>NZ_CP122282.1:6342500-8160106 GCF_045781765.1 Polymorphospora sp. A560 | reverse complement strand
TTCGACCGTTGGACCCGTTGTCCACAAGTTATCCACAGCCTGTGTACCGACCGATTGTGGCTTCCCGGGTGGCGCCTGTCAGGCCCGGATGGTGCCGGATCCACCGCTGATACGGCTTCACCGTGCCGAACGATCGACCACCTCGCCCAGTTTTGCCCCCATCTGCGGCAATCCCTGGCCCCCCGAGCATGCCGACCGGCAATCGGGCACGCTAACAGCGTTGTCCACAACCCTTCAACCGCCGTCCACACCCGGGCGTTGGCGCCATCAGTGAAAACCGCCCCGGGGCGGAGCCGCTGGTCCGCCCGTCCGCACCCCGGCGTGGCGCCGGGGCGGACGTTTGACGGTAGTTGTGGCCGTGCGTAGGCTGGAGCGGCTGTGCCGTCGCCCTCCTGATAGGGTGGCGGTTGCTTGTTCGAGCGGCCTCGTGTGCGAGGTGGGCTCGGGGGAAGAAACAGCTCGGCAAAGCAGGAAGACCCGGACGGAAGCAGGAAGACCCGGACCCCGATCCGAACTTTGAGATCAAGGGATTGGGCGGGGCAGTCCAGCGGCCGGCAAGCGGTAGCACCGACGCCAGACATGACACGAACTCGGACGGGTCGCCGTCCGCGCGCACGAAGACGGAGAGCCTGACGTGAGCAAGCGCACCTACCAGCCGAACAACCGCCGGCGCGCGAAGACCCACGGCTTCCGGCTGCGCATGCGCACCCGGGCCGGCCGCGCGATCCTTGCCACCCGCCGCTCGAAGGGCCGCGCCCGCCTGTCAGCCTGAGGGCTGGCAGTCCCGGTCCGGAAGATGTAGTAGGCAGTCGTGCTGGCGACCTCGCATCGACTGCGGCACAGCAGAGAGTTTGCCGCAGCGATGCGCGCCGGGCGGCGGGCCAACCGCGGCTCGGTGGTCGTTCACCTCGATCTCGGCCGCGAGACAGACGGGCCTGGACAACTAGCAGTCACGAAGCCGGCACGCGACGCCGGGGTGGAGAGCGGATCTCCCCCGTCGCGTGCCGGCTTCGTCGTGTCCAAGGCGGTCGGTGGTGCGGTCGTACGCAATCTTGTCCGGCGCCGGCTCCGCCATCTGGTCCGGGAGCGGATCGACACCCTGCCGGCCGGCTCGACTCTTGTGGTGCGGGCGCTGCCGAGCGCGGCCGAGGTGCCGTACGGCCGGCTCGCGGCAGACCTCGACGCGGCGCTGACCGCCGCGCGGACGCCCCGACGAGCCTCCCGGTCGCGCCGATGAGCGGCGACCACGACTCCCCGCGACGCATGACACTCGGCGCCCGAATGCTGGCAGGACCCGTCATCGCGTACCGTCGTTGGATAAGCCCGGCGCTGCCGGCCCGCTGTCGGTTCTACCCGTCGTGCAGCGCCTACGCCCTCCAGGCGGTGGAGCGACACGGTGCGCTACGGGGATTTCTGCTGGCGGTCCGGCGGCTGTTGCGCTGCCACCCCTTCCACCCCGGTGGGTATGACCCGGTGCCGGAGCCGGGCAGCCGCCGTCGTGCTGATGTGACTGGAGCCCCGAATTGAGTCTCGACTGGATCTACTGGGCGATCTCGTGGATCCTGCTGCTTTGGCATTCCGCGTGGGACGCGATCGGGGTGCCGGCGACGATGGTCCTGGGCACGAACTGGTCCTGGATCCTTGCCATCGTGTTCCTGGTGGTCACCGTACGGGTGATCCTCTTCCCGGTCTTCGTCAAGCAGATCAAATCGCAGCGGGCGATGCAGGCGCTCCAGCCCAAGGTCAAGGAGCTGCAGGAGAAGCACAAGGGTGACCGGGAGTCGCTCCAGCAGGAGATGATGGAGCTCTACCGGAAGGAAAAGGCCAACCCGCTCATGGGCTGCCTTCCGATGTTCCTTCAGATCCCGGTGTTCCTCGGCCTCTTCCACGTGCTCCGCCGGCTCAGCCCGGATAACCAGGGCAAGACGCTGTACGGCTGGACCGCCGACCAGTTCGACAGCGCGGCCAGTGCGACGCTGTTCACCGCGCCGATCTCCGGCAAGTTCGGTTCGACCGCCGAGGAACTGGCCCGGATGGGTGCCGACGGCACCACGGTCAAGATCATGGCCGGTGTGCTGGTCTGCATCATGATCGCCACCACCTACCTGACCAGCCGGCAGATGATCCTCAAGACCGGCTGGGCCGAAGACCCGCAGCAGCGGATGATCCAGCGCCTGATGCTCTACGGCATCCCCGCTTCGCTGCTGATTTCCGGCGCGATTTTCCCCATCGGTGTGATCATCTACTGGGTGACGAACAACCTCTTCACGCTCGGCCAGCAGCAGTGGGTGCTGCGTAAGTTCCCGCCGCTGGTGACCGCCACCAGCAAGGCCGGAACGGGTAAGCCGGGTGCGGGCAAGCCGGGCACCGGCAAGGCCAACCTGAGCAAGCCGGGCACCGGCAAGGCCGGGACCGGCCAGCCCGCGAAGCCCGCCGGCCTTTTCGGCCGTGGCAAGGCCAACGGCACGCAGCCGGAGGCGAAGCCGGCGGTCGACACCAAGGCACTGGCCCCCAAGCCGGGTGCCAAGCCGGTCAACCCGAAGAAGGGGCGGCCCGCGAAACGCCAGGGTTGAAGCTGACCGAACGTCGGGCCGGCAGCCCTCGCTGCCGGCCTAGGGTCCCGGGCCGGGACCCGACTTCGAGGCGCTCCCCTGGCACCGAGCACCACGCCCCCACGTAGACGTGCCGTGACCGTCGGCGATCTTCGCCGGTCACGGAAACCAGCCGACCGTGACTGGTCCGGCCGACCGAGTACGGAGATGACACGTGACCGACACCAGCACTCCCCGCACCGAAGTTTCAGAAGAGCAGGCCGAGTCGGCCGTGGCCCAGACCGAAGGCACCAGCGACGCCGGCGCCGAGGAGTCCAAGGCCACGAGTGACGCCGAGCTCTTCCGGCAGAGCGAGATCGCCGCGGACTATGTCGAAGGGCTCCTGGACATCCTCGACTACGACGGCGACATCGACGAGCTGGTGTCCGGCGGGCGGCCGGTGGTCGAGGTGGTCGGCGACCGGCTCCAGCCGCTGGTCGGTCAGCGCGGTGCCACCGTCGAGGCCCTTCAGGAACTGACCCGTCTCGCGGTGTTCCGGCAGACCGGCACGCCGAGTCGCCTGCTGCTAGACGTCGGCGGATACCGGGCCAGCCGGCGCAAGGAACTGGCCGCGGTCGCACGCAACGCTGTGGAGAAGGTCAAGGAGTACGGCGAAGACGTACGCCTCGAGCCGATGTCCGCCTTCGAGCGCAAGTGCGTCCACGACGTGGTCAACGCACTCGCCGGCGTGCAGAGCGAGTCGGAGGGTGTCGAGCCCAACCGCCGGATCATCGTCCGTCTCGCGGACTGAAAGCTGATATGACGAATGACCCAGCGGCACCAGCCGCGTCCGGCCCGGGTGGCGTCACGCCGCCCGGGCCGTATCAGTCGGTGCCGTCGGCCGAGCGGTCCCCGCGCCCGTCCACGGGCGGTCCGGTGACCCTTCCCGACGATCTCGTCGAGGCGGCGGGGACGCTCTTCGGTGATCGGCTTCCCCTTGCCGCCGCCTACGCGGAACTGCTGGCGACCGAGGGGGTCGTACGTGGCCTGATCGGGCCGCGGGAGGCCCCCCGCATCTGGGACCGGCACCTGCTCAACTGCGCCGCCGTCGCGGAGCTGATTCCGACCGGCGCGCGCGTGGTCGACGTCGGCTCGGGTGCCGGCCTGCCCGGTCTCGTGCTCGCGGTGGCCCGACCAGACCTCTCCGTCGTCCTGGTCGAGCCGCTCGCCCGACGTACCGCCTTTCTTGACGAAGCGGTGGACAGACTCGGGCTCGACGGAACGGTGACGGTGCAGCGGGGCCGGGCCGAGGAGTTCGCCGACGCGGACTTCTCCCCTGCCGACGTCGTCACCGCAAGAGCGGTCGCACCCCTCGACCGGCTTGCCGGCTGGTGCCTGCCACTCGCAGCCGTCGGTGGCAGGTTGGTCGCGTTGAAGGGCAACTCTGCACCGGACGAGGTGGCTGAGCATCGGGACGCGGTCGACCGGCTGGGCGGCGGCGCACCGGTCGTACGGCACTGCGGAGTCGGTCTTGTCGACCCGCCGACGACCGTGGTGGAGATCGTCCGAGAGCGCGAGATCGTGTCGGCGCGGTCCAGGTCGGCACGGCGTACGGCTGCCCGGCCCGGTTCGGGCGCTAACGCCGGCCGGAAGCGGGCCCGCCGAGGCTGAGACATCACTTGCGGCGTGCGGTGTGACCGGTCTGACCCTGGGGCAAGAAACCAGGCGTTTGTGGGCGATTTCCGGGCTTTTGACCTCCCACTACCGGGTGCCGGACGGCGTCACGTGGCGGACACCCGTGGCCACGACTACCCATTCGGCCGTAGGCTGGCCGCGCGTCGATAGTGCGGACCGCGCGGTGGAGGGCGACGTGTCAACGCCTCCGCCGCTTCTTGCCGGGCCGCACACTTCGCCCGAAAGCGCGGACGAGAGCGCTGGCGGTGCCGACCCATCCGAACCGGACAGGGATGACACGGTGCATGACAACGGTAGGTACGACGATCACAGACGTAGCGGTCATGGCTCCGCCGGCCCGACTGTTTCACGTGAAACAGGCCACGACGGTTGGTCGAGTGACGGTCGCCTCCATCCAACAGTTCAGGCGTTCTCCGATGGAATTCGCGAGGCGTTGACCGAGGACCGCTCCGTTCCCCAGCCCCGCGGCGGCGCACTTGCCGACCCTTTCGCCGTCCCGTATCCGGTCGACGGACCGGCCTTGCCGGCGGACGACCGTATCGGGGATGCCCGAGCCGGCGTTATGGACGCGCCGGCGCGTCGCCCGGCACCGACGCCCCGCCCCCACTCGTCCGCCAGCGCGGCGCCTGTCCCCCAAATGTTGAATCCGCCGGTTGAGGCCGACACGCCGACGACCGCGCCCCGACCATTCACCGAGGAACCCGTGGCCGACGCGTACGTTTCACGTGAAACCCAGTCACGCGAAGAGGATGATCCACCGTTGGCTATGGAGGCATTGCGCGCCGTGCAGATCCTGAACCCGAGCGGCGAGGTGACCATGCCCCGCCCGGACCGGCCACGGATCATGTGCGTCGCGAATCAGAAGGGTGGCGTGGGTAAGACCACGACGACCGTAAACCTGGCCGTGGCGCTCGCGCTGCACGGCAACCGGGTACTCGTGGTGGATCTGGATCCGCAGGGCAACGCCTCGACGGGTCTGAACGTGCCGCACCACGCGGGCATCTCCGACGTGTACGACTGCCTGATCGACAACGTGCCCCTGGCCGAGGTTGCCCAGCAGGTCGAGGGCATCCCCAACCTGTGGTGCGTGCCGGCCACGATCGACCTCGCCGGTGCGGAGATCGAGCTGGTGTCGGTCGTCGCCCGCGAATCGCGGCTCGCGAGAGCTATCGCCGGCCACCCGGAGCCGTTCGACTACGTCTTCATCGACTGCCCGCCCTCGCTCGGGCTGCTGACGGTCAACGCGCTCGTCGCGGCGCAGGAGGTACTGATCCCTATCCAGTGCGAGTACTACGCGCTCGAAGGGCTCAACCAACTGATCAACAACATCAACCTGGTGCGTCAGCACCTCAACCCGAACCTCGACGTGTCGACCATCATCCTGACCATGTACGACCGCCGTACCCGCCTTGCGGACGCGGTCGAGCAGGATGTCCGCAACCACTTCGGCGACAAGGTGCTGCAAACCGTCATTCCCCGTAACGTGCGGGTGTCGGAGGCTCCGAGTTACGGCCAGTCGGTCATGACTTACGATCCCGGATCGCGGGGCGCAACGAGCTACTTCGAGGCGGCTCTGGAGATCGCGGAACGCGGGGTCGACAAGGTCGCCGGCCACAATGCCTAGACCGGGTACGACGAACCCCTTGGCCGAAATTGGTTGGCCGGACAACTCGGTGGGAGGCGTGGCATGAAGAACCGTCCGCGAGGCGGGCTGGGGCGAGGGCTTGGAGCCCTGATTCCGACCGCTCCGCCGCCGACAGCGTCGGTGGCCACCGTCGAGCCGCCAATGGTCGAGCCGGAGCAGACGACCCCGACCCCGACCGCGCCGCAGAGCGCCGAACCGCCGGCCACTCCCCCGGCACCGGCCCCGCCGGTTGCCGACCCGTCCCCGGAGCTTGCGCCGGTGCCGGGGGCCCGGTTCGCCGAGATCCCGGTCGGGTCGATCGAACCCAACCCAAAGCAGCCGCGCCAGATCTTCGACGAAGAGGCTTTGGAGGAGCTGACGACCTCGATCCAGGAAGTCGGTTTCCTGCAGCCCATCGTCGTACGGGAACTCGCTTCGGACCGCTACGAGCTGGTCATGGGCGAGCGTCGCTGGCGGGCAGCGCAGGCGGTCGGGCACGAGACGATTCCGGCCATCGTCCGGGAAACCAAGGACGACGCGATGCTTCGCGACGCCCTTCTGGAGAACATCCACCGCGCGAACCTCAACCCGCTTGAAGAGGCTGCCGCCTATCAGCAACTGCTCGAAGAGTTCGGCGCGACCCACGACGAGTTGGCCCGCCGCATCGGACGCAGTCGACCGCAGATCTCGAACACGATCCGGCTGCTGAACCTGCCGCCCCAGGTGCAGCTCCGGGTGGCGGCCGGGGTGCTGTCGGCCGGGCACGCCCGCGCGCTGCTCGGTCTCGATGACGCGGACGCCCAGGACAACCTGGCCCGGCGGATCGTGGCGGAAGAACTGTCGGTACGGGCGACCGAGGAACTGGTCAAGATTGCTCTCGCTGACGGACCTCAGCAGAAGACTCCCGCTCCCCGGCGACCCAAGCCGCACGCGCCGGCCCTGACCGATCTGGCCGACCGGCTTTCCGACCGGTTCGACACCCGGGTGAAGGTCGACATCGGGCGCAGCAAGGGCAAGATCACGATCGAGTTCGCCACGGTCGACGATCTCGAACGGATCGTGGGCATCATCGGCATGGACGGCGAGGGGCAGCCGGAGAGCTGACGTCGCCGCCGTAACGATGGCCGCCGCCCGCCTGGGTGGCGGCCATCGTCGTTTTCAGAGTTGATGCCTTGCGCTCCGTTTCACGTGAAACGGAGCGTCGATGCTCGAAACGAGAGGTGCGATGCTCAGGGGCGGGGCGTGACCATCGCAGTGCGTTGGTTCTCAGGTCAGGTGAGGGCGTCCTGCCCCCGCGGGCGGGGCGGGGCCTGTCTCGACGTTCGAAGCGGCGACCATGGCCAGGGAATGACTAGAGCGCTGGCGGAGAGGTCGTATGGGGCCAGTGCGGTCCCGCGCCCGATTCCCGGTTGGGCCGTAGCTGGCTGACCGGCGGAGGCGAGGGCACCCTTGCTCTACTCCTGCTGGTGCCCGTGCTCGTCCGTGATGCCCTCGGGCTCCCTTCTCCGGTCACCTGTCTGGCGCTTCCCTGTCTCGGGCGCCTTGTCTCGTTGGTCTTGCCGGCTTGGTCTGGCGCTTGGTCTCGGGCGGTGCGTCACAGAGGTGTGGTCACAGCGAGCCTGCCCTGGCAACCCAGCCGGGCGGCCCGCTACCGACCTGGCCGAGGCCCGGGTCGTGCGTGCGCCGACGAGCGCGGAGCACACCGGAGCGCAGGCAACGCGATGCGGTGGTAACCGATCAGCCCTGAGCGCCCCGTACCAGGCGCCCGTCCCGGGTATCGCTGAGGCCGACCCACCGGTCGATTCTGCGAGTGATGCCGGGACCGCGATTGATCCGAACCCACCGACTCCTTGATCCACAGAACAGGATTGGCATCTGTTGCAACGACCCGACCGATGACCGTCCGTCCCGCCAGACGTCTCCTCGTTCCACGTGAAACAGGAAGTCCGAGCCGCACCCGGCGAGCCAGGGCGGATTCCCAGAGCGAGGTGCAGCCGTTGCTCGCCAGAGGCGGCCGCCTGTGGATAACTCCCCCGTCACCGGCGATGGCAGCCCGGGCCCGACCGCCCGACAGACGTCCGGACCAACCGACGACCGATCCACCAGACAGCTTTCTTCAACTTGCGACCGGGAGTCCGAACCTGGGCTGACACCGTTTCCCCGCCTCATTTTTCGGCCCGCCCGCCCCGGTGGAAACCACGCCGAAGAAGCCTCCGGCGGTCGGCGGTGACGGATGCGGACCCGCCTCACAGCGGCCCAAAAGTTATCCACAGAAGTTATCCACAGGGTGGTCTGTTTCACGTGAAACCGCGTGTAGACCGGTGGATGAGCCTGTGGATTACGGGCGCCAACCCACTCCGTGACGGTCGGTACGGATCGACTCCGATGCCTCGCGGAAGTCCGGACGCTCGCCCGAAACGGGGAAGGACAGTCATCGACAACTCGGTTAGGGTCAGCGTCGTGTCCGACACCCCCGCCCCGGTTCCAGACTTCACCAGGTGGCCTTCCTTTCCGTTCGAAGGCGAACTCCGCGTCAAGGCCCTCGACGATCCGGTCGACGTCGAGCCGGCGCGAAAGGGCGAGGGTTCGCGAGAATGCAGCGCCTGCAACGCGCCCGACGAGGCGTACATCTGGGTGAGCGAACGGTGGCGAGTCCGGGCAATGGATCGTCCGACCGGCCTGCCGATGGTGCTCATTCTCGAATCCCGTTCACACCTGGATCTGGGCGACCTGCCCAACCTGCTTGCCGCCGAGTTGGGCGTGATGACGGTCCGCCTGGAGCGGGCGATCCGGTCACTCGACGGTGTCGCCCGGGTGCACGTCAACCGATGGGGTGACGGTTCCGCTCACCTGCACCTGTGGTTCCTGGCCCGCCCGCACGGCCGGCTGCAGTTGCGCGGCACGTTCCTCTCCCTCTGGGACGCCATCCTGCCGCCGATTCCCGAGGGCCAATGGCGGGAGAACCTGGCCCTGGTGGCCGCGTGGCTTGCCGAGTTCGGTGGCCGGCCGCTCGCCGAGCCGCCGCGTATCCAGTGGCTGGCACCGTCCAGCCTTACCCAGCAGGCGTCGGCAGCCGAAGCCTCGACCAACGGCACCGAGCCCGACGGCGCCGAGCCCGACGGCGCCGAGCCCGACGGCGCCGAGCCCGACGGGACCGAGCCCGACGGGACCGGGGCTGACCGAGCCGAGTCCGACGGGGCACGGGGCGTCGGCACCGCAAGCGACAACCCGGCCGGCCCGCCGGCCGCGATGTCTACCAAGCCACCGACCGAGGAGACGGCAGCCGAAAAGCCGACGAGTCACGAGCCGCAAGCCGAGAAGGCGCCAACCGAAAACCGGGCCGGGGAACCGGTGACGACGGGCACGGCCAGCCGTGCCGGCGTGAGCGAGGCCGGAGGCGACGAAGAAGACCCGATCGAGCCCGCCGACCCAGGCGCACCCGCCCGGCCGATCGGTCGCTGACAGACCCGGCGGGGCTACCACCGCCGGGAGCGGCGTCCAACCGCCAAGGGCAGCCACTGCCGGGAGTAGAACCGAACCCCGGGGGCAGCCGCCGCCGGGAGCGGAGCAGCCGTACGAGATGTCAGGCCGGCCGGGCCGCGGCCCGGGACACCAGGGTCGCCAGCAGTTTGCCGAAGTCGAGTCCGGCCGCCTGCACGGCCAGCGGCAGGAGCGAGGTCTCGGTCATCCCTGGCGATACGTTGACCTCGAGCACGTGCGGCTGGCCGTCCCCGTCGACGATCAGGTCGACGCGGGACAGGTCGCGTAGCCCGAGGGCGGTGTGCGCGGCCAGCGCGGTTTCCGCCACCCGTACGGCGACCGCGTCGTCGAGCCGGGCCGGGGCGTGCCAGGTGGTCAGGCCGGCGGTGTAGCGGGCCGCGTAGTCGTAGACGCCGTTGCGGGGCACGATCTCCACGGCGGGCAGGGCCTGCGGTCCGGCGCCGAGGTCGACGACCGAGACCGCGACGTCCATGCCGGCGACGTACCGCTCGACCAGCGCCGTCGAGTCGTACGCGAAACAGCCGACCATCGCGGCCGGCAGCGCGCTGGGCTCGCGTACGACGGCGGCACCGAGACCCGAACCGCCCTGGGCCGGCTTGACCATCAGCGGCAGCCCGAGCCGGCCGGCGATCCGGTCGAGGACGGCGACCGCGCCCAGTTCGGAGAACCGGTCGTGCGGCAGGGCCACCCAGTCCGGGGTCGGGATGGCGGCCTCGCGCAGCACCGCCTTCGCGGACGGCTTGTCCCAGGCGAGGCGGGAGGCGCGGGCGTCGCAGCCGACGTACGGGACGTCGCACAGGTCGAGTACGCCGCGCAGGGAGCCGTCCTCGCCGGTGGCCCCGTGCAGCGCGATCACCACGGCGTCCGGTGGGTCGGCCTGCAGGGCCGGCAGCAGCGTCACGTCGGCGTCGCGCAACTCGGCGTCGATGCCGACCGACCGCAGTGCGTCGAGCACTCGCCGCCCGGATTTCAGGGACACGTCCCGCTCGTACGACAGCCCACCGGCGAGCACCAGCACGTGCAGGTCGGAGAGCGGGGTGGTGGTGGAGAGGTTGCCCGGAGCGGCGGCGGCAGAGTGCGTACCCATGCCGGAGATCATGCCAAGTCGGGACCCGGCGTATCCGCCCCGGCCTGCCCACGGCGGCGGATCGGGTTGCCGCTCACCGTGCCGAAGACCTGTTGCATCGCCATCTCCTGCTCCATCACGCCGGCCAGCCGGCGCACGCCCTCGCGGATCCGCTCCGGCGGGGGGAAGGAGAAGTTGAGCCGCATGTTGCCGCCGCCGGATCCGTCGGCGTAGAAGCCGGTGCCGGGCACGTACGCGACCCGGGCCGCGATGGCCCGCGGCATCATCGCCTTGGCGTCGAGCCCTTCGGGCAGGCTGGCCCACACGAACAGGCCGCCCTCGGGCCGGGTCCAGGTGGTGCCGGCCGGCATCAGGTCGGTGAGCGCGTCCAGCAGCGCGTCGCGGCGCTCCCGGTAGACCTCGCGGTAGGTCTTGAGCTGCTCGCGCCACGGCATCGTCGACAGGTAGGTGGTGACCGTGGCCTGCGCGAACGCGCTCGGGCACAGGATCTGCGCCTCGCTGGCGATGACGAGCTTGTCGCGTACGGCGTGCGGGGCCAGGATCCAGCCGACCCGCAGGCCCGGCGCGAACGTCTTGGAGAACGTGCTCAGGTAGAAGACGCCGTCCCGGCGCCGGGCCCGCAGCGGCGCGGGCGCCTCGCCGTCGAAACCGAGCTGCCCGTACGGGTCGTCCTCGACCACCAGCAGGCCGGCCCGCTCGCAGATGTCGAGCACCCGTTCGCGGCGTTCGTCGGTGAGGGTGACGCCGGCCGGGTTCTGGTAGGTCGGGATCGTGTAGAGGAACTTCGCCCGGCGGCCGGCACGGGCCTGCTCGGCGATGGCGGCCTCGAGCGCCTCGGGGATCAGCCCGTCGGCGTCCATGGGCACGTGGCAGACCTGAGCCTGGGCGGCCTGGAAGACGCCGAGCGCCCCGACGTAGGTGGGGCCTTCGGCGAGCACCACGTCGCCGGGGTCGAGGAAGAGCCGGGCCACGAGGTCGAGTGCCTGCTGGCCGCCGACGGTCACCACGACGTCCTCGGGCGAGGCGCCGCACCGGCCGTCGATGCCGGACAGCGCCATCACCTCGCAGATGCGTTCGCGCAGTTCGAGGGTGCCCTGGCCGATGCCGTACTGGAGGGTCGAGACACCGTGCTCGGAGCCGAGCCGGCCGAGCATCTCGCCGACGGCGTCCAGCGGGAGCGCGGCGATGTACGGGGCGCCGCCGGCGAGCGACACGACCTCCGGACGGCTGGCCACGGCGAACAGCGCCCGGATCTCCGATGCCGTCATGCCCCGCACCCGGCGGGCGTAGCGGTCGGTGTAGTCGTCGAGCGTCGTGCCGGTCATGCGCCGGTCGACTCCCTCGCGTCGCTCGGTCACGCGGCTACCTCGCTTCGCTTCGCGCGCGCCGCCGAACCTTCGACACGGCGCTGGTCCGTCGATGGTAGTCCGGCGAAGGGTGAGATGGCCTCGCCTTACCGGGCCTGTCCAGATGCCGGACCGGTCCCCGGCACCGGGGTGGGATGGCGGCCGGAGCCGCGACACCGATATGGGCGAGTCCACCCGACGTCTCCCCCGGCGCGAGGTTCCGGCGTACGATCCGTCGTTGGGAGCAGGAGGTGGCCAGGTTGCCCTGGCTGCGTGGTTTCGCTACTCGACCGCATTGAGGATTGGCCAATGTCGCGCCGTCTGGTGAGTCTCACCCTCGACACACTCGAAGATCTGCCCAGTTCGTGCCGGCAGTGCGTCTTCTGGGAACTCGATCCGGTGGCGGCCGAGCGTGCGTGCGCCAACGGTGATCCCGGCCTCGACAAGGAGGCGTGGGTTTCCCAGACGCTGCTCGAGTGGGGATCATGCGGCAAGCTCGCCTACGTCGACGGCATGCCGGCGGGGTTCGTCATGTACGCCCCACCGGCCTACGTCCCCCGGTCGATGGCGTTCCCGACCTCACCGGTGTCGGCTGACGCCGCGCTGCTGACGACCGCGCACGTGGTGGCCGCGTTCGCCGGTGGCGGCCTGGGCCGGATGCTGGTGCAGGGGGTGGCGCGCGATCTCACCAAGCGGGGGGTCAAGGCGATCGAGGCGTTCGGCGACGCCAAGTTCGGCGACGCGGGCGAGCCCGGCGACAGCTGTCTGGCCCCGGTCGACTTCTTCCTGTCGGTCGGCTTCAAGACCGTACGTCCGCATCCCCGGTTCCCGCGTCTGCGGCTGGAGTTGCGTACGGCGCTGTCGTGGAAGTCGGATGTCGAATACGCACTGGAGAAGCTGCTCGGGTCGATGAGCCCGGAGGCGTTGCTGCGTCCGGTGCGCCCGGCGACCCGCTCGACGACGAGCTGAAGCGACGACGGGCTGAAGCGCGGCCGTCAGGCCCGGGCGCCGGCCACGACCATCGCCCGCAGCTCGCGTACGTCGATCGAACCGGTCGGCACGTCCTGGTCGACCGGGTAGTACATCCGCTGTACGGCGGCCACGACAGCCTCGATCACCTGGTCGCGGAACAGCGGGTTGGTCAGCCGTTCGCGGTCCCGGGCCGAGGTCAGGTAGCCGACCTCGACGCGTACGGCCGGCATCCGGGTCAGCCGCAGCAGCTCCCACGTCTTGGCATGGGTCTGGCAGTCGCGCAGCCCGGTACGCATGACGATCTCCCGCTGGACCAGGCCGGCCAGCCGCTCCCCCACCGTCGACGTGACGCCGTTGTCGGTGCCGTAGTGGTAGGTGGCGACGCCGTCGGCCTCGGGGTTGGCGTGCCCGTCGATGTGCAGGGAGATGAACAGGTCGCCGCCGAGTTCGTTGGCCAGGTGGGCGCGGGCGAGGTCGGTGAGCTGGGCGGTCGGTGCCGGTCCCCGGGTGAGGTGGACCCGCATCCCGGCCGCGGCGAGCCGGCCTTCGAGGCGGGCCGCGAGGTCGTACGCCAGCTCGGCCTCGGACCAGCGCAGCGTTCCGTCGGGTACGACGAAGCCGGGGTCGGGGCCGCCGTGTCCCGGGTCGATGATGATCATCTTGCCGACCAGGTCGGGTCCGGACTGCTGGAACGCGTCGGATTCGCGCAGCCACTGCGGCCGCCCACCGATGACCTTGCGGCCGAGCCGGCGTAGCGCGTTCATGGTGTGCGGTCCGCAGGCGCCGTCGGAGGTGACTCCGACCTCGCGCTGGAACTGGGCCACCGCCCGGGCCGTGCGGGCACCGTAGACGCCGTCGGCGCGTCCGACGTCGTACCCCATCTCCAGCATCCGTTCCTGGAGGGTGCGTACGTCCTCACCGACCAGCGAATCGGGAATCGCCTGGTAGAGCGTACGGGCCCCGAGCCGCCAGCGGGCGGCGTCGAGCGCGCGCCACGTCTCGGCGCCGACCTGGCCGTCGACGCTGAGCCCGCGTAGCTGCTGGAAGGTGCGTACGGCGTGCTCGGTCGCCGCCTCGAACTCGTCGCTGTCGTCGCGTCTGGCCACGAGCAGGTCGAGTCCGGCGAGAATCGTGCAGATCTCCCGGACCGCCGGGCCACGGTCCCCACGTCGGATCGGACGCACGTGCAACCTCCCTCGGAGCGCGCTGGGCGCGTGGACCAGCACGGATCAGCTCAACCGGTCAGCCGCGAGGCCCGCCCGACGTGGCCGCTGACCTGGGCGGGAACGCTTCCGGAGCCTACCGTGGGCCCGGTCGCCGCCGGACCCGGTTGGCGTTATGCGGCCGTGGCCTACGCCGCGAAACGGATCCCTGACGCAGAACCGCCCCGCATCCTAAGACGCGGGGCGGTCGGGAGACGTTTCGTCAGAGCGCCGACTCGATCAGCTTGACCAGGTCGCCCTTCGGGCGGGCACCGGCGACGGACTGCACCGGCTGGCCCCCCTTGAAGACGGTCAGCGTCGGCACCGACATGACCCGGTAGGCGCGTGCCGTCTCCGGGTTCTCGTCGATGTTGAGCTTGACGATGGTGACCTTGTCGCCCATCTCGTTCGCGATCTCTTCGAGCAGCGGCGAGACCTTACGGCACGGGGCGCACCACTCGGCCCAGAAGTCCACCAGGACCGGCTTGTCGGACTGGAGCACGTCGCTTACGAAGTTGGCGTCGGTGACAGCCTTGGTTGTTCCCACTAAACCCTCCTCAGGGCACCCGCGCTGGGTGGTATCCGGATTTCAGACTTCCAACGTCGCGATAAAGCGCTCGGCGTCCAGGGCCGCGGCGCAACCGGTGCCGGCGGCGGTGATCGCCTGCCGGTAGGTGTGGTCGACCAGGTCACCGGCGGCGAACACGCCCGGCACGCTCGTGTGGGTGCTCGGCGCGGCCACCTTCACGTAACCCTCGTCGTCCATCTCGACCTGGCCGCGGAAGAGTTCGCTGCGCGGGTCGTGGCCGATGGCGACGAAGACGCCCGTGACGTCGAGCGTCTTCTGCTCGCCGGTGTGCGTGTTGAGCAGACGTACGCCGCTGACCTTGCCGTCCTCGCCGAGGATCTCCTCGACGATGCTGTTCCACTCGACCCGGATCTTCTCGTTGCCCAGCGCCCGGTCCGCCATGATCTTGCTGGCCCGGAACTCGTCGCGGCGGTGCACGATCGTCACCGACTCCGCGAACCGGGTCAGGAACGTCGCCTCCTCCATCGCCGAGTCGCCGCCGCCGACAACGACGATCTGCTGACCGCGGAAGAAGAAGCCGTCACACGTGGCACACGACGAGACGCCGTGGCCGAGGTATTCCTGCTCCCCCGGCACGCCCAGCGGGCGCCACGCGGAACCCGTCGACAGGATGACCGCCTTGGCGCGGTAGGCGGTCTCGCCGACGTACACCGTGCTCGTGGCACCGGAGCCGACCACGCCGGTGTCGACGAGTTCGACCCGGGTCACGTCGTCGGTGAGGAACTCGGCGCCGAACCGCTCGGCCTGCTTGCGCATCGAGTCCATCAGCTCCGGCCCCATGATCCCGTCGGGGAAGCCGGGGAAGTTTTCCACCTCGGTGGTGGTCATGAGCGCGCCACCGGACTGGACACCCTCGATGACGAGCGGTTTGAGATTGGCGCGGGCAGCGTAGACCGCCGCGGTGTAGCCGGCGGGCCCCGAGCCGATGATGATCAGGTTGCGGACCTCGTCCACTGCCAACTCCTGGAGATGTCTATGCGGTCGGCGCCGGTCGGCACCGGGCCGGATGATCACCGGCCGGAGCTGCCGACGGCAACCACTGACCAGAACGCAATCGTACGAACCAGGATTCCCGGGCCGTGGTGGCGGTGGGTCAGGTCACCCCGGTCGACGGTCGGTCATCGTCAGCTCACCCTACCGAGGTGCGGTAACGGGTGTCGGCACCGGACCCGGCCTGGCCGCAGCCGGGGCCGGCGACCCACACCCATCGCTGCCCACCGCTGTCGGTGAAGAGCACCACCAGCGCCGGGGTCCCCTGGAAAGCCGCGTAGTCGACCAGGTCGACGGCGACCGGCCCCCGACCGTGTTCCTGGCTCACCGCGTCGACGCAGGCCGACAACGCCGCCTCGCTGCTCAGCGTCTCCAGGCCGGAGGCGCCCGTCGGCGTCCCGGTCGGCGTCGGCGCCGACCCGTCCGGCTCCAGCACGGTGTCGGGAGTCGTGCTCAGCGTGCTCTGCCGGTCGGCGGCGTCGACGATCGACCGAAGCGTCGCCGGATCGTAGTCGGTGCCGCTGGCCAGCCGCCGCGTACCCATGGCCTCGGTCGACCCGTACGGCTCGGCCGCCTCCGCGCTGGCCGTGGACCGGTCGTCACCGCCGGCTGCGGTGTCCTGGCTGGACCTGGTGTCACCGACGAGCTGGGTGACGCCGAAGGCGGCGAAGGCCACGACACCCGCGGCGACCGTGGCCGGGGCCGCCCAGCGCCGCATGCGGCGTCGGCGGGCGGCAGCCCGGTCGCCGGATTCCGGTCGTCCACCGGGTACGGCGGTCAGCCGGCGGCCGGTCCGCTCGTCGGCGGCGCCGTCCGGCGGGGCGTCCGAGGTGGTCGACCCGGTCGTGGATCCGGTCTCCGTGGTCTGCCGGGACGACGGAATCCGGGCCGCGTCGGCGAGGGCGGTGGTGATCCGGGTGGTCACGTCGGCCGGCATCGGTTCGCTTGCCGCACCCCAGTCCGCGAGGTCGGCCGTGACCGCTCCGGACGCGATCAGCAAAGCATCGTGCGCGGCGGACCACCGGTCGTCGTCGGCGATCAGCCGGGCGACCGCCGCCTCCTCGGGGGTGCCGTCGAGCGCACCACCGACATAGTCGGCCAGCAGGTCGAGATCGACCTCCCTGGACTGGCCCGTGCTCACTTGCCCTCCTGCTTCGCGTCGGTCGCCGAACTGGCTGGCTCAGATGGGACGCGTTTACCCGTCCCGGGGTTCCCGCCAGTGACGGCCGGCACGCCCGTACGTCGTCCGCCGGTGTCCGGGCCGCCGGCGTCGGCGCCGGCCGGCGCCGGTTCGGGCTCGCCGCGCAGGTGACCGAGCATGCCCGCGAGCCGGGCGCGGCCGCGGGCGCAGCGACTCTTGATGGTGCCCTCGGCGACGCCGAGCATCACCGCGACCTCGGCGACCGGATAACCCTGTACGTCGACCAGGATCAACGCGGCCCGCTGCTCGACCGGCAACTGGTCGAGCGCCTCCCGGACGACCAGCACGGTGTCGTGGTCGGGCGCCGGCGCGGCCGGCTCGACCCCGCCGACCGTCCGACCCGGGTCGGACGGGGACGTGCCGTCCGGCAGCGGGACGGTCGGGTGGGCCTGGCGGCGGCGGATCCGGTCGAGGCAGGCGTTGACCACGATGCGGTGCAACCAGGTCGTCACGGCCGAGTCGCCACGGAAGCGGGCGGCGGCCCGGTGGGCGGAGAGCATCGCGTCCTGTACGGCGTCGGCCGCCTCCTCGCGGTCGCCGATCGTCCGCAGCGCCACCGCCCACAGCCGGTCGCGGTGGCGCTGGAAGAGTTCCCCGAACGCATCGGGGTCGCCGTCGACGTGGGATCGCAGCAACTCCGCGTCGGCGAGTTCGGACAGCCGGTGCCGGCCGGTCGTGGCGGCGGCTGCGGGACCGGGGGTCGGCGGCTCGGACCGCGGGCGCGGGGCGCCGTCACTGCGTCGAGCTGAACCAGCCACGGCAGAACCTTAGCCGAGTACGTCGGTGCGCCGGTCGACCGTGGCGGTCACCGTGCCTCGACCGTAATCTCCTGTACGCCGATCTTGAACTTGCCGTTGCCGGACGACGGCAGGTCGGTGATCCAGACCAGCAGGAACTGATGCTGCTGGTCCGGCTGGAACCCGCTGAACGTCATCGTGGTCCCGTCGTGCTTGGCGAAGGGCTCACCGATGCGGGTGCTGTAGGTCTCGATGACCTGGTTGTCGCCGGCCGTGCTGGAGCCGGGATCGCCGGGACCGGCGAGCAGTTCGGCGCTCGCCCCGGGGTTCGACAGCACGACCTGCACGGAGGTGACCTCGCGGGCTTGCCGCAGGTCGATGAGGATTCCCATCCCCCGCTTGAGGCCGCCGAAGTCGCCGCGACCCTCGTAGCTCTCGGTGTCCCAACCGGTGTTCGGGTCGCCGTCGACGACCGCCGCGACGCCGCCGAGCTCGGTGCGGGTGCCGTCCGGGTCGACCACCCGGACCTGGCCGGCCTCAAGGGTGACCTTCTCGGGATTCTTGGTGGTGGGGGTGCCCTCACCACCACCGTCTTCGCCGGTGCCGGGGGTGGCGATCGTCGCCGGGGTGTCGGTTCCGGGGGCGGGCGAATCGCCGTTGTCGGCCAGCGCGCTGATGCCGAAGAAAAGGCCCGCGGCGGCGATTGCCAGCAGGCCGGCGATCCCGGCGGTGATCTTGCGGCGGGTGGCCCGGGGCTGGTCGCCCACGCCGTCGGGGGCGGAGGTGAAGCGCAGCGGCCCGGCGACGTCGAGGTATTCCTCTTCGACGGCGGCGTCGAGCCGACCCAGTTCGGCGGCGAGCACGTCGGACGACGGCAGGGCGAGATTGCCGTCGAGCAGGTCCATGGCCAGGTCGTCGAGGTAGGCCGGAACACCGGCGCGGACCTGACGGGGGGCGGCGATCGCACCGCTCGCGTCCCGCAGGGCGTCGGGCAACGGGGGCCGGCCGGTCGGCTGCGAGCCGTTGGCCAGCGGTGCCTCGGCGTGCGGCCAGTGGCCGGTGAGTGCGAAGTAGAGGACGCCGCCGATGGCGCGTACGTCGGTTTCCTGGCTGTCGGCGACGTCGGCACGCGCGTCGGCGAGCACGATCCGGCCGTCGTCGCCGGCCAGGACGGTGCCGGGGTGCACGTTGCCGTGCACCATGCCGGTGGCGTGCACGGCGGCGACCGCGCCCGCGATGGCGTGCGCGATGCTGGTGGCGCGAGCCGGGTCGAGCGGCCCGTCGGCGACCATCTCCCGCAGCGAGTCGCCGTCGACCCACTCGCGTACGACGTAGGCGCGTCCCCCCTCGTCGATCGCGTCGTAGACGCCGACCAGGTTGGGGTGGATCACCCGGCTGGCCGCGACCGCGGCCTGGAGCATCTCCATCGCCGGATCGCCGCCCGGGTAGCGCAGCACGACGGCCACCGGTCGGCGGAGGATCACGTCGACCCCGCGCCACACCTGGCGACCGGCCGCGTCGTTGTTGATGTGCTCCGCCAGCTCGTACCGCTCGGCCAGGATTTCACCGAGGCTGGGAGCACCGGGGGTCGTCATGGCCGGCGCGACTTCGTCCGCCTCCTGGCCCTCGCCGACCTGGGTCACCCGATCCTCCCTCGGTGCTGATGTCAATTGATCAACGTGCGACTGGGCTCTGTGGGCTCCGCCGAGCGCGGAACCGGCCGGGGTGTGTCACCCCTAGCGTAGGCGGTACCCGCATCCGCCGAGAGTGACCTTACCTGTGTTCCGCTTGTCCCTGGCATGTCATCTCGCGGCGGTCACCGCCCCCGAGCGTATGCCCTGGTCGGACAAGGCATGGTTTGTAGCGTCCCGTCATCTTTCAGATGGAATGCTACAGGGAAATGAATAGTGTGTTTTGTCGGCCTTGGTCGAGGCGTCCGTCCGCCGGCTTCCCCGATCCCCGTCCGATACACCCCACCCGCCGGATTTCGTGTTAGCCGTGGTTTCTCAGCGGCCCAGCTTCCGGCGCACCATACCGACCACCTCGGTGATCTCGCGGATGCGCAGCGCCATCGCGAGTCCGAAGTAGGTCACCCCGATCGCCGTGCCACCCAGGACGATCTGGAGGATCGCGGCCAGCCGGTCCGGCCGGTCGTCACCCGGCAGAAGCTTGATCACCACGATCCCGGCCAGGGCCGAGCCGAGTGCCGCGACCAGCACTTTCGCCCACGTCGCGGCGATGGTCCCGAGACCGATGCGGCCCACCCGTCCGCGCAACAGCCAGGCCGAGATCACCGCCGCCGCGATGTAGGACACCGCGTTGCCGACCATCAGACCGGACGCCGTGAACGACGCCGAGAAGGCCAGGAACAGGCCGACCTGTACGGCGATCCGCAGCGCGACCACCGGAATGTTGACCAGGGCCGGGGTCTTCGTGTCGGGCAACGCGTAGAAGCCGAAGGTGAAGAGCTGGCTGATCGCGAACGGGATCAGCGCCAGGCCGGCGACGAGCAGCACCGGCGCGGTCGCGGCGGCGGCGTTCTCGTCGAACGCGCCGTAGCGGAAGAGGGTGAACGAGATCGGGGTCGCCAGCACCGCGTAGCAGACCGCGACCGGGGCGAGGATCGCGGTCGTGGTCCGGGTGCCCCGGGACAGGTCGGCGGCGAGGTCGGGGTACCGCTCGTCGGCCGCGGCGGCGCTCATCCGGGGCATCAGGGCGGTGATGATCGACACGGCGATGATGCCGTGCGCCATCATCAGCAACAGGAACACGTTGTTGTAGATCAGCGCGCCGGCCTCGCCCTGGTCGCCGGCCCGGTTGACCAGGTTGAACACGACCACCAGACCGATCTGGCTGACCGCGACGTAACAGAACGTCCAGGCACCGAGCCGGGCCAGTTCGCGCAGGCCGAGCCCGCCGAAGTCGAACCGCCACCGCCATCTGAAGCCGACCTTGCGCAGCGCCGGCAGCAGGCCGGCCGCCTGGATCGCGACCCCGAGCAGGGTGCCACCGCCGAGCAGGAGGATCCGGCCGGGGCTCATCTCGCCCGCGCCCACCTCGGTCGCGCCGTAGACCACCACGTAGACGCCGACGGTCGCGATCACGACCAGGTTGTTGAGGATGGGTGCCCACATCGGGGCGGCGAAGTGGCCCCTGGTGTTCAGCACCGCGCTGAGCATCGCCGACAGCCCGGAGAAGAAGATCATCGGCAGCATCAGCCAGGACAGCCGGGTGACCAGCCACCGGAACTCCGGGGTCGTGCCGTCGCTGGCGTAGAGCATGGCCAGCGGCTGGGCGAGGGCCAGGGCCAGGACCGTCGCCGCGCCGAGCGCCAGCACCGCGAGGCTGAGCAGCCGCTGGGTGTAGGCCTGGCCGGAGTCCTGGTCGCCCTTGCGGCGGCGGACCAGGACCGGCACGAGGACGCTGGTCAGGATGCCGCCGAGCAGGAACTCGTAGACCATGCCGGGCAGGATCTGCGCGGTGGTGTAGGCGTTGCCGACCGCGCCGGCGCCGAGCGCGACCGCCAACAGCAGCGTGCGCAGGAAGCCCGTACCCCGGCTGACCAGGCTGCCGGCGGCCATGACGGCGCTGTTGCCGGCCGCGCCGCCGCCGGCCGGCTCGGGCGGTGGCTCGGTCGCCTCCACCACCGGCTGGGCCTGGGTCGCCGGGCGCCACGGTTCCGCGGCCGAGATCGGGGTCGCGCCGTCGGCCGGCGGACGCCCGCCGTCGGGCGCGGCACTCGCGCTTCGGTACAGGCCGCCGGCCATGTGTCAGCCTCCCAGGGGATCGGCGGGTGAACGCCCCGCCGGCACAGGTCCGACCTTAGTCAATGGGAGCCTGCCGGAACCGGCACCTCCGGCCGCCCGGGAACCGTCGGGTCACCGGAGCCCGCTACGCTGGCGATCCCATGCCCGACACATCCTCACCCGGCGCGAACTCATCCGGCGCGAACGGTTCGCCGAGCGCCGCCGAGCGCCGCGAGCTGACCGCCGCTCAGCGCAACGCCGTCACCGAACTGCTGCGGGTCTCCCCCGTCGCCGACGAGTTGGGCCGCCGGTTCGCCAGAGCCGGCCACGAACTGCACCTGGTCGGTGGTTCGGTACGCGACGCGCTGCTCGGCCGGCTCGGCGACGACCTCGACTTCTGCACCGACGCGCACCCCGAGGAAACGCTTCGCCTGATCAAGGGATGGGCGGAGGCGACCTGGGAGACCGGACGGGAGTTCGGCACCATCGGGGCCGCCCGGGGCGGGCTGCGGCTGGAGATCACCACGTTCCGGGCCGAGGCGTACGACGGCGTGACCCGCAACCCGGTGGTCCGCTACGGCAAGAGCCTGCTCGACGACCTGCGCCGGCGGGACTTCACCATCAACGCGATGGCGGTCAGCCTCCCCGACCACCGGTTCACCGACCCGCACCGCGGCCTCGACGACCTCGCCACGCGGGTGATCCGGACGCCCGGCACTCCCCAGGAGTCGTTCGGCGACGACCCGCTGCGGATGCTGCGTGCCGCCCGGTTCGCCGCCCAACTGCGGTTCGCCGTCGAACCCGGCGTACGGGCGGCGATGGCGGCCCTCGCCACCGACCTCGACCGGATCACCGCCGAGCGGATCCGGGACGAGTTCGTGAAGCTGATGTCCGGAGCCGACCCGATCACCGGTCTGCGCCTGCTGGTCGACACCGGGCTCGCCGACCGGTTCCTGCCTGAACTGTCCGGGCTCAAGCTCGAGATCGACGAGCACGCCCAGCACAAGGACGTCTACGAGCACACCCTGACCGTGGTGAGCAACGCGATCGCGCTGGAGGGCGGTGAGCCGGACTTCGTGCTGCGGATGGCCGCCCTGATGCACGACGTCGGCAAGCCGGCCACCAAGGCGGTCGGTTCCGACGGCCGGGTCAGCTTCCACCACCACGAAGTGGTCGGGGCCCGGATGACCAAGCAGCGGATGAAGGCGCTCCGCTTCCCCAAGGACGTCACCTCCGCCGTCGTCGACCTGGTCGGGCTGCACCTGCGCTTCTACGGCTACGGCCGTGGCGAGTGGACCGACTCTGCCGTACGCCGCTACGTCACCGACGCCGGCGACCTCCTTCCCCGCCTGCACAAGCTGACGAGGTCGGACTGCACCACCCGCAACCGGCGCAAGGCGGCGGCCCTCGCCGCCGACTACGACGCGCTCGAGACGCGGATCGCCCGGATCCAGGCCGAGGAGGACCTGGCCCGGGTCCGGCCCGACCTCGACGGAAACGCCATCATGGAACTGCTCGGCGTGCCCGCCGGCCCGATCGTCGGCCGCGCCTGGCGCCACCTCAAAGAGGTACGGCTGGAGCGCGGACCACTCGACCGCGACGAGGCCGAGGCCGAACTGCTGCGCTGGGCGCGCGCCGAGGGAATCGGCTAGCCCCCGCCCCCGATCTTGGTCGGGTAGTCGACAGCGCCCGCCGGCGCGGTCTGCCCCGAGTCGCCCGAATCGGCAGTTACGGGCATGGCGTGGCTCGGATACCGTCGCAGAACGGCAGCGGTGCACCTGGCGCACACGGGCCACAGTGGGCATCTGACGACGTACTCCGGGAGGCGACCATGCAGCCGTGTGCTGTCTGCGGCGGCGTGACCATCAACGCGGCGGGTAACTGCACGCAGTGCGGCACCTACCGGGGCAGCCTCGATCCGCTGCCGCCCTCCCCCTACGCGCAGCAGCCGCCGGACTATCAGCAGCCGTACGGGCAGCAGGGCTACGGGCAGCAGCCCGGTTCCGGTTACGGACAGCAGCCCGACTACGGCCAGCCCGCCGGCGGCGCGTACGGCCAGCCCGACTACGGCCAGCCGGGGAGTGGCGGCCCGAGCTATCCGCCCTCGTCCGGTCCGGGCTACCCGCCGGTGTCCGGTGCCGGCTATCCCCCGGTGTCGGGCGGCGGATACCCGCAGCAGTCCGGGGCCCCCGGCTACCCGACCAGTTCCCCGCCCGGCGGCTACCCGGGCAGCGGCGGCCCGACCTACCCGCAGCCGACGAGCGGCGGCGGATACGCGGTCAGCTATCCGTCGATCCCGCAGCAGCAGCCGCCGAGCAAGAACAAGTTCCTGGTACCGGCCATCGCGCTCGGCTCGACGCTCGCCGTGCTCGTCGTCGCGATCCTGGTCGTCGTCGGGATGCGCGGCAACGATGAGGACGACCCCGATGTCCTGGCCAACTCCCCCAACCCGACGCCCTCCGCGCAGCAGTCCGAGTCGTCGGCGCCCGCGGTGCCCGGCATCGACCAGTGCGTGGTCGGTGAGTGGGTGGTCAACTCGCACCGTGAAGAGGTGCCGATCGACGGGGTCGGCAACGTGACCTTCAACGGCCGGAGCCCGTGGGCGAGGCTCTCGCTCACCGCCGATGGCAAGGGCGTCACCGAGTACGGCACCGGCACCGAATACCGGGGCTCCGTGCAGGGCCAGACGGTGACCATCAAGTTCACGGGTCGGATCACCTTCGACTACCGGGCCGATAACGGCACGCTCTCGTTGTCGAACGTCAAGCCCGACGGCACGACGACGGCCACCGTGGGCAGCGGGCAGCCGGTCAGCGAGCCGCTCGGCGGCGGCGACGACCCGTCGAAATACACGTGCAGCGGCGACCAGCTCGTGCAGAGCTCCTACAACATGGAGATCAAGTACTCGCGCGTCCGCTGAGCCGACCCTCCATACGCGAGAGCGCCGCCCCCGAACCGGGGGCGGCGCTCTCTGTCGTTGGTGGTCAGTTCTTCGGGGCGCTGTCCAGGACCCGGCCGTCGCCGTCCGCGGTCCCGGTGCCGTTCGAGCCGAGCTTCGCCAGCAGGCCGGCGAGGTCGATGCCGGTCAGGTCGGTGCCGAGCTGAAGGCCCTGGGCGACGTTGTTCGCGACCGATTTGGTCAGCGACGAGGCACCGTCGGTGGAGATGACGGTCATCTTGTCGATCGAGCCCATCGGGGCGCTCGCCGCCTCGACCACCTGCGGCAGCATCTTGACCAGCAGGTCGAGGACGGCCGCCTCGCCGTACGCGGCGAACGCCTCGGCCTTGCGGGCCATCGCGTCGGCCTCGGCCTGGCCCTTCGCCAGGATCGCGGCGGCCTCGGCCTGGCCCTCCCGCTCGATGGCCTCGGCGATCGCGGTACGGCGGCGCTGCTCCGCCTCACCCTCCTTGGCACCCTCGATGGCGTTGGCCTCGGCGAGCGCGGCCCGCCGGGCCCGCTCGCCCTCACCGGTGAGCCGGGCCTGCTCGGCCTGCGCCTGCGCGGCGGCGATGGTCGCCTGCCGCTGCGCGTCGGCGCCGAGCACGGCGGCGTTACGGGCCGCCTCGGCCTCCTGCTCCACCTTGTACCGCTCCGCGTCGGCGGGCTTGCGGACCTCGGTGTCGAGCTGGCGCTCCTTCAGTTCGGCGTTGCGCTCGGCGACCTTCTGCTGCTCGGAGAGGATCGCCTGGTCGCGTTCGGCCTGGGCGAGCGGGCCGGACGCCGCAGATTTCGCCTTGGCGGCGTCGATCTCGGCCTGGATCGAGGCCTGCTTCAGCTCCAGGTTGCGGTTGGCCTCGGCGATGGCCTCCTCGGCCAGCAGCCGCTCCTGCTCGGCGGCCTGCCGGGCGCGGGCCTCGGCGATGGCCGCGTCCTTGAGCACCCGGGCGGCCTCCGGACGGCCCAGGTCCTGGAGGTAGGTGCCCTCGGCGAAGATGTCCTGGAGCTGGAAGGTGTCGAGCACCAGCCCCTGGTTGGTCATCGAGTGCTCGGCCTCCTCGGCCACCGCGCTGGCGAACGCCGCCCGGTCGCGGATGATCTCCTCGATGGTGAGCCGGCCGACGATGGAGCGCAGCGCACCGGCCAGTACCTCGCGGGTGAACTCCTCGATCTCGTTCTGCTGGTGCAGGAACCGCTGGGCGGCGGCCCGGATGGCACCCTCGTTGCCGCCGACCTTGACGATCGCGACGCCCTGCAGCTTGGCCCGGATGCCCTGCTTGCTGACCGCGCCCTGGATCTCGACGTGGATCCGCCGGCTGGACAGGTCGAGGGACTGCAGCTTCTGCACGACCGGAAGCACGAACACCGAGGCGCCCATGACGACCTTCTGGCCGGAGTTGTCGGTCGAGCGGGATCCGTCGGCGCCCTGCGTCGTACGGCCCTTGCGGCCGGTCACGATGAAGGCCTCGTTCGGCCCGGCCACCTTGATCCGGGAGAGCACGAAGAGCACCAGGATGAAGATCAGCAGCACGCCGCCGCCGATCGCGATGAGCAGTGGGGTCATCGGACCGTCCTCATATATAGGGAATCTCGGACTTATTGGATGACTTGGGTCTCCTCGACGAAGACACTCGTGTCGGTCGGGGCCTCGACCACGAAGACGGAGGCACCCAGTGGGATCGCGGCGGCGGCCCGGGCACTGAACTTGACCTGCTGGCCACCGAGCTGGATCCGCACCTCGCCGTATCCGCCGGCCGGGATCGGGGTGACCACGATCCCGAGAGATCCGACCAGGTCGTCGCGGGTCGGGGTGGCGTCGGTACGCATGTCACGAGCCGCCCGGGCCAGGCGCACCGCCAGCCACGCGGTGGGTACGGCCGCGACGAGCCCGGCACCGGCCGCACCGGCGATCAGCCCGGGGGTGTCACCACCGAGGAGTTCATTGGCGATCGCGGCACCGAATCCGAACGCGCCGACGAATCCGGCGATCATCTCCAGCGACACCGGTCCATCGACGTCGGGATGGCCGAAGTGGAGCAGCTCACCGCCGAGCAGGCCCGCCGCCATCAGCGCGACGCCGATTCCACCGATGACCAAGAAGACGATCGTCGCGGTGTCCACGCCTGCAGGGTAGCGATCACCTGCAACGATCCCGCAGTGCCGTACCTCGGTCACGGTGCGTCGCCGCCCGCTCGCACCCGTTCGGGGACGTCCGGGCGGTGCGGGACAATGGGGCCATGCGTTGGGCCGTACTCGACTCGCCGATCGGCGACCTGTCCGTCGGCGTCGACGCCGCCGGGATCTGCGGGGTGCACTTCGGCCCGGTCGAGGGGGCGGCCGACCCGGCGCAAGTCGACGCCGGCCCACTGGCCGACGCCCTGACGGAGCTTCGCGACTACTTCGCCGGCGAGCTGACCACCTTCACCGGAGTGCTGTCGGTACGGCGGGGCAGCGACTTCGAGCGCGCGGTCTGGGCGGAACTGTCGCTGATCCCGTACGGCGAGATGCGGACGTACGGCGAGATCGCCCGCGCGGTGGGCGATCCGGGCGCGGCCCGGGCGGTCGGGACCGCCTGCAACCGCAACCCGATCCCGGTCATCGTGCCCTGTCACCGGGTCGTCGGCGCGGGCGGAAAGCTCGTCGGCTTCGGCGGCGGGCTGCCGCGCAAGCGCCACCTCCTGGAACTGGAGGCGGGCGTAGCCCTGCGCCGGGCCTGGTCCTGAACGGTCCCACCGTCGGCGACGCGGGGCCGACGACGGCGCGGGGCCGGGTCCCGTACGGACCCGGCCCCGGACGCGTTCCGGTCGCTCAGTTGGCGATCTTGCCGGCGATGAAGTCCTCGACGGCCTGGTGGGCCTCGTGGTCGGCGTACTGCACCGGCGGCGACTTCATGAAGTAGCTCGACGCGGACATGATCGGACCGGCGATCTTGCGGTCCAGCGCGATCTTCGCGGCCCGGACCGCGTCGATGATGACGCCGGCCGAGTTGGGCGAGTCCCACACCTCGAGCTTCAGCTCCGCGTTGAGCGGGGTGTCACCGAACGAGCGACCCTCCAGGCGGATGTACGCCCACTTGCGGTCGTCGAGCCACGGCACGTGGTCCGACGGGCCGATGTGCACGTCGCTCTTGGCCATCTCGTGCGGCACCTGGGACGTCACCGACTGGGTCTTCGAGATCTTCTTCGAGACCAGGCGGTTGCGCTCCAGCATGTTCATGAAGTCCATGTTGCCGCCGAAGTTGAGCTGGTAGGTGCGCAGCAGTTCGACCCCGCGGTCCTCGAACAGCTTGGCCAGCGCACGGTGCACGATGGTCGCGCCGACCTGGCTCTTGATGTCGTCACCGACAATCGGCAGGCCGGCGTCGACGAACTTCTGCGCCCACTCCGGGTCGGAGGCGATGAAGACCGGCAGGGCGTTGACGAACGCGCAACCCGCGTCGATCGCCGCCTGCGCGTAGAACTTGTCGGCCTGCTCCGAACCCACCGGCAGGTAGGACACCACGACGTCGACCTGCGCGTCGCGCAGCGCCTGGGCCACGTCGACCTCGGTCTGGTCGGACTCCTGCACGATCTCGCGGTAGTACTGGCCCAGGCCGTCGAGGGTCGGGCCACGCTGCACGAGTACGCCGGTCGGCGGCACGTCGCACAGCTTGATGGTGTTGTTCTCGCTGGCGACGATCGCCTCCGCGAGGTCCATGCCCACCTTCTTGGCGTCAACGTCGAACGCCGCGACGAACTGCACGTCGGATACGTGGTAGTCGCCGAAGGTGACGTGCATGAGACCCGGGACGCGGTCGTTCGGGTCGGCGTTGCGGTAGTACTCCACCCCCTGGACCAGGGATGAAGCACAGTTCCCGACACCGACGATGGCGACGCGGACGGAGCCCATCGCGTTTGCCTCCTTCTTAATCACGGCCGCTCCGGCTCTTTCCTGGACTGCCCAGGCGGAGGCGGGCTTGTCTCTTCTCGTGGCCCACCCGTTCGGGGGGCCCGGCCGGAGCGCTCGTTGGCGATGAGCTCCTCCAGCCACCGAACCTCACGCTCACAGGCCTCCAGGCCGTGGCGTTGCAGTTCGAGGGTGTAGGCGTCGAGTCGCTCGGCGGCACGGCTCAGGACGTCGCGCAGACCTTCGCGGCGCTCCTCGACCTTGCGCCGGCGACCCTCCAGGATCCGCAGCCGGGTGGCCTGGTCGGTGCGGGCGAAGAATGCGAAGTGCACTCCGAAGCCGGTGTCCTCGTACGTCTCGGGGCCGGCCTGCGCGAGCAGTTCGGCAAAACGTTCCTTGCCCTCTGCGGTGATCCGGTAGACGACGCGGCCACGCCGCGAGGTCAGGGGAGGTACCTCCTCGGTGGCGGTCGGCGTGTCGCCCGTCTCACTGATCCACCCGGCCGCCTGCAGCCGACGCAGGGTCGGATAGAGCGAGCCGTAGCTGATCGCCGCCCGGATCGCTCCCAGCTTGGCGGTGAGTTCCTTCCGTAGCTCGTAGCCGTGCATGGGAGATTCCTGCAAAAGGCCGAGGATGGCGAGTTCGAGCACGGCCCTGCCTTCCTCATCCACGCCGGTGGCGCTCGACCCACTCCCGGGGTGGGACGCACCGATGTATCGGCCCGATACATCGCAACGTTAGTCGCCGAATAGGATGCGGGCAAACCCCCGATTTTGCGCACCGGATGTTACGTACAGTGATTGACGATGTGATGCGGTAGGGGTGCGAAGGTCCTGTCGACGCCGTATATGACCGGCGAGTGGTCGCCTCGTTCGGCCGGACCGCGTACCCTTCTGCCCATGCGTACCCAGCGGCAGGCGGTCGACTACTCGCTTCGGCGGCGGTCGCTGCTGCGCGAGGTGTTTTCCGGCCGGGTGGGCACTTACGAGGTGTGTGACGCTTCGCCGTACCTCAAGAACGCCGCGCGGTTCCACGGCGAACCAACCGAGGACCGCTGCCCGATCTGCCGCAAGGAAAACCTCACGCTGGTGCACTACATCTATGGCGACGAGCTCAAGCAGTCGGCCGGCCAGGCCCGGAACCGGGCCGAGCTGTCCCTGCTGGCGATGACGCTGCGTGAGTTTCAGGTCTACGTGGTGGAAGTCTGCCGGGCCTGCGACTGGAACCACCTCGTCGAGCAGTTCCTGCTTGGCCGGGACGGTCTGCTCGACTCCGAGCAGGCCACGGCCGAGCCAATGGCGGCATCGGGCGGCGGTGTCACACCGGAACGAAGGCATGGGGCCGGCCGGTGACCACTGTCCCCCTGGCCCCGACGGCGCTCGACCAAAAACGTAACGCCCGGCAGATCGTCAACCGGATAAGTCCGGTTATTGCAGATAAAGCTGCATATGGCCGCCGTAGATCGGCGCCGCAGCGTGTCCCAACTCACGGCAAACCGGTGGTGTCGCAGCCGCGAACCACCGCGACCGGCAGGGTGTGAGGAATGAACTCGTACGGCGACCCCAGTTCCGCGCGTGGAAGAGCCCGGATCTCCGGCTCCGACGGCGACTCCGGATCCGAGGCCGAGAACCCGTACCGGCGTTCTGGCCAGGACGCATTCGACTCGCCGGCACAGCCGGCAGGCGGCTTCGAGGTGCCGCGGGCCGCGGCGGGCTACAGCGAGCCCGGCCCTCCCCGCGCCGCGGCCACCGGCCGCGCCTCCAGTGGCCGGGCGTCGGTGGGCAGCGCCTCGGTCGGCAGTGCGTCGGTCGGTAGCGCCTCGGTCGGCAGTGCCTCGGTTGGCGGCGCGTCGGCCCGCAGTTCGGCCAGCGGCAGCGCTTCGGTCGGTAGCGCGTCGGTCGGCAGTGCGTCGGTGAACGGTCCGGGTAACGGGACCGGGAGCGCGCCGGCCGGTCGGGCGCAGGTCGGACGCGCGGTCGTACCCGGACCCGGCGGTGACCGGGCCGGTGGGCGGGCCACCGTCGGCGCCGCGCCGGTCGCCGGTCGGGCGACCGTCGGACGGGCCTCCGTCCGTCCGGTGACACCCGCGGCGGCCGGACCGGGCGGTTCGGGCCCGGGCGGCCCGCGCGGTCCGAAGGGGCCGGGTGGTTTCGGCCCGGACGGACCCGACGACTCCGGATCCGGTGGACGCCGGAACCGGCGCAGCGGCCCGCCGAGCAAGAAGGCCAAGCGGCGTAAGCGGATCAACCTGCTGATCGCCTCGTTCGCCGTAATGATCATGTTGGCCGGGGCGGGCGTCGTCGGCCTGGCCTGGTTCTCCACCACCGTCAAGTCGCCGACCGACTTCGGTGAGCCGGAGACCACCACGATCATGTACGCCGACGGCAGCCAGCTGGCGAAACTCGGTGAGCAGAACCGCACCATCGTCCCGGCCGACAAGATCTCGCCGGTCGTCGGAAACGCCGTGATGGCGGCCGAGGACAAGAACTTCCTCGACCACACCGGCATCGACATGAAGGGCATCGCCCGCGCCGCGTGGAACAACTTCACCGGCGGTGCGACCCAGGGTGCCTCGACGATCACCCAGCAGTACGCCCGGCACGTGGCCGAACTGACGGACATCAGCTACAGCCGTAAGCTCCGCGAGGCGCTGCTCGCCTCGAAGCTCGAACAGGAACTCGACAAGCAGCAGATCCTCGGCTACTACCTGAACGCGATCTACTTCGGCCGGGGCAGCTACGGCATCGAGGCCGCCGCCCAGACCTACTTCGGGAAGTCGGTCCTGATCCCGCCCGGCGAGAAGGGGGCGCTCACCCCGTCGGAGGCGGCCGTCCTCGCATCGGTGATCAAGCAGCCGGAGCCGGACCGGGTCACCGGCCACATGGGTTACGACCCGCAGGTCAACCGGCCGGCCACCGAGGAGCGCTGGAACTACACGCTCAACAACATGCTGGACAAGAAGTGGATCACCGCTGAGGAGCGGGCCGCCGCCGTCTTCCCCGAAGAGACCCTCAAGACGTACGACCCGAAGAAGTCCTGCGCCACCGACTGTGGCGTCAACACCCCGTCCGGAAACGTGATCAACTACGTCCGCGACGAGCTCGAGGCGATGGGTATCACGGACTGGCGCAAGGGCCGCTACCGGATCAAGACCACCATCGATCCCAGGGTGCAGAAGGCGGCCCAGGAGGCGTCCCGCCGGGCGTCCAAGACGTCGCCGATGTCGAAGCTGCCCGAGAACTACATGGCCGCCCTGGTCGCGGTGGATCCGAACAACGGCCGGGTGCTCGCCTACTACGGCGGTGAGAGCGGCACGGACTACGACTACGCGGGCGCCAACGACGGCGGCACCACCGGTGGTCACGCCCCCGGCTCGACCTTCAAGGTCTATACCTTGGCGGCGGCTCTCAAGGCCAACATCTCCATGGACACGCACTGGGACTCGACGAAGATCAAGGACGGCGACTTCGAGATCTCCAACGCCGGCCGTACGCACTCCTGTGCCAAGTGGTGTTCGCTGGAGGAAATGACGATCGAGTCGTACAACGCGCCGTTCTACTGGATCGCCAAGGAACTCGGACCGGACAAGATCGTGGAGGCGGCCCGCGACGCCGGCATCCGCACCATGTGGAACAACGACGCCAAGGCGATCAACCTGCTGGAGAGCAAGCCCGCGGACGTCGCGCCGTCGCAGTTCGACAAGCAGATCGGCTACGGCCAGTACGGCATTACCGTGCTCGACCACGCCAACGGGGTGGCGACCCTGGCCAACCGGGGCACCTACCACAAGGCCCACTTCATCGAGTTGGTCGAGGAGCGCAACTCGGCCGGCGAATGGGTCAAGGTCGGCGGCGAGCAGTTGAAGCCCAAGGAGGTCTTCCAGCCCGAGCAGATGGACTCGCTCAACGCCGTGCTGCAGAAGATCCCGGGCAACATCGGCAAGGGGCTCAAGGGCGGCCGGCCGGCGACCGGCAAGACCGGCACCTGGGAACTCCGGCAGAACACGAGCGACAACGGCGATGCCTGGATGGTCGGCGCCACGCCGCAGATCGCCTCCGCGGTGTGGGTCGGCACCAAGGGCAAGCGTGAGGCGGTGAAGGAGGCGAACGGCAGGGCGATGGGTGGTGCCGGCACGCCGGCGGCGATCTGGGACAAGTTCATGGAGGACGCGCACGCCGCGCTCAAGCTCAAGAACGAATCGTTCAAGGAGAAGAAGAGCACCGGCGACCCGAACCACCCGGCGGCCAATGGTGTGTCGCCGCCGCCTGTCGTGCCAACGACCCCCGAATGCACCGACCCGCTGCGGATCACCTGCCCGACCCCGGGCGGTGACAACCCGGGCGGCAACCCAGGTGGTGGCAACCCGGGCGGTGGTGGCAACCCAGGTGGCGGCGACAACCCCGGTGGCGGCGGCAACCCGGGCGGCGGTGGCAACCCAGGTGGTGGCGGCAACCCGGGCGGTGGTGGCGGCGGTGACGACAACCCGTTCGACGGGCTGATCAGGCCGACCCCGACGCCGACCAGGTGGCGGTAACGACAGTCCGCGGTGGACGACGCGCCGGCGGCCGGGCCTCTGCCCGGCCGCTGACGCCGTTTTCGGGGAACTTTCCCCGGGACAGGCGGGACGAACAGGCCTCCGGTGGGGCAGGATTCCCAGTCATGAGCGAGCGAATCAATCGGCCGGCGTCATGACCGTGCAGTCGGAGCCGCGTACCGACGAACCGGACGACGGGGCGGAGAAGATCGATCATCCGTCCAGGTCGGACGGCTTCGTCAAGGGGCTGTCCCAGGCGATCGGCGGTCCGCTCGGCGAGCACGCCGTCCGCCAGGACGCGCCGGGCGGCCGGTGGTCCGGCGGGTTCTGGACCGCGAGCCGGATCGTGCTCGCCCTGGTCTGCCTGACGCTGGCGCTGCACTGGGTGCAGAAGTCGCCCTGCCAGGACGGTGCCTGGCAGAACAACGTCCAGTACACCCGGTTCTGCTACACCGACGTGCTCGCGCTCTACTACGCCGAGGGCCTCAACGAGGGCAAGGTTCCCTACCGGGACCACCCGGTCGAATACCCGGTGGTCACCGGCTACTTCATGGGGATCCTCGGGCTGCCGGTGCACGAACTCGGCAGCGACCGTCCCGAGATCAACCAGGCGATGTGGTTTTACAACCTCAACGCCCTGGTGCTCTGCGTCCTCGCCGTCGCCACCGTCGCGGTGATCCTGTCGTTGCGTCGCCGCAGACCCTGGGACGCGGCGTTGTTCGCCCTGTCCCCCGCGCTGCTGGTCACCGCGACCGTCAACTGGGACTTCCTGGTCATCGGGTTCGCCGCCTTCGGCCTGTACGCCTGGGCGAAACAGCGACCCCTGGCCGCCGGAATCCTGCTCGGCATCGCGGCGGCGGCGAAGATGTGGCCGCTGTTCGTCCTCGGCCCGCTGCTCGTGCTCGCGTTGCGTACCGGCCGGTTCAGACAGGTGCTCGTCACCGCCGGATCGACCCTGGTGACGATCGTGTTGCTCAACCTGCCGGTGGCGCTTTCCTACCGGGAGAGCTGGAACCGCTTCTTCGAGCTGAACACCGAGCGCCCGATCGACTGGGGCACGCTGTGGTACATCGGGCGTTACCTCGACGGGAAGTGGAACAGCGGGTCACCCGGCGACCAGGGACCCTTCCAGTGGCTGAGCGACAACATCCCGACGCTCAACAACGTGTCGTACGCCCTGTTCTTCCTGGCCTGTCTGGGGATCGGGGCGCTCGGGCTGCTCGCGCCCCGGCGGCCCCGGCTGGCCGCGCTGACCTTCCTGGTCGTCGCCGCCTTCCTGATCACCAGCAAGGTCTGGTCGCAGCAGTTCAACCTGTGGCTGCTTCCGTTGATCGTGCTCGCCCGGCCGAAGTGGGGTGCGTTCCTCGCCTGGCAACTCGCGGAGGTCGGCTACTTCGTCGCCTTCTACGGCGAACTGCTCGGCGCAGGGGGCAAGCAGGTCTTTCCGGAGGGCGTGTTCGTCCTCGCCGCGTCACTGCGCCTGATCACCGTCGTCGTCCTGTGCGTGCTCGTGATCCGCGAGATCCTCAAGCCCGAGGACGACCGGGTCCGGCGGACGTACGACGACGATCCCGACGGCGGGGTGTTCGACGGCGCACCCGACGCCGAGTGGCTACGTCGCCGTCGAGGTGATCCGGCCCCGCTGCCCGTACCGGCGTCGGTGGCCGGCACCCAGTAGCGCGTTCCACCCGTGGCGGTCGCCGGTCGACGGCGACCGCCACGCTGGGTCAGAGCCGGAAGACGACAACCTCGCCGACGTCTTCGCGCTGGATGCCGAGCGAGTCGACCGGCAGGTCGATGGTGGTCTGCCACGGCGTCCCGGCCACCCGGTCGCGCAGCAGCACCACCGTGCGTACCCCGATGTCCCGCAGGTAGGTGACGCTCGCCTGGTCGGGGAAGCTGGCGGTCGCCTCGCGGATCTCGGTGAGCCGGCGCGGGGTGAAGCCGCTGCCGCCGTTGACGACCGGCTGGAACCGGCTGGTCGACCAGAGCATCACGTGCTGGTCGACGCCCTGGTTGCTGGGCAGCACCAGCATCGGCCCGTCGACCTGGCGGAACGCCGCCGGCTGGGCCGGCACGATCGGATGCGGGGTGACATTCAGCCCTTCGACCAGGACCAGCGCGAGAGGCAGCAGGGTCGCCAGCCGTAGCCACGGCCCCGGGCGGGCCGGCACCCGCTCGGCCGCGGTTTCCTTCGCCCGGACCACGAGGGCGCTGACCGATCCGGCGGCCAGGATGGCGAGCAACAGCGTGGTCCAGATCGCCAGCCGGCCGGGGGTCCGCAGACCGTCCCAGCCGGGCAACGTCTCGAACAGCGCGACGTAGGTGAACGTCCCGCCGAAGAACTGGGTGCCCATCGAGAGGATGGCGCTGACCAGCACCGCGGCGAGCAGGAGAAGCCGCTGACGCACCGTCCAGATGGAGAAGACCAGTCCGGCGGCGGCCAGCGCGTAGAGCACGAAGCCGGACAGCAGCGTCATCTCGGCGTTCCACGGCAGTGCCTCGCGGGCGCCGGCGTGCAGTTCGCCCCAGATCCGCGACTCGGGCGGCGCGGTGAAGAAGCCGCCGACCGGCGGCGAGAAGAGTTCCAGGTCACCGACCGACCGCCGGGCGGACGGGTGGAGTTCGGCGACCTTGAAGTAGGCGATGGACAGTGCCAGCCCGGTCGCGGCGAACGCCGCACCGCCGAACAGGTCGGCGAGCAGCAGCTTGATGCCGAACGGCCGCTTCGGGCCGGTGGACCGGAACCGCTGGACCAGCCAGATCACGGCTGTCACGACGACGATGAGCGCCAGCACGTACACGAACGGCAGGCCGATGCCGAACCCGAGGCTGATCTGCCAGGCGGCGACGAACCACCCGGCGAGCGCCCAGCCGGCGTGCCGCCGCTCCGGGCGGTAGCCGTGCTTCAGCGACCAGCCGTGGCCACGGGCCAGCATCGCGAGCGCGAGCGGGATGCCACCGTTGGACAGCACGTGCAGGTGGCCGGCCTGGGAGAGCAGCCACGGCGCGTACGTGTACGCGGCACCGGCGACCGCGGACCCGGTCTTGCCGGCCCCGAGCTGCCGGGCCAGCACGTACGCGCCGAAGAACGCCAGTGCGTGGACCAGCACGAAGATGATGTTGTAGCGGACGAGAGCGGCGACCGGGCCGTCGCCGATCATGCCGGCCGGCGCGTAGCCGAGCAGGGTGTCGGAGAAGGCGAAGGACCAGCGTTCCGGGAAGAACGAGTTGGAGTGCCAGAGTTGGCTGGGGTCGGTCAACAGGATGTGCCCGGACCAGGCCATCTGCCACGCCTGGAGGGTCGGGTCCCAGATGTCCTGGGGGATCGTGTGCTGTGGGTAGCGCAGCGTCGGCCAGGTCATCAGCACGGCCAGCACGACCGCGCCGACGGCGGCGAGGGTCCATTCGTGGATCAGCCCGCGTCCGATGGCGTGGACGACCCGACGGATGCGGCCGGGCACGGTGAGCGGTGCCGGTGCGAACGCCGACCAGCGGTCACCGGGCTTGACCAGGCTGACCTTCTTCACGACGGTCATCGTGGCCGCCGGGGCGGCCGCCTTCGGGTCCGTCTTGGCGGCCGCCGGATCCTTGGCGCCGGGCTTGACCTCCGCACCCGCTTGGCCCTTGGCATCGGGCTTGGTCTGCGTGCCCGCCTTGTCCTTGGCAGCCGCCTTGGCGTCAGCCTTCGCCTTCGCCTTCGCGGCGCGCCTCGCCCGTGCCGCCTCCTTGGCCTCCGCCGCGAGCCGGGCCCGTTCGCTGGGCTTGAACGGGTCGCCGGGCGCGGCCACGGGGACGGGCTTCGCACGGTCCTTGGCCGGGTTGTCCTTGGCCGGGTTGTCCTTGGCCGTTTCCTTCGCCGTGTCCCCGTCGCCCTTTGCCGGGTCGTCCTTGGGGGCCGCGGTCCCGCTGTCGGCCTTGGCAGCCGCGTCGTCGGCCTTCGCCGGGGCGTCGACCGTCGAGCCGGACGTGCCAGCCGCCGTGCCGGGCTTCGCCGGCCGGTCCACGGCCGGTTCGGTCGTGGGCTTCGCGGGCTCCGACGCGGCGGCCTCCGGAGCGACGGGCGGCGGCTCGGCGACCGGTTCGCCGGTTTTCGTCGCCCCGGCCGGGCCGGTGTCCGTGCCCCGGTCGGAGACCTTCGGCTGCTCGGTGCTCATACGGATTCCCCTAGGCGGTGACGCGGTCGCGCAGGAATGCGATGTCCTTGCCCTGTCCGTCGACCCCGCCCGGGGTCTCGACGACGACCGGTGCGCCGGCGGCGCGGACCACCGCGACCAGCAACTCGGGGTCGATCATCCCCTGTGCCAGGTTGTCGTGTCGATCCGCGCCGGAGTCGAAGGCGTCCCGGGAGTTGTTGGCGTGCACCAGGTCGATCCGGCCGGTGATGGCCTTGACCCGGTCGACGACGTCGAGCAGCGCCTCGCCGCCCGCGTGCGCGTGGCAGGTGTCGAGGCAGAACCCGACGTCGTACGACCCGATGACGTCCCACAGCCGGGCGAGCGCGTCGAACCGGCGGGCACACGCGTTGTCGCCCCCGGCGGTGTTCTCGATCAGGATCGGGGTGGCGAAGCCACCGGACTCGGCGGCGAACGCGAAGGTCTTGCGCCAGTTGTCGAAGCCGACCGCGACGTCGTCGCCCTTGCCGACATGACCGCCGTGGACGATCAGTCCTTTGGCGCCGACGGTGGCCGCCGCCGTGGCGTGGCTGAGCAGCAGCTTGCGGCTGGGGATCCGGATCCGGTTGTTGGTCGTGGCGACGTTGACGACGTACGGGGCGTGGACGTAGATCTCGACCTGCGCGGTGCGTAACGCGTCGGCGTCGGCGCGGGCCTCCGGTGCTTTCCAGCCCTTGGGGTCGGCGAGGAAGAACTGCACGACCTCGGCCTTGCGGGCGGCCGCTTCGGCGAGCGGGTCGCCTGGGTCGACATGGGCTCCGATACGCATGGAGGCGAGCCTACGTCGCCGGTGCGACGGGTACCTGCCGCCGGGCCGGGCCGGCCGGGGTGGGCCGTGGCTCGCGAATCGCCCGCGTCGTGCGCGTCACCCGCCGTGCCGGCCCGTCGTTACCTGCAATGACCAACGGGCCGGGGGCCGCCGATCCCAACCCCGACCCGAAGATCGACATTGGGAGATGGTGGATGTCGCTGTTGTCCCGACATGGTCGTGCCGCCGTCGCGGTCGGCGCCCTGTTTCTCGGTGCGCCGCTGCTGTTCGGTGGTCCGGCGTACGCCGAACCGGGCCCGGCGCCCGGCGCACCGGTGCAGGAGAGCGGCCAGACGGTGGTGTTCAGCGGTGACGGGCTCCTCGGCGTCGCCTGCGGCGCCAAGCCGGACGTCGGTTCGGTGACGGTGCCGGCGGAGAGCACCCTGCGGGTGGTCAACAACACCGGGCGTCGCGCCCGGCTGCTGCTCGACGGCTCGGCACAGGGCGAGGTCGCGGCCGGTGCGACCGCCGACGTGCTTTTCCGGCGCGGTCCGGTCAAGTTGGCCCTCAAGCCCGTCTGCGTGCTGTCGGAGGAGTCGGCCGTACGCGTCGAGGTCGCGGCGGCGGTCCCACCGCCGCAGTCCGCTCCCGGCCGGCCGACGGCGCAGCCGACCACGCCGACACCTGGGCGTCCGTCGCCCACCCGGCCGGTGGAGGAGACGCCGCGGTCGACCGTGGCCCCGCGGGCGGCTGCCACACCGTCGGCGGGCGTCTCGGTCACCCCGTCGACGGCTCCGACGTCCACGCCGGGCTCGGAGGGGCCGGCCAGCGGCGGCCCGGTGCCGGCCGCAGGGCTCGATCTGCCGCCGGCGGATCCCGGTGACGACGCCGCGGCCGAGCCGATGGCGTCGGTCGAACCGATTCGGGACACCGGTCCGATCGGCCTTCTGGCACTTGTCGCGACGGTTTGCGTCGTTGGCGTATCCGCAGGTGCAATTCGGGCTATTATTGCTCAACGAACAAGCCGGACTGCTCCGGCTTAGTGCTATATATCTGGCGCCGGCAGCTCCTGACACGGCGCGACATAAAGGCTCCGCGGGGCGCCTCCTATCCAACCTCGTCGGTGTGGTCGTTCCTCCCCAGGTCCCACCCAAAGAATGCGGATAGCGCGCCCCGCGGCCACGAGAACGGCGAGGGCTCCTCCGGTGAACGGAGGAGCCCTCGCCGTACCCGCGACCGAACGGCCCCCGCCGTACCGGCGGGTCACCGGGGGTGGCCATGTCCCGACGCGGTGCACCCGGTACTCTCGTGGGGTTGTCCGTCCGCTCGTGGGTTCCCCCACCGTCCGGCCGGCGACGACGCACGACCTCCTGTCACGGAAGGACCGTGACCGCCAGCCCATAGGAGGTGAGTAAGTCTTGCGTCATTACGAAATCATGGTGATCCTCGACTCGAGTCTCGAGGAGCGCACCGTCGCCCCGTCGCTCGACACGTATCTCAACGTGATCCGCACTGCGGGTGGCTCAGTGGAGAAGCTCGACGTCTGGGGCCGCCGGCGCCTCTCGTTCGAGATCAACAAGAAGGCCGAGGGCATCTACGCCGTCATCGACCTGCAGGCCACGCCTGCGGCCGTTGCCGAGCTGGACCGTCAGCTCCGACTCAACGAGTCGGTGCTGCGCACCAAGGTCATTCGGCCGGAGACGCGCTGACGCGTACCCCGGCCCGCCCGGATCAGCCTCATCACTGTCGTACGGCTCTGCGAGCCTGTGCGCGGACGAAGATGAGTGCGCGAGGAGATGGTCATGGCAGGAGACACCACGATCACGGTCATCGGCAACCTGACCGATGACCCCGAGTTGCGTTTCACCCCGTCGGGTGCGGCGGTCGCAAAGTTCCGGGTCGCTTCGACGCCCCGGTTCATGGACAAGGCTTCCGGCGAGTGGAAGGACGGCGAGGCGTTGTTCCTCGCCTGCACGGTGTGGCGCCAGGCGGCGGAGCACGTCGCCGAGTCGCTGCAGCGGGGCGCCCGCGTGATCGTCTCGGGACGGCTGCGGCAGCGGTCGTACGAGACCCGCGAGGGTGAGAAGCGCACCGTCATCGAGCTCGAGGTCGACGAGATCGGCCCGTCGCTGCGCTACGCCACGGCGAAGGTGCAGAAGATGTCCCGCTCCGGCGGTGGTGGCTTCGGTGCCTCCGGTGGTGGTGGCCAGGGTGGCGGCGGAGGCAACTTCGACGACCCGTGGGCCACGGCCGCGCCCGCCTCCTCCGGTTCCGGTTCGGGCGGTGGCGGAAACTTCGACGACGAGCCCCCGTTCTGATGCCGGCCCCCAGCGGCCGGGACCGCAAACCAGGAGCAAGAGCAATGGCGAAGGCTGCGGCACTGCGCAAGCCGAAGAAGAAGGTGAACCCGCTCGACAAGGACGGGATCACCTACATCGACTACAAGGACACCGCGCTGCTGCGCAAGTTCATCTCCGACCGCGGCAAGATCCGCGCTCGGCGGGTGACCGGGGTCACCTCCCAGCAGCAGCGCCAGATCGCCCGTGCGGTGAAGAACGCCCGTGAGATGGCGCTCCTGCCGTACACCACCACGGCGCGCTGAGAGGGGGCACCGGAATGAAGATCATCCTGACTCAGGAGGTGTCCGGTCTCGGCACCCCGGGCGACATCGTCGAGGTCAAGGGCGGCTACGGCCGCAACTACCTGCTCCCGCAGGGCTTCGCGATCCCGTGGAGCAAGGGCGCGGAGAAGCAGGTCACCGTGATCCAGCGGGCCCGTTCGGCCCGTGAGATCCGCGACCTCGGCCACGCCAACGAGGTCAAGGGCCAGCTCGAGGGCCTCAAGGTCAGCCTCACCGCCCGCGCGGGCGACGGCGGCCGCCTCTTCGGCTCGGTCACCGCGGCGGAGATCGTCAACGCGGTCAAGGCCGCCGGCGGCCCGACCCTCGACCGCCGCCGGCTGGAACTGCCCGGCAGCATCAAGTCGGTCGGCGCCTACCCGGTCAGCGTCAAGCTGCACCCGGAGGTCACCGCCAAGTTCAGCCTGAACGTGGTGCGGGCCAAGTAAGGCAACACGAAAATGGGGGTCCACCGGCGCCGGTGGACCCCCATTTCTTTGCTGTCGTGACCGGCGCGGCGGCTCAGTCCAGGGTGCCCGCGCGCCGGATGACCTTGGCCAGATCGTCCACCTGCCGGTCCTCGGTCTCCCCCGCCGCCCGATCGGCCACCGTGGCGAGGTCGGCGTACGTCGCCTCCGACCCACCGCGCAGCGCCTCCGCGAAGTACCCGGCGGCGTAGCAGACCCGCAGTCGCGCGGGCGCCGCCTCGAATTCGCCGGTCAGCGCACCCGCGGTCACCCCCGACGACGTCTCCGACGCCGACCGGTCCTGCGGATCCAGCCACCGTACGTCGACCGTGGCCACCCGGGCACCGGCCGGCACCCGGTCGTTCACCCGCACCGCGTACAGCGCGGTCACGCTGTGCCCCGGACCCACCTCGCCACCGTCGACCCGATCGTCCCGGAAGTCCTCGTCGGCGATCGCCCGGTTGGCGTAGCCGATCAGCCGGTACGCCCGGACCGCCGCCGGGTCGAACGTCACCTGCACCTTGGCGTCGAGCGCGCGTACCGCCAGGGTGGCCGGCAGCCGCCGGACGAAGACCTCGCGTGCCTGCTCCGGCTCGCTGACGTACACCACGAAACCGTCGCCCCGGTCGGCGAGCTGCTCCATCAGGCTGTCCCCGTAGTCGCTGCCCACCCCGACCCCGAGCAGTGCGATCTGCTTGGCGGCCTCCTCGTGTACCCGGGCCAGGATCGGTTCCGCGGTGTCGTTGCCGACGTTGGCCAGCCCGTCGGAAAGCAGGATCACCCGGTTGCTGGCGCCCTCGCGGAAGCCGTCCCGGGCCACCCGGTAGCCCAGCTCCAGCCCGGCCTCCAGGTTGGTGCTGTTCTGGGTCTTCAGCGAGTCGATCGCGTCGTGCAGCGCGTCCGCGTCGCCGGCACGGGTCATCTTCCGGATGGTCCGTGCCTCCCGGCTGAACGCCACGATCGCCACCGAGTCGGTGTCCCGCAACTGGTCGACCAGGGTGTGCAGGGCGTCCTGGACCAGGTCCAGCCGGCCCGGCTCGCGCATCGACCCGGACACGTCGACGACGAAGGTCAGCGCCGCGTCCGGCCGGGTCGCCGGATCCTCGCCCCGGGTCTGCAGACCGACCCGGAGCAGTCGTACGTCGCCGGCCGGCTCGGGCCGATGTCGATCGGGCAGCCGGGCCCCGTCGACGTGGATCGCGAACCCGTCGCCGGCCGGTTCGGGGTACTCCTGGTCGAAGGCGTTGACGAACTCCTCGGGACGGATATCCGCCCCGTCGGGCAGCCGGCCGTCGTTGATCAGTCGTCGGGCGTAGCCGTACGACGCGGTGTCGACATCCACCCCGAACGTCGACTGTGGATCCTCGTCGGTCCGGGTCTCGCCGCCGGTGAACGGGATCGGGCTGTGCTCCGTACGCCGATCCGGCTGGGTCGGCGTGTTGCGGTGGGCGGCGGTGTCCGACGCGGACCGCTCGGCGGTGCAGGCGCTGCCGGCGAGCACCGCCGACAGCGCGACGACCAGCACGGCGGCTCTCGACGGGCGACGGAAACGAACCATCGGTGTCCTCCTACGGGAAGGTTCGGCCGACGAGATCCGGCCCGGCCCGGGGCGGGCGCCGGCACCGGCGTCTCCCGCCCGGCGCCGCCGGATCTTCTGATGCCATTCAGACCATCCGGTGTCGGGGCCGGCTCCGGTCGAGTCCGAGCCGATATCCGACCGTGCCCCGCTGTGACCGGGTCGTACGGAACCCGAGACCTACCGGTGGTTGCGGCAGTGACGCTCAGCCGAGCGGCTCGCCGGTGATGGCGCTCAGCAGCACCGTGGACAGGCCACCCCCGACGACGGCCGCGGCGAGACCGACGCTGACCGCCCGCCACGTACCGCTCGCCCAGCGCAACAGGACGGCGACCGCCAGACTGGTCGCCAGGGCCGCCCCGAACCGGGGGGCGCCGTCGAGCATCGAATTGACCGCGTTCGCCCGCGGCGACCCGCAGCCACCGCCGGCCGCGTCGGTCACACAACCGGCCGGCGCGGTGGAGTCGAGGGTCAGCATCCAGACGAACAAGAACAGCAGCGGTACGGCGTACCACGCCGCCGTGTAGAGCACCGAGGCGACGGCACCGCCCGGATCGGGGTCGAGCAGACCGTCGTCGCGGGTCGCCGGGCGGCGGGTGGGCGCCGTACGGGTGGCCGTGGCCCGGCCGGGTGCCCCGGCGGTGGCAGCCCGCCGGGTGCGGGGCTGGGACGGGATGGTGCTGGCCGGGTGTGACCCGTCGGGCGGAATCTCGTCGGACCGCCCCGGGCCAGGGAAGCTGACCGCCGGCGAGCGCGGCGCGGTGGGCGGCGTCTCGACCCAGCGCGGGTCGTCTTCGGCCAGTCTCGTGCCGGCCCAGAACTCGTCGTCGCGGTGGTGCCGGGCGCGGCGGCTCCGGCCGTCGGTGTCGGCCCGGTCCGGCGCCGACCCGTAACGGTCGGACGGCTCCGACCGGCCGGCCCCCGACCCGTACGGCGGCTCGCCGTCGGACCGCGGCGCCCAGCTGCCGGTGTCGGTCATCCGGTCCCACTGGCCGGTGTCGGTGTAGCTGCTCCACTGCCCGGTCTCGGCGGTGCGTTCCCGCCCGTTCGCCGGCTGCCCGTGCCGGCCACGTTCCGGCCCGTGCCGCCGGCCCTCGTCGCCGTACGGCGTCTCGCCCGGCCCGGCCTCCGCCGATCCGCGGGACCGGCCGGCGGACATCGACCAGCCGGACGTGTCGTCGGGGGCGGGGGTGGGCGGGTGGGGGTACCCACCGGCACCCCACCGGTCGCTGCGGCCGGCCGGATCGCCGTCGGCGCCGGTCACCCGGTCGAACTGCCCGGTGTGGTCGTGACGGCTCCACTCACCGGTCTCGGTCGACGTGGACCAGTCGATCCGTTCGCGGCGTCGCCGGCCGCGGGACACCGGCTCGTCGTGCCGCCAGTTTCCGCCGTAGGCGTCGTCGGCGGTCATCGACCAGTCGTAGGTGCTGGTCGTCTCACGCCAGTCCCGGGTCTGCGTGACGCGTTGCCAACTGGTCGTGGTCTCGGTCTGCTGCCAGGTCGGGCCGGCGCCGTGCCGGTCGGCCGGACGCTCGTCGGTGTCGTCCCGTTCCTCGGCGCGGTGGTGCCGGCCGCCCTGGCGGGGCACCGGACCGGGCAGCGGTGAGCGGTCGGTTCCGGTCGCGGGCAGCCGGGAGCGGTCGTCGCCGGGGTGGCCGACCGCCTGGTCGTCGGGGCCGGCCCAGGCATGGTCGGGCCGTCCGTCGTGCCGCCGGTCCCGGTAGTCCACGGCCGGAGCCTGACCTCTCTCAGATCGGGGCGCAATCGGCCATCCAGACACAACCGTCGGAGCCCGCGATCGCCCGGCACCGATGTGCCAACCTGGCGGATTTTCGTTATCCACAGCATGTGGATTCAGTAACCACAGGTCAAGGCCAGGTAACTCCACCTACTCGTGAGTTATCCACAGGTTGTGCACAGCCAAGCGCACAGCCTGGAGGCTTTCTGTCCACAGGTTGTCCCAAGGCTTGTCCACCGGCCGGTTTGGCCAACCAACCCGGGATTCGTATGGTGACCGTTCGGCCCTGCTTCGCGGATGTGACTCCACCCCGGTCACGCGACGGGACGTGGCCGGCAGAAACTGTCTTACCCAGGCGCTTTGCTGGGGTGGGTCGCCCGATCGGATGGAGGGGTGACATGTCGATCGACGACGACGTGCGCGCGGCAGAGGCGAGACCGTCGGGACCCCCCAAGGGCGGGCCGGGCGGATCAGGCGGGCAGGGCGGGCCGCCACCCGGCCAGTTCGACAAGACGCCTCCACAGGACATCGCCGCCGAGCAGTGCGTCCTCGGCGGGATGCTGCTTTCCAAGGACGCGGTCGCCGACGTCGTCGAGATCCTCAAGACGAACGACTTCTACCGCCCGGTGCACGCCACCATCTTCGACGCCATCCTCGACCTCTACGGCCGGGGCGAGCCGGCCGACCTGGTCACGGTCACCGCCGCCCTGGTCGACTCCGGCGACATCGGCCGGATCGGCGGCGCGCCCTACCTGCACACGCTGATCGCGAGCGTCCCCACCGCCGCCAACTCCTCCTACTACGCCCGCATCGTCGCCGAGCGCGCGGTGCTGCGCCGGCTGGTCGAGGCCGGCACCCGGATCGTGCAACTCGGCTACGGCTCCGGTGGTGGCGGCGGGCGCGACGTCGACGACATCGTCGACCTGGCCCAGCAGGCCATCTACGACGTCACCGAGAAGCGGGTCAGCGAAGACTTCGCGGTGCTCGCCGACATGCTCCAGCCCACCCTCGACGAGATCGAGGCGGTCGGCGCGCAGGGCGGCGTGATGACCGGCGTGCCGACCGGGTTCAGTGACCTCGACCGACTGCTCAACGGCCTGCACCCCGGACAGTTGATCATCGTCGCCGGCCGGCCCGGCCTGGGCAAGTCGACGGCATCCATGGACTTTGCCCGAAATGCGGCCGTAAGAGCCAACTGTGCCAGCGCCATCTTCTCCCTGGAAATGAGCAAGGTCGAGATCGTCATGCGGCTGCTCTCGGCCGAGGCCCGGGTGCCGCTGCACGTCCTGCGCTCCGGTCAGCTCTCCGACGACGACTGGAGCAAGCTGGCCCGCCGGATGGGCGAGATCAGCGAGGCGCCGCTGTTCGTCGACGACACCCCGAACATGAACCTGATGGAGATCCGGGCCAAGGCCCGGCGGCTCAAGCAGCGGCACGACCTCAAGATGATCGTCGTCGACTATCTCCAGCTGATGAGTTCGCCGAAGCGGACCGAGAGCCGTCAGCAGGAGGTCGCCGAGCTGTCCCGTGGTCTGAAGCTGCTCGCCAAGGAGGTCGAGTGCCCGGTCATCGCGGTCAGCCAGCTGAACCGTGGGCCGGAGCAGCGCACCGACAAGCGTCCACAACTGTCCGACCTGCGTGAATCAGGCTCCATCGAGCAGGACGCCGACGTGGTCATCCTGCTGCACCGCGACGACTACTACGACAAGGAGTCGCCGCGCGCGGGCGAGGCCGACTTCATCGTGGCCAAGCACCGTAACGGTCCCACCGACACGATCACCGTCGCCGCCCAGTTGCACCTGTCGCGTTTCGTCGACATGGCCATCAACTGAGGCGTACCGCCGCTCAGCCGAGCAGCGGGAACCAGATCGCCGCCGGCCCCAGGTCGGAGCGGTCCCGGTCGTCGAGGGCGACCCGGCCGGTCGCCTTCAGCAGGTATTCGGCCGGGCTCCAGCGGGCGGGCCGCACCGCGTCGTCGCCGAGCAGGCCGTCGAGGGTGGCGACCGCCGGCCCGTACGCGGCCGGGGCGGGCGGAGGCGCCGACGGCAGCTCCACGATCAGATCGAGATGGTGCACGGCAGCCTCGGTGACCAGGGTCGCCACGAAGTCGGGTACGGACAGCACCCGGCCCTGCGAGGCGACGAAGGCGCCGTACGGCGCGGCGCGGGCCGCCCCCACCACGGCGGTCGAGGTCTCCACCCACGCGTCCGCGATGTCGTCGGGGCGTTCGAAGGCGGCGGTCGCCCGCCGGTGCCGCCACACGTCCCAGACCAGATCTTCGTTGGTTCTGGTGGTGGCGTACCGGCGCCAGTAGCTCACCGCGTCGGTATCGGCCGGGCCGTCGACCGGGTTGGCGAACGCGAGCAGGGCCCGGCGGGCGTCGGCCAGCAGATGCACCAGCAGGTCGGCCACCAGCAGGCCGCGGCACCGGGTGGGAAGCAGCAGGTCGACGTCGTCGATCCCGCCGACCACGTCGGTGATGCCGGCGTATGCGGCGTCGAGGGCCGCGGGTGCGTCGCGAGGAGAGGCCGCCGTCATCGCACCAGCCTGGCACGCGGGTCCGCCGGAATGCTTCCCGCGACCCGGTTCCATCGGCCAACTTTCATCCGCCGGACCCCGGCCGGCCACCCGGCGCCGCGGTCGGGGCCGTCAGCTTGCCGGCCGGCACCGACCCGGTCCGCACGTCGCGGAGCCGGGCCGGTGCCGGGTGTCCGGCGCGGTGTCAGTCGAACAGTTCGTTGAGGAAGCTCTTCTGGCGCTTCTGCCGGTAGTGCCCGTGGTAGCCGTAGTGGCCGCCACCGTGGGGCGGCGGGTAGCCGTGCCCGGCCGGCGGGGGCGGTGGCACGTGCGCGGCCTGCCGGTAGCCGGGAGGCGGTGGCGGCTGGTATCCACCACCGGGCGGCGGGGGCGGTGCGTATCCGGGCGGTGCGCCGGGCGGGGGCGGCGGGGCGTATCCCGGTGCGCCGGGCGGCGGCGGGGCGTACGCCGGCGGCTGGCCGGGCGGCGTGGGCGGGTGCTGCCGGTTCCAGTTGGCCTCGGCCTCGAAGAGCCGTTCCAACTCACCCCGGTCGAGGAAGATGCCGCGACACTCGCCGCACTGGTCGATGGTGACGCCGCTGCGCTCGTACTGGCGCATGTCGCCCCGGCACTTCGGACAGGTCATCTGCATACGTCGACGTTACCGGTCGGCGTCACCCGGACGGGTTCAGCAGGGCTGTCACTTCCGCGTCGGAAACCTCGTGGAAGTCGGCGTAGAACATCGACACCGCCCCGAACTCGGGGGTGCAGACCGGGCAGACCAGCTCGTCCACGACAGCCTTCACCCGGTCCGTCGCGTCGACCGCGCCGACCGGTACGGCGAGCACGATCCGCCGGGCGCCGAGCCGGCGGGCGACCTCGGCCGCCGCGCGGGCGCTGGCGCCGGTGGCGAGCCCGTCGTCGACGATGACGGCGGTCCGGCCGGTGAGGTCGAGCGGCGGGCGGCCGCCCCGGTAGTGCCGCTCGCGGCGTTCGAGTTCGGCGGATTCCCGGCGGGTCACCTCGTCGATGTCGGCGGGGTCGAGCCCGCTCGCGGTGCGTTCGTCGACGACCCGTACGCCGCCGGGGCCGATCGCGCCGAATGCGAACTCGGGCGCCCACGGTACGCCCAGCTTGCGGATCACCAGTACGTCCAGCGGGGCGTGCAGCCGTTCGGCCACCACGGCGGCGACCGGTACTCCGCCGCGTACCAGGCCAAGGACGGTGACATCGGGCTGATCGGCGAGACTTGCCAGGTGGTCGGCGAGTTCCGCACCCGCCACCGCCCGGTCGCGGTAGACCTTTCCCATTCCTCAGGTCTACGCGGCCCGGTCGCGGGCGGCCGGGAAACGCCTCAGATTGGCGTGCCGTCGAGGAACCGGGCACCGGCGACCCAGCCGACGACGGCGGCGGCGAGACCGACCAGCAGGGTGCCGGCGACGTAGCCGACCGCGGGGAGCCGGGAGTGCCGGGTGCTGGCCAGGTCAACCGTCTCGTACGCGAACGCGGAGTATGTGGTCAATGCCCCGCAGAATCCGGTGCCGACCAGTGGGCCGATCCAGCCGGGCAGGGCGCTGCCGGCACCGGCGACGAGCCCGAGCAGCGCCGAGCCGACCACGTTGACCCCGAAGGTGCCCCACGGCAGCCGGCCGGTCACCGCCTGTCCGACGAGGAACCGGCAGACGGCGCCGAGGGCACCGCCGGCCAGGACGAGCAGCAGGGTCACGGCTGCCCCCACCGGGCCGCCGCCCAGATCCCGAGGCGTACGGCGAGCAGCGCCCCGGCCAGGGTGCCGAGCACGTAGCCGGCGGCCGGTCCGAGGTGTCCGCCGGCGACCAGGTCACGGGCTTCGACCGCGTACGTCGAGAAGGTGGTGAACCCGCCGAGCACCCCGGTGCCGAGGAACGGCCGGACGAGCGGGTGGGCGTCGGTCTTGGTGGTGACGACCCGCATCAGCGCGCCGAGCAGTGCGCAGCCGATCAGGTTGGTGACCAGGGTCGCCCACGGGAAGCCGGTGGCGGGGCCGGGCCAGGCTTCGGCCAGGCCGTAGCGGGCGGCCGACCCGAGCGCGCCGCCGGCCGCGACCACCACCAGCGGGCCGGCCCGCATCAGCCCGCCGTCTCCAGGGCCGGGGAGTCGCCGGTGCCGGCCGGGACGGCGGTGCCGGGTTCGGCTTCGGCGTGGCGCAGGGCGGGGGCCCAGGCCAGGAACGCCACCGGGTAGAGCAGGTAGCCGAACCGGGTGGACGGCATCAGCAGGATGGCGGCGAGGAGGCCGTACCCGCAGATCAGCGCGGTGGTCGCGGCGCCGCGCGGCGGGCGGCGGGCGAGGTGGACGGCGATCGCCAGGCCGGCCGCGACCAGCAGCGCCGCCGCGATCCAGCGGCCACCGGGCAGCGCCGACGCGATCAGGTAGCCGGGGAACGGCGACTGGGCGGGGCTGGTCACCAGTGCGTCGCCGAGCGGGAACCGGATGACGTTGTCGACGAAGGCGGCCGGGTCGACCAGGACGGCGGGCAGCAGGGCCAGCGCCGGCAGGCCGACCGCGCCGGCGGCCATCCGGCCCAGCCGGCGCCGGCCGTGGGTCGCCGCGTGCAGCAGCAGTACGAGCGCTACCGGCCAGGCGAAGAGCTTGAGGGCGGCGGCGAGCCCGACCGCGACACCGGCCGCCCCGGGCCGGGCGGCCGCGCACAGGGCGAGGGCCAGCAGGCAGAGCGCGAGTACGGGGAGGTCGTCGCCGCCGGTGGCCAGCGTCAGCGCGCAGACCGGCAGTACGGTGGCGAGCTGCACCGCCCGGACCAGGGCCGCGTCGCGGTCGGCGGTCCGGTCGGCGGTCAGCCGGGCGCCGGTGCCACGGACGGTGCCGGCGGCCAGCGCCAGGGCGACGACGGTCGCGACCGCGAACCAGATCCGCGCGTCGGTCCACCAGCCGTCGCCGGCCAGTGCCCGGGGCAGCCCGAACAGGGCCATCCCCGGCTGGTAGGGCAGGTAGCCGAGGAGCTGCTCGCCGGGTGGCAGCGCGGCGATGGCGTCGGTGCCGAGGTAGGGGGTGCCGTGGTCGAGCAGGCGGGCGCCGCCGTGTTCGACGACCACGACCTCTTCCTGCGCCCGGTCGGTCCGGCCGCCGGCCCGCTGGATGGCCTGGAGCACCATCGGCAGCAGGGCGGTCGCGACGAAGGCCAGGGCCGTGACGGCGGCGCGGGCGGCGGTGCCGGCGATCGACGCTCCGGGCCGGGTTCGCCGGGCGACAAGTTGGCCGACGACGACGAGCGCGGCGGCGGCGTAGCCGACGGCTGCCACCGCACCCCAGGCCCGGTGTGGCAGCAGGGTGGAGGTGGCCGCGGTGACGGCGGCGAAGATCGCGGAGAGCGTGTAGAGGCCGAGGTCGGCGGCGAGTCCGCCGGCGGCCCGGTCGATCGACGACCACCGGCGGCGTACGGCGTGGCCTGGCTCGGTGGGAATCACGCGGGCAAGTGTGGCAGACGGTCGGAGCGGCCCCGCCCACCCGGCCGCCGCCCGGACTTCAGGTGGACGACGGCACCCTCGTCGTGCAGGGGCGGGGCGAACTGGCCGGCGCTGCGGCGCAGGGTGGCCAGCATCCGGGTGGCCGGCATCGGGCGGGCGAAGAGGTGCCCCTGCCCGGCGGCGCAGCCCAGTTCCCACAGCGCGTGGCGTTGCGGCTCGCTCTCGACCCCTTCGGCGACCACCGAGAGTCCGAGGCTGCGGCCGAGGTCGACGGTGGACCGGATGACGGCCAGCGCCTCGGCGGAGGTGTCCATCGCCACCACGAACGCCCGGTCGATCTTCAGCTCGTGTACGGCGATGCGGGACAGCACCGACAGCGAGGACGAGCCGCTGCCGAAGTCGTCGAGGGCGAGGCGTACGCCTTCGGTCCGCAGGCGTTCGAGGACCTGGTCGACGACCTCCAGTTGGCTGACCGTCAGCGTCTCGGTGAGTTCGAGGAAGAGCCGGTCCGGGGGGAGGTCGTGGGCCCGCAGGCGGTTGGCGACCCGGTCGGGGAACTGCGGGTCGAGCAGGCTCCGCGGGGCGACGTTGACCGCCACCGGCAGGTCGAATCCGGCCGCCCGCCAGGACTCGGCGGCGGTCAGCGCCTCGTCGAGCACGGTGTCGGCGAACGTCGCCAGCAGCCCGGATCGTTCGATGGTCTCCAGGAACCGGATCGGGTCGATGTCGCCGCGGTCGGGGTGGTGCCAGCGGGCCAGCGCCTCGGCGGCGACCACGGCTCCGGTGCCGAGGTCGACGATCGGCTGGAAGTCGACGCAGAACTCGTGTTCGGCCACGGCCCGGGGCAGGTCGCCGCCGAGGGACAGCCGTACGACGTCGGCGGTGTCACTGGCTGGCGCGTAGGTGGCGATCCGCTGCTGCCCTCCGGAGCGTTTGGCCTGGTACATGGCGACGTCGGCGCGGCGTAGCAACTCAGGCATTCCGCCGCTGGGCGGGGCGACCGCGATGCCTCCGCTGGCCTCGACCCGCAGTCGCATGCCGTCGATGTCGAGCGGCTCCTGCAGTGCGGCGAGCAGGCGTTCGGCCCGGTGGGTGGCGACCGCCGGGGCGGACAGGCCCTGGAAGAGCACGGCGAACTCGTCGCCGCCGAGCCGTACGACGAGGTCGTCGCCCTGGGCGGCGCTGCGCAGCCGGTCGGCCACCTGGATCAGGACCTCGTCGCCGGCGCCGTGGCCGAGGGTGTCGTTGACCTCTTTGAAGTGGTTGAGGTCGATCAGCAGCAGTGCGGTGACCCCGTCGGCGTGGCGCTGGCCGAGCAGTTCGGTGCCGTGGTCGAGCAGTTGCCGGCGGTTGCCGAGGCCGGTGAGGGCGTCGTGGGAGGCGGCCGCGGCGTGCTCGTCGGCGACCCGGGTCAGCTCCTGGTATGCCGACGCGTTGCGTACGGCTGTGCAGAGTGCGGAGGCGAAGGTGCTCAGGGTGTACTCTTCGCGCTCGTTGAGTTCCACCGGGGCCCGGAACCGGAGCCGGACGATGCCGAGGTCGTGGCTTTCGTCGTGGCCGACCAGCTTCTCCTGGACGACCCACCCCTCGGCGGGGGGCGCGTCGGCGCTCGACCCGTCGTAGACGATCTCTCCGGTGTTTCCGCGTACGGTCCGGCCGCGGTCGGTCAGTTCGACGTCGACCTCGTCGGCGGAGAACAGTTCGCTGGCCTGGTGGACCGCGGTGGCGAGCACGACGTCGAGGTCGATGACGTTGAGCGCGTCGGTGGCCTGGGCGAGCTGTCGCCAGGCGGTGCGTTCGACCTGGCTGCGGACCCGGGCCGAGTAGGCCAGGTGCAGGCTCAGCAGCAGCGGGGGTACGGCGACCAGCAGCCAGTTGTCGATCTTGAGGATGGCCAGGGTGCCGACGATCACCGGGAACCGGGCGACGGCGCTGGCCACCCGCAGGCCGAGGTGCTGGCGGAAGAGTTCCCGGCCGCTCTTGCCGGTGGCGTGCGCGATGACCGGCAGGGTCAGCAGCTCGTCGAGCACGACGGCGGTGCAGTAGGCGACCGCGAGCGGGACGACCATCTCGATCGGCTGCCGGCCGGGGTCCCAGCCGGACAGGTGCAGGGCGAGCCCGGCCGCGCCGGCCAGGCTCATGTTCTTGGCGATGCCGAAGACGGCCTTGATCAGGGGGAGCCGGTTGGGGGCCAGCATCATCGAGGCGCCGATGCCGACGCCGACGCAGAGCACCACCCATTCGGCGGGGGCGAGGGCGAGGCCGACCAGGATGGCGGTTTCGGACCAGGCGATGTGGTGGTTGGTGCTGCGGATTCGGACCGTCACCTTGATGGTGAAGCCGACCGCGGCGAGAAGGGTCAGGGTGAGCAGGATCGGGAGGCTCACCCGCGGTTCGACGGTTGCCAGGCGGTAGATCGACACCGCGGTCGCGACGACCGCGAGAATGACGACGGGACCGACTAGCAGCAGCAGCCGCCGATCGGTCCCAGCATCACGTCGATTCGTACGAGTCACACCTGCTCCTGACCAGCTACCCAGTGCGTCCCGCAAGACTACGTCCAGTCACCCTCGGGCGACAGGGTGACATCAGCCCCACTCGTGCGAACGCATGTCCGTCTCCTTTGGTTCCCCGATGCCTGTCGAACGTTTAGTCGGTTTGGCTTTTGTGCCATTCCCGTTCGCTTTGCTGGGCAGGAGCCTAAGACGTGGATCGCGTTTTATCGACCATTAAATGTCGCTATGCTCACTATTAGTCAAGCCTAGCCGTTTCTGTTACTCGGTGTTTGCATAAGGAAACTGAGTGCGTTTGTTCGGTGCCTCTCGGGGGCTTATCGGAGTCCTGCGGAGTTTGCCGCGGACGCAGCTTCCCATGGCGTCGCCCGTGGCGTACGGAGGCCCCATCAGTCGTCCGGCCAGCAACCATCCGCCGTTGGGTGTGACGGTAATCCGTCGTGGGATGTGACGGGCGCAATACCGAACGGTGAACTTTCAGGTTGGGTACCTCGTTTTGGTGAAGCCTGCCGTTCATCAAGATCAGCAAAGCTGCGACACTCCGCAAGTGTCGACGATTGTCGATCAATCTCGTCCAATGAATAGGGTACGGAGAGGCCGCGATCGCATCCGCCGTGGCATCAACGCACCCGACGATAAGAGCGCTCGATAGGCTCGTGCCGTGGCCGACTCCGCAAACCTCACCCACGTCGACCCGGCCGGTGCCGCCCGGATGGTCGACGTCTCCGCCAAGGAGCAGACCGTCCGGCGCGCCGTCGCCGCCGGGCGCCTCCAGACCACCGCGCAGGTCGTCGAACTGTTGCGCCGCGACGGGCTGCCCAAGGGCGACGCCCTCGCCGTCGCCCGGATCGGCGGCATCATGGGCGCCAAGCGCACCCCCGACCTGATCCCGCTCTGTCATCCGATCGCACTGCACGGCGTCACCGTCGACCTGCGGCTGGACGAGACGACCGTCGAGATCGTGGCGACCGCGAAGACCGCCGACCGGACCGGGGTGGAAATGGAGGCGCTGACCGCCGTCGCCACCGCCGGCCTGACCCTGATCGACATGGTCAAGGCCGTCGACCCGGCGGCGTCGGTGGAGGCGATCCGGGTCATCAGCAAAGAAGGTGGCCGCAACGGCACCTGGACCCGGCCGGCGGAGCGGCCGTGATCCGGGCCCGCGTCGTCGTCGCGAGCAACCGGGCGGCGGCCGGCGTCTACACCGACACCAGCGGCCCGCTGCTCGTCGAGGGCCTGCGTGAACTCGGCTGTGCGGTGGACGCGCCGGTCGTAGTGCCCGACGGCGAACCGGTGGCCGACGAGTTGCGCCGGGCGGTCGCCGACGGCGTCGACGTCGTGCTGACCAGCGGCGGGACGGGAATCACCCCGACCGACCAGACCCCCGACGTCACCCGCCGCCTGCTCGACTACGAGATCCCGGGAATCGCCGAGGCGATCCGGGCCCACAGCCGGGCGAAGGTGCCGACCGCCGTACTCTCCCGTGGCCTGGCCGGCGTCGTTGGCCGTACCCTCGTGGTCAACCTGCCCGGCTCGTCCGGCGGCGCGCGCGACGGCCTCGCCGTACTCGGGCCGGTTCTCGCCCACACCGTCGACCAGTTGCGCGGCGGCGACCACCCGGCCGCCTGACCTCGGCCGGCTGCGGAGCGGCCCGACGATAGGCTCACCGGGTGAGCGCACAGACCGTACCCGGCCCACCCGCGGCGCCGGTCAGTTGGCCGGTGGCGAGGTCGCTGGTCCACGCGGCCGGCCGCGTCGCCGCGCCGGAACCGGTGGACGTGCCGCTGGCCGGCGCCGACGGACTCACCCTCGCCGAGCCGCTGACGACACTGACCGACCTGCCCGCCTTTCCGACCTCCAGCATCGACGGGTGGGCGGTACGCGGCGACGGGCCGTGGCGGGTCGTCGGCCGGGTGCTCGCCGGCAGCACACCTCCACCGTTGACCGACGCCGGCACCACCGTCGAGATCGCCACCGGGGCGATGGTCCCCACCGGCGCCGACGCACTGCTGCGCGTCGAGGAGTCGGCTCGCGACGCCGACGGCCAGGTCACCGGTACGCCGCGCGTCCAGCCGGAGTGGCGGCTGCCGGGCGAGGAGGCCACGGCCGGCGAACGGTTGCTGCCGGCCGGCACCCCGGTGACCCCGGCGGTCGCCGGCCTCGCCGCCTCGTGCGGTCACGACACGCTGCGGGTACGGCCCGCGCCGCGCGCCGCGCTGCTCGTCTTCGGTGACGAGCTGCTCACCGCCGGCCCGCCCGGCGCCGGCCGGGTACGTGACGCACTCGGCCCCTCCGTGCCCGCCTGGCTGCGGCGGTACGGCTGCGTCGTCGACCCGGCCCGGGTCGTCGCCCCGGTCGCCGACACGCTGCCCGACCACGTGGCCGCGATCCGGCAGGCGCTCGCCGACGCCGACCTGGTCTGCACCACCGGCGGCACGATGCACGGGCCGGTCGACCACCTCCACCCCGCGCTGGCCGAACTCGGCGCGGAGTACGTCGTCAACACCGTCGCCGTACGGCCGGGGTTTCCGATGCTGGTGGCCCGGGTCGCCGGGCCGGACGGGCGCAGCCGGTTCGTCGCCGGCCTGCCCGGCAACCCGCAGTCGGCCGTCGTCGCCCTGGTCTCCCTGGTCGCCCCGCTGCTCGCCGGTCTCACCGGGCGGCCGGAACCCGAGCTGCCGGCGGTCGTCCTCGGTGACGAGGTGCCCGGGCGGGGGAACTACACGCACCTGGCGCTGGTCCGGGTGGATCCGCGTCGCGGCACCGCGCACCCGGTCCGCCACGTCGGGTCCGCCATGCTGCGCGGGCTGGCCCGGGCCGACGGCTTCGCCGTCATCGAACCGGGCACGCGCGGTCGGCCGGGCGACCGGGTGCCGTTCGTGCCGCTGCCGTTGCCGGCCGGGGAACACCCGTGACCACCACGCCGACACTGCTCGTCGAGGTCACCACCGCCGTGCTCGACGTGTCGGCCCACGAGCGGGCGGTGTCCGACCGGGCGGCCGGTGCGGTGGTGTCCTTCCAGGGTGTCGTACGCGACCACGACCACGGGCGGGCCGTCACGCTGCTGGAGTACGAGGGGCATCCGACCGCCGAGGCGGTGCTGGCCGAGGTGGCGCGGGAGATCGCCGCCGACCCGGACGTCTACGCGGTGGCCGTGTCGCACCGGATCGGACCGCTGGCCGTCGGTGACGTGGCCCTCGTCGCCGCGGTCAGCACGGCGCACCGGGCGGCCGCCTTCGCCGCCTGTGCCCGGCTGGTCGACGAGGTCAAGGCCCGACTGCCGGTGTGGAAACGGCAGGTCTTCGCCGACGGCACCGACGAGTGGGTCAACTGCGCCTGAGCCCCGGCGGTCAGTTCGGCCTGGTGCCCAGGGGTCGGCGCTGCAGCCGCAGCATCGAGTCGGTGTAGAACGCGGGTTCCGCGCCGGGCCGCCACGGCAGGGCCGCGACCAGCAGGATCAACGCCAGCGCGAGCGAGTTCTCCATCAGTGCGCCGAAGAGGCCGTTCTGGTAGTGCGACTCCTGCGGCAACCGGTGCTCGTACGCCCAGATCGGGGCGATCAGCATCAGCAGGTAGAGGGCGACCGCGGCGCCGCCATGGCGCAGGCCGGTCAGCGTCGGGAACCAGATCGGCGTACGCAGGCCGGGCGCGTTGCCCGCGAACAGCGGGTTGGGCAGCGGGCTGCCGGTGCGTCCCGGCCCCCGGCTCGCGGCCCGGCGGCGCAGCGCGGCGTCGGCGAGGACGATGATCGCCGGGATGACGAAGACCAGGTGGTGCGTCCACGAGATCGGGCTGATCACGTTGGCGGTGAGGCCGACCAGCGCGAAGGCGGCCAACTCGTCGCCGTCGGCGTGCGCCGAGGACGCCCGGGAGAGTCCGATGGCGAGCACGACCAGGGAGAACGCCAGCCACAGCAGGGTCGGCGTCTCGACCGAGTCGTAGAGCCGGGCGAGCAGGCCGGCGAGCGACTGGTTCGGCGTCATGTCGGCCTTGCCGATCCGGTCGGTCTGCCACAGCACGCCGGTGAAGTAGGCGGCCGACTCGTGGCCGGCGAGGACGAAGCCGGCCGTCGTGACCCCGACGGCGGTGCCGATCGCGGTCATCGCCGCCCGCCACTGGCGGGTGACGATCAGGTAGACGATGAACAGGGCCGGAGTGAGCTTGATGGCGCTGGCCAGCCCGATCCCGACACCGGCCCACGCGCCGCTGTGCCACAGCCGGCGCAGGAATCCACCGGCCACCGGTGGCCGCAGCCCGGCCTGGGCGCGGCGTCGCAACGCGACGAGATCCGCCATGATCAGCCCGAACAGCAGCAGGTTGACCTGCCCGTAGCCGAACGTCTCCCGTACGGGCTCGATGGCGACCGCCAGCGGCACCGCGAGGGCGACGGCGAACCAGCGCGACCAGCCGTGCCGGTCGGCGATCGGCACGATCAGCGCGACGAGTACGAGCGTGAGGGCGGCGAGGCTGGCGATCAGGTTGATCCAGCCGGCGGCCGCCACGGACAGGCCCGCCATCGGCAGCATGGCGAGTCCGGCGAACGGCGGGTACGTGAACCCGAGTGTGGTTTCGGGTGCCGTGAAGTCGTACAGCTCGTTTCCGCCTGCCCACCACACCACAGCGCCGTGGTAGATCTTCATGTCGAAGAAGATGTACGGCCGTCCGAAGGCTTCGACGGCGAGCCAGGCGGCATAGACGACGCCGGCGATGATGCCGATGCGAATTACTGTCCGACGATCGAGTCCACGTGCGAGGCGGTTAGCTGGTGCAGGGCGGCTGGTCCGTCTCTCGACGGTCGCCGGCATGGCGTGGCCACCCCCGTACCGTTGTCGTGCTTCGCGTTCAGGTCCACCACGGAGCCTAGATCGGCGAGGCACCGCACTACCTCCTGCGTTATGGGACCGTGTCCGATCCCACACTGGTTCGCGACATTTCGTCCTTGTTAACGCAAGGAGTCTATTTCAGGTGATTCACAGCTTGTTCATACTATTGACAGACTCTAGCCGGGTGTACGAGGCGAGATTGGTCCTTATTGCTCAGTTTGAGTAGGGTACTGGCCGGCCTGATCACGCCGACGCCCGGCCCCGGCCGGACCTGATCACGTGGCTACCCGCCCTCAACCGGGCAGGTGGCGGCCGATCGACGCCGAACGCACCGCGATCCGGGCGTCCCGCCGGGCACTACGTACCGCCCGGCCGACCGACCTGCGGCCACGGTCCACCGACCGCAGCCCGTCGTCGACGGCCCGCCGCGCCCGCCACCCGACACCGGGACGGCCCTGCGTGTCGACCGCCGCCAGCAGCAGACCGCCGAACAGGCCGATGTTCTTGAGAAAGTGGGTCTGCTGGTTACGGCGGTCGGCCGGATCGTCGACACTCCAGAATGGATGCCCGGCGATCGTGGTCGGCACCAGCGACGCGGCCAGCACCGCCGCCGCCGGCCGGGTGCACCGGCCGGTGGCCAGCAGCAGCCCGCCGGCGAGCTGTGCCACGGCATTGACCCGGACCAGGGTGCGCGGATCGGTGGGCAGCCGGGGATCGACCCGTTCGATCAGCGGCGTGACCCGGTCGGTGACCGGCTTCGCCTTCGCGACGAGCGGCTCGGGCTTGGCCAGGTTGCGGATGCCACTCACGACGAAGATCCCACTGAGCAGGGCGCGGGCCGCGGAACGCACGGGAGTCATGACACCTTCATACCCTGGTGGGTGGTTGGCTACCCACCGAACTGTCGCATGACCCCGCTACAGTCCCGAGCCATGTCCGAGGTGGTAACCGACAGCCGGTGGAGCACCGAGCAGGTGCTCGCGCTCGCGCCGGACGCGTCGTCGCAGAAGGCCGGCCGGGGCCTGGCCACGCTCCAGAAGTGGCACGACATCGGCCACGACGGGGGCGGTGAGCAGCCCGGCGGCGTCTGGGGCCTGTGCAAGGGCAGCGGGTCCAAGCCCTACCAGACCTGCGTCGACCTGGCCGAGCCCGCCTACCGGTGCTCCTGCCCCAGCCGCAAGTTCCCGTGCAAGCACGCCCTCGCCCTGCTGCTGCTCTGGGCCGACGGCAAGCTCGCCGCGGGCGAGCCGCCGGAGTGGGTGCGGGAGTGGCGCGACTCCCGGGCCGCCCGCGTCGAACGCGCCAAGACCCGCCAGGCGAACGCCGGCCCCGCCGACCCGGCCGCCGCCGCCCGAACCGCCAAACGCCGCGCCGACCGGGTCACCGCCGGTCTCGACGAGCTGGACACCTGGCTCGCCGACCAGGTCCGGGCCGGCCTCGCCGGCGCCGGCCAGCACGGCTACAAACACTGGGACTCGATGGCCGCCCGGCTCGTCGACGCCCAGGCCTCCACCGCCGCGTCGACGGTCAAGCGGCTCGCCGGGTTCGCCGTCGGGCAGCCCGCCGACGCCCTGCTGACCGAGCTGGCTCTCCTGCGCATGCTGGTGGCCGGGCACCGCCGGCTCGACGACCTGCCACCCGGGCTGGCCGCGACCGTACGCCAGCACGTCGGCTACCCGACCAGCACCGAAGAGGTGCTCGCCACCCCGGCCACCCGCGACAAATGGTTGGTCCTCGGCCGGCAGGACGAGGCGGCCGACAAGCTGACCGTACGCCGGGTGTGGCTGCGCGGCCGGCAGACCGCCCGGCCGGCTCTGGTGCTCGCCTTCGCCGCGCCCGGCCAGGCGTTGAACGCCGACCTGGTGCCCGGCACCGTCATCGACGCCGACGTCTGCTTCTATCCCGGCGGCGCGCCGCTGCGGGCGCTCGTCTCCCAGCAGCACGGGGTCACCGCCGGGTCGGGCACGGGCGACGTGTCCGGCTCGACCGTCGCGGCCGCCCTCGACGACCACGCCGCCGCGCTGGCCGCCGACCCGTGGCTCGACCGCTGGCCGGTGCTGCTCGACGACGTCGTGGTCGCCGTCGCCGACGGGCGTTGGCACGTGATCGACGCCGCTGGCGACGCCCTCCCGCTCCAGTCCTCGGTCGAACCGTGGGTGCTGGTCGCCGTGGCCGGTGGCCGCCCGGTGCGGGTGGCGGCGGTGTGGACGCCGACCGGACTGCAACTGATGACCGCCTGGCTGGACGGAAAGATGGTGGCGCTGTGACCACGGCAACCCCCGCCTGGACCGAGGTGATGTCGACCGCCCTGGTCGGCACCGACCGGACCGGTCCACCCACCTGGGTCCCGCCCACCGCCCCCGACCCCGCTTCCGGGCTGCTCGAGGTGGCCGCCCTGCTCGCGGTTTCGCGCCGCGCCGGGCGGACACCGGAGCGCGAGGTCGCCCGCCCCGAACCCGCGGCCGACGAGGCCCGGCCGACGGTCGGCAAGGCCGCCGGCAACCGCCTGACGAGACTGCTCGACGGCAACGTGTTCGACGCCGACATCCGTGGCGAGTTGATCCGCGAATGGCTCGGCCTGGCCGCCGGGCGCGGGCTGGTCGCCCCGCCGCAGTCGCTGCCGGCGCTGCTCGACGCCGGGCGGGCCAGCCGCGAACTCCGCTCGCTGGTCGCCGTGGTCGGCGGCAACCGGGCCCGCTGGCTCGCGGAGCAGCGTCCGAGCTGGGGCTACCTGCTGGAGGAGGCCGACGACCCGGACGAGGTCGACCTCACCGAGGAGTTCGACCATCCGTACGAGGAGACGGCCGCCCCGCCGTCCGCCGCTGCCGTCGCCTGGGACGAGACCCGCTGGCAGGAGGGCAACGCCGGCACCCGGGCCGCCCTGCTCGCCCGGGCCAGGCGCGGCGACCCGGATACGGCCCGTGAACACCTGATCGCGGCCTGGTCCAAGGAACCCGCCGCGAACCGGGAACGGTTCATCGCCACGCTCGCCGTCCGGCTCGGGCCGGGCGACGAGGAGTTCCTGGAGAAGGCCCTCGACGACCGGGCCAAGGCGGTCCGGCAACAGGCCGTCCGGCTGCTCGCCCGGCTGTCCGGTTCGGCATACCAGGAACGGATGGCACAGCGGGCCCGGGCCGCTGTACGCCTCGACGACTCGGGCGGGTTGATCATCGAGCCGCCGGCCGAGGTCGATCCCGCGATGGTCCGTGACGGTCTGTCGGCCGATCCCGGGAACGGCGCCGGGTACGGCAAGCGGGCCTGGTGGCTGGAAGCGCTCGTCGCCGCCACCCCGCTGTCGACCTGGCGGGACTACGCACCGGACCCGGCGACCTTCCTCCTGAGCCGGCCGGACGCCGACGGCTGGGCGGAGAACCTGATGCGCGGCCTGGCCCGGGCGGCGGCCCGCGAACGCGACGTCGAGTGGGCCCGGCAGTTGCTCGCCGCGCCGTCGGCGAAGGCGCTGCTCCGGCCCAGCTACGGCGTCCGCCCGGCGGAGGGACTCTACGAACTGCTGCCGCCGGCCGAGTTGAGTGAGCACGCCCGCGATCTGCTCACCGACGACAACGCCAGCCAGCAGGTCTACCAGTTGCTCATGATGTGCCCCGCGCCGTGGCCGGCCGACCTGGGCACGGCCGTACTCGACCGGGTCGTCGTGCTGATCACCCGCCAGCGGCAGGGCTACCGGGCGGATGCGCTTTGCCAGTTGGCCACCAGGAAACTGTCGCCGTCCGCCGCCGCCGAGGTCGCCGCCCGGGCCGCGGCACTGCGTAACGACGAGACCCAATACACCTACGAGCGGGCCATCGAGCGGCTCGCCGAAGTCCTGTACTTCCGCCAGAAAATGATCGAGGAGCTTGCGTGACCACGTCCACCCTGCCCCCAGCCGTGTTGCGCCAGCACGCGGAGCAGCAGTTCGCCGACGAGTTGGCCATCCTCGCCAAGTCCGACGACCGGCCCCGCCCCCGGGGCTGGCAGCTCTCCCCGCAGGCCGTGGTGACCTACCTGCTCGGTGACGGCGACGAGATCACCCCGAAATACGTCGGCCCGCGCCGCCTGATGGAAGTGGCGGTCGCCACCCTGGCCACCGACCGGGCGCTGCTGCTGCTCGGCGTGCCCGGCACCGCGAAGACGTGGGTCTCCGAGCACCTCGCCGCCGCGATCAGCGGCGACTCCACCCTGCTCGTCCAGGGCACCGCCGGCACCGCCGAGGAGGCGATCCGGTACGGCTGGAACTACGCCCGGCTGCTGGCCGAGGGACCGTCGCGGGCCGCCCTGGTGCCGAGCCCGGTCATGCGGGCGATGGCCGACGGCCGGATCGCCCGGGTCGAGGAACTGACCCGGGTGCCGTCGGACGTGCAGGACACCCTGATCACGATCCTGTCCGAGAAGACGCTGCCGATCCCCGAGTTGAGCGACGAGGTGCAGGCCACCAAGGGCTTCAACATCATCGCCACCGCCAACGACCGCGACCGGGGCGTCAACGAGCTCTCCTCGGCGCTGCGCCGCCGCTTCAACACCGTCGTCCTGCCCGTGCCGGCCACCGCCGACGAGGAGGTCGAGATCGTCACCCGCCGGGTCGCCTCGCTCGGCCGGTCGCTGGAACTGCCCGAGATGCCGGCCGCCGTCGACGAGATCCGGCGGGTCGTCACGATCTTCCGCGAGCTGCGCGGCGGCCTCACCGAGGACGGCCGCACCAAGCTCAAGTCGCCCAGCGGCACGTTGTCGACCGCCGAGGCGATCTCCGTGGTCACCAACGGCATGGTGCTCGCCACGCACTTCGGCGACGGCGAACTGCGCGCCGACGACGTGGCCGCCGGCATCCACGGAGCGGTGGTCAAGGACCCCGCCGCCGACCCGGCCATCTGGCTGGAATACCTGGAGACCGTCGTACGCGAGCGCGACGGCTGGCGGGACTTCTACCGCGCTGCCCGGGACGCCGGGTGACCGGCTCCCCGATCCTGCTCGGTGTCCGGCACCACGGCCCGGGTTCGGCGCGAGCGGTGCGCCGGGCGCTGGACGCCTACCAGCCCGACATCGTCCTCATCGAGGGTCCGCCCGAGGCGGACGCCCTGGTGGCGCTCGCCGGCCAGGACCAGATGCGGCCACCGGTGGCGCTGCTGGCCTATCCGACCGAGCTGACCTCCCGCGCACGTACGGCGAAGACCGCCGCCACCACCACCACCGGCGGACCGGTCACCGCCGTGGCAACCGTGGCCGGACCGGCCGCCGGAGCCCCGGACGGCTCCGGCGCACCCGACGGTTCCGGCCAACCGGGGTCGGGCGGGCCGGCCGACGACGCCGACCCGTCCGACCCCGACGCCCGGCCGGGTGGCGAACCCGCGTCCCGGGCGGCCTTCTGGCCCTTCGCGGAGTTCTCGCCGGAGTGGCAGGCCCTGCGCTGGGCGGTCGGTCGCGGCGTGCCGGTCCGGTTCTGCGACCAGCCGGCCGCCCAGCAGTTCGCGACCGTCGGCGGCGACCTCGGCGCGGAACGCGACGAGCGGCGCAACCCGATCGTCGAACTGGCCGAGGCCGCCGGCTACCCGCGCCCGGAAGACTGGTGGGAGGACGTCGTCGAGCAGCGCCTCGACGTGTCCTTCGCCGGTGACGACGAGTTGAGCCGGGCGCTGGCACCGTTCGAGGCGATCGCCGAGGCGATGGCCGAGGTACGGGCGGCCGCGAATCCGCGGACCGGATCGCACGCGGCCGAGGAGGAGCGGCGCGAGGCGCACATGCGTACCGCGCTGCGGGCCGCCTGCCGCGAGTTCGAGCGGGTCGCCGTCGTCTGCGGTGCGTGGCACGTGCCGGCCCTGACCGCGCCGCTGCCGCCGGCCGCGCAGGACGCCCGGATCCTGCGGGGCATACCCAAGGCGAAGGTCAGCCTGACCTGGGTGCCGTGGACCCACGGCCGGCTCGCCTCCTGGCGCGGCTACGGCGCCGGCGTCACCTCACCGGGGTGGTACCACCACCTCTTCACCACCGAGGACCACCCGGTCGCCCGGTGGTTCGTGCAGGTCGCCGCCGTCCTGCGCGACGAGGGGCTTCCGGTCTCCAGCGCCCACGTGATCGAGGGCGTCCGGATGGCCGAGACGCTCGCCGTCGTCCGGGGCCGGCCGATGCCCGGCCTGCCCGAGATCACCGAGTCGGTGCGGGCCGTCCTGTGCGACGGCGACGACCTGCGGGTCGAGCTGGTCGACCGGCGGTTGGTGGTCGGTGACCGGCTCGGCGCGGTGCCCGACGAAACCCCGGCCGTACCGCTGCTGCGGGACGTGGCCGCCACCCAGAAGCGGTTGCGGTTGCCGGCCGAGGCGCTGGCCCGCGACCTCGATCTCGACCTGCGCAAGGACATCGACCGGGAACGCAGCCGGCTGCTGCACCGGCTGCGGCTGCTGGGAGTCGACTGGGGACGGCCGGCGCCGGCCCGGCGCGGCAGCGGCACGTTCTGGGAATCGTGGCATCTCGGCTGGGAACCCGGTTTCGCCGTCGACCTCATCGAGGCCAGCGCATACGGGCTCACCGTGGCCGAGGCCGCCGGTGCCCGGGTCCGGGAGAAGGCGGCCCGGTCGACGAGTCTCGGCGAGGTGACCGCGCTGGTCGAGCAGTGCCTGCTCGCCGACCTGCCGGCGGCGCTGGACGACGTGCTGGTGGCACTCGACGCGCGGGTCGCCCTCGACACCGACGTCGCGCACCTGCTCGCCGCGCTTCCGCCGCTGGCCCGTACGGTTCGTTACGGCGACGTACGCGGCACCGACCTCGGGGCGCTGCGGTCGGTGACCGGTGGCCTGGTCGTCCGCGCCTGCGTCAACCTGCCCGGCGCGCTCGCCGGACTGGACGACGCGGCGGCCCGCGAGATGCGCAAGCACGTCGACCTGGCGCACACCGCCATCGGGCTGCTCGCCGAAGCGGCCCAACCCGGCCCGCCGGCCACATCGGACGGTCCGGTTCAGGCCACATCGGACGGACCGGTCGAGGCCACAGCGGACGGCGCGGCCGGTCCGGCCACATCGGACGGCGGACGTTCCGGCGGGGCGGTCGACGGCGGCGACCTGCGCGAGCGGTGGCTCGGCGCCCTCGACCGGGCCGCCAACCGCGACGACCTGCCCGGACTGCTCACCGGTCGACTGACCCGGCTGCTGTTCGACGCCGGCCGGCTCGACGCCGACGAGGTCGGCCACCGGATGGCGCTCAACCTGACCGTGGGCGTGCCACCGGCCACCGCCGCGGCCTGGGTCGAGGGTTTCCTGGCCGGCGGCGGGCTGCTGCTCGTCCACGACCCGCGCCTGCTGGCGCTGGTCGACGGCTGGCTGACGGCGATCCCGGCGGACGTGTTCGTCGAGATCCTGCCGTTGCTGCGACGTACGTTCAGCCAGTTCGAGGCGCCGGAGCGCCGGTCGATCGGGGAGCGGGCCCGGGCGTTGGAGAGCGGCACGCCGGTCGTCGCACCGCAGGCCGAGGCCGACCTCGACCCGGCCCGGGTCGCCCTGGTCGTGCCGACCGTGTCCGCCCTGCTGGGCTGGGCGCCCGTTCCCGATCAGGAGGCGACCGTCCGATGAGTACCGAAGCCCAACAGGAGCGGATGCGTCGGTGGCGGTTGGTGCTCGGCGGTGATTCCGACGCGACCGGGCAGAAGCTGAGGGGTGACGACGTGGGCATCGACGCCGCTCTCGCCGCGCTCTACGGCGGTGCCGGCGCCGGTGGTTCGGGTTCCCGCAAGGGTGGCCTCGGCGGCTCGGCGCCGAATGTGGCCCGCTGGCTGGGCGACATCCGCACCTACTTCCCGTCGACCGTCGTACAGGTGATGCAGGCCGACGCGGTCGATCGGCTCAACCTGACCCGCCTGCTGCTCGAGCCGGAAATGCTCGAAGCGGTGGAGCCGGACATCAACCTGGTCGGCACGCTGCTGTCGCTCAACCGGGTCATGCCGGAGTCGACCAAGGAGACCGCCCGCCAGGTGGTCGCGAAGGTCGTCGCCGACCTGGAACGACGGATCGCGCAGCAGACCCGGGCCGCGGTGACCGGTGCGCTCAACCGGGCCACCCGGATCAACCGCCCCAAGCACCGGGACATCGACTGGGACCGGACGATCCGCGCCAACCTCGCCCACTACCAGCCCGAATACCGCACCGTCATCCCACAGCGGTTGATCGGCTACGGCCGGCGGTCGACCGCGGTGCACCGTGATGTGGTGCTCTGCATCGACCAGTCCGGGTCGATGGCGGCGTCGGTGGTCTACTCGAGCGTGTTCGCCGCGGTGCTCGCGTCGATGCGCGCGTTGCGTACGTCGATGGTCGTCTTCGACACCGCCGTCGTCGACCTGACCGACAAGCTCGCCGACCCGGTCGAGGTACTTTTCGGCACCCAGCTCGGTGGCGGAACCGACATCAACCGGGCGATCGCCTACTCCCAGGGCCTGATCAGCCGGCCCAAGGACAGCATCTTCGTGCTGATCAGCGACCTCTACGAGGGCGGCGTACGCGACGAGATGCTGCGCCGGGTGGCGGCGATGACGGCCGCCGGGGTGCAGGTGATCGTGTTGCTGGCGCTGTCGGACGAGGGGGCACCGGCGTACGACCACCAGAACGCCGCCGCGCTGGCCGCGATGGGGGTGCCGGCGTTCGCCTGCACGCCGGACGCGTTCCCGGAGCTGATGGCCGCGGCGATCGAACGGCGCGACCTGCGCAGCGTCATCGAACGGTTGCAGCCTCCCGGCTGACCGTCCCGTTCGGACCTGGCCGCCGGCTCCGCATACCGCGGGGCCGGCGGGCCGGGAGTCCCGGCGCTAGCCCGGCTGCGTACGCAGGTAGCGGCCGAAGTGCGGGACGGTGAAGGCGACCGTGCCCCGTTCCCCGGAGTAGATCAGCCCCTTCTTGATCAGGGCGTCCCGGGCCGGGGAGAGGCTGGCCGGCTTGCGGCCCAGCGAGCGGGCCACGTCGGCGGTCGGCACGGCGGCGTCCAGGTCGTCGCTCTGGGCATCCTCCACCCGCGCCAGCGCGGCCATCGCCCGCATGTAGTCGCGTTCGGCCGGGGTGGCCCGTTCGAACCGGGAGCCGAAGAAGCCGACGGCCAGTTCCGCCTCTGCCTCGGGCGCCGCCACCCGTACGTCGGCGGCCGTGATCGGCGATCGGGGGGCGTGGTCCCAGGTCGCCTTCCCGTACGCCTGCACGAAGTACGGGTATCCGCCGGACTTCTCGTAGAGCAGGTCCAGTGCCTTCGGCTCGTACGCGACGTCTTCCCGCTCGGCCGGCGCGCACAGCGCCCGGTCGGCGGCGATCCGGTCCAGCCGGTCGATCCGCTGGTAGCGGAAGAGGCGTTCGGAGTACGACTTCGCGGCCGACAGCACCGCCGGCAGGTGTGGCAGGCCGGCCCCCACCACGATCAGCGGCGCGCCGAGTTGGGAGAGTTCGTGGCAGGCGGCGCAGAGCGCCGACACGTCGGCGGCGCCGAGGTCCTGCATCTCGTCGATGAACAGCGCGACGCCGGTGCCGACGTCGGTGGCGACGCTGGCCGCGTCGGTGAAGAGTTCGACCAGGTCGATCTCGATGTCGCCGGAGTCGGCCCGCCCGGTGGCGGCCGGCACGTCGATCCCGGGTTGCCAGCGGTCCCGTAGCCGGGGTGCGCTGCTCCGGCCACCGGCCGGTGGGTTGGCCCGCAGCGCGAACGCCTTCAGCACGCCGAGGAACTCGTCGATCCGGTCCGGGGCGCGGTGGTGCGGGGCGAGTTCGCGGATCGCCATGTGCAGGGCGGCGGCGACCGGCCGGCGCAGCGACTGGTCCGGCCGGGCCTCGATCTTGCCGGTGCCCCAGAGCCGGCCGATCGCCTGCGAGCGCAGGGTGTTGAGCAGCACGGTCTTGCCGACGCCGCGCAGGCCGGTCAGGACGAGGCTGCGTTCGGGGCGGCTCCGGGCGACGCGTTCGAGCACCACGTCGAACACTTCGAGTTCACGGCCGCGGCCGGCGAGTTCGGGTGGGCGCTGGCCGGCGCCCGGCGCGTACGGGTTTCGGACCGGGTCCATGCATCGCACGGTATCGGCATGTCTAGCGCGAACCCTAGATGTGCGTAGATCGGGGTATCGGCGTGTCGAGCAAAAGATAGGGCCGTCTAGCGTCAACGCTAGACGGCCCTATCTTTGGTAATTCAGCGCTTCTTGAGGCAGAGCACGTAGTCGGCCGCGTCGATCGGGTTGTCGTGGGTGTAGTTGGCGTCCGAGTCGGGGTCGCCGAAGATCGGGTCGGTCTGGCACTTCTCGCCGTCGGTCGTGAACGGGATCCGGGACAGCACCTCGTACGTGTTCGGGCCGCACGGCACCTTGCGCAGTTCGGCGTCCTCGGCGGTCCCGTCGTTCACCACGCAGTCGCCCTTGGCGAATGTGCCGCTGTCGCTCGACCGCGACGGCGAGGCCGACGGCGACGGCGAGGCGCTCGACGACGGCTCGCCGGTCGGGTCGACCGGTGCGGACACGGTCGGCGTCGGCCGTGCGTTCGGGTCCGGGTCGTCGTCGGAGTTCAGCAGCCACCAGACGCCGACCCCGCACAGCGCGAGCATCAGGAGCACGACCAGGCCGATGATCAGGGCGATCTTGCCGCCACCGCCCCGCCTCGGCGGGGGCGGCGTCGGCTGGTATCCGACCGGGCCGGGCTGACCCCACTGGGCGGTCGGCGGCGGTGGCGGATACCCGCCGCTGACCGGCTGGCCGTACGGGTCCGCGGGCTGGCCGTACGGGTCACTCGGCGGCGGGGGGTAGGACGAGGGCGGCGGAGGGTACCCACCCGGACCGCTGGTGGGCGGTGGCGGCGGGTAGCTCCCGTACGGCGGCTGCTGGTTGTACGGGTCATCTGGCTGGCCCGGGCCGGGTGGACCGTAGCTCGACATGATCTCCCCAAGATCGAAGGGCGCTCCGCAACCGGTGATTCCCCAGGCTGCCTACGCACCGTAGCCTGCGCGCCCCCGGCTACCCACCCGTGGTGATCAGTCCACGGTGGGTCGCCCGGTGCATGAGTTCGTTTCTACGCCATTGGTGCAAGCCCGACGTCCTAACAATACGGATCAATCGGGCATCAGGATCTGTGGCCGGCGGGTCGGAGGCTCTGCCGGCCTCCGACCGCTCGATCACGGATAGTCAGCGCTTCTGGAGGCACAACACGAAGTCGAGTTCGTCCAGCTCGCTGTCGAAGTAGTACCAGTCCGAGTACTTGCCGACCCCGACCTCACGGCCGCACTTGGCCTTCGCGTCCGCCGACCCGTTCGTCTTGCCGTTGATCCGGCTCAGCACGGTGTAGGTGCCCTCGCCACACTCGACGATGACCAGACTCGGCTTCTCGTTCGTGCCCTCGTTCTTGACGCACTGACCGTTCTGGACCTGGTCCAGCGGGTTGTCCGAGCCGGGCGCGGCGCTCGACGGCGCCGGCTCCGGCTCGGCGCTCGGGCTCGTCGGGGCGCCGGTCGGATCCGCGCCCGAACCGCCCTCCGGCTGGGTCGTGGCGCCGGTTCCGACGACGTCGGGCTTCTTCTCGTCACCACCGAGGAGCGTCCACGCGGCCACCCCGCCGCCCCCGAGGACCAGGACCGCGAGCACCGCGACCAGGGCGATCAGCGGGCCCTTGCTCTTGCGTGCCGGCGGGACGGGAGCGGCCTGCGTCCAGACCGGCTGCGGCTGCCCCTGCGGACCGAACTGCGGCGGTGGCGGGTAGGGCTGCTGGTCGAAACGCTGGGTACCGCCGACCGGCTGGGTCGGTTCGCGGTAGTCGTGATAGCCGGGATCGCCGGCCGGGGACCCGGTCGCGACGGGCGGGGTGGACACCTGCGCGTCCGGCCCACCCCACGGGTCGGACGGCTGCCCGTACCGCGGCTCGTCGGGCTGGCCGGCCGGCCACTGCGGTGGCTGACCGGGGTTGGGCCCGCCGGGCGGTCCGTAGTTGGACATGAACGTTCCTCCTGGCACGAGAGGTCGAGACGGGCCACCCGTACGGGACGGCGGTGTACGACGCCACCGTAGCGTGACCCCTCGATACCCCCACCTCCCCTAAGTGCGCCAAAGCCGCGGTGTCCGCCCGGTTCGCCCGAAGTGCCGTGGCCGCTCGACCCGGGATGTCGGCAACCTGACGGCCCTTGATCGCGTACGTCACACCCCCGGGCGAGCGGTGCCCCGGTCTAGCCTCCGGCGGTGCTGCTCACCCTCGTGGTCACCGGAGCCGGCGCCGCGCTCGGCGCCCGCCTCCCACCCCTGATCCGCCGCTACTCGACCGCACCGCCGCCGGCACGGTCGGTGACCGCAGGCGTCACGGCGGTCGCGTTCGGACTGCTCGCCGCGAGCCTCGGTGCCGATCCCGTCCTGCCGGCGCTCCTCGGCATCGCCGCCGTCGGCGTGGTCCTCGCCTTCGTCGACCTGGCCTGCCTGCGGCTGCCGGACCCCCTGGTGCTCACCATGCTGGGGGTAGCCGTCGGCGGGCTGACCGGCGCGGCCTTCCTGACCGGCACCGGCACCGGGCTCGTACGCGCCGCCGGGGCCGGCGCCGCCTGCCTCGCCGGCTACGTCGTACTCGCCCTGCTGCCGGGCTCCCGGCTCGGCTTCGGCGACGTCAAGCTCGGCGGCGTGCTCGGCCTGCCGCTGGGCTGGCTCGGCTGGGACACCGTCCTGTCCGGTGTGGTCCTGCCGTATCTGCTCGGCGGGCCGGTCGCCCTGGCGCTGCTGCTCACCGGCCGGATCGCCCGGGACACCCCGCTGCCGTTCGGGCCGGCCCTGCTCACCGGCGCCCTCCTGGCCGTCGCCCTGACGGCGTGAGCCACCCGGGCCGTCGTCAGAGCAACCGGAGCTGGCGGTCCTTCGGCCGGCGCGGTTCGGTGTCGCCGAGCCGTTCGAAGAGGCCCGAGTCGATCGCGTCGAGGAACGGCGTCGGCCGGCACTCCCGCTCCCCGCCGTGCCGCATCCGCCGAGCGGTATGGCTGACGTAGAGGCGGTTCTGCGCGCGGGTCAGACCGACGAAGAAGAGCCGGCGCTCCTCGGCCACCTCGTCGTCCGACGGCGTGGTGCCCGGCCAGCGCATCGGCAGCAACCCGTCCTCGCAGCCGACCATGAACACGACCGGGAACTCCAGTCCCTTCGCCGCGTGCAGGGTGAGCAGGGTGACCGCCTCGGCCCTCGGGTCGAGGGCGTCGACCTCGGCACCGGTCGTGACCTGGGCCAGGAACTCCGGCAGGTCGTCGCCGCAGCGTTGGGCGAGCGGGGTCAGCAACTCGACCGCCGACCAGACGTCCTCGGGACTGGCCGTACCGGATCCGTCGAGCGTCGGCGCGGTGAACCGTTGTGCGAGCACCTGGCCGGCCAGCCGTACCCGGGCGGCCAGCGATCCGCCGAGCCCGTTCTCGTGCCGCAGCTCGCGGATGATCGCGGCGACGCCGGCCCGGTCGCGGAGCCGGTCGTGGGACCGCTTCTGCACCGGTATGCCGGCCCGGGAGAGCGCGTCGACGACGGGGGCGGCCTGCGCGTCGGTGCGGTAGAGAACCGCGATGTCGGAGAACGACACGTTGGACACCCGGCCGTCGATCCGGCCGGAGTCCAGCGACCGGTGGGACACCCCGCCGACCAGCTCGTCGACGGTGCGTACGACGAAGTTGGCCTCGTCGACCACACCGGCCGCCGCGTAGCGGCCGACCAGCGGTGCCTCCGGATCGAGGCGGGCCGGATCGAGGCGCCGGCCGCGGACCAGCGACGACGGGGCGATGGCCTGGACCGCCGCGGCCAGGATCGGCGCCGACGAGCGGTAGTTGCGGTTGAGGCGGACCAGCCGGGCCTCCCGGAAGTCCTCCGAGAAGCGCAGGAAGTAGCCGACGTCCGCACCCCGGAACGAGTAGATCGCCTGGTCGGGGTCGCCGATCGCGCACAGGTTGCCGTCCGGTGGGCTGAGCAGGCGCAACAGCTCGTACTGGTCGGCGTCGACGTCCTGGTACTCGTCCACGAAGATCCACCGCCACCGGTCGCGGTAACGCTCGACCAGTTCGGCGTCGTCGCGCAGCAGGGCCAGCGGCAGGGTGACCAGCTCGTCGAGGTCGACCAGATCCTGGGCCCGCAACAGGTCGGTGTAGGCGGCCTCGTCGTCGCCGGCCTCGGCCCTGGCCTGGGCCCGGTCGGTGTCGTCGGCGATCCGGAAGTCGGGCGGCAGCCCCGCGGCCTTGGCGTTCTCCCGCAGCAGCGCCAGGCCGAGCGAGTGGAACGTGGCGACGGTGACGTCCTCGGCGACCGGGCCGAGCAGCCCGTCGAGGCGGGCCCGGAGTTCCTCGGCGGCCCGTCGGGTGAAGGTGATCGCCAGGCAGTGCTCCGGGTAGACGTTCAGCTCGGCGCAGAGGTAGGCGATGCGGTGGGTCAGCGTACGCGTCTTGCCGGTTCCGGGACCGGCGACGATGAGCAGCGGCCCGCCCGGTGCCGACGCGGCCACCCGCTGCATCGCGTCGAGCCGGTCGAGCAGCCCGGTGCCGACCTCCTCCATGCCGGCCAGCATCGGCTCGAACGGCTCGTGCGGTGACGGCGGTGGCGGGAGCGGCGGCGCGGCGGCCGGCTCGGGCTTGGCCTTGGCGGTCTTCGCGGTCTTCGCGGTCTTCGCGGCGTTCGCGGCCTTCGCGGCGTTCGCCTGGGCGGTCGCCGCCCGCCGCCGGGCCGCCGCCTCCGCCGGTGGCCGCTGCTGCGGCACCGGTACGTCGAACAGCGTCTGCGCCTGACCGGCCCGGTCCAGCTCACCGGGCTCGAAGAGCCGAATGACGCCGTACTCGCCGTCGAAGCCGGGGGTACGACGTACCTCGCCTCGCCGCAGCCGGCCGATCGCCTCGGCGAGCAGTTCACCGCCGGTCTGCCCGATGTCGTCGACGGGGACGGTGGTCAGGATGTCGAGTTCGGAGCCGAGCGCGGCGACGAGGGTGTTGAGTTGGCCTTCGACGGTCTTCGACTTCGGGCCGACCCCGTTGATCTCGCCGACGATCTCGGGCAGCGCGACCAGGTGGGTGACCTGGCGGGCGTGGGCGGGCACGTGCCCCTCCGGCCGGTCGGCCAGCTCCTCGACCCGGCTGAGCACGCCGACGGTCAGCGGCTTGCCACACTGCGGGCAGCGGCCCTCGGCCGCCCGGGTCTGCTCGGGTTGCCAGTTGACACCGCAGTTGCGGTGCCCGTCGGCGTGGTATTTGCCCTCTTCGGGAAAGAACTCGATCGTGCCGTGCAGCCCGTCGCCGGTGCGCATCGCCTCACGTACGGCGTAGTAGTCGAGGTCGGTCGCGAACACCGTCGCCTCGCGGGCCAGTGCCGGCGGCGAGTGGGCGTCGGAGTTGGACACCAGTTGGTACCGGTCCAGGCTGGACACCCGCCAGTTCATCGCCGGGTCGGACGACAGACCGGTCTCGACGGCGAAGATGTGGTCGGCCAGGTCGGCGTAGCAGTCGGCGATCGCGTCGAAGCCGGACTTGGAGCCCAGCGCCGAGAACCACGGGGTCCAGATGTGGGCGGGGACGAGAAAGCCGTCCGGGCTGGCCTCGAGCGTGATCTCCAGCAGGTCGCGCGAGTCGAGGCCGAGGATGGGCCGCCCGTCGGAGGCGATGTTGCCGATCCGGGCGAGCGCGGTGTTGAACCGGGCCACGGCGTCGAGATCGGGCAGGTAGATGAGGTGGTGCACCTTGCGGGTGCGGTCGTCGCGCTTGTAGATCGTGGAGATCTCGACGCTGAGCATGTAGCGCACCGGGTTGGCCTCGGCGACGCTGGCCAGCCGGGCCGGGAGCTTACGGGCGATCTCGCGCTCGGCGTCGCGGCTGAGCCGGTAGAGCCCGGGCTCGGCCGGCTGGAGGCTTTCCCGGAGGTGTTCGTACCAGGCGGGGTGGGTGAAGTCGCCGGTGCCGAGCAGGCTGACACCCTTGCGCCGGGCCCACCAGGCCAGGTTCGACATGTTGAGGTCGCGGCTGCAGGCCCGCGAGTATTTGGAGTGGATGTGCAGGTCCGCCACGAACGGCCCGGTGGCCGTGGGGGAGCCGCCGGGGGGTGCAGCGCTGAACGGAAGCACGCCGCATCAAATCACGCGCGCGTCGGGCAGCGGTGGGCGCCACGCGCGACCGTGACATGCACTATCCCGTCAGGTTACCCGTCAGTGCGGTAGATCAAGGACAAATCACCCGACAAAAGAGGCATAGGGGGCACGATGTTTCCTTGATCGCCGCGCTGGCCGGGCGGTGTGGTGCCGGGCGGTGCGGTGGCCGGGCGCCGCACCGGCCGGGTGGGCGGTTCGGGGATCAAGGACTGCGTAGCTCGATCAGGCTGATCTGGGGCGGGGCGCCGACCCGTACCGGTGGTCCCCAGAAGCCCGCGCCGTTGGTGACGTAGACCTCGGTGCCGTCGACGTTGCCCCGGCCGGAGACCACCGGCTGCTCCAGACCCACCAGCAGGTTGAACGGCACGATCTGGCCGCCGTGGGTGTGCCCGGACAGTTGCAGGTCGACCCCGTACTTCGCCGCCTCCTGTGCCAGCACCGGCTGGTGGGCCAGCAGTACGACGGGACGGTCCGGGTCCCGGTCGCCGAGCGCCCGGTCGAAGTCGGGGCCGCCGGTGGCGCCCGTACCCTCGCCCGCCGGGTCGTTGACGCCGGCCACGTCGAGCACCCCGCGCGGCGTGACGATCTCCCGGCGCTCGTTCTCCAGCACCTGCAGACCCAACCGGTCGACCTCGGTGACCCACTCCTCCGCACCGGCGTAGTACTCGTGGTTGCCGGTCACGAAGAAACTGCCGTGGCGGGCCCGCAGATCCGCCAGCGGGGCCGCCGCCGGCCCCAGCTCCGCGACCGGCCCGTCGACCAGGTCGCCGACCACGGCCACCAGGTCGGCGTCGAGCCCGTTGATCAGATCCACGATCCGCTGGGTGTGCGCCCGGCCGAGCAGCGGCCCGATGTGGATGTCGGAGACGGTGGCGATCCGTAACCCGTCCAGGGCCCGGGGGAGCCGGGCGAGCGGGATGCTCACCCGGTCGATACGTGGCGGGCCGAGCGCGGTCGACACGCCGTACCCGGTGAGGCCGGTGGCGGTGAGGCCGGCGAAGATCGCGGCGCCGCGGGCGAGGAGCAGCCGGCGGGCGGGATCGTGGCCCGGCTCGGCCGCGGGCGGAGCGGGCGGTGCGGTGGGGGCCGGCGGTTCGGCCGGGCCGCCGCCCACCAGGGCCGGTTCGGTGACCAGGGACTCGGTGGCCGGTTCGGTGTCGGACGGTCCGGTCGGCGCGGCAGCCGGTCGGCGGCGCAGCGTCAGCCGGGCGACGAGCATCGGAATCTCGAGCACCAACATCACGACGAGCAGATAGAACATGACGGCGAGCCACAGGTAGCCCGGCCAGACCAGCCACGTCAGGCCGGACCGCGACGTGACCAGGGTGACCGGTACGAGCACGGCCAGGGCGAGCGCGGCCACGCTGCCGACCTGCCGCCACCGTCCCCGGCGGGTGGTGTCGCGGACCAGCCGTTTCCACAGATAGAGGTGGATCAGGCCGGTGACGACCGCGATCGTCCCCGCGAAGCCGATGACGGCCATGGAATCCAAGCCCTCCTCAGCCGCCGGCGAACGGCGGCAGGACGTCGACGGTCACGCCCGCCGGAAGTGGTGCTAGACGATCATGCCAGGCGGTTCCGTCGACCAGAAAACTCGCGATCCCCAGTACGTGGGCCAGCCGTTCCCCGTGCGCGGCCGCGAGTAGGTCGACGAGTTCGTCCAGCGACCGTACCGCCGCGAGGGTCTCCTCGGCGGTGCCCGCCGCGGCCCGTGCGGCGGCGAAGTAGCGCACGGTGAGCTGCGATTCCGCCACCCTCAGCCGCCGATCGCCGACATCGGGCGGGCCGGTTGCAGGAACGTCGGGTCGTCGATGCCGTGGCCGGCCTTCTTGCCCCACATCGCGGCCCGCCACCGGTCGGCGAGTTCGGCGTCGCCGGCACCGGCGCGCAGCGCCGCGCGCAGGTCCGTCTCCTCGACGGCGAAGAGGCAGGCGCGTACCTGCCCGTCGGCGGTCAGCCGGGTGCGGTCGCAGTCGCCGCAGAACGGCCGGGTCACCGTGCCGATCACGCCGACGCGGGCGGAGTGGCCGTCGACCAGCCAGGTCTCGGCCGGTGCGCCGCCCCGTTCGGTCGGGTCGGGGCGCAGGGTGAACCCGGTCCGCAGATCGGCCAGGATCTCGTCGGCGGTCACCATCTCCGCCCGGTTCCAGCCGTGCTGCGCGTCGAGCGGCATCTGCTCGATGAACCGCAGTTCGTAACCGTTGGCGAGGGCGAACCGCAGCAGGTCGACGGCCTCGCCGTCGTTGATCCCCCGCATCAGCACGGCGTTGACCTTCACCGGTGTCAGGCCGGCGGCCGCCGCGGCGGCCAGCCCGGCGAGTACGTCGGGCAGCCGGTCCCGGCGGGTCAGCTCGGCGAAACGGGCCCGGTCGAGGGTGTCCAGCGACACGTTCACCCGGTCGAGTCCGGCGTCCCGCAGCGGTCCGGCGAGCCGGGCCAACCCGATCCCGTTGGTGGTCAGCGACAGCCTCGGACGAGGGCTGAGCCCGGCCACGGCCGCCACGATGCCGACCAGGTTGGGGCGGATCAGCGGTTCGCCGCCGGTGAACCGGACCTCGGTGACGCCCAGCCGCTCCACCGCGACCCGGACCAGCCGGATCACCTCGGCGTCGCCGAGCATCTCGTCGCGCGGCAGCCAGGCCAGCCCTTCGGCCGGCATGCAGTAGGTGCAGCGCAGGTTGCACCGGTCGGTCAGCGAGACCCGCAGGTCGGTCGCCGTCCGACCGAAGCGGTCGGCGAGCCCGGCCCGCTCGGGCTGCCCGACGGTCGTCATCGTCCGACGGTAGCGCGTCGCCGGTGCCCGCCGTACCCGGTGCTCAGGCACGCAGGGCCGCCTCGGCGGCGGCCCGGACCGCACCGGCGTAGGCGGCGCCGAACAGCGCGGTGTGCACCAGCAACAAGTGCAACTGGTGTACGGGCACCCGCTCCCGCCAGCCGTCGGCCAGCGGCCACACCTCGCCGTACCCGTCGATGATCTCCGCGAGGTGCGGTGCGCCACCGAAGAGCGCGAGCTGGGCCAGGTCGGTTTCGCGGTGCCCGCCGTGCGCCGCCGGGTCGACCAGCCAGGCCCGCCCGTCCGCGGCCCACAGCACGTTGCCCGGCCACAGGTCGCCGTGCAGGCGGGCGGGCGGCTCCGTGCCGCCGTACCCGTCGATCCCGGCGACCAGCCGCTCCACCAGGGCGACCTCGGTCGCGGAGAGCGCGCCGTTGTCGACCGACCGCCGCAGGTAGGGCAGCAGCCGACGCTCGGCGAACCACGCCGACCACGGCCCGGCCGACGGCGTGTTGTCCTGCGGCAGCGCGCCGATGAAGCCCGGCCACTCGGCGCCGAAGGCGGGCGCCCCGGCCCGGTGCAGCGCCGCCAGTTCCCGGCCGAACCGGGCGGCGGCGCGGGCGGTGGCCGGTCCGGGCTCGACCCACTCGAGCGCCAGCAGGTCCGGCAGGGCCACGACCACCTCCGGTACGGGCACCGCGTCCGCCGCCCGCAGCCAGGCCAGCCCGGCCGCCTCGGCGGCGAAGAACCCCTCCGGTACGGGTGTGGCCGACCCCGGCGGCCAGGTCTTGGTGAACAGCGAGCTGCCGTCGTCGAGGGTGAGGCGGGACGCCGCGCAGATGTCCCCGCCACCCACCGGCGTCTCGCGAATCCGCTGGTGGGTGAGGAAGGTCGGCAGGTGCTGCGGGTGCGCCCGGAGGTAGGCCAGGTCCATCCGGGCAACCTAACCGTTGCCCAGCCAAATCTGTGCTCCCCAGGTGGTATCGCGGCGGCCGATTCGGGGGTAGAGATGAGGTATGAGCGAGCGTAGTGAAGGAATCGGCAAGCTCAGATCGAATCATGGCGGCCGCGAGCGAAGTGAGCAGGCGTTATGAACGAGGTCGCGATCCGCCCGTACCGGCCCGCCGACCACGGAGCCGGCCGGAGTCTCTGCGCCGAACTGGCCACCCACCATGGTGTGCTCTACGCCGATCCGGGGCACGGCGGCGCCGACCCGGGTGCGGCGTTCGAGGAATATCTGACCAGGCTCGACCTGTCCGGCGTGTGGGTCGCCGAACACCCGGTCGACGGCGTGGTCGGCCTGGTCGGTCTGATCATGGACGGGTCGTCGGGGCAGGTCGAACCGGTGGTGGTGGCCCGGACCCATCGCAGCCGGGGAATCGGTCGCGCGCTGCTCCGCCGGGTCGCCGACGAGGCCCGCCGCCGGGGTCTGGACAAGCTGACGGTACGCCCGCAGGCCCGCAACGAGCAGGCTCTGCGCTGCCTGCACGCGGCCGGCTACGACGTGCTGTCCGCCGTCGAGCTGACCCTCGACCTGCAGCCGGGTGGTGGCGGTGGCGACCGCGACGACGTCGCACTTCACGGAGTGCGGTTTCGGTCCTGAGCAGCGACAATACTCTGCGTGACTGTGGATGACCGGCGTGTCGTCCACAGGCGCGGGGCAGGGCATTCCGATCAACGGGCGGCCGGGCCAGGCTGCTCGGCATGACCCTGACCGATCCCCCGCCCCCGCCCGACCAGCCGCCGTCCACCGGACCCGGCGCCCGGTCGGGGCCGCCGCCGGCGCCGAAGCTCTCCGTGCGCTCGCCCGCCGACCTCCTCGCCGCCGTGCCCTACCTGATCGGGTTCCACCCGGCCGACAGCGTCGTGGTGGTGGCACTTCGCGGCTCGAAGATCGTCTTCGCGGCTCGGGGCGACCTGCCCACGCCCGGCGCGTCCGCCCCGGCCCGGGACGCCACCGCCCGGCATCTCGCCCTGGTCGTCGCCAGGCAGCGGGCCGACAGCGCGATGATCGTCGGCTACGGTGCCGCGACCCGGGTCACCCCGACCGTCGAACTGGTCGGGACGGCGCTGCGTGAAGCCCGGCTGCGTGTGCTGGAGGCGCTGCGGGTGACCGAGGGCCGCTACTGGTCGTACCTGTGCGACGCCGTCGACTGCTGTCCCGCCGAGGGCACCGCATACGACCCGGCGGCAACCGAGGTGGCGGCCGCCGCCACCTTCGCCGGCCAGGTCGCGCTCCCCGATCGGGCGGCGCTGGCCAACCAGGTCGCCCCGGTCGTCGGGCCGGCCCGCGAGGCGATGCGGCAGGCCACCCGCCGCGCCGACAACCGGCTCCGCGAACTGGTCGACGGGGCGGCTCCGCCGACGACGGCCGACCGGGTGGTGCGCATCGCGGGCGAGGCCGCCGTACGGGCCGCGATGACCCGGCACCGGGAGCAGGGGCGGCTCACCGACGACGAGTTGGCCTGGCTGACCGTGCTGTTGCCGCACCTGCCGGTCCGGGACCACGCCTGGGAACGCATCGGCGACGACGACTGGCAGGTGACGATGTGGACGGACGTGGTGCGACGGGTGGAGCCCGGACTCGCCGCCGCCCCCGCGAGCCTGCTCGCGTTCGCCGCCTGGCGGGCCGGCAACGGCGCGCTGGCGAGCGTCGCGATCGACCGGGCGTTGCACGCCGAACCCGGCTACTCCATGGCGCTGTTGATCGACGAGGCGCTGCAACTGGGAACCCCGCCCTCGATGCTCGCCGAGTGGCCACAGGCCGGTGGCCGCATGCCCCCTCGGCGTTCTGCCGGACCCGCACGCCGCCGGACCCGCCGTCGCCGGATCGGCACCTGACCGCCGTGGGCCCGCCCTTCATGGGCGGCCCGTTCAACTGTTGTAACTGCGTAGCAGCGTTGCCATGTATGCCGGGGCCAGCGTTCGGACGAATGTCTCGGGCGTGGCTGTCGTTAGAGCCTGGACAGCCAGGTCGACACCGGGAGAGCGCCTACGGCCGAATAGTTCGCGCAGGTGTTCGACGCCATCGCGTACGCTCGCGCCGGCCATGTCATCGTTGGCCAGTGTCCGTAGCCTGGCTCCGACATGGTCGGCAGGATCTGACTGCATCAGACGGATCACGTCGCTGGCGTCCTTTGGCTTGACTCGGTCCAGTCGCCTGGCATCTACGGCGGTCAGTCGTTCATGCAGCTTGTGCGCCTTTGCCACCAGCAATGCTGCGGTTCCTGCTACTGGGACGAGCAGTGCGCGTCGATCGATCTGCGGGTCCAAGCTGGTGATCAGTACGTTGCTGTGGTCGGCGGCGGCAGCCTCCAGGCCAGGGGTCCGACGGGCCGCATTCTTGCCGTGTGTTGGCAGTTCCGCCGAGCGTCGGCCCCGGCCCGCGAGCCTCTCGGGTACGAGTAGATCGACTGGAACGTCAACGGTACGGCCACCTATGGCGGTCGAGGCGATCCAGATGCCCGGCTCGGTAGTCAGTCGGAACCCTGCTGACCGCATCGCTTCCTCGATCTTGGGTTCCTGGCCGAGCATCCGAGGGTCGAGGGTGAGGTCGGCGTCCGTTGTGAATGGCGCGATGCTGATGTCGAGTTCAGCGTCGCCGGTGCGCACGTATATCGCCTGAGCGCCGGCCAGGATGACAGCCTTTCGGTGTTCGGCCAGGGCTTCGAAAGCGTCCAGTAGTACACGGCGCGCAGCTATGTACAGGGGGTCCGTAGAGGTGCTCACGGGAGGCGACCTTAGTCATCGAGGCTCTTCGAACTTGGGCGGGGTTCGTGGCTGAGCCGACCCGAGCGTGAGGGGCTCGCAGCTCATCGGTGATCATCTGAGTGTCTAGTTCGGATGGTCACAAGTGAAGAGCTGCGAGCATGGTCAACGATACGACCCGGCTGCTGGGCCTGGACGGCCTGGTCGTCGAGCGGGTCGAGCTGGATGTCACCGGTGTTCCGGTGGTGGACCTGTCCACCGGTTGTGAGCAGGCACGATGCTGCCCGCAGTGCGGGCAGCGGGCAGTGCGGGTGAAGCAGTGGACCACGACCCGGCCGCGGGACCTGCCGGTAGGTGGCCGGGCGGTACGGCTGCGCTGGCGCAAACGTCGCTGGTACTGCTCGACGTCAGGCTGTCCGCGTAAGTCGTTCACCGAGCAGGTGGCACAGGTCCCGGCCCGTGTCCGGCTGACCAGCCGGCTGCGGCAGGCGGCCGGGGCGGCGGTCGCCGATGCGGGTCGCACGATCGTGCAGGCCGCCCGGGACCACGGGATCTCCTGGCCGGTCGTGGCTGCCGCGTTCACTGCCCACGCGAAGCGGGTGTTGCCGGCCGAGCCGGAGCCGGTCGCGGTGCTGGGTATCGATGAAGTTCGCCGCGGCAAGCCGCGCTGGATCTGGGACACTCCCGCTGGTTCGTGGACCGTGACTGCGGACCGCTGGCACGTCGGCTTCTGCGATCTGTCTGGCGGTCAGGGACTACTCGCGCAGGTCGAAGGCCGCACTACGGCGGCGGTGACCGGCTGGCTGACCGCTCGCCCGCCGGCTTGGCGTGAGCGGGTCCAGGCGGTGGCGATCGACATGTGCACCGTGTTCAAGTCCGCGATCCGGCAGGTGTTGCCGCACGCGGTGCTGGTCGTCGATCACTTTCACGTCGTGCAGCTGGCCAACCGGGCGGTCACCGAGGTCCGCCGCCGCATGACCCTGATCCAGCGGGGGCGCCGCGGTCGCGGCAGCGACCCGGAATGGCGGATGCGGAACCGGCTGACCCGCTCGGCCGCCCGTATGCCCGGCAAGCACGTCGACCGCCTCGTCGACACCCTCGATGCCCTCCCGGCGGCGATCGGTGCTCCGATCCTGGCCGCGTGGAACGCGAAAGAGGACCTGCTCGACCTGCTCGCGACCGCCCGCACCCAGCCGAACAGGGAACACGTCCACCGGCTGCTGTACCGCTTCTACGCCCGCTGCGCCGCCTCTGACCTGCCCGAACTCCACCGGCTCGCCACCACGATCGAGACCTGGTGGCCACAAATACTGGCGTTCCTGACCACCGGCATCACCAATGCCGGCTCGGAAGGAACCAATCGGGTTATCAAGACCGTCGCCCGCGATGCCTACGGCTTCCGCAACCCCGAGAACCAGCGCCTACGGACCCGCACCGCCACCACCCGCCGACACCGCGGACACCTCAACCCCGCTTAATTTCGAAGAGCCGTCATCGAAGCCAGGAAAATCTCGGCGCCGCCAGTCGCTTTCGTTTGTGCGCATCCACTCCAAAACTGCCCGTCCTTCTTCCGGAAGTCGGCCGTTGCCGCCGAGGCAGTCCAGCACCAACTGGCTCAATCCGACGTGTATGCGTCCGGTCACCGGCCGCGTTCGTTCGACCTGCATAGGATCCTCTGGCCGCAGGAGCACTACGTCGGCTCCTCGGTCTGCTGGAAGTAGACGGCCAAGCCGAGAAACGGCAGAGGTGTCTTCCACATAGAGGACCAACTGCGTCGGCGCGACGACCGGCGCGATGGCCGATGCCGCGAATGAGCCGGTCACAACCGCTCTTGGAGCCGCATCGCCAAGCTGGCGGTACAGGTTGGCCGCACCCACTGGTGAGATAAAGAGTTTGCCTGGATTATTGCGCAAAAGATCGTACGGGCTCGCTGCGGCCACGAGTAGCGCCGGCCAGTCGACGTCTTCGACGACCCCCCTTCGATCACGCTCGAGGAGCGCTTGTTCGTCCAATGTGTTGAGCAGACTGGAGACGTAGCCCCGGTTTAAATCCCCGGCCCGTGCGAGGTCGGTCAACCGGTAGGGCGGAGCGAAATCGACAAGTAACCGCACCAGCCTTCGCGCCTTCGCGCCGGACAACCGGACCGGCGGACGCAGCCTCGGGTCGGGATTGCGGTCACCTCCTTGCAGTCGCAGATAGACGGCCGGTCGCTCGACCCGGAAGTTGACGTTGCCGGTCAGATCGAGATAGGAGCAGCCTTGCCGCTCAAGCAGTTCCCGTGACCGAGCGCTCAACCACGGCGCGACGAGCAGGAGGGTGACGGGTTGTTGCGCCGTCAGTCGACCCGGTTCTGTCCCCTGGGCATGCAGGCGCCCGGCATCCCGTGGTTCCAGAGAGTTCTTCGCGACGACGAAGATGAGGCTTTCGCTACCGTCGGTGGTTCGCACCCTCCACAGCCTGTCAACGGCTACGTCAGCACCCGGTTGACCGTCCGTCACGTCGCTGAGCTCGAGGTATTCCGGCAGAAGCGTCACCAGTTGTTGCCACGCCTGGCTCAGCAGGCGCTTACTATCCGTCAAACTCACTGCTCTAGTTTGCCATGCTGGCGAGTTTGCGGCTATCGCAAACTCGCCTATATAGCAAACACGGGATCGCCGGTCGGTGTTCTGCAGCCAGAAGGGCCGGGCTTCAGGCGAGTGCTCACGTGGTGATCCGGTCCGGCCGGGTGTAGACGTTCATCGTGGTGCCGCGCAGGAAGCCGACCAGTGTCATGCCGGCCTCGGCGGCCAGGTCGACGGCGAGCGTGCTCGGCGCGGACACCGCCGCCAGCAGCGGAATCCCGGCCATCCACGCCTTCTGGGTCAGCTCGAAACTGGCCCGCCCGGAAACCAGCAGCAGATGGTCCCGCAGCGGCAGGCGCTGCTCCCGGAGCGCCCAGCCCACCACCTTGTCGACCGCGTTGTGGCGGCCGACGTCCTCGCGCAGCACGACGAGGTCCCCGTCCCTGGTGAACAGGCCGGCGGCGTGCAGTCCGCCGGTGCGTTCGAACGCCCGCTGCGCCGCCCGCAACCGGTCGGGCAGCACGGTCAGCAGCTCCGCCGGCACCGTCAGCGGATCGGTGTCGACGGCGAACCGCGACCGGGTACGGATCGCGTCGATGCTCGCCTTGCCACACACCCCGCACGAGCTGGTCGTGTAGAAGTTGCGGGACGGGTCGGTCTGCGGCTCCGGCAGCCCGTCGGCGAGCACCACGTCGACGACGTTGTAGGTGTTCGGGGTGTCGGTGCCGGCGCACAGTTGGGCGGTCACCACGTCGTCGGTGGCGCCGATCAGGCCCTCGGTGAGCAGGAAACCCATCGCCAGGTCGAGGTCGTCGCCCGGCGTACGCATCGTCACGGCGAGCGGCCGCCGCGGGTCGGGACCGGCCCGGCCGACCCGGATCTCCAGTGGCTCCTCGGCGCTGAGCGTGTCCGGCCGGCGCCGGGCGGCGGGTTGCGCCGCAGTGTCGATCCGCAGCACCGTACGCCGATCCGTCGCCCGTCCCATCCCGCCATCTTGCCTCGCCGGACGGCGTGCCGGCCCCGCCCCGTCCATGGCGTCTCGATCGTCTGCGGCTCAGACCGTCGACACGCCGGCCACGGAACGCCTCACCCGCAGACGATCACGCAGCCCGGAAACACCGCCGCGTACCTCCGATCGTAAGGACGTACGGAGCGGCTACCGTGGGGCGGTGGACCAGTACGCGGCGGTGCTGCTCGCCGGTGGGGCTGCCCGCCGGATGGCCGGGGTCGACAAGCCGGCCGTACCGGTCGGCGGCCGGCCGATGCGGGACCGCGTCCTCGCCGCCATCGCCGACGCGCACCCACGGATCGTCGTCGGTCCCCCGGACGGTCTGCCGGCCGACGTGCTGACCGCCCGGGAGGACCCACCGGGCTCCGGACCGGTCGCCGCGCTGGCCGCCGGCCTCGCCCGGCTGACCATGGCGGCGTCCGTCCGGCCCGGCAGAGACATCTCCGACCGTTTCACCGGGGACACCGCCGACCTGTCCACGGCCGACCCGTCCGTCACGGTCACCCCGACCCCGACCGCCCTGCCCGGCTTGCACCCGTTGCCGGTCGCGCCGATCGCCCACCCGGCCGTGGCCGTTGCCCGGCCCGAGGCGGTCGTCGCCCCGTCCGCGCCACACCTCACCCACACCGCGCTCCGGCCGGAACTGGTCGCGGTGCTCGCCGCCGACCTGCCGTTCCTCACCGCGGAGGCGGTGGCGTCGCTGCGTCGGCACTGCACCCGCGACGGGGCGCTCTTCGTCGACGGGAACGGCCGCCGGCAACTGCTGTGCGGTGTGTGGCGGATCGACTCTCTGCTGGCCGCGACGGCCCGGCTCGCCGAGGCCCGGGGCGGGACGCTGGTCGGCGCGTCGATGCGCGCGCTGCTCGACGGGCTCGACGTCGCCGAGGTGACGTGGGGGACCGACTCCGGCAGCCCGGGCCGGCCCGACCCGACCGGTCCGGAGGGGAACGGCCCGACCGGTCGGGAGGAGCACGGCCCGACCCGGACCGGGAACGCCCCGCCGCCATGGTTCGACTGCGACACTGTCGACGACGTACGGCGGGCGGAGGAGTGGACGCGATGACGGCACTGGACGACTGGGTCACGACCGCCTGCGCCGAACTGGGACTCGATCCGACCGAGGTCGACGTACCGGTGGTGCTGGACCTGGCCCGCGACGTCGCACACCACGTGATCCGGCCCGGTGCCCCGGTGACCGCCTACCTGCTCGGGCTGGCGGTCGGTCGCGGTGCCGACCCGGCCCAGGCGGCGGCCCGCCTCAGCGCGCTTGCGCTGGAGCAGGCTCCAGCCGAACGATGATCTGCTTCGAGGTCGGTGTGTTCGAGCCGACCGCCGTCGAGTCGAGCGGCACCAGCACGTTCGCCTCGGGGAAGTAGGTCGCGGCACAGCCGCGCGCCGACGGGTAGGAGACCACCCGGAACGCCGGTGCCCGCCGTTCGACCCCGTCGGACCACTCCGACACGATGTCGACGAGTTCGCCGTCGGTGAACCCCAGTGCGGCCAGGTCGTCGGGGTTGACGAACACCACCCGCCGGCCGGCCTTGACGCCCCGGTAGCGGTCGTCCATGCCGTAGATGGTGGTGTTGTACTGGTCGTGGCTGCGCATCGTCTGGAGCAGCAGCCGTCCTTCCGGCACCCGGATCACCGACAGTTCGTTGACGGTGAAGTGGGCCCGGCCGGACGGAGTGTCGAAGGCCAGCCGGTCGCGGGGCGGGTGCGGCAGCGTGAAGCCGCCGGGTCGCGACACCCGGGCCTCGAAGTTCTCGAAGCCGGGTACGACGGCGGCGATGATCTCGCGGATCGCCCGGTAGTCGGCCTCGTACGTCTCCCACGGGATGGTGGAGTCCGGCATGAGTGCCCGGGCCAGCCGGGCCACGATCGAGATCTCCGACAGCAGCGAGTCGGAGGCCGGGGCGAGCCGGCCCCGGGACGAGTGCACCGCCGACATCGAGTCCTCGACGGTGACGAACTGCTCGCCGGACGCCTGCACGTCCCGTTCGGTCCGGCCGAGGCAGGGCAGGATCAGCGACGTCTCTCCGGGTACGACGTGCGAGCGGTTGAGCTTCGTCGACACGTGGACGGTCAGCGGGGTGGACCGCAGGGCGGCCAGCGTCACGTCGGTGTCCGGGGTGGCGGCGGCGAAGTTGCCGCCCAGGGCGACGAAGACCTTCGCCCGGCCGTCGCGCATCGCCCGGATCGCCTCGACGGTGTCGTACCCGTGCCTGGTCGGCATGTCGACCGACAGCAACTCGCCGAGCCGGCCGGCCCACGACGGCGTCTCGTGCCAGATACCCATGGTCCGGTCGCCCTGGACGTTGGAGTGGCCGCGGACCGGGCAGAGGCCGGCGCCGGGCTTGCCGAGCATGCCGCGCAGGAGTTGCACGTTGACGATCTCGCGGATGGCGCCGACCGAGTCGCGGCGCTGGGTGAGCCCCATGGCCCAGCAGACGATCGTGGCTTCGGAGTCGGCGAACATCCGGGCCGCGGTCTCGATCTCGGCCCGGGTCAGGCCGGTCGAGGCGATCACGTCGTCCCAGTCGAGTTTGCGCAGCGCGTCGACGTAGTCGTCATGGCCGGTGGTGTGGGCCGCGACGAAGGCCGGGTCGACGGCGTCCCACTCGACCAGCAGGGCCCCGATCGCCTGGAAGAGGGCGAGGTCGCCGCCGACGCGGATCTGCAGGAACTCGTCGGCGAGCACGGTGCCCGGCCCGACGATGCCGTCCGGCCGCTGCGGGTTGCGGAAGCGGCGGAGGCCGGCCTCGGGCAGCGGGTTGACGGCGATGATCTTCGTGCCGTTGGTCCGCTTGGCGTGTTCGAGGGCGGAGAGCATCCGGGGGTGGTTGGTGCCGGGGTTCTGCCCGACGACGACGATCAGTTTGGCCCGGTGGATGTCGTCGAGGGTGACCGAGCCCTTGCCGATGCCGATGGTGCCGGTCAGGGCCACGCCGGACGACTCGTGGCACATGTTGGAGCAGTCCGGCATGTTGTTGGTGCCGTGGGCGCGGGCGAGCAACTGGTAGAGGAAGGCGGCCTCGTTCGACGTACGGCCGGAGGTGTAGAACAGTGCCTCGTCCGGCGCGGCGGCCCGCAGGTGGGAGGCGGTGAGTTCGAACGCCTCGTCCCAAGCGATCGGCGTGTAGTGGTCGGCGCCGGGGCGGCGGACCATCGGTGTGGTGAGCCGGCCCTGCTGGCCGAGCCAGTGGTCGGACTTCCCGGCGAGTTCGGAGATCGGGTGGGCGGCGAAGAAGTCGGGGCCGATCCGGCGCAGCGTCGCCTCCTCGGCGACGGCCTTGGCGCCGTTCTCGCAGAACTCGGCATGGGACCGTTTGGCGGGTGCCGGCTCGGGCCAGGCGCAGCCGGGGCAGTCGAACCCGTCGGCCTGGTTGATCTTGAGCAGGGTCAGCGCGGTGCGCCGTACGCCCATCTGGGCGAGCCCGTCGGCGAGCGCGTGGGTGACGCCGGGGAGCCCGGCGGCCGACCGCTTCGGTGGGCTGATCCGCAGGTCACGGTCGCCGGCGTCGTCGCGCGGCGGCTTCTTCGCCATGCCTGAACCATCTCACAGCCTGCCGGTCGGGGTCGATGGCCGATCGGCCTACGGCTTGGCGTTTCGGCTGGCCAGCTCGGCGAGCCGGTCGGCAAGCCATCGGCACCACTGGATGCGAGACGGGTAGCGCAGCAGGGCGAACTCCAGGGTGGCGTACGCGCCGAACTCCGGATGGGTGGGATCGCCGGCGCCGCGGGCGGCGAGTTCGGCGTGCTGCCCGGTGAAGTCGGCCAGCTGGCGCTCGTACGTTTCCGCCTCGGCGAGGTACATCTCCCGCATCGCGGTCGGGTCGGCCATGGCCAGCGCGTATGTCCGGAGCACGGTCTCGTCGCGTGGCGGGCGTACGACCGCGGGCCGCACCAGCCACTCGGCGAGCGCCTCCCGGCCGGCGGTGGTGAGCCGGTGGGTCTTGCGCTGCCGTGGCCCGGGTCCGCTGTCCGCCTCGTGCTCGATGAGGCCGGCGGCCGACAGGCGGGCCAGTTCGGGATAGATCTGGCTCTGCTGTGCGGTCCAGTAGTAGCCGATCGGTCGCCGCATCCGCCGCACGATGTCGTAGCCGGTGAGTGGCCCGCGGTGGAGCACGCACAGCAGCGCGTAGCCGAGCGTGCTGACGGTGGCCAAACCGTTACCTCCTGGCGACGACGTAACTATGTCTGGGTTGACATAGTGCCATGTCAGAAGTGACATAGAGGAGGAGGGGCGCCATGCGACGGATCACGCGGCTCATCGCGTACGTGTTGGTGCTCGCGGCCGGCGCGGCCGGCTGCGGCGGTCCGGACCCCGGACCCGCCGCCCCGACGGGGGCCGCCGCGCCGGCCACCACCGCGCCGGCGACCCGATCGGATACGCCCACCGCTCCACCGCCGTCACCGGCTCCCGGCGACCACACCCTGCACCTGCCCTGGGAGGGCCGGACCCGGGACACCCTCCTGCACGCCCCACCCGGCTACCGGCCCGGCACCCCCACCCCGCTCGTCGTGGTGCTGCACGGCCGGCCCAGCAACGCCACCGCCGTACGGGAGACGAGCCGGCTGGACGCCACCGCCGACCGCCACGGGTTCCTGGTCGCCTATCCCAACGCCCCGCAGCGGGCCTGGAACGGCATCGGCTGCTGCACCGACGCCGACGACGTCGGATTCCTCCGCCACCTGGTCGGCGAACTCGTCGCCACCTGGGGCGTCGACCCGGCCCGGGTCTACGCCACCGGCTTCTCCGCCGGGGCCAACATGGCCTGGAAGCTGGCGGTGGAGGGCAGCGACGTCTTCGCCGCCGTGGCGCCGGTCAGCGGCGGCTTCACCGGCGGTCGGGCGTACGACGACAGCGGCTACAAGCCACCCCGGCCGGTTTCCGTGATCACCTTCGTCGGCACGTCGGACCGGTCCCACGCCAGCATGATCGAGGGCATCGGCCGGTGGCGGGACAACCTCGCCTGCCGGCCGGGCCGCCCGGCCTTCGTCGACCCCGGCCGCGGCGTCGGGCGGACCACCGCGAAGTGCGCCGACGGCAGTGAGATCGTCGACTACGTCGTCACCGACATGGGGCACGCCTGGCCCGGATCACCCGCCTACCCGCCGGTCGCCGTCGACGCCAACGAGGTGATCTGGGACTTCTTCGTCCGGCACCGCCGCTGAGCCTTCGTCAGGGCCGATCCACCGGCCGAAACGGGGCATGTCGACGGCCGCTCGCGCTGGGTAGGGTATGCACGACGGACGGACGCGATCATGGGCGAGCGGAGTGAGATGTCATGACGGAGCACATCCTGCTCGACGATCCGAGCACTTCCGACCTGCGGGCGAAGGTGACGCAGGCGTGGCAGGACTTCGCCCAGGCGCTCGCCGACTCGTTGCGTACCCTGCCGGCCGGTGCGCAGGTCGACCTCACCCTCGATCCGACCGCGTCCGGCACCGGCGACGCCGTCTACTCGGTCAGCATCCGCATCGACGAGCAGGACCGGCTCGGTGCGCTCGCGGTCGGCAACGCCGCCCTGCCCGCCGGCTACCGGATGGACCGGACGGCCGTCGCCGACCTGGTCGCGCTCGGCTGGTCGCCGCCCGGAGTGGTCGAGGGATCCGGCGACTCGTTCGGCATCCAGGCCACCCGCGCCGAGGCCGGCAGCCTGGCCGTCACCGTCTCCCGCACCCTGCGTGACGTCTACCACGCCCCGCATCCCGCCTTCCTCGTCTACCTGGTGCACGACGCCGACGACGAGCCGATCCCGGCCGACCCGCTGGGCACCGCCCGGCACGAACTGCGCCCCGAGGACCACGGCTTCGATCTCGACAACGCGCTCGCCGGCGCGCCCAGCACGGTTCCGGCCAGCGAGGAGCAGCTCGACCTCGCCGAGCGGGTCCGTACCGTCGTCGCCACCCTGCTCAAGACCCCGCCAGAGGAGCTGCAGGTCGACGCGGACGGCGACATCGGCATCCGCGCCGGTTCGGCGATGGTCTTCGTACGCGTACGCGACAACCCGCCGCTCGTCGACGTCTTCTCGCCGGTGCTGACGGAGGTCGAGCCGACCGAGCAGCTCTACGTCAAGCTGTCCGAGCTGACCAACCGGATGCCGATCGGTCGCCTCTACTGCGTCAACGACACGGTCTGGGCGTCGATCCCGGTCTTCGGCCGCAACTTCCAGGCCACCCACCTGATGCTCGCGGTGCAGGTGATGATGGGGCTGGCCGACGAACTGGACGACCGGCTGCACGGCGAGTTCGGCGGCAAGCGGTTCTTCGGCGACGCCGACAAACCGGCCCAGCGTGACACCGGCGGCCACCGTACCGGGATGTATCTCTGACCTCCGCTTGACGGACGGTGAGGCCCGGAAACCCCGAGACCGGGCCCCACCGTCCGGGGGAGGGGGAATCAGGTCGTCGGCACCCAGCCCAGGGTGTCCAGTGTGGATAGATTGTTGGCCTGCAGGCCACTGTCGGAGACGGTCCACAGCACGTCACCGACCACCAGCGAACGCCGGATCATGCCGGTCCCGTGGGTGTCCGGTGTGGACGCCGAATGCCGGACCGTGCCGACCGGGGTGAATCCCTCGTCGGACACCCGCAGCGCCAGCGCCCCGGCGTCCGGTGCGCCCCGCCGGCCCGGGTCGTACGTCGTCAACGGCACCACCACCAGCCGTTCCGCGGGCCAGTAGAGGAACGCGTGCGGGTCGAACTCGGCCTCCGAGTTGCCGTTGCGTACGTGGTACTGGGCGAGGCGGGTCGGCCGGGCCAGGTCGCCGACGTCGAACAACGAGACCTGGGTGCCCTGCCGCCGGCCCTCCTCGGTGGCATCCTGGCCGATCCCGAGCAGCCGGCTGTCCGAGACCGGGTGCAGATAGGCGGAGTAGCCGGGGATCTTCAGCTCACCGAGGACCTTCGGCCGGTCGGGGTCGCGCAGGTCGACCGTGTAGAGCGGGTCGGTCTCCCGGAACGTCACCACGTATCCGGTGCCGGCCACGAAACGTACGGCGTAGATGCGCTCGCCGGGGCCGAGCCCGGTGACCCGACCGGTCTCCCGCAGGGTGCCGCCGTCGGCGCGGAGCACATACACCGAGGAGGTGGACTTCGGCCGCGCCCCCCAGTCCCGGCCACTTGTGGTGGCGACCCGCAGATGGCCGTTCCACTCCGACATGGCGTACTGGTTGATCAGCCAGCCGGGCACCGAGGTGGCGGTGACGTAGCGCGGCCGGTCCGGTCCGGTGGTGTCGAACTGGTAGATCTCGGTCCGCTGATCCTCGGGCTTCGGGTCGCGCTCCCGTTCCTGGAGTGCCGGCAGGAGCCGCCAGCGCTGGTCGCTGGCGATGTAGAGGTTGGCGCCGTTGGAGTAGACGGTGTCGCCGTCGGCGACGACGGTGACCGGCGACCCGTCGCCGAGCGTGGTGGCCGCGAGATCGAAGCTGAACAGGGTCACCATCGAGGTGCCGGAGTACGTCGCCGGCCGGGTCACCTGTCCACAGTCGACGCTTCCGGTGCTGGTCCGGCCATCGTCGGTGACCGCCCAGCGGGGCAACCAGTCCTCGATCGGCGCCCGGTCGATCACCGCCTGGTTGGCGGCGAGCCGTTCGTCGTCGGAACCCTGGTCGACCGACGGGAAGTCGAGCCGGGGTGCCGAGCGCACCACGACCCGGGCGGTCGGACCGACCTGGCGCGCGTCGACCAGCCCGCCGTCGACGCGGAAGTCGCTGACCACCCTCGGCTGTCCGGCGAGGTCGACGAGGACCAGGCGCGGACCGGTCGGCGTACCCTCCGGCAACGGGGTCGCCGGACCCGGGCGACCCGGGACGATGCCGACCGGGCGGGCGGACCACGGTTCGGGCACCAGGACGAGCGCCCGGTCGCCGTGCAGCAGCAGGCTGGCGTCGGCCCACCGGGCCGGGTCGTCGGTGGACGTGCCGAGGTCGAGCCGGCCGGTGACCCGGCGGGTCGCCGGATCGACGACGTGCAGCACCCCGCCGCCGACCGTGACGATGCGCCGGCCGTCGGTCTTGACCAGATCGGGCTCGTCGACCCCGGCCTCGTGGGTGTTCGTGCCGGAGAAGGCGGGCGGGTCCGGCGCCCCGGCACCGGGAGCGGCCCGCTCGGCGGTCACCGCTTCCCGCCCGCCGCCGGTCATGTCGGCCCGGACCGGGCCGCCGAAACCCCAGGGGCCGACGTACGCCCGGGCGGCCGTCCGCAGCCCGGCCAGCGCCTCGGCGCACGAGTCGAACGCGACGAGCCGGAATCCGCCGCCGGGCACGCCCGGGTCGACGGGCGCCGGTCGTGGTGCCGCCGACGTGCATCCGGCCAGGAGCGTGAGGCCGACGAGCACGCCGGTGGCGGCGCTCCGGGACCGCCGTCGGACCCGGCCTTCTGGTCTCATGCGGGGTACGACGTAACCCGTGGCCCGGCCGTTCCCTCCGGGCCGGGGCGACTTTCAGACCGATGTGCCGGGCACCACGGCGGGCGAGTCGACCAGCCGGGACAGCACGATCATGCTCCGGGTCGAGGTGACGAACGGTTCGGCCCGCAGCCGTTCGAGGGCCTGCTCCAGGTGGGCGATGTCGGCCGCCCGCAGGTGCACGAGCGCGTCGGCCTCACCGGAGACCGTGTACGCGCCGACCACCTCGGGGTGCCGCCGGGTCGCGACGGACAGTTGGGCGGGGGTGGTCCGGCCGGTGCAGAAGAGCTCGACGAACGCCTCGGTGGTCCACCCGACCGCTGCCGGGTCGACGACCGCGGTGAACCCCTTGATCACCCCGGCCGATCGGAGCCGGTCGACCCGTCGTTTCACCGCCGGTGCGGAGAGGGAGACGCGGGCACCGATCTCCGCGTACGAGGCTCGCGCGTCAGCCACAAGCGACGCAACGATCCGCTGATCGACGCTGTCCATCTGCAACGTTCCGCCCCTTGGAAGCAATAATCGCGGCTGTTATCGGCGTAACAGCCTACCTACCCTTGGTTTCCGTGACCCAGCATCGGATGCCTCGGAAGCGGACATACCTCATCTGCCCGCCTGAGCACTTCGCGGTGGAATACGCCATCAACCCGTGGATGGACACGGCCACGCCGGTCGACACCGAACTGGCCCTGAAGCAGTGGACCGGCCTGCGCGAGACGCTGCTCTCCCTCGGGCACGAGGTGCACGTCCTGCCGCCCGAGCCGGGCCTGCGCGACATGGTTTTCGCCGCCAACGGGGCATTCAGCGTCGACGGCACCGTCTACGGCGCCCGCTTCAAGCATCCGCAGCGTACGGCCGAGGCCGCCCTGCACCGGGAGTTCTACGATCGGCTCGGCTGGCGATACGTCGCGCCGAGCGAGACCAACGAGGGCGAGGGCGACTTCGCCTACCTGCCCGAGGCGTACGGCGGACTCGTCCTGGCCGGCTACGGCTACCGGACCGACCCGGCCGCGCACGCCGAGGCACAGGAGGTGCTCGCCCGCCCGGTGGTGTCGCTGCATCTGACCGACCCGCGCTTCTACCACCTCGACACGGCACTGGCCTCGATCGACGACAGCAACATCGCCTACTTCCCGACGGCGTTCTCGTCGGCCTCGCAGACGGTGCTGCGCCAGCTCTTCCCGGACGCGATCGTCGCCGCGGACGCGGACGCGCTGGCCTTCGGCCTCAACCTGGTCAGCGACGGGCGCAACGTGGTGCTGCCGGCCGAGGCGACCGGTCTGGCCAAGCAGCTGGCCGCCGCCGGCTACCGGCCGGTGCCGGTCGAACTCGCCGAGCTGAAGAAGGGCGGCGGCAGCATCAAGTGCTGCGTCGCCGAGCTGCGCCCCTGACCTCCCGGCGCCACCCCGTCCGGTGGCTCAGCCCAGCGTCGCCAGCTCGGTGATCAGCACGTTCGACAGCACCTGACCGTCGCGGCGCACCTCGCGCAGATACCACATCTGCTGCGGGGTGCGCGGCTGGTTGAACTGCCACGGGCCGCGCGGGCTGTCGATCTGGCCGACCCGGCCCAGCGCCAGGTTGACCTGCTGCGGGTTCAGGTCGTCGCCGACCAGCCGGATCGCCTTGTCGAGCACCTGCGCCGCGTCGTACGACGCCATCGCGTAGGTGGTCGGCGACGACCCGTGGCTCTTGCGGTAGTTCGACGCGAACCGCCGGTTGGCGGCGTTGTTGATGTCGGCGGAGTAGTTCAGCGCGGTGAAGATGTTCTCCGCGTCCCTACCCAGCTCGTCCAGCACGGTGCCCTCGGTCAGGAAACCGGGCGCGTAGACGACCTTGCGGTAGCCCGCGGCCCGAAGCTGCTTGATGAACTCGACGGCCGCGTCGCCGGCGTAGAAGCAGAAAACCGCCTCCGGGTTCAGCGCCCGGAGCTGGGCGATGTCGGACGCGAAGAAGTCCCGGCCCGGGCTGGTGTTGAACGTGGTCCAGATGACCGGGGACGAGATGCGTGGGTCGGACGCCCCGAATCCCTCCCGGAATCCGGTGACCGCGTCCCGGCCGGCCGGATAGTCCGGCGCGATCATCGCCACCCGGCCGGCGCTGGACACCTGGTCGGCCACGTACGGCCCGAGGGCGCGGCCGGGTTCGTCGTTGACGTACGAGGTGCGCCAGATGTAGACGACGCCCTGCATGGTCGACGGGGAGGCGTCGGAGCCGATCAGGGGCACCCGGGCCTGCTCGACGACGTCCCTGATGCCGAGCATCACCGACGAGTTGGCCACCCCGGTCAGGGCGAGCACGTCCTGCTGGAGCAGCCCTTCGACCGCGGTCCGCCCGGCCTCCGGGGTCTCCCCCTCGTCGACGATCAGAAGTTCGGCCGGGTGGCCGCCGAGCCGCCGCCCGTTGAGGTCGAGGAAGAGCTGGAAGCCGTTGACGATCTCGTCGCCGATCGGCTTGTAGCCGCCGGTCTGCGGGGCCACCAGACCGATTTTGACCGGTACGTCGCTCACCGGATCGCCCGTCTCCGGGTCGCCGTCGGAGCCGCAAGCGGCGACAAACCCACCCGCGCCGAGCGCTGTGAGGAGTTTGAGTGCCTGCCGGCGATCGAGGTGCGACACGCGACTGCCTCCCATTGGTCGTGGGCCTGCTCACGGCCCCTCCGGCGTTCTACCCCTCTCACGACGCTGCGTCAATGCAAGTTGATCGTCAGTGCAGGGTCAGCAACCCGGCTGTGACCTCGGGCCAGGCCGCGGAGGCCGGATCAATGAGCCCGAAATGTTCTACATCGGGCAGCTCGACGAGCGTGACCTCGGCGCCGCGCCCGGCCAGCGAGTCGACGTACCGGCGGCTGATCCCGACCGGCACCTGTACGTCCGCCAGACCATGGATGATCACGCACGGTGATCCGGGTACGGGTAGCGCCTGGGCGGACGGGTCCGCCAGCGCATACCGGTCGGGCACCTCGTCCGGGCCGCCGCCGAGCAGGTCGGCCACCGCGCCGCCGTCCAGGTCGAGCCGGTACGCCTCGGCCAGGTCCGCGACCGGGGCGAGAGCCACCACCCCGCGCAGCTCGGCGGCGGTCCGGGCGGCGTACCACAGGGCCAGGTGCCCGCCGGCCGAGTGACCGAGCAGGATCGGTGGCCCGCCGTCGGCGACCCCGAGTTCGGCGACCAGCCGGGGCAGGGCGTCGATGCCGGCCGCGACGTCGTCGAGGGTGGTGGGCCAGCCGCCGTCGGGCTGTCCGGTACGCCGGTACTCCAGCTGCGCGACCGGATAGCCCCGGCCGGCCAGGTCGGCGGCGAGGGGACCGGTATGGGTACGGTCGTACTCGGCCCGCCAGAACCCGCCGTGCACGACCACGACGAGCGGCCGGACCGGACCCGTCCCGCCCGGCAGTCGTACGTCGGCGATCTGGTCCGGGTGCCCGCCGTAGCGGACGGTCGCGTCCGGCGGCGGCGCGGGGCGGCTGAGTACGGAACGTGGATCACTGCTCATCCCCCCATGGTCCCCGTGATCAGGGAGTACGTCGCGCGTGTCGGCGGCGCGTCGGGTCTGCCAGCCCCTGATCACCAGGATCATGCACCAGTCCGACCCGCGCCCCGCCCCCCGTCGCCGCTGCGCGAAGATGGGGTGATGACCGAGCGGAGCGAGGGAATCAGCCGGCGCAGTCAGCAGTCGTGCGATCGTCGAGCGAAGCGAGGTGTCGCATGACCGAGCGAAGCGAGGGAACCAGATGACCGAGGAGCCCCGTACCCCTGAGGAAAACGACGAGGCGGCCCGACCGGGCGCCGGTCGGCCCTCCACGGTTGTCGTGGTCGGATCGGACGGCCGGCCGGTCGGCACCGTCGAGGCCGACGGCGACGGCGACGGCGAGGAGGACCCGGGTCGTCTGATCGAGCAGCCGGCCAAGGTGATGCGGGTCGGCAGCATGATCAAGCAGCTGCTGGAGGAGGTCCGCGCCGCGCCGCTGGACGAGGCCAGCCGGCACCGGCTGCGCGAGATCCACCAGCGGTCGATCGCCGAACTCAAGGACGGCCTGGCCCCTGAGTTGCGCGAGGAGCTGGACCGGCTGTCGTTGCCGTTCGAGCAGGGTGCCACCCCGAGCGAGGGTGAGTTGCGGGTGGCCCAGGCCCAGCTCGTCGGCTGGTTGGAAGGGCTCTTCCACGGCATCCAGGCGACGCTGGTGGCCCAGCAGATGGCGGCCCGCCTTCAGCTGGAGCAGATGCGCCAGGGCGGGCGGGCGGCGCTGCCGGTCGGCCCGGGCGGTGCGCAGATGATGCCGGGGATGCCCGGTGCCCCGGGGGCCGACAACGGCCACAGCACCGGCCAGTACCTGTAACACGTTGCGACCGCCGCCGGCCCGCGCCGGCGGCGGTCAGTCACGGTCCGCGTCGGCGAGCAACTTCTCCAGGTACGCAGCCACGCCGTCCTCTTCGTGTGACAGCGTCACCCGGTCGGCGATCTCGCGTACGGCCGGGTGGGCGTTGGCCACCGCGACCGCCGTGCCGGCCCAGGTGAGCATCGGTACGTCGTTGGGCATGTCGCCGAAGGCGACCACCTCGTCGGCGGTCACCCCGTACCGGGTGCACAGCCACGCCAGCCCGGCCGCCTTCGTCACCCCGGCCGCCGAGATCTCGACCAGCCCCGACCGCGACGAGTGGGTGGCCTCGGCCACCCCGGCGAGCGCGCCCGCGACGAGCCTGACGAAGGCGTCCGGGTCCTGGTGGGCGGTGGCCCGGGCGAGCAGCTTGACCGCGGGGGCGGTCAGCAGGTCGTCGGGCAGGTCGACGAGGCGGATCGAGGGGTCGCCGTCCTCCCAGAGCGTCGGCCAGGCCGCCTCGTGGAGCATCCGCCGGCCGTCTTCGATCTCGACCGCGAACATCACGTCGGGAATCTCGGCCCGCAGCCGCCGGGCCACCTCGGCCAGCAGGTCGGGGGCGAGCGGGTCGGCGCGCAGGATCTCGTCGCCGACGGGGTCGTAGACCACCGCGCCGTTCGCGCAGACGGCTGGCAGCGGCGCCTTGAGCTGCTCGAAGACTCCGGCCAGCCAGCGGACCGGGCGGCCGGTGACCGCGACGACGTGGGTGCCTGCCGCCGACATCCGCTCCAGCGTCGCGGCGGTACGGGCGCTGACCGTGCGGTCCGCGCGCAGTAGCGTGCCGTCGAGGTCGGTTGCGATCAGTCGGGGCAGTGTTCCCATCAACGGGACAGTAGTCGATCGAGGTAGACCGCCACCCCGTCGTCGTCGTTGCGCAGCGCGATCTCGTCGGCGGCCCGCCGTACGGTCGGGTGGGCGTTGGAGACCGCGACCCGTCCCCAGCCGGCCCACTCGAACATCGGCAGGTCGTTGGGCATGTCGCCGAAGACCAGCACCTCGGCCGGGTCGACGCCGAGCGCCCCGGCGACCACCGACAGGCCGCTGGCCTTGTCGACCCCGGGCGGCAGGATCTCGATGAAGCCCAGCCCGGCCTGGGTCACCGTGGCATGGGTCACCGGGATGATCCGCCGGGCGGCGTCGAGCAGGGCGTCGACGTCGTGGTCGGCGGTACGCGCGAACGCCTTGATCACGTCGACGGACAGGCACTCCGCCCGGCTGCGGGCCTGGAACCGCTCCGGGTAGGGCCACGACGGGTCGAAGTCGCCCCACAGCGGCTCTTCGTGCCCGTCGAGCGCCTCGACCATCACGGTCAGCGGGCCGACCGCGTCTTCCAGGGCGTTCAGCAGTTCGGTGAGCACGGCGGCGCTGAGCCGCTCGTCGCGGAGCACGACCGGGTTGGTCGGGTCGACCTGGTCGACGACCCGGCCGCCGCCGGCCATCACCAGGTAGTCGGCGGCGCGGATGTCGTTGCGGGTCAGTTCGGTCAGCCGCGGGCCGCGTCCGGTCGCCCCGACGATCGGGATGCCGGCGGCGCGTACCCGGTCGAGGACCTCGTGGGTGTAGGCGGACACCGTCTCGTCGCTGCGGACGAGCGTTCCGTCGAGGTCGGTGGCGATCAGCTTCGGCAGCCCAGGTCGCGGCATGGCTCCTCCTTCACCGCCGGGGCGGGCCTGGACCGGCCCTTCGCAGGCGTGGCTCCGGGGCGGATCCGTCCTGCGACGGCGGGGCAGCAACCGTACCTCGCGCTCCGCGACGCAGCCATGACTTCCTGGCGAAGTACGGATCAACTGCGCACGTCACCGAGGTTCCAGTACGTCCTTTCCGCCCAGGTACGGCTGGAGCGCCTTGGGGACCCGCACCGAGCCGTCCGGCTGCTGGTGGTTCTCCAGGATCGGGATGAGCCAGCGGGTGGTGGCCAGGGTGCCGTTGAGCGTCGCCGCCATCTGCGGGCGACCGTCCTCGTCGCGGTAGCGGATGTTGAGCCGCCGGGCCTGGAAGGTGGTGCAGTTCGAGGTCGAGGTGACCTCGCGGTAGCGGCCCTGCGACGGCACCCACGCCTCGCAGTCGTATTTGCGGGCCGCGCTGCTGCCCAGGTCGCCCGCTGCGACGTCGATGACCCGGTAGGGCACCTCGACCTTGGCCAGCATCTCCTCCTCCCACGCCAGCAGGCGCAGGTGTTCGGCGGCGGCCTCCTCCGGCCGGCAGTAGGAGAACATCTCGACCTTGTCGAACTGGTGCACCCGCAGGATGCCGCGCACGTCCTTGCCGTACGACCCGGCCTCGCGGCGGAAGCACGACGACCAGCCGGCGTAGCGCGCCGGCTCGTCGAGCGACAGGATCTCGCCCGAGTGGTAGGCGGCCAGCGGCACCTCGCTGGTGCCGACCAGGAAGAGGTCGTCGGCCTCCAGCCGGTAGACCTCGCTGGCGTGGGCGCCGAGGAACCCGGTCCCCTCCATCGACTCCGGCTTGACCAGCACCGGCGGGATCGCCGGGGTGAAGCCGTATTCGACCGACTGGGCGATCGCGAGCTGGAGCAGGCCGAGTTGGAGCAGCGCACCGACCCCGGTCAGGTAGTAGAACCGGCTGCCCGACACCTTGGCGCCGCGTTCGACGTCGATGGCGCGCAGCGCCTCGCCCAGTTCGAGGTGGTCGCGTGGATTCTCCAGTTGCGGCCGCTCGCCGACCTCACGCAGCACGACGAAGTCGTCCTCGCCGCCCGCCGGCGCGCCCTCCTGCACGATGTTGGGGATGGCCAGGTGTGCCCGGCGCAGCTCCTGCTCGGCCTGGCCGGCGGCGGCCTCGGCCGCCTTCACCTCGGCCGAAAGCTCCTTGGTACGCGCCAGCAGCGCGGTCTTCTCGTCACCGCTGGCCTTCGGCATCTGCTTGCCGAGCTGCTTCTGCTCGGCGCGTAGCGCCTCGAACCGCTGCACGGCGGCCCGGCGCTCCTCGTCGGCGCGCAGCAGCTCGTCGACCGCCGACTCGGACTCACCGCGAATCCGCTGGCTGGCTCGTACGGCATCGGGGTCGTCGCGAAGCAGGCGCAGATCAATCACGGGTGCTGAGCCTACCGGTGTCCGCCGACGTACTCACGGGGATATGTCCGTGGCGCGGGTGGACGCCGGCGCCCGCCCACCGGTACGCCCGCGCCGGTCGACGCCGGCGGCACCGGTCAGCGGGGGTCGCCCCGGTCCGGGCGGATGAACGGCGCGGCCGGGGTGACCGTTACGTCGATCATGGATCCGTCGGGATCGGCCGGCTCGGGCGACCGCCGTGGCCGGCGCCAGGGCCAGTCTCCGGCCGGGCCGGGGTTGCCCGGACCGGGTTCTGCCGGGCCGGGGTCGCCCGGATCGGTGGGGTCGGTCGCGGCCGGACCGGTGCCGGGGCCCTGCCCGGCCGGGGCGAAGCGCGCGGCGGCGGGTGCCAGCCGCCCGATCAGGTAGAGGGTGAGCAGCAGCCCGATGGTGCCGACGAACGCCATCACCAGCCCGCGACCCTGGTCGACGTCGATGGAGCCCTGCGGCGCGAAGTAGGAGCGGTCCACGGCCTGCTCGCCCACTGTCGTGGCGGCGACCAGGACGGCGATGGTGGTGCCGCCGGCGGCGAGGCCGACGACCCGGGCGTTGTGGCGTACCGCGGCGTCGCCGAAGAGGGCCAGCGCGGTGCAGCCGACAACCACGAAGACACCCAGCAGGTATCCGGCTCCGATCGCGTCCATCCGGACCAGTCCGGCGGTGAGAACCAGGGGTTCGCTGCCGATCCCGCCGATGTCCAGGGTGGCGATCACCCATTCGCCGGCGAACGAGGCGAAGACGGCCAGCAGGCTCAACCCGCCGACGACGGGGGCGAGCCGGCGGTCCCGCCCGACGGCGGCGAGCAGTCGGCCGGCCCGGCTACCGCCGGCCGGTTCGTCGTCTCCCCACTGCGCGACTGCGGGGTGACCGTCGGCGGGCGGCGTCGGGGGATCCTGGGACATGCGTTCGCCTTCCCGCGTCGGCGCGGTGCTTCGTCCGCATCGTCGCATCACCGGATCGTTTGGGCTAGCGTCGTCTTCATGCCTATTCGCACCGCAGCCGCCCGCTGGCAGGGGAATCTCACCGAAGGTTCCGGAACCATCCGCACTGGTAAGGGCGGCTACGAAGGGAACTATTCTTTCAAATCCCGCTTCGAGGAGGGAGAGGGCACCAACCCCGAGGAGCTGATCGGCGCCGCGCACGCCGGCTGCTTCTCGATGGCCTTCTCCAAGGGGCTGGCCGACGCCGGGCACACCCCGACCTCGGTGGAGACCACCGCGAAGGTCCACTTCGACAAGACCGAGGCCGGGATGACCGTCACCCGCATCGACCTGGAGACGGTCGGCGACGTGCCGGGAATCGACGAGGCCGAGTTCGCCAAGCTGGCCGAGGCGGCGAAGGCCAACTGCCCGATCTCCCGCCTGCTCTCGCCGGGCGCCGAGATCACCCTGTCCGCGCGTCTTTCCTGACCGGCTCTCCCGGTGGTCGGGGCGGCTACCTGATCACCGGGAGCACACGGCCGTGGCCGGCCGGGCAGAATGGGTTCGTGCCGGTCGAGATGAACCGCGAGCGTTTCGAGGAACTGGTTGCCGAAGCCCTCGACGAAGTGCCCGAGGAACTGCTCGGTCTGATGAACAACGTCGTCATCCTCGTCGAGGACGACACGCCGCCGGGTGAGCCCGAGCTGCTGGGGCTGTACGAGGGCCACGCGCTGACCACCCGCGGCTGGGACTACGGCGGCGTACTGCCGGACCGGATCACCATCTACCGCAACCCCATCCTGCGGATCTGCGACAACGACGACGACGTCGTCGAAGAGGTCGCGGTGACCGTCGTACACGAGATCGCCCACCACTTCGGCATCGACGACGATCGGCTGCACGAACTCGGCTGGGGCTGAGCCGCCCCCGCCGAGCCGGTGCTTGCCAGCGCTGCCTAGGCTCGGCGCAGAAATCCCTGACCAGGAGGAACCCTCATGCGCAGCGCGCTGTTCTCCGCGGAAAACCTGGAAAAGGCGTCGGGCCAGCCCGGCATGAGCCTGCAGAACCACAAGATGCTCAAGGTGTCGCTGAACGGCGAGGTGATGGCCCGCACCGGCGCGATGGTCGCCTACCAGGGGCAGGTCGAGTTCAAGGCCCTCGGATCCGGTGGCGTCGCCAAGTTCTTCAAGCAGAAGCTCACCGGCGAGGGTGTGCCGCTGATGAAGCTGACCGGGCGTGGCGAGGTCTACCTCGCCGACCTGGCGTCGGACATCCACCTGATCGACCTCGAGCCCGGCGACGCCTTGTCGATCAACGGTTCCAGCGTGCTCGCCTTCGACTCGACCCTGTCGTACGACATCAAGATGGTCAGCGGCATGGGGATGCTCTCCTCCGCCGGGCTGTTCAACTGCGTCTTCACCGGACACGGCCGGATCGCGGTGACCACCAAGGGCACCCCGCTGGTGCTCAACGTCGCCCCCAACCAGCCCACGTTCGTCGACCCGCAGGCGGCGGTCTGCTGGTCGGCGAGCCTCCAGACCGGCTTCCACCGGGCCGACCAGACCGGCCTCGGCGGCAACCTGATCGGCCGCACCACCGGTGAGGCGTTCACGATGAGCTTCGCCGGTCAGGGCTTCGTGATCGTGCAGCCGTCGGAGGAGGCGCCGGTCCGGGGTGCCGGCCAGCAGTCCGGCAGCGGCATCTTCGGCTGACGGGCGCCCCTTCCGCCGCCGTGGTTCAGGTCAGCTCGCCCGACCGCAGTCGGGCGAGCCAGGCCGCGGCGTCGGCATAGTCGGTGTCGGACTGACCGGCCGGCGCCGGGACCGGCCGCTCGTCCGTAGTCGTCGGAAAGCGGTGCCGGGGGTACGACCCGAGGAAGCGAACCTCGGCGCAGATCCGGCGCAGTCCCTGCAACGCCTCGCCGAACCGGTCCTCGGCGACGTGTCCGGTGCAGTCGAGGAAGAACGCGTAGCGGCCGAGGGCCTCACCGGTCGGCCGGGATTCGATCCGGGTCAGGTTGACCCCGCGTACGGCCAGTTCCATCAGCACCGCGAGCAGCGCGCCCACCCGGTCGTGGGCGATGTAGACGGCCAGTGAGGTCACGTCGTCGCCGGTCGGCGGCGGTGGCGGGCCGGGCCGGGAGACGAGCACGAACCGGGTCACCGCGTCGCTGTGGTCGGCGATCTTGTCGGCGAGCACGACCAGCCGGTGCCCGGCGGCTCCGATCGGCGCGCAGATCGCCGCGTCGTAGGAGCCGTCGGCGGCAGCCGCGGCGGCGGCCCCGTTCGACAGCACGTCGACGACCTGCGCGTCGGGCAGGTGGTCGTGCAGCCAGCCCCGGCACTGCGTCGACGCCTGCGGGTGCGCGGCGACGGCGCGTACCCCGTCGAGGTGCACGCCCGTCCGCGCGGCCAGGACGAACTCGACCGGCAGCACCACCTCGCGGGTGATCATCAACGGGGTGCCGCCGGTGAGTTCGTCGAACGTCACGCCGACGGCGCCGCCGATGGAGTTCTCCAGCGGCACGAGCGCCGCGTCGGCGTCCCCGGCGCGTACGGCGTCGAGCGCCTCGGGCACGCTGCGGGCCGGCGTACGGTCACCGCGCTCGGCGGCCGGGATGGTGCGGAGGGCCTGCTCGGCGAAGGTGCCCTGCGGGCCCAGGTAGACGAAACGGGTCGGTGGTGTTCCCGGCATGGGCCCAGCCTACGCACCCCTCGGTGGCGACAGTCACGCGTCGCAGGCCAGGGTGCGGATCCCGGCCGGCGCGGTCGCCCGGATCCGGGCGTTGCAGACGTTGCTGCCGGCCGTGACCAGGATCAGGCTGGCCGCCCGCCCGGTGGAGACGACCTGCATCGCCGAGCTGCCCCGGCCCGGGACGTTCACCTCCACCACCGTGTACTGCCAGGTGTCGGCGCACACGGGTTCACGCACCACCCGTACGGTGGCGTCGGAGCGCAGCAGTCCGGGGGACCGGCGCAGCAGGTCGGTCACCTGGGCGCCGGACGGGTTGCCGGCACAGCTCACCGCCACGTATCCGCCGTAGCTCGGCGACGGGGTGCCGCCGGGCACGGGGGTGATTCCGGGAGTGGGGCGGGTGGTCGACTCGGTCGGCGGTCGGCCTGCGTCGGCACCCGGCCGGCCGCTCGGACCGCTGGAACCGCTCGCGGACGGCACCGGTACGCCCGGCCGGGGCCGCAGCTCCGGCGGTGTGCCGCAGCCAGCCAGCAGCACGGCGCCGGCCAGCACGCAGGCTGAAGCGGCGGCGAGGCGCGGCACGCGGGGCACGGACCGGTTCCTTGGCATAGGTGAACGTCATTGTATGTGGTGGCGGGGGCAGGGTGGAGCCCCATGGTAGGCGGTGCGTGCTCGCGCCGGGAAGATCAGGTTGTGATCCGGTGGCCGGTGTGGGTGAGCGTGGCCAGCGCCTCGGTGAGCCGTACGGACGGCACCAGCAGGTAGTCGGTGTCGTACGTCGAGAAGGCGAGGATGTTGACCCGGGCGTCGGCCAGCGGGGTGACCAGGGAGGCGAGGATGCCGGTCAGCGCGAGGTCGAGCGGGCCGACGACCCGGAAGCAACGCCACGGGGTTTCGGCGGTCGCCTCGACCGGCACCAGGTCGGACCGGCAGATGATGGAGACCTCGTCGGCGGTCCAGGTCACCGAGACGACGCCGCCGTCCGGGCCGCCGACCAGATTGGCGGGCAGCGGGGAGCCGGCCGGCAGTCGACACACCGCGTATTCGTCCGGCAGCAGGTCGAGGTCCAGCATGGTGGGAACACTACGGTTCACCGGGCCCGCTCCCAACCGTGTGGCGATGCGTTGATCGCCACACTCACCGGGCCCGGCGCCCGCGGGGTGGGCACCGGTCAGACCGGCGAGAAGAAGGTGAGCGAGCCGGCGACCGTCCCGTCGACCGACAACGGGGTGGCGATCGCGTCGACGGTGGCGACGTTTTCGGCGGAGCTGTCGGACTGCACGCGCAGCAGGCCCCGGGCCAGCCGGCCGGACGTCAGCGCGAGCAGCGGGGGAATCTTGTCGATCTCGGTCTCGGTCAGTTCGCCCCGGGCCGCGGTGAAGTCGACCAGCCGCAGCTTGCCGTCGAGCAGCGCGAGCCCGACCGTCTCGGCGGGCGTGCCCAGCCCGAGCAGATCACAGCACGAACTGGAGACGGCGGTGATGGTGGTCTGCCGGTCGATGACCAGGCAGGGCTCCGCCGCGTGTGACACCGTCGCCAACCAGAGTTGCAGGCTGTCGCCGACCGCCGGCTCCGCCGGTGTGCGACTGGATGGCGCCAACGCCTCGGTCAGCTCAAGCTCGACGTGTGCCACCGCGCCTCCCATGCACCTTGCCGGATCACCTCGCCGGATCCGCCGTCGGGGCGGATCCGCGGAGTCAACCGACCCGCAACGTTAGTCGATCGCCACACTCCCGCCGACCCGTGCCTGCCCGGAGCGACCGCAGCGGGGGAGGGCACCTTGGTGCCGCGGGCAGGCCAGTGCTTCGAGGGTGGTCGATGGGCGCGGGTGGTGTTGGGAGCAGACGTTACCGGCGCGCCGCGCTCTTGTCAGCGGCCGTTCGGCCGTCCTCGTACCACCGGTAGTCGGCGGCGGAACGGTAGGGCGCGTTCAACCAGGTCGATGGGTGTCGGGCGACCGCGGAGAGCTTCTCGGCCGTCGTCGCGCTGATCCGGCTGCCGCCGGCGACCAGCAGGCGGTCGAGTTCGCGGTGGGTGGCCACCAGGCAGTCCTTCGGCAGGCCGTAGACGCTGATGACGCCGGAGCCGACGAAGGTCAGCACCGGGGTGACCGGGATGGTGTGCCCGGTCGCGGCGGACATGGCCTTGCTGGCCCGCTTCGCGTCCCGGCGGGCCTGGCCGACGTAGGTCGGTCGCTTGCCGTTGATCTGCACCACGTCGCCCGCGACCATCACCCGGGAGCGGCCGTGATCGGCGATGGTGACCGCGAACAGCCCGCTCGGGCCGATCGCGAGGAAGCCCGCCCGGTCGTCGCCGGCGCGGCCGGTGTCGAAGATCTGGGTCTCGGGGGAGTCGGTCCGCGGCCAGTCCACCACGTGCCACGACGGCCCGAGGTGGTCCAGCCGGTTCAGCGCGCGGGCGCCGGCGGCTTCGACGCGACGGGCGTCCCGCTCGGCACGGCGGCGGCGGGCCCATTCGAGTGCGGTGGGGCGGACGGCGGCCAGCCCTCCCGGCGACGAGGGTGGCGACTTCTCGCTATTGGTGGGCAGAGCCCGCTGGCGAGGAACGGCTCGCTGGACTGGTGCACCCGAACGCGCAGGAAAGACAGTCATCTCTTCTCGACCTCCGGCAAAAGGTCCTCTGAGTTGTGATACCACTACCCTACGTGGTGACACCGCCTGTCGGGCAAGGTGCAAAACCGGAGTGAGTAAGGATGAATGCCTCATTCACTCCACGCCTCTTTTGCCAGATGGTGCCAACGCAAGGTCCTACGCTGCCATTGTGACCCATTACGTCGACAGTGAGGTCGGACGGCTGAGCACCGTCCTGTTGCACCGGCCCGGCCGAGAACTCGCCCGGCTGACCCCACGAAACAACGATGACCTGCTGTTTGATGCCATCCCGTGGGTTGGTCGCGCCCAAGAGGAGCACGACATCTTCGCGGCGGCCCTTCGCGACCGCGGCGTAGAAGTGCTCTATGTCGCAGATTTGCTTGCTGAGACACTGGCCGTGCCGGCGGCCCGATCTGAGCTGACCGAGATGATACTCGCCGACCGCAGGCTAGGCGATACCCTGAGTCGAAGAGTTTCCGACCATCTCGCATACCTCGATCCCGCCGGACTGGCCGACATCCTCATCGCCGGACTCGCCCGGCACGAGCTGCGGACCAGCTGGGACCGACTGGGCGGCCTCGTCCACACCCTGATGGACGAACACGACTTCGTGATCGACCCGCTCCCCAACCTGCTGTTCACCCGCGACTCGTCGGTCTGGATCCGCGACCACGCCGCGGTGACCAGCCTGGCCATGCCGGCCCGGCGCCGGGAGACCACCCTGCTCGACGCCATCTACCGGCACCACCCGCGATTCGGCGGGACCCGGTTCGCGTACGGGCCGGACCTCGAACCGCTCGAAGGCGGCGACCTGCTGCTCCTCGGTCCCGGCGTGATCGCCATCGGCACCGGCGAGCGGACCACGCCCGCCGGCGCCGAACGGCTGGCCCGCCGGGTCTTCGGTGCCGGCCTGGCGCACACCATCCTGGTTGTGCCGATCGCGCAGGAGCGGGCCACCATGCACCTCGACACGGTCTGTACGATGGTCGACGTCGATGCCGTCCTGATGTATCCCAACATCGCCGACACCCTGCTCGCCTACACGGTGATCTCCGGGCCGGACGGCGAGCCACAGGTGGACGGCCCGGCACCCTTCCTACGGGCCGCCGCCGACGCCATGGACATCGACACCCTGCGCGTGATCGACACCGGGCTCGACCCGGTCACCGCCGAACGCGAGCAGTGGGACGACGGCAACAACACCCTGGCGATCGCCGCCCGGCTGTGCGTGGCGTACGAGCGCAACATCGAAACCAACGGGCAGCTCGAACGGGCCGGAATCGAGGTCATCCGGATCCCCGGCTCGGAGCTGGGCTCCGGCCGGGGTGGTCCGCGATGCATGTCCTGCCCGATCGTCCGCTCACCGCTCGCCCTGCCGGCCGTCGCCGCCGGGTGAGCGGCCGGGCTCGCGCCGGGTGAGCGGCTGGGCTCGCGCCGGCTGGGCGGCCGGGCTCAGCGCAGGGTGAGCTGGCGACCGAGCAGTCCCTGCCGGGCCCGTCGCGCCGCCGCGTCCAGCGGTTCGGTGTCGGCGAGTGCCTCCGCGTACCGCTTCGCGAACTCGGCCAGCGGCGCCTCCCACTCGGCGGCCTCGGGCGCGCCGGGGATGTCCCACACCGGCACGAGCAGGCCGTGTGCCCGGAACATCCCGGCGAACTTCGTCCCGTCGCCGAGTAGCAGCTCACCCGCCGCGGCGAGCCGCGACAGCGCCGCCAACGCGGCATCCTCCTGGTCCGGCAGCACCCAACGGACGTGCCCCTTGTCCGGCACCCGGCACCAGTACGCGGCCGGTGCGGCCGCGAGCCGTACGGTCGGGTAGATCGAGGCGTTCGCCCGCTCCAGGGATGCCTTGACGTTCGAGTCGTCGGCCGCGTCTTCGTCGAGCCAGAACTCGAAACCGTCGTGCATCGTCACGTCGAGCGGACCGTCGACGAGGACGTCCTGCAACCGTGGACCCTCACCGGGCAGGGCGGGCACCGACACGGTGCCACCGGGCGCGGTCTGCAGCGCGCACAGGATCGCCACGGCCAGGTCTCGGGAGACGTCGCCGGACTGCACGTGGCGCTGGAGGCCGATGAAGATCCGGCCGTCGGGCTTGGTCATCGCGGGCCAGGCCATCGGCAGCACCGTGGCCAGCGTGACCGGGCGGTCACCGAAGCGCTCCACCAGGTCGGGGGCGAGCGTCAGCGGAGCCGACGCCGCAGGCACCAGCTCCCGCAGGGCGATCCACTCGGCCTCGTCGGCGAGGCCCTCGAACGGTCGGGGGACGAAGATGTCACGTACCTTTTCGCGCTTCGGCGCTTGGTCGGCGGACCGGGGGTTCTTTCGACGCTTACTCACGGCGAAACAGCCTAGGCCCCGGCGGCGTCCCGTGGGACGCGTACCGGGTAAATGGCCGCCGCTACGACAGCTCCGCCCACACGCTCTGCCCCAGCCCGTCGCGCTCCACACCCCAGCGGCCGGACAGCGCCGCCACGATGCACAGGCCACGGCCGTCGAGCGACTCCGGGCCGACCGTACGCAGCGTCGGCGGTGCCTGCGCGCCGCCGTCGGTGACCCGTACCTCGACGATGTCGGCGTCGACCCCGGGCCGCAGCCGCCACGACACCCGGACGACCCCGCCCGGCAGCGGGTCGGCGTGCCGTACGGCGTTTCCGACCAACTCGGCGACCACGGCGACGGCATCGGAGAGCAGCTCCGGCGGTACGACGTCGGAGAGTTCCGCCGCGAGCCGGTGCCGGGCGATGCGGGCTCCCCCGGTGTGGTGAGGGACGACCACGCACCAGGATCGTTCGGCCAACGCCATGGACACGATCGTGCCTCCTCGGACATTCCGGCGGCGGGCCGCGCCGTCTCATCCGCGGGGCAGCCGCACCTCTGCGACCGTACCGCCCCCGTCGCGCGGACGCAGGGAGACCCAGCCGTTCTGTCGCTCGACGATCCGCCGTACCAGGAAGAGTCCGAGACCGGCGCCGGGGTAACGCCGCCGGTCGCCCGATTCGCCCTGCCAGAAGCGGTCGAACGCGCGCTCCACGTGATCGGGACGTACCCCGATGCCGCGGTCGCTAACCCGGAACACGACGGTCCGTCGGTCGGCCTCGGCGGTCAGCTCGATCAGGGTGTCGGGTGGCGAGTACTTGTCGGCGTTGGTCGCCAGTTCGGTGAGCACCGTGGCCAGGCTGGCCCGGTCGCCGAACGCCTTGGGCAGGTCACCGGGCAGGTCGACGACCAGCCGTCGGCGCAGGTCCGCCGGCAGGTCCAGGGCCGCCGCCCGCAGCGCCTCGACCAGGTCGAACGGTACGGGCGGGGCGTCGCCGACCGGGCCGATGTCGTCGGCCGCCGACAGGAGCCGGTCGAGCAGGCGGGCCAACTCGTCGGCACGCTGCCCGATGACCCGGGCCGCCTGCCTGCGGTCGGGGTCGGTCAGCGAGTCCCAGTGGTTGCACAGCGTGTCGGCGTACCCCTTGATGACGGTGACCGGAGTTCGCAGCTCGTGGCTGGTGACCGCGACGAACAGGTCGTGGTCGCGCCGGTGCTGGTCGGTGATGTCGCGGAACGTCACCACCCGCGACGAGATCGCGCCGGGCAGGTCGCCGGAGGTGATCGTCAACCACCGACCGTCCGGCAGCTTGTGGTCGACCACCTGCCCTGCCGGCGGCAGCGGGAACGGTGCCGGGCGGTTGAGGATCTGCGCCGCCGGATGCCCGGTCACCTGCTCGGCCGCCGGGTTCCACAGCCGGACGTAGCCGTCCCGGTCGACGATCGCCAGGCCGTCGGCGAGCGCCGCCACCACCGGGCCGTCACCGTGGATCGGCAGCCCGGCCTGGTCGCCGTACATGTGGGCGGCGCAGGCGGCGAGGTAGGCGAGCAGGGCGTGGTGCTCGGCGGAGTCGGCCGGATCGCCGTACGCGTGCCGGGTGCGGCCGGCGGGCGGGTCGGCGTAGTAGGCGTGGAGGCTGCCGACCACCAGTCCGCCGACCTCGGCCCGGGCCGAGATCACCCGGTGCAGCCCGTGCCCGGCGAGCTGGTGCGCCAGGTCACCGGGGAGTTCGCCGATCAGGGCCTCGTCGGTGCGAGGGCCGTGCATCAGCCGCGCCGCCGCCGGACCGGTGCGGTCGACCGGCCGGCCGAGCGCCCAACCGACCCCGCCGGTGGCCGCGATGATCCGTCCGCTGTCCGGCCGGTATTCCACGAACGCCATGCCGCCCGCGCCGAGGGCCCGCTCGGCGACCCGGAGCAGGTGGGTGAGGACGGGAATCCCTGCCTCGCCGGAGTTGGTCATCTCGATGACGACGGTCTGGCCGGCGATCAGAGCGGCGTAGTCGGGGCGCTCCGGCATGCCCCGAGTCTGCCAACTCCCGCGTGTTTTGGGCAGTCCTGGCACTCAACGTCCGAGCCGCTGGAGGACCAGAGCCGGCCGATCGGTGATGATCCCGTCCACCCCGTGGCCGATTACCAGGTCGAGGTCGTCCGGCTCGTTCACCGTCCACACGAAGACCCGGTTGCCGGCGGCCCGCAGCTTCGGTACGAGCTGCGGCCGGGCCCGGACCAGGCCGATGCCCGGCCCGGCGATCCGGGCGCCGAACGGCAGCCGGCCGACCCGCAACCCGGGCGGCAGCATCTCCAGCAGCAGCGCCGTCGGCAGTCCCGGCGCGAGTTCGCGCATCCGCCGGACGGCCAGCGGCGAGAACGACATCACGGTGACCTGGACCGGATGGTCCGGGGCGGGGTCGAGCAGTCCCCAGGCCCGCAGTGTCGCCACCAGGGTGCGTTCGACGGTCGCGCCCCGCCGGGACGGGTGTTTGGTCTCGATCAGCAGTCGCACCGGGCGTCCGGCGTCGTGCAACGCGTCGAGCAGCCGGTCGAGGGTGAGCAGCCGGGTCCGGGACGGGTCGGCGGGTATGTCCGTGACCCGGTCGTCGGAGAGCGCGGCGGTGTGCCAGGAGCCGAAGTCCAGTTCGTCGAGTTCGGCGAGCGTACGGGCACTGACCCGGCCGGTGCCGTTGCTGGTGCGGTCCAGCCGCCGGTCGTGCACGCAGACGAGGTGCCCGTCGCGGGTGAGCCGTACGTCGCACTCGACCCCGTCGGCACCCTCTTCGATCGCGCGCAGGTAGGCCGCGAGGGTGTGCTCCGGCAGCAGCGCCGAGGAGCCCCGGTGGGCGAAGACCAGCGGTCCGTTCACAGCACGCGGGCCGGCTGCCCGTCCGTGCTGACGACCGGGCGGCCGGCGGCGGCCCAGTCGTGCATGCCGCCCGCGACGTTGCGTACGTTGTCCCACCCGTTGCTCATCAGATAGCCGACGACCTGGCCCGACCGCCCGCCGGAGCGGCAGATCACGACCACGTCGCCTTCGGTGGGCACCTCGGAGAGCCGGGCCGGGATCTCCATCATCGGGATGTGGTGGGCCCCGGGCGCGTGCCCGGCCGACCACTCGTCGGGCTCGCGTACGTCGAGCACGTAGGCGTCGTCGGCGATCTGGGGCACGCTCACGGAGGGGATCTGGCGTCCGAACACGGCTACCAAGCTTAGGGCGTGCTCCTTCGACGTGCCGCCGGCCGGTCCTACAGCCGATTCACCCAGTTCGGATTGCGGGTCGTCCAGTCCCGCATCCCGGCCTGCCGCAGGGCGCCGAAGAGGGAGTCGGCGGCCGGGTCGAGCATCGAGTACGACGATCCGGCCACGTCCTGCGCGTGCGCCGGCATCTGCACCCCGAGCAGCGTCTCCGGGCGCAGGCCGCGCAACGCGAACGCCAGGTCCTCGACCGGTACCCCGCCGGTGTCGACCGTGAACGAGGCGCCGACCGCCCGGATGAGCTGGTCGAGCTTGACGGGCTGGGTGACCAGACCGCCCAGGTCGACCTTCTGCAGTATCGCCTTCAGCAGTTGCTGCTGGTGGCGCTGCCGGTCGTAGTCCCCGTTCGGCAGGTCGTAGCGCTGGCGTACGTAGTCGAGGGCCCGCGCGCCGTCCATCTGCTGGCAGCCGGTGGTGAACAGGTGGCCGGTGTGGATCGACCGCACCTCGCTGTCGACGCACATCTCGACCCCGCCGATCAGGTCGATGACCCGGCGGAACCCGGAGAAGTCGAGGATGGCGGCACCGTCGAACCGGACGCCGGTGAACAGGGTGACCGTGGCCGAGAGCAGTTTGGCCCCGCTGGCGCCGGCGTTGCCGAACTGGAAGGCGGCGTTGATCCGGTCGGTGCCGCCGGAGTAGCCGGCGGCCGGGTCGGCCGGGATCTGGACGAGCAGGTCGCGGGGGACCGAGACGAGGTAGGCCCGGTCCAGCCCGGCCGGGACGTGGACGATGAGGATCGAGTCGGCGCGCTGGCCGGCATCCGGGTTGGAGGCGCGCAGGTCGGAGCCGATGAGCAGGTAGTTGAGCGGGCCGGTGACGCCGTTCCGGTCGCCCCGGGCGTCGGGGGCGAGGAGTTGGTCGGTCGTCACCGAGCCGCCGTACCGGTCGGTGAGGCTGCGCAGCCCGGTCAGCCCCGCCGCGGCGACGACCAGCAGCACCAGGCCCAGGGTGATCAGGGCGCGGGTCCAGCGTGGGGCGGGTGGCCGGGGCGCTTCCGCGTCGTCCCGGGGCCGTACGGCCAGCGTGCCGCCCCGCTCGGTGCCGGTCGGGCGGTTCCGGTCCGGGTCCGCCCGTTCGGATCTGGACGTGACGCCTCCCTACGCATGGCGTGAACCCTTCTCACGTCAGCGTAGGGAGGACTTGCCTGAGTTGATGGTGTTTTGCCGACCTTGGGTGGTGCTACGACTTGTTGTTCGCCATCACGGTCGGGTTGTTCATGACGAACTCGGCGAGCCGGTCGTTCTTGACCGCCTCGAACATCTCGAGACTGATCGGCTGGAGCGCCTCGCGGCCGGAGTTGTTGCCGTTGAAGGTGCCCCCGTTGGTGCGCAGCATCACCATGTCGTTGGCCGCGACGCCCCGCAGGGTGAAGACGAAGTCGGCGACCGGCGTGCCGGCGGTGTCCAGGACGAACGCCTCACCGGCCGCCTTCATCAACTCGTTGATCTTCATCGGGTTGGTCATGGCCCCGCTGTCGACGGCCTTCTTGGCGATCGCCTTGACCAGTTGCTGCTGGTTTTTCTGGCGGTCGTAGTCGCCGTTGTCCAGGCCGTAGCGCTGCCGGGAGTAGTCCAGCGCCTCCCAGCCCTTCATCTCCCGGCAGCCCTTCTTGTAGACCACCGGGTTCAGCTTCTCGCCCGAGTGCCGCTCCTTGTCGGAGATGTAGACCGGGTAGCCGTCCCGCTCCCGGGTCAGCATGTGGATCGACTCGACCTCCTGGTCGACGCACATCCGCACACTGCCGAGCGCGTCGATGATGCCCTTGAAGCCGCTGAAGTCGATGATCGCGGCGCCGTTGAAGGTGATGCCGCTGAAGTTCTTGATGGTCTGGGCGACCAACTGGGCCCCACCGGACCACTCGCCACCGTTCTGGGCGCCCGCGTGGAACATGTCGGTGATCTTCCCGACCCCGCCCTGGAAGCCGCTCTTCGGGAACGCCGGGGCGGTCACCTCCGTGTCCCGGGGGATGGAGATCAGGTATGCCTGGTCGTGGGTGGCGGGGATGTGCAGGATGATGATGGTGTCGGCCCGGGTGTCGTTCTTGTCCCAGCCCTTCCTGAGGTCGACACCGAGCAGCAGCATGTTGATCGGCCCGTCAAGGTCGTTGCCGCCCTGGTCGTTCGTGCCGGCGATGCCCAGCAGGTCGTCCTGTGCGATGTTGCTGGTCGCCTGGTCGATGATGACCTTGGTGCCGACGATGGCCCCTCCGCTGACCATCATCAGGAACGCGCCCGCGATCACCAGTAGCCGCGACCAGAGCGGATCCTTGCGTTTGGTGCGTTTCGCCGGCTTCGAATGGCTCCGTGCGGTGGCCGAACGGCTGGGCGGGGGTGCCGAACGGGCCGATCGGGTCCGTCTGGGGGTCTCGACGGGCATTGGTACTCCAGGGGCGGGACGATGGGCCGACGTCACTGTACGGACACCGATCCGTTCTCGCGAGCCCCCATCCTGTTTCGATTTTGTGACCAATACTGGTCGGTAGCCTCCGCGACGCCGCCGGGGCGGCCGGGCACCCGCCCGCTCCGCCCCGCCGTACCCGGCTTGACCAGGCGATCAGCCGCCGTTGTCGGCCGACGGCGACGGTTCGGCGTTCGCCCGCACCCAGTCGGCCATCTTGTCGGCCGCCATCGCCTTGTACATCGCGAGCGCCTTCTCCCGGTCCGAGACGACCACCGACTCGCCGTTGATGGTCTCGCTGCCGTTGTGCGGGCTGGTCATGAAGCGCAGGTTGTCGCCCCGCAGGTTGCGGAACTTGACCGCCATGTCGACCAGCGAGAACCCCTCGTCGACGGTGACCGCGGCGGTCGTGGCCTTGAGGAAGTCGTTCATCTTCTTCGGGTTGGTCAGCGTGCCGGTGCTCACCGCCTTGTCCATCAGCGCCCGCAGGAACTCCTGCTGGTGGCGCATCCGGGCGAAGTCACCGTCCGGGAACTGCTTGCGCTGGCGGATCCAGTCGAGCGCCTCGGTGCCGTTCATGTGGTTCGTACCCTTGCTGAACTTGCGGTACGGCTTGTGGATCGAGGTGGTGTCCTGCTCGACGTACAGTTCCACCCCGCCGAGAGCGTCGGTGACCTCCTTGAACCCACCGAAGTCGACGGCCATGACGTGGTCCATCCGGATGTCGGTGAAGCACTCCACCGTGTGTACGGCGAGTGGCAGGCCGCCCCACGCGAACGCCGCGTTGATCTTCGACCGCTGTCCCGAACCGCAGGGCGCGCCCGCGTTCTCCGGAATCGGCACGTAGAGGTCGCGCGGGATGGAGACCAGGTACGCCTCGTCGTGCGAGGCCGGGATGTGCATGATGATCACCGTGTCGGCGCGCCACTCGCCGGGCTGGTCCAGCGGGGCATCCGGATCACGGGAGTCGGTGCCGACCAGGAGGATGTTGAGCGCCCCGGTGACCGACTCGGGTCGTCCACCGGTGATGTCCGAGAACGCGTCGGTGCGGTCCAGGTCGCTTTCCAGGCTGCTCGCGTACACCCACATGCCGCCGGCGCCCAGCAGGCTGAGCACCAGCACCGCGAGCCCGGCCACCAGGGCGATCCGGCCCCACCTGGGACGTGGCCCGCGCCGGCCCGACCGGACCGCTCCGCCGGACCGGCCGTAGGGCGGGCGAGGCCCGCCGCCGGACCCACCGCCCGACGCGGGGTGGCCCGGCTGCCGAGCGCCGGCTTGACCGCCGACCCGGGCACGGCCGGAAATCCGGCCCGAACCGCCGGAGCCGGCCTGAGGGATCGAAGACCGGCGGTATGAGCCATCGTGGGGAGACGTCCTGGCTGCCATGCTTTTCAGAGTACGGACAGATGCGAAAAGCGCAGTTCAGGCACGACGATGGCGGCACGAAGTCGGGATCGCCCCTCCCCCGATCAGTTCAGGTGAGCGCTGAAGTGGGCGATCGTGCGGCGCAGGCCATCCTCGGGCGGCACCGACGGGGTATAGCCGAGCCGCTCCCGGGCCAGGGTCAGATCGGGGCGACGCATCTCCGGGTCGTCGGCGGTCCGGGTGAGGTAGGTGACGGTCGACGTGCTGCCGGTCAGTGACACGATCAGCTCCGCCAGGTCGCGCATCGTCACCTCGTGTTCGGTGCCGCAGTTGACCGGACCGGTCTCGGACGAGTCGAGCAGCAGCAGGATGCCCTTGACCAGGTCGTCGACGTAGCAGATGGACCGGGTCTGGGTGCCGGTGCCGTGCACCGTGATCGGCTCGCCGCGCAGCGCCTGGGTGATGAACGTCGGGATGGCCCGGCCGTCGTCGGGCCGCATCCGGGGACCGTACGTGTTGAAGATCCGTACGATGCCGACGTCGGCGCCCCGGTAGCGGTGGTAGGCCATCGTCGTGGCCTCGGCGAACCGCTTGGCCTCGTCGTAGACGCTGCGGATGCCGACCGGGTTGACGTTGCCCCAGTACGACTCCGGCTGCGGGTGGACCAGCGGGTCGCCGTACGCCTCGGACGTCGACGCCATGATGAACCTGGCACCGTCGGTGACCGCCCGTTCGAGCAGGTGGATGGTGGCCAGCGAACCCACCCGCAGGATCTCGACCGGCAGGGTGGCGAAATCCTTCGGACTCGCCGGCGACGCCATGTGCATGATGGCGTCGAACCGCTCGGCCACGGCCGGGTGGTGCACCGGCAGACCGTCCGAAACATCCGCCTCCACCAGCGTGAACAGCGGGTTTTCGGCCAGGTGGGCAACGTTGTTCTTGGATCCGGTCACGAAGTTGTCGATCGCGACGACGGTGCAGCCCCGGGCCAGCAGCGCATCGACGAGATGCGACGGCATGAAGCCCGCACCGCCGGTGACGAGGATTCGCTGACCTTTTCCATAACGTTGAGCTACCACCATGCCGTCAGCCTACTTGTCGCGATCGGGCCCGGCATGAGGTGAGTGGACCTCGGCGCCCGACCCGCCGGTGCCGGGTGGGTGTCGACCCACCCGGCACCGGTCGCGGTCAGTGCGCGCCGTGTCCGGTCAGCGACCTGACCTCCAGTTCGGCGTACTTGTCCTCGTCGCGTTCCTTGGAGATCACCGTCCCGATCCAGCCGGCGAGGAAGCCGAGCGGGATCGAGATGATGCCCGGGTTGGACAGCGGGAACCACTGCCAGTCCGCGTCGGGGAACATCGACGACGGGGCACCGGAGACCACCGGGGAGAAGAAGACCAGCACCACCGCGGCGAGCAGGCCGCCGTAGATCGACCAGACCGCGCCCGAGGTGTTGAACCGTTTCCAGAACAGGCTGTAGAGGATCGCCGGCAGGTTGCCGGAGGCGGCGACCGCGAAGGCCAGCGCCACCAGGAACGCCACGTTGAGGTTCTGCGCGAAGATCGACAACACGATGGAGACCGCGCCGATCACGAAGGCGGAGATCCGGGCCACCCGTACCTCCTGGCGCTCCGACGCCTCGCCCCGCTTGAGCACGTTGGCGTAGAAGTCGTGGGCCAGGCTGGACGACGAGGCCAGGGTCAGGCCGGCCACCACCGCCAGGATGGTGGCGAACGCGACCGCGGCGATCACCGCGAGCATCGCCGCGCCGCCGAGTTCGCCGCCGAAGAAGTCGACGCCGAGGGCCTGGGCGAGCTGTGGTGCCGCGGTGTTTCCGGCCGCGTCCTGGGTGGTGATCGCCTCGCCGCCGACCAGGGCCGCCGCGCCGAAGCCCAGGGCCAGGGTGAACAGGTAGAAGGTGCCGATGATGCCGATCGCCCACAGCACGCTCTTGCGGGCCGCCTTGGCCGTCGGCACCGTGTAGAAGCGGATCAGGATGTGTGGCAGGCCGGCGGTGCCGAGCACCAGCGCGATGCCCAGCGACAGCAGGTCCATCTTGTTGTAGAAGGTCTGTGTCGCGTTGCCGGCGACCTCGACGCCGTATCTCAGCCCGGGTTCGAGGAACGCGTTGCCTTTGCCGGAGGTGGCCGCCGCGTCGCCGAGCAGCGCCGACAGGTTGAACTTGTAGTGCGCCAGCACCAGCACCGTCATGATCAGCGCGCCGCCCATCAGCAGGAACGCCTTGACGATCTGCACGTAGGTGGTGCCCTTCATGCCGCCGACCGTCACGTAGATGATCATCAGGGCGCCGACCAGGATGATGGTGGCGACCTTGGCGGTGTCGGCGTCCATGCCGAGGAACGTCGTGCCGGGCCGGATGCCGAGCAGCAGCGCCACCAGGGCGCCCGCGCCGACCATCTGGGCCAGCAGGTAGAAGATCGACACGGTGATCGTGGAGACGGCGGCGGCGGTACGCACCGGACGCTGCCGCATCCGGAACGCCAGCACGTCGGCCATCGTGTATCGGCCCGAGTTCCGGAGCAGCTCCGCCACCAGCAGCAGGGCCACCAGCCAGGCGACGAGGAAGCCGATCGAGTAGAGGAAGCCGTCGTAGCCGTACAGGGCGATCATGCCGGCGATGCCGAGGAACGACGCCGCCGACATGTAGTCGCCGCCGATCGCCATCCCGTTCTGGAAGCCGGAGAACGACCGGCCACCGGCGTAGAAGTCGGTGGCGGTCTTGGTCTGCCGGCTGGCCCAGAGCGTGATGCCCAGCGTCACCGCGACGAACACCAGGAACAGCGTGATGGTCAGGGTCCGGGCCGTGCTGTTGCCGGCCTCGGCGGCGAGGTTGCGTACGCCGTCGACGACGCCGTCGAGCGTCAGGTTGCCGCTCACCGCTTGTCACCCTTCCCTTCGAGGTCGGCGTGGATCCGTTCGGCGATCGGGTCCACCTTCCGGGCGGCGTACCGGGAGTACAGCCAGGCGATCAGGAACGTGGTGACGAACTGGAGCAGGCCGAAGAGAAGGGCGATGTTGATGTTGCCGAACAGTTTGGTGCCCATGAAGTCCCGCGCGTACGCGGAGAGGATCACGTAGAGCGCGTACCAGAGGAAGAACGCGACGGTCATCGGGAAGATGAAGCCGCGCAACGCCTTGCGTAGCCCGGCGAACTCGTCCGACCGCTGCACGACGACGTATCGGTCCGGCGTGGACGTGGTCGGCGCGGGTGTATCCGTACTCATGCGGGTCACCACCTTTGTGCAGGACGTGAGTGGGTCCTGCGCACCGTAGGGAGGTGTACCCATCGACGGGAAGCTGTGATCCTCGTCATTGCGACCGGGTGCGCCGAACGGGCGATTGGCTGCGCCGAGTGACCCCGGTCACGTCGCCGAACGGCGGAGAAGACGCTGATCGCGGGATCAGGTGCGGTAGCGGCCCCGGTGGTGGATCAATGGTCCCGGGTCGTCGTCACCCAGTTCGACGTGCTCGATCGTCGCCTCGACCAGCAGCGCCCAGCCGTACTCGCGGGCGCCGTCGAGGCGGCACCCGGCCCAGCCGCCGGCGTCGGCCGGCACCGGGCCGTAGTCGGTCTCCGTCCAGTCGTGCCCCCTGAAGAGGCCGCCGGGTGCCGGCATCAGGCCGGCGAAGCGGTCGGCGAGCTGCCGGTGGGCCGGCCCGAGCGGTGCGACGGCGAAGCGCCCGGCGGCGGACACCGCCGCCCACAGGTCGGACTCGTCGTCGACCAGACCGAGCAGCCGGCCCGGTTCGCCGTCGGCGACCAGCGTGGACGACACGGTCAGGCCCGCCGGTCCGGGCGCCGTCCACAGCGTCACGGCCGCCGCCAGCCGGCCCCGCAACCGGCGTACGGGCGACCGCTCGTGGGCCGGCGCGGCGAACGGGTCGGTGTGGTGGATACGTCCACCCGGCTCCGGATGATTCACGTGAAACATTGTCCCCGGCTAGCGGCGCGGGGTGACGGTCTGCAACAGCTCCGGCATCCGGCGGTCGAGGATGTCGCCGGTGATGTACGTGCCCAGCGCCACCGCGCCGTAGCCGTAGCCGATGCCGACCGGAAGCGCCAGCCACAGCCAGAAGTCGGGCAGCAGCGCCGTGGCGATGATCATCGGCAGGCCCAGGGCGGCCGATCCCACCATCGCCACCAGGCTGAGCATGCTCTTGGCCACGCCGGCACCGGTGTTGATCGCGAACGGGTTCGACGTCTCCGGCAGCGCGTACGCGGCGGCCACCGACATGACCAGGTTGACCGCCAGTCCGGTGCCGTACGCGGCGGCGACGGTGCCACCGATCATCCCGATCCAGCCCGGCTCGCCGAGCAGGAGGCCGAAGCCGACCGTGACCAGGGCCAGGAACGGCACGATGTACAGCGAGAACGCCGCCACCCGGGCCTGGAGTTCCACCCGGCCGGGTACCCCAGCGACGACGTTGGCCGCGTACGCGCTCCCGTCGAAGCCGAACTGGTTGGCCAGGGTGACCGCGGCGAGTATGCCGACGAAGAGCATCGACAGGGCGACGGTCGTCGGCGAGGCGGTCAGGCCGGAGACGTCGCCGTTGAATTCGAACGAGGTGAAGTTGATCATCACCGGGACGAAGATGCCGACGATCGCCAGCGTGATCAGGTTGGCCCGGCGACGGGCGTCCCGCCACCAGTAGCGCGCCTCGCGGGCGACCAGCGCACCGAACCGGGAACGCGGCACCCAGCGCAGGCTCGCCGGGAAGAGTTGGTCGACGGCCTGCCCGGGCTCGCCCTTCGCGGCCCGGGCCGGACCGCCGCTGACCGCGCCGACCATCGCCGACTCCAGCGACCGCGACCACCACCAGAGCAGCAGCGACAGGGTCGCCGCGAGCAGCGCGAGCTTGACCGGTACGGCCCACAGTCGCCCGTCCGCGACGTCCAGGCCCATCGTGTACGGGGCACCGAACGGCGTCCACCCGATGATCTCCGCAGCACTGCTGAACCGGCGCCAGTCGGTGTTCTCCGCCGCGCCGAGCACGGCGATCTGCAACGGGCCGAGCAGCGCCGCGAGGACGGCCAGCAGCACGGCTGCCAGATCGCGGACCCGCCGCGACCGCAGCATCGTGGCGAAGGCGCTGGTCACCGCCCGGCTCACCGCGACGCACAGGAAAAGCCCGGCGACCACGCCGACCGCGGCGACGAGCGCGGCGAACCAGCCGCCGTGCAGCCCCGCCGACACGATCAGCCCGGACGTGGCGATCAGCAGGGCCAGCGCCGGCACGCCCACCAGGGCGGCCATGAACAGGCCACCGACCAGGGTCCGCCGGGGCAGCGGCAGCAGCGCGAACCGGGCCGGGTCGAGCGTCTCGTCGACGCCGAAGAAGACCAACGGCAACAACAGCCAGCCGAGCACCAGGGCACCGCCACCGAACGCCGCCGCCAGGCGGGCGATGCCGATGTCGTCGGCCACCCCGGTGACCGCGAAGAGCAGGAATCCCATGGCCGCGAAGAACAGCCCGACCAGGCCGCCGCCGACGAACAGGCCGATCCGCCAGGCCTGGCCACGGAAGTTGTTGGCCATCACCCGCAGCTTGAGCCGTACGAACAACCCGGGCGTGACCGGCCGGACACCCTGCCGGGCCGGTGCGGTCACCGCCACCGGCTCACCGACGCCCGCCGGCCCAGGACCGACGGGGCCGCCGGTGGCGGTCACAGCCATGCCAGTTCCGCACCGGTCGCGGTCCGTCCGCCGACCACCTCGACGAACACCTCCTCCAGCGAACGGTCGCCGCGCACCTCGGCGAGGGTTCCCACCCGCTTGATCGCCCCGTCGGCGAGGATCGCCACGTGGCTGCAGAGCCGCTCGACGACCTCCATCACGTGGCTGGAGAAGATCACCGTGCCGCCGCCGGCCACGTAGCGCTGGAGGATGTCGCGGATCAGGGCGGCGGAGACCGGGTCGACCGCCTCGAACGGCTCGTCGAGCACGAGCAGGCGAGGGCCGTGCAGCAGCGCGCAGGCCAGGCCGATCTTCTTCTTCATCCCCGCCGAATAGTCGACGACGAGCGTGTTTCCGGCGTCGCCGAGGGCGAGCACGTCGAGCAGTTCGTGCGCCCGCTGGTCGACCACCTGCGGGTCCATGCCGCGCAACAAGCCGTTGTACGCGAGCAGTTCGGCGCCGTTGAGCCGGTCGAAGAGACGTACGCCGTCGGGCATCACGCCGAGCAGTCGCTTCGCCTCGGTCGTGCTGCCCCACACGTCGTGGCCGAGCACCCACGCCCGTCCGTGGTCGGGGCGGAGCAGGCCGACCGCCATCGACAGGGTGGTCGTCTTGCCCGCGCCGTTCGGGCCGAGCAGCCCGTAGAAGGAACCGGCCGGAACGTCGAGGTCGACGCCGCGTACGGCGATCTTCGTCTCGAACCGTTTGGCCAGCCCGCGCAGGGCGAGTGCGGCGTGCTCACCAGTCATGAGACGACGTTATCCCGTACCCGTGAGACGCGCTCCGGCCCACGGGGGATCTTCCACTCCTCCTCGGGAAGGACCTGCCCCGGCGCGGGTTCCGGGAGGTCAGAGACGCAGCGACTCGGGCGCGTGCAGCCGGAGCATGGTCGCGCCGACGTCGAGCGGCGTACGGCGCCGGGTGGCGAGCGACACCAGCACCATCACGGCGAACGCGAGCGGCACCGTCCAGGCCGCCGGATGCGCGACCAGGGTCGCCGGCCAGCCGTCCAGCGGCGGACCGGCGACCGTGATCAGGGCAGCCACCACCGCCGCGCCGCCACCGGCGACGATCCCGGCCGCGGCGCCCGCGTCGGTCAGCCGCCGCCACCAGATGCCCAACACCAGAAGCGGGCAGAAACTGGACGCGGCCACCGCGAACGCCAACCCGACCACCTGCGAGACGTCGAGTCCGGCCACGTTGATCGCGAGCACCAGCGGCACCAGACCGGCGATCAGCGTGGCGAGCCGGAAGTCGCGTACCGAACCCCGGCCGAGCACGTCGGTCGAGATCACCCCGGCGACGCTGGTCAGCAGCCCGGACGAGGTCGACAGGAACGCGGCGAACGCCCCGGCGGCCACCAGCGCGGCCAGCAGTTGGCCGGTCAGCCCGTCGCCGAGCGCGGCGCCGGGCAGCAGTAGCACCGTCGCGTCGGTCTGGCCCGTCATCACCAACTGCGGGGTGTAGACCCGGCCGAGCACGCCGTACAGGGTGGGGAAGAGATAGAACAGCCCGACGAGCGCCAGCACCACCAGCGTCGTCCGGCGGGCGGCGGCCCCGTCCGGGTTGGTGTAGAAGCGGACGAGTACGTGCGGAAGCCCCATCGTGCCCAGAAACGTCGCCAGGATCAGTGAATAGGTGGCGAACAGCCCGCCACCCTCCTGCGTCGGATCGCCGGGCAGCAGCCAGTCCAACCCGTCCGGCACCCCTGCCACCTGCGGCACCGGATCACCGGCGGCGAACGACAGCTTGTCGCCGGGGCGTACCCGGATGGTGGTGCCGTCGCCGAGGGTGAGGGTCGCGGACTGCTCCACCACGACGGCGGTCGCGGTCCGGAACGCCGGACCGTCCGGCGGGGTGATCGCCGGCCGCCCGTCGGCCTGCCACTGCAGGACCAGGAAGATCGCGGGTACGGCGAGCGCGGTGAGCTTCAGCCAGTACTGGAACGCCTGCACGAAGGTGATCGCCCGCATCCCGCCCAGCGCCACGTTCGCGGTGACGACCGCGCCGACCAGCACCGCCCCCAGCTCGTACGGGCTGCCGGTCACCGTGCTCAGGGTCAGGCCGGCGCCCTGCAACTGCGGTACGAGGTAGAGCCAGCCGATGAAGATCACGAAGACGGTGGCCAGCTTGCGCAGCCGACGCGAACCGAGCCGCACCTCGCAGAAGTCGGGCAGGGTGAAGGCGCCCGAGCGGCGCAACGGCCCGGCCACGAAGAGCAGCAGGGCCAGGTAGCCGGCGGCGAACCCGACCGGATACCAGAGCATGTCGACACCCTCGGCGAGGATCATGCCGGCGACCCCGAGGAACGACGCCGCCGACAGGTATTCGCCGCCGATCGCCGACGCGTTCCAGGTCGGGCTGACCGTACGCGAGGCGACCAGGAAGTCCGACGTCGTCCGGGCCAGCCGTAGGCCGTAGAAGCCGATCGCGGCGGTGACCAGGGTGACCGCGACGATGCCCGGAACGATGTACGGGTTGTCCACTCAGCGCTCCGGGCGCCGGACCACGGCGGTGAAGTCCTGCTCGTTGCGTTCGGCCAGATGGACGTACGTCCACCCGACCGCGACCAGGAACGGGAAGGAACCCAGCCCGAGCAGCAGCCACGGCAGGTCGACGCCGAGAACCCGCACGTCACTGACCGTAGGCGCGACCGCGAACAGCAACGGCAGGGCGCCGAGACCGATCGCGACGACCAGGCAGAGCCGCAGGGCGAGGGCGAGTTGGGCCCGGACCAGACCGCGTACGAGGGCCTCGCCGACCTGGGTCTGCTCGGTCAGTTCACTGCGGGTGCGGTCGTGGTCGGCCGGTCGGCGGGTGACGTCGGCGAGCACCACCCTGGTTCGCTGCGGGGGTGTGCGCGGCTGTGGTTGCCGGTCCGGGGCCGGGCGTTGGTCCGGGGCCGGGCGTTGGTTCGTGGCCGGCCGAGGTTCCGGGGCCGGGGCGGGTGGTGGGTTCGTAGCCGGGACCGGGGCTCGGGGTGGGGGCGGGTCGGCGGGGGCCTCCATGCCGGCAGTCTGGCCGGCTGCGGCGGAAAGTCAAGACGGGCTGTTATCCACAAGGTGGACAGCTCTGTGCACAAGCTGTGGATAACTCAGATGGCCTGTGGATAACTTGTGTGTCGTGCGGGCTGTGGATCGCGCTCGTCACGGCTCGGCCGGACCGGTCACCACGGCCACGATCGTCGTACCCGGCGCGAACCGTCCCGCCCCGATCATCGTGAACAGGCCGGCGAGCATCTTCCCGACGTAGATCCGGTCGAGCCGGACGCCGTGCCGGACCTCGAAGTCGGCGACGAACGCATCGAGTTCGGGAGTGGTGCGGGCGAACCCACCGAAGTGGAAGTCGGTTTCCACAGCCCAGTCGACGCCTGGTTCGGCTGCCGCCGCCCGGTGTGGCTCGGTCGGCGGGGCGGCCGGGTCGAGCAGGGCGGCGACCTCGACGGTCAGGAACGTGCCGCCCTTCAACGCCGCGAAGCCGATCGCCCGGGTCCGGGGCCGGGCCGGGTTGGCGGCTTCGGCCGGGTGGGCGTGACCGGCTGGGCCGGCGGCTTCGGTTGGTCTGGCGGGCAGGGCCGAGATGATGCCGGCCAGGGTGCCTCCGGTGCCGACCGGGCAGCAGATCACGTCGAACGGCTCGGCGATCTCGGCCACCAACTCGGCGCAGCCGGGCAGCGCGAGCCGGTTGCTGCCGCCCTCGGGAATCAGGAAGAAGTCGCCGAACCTGCGACGCAGCGCGGCGACGACCTCCGGGGACGCCTTCCGCCGCCAGGTCGTCCGGTCCAGGTAGGTCAGCGTCATCCCCAACTCGCTGGCCCGCGACAGCGACCAGTTCAGCGGGACATGCTCTTCGCCGCGAACCACCCCGATCGTGGCGAACCCGCAGGCCCGTCCCGCCGCCGCGACCGCCCGCAGATGGTTCGAATAGGCGCCGCCGAACGTCAGCAACGTCCGGTGCCCACCCCGGCCGGCCGCGACCAGGTTGTGCTTCAGCTTGCGCCACTTGTTGCCCGGCACCACCGGGCTGAGCAGGTCGTCGCGCTTGAGCAGCAGCCGTACGCCGTGCCGGTCCACCCGGTCGTCCACCAGCCGGACCAGCGGCGACGGCAGGCGTACGCCGAGCAGTTCGGCCGCTGTCGCACCGATATCACCCACCGGTCAGCGGTTCCAGTCCTGCTTCGCCGCCCGTACCAGTTTGTCCTTCAGCTCCCGGGTGTGCCGGCGGCTGACCGGCAGTTCGGTGCCGTCGATGACCACCACATAGCCGGTGTTGGCCAGCCGCAACTCGGCGATCAGCCGCAACTGCACCAGGAAGGAGCGGTGGATCCGGACGAAACCGGCATCGGCCCACCGGTCGGCGAGAGTGGCCAGCGACACCCGTACGAGATGGGAGGCATCGGCGGTGTGCAGCCGGGCATAGTCGCCCTGCGCCTCCACCCAGCGCACCGCCGAGCGGGGCAGCATCCGGGTGGTCCCCGCCAACTCCACCGGAATCGTCGGATCGTCCTCCGCCCGCGCCAGCGCCGCCGGATGCGACGGCACCACCCGTGAGTTGACCACCCGCCGCAACGACTCCGCCAACCGCTCCGCCCGCACCGGCTTGCGTACGTAGTCGGTGACCCCGAGATCGAAGGCGTCCACCGCACCGTCGTCGTACGCGGTCACGAACACGATGGCCGGCGGCCGGGCGAACCGGTGCAGGATCCGGGCCAGCTCCATCCCGTCCAGCCCCGGCATCCGGATGTCGAGGAACACCACGTCGATGTCGTTGTCGCGCAGCACCCGCAGTGCCTCGGTCGCGTCGCCGGCCGTGTGCAGCCGGGCGACCCGGTGATCTGCCCGCAGCAGGTAGGCGAGTTCGTCCAGGGCCGGCGGCTCGTCGTCGACGGCCAGCACCCGCAGGAACGCGGTCACGGTGTTCTCTCGCCGCGCTCGGCGTCACCGTGCCGGGGACCGTGCCTGTCGGTTCCCTCGCTCCGCTCGGTCACGTGCTTGCCCGTACGTGGCGGTGGAACTTCGGCACCCGCATGCTCACTCTCGTACCCGCCCCTACACCCGTGTCGACCACCAGGCCGAACTGGTCGCCGAAGACCGCCCGCAGCCGCTCGTCGACGTTCGACAGCCCGACGTGCTGACCCGAGTCGTCGGCCGGGTCGACGACTCCCTCGGCGATCCGGGCGGCCAGCACGGCCGGATCCATGCCGACGCCGTCGTCCTCGACCGTGATGTGACACTCGGCGCCGGCGTCACGGGCCTCGATGCTCACCATACCGACGCCCGGCTTGCGCGACAGTCCGTGCCGGACGGCGTTCTCGACCAGCGGTTGCAGGCACAGGAACGGCAGCCCGACCGGCAGCACCTCCGGCGCGATCTGCAACCTGACCTGCAACCGGTCGCCGAACCTGGCCCGCTCGATCGTCAGGTAGCGGTCGATCGACCGCAGCTCCTCGGCCAGGGTGGTGAACTCGCCGTGGGCCCGGAACGAGTAGCGGGTGAAGTCGGCGAACTCCAGGATCAGCTCGCGGGCCCGTTCCGGATCGGTGCGTACGAACGAGGCGATCGCCGTCAGTGCGTTGTAGATGAAGTGCGGACTGATCTGCGCCCGGAGGGCCCGGACCTCGGCGCGGGCCAGCCGCTCCCGCGACGAGTCCAGTTCCGCCAGCGCCAACTGCGCCCCGGCCCAGCGTGCGGTCTCCAGCGTCGCCTGCACCAGCCCGGGTGCGGGCTCGCTGTCGGCGATCGACACCACGACCGCGGCCGCCTGGCCGTCCGGCCCGGTCATCGGCGCCACCACGGCGCCGCGTACGGGGCAGTCGACCCGGTCGCAGCGCAGCTCCCGCTGGCCGAGCACCGTCGACCGGTCGGTGTCCAGCGCCCGCCTGGCGGCCGCCACGAACTGCGCCGAGTGGTGCCCGCCCCGGCCGTCGATCGCCAGCACCTCCGCACCGTCGACCACCGCGAGTCCGGGTGCGCCGACCAGGGCCCGCAGGTGCCGTACGGCTTTGGCCGCGCCCGTCGGCCTGAGCCCGGTGCGCAGTGGCTCGGCGGCCAGGCCGGCGGTGTGCAGCACCTCGTACGTGGCCCGCTGGGTGGCGGTCGCGATGCCCCGCCGGGCGCGCAGTCGTACGACCGCGAACACCGCCCCGGCCAGCGCGCTGACCAGCGCCAGCACGGCAAGTACGGCGGACAGGTTGGCACCCACGCCGAAATCCTGTCGGTTCGCCCCCCGATCCGCCAGAGGCGAGCACCACCACCCACACCCCACGACACGCGGCAGGCACCCCGCAGCGCACGAAGGGCGAGTTGATCTGAGCGCAAACCACCTTATTCAGCGCCGGTTAGGTGGCTACTGCCCAGATCAACAACGGCCGTCCCAGATACGCCCCCCGACACTCGAGCCACGCGGGCCCGCCACCGATCGACGGAGCAATCGACGGACAGCCCTGAACCGCAACCCAGGTCGCGAGTCGACCGAGCGCCGCCGCACCGTCTGGAGCCCGAGGACATGCGGCGAAGCCGTCATGCCCGCAGGGTGAAGACGGTGCACTTAGGCGGCGCGAAGCGGAGCGAGCCGTCCGAGCGGAGCGAGGACCAACTAGTTCAGTACGCGCCCTTGCGGGCCACGACGACGCCGATGGTGCGCCAGAGGATGCTGAGGTCGTAGGCGAGGGACCAGTTGTCGACGTAGTAGAGGTCGAGGCGGACGGCTTCGTCCCAGGAGAGGTCGGAGCGTCCGGAGACCTGCCAGAGGCCGGTGATGCCGGGGCGAACCAGGAGCCGGCGGCGTACGTCGCCGAGGAAGTCGCCGTCGTCGGCGGGCAGGGGGCGCGGGCCGACGAGGGACATCTCGCCCCAGAGCACGTTGATCAACTGGGGTAGCTCGTCGAGCGAGCTGGCCCTCAGGAAGCGGCCGACGGGGAAGACCCGGGGATCCTTTCGGATCTTGAAGAGCATGCCGTCGGTCTCGTTCTGGTCGACCAGCGACGCGAGGCGGTCTTCGGCGTCGACGTACATGGTCCGGAATTTCCAGACCCGGAAGGTGCGGCCCTCGTGGCCGACGCGGGGTTGGCGGAAGAACACCGGGCCGGGGTCCGAGAGCCGGATCGCGATGGCGATGGCCATGAAGACGGGTACGAGCGCGATGAGGCCGACGGCGGCCGCGACTCGGTCGATCAGGTTCTTCACCAGCCAGGCGACGCCGGACAGGGTGGGTTCTTCGACGTGCAGCAGCGGCAGGCCCTCGATGGGGCGGATGTGCACCCGTGGGCCGGCGATGTCGGTGAGCTGTGGCGCCACGACGAGGTCGATGCCGGAGCCTTCGAGCTGCCAGGCGAGCCGGCGCAGCTCGCCGGGTTCGGAGCTGGCCGAGCCGCAGACCGCGATGGTGTCGCCGCCGACCTCACGGACGAGGGCGAGTACGTCGCGTCCGGCGTACACCGGGATCGGGGTCTGCATGCCACGGGCGGCGGCGTATCCGTCGGTGATGTGGATGGCGACGGGCACCAGCCCGGCGGCGGGGCTGCGGGTGACCGCGGTGTAGACCTCCAGGCACTCCGGCAGGGTGCCGACCAGCACCATCCGGTGGCCGGCCTGGCCGGCTCGTTTCCGGATGAGGTGCAGGACGAACCGGGCCTGGTAACGGGCCAGGAGGATCAGCACCATCGCGCCGACGAGGGCGGTGGCGACGGAGAGCCGGGAGAGGTCGGTCTTGGTGGCGAACGCGAGGAAGGAGACGCTGGCGGTGGCCGTGACCGCGGCCCGGATGACTCGTTTGAACTCGTCGGTGCCGAGCCCGAGATATCGGCGGTCGTACGCCCCGTTGCCCCACAGCACGATCAGCCAGCCGAGCGGCAGCAGAAGGTAGGTGACGGTGTGGAACCAGGTGGCGTCCTGGTCGGCGTCGGTGAAGCCGGCTGTCGCCTTCTCGAAGAGGCTGATCGAGATCCAGCTCGCGAGTACGGCGGCGGCGAAGTCGAGCAGGAGCAGCGCGACAGTGTAGGGACGGTGCCAGCGGGACGCCCGCCGACGCGAACGCGACCATGCGGACCGGGGCACGCCGTTGGGGGCCGGCGGCGGTGTCGGCTGGATCTCGAAGCTGTTGAGGTGGCGCACGGTGCTCCGGCCTATGTAGGTCACCGGGCGCTGGAGGCTGGTCGTCACCTCACCTACGTCCTCCCGTATGACACGTGCCGCCCGAAGCCACCGAGGTCCGGGTCGCCACCGCTCAAGTCTTGCATGGTGACCGTTCGTGGACGGTGACCCGGGAGACATTACGCCGGGCTGTCACACCGGCGTGGCCCCTGTGGTTTCGCCGCGGACTGACGCGCGGACCGGGTCACTATACCGATGGATGATGCCGTGGGAAGTCTCCGTTGTGCGTGGTTCATCGCTTCGCGGACGTTTCCCTCAGCGTGACAGCGCCGCTGTTACTTACCGCACAAGTCGGGACAACCTACGGTCAGCGAGTGGCTTGCCGCCGGTCTGGCAGGTGGGGCAGTACTGGAGGCTGGAGTCGGCGAAGGACACCTCCCGTACGGTGTCACCGCACACCGGGCACGGCAGTCCGGTGCGCGCGTGCACCTTGAGCCCGGAGCGTTTCTCGCCCTTGAGGGTCGCGGCCCGCTGCCCGACCGACCGGGTGACCGCGTCGGTGAGCACCTCGCGGGTGGCGCCGTGCAGGGTGGCCAGTTGCTCGTCGGTGAGCCGGCTGGAGATCGCGAACGGAGACAGTTTCGCCGCGTGCAGGATCTCGTCCGAGTAGGCGTTGCCGACTCCGGAGAGCACCGACTGGTCGGTGAGCACGCCCTTGATCTGGCCGCGCCGGCCGCGGACGCGGTCGCCGAAGGTGGCGAGGTCGGCGGCCAGCGCGTCCGGGCCGAGTTTCGCCACGCCGGGCACCTGGGCCGGATCGGTCACCAGGTAGGTGGCCAGCTTTTTCTGGGTGCCGGCCTCGGTCAGGTCGAAGCCGGAGCCGTCGTCGAGGCGTACCCGGACCGCGATCGGGCCCTTGCCCGGCTTGAGCGGGGCGGGTGAGGCGAACGAGTCACGGTAGTGGAGCCAGCCGGCCCGGGCCAGGTGCACGGCCAGATGCAGGTCGCCGTCGAGGACCACGTCGAGGAACTTGCCGTGCCGGGTGGCGCCGACCACGGTACGGCCGGCGGCCGCCGCCGGCGGTGGGTCGTACGTCTTCAGGGCGCTGATCGCCGCGATCTCGACCCGCTCGACACGCCGGCCGACAGCGCGCTCTCGCAGGTAGGCGCCGAGTGCTTCGACCTCGGGTAGTTCGGGCACGTCATCAAAGGTAGCCTCTGGCGCGACCGGGCAGGTGGAACAGACGGGTGGGTGGCGCGGTGAAGGTCGTGGTGGCGCACAACCGCTACCGGCAGGCGCAGCCGTCCGGCGAGAACATCATCGTCGACCTGGAGATCGACCAGTTGACGGCGGCCGGTGTCGAGGTGCTGCCGTTCCTGCGCAGCTCCGACGAGATCCCGTCGATGTCGAAGGCCGGCAAGGCGCTGCTGCCGCTCTCGCCGATCTACGCGCCGAAGGCGCAGCAGGACCTGACCCGGCTGATCACCGAGCATCGGCCGGACGTGCTGCACCTGCACAACCCGTACCCGTTGATCTCGCCCTGGATCGTGCGGACCGCGCACCGGCACGGCGTGCCGGTCGTGCAGACCGTGCACAACTACCGGCAGGTGTGCTCGTCGGGGCTCTACTTCCGGGACGGGAAGATCTGCCAGGACTGCCGCGGCAAGGCGTTCGGGCTGCCGGCGGTGGTGAACCGGTGCTACCGGGACTCACGGGCGCAGAGCGCCCTGATGGCCACGACGCTGGCGGTGCACCGGCCGACGTGGAAGTCGGTGGACCGCTACATCGCGTTGACCTCGGCGATCAAGGACCATCTGGTCGACTACGGGGTGCCGGCCGACCGGATCGTGGTCAAGCCGAACGCGATCCCCGACCCGGGACCGCCGGCTCCGCTCGGCGACGGGTTCCTGTTCCTCGGCCGGTTGTCGCCGGAGAAGGGGCTCGGGCTGCTGCTGGACGCGTGGCGGCGGCACCCCGACGGGGCACTGGGACCGCTGCGGATCGCCGGTGACGGCGAGTTGCGGTCGCTGGCCGAAGAGGTCGCGGCGAACCGGTCGGACGTCGAGTTCCTGGGGCCGCTCGACCGGGACGGCGTACGCCGGGCGCTGCGGGCCTCGGCGGTCGTGGTCGCCGCGTCGACCTGGCACGACGTGCTGCCGACGGTGGTGATTGAGGCGTTCGCGGCCGGCCGGCCGGTGTTGGGCACCGCGCTCGGCGGCATCCCCTACCTGCTCGGCGCCGACGGGTCCGGCGAGGTGCCGGCGGGGTGGGTGGTGCCGGCGGAGCCGGCGGCGATGTCGGCCGCGCTCGCGGTGGCCCGGGCCGGTGCGGCTGAACTGTCGGCGGTCGCCCGCTCCCGCTACGAACGCACCTTCCACCCCGACGTGGTCACCAAGCAACTGCTCGACGTGTACGGCAACATGTCCGCCCCGAGATCCGCGTGATCAGGGGTTGATTTGCGCGTGCCGTCGGCGGGTGGCGGCACGAACTCCCTGATCACGCGGATCTCGGGGCGCCCCAACAGCGAGCGGGGCGGTAGGGACGCGGTCTAGCGGACGGCGGCGCGGGCGGAGAAGGCGATGCTCGCCAGCAGGAAGCCACCGTTGACCAGGCTGAAGGCGGCGATCAGCCACACCGTCAGCGCCGGGGCGAACAGCAGGACCAGCGCGGCCACGAAGATCACCGCGCCGTAGTCGCGGATCAGCTTCACCAGGCGCACCGGAAGCGACGTCGAGGTGACCATGCTGGCCGCGTTGTCTCCGGACTGGAGCACCGACGTCACCAGGTTGACCATCCAGGTGCCGGCGAACACCGCGACCAGCCAGACCGGAGTATCGGGCCGTTGTGCGACCGTGGTCGCGGACAGTGCGGTGACCAGGGCGATCTGGGCGGCCACGTCACAGAGGATGTCGATCCGGGCGCCGGCCGCGCTGCCCTTGCCGGTGACCCGGGCCAACTGACCGTCCGCGCAGTCCAGGGCGTATGCGATCTGCCAGCCGACCAGCGCGACCAGCCCGACCACCCAGGCCGGCAGGGACCCGTCCGCGACCGGCCCGGCGAGCGCGATCACCGCGACCGAGGCCGACAGGCCGATGACCAGGTTGGTCAGCGTCAGCGCGGTGGGGCTGAGCCCGAAGCGCTGGCCGGTCAGGGCGAAGGCGGCGCCCAGCCGCTGGCTCAGTGCCTCGCTGAACAGCCCACCACCACGGTTGACGCGGTAGAAGTCGTTGAACGTCGGCCGGGGAAGATCAACCGGCATGGTCGCGGAGTGCATCGGCGTAGTCTGCCAGCCGCCTACGGATCTCGTCGGGCCCCATCGCGAGGTGTTCGAGGACGGTGTAGCGGTCCGGCCGGGTGGCCGGCGCGTGGGCGACGACATCGACGAACTGCTCGTCGGTGAGTCCCAGGTCGGCCGGGTGTACGGGCAGGCCGTGCCGGCGCAGGCAGAGCGCGAGTTGCCCGAACCGTTCCGGCTCGTCGCGCAGGAAGGTGCAGAAGAGCGCGCCGAGCCCGACCTGCTCGCCGTGCGAGCCGGTGCCGGGGTGGAGGTGGTCGATGGCGTGGGAGATCTCGTGGCAGCCGCCGCTGGCGGGGCGGCTGGAGCCGCAGACCGCCATCGAGATCCCGCCGAGGATGAGTGCTTCCGCGAGCGTGGTCAGGAAGCCGTCGTCGGTGATCTTGCCGGGGTGGTTGACCAGCGCCTCGGCGCCGGTACGCGCCAGCGTCACGGCGAGTCCGTCGATCGGCTCGGCCCGGACCCGGTGCGCGAGTTCCCAGTCCGCGACCGCGTTGATGTTGCTGACGGCGTCGCCGATCCCGGCCTGGGTCTGCCGGTCCGGCCCGTTCTCGACGAAGTCGAGGTCGACCACGATGGCGATCGGCACGTGGGTGCCGTAGGAGCCCTTGCCGGTGCCGTGGTCGAGGGAGGCGACCGGGGAGGCGATCCCGTCGTTGGCGAGGCTGGTCGCCACCGACACCATCGGGATCGCGAGCCGGCTGGCGGCGTATTTGGCGGTGTCGATGGTCTTGCCGCCGCCGATGCCGACGACGGCGTCGTACGACCGCTCGCGTAACCGGTCGCCGAGCTGGTTGGCGGCGTCGAGGGTGCCGCCGGCGACGGTGAACAGGTCGGCCCGGTGCAGCCCGGGCAGGCACAGGTCGGCGATCCGCTCGCCCTGTCCGGGGCCGACGACCAGGGCGACATCGCCGCCGGCCGAGATCCGCCGGTCGGCGAGCAGGGCGCCGAGTTCGGCGACGGCGCCGCGGCGTACCTCGATGGCCAGCGGCGTGCTGACGGTCCGGGCTAGTAACGGCACGCGATCTCCCGCGCCCGGGCCAGGTCGTCGTGGTTGTCGACCTCCACCCAGTCGACCTCGCCGATGGTGGCCGCGCGTACCTCGCCGCCACGGTCGGCGTATTCCTGGTAGCCGTCCTCGTAGTAGAGGTTGGGGTCGCGCCGCCAGGTCGCCTCCAGCGCCTCGGCCAGGCCGGCGGCGGCGTGCGGCTCGATCACCGTCGCCCCGATGTACTCCCCGAACGCGGCGGCCGGGTCCATCAGCTTGGTGATTCGGGTGAGCTGGCCGGACGCGTCGAAGGTCGTCTTCATTTCCTCGTCGGCGAGCCGCTTGACGTTGTCGATGGCGAGCAGGATGCCCGGTCCGCGTTCGGCGAGCAGGGTCTTCTCGATCCCGACCGGGTGGACGGTGTCGCCGTTGACCAGCAGCGCGCCCTGCGCGAACCGGTCGCGGGCGAGCCAGAGCGAGTATGCGTTGTTCCACTCCTCGGCCCGGTCGTTGTGCACGAGGGTCAGCTTGACGCCGTAGCGCCGCTCGAAGCCGGCCTTGCGGTCCTCGACCGCGCCGGCGGCGTAGCCGACGACGACCGTGACGTCGGTGAGGCCGACCTCGGCGAGGTTGCGCAGCGCGATGTCGAGGATCGTGGTGTCGCCATCGACCGGCACCAGGGCCTTGGGCAGGGTGTCGGTGTAAGGGCGCAGCCGGCGGCCCGCACCGGCGGCGAGCACCAGACCGATCATCACGAGATCCTCTCTGAAGGTGAACACCTGACGGACGGAGGATATCCGCCACACCAACCGGTCCACCGGTCGTGGCGGTCGGGCGGCCCTCCAAGATCCGGGTGATCAGGGACCTGGAGCCGCGCCGCGCCGACGACACGCGCGGCTTATTCCCTGATCACGGGGATCTTGGAGGGGCCGGCGGATAGGGGCGATCAAGGAAAAACGGGTCAGGTGGGGAGGGCGGCCAGATCGGCCAGGAGGCGGAGGCGGGCTTCCGGCGCCAGCGCGGCGTAGGGGGCGGCGGAGCGGCGATCGGTCTCCTGCTCGATGGCCAGGCGTTCCGGGCCGGGTGGCAGGTCGGCGATGGTGAGCCGGGTGTGGCCGGCGGCGGTCCAGGCGGCGGCGTGGGCGTCGGCCCGGTGCTGGCGCAGCACGCTCAGCCGGTTGAGCAGCAGCACCCCGGGCGGGCAGCCGTCCGGCTCGTACGGCGGGGCCAGCGCGCCGAAGGCGTCGCCACCGTCGCGCGCCGCCTCGGTGACCAGCACCCCGAGTACGTCGACCAGCCGGGCGACCCGCCCGCCGTGCCGCTGCTCCCACAGTTCGCCGGTGATCCGGGCGTGCAGTTCGTAGACCTCGGCGAGGTAGGTCCGGCCGCGTTCGGTGGCCTGCAACCCGCCCTCCGTGGTGCGGTGGATCATCGCGTACGCGACCTGCTTGTCGAGGCCACGTTGGCAACGCACCGGGTCGCGGTGGCGGGTGACGGCGGCGAAGCCGGGGGCGCTGACGGTGCCGCCCGGCGCCGCGAGCCGGGTGCGGAACTCCATCAGGAAGCCGGTCGCCGCCGGCCCGCCGTACCGCTGGCTCAGGGCCGCGCCGCCGCGCTCCCAGCCGGTCGCGGCGGTGCCGACGACGAGCCGGTCGACGGCCGGCGCGACCAGGGCGGCGAAGCCCGGCGGGTCGAGCGGGACAGGGTCGATCACAGGCCGATGACGTGCAGCGCCGCGAACCCGTCCTCGACGATGCGCCGGATCAGCCCGTCGTTGACGTGCCGGTGCTCGTCGAGCAGGACGGTCTCGTGCTCGGCGAGCCAGCGGAACTCGGTGTGCTTGCCGGCCTCCAGCCGGGGTCGGGTCAGGTCGCCGTCGACCCGGACCAGGAAGTCGCTCTCGACCCGGGCGATGCCGTCGTCGCCGACGTACGTGTATTCACCGACCAGACCGAGCACGTGTGACACGGTCCACCCGGTCTCCTCGGTCACCTCGCGCTGCAGCGCGTCCTCGATGCTCTCGCCGGGCTCGACGTGGCCGCCGACCACGTCCCAGCAGTTGGGGAAGAGTTTGCGGGCGGCGGACCGGCGCTGGACGAAGATCCGGCCGTCGTCGTCGACGATCAACGCTCCGGCGCACGAGAGGGGCTCGGTGGACACGCCCTGACAGTAGCGATCAGGGGGAACCCTCGAACAGGACGAGGCGACCCACGCCGGACTGCTCAGGATGCGGACTTCGCCCGGTCGCCGGAAAAGGGCGCGACGGCGGCCGTAGGCTGGAGAACCATGACCGCCGAGCAGTTGATCTCCTTCGCCCGTGGGGCGCCCTCGCTGGACATCGTCGACATCGAAGGGCTCAAGGCCGCGGCTGTGCGCGCCTTCGAGGCCGACCCGGCCGGCCTTACCGCGTACGGCACGTCGGTCGGCTACCTGCCGCTGCGCAAGTGGATCGCCGACAAGCACGGCGTGACCCCGGAGCAGGTGCTCATCACCAACGGGTCGCTGCAGGCCGATGCGTTCCTCTTCGACCACGTGGTGCGTGAGGGCGACGCGGTCGTGGTGGAGCGGCCGACGTACGACCGGACCCTGCTCAACCTGCGGCAGCAGGGTGCCGAGGTGCACGCCGTCACGATCACGCCGGACGGCGTCGACACCGACGAGCTGCGCAAGCTGCTGGAGTCCGGAGTGCGCCCGAAGCTGGCGCACATCATCCCGAACTACCAGAACCCGGCCGGGGTGACGCTGTCGCTGGAGAAGCGCCGCGCCCTGCTCGCCCTCGCCGTCGAGTACGGCTTCACGATCTTCGAGGACGACCCGTACGCCGACATCCGGTTCCGGGGCGAGGCGTTGCCGTCGATGCTCTCCCTCGACGAGCAGGGCGTGGTCGTGCACGCGTCCAGCTTCACCAAGACGGTCTGCCCGGGCGTACGGGTCGGCTACCTGGTCGGGCCGGCGGCGCTGATCGCCGACATCGCGAAGCGGGCCACCAACCTCTACATCTCGCCCGGCATGGTCGCGCAGGGCATCGTCCACCAGTTCTGCGTCTCCGGCGACATCGACCGGTCGATCCGCACCGTGTGCGACGCGCTCGGTGAGCGGGCCGGCCTGCTGGCCGCCGCGTTGCGTGAGCACATCCCGGGAGTGCGGTTCACCGAGCCGGACGGCGGTTACTTCCTCTGGATCGAGCTGCCCGACGACGTGTTCGCGGCGGACGTGTTCGTCGCGGCGCAGGAGCGCGGTGTGGCGGTCGTCAAGGGCAGCGACTTCGTCGCCGAGGGCGGAGAGCACGCGTTGCGGCTGGCGTATTCGGCGGTGACCGCCGATCGTATCGACGAGGGTGTACGTCGTCTGGCGGCTGCCGTCGAGGCTGTCCGCCGCTAAATTTGTGTCGGATTTTTGACAATGAGCCGTCGTGGCCGGTCCGGGGTTCCCGCCGGGCCGGCCAACGGCCCACAATGCTGCGAGCGGTCGATCCCCGTACGGATGACCCCCTGGACACCACCCCCGCCCCTCGGCGCCGGGCGGGCCGCTCGCACCCCACCCCCTGTAAGCGGTCGGTCCGCCCGGCGCCACCCCGTCGGCACGCCGGCACACCCTCGTGATCCTTCCGCCGGACCCCGCCCGAGCGGCGTACCGTGCAACCCGCACACCCGTGCCGGCGGAGGGAGGTCGACATGAACCGACGTGCCTGGCGGGGCCCCGTACGAGCGGTGACCCGCATCCTCACCCCCGAACCCCCAAGGCCGCCGACCCGTTCCGCGCCGTCGTCCGGCCGTAGCGCCATCGTCGACTGCGCCCTCTACGTCGACGGGACGCGGCAACCGGGCCAATGGCACTACGCCGACGCGCTGGCCGCCGCCCGCGAGGCCGACCGCGCCTTCGTCTGGGTCGGCCTGCACGAGCCCGAACTGCCGGAGATGACGCAGATCGCCCAGACGTTCGGGCTGCACGAACTGGCGGTCGAAGACGCGGTCAAGGCCGAACAACGCCCGAAGCTGGAGCGCTTCGGTGAGATCAACTTCCTGGTGCTGCGCACCGCCCGCTACGTCGAACACGGCGAGCTGACCGAGAACTCCGAGGTCGTGGAGACCGGCCAGGTGATGCTGTTCATCGGCCCGTCCTTCGTGATCAGCGTGCGGCACGGCGACGCCTGCCGGCTCTCCCCGGTCCGGGCCGACCTGGAAGCCAAGCGGGACCTGCTGGCACACGGTCCGTGGGCGGTGGCGTACGCGGTCGCCGACCGGGTCGTCGACCTCTACATCGCGGTCGCCGACCAGGTCGAGATCGACCTCGACGCGCTGGAGTCGGAGGTCTTCGCCCGCCACGGCCACGGCCGGATCCAGCGGATCTACCAGATGAAGCGTGAACTGGTCGAGTTCAAGCGGGCGGTGGCTCCGCTCCAGCGGCCGCTGATGACGCTGACCGCGCAGATCAACCGCGAGGTGCCGAAGGAGATCCGGCGCTACTTCCGGGACGTGCAGGACCATCTGACCCGCACCGTCGAGCAGGTCAACTCGTACGACGACCTGCTCAACTCGATCCTGCAGGCCCGGCTGGCGCAGGTCACCGTCGACCAGAACAACGACATGCGCAAGATCGCCGCGTGGGCCGGTATCGCCGCGGTGTGGACCGCGATCGCCGGCATCTACGGCATGAACTTCACGTTCATGCCGGAACTCGGCTGGCGATACGGCTATCCGATCGTGCTCACCGTGATGGTGCTCAGCTCGGTCGGGCTCTACCGCTGGTTCCGCCGTAACGGCTGGCTCTGACCCCGTCCGGCGACCGGGCGAAACGACCCCCTCCCGCGACCGGGCGAACGACCCCCTTTCGCGACCGGGCGAAACGCGCCGGGACACGAACCGGCCCCGGCGGGCGGTGCCACGCCGGGGCCGGGCCGGGCCGGTCAGCTACGGCTGTTGCGCGACGGCGCGGAGGCGTTGCTCATCACCCCGTCGGGCTTCATGGCGTTGCCGGTGCTCTGCTTGGCGGACTCCGTCGTCGACTTCGCCTTCGACGAGGCCGAGTCGGCGGCCGAGGACGCCTTGCCCTTGGCCTCGCTCAGGGCCGAGGCGGCCCGGTTCTTCGCCTCGTCCATCGCCGCGGCGGTCCGGTCGCCCATCGATCCGACCTGCTCGCCGGTCGTCGAACGTCCCGCCGCCGGATCGCGCAGCGGGTTGTCCGGCGCGGTGTCGATGGCCGAGGCGGGGTCGTCGGGCAGCGTGTCCAGGGGGCGGCTCGGGTCGTACTCCTCCCACTGCTGTTGCTGCCGGCGGCGCATCGCGATCGCACCGACCGTGCCCACCGCGGCCCCCGCCACCACCAGTCCGGTGATCATCGGCCACTTGCGGCTCGACCGCTTCGACCCGGACTTCCGCAGCTTCTTGAGGTTGTTGCTCTTGGCCTTGCGCGCCACCGTGCCGGCCTGCCGCGCTCCGTCGGACGCGGCGACGGCCAGCGGTGCGAGCGCGGCCATCGTCGACCCCCAGCCCGACATCGCGCCGTCGCGGATCCGTCCCGCCGTCGGCTGCATGTACGCGCGTGCCGACTGAACCCGAGGTCCGACGGCCGCGCCGACCCCGCCGGCCGCGTGTGTCGCGGCCTGCCTCAGATGGTCGAAGCCTTCGCTCAGTTCAGACTTGGCGAGCTGGCCATGGGTCTTGCGCCGCCCGATTCCAAACACCAGTCCCCACCTCCCTGGGTGTTGTTCCAATGTCATCCTGCACCTTCGGATGCCTCCGCACTGCCGGAACGGGCACATGGGAGGATCCGCAAGGAACTGACCAACGACAGAGGAGTACCCGTGGCCGAGGCCATTTACGCCACTCTGCACACGAACCACGGCGCGATCCGGTTGGAACTCTTCCCCAACCACGCGCCGAAGACGGTCCGCAACTTCGTCGGGCTCGCCGAGGGCACCCAGGAATACATCGACCCGCGCACCGGCCAGCCGGGCAGCGGCCCGTACTACGACGGCACGATCTCGCACCGGGTGATCAGCGGCTTCATGATCCAGATGGGTGACCCGACCGGCACCGGCCGCGGTGGCCCGGGCTACACGTTCGCCGACGAGTTCCACCCCGAGCTGAGCTTCAACCGGCCCTACCTCCTGGGTATGGCGAACACCTCGCGGCCGGTCACCAACGGTTCGCAGTTCTTCATCACCGTCAGCCCGACGCCGCACCTGACCAACGCGCACACCATCTTCGGTGAGGTCGCCGACGAAGAGTCGAAGAAGGTCGTCGATTCGATCGCCAACACCCCGACCGGTCCGGGCGACCGTCCCCGCAGCGAGGTCGTCATCGAGCGGGTCGAGATCGAGCGCACCGCCGCCTGATACGTCCTGCGGGTATCTTTGCCGGCATGACCGAGCGCTGCTCGCGGGCCGTCCCGCCCCATGCCGTCGATGATCACCGCCGGTCGCCCCGGCGCGGGGCGACCCGGTGAGCCAGTCCCCGCCGACCGTCCCGGTCTGCTACCGCCACCCGGGCCGCGAGACCTACATCCGGTGCACCCGCTGCGACCGGCCGATCTGCCCCGAGTGCATGCGTGACGCGTCGGTCGGTCACCAGTGTCCCGAGTGTGTCGCCGAGGGCCGGCGGACCCAGCGGCCGGTGCGCACCGCCTTCGGTGGCGGTGCCGCCGGCCAGCGGGGCCTGGTCACCAAGACCCTTCTCGGGCTCAACGTCCTGGTGATGATCCTCTCGGTCATCTCCGGCGGTGGCGAGGGCCTCGCCGGCGGCGGCTGGGGCGGCCTGCTCGGCGGCTACACGCCGCTGATCGGCTGGGGCGCCAACTACGGCGGCGACCCGGAGCTGGCGACCAGGCTGTCCGACGGGACGATCGTCGGCGGCATCGTGCAGGGCGAGTACTACCGCATGGTCACCGCGCTGTTCCTGCACTACGGCGTGCTGCACCTGCTGATGAACATGTGGGCGCTGTGGGTCCTCGGCCGGAACCTGGAGGCCGCCCTCGGACCGCTGCGCTTCCTCGGGCTCTATCTGCTGTCCGGGCTCGGCGGCAGCGTCGCGGTCTACTACTTCGCCCCCAACGCGCTGACCGCCGGCGCCTCCGGCGCGATCTTCGGACTCTTCGCCGCGCTGTTCCTCCTGCTGCGCCGGATGGGTCGGGACACCTCGGCCGTGCTTCCCGTGATCATCATCAACATCGTGTTCACGTTCGCCGTACCGGGGATCTCGATCGCCGGGCACCTCGGCGGCATGGTGGTCGGTGCGCTGGTCGGCACGATCCTGGCGTACGCCCCCCGCGAGCACCGCAACCTGGTCCAGGGCGTCGGCATGGGGGCGATCTTCCTGCTGCTGATCGCCTTGACGATCATGCGAACGGCGATGCTGAGCATCTGACGGCCGGTGGCCGCCTACCCGGGCGGGCCCGGCCGGATGGTCAGCCGGGCGGGTCGCCGGCGGCCACCCGCCGGGCCGCCTGGAGGGTGGCGGCCACGTCGGCCGGGGCGGCGCCGAGGTCGTACGCCCCGAGCAGGTGCAGCGAATCCCCGGCGTCGATCTCCAGGGTCTCGGTACGCAGCCCGAGGCGGGGCCGGGTGTCGACGGTGATCCGCTCGATGCGGTCCCAGGGCAGGTGTCGTCGGCGGGCATAGCCGGTGACGACGGTGACGCCGTCCTCGTCGACGGCCAGCCGGACCGGTACGACGATGTCGCGTACCGCCCAGCCCAGCAGGACCACCGCGACCAGCACCGCCAGGCCCAGGGTGACCGGGTCACCGCCGGCGAGGCCGTACCCGATGAGCAGCAGCGCCGCGGCACTGACGATCTTGAGTAGCGGCATCGACCGGGCGACCCGCCAACTCGTCACCGCACCCACGTCACCCATCCCGCGAGCATGCCACCCCCGCCTCCCCGCCACCCGCCCCCGCCGCCTCTTGTCGCCCTCTGCCGCCTCTTGTCGCTGATCAAGGAGTAGTTGCGGGATTCGCGCCCTGATTTGTCGGGGAAATCCCCTTGATCGACGCGATCTTGAGGGGCGGGTCCGCGTGGCGGGCGGTAGTATCGATCCGACTCAAGTTACCGGGGAGTAGATATGCGGGATGCGGTCATCGTCGGCGCGGTACGGACCCCGGTCGGGCGGCGCAAGGGCGGGCTGTCCGGCGTCCACCCGGTCGACCTCTCCGCCCACGTCCTGCGCGCCCTCGCCGAGCGCACCGGCCTCGACCCCGCCGACGTCGAAGACGTGGTCTGGGGCTGCGTGTCACAGGTCGGCGACCAGTCGTGGAACGTCGGCCGCAACGCCGCACTCGCCGCCGGCTGGCCGGAGTCGGTCCCCGGCACCACCCTCGACCGGCAGTGCGGGTCGAGCCAGCAGGCACTGCACTTCGCCGCCGCCACCGTCGTCTCCGGCCAGGCCGACCTCGTCGTCGCCGGCGGCGTCGAGTCGATGAGCCGGGTGCAGATGGGTGCCAGCGCGGCCGGCGGGCTGCCGTACGGCAACCAGGTGCGGGACCGCTACCGGGGCGTCGAGGGGTTCGCGGTCGACGAGCCGGTCCCGTTCAACCAGGGCGTCGGCGCCGAGTTGATCGCCCGGCGGTGGAGCCTGTCCCGCACCCGGCTCGACGAGTTCGCGCTGGCGAGCCACGAGCGGGCGGCGGCGGCCCAGGACGCCGGTGCCTTCGACGCCGAGATCGCGCCGGTCGGCACGCCCGACGGCGGCAAGGTGACCACCGACGAGGGGGTACGCCGGGACACCTCGGTCGCCAGGCTCGCCGAGTTGAAAACCCCGTTCCGGGCCGACGGCGTGGTCACCGCCGGCTCCGCCTCGCAGATCTCCGACGGAGCCGCCGCCCTGGCCGTCACCACCTCGGAGTGGGCCCGCGCCCACGGCCTGCACCCGCTGGCCCGCGTGCACACCGCCGTCGTCGCCGCCGACGACCCGGTGATCATGCTGACCGCGCCGATCCCGGCCACCGCGAAGGCGCTGCGCCGGGCCGGTCTCGACATCACCGACATCGGCGTCTACGAGGTCAACGAGGCGTTCGCCCCGGTGCCGCTGGCCTGGCTGGCCGAGACCGGGGCCGACCCGGCCCGGCTCAACCCGCTCGGCGGGGCGATCGCCCTCGGTCACCCGCTCGGCGGCTCCGGCGCCCGGATCATGACGACGATGCTGCACCACATGCGGGACAACGGCATCCGCTACGGCCTGCAGACCATGTGCGAGGGTGGCGGGATGGCGAACGCGACCATCGTGGAACTTCTTTAGCCGCACTTTTCACGACCGACGCCGCGTCATAATGTGTCAACGCGTCGTTAACCAGGTCATGGACGTGTTCTCACGTACGTTCCTTCCCGCCGCGGCCGAGGCCGGGGTGGCCATCCCGACGGTGAGCCGGCACATGCCGGTCTTCCGCCGGTGTGTCGAGGCCGACGACGCGACCGTGCTGGTCAGTCGCTGCATCCGGGTCGACCGCCCGCTGCGGGGAGAGTTCCTGATGCTGCTGACCTACCGGCGCCTCGTCGTCACCCAGGAGACCCGGCTGCTGCACCGGCTGCGCCTGCACCTCAACACCGAACTGCGGCACCTGAGCAACGTGACCTGGAACCCGGACCCGCGTACGTCCGCGATCGAGGTGGCCGCCACCGCCGTCGACGGCGTACGGGAGCGGTTCGCCATCCCGGTCAGCCAGCCGAAGCAGGTCTGGCACGTCGACGCGTTGCTGACCCACCTTTTCCGGCCGCGGATCACCGTGGACCGCACCGAGACCCGAAAGGGGCTGGCCGGCGCTCCCCGTGCGCCGAAGCTCAGCCCCGCCGTCGCGTTCTGAACCCGGGGCACCGTCGGGTGCCCCGGGTTCGACGTGACGGAGGGGCCCGCCGAGCCGCCCGATCGGCCCGGCGGGCACCTTCGCCCGCGGGCGTCAGTAGACCCGCGACCCGATGAAGTCGTCGTGGCCGTAGCCCACCGGGTTGGCGAACGAGCGCGACTCGAACGACCACTGCTGCCGGGCGTTGCCGCCGCAGTTGGCCAGCCGCAGCCGGGGCGAACCGATGATCGGGTTGTCGAAGGCGAGGCACAGGTTGCCGGCGCCGGCCGGCTTGATCTGGTTGCCGGCGAAGACGAACTTCTGGTTGGCGCCGCCGTGGCAGTCGTGGATGTTGACCGCCTGGCCGGCCGCCAGCGTGCCGCCGGAGACGTCGAGGCACCGGTCGTGCGACAGCTCCGAGTGCAGTGAACGGTTGGTCGGGTCGTACCAGAAGCCCTGGTTCCGGCCACCGTGGCAGGTGTACGGCTGCTGCGGGGTGCCGTTGCGTGAGTCGTACCCCTTGCCGTCGAGGCAGTTGCCGGTGCCGGCGTTGCGGAGTTGCTTGAACTCGAACAGGCCCGGGTAGAGGACGCCGCTCCCGGTGCTGGCCGGGTCGACGCAGGTCGCCCGCTCCTGTCCGGAGTCGTAGAACGCCGTCATGCATTCGGCGAACATGCCGTGGCCGCGGTAGTTGGGATGGAACGACTGCCGGGCGGCGTTCTCGTCCCAGATCCCGACCTCGATGAAGAGCCCGCGCACCGACGTGTTGTCGGTGCACACCTCGTGGCCGTGGAAGAGCCGGCTGGCGTCGAGGTAGCGGGTGCCGGTGTTGGTCGCCGCCCGGCGCAGCGCCGCCTCGAACAGCGGTACGGCCTTGTTGCGGGCGAACGCGGTGTCGGACAGGTAGAACAGGCAGCCGCCCGAGTACCAGCCGGGGAAGTTCGGATTGTCCTCGACGTCCGGGCTGACCGGACCCGGGTACGACTGCAGCACCAGCTCGTAGTCGGTGCGCAGGTAGCCGGCCTTCGTCATGGTGTCGCGGATGCTGTTCAGCGCCTCCTCGACGGCCGCGCGGCTGCCGTCGGTGCGGATGGTCCACTGGTCGGTGTAGTCGGGGAAGCAGTTGCCGAGGAAGAAGACCCGGCTGATCGCGCAGTCGGTGGCGACCGGTCCGAACTGGATGGTGCCCTCGCCGTTGGCGCCGGCGACGACCCAGATCAGCTTGATCCGGGTGTTCCGGGCCTTGATCGCGAGATTGTCGCCCTGGTTGAGTTCGTTCCACTGGGTCGGACCGCCGGCGATCAGGTTCCACGGCGTGGCGCCGGAGCAGGCGACGTTGAACTGCACGTCGGAGGCGATGCCGGTCCGGAACACGGCCTGGTCGAAGCTGCGGTCGCACCAGTTGCCGGCCTGATGGGTGCCGGGGACGTAGTTGCCGACGCCCTCACCGGAGATCTCGCTGTCGCCCATCGTGATGAGGGCGGTCTTGCGCTGCTCGAACGGGCGGATGGCCGGGCTGCCGTAGAGTTCGGTCGCCTCGGCGGCGCGGATCGCTTCCAGGTTGGCGGGCAGCGGCTGGACGACGGGACGGTCGGCGGCGCCGGCCGGAGCGGCCACGCCGGCGAGCAGGGGAAGGACGAGTCCCGCGACGAGGGTCGCGGCGGTGAGGCTGCGCCGCCGGGACGTTCGCGCGGTGCGTCCTCCCGGCGTACGGATGCCGGGCATCGACGCACTCCTTTCACTCTGATCGTCAGGGATCGATCGAGTCTTCAGAACGTAGCGTGGTTGGCGGGCAGATGTGAATAGATCTCGCTAAATATGTTTCTGGTTGATTTCCAGGTCGCCGCCCCGGCCCCTGCCATGCGCACCTTGCCTTGACACCGGCGAGAACGTTTAGCGTGGCGATGACGGGCCGGGCGAGGAGGTCGAAGATGCGGATCGGCGAACTGGCGGGACGCGCCGGCACGAGCACCCGCACCCTGCGGTACTACGAGGAGCACGGGCTGCTGCGGGCCCGACGCTCCGCCAACGGCTACCGGGACTACGACCAGTCGGAGCTACGGGTCGTACACGAGATCCGGGCCCTGCTCGCCGTGGGCTTCGACCTCGACGACATCCGCCCCTTCGTCGCCTGCCTGCGTGCCGGGAACAGCTCCGGTGACGTCTGCCCGGACTCGGTGGCCGTGCTCCGGCGCAAGATCGCCGAGGTCGATGTGTACGTCGACCGGCTGAGCGCGGTACGCCGGCAGCTGCACACGCAACTCACCCTCGCCATCGCCAACCGGGAGGAAACATGCTGCACGACACCGAAGCCCGTGCGCTGACCGTCATCACCGACGACACCTTCGCAAGCACCGTGCTGGCCAGCGACCGGCCGGTGGTGGTCGACTTCTGGGCGCGGTGGTGCCCGCCCTGCAAGGCGATCTCGCAGAGCCTGGTCGAGCTGGCCGCCGAATTCGGCGACCGGATGACCGTGGCCACGCTCGACATCGACGAGAACCCGGCCACCGCACGGGCCTACGGCGTCATGTCGCTGCCGACGCTGCTGGTGTTCCGCGACGGCGACGTCGTCGGATCGGTCGTCGGATCCCGGCCGAAGGCCCATCTGCGCTCGGCGCTCGGCAAACATGCCGAGCCGGTGACCGGCTGACCGTCCCGACCCGGCGGGTGCTCACGTCGGCGGGACGGCGTAGCCGACGTAGCCGCGGAACTCCACCCGCCAGCCGTCCGGGACCAGGTCGGTGCACACCTTCCGGTCGCCGGTGCAGACGATCGCGTCGACACCCGCCGGGTCGGCCGCCGGACGCCGCGGCAGCACCGACTGGAGCGCGACGATCTCGCGGTCCGGCCGGCCGTACGGCGCACCGTCACGCAGCAGCAGCCACCAGGGGTACTCCCAGTTGTCGTTCTGCTGCACCAGCCCGACCCGGCGGGCACCCGCCTCGTCGACCTGCCGGGCCGCCCACCGGAACTCCTCGGCCCACTGCGGCCGGCGGATGAACCGGGTGTCCCAGTCACTGGTGGTCAGCAGCGAGCCGGCGCCGACCAGCCGGCGCGGGAAGCCGTACGAGATCGCGAGCACCCCGGCCAGCGCCGATCCGGCGAGCACGACGACGGCCAGCCCGGCCGCCACGGACCGCCGCCCGGCTGCCGCGCGGGGCCGGTCCGCGTCGGCGGCCCCGTCCCCGATCGTGGCCCGGCGGCGGAAGAGCGCGTCGAGCCACAGCGCCGCCAGCGGGGCGGCCAGGATCAGCGCGAACAGGATCAGCCGGTTGCCCCACGGCTGCCACTTGATGGTGGAGACGTGCAGCAGCACCGCCACCCCCACCGCGGCGGCGTACGCCCGCACCGCCCCGGCGCGCGCCGGGGCGATCCGCCCGGGGCGCAGCAGCGCCAGCGTGCCGCCGATCAGGCAGAGCGTTCCGGCCAGCGGGAACGCGACCCGGTCCTCGTCGGGATACCAGGACGGGACCGGGAACGTCGTCGTACCGAAGGTGATCGCGCGGTCCTGCGGGTCGACGCCGACCAGCCGGGCCACCCCCTCGATCGCGGCCGCCGACACGTCGCGCAGCGGCGCGATCGGGGTGTCCAGCGCGGTGTGGGCGATCCGCAGGCCGTTGACCAGGATGGACTGCGGGTCGTGGCGTTGCATCGGGATCGACTCGCGCAGCCGGGGCGGCCCGAGCGGGTGGTCGAAGTCGGCGGTCATCCGGATCAGGAACGGCCCGGCCAGCGTGGCGGCCACCATCAGGATGGCGACCGACGCGCCGGCCGTACGCAGGGTGCCCCGCCGCCACCCGCCGCCAGCCGGCCAGGCGGCGACCGCCGAGCCGGTCGCCGTCACCCGCAACTGGGCGACCCCCCACAGCGCCAGCATCGGTGCGGCACCGAGCAGCCCGCTGGTCTTGGTGATCGCGATCAACCCGGTCGCCGCGCCGAGCGCCAGCACCTCGCCCGCGGTCGCCCGGCGGCGCAGCCCGTCGAGCGCCAGCGTGGCCACGCACACCGTCCACGCCGCCACGACCAGGTCGGTCTGGGTGCTGGTGGCCTGGAGCGTCACCATCGGGGTCGTACCGACCAGGAACGCGGCGAGAAGCTGCGTCCGCCGGCCGCCGCCGAACTGGGCGACGATCCGGGCCACCAGCAGCAGGCAGCCGACCCCGGCGGCCCACTGCACCAGGTTGTAGAGCGCGTCGCCGCCGGTCAGCAGCCGCAGGTGCAGCAACAGGTATTCGGCACCCGGCGGAATCGTGACCTGCCGGTGGATCGCGGTCGGCCAGGGCGTCAGGTCGGCCTGCGCCACCCACCGCTCGATCTTCGGCAGGTGGTAGGTCTGCGAGTCGAAGTTGTTGGGCTCGGCCAGCAGCGCCACGACCAGCTCGGCGACGACCAGCAGCCCGATCCCGCCGGCCAGCAGCAGCTCGCCGCGGCTGGCCGTACGCCGGAACTCGCGCAGCCGGCCGACGGCGGAGGCCCACGGGCGGTGGTCCGCGCCGCGGCGGCGGCGCAGCCCGGCCAGCGTGCCGGCACCGGCCAGGAACAGCAGCCAGGCCAGCGCCACGGCCGGGGCGGTCAACGCCCCGAGCGCGCCGAGCCCTTCGACCACCAGTACGGCGTACGCCCCGACGGCGAGCGCGGCGCGCACCACCGCCAGCCGCAGCGGCGCGGTGCTGCCGGCCGGCGGCCGGGTGGCATGGACGAGTACGCCGAACGCCACGAGCGGAGCCACGAGAACGGGTGACCACGCAGCCGACATGGCGGGAAGTAAACACCACCATGCTGGGTGCCGATCCACGACCGGGGCCGGTGGTGGCGCCACTCCAGGCTAGGCTAAGGCCGACCAGTCGTCCGTAAGGTGGAGTTCCAGTGAAACTCTCGATCCTCATGCCGGTCTACAACGAGGAAGACCGCGTTGCGGACGCCCTCAAGCAGGCTCTCGCGGTCGACTACCCGTGCGAGATCGAGCTGGTCGTTGTCGATGACGGCAGCCGCGACGGGACGTCCGAGATCCTCGGCCGCGCCGACGACGCCCGGGTCCGGGTGATCACCCACCAGCGCAACGCCGGCAAGGGCGCGGCGATCCGGACGGCGGTCGACAACGCCGAGGGTGAATACATGGTCATCCTCGACGCCGATCTCGAATACGACCCGCAGGACATTCCGAAACTGCTCGACCCGGTGCTCGACGGTCGCGCCACGGTCGTCTACGGGAATCGGACCTTCGGCAGCCACAGCGCCTACAGCTTCTGGTACGTGATGGGCAACAAGGCCGTGACGACCGCCGCGAACGTCATGTTCAACTCCTACATCGGCGACCTGGAGACGTGCTTCAAGCTGCTGCCCGTCGCCCTCTACCGGTCGCTCGACGTGCGCTCCAAGGGCTTCGGCATGGAGGCGGAGGTGACGGGCAAGCTGCTGCGCCGCCGCATCCGCCCCTACGAGGTGCCGATCAGCTACCGGGCCCGGGGCCGTGAGGAAGGCAAGAAGATCACCTGGAAGGACGGCGTCGAGGCGCTGTGGATCCTGGGCCGGGAACGCGCCCGCCGCCAGGTCAAGCCAGGAAAGCGTTGATCGAACGCCGCAGCCCGGCGGCGTCCAGCCCGTGCCACCGGTCGTGGTCGGCCGGGGTGCCGTAGCGCCGCAGGTCACTGCCGCCGACACCGAGCGCGAGCAGCCGGTGCGGCAGGTCGGACAGTCCCCGGGCCACCACCGCGCTCGACGTCCCGGCCAGATACGGCTCCACCAGGATCACGTCGCGGCCGGCGAGCGTCCGTAGCCCGGCCACGTCGAACGGGCGCGGGGTGTGCGTGTACGCCACCGTCACGTCCAGCCCCTCCGTCGCCGCCAGCAGCGGATCGAGGGTCGGGCCGACTGCCACCGCCAGCGGCGCCCCGGCGCCGGCCCGGCGGACCACCCGCAGCCGTCCGCTGCCGGGCAGTGCGGTCGTGTTCGACGCGGTGCTGAGGCGGACGTACACCGGCTCGTCGTGGTCGGCCGCCGCCCGCAGCAGCGCCGGCACCTCGTCGCGGTGCCCGGGTACCTGCACCGTCCAGCCGGTCAGCGTGTCGAAGAGCCGTACGTCACCGGGGGACATGTGGGTCCGGCCCATCTCCGCGCCGTCGTACGAGGCGCCGACGCTGACCAGGACCGCTCCGACCCCCTGGTGGTCCAGGTCGAGCTTGATCTGCTCGTACGCGCGGTCGACCACGAACGTCGCGTACGAGTGCACGATCGGCCGCAGTCCGGTCAGGGCCAGCCCGCCGGCGACGCCGATCATCAACTGCTCGCGGATGCCGACGTTGAGCACCCGGTCGGGGTGCCGGCGTGCCGCCGGTTCCAGTGCGACGGCCGAGATGTCGGCGAGCACCACCGCCGTACGCGGATTCTCGGCCAGCAGGGTCGTCGTGGTCTCGATGAAGGTGTCCCGCATGAGGTTTCTCCGTCTCGGATCGGTCAGTGCTTCGGGGCGACGACGGCTACCACGACGTGCGGACGCCCGGGCCGGTGTGCGGTGAGCGCGGCGGCGAGGGCGTCGTGGTCGCGGCCGTCGACCGTCGCCGCGGTCCAGCCGTTGACGGTGAACCGGGTGTCGATGCCGCCCGGCCAGCCGTGGGTGGCGGAGCGGTTGTCGACGACGACGGCGGTCACCGTGTCGATTCCGGTGGCGCCCGCGTACGTGATCGCCTCGTGGTTGGCGCCCTCGTCGAGTTCGGCGTCGCCGAGCAGGACGTACACCCGGGGGTCGGTCAGACCCTGGGCGCGCAGGCCGAGCGCGGTGCCGACGCCCAGCCCCAGGCCGTGCCCCAGCGAGCCGGAGCCGATCTCGACGCCGGGGACCAGCAGCCGGTCCGGGTGGTAGCCGAGCGGACTGTCCGGCCCGCCGAGGTCGTCGAGCCATTCGGGCGGGATGAACCCCTTGGCGGCCAGTACGGCGTAGTAGGCGGCCGGACCGTGCCCCTTCGACAGCAGGAACCGATCCCGGTCCGGGGCGTCCACGGTGTCCGGGGTCACCCGCAGGATCCGGTCGTAGAGGACCCACAGCACGTCGAGGGTCGAGTGGGCGCTCGGGGCGTGCTTCTCGTCGCCGGTCACCCGGCGCAGCAGCCCGCCGAGCACGGACGCATCGGCGGTCGTTGTCGTGACTGTCATGCCGGTAGCCTGCAAGTTGAAGTGGACTTCAACTCAAGGGCGAGGCGATGCAGGAGACACTCACCATCGGTGATCTGTCCGCGCGGTCCGGGGTGGCCGCGTCCGCACTGCGCTACTACGAGCGGCTCGGCCTGATCCGCGCCGGACGCACCGGCGGCAACCAGCGCCGCTACGAACGGGCCGAACTGCGCCGGGTCGCGTTCATCCGGATCGCCCAGCAGGTCGGTGTCCCACTGTCGGACATCCGGGCCGCCCTCGACTCGCTGCCGGACGCCCGTACGCCGACCGCCACCGACTGGGCCCGGCTGTCGGCGGGCTGGCGGGCCAAGCTCGACGAGCGGATCGACCTGCTCACCCGGCTACGCGACGACCTGAGCGGCTGCATCGGCTGCGGCTGCCTGTCCCTGCAACGCTGCGCCCTCTACAACCCCGACGACACCCTGGCCGCCGAGGGACCGGGCCCCCGGCTGATGCAGCCCGGCCGCCCGGCTCCGGCACAACCGCCCGTACGGCTCCGCCGCCGCGGCTGAGCGCCGACGGTTCTCGCCGGTCCGGCGGCGCCCTCAGCCGAGGGTGAGCAGGACCTTGCCCAGGTGGTCGCTGCCCTCCACGATCCGGTGGGCGCGGGCCGCGTCCGGCATCGGCACCCGCTGGTCGATCACCGGCCGGATCGCACCCGACTCGACCAGCGGCCACACCTGCTCACGTACGCCCCGGACGATCTCGGCCTTCTCGTCGTCGGGCCGCGACCGCAGCGCGGTGGCGAAGACCGAGCCACGCTTGGCGAGCAGGGCACCCAGATCCAGTTCGGCCTTCCGCCCACCCTGCATCCCGATCACGACCAGCCGCCCGCCGGTGGACAGCGCCCGGACGTTCCGGTCCAGGTAGGCGGCGCCGATGATGTCGAGGATCACGTCGGCGCCGCCGGCGACCCGGCGTACCTCCTCGACGAAGTCGGTGCTCGTGTAGTCGATCGTGTGCGCCGCGCCCAGCTCCCGCAGCGCGGCATGCTTGGCCGGCCGGGCCGTCGTGACGACCGTCGCACCCAGCGCGGCACCCAACTGGATCGCGAACGTGCCGATCCCACTGCCGCCGCCGTGCACCAGCAGCGCCTCGCCCCGGCTCAGCCCGGCCAGCCGTACGACGTTGGACCAGACCGTGCACGCGACCTCCGGCAGCGCCGCCGCCTCCTCGACGGACAGCCCGCGCGGGACCGGCAGCGTGTGTGCCCGGGGCACGGCCACCTTCTCCGCGTAGCCGCCGCCGGCCAGCAGCGCGCAGACCTGCTCGCCGGTGCCTGCGACGACCCCGGAACACTCCAGACCCGGGTACGGCGGGGCACCCTTCGGCGGCGGGTAGTGGCCCTGCCGTTGCAGCAGGTCGGCCCGGTTGACCGCAGCGGCCACCGTCTCGACGAGCACGTCGTCGGGGCCGGGCGTCGGATCGGGGACCTCGGTCCAGGCCAGCACGTCGGGGCCGCCGGGCTCGGTGATCGTGATCGCGTGCACGTCCCAGTCATACCGCAGATCCGCCGTCCCCGCGTGTCGACCGGTTCCCCAGCGTGGCTTGGGCGCGGCGGGTCCGGCCGGCCCCGGTCAGTCCGGTACGGCCGCCTCGGACCAGGCCCGGGCCAGGATCTCGTCGACGGTCTGCTCCGGCGTCTGCGCCGACGTGTCCAGCCACAGCCCGATCCGGGGTGTCTCGGCCCGCAACCCGGCGTCGAGGTCGGCGGGCGTCCAGTCGCCGTACCCGGCCTTGGGCCGCCCGGCCTCGCGGGCGGTGACCGCCGCGGCCGACGGCGCGAGCACCACGACCAGCAGCGGCCGGCTCCGGATCCGGGCCACCATCGCCGGCAGCTCGGCCCCGAGTACGACATCCTGCGCGACGACGCTGAACCCGGCGTCGAAGTAGCCGTCGGTGACGTCCGCGGTCAGCGTGTGCCGCAGCCGGAGCTGCCGCCGCGCCTCCTCTTCGGTGTCCGGCGTCATGTCGGCGCGCCCGTTGACCACCATCCGGCGGAACACGTCACCCCGCACGTGTACGGAGCGGGGCAGGCGTTCGGCGAGGGCCTGCGCGACCGTCGACTTGCCGGCGGCCATGATGCCGGTGAGCAGCACGACCGCCTGCGGTCGCTCGACGCTGGTGGGCACCCGCGTCCTCCTTCCGGGTGGGGCGTGCATGACCGTGGCACACTAGGCACGACTCCGGGTCGGCGCAAGCAGGGCCGGGTCAAGGAGGGTTCGCCTAGAGGCCGATGGCGCTGGTCTTGAAAACCGGTAAGGGAGCAATCTCTTCGTGGGTTCGAATCCCACACCCTCCGCTCTCGCGACAGCAAAAACGCCCCCTGACCAGCGTGAACGCAGACCAGGGGACGTTCCGGTGACGACTGTCAGAGTCTCGTGCTCTCTCGGCAACACGCCCTGCCTCCTGGATATCTGTCTGGGACAGTCCGGAGCCGTCCCGGTCGTCGGCGTCCGCTGACCTGGCGGCCGATGGCGGTACGCTGCCAGAGGCCCGCATAGGAGACATGATGCTTACACGGTTGGAAGTTGACGGCTTCAAAAACCTGCTTGGCTTGGATATCGAGCTCGGAGCCTTCACGTGCATTGCTGGCCCGAATGGCACCGGCAAGTCCAACGTGTTCGATGCGATCAATTTCCTGAGCCTGCTGTCAGACATGCCGATGATGGATGCGGCGCAGCAGGTGAGAGGTGTGCATGGCGAGCGGGTCGGTGACCCCCGCGATTTGTTCTGGAACGGCTACGAGGCGAATGATCGCCGGATGCGCTTCGCGGCGGAGATGATCGTCCCGCTTACGGTGGAAGACGATTTCGGTCGCGTGGCGCGCCCGACGATCTCGTTTCTGAGGTACGAGCTCGAGATCGGTTACCAGGCCGCTGTCGGCCTGGAGCGGATTGGCCGACTCCGTCTTCTGAAGGAGGCCCTCCGGCATATAAATATTGGTGATGCGCCTTCTCGGATCCGATTCCCTCACAGTGCAGCCCGATTTCGCTCGAATGTTCTTCGAGGTCGCCGCAGTGGCGTCGCGTTCATCTCTACATCAGAGGAACACGGTGAGCCGGTAATTAGCATTCATCAAGATGGCGGGAGCCGGGGGAAGCCGCGCCCATCTGCGGCCTCTCGTGCGCCGGGAACGGTTGTCAGCACCGTGACCGGGAGCGACGATCCGACGATACTTGCGGCCCGACGTGAGATGCAGTCATGGCGTCGGCTCGCTTTGGAGCCATCAGCACTCCGTACTTCGGACCGCTTTGTTGATCCGCGCTTCATGGAATCGGACGGTAGGCACCTGCCTGGTGCGCTTTATAGAATCGCTACCTCTGAGTCTGGGGGAGACCCCCGGCGGATCTATTCTCGCGTCGCAAATCGGCTGGCAGAATTGACCGGGGTCTCGGTTCGTGGCGTCGAGGTGGTGGCGGACGATGTGCGGGAGTTGCTGACTGTGTACCTCGAAGAACGGTCAGGACTTCGACTGCCCGCACGTAGCCTCTCCGAAGGAACTCTGCGCTTCCTTGCGCTATGTGTACTACTAGAGGACCCCGGGGCTGTGGGACTCTTCTGCATGGAGGAGCCGGAGAACGGTATTCACCCAGCGAACCTGCCGTCGATGGTCCGCCTCGTGGAGGAGTTGGCGGTGGATACGTCAGATGCGCCGGGGGGGGACAATCCATTCCGCCAAGTCGTTATCAACACACACTCACCCTTTGTTGTGCAGTTGATCAACCCTGACCACTTGCTCTTTGCCTCAGTAGGTTCCCGCCCGGCTCCAGACGGCACGATTGCGCGGGGCCTTGTCCTCCACCCGTTGGTAGACACGTGGCGCGCCGGTGGTGAGGTCGCTACCTACACGAAGGCAGACATCCTTCCGTATCTTGTTGCTCCCCCTGGAGCCCAGTTGAAACTGGACTTGGACGCTGCGTGATGCACAGAGGCGTGTTTCTTGGAGAAGGTTCGACCGACGACGGTATCTCCGTCCACATCGAGCGGATCGCGACAGAGTGTGGGATCGGTGTTCAGTTGACCGCACCCGCTGCTGATCTGCTGCCCACCACGGATCGAACGATCGCCGGCAAGCTTCGTGCTCTTGCCCGGTTGGGCGGCAGGTACGACATCGTCTTTGTTCACCGTGATGCCGACAACGCCGGGCGAGACGCTCGTATCTCGGAGATAAGTTCCGGGATAAGCGAGGTCATGCCAGACGCCGTCCGTGTCCCGGTCGTACCCGTACGGATGACTGAGGCCTGGCTGGTGTTGGACGAGGGGCCGATCAGGGAGGTTGCAGGCAATCCAAATGGGCGAGTCCGCCTCAAAATACCTACCGCCAGGGAGGCCGAAAGAATCGCAGATCCCAAGGCGCTCCTCAAGGAATTGATAGCAGATGCCTCCGAGACGACAGGTCGGCGCAGGAAGTCGCTACAGGCTGCCTTCCCCTATAACCGCAGAAGGCTTCTAGAGGAACTAGATCCAAACGGGCCCGTTCGTTTCTTGGACTCATGGCTGCATTTCGTGAGCGACACCATCAAGGGACTACAGAAACTCGACCAACCTTGATGCGCTGTTCACGCTGGTCAGCGCCTTGGTCGCCGTGGTCCGGACCATGGGTAAGGGGCAACCACCTCGTGGGTTCGAATCCCACACCCTCCGCTCTCGCGACAGCGAAACGCCCCCTGAGCAGCACGAACGCTTCACCCGCCGGCTGGGCAGGGTTCGGCAAGGGGCGATCTTGGCGCAACGGCACTTGCTTACGTTCGGTGATCGGCGTCGTCACGACGGTGCCGATCATCTGAGCTAGCAAGGAGCGTCTGATGCGGGTAACTCCCGTCCCCCGAAGACTGGCAGCGGCGGCGGCCGCGGCGGCCGTGACCCTGACCCGGCTTGGGCCATTTAGTGCGTGCCGTGGATGGCGTCGAGTGCGGTTTGGAGGTCGTTTGGGAGGGGGTCGGCGGCGGTGATGGTGTGTTCTCCGGCCTGGATCTGGATGGTGCGGTAGCGGCGGGCGGTGGTGACGAAGCGTTTGATGGTCCAGCCGGTGGTGTTCTCGATCCAGCGGGACACGGCCAGGGCGGCGAACACGATGGTCAGGTGCGCTTCGATCGATTCGCGGGTGTGGTGGTAGACGGGTCGGGCGGCCAGGTCGGTCTTGGACATCCGGAAGCTCTTCTCGACCTGTAGCAGCCGGCTGTAGGCGGCGATGACCTGCTGCGGGTCGGGGTTCGGGAGGTTGGTGACGTAGCCCTTGATCCCGGCCAGGGCCCGGTTCTTCGCTTCCAGGGTCCGGTTGACGCTCTTGGTCGCGCCGGTCAGGCGTACGTACCGGTTCCGCTTGACTGGGGTCCGGCCCTCGACGGCGTTCTCGGCCTTGGCGATCTGGGTGTCGATCCCGCGCAGGGTGCGGCGGGCCCTGTCCGCCTTGTACTGATAGAAGAACGTGTGGTCGCGGCGGTTGTCGCCGCGGCCGGCCGGCCACGGCTGGACGAACACGTGCCCGTCGGGGATCTCGGCGTCGGGGTGGGCGTCGCGCCATACCTTGACGACGTAGGGCACCTCGGGGATGCGGGCGCCGAGGATGAACGACAGCCCCGCGGCCTCGATGGCGCGTTTGTTGGCCTCGGACACCATCCCGGCGTCGGCCACGACGGTGACGTCGGCCAGGCGGTGCGCGTCGAGGAAGGCCCGTAGAACGGGCAGCATGGTGGTGGTCTCGGCCCGGTTGCCCTCGAACGCGTGCACCATCAGCGGGAACCCCGACCCGTCAGTCAACAGGCCGACGGTGATCTGCGGCTCCAGGCGACGTTCCTTGCTGAAGCCGGGCTCGCGGAACCCGTCACCCTCGTCGGTCTCGAAGTACAACGTCGTGACGTCGTACAGCAGCAACGTCGCCGGCCCCAAGCCGACGTGCGCGGCGCAGGCACGGGCCAGCCTGGCCCGCCACCGCCCGCCAGCGGGATCGACCTGCCCGGTTTCCAGGTCAGCGGCGCCGTCGCCGTCCCGGGCGGTGTCGTCGGGGTTCTGTCCGGCGCCGGCGTAGATACGCAGCCGTCGCTTCACCGTCCGGTAGGACGGCGGGTCCATACCCGCCTCAGCCAGGACCCGTAGGGAGTCCAGCTTGCTGGTCGGCTCGATGATCCTGGCCAACACCAAGGCCTTGAACACCTCGTCGCGGCCGGCCGCGGCCGCGAACCCCAACACGTCGTAGCCACGGCCGAGCGCGTCCAGCAGGTGCCCCATCCGGGAGGAGGTGATCGGCAACGCCTCGCCCTGGTTGGCCGGACCGCCCGGCAGACGCAGATCCAACTCGCCCTGCCCCGCGGCCAGCCGCTGCCGCGCCACCGCCTTCAGCAACTCCAGGTCCGCATCGGTGTGAGCGGACCCGATGTGCTCGATATCCCGCGACCCCCGCCGCTGCGAGTGCACGATCTGCACCGCCCGCGCCCCGGACGCCGTCCTCACCGTCCGCACGTACGCCACAGCCGACACGATAGAACCCGGCCCGTTTAGTGCGTACCTCCCGACACAACACCCCAGCTCACAGCCCTACCCGCCATCGAATCAGCCAACCGTGGCCCAAGTCGGGTCACCCGCCGGCTGGGCAGGGTTCGGCAAGGGGCGATCTTGGCGCAACGGCACTTGCTTACGTTCGGTGATCGGCGTCGTCACGACGGTGCCGATCATCTGAGCTAGCAAGGAGCGTCTGATGCGGGTAACTCCCGTCCCCCGAAGACTGGCAGCGGCGGCGGCCGCGGCGGCCGTGACCCTGACCGGCCTGATCGCCCTCGCCCCCACCGCGAACGCGGCCGTGGACGCGCCCGGTCTCGAACTGCTCACCAGCGACATCGACCCGGCGCAGCCGCGCGCCGACGTGCTCCGGGTGGCCGTCGTCAGCGACTTCGGCGCCTGCGGGTACGGAATCCCGGCCAAGTGCGCGGACCAGAACGCCGTCGCCGACATGATCCACTCGTGGAACCCGGACTTCATCCGCCCTCTCCGCAAGCGGAGAGGGCCACAGGTCGTCCTCGATCTACGAACATGGCAAGTTGTACGGTGCCGGCCTTCGAAAGGATCTTTGCCGCGCAGGTCTGTTGCGGAGTCTGCGTAGGGTGTCGCTATGACGGATGTCGCTGCCGATCCGGAACTCACTGCTAGTGATCTTCGAAGGATGATCGAGACGGCACGTTGGCATATTCTTCGCTACGACGCACTCAGGGCATCGATTGCCAATCGAGCCTCACTGCTGATAAGTGGCAACGCGCTTCTTATTGGTGGCGTCGCCATCCTCTTCCCCAATACGGTGGGGCAGGATGTCGCGGGCGGACGGCTGACCCTGGTTGCCCTTGCCATAGGGGCGTTCTGGGTGCTGGGCTGCTCGGTCTTCTCGGTGATCTATGCGACCAAGGCGCTTCTGGCGGGAAAGAGTTGGCGGGAACTGTACGGGCAGGAGCCACCCGTTAGCCTGTTCTACCAGCATTCGGACACGATGCGCGTTGCTCCCGACTTCGCCAGCTTCGACACTGCGTTCGTGGAACAGACGCTGGGACGGGAGCGCGAGTCGGCAACCGTGAACCTATGGGTGGTGCTTCAGGCCCACAACTATCGGTATCAGTTCCTGCGTCGTGCGACCCGCCGGCTGCAACTCGGCCTGGTGGTCTTTGCCGGGTCGGTCGTTGTCGCTGTTGCTCTGTCGCTGATCAAGCTCTGGAGTTGACCCGGTCGGTACGGACAGTATCCGTGCCGAGCGCCTACCAGGGCGCGAACAGCCGCCGTACGACGGCGTTGCCGAGGAGCCCGACGGCGCAGGTGACGACGATTCCGAGGGCAAGTCCGGCGGTCACGTCGTGGGCGTAGTGCACGCCGGCGCCGACCCTGGACAGCGCGATGAGGGCCGCGACGGGTGCCACGACGTACCAGCTTCGGCGGGCGACGAGGACGCAGGCGGTGGCCAGGGCCGCCGCGATGGTCGAGTGGTTGCTGGGCCAGGACCAGTCGCTCGGGGCCGGGCAGGCGAGGACCGTTGCCAGGTCGAGTGTGCGGCAGGGGCGTTCCTCGCGGACGATCAGCTTGACGAGTTCGCTGGTCAGATAGGCGCTGATCGTGCCGGCGCCGAGGCAGACGAGCATGACGAACGAGTCCCGTCCCCGTCGCCACGCGACGATCGACACGAGTCCGGTGATCGCGACGAGGACGAGAAGCCCTTGGTTGGCAGTCAGGTCGATCGCGTCGCGTACCGCCTCTGGCGGGTTTCGTTCGAGTCCCGCGACGGTCCGGTAGAGCCGGTCGCGGGCGGCGTACGTGACGATGCTCAAGACGACGAGCAGGCCGGTGACCAGGGCAAGAACAGGCAGAGTTCGGCGTGGTGGGTTCATGTGCCTCGACGCTAGGAGCGCCGCGGGCGCCGTACTTCTGACTCGATTCCGGGGTCGAGTACGACCCTGGTCGTAGAACGGCCGGTGGTGATCACATCCCTGGTCCGATCCCCCGGGCGCCACCTACGGGCGATGATGGGGCTGATGGTCTCCTGGTTCCGCGCGTTCGCGCCTGCTGGTCGGAGGCGCCCGCCGGGCGGCGGTCGCCGGGATCGGGACGCCCTGCTCGCCGTCGCCTTCGGGGCGCTGCTGGTGCTGCCGCCGGTTTCCGGACTGTTCGTGATTCCGCTGGCCGTCGTCGCCGCGCTCTGTGGCTGGTCGTCACGGCGTGTCCGGTTTGGAGGGCTCGCGGTCCTGGCCGCTGTGGTCGCAGGTGCGGTCGCGCCGCTCGTCTCGGCGGTGTCGCTTCAGGACGTACTGGTCATGGCGGGCCTCGACGTGTGCTTCGGCGTACTGCCATGGCTGGTGGCGGTGGCCTGGCGGGCGCGTCGCGCGTCAACGGAGGCGGCGGCGGCCGCCGTGGAGCAGGGTGAGCGGGTACGACGCCACGAGGCGGAGGCCGCCTCGCCCGTGAGCGGATGCTGCTCGCCGAGGAGTTGCACGACGATCTCGGGCACGCGCTCAGCCTGGTGGCGCTGAACCTGGGCCGGTTGGAGTTGGAGCCGGGCATCGAGGAGTCGAGGCGGGACTCGATCGCGGCGTCGCGCCGGCAGGTGGCCGACGCGGTCGCCCGGCTCGGCGCGTCGGTCGAGGTGTTGCGCAGCGGCAGGTCACCGGCGCTGGCGTCCCGGCATCGGCACATCGACCTGGACGAACTAATGGCGGATGCCCGCGCCGCCGGTGCCGTGATCGAGGTGGCTGGCCAGCCGTCGCCGGCCCGGGTGGCCGGGTTCGGTGCGGCGACCGTGTTCCGTGTCATGCAGGAGGGCGTGACCAACGCCGTCAAGCACGCCCCCGGGAAGCCGGTGACGGTGCGTTTCGACGACGCGGGAGACCGGCTGCGCATCGTCGTCACCAACGAACTGCCGGCCGGGTACGGCCGCACCGGGGACGAGGTCGGCTACGGCCTGCTGGCGCTCGGCGAACGTGTCCGTCTCGCCGGGGGCACGGTCGAGACGACCGACAGCGACGTGTTCACACTGTCGGTGATGCTGCCAAGAGAGGGAACGGTGGCGGCCGACCGGCCGGCATCCGTCAGGCAGGCACCGAACGAGGTGAGGCGGGCGCGGCGGCGCAGTACCGCCCTGATCTGGGCGGCGGCGTTGGTTCCGGTCGTCGCCGTCGGCTGTATCGCGGTCGCGGTGCAGCTGTTGACCATGCAGCAGGCCCGCGAGGCAAAACTCGAACCGGCGGTGTTCGCCCGCATCGAACCCGGCGACGCCCGCGTCGAGGTCGAGTCGTTGCTGCCCGCCGGGGAACTCGACCGCGATGACGATCCGCCGGCCGGGGGCGACTGCTCCTACTACGCCGTCACCTCCAATCCGTTGGACGACGCGTCCGGTGACTACTACCGGATCTGCTTCGACGGTGGCGTGGTCGTGTCCGCAGATCTGCTCTCGGCTGGGCACGGATGAGCGGCGACGGCAAGCACGGTGACGACGCGGCACTGCGGGTGCTGATCGTCGACGACGAACGACTCATCCGGCTGGGCCTGGCGAGCGTCCTCGGGACGGACCCCGCGATCCGGGTGGTGGCGGAGTGTGCCAGCGGTGAGGAGGCCCTGGGCTTCGTCCGCGGCCACCGGGTCGACGTGGTGCTGCTGGACATCCGTATGACCGGCATGGACGGCCTGCGCACGCTCGAGGGGTTGAGGCGTACGGGTGGTGGTCCGCGGGTGCTCATGGTCACCACCTTCGGCGAGGACGCGTACGTCGCGCGGGCGAATCGCGCTCGGCGCGGACGGGTTCCTCCTGAAGTCCGGCGACCCCCGTGAGCTCATCCTCGCCGTGCACGCGGTCGCCGCCGGTGGTGCCTTCTTCTCACCGGCAATCTCCCGCAAGCTGCTCGGTTCCCGGGTCGTCACGCGCTTCATCGAGCAGGACGAGGCCGGCCGGCGGTTCGCCCGGCTCACGCCGCGCGAGCAGGAGGTGCTGCTCCTCATCGGCGAGGGGCTGTCGAACCCCGAGATCGCCGGCCGGTTGTTCCTGTCGGAGGGCACGGTAAAGGCGCACATCACCTCGATCCTGCGTACGACCGGTGCCCGGAACCGGGTCGAGGCCGCGCTGATCGCTGCGCACGCCCGTCCCGACCGCTGGTAGCGCTCTTGTTCGGCCGGTAGCGGCTCACGGGTCGGCGGTGGTCGGCGCGGATGGGTGTTCCTGGGGCGTGCCGGGGGCAAAGTCCGGGTGCCAGCCGAGTTCGACCGATTGGCGGCACCGGTCCGGTGCGTCGCCGCAACCGGTGAACAGGGCGGTGAGGATGGGTGCGCCGTGGTCGAGTGCCTGGCGCGGCAGGGGGCCGGTGGCCACGAGGGACACCAGTCCGTGGCCGATGACCCAGGTCTGGGTGGCCAGGGCGACGGCGTTGACGTCGGGGCGGAAGCGTCCGGTGTCCTTGGCCCGCTCGATGGCGCGTACCAGGGAGTGCAGCGCTTCGTCCGCAGCGGCGGGGTCTTCCAGCGCGAAGCCGGCGTCGAACATGACCCGGTAGAGGTCGGGGTTGGCCAGGGCGTTGGACGTGTACGCGGCGCCCAGGGCGGCGAGGTCTCGAACGGGATCCGGGGTCAGGGGGACGGTCGCGAGTCTGGCGGCCAACCGGGTGAATCCCTCCTGTCGCACCGCCTGCCACAGGCCGTCCATGCCGCCGAAGTACGTGTACACGGCCATGGTCGAGACGCCGGTGCCCGCGACGAGCGAGCGCAGGCTGATCGGTTCCCGGGCCCGCAGCATCTGCGCGGCCCGCTCGATCAGCAGGGTACGGATGGCGGGGTCTTTCGTTCTGACCATGGCCCAACATTACATAGCAGTGCTATGTTTAGCCAGCAGGCAAGTCGTGTACCCGCTGTGAGGAGTGCTCCATGGCCGTGGAACTGATCAACCCCGACGGGCTGCCGAAGCCCGAGATGTACCGGCAGATGTCCGTCGCCACCGGTTCGCGGCTGGTGTTCCTGGCGGGGCAGGTCGCCCGCGACGCCGAGGGGAACCCGGTCGGCGCGGGCGACCTGGCCGCCCAGGTCGAGCAGGCGTACGTCAACATCGGCACGGCGCTCGCCGGGATCGGTGGCTCGTTCGACGACGTGGCGAAGCTGACCGTCTACGTCGTCGACTGGTCCCCCGACAAGCTGCCGTTGCTCGGTGAGGGGGTGGCCCGGGCGGCCGCGCGACTGGGGGTCGACCCGGTCAAGCCGATCACCCTGCTCGGTGTCGCCGCCCTGGGCGAGCCCGATCTGCTGGTCGAGGTGGAGGCCACCGCCGTCGTCGACTGACTCCGCCGGCGACGCGGTCGGTGGCCTGGCCTCCTATCCGTTCACAGCCGGACCCAGTCGGTGCGTACGCCGGTCCCGGGTGCGGCCGGGTCCGCCGGCTCGACGACGAACCGGGTCGGGCCGGGCGGCAGGTCGCGTACGGTGAACCGGCCCATCTCGTCGGCCGTCACCTCGACGCTCACGCCAGGCTGCTCGACGCGGAGCCGGGCCGCCTGCGGCGGCACCAGCTGGCCGAGGATGCGCAGCCGTCCGGCGGCCTCGCCGACCTCGACGTCGATCGAGCACGACCCGGCCTCGTAGCTGAGCAGCCGGGCGGGTTCGCCCCGGACGTCGGCGGTGGCCAGCGAGCTGTCGGCGGTGAGCGCGGCGAGTTCGAGGTCGAGGGTCCGCCAGTCGTAGCTGTTGCGGGCCGCCTCGATGGCGCGGGCCGGTACGGGGTCGACCCGCCACAGCATGTCGCGTAGTTCGGCGAGCAGGGCGGTGTCGTCCGGGTGTTCGGCGGGGTTCATCCGTCCACCCCCGACTGCGCGAGGTGGCCGCGCAGGGTGGTCAGGCAGCGGGCCCGGGTCGGGCCGAGGCTGCCGACCGGTACGTCGAGCGCGGCCGCCACCTTCGTGTAGCTGCCCGCCGGGTCGATGACGAGCAGCCGGAGCAGGGTCTGGCAGCGGGCGGAGAGCCGGCGGAACGCGGTCCACAGTTCGCGGTTGCGTTCGTCGACGAGGATGTCGTGCCAGGGCGGCGGCTGCTCGTCGTCGGCCACCTCGGGGGCGTCGGCGTCCGGCAGCGCGCCGGTGCGGCGCTGGCGGAGCAGGTTCAGCGCTTCGCGGCGGGTGGTGGTGACCAGCCACGAGCTGAGTGCGGCCGGGTTGCGCAGATCGTCGAGGTGTTCGACGGCGCGTAGCCAGGTGACCTGGCTGACGTCGGCGGCGTCGGCGTCGTTGAGCCGGAAGGCCCGCGCGGTCGCCCAGACCAGGCCGGCGTAGCGGTCCACAAGGGAGATCCACGCGTCGCGGTCGCCGGCGGCCGCCGCCACGACGAGGGTGTTCGGGTCGGCGTCCATCGCTTCGGAGCCTATCCGGGCGGTGGCGGTGGCTGCCCGGCCACGGTGCCGGCCGGGGCGGGGGTCGACGGAGATGCTCATGGCAGTCCGATGTAGCCGTCGAAGGTGCTGCCGGCGGTGGCGACGACCTCTTTGAGCGCCGCCACGGGCGACCGGCCGGCGGCGACGTGACCGGCGATCTCGGCGACCACCCGTGGGGTGGCGAACGACGTACCGCTCCACTCCGCCCAGCCGGACGGGAAGAACTCGTCGTGGTTGATGAACGTGCTGTGGATGTCCTGGCCGTGGGCGGCCAGCGTCACCCAGGGGCCCGCGTTGCTCCAGTCGCAGATCGCGGCACCGTCGTGGGCGGCGACGGCGACGATCCGGTCGCTCCACGGGTGTCCGGCGCCGGCGAACGCGGCCGGCCAGAACGGGCTGGTCCGGTTGCCGTTGTTGCCGGCGGCGGCGACCACCACCCGGTCCGGTACGGCGAGCACGTTCTCCAGCGCGACCCGCATCCCGACCGGCGGCAGGTCGTCTTCGGTGAAGCCGCCGAGGGAGAGGTTGACGATCTGGACCGTCGGGTCGAGCCGGCCGAGCGCCCGGACGAGCTGTTCCTCGGTGCAGACACCGAACGTGTCGAGCACCTTGAGCACGCTCAGTTCCACCTGGGGCGCGTGCCGGACGATGACGCCGGCGATGAAATTGGCGTGTCCGACGTCGCCGTCGAGCAGGCCGTCGTTGTCGACGTCGGTCTCGGTCTCCACGTCGACGCCACCGGGCCGGTAGTAGCCGGCCGGCAGCTTGCTGTCGACCCACACGCCGGTGTCCACGATGGCCACCGAGACCAGGTTCTCGTCGTGTGGGCGGCCGGCCAGTTCGGCGGCGCCGGCCGGGACCGGCGGCCCGCACGGCCCGCCGTGGTTGAACGGGGTGCCGAGGAAGACGTGGTTGGGGCAGAGCACCGCGGCGCCCCGGGGCGCGCCGCCGCGTACGGTCCGGACGGTGTCGGGCACGTCGAGGCCGGTGGCGAAGTAGCGGCGCAGCCCGGGTACGACCTCCTCGTCGCCGAGTGCGTTCACCTCCCGGCGGTGGCCGGTCAGGTAACGCTCCACGTGCCGCCGGTCCTCCTCGACCACGAGCAGTTCGTCGGCGACGTACCAGACCGGGTGGTCCGGACGGGTGGCGGTGGACCGCAGTCTGGGCAGGCTCCGCAGCCGGCGCTGCCGGCGGTGGTGGTAGCCGGCGAGCCGGTCGTCGGACGGTGACATGGGGCCTCCCGGTTCGTCTTGCGTGGACGTTGTCTGACGTCATAGAGCAGACGGCGGTACCGGGGCCGCCGATACGTCCGGTACCCGACAGCCGGGCGGCGTGCCAGGATCGTCCGGTGACCGCCATCGAGGGGGCGTTGGGGGACGGGCCGGCCCAGCGGGCGTTGCGGCTGGTGACCGCTGATCCGCGGCAGGCGGGCAGGTTGGCGGTGGAGGCCCGCCGCGAGGCGCGCCGGGCCGGGGACCGGGACGCCGAGTCGACGGCCGAGCGGGCGCTCGGGCTGGCGGCCCGGGAGCTGAACGATTCCGGTACGGCGCTGCGGCACCTGCGGCGGGCGGTCCGGGTGGCGCGGGTGGCCGGGCTGGCGCAGCGGACGGCCGAGGCACGGATGAGCCTGGCGCTGGTCCTGGCCGAGGTGGGGCGGCCCGGCCAGGCGTTGCGTGAGCTCGACGAGGCGGCACCGGCGCTGGACGGCCTGCCCGCCGCCCGGCTGGGCATGCAGCGGGCGCTGACCCTGGACCGGCTGAGCCGGTTCGCCGAGGCGATGGACGGATACACCGGTGCGATCGCCGCGTTCCGGCGGGCCGGTGACCAGCTCTGGCAGGCTCGGGCGCTGACCAACCGTGGTGTCCTGCACGCCTACCGGGGCAGTCTGCGGCAGGCCGAGGCGGACCTGTTCGCCGCCGAGCGGTTGTACGACGTACTCGGGCAGCACCTGGCGGTGGCGCAGGTGCGGCACAACCTCGGGTTCGTGGCCGCGCAGGCCGGCGACGTGCCGGGCGCGCTGCGCTGGTACGACGTCGCCGACGAGTACTTCGCCCGCAACGGCCGTCCCGCGATCGCCCTCATGGACCGTGGTGAGCTGCTGTTGCGGGCCCGGCTGCTGCCCGAGGCCCGGGATGTCGCGCAGGCGGCGCTGGAGGCGGCCCGGGCCGGCCGGACCCGGCTCTACGAGGCACAGGCGCGGCTGATGCTGGCCGAGGTCGCGATTGGTGGCGGTGACCGCCGGACGGCCCGCCGGCACGCGTCGGCCGCCTACCGGGCCTTCGTGCGCCAGGGCCGGCCGGCGTGGGCGGCGCTGGCCAGATATACGGCGCTGCGGGCGGCCGACGAGACGGCGCCGGCGCGGCGGCTGCGCCGGGCCCGGGAGGTGGCCGCCGAACTCGCCGCCGCCGGCTGGCCGACGCCCGCGCTCGACGCCCGCCTCTACGCCGCCGGGCTGGCCGCCGGTCGGGCCGAGGGGGCCGAGGAGTTGCGGCTGGTGCTGGCGGCCGGCCGTAACGGGCCGGCGGAACTGCGGGTACGCGCCTGGCACGCCGCCGCCCTGCTGCGCGACGCGGTCGGGGATGCCGCCGGTGCCCGCCGGGCGCTGCTGGCCGGGGCCCGGATTCTCGACACCTACCGGGCCGCGCTGGGCGCGACCGAGCTGCGTACGTTGGCCGCCAGTTATGCCACCGACCTTGCCGCGACGGGGTTGCGGTTGGCCCGGCAGACCGGGCGGGCCCGGTCGGTGCTGTGGTGGGCGGAGCGGTGGAAGGCGGCGGCGCTGCGGCTGCCGCCGGCCCGGCCGCCGCACGAGCCGGCGCTGGCCGCCGACCTCGCCGAGCTGCGTCGGGCGGTCGCCGAGGCGGACTCCGGGGTGCCGGCGGGGCGGGTCAACGCGCTGTGGCGGCAGCGGCGGGCGCTGGAGGAGCGGATCCGGCGGCGGAGCTGGCACGCCCGGGGCAGCGGTTCGGCCAGCCGGTCCCCCAACCTGCTCGCCCGCCTCGGTGGGGAGTTGGCCGACCGCACCCTGTTCGAGCTGATCGACATCGGTGGCGAGCTGCACGTGATCGTGGTGCACCGGGGCCGATTCCGGAGCCGGCCGTTGGGGCGTACGGACCGGGTGGTCGCGGAGTTGGAGGCGTTGCGGTTCGCGCTGCGCCGGATCGTGCTGCGCCACGGCGGGCCGGCGTCGCGGTCCGCCGCCGTGCAGGGCGCCCGGCACGCCGCCGAGCAGCTCGACCGGGCGCTGTTCGCGCCGGTACGGGGCTGGCTCGGGGACGGCGAACTGGTGGTCGTACCGGTGGGGTTGCTGCACGCGACGCCGTGGGCGCTGCTGCCGACCTGCCGGGGGCGTGCGGTCAGCGTCGCGCCGTCGGCGACGGCGTGGCTGGACGCGACGGCGCGGGCGGCCGGGGCGCCACCGGGCGGGCGGCCGCTGCTGGTGGCGGGGCCGGGGCTGACGCACGCTGACCGGGAGGTACGGCGGCTCGCGGACGCGCTCGCGCCGGCCGAGGTGTTCGTCGGGGCGGCGGCGGGCGCGGAACCGGTCCTGGCCGCGCTCGACGGCGCCCCGCTGGCGCATGTCGCGGCCCATGGCGGGTTCCGGTCGGACAACCCGATGTTCTCCTACCTGCGGCTCGCCGACGGGCCGATCACCGTCTACGACCTGGAGCAGGTGGCCCGCCCGCCGGCGGTCGTGGTGCTGTCGGCGTGCGAGTCCGGGCTGTCGACCGTGCATCCGGGCGACGAGCTGATGGGGCTGGCCGCGGCGTTGCTCGGGGTCGGGACCGCGACGGTGCTCGGCAGTGTGCTGCCGGCCCAGGACGAGGCCACCCTCGAACTGATGCTGGACCTGCACCGCCGGCTGGCCGGCGGGAGCGGTGCGGCGGCCGCGCTGGCCGCGGCACAGGCGGAGATGGACGGCACCCTCGACGAGCGGTCGGCGACCGCGGCGGCGTTCGTCTGCTTCGGCGCCGGCTGACCGGCACCGCCGCGCGGGCGGCTCGGTACGCGCGGCCGGCGCGCGATGGGGTATGAACCCATGAGCGCACACCAAACGGAAGGAAGCCTCATGAGTCTTGAGCGCCCGATCGCCCCGGATCCGTACGACCTGCTGCCACCCGTGCCGTCGTTCACGCTGACCAGCGAGGACGTGCGTGACGGCGAGCCGATGGACGTCGAGTTCGCGCACCTGAGCGTCGGCGGGGAGAACCTGTCGCCGCAGTTGGCGTGGTCGGACTTCCCGGCCGAGACCCGGGGGTTCGTGGTGACCTGCTTCGACCCGGACGCCCCGACCGGCAGTGGCTTCTGGCACTGGGTCCTGGTCAACGTGCCGGTCTCGGTCACCCAGTTGCCCCGGGGTGCCGGGAGCGAGGCGACGGCCGGCGGCGTGGCGGGCGGCGGCGCGTTCAGCGTCCGCACCGACTACGGCTCGCACGGGTACGGCGGTGCGGCGCCGCCGGCCGGTGACCGGCCGCACCGGTACGTCTTCGCGGTGCACGCGCTCGACGTCGACCGGCTCGACGTGTCGCCGGAGTCGACGCCGGCGGTCGTCGGCTTCAACCTGGCGTTCCACACGCTGGCGCGGGCGACGATCCGGCCGACGTTCGCGGTCAAGGAGTAGCGAGGCGCTGATCCGGCGCCGTGGCCGCCGTGCCACGGCGCCGGGACCGGCGCGTCGGTGTCGGATGTGCTGCCGGCGGGGCCGGTCCGGCGGCCGGTTACGGGACGCGGGCGACCGCGAAGACCGACTGCCCGAACGGCGGGCGCACCAGCGATTCGGCGGCCTTCGTCGTCGGCAGGACCAACGTGTCGTAGACCTTGACCATCGGGCCTTCCTTCGGCGTCAGCTTGAAGACGCTGGTCGCCATGTAGTAGCCGATGAGGCCGAGTGCGTTGGCGTAGTGGAGCTTCTCGACGGTGAGGCCGGCATCCTCCAGCGCGGCCCGCATCGTCTTCTTGGTGTAGCGGCGGACGTGCCCGGTGGCGATGTCGACCGGGCTCATGGCGAACGGGAAGGCCGGCACGATCAGGACGATCTTGCCGCCCGGCCGGACCAGGTCGCGCATGCTCTGCAGCGCCTCGACATGGTCCTCGATGTGCTCCAGCACGTTGTAGGAGACCGCGGCGCTGTAGTCGCCGTGCTCGGAGTGCGGCAGCAGCATCTGGCGGACCTCGACGTTCGGTACCGCGGACATGCGCTCCTTGAGCAGCACCAGACGGTCCGGGTCGGCTTCGGTGGCGGTGAAGCGGTCGAAGTGCTTGGCCCATTCCAGGGCGTAGTCGCCCAGCCCACTGCCGATTTCGATCGGGTTGTCACCGAGGTGGGGGATGGCGAGGTTGACAAACCAGCGCCGGTGGTTTACGGCGGTGGCGAGGCCTTCGAGGACCTCTGATTGGACTCGCTGATCCCCCGTAATTTGTGTCATGCGTAGATTCCTCACGCTCTGAACCTGATCTGCCCGGGACCGAAAGAGTGAACCATCTAGAGCGACCGTAAGGAAAGTCAGGGTCTGATGTAGGCAGAATGTTCGACTTGGGCCATGTTTGCCCATGCCAAAGGCTGATATATGGCCATCATACGGCCAGCTTTGGCCTACCTACGTCACTCTCGGGGACTACGTCCGTTACGGTCTGGTTACCACTTTTGCGCCTGCGGGAGCCGGGCAGCTCAGGGAGCAGGTTTCCGTCACGTTTCCGTGACATGTCGCCAGGGGAGATCATCACACCGGTTGCCCCTACGCAAGAGGCCGTTGGGCTGGAATCGGCGAGGGTCGCTGCGTGGTGTCCGGCGGTGGGCGATTTGGTGGCTATGCCGGTCGACATTGATCTGTGATCCCCATCACAATCTGGTCGATCTGGTCGCTGGGACCGGGGCGGCGCGGAGCGAACCGACGCCCGGGTCAGGCTCGCTCCGACCGGATGCAGCAGCCCGCGCAGACCTTCGGCCGGGGCAACGTGAACGCCAGGCAGCAGGTGCGCCGCTGCACCGTGAGTTCGCCGTTCGGACCCGGCACCAGGTCGACCAGATCGCCCACGTCGAACGTCGCCAGCAGAGTACGGATCGTCTGCGCCGAGGAGCCCGGCAGCGCGTCGGCCGCCCGCAGCACCGCGTGCGCCACCCCGGAGGCCAGCGAGCCGAGCAGCGTACGGGTGCCGAGCCGGACCCGCTCGTGGATGGCGTCCAGCATCGGCGTGACGTGGTCGTCGACCAACGCGGTGCGCAGCGCGGCCAGCAGTTCGGCCTCGCCGTCGACCACCACGACCTCGGGCAGCCCGGCCACGGCCAGCGGGTCGCCGGGCAGCACCGCGATCGTCGTCGAGCGGCGCAGGCCGATGGTGACCAGCGGGCCGTCGTCGTCGACGCGTACCAGCACGTCGGACGGGTGCGGCAGCGGCACCCGGCGGGCCGACGCCCAGCCCAGGACCGCCGGCAGTGCGAGCCAGTAGACGTACGCCTTCCAGGCGAGCGCGGTCGCGGCGTGCGAGGAGCCGTCCCAGCGCCGCCGGGCCGAGTCGAGCAGATGCGGCAGCTGGCTGCCGTCGACCAGTTCGGTCGCCGGCAGCCAGCCGCGCTCGTCGTCGACGAGCAGGCCGGGCGCGAGGCCGGGCAGGTCGTCGGTGCCGAACGTCGCCCGCAGCGTCGCCGTCACCGGGCCGAGCGGTCCGGGAGCGGTGCGGAGGTCGACGGTGGCGGTCACGCTGGGTCGCCGGTTCCGGGGTGGGCGAGGTTCCACGCGGCGGGTGTGACCAGGGCCGGCCCCTGTCCCACGGTCTTGCCTGTCACCTTGAGAATCCCCCTGCCACCTGCGCGGACGGCTCACGATAGCGCGATAAGGCTAGCCTAACCAGACCGGGGCGTGTTGACGCCACAATCGCCACTCTCGGTATCCGGCGTTTCGCGGCTCGTCGCCATGTGGGTGGGGGTACCCGGACCGGCCGTCGATCAATCTGGCCGTACGGTCATCGGCGCATGTCGCCTTTGTCAATAGTTATGTCGGTAACAAGGCACTGATGCCCGGCTGGGCGAGTCAGAACGGAGACTTGAAGGTCCCGGCCCATAGGACGTGCGATGACCATCTCGCCCATCGAGCGGGCTGCCGACACCTTCGCCGCCGAGCTCAGCCGGTGGCGTGTCGACCGGGGCATGACCAAGAAGCAGCTCGCCGCCCGGATGGGCTTCGATCCCTCCTACGTCAGCCACGTCGAGGGCCGCCGACACCGGCCCACCGAAGACTTCGCCCGCCGGGCCGAGGCCGTACTCGGCGCCGGCGGCGCGATCTGGCGCTGCTTCCAGCAGTACGACGAACTCCGCCACGCCCGGGTCCCCGGCTCGGCACACCGCGACCCGCCCGTACCCGAGCAGTGGCTGCCGCCCGGCACCGGCCTCATCGTCGAACAGGAGGTCGCCACGCTGTCCTACCGGGACGGCGCCTATCGCTGCGTGATCCGCCGGGCGCTCTACAACGCCGGCACCGAACCGGTCACCCGCTACCTCATCCGGGTCGCCGTCGACCGCTACCCGCACGACCCCGAGCTGTCCAACCGCTACCACCGCGACCGGCCGCTGACCTTCGACGAACTCGACCTGCGGGCCTACTGCGGCGACCCGCCCACCCGCGAGCCGATGCACTGGCGCAAGAAGCACGACCGGGACGCCTTCAAAGAGGTGTGGCTGCTCTTCGAGAACGCCGAAGGGCGCTTCCCGCTCTACCCGGGCGAACGCGTCGCCATCGAATACGGCTACACCGTCGGGCAGGAGAAGTGGGGGCAGTGGTTCCAGCGCGCCGTACGCGTGCCGACCCGCAAGCTGACCGTCCGCCTCGACTTCCCCGAGCGGCTCGACCCGCACGTGTGGGGGGTCGAGACCTCGCTGTCGGCGGAGGAGGCGCCACTGCGTACGCCCCTTCAGCGGCGGGTCGAGGACGGCCGCACCCACGTCGACTGGACGACCGAGGAGCCGCTGCTCAACGCCCGCTACCGGCTGGAGTGGCGGTTCCGCGCCCAGGCGGCGGCCGACCCCGCCGCGGCCGATCCCGCCCCCGGCTCCACCGCGCCCGACCCGGCCGAACCCGCCACCGACGGGCCGGCCGCCGCGCCGGCGACCGTCGGGGCCGCGGCGGCGGACGGGGCGGTGCCGGCGGCCGAGACGCCGGGCGCCGTGCCGGCCCGGGCCAGCGACCGCATGCGGGCGGCCGGCATCGTCCAGCGCGACGCCGAACTGCTCCGCCACGCCGCCGAACCGTTCGACCTGCCCACCGACGCCGCCACCGCCGACGATGTCGTCACCCGGCTCCGCGAGGCCCTCGCCCGCGTCGACCAGCTCCACCTCTTCAGCAAGGGGGTCGGTCTCGCCGCCCCGCAGATCGGCCAGCCCCGGTCCGCCGCGATCGTCCGCCCGCCCGACGGCGCCGAGCCGGTCGTGCTGCTCAACCCGCGCGTCGTCGACGCCTCCGCCGAAACCGATGAGCAGTACGAGGGCTGCCTGTCGTTCTTCGACGTACGCGGCCTGGTGACCCGGCCGCTGCGCATCGACGTCGAACACGCCCGGGCCGACGGCAGCCGGATCATCACCTCGTTCGAGCAGGGCATGGCCCGCCTGGTCGCGCACGAGATCGACCACCTCGAGGGCCGGCTCTACGACGACCGGATGGCCGCCGACGTGCCGCTCGTCCCGGTCGAGGAATACCGCGAGACCGGCCGCCCCTGGCACTACTGAGGCGGGCTCAGCCGTCGCTGAAGCTGTCGTACCTGATCCGGATCGACGGCACCTGCAACTCGGCGAGCGTACGCAGCGTTGCCCGGACCATCGGCGCCGAACCCGAGACGAAGAAGTCGTGCTCGGCCCACGGCCCGTAGCGCGCCACCACGTCGGAGATGTTGCCCTGCTCGCCGGTGAAGCCCTCGTCGTCGCTGCACGCCGGCACCACCGACAGCCACGGGTAGCGGGCCGCCAACTGGTTCAGCTCGGCCAGGTCGTAGAGGCCGTCGCGGTCGCGGGCACCGAAGAACACGTGCACCCAGCGGGTGCGGTTGTAGCGGGTCAGCTCCTGCACCAGGGCCTTGATCGGGGCCAGCCCGGTGCCGCCCGCGACGCAGACGATGTCGCGGGTGGACGACGCGTCCAGCGTCATCGACCCCATCGGCGCCGCCACCCGCAGCAGCTCCCCCGGCCGTACCTTGCGGACCAGCGCACTGGACACCCAGCCGGCACCGACCGCCTGCACGTGGAACTCCAGCGTGTTGTCGGCGTCCGGCGCGTTCGCGATCGAGTACGTCCGCCACAGCCGGGGCCGGTGCCGCGGCGTCTCGACGCTGACGTACTGGCCGGCCCGGTACGACAGCGGATACTGCAACGGCCGGCAGGTCAGTACGGCGACGTCCGGCCCCCGGCGCTCGTGGGTCAGCACCTCCGCGTCCCAGTACGGCGGATTGGTGTCGGTCGCCGCGCCGGCCATCATCCGGGCCGAGATCACCTGGTACGCGTCCCGCCACGCCTGGTCGTACTCGATCGCCCACCGCTCACCTGCGAACGTCCGCAGCGCCTCGAACAGCGCCGACCCGACGACCTCGTAGTGTTCGGGTTTCACGTGGAACTTCCGGTGGTCGCGCCCGAGCGCGTGCAGGTATTCGTCGGAGCGGTCCGGGTCGTCGACCAACTGCATCGAGGTGACGAGCGCGCCGAGCAGGCGGGCCCGCTGCACGTCCATCGTCACCGGAAAGAGGTTCCGCAGTTCCGGGTTGGACAGGAACATCCGGGCGTAGAAGTATCCGGCGACCTTGTCCTGCTGCTCCTCGACGAGCGTCCAGCTCTCCTTGAGCAGTCGCGAGAGATTACCCATTGACGCCCTCTTCAGTGACGGCGGCGGCGGGTGCCGCGCACCTGGGGGACTAGGTTGCGTTCCGTGGGTGGGTGGTCATTCGTTGTAGATCCTGACTCCAGATTGGGCACAGAACGTGAGGAGTTATCGCACAGACTGTGCGATGTGAGGTCGTCATGCCTATGGTCGGCGGCGGAATGGCCCAAAACGAGGGACCGCCGGCCCGTTTCCCAGGGCCGTCCGGCACAGTGATCAGGTGAGCGTGGATCTCGTCAAGCCGCCGCTGTCGAGGCGGACGATCAGCACCGAGGTGCTGCTCGTCCTCGGCCTCTCCCTCGGCCAGTCCGCCATCTACGCCATGGTGAGCCTGACCGCCCGGCTCACCGCCGACCGGCCGCTGTCGCAGCAGACCGCCACCCTCAACGCGTCACAGTCGGCCCGGCCGTGGCTCGACCTGACGTACCAACTGCTCGGCATCCTCTTCTCGCTCGTACCGGTGCTGCTCGCCGTACACCTGCTCAACCGGGACCGCGACGACCCGCGCCGACTGCTCGGCCTGGACGCCCGCTCACCCTGGGCCGACCTGGGCTGGGGCGCGGCGCTCGCCGCCGCGATCGGCCTGCCCGGCATCGGGCTCTTCTTCGTCGCGGCCCAGCTCGGCGTCAACGCCAGCCTGGTCCCGGCCGCCCTGCCCGACCTGTGGTGGGCGGTGCCGGTGCTGATCCTCGCCTCGTTCGAGAACTCGATCCTCGAAGAGGTCATCGTCGTCGGTTACCTGATCACCCGGCTACGCGACCTCGGCTGGCGGATCGAGCTGATCGTCCTCACCAGCGCGGTGCTGCGCGGCACCTACCACCTCTACCAGGGCTTCGGCGCCTTCGTCGGCAACGTGGTGATGGGGATCGTGTTCGCGCTGTTCTTCCTGCGTACCAAGCGGGTGATGCCGCTGATCGTCGCGCACGCGGTGCTGGACATATTCGCGTTCGTCGGATACGCCCTACTACCCCGCGAGTGGTTCGACTGGCTCTGACGGCCCCGCGCGGCCCGCGCCGGCGCCGGACGCGGTCCGGTCCAGGCGGTGTCGGAGGTCAGGCGGCGCCGACCCGATAGCGGGCGACCGCGCGGGCCGCCAGCCGCTGCGCCGCCGCCGAGTCACCCGCCGTCGCCGCCAGCAGCGCCGCACCCGGCAGCAGCCGCGCCGCCAGCCGCAACGCCAGCCAGCCGCCGGCCTGCGCCACCAACGGCGTCGCCAACCGCCACGCCGCCTCCGCCGCCCGCCGCGCCGGCACCCGCCCGTCCGGCCGGGCACCGAGCGCCGCGTCCAGCGCCGCCCGCGCGAACGTCTCGTCCGGATGCACCTGCGTCAGCACCAGCAACTCGACCGCCCGGTCCGGATGCGCCGGATCATGCCCGTACGCGGCGGCGACGTGCAGCACCAGGTCCGTCTGCGTCCAGGCGACCGCCGCCAGCTCCGCCAGCGGCGCGAGCAGCCCGGCGGCCGCCGACACCGCCCCGCCCGCCCCGGCCAGCCGGACGAACCGCCGGGTCGCCAGCCGGGCCAGCCCGTCCGGCGTCGCGGTCGGATACTCCGCCCGCAGCCGCTCCGCCCACGCGGCCGCCGCCGGCCCTTGCCGCCGTACAGCGGCAAGGGCCAACAACTCCGGTGCGAACCCCGGGTGGTCGACCAACCGGCTGGTCGCCGGTCCCGCTCCCTCCCCGGTACGGCGCACCGTCGCCTCCGGTGCCCGGCCGGTCATCTCCACCGGGGCGGGGTCGCCGGCCCGGTCCGTGATCCGGGGGTCGGTGACCTCTGTGGAGGCTGCCGGTTCCGGGCTGACGTGCTGCCCGGTGGGCTGCTGCTCGACGGGCTCCCTGGGGGCCGGCTGCTGCCGGTCGGTGGGCTGGTCGGCGTCAGCCGGTGCCGCCTTGCGGCGGGTGGTCTTCGCGGGCGCCGCCTTCTCCGTGGCGGCCGCCTTCTCCGTGGCGGCCGCCTTCTTCGCAGCCGTTGTCTTCTTCGCGGCCGTCTTCTTCGCCGGGCTCGCCTTCTTCGCGGCGGCCGTGGTCGCCGTCTTAACCGGGGTGCGCCTCGCCGCTGTCTTGCGGGCGGGCCGCTTCGCGGCGTCGGTGCCGGCACCGTCACCGGCGCCCTCGTTGGATGCCGGCGTCCGGGCGGCCGGCACGTCCGGCGACCCGGCCCCGTCGCCGGTGTCCCTGCCGTCGTCGGCCCGGGCATCGGCCCGCCGGCCGCTCGTGGTCTCGGCGGCCGGCGGCTGGAAGAGGACGGCCGGCGCTGCCGCCTTCGCTCTCCGCGCCCGCGGCGCCGGCGCGGCAGCCGTCCCGGTCGGTTCGGCCGGCGTGAAGGCGGCCTTCGGAGTGCGCTTGCGTGGCTTGCGGTCGGCCGGCTCGGCAGGCGGCTGTTCCATGACCAGGAAGCCTATCCGGGCTGGCCGGCGTACACCTCTTGAAAGCGTCCGGGCCGGCGACGCGTCACCGCCGCCGGCCCGGACACCGTCACCGTCAGTTGATCGGCACGACCAGGTCGAGGGTCCGACCCTGCGCCGGCACCGCGACCGTCCGCGCGCTCGCGAAGTCGGTGCCGTTGTCGTACCAGAATTCGACCTCCTGGTCGTCGACGTAGGCAAGCGCCCAGACCTTGACGAGTTCGGGTGCGAGCACCCGCATCTCGTAGGTGTCGCCGTTCTCCCACTTGATCCCGATGATGTCCTGCGTCAGTGCGCTGTGTGCCATCAGGTAGGCGTCGGGCACCGGTTGCCCGGCCCGGTCCCGGATGGAACCGGTGATGACGGTGCCGGTCTTCAACCTGATGTCGTAGGTGGCAGTCGCACCCGAGGTCACCTGGATCTTCTTGGCGACCATCCGGTTCGCGGTGCCCCCGGACCACTGCCGGGCATGCTGGTGGTCCATGAAGAACAACGGCCAGGCGTACGGGCCGAGGCCGCTGACCGTGTAACGCCCGTTCTGGTCCGTACGCGGGTAGTTGCCGCCGAGCCCGGGGTGGATGCTCGCCAGCGCCACGCCGACATCCGCGAGCGGTGTGTTGTCCGCACCGCGGACGACGCCCGTGATGGCGCCGGCCGGATCGAGCAGCACCGCCGGCGCGGCCGTCGTCGCGCCCGCCGTGACGGTGATCCGCTTCGCGCTGCTCGCGGCACCCGTGCCACCGTTCGCGCCGAGCCACTGCGCACCGAGGCCGGTCGATTCCCGGGGGCGTACGAAAATGTGGTAGTCGCCCGGCTCCAGCGGCCTGATGTCGATCTGTCCAGCGCCGTCGCTGCAGTGGGGCTCGCCGTCGGGAAGCCGGGCGGTTCCGGCCGCCACGGTGGCGACGCAGACGCCGGCGACCGGTGCCCCGGTGGCGCGGTTGCTCACCGTGGCCGTGAGCGCACCGCCGAGCGTGACCGGCACGGCCACGTCGGTGGTCGCGTTGGCCGTGACGGTCGCCTGCGCCTTGCCGTCCAGGTACAGCGAGGAGGGGGCCGGATTGATCGACACGATGTAGCGACCGATAGCGATGCCGTCGAACAGGATCTCCGAGCTGGTGGTGCACTCGTAGCCGTACGACGGCCCCTCGAGGTGGGCGCAGAACGCCGTCAGCGGGGCACCGGTGCCGGAGTCGGTCGCCGTGACCCGCAGCTCCCCACCGTCGATGAGGGTGTCGTCGACGGTGGCGGTGGCGTTCGCCTGGACCACGATCGTCGCCGCGTCCTCTGAGTTGCCGACCCCGTACGCGTACTGGCGGCGGCCGGTCGTCGGGTCGACGAAGGACACCTTGTAGTCGCCGACGATCAGGTCGTCGAACCGGTACGCGCCCGTCTCGTCCGTCATCGTGTAGGCGCTGTCGCCGTAGGTGGGGTAGGCGATGACTTCGGCGTGGCCGATTCCGGCGCCGGTCTTGTCGACGAACCGGCCGGCGATCGCCCCGGTGGCGAGCAGCGTCTCGTTCACGGTCGTCTGGGTGCCCACCGTGACGCTGAAGGTGTCGGCGTAATCCTCGGCGGGTTGGCCGTGCCCCCACTGGATCGCTCCGCTGGGAAGCTGGAACTGGATCTTGTAGTTCCCGGGGAAGAGGCGCGGGATGTGGTAATCGCCGTTGTCGTCGGTCCACCCGCTCGGGCCGCTGCCAGTCGTGGTCGACCGCGTTCTGACGGGGACGTTCGCCGCAGGCTGTCCGCCGGCGTCGATCACCCGGCCGGCGATCGATCCGGTCGGGGCGACCGTGTCGTCGGCGACCACCGTGCCGCCGGGCTCGACCGTGAAGACCTGGGCGTCGTGCTGGTGCTCCTGCTGCGGGATCCACTGGGTGAAGCCGGAGCCGAGATAGAGCTCCACCTGGTACGTCCCGGGCAAGAGCGAGATCGAGTAGCGGCCGTCGAGGCCGGTGTTGGCGCCCAAGGACCCGTCCGACCCCTGGGCGCTGACCCAGACGCCGGCGAGCGGCGCCCCAGTCTCGTCGGTCAGCCGTCCGGTGATTGTGCCGGGAGCCAGGAGCGAGTCGTTCACGACGGTTGTCGTGCCGGCTGTCACGGTGATCTCGGCGGCGGTGTCGAACGACCGTTGCTGGTAGGCCCACTGCACCTGGTTGACCAGGTTGGTGAAGCTGATCTTGTAGACGTTGGGTCGTACCAGGGGAAACGTGAAGTGGCCTTGGCCGTTCACGCCGACCTCGGCGACGTGGTGGTGGTTGGTGGTCAGCAGCGTGACGCGCACCCCGGTGGCCGGGGTGCCGGTGCTGGTCGTCAGGGTGCCGGTGATCGAGCCGAAGGTGGGATTGGCGGTGGCGGGCGACGCGAGCGCGACCGTGGCTGTCAGAGCCACGATGCTCGCGATGGCCACCGAGCGGAGCAGTTTTCTGTACACGGCCATCCTTGAGGGGAAGGAAGGTCCGGGGACGTGGCCCGGCAACATAGTGTGACGGTCTGGTCCCCGTGTGCCATGATCGGCTCACGCAGGATAGTTGATCCACTTCGTACGGTGGGGGCCATTTATCGGTGGTCATCGGTTAACACTTGGAACTCTGCCGGGCCTGCGGCCGCCGGCCCGGCAGATCCGTGAGCGTCAGTTCACCGGGTTGACGATGTCCAGCGTCCGGGTGCCGGTGCCGGAGACCAGCACCGTTCGGGCGGCCGCGAAGGAGCCGTCGTTGTCGTACCAGACGGTGTCGTGCCCGTATCCGTTGTGGACCTCGCTCTTGATCCTGATGAGCTGCGGACCGACGACCAGCATCCGGTAGCCGCTGTCACCGCCGCCCCGGCCGACCTCCTCGCCGGTGACCGCGTTGTAGGCGTAGACACTCGCGCCCGGACGCGGTTGGCCGGCCTGGCCGCGGACCACCCCGGTGACCACCGTGCCGACCCGCAGGTGCACGTCGTACGTGGCGGTCGCCCCGGCCGTCACCCGGGTCTTCTGGGCCAGCAGGCGGTTGCCGGTGCCACCCGACCACTGCCGGGCGTGGTCCGGCACGTCGAAGACCAGCGGCCACCGGTACGGTCCCAGCCAGTCGATCGTGTACCGACCCTGCCCGTCCACGGCGGTGCCCACGACCCCGTTGCCGGAGTGATCGTGTGGGTAGAGCGCGACCATCCCGCTGGTGATCAGGCCGCCGCCGGAAGCGCTGCGGACCACACCGGTGATCGTGCCGGTCGGGTCGAGCGCCGGGGCGACGGTCGCCGTCGCGCCGCCGGTGACGGTGATCCGGCGGGCGGTGACCGCGTCGCCGGTGCCGCCGGAGGTGCCGACCCACTGCGCGCCGAGGCCGCTGCCGTCCGGCGCCTTGACGAAGACGTTGTAGTCACCCGGCGCCAGCCGCGGGGCGGAGACCGTGCCGGTCGAGTCGGTGCAGTGTTGGCCGTCGGGGCGGAGCACGCCGGTGCCGGCCTTCGCCACCGTGATGCAGGCGTCCGCGAGCGGGGTGCCGGTCGCGGCGTCGGTGACCGCGGCGGTGATCGTGCCGCCGCGTACGAAGACGATCTCCAGCTGCCGGTCTCCCCGGACCGTACCGTCACCTGCACCGACTGGGGCAGGTAGTCGCCGGCCGTCTCCGCACTGCCGCTGTACGTGCCCGGCGCCAGATCAGTGAACGACAGACCGCCGTTGTCGGTGCACAGGTTCCGGCTGCCGGCACCCTCGAGATACAGGCAGTAGTCGGAAACCGGGAGGCCGGTCACCGAGTCGCGGCTGGTGACCACCAACCTGCCGGCGGGTAGCAGCTGGTCGTCGACGACGGTGGTGCCGCCGTCGGTGACCGGGGAACGGTCGGCGTCCTGCGGGCCGGTACGGCCGGTCGCGTACTGCCGCCACGTCCGGTTCTGGTCGCTGAACGCCACCCGGTAGTCGTTGCCGGTCGACAGGTCGTCGACCCGGTACGCCCCGGTCGAGTCTGTGGTCGCCCAACTCGTCGAACCGGCGCCGCTCACCTCGACGCTGACATCCGGCAGCGGGCTGCCGGAGCGGTCGAGGAACCGGCCCGCGATCGAGCCGGTGGGCAGCAGCACGTCGTCGACGACCGCGTCCTGGTCGGCGACCACGGTGAAGGTGTCTGCCGCGTCGAGGGTCCGCTTCTGGTGGGCGAACTGCCGGAAACCACCCATAAGCTGGAACTCGATCTTGTAGTCGCCGGGGAAGAGCGCCGGGATCCGGTAGTTGCCGTTCTGGTCGGTGTCCCCGTAGCCGAAGTCGGCGCCCGGGGCGATCGCGGTCACCGACGCGTACGCCACCGGTGCGCCGTTCGACCTGGTCAGCCGCCCGAGGATCGAGCCGGTCGGCCGCAGCACCTCGTTGACGACGAGGGCCTCACCGGGATCCAGGGCGATCGCGTCGGCAGCCTGGAAGCTGGATTTCTGGTGGGCCCACTACCGAAGGTTGTCCTGGGTGCGGAACTCGATCTTGTAGCTGCCGGCCGGGACACCGGAGAAGACGTAACGGCCGCTCCGGTTGATCGAGGCGTGGTCGACGTAGTCCTGGTCCACGGTCCAGAGCGTCGCCGACCCGTGCGGGCTGGGTGCCCCGCCGCTGGTGGTCAGGATGCCGCTGATCGAGCCAGTAGTGGGGTTGGCCACGGCGGGAGAGGCGATCGCGGTCGCGGCGGCCAGCGCCGCGACGACCATCACGGTTGTTCGGACAGATGAGAATCTGCGCACGTACGTCCCTTGGGGGTGAGGGGACCCGGGGCGCCATGGTGGCGGTATGTGTCGGTTTGGTGCCCCAGGGTGCCATGATCGGCGCGCGCAGGATAGTCGCTTTGCCCCGTCCGGTGGGCGCACTGTATTCTCGGTCGGCGGTGGTCTACGGGCCACCTGGGAGACTTCGCCTAGTCTGGTCTATGGCGCCGCACTGCTAATGCGGTTGGGGTCTTAAAGCCCCTCCCGGGTTCGAATCCCGGAGTCTCCGCGCTCGGACCGGTGTGTAGACTGGCCCAGGCACCAGCGCCCGTAGCTCAATGGATAGAGCATCTGACTACGGATCAGAAGGTTAGGGGTTCGAGTCCCTTCGGGCGCACAAGATCAGAAGGCGTCTGACCTGCGGAAACGTGGGTCGGCGCCTTTGTTGTTTTGTCCCTTGTGGATGGTTGGGTGCTCGGTGGGTGCTCGTGCGACGGGCGTCCCTCGCGTCCCGGCCCGTCCAGCGGCGGCCCTTTCTGTCCGGGTTGGTTTGGATCATGGTGTCCCTGTTGTTTGGAGCCCGGATAGTGGGACGGCGTTCTGTGGGCGAGGCGCTGCTCTTCTAGGCCGGGATCACGGTGCTGGTGGTGCGTCTTCCCGGCGCGCGGGCGTCGAGGCAAGCGGTGCGACGACCGGCTCCGGTCTCTTGTGGGAGGCCGGAGCCGGACACCTTCGGTGGGGCTGTGCTTTGGTGTCCTCGGCCGGAGGGCACCGACCGCCTGTCAAGGCATCGAATACGGTAACAGTCGCGCCAACCTACCCGCGCCTGTCGTCCACCCTGGACAACGCCCGGCGGGTCTGGCCGGAGACACCGTTAGATCCATAGACCTGCTTCCGGCACGTCGGCGTCGCGGCCCGCCTTGCGTAGGACTTCCTTCTCCTGCCGCGACTCGGCGACCTCACGCCGCAGTCGGGCGTCCTCGGCGTCCTTGTCCGCCACCGACAACCCGCTCCCGTCGGTCACCGGCCCCGCCCCCGGCCTCACGCTCGACGGCACGGACCCAGTTGCGCAACGTCTCGTGACTCATTCCGAGCTCACGCGCGACCTGGTTGATCGGCCGGCCCGACGAGTGGATTAGGTCGGCCGCGTCACGCCGGAACTCTTCCGTGTACTTCGATGGACGCCTCAATGGGGACACCCCTTCCCTCTGGACCAACGTCCCAGTCTCACGGTGTCCACATCCGAGGCGGAAGCCCACCTACCGGGGCACTACCTACTCGGTGACAGGCGATGCCTGGGTCGGGTGTTTAGTTGTGTGCCGAATGTTCCCAGGTCACGTTGGTGGGGCGGGTGCCTGTGGTGACGTATTCGATGACGGCTTGGCGGGTTGTGGCGGTGGTGAGGCGGGCGAGGTTGGCGGGGATGTCGGTCAGGCCGGTGTCGGGGGATTCGTAGACGATGATGGGGGTGTCGGGGGGCAGGTTGGTGGCGTGGCTGCCGTCGGGTAGCCAGCGTAGGGCGGCGCGGTCGGCGTCGATGTCGATGTCGATGCGCAGGGTGGGCTGGTCGGGTGGGCCGATGGTGATCGTCTGTCCGTAGCCTCCGTGCGGCATGATCGTTTCGATCTGTTCGTCGAAGCGGTGTCCGGCCTGCTCGGGGTCGGTGAGTTCGTAGGGGTGTCCGTGGTAGTCGCGTAGTTGTGGCGTCATCGGGTGATCCTTTCGCCGGTGCCGGTGTAGATACGGTGCCACCAGGTGTTGCCGCCGTCGCGGGTGACCCAGACCCGTAGCTGGCTTCCGGTGGGGAGGATGGCGGGCAGGATCTTGTCGCAGGTGTAGGGGTAGGTCTTGTCGCGTTCGTTGGTGCCGCAGACGGTGTTGTCGAGGGCGAGGTCGGACTCGGTGCGTCCGGTGCGGCGCATGTGTGCGGCGGCTTTCGATTCGGCGTGGTCGTAGAAGGTGACCGGTGGGCCTCGTAGCGGGTCGTGGTCGAGGTCGGCGGCCAGGGTGCGGTCGCCTCCGCCGGAGGTGACCGGGGTGCCGTCGAGTAGTCCTTGGGTGGGGCGGGTGCTGCCGGCCGGGCGTGACGTCAGGCGGCCGGCGGCGTTCCTCACCATCTCGGGCAAGGTCGCGGGGTCGGCTTGTGTCCAGGCGGGATCGGCTGGTTCGGGGATGGCCTGGTCCTGTGCCGGGGAGGATGTCGACGTTCCGGCAGGATCCCTGGCCTGGCCTGGGCCGGTCGATAGGGGATCCCTGGAGGGGCCGCGGCCGGTGTCGCCGCCGATGGCGGCTGGGTGACCGGTGGCGCCGACCTGGCGTGCCCGCGTCAGCGCCGACTCGACACGTTGCCGGGCGGCGTGTCCGTGGGCCTTGGCCGCGGCGAGGGTCCGGCCCAACTGCTGTAGGCGTGACAGGGTGGGGCCTGGCTCACCGCCTTGCAGGGTCGCCGTGACGAGCCGGGTGCCCTGCTCGACCCTGGATGCCGCCTCCACGAGGCGGCCGTCGACGGCGGTGAGGGCGGCAAGCGCGGGGGTGAGCGCGTTGGTGATGTCGTGAGGGGAGGGCTGGCCTGGTACGGCGGCAACCGACCGAAGTGCCTGCCCCAGCACGTCACCGGCCGCCGCCAGCCGCCTGTGGACGTCTGCGACCATCTCGTGGATCGCCGCCAGCCGGACGACGATGCCGGTGAAGCCCGCCGCGGCGGCCGTGGTGCTGATCCGGGTCAGGGCGTCGTCGATCGCCGCCGTCTGGCTCCTTGCCCCGTCCACCGTGGCGGCCAGCGTCCGCAGGCCATCATCGATCTCGTCGGTCAGCGGGATCCCGCCACCTCCCTCATCGACAACCACGGCCAGGGCTGGCTCGGGCGCCTATACACCGGGATGATTCCGGCGGCTGGCGGTCTCGCCGTCCCTCCGGGCGAGGGCTCTCTCCCGGTACGGCTTCAGTCGCTGCGTGATCAGTTCCCAGTGGAACGGCTGGTCTGCGCTTGTTGGGCGGATGGCCTCGGTGGGGAGGAGGTCCACGCCAGCGTCCATGAGAAACCGCAGGTTCCTGCCGAAGATCGGGTGGTCGGTTAGCGCGGATTTCGCATACGGGGCGGCGATGACCGGTAGCCGGCTGCCGAGGGCCTCGTTGAGTACGCCGAGGGCGAGGGTGTCGTTCACCCCCGCGCACCACTGGTTGATCGTGTTGAAAGTTGCCGGCACGACCGCGACCGCGTCCGCCGTCGGTAGCGTCTTGGGTTCGTCGGGGCGTCGGGTGGCCGCGCGTACCGGGTTGCCGGTCAGCGTGGTGAGCCGGTCGGTGTCGATCCAGGTCATGGCCGTGGGGGTGGCGATCACCTGAACCGTCCAGCCGTCGAGCTGGACCTGCTCTACCAGTTCGTGGATCTGTAGGGCGGGTGGTGCGGCACAGACCACGAGCATCAGCATAGGGCGGGGCTGGCCCTCGGTCATGCGGCCACACCCGCTCGCTGAGCCAGCGCTAACAGCCCGGGCGTGTCGCCGCGGCGTGCCCGTTTCAGCAGTGCGGCGATCAGGTGGCGGGCGTCGGCGTTGTGGCGGATGGCCTGGGGTGCGATGCGTTCGCCTTCCATGAGGTGCAGCAGTGCCTGGGGGTCGCCGTTGGGTCGTTGGCTGTGTACGGCGGCGAGGTCGAGGTGTACCTGGGCGCGGCGGCTGACCAGGGCGGGTGGGAGGCGAGTGGTGTCGATGCGGTTGCCGAGGTCGACGGCGTCGTGGTGGTCGCCGAGCGCGGCGGCTACCGACAGGCGGTGGAGGGCGACGTTGGTTGGGCCGAATGCGGTCCACATCTCGTTGCGGTCGCCGCCGAGGTCGTCGGCGAGCCGCTCGGCAGCGTCGAGCCTCTGTTGGGCGTCGTCGCGCTGGCGGAGTCGGGCTGCCATGACGGCGGCGTGCAGCAGGAGTGCGCCTTGTACCGAGAGGTAGTGCGGGTGGGCGTGCCGTGGGTGGACGGCAAGAGCCTCTGCCGCGACCAGTGCCACCTCCTGCGCGTCGTGAGGACGGCCGTTCTTCGCCATCGCGCACGCCGTCTGGTAGGCAGCCACCCCGGAGACCGCCTGATCCTGCAGGTGCATTGCCCACGTCGCGGCCCGGTCGGCGGTGATCCAGGCAAGCTCTCCGTCGCCGACCTTGGCGCCGAATTTCGACAAGATCAGGTACGTCCACGCGAGCGCCTTGTAACCGCGGCGTAGGTCGGCGCCCGAGGAACCCGTGATCAGGGAGGCGGTCGACGCCGCCACCTCGGGAAGGCGGTCGAGGAAGCCGTAATCGGCGGCCTGGTAGGCAAGATTCGCCGCATGCACCGTTGCTTCGACCTGCGTTAACGGCATCGGCTCTGCCGGGCCGTCCCACCGGTAGTTCAGCACTTTCGACCGGAGTGCTTGATGCCTGTCGTGATCCGGGTACCGGGTCTCGGCATGGGCCGTTCGATCGGGATCGTGCAATTCGCTGCCGCTGGGCGCCTCTGGACTGTCGCTGCTGTCGTTGGTAGGCAGTGTGAACCACAGTAGGTGGGGTGGGATGCGTAACGCTTTGGCCCACTCGATGAGCCGGTCGAGGTGGACGACTGGACCGCCGGTCTCGATGCGGCTGAGTTGGGCCTGGGTGATGCCCATCCATGCCGCGACGAGGCTTTGGCTGACTGCCTGTCGCCCGTGCTGTGGATGGGTTCGCCAGGCGCGGATGATCTGGCCGAGGTGGCGGTTGCGGAGCGCGTCTCGCATTGCTGGGTAGTCCCAGAACTCCGCCGTCATGTGGGGTACGTGGAACGGCTCACCGCGTTTGGCTGTCTGACATGCCCCGCACTGTGCGCTGCGGTTGTCTCGGGCGAGGCGTCCTCCACAGGACGAGCAACGCGCACCGGCTCCCGCCATGATGCCCACCTCCCGTACCCGACCCGGACGGCCGGTTGACCGTCCGACCCGCTACCACGCCGGACGTCGCTTGTCGCCCCCAGTTCGCTGGATGCCAGTGTTCCATACGCTGCCCGGTTTTCGAACCACGGCGACTATTGCGGGAACAGCCCTGCTTTCTGACGCCCTTTGTTAACCTGATCGACGCATATCGAAGCTGCTGATGCCTCCAGTAGTGAGAGCCATCCCGGCGATGGCGACGTTCTCTGGCAGGGATATCGGCTGAGTCTTACGATCAAGCGGTGAGTCGACTGCAAGACGTAGCTGCCCAGGTCGCGGAGCAGCATCTCGCCGTGGCTATGCCCAACCGGTGGCGCCACGTGCAAGCAGTCGCGCGCAAGGCCGCCGACCTAGGATCACTCGCCGCGAGAGATGCCGACCTACTCGTTGCAGCCGCCTGGTTACACGACATCGGATACGCCCCCACCATCACGGACACTGGCTTCCACGCCCTTGACGGCGCACGGTGGCTCAGGGCGTCGGGCTACAATCTGCGGCTCGCCGCCCTAGTCGCTCACCATTCGTGTGCCCAATACGAGGCAGACGAACGAGGCTTGGGCGGTATCCTCAAGACGGAATTTCCGTACGAACTCTCGCCGACGGCGGACGCGCTCTGGTATGCGGACATGACGACAGGTCCAGACGGGCAAGATCTAACTGTCAAAGACAGGCTTGCCGAAATCCGAAATCGGTATGGTCCTGACGATTTGGTGACGCGATTCTGGGAGAGGGCCGAGCCTGCTCTGGTCGATTCTATTCAGAGAACCGAAGAACGTATCGCTAATCAGCCGATGTAGGGATCGGGGCGCCGTTCGAACCCGTGATCGATACGGAGGCGCATGGACGGATGGATCGAAAGAGAGTTCAGTCCTTCTTGTGGAACCCACTGGACGGCGGAGGACTCGTCGCTCATCGTCGGTTCTCCCGCGATGTACGTGGCCCGTAGGCAGATCGAGAACTGCTGTCGAACCTCGCCGTCGCTGTACTCCACCACATGGTTCGGGTTGGTGTAGATGCCCACGACCCCGGTCACTTCGACTTCGATGCCGGTCTCTTCGCGGGTCTCGCGTACGGCCGTCTCGGCGATGTATTCGCCGAAGTCCTGGGCTCCGCCGGGGAGCGCCCACAGTCCGTTGTCGGTCCGCTGGATGAGTAGAACACGGTCCTCGGCGTCCTGGACGAAGACGGTCACGGCAACGACGATGCTGTTCGGTTTCGGCGCCTGCGGGTTGTTGAAGTGCTCGGTCCGTGCCATGTCTCAGCTTCCCATCAGTCCTCCGGCCAGACCGCGCGGGCCTGCGAGATCGCACGGTTGAAGCTTGACACGTAGTTGTCGAACAGCTCCCCGCCGCCGAGCCGCCGGAGGTGCAGGACGGGGGCGTACGCGGCCGGCGTGCCGTAGAGGTGGGTGTTCACCAACAGATCGTCATCGAAGCGGTAGATCGAGTTGTAGAGGATCGTGTCGTGGAAGTAGATGCCGACGGTGTCCAGTCCTCGTAGGTCCTTGTAGAAGGCCAGGGTGTTGAGCACCTTGCTGGCGATGGCCGACCCGATGCCCTCGTCCTCGCCCCGCTGAGCGACGTGCTGGCCCTCCGGGTCGCCGAACAGCAGTTCCACCTGGGCGCCGGCCTCTGCCTTGGCCCGCAGCGTCGCCACCCACCGCGGATTCTGCTCGGGCAGGAACAGGCCCGCGTAGACCAGGATCCCGATGTGCCGGCTGGCGCCGTCGAGTAGGCGCTGCCACAGCTCCTGCGGCACAGCTCCGCGACGCGGGTAGACCTGCACGATCTCCGACTGGCTGACCTGCGCGGCACGCTCGGCGGTCAGAGCCGACGGCCACAGATACGACTCGCCTTCCCTGAGTAGAGCCGCGATGGCATGCCTGTGGCGTGGGTACGGCGTCCGGTCCTGCGTGATCCACCGCTCGACCGTCTTCGGATCAACCCCCAGTTCTTCGGCGAGTGCGGCCGGCGTCAGACCTTGCTTGAGCAGTCCGTCTCGTAGCCGGTCGTTCGGCACCACACTCTCCATCGACACATCTAGGGACATCCAGAGGGACGGCTAACCCTATCGAGGACGTCCCTAGTCGTCCACTTCTGAGGTGAAGTTGTCCCGATCGGCCAACGCAGTCTGTAACTACAAGAACTGCCGTCCGGAGAGGACGCGAGTGGCCCGGCGATAGGCGCTCGCAACGAGGGGGGTCGGTCATGGGGGGCTGACGTTGAAGACCTTGAGGCTGTCGTGCCAGGTATCGGTGAACCAGGAGTAGCAGCGGGCGCGCCATAGCGGTCGGCGCCGCCGTGTGCGACATCGTCCGGCTACCCCCACATCGCGGCGACGACCGGTGCCGCCTGGACTTGCCGAGTTCGTAAGCCGCAAGGGCGCTATGCGAGCTGTGCATACCGTTACCCACTCTTGGTCATGGGACGGCCTCAAATCGTTCGGCATCGTGCTCGCAGCGATAAGTGGCGAGAAGGGCACGCTTCGACGGCTGGATGACCGGGCGTGCACCTGCGCCCGCTGGCGTCAACGGTCGGCGGCCGGAACGGTCGGCGTTGCCTGTCGTGACGCCTTGGTGCAGGGCGCCGTCCGACGTGGTTCCACTCGCTACTGAATCGCCGGGTCAACTGATGGAGGACTTCAAGATGTCAGCGGTTCGAGGCGCGCGGGTCGCCGTATGAATGCTCCAGGCGTTACCGGCGGGAGTTTCGGCGACGGCGGCGCGGATCATCCAAGCGCCGCTCGCGTTTATGACGTGCTGCTTGGCGGCTCGGCGAACTTCGAGGTCGATCGCCGGCTGGCGGATCGGATGCTGGCGGCGGAGCCGCAGGCCGCTCGTTATGCACGCGCGAACCGAGCTTTTCTTCGTCGGGCGGTCGGCGTCCTGCTGGACGATGGGATCGACCAGTTTGTTGATCTTGGTTCGGGTTTGCCGACGGTGGGGAACGTGCACGAGATCGTGCATGCCGCGAATCCTGATGGTCGGGTTGTGTATGTCGATGTGGATCCGGTGGCTGTCGGGTACAGCCGCTATCTGTTGGCTGGCGTGGATGGGGCGGCGGTGGTGCAGGCCGACATCCGTGACGTGGGCTCGATCCTCGAGGCTGCCGAGACCCGGCGGCTGATCGACCTTTCCCGGCCGGTCGGGGTTCTCGCGGTGGCGGTGCTGCACTTCGTCGATGACGACCCGGCAGGGATCCTTGGCCGGTTTCGGATGGCCACGGTGCCGGGCAGTTACCTGGTGGTGTCGCATCTGACCACGCCGGCGCAGATGTCGCGGGAGGCGGTCGGGGTGGTGCGGCGGTACCGGGAGTCGACGGGGTCGCCGTTGACGTTCCGTACCCGTGACCAGGTGGTGGATTTGTTCGCTGGCTGGGAGTTGCTGTCGCCGGGGGTGGTGCCGGTCGACCAGTGGTCGCCGGAGCCGGAAGACCTTGAGGAGTCCGCTGATCTGGGCCCGGTGCCGATCTGGGCGGGTGTGGGTCTGCGGGGATCTGTGTAGCTGTCGCCGGTCGGGCCGGCGGCTGGAGTCCGCGAATGGTCTGGCCGGTGGATCGGCGCGCCCACAGTGCGCCTGTTTTATCCATCTGGGGAGGATAAGTGAGTATCAGAATCGCGCGCCGGATCGGCGCTGCGGCGGTGGTTAGCCTGCTGGCTCTCACCGTCGGCTGCACCACCGGCACGCCGGCGAAGGCACCGGACGGCGTGGATCGGGTGACGTATCTGACCGCGGTCGCGTCGTTCGGTCGGGAGGCGTACGCCTGGGTGGCCCTGGAGAAGGGCTTCTTCCGTGACCGGAACATCGAGGTTGAGATCAAGCCTGGGCAGGGGTCGGCGGACAATCTGAAGCTGTTGGCGGCGGGTCAGGCGCAGTTCTCCGCGAACGACCTGTCCGGGGTGATGGTGATGCTCGGGGAGGGGAATCACAAGGGTGGTGTGCGGGCGGTCGCGGCGATCCAGCAACGCACGCTGAACTCCATCACCGTCCTACAGGAATCCGGGATCACCGTGCCAGCGGACCTGGTCGGGAAGCGAATCGGCGGCGTCCCCGGTGGTGCGCCGATGCTGCTGTGGCCCGCCTACGCCAAGCTCGCCGGGATCGACCCCGCGAGCGTCCAATGGCTGAACGTGCCCGCACAGCAGACCCCGGCCACCCTCGCCTCCGGCAAGGTCGACGGGATCGGCCAGTTCACCGTCGCCCGCGGCACCGTCGAGAAAGCCGCCCAGGGCCGCCCGGTGCACCTGCTGCCGTACTCCGACGTGATCGCCGACCTGTACGGCAATGCCCTGATCGCCCCGACCCGGTTGATCGACGAGGATCCGGATCTGGTGCGCCGCTTCAGCGAAGCCCTGCTCGAAGGACTCGTCTACGCAATCGACCACCCCGAAGAGGCCGGCCAGATCCTGCACAAACACGTACCCTCCGCCGACCCGCAGGCCGCCGCGCAGGAGGTCGCCCTGATGCAGCCCTATGTGCTGTCGAACGCCCGCGCCGGCGTCCTCGACCCGGAACGGATCGCCCGCGCCATCGCCGTCCTGCAGGGCGCCGGGGTCATCCCGGCCGGTCTGACGCCCCCGGATGTGGTCGCGACCGGGTTCGTCCCCGCCTGATCTTTCCTTCCCAGCAGGGTGGGCCGGGAGTTTCCTGGGCGCCTCCGGCCGGCGGCTCCCGGCCCACCCGCCTCTGATCTGGAGTGTTTCGTCATGACCGACGCGACTGTCACACCACACGGGTACGCCTACGACAACGACCAGCCGTCCGCCCGCCGGCACCTGTCCGCGCTTGCCAGGGCCTTGGACGACTTCACCATCGGCCGGCTGCAGCATCTGGGCCTGGCCGGTAAGCGCTGCCTCGAGATCGGTGCCGGCGGCAGCGAGATCGCGGTCTGGCTGGCCGCTCAGGTTGGTCCGGCCGGCACCGTCACCGCGACGGATCTGAAGCCGCGGCACATCGGTTCGCACCCGCGGCTGACCGTGCTCCGGCACGACATCACCACCGATCCGCTTCCCGACGGCCCGTTCGACCTCATCCACGCCCGCCTGGTCCTCATGCACCTGCCACAGCGCGAGCAGCTCCTCGCCAGCCTCGCGGCCGCCCTCGCTCCTGGCGGTGTCCTAATGGTCGAGGACTGGCACGCCACCGCCGACGCCGTCGTCCTCGACGCGGCCACCGACGACGACCGGGACCTGTTCACCACCTACCAGCGTGCGGTCAACCAGCGCGTCTTCCAGGCCGCCGGCTCCGACCCGCAATGGTCGCTGCGCCTGCACCAGCAGATGCGGCGCGCCGGACTCCACGACGTCGACACGGTCATCAACGCCCCGGTCTGGCACTCCGGCAGCCCAGGGCTGATCCTCGCCCTGACCGCGATCGCCGAACACCGCGACCGGCTGCGCGACGCCGGCCTGACCGACGCCGACCTCACCCGCGTCGAACACATGCTCATCAGCCCCGACGCCGGGCTCGTCGTACGCGGCCACCAGCTCTACTCGGTCAGGGGCCGCAGACCATGACTCAGCACCATGCCCAGAACGGCCCCACCGTCCCTCCCCCAGACCGGCCGTAGGTGCCGGACTCTCGCGCCTGGCCCGGCACCCACCACAGGCGGCGGGCCGATCGGCCCGCCTGCCGCTCAACCCCGAACCCCTCGGAACCGAGGTGCCGTACCCGCCGTGAGCTACGGCACGGCACCCACCCGAAGGGCCGGGGGCCTTCTCGGCGCGAAGGGGCGCCCGAGGAGGCCCCATCTGTGGGCCGGCGGCGGCCGCCAGCAACGCCGCCGGCCACCCGAAACCCAGACACCCAGCAGGAAGCGAAGATGACCACCACAACCGCCGGCACACTGCCCCGACGAACAGCCACCCCGTCTCACCAGCCCGCCGTGGTCCTGCCCCGCCCCGGTGACGAGGTCACGATCGCCGCCTGCGACTACCTCGGCGGCAACACCACTATCACCGTGCGGGTCGTCGACATCGACACCAGCCATAACCACCTGCAGCTCAACGCCCTGGAATGGGTCAGCATCCTCGCCCACGACATCGACCAGCCGCCCAGCGACATCCGACGCCTCGTCGTCCGCGTCGCCGGCCTACCACCGGCGGCGCCGCCGGCCGCCGCCGAGGCCACGAGCGACAGCCCGCCAGACGCGCACGACCCCGCCGGGCCGACCCAGGGCCAGCGGTGACGGCCGGACCCGGTCCGAACGAGGGACCCTAGGGCCGCCGCCGCGCTGGCCGACCAACCCCACCCGCCCCCGAACGCCGCCGACACCTTCCACAACCCCACCACCAAGCGGCGGAACCAGGCCTTTCCCGCGCCACGACCTGATGCTCGTGGCCGTCGCGGCGCTCGCCGCGGCGGTGGTGCTCGGGGTACTGGTCGTGTGCCGGCGACGGCGTCCACCGGCCGGCCGAGTCCCGGCCCGCCCGTAGTCCCAGGGCAACCAGCGCCTCCATCGCGCCAGCCTGTACCGAGCGTTCCGGCCCGCGACCACCGAGCCCTGCGATCCCTCGAGGCCGTGAGGTCCTGCCTCACCACCACCGTCCGTTTCAGCCCGCCCCGTCAAAGGTGAGATTCCCTGTGCCGTTCAAGGAACCCGTCCGCAAGACCCTGCGCGCCCAATGGCTCGGCTACCTCATGCGCCAACTCCGCCGCGAACGCGGCATCACCCTCAAAGGAGCCGCCGAATACCTGCAACGCGACCACTCCGCACTCGCCCGCTACGAACGCGCCGAATGGCCGTTCAAGCGCGACGACGTCCTGGCCCTGCTCGACATCTACGGCGTCGACGACGCCGTCCGCCGGTCACGGATCCTGAAACTGGCCGAGGAATGCTGGCGCGTCAACGAATGGGACATCGACAACGCCGACGAGGTGTTCAACCGCGGCTACGTCGACCACACCTGGCTCGAACAACACGCCAAGACCATCTGCGCCTACGCCACCCAGATCCTGCCCGACCTGGTCCAGACCCCCGCCTACACCGCCCGCGTCATCCAACTACGGGAACGCACCCGCAAACCCACCGAACACCAGGCCCGCCAGGTCGAACGCCGCACCACCCGCCGACACGCCTTCAACGAAGGCATCACCAGCCTCGACATCGTCATCGACGAAGCGGTCCTACACACCACGGCGCCCGAGCCCGGCCTCATGCGCGACCAGCTCGCGCACCTCGCCGACCTGACCCGCAACCCACGCGTCACCATCCGCGTCCTACCCGCCGACGTCACGATCGCCGCCCGCGCCTTCGGACCCTTCGAAGTGTTCCTGATGCCCGACCCCTACCCCGAGGTCGGCTACCTCGACAACCTCGCCGGCCACATCTACGTCGAGGCACCCCACAGCAAACGCTTCGTCTTCGCCTACGAACAACTCCGCGACGCCGCCCTCAACCCCGCCGAATCAGCCAAGATGATCATGATCGCCGCCAGGGACGCCTGAACCGGTCCCAGCCGCCAGAGCACGACCTGAACGGCGTCCGGACACCAGCGACGTCGTCGCCGCCTAGTCGGCGACGACGTCCCAGGCGAGGTTCGACGGCCGGCCGCCGCCGCTGGCCAGGAACTCGCGGGCGGCGGCCCGCGCGCCCGCCGGCGTGACCCGGGTGCGTTCGGGCCAGGCGTCGGTCGGGGTGCCGGCGTAGTCGAAGGTGAAGGCGGGGCCGTTGTCGAGTTCGGGTTGGTGGGCCCAGCCGCTGCTGCCGTCGGCGGCCACGTGGTAGGCGAACGACCGTTCGGGGTGGCCGACGCAGATCTGCAGCATGGGTGGGAAGTCCGACCCGTCGGGGACGATGAGGCTGACGCAGTACGGCAGCCCGCCGGTGGGGGTGATGGAGTCCAGCACCGTGTCGAGGCCGGTGACGCTGTCGACGGTGGCGCTGCCGGCGCCGCGTCCCCAGCTGATCTGGATGGTCATCGTCGGATTCCTTCCCCGGTTCCTGTGTAGACCCGGTGGAGCCAGGTCCGGTCGCTGTTCGTGAGGTAGACGGTAAGCCGGCTGCCGGCGGGCAGGATCTTCGCCAGTATCTTCTCGCAGACCAGCGGCAGGTTCGGGTCGTCGCAGGGCGCGTTGTTGATGACCAGCGTCGCGTCGGTCGGGGCACCCGGCCGGCGCAGGACGGCGGCGGCCTGCGCCTCGGCATGGTCCATGACCACGGCCTGCGCCAGGGGCGGGCGCAGGCCGACCCCGGCGGCGGGCAGGTTCCCGTCGCGGATCTGCCGGCTACGCAGCCGCCCGTCGGACTCCGCGGCGAACACCGGGTCGTGGACGACGGTGTCGCCGGCGAGGAGCACGGCCTCGGTCTTGTCGTGCGGGCCGGTCCGACGCGACAGCAGTTCCGCGGCGGCCGACACTGCCTGCGGTACGGGTGATGGTGTGGGTGGCTGGCGTTGCGGCTGGCCGCCACCCGGGATCAGTTTCCCGAGCCACCGGTCTTTCTCGCCTCGGCTATCGCCGCCTCGACCTGCTGCCTGGTCGTGGTGCCGTGCTGGCCGACCGCGGCCAGGACCTGCTGGACCGCGTCCAGCCTGGCCAGCAGAGCCCCGGGGTCGCCGCCGCGCAGCACCGTCGCGGTCATCTGCCTGGCCTGGTCGACCAGGCCGATACAGCCACCGACACCGTCGTGGACACGGCTCAGCTTCTCGGCCACTGGCGCGAGCGTCGCGATGACCTCCTGCGGCGTCGGCTGCTGCGGGACATTCGCCAAAGCGGCGGCGGCCTCGCTGGTATGGGCGGCCAGGCCGCCGATGCCGGCCCGAATCTGGCCGATCACCTCGCGGACCCCGGCCACGTTCTGCGCGACCCCGACGAAGCCCACCGCCACCGCATGCGCGGCCGCCTGCCGCGCACCGTGATCAGCCGAAGCAGCCTCCTGCCCCGCACGATCGATACCAGCGACCAACGTCCGCAAACCCGCCTGAACGCCGTCAACCAGCGACACACCCACCTCCCGCTCGCCCGTCGTCCTCAACGCGACCGGCCCAGACTGCCAGCCGACCGCGCCAACCTATGGACCCGGATGATCGATCTGCGCTCGTTCGCACGGACCCGGCTTGCCATGAACGGGCGGCCGGCCAGTTCGGTCCGGCCCGTGGTACCCCATGACGGTGAAGGCGGCGGGACAGTGTTTGCGGATGGTGAGCCTGGCCCGCCGCCGGCCGAGACGCTACCGGAGCACCCACCCAAGCCGCAGCCAGCGCCCTCCGCGGCCATCAACAGGCCCGCGGGGTTCCGCGCCGGCCGGACACAAACGCCAGGCAGCCGCATCCGGTGATCGGGAAACCTGCGGGTAGGGCATATCCGACCGACGGGGCAGCCTCCGCTCAGACATCCCCGAGCTGCTCGCGTAGCGCGTCGATCCGCAACGCGGCCTGAACCAGACGCTCACCCTCGACACACACCCGCCCACGTAGGTCGTCGTCGCTGATCCCGTCGGGTACGCCGGAGTCGAACTCGCCGGTGAGCAGGTAACCAACCTCGCGCACCAGCTCTCGCAGCGTCTCCAGCACGGTGCCGACCTCGCCGGCATGCAGCGCCTCGAAGGCGCGCTCGTACGCCCCATACGCCACCGTATGAGCCGGCACCGGTTTGTCCTCGGCCACGATGTACGTCCCGAGCAGCACCTCGGCCGCATCTGGGACCACCCGGTCTGTTTGGTCCTCGCCAGGCTCTCTCGATGTGCCTGCCTCGATGCGTGCGACGGCGATCGCGGCGGTGGCGACGCGACTCTCGGTGACGCCCTCATCGAGACAGGGGTCAACCCGGACACGGTCCGCGACCCGAACGGGAGTACCGGCCGGCAACCTGGCCATCAGTTCGGCCAACTCGCCGGCCGAACCGAACTCCACTGGCGTACGCCCCGGTACCCGCCGCACCTCGTCACACCGTGTCGGCCGCGCCAGCGGAACGCGCTCGTTGACGGTCACACGTCCCCCACGAACGTCGGTGTCAGCGGCCTGGACCACCAGCGGTCCGTGAGCCGAGGTCACCGCAGACCTTGCCCGACCTCTCGGCTTGGGGCAGGGGCTCCAGTGCATCGATACCCCGAATCGCGGCGATGCCCTGCCATATGCCGTGGCTCAGCAGGTGTCCCCACATGGACCGGGCCGACGGGCTCGGGGACCCGGGCGGCGACCCTTCGGCCGAGGTTGGCGGCGGCGTCGCGCTTGAACGAGATCGCCAGGATGCGTCGCGGCCACGGGCAGATGCCCGTCTGTAGCAGGTAGGTGGCCCGTTGGGCGAGGAACTCGGTCTTGCTGGCCCCCGGTCCGGCCACGACCGCCGTGTTTCCGGGGTCTCGCAGGGCGTTCCAAATGGCCGGTTCGAGATCGTCGACGCCGCTGGGCCGCCAGTCCGCGGCCGGGATCAACACCGTCGGGCGACCCGCTGGCGTGCGGGGCTCGTCGCGGTGCTCGGGCCAGCTCACAGCCCCACCTGCTCGCGGATGAACGTGATGAGCGCAGTGACGACCTCCGGAGCGCCTGCGCGCAACTGCTCGTTGGTGAGACGGTGACCTGCCGGACCCCTCCTGCGAGCTCCTGGTCGTGCTGCTACCTGGCGATGCGGCCAGGATGTCGTCCCCTTGCGATGGTAACTGTGTGTATTTGTGCGTGACGTTTGGGTGGATCATGGGGTAGGAACGTGGGTATGGGGCCTGGGGAGGCGTGCCTGGCGATCGACTGTGGAACCTTGTCGACGGTTGGGGTGGTGGCCTGGCCTGGTGGTGGCTGGACCCAGTTGCGGTTCGACGGCGGTCTGGTGTTGCCGCCCGGGGTGTGGGTTGCACCGGACGGCAGCCTGTTGACCGGCGACGCGGCGTGGCAGCGGGCGTCCGAAGATCCGTCCCGGTTTGTGGCCTCACCGCTGCTCCTGACCGGTGAGACGACTGTGGTGGCCGGGGTCGAGGTCGCGGTGCTGGATTTGGTCGCGGCGGTGCTGCGCCGGGTTGGGGATGAGGCGGCGCGGGTGGCGGGTGTGCGGGTGGGGGATGTGCGGTTGGTGGTGCCGGCGGGGTGGGGTCCGCGGCGGCGGATGTGGTTGCGGCAGGCGGCGCATCGGGCGGGCTTGGGGCAGCCGTCGCTTGTGGAGGCGCCGGTCGCTGTGGCGGGGCAGTTGGTGGCGGGTGGGGCGCGGGTGCTGGTGGGTGAGTTCCTGCTGGTGTGTGACTTTGGTGGCGGGTTCGAGGCGACGGTGTTGCGGCGTGGTCCGTACGGTTTCGAGGTGCTGTCGACCCTGCACGACCCGGCCGCAGGCGGGACCCGTGTCGACGAGCTGCTGCTGGAGCGGCTGCGTAAGGCCGATCCGGGGTTGCCGGATGTGTCGGAGCCGGGCGGGTATGGGGTTCTTGCCGCGGTGCGGGCGGGGCGGGAGGAGTTGTCGTCGCGGTCGGTGGTGACGGTGGTGTTGCCGGATCCGTTGCCGGCGTTGGTGGTGACCGGTCAGGTGCTGGAGTCGGTGGCCGGGCCGGTGTTGCGGCGGGCGGGTGGCCTGGCTGGTGAGGCCCTGGCAGCGGCGGAGGTCGACCCTGCACAGGTGGCGGGGGTGTTCTGTACCGGTGGGGGCGCGGTGATGCCGGGGGCGGTGCGGGCGGTGGCGGAGGGGACCGGGCTGGCGCCGACGGCTGTGGAGCAGCCGGGGCTGGCGGCGGTGGTCGGCGCGGCGTCCGCGACCGGACCCGCCACAGCCTTGGTGCCGACCGGCCCCGCCAGCCGCGGACACCCTGGCGTCGGCTCGGCGGGCACGCCGGGCGAGAGTTTGGGCTTGCCGTCGGTGTGGCGGGTGGTCGCGGGCGCGGTGCCGGCGTTGGCGTCGCTGGGGTTGTTGACGCATTTCGTGGCGACGGCGGAGTTGTTCAACGGGACGCGGACGTCGAGGTCGCCGTACACGTATCTGCTGGCGAACTGGGGTGAGCTGGCGATGGCGGCGGTGGTCGCGCTGCTGGCGTGCCTGTCGCTCGGCGGGGTCCTCGCCTCAGCTTTGGCGGTGTCGGGGTCGGCGGCCAGGTCGCCGGGTGTGCGGGTCGGGACGGGGCTGGTCGCGGCGGCGGTGATGGGGGTGTCTGTCGCGGGCTTGTACGGGGTGGGTGCGGCGTTGTTCTTCGGGATGCCGTTGAATCCGTTCCTGCGGTGGTCGTTGTGGCCGGTGGTACCGGTCGCGGTGGTGGCGGTGGTCGGCTCGCTGGTGGCGGCCCGGTCGGGGCGTGCGCCGACGGCGGGGTGGCATGGCTGGCTGGCGTTCCCGGTCTCGTCGGTGCTGGCCGCGTCGGTCGGGATGGTGCTGCTGCAGTACTCGATGACCGCGTCGCGGTGGCCGGATCTCGTGCTGCTCCTCGACGCGGCCGGCCGGGTCGGTGGGCTGCTGCTCGGGGTGGGGATGGCGCTGGCCGTGGTGTCGGGGTGGCTGCCCAGGCTGTTGGCGGCGGCGCCGCTGGCGGTGTTCTGCGCGGCGGTCATCAGCGCACCGGCGACCGGGGTGCTGGCGGTCATGTACGTGGTGGCGGTGACGGTGTGGTGGCTCCGCCGCCTGTGGCACCTGGTTCGCAGCCCGATACGGGCCGAGCACCATGCCTGGTGACCGGGCCTGGCGCCTCCGCCCGACACATGTGGCCGCTGGGTCCGGAGCGTGCCAGGTGCCGGGCCGCGACACGAGCCGGCGCCTTTGGCGGGGTGAGGTGGCCAGGCCGGGTGCTGATCCGGCGGGACCGGTCGGCTGCGGCGGCTTACGCCCGATGACGGGTGGGGGTAGGTGATGCGGTGGCCGCGGCAAGTAATGGCCGGGCTGATGCTCATGCTGCTGCTGGTCGGGCTGCCGCTGGCGTTGGTGCGGCTGGTCGGCTGGCCGCTGCCGCGACGGTGGCCGGACCAGGAGCAGTTGGCGGCGTGGATCGCCGAGCCGTTGACCGAACAGGCGCTCGCGGCAGCGTTCGCGCTGGCGGCCTGGCTGATCTGGCTTCTGCTGGTCGCCGCGATCGTCGCCGATGCGCTGGTACGGCTGCGACGTACGGTGCGGTGGCTGCGCCGGGTGCCGGTGCCGACACCATGGCAGGCGACCGCGACCGGTCTCGTCGGGGCCACGATGCTGACCGCCGCCAGCGCCGACCTGGCACCATCCGCCACCGCGCATCCACCACCCCCGACTGGGACGCCCGCCGACCACGACTCCGACCGGTCCCCGCCTTCCCCGGCCGCCTCAGTGGGGGTGGGGTTGCCGGACGGCGGCTGGCTTCCGTACGCCCTCGCGGTACAGGTGGCGTCGGCCGCGGCCCTGGTATGGTTCCGGCGCCGCCGCGACTACATCCCCAACACCCCCCACACCCAGGCCGACGGTGACCTGGCGCCGTTGCCGGCGACGGTCGCCGCCGTCCAGGCCGCCCTCGACCCGACCGACACCGACGATCCGGAAGACCAACCGCGGCAGCCGGCACTCGATGTCGAGGTCGCCGGGCTCGGCGACCTGCCGACCGGCCTGCTCCACCTCACCGGTCCCGGAGCCACCGACGCGGGCCGCGGCCTGCTCATCGCCGCCGCCCTCGCCAGCCACGACGGCCCACACACGCTTATGACCACCACAGCAGACCTGGCCACCCTGCTCGACACCGACCCCAGCTCCGCCGGAACCTGGCAAAACACCAACACGCTACGGGTCATCGATACGATTCACGACGCCCCCACAGCCCTCGAACAAGAGGGGGCAGGCAACAGCCGCCAGGCTGTCGAACTCGCAAAGCGGTGCCTGATCCTGCTCACCCGCACCTCGGTCGACTCCGACATCGCCGACCGTCTGGCGTCGGCTGGCTTGCCGGGGTCGTCGTGGACCGTGGTCGTGCTCGGTGAGGCACCGGCTGACGGCCGTGCCTGGCAGGTGGCCGCGGACGGCACCACCACCGACGGACGGCGATTGTGTGTTTTGGGCGTCAGCGCCTTGCGGGACCTGCTTTCCCTGGCCCGGCAGGCATACCCGACCAGCTCGGACGTTCGAGGACCCGCCTCGCCGGCCACCGCGGCGACGCCACCTGCGGTCGAGACCGGCCGGCTGCGGCTACGTGTCCTGGGCCGACTGGAGATCACCTGCGACGGCACGCCACTGGTCGTCCGCCGCAGCGCGGCCTGGCAGGTCCTGGTCCTGCTCGCCGTCCACGCCGACGGGGTGCCCAGTGAGCGGATGGCCCGCATGATCTGGCCGCACCACCGCTCAGCTGTGACCACAACCCGGCTCTACACCACTGTCAGCGACCTGCGAGGGACGCTGCGCGCCGCGACCGGCTCGGGCATCATCGCCCGCGAAGGCGACCTCTACCGACTCGACCCCGACCACATCACCGTCGACCTGTGGGAACTCCGCTGCACTCTCCAGGCCGCGGCCCGCGCGGTGACGCCCAGCGCCCGACAGCAGGTCCTCGGCGCAATCGTCGGCCGGCCACCCGAACCACTCGCGGAGGGACGGCCCTGGCCCTGGCTGGCCGCCGCCCGTGAAGCCCTGCGCCGGGAGGTCATCGACGCCCACACCACCCTGGCCGGCGCCTGCGATCCACAGACTGCGCTGGTGCTGCTGCAAGAGGCCATCAATGTCGACCCACTCAACGAGGACCTGTACCGCCGCACCGCCCGAGCCCTGGCCGACACCGGCCAGCACACCGCCATCCCCACGCTCATCGACACGTATGCCGACCACCTTGCCAGCGTCGGCCTCACGATCAGCGACGACCTGCGGTCCCTGGTTGCGAGCCAGACACGAACCGACGTATCCGACAGCCTCTGAGTGGCGTGTCGGCAACCGTACGGCCCGCGATCAGCTTGAAAGTCCCGTCTGGTGATCGCCCGGGTTCGGCGACCGGAGGTGTCTGCGAGGTCAATCACGCGGAAGGGCGGGCGTGAGTCCCTTCGGCGTGGCTGATACCGGCAAGATCCGTACGAGGCCTGAGGTTGATTAGATTTCAGTCCACTATTCGCTGAACTCAGTCATACGGTGGTCGCTGCCGGCCAGACGCGGATAAGATAGCGTTCGATTCCAATTATTCGATGCCAGGCGGCGTCCGACTCTGCGGTCGTCGCGTGCCTGGTTTGACGTCGCGCACGAACGATGGCTTCCCGTGCCGCCTCTCGGCCATCATGGGCGAGGCGTACGGAGTACATACCCGCACCCGCTCCGGCGTCAAGGTTCCGAAATGGTTCCGGTGCGTCTCCCTCGCCATCGGATACCCAGAAGTGTCCGGTCGTCCACGTCAAGGTGCGAGGTTCCTGCCATTGCCAAGGGGCTTCGAAGACCTCTGGGGCGGTGCCCCAGATCTCTACCCGAACCGTCGGGTGACTGGACTGATCAGCGCAGCGGACGAGAAGCGTTCCTCCGGCAGTACCGAAGAGCCGCCCGCCACCTCGTCCTTGGCCCGGCTCGCGCGCATCGTCGAAAGCCGCAAGTTCCGCGTCGACCATCGCCTCATAATCCGTATCCTGGACGAAGAACAGCCCATCGCTGGTCAGGATGGCGCTCTCGGCTACCACGGGCATGTTGTCTCCCTATGCGGAAGTCGGTGTCCCAGGCGTGCGCCTGGGACACCGACTGTAGTTGTCAGCGTTGAATGTCGACGAAGAATGCGTCGGTGTGGAGTATTCGGTTGGCCTGATAGAATCGGGTGTTTAGGTAACGTTGGCCCGACCTTTGGTTGTCCACCTCACCGATAATGCGGGCTGATCCGTTCCACGTCTGCCAGCCATCGGGGTTTCCCGTAGAGACGGTGCTGCCCATGTAAGCGCCTTCGAATGTGCTGGCGAAAGGATACTCATCGCAGTTCAGATTGGGAGCGTGGGCGTCCTCGCCCCAGACATCGTCGCATACCAGGTTGGCGTTCTCTCTGTTCCTCGTTTGATTTGGTGGATCGACCATCCGGTGGAGTGGGCGCTGGTTGGCGCCGAGTTCCGGCCGATACTTGCCGGGAACGCTCTTCCCTGGAAACGAAGGGAAGGTTCGCTCGGGTCGATGAAGGGCATCGTCAATGTGCTGAATCGATTCGGTAACGGAGTCCTCGTCGTTCTCCGCACGTGCCAGTTTGACTAGGTCGAAGGTGGGGATGAAGTCTGAGAAAACCGTGCCGTTGTGCTGGCCGGCACGTGCCCCGGCTGAATCGAAGCGGACCTCGGCCTTGGTCATGTCGTTATCGATCCATGGCGTGATGTTCGGCTGTGCCGGGGTGATGGCCATGCTCATAGTGGTGAAGGCGCGGGCGATGAACTCGTCGCCGATGCCGGTGCCGTTTGCCGAGGTCATGGTGAGGTGGAAGCCGCCGGTGGTGCGCCAGGTCCCGAGGGGCTGAGTCAGTTCACCGAGGATCGGGTTGCAGTTGATGAAGCTGCCGCAGCCAGAGAGGGTGACGCGCATGGGAGTGGTTTCCCGTTCGGCGCCGCCCAGCGCCTTCCAGTCGTCGAAGGTCAGGTAGAAGTCGATCTGGCGGGTGCCGTTTTGTGCTATGCCGACGAGGGTGTAGTCGAATTCGACGCTGGCGATGGAGGTGCTGCATCCCTGGCAGCGAAGTTGGACTTCCCGGTGACCGATGAAACAGCGGTTGAACCGGTCCTTCATCCATCCTTCCTGGGTACTCGCCGCCGTTGCGTGGTGGGTACGGCACTCCTGCTTCAAGTTGTCTTCGGGCAGGAGCGCGGCGGTTGTGGCGGAGGGGAGGTGATGGTCCGGTGGGTTGCTGTTCGTTTGTGGGGCGGTGTCGGGAGCGACCGGCGTGCCGCCTTCGGATTCGGTGACGACCCACGCCGCAGGTGCGTCTCCGGAGGGAAAAGGGGACGCGGAGGCGGGAACAGCAAGGGTGATCATTGTGGCGGTGGTCGCCAGAAGGGCGATCAGGCCGCGCCGGCTGTGGATCACGCCAACTCCTTCCGGGAGCAGTCGTCGCCGAGACACGCGTACAGCAGGCGACCGGTGGAGGCCTGATAGACCAGGGTGTAGCCGTCGAACGTTCCGGGGCGGCTGCCCAGGCCGGGGACGGTGTCAGTTCCGGTCACGACGTGGACCAGTTCGGTCCCCGCGACGGGCACGGACGTACCCGTTCGGCTGCTGAGGTCGTTGATCGTCATGGTCGTCACCTGGGCGGGGGCAAGTGCGGTGTCGGTGGTCGTGCGTCCACCCAAGGTGCCGTGCGCCAACTCGAGGGCCTTGTCGCTTGTCACCGGACGCCCTTCACCGCTGATGGTCGCAGCGGAGGTGCTGGTGACGTTGCAGACCTTGCGCGCGTGAACGCAGTCGGCGAGGCCGGGGACGGTGTCGATGCATTGTGCGGCATCGGTGGCCATGCAGGCGGCGAGTGCGCGCTGGTCGACGCCGTTATGGAAGGCCGGCATCGCGGAAGGTTGTGGTTGGACGGTGGTGGCCGGCGCGGCCAGAGTTCCGACCGCGGGCTTGCCTACGACGAACCGGTCGACCTCCGGCACGCTGTTGGCCACGGCGCGCGGGACAAGGGAGGTGGTGAAGCACCACGGGGGCGTGTTCGGGTTACCAAACGCGAGAGCCAGGGGATCTGGCTGGCCGCAGACGTTGGCGGCGAAGCCGCCGATCTCGGACAGCCGTGGCCGCCGCCAGAGGCTGTTGGCGTCCATGACCTGCACCCGATTCTCGAAGGGCGTGGCGAGGGCGGTGGTTTCGTCGTACTGCGGCAGGAGCCCGTACTCGACTTCTCTGGTTCGACTGCCGGTGATCAGGTGGGTGGTTCCCACGGGGTTGAAGTCATAGAGGATGTCCCACTGGCCGTTGGACGTTCCCAGGCTCATCCAGGTGTGCATCTGCCCGTTGGCGAGCTGTGAGTCGGGAGCGATGATGGCGTGGTACTCCTGAACGATGCCGCCCTGCTCGAGCCAGTACGCGGTGTAGTCGGTCCGGCCCAGGTCTGGATCGAACTGGGCGCGCCATCCCATCTCGACGCTGTCGCAGCACGGGTCGCCGCCGGAGCTGTCGATCGGATTCCACGCGACCATGTTGTCGAGCCTGTTGTGCTGCGGCTCCGTGGCCTGGGCGTTGAGGGTGGCCGGCTGCTGCCGCCAGCTGGCCATGACTCCCGAGACCGGGCTGGGAAGGTCCACGCAGAGACCGATTACCGTGCGGCTGGGGCACTCGGCCGGACCGATGCGGGTCCGCCACATCTGCGTGCTATACAGCCCGCATCCCCACATTGACAAGGGTTCGCCGTTGGTGCGGGTCAGGATGTCGATGCACCGGCCATCACGCATGCTCTTGAGCTCGAAACCGCCGGTCGGGAATACCTGGTTGCCCCCGATGGTCCAGCGTTGCTCGTTCGTGCTGTTGCAGTCGGCGATGATGACAGAGGCGCCAACGACGTCGCCGCTCGCCGTGGACTTCTCCAGGCACCGTCCCGACGACAGGTGCTTGATCCGGTAGACCGGGCTGGTGCCACCGGTGACGACCTCGAATGACCACCGTTGTGCCTTCACCGCAGCCGGAAGTCCGGACTGGAAGGTTCGAACACGTACCTGCGTGCCCGCGGCGTCAGCGTCGGTGGCGAGCACATTCAGATCGCCCTGTACTGCCTGGCCGATTGCGACCGGCTCAGGTGGCGGCGTCGCCGCCCTCGCAGGTTCCGCTATCCAGAAGCCACTGCCCAGCGTGACTACGGCGGCGAGTGAATACGCCAACCGTCCTCTGGAGTTACGCACGTCATGGACTCCTCTCCGTTGCGACTGTTCCGGAGCCTGGTCGGCTCCGGGTAGACAGCGCGAAACACAGAGGATGATGGCGAAGAGTGCCCGAATCATCTCTCTGTGTTACGGCGGTGAGCTCATGGTTCCATCTAGATCATTGGATGTCTGTCCGTTTGGTCGTGAGTAACCTCATATCGAAACAGGTTGACTGCCTACCCCGTCGTCAGTGGTCAGCCTCTGTAGGGTCGACGGCTCGGCCGGAAGATCGTGCTGAGCGAGGGTGTGCCCATCATCAGTCCGTCGCGCCAGACCTCACCGCTTACCAGCGCACCAACTGCCGTGCGCTGGGCCTGACCGATGCGGGCGGCCCAGGCGGTGCCGGCCTTCCGGCATCCGGTCAGGTGTTGCCGAGCGAGGTGGGTGCGGGCGATGAGTTGCCCGGCGTCAGTCGGGGTGCCGAGGATGCTGGTGGGCGCCGTTGACGAGGCGGTCGAGGCGTGGCACTCGCGCGGAGAATGTGGGTGAACTCTGCCGCACCTCATCTTCGGCATCGGGGGAGGCTTCGCCGACCGCATCGTCGAGGCCTACCTGCGGGAGGACGGCGATGCCCTGGACTGGCGGAGCGTTCTCGAGTTGCCGACCAGGCATGTCGACCGGCGGCCAAATGGAGGCTGCTGAAGAAGTCGCAGGTCAAGGTCGGTTTGTAAGGTCGTGTCAGGTCCTGTTAGGTCGTGTAAGGTCCGTTCCCCTGCCCTACCGGCCCGATCCGTCCTAGCGTCGATCTCGACCGGATTGGTCCGGTCGAACCTCTCATCCCCTGGCACACACTGGCGATCCCGAGCCGGCCCGATCATCACGGCCGGCCCGGGTGATCGTCCATGCCCTCGTGCCCGTCGAAAGGGGTTCACCGGGCCAGCCGCAGTTGCAGACGGTGCGGAGGAGTCGACGATGCGGGTGGCGCGGGCTGTGTGGGGAGCCGCATGGATCATGCTGTTCCTGGCCGGGGTACCAGTGCTCCTGGTTCGCCTGGCCGGCCTACCCACCCCTGGAGATGTGCCCGACAGGCAGGCGCTGGTCGCCTGGGTCTCCGAGCCGCTCACGCCCGGTTTCGTCGGCGGCTGTCTGGCCGCCGTCGGGTGGCTGCTCTGGGCTTTGGTGGTGGCGGTGGCCGTCGCCCGTGTCACGACGAGGTTGTCGTCGCGGCGTCGCTGGCTGGCCCGGGTGCGCCTGCCCGCACCGGTGCAGGGCTTGGCGGCCGCGCTGCTCGGCGCGGCTGCGGTCAGCTCCGCCAGCCCCGCCCTCGCCCACCCCACTACGCCGGTCGCCGTCACCGACAACCACCCCGACCAGGCCCGCGAGACCCGACCAACCACCGTCGCCGACGGCCCCGCCACGACCAGGACCGGACAGGCCGGTACGACGGCCGAGTCCGGGCAGGTGACCGTGCGGCGCGGCGACACCCTGTGGAAGATCGCCGATACCCGCCTGGACGACCCGACCCGCTGGCGCGAGATCTACCGGCTGAACGCCGACCAGTACCCGCTACGGGGCGGATACCACCTACGGCCCGGCTGGGTCCTGACCCTGCCCACCCCACCAGAAGCCCCGACCGTCCCGCCCAGCCAGCAGCCGCCACCGGCCCCGACCGAGGACCAGTCCCCGCCCACCACGGCGGACGGCGGCCCCGTTGCGCCGGCCGCACCGCAGACCAGCGGGCCCACCACCCACGCCCCGTCCGCCGACGGACAAGATCTGGCCGGCGGCCAGGGTGAGGAGTGCCCGCCGGGGGTGTCGCTGCCCGGCGGCTGGATCGGTATCGGCGTCGCGACCGCGATCATGGCCGCGGCCGCCCTGACAGTGGCCCGCCGCCGACGCCACGACGGGAAGCCGCCACCGCCGCCCGGCACACCCCTCGACGAAGCCGACCTCGCAGGACTGCCTCCCGTCGTGACCGACATCCAACGCGCCCTGCTCGACCAGACCAGCACACCCGACACCCAGGCCGACGACGTCGCAACGACCGACGGCTTCGACGATCCCGAGCAGGACAGCCGGCCAGCCGGTGCCACCCGCGCCAGCGCCGTACCCGGCCCTGCGTACCTCGACTGGCGGGCGCGCCCGTGGCCGGCTCATGGGCTTGCGGTCACCGGCCCCGGCGCCCTCGCGGCGGCACGCGGCATCCTGGCCGACGCCCTGACCAACGAGCAGCAAGACGAACCCGACGTCCATGGCCACGTCGTCGTTGACGGCCACACCCTGGCCGCCTTGACCGGCGGCACCGATCACACCGGCACCGTTCCCGGCCTGACCGTCACCGGCGGCTTGCCGGACGCCCTCGCCCTGCTCGAGCAGGAGATCCTGCACCGCAGCCGGATCCTCGCCGACCACGACGCCGACACCATCACCGACCTACGAAACACCGTCACTGACGTCGAACCGCTGCCGTCCCTGCTGCTCATCGCCGACGCCGCCACCGCCGCCCGGGACCATGCCCGCCTCACGGTCCTGCTCACCCAGGGCCACCACCTCGACATCCGAGGCCTACTCCTCGGTGTCTGGCCTGAAACCCCGACCGTCACCGTGGCACCCGACGGCGCCACCAGCCCCACGGCGGCCGACGAACCGGACACCTCCCACGGTGGGTGGCTGCCTGTCGTCGACACGGCCGCCGTCACCGACCTGCTCCAGCTCCTCGCGGAATCGGATGACGGGCAGGCGCCCGCCGGCAGCGCCACCACCACGGAGTCGGCCGCCGTCTCGACCGGTGGACCCGGCCCTGGCCAGGGCCACAACGACGAAAAGGCCGCCGATCCCTCTCCCACCCGCCCAGACAGCGGCACCCATGCCACAGACAGGAGTCTCCACTCCGGCGAACGGGAACCCCAGCAGAGCCAGGATGGCAACGCGCGGGCGATCGTCGAATCAGCCGCTACCGGCGGACGCGTGACCACCGAGGCCCGGCCGCCAAACGACGCGGCGGGCCAGGTGGCGGACGTCGGAGGCCGGGTCCGGGTGCAGGTTCTCGGAGCCGCGCGCATCGTCGACGTCGACACCACGATCCCGCTGCGGGCCAAGTCCCTCGAACTGCTCGTCTACCTCGCCGTCCACGACGGCGAGGCCACCCAGGACGCGATCCTCGACGACCTGCTCCCCGAGGCCCCCGCAGCCAAGGCCCCACACCGCCTGCACACCTACGTATCCGCCCTACGCAAGACCCTCAAACTCACCGGCGGCCCCGACACCTACCTCACCCACCCAAGCCACCGCTACGCCCTCAACCCGCATGCCTTCGACATCGACCTGTGGCGCATGCGCGACGCGATACGCGACGCCGAACGGGCCACCAACGACCTCGACCGCATCACCGCCCTGCGACGCGCCGTCGACGCCTACGACGGCGGGCTCGCCGACGGCTTCGACTACGAGTGGATCGAGGCGTATCGCGAAGCCATCCGTAGGCAGGCCCGCGACGCCCACCTCGCCCTCGCCGCCGCCCTGACCGACCCGGCCGAAGCCCTCGCCGTCGTGGAGGCCGCGATCGTCCACGACCCGTACGCCGAACCGCTCTACCAGCAGGCGATGCACGCCCACGCCGCCCTCGGACAGCCCGACCAGATCCGAGCCCTACACCAGACCCTGGCACGCCGCCTACAAGAGATCGACGCCGAACCCAGCCCCGACACCACCGCCCTGGCAGACCAGCTCACCGCCAGCGTGCGACAACACCGGGGCGTGGGCCGGCGGAACGGCGGAGCCCCACAGCGGCGGGGGCGGGCATGAGCACCACGATCACCGGCCCCGACACCGCGAAACGGCGACCAGCGGACGACGCCGCAACCAGCCAGGGCGACGGCCGGCGGCGGGCGTTGGTGCACCGGTCACCGCACACCGTGTCCGCACACGGCGACCTCGACGCCGACCTTGCCAAGGCCGTCCGGCACGCGGCCCGACTGCGCCAGGGCTTCTACGTCCTGGTGCTGCTGGTCGCCCTCGTCGGGCAGGTCACCGGCGCCGTTCAGACCCTGGACATCCCACTGCTCGTCGCGGTCCCGGCCGTCGCCGCCCTGGAACTCGGCGGCGTGGTCGTCATGGTCAACGCCGACGTACGCCGCCGCCTCGGCGAACGCGCCCTCGCCTCACGGCTGCTCTCCGCCGCGATCGCCGCTGCGGCCGTCGCGTTCAACTGGGCCGCACACCCCGACCACCTGCACGGCGGCTTCTTCTCCTTCATGTCCGCGCTCGGCTACGCCGTATGGGTGATGCACGCCGGCAACCAGCGACGCGACCGGCTACGCGCCACCGGCGACCTCCCACCAACACCACCGGCCTACGAGATGCTCGGACACTGGCTCCGCCACCCCGTCATCACCTCACGGGCACGCACGCTGGCCAAGGCCGATGGCCTCGACCTGTACGAGTCCCTCACCGCCGCCCGCACCGCAATTCACCGCGAACGCCGCGACGCTGCCATCGCCAAGGTCCTGCGCCGAAAGATCAGGAAGACGGTCGACCCGACGATGGCGGACATCGCGGTACAGGTCTACGACCTCGACGAGATCGCCACGCGGCTGGCCGCCACCGCAGACTACGACGGCCTCACCGCGCTCATCTCCACAGACCTCACCCCACAGCGAATCATCGGGAACAACACGGACGGGCTGAGGCCGAACCGAGCACGACACGACCGTACGGAGAAGACGACCTCCGTCGATCACTCGCCACGATCGGTCTGGGCGGCGACGTCGGAGGCGATCGTCATCAACGCGCGGGACACCGCCGGGCGGGGCACGATCTTCGCGCCGGAGTCGGCATGGGTTCCCCCGCCGTCCGACAGCACACCGGACCTCGACGGGGGCCTGCAAGGTGCGGCGGAGGCCGTCCCGGCCGACGACATGACAAGAGACGATGACCGCCACGACGGCGGCCCCGCCGTCGTCGGGCCGGAGCGCGACGATCCACGGGCACCGACCGAGACGGCGGAGGCTGTCGCCTACTGGCTCGGCGTGGACCCGGAGATGGACCTCGAGGTGATCGCCGGCCGGATCGGCAAGTCCCTGCGATCGGTCTACCGGCACCTTCCCCCGGACTACCCACGAAAGCCCGGAGTACCACGGGCACGAGGCCGGTAGCACGCATTCGGCGACGGTTGACCGGGAGTTCCGACGCTGACTGGCGCGTCCACAACAGAGTCATCAGTGGATAGTTGCCGTCGAGCCGGCGAGAGCAGCAGCCGGCAGTTCTGGTACCAACTCCAGGTGGCCTACTTCGAAGACCTGAGCGCCTACAGCTACACCGACGTCGACACCATCGAAATGGACTGGGGGTGGCTTCAACTTCGGCCCGGATACGACCGGATCAACGTCGGTTGGCTCGATGCCTCGCGCGCGTTCGAGCAAGGTCCTACGCCGACCTGGTTCGCCGGCGCGCTGCTAGACATCATCGTGGTCCCGCGCATCAACACGATGCGCGGATACCATCGGTGCCAGTTTTGCCCGGCGCGCTCGGACGGGTCGATGCTCTCGGTGGGCCATGCGAGCGGCGCGATCTTGCTTGGACACACGGAGATCAGGGTGCCGGCCGGGCCGGGCCGGATGTTCGCCGCACCCTCACTCATTTGGCACTACGTCACCGCTCATTCCTACCGGCCACCAACGGAGTTCATCGAAGCTGTAGGGCGGTACGACCACGGCTGGGCCTCAGAGCCGAGCCCGTGGATCCCTCCCACTGCCGAGCGCATCACGTTCGACTGAATTGCGGGCGCTCGTTGGCATGATGCAGGTCGCTGCATGAGCATGGTCAGCTACTACACCAACGCCGGACACCAGCGCCCGAAGGCATGGAGGACATCCGGTCCGGGCTGCTTAGTGTAGGCGCACCCAACAGGATGTGTAGGGCGGCTATGACGACTATGCCGGCTCCCAGGGCGGGGATGGGACGCCGAATTCCGGCGTCCCATCCCTGACTGACTTTCAGGCGACTACGTTGTGATCAGTGCCCCTCGAGCGAACGCTTCCGGGGGACTGCGCGCAGGTCGGTACGGCATAGGTGGTTCGGTGGTGAAGCGCGCCGGCTGGTCCAGGCGCCAGCGGCGGCGTCGGGGACGTTGATGCCAGTGGGGATGGACAGGGTGCGCGTGTCGGAGAACTCTCGTCGGCCGTGGCCGCACGCCTATGAGGAGGCCGCCCTGGGGCAGAGGGCTGGAGCGGCCTCCTCGAACTCTCGATCAGCACATGAAGGCCTGCCGGGTCAGGCGGCGGCGAGCGCCTCGATGGCTGCCTGGCCGATGAGGTTGATACAGGTGGTGGGGTCCTCGACCATGATGATGGTCGTGTTGTCGTAAGCCCTGGTAGGCCAGTGGTGGTTTGCGGGGGCGAGCCACAGCACGGCGCATCCGGTCTTGTGGAGGCTGGTGATGGTGGCTTGGGCTTGGTCGGGGTTGACGTAGTGGCCGTCGGAGACGACGACGAGTAGTCGTGCCGTGCCAGGGGTGGACAGGTGCAGGAGCCGGTCGGCTTCGGCGCAGGCCTCGACGAACCTCTCGGTTCCGGCGTCGGCGCGCATGTCGCGGACCTTGGTGGGTCTGCGGCCGGGTGGGATGAGGACGGTGATCCGGTCGCCGTAGGCGAGGGTGGCGGTGGTGGCGCCGGCGCGGGTAGCGGCTTGGGCGACGATCCACGCGGCGGAGGACATGGGGGCGGCGAAGTCGTGCATGGAGCCGGAGGCGTCGATCAGGATCGCGACGGTCAGTTCGGGGTCGGGGACGGGTCTGCGTACGGTGCGTTGCCAGGGTTGGGCGGTGGGGGTGGCGCCGGTGGCTCGTTGGGCGGCGAGGGTGACGGCGGCGCGGGTGCGTAGCCGTCCGGGTGGGCTGGTGCTGGGCTGGGTGGTGCGGACGGGTTCGCGGTGGCGGGCGCGTCGGAGCAGGGCGGTGAGCCGGTTCACGGCGTGATGTTCGGCGTCGGTCGGTTCGCGTTCCTGCCAGGTGATCGGTGTGTCGGTGTCGACGTGGCGGCCGGGTCCGCCGGTCCGTGTGCTGTCGTGTGCGGGTTGTGGGGTGTCGGTGGGGTTGAGGCGGATGGTGTCGAGGGCGATCACGATCGTCGCGGCGATGGTGCTGGTGGCGGCGTCGTCGGCGGGCAGGTCGGGGCTGGTGGTGGGGTCGATGCCGAGCAGTCGGCACCACCGCTCGCCGAGGGTCACCATGGTGTCGACGTCGGTGTCGTCGACGGTCTGGGCCTCTTGCCAGATCGTGCGGAGGCCTTTGAGGAGCTTGCGGCCGAGGACTTTGGTGATGGCGCGTCGTGGTTCGCGGACGTCGCCGTTGTAGAGGATCTTCGCGTCGACGCGGGCGAGGAGCAGGCCGGCGGCGTAGGCGGCGCTCCATGTGGTGTCGGTGGCGGTGTCGGTGGGGTCGATGATGCTGGTGACGGCGCGGCGCAGCCACCGGCGGTCTCGGGGCCGGGCCGCGCGGTAGCGGGCTTCGATCCGTGATTCCTCAAGTAGGAGTGCGGCTTCGCGGACGACGGGTGGCACGCTGGGCGGCGGGTCCCACTTGGAGTGGATGACGTGGGCGCATTCGTGGAGCAGGACCCCGTAGGCGACGGGAGCCTTCGCCCTTGCCCTGTGTACGGAGCGGCGGGGGTCGGCGATGGCCGGGTCGGGGATGAGGTCGGCGTCGATCTGGATCTGGGCGGTGGCCGGGTAGCTGCGTCCTGGTGAGCCGCCGGCCGCGGCGGGGGCGACGGTGACGTGGGCGTCGGTGCGGCTGGTGAGCCGCGCGGCGTGCCTGGTCCAGGCCACCGACCAGGGATCCCACGGCGACGTGGCCGCCGCCGTGGTCGCTGCTGGGGTTGGGCTGGTGCCGGAGGTGACGACGTGTGCGGAAACGCTGGTCATGGAAGGGGCTGCCTCTACTTCTGCTTGCCGAGGGTGAGTGGGGTGATCGCGGCGCCGCGGTAGGCGCGTTGGAGGGCCTCGACGACCGCTGGCCGGTCGGGTTCCGGCGCGATCGCGGCCAGGTTCGCCACCGCCGCGGGCAGGCCGAGGCTCGCGGCGATGCGCTTGAACGCCAGCAGCTCCCGTAGTTGGGGTGCCCAGTCGATCTCGTGCTTGCTCAGTCGCTGGTTGAGGGTGATGGCGGCGTCGATGGCGCCGTGGGGGACGCCGAGGGAGCGGGCGAGGTCGAAGTCGGTGGTGACCTCGATGTGGACGGAGAAGCGGCTGGCGAGGGCTTCGGTGAGGATGGCGCCGTGGACGCCGGGGTTGTGGCCGGCGCAGACGAAGAAGCCGTCGGTGGCGGTGACGGTCTCGTTGTGGTGGGCGGTGATGGTGATCGTGGCGCGGCCGTCCATCGCGGGGTATAGGACGGCGAGTACGCGGGGTGGGATGAGGGTGGCGTCGTCGATGAACAGGGCGCGGCCTTCGCGCATGGCGGTGACGAGGGGGCCGTGGGAGAACTCGAATCCGCCGTCGGGTAGTGGGACGTAGTTTCCGACGAGGTCCTCGACGGTGGTGTCGCCGTGGCCGGCGACGGTGATCGCGTCGGGGTAGGCGGCCTCGATGAGGCTGGTCTTGCCGGTGCCGGGCGGCCCGTAGAGCAGGACGGCGATCTTGTCGCCGCGTAGCTTGCGGAGGACTTCGATGTCGGTGCCATCGCCGAGCTGGCGGGGCAGGTACCAGTCGCCGTTGGGGCGCAGTACGGCGCCGGGCCGTGGCGGCACCGGCCCGCCCGGAGCCGCCGCTGGCGCCGCCGGGGCAGGGGTGAGGGCGGCGGCTGGGGTGGGGATGGCGCCGTAGCCGGCGCGGGCCTTGAACGCGGCCAGCCCGAGCGCGGTGATGGTGTACCGGCGGGGCGGGCCGGCGGACATCGTGGCCCAGCCGCGATCGGTGAGCCGGTTCAGGGCTGAGCCGATGGCGCCGGACGACCGGCCGGGCAACGCCTTGCCGATGTCGGTGATGGAGAAGGCGCGGCTCGGCTCGTCCGCGAGGAGGTTGACCACGGGCCAGAACATCGGGCGTGGTTTGGCTTTCGGCTTGGCGGGGTGGGTGGGGGTGGTCACCGGGCACCTCCAACAGTGGCTGCGGGCGGCGTGCAACCGATACCTGCCGGCCTGGGGGTGCTCAAGTCGTCGCGGTCGCGGCCCGACGTCGGCGGCTGCCCGGTGGGGCGTCGGTCGTGGCGGGACTGTTTCTGGTGTGACATGGGGTGCTCCTTCGGCGTTGAAAGCCGCCGCGCGCCCTCCCGGGGCGCGCGGCGGCGGTGGTTGATCCGCTGCGGGTGGGAAGAGCGCGCGTAGCCGAGCGGCGGCTACGCGGAGCGGTACTCAGGTCGGGCGCCTACCGTTCGGCGCGGCGGCTGGGATCGGGAACGGCATCGGCCCTGCGCGGGGGTTCTAGTGGCTGCGGACAGGGCTCACCGGTCGAGCCATCACCGGCGGGACACCGCGCCCCGGACGGTCGTGGCGCGGGTCGGTGGCTTCTGCCCGGCCTGGCCGGGCGGTGGCACGACGATCGGGACGGATCCCGTCGCCGGCCGCCGCGCCGCCCCTTTTACGACAGGCCTGTCCACGGGCGGATCCGCCTGTGGGCAACCGCTGTGGATAACTAACCCGTCCAGGCGTCCATCGAGGGTGGCCACATGGCGCGGCGGTTAACCCAGCCGATCTCCTGCAATAGGCTTTCGCTGGACCGGCAGATCCGGCACCAGGTCGTGGTGTCGCTGCCGTAGCCGGCCATCGACGGCAGCGCCTGGTCGGCGATGTCGTAGCCGGTCGCCCCGCACACCGTGCACCGGCTGCCGTGTGGCCCGTCCGGCTCGAACAGGTCCTGCTCGGGGGCGTGTCGGTGATGTCGTGTCTGCACCATGGGTGGGTCGACCTGTCGCCACGAACAGAGGTCGCTAACGAGGACGTACCAGCCGTCGGTGACGGCGGTGACACGCCGCATCCTGAGGGTTTCGTTTCCCACCTCGGGCTGCCCAGGGGTGGGGGCGTCGATGCTGCCGGCCGCGTGTGCCATGAACACCTCGGTGCGGTTGCCGTAGCCGCGTCGGACCAGCAGGTCGGCGGTCTGGCCGGGCCAGGTGCGGGCGTGGGCGTCGGCGGCGATCCGCTCGACGGCTTCGAGGCGGAAGCGGGCGATGACGCAGCCGTTGTACTGGTAGCCGGCGGCGATCTCGCCCGGGTACGGGCCGAGTTCCCCGGCCGCGAGGTAGGCCGGTGTCCAGGTCGCTGTCGCCGGCACCGTGGCGGTGTCGTAGGCGGCGGCGGTGTGTAGCTGGGGCGGCGTCGTCGGGTCGATCACGAGCCACCGGTGTCCCTCGCGGGCGGCGGCGTGGAGCCGGTCGAGCAGGCTGGTGTCGTCGGGGCCGGGTTCGGTCAAGGGCTGCCGGTACGGCGGCCACGGACGCGAAGGTCGTGGCCCGTCGTCGTGGACGGCGGTGACGGTCGCTGACCGGGGACGGGGTGCGTTGACCGGGGTGAACCACAGCCGGCCGGCGGCCGTGTCCACGACGAGCCACGGCTCCCCCGGCTCGCCGGTCGGGCCGGCGATGGTCGTTTCGGCCTGCCGGAGGGTCTCCCGCAGGTCGAACCAGAGCTGTCTGGTCACGTGCTACTCCTTGCTCCTATACGAAGAAGCCCTCGGCCGAGATGGCCGAGGGCGGTGGGACTGGAACGGGCGGGGCGGCGGCCCGCCGGGTGGCGGGTGATGCCCCAGTGGTGCTCCCACCCGGCTGTGGTGGGCGACCGGGTCCACCGGCTCGTAGCCGTGGGCCCGGTTGTCGTGTGCCGGCCGGTGTACCCGGACCTCGTAGTGCAGGTGCGGGCCGCTGGAGTGGCCGGTGGAGCCGACGACGCCGAGCGGCTGCCCGGCGGCGACCTGCTGCCCTTGGCGGACGGTGGGTGGCTGGTCCATGTGGCAGTAGCGGGTGAGCAGGCCGGCGGGGTGTTCGAGGTCGACGTACCAGCCGCAGCCGCGGGTGCGGACGGGGTCGCCGTCGCGGTCGCAGCCCCAGTCCGCGCCGCTGTCGGCGTGGACCGCGTTACAGGCCACGGTGCGTACGGTGCCGGCCGCGGCGGCGCGGATGAGGGTGCCGCGTGGTGCGGCGAGGTCGACCCCGTCGTGGCCGGGCCGCTCGGGTACACGGAACCCGGAGACGAGGGGCGCGTGAACCGGTGCGGTCCACGGCCCGGTCGTGGCGCAGCCGGCGAGACCGTCGGCGGGGAGGTCGAGGGTGTCGGCGATGGTGGTGACGAGGTCGGTGGCGGCGTTCTCGTGCCTGGCGTAGGCGTGTGGGTATGCCGAGACCTGCACGGCCTGGGCGGCGTCGGTGAGCGGCATCGTCTCCCAGCCGGCGACGGTGACGAGCTTCCGGTAGAACGCCTGCGAGGCGTAGGCGGGGTCCTGGAGTTGGGTGGGGGTGCCCCAGCCCTGGCTGGGGCGTTGCTGGAACAGGCCGACCGAGTCCCGGTCGCCGCCGGCCAGGTTCCGCAGGCCGCTCTCCTGGATGGCGGTGGCGACCGCGATGACCCAGCCGCGGGCTGGTACCTCGAGCCGGTTGCCGGTGGCCACGATCGTGGCGGCGTTGCCGACCTGGTCGCTGTCCCAGCCGCCGACGGCAGGCCACACCACCGGCGACGCGGCGGAGGCCGAAAACGCCGTCGGAACGCACCCGGCGGTCGCGGTTCCGCCGCCGACGAGACCGGCCAGACCACCGGCGCACAGGACGAACGCCGCGATGACGGCTACGGCAAGGGACAGCAGCGATCGCAGGGTCATCGCGTCCGCCGGCATCGTCCGGCGGGCGGCCGGCAGGGGCGCGGGCGCCCCGCGTCACCCTGTCCGGGTGTCGGGGTCCGGCGGGCGCTGGTGTTGGCGGTGGTGGGCGAGAACCCGTTCCTGACAAGGGGTTGTAGCGGGTGCGCGGCGATGGGGATCGGGGCGAGGGGATGGACGGCGGCCGGCTCGCCGTCGCCGGTGTACACGGCGACGGTGTCGCTGGCCGGGTCGATGACGTAGATCCACGAGGCGCCGAGGTCGGCGGCGAGGCTGAGCGGGAAGACGGTGACCGGCTCGAACCCGTCGGGCTCAAGGGTGCCGAGGGTCATCCCGACGCCGGGCACCGGCCGCTGGGTGGGAATGCCGCCGGGTCCGTAGGTGGTGGTCGCGGTGACCTCGGGGTCGAGGTACGCCCAGTCGTGGGCGAGGACCGCGCCGGTGAGCGCGTTCGTGTCGCGGCGGGCCACGCCCGCCCAGATACCGCGTAGCCGCGCGAGCAGCGAGCTGGGGTAGCCGTCGAAGTGGACGTAGCGGGCGTGGATGAGGTGCGGCTGGTGAGGACTGGCAATGCCGACGTAGCAGGGGGTTCCCACGGAGCTGTCTCCTTGCCATGAGCGGTAGTCGAGAGCCGGGTTCGGGTGGGGGGCACGGCGACGACCGCGCGGCTACCGGTTGGTTGGCCGCGCGGTCGTCGGGTGGTGTGATGGGTGGAGTTAGCGGGTGAGGACGGCGACCTTCTCGCCGTGCAGCAGCGGCGCGCCGTCGGGTCCCTTGATGTGGGCGTGGATCCAGATCCGGTATGCCTGGCCGTGGCTGTTGGTGAGGCGGCGCCAGTGGCCGCGTACGAGGAACCGGACCCGGTAGTGCCACTTTGGGGGGCCGCCGGCGGGTTCGGTGATGGGGGAGGTGCGGCGCAGCATCACGACGCGGGTGGCGTGGACGATGCGGGCGCGTACGGCGCGTCGGCGGGCGGGCCGGTCCAGGGGTGCGGGCGCGCAGACGCTGATCGGTTGGGCCTGGATGCGCCAGAACGCGTACGCGATCGCGGCGCACACGCGGGCGGTGTCGCTGGTGATGAGGTAGCGGCCGTCGGGTGCGGTCTGCCAGTCGCGGTCGGGCTCGTCGACATGAGGCTGGGTGATGGCCGGTACCGGTTTGGCGATCGGTAGGACGTCGAGGACGGTGAGGACGTAGGGGCCGAGCCGTGCGGGCAGGGTCGGGTCCTGGCGGGCGTAGTCGCGGATTCGGGCGGCGTGGGGGTCTTCGGGGTCGTCGCGGTTGGCCCAGCCGCAGATCAGCCAGGACTGTCCGGAGGGGGAGGCGACGGTGGCCCAGGTGATGGCCGCGATGCCGCTGACGTGGCCTGCCGGGTTGCGGTGGTAGATCGGTTCGGGCAGGAAGAGGACGCCGGTGTCGGTGGGGGCGGCGTCGGCGGTGAGCAGCTCGCCGGACAGGTCGAGGGCCTGCGCGGCGGCGGCGATGACGGCGGTCATGGCCGGGGCGAGTACGTACGCCTCACCGTGTGCCCACACCGTGCTGTTCGCCTGGTTGAGCACGGCGGTGAGCTTGTCGGTGCGGCGGGCCTCGTCGCCCGTGGGCGGCAGGGCTGCCCAGCGGGCCTCGACGAACGCCCTCGCGTACTGGTCGCTGGCGATGGTGGCGCAGTAATCGCGCATGCGGGTCTTCATCTCGACGGCGACTCGCGCGTAGCCGGCGAGGGTGTGCTCGGTGCGGAAGGGCATGTGTTCCTCCTGTGGGCTAAATGGGCTGCGGGCGGCGGGCTGAAGCCACGGCGGGCTACGCGGCGGCCAGTGCGGCGCCGGGAGTCCGGCGTGGCAGCCGCGACCGCAGATGGGTGATGCCGGTTGAACCAGCCGATGAATCCGCCCGGCTCACGGCGGTGCGCGACGGCGGCCCGGCCGGTGACCACGGCTGCTGGGCTGGAGTGGCGCCGCACCTGGGGCGTGGTGGTCCGGGCGGCGCGCATCGCCTGCTGTGCCCGCGTCGCGGCGGGGCACGGCCCGGCCTGGTCGGTGCACTGCAGGTTGGTGCACCGGTTGTCGGGGCCGGGCTGGTGGGCGGTGAGGACGTCGACGGCGAGGCGCCACAGCAGCGGGTCGGTGACGTCGGCGGGTACGAGGGCGCGGTGGGAGGGGCGGATTCGGCTGCGGTCGGACATGCGGGGCGACCTTTCCTATGGTTTGCGGGCAGGGAGCAGCGGCCGGGTGGTGCCGGCGAGGTCGTGCCTGATGGCGGGCTGAACGATGACCGTGTCGATCGACGCTTATCTCTTGGCCAAGGTCAAGTCGTCGGGCGCGGATGTGGGCTCGTCCCGGAGAAGGGGATGCGGCTACCGCAGGTCGCGGTACCGGCCGGGCGGCGTCTGGTCACCGTCACGGTCAGGCGTGTACGGGCACACGCCGCCCTCGCCGCGCTTGGCCAGGTACATGGCCTGGTCCGCCGCGTGCAGCACATCACGGGCGCCCATGCCCGGCACGGCGACGGCGTAGCCGACGCTGGCGGAGACCGCGACCCACCGGCCGGCGATGTCGAAGGCCTGCCCCGCGATCCGGTCGTAGGCGGCCCGGGCGGAGGCGTCGGTGTCGGTGCCGTCGCCGTGCACGACGAGGGCGAACTCGTCACCGGACAGGTGCACGGCCAGCGCCACCGGCGGTGGCAGGGCGCTCAGCCGGCGACCGACCTCGGACAGTAGGTCGTTACCGAGTTCGTGGCCGAGGACGTCGTTGACCGCCTTGAACCGGTCGAGGTCGAGCAGGACGACCCCGAGCGGCTCGCCGAGGGTGAGAGTGGCGTCGAGATGCGCCAGCAGGGCCCGCCGGTTCGGCAGGCCGCTGGTGTCGTTGCGCATGGCCAGGCGGCGCCACCGGGTCAGGTCACGCTCCCGGCTGGCGATCGCCTGCCGTTGCCGGCGGAGTACCCGCCGCTGCCAGCCGAGTAGCGGTCCGGCGGCGGCGAGGCCGGCGAGGATGCCGCCGGCTGCGCTGAGGTAGGAGTGCAGGTGGGACACTGGGCATCGCTCCTCTGTGGAAAGGGAGCACTGGGGCGGGCGGCAAGCCGCCAAACTTCGACGCCCGCCCCGGGCTACCGACAGGTCGGGGTCAGGCGGTCTTCGGGGCGAGCCGGAACGTCGCCGGCCGCTCCACGGTCTGGATCGCCGCACCGGCGGTGACGAGCTTGTGCAAGGCGTTGACGACCGCGCCCGCGCTGGCCTTCGCCGCGCCGGTGCCCTCGTTGGCCTTGTCGATCGCCTTGCACAGCTCGCTGGTCTTGAACTGCCGGTCCGGGTCGGCCTCCAAGACGTCGAGAATCGCGCCGCGCAGGCTGCCGCCCGCCCGACGCGCCTTGCCCGTCGCGGCCTGCTCGACCAGCGCGGGCGTGGGTTGCGGCATACCGTCGGCGGGCACCGGCTGATCGAGGTCGGCTCGTCGGCCGTCGCCTTCGGTGGCCGGCTCTTCGGCGGCTGCCGGGACTGCCGGCTCGTCCTGGTTCCCGGCGTCCGGTGCGCCGGGCACGGCGGGGGCGACGTCCTGCGGCTCGCCGACGGCGGCGAGCTTCTCGCCGTCCGGCTCGGGGTTTGCTGCCGGCGCGGTGGGATCCGACGGGTGCGCCGTCTCGTCGTCGGTCTGCCCGGCCGAGGTGACGTGGTCGTGCTCGACGCTTTCGGGCCCGCTGCTGTCGTCGTCCGGAGCCGCTTCTGGTGGGGCGTGGGGGCCGGTGGGCTCCGGCTGCCCGGACGACGGCTCGCCGTCGGGTCGCTCGTCGACGCCTTCGCCGCCGCTGCCGGTACTCCCTACGGGCTTCCACAGGGTGCGGCCGTCGTCGGCGCGGAACGGCTGCGCCAGGCCGGCGTCCTCCAGCGCGCGTAGCCGCTTGGTCGCGGTCGAGTAGCCGATGCCCGCGTGGGCGGCGATCGCGGCCGCGGTGGCCTCGCCGAGTTCCGCGATGGCGGCGGCGACCTTGTCCAGGGTGGTGGGTGGGGTGTTACCTGACGTGGGGTTTTCCATCTGTTGCCTCTCTTTCTCTGGTCGAGCTGATGGGATCGGCGTGCACTGATGCACGCTTCGACGGCGCCGCGGATCAAGTGCGGTGACCGGATCTCGGGATGCCGCCGAAGCCGAAGTTGGCTCGGCCTGGCCGGCGGCGACCGCAGGTGCGCCCACGCCGCCGACCCGGGGGTTCGCCTGAGCCGCGCAAGGCGGTGCGATCGGGACGTGTGCCCGGGCAGGCGGGCAGGCGTGACGCCTGCTCGCATGGGGGCCTGCAGGTGCGGGCGTCGGCGGGGCCGCGGGCTGCCATGCACCACTGGGCGGTCACCCTCACGCGGGCTGCACACGCCCGAACCTTCCGCATGACGGGCAGCCGGTGAGGAGGACGCTGGCCATCAGCAGCGGCGGCCCGTAGTGGTTATCGGCGCTGCTCGCGGGGCTGTAGGGCCCGTCGGGGAAAGTACTGTGATTCGGTGGAGGGGAACGGGTACAGCGCGGACCGTATCGAGGTCGTCGAGTTCGACGAGTCCGTGAAGAGATGGCCCGCCATGTACTTCGGCGCCGGTCGAGGCAGCCCTGACCTCGCCACCCGTGTGCTGAGCAGCGTGCTGGCGCATGCGCTGCACCCGGCCACGCGGGTTGCCGCGCCGCATACCCCGCACGCGACGGCCGAGATCACCGGTGACCTTGCCTTCGTGGTCACCGACGATCAAGCCGATGCCTTGGACGAGTCCGGCTCCGTACGCCTGGGCTACAACGGGTCGCTGCTCGGGCCCGTCCGGTGGATCAGCGCCGCAGCGGCGGCTGTCAGTTCACGAACCGTGGTCGAGGTGTGGCGGGACGGCCACGGCCTCTGCCAGGAACTCGCCGGCCTGCACCCAGTCGCGGAGCCCCGCGGCATCGACCCGCCGCCAGGGGCGGGGACACGCGTGTCCTTCGAGCTGGACGACGCCTACTTCGGCCCGGGCCAGGTCATCGCCGCCGACCTGGCATCCCTGGACCTGCACGGCCCGGACTGCAACGGCCCCGCCGGGCCCGGGCACGTCACCGTCACCGACGCGCGGGGCCAAGATGAGCCCATCGTGATCCCGTACCGATGACACCCATCGCGGGCTGAACGGTCACTGCCGTTGCTGCGGAAGGTCGGGGCCGGCGGCGGTGTAGGAGACGGCGGCGAGGTGCCCAGCGGCGATCCGCAGTGCTTCGGCCGCATCGGTCAGTGACGCCCGTATCGCCGCGGCGTCGGTCTCGTCGAGGCCGTCGCTCTCGCTGCCGGGTGGGCTGTCCGCGAGCTGCCGTAGTCCGCTGACCAGGCTGTGTGTCAGGTGGGTCAGCGAGGTGGCGACCCCGGCGAGATCTCCTGACGTGGGGATGGCGGCGGACCGGGCGGGACCGAGGCACGTTGCCAGGTAGGTCACGAGGGTGCCGGTGGCTTCCGCGGCGGTCCGGGTCAGCTCGGGGCCGAAGGTCGCCCCGCCGCCGAAGGCCACACCGATCTGATCGGCCAGCGACGCTCCGGACGCCGCACAGGCGGCAGCCGTCGCCTCGTCGGCGTCCCCGGACCGGCGACGCCATCCCGGGGCGGGCACCGTCCACCGCCAGTGCCGGCGGAGCCTGTTCAGGACCCGGCGGACCCTGCCCTCGACGACCGGAGCGCCGTGTGCGGGAGCCGGCGGCACGGGACCGGCCGCAGCTGGTGTCGCGGCTGCGATGTCGCGGACGAGGGACCAGGCGCTGCCGGCGGCTCGTGCCGTGTCCGTGGACGAGTCCGCGGCCTCGCGTAGCAGCACCTCGACCTCGTCGGCGGCGTCGATGAGGTCGCCCCGGATGTCGCTGTCGGCGTCGAGGCCGGTGAAGTGTGGCTGGCGGACCTGGCCGAAAAAGTGGTCCCCGGTCTGTGCGTGCACCCGGGCGAGCAGCCGTGAGGTGCGGAACAGGTGACCGAGGAGGAAGGCGACGTCGGAGGGCGTGGGCAGGGCCGTCGAGGCGCTGAAGGGGCCGGTGGCGGTGTGTAGCCAGTGGTTGAGGTGCCCGGCGGCGACCACGGCGCTGCCCAGGCGGGCGGGGCTGAATCGGCCGTCGGCCGCGAACAGGTCGCGCATCATCGCCAGCCAGGCGCTGGAGGCCTCGTCGGCCGGCACCGTCTCCTCGACGAACACGGCGTGCGAAGGGCGTCCGCCGCCGGTGGAGCAGATAGGCGTGTCGTCCGCGAGGTGCCACCACGGGACCGCACCGCCGCGGAATCCGCTGCTCCAGCGGACAGCGGGCTGGTCTACCACGGGTTCCCTACACACAGGACAGACCGGGATCTGGATCATGCTGCTTCTCCTTAAAGACGGGCGGCGACAGGCGAACGCGTTCGGATCGCCGTAGGCCTGGTGGGTGCGGTGCCAGCCGGCGGGCTGCCGGGCCGGCGTCGAGCTGGTCATGGAAGCCGGGGAGGCCAGGCCGTCTCGCGGGCTGGTGGCGCGAGCGGCGCCCCTGCGCCGGGGGCGGCCGGCATGGTTCAGGCCTGGCGTGGTGTGGGCACGTGGGCGGCCGAGACGGTGACCTGGCGGCCGAGGATGGTGACGATCACCGAGTTGCGGCCGGTGCCGGCGGCGGCGCGTAGCCGCTCGATGAGGTGTGTGCCGGGCTGGCGCAGCGGCAGCGCGACGAGCAGGTCGTCGCCGTCGGGGTCCGGCTGGTCGCGGCCGAGCCGGTCGGCGAACACCGCGCGGACGGTGGAGGCCGGCGGCTGGCCCGGGGCCGGCGGCGGCTGCGGCAGGCCGTTGGACATCAGGTAGACGCCGTCGTCACCGACGAGCAGCAGCGCGGGCCCGGACGGCTCGTCACAGACCGGGTCGGCGTGTTCTGTCGCGGCGACGGCGTGCTCGGCGAGGTCCAGGACGTCGGCGAGCGGGAACCGGAAGACCGAGATCATGGTGGAGTCTCCTTCTGCAGGCGAGATGGCGGGTGGGGTGGGGCCGACCGGGCAGCAGCGCGCATCCTTCGGGTACAGGGATGGCAGCCGCTGGCCCGATCGGTTCCACTGGTTGACGCACGCCCAGGTAGCGGGCGGTGCGGGTCGGACTAGAGCGAGACCGCGAGGAGCCGCTGTTCGGGGTCGATGCCGTCGAGCAGGCGGTTGGCCTGTTCGAGGTAGGTGACCCGGTCGGCCATCGCGTCGCTGGCCGGAGCCAGCTTCGCGCCCTCGACGGTGATCAGCGCGTCGCCCGCGAGGGCGGTGGACGCGCTGTAGTGCTGGTAGGCCATGCAGCCCGCCTGGAACATCTCCAGCTCCTCGAGCGGGATCTGCCCGGCACCGTAGGTGGCGGCGTTGTGCATCCGGATCGCGTTGACCCGGGGCTGGTTCTTGAAGTCGGCCACGGCGGCCTCGCCGGTGTAGGCGTCCGGGTCCGCCAGGTGGCGGGCCTCGTAGACGTGCCACGGGGTGGCGGGCGCGGTGCCGTGGACGACCCGGCTGAACAGCTGGTGCCGGATACCGGCCCCCATACCGAACGCCTGGCGCAGGCCGGCCAGGTCCAGCAGGTGTGCCGGTCCGCCGGCGCAGCAGGCCGGGCGGCCCTTGCGCAGGCCGATCATCTGCCGGTGGTGCCACAGGCGCAGGGCCTGGGACGCCCAAAAACGCGGCAACAGGTTGCCCTGTACACCGAAGTTGCGGTCGAGCTGGCGTGACGTCAGCGCCTCGCCGGGCAACTCGTCCGGAACACAGACGATCATGGTGCGGATCGTCACCGTCGGCGTCGCCGGGGTGGCCGGCTTGGCCGGCTTGGCCGGGGTGGCCGGGGCGGCCTGGGCGGTCTTGCTGGTGCGGGTCTTGGCCATGAGGGTTCCTCCTTGCTGGTACGCGTGTCTGGGCACGCAGGGGTGACCGGCCCACCGGGTACATGGGTCGATTGCGGGATGTGGGTGGTGCTGATGGATCGGCGCGACCAAGGGGGCGCCGCGCGGCGCGATGCCGACCGGCCCTTTGAAGGCGGGTGGGCGTGGCGTGCCGTGTTAATGCGGCGGTGACTCCCCGGGTGGGGCCGAACCGGTGGGGATATGTGAGGTGCTGTTGGTGCCGTGAACGGTAGAGGCCTGATCTGTCAGGCCGATACGGCGCGATGATCGCCGGAAAGTAGGGCTGACCTGTGCTGTGAGACTTTCCGCGACACTGTGGGCTGCGATCGGCGCGTCGCGGTGAGATTTGACCGCGCTCACAGGTGATCTTGTGGGTTTCAGGCCCGTACGACAACGGTCATGGGCCAGCGTCCGACGGGAGCCGTTCCTGTTTTCGGCCTTCGGTCGGCGCGATAATGCCGGGGGTGTGGTGGCGGACATCCGAGATTCCGAGCGCCGTCCAACGAGGCGGGGGTAACGGCTGCCCACGGTGCGCCGGACCCGCGACGAGCCGATCGCTGCGGCACCCATCCCTGTAGACCGCTCGCCTAGAGTTCGCCGCATGTACTTCGTGTGCCGGTGGCGGGACGGATCGCCGTTCAGTAAGCGGGTGGTCACCGTGCCCGACGCGACGGTGCTCGACTGGTTCCGCCGTGGCTGGGACCGTGACGACCCCGACGGATGGATCGACAGCGAGCTGGGCGGCTACGTCTACGGCTTGGATTCGGTCTTCGAGGAGGTCCAGAAACGGGGCCTGCCCAGGCCGGAGACGGTTGACGAACTGCGCGAGCTGCTCAACGAGCATCTCTGGATCGAGGGGGACGACGAGGACACCTTCATCCGCCTCGGCGAGCACGCCTTGCGCGTGCGTACCGACGACGACGAGGTGGACCTGGCCTACTACTTCGTCGACGACCAGGCCGCTGCCGCGTCACCCGACCGGATCGCGTTCCTGCTGTACGACACCTGGCCGCTGCCGACTGGCGCCGCCGAGCCCGGTGCGGTCTTCAGTCATGGCGTACCGGTTCGTACCGTTCGGCTGGCCCCGCCCGGGCCGGAATCCGTCTTCTCGGTCCGCGTGTGCTGGGGATCGCCCGATACCCATCGGAACCTGGACCTGGCCGGCGCCATTGCCTTTCCGGGTCTAACGCTGCCGGACCTCGCCGCCAGCCTGCGTGCCGTTGACGACCCCGGTGCCTGCCGCTGGCCGCACGACGCCCGGCTGCTGCGAGCCCTGGTAGCCCCTGCGGAGGACGACGCCCGCGTGGCGTTGGAGCGCTACGTCCGGCTGCCCGGATACGACCCGTCGCCTGCCAGCATCGACACGATGCCCACGCACCACGTCATCCACCAGGAGATGCTGCGGCTGCTGGCCCCGGAGCCGTCCGCCGGGTCGCTGATCCAGTTGGATCCCCACATCGCGCAGGTCTCGCGGCATATCGATGACTTCTTCGGATTCGACCAGTGGTTCCTCTTCGACACCCGGTGGGCGGCGGCCCACCCGGATCTGGCCCGCTCGCTGTTGCGGTACGCAGCCCACTGGGACCCATTCCACGACATAGCATCGAAGTAGCTTGGCCATTGCGTGCGGCGTACCACGTCCCAGGCTCGGTGGTCTCGGCTCATGCGGTTGCGGCTCGGCAGAGGCGATGACTCCACCGGAGTTTGTCCGAACCGATCCCATACGGTTCAACGCTGACAATCGTGACAACTATGAAGGCTGACGACCGGGCTGTGGAGCTTCCGCGTTCCCTTTTCCCCGAAGTGGGGCCCCTGTGCATGCGAGGCCCGCACCCGCACCGTGGCCGGCAAACGCACCCGCGAGACGGTCTACCTGGTGGCGTCACTGCCCGCCGCCCAGCCCGCTACGCAATGACCCTGGCCCACGCCTTACGCAGCACCCCACCTGCCGCTTTGTGAATGGTCGACACTCTCCCTTGCACTGACAGATCCAAAAACGTAAATTAATCGACCTAAGGGCTCGTCTCGGAAGGAGAAGCATGCTGAGAGAATCTTGGCTCCGCCGGCTCGGCCTCGTCTCGGCGGTGGCGGCGTTCGGCCTGGTAGTCACGCCCGTGGCCGCGCACGCCAACGACTACGACACTCCCCGCAGCGCAATTGGCTTTGGAGTGGACAAAAGCGTCAACGGCGCGATTGACCAGTCCATACAGAAGGCCCGAGAGGCAATCCTCGCGGTCGGCACCGACTGCACCCCTGGGATCTATCGCACCCGCTTGGTCTACGCCTCTCCGGGCGGCACATGGGTCTACGAGACCACCCACGAAGCGATGTGCGTCGACTGATCAAGTTCGGTCCGATCGGCCTCTGTCGGGTTCACCGCGGCGCGGGCAGCCCCGCTGCCCGCGCGGCCCAGTTGCGCGGCGTGGTCGACCGGCTGATCCGCGCCGGGCACTGGCGCGACGGCGATCCCGAGATCCTGATCGTCTGCGATACCGGCTACGACGTGGCCAGGCTGGCGTTCGTGCTGGCCGACCTGCCCGTGCGGTTGCTCGGCCGGATCCGCACCGACCGGGTGCTACGCCTACCGAAACCGCCCCGCACGGCCGGTGCGGCCGGCCGGCCACCCAAACACGGACCCGAATTCCGCCTGGCCGACCCGGCCGCCTCACCCCCGCCCGCGTCCGTCGAGCCTTCCGGAACATCCGCGCCAAAAGCGCTCTACCAACCAGTGCACCGAAACCCGCACCACCAGGGCCCGGACGCCCGCCCGGCACCCCGAACCGCCTACGCGCACACCGCCACGACGTCGGGAAAACCACCGTCCGCGACCTGAGCATCACCGCCCGCAAACAACGCGCAGGTTAAGAACAAGCTTAGTGGCCGTCTACTCGGGAGAGGCCACGTGCAGCTCCTGGTAGGCATGCCAGCCACGGAAAAACCAGTCCGCCAGCTCCCGAATCCTTTCGAGACAATCCTGGTAGTAGTGCGCCGGGTGCGGCCGAGGGAAGTTCGGGTGGGCGGTCCACTCGGCCACGACGTGTGAGACCTCGTAGAACCCCTCAGCGACCCAGCGGGGCAGACCGTCATGACCTTCGTACTGCCCGCAGGCCACCCGCATCGCGCGTTCCAACCGGCTGAACGCCACTCGATCCCAGACAAGATCGCTCCGCAGGCGGGCCAGGAAGCTGCCCTCTGCGGCCTCGAACTCTCGCCTCAGCACGATCAACGTGTCGTCCATACCCGCATCTTGGCAGTTCTCGCGAGGCGAACCTTGGCCCCTTTCACCAGTCGTCGAAGCGTTGTGGGTTGGTGGCGGCGTCGGGGCCGTGGTCGGAGGGCAGTTCGTGCAGGTGCCGGCGGTGGGTCAGGTCGGAGACGAGTGTCCATACCCGTCCGGCCGGGTCGGGGCCGTGGACGGCGGTCGCGATAGGGCTGGCGGTACGCAGTCCGGCGAGTACGCCGAGCAGGCTGGCTTCGCGGCGTCGGGTGGGGACCCAGAACAGGACGGGGTAGCGGGGGCCGAACTCGGTGAGGCGTTCGTAGCCGCGGAGCTTGGCCACGACGCGGGCGAGGTTTTCGGTGTCGTTGTCGTGCTCGAGGAAGAATCCGGTCGAGGTGCCTCCGGTGGTCCAGATGCCGTGGCCGTCGGGGCGGATGCCGGACTGGGCGTAGACGGTGGTGGCGTGCTGTTCGGACCACCACCGTGACAGGTCGGCGCCGGGGGTGGCGCGGGCGGTGGCGATGAGGTCGGTGAAGAACTGGTTGACGCCGAGCAGGTGGTTGATCTTGCTGCTGGCGGCGATGCGTCTGGCGCGGTCGAGGGAGCTGCGTGGCGGCCTGGCGCCGGGGTGGTCGGGGTCGTGGTAGGTGGTGGGGTGTAGTTGCATACCGACTGGGCCGAGGGTGTAGAGCAGCGGGCCGTGGCGGCCGTGGGCGGTGCTGCGGCCGAAGCGGTGCAGTACGTCGAGGCGGTGCAGGATGGTCAGCCGGCGTTGGGCGGTGCGCCGGCCGTCGAAGAGGGCGCTGGTGATCTGGTCGGTGGACAGCAGGTAGTGCTCGGCGAGCAGGGCGAGTAGGGCGCGGTCGCGGGCGACGATGCGGCCGTAGACCGCGAGTGGGTCGGGCTTGCTGGAGGCGGTGGGGACGCGGGAGTACACGGGGGTTGCTCCTAGGCAGGAAGAGGTTTCCCTCCCGATCGGGAGGGTGTCTGGCACGGGCGGGATCGGCCTGTGGGGTCTGTCAGGGCCGTGTGCGGCACTGACAGCCCAGGTCAGAGGTGGTCGACCAGACCCGGCGGTGACCTGTGGTGATCCGGGTGACGAGCCGGTGTACGCCCCGGGTGACGCCACCGGCTGACAGCGGGACCGGACCGGTCAGCCGGGACCGCGGCTGGGCCGGGGTCGGCGGTCGCCGGGCTTGCGGGTAAGCCGTTCGACGAGTGCGTCGACGGCGCTGGTGTCCTGGCTCGGTACGGCCGCGGCGGCGGCCTGGCGGATGGCGGTCGCGGCGCCGACGACCGGTTTCGGTGGCCGGGTGCGCATGGTGAACGCCGGTGTCTGCCGGCCGTCGACGACGAGGCGGGCGGCGGCGGTGTAGGCGTCGAGGTGGGACAGGTCGTGCTCGCCGAGTTCGGGTTGGGTGTGCCGGGCGAGCAGTTTCGCGTCCTCGGGGGCGCAGGTGAAGTAGATCTTGTTGCGGGCGTTGGCCGAGGTGGCGGCGAGCAGGTCACGTGGGAACTGGGCCAGGTCCTGGTGGGCGAGCACGAGGGAGAGCCGGTACTTGCGGGCCTCGGCGAGCATCGTGTCCAGCGAGTTGGCCAGGGTGAGGAAGTTCTGGGCCTCGTCGATGATCAGGGTGGCGTCGCGGCGGCGTTCGGGGGTGGTGGCGGCGCGGGCGGTGGCGGCCTGCCACACCTGTGCCAGGACGAGGGAGCCGAGTAGGCGGCTGGTGTCCTCGCCGAGGATGCCTTTGGGGATGCGGACCAGCAGTACGCCGCCGTCGAGGATCGTGCGCATGTCGAAGCTCGACTTCGGGTAGCGCATGGTCCGCTTGACGAAGTCGCGTAGTAGGAAGGACCGCAGCCGGGCGAGGACCGGGCCGATGACCTGCGAGCGTAGGGAGTCGTTGAGGCCGTCGTACCACTGCCAGAAGCCGCTCAGGCCGGCCGGGTCGTCGAGGTTGACCGTCATCGCGGCCCGGAACTGGGGGCTGTTGAGTAGCGGTGGGATGTGCTGCAGGGTGACGTTGTTGTGGCGTAGCAGGGTCAGGCAGGCCACCCGCATGACGTCGTCCATGCGTGGGCCCCAGGCGTTGGCGAAGATGTTGCCGAAGATCGAGACGAGGTTGTCGACGACGAGGTCGGGGTCGTCGCCCTGCAGCGGGTTCAGCGTGGGCGGGTTGTCCTGGTCGGGGTCGAACAGCACGACGCGGCCGGCGACGTTGGCGGGTAGCCGGTCGAGGATGTCGGTGACGAGGTCGCCGTGCGGGTCGATGACGATGGTGCCGCGGCCGGCGCGGATGTCGTCGACGGCCAGGTTGACCAGCAGGGTGGTCTTGCCCGAGCCGGTCGAGCCGATCACGTGCGTGTGGTAGCGGGCGTCGGTGACGGACAGCCCGATGCTGTGGCCGCCGATCTCGGCGTCGCCGAGGATCTTCACGCCGCGTCCACCGGCGGGGACCGCGACCGGTGCGGGCATGGACGCGGCCCTGGCCCGGTCCAGGCCGGGCACGGCGAGGTCCTGTGGGAGGGCGGCCAGCGCGGCGAGTTCCGGGGTGGAGGTGAGGAAGCCGGGGCCGAGCCGGCGGGCGGCGAGGACCGCCACCGGGGCGGTCATGCGGGTGCGGTGGGTGAGCTGGTTGCGTCCGGTGTGGATCGCGAACGCCGAGGCGAGGGTGTCGGCGATGCCGCGTAGCCGTCCGCGCGGGTCGGCGCCGGTCCGGGTGTTGGTGGTGGCGACCGCGTAGCGCAGGCCGGTCTGCCACAGCGGGTGCGCGGTCTTGTCCAGGATCGCGCGCACGTCACGTTCGATCGTCGGGTCCCGCCCGGTAGCGGGCGCCGCGCGTTGCCCGCCGCTGCCGGGGATGAAGATGTCGAGGAGCCACAGCAGCGGTGCGGCGGGGTTGACCGCGGGCAGCGCGGTCTTGCCGGCCCGTAGCCGGCCGGCGGCGCGGCGGGCCCGTGCCGCCCGTCGTGGGGCGGCGGGTCGGGCGAGGACCTGCACGCAGGCGTACTCGCCGGTCTTGAGTTGCGCCCCGGCGGACATCAGCGGGCGCAGCGGGTCGATGTCGTGGTCGGTCGAAAGCGGCAGCCACTCCGCGTGAACGGGTAGCAGGTGTCCCCCGGCGGCGGGATGCGCGTGGAGTGGGATCGGTGGGCCCGGGGTGTCGTCGGTGGTGCTGGCCGAGCTGGGCCACGCGGCCCGGACCGCCGCCTCGACCGCGCCGGGTGGGACGGTGCCGGGCACCCAGATCGAGATGAGTAGCTGCCGGCCGGACCAGGTGTACTGCCACACCACGTGCGGGGTGCCGTAGAGCAGCCGCCGCCGGCGTGACGGGGTGAGGATGCCGGCGAGGTTCGCCCACCACGCGGCCGCGCTGCGCGGGTCGACCTCGGGCGGCGGCGCGATCGTGACCAGCCGCGCCCCACGGGCGTGGTGGCGGTGCCGCCACCACTCGACCAGGTTGCGTACGGCGACGGCGAGGACCAGCAGGCCGGCGGCGACGGCGGCCAGCCACGGCCGCTGTACGACCCACAGGACGGCGTCGACGACAGCGTCGGTGGGATCGGCGGGCGGCGCAACGACACCGGCGCCCGGCCCGAAGGTGGGGCGGGGCGCCGGTGACAGCTCGGTGAGCACTGGGCTCATCACGTCCAGTGGTGGTGTCACAGGTCCTCGTCCTCCTCGCCGGGGTCGGTCAGCTCGGCCGGATTCGTGGTGGCCAGGACGTCCTCGGCCCGCGATGAGATGGCCTCGAACGCGGTCCGGTTGGTGCCCGAGATCAACAGGCCCTGGCCGCGGCGGGCGGACAGCAGCAGGCGGCGTTCGCCGCCGGTCAGCCCGAACGCGGCGGCGACGGCGTCGACCGCCTGCGGAGCCTGCCGCAGCAAGATCTGGGTGGCGGCGTTGGAGACCACGGCCTGGCCGAGGTCGGTGGCCAGCACGTCGGCGGCGTCCTGGGTGATCACGGTCAGCCCGGCGTTGCGCTTGCGCGCGGCCTTCGACATGCGGAACAGGAACTTCGCGCCCTCGCCGTCGCGCATCAGCAGCCAGGCCTCGTCGACCACGACGAGCCTGCGCTGCGACGGATGTTCGGGGGCGTCGACGGTACGCCAGATCGAGTCGAGCGCGAGGAGGGTGCCGACGGTCCGCAGCTCGTCGGGTAGCTGCCGCAGGGACCAGACGACCAGGTGCCCGGCCGGGGTGTGGGTGGTCGGCCCGTCGAACAGGTTGCTGAAGCTGCCCCGCACCCACGGGACGAGCCGGGCGGCCAAAGCCGCCGCGGCCGGGTCGCCGTCGGCGTCCAGGGCCGCGGCAAGGTCTCGTAGCAGCGGCGCGGGCCGGTGGTGGGTGGCCGGATCCGCGGTGATTCCGGCCTGCCGGTAGACGGCGATGACGGCCCGGTCCAGCGCGGCCCGCTCCGCCGGCGGGGGCTGGTGTCCGAGCAGGACGCTGACGAGGGTGTGCAGGAACAGGCCCCGGCGGGTGAGCACGTCCGGGCGACGGTCACCGGCCGGCAGATCGAGTGGGTTGATCTTCACGCCGGGCAGGCCGAGCCGGACGATGCTGCCGCCGACCGCGTCGGCGAGCCGCGGGTACTCGTCCTCCGGGTCGACGACCGCGACCTGCACGCCTTGGTAGAGGCTGCGCAGGATCTCCAGCTTCACGAAGTACGACTTCCCAGCCCCACTTCTGGCGAGGACGACGGAGTTGTGGTTCTCCTGCGCCCACCGGTCCCACCAGACGATGCCGGCACTAGCCGGATTGGTCCCGTAGAGCACGCCGCCGGTCGCGGGCGGGTCACCGGGCAGCGGAGCGGGCAGGTCCGGGCTCGACAGCGGGAACGCGGCGGCCAGGGCCTGAGTGTCCATGGTCCGCAGCATCCGCAGCCCATCGGTGGCCAGGGGCAGGGTGGTGGTCCAGCCGGCGAGCTGCCGCCACGTCGCCGGCTGGACCTCGAGCAGGGTGGACGCCGCCGCGGCCCGGACCTGCGCGCACGCCTCGACCAGTTCGGCCTCGCCGCGGGCGTGCACGGTCAGGTACAGGCCGACCCGGAACAGCTTCGCGGCGCCGCGGGCGATCCGGTCGGCGAGGTCGGCGGCGTCGTCGGCCGCCGCCTCGACCAAAGGGTCGACGAGCCGGCCCTTGCCGGTGTCGGCGCGGCGGCTGGACTCGAACCGGGCGCGTTGGTTCCGCAGCCGTGCTGCGGCGACCGGGCCGGGCAACGGCTCGACGTGCAGGGCGAGGTCGAGGCGGCCGGGCCAGGACAGCAGCGGCTCCAGCCAGGCCGGGCCGACCTCGGCCGGGTAGCCGGTCACGACCATGGTGGCCGCGTACCCGTCGCCGACGCGCAGCCAGCGGGGCGTGACCTCGACCGCGGCCGGCGCGACCGTCGCCGCCACACCGGACGGCCGTGGGCCGTCGAAGCGGCGGATGCCGCGTCGCTTGATGGTCATCATCTGTTCGTCGTCCTTCGCATGGGTGGGGCTGTGGTGATGACGGCGTCGGGCGGGGCCAGGCCACCCGGGCGAGGCGGCCGGTAGGGGTCGGCCGCGCAGGTGAGGGCGGCGGTGACCGCCGGACCGTTCAGCACCTGAGGGCTGACGCCGAGCCCGGACAACGCCCGTACGGTGTCGTCGGCCCGCCGCAGGGCGGCGTGACCGCCCTGCTCGCCGGTGGCGGTGCGGGTGACGACCAGGACCTGCCGGCGCAGCGGGTCGCGGCGGGCGGCGAGATCGGCGAGGAACGCGGCGTGGTCGGCACACGCCTCCCGCAGCCGCGGATGCGGCAGGGCATCCGACGCGGCGGCGAGGGTACGGCTGTGGGAGGCCAGGTCGACCGGCTGCGCGGACACGACGACCTGGGTCGGCGTCGACAGGCTGTTGAGCCAGCGCCCGAAGCCGTCGATCAGGGCCGCCTGCTCCGCCGGGGTGCGTAGTGCCAGGTTCACGGTGGTCGTGCCGACGATCGCCGCCCGCACGCCGCCGAGGGCGATCTGCCCGTCGTCGTCGATGGCGTCGGCGGGCAGCCGTAACGGCGCCGGCAGCGGCATCCGACCGGCCTTCGGTGGTTCGACCCAGTCCGGTAGTCCCTGACCGGATGCCAGGCCGGCAATCGACAACGAACGCGGGCTACGGGTGTGCCGGATCGCGTGGAGCAGCCATGTGTCCAGGGACAGGCCGTCGCGGCGGCCGAGCGCGAGTCCGGTGACCAGGCCGCCGAACACCACCCCGGCGCCGACGAGCAGCGGCGCGGGTACGACGTCGTGCAGCGTGAGCCATACGCCGTAGAAGCAGAGTGCGCCGGCGGCGACGATCGCCAGCTGGTGGAACGTCAGCCCGTAGGCGACCTTGTCGGGGGCGTCGACGTCGGCGGGCATGCGGGCCCTCGACGACGGCTCGTCCGGTTCGGGTCTGGTCAACGTGTCCTCCGAAGCGTGTTCAGTCCGGGAAGGTTGCGGGTGATCTGCTGCACCACGACGACGCGAACGACCGCGCCGAGCACGTTCGGGCCGGCTCCGGCCTGCCCTGCCCAGCGGGCCATCAGCCCGGGGATCCTGGTGGTCGTCCACAGCAGGACCACCACGACGAGCAGGTTGAGGACGCCGCCGGGCTCGACCGGAAGGCCGAGCACGGGCAGCAGCGCCGACGGGTCGAGCAGGATCTGCTGTCCGGCGGTGAGGAAGAACGCCTGGACGACCGGGATCGCCAGGCAGCCGGTGTAGGAGCGCCACCACATGCGCGCGACCGGGTCGGTCTGCGGCAGGGCGTGGCACGCCAGTGCCAGCGGCGCGATACCGGTCAGGACCAGCAGCGCCACGATCCGGCCGACCATCTGGACCGCGGTCGTCGCTACCAACACGGTGACAATCAGGGCCAGGATCAGGAACAGCAGCGCGACCGTCTGGTCCCGGCCCGCCGCGAGATGGGCCCGGATCGCCGAGAACGCACTGTCATCGTCGGGGCCGCCGTCGCTGACAGCGCCGGTCAGCGCGTTGGCGACGTCGACGAGTTGGGCGCAGACCAGTTGGGAGAAGTGCGCGGCGGTGAAACCGACGACCAGCCGCGGCAGCAGGTCCTTGACCGTGTACCGGGACTGTTCGCTGCCACCGGCGACCATGACCAGCACGCCGGCGGCGACGAACGCCAGGACGAAGACGGTGTCCACGATCCAGACCGACCGGCCGGTGAGCGCCTGCACCTGCGGCAGCGCCGTGACCTGCGGCGTGGTCAGCAGCACCCCGGTGACCAGGCCGAAGATCGCGTCGAGACAGTCCAGGACCGCCCCGGTCAGCCAGTCGAGAACCTGATCGAGGGCCCAACCCATGCCGGTCAGCCCCCGACGATGCCCTGGACGACCTGCAGCAGGATCGGGGCCAGGACCGCCAGGCCGTAGCCGATCAAGGCGTTGCGCAGGGCGAGCTTGGCCCGCTCGACCTGCGCCGGGTCACCACCAGCGGTGGCCCAGTACACCCCGGCCAGAACGAGGAACAAGGTGGCGACCGCGGCCAGGATCCCCATGATCCAGTTCCGCAGGTTGCCGATCACCACCGGCAACGAGTTCGCCGCCAGATCAACGGCAACGCCGGGGACGGCGTATGCGATGGCCGGAAACCACAGGGTCAGGCCAACGCCTGTCAGGGGCACGAGCGCGCGCAGTGCCGTGCGTGCCAGAAGGGTATGGAGTGCGATGCGGGACATGGGGCACCTCCGGCCACGCCCGGTGGCGCCGAGAGACGGCACGGACGGGCGCGGCGAATGTCGAGAGCGGTTCGGACAGGCCGCCGCCGGGCGCGGGTCGAGGCGAAGCGAACCGCGACAGCCCCGGGAGGAGCTTGTCCTCCCTCTTGGGGTGGGTTGCGGTGATCGATGTGGTGTCAGCGCATCAAGTGGCGCGGCACCCGAGGCACGCGGATACGCGTCTCCTCATTGCGCCCGGCGGCGGGCGGGACCAGCGAGCCGTGCAACCCGCGAAGTGTCCCGTACCCCCAAACCGGGTCTTGTGAGCCCTGGCGAACACTTGCCGCTGTCACACCGCGCTCACAACGCGCGAAGGGAGACTCACAGCGCAGGTCAGATCCCATCTTCGGGATGGGTGACTACCACTGCGTCGTCGCGGACGGACGTCGAATGGTCCCACCTGCCGTGTCAGGCGCTACACGGTCGGCGACAGGACAACCGGCCGCAGCGCTGAACAGCACCAGCCTACCGCCGGCAACGACGCGGATCACTCGGCCGCGCGGCCCTGTTGAGCTGCGTCTTCGTCTTCTACGGTGGCTTCTCGCCGGTTAACGATCAACCCGGAGGCTGCGCTGTACGTCAACGACGCGTTCCTCGCCCACTACAACAAGCCCGCCCGAGCCCGCCTGCGCGGCCTGGCCCGCAATCCCGCCATCCCCGCCGGCCTGCTGCGGCGGCTTGTCGATGAGCAGCTAAGGGAAATCGGCTCCACTCTGACCTTCCATAAGAAGTGGACCGACGAGCAGTTCGAGGCGGTGGCCAGCAGCCCCGACCGCAAGGTGCGTGAAATGCTGGCCCAAGCGGTGCACGTCATGCCCGAGCAGCGGGCCAGACTGGTCGAGGACCCAGAACCCGGTGTGCTCCGTGCACTCGTCGAGGGACCTGACTACCTCCTCACGTGGACGTGGACGCCGCAGCCGACACTGCCCGTGTGGGCATACGAACGGCTGCTCGAACGGAACCCGGAATTCGAACTGATCCTGGCAGATAGCCCGTGGCTGCCGCAGGACCTACGCGCCCGGCTGTATCCGGCCGGATCGTCACCGGCACCCGACGAGCCGCCACTGGACCGTGAGCAGGCCGAGGCCCGAGCCTGCGACGACAACGAATGGACACGCGTCGCCGCCGCCACCGATCCCAGGCTGCCCGGCGACCTCGTCGCCCGGCTCGCCGTGGACCCCTCGCCCGAGGTCCGGCTCGCCGTGTCGATGCGCCCCGAGCTCAACGAGCAGCAACGCGCGGCGATCGACTACCACGTCGGACCCGACGACCGGGTCCGGCCCGCCCGCTGGGCAACGGACACCAGGGACCCGCGGGTGCAGCGCCGCTGCGTCTTCTCGGCCCACATCGGCCTACGCCGCAGCGTCGCCTGCAACCGGCACCTGACGCCCGACCTCGTCGCCGTCCTCGCCACCGACGACGACTTCGCGGTCCGGCTGATGCTGTGCGAAAACAATCCGCACGTCGACTCCGACACGGTCCTCGACACGTACCTTGAGGCCACGACGATGACCCGAGGCCGTCTGCTGCACCACCCCAGGTTCCCGCGTACCGGGCTGGCCCGGCTCGCCGGCTCACCGGATCCGCAGGCCAGGGCCCTGGTGGTCCTCGACCCCGACGCGGCGCCGGAACTCATCGAGCGGATCAGCCACGACGCGCATCCCGTGGTGCGGCAGTGGACAGCCGATGATCCGAGGCTGTCATCCGGTCGGGTGCTCGAACTGTTCGACGACCCGTCGACCGGCGAAGCGGCCGCCGCCAACCCACACCTGCCGGTGCCGGTCATGCGGCGCATCCTGGACGTTGCGGCGCCGCTCGCCGACGACCCTGCTGAGGGCAGAGCGGCTGTGTACCTGGGACGATGGTCACCCGACCAGCTGCCGCCGGAAGAGGACTGACGCGTCAGGATCCGCCCGCGCGCGGTCTCGCGACCGTGGCATCGTCAGTGCCCGCCACGTGGTCACCTCGGGCTGGTGCGCCGGCCACGAAACATCCACGGTGGCTGATCGGGAAGTAATCTGCGTGACGTGGCCGACGACGACTTCACGATCAAGCTCACCCGGGATCAGGCGCTGGTGTTGTCCGACTGGCTATACCGCGAGATAGGGACTGCGGAATTCGACGGCCTGGTGAACCGGGACCGTGCGGTGTGGTCGCCGCTGCACCAGATCGCCGGCACGTTGGAGACCTCGCTGGTGGAGGTCTTCATGCCGGACTACGCCGGTCGTCTTGACGCCGCCCGGGAGCGGCTGCTGGACAGCCTCGGCGAGATTGGCAGGCCGGTGGACGAACCGTGACGAAACAGTTGGCCTGACGCGGCGAGGACGTCGGGACGGCGGGCGTCGACGTTGCGTCAGTGCAGACACACGCACAGACGGCAGGCCGGGACAGCGTGGTCTGCGGCGGGCACTGTCGCATTGAGCGTTCCCGCGCCTGCGGGGGTGACCAGCCGGCGGGCCCGGACCGTGGTGGGTAGCAGCCGGGCAGCGCCGACAGGACGGCCCGGTCCGGCCACGACACGCGGGGCCGGACCTTCGACTGCTGCCGGAGCACCGCCACCTGATGACGCAGGGCGAGGATCTCCGCGAGCACCGCAGTGTCGCTGCGGACCCGCAGCCCCAGAGTGCCGACCAGCCGAACTGCCATTCCGATGTTCCTCGACGCGTATCGGGAAGTGCCAGCTCGCGCTGTGTGCGACTGGTCTTGGCGCAGCACAGGCACGACGCAGGCTGGTCGCCTGGCTCTTATCCAACAGCCGCCAAGAAATCCGAGTAGAACAGCCCCAGGCCGACCGCCACGCAGACACCGGCCACGATCCAGAACCGGACCACGATATTGACCTCGCTCCAACCGGCCAGCTCGAAGTGATGGTGCAACGGCACCATCCGGAAGACACGTCTACCGGTGGTCCGGAACGAGACGATCTGGATCACCCAGGTCGTCGTGATGATGACGAAGAGCCCGCCGATCACGATCGAAAGCAGCGTGGTGCGGGTCGCCACCGCGAGCCCGCCGATCAGGCCACCGAGCCCGAGCGAGCCCACGTCACCCATGAAGATCCGCGCCGGGGACGTGTTCCACCACAGGAAGCCCACGCAGGCGGCGGCCGCCGCCGCCGCGATCATGGCTATCTCCAGGGGATCCCGGACCTGGTAGCAGTAGTCGCTCACGCGGGCGTACGCGTCGTCGGCGCACCAGTGCCGGTACTGCCAGAACCCGATCAGCGCGTAGGCGCTGAGGACCAGGATCGACGCGCCGGTGGCCAGGCCGTCGAGGCCGTCGGTGAGATTTACGCCGTTCGACATCGCCGTGATGACGAAGATGAACATCATGACTGAGCCGACCTTGCCGATGTCGAGCCAGTCGACGTCGCGGATGAACGAGATGTGCTCGCTGGCCACGGTCTGGCCGTTGGTGCTCGCCACGTAGAGCGCGGCGATACCGAACCCGCCGCCGACGATCGCCTGGCCGAGCAGCTTGCCCTTGGCGGACAGGCCATCGGAGTTGCGTCGGCGTACCTTGAGGTAGTCGTCGATGAAGCCGACCGCGCCGCAGAAGACGAACAGGCCGAGCAGGACGAGGGCCGTCATGGTCGGCCCCACCTGCGCGATCTGCCGCTCGGGCAGCGTGGTCAGCGCCACGTGCCCGGCGACGTAGCCGAAGAGGGTCGCCACGATGAACGCGACGCCACCCATCGCGGGGGTGCCCTTCTTGCCCTGGTTCGAGGCGAGTCCGAGGGAGCGGATCGGCTGGCCGGCCTTGAGTGCGGTAAAGACCCGGATCGCCACCGGCGTGCCAAGCAGGGAGACGATGAACGCGACCGCCGCCGCGACGATGACCGCCCTCACGGGCGAGCCTCCACGAGAACCGGATTTCTCACGGCGCGGTCCCCACCGCGTAACGCGTGTCGGACAGGTCGGCATGATGCGAGCCGCTGGCCGCTTCCTGCGCAGCCCGCTTGATCTTCGCCCCGTGCGCCTCGCGGGCCGTTGTGTCGACCTGCTCCTCGTACTCGGCCATCGCCCCGGTCCGACCGTCGATCCGCTCACGCGGGATGTCGGCGTGCCCGGCACGCCGGGCGGTCGTCGCTGTTCGGGGACGCCGGACGTCATACTCGGGCAGGCCATCGAGCTTCCAGACCAGCGCCCGACGTGTCGACCGGAGCTGGCCGAGCGGGTAGTCCTTCGCGAAATCATCGATCACGGCACACGAGCTTGCCATCCGAAGGCGAGCGCAGCCGCCCGGGTCGGGGTAGCCCGAGGGAATTTCACCCCAGGGCTTCCGCACGGTGAAGTAGGCCGTTCGCGAGGTGCCCGGTGGCTTGGGCCCTCTGGCGGCGCTGTCGCATTGAGCGCTTCCGCGCCTTCGGCGGCGCAGATCTTCCCGACGTGACGTCCGCTGTTTGCAGAACCGGGCGTCCGACGCTCGACCGCCTCACCGAGTAGGAACCTCTTGTTCTGGTCTCGACTGCCCGGCTCGGTCACCTATCTTGATCTTGCAGGAAGTATTGCGGTAAGCGATCTTGGCGATCGCTCAATGCAACAGCGCCGCCTGAACCACTGCCACCCCTACGGCCGCCCGGGGTATGACCGTCAAGCCGTAGTCGGGTTGCAATCAGATTCGGGATACCGCCACAGGGACAACAACTGTCGTCCGCGCAGCGTGCGGGCGGCAAGAAGCGCCGGTGGCCCGACGCCGAGCGTCGGGCCACCGGCCGAGAGCGGTCAGGCGGCTGGCGTAGCGGCGACGCGGTGGGCGGGTGTTGCACGTCCAGCCCGCCGCCGGGCGCGTTGTGCTGCCTGCTTACGCAGGTGCGCTCTTGTCTCCGGCGACGCGGTGCCGGTCAGCAGTCCGTCGGTGAGCGCGTCGGCGATTCGGCTGTCGATGCGGGACAGTCGCATGCGAAGGGCGTCGACGCTGACCCCGTTCGCGGCGGCGATGGGTTCGATCGCCCGGTGCCCCAGCCGTACGTCGACGTAGGCCTGCTCGTCCTCTGGGTCGAGGATGCCGAGGGTCACCGCACGCCGGATGAGCAGGTCCGGATGACCGTAGGGAACGCGCGGGGCGCGGGGACCGGCGGCGACGTGCTCGATGTCGTCCACCGGGAGGTACTCCTGCTGCTGTCGCAGCAGGTGGTGTCCGGCTCGCCACGCCGCCTTGCACAGGCTCGCGTGTGGGGCTGGCTTGGCCAGGTCGACGTGGTCGCGTAGGGCGGTCAGGAAGCCGGTGAGGATCTCGGCGTCGACGTCCGCAGGGTCGCCACCGTAGACGGCGGACAGTTGGGCCGCGTACTGCCGCAGCGCAGGCATCGCCATGCCGACGGCCGCGACCACCCATTGCGGCCCGTCGAGCCGGGCCCGGCGGATCAGTTCCCGCCACACCTCGTCACGGGCCGTGTAGGCGTTCGGGTGGCGTAGCAGCCAGTCCCGCAGTGCGGGCAGCGGTATCGCCTTCGCCGGCAGTCCCAGGCCGGGGTCGAAGATCGTGCAGTCGAGCACCATCGGCTGGGGCTCGCAGGTCAGGGCGGCGAAGGCGGTCGCCGCCGCGTCAAGGGCGGAGGTGGGCCAGTCCGTCGTGTCGGACACGCTCATGTCAAAGCTCCTGTGACAAGGAAGGGGATCGATGGCATCGCCGGTGCGTCGCAGCGATCGGTGACGCCGATTCCGCCACAGCGGGCTCACACGGCTCTGACAAAGCTGCTCAACCACCCGATGAGCGGGCACCTCCCGGCTGTCGGCGTACGACCTGTGACACCGGCGTGTCATCGACTGTGATCGCTGACAGAAGTGCTGGCCGAGGCTGGTTGACCTGCCCTGTGACACGTCACAGGGCCCGCGTCAGAGGCATTCGGGCGGCCGTGACAACGGTTCATGCCACCCTGGCGGCGCAGCCCCGCGCCCGGCGTGCCGGCACTCACAGCGCTCGCACGGGCGCCCCTGTGACAACTGGCCCCGCTCACAGCGCCGCTGTCACAACCTGTCGCCGCCACCCCCCGTGCCAGCCCACCCGTGGACCTGTGACACCCGCCCCGGTCCCCGGCCTGTGACACGACGCGAATGACGCGAGACCCTTCGCGGGCGACGCTCGGCCGCTCCTATGACAGCGGCGCCGCCTCACACCGCTGGTCGACGCCGGTCCTCCCGTCCTTCCTCCCATCCGGGCCGATGTGAACGCCGCCTTCTGCCAGTAACACGGCGTGACTGACAGACGAGGAGAGGCCGACCCGTTCCCTCCGCTGACAGTTCAACCGCACCGCCACCCCTTGCAGCATCCAGAAAGCCCCAAATCGGCACGAAGCAGAACTACTCGTGCGCCGCCCGGGGCTGTGAGCGGCTGTGAGTCCCGCAAGAGTTCGCCAGGACTCACAAATCCCGGTTTGGGGGTGTCAGCGCTTCACGGCGCGGCGCGGAGCCGACATCCATATGAGCGAGCACACGCCGCACCAGCACAACCAGGCCGACTACATCGAGTCGGCCGACTCCACACTTATCGACCTGGTCGCAGGCGAGCCGCCGATACCGATCACGGTCTGGCGTACGGCCCGTACCGGCGCCGAAACCCGTACCAGCTTTCCCACCCGTCTCGCCTACCGCCTCGTCGCCGCCTACAGCCGGCCCGGGGAGGCGGTCGTCGACCTCACCACCGATCACACCCTGGCAGCGATCTGCGCCCGGGGCGGTCGCCGGCACCACCGCGCCTGGTTCACCGACGGCTCCGGGCTGCTCATCGGCCCGGCCACCACCGGCCTGCCGCCGGCGACCGATACCAACCCGCTCCCCACGTCGCACGAGCCGCAGGCCGGCGACGGCGAGGAGCCGCCCGAGCTGACCGAGTGGTTCGGGGACGACCTCACCGACCCCGACCTGTCCGGCACCGACACCGCTGCCGTCCAGGCGCCCGAGGACGGCCCTCTCGATGCGGCCACCAGCCTGGTGGTCGCCTGCTGGCCGCTGCACGAGGCGGACACGACCGCCCGGATCCGGCTCGCCTGGCTCCTCGCCGCCTGCGCGCGGCTCCTGCGTCCCGGCGGCTGCCTCGTCCTCGTGGTCGGCGTGCCCGCCGGTACCCAGCCCACACCGGAGGACTTCGGCCCCCTCGTGGCCGCCGCCTCCAGCGTGGGGCTCGGCTACCTGCAGCACATCGTCGCGGTCGAGGCCGACACCGACGGCGACCAGTTCGTCTACCACGTCGTCGTCGACGAGGAACTGCTCACCCTGGCCCACGCCAACTCCGAGCAGTGGGCGGTGGCTCACCTGCGGGTGCATGCCGACCTGCTGGTGTTCACGCCACACCCGTCCGCCGCGGCGTCCGGGTCGGGACGACGTGGCAACGGTGGTGGTCGCCGTGCCTGAGCACACCGCCGCCGGGCGCCCCGGTCCGAACGAGCCGGACACCAGCAGTCGCGCCGCCGGTCAGGACTACCCGGGCCGGCACCGGGAGTACGAAGGACGCCACCGCGCCGACCCCGAGGGCCTGTCGGTCTGGGCCACCGCCCAGTCGACCGGCCCGGTCCAGCGGCGCGGCCGGTACGTGCCGGAGTCGGTCAAGCACCCCGCCCGGATGCTGCCGGCGATCGCCGCCCACGCAATCGGCGCCTACACCGAGCCCGGCGACCTGGTCCTGGACCCGATGTGCGGGATCGGCACCACCCTGGTCGAGGCGGTCCACGCCGGCCGCGACGCCTTCGGCATCGAGTACGAGCCGCAGTGGAGCAACATCGCCGACGCCAACATCCGCCACGCCCACGACCAGGGCGCCAGCGGACGCGCGTCGGTGATCCGCGGCGACGCCACCCGACTGATGTCGCTGGTACCGAACGTCCTCACCGGTCAGGTGGCGCTCGTGGTTACCTCGCCGCCGTACGGGCCGACGGTGCACGGACTGGTCCGTCCCGGCGAGGGCGGGGTCGTCAAGTACGACGACCGCTACAACGACGGCGGGGACAAGGGCAATCTCGCTTACCGCGACCTGACCGGCTTGGCCGATGGGTTCGCGCAGATCCTGGCCGGCTGCGCCACCCTGCTGCGGCCGGGCGGCGTCGTCGTGGTGACCGCGAGGCCGTGGCGCAAGCGGGGTGAGCTGGTCGACCTGCCCAGCGCCGTCATCGCCGCCGGTCTGCGCGCCGGGCTCGTCCCGATCGAACGGTGCGTCGCGCTGCTTGCGGCGGTCCGCGACGGGCAGCTGGTAGCCCGTCCCAGCTTCTTTCAGCTCCAGCAGGTGCGTAAGGCGAGGGCCGGCGGGGTGCCGATGCACCTCATCACCCACGAAGACGTATTGATCTTTGTCAAAGGGTCGGCGGAAGGTGGAACCGGGGTGGTGGCGTGACCGCATCCACCCACCGCTACCTGTCCCTGGGCGCCGGTGTGCAGAGCTCCACGCTCCTGCTGCTGGCCGTCCAGGGCAGGATCCCACGATTCGACGCGGCGATCTTCGCCGACACGCGCTGGGAACCCTCAACCGTCTACGGGCATCTGAACCGCCTGACCGGCATCGCCGAGCGGGCCGGGATCGAGGTCGTACGCGTGGGCACCGGAGACATCCGGGCTGACGCGCTCGACCCGCGGCATCGCTTTGCCTCGATGCCGCTGTTCACCCTCGGACCGAACGGCGAGCGGGGCATGGCACGCCGGCAGTGCACCTCCGAATACAAGATCAAACCGATCAAGGCGGAGGTGCGGCGCCGGCTCGGCTACCCGCACCCGGCCCGGGTGCCAGCCGGTGTCCAGGCGGAGATGGCGATCGGGATCAGCCTGGACGAGATCGGCCGGGCGCGGGACTCCGACGTCGGCTACATGCGCAACGTCTTTCCGCTGCTCGACCTGGGGTGGCGGCGGACCGACTGCGTCCGTTACCTGCACCGGCAGGGTCTCGGGGACACCCCGAAGTCGTCGTGCGTGGGCTGTCCGTACCACGACGACGGCTTCTGGCTCGCGCTTCGTGAGAACAGTCCGCGGGAGTGGGCGGACGCGGTCGCGTTCGACCATGCGATCCGCGACGGCTCCGCGCGGGCCAACGCCGGCGGGCACCCGCTGCGGGGGCGGTTCTTCCTGCACCGGCAGCGGGTGCCGCTCGACGAGGTGATCCTGCGTCCACGCCCGCAGCCGGCTGATGTGCCCGGCTGCGGGCCATGGACCTGCCCCCACGACGAGCCGTCGACAGGGGACACCGGGCGCGGGGAGGTGGCGTGAGCATTGATCACACCACCGGCCCGCGGATCGGATCCGTCTGCACCGGGTACGGCGGACTCGACCTGGCCGTCGAGCTGGTGTTCGGCGGCCACCTCGCCTGGTACGCCGAAACCGACCGGCACGCCGGCACCGTCCTCGCCCACCACTGGCCGCAGGCTCCGAACCTCGGGGACATCCGTGCCGTCACCTGGGCCGACGTCGAGCCGGTCGACATCATCACGGCGGGTTTCCCCTGCCAGGACATCTCCAACGCCGGCAAGCGCGCCGGCATCACCGGCGAGCACTCCAGCGTCTGGAAGCACGTCGCCACAGCCGTTCGCGTACTTCGACCGCCGCTCCTGTTCGTGGAGAACGTCGCCGCGCTCCTCACCCGAGGACTCGACGTCGTCCAGGCCGACCTGGCCGAGATCGGGTACGACACGAGCTGGACGTGCCTACGCGCATCCGACATCGGGGCAGCCCACCGTAGAGACAGGCTGTTCCTGCTGGCCACTCCCACCGACCGCCTGGGAGGGGGTGCGGACGTTGCCGACGCCGTGCGCCCGTGACGGCAAGGGCCCCGGCCATCAGTACGGGCTGCCGGACCTGGTCGAGCCGACGGGCACCCGGCACGGCCTGCTGCCGACCCCGACCGCGACGGTGTACGGATCGAACCGCTCGCCGTCACCAGGGGCGGCCCGCAGGCCCGGCCTGCACCAGTGGGCCGCACGCCTACCGTCGGCCCCGCCCGTCAGCCGCGCCGATCACGGCGACAGCGGTGCCCCTGGTTCGGGGAGCCTGTTACCGACGCCCACGGCGGCGGACAGCCGGTCGTCGGCGAACGCGACCGCCGGCCGGACCGCGCCCAGCGGTCACGCCGGCCGGACGTTGACCGACGCCAGCCGGCTGCTGCCCACCCCGCGGGCGACGGACGGCGCGAAGGGCTGTCCGGGACAGCGGGGCTCGCACGGGGACCTGACGCTGCCCTCGGCGGCGGTCCGGATCCCGCTGCGAACCCTGCCCACGCCGACGGCGTCGGACGGGCGGGGACCGGGCCGGCACGGCACCGGCGGGCCGGACCTGCGGTCCACCGTCGCCGACCTGCCGCCGGCGGCGCCGGACGAAGGCCGGTGGGGCATCTACGCCGCCGCCGTCGCCCGGTGGGAGACACTGCTCGGCCGGCCCGCGCCGGACCCGACGCAGCCCGGCCGGCACGGCAAACCCGTCCTCGCTCCACCGTTCGTGGAATGGCTCATGGGCCTGCCGCCGCAATGGGTGACCGACCCCGACCTGGACCTGCCACGCACGCTCGCACTGAGAGTTCTGGGGAACGGCGTCGTGCCGCAACAGGCCGAAGCGGCGCTGCGGCTCCTGACGTGCCCGTACCGGTGGGCGGTGCCCGCGTGACCGATCCCACCTTGCTGGACGCCTACCGGTACCGGCGGGTCGGCCCGGTCGAGCTGTACCTCGGCGACGCCCGTCAGGTACTCGCTGCCATGCCGCAGGCGAGCGTCGACTCCATCGTCACCAGCCCTCCTTTCTGGGGTTTACGCGACTACGGCACAGGTGCGTGGCACGGCGGCGATCCCGCCTGCCCACACCCACCAGGGGCGGACCGGCGGACCGTCGGCGCGCCGTGTCCTCGGTGCGGGGCGACGTGGGTCGACCCGCAGTACGGGCTGGAGCCGACCGTCGAGGAGTACGTCGAGCGGCTCGCCGCCGTGTTCGACGGTGCGCGGCGGGTCCTCGACCCGGCCGGGACGCTGTGGCTGAACATCGGCGACAGCTACACCGGCGGCACCCGCCGCGCGTACCACAGCGGCGAGACCAACTCCCCAGGACGGGCGCCGCTGCCGCCGAAGAACCTCATCGGTGTGCCCTGGCGGGTGGCGTTCGCCCTCCAGGCACGCGGTTGGTGGCTGCGCAACGCCATCATCTGGTCGAAGCCCAACCCAATGCCGGAGTCGGTACGCGACCGCCTGTCCACCAGCTACGAACTGCTGTTCCTGCTCACCAGATCCCACTCCTACTACTTCGACCTCGACCCCATCCGGATCCCGCTCGCCCGGCCGCAGGCCGCCGACGGGACCCGGATCATCGGTGGGGCACGCAAAGGCCGCACCGGCGGGATCGGTGCGACCGCCCGCCGCCGCGGCAGTAGCGCCTACGGCGCCGGCAAGTACGGCGCCGAAGACATCGGTGTCGAACCCCGGGCCGGTGCGGGCAACCTCGCCCCGCTCGGCCACGCTCACACCGCCGCCCATCCGAAGGGACGCAACCCCGGCGATGTGTGGCGGATCGCGACCCGCCCCTACCGCGGTTCGCACATGGCGCCGTTCCCGGTCGACCTGCCGATGCGGGCGATCGCGGCCGGCTGCCCACCCGGAGGCCGCGTTCTGGATCCGTTCTCCGGCGCCGGAACGACGGGACTCGCCGCACTGCGACTCGGCCGCCGCTACATGGGCATCGACATCAGCTACGCGTTCCACGACGAGGCCCTGACCCGGCTCGCCCCACACCTGCCCGACAAGACGTCGAGGCAGGACGGCAGGTGAGCCTACGGACCGTGCCGATCACCTTCGCCGAAGCCTGCCGCTTCGTCGAGCAGTGGCATCGGCATCACCGGCCGCCGCGTGGCCACAAGTTCAGCATCGGTGTCGCCCGAGACGATGTCCTGGTCGGCGTGGCCGTCGTCGGGCGGCCGGTCGCCCGGCTCCTCGACGACGGCCTGACCCTCGAGGTGACCAGGGTCGCCACCGACGGAACCCGTAACGCGAACTCGCTGCTGTTCTCCGCGGCGTGGCAGGCCGCCCGGGCGCTCGGGTATCGGCGCCTGGTGACCTACACCCAGGACGGGGAGAGCGGGGCCAGCCTGCGAGCGGCCGGGTGGCGGATCGTCGCCTCCCGACCACCGCAACCGGGCTGGTCACGTCCGAGCCGCCCACGCGTCGACCAGGGCACGGCCGGCATCGGCCGGTACCGGTGGGAGCCGTCGAGCTGACCACCGCACCAACGAACCATCCAATCCAAGGGGCCCGCCACCACCACGGTGGCGGGCCCCTTTCCCACCTCTGAAAAGGACGAACTCCCATGGACAGCACGGCCAGCACTTCCGCAGACGGCGCTGCGGTGCCCTCCGTGGTGTGGACCGTCGAGCGCATCCGCGCGCTCGGGGCGGTAACCGACGTCGCCACCGCCGGCGAAATCTTCGGCATGTCACGCAGCAGCGCCTACGAGCTGGCACGCACCAACCGGCTGCCGGTGCCGGTGCTGCGGGTCGGATCCCGCTACCGGGTCTCGGTCGCCGCGATCCTCACCGCCCTCGGCGTCCCCACCGAACACCCCACCCCACCGCCACCCGCGACTTGATCACACCGCCGGGACGAGCGGTGATCACCACAGCCGGACACCCGACAATCCGATGCCCGCCGCCAGCGGGTGTCGATGAGGAGACAGACTCGTTATGGCAGACGGATCCATCACCAAACGCTGCGGATGCCGTGAGGGCGGCAAGCGCCTGGGCGCCAGATGCCCCAAGCTGCGCCGGGGCAACGGGTGGAACCCCCACCACGGCTCGTGGCGGTACCAGCTCGAACTCCCCGTCGACGCCGCCGGTGGACGGCGGCAGCTACGCCGCACCGGCTTCGACACCCGCGAGGACGCCGTACAGGAACGCGACCACGCCCGGACGCTGCTCGACCTCGCCGGCCGTGACGAGGTGCTGCGTCGGCGGATCGCCGACCTGCTGCAGGCGTGCAAGCCGAACCAGCCGCTTCCCGACCGCGACCACGTCGCCCGCCGCATCCGCGCCGACGTACCCGCCGACAACCGACTCACCCTCGGCGACTACCTCGCCGAATGGATCAAAGGGCGGACCAAGCTGGCGCCCGCGACCCGGCGCAGCTACCAGGACCACATCAACAAGTACTGGACACCCCACCTGGGGCAGGTGGCGTTGCAGGAACTCGGCGCCGCGCACATCGAGTCGGTGTTCGCCACGATCGACGCCCGCAACGCCGAGATCCTCGCCGCCAAGGCCAGCCCCGTCCAGGAGATCCGCGACGCGGTCAAGGGAATCCGCACGGTCGGTGCGGCGAGCCAGCAGCGGATCCTCGCGACGCTGCGCAAGGCACTCAACGACGCCCGCCGGCTCTACCACCACAAACTGGTCGACCACAACCCGGCCGAGTCGGTCGAGCTGAAATCCGGCAGGCCGCCGAAGCCCCGGCTGTGGACGGACGCGGCGGTCAACCGGTGGCGTCGCACAGGCCAGCGACCCAGCCCGGTCATGGTCTGGACACCCGTCCAGGTGGGCGAGTTCCTGGACTTCGCCGAAGCCGAGGACCCCGAACTGTATGCCCTGTTCGACCTGGCCGTTCACCGTGGGCCACGCCGGGGCGAGTTGTGCGGCCTGCACGACTACGACGTCGACCTGGAAGCCGCCGCGATCACCATCACCACCCAGCGCACCAGCGTCGGCTACCAGATCATCGAGAAGGCCGTGAAATCGGCGGCCGGGGACCGGGTCGTCGACCTCAGCGACGAGAGCGTGACCAGCCTACGCCAGTACCTGTTCCGCCGCGCCGGGTGGAAGGTCGTCGCCGGTCACGCCTGGGTCGACAGCGACATCTTCTTCGTCAGGAAGCGCGACGGACAACCCTGGCACCCGGAAACGGTCACCGGCCGGTTCGACCGGCTCGTCGAACGCAGCGGGCTGCCACCGGTACGGTTCCACGATCTCAGGCACGTCGCCGCGACCCTGATGCTCGCCACCGGGGCAACCATCAAAGAAATCCAGGACACCCTCGGCCACTCCTCCTACAACCTCACCGCCGACACCTACACCTCCGTGTTGGCGGAGCTGAAGAAGACCACGGCCGCAGCCACGACCAAGCTGATCCCACGCCGAAACCGCCCGAAGGCGGCGTAACGCCCCGCCGAGCCGCAACGACCGCTGGCCGGCAGCCGACGCGTGTCGCAGCGCCGGCCAGCGGTTGCCGTTCGGGCTGAGCAGGGCGCTACCGGCCCTCCAGCACGTACTTGCCGCCGCTGACGTCGACCCCGACGGGGTACTCGCCGGTCAGGCAGGCGGTGCAGAGGCATGTCTAAGAAAGAGATCATCCGCTGCCTCAAACGCTACATCGCCCGAGAGATCTACCAGGTCCTCAACCCCACACCCAGACCACAACAAGCCATCACCATCGCGGCTTGACAGCCGTAGGAGGGTCCCGGACCGTCAGCGGTCGAGTTGCAGCCGGCTCCATGCGGTGACGGTCAGCGCGGCGAACCCGACCGGTACGGCGGCGACCAGCGCGAGTTGCGCCGGGGCGACGGTGCCGGGCTGCAGCGCCCACAGCGCGGGCGCGGCGACCGGTAGCCACGCCCCGGGACCGGCGACGACGGCGACCTGGGCGACGACGATCAGGCAGATCGTGGTCGCGATGCCGGGCAGCGGCCCCCTGCCGAGGGTCGCTGCCCAGCCGGCCGGGGCCGCGACGAGCGCCGACAGGACGGTCAGCACGAACTGCCGGCCCAGGGCGGCGACGACATCACCGTTCCAGGCGCCGAGCCCGAGAAGCGTTCCGGCGACCGCGACGACGGCGGTGAGGACGATGGCGACCAGTACGGCCCACAGCAGGTGGGACAGCAGCTTGGCCAGGACGAGGACCCGCCGGGACACGGGCAACGCGAACAGGCCGGTGATCGTGCCGTCGGTGAACTCGCGGCCGACCAGCCAGCTCAGGGCGACTCCGAAGCCGAGCAGGCCGTCGGCGCGGTGAACACCCTGTTGACCAGGTCCGGCGCGGCCGGACGTATACCTGGGCGGGTCAGGTTCCGCCTGCGGCGCCTGATGCGGGCGGTCAGGCCGGACCCGGCCATGAACCGCGCGATCGTGTTGTCCGAGACCCGCCAGCCCTGCTCGGCGGTCCTCGATCTCCCGTGGTCCGGGAGCGGCCTGGCGGGCCAGCCAGCCGTAGTAGGTCGACGGGGCGATCTTCAGGACCCGGAGGACGGGCTCGACCCCGAACCGGTCCTTCAGCTCGTTCACGAGCGTCATGACCGTCGCCGGGTCGGGTCGAGTTCCGATGCGAAAAAAGCCGAGGCGGCCTTGAGTATTTCGTTGGCTCTGCGCAGTTCGGCGTTCTCTTTGCGAAGCCGGCGCAGTTCCTCGGCCTCGACGGTCGTCGGCCGATCGGACCGCTGACCGTGATCGGCCTCGTCCTGACGGATCCAGTTACGCAACGCCTCGGGATGCACACCGAGTTGCTCGGCCAGACGCTTGATCACCGGTTTGGGGTCGGACTCCCGGTAGAGCCGTACCGCACGCTGACGCAGCTCGTCGGGGTACTTACGAGGGGCGGGCACGAAAACCTCCTGGTCAGGGCCTATCAGACCACGATCGAAAGTCTCCGAGCTATCGGGGGAACCTCAGGGTGACCCGCTCCCACATCATCACTGTCAGTGGCGCATGCCACTGCTGCCACTCGCCTCAGCCGGACAGGCCAGCAGGAAGATCGGAGGACGACTTGTCGAACGCGTGTAGGAAGGGATCAAATGTGGGGGCCGCGTCCTGCGGCGCGGCAGCCAGGCTTGCAGCCTGGGGTCAAGGACGATAGGCCTGCCAGCACGGCGGGTGCGACCGTGAAGATTGAGGAGGCTCCGTGGGCAAGCCACTGGCGCTGCCACTTCCAGGACTGGATGTTGGTGCTCTCGCTGCGGCCTCGCTGGTGCCTCCTGGCGGGGAAGAGTTGCGTGTCCTGGACCTCTTTGCAGGGGCAGGGGGATTGTCGCAGGGGTTTCAGCAGGTGGGGTTCAGGGTTGCCGGCGGATCGGACATTGACCCCGATGCCTGCGCTACCTACAGTCGCAACTTCCCGGGCGCGCAGGTTATCTGTGGCGACATCCGCCTGCCCGAGGTTCACGAGCAGGTGGTCCAAGCCGGCCGCGGCGTCGATGTCGTGGTAGGAGGGCCCCCGTGCCAGGCTTTCTCTCAGGTTCGAAATCACTCTCGGATCATCGATGATCCCCGTAACTCGCTCTATCGCGAGTTTGTCAAGACGGTAGATGAGATCAAGCCTCCTGCATTCGTGATGGAGAATGTGCCAGGAATGGCCCAGATGGGGGTCCTCGAGCAAGTCAAGGAAGATCTTGAGTTGGGTGGAGCCTATAGGGTCATCGCCAGGGTCCTCGACGCGGCTGATTTCGGCGTGCCCCAGACGCGCAAGCGTCTAGTCTTTGTCGGTATCCGGAGGGACCTCGGGGAGTCGCCGCCGATGGTCATGGGAAGTGAGGCGACTGCGTACCTGTCGCTCGTGCGACACGCGAAGGGAAAGTACGCTGTTGAAGGCCGTCGTGACGAAGGGCGCGCTGCTCTCCTCATGGAGGCGCTAGCCGACCCAGACAACCTGAGCGTGGTATCCACCGATCAGGCCCTATCCGACCTGCGCGGCCTGCAGGCGGGCAGGCGCGAGGACAACATGGGTATCGGGGAACTGAAAGAGGCGGAGTCGGCCTACCAGCGCCTCATGCGGAAACACCTATCTGGAGAAATAGCAAACGTCAGTGTTCCTAGAATAAATGCTGATACCGTCACCCGACTGAAGAAAATCCCGGCCGGAGGAAATCATCGCGACCTCCCCGAAGCGTTAACTGCCCGCTATATCAGTGGCGAGAAGTGGGGTCCGAGCACTGATAGTGGAAAGCTCGTGCGCGCTCACTTCTATGCATATCGCCGGCTGCATCCTGGAATGTGGGCGTGGACGCTGAATACAAAAGCGGACTCGGCTTATCACTACCGGGCGGCCAGGGCGCTGAGTGTCAGAGAATTTGCGAGACTGCAATCCTTTCCGGACCATTTCGTGTTCACGACCGATCCACGCCGGGGTCCCCTTCCCGGGCGCATCGACGGAGGTCAGGCACACTCGCGCTACCGCCAGGTCGGGAACGCGGTCCCCCCTCTGCTGGCAGAGGAAATCGGAAAGGCTGTCCAGGCTACAATTCGGCGGGCGCGGCAGGCGGCTTGCCAGGAGTAACTGGCCATTCGACCCGCATCGAGGATTCCTGGAGGGGCCCGTTGTCAGATGGCGCGCCGGCCGGTGGGCTTGCAGCGACGCTCCGGCCTAGCGCGGCCAGTTCTTGGGTAACCCTCCGGACCGCAGCATCGAGGTCACGTTTGACATCAAGATCCCACAACCTAATGACTGTCCAGCCCATACCGGCAAGTTCAGCGCTTACGCGGCGGTCCCGATCCTGGTTCCGCGCGATCTTTTCTCTCCAGTAAGGACTCGCGGTTGCCGGATTGAAGTGATCCGGATGGCCGTGCCAGAAGACGCCATCAACGAAGATCGCAAGACGCCAGCGGGTGTAGGCAATATCCGGCTTTCCCGGCAGCGACCTTACGTGCAAGCGATAGCCTAGCGCCCCAGCGGAGCGCAGCCCTTTCCGAAGAAGCAGTTCTGGCTTTGTGTTCGCCGAGCGGATTGCTGCCATGACTCGCGAGCGGCCTTGCTTGGATAGGTGATCCGCCATGATTCTCCCGGATGGCTGAGCACGGTGATGGGCTGGGATCGGCCGGCCGCCCTGCTGGTTCGGTGGCACGTGCTCTGGCGAGAACCCTGCCGGCATCTCAAGCTTGCGTGACACCCGCAAGCACCGGTCGCCTCCTGGGAACATCGCATAGTTTGGACGTTATCTGGGAGCGGCTGCGGCTCCGGTGCGCAGTGCGAGGCCCGAGATGATCTCTTCCGGATAGTGGGCTCCGTAGCATCGATTCTGGTTGAGGGCCTGTTGGATGGGGCCAGGTGACCGGACGGCACCCGGCCGGTGGCTTCAGTCCGAGGGGGTCTGCCATATCCCTTTTACAGCGAAATCTCCTTCTCGCGAGGTCGTCAGCTTCTAGTACTCTCCCATCGTGGACTACGACCAGGCCGTACTGCCAGGAGTGAGTGAAGCGCGCACGGGGGCTGCACCTGCGGCAGGTACACGCGCCTTTGGCGAAGAGAATCGAAACCGTCTCCTCGAGGAGTACTTCGCCCAATCTGGCCCGGTTGAACCCGGACTCGCCTGGCGTGATGTTTATAGGCTACTACTCTGGATCGACCGCACCACTGGGCTGGCTCACTGTTATGAGAGCGACAAGTGCCAACCTGGACGCCCCTGGTATGCGAGAAGCCTAGCGTTTCATGTGTGGGTCTCCCAGGCTCTCGGCGTCGCTCCTGCAGAGCTTGATAAGCACATCGACTTCCTGTTCAGGAACGCCACCGCCGACTTGGCTGGAGCGGCCGCCAGGAACCGCGCCAGGCTGGAACCAGCGATAGCGATGCAGCGCGAGCCATTTGAAGGGCTAGGACTGCCGCTGCCGGGCGAGGATCCCGAACTGGAGTCCATCGTTACTGAACTGCTGGAACCATATCTCCTTCAGCAGCCTCCGCGTACGGCCCTAAGGACGCTTACGGAGCGAATCCAGGCCCACGTCGGGCTCGAGAACAAACGGAAGAACCTCGTAGGTGAAGGATTCGAGGATACGATCGCAGCGTTGCTCAGGCGAGTTCCCTCGATCTCACATAGTTACGAAGTATCCGTGCGTCCTCTGCTTCACAATCTTCCAGGCTTCAGGCCCCCCCGCGCCAACAGCAAGACCCGCCAGGTGGATCTAGCTCTCGTTCATCGGTGGACAGGAACGCGCACGCTTGTCTCCTGTAAGTGGAGCGTTCGAAGCGACCGGGAGGAGCAGTTTGTCAGCGACTTCCGAGATTACGACCAGCTCGAAGACGCCGGCGAGGACTTCGAGTATGTGCTAATTACTAACGAATTCGATCCAGCCCGACTCGCCGCAGCCTGCGAGGTCCGTCGCCAGAACGGCCACCTCTTCACAGATGTCGTGCACGTAAATCCGGATGGCCCCCGCGCGGCGTATGGTGCTCCTGCACCCCAGCGAGGAGTCGGTATGGCTAGAGCCCTAAAACACATCGAATCAGGACGACTCGCAGGGCTAGACGCCTGGATCGGCGCCCTTAGCGAGCGATAGGCATCCTGTTCATCAGCGATCCTGCTTCGCCGCACCGGACAGTTCGATGCTGCTCCTTGATCAGGAGTTACATCGATCAGCGACTTGCAGTCCCCGGCGGGCTCGGCTTCGCCGTGACCTCGTGAAGGTGCCCGCTGCGGACGGATTCGACCCGCCCTGGTGTCAGAGATTTTTAACTGGGCGCAGCCAGGGCCATCGTGTTTTAGAGTTGGCCAATCACAGGTGTCCGGAGGCCGTGCTACCTCCGGACACGTGTGGATGGATCAGCAGCTGAATCGGTTGTGTCCACTCACGCTCTGATGTCCCTTGTTGGACTCCAGGATGCTGCGGTATGTGTACGTTCCCAACTCCTTGCAGCCGGTTGTCACCCGGACCTCTCCGTCATTGTTGCGGTTGCTCGTGCCCATGGTCTGCCAGAACGGGCCGGTCCTGTGTCGCTGGATAGTGAGCGTCCAGTAGGCAGTGCCGCAGTCGCTGATGTGGGCCGTCGCGGTCACGTTGTCGCCGCTCTTCGACGGGGTTGGCGCTGAGAAGGTGCATGCGCCAGCGGCGATCTGGGCGTCGCCGGGCTTGGCGTATACGTGCGTTGGGGTGGCGATCACCGCGCCGCCGAGCACGAGCACCAATGCCCGAAGGGTTGCTCTTTTCAGGAGACGTGCGTACCTCATACCGGTTCCTCTCTCGAAGCGGACGCCAGTTCGGCACACATCAGTGCACATCATTCGCACGAGTAATTCCGATGCCGCCCTGGATGCTGTGCCGATCCTGTCGCCATGTCTAGCGTCCGGGGATGTTGTTCAGGCGTGGCGACGGTCTACGACCTGCGGCGACGGTTTATCGGCCCGGGGTCGGACCGAGCTGTCGTCAATGCGATGGGCATCCCGGGCTAGCGGTCGCTTTCGGTACCATCGGATGACTCTGCGTCAGCAAATGTTGGCAGGCCGTACACTTCGAGCTTGTGGAGCCGCGATGCCCCGCCCGGAGCGACCCCTTGACCCCACCGCTGGCCCAATTCAGGCCTTCGCCCAGCAGTTACGTGACCTCCGGAAGGAGGCAGGCACACCGAAGTACCTGCAGATGGCCCGGACGACCGGCCGGTCCCGTACATCCCTCGCAGAGGCGGCCGGAGGCGACCATCTGCCCACCTGGGAAACCGTGGAGGCGTTTGTAAAAGCGTGCGGGGGCGACTTGCTTGTATGGCGCGCACGGTGGGAGCAGGTTCGGGACCGGGTTCGCCCGGTCGATGAACCACCGTCCCCGGTTACGACGACAGGTCTCGTGGATGCGTCAGCACGACCGAACCCGGTTAAGCCGGTACCAGACGCGACGATGGTCGAGCCTACGGCCGCGTCGCGGGGACGCCGTCGCGTCGTCCAGATTGCCAGCAGCGTAGGTATCGTGGTGTTCGCATTGGGCGGGGCGTACTGGGCAGGGCTACGCGATGATCAGCCAATTAAAGGTGCCCGGGCTCCGTCGTCAGCGGCGATCACCGTGCATAACAAGGTTGCGATCGGGGCGACCGGGATAGCGGAAGATTCCACACCGTCGTACCTGTCAACCCGACCAGTGGCGCGGTGCGGTGCCCGGAATTGCAAGATCCCCAACACGGAGGTGTGGTCCGGGGCGGAACTCGTAGCCCGCTGTTGGTCCCGCGGTGAAACCATGACCAACAGCGACCTGACCAGTGAGGGCATTGACCACAACCCGGCAGGTGTGACCTCTGACCTGTGGTACAAGGTTGTCCTACACGACGGGCGGGCCGGCTGGCTGTCGGAGGTGTACATCGCCCCCGAGCATCGAGGCGGCATGGGCCTTCCACGCTGCGCAGCCCAGGGCTGACGATGTCGCGGAAGTACGCAAAGAGCGACCCGACCCGGGAGCCCGAAGGCGTCCGAGGCCGCGGGGCTGGCACCTATGTACTCCAGCCGCCCTTCCGTCAGATGGAGTCTTCGCTGGTAGTGGCATGTTCTGGCGTGGAACTGATGTCGGCGGCGCCATGTTGACCATCGATCGATGTGATCGACTGGTTGGGGTTTGGTGATCAGGTGTGCCAGGAGACGGCGGATCTCGCCGAGGGTGAGTGGGATGAGTCCGTCCCGGCCTGTTCCGGCGCCCCCTTTTGTGCGTGTGTGACGGTGATCGCGAGGAAGGCGTGGGCCACCATAGCCAGGGTTATGTGGTGGTACCAGGCGTCGTAGCGGCGGACCTGGTAGTGGTCGAGTCCGACCTCGTTCTTCGCCGTCTGGAAGCGCTCCTCGACCGTCCACCGGGTGGGCGACCCGGACCGGTTCTTCGTCGCTGGTGTCGGCCGGGCCGTAGCACAGGTAGTAGGCCAACTCGGTGGGTCTGGCGACGCTGCGGCGGATGAGTAGCCAGCGGGCGAAGCCGTGTTCGGCGGTGCCGGTGTCCGGTAGCGTGGCCACGGCCCAGTCGTAGAGGCGGGGCCCTTTGACGCCGTCGCCGCAGCTGCGGCGTTTCCAGGCCAGATCGGGCGCGGCGGCGGCCAGGGCGTCGGCGCGGGCGCTACCGCGTTCGGTCGGGACCTTCTGGTTAGCCGGTACGGCGAGCACGTATCCGACGTGTCGTCGCTGGAGTTCGAGGCGGAACTTGCCGTCCTTGCCGTATGCCTCGTCCGCGGTGACCCACGACGCGGGTGGGCCGGCGTCCAGGGCTCGGGCGAGCATCCTCAGCCCGAGGGCGGGCTTGGTGGCGAAGGCGACCGAGGGCTCCGTTGCGTTGTCGGATCGCTGGGCATGGTGAGCTGCGGCGGGGGCGCCGGTCAGATCGCTCGGGCGAGTTCGGTGAACGCGGCGGCCACCCGATGTACGGGTGCGATGTCGGCGGCGAGTTCGTAGTGTCCGCGTCGTAGGTTTTGAACGAAGGCGTGGCCGGTGATGATCGTCTGTGCGGTCCGGTCGGTGTGTAGCCCGCGCATCGGTCTGAGTCGCTGTTTGAGCTGGCTGTGGTCGGCCTCGATCGGATTGTTCGCATGTCGCTCGACATGGTGCCGGGCCGACGGGACCAGGTCGTCGAGCACGCCGGGATAGGTGGCGGCGGCGTCGGTGACCACCTCGCGAGGTGTGACCTTCAGCGTGGTCAGGGCCCCCTGGAAGAACCGGCGGGCTGCGGCCGCGTCCCGGCGCGGTGAGACGAGCACGTCGATGACCTGCCCGTACTGGTCGACGGCCCGGTACACGTAGCGCCAGATCCCGTTGACCTTTACATAGGTCTCGTCGACGAACCAGCGGTTGCCCGGCGCGTGGCGGGTGAAGCGGGCGGCGTCGGCCAGTAGCGGGGTGAACCGTTGCACCCACCGGAACACGGTGACGTGATCCACCTGCACACCACGTTCGACCAGGAGTTCCTCGACATCGCGGTACGAGAGGTTGAAGCGTAGGTACCAGCGGACCGCAAGGACGATCACCTCGGGCGGGAACCGGAACCCCGCGAACGCCGAAGCGGACGGCAACGAATCAGGCCGGATCGATGACCTCACCGCTCAAGTCTGCCTCGACCTCGCCGATGACCCAACGCAACAGACCCTTGTCGCCTCCGTTTAACGTGGTGGCTCCTGCGGCGCGACGAGGAGCGGTGGCACGCGAAGATCGGCTTTAGTTTGTCGGCAGTAAACCATCAACGGCGGCCATCCTTAGCGCGGTGGCCGACTGGCGGATGCTCTCTGTCCGGATCGTGACTGCCGCCAGTGAACGTTGTGTGACACGTTGCTCGGTAAACGATGCCGAGGGGGGCGTGGTGCGCGAGCATCTAGTGGTCGTGGTGCCTGGTATCGGAGGGAGTGTCCTGGCCCGGCCGGGGCAGCCTGATGCTCCGCTGTGGTCGGTGGGCTGGACGGATCGGCGGCTGCTGCGGCGTCCGGAGCTGTTGAGCCTGGCCGAGACGCCGGCGCTGGAGCCGGTGGGGCTGATCCGGTCGTTGCGGCCGGTGCCGTTCTGGACGGCGGTACCTGGCTACGAGGGGCTGTTGAAGGCGCTCGGGCATCCGCATCCGACGGTGTTGCCGGTGCCGTACGACTTCCGTCTCGGCGTCGCGCCGGCCGCCGAGCGCCTTGCGGACCGGGTCGAGGAACGGTTGCGAGAGCTGTGGCCGGGCGGTAACCATGCCGGTCGGGTGATCGTGGTGGCGCACTCGATGGGGGGCCTGGTCGCGCGGCACTGGATCGGTCTCGGCGGCGGTGATGCGTACTGTCGGGCGTTGATCACGTTGGGGACGCCGCACTGGGGCGCGCCGAAGGCATTGAACGTGCTGGCCAACGGCATCTTGGTCAAGGGCCTGCCAGCGTTTTCTGGGCTACGAGACGTGCTGCGGCAGTGGCCGTCCATCGCGGAGTTGCTGCCGCGCTACCAGGCGGTGGTGGACGCACGGCCGGCGCACGTGGGTGGCACGGGCGGGTTGCTCTACCCGTACGAGCTGCCGTTGCCGTGGCATGAGTGGGGCGCTGACCCGGCGGCGGCGTACCGGCTGCACGTGGACATCGAGCAGGCGTGGGCGAAACTGCCCCGCGACGGGACGAAGGTGGTGCCGCGGGTCGGTTACGGCCATGGCACCCTGCGCGCCGCTGCCTGGGATGGTGAGGGGGTGCGGGTGACATCCGACCCGCTGTCGTTTCCACGGCTCGGTCGATGGGACGGCGAGCTCGGTGACGGGACGGTGCCGGCTTATGCGGCGGTTCCGGTGGAGATGGCCGATGAGCCGCCGGACGACTTCCTCATGCCGTACCGGCACGGCCGTTTCGCCGCGATGACGGCCGTCGCCGATCTCACGGCCCGCTACGAGGGCCGCGGTGATCTGCGCCCGTTCCGCGGCGTGCAGCATCCGGCGGTGCTGGGTGCCGACCTCGACGAGGTCCAGGTCGCCGGTGAGCCCGTCGACGTCGCGGCGAGCATCCGCGGCGATGACGTCGACACCGCCGGGGTACGGGTATGGGCCGTGGTTGAGGATCCCGCGACGGGCCGACCGGCGTTCGACGACGTCGAATTCGTGGCCGACGCGGGCGGGTACCGGACGGTGCTGCCGCCCCTACCGCCCGGCACGTACACGGTGCGGCTGTCGGCGCGGGAGGTGCCCGGCGCCGGGGATCTGGAGACCACCGAGACGGTCGAGGTGTTCGATGACGCCGACCTCGGCTGACGGGACTCCGGACGGCCGGACGTCGGGGGTGGACTGGCCGGCGTGGTCGGTCGCCACCGATCCGGCGGCGCTGGCCCGGTACATCGTTCCGGATGTGGTCGCCCGGCATGTCCGGATACCGGCGGGCGACGGCTCACCGACCAGCCGGCTGAAGGAGGTATGGTCGGGTCTGCGTGATGTCCGGGTCGGGTACGCGGTCGAGCCACCTGACGCCGCCCTGGGTTTTCAGCGTGTGCGGGCACCGGGCGAGGTGCTGGTCGCTCCGGGGACCGGGACCTGTCTTGATCTGGCTCTGGTGTTGGCGGGGGCGTGTGTGCACGCCGGCCTGCCCACCGCGGTCATCGTGCTGTCACCTGCTGATGGAGCCGAAGCGGGGCATGCGCTGGTGGCGGTTGGCCTTACCGACCGGTGGCCGTTCGGTGGCATATCGATGGCCGCACCGGAACGCCTGGCCGCCGTGACGGCCCGGACTCTGCAGGGGCCACCACGCGACGTGGTCATCGTTGACCCCAATGGACTCGCGACCGCAGTCGGCGCCACTGCGACCGCCGGCCTGGATACCGATCTCGACAGGGCGATCGGCAACGGCTACCGACACCTGACCGGTGGGGCTTTGACGTGGCGGTTGGCCGTCACCCCTGACAGTGAGGCGCGGTACCGGCCGGCGCCCGTCCCGGCGGTATTGCCGCTGCGCGAGATTTACCAGCGGCCCGACGTAGCCGAGTCGGTGCTGAAGTTGGTCCGCGCGGAGTATGCCCTTACCCCGTTCCAGGCTCGCGACGAACTCACCGTCCTCGAGGACTTCGCCCACCGCACTGCCGTCGGCGACCGTACCGGGCTAGCCATCATCCACGGCACCGGTGGATCCGGCAAGACCCGCCTCGCTCTGGAACTGGCCGACCGGCTACGCAAAGCCGGCTGGTACGCCGGCCCGCTGCGCGAGTTCATCACCCACGACGAAGAGGCGCACCGGCAGGCGAGCCTGACCTGGCTGGCCGAGGTCACCGCGCCGATGCTCGTGCTGGTCGACTACGCCGACGCCCGCGTCGAGGACCTCAAACTGCTCTTGGCCACTGTCAAACACCGTGCTGGACCACCCGCCGTGGTGGTGGTTACCGCCCGCGCTGTTGAGGGCGACTGGCTGGTCGACGTCCGAGACGCGCTGACCGCCGACCTTCATCCGTGCGTCCTCGACAGCGTCGAACTGGCTGACACCCACCCGCACCCCGACCGTATTTACGAGCGCACCTATGCCAGCATCCGAGCTCACGCATCCAAGACGCCGCCGGTTCCGCCTGCCCGCCCCGGCCACGACTGGACCACACTGGACCTGGTGCTGTTCGGCTGGCTAGCCGCTACCAGCACGGCCGAGCTACCGACCACCGAGGCCGGCCTGCACGAAGTTGTACTCAAACATGAACAGAAGTACTGGGCCACCACCTACGAGGACCTAGCCGGTGGCCGTGGCGACAGGCAACTGTTGGCCACCGCTGGAGCCTGCCTGACGCTGCTCGGGCCGACCGACCTCGACACAGCGACCGAGGCGCTTCAAGTTGTCCCACCATTACACCAAGACGCTCGATGGCGACGCGACATCGCCAGGACCTTCGCGACCTGCCTCGCCCGACGCCCCGGCGAACGGTGGGCGATACGGCCCGACCCGATCGGCGACTATCACCTGACCCGCACTCTGGCCGCCAAACCGGAGTCGCTCGCCCGATGGCTACCCGCCAGCCTCGATGACGACGCAGTGCTGCCGCCGATGCTCGTGCTGCAACGTGCCAGCACCGACAGCCAACTGTTCGAGTCACTGCTACGGGCCAGCCCCGAGCGGTGGCCGCTCGTGCTGGCCATCGCCACCGCTCTCGGCGGCCCGGCCGGGCAGGCGCTCGAAACCCTAGTCCAAGCCACCGACTGCCCGTTGCCGCTGAATGAACTGTCCGAACAACTGCCCTTCCACGCCACCAGACTCTGGCACCTGGCCCGGCTCGTTGACGAACGTCAGCTACACGCCGCCTCCAATGCACCCCAGCAACACGCCGAACTCCTTCTACGAGTAAGCGTCCGCCGCGCCAACGCCGGGGACCGGGCGGGGGCTCTGGTCGCGATTGATGAGGCGGTCGCGTTCTACCGCAAGCTGGCGGAGGCGAATCCGGGCGTGTTCCTGTCCGATCTCGCCATGTCGTTGAACAACCAGGCGGCCCATCGGGCGGAGGTCGGGGATCGGGCCGGGGCTCTGGTCGCGATTGATGAGGCGGTTGCCCTGCGACGTCAGTTGGCGGAGGCGAATCCGGGCGTGTTCCTGTCCGATCTCGCCGGGTCGTTGAACAACCAGGCTAACCAGCGGGCGGCGGTCGGGGATCGGGCCGGGGCTCTGGTTGCGATTGATGAGGCGGTCGCGTTCTACCGCAAGCTGGCGGAGGCGAATCCGGGCGTGTTCCTGTCCGATCTCGCCATGTCGTTGAACAACCAGGCGGCCCATCGGGCGGAGGTCGGGGATCGGGCCGGGGCTCTGGTCGCGATTGATGAGGCGGTTGCCCTGCGACGTCAGTTGGCGGAGGCGAATCCGGGCGTGTTCCTGTCCGATCTCGCCGGGTCGTTGAACAACCAGGCTAACCAGCGGGCCGAGGTCGGGGACCGGGTGGGGGCTCTGGTCGCGATTGATGAGGCGGTTGCCCTGCGACGTCAGTTGGCGGAGGCGAACCCGGGTGCGTTCCTGTCCGACCTCGCCACATCGTTGAACAACCAGGCTAACCAGCGGGCCGAGGTCGGGGACCGGGCCGGGGCTCTAGTCGCGATCGATGAGGCGGTCGCGTTCTACCGCAAGCTGGCGGAGGCGAACCCGGGTGCGTTCCTGTCCGACCTCGCCACATCGTTGAACAACCAGGCCGGCCATCGGGCGGCGGTCGGAAACCGGGTGGGGGCTCTGGTCGCGATTGATGAGGCGGTTGCCCTGCGACGTCAGTTGGCGGAGACCGACCGGGCGGCGTTCCTGTCCGATCTCGCCATGTCGTTGAACAACCAGGCGAACCAGCGGGCCGAGGTCGGAAACCGGGTGGGGGCTCTGGTTGCGATTGATGAGGCGGTCGCGTTCTACCGCAAGCTGGCGGAGGCGAACCCGGGCGTGTTCCTGTCCGATCTCGCCGGGTCGTTGAACAACCAGGCGAACCAGCGGGCGGCGGTCGGGGACCGGGTGGGGGCTCTGGTTGCGATTGATGAGGCGGTCGCGTTCTACCGCAAGCTGGCGGAGGCGAACCCGGGTGCGTTCCTGTCCGATCTCGCCGGGTCGTTGAACAACCAGGCGGCCCATCGGGCGGCGGTCGGGGATCGGGCCGGGGCTCTGGTTGCGATCGATGAGGCGGTCGCGTTCTACCGCAAGCTGGCGGAGGCGAACCCGGGTGCGTTCCTGTCCGACCTCGCCACATCGTTGAACAACCAGGCGAACCAGCGGGCGGCGGTCGGGGACCGGGTGGGGGCTCTGGTCGCGATTGATGAGGCGGTTGCCCTGCGACGTCAGTTGGCGGAGGCGAACCCGGGTGCGTTCCTGTCCGATCTCGCCATGTCGTTGAACAACCAGGCCGGCCAGCGGGCGGCGGTCGGGGACCGGGTGGGGGCTCTGGTTGCGATCGATGAGGCGGTCGCGTTCTACCGCAAGCTGGCGGAGGCGAACCCGGGCGTGTTCCTGTCCGATCTCGCCGGGTCGTTGAACAACCAGGCTAACCAGCGGGCCGAGGTCGGGGATCGGGCCGGGGCTCTGGTCGCGATTGATGAGGCGGTTGCCCTGCGACGTCAGTTGGCGGAGGCGAACCCGGGCGTGTTCCTGTCCGACCTCGCCATGTCGTTGCACAACCAGGCGAACCAGCGGGCGGCGGTCGGGGACCGGGTGGGGGCTCTGGTTGCGATTGATGAGGCGGTCGCGTTCTACCGCAAGCTGGCGGAGGCGAACCCGGGCGTGTTCCTGTCCGATCTCGCCGGGTCGTTGAACAACCAGGCCGGCCGTCGGGCGGCGGTCGGGGACCGGGTGGGGGCTCTGGTCGCGATTGATGAGGCGGTTGCCCTGCGACGTCAGTTGGCGGAGGCGAATCCGGGTGCGTTCCTGTCCGATCTCGCCGGGTCGTTGAACAACCAGGCCGGCCGTCGGGCGGAGGTCGGGGATCGGGCCGGGGCTCTGGTTGCGATTGATGAGGCGGTCGCGTTCTACCGCAAGCTGGCGGAGGCGAACCCGGGTGCGTTCCTGTCCGACCTCGCCAGATCGTTGAACAACCAAGCCAACCAACGCCCCGAAACCGGCGAGGCAACCTGGCAGGCCGCCATTGACGACAACCTTCCCCCGCTCTATCGCGGCTGGTTACGTGCCTACTACGCCCAATGGCTTGCCCTCAACCACCGGGCCGACCAGGCGGCCGCCATGCTCGCCACAGCAGCAGTCGAGACGACCGAGCCTGAGCCTGGCGCGCCGCCACACGCGACCGCCGCGGCTCGCCAACACGTCCGCGCCGTCACCAACCACCTCAAGACACCACCCGACAACCAGCCCAATTGGACCATCGTTCCAATTCCCGACCATCATCTGCAACTGGCCAACGACCTGCTCAACTCCCACACCTGGCCCGACCGCGAAACCGCCCTCCACCGACACCGAACCACGATTCACGAGCCCGATCTCCCCACCACCCTCACTATCCTTACCATCCTGCACCCGGACATTCCCCAACTGGAGGACGTGCGCGAACTGACGGCCGATCTGCACGAGCACGGATTCGACACCGTAATCGAGCACCTTCGTACCGCGCACGACGAGCAGGCCACCCTTGAGGCCTGGATCGCCACCCCCAGCTGGACCGAATCCATCACCTTCCTGCAGGACCACGCCGACACCCTGCAACGTCCACACCTCCGTAAAACACTTCTCGAATACGACCATCCAATCGCCGTACAGCATGGCGCGATTCTCGCCCTCGCCGCCCAATACCAGCCGGACACACTCCTGCGGATCATTACCAATCCCGCCGAAGCCGCCGAACTTGCCACCAATGCCCTCGAAAGCGGCGACCTGACAACCCTCGCCATGATCCTTTTGGTCTGCCCACGCTCCGCCGAACTGCCCGGCACAGGGCCGCTGCTGATCGCCGTATCGCTGCTCGCAAACGGCCATGAAGAGGAAGCCCTCGTTGCAGCCCAGAATGCTGTCATCTCCGGCGAACGAACGCAAAATCGAGCACATTGCATCCGGCTGCATAGGCTGCTAGCCACCCAACAACCGGGAATCTCCAACGCATTCCAAATCGGACTCGCGCGAATGGTCGAACTGTACAAACAGCACATCCTCAACCCTGATCCGATCCACCCCGACGAACCAACGCCCACACCTACGAGACCTCAGCAACCTGAACCGCCCCGAATCTTGTAGCCCAGACCCACTCGCGGTGGCGCCTGCGTGCCGCCGTCATCGTCGTGACACAGGCTTTGGTCGCTCAGGACCGGGAAGCAGACGCCCCAGCCGTCGTGTCCGAGTGCGGAATCGACGAGGAGGACATGGAACCGAGTCTCGACAACGCAACGGCGCCCTGTTGCATTGAGCGTTCCCGCCTTCGGCGGCGCAGATCTTCCCGATGTGACGTCCGCTGGTTGTAGAGCTGGGCGTCCGACGCTCGACCGCCTCATCGAGTAGGAACCTTTTGTTCCGGTCTCGGCTGCCGAGTTCGGTGACCCACTTTGATCTTGCAGAAAGTCTTGCGGTAAGCGATCTTGGCGATCGCTCAATGCAACAGCGCCCTTCGGAGCATGCCGTAACCGGTCGCCGGGACGTTGCGTGCTCGATACCCTGGGTGGTCGTGACGATCCGAAGCCTCGTGCCGCTACCTGTGCGCCGGCACTTCCGTGATCTCAGCGCCAGCTACAGCACGCTCCGTTTGATCGCGGGTATGTGGGAGGACCAAGGGTTCACGCCGTCCGGTGAGCCGAACAACGAGAGCGGCGAGCGCCGCGGATTCTGGCGGGAGTTCGAGGACAACGTGGACTGGACCGATCCTGGCCACGTGAACCGTGTAGTGCGGGTCTACGAAACGCTGGTCGACGCCATTACGCCGGAGGAATTGGCGAGTACCCGCAAGTTCATGGATCGGCAAGGCTTCGACGTCGATGCCGAGGGAAGAATCAGGCCAAAGTCGAATACCGCACTTGCCATGGTCGCGGCGATGCCGCGGTCCCTGAACACCTTGCGGGACCCGGCGATGATCCTGGACTCGTTCGAACGGATCAACAGAGCGCTTCCGACCGACCCGGCGCAGGCCATTGGCTCCGCGAAGGAGTTGGTCGAGGCAACGGCGAAGACGGTGCTGGAAGAACTGGGCGTGCCGTTCGAGGACAAGACGGCCAAGCTGCCGCAGCTCATCGACAGGGCACAACGCGAGCTGGGACTCCACCCACAGACCGCCGCACCGGGGCCGGACGGTAGCCAGGCAGTCAAGCGCATCCTCGGCGGGCTGTCGGGCATCGCGCTCGGTCTCGGCGAGCTGCGTAACGAGGGCTGGGGAACCGGCCACGCCGCCCGCCGTACCGGTCTTCGTCCCCGTCACGGCTACCTTGCCGTCGGCGCTGCACACACCTGGTGCCAGGTCGTCCTCGACACGCTCGCGGACCCGTCCGCACCCTGGCGTACGCAGGTGGCTGACGCCACGGCAGGTTGAGGGAAAGATTTCACTTGCGTCGAGTGGTACGGGTGGCCGGAGACGGCCAGCGCTGCGGGCAGGTCTCTCATCGACCTCCTCAGTTCGCCGGCCTGGCGCTTCGGCGCACCAAACGGCGGGAGCCGCTTGGTCGGTGCTTCCTCGGTCGTTGGTACCTACCAAACCGCCAGTGAACTGGTTACCTTGGGTGCGGCAGTACATCCACATAGGTGACGGAGGGCCGGTGCTCAGCTTCGAGGAGCAGAGCTTCGTCCGAGCCATGCTGCGGCGGCTCCTCGAGGAACGCTTCGGCAAGTCCTTCGAGCGGTTCTTCCAGAACCTGATGTGCGCCCGCTATCCCGACTTCATTGATGTCAGGACCCACGGCAACCTCGGTGACATCGGGGCGGATGGGTTGAGCCTGCATGACGGCAAGCTCTACGCGTGCTACGCGCCCGAGGTCCCGGATGCAAAGGCTGTCCGGACGAAGTTCGCCGATGATCTTGAGAAGGCGATCGCCAAGCGAGGAGACCACTTCGACACCTTCGTGTTCGTGCACAACGACCTGCGCGGCGTCCACCCAGAGCTGTCGATCCTGTTGAGCGAGGCACGCGCCGCGCACTCGAGTCTGCGGTTCGAGCAGCGAGGGCCGCAGCACCTGCACCGGGAGCTATGCCGCTTGGAGCGCGACGAGATTCAGGAGCTGCTTGGCTGTGAGATTCCGGTGTCGGAGCGTGTGTACCGGATCGGGTTGGAGGACCTGGAGCCCCTCCTGACGCACTTGGTCGCGCAGCGGCGTCAGGCGACATCTCAGGCGCCCGCCCGCGAGGTCCCGCCTGAGAAGCTTGCCTACAACCGCCTTGCTATCGAGGATCGTGACGAGATCATCTCGGCCATGCGGTACACCCCGTTGGTGGACGAGTACTACCAGCAACGTCAGGACGTCACCGAGCGCGACGAGGTCGCGCAGGGCTTCAACGCCTACTACCAGCAGGTCAAGGCTGATTACGGCGACCCGGGGGACGTGTTGTGGAAGCTGCAGGAGTACGTCGCCGGCAACGCCCGCGGCCGACGTGATCACGAGCGGGCCGTGATGGTCGTCCTGGCGTACTTCTTCGAGACCTGCGACATCTTCGAAGAGCCGCCCACCAACTGGCGGGCCCCAGTTCTACAGGGAACAGGCTGATGATCACGCCGACGAAAGGTATCGCGCCGCAGCGGGCGCTGCTGGTCGTCGGGGCGCAGATCTTGCGGATCCTCGACCAACCGATGACGATCAGCCAGACGTGGACGAGGCTGCGGGAGTGGCGGACCGCCAACGGGCACCACGCGCCCGTACCGTTCTGGTGGTTCGTCCTCTCCCTGGATGTGCTGTTCGCGCTAGGGACGCTGGAACTGGAGCGGGAACTGCTCACGAGGAGGCAGGCGGATGTTGCGTCAGCTCGGAGCCGATGACCCGCGGTTCCGGACGCTGAGCTTCCACCCCGGGCTCAACATCCTCGTCGCCGACATCACCCCCGGGTCACGGGATACCGACAGCCGTAACGGTGCCGGCAAGTCCAGCATGATCGAACTATTGCACTTCCTCCTCGGAGAGCGGGCAGACGCCTCCACCCTTCCCGCACGTCCGGAATTGCGCGGCATCGAGTTCACTCTGTCACTCGACTGGCCGCAGCTCACCAAACCGCTGCAGGTGAGACGCATGGGATCGCGTCCCGGTTGGGTACACCTCGATCCGCTGCCGCCAGCCACCGACCGCGGCCAACTCGAGCTGAACACCGGTCACCTCCGGCTCGGGGAGTGGCAGCGCCTCATCGAACGCGACCTCTTCAGCCTGCCCGGCGAGCACGCCGGCATCAGCGGCCGGAGCCTGGTGTCGTTCCTCATTCGTCGCACCAGCTCCAACGGCTACAACGCCGCGGTGCGTAGTCACGGACGACAGTCCGACGCCGACGCGACCACGAACCTCGCCTACCTCTTCGGCCTCGACTGGCATCTCGCCGACCGATACCGGCTGCTCAAGGCGCGAGACACCGCACGGACCCAGATGCAGAAGGCTGCCCAGGACCCGCTGCTGGGCCGGATCATCGGCAAGGTTGCGGACCTGCGTAGCGAGATCGCCCTGGCCGAGCGGCGGGTGCGCGATCTGGAACGCCAGATCTCCGAGTTCCGCGTCGTCCCGCAGTACGAGCGTCTGCGTGAGCAGGCAGACGCGCTTGACCAGCAGATACGACAACTACGCGCACGCGACGTCGTGGATCGGCGCAATCTCCAGGACCTGGAACACGCGCTGCAGGAAACGACCGACCCTGACGTCAGCTATTTGGAGCCGGTATACGCCGAGCTCGGCGTGTTACTCAACGACCAGGTGCGGCGACGGTTCGACGAGGTCCAAGCCTTCCACGAGTCCGTCGTACGGAACCGTCGCCGCTACCTCGACGAGGAAGCCGCCACCATTCGGCAACGCCTCGCCCAGAGCGAAACCGACCGTCAACGCCTCGGCGACCAACTCGCCGCCACGCTCCGTACCCTGCAGGAAGGTGGGGCCCTAGAAGCTCTAACCACACTCCAACAGGTCCTCGCCCAGCAACAGGCACTCCTGTCCGCCCTGCGCCACCGCTACGAGGCCGCCCAGGCCCTTGAAGCGACGAAACGAGAAATCACCCAGGCCCGCCTGACGCTGCAGCAGGAGATGGACCGTGACATCGAGGACCGGCGGGGCTTCATCGACGAAGCGACCGTGATGTTCTCCGAGTTCGCCCGACGCCTCTACGGCCCCGGCCGCACCGCCCACCTCAAGTTCGAAGCCGGCGACAAGAGCCTGCGCATCGATCCGCACATCGACAGCGACAACAGCGCCGGCATCAGCAGCATGGTCATCTTCTGCTTCGACCTCACCCTCAGCGTCCTCGCAACGCGGGCAGGACGCGCCCCCGGCATCCTCGTCCACGACAGCCACCTGTTCGACGGCGTCGACGACCGCCAACTGGCCGCAGCCCTATCACTGGCTGCAGAGGTAACTGCTCGCGAGGGTCTCCAGTACATCGTCACCTTGAACTCAGACGATCTGGACAAAGCCCGACGCCGCAACTTCGTTGCCGACGAGTTTCTACTGTCGCAGCGACTGACTGACCGGTACAACGACGGCGGCCTCTTCGGTTTCCGATTCTGAGCGACTCACGAACCGGGCAGGCATCCGTCGTGTACATGCAGATTACCGAAGGCGACGGCGGCGCGAAACTCGATATCGCGCCATCGACCAGCTGACCGCCCTGCTGCAGCAGGCGCGATCCGCCACCCTCGCCGACGAGGCCAACCTGAGGGTCTGTTGCATTGGGTGGAGACATGATCAATCATCGGATTGATCGTTGTGGTCTGCTTGGCTGGTGAGGTCGCTGTCTCGTGTCCGGTCGGGGTCCCCGCCGCCGTCGGCGTTCGCCGGGTTCCGGTTCCCGCCGGAGGTGATCGTTCTCGCGGTCCGCTGGTACCTCCGGTTCAGCCTCTCGTATCGGGATGTGGAGGAACTGCTGGTCGAGCGCGGTGTGGAGGTGGATCACGTCACGGTCTACCGGTGGGTGCAGCGGTTCACCCTGCTACTGGCCGACGCTGCCCGGTTCGCCCGTCACGCACCAGGTGACCGCTGGTTCGTGGACGAGACGTACGTCAAGGTCAACGGTGTCTGGCGGTACGTCTATCGGCCCGTCGACCAGCATGGGCAGGTCATCGACGTGCTCGTCTCCGCCCGCCGGGACGCCGCCGCGGCCCGGCGGTTCTTCCAACGGGCCCTGACCACGCTGAAGGTCACGCCCGCCGAAGTGGTCACCGACGCCGCCCCTGTCTACCCCGGCGTGCTGGACGACCTGGTCCCGTCGGTGTGGCATCACGTCGAGCGGTACGCGAACAATCCGATCGAGGCTGATCACAGCCAGCTCAAACACCGGCTCAGACCGATGCGCGGGCTCCGCAACGACCGCACCGCCCAGACGATCATCACCGGACACGCCTTCGTCCAGAACCTCCGCCGCGGACACTACGAACTTGGACTCGAAGACCCGCCCGCACGACGGGTGGCCGTGGCGTTCACCGAACTCGCCCGAGCGCTCTGACCACAGACCCGACACGGGAACAACACGCCCACCGATCCCACAACGCAACGGCGCCCGGCAATCGCCTGCGGGGTCGTCGAGGCAGCGGTGGTGGCCCGGCTGGCGAGCCAGACGCCGATCGCGGCGGTCAGTAGCTGCCGGTCCATGGCCTGCAACAGCCGACGAATCATCGCCTCCGGCGGGCGCCGATCGGGAGTCATGCCCAGGGCGAGCGCCGTCGTGGCCGGAACATCGGCGACCCATTGGGCGATCGCCGCGTACGAGCGGTAGCCGGCGACCACGGCACACACCGCTGCGGTGACCACGACTGTCAGTTGGTGCCGGACACCTCGCCGGGCCCGTGGATCAGGCAGACCGGCGAGCGCTTCGGGTAGCCCACCAGCGGTTTCTGGCACGGTCAGAGCCGGTGCGTGGGACAGGGACGAGATCAGCGATGATGGCAGCGCGGGCATGACTCACTTCGGATGATCAGCATGGCGTAGAGAACCCTGATGATCTTCTGAACAGGTCATGCCCGTTTTGTGTCACCAACAGCGGCGCTTCTACTCCAAGACCTACAAGTCAGACACCGTCACGACTTTGCCGGGGCCCTGTTGCGGGGGCTATGTCAGTGATTGACCTTGGCTTATGTGAGGGCTCCGAAGACGGGCCACCTCCGCTAGAGTCAACCTTCCCAGCCTCGCCGCTGCTCGTGGCGTCGCTGTGTCGCACAAACCGAGAGTAGGAAGGTCCCGTGGCTAAGATACGGCACGCCCAGATTGTTGGATTAGCGGGAAGGGAAGGGACCTTCTCTGTAGATTTTAATGAAGACTTGAACATCTTTTGGGGCATGAATGGGTCGGGCAAGACTTCGTTTCTGAAAATTCTCCATAGTGCCCTGACGGGTGACCCAAGTTATATTGTTCGTGTTCCGTTCAAGTCTGCTTCGGTGACTTTTGAAGTCTCGTCAGGCGAGCGCTACACACGCACAATCCGGAAGACGTCCAGGCGGCCCAGTAAGCGCGAATTGGAATTCATTGAGGACTTGGCGGCATCGGGCCAAGCGGTCGAAGAGTTCATGCTTATGGAAATGAGTCGGCAGATGGCTTGGAAGACCGAGCCTGAAGGTCCAGTGCGGCGGCTTCGTCACGGTTATCTCCCGATCTCAAGAATGACTGACCTTGTTAGAGGATCGCGGCACGTTAGTACGGGGAGGCGGGATGTTGGAGGTCTTCTTGATGAAGCGCAGATCGATGAAGAATTTGCTCGTCAGACGCTTGCTTTATGGCGTGAATACAATAATCAAGCCCTGATTAAAATCCGCAGGGCTCAAGAGCAGGGTCTGGCTGAAGTGCTGTCTGCGATTCTGACTGGGGAAAGGTCGAGGCGTCGGACAAAGAATGCGGACACTATTCCGAGTGATCTCGCTTTCACGCTGGTGACTTCGTTCTTTCAGCAACAGCGAATCAGTCCCCAATTAAGTACGCGTGAGAAATTTCAAGAGAACTACGAGAAGAACGCACTCCTCCGAGATGTTGTGGCTCGAATAGCCGACGTGGAGGTGTCCATACGAATGGCGCAGGAGCCTCAGCGGCGTCTGACAAACTTGCTCTCGTCTCTCTTCTCGAGGGGTAAAGAGGTTGTGCTTGACTCGAGGTCTGTTGCGGTGCGGGTTGGGAGAGAAGAGATCCCTATCGAGTCATTGTCGAGTGGGGAGAAGCAAATTGTTCGAATTCTGTTGGAATGTTTGGCGGCTGGGAATCACTGCATCTTGATCGACGAGCCCGAGTTGTCGCTCCATGTTGACTGGCAGCATAGGCTCGTCGAGAGTATGCGTGCCGTGAATGATGAAGTTCAGATTATTCTGGCAACCCATTCGCCTGAGGTGATGGCTGAGATTCCGAATAGTAGGGTATTTGAGCTTTGAGTCGCAAACTCTCCTATTCTCGCGCCGGCTTCGTTGCCAGAATGCGAATGTCGAAAGTCGCTTCCCTCTTTCTTGTTGTGGAGGGACGTGAGGTTGATGTGCCATTCTATGAGCGCTTGGCCGTTAGTAGCCCTCGAGTTAAATCGGCAGGTGTTCAGATTTGGCTTATCGAGCAGATTAGTAGAGTGCCCGGCTCTTTGGCTCCGGCGCCGGGAGGTAAGAGCGCGGTTCTTTCGATGTACGATTACTGTCGTCGGCGAAGATCGCTTACGGTAGAAAATTCATCGGGCAGGCGATCGATTGTGTTCTGTCTAGATCGCGACAATGACGACGTGTCGGGTAGTCTTCGGCGGTCGCCGCATGTCGTCTACACTCGAACCTACGATGCCCTTGCTCACGCATTCGTATTCGGTGATTCGCGTGTCGCAATCATGTCGGCCGCTCATCTGGATGAACGGAGCGTCAATCAGTTCCTGGCGAGGCACGTGAACTGGCCGGGAGCGCTCTCTTTCCTGTGGGCTGAATGGATCACTCTATGTTGTCTCGCTAAAGCGCATAGTGCGTGGTGTCACGTAGGGTTCTCGAAAAAGTCAGTGGTAAATCAAGATCATTTCGGATCTATCGATGCAAAGGCAGTGAAGGGGGCGCTCAAGGCAATCGAGAGCAAATCCCAACTGCCGGCGCAGCGGCGCGAGGTGGTGAATAGGCTCGTTCGTGCTCGTGTGGAGCGTCGCATAAGGCAAGGGGAAGGTGCGTATCTGGTTCCCGGAGAATGGTTTGCTGAGTATCTCTCAAATCTGCTGTCCATATTTTTTGCCGGCTTCCCGGTTGGGTTGAAAGATTTTTCGGTCAGGGCATCGGTGGCTTTTGTTGACGCCTTGGACTACTCCGGCTCCTGGGCAGATTACTACCGGGATCGGTTTGAGGCCGTGATATAGCCGGCGAATGCTTTGGGTCGGCATCTCGGGTGTTATAGCTCTGTTCGAGCCTGCGGGCTTAACGTGAGTGGCGCGGCGGTGGGTTGGCTGGTCTGGAGGTTCACTGCCAGAGGTCACGCGGTGGATGCTGGTGCCTTAGGTCGCAGTGATGTGATCGTCAGCCTGCTGCTGCGTTGCTACGGCCCGTGCCGATGATATGTGATGAAATTGTGCCACCCCTTGATAGGATGTTAAAGCCGTCTTTAACCGGATTTCATGGCCGGCGATCGGTCTTGGGCGAGTTCGGCGTGTCGCGGTGACGGCAGATAGGGCTCTCCGGTAGGTGCACTGGCGATTAAACAGTAGTGTCATAAGGAGAGCCCTGTATGACTTTTTACCTATCGTCGGCGTCGGTGTAGCCAACCATTCAGCCGCCCCGGTCCATACACCTGCCCTCCCGCCGCCCGCGCCGCTGCCCGTCGGATACCAGCGGCGCCGAATGGGCACTGCTCGCCCCACTGGTGCGAAGGGCCAACCCGGCCGGCAGGGCGGAAGGCGACTGGTCCACCCACGCTGCGGCATCATCGACGCGATCCGCTACCTCGCCCACAACGGTGGCGTGTGGCGGGCACTATCAGCGGACTTCCCACCCGGGCAGACCGTCTACGACTACCACGCCCGCTGGACCGGCGACGGCACCGTCAACCGTGTCCATAACGCCGTACGCGACCAGGTAGGCACCACCGAGGGAGACGGCCGCGACCTTGCCGCGGCGATCATCGACTCCCAGTCCGTACGCTCCGCCGAAACCGTCACCGCCACCGGCCGCCGCTATGACGCCGGCAAGAAGACATCCGATGCGGAACTGCTGTCAAGCAGCGGAAGGTAGTCGCTGGTTGGCAGCGTCGGGGAAGGCGACGGTTTCATTGAAGGTGATGCGGTTGCTGAGGCAGTGGTGAAGGCAGCCGATCATGCGGTTGAACAGGTTGCGTTGGGCGGCGGTGTGCCGGTCGCCGGCTTGCCGGCGGCGGTCGTAGTGGGCTCTGGCGCCGGTGGAGTGGGTCAGGGCGGCGAAGGCCCAGACGTAGCCGACGGCGGCGAGTCGCTGGTTCTTGACCCGGCGAGCGAGGACGGCTCGGCTCTTGCCGGAGGCGCGGGTGACGGGCGCTGCTCCGGCGTAGGCCTTGAGGCCTCTGGCGTCGGTGAAGCGTGATCGGTCATCGCCGAGTTCGGCCAGGACGCGTGCGCCGCTGACGGCTCCGAGGCCGGGGAAGCTGGCGATGATCTCGGCATCGGGGTGAGCCTCGAACGCCTGCGTTGAGGCGTCTGCGAGGTCGTCAGCGCTGACGCAGGCGGCTTCCATCTGCCGCAGCAGCGCAAGGGACTGCCGTCCCATCGCCTGCTCGACCAGCGGCAGTTGCCGCATCTGCGGAACACGGAAAGCGTTGTGCAGCCGTTGCACCTCGGCGTCGATGGTGTTCTTGCGGCCGGCTTGCTTGAGCAGTGACCGCAGCTGGGCACGGGTGAGTTTCGCAGCCTGTTCGGGGGTAGGCGCCGCCGCGAGCAGCACTCGGGCGATGGGGTGGAAGACGCCTTCACGGCGAACGCCGACCGCGGCGAGGTATCCGGGGAAGTACTCACGCAGATGCGAGCAGAGCTTGTTACCGGCCTGGGTGCGGTCCCAGACGGCGTCCTGCTGAGCTCGGGCGAGGACCGCGACGGCCTGGGCCAGCTCAGTGTCGGTGGGCAACTGGCGGTGCGCGGCTGAGTCGGTGCGCAGGATGTTGGCGAGTGTCATGGCGTCGAGGTGGTCAGACTTCTTGCGGGTGAGCGTGTGTCGTTCGCGGTATCGGGCGACGGCCATCGGGTTGATCGCGTATACCCGCCGTCCGGTGGCGCGCAGACACGCGACGAGTAGTCCTCGCGACGTCTCGATCGCCACGGGGATGGGTTGTTCGGCGCAGTCGCCGTGCTCGGCGAGGACCTGCAGCAGCTGCGCGAGGCCTGCGGCGGTGTCGTCGATGCGGGCCCGGGCCAGCAAGGCCCCGGTGTCGTCGATGACGGCGATGTCATGGTGGTCACTGGCCCAGTCGATGCCGCAGAACACGGTCGGTTGATCCACGCTGTCTCCGTTGATAGGCGCAATCTGGCTGGTCGTTGTCGTGCAGGGCACGCGGCTCCCTAATGGAAGGGCTCGGTGGCCCGACATCCGATTGGTCGTTCGTAACCCCAGCAGCCCGCGGGGCCCTCGGTCTGATCAGGAGCTCGTCGGCTCCCGAACACGGTGGGAGGTGATTCCCGCGGGCGACTCGAACCACGATCATCTTCGTTGTCATCGCGCAATTAGGCACGTCGCCGGCGGCCAGCGTCAGCACCCGTCAGCCTTCTTTGAGGGCTGCACGCACGGATCAACGGAGGACGTAGTGCTGGCGCTGGCCGGCCGACGACGGACCCGCTGAAGTCGCCAAGCCGATCCACACTCAGAACTCGCGCTCGAGTGACCAGCAGACGTCAGCGGCTTCAACTTCTGCCCATTAGATCAACGGCCGCAAACGACACGTCACCGTCGACACGATCGGCAAGCTCCTGCTCGTCGCGGTCACCGCCGACTCCGTCCAGGATCGGACAGCCGGCCGCTCGCTGATCTACGCGGCGCCGTTGCGTTGTGGGATCGGTGGGCGTGTTGTTCCCGTGTCGGGTCTGTGGTCAGAGCGCTCGGGCGAGTTCGGTGAACGCCACGGCCACCCGTCGTGCGGGCGGGTCTTCGAGTCCAAGTTCGTAGTGTCCGCGGCGGAGGTTCTGGACGAAGGCGTGTCCGGTGATGATCGTCTGGGCGGTGCGGTCGTTGCGGAGCCCGCGCATCGGTCTGAGCCGGTGTTTGAGCTGGCTGTGATCAGCCTCGATCGGATTGTTCGCGTACCGCTCGACGTGATGCCACACCGACGGGACCAGGTCGTCCAGCACGCCGGGGTAGACAGGGGCGGCGTCGGTGACCACTTCGGCGGGCGTGACCTTCAGCGTGGTCAGGGCCCGTTGGAAGAACCGCCGGGCCGCGGCGGCGTCCCGGCGGGCGGAGACGAGCACGTCGATGACCTGCCCATGCTGGTCGACGGGCCGATAGACGTACCGCCAGACACCGTTGACCTTGACGTACGTCTCGTCCACGAACCAGCGGTCACCTGGTGCGTGACGGGCGAACCGGGCAGCGTCGGCCAGTAGCAGGGTGAACCGCTGCACCCACCGGTAGACCGTGACGTGATCCACCTCCACACCGCGCTCGACCAGCAGTTCCTCCACATCCCGATACGAGAGGCTGAACCGGAGGTACCAGCGGACCGCGAGAACGATCACCTCCGGCGGGAACCGGAACCCGGCGAACGCCGACGGCGGCGGGGACCCCGACCGGACACGAGACAGCGACCTCACCAGCCAAGCAGACCACAACGATCAATCCGATGATTGATCATGTCTCCACCCAATGCAACAGACCCCTTCTGGGCAACCGAAAATGAGGTTGAGTATCGGCAATGGCAGGTACAGCATGGTCGGGTGTTGACAAAGGAGTCAGAAGGCGAGCGTGACAACGTACCGCTGACGCCGATCTACCCGTTCAACCAGCCGGGAGAGGCGGTCGATCTCTACTCGGGGCCGATCGGCGGGCTGTACGACAGTGCGCTGGAAGGGACAATTCGGTTGGCCCCTTTCCCGTCCCCGGGCCTCCGCTGGGAGGTGGATGTACCGGACGCCGACGGCTACTTGATGAACAGCCCTCGCGATTTGTTCGACCTGACAGCGGGCCGGATGACCGGGCGCGGCCTGGTCACCAGTACGTCGTTCGGTTCCGCCGCAGGCACCTTGTCTAGCCTAGAGTTCGAGTCCGGCGATCCAATGGACCGCGTCCTCGTGCACTGGATGAATCTGCCGGACTATAGCGGCAACGCGACGCTCCGTTACGACACTGATGGCAGCAGGACTTGGACCTCTGGCCGTCTCGCCTTGGAAGTCGACGGTTGGGGTCTCACGCTCGATGGCCGGCCAGACAACAGTCGTCTCTTCAAAGACGACGTCGGCTTGGCGCGTTACGTCCTTACGCACGTTCTGGAACTCCGCCGCACTGACGGCGCCTCGTTTGATTCTGACAGTGCGAAGCGGGTGATCGAGGCGCTGCGGCTTTCGCTTTCCTTCGCAGCTGGCCGATGGGTCGCGCCGCCACTTACTGTCGGTTTCGACGCGATGGGCGGGGGGGCGTGGCAGCGGTGGGGGTCGCCGATCTGTGCACCTTACGAGAGGATTGGTTCACCGGTTATCAGTCCCGTCGTCTCCAGCGATCTAGAGGCGTTCATCAAGGCCAGCGTTGCCAGGCTTTACGATGGTGACGCCACCAACACTACCGGGTTCCAGATGCAGTTGGCGACGCAGACCTCCAATCTGGGTTTCGTGGAGAATCGAATCTTTTCCGCGTTTCCCGCAATCGAGAACTTAAGCTGGGAGACCTTCGTGCTTGGCGGGCTCGTTCCGAAGAAGGAGTTCGAGGACTCGAAGGTGTGGCCGACTGCACGCCGTCTCCGTGAACTTCTCGTCCGCGCACAGATTCCGGTCGACATTGACGAGAAGCGGTTACCCGTTCTGTATCGATTCGCCGTGGAAAAGGGAGTCGACGGTCCGGATATGGTTACCTGGGTGCGGAACAGGCTGATCCACCCCAAGAATCCACACGACGGTCTGTATGCACGGGAATCCTTGGTGGTGGAGGCCTGGCAGCAGAGCCGCGAGTACATCTGTCTCCTGCTGCTGCATGCAATCGGCTACACGGGTGGCTACCTGAGCGCGATTCCTCCTTACGGGTGGCTTGGAAACCCTACGCTGGTTCCCTGGACGGCGACCGATTCTCCGGCTTCGTGACGTCGTCGCGATGGTGAGGATCCCGAGAGTCGGGTATGAAAGTAGCGTCCGAGCGCCACTGAGCCATTTTTGTGCGGCCGGCAGAGCGCACGTTGATCGTGTAGGTGATTGATCTTCACTCGTTAGCTCGTCGTCCCCGCTTGGGTCACGTCCATAGACCAGAGTATGTGGACCACTTCACGGGAATCCAGTCAAGGAAGGCAGGTCAGGAAGGTAGCGAGATCGGGTGCCACAGCATGGGCGCGCCGACTCCGTAGAGTTCTCCGGGGGCGCGGATGAACGCGGGGTGGCTACGCATCGCCCGTTTCAGGGCGGTCGCGGGTATCGCGATCCCGCTGATACGGAGTTGGTCGCGTAGCTCACTGGGGGTCAATTGTCGTCCGTGGCGTGCGAGGTGACGTGCCGCAGCCTGTTCGACGGTTGCAGGGCCGTGTGGTTCGACGCCCCGCAGTGCATCACGGGCGGTCTGGCGTCCCTCGGCGGCTTCCGTCGCGGCCTCCACGACCGGGCCGGCCATCCTCCCGAGTTGACGCAGCCCCTCGCGGATTCGGTCGCGCTTGAAGCAGCCGAATCGGTACGCGAGCCACAACATCGCGCCCATGATCGCCGCGCCGGCGAATGGGTGCTGGCGCAGCCCGTGCACGGCTTGGGTTCCGAGGAACCCGGCTGCTCGGACGGCGATGTTGACCAAGGCGACGGTGTCCGCGAGGCTGGCCTCGAAGCCCGCCATGCGAATTAGAGTTCGCGCCGTCTCGACATAGGCGACCGCTGCCGCGGCGGTGATCCCAAGTCGCTCGAAGACTGTGTCGGCGCTCAAGATGATGGTCGGGGCGAGGAACTCAGCGAGGGCAGCGGTGCCCGCATCGTCCGGATCGCCTCGTAGCCTCTTGGGCAACGACGGGTCGACGGAAAGGAGCGGCCGGACGCGGGGGTGCAGGAAGTCGCGAATAGGCAGGTCGACCACCGGGATCGCGGGCATGATCACTTCTCGGAGCGTCGCTGCGGCGTCATCGGGCCTCACACGGTTCTTGTCGGCGACCGTCGGCAAGTACTTGACCGACTCCGCCGGAACGTGCGCGGCTACGAAGGTCCTGGAGCGCCCTGTCGCGGTCAGCCCACGAAAAACGTTGCCGTCCGGGCCGCTGCGAACCTCGTGGCACGCTCGCTGCAGCAGAACGTTCGTGTCTGCCACGGCGACGAGCGCCGTCCACGGCGCTGCCATCGGCCACGGCGTGGGGGCGCTACGTATCAGTGCAACAGGGTCAAGACCGTCACTCACAAGATGATTCTCTGCTGAAGGGGCCGTGCCGGTCACCAGGATTCCGGTCGGCGCGTAGGCCGTCGGCATGCCTCGCCAGACCAGAGGTCTACCGTTGGTCGCCGGGCCGCTCGTTGGACGTGGTCAGCCAGCCAGCGACGATGTTGAGGTCGGCGGTGAGCCCTTGCACCAGGGTGCAGCTGTCCGCTCCGGACGGGTGCGGCTGCCTGCAAGGACATGCCCAGATGCCAGTCGTGAGCCGGTCGACCGCGTGCGTGAGAACGGTACGCGAGTAGACCAGAGTCCTGCCGGCAATGGTCACCGGCTCGTAGTCCTGGTTGGTCCTGACCTGCGCGCCGATGCCGACGATCGCGTCGGCCGCGTCGGTCAGGACGCCGGCGGCGTCGGCGGAATCCTTGTTGATCTGCTCGGTGGCCAGCTTGCACACCATGCCGAGCGCGGCGATCACCCGTCCCGCGTCCGGCACGGTGATGGTCACGGGGTCGGCTTCGGCCATCACCTCGCGGTAGGTGGCGGCGTGCTCGCCGAGGACGTTCGCCAACAGCGAGATGTTGTGCGGGGTGGTGTAGGTCTGCAGCGCGGTTCGTTCGGTGACGCCGAGCTGGTTGGCGGTGGCGGTGACTCGTTCGGCGAGGAGGTCCGCGGCTTCGGCGGGTGCGAAGACCACTCCGAGCCGGTGGGCTTCTTCCTCAAGCTGGGCGAGTCGCTCCTTGAAGAGCTTGGTGTTCCGAAGGTCGGCCATCGAAGTCCCCCTATCTCACCTTCGGTTGCCGTCTCTGTCGGTAGTCGGGGTCCCTGGCACCTTAACGCGCCGATCCGACCACATTGGGTCGCGTTGTTCGTTGCTCCGAGTGTTGGTTGGCTTACCAGTAGTTGCCTGAATTGTCTTGCCATCGTTCGACGTGGACTGTGGTGCTCGGCCGTCCAGAGCTGCTGCGGCACTCGTGCTCGGCCGGTGCGTGGCAACGGGGACACGTGTGATCGGACCATGTCCAGATCGGCAGCGCCGCTGTGGGATCGGTCTGCTTGCGGTGGTGGGTGAGGTGGCGGGCGAGTGCGGCCCGTTGCTCGTCGAGGTCATAGGAGGATTCCTGGTACTCCAGCCAGGTAAATGGTTCACCTGAGTCGGCGGCTGCACCCGGACCTTCCGGGCAGTAGGTGCATACGGCGATGTAGAGCCGTCCCGCCGAGCATTGGATGTGTGGCTCGGGCGTCCCCACCTACGGGGAGGGGCCGTCGCAGTCGACGATGGGGTAGGTCGGAAGGATGTCCGGGTCTTGGTCGGGACCCGGTCCGGCGACTGCGTCAGCGATGCGTTCTACTGCCTCCGCGATGCGTCTGAGGTAGTCGTCGTCTTGGCGGTGATCGTCAGCCCTGTGGAAGGTTGGGTAGGGGCGGGCCTGCCGGGGGTGGGTCACCGGGCCCAGCGTAGCCATGGGCGAATGTGAGTGCGTCGAGTACGTGTGGCTGAAGGCAACGCTGTCAGCGTCCGAAAGTTGCCGTGATCGTGTGGGCCGGGGCAGTTGCAGCGGTCGTCGCGCCGGCTATCGGGGCCAGGGCGGCGATCTGTGGTGCTCCGTGGGTGCTCGGACGTCGGGGAACTGGCACGGACGCATCAGGAGGTAGCCGGAGTTCGAGGCTTCCACAAGCGTTCCGAAGAATCCATAAGTCTAGATGGCTGGGGTCTGTGGGGCTAGGACCTGGGCGGATGGGTCGGGATGGGGTCGGACCGGGTGGGTTGCGGTCGGACGCTTCTTGCCGTAAGGTCGACTCTGGATGAGAGTGCGCGTCTGCTTCGGACTACGGATCAGAAGGTTAGGGGTTCGAGTCCCTTCGGGCGCACAGAATCAACAGGGGTCTGACCTGCAGGAATGTCGGTCAGGCCCCTTGTTTGTTTCGTCCCTTGTGGATGGTTGGGTGCTCGGTGGGTGCTCGTGCGACGAGCATCCCTTGCGTCCAGGCCTGTCCAGCGGCGGCCCGTCCTGTCCGGGTTGGTTTGGATCATGGTGTCCCTGTCGGCCCGCAAGTCCGGATAGTGGGACGTCGTTCTGTGGGCGAGGCGCTGCTCTTCCGGGCCGGGATCGCGGTGCTGGCGGTGCGTCTTCGTCAAGATTTCCGGTGTGCGGGCGCCAAGGCGAGCGGTGCGAAGTCCGGCTCCGGTCTCATTCCGAGGGGCCGGAGCCGGACACCTTTGGTGGAGCCGTTCAATGGTGCCCTCGGCCGAAGGGCGCCGACCTTCTGTCAAGGCATCGAACACGGTAACAGCCGCACCCAATCTATCTCGTGGCGGTGGCTGTGGAGGTCAACGCCCGTCGGGTGTCGATGCCGAGATCGACGGGGCGTAGCAGGGCGGTCAGCGCGTTGATCGTGCGGGTGCGTTCGCTGCTCGGTGGTGCGGTGACAGGCACTGCGGTAGTCGCGTCATGCCTTCCGCGTCCGGGTTCGGCTCGAGCCCGCCGGTCAATCCGCTCCTGATCTTGACGTATGCCTCCTCCACCTGGGCGCCACGGTGACGACACGCCACCGTCGAAATCGTTTGGCGGATCCGGTTCGAGGAGGTCGAACCCGATCTTGCATGCATCGACGGATGGCTTCGTGTCCGTTCATGGAGCTTGATCCGGTAGTCGATTCCTTTCTGGGTGACATCGTTGCCCAGGATGCAGTGCGAGCACGTGAACGTGTTTCTGGCCGCGACGCTCGAGATGTTGAGCCGGACTCTGATACCCGTGCCGGCGTTGCCTGCACCATGGGCGGGTTCAACGCAAGCGCTATCGCGGCACCCTCACGACGGCAAGAACTCTCCGCACGAGGCAACCTTCCGGCGCGAGCGATCCTTCGGCGAGTGTCGAAAAGGACCTCCGGAGGGAAACGGCGCGTCCCGATGAGTGGACGGTACTCGATTTCGCCGTCAAGTATGTTGCGAACCTGGCCGCGCCTGAGTGTCACAACTGAAAATGATGAGTTCCGCAATTGTAAATTCGGCCTTAGGTTCGCCTCTGATTGATCGGGAACCCGCAGGTCAACCGGGGTCATCAGCGTGAAATTTCGTGTCGCGCGATAATAACCCCACGATGTCGACGGAAAACGTCAGATGTTCTGTCCCGGTCGGATCGTCGGCGGTGTGCGGGCAGAGGCGGCGGGATATCGTCCATTGACCATCCGCGAATGGCGGTCCAGAATCGATTACTAACCCCGGTAGGCGGTGCCCTCGCGCCCCGCCGGCAAGTGGTGGCACCGCCTACCGGCGGTTTCACGTCGGGTGCCTCACGTCGACGCATCGACTCAGGCCCCCGTCCGCCGTTCGCCGTTTGCCCAGAAATTCCAGACACCACATCCGGGCGACACTAGAAACTGCCCGGCCCATAGCCACTCCTGAGCCTTTTTCATCGTGAGCAGGGCTGGTCTGGGCAGGCCGGGCGGGGATGGCGTGTCGCTGCTCCAGATAGGACGAAGCTCCCGGTAGGACAGCAGTCGACCAAGACACACCGCCCGCCACGGGAGCTTCGTTGCTTGCCTATCCTGCCAGCATCCCCCTGTCCACGCGCAGCCTGACCCGCCTGACCGACCTGATCCGCGCCCGCAGGGTCTCCCTTGGCGGCCGGTGGCGCAGACTACCGGCGCAGCGGCAGGCGTTGATGGCCCTGGCCCACCTGCGCAACGGCGACACCCTCACCCGCCTGGCCGCCGGGTTCGGGGTATCGGTGACCACCGCGTGGCGATACCTACGAGAAGCCGTCGACCTACTCGCCACCTGCGCACCAGACCTCACCGAAGCAATGCACACGGCGGCGCGGCTGGCGTTCGCGATCCTCGACGGAACGCTGATCCCGATCGACCGGGTCGCCGACCAGCGGCCGTACTACTCGGGCAAGCACAAGCGGCACGGAGTCAACGTGCAGGTCCTGGCCGACCCCGCCGGCCGGCTCAAATGGGCTTCGGCCGCGCTACCCGGATCGACGCACGACCTGACCGCCGCCCGCACCCACGGCCTCATCGACGCCCTGACCACCGCGAATGTGATGACCTTCGCGGACAAGGGCTACCAGGGCGCCGGCGGCACCGTCTGGACACCCTTCAAACGCCGACGCACCCGCCTGTCCCGCCGCCAGAAGACCGTCAACCGCCACCACGCCAAGATCCGAGCCCTCGGCGAACGCGCCGTCGCGACCCTCAAGAGCTGGAAGATCCTCACCAAGCTCCGCTGCTGCCCCCGCCGCGCCACCGCGATCGTGCAGGCCATCCTCGTCCTCCAAGCCGCGGAGGACGCCCGCTACCCACGATGAAAATGGCTCCCTATACCGCAATGGCCCGAAGGCCGACTTCGAGGCCCGGTATCCGTGCGCCGGGGCGCTGCTGACCCGGCGGCTGAACCTGGACCTGATCACGAGCATGTGGGACGACCTGCTGCGGGTCGCCGCGTCCGTGCAGGGCGGACACGCCACCGCGGCGCTGGTCGTGGGGAAGCTGTGCTCGTCAAAGCGGCAGCAGAGCGATGGCGCTGCTACATCCGCTGTTGTTCTCGCGGGGTGCGATGCGGTAGGGCCTCGACGGGCCGGCGCAGATTGTGGTGCGGGCGCAAGTCCTCGACCTGACCTACCTCGCCGTCGCGCCGGCCCTGCCGTACCCCGCGTTGGAGGACGCCACCCGCGCGTACGTGGCGTTCCTCGATAGCCTGGCCGACCAGCGCAAGCTGCTGCACCGGCAGGTCACCCTCGCCGTCCGCGGCCCGCGGAAACCGAGACGCTACGCGCCCTCGCCGGCTGCGACGTTCCCGCCCTGGCGCTGAACGGCCGGCCCGGACACCGGGATGCTGCTCGCGGCCAGCCTCGACCTCACCGCCCCGCCACTCACGCCCTACGCCTGCCCAACGGAAGTGAGGAACCGTGAACCCGCGCGCGGCTGCTGCCGAAGCGGCGTCATGCCGTGCCCGAATCGGCCACGATCCTGCCCGGCCAACCGGACCCTGACGACGTCGGCGGCCGACACGTGCGGGCCGCAGCACGACTACAGCACCACCCATGCCGTTGTCGGCTACCACAACCCCTGGTGCACGGTGTTCCCACCGCGCCGTCCGGACCAGACCGGCGCCGCGCCGACGGCTGGCCGGTCCACCGACGTGGCCCCACGCTGGCCGACCCAGGGGTGACCTTCGACTCACCCGAGGGTGATGGGAAGTGCTGCTACCACTGCGGCAGGCTGTTTTGAACACGGGTGAGTGGCCCACGTCGACCGTGCGCCGTCCAGGACCTCGGCCGATCGCGACGGGTTTTGACGTGTTCGGCGCGCAGGTCAGTCGGCGGTGTCGTTCATGACGAGGCCGGCTTTCTGGAGCACGTCGCGGCCGGCCCAGCCGCCCGCCAGCGGAAACGCCGAACCGTTTCGCATCGCGTCTTGAAGCGGGCCCGCCCACAAGTGCTCGATGAGGAGGATGACGAGGTTGGTGCCCGCCGGGACGCTGACCGTCGGATCGGGGATGGGGGTTCCCTGCACGAGGAAGCCAGAGGCATCCGTCGTGTAGGAGCTGAAAGCCCTGTGAGCTCCAGCCGACGTCAATATTTTCCTGATGAGGTTTCCATCCCAATCGCTGATCGCTTCGATCGCCTGTTCGGTGATGGTGCGGTCCCTGGCCTTGTGGATGGCGTAGACATCAAGCAGCCTGACGGCGTCACTCGACCGGAGCAGATTGATCTGGCGCCCAATCTCCTTTGGCAGTTCCGCCTGCTTGTAGCCGATGGCGAGGATTTGCACGGCACCGATCACAGCCAATCCCTTCGACGCTGACGGACCCCCTTCGTCCGCCACGCTCGGCGGGGTACCCATGCCGCTGCCAGGCAAACGGACGCCGCAGGCTCCAGCCGCGCCGCCCCGAGGACAGTCTGCTTCACTCTGAAGTCAGCACGACCGTTCAAACCCGACTTGGCTCATTTAGTTGCAGTTCTCCGTGGCCGAAGGAGAAGTTCTCCTTCGGGACGGGCACCAGCGCGATGAACACGTCATCAGCGCTGATCCGCAACGCGTCAGTCACGTTCCGGCAGATAGCCTTCGCAAGTGCCCGCTTGTCCGACAGGGGACGCTCGGCCGTGAAAAGCACCGAGATGATCACGGCATCCGCGGTGCGCTGCATGCCCATGTACGTGGCGTCCAGGAAGATCTCGTCGGGTTCGTGAGACGTGATCGTCACGAACTGATCCTCGACGGGGATACCGAGTGCATCGGTCAGCGCTTGAGGTAGGGCACCAGCAAGGGCGCGCTTCTGCTCCGAGTCGAAGCGACCCTTCGGAAGGTGTACCTGAAACACGGGCATGATCGACTCCCTCGATGACTTGTGACGTGGAGGTGTCTCACCCTAGCCGGCTGGGTTGCGTCAACCAATCCAGCCCGGGTGGGGTCAAGGCACGTTCAGACAAGGAGCCGACGTATGGCTCACCACCTTCGGCCGCCGGCACCGGGCTGCGGGTCTCCGAGTACTCCCTGGGCACCGAACGGGACGAAGCCAAGGCGATCTTTGAACCGCCCCGGATTTTGTAGAGGCTTTGATGCTCCCGGGTTCGGTGGAGTCGGGTTGGTTGACTCGTCAGGTTTCTCACTCGGTGCGGAGAGACGTGCCGAGGGGATACCCAGCCGAGTCTCGTCGTAAGGCCTCGATCTACTCAAGGCCGGCCGGCCGGCGGTCGGTCGCGGAGCTGGTCCGAGACTTGGAGATCAGTGAACAGACGATCTACAACTGGCATCGCCAGGAGCTGATCGACACCGGCCAGATGCCCGGTGTCAGCTCCGCTGACCAGGCGAAGCTGGTCGCTGCCCGGCGGCGTATCGCCGAGCTGGAGACCGAGCTGGCCGTGCATCGACGGGCGGCTGGGCTGCCATCAAGCGGATGGCTGCTGATGGACTGCCGGTCGAAGTGTGTTGCCGCGTGGTGGAGGGTCCACCTCCGGGTACTTCGCGTGGCGTAACCGGCCGCCATCGGTACGGGCGCTGCGTCACGCGTGGCTGATCAATCGGATCCGTGCGGTGCACCTCGCGTCCCAAAGGACGTATGGTTTCCGCCGGGTGCATGTCGAACTGCGGCTGGACCGTGGCCTGGTTGTCGGCTATCGCGCGGTGGAGATGATGATGCGTCGCGCCGGCATCCGTGGGCTGCCCGGTAGTCGCCGGCCCAGGCGAAGATGCAGACACCGATCGCGCGACCTGGTCAACCGCGACTTTGCCCGCTCGTTGCTCAACCAGTGGGTTACGGACGTCGAGCGCCACGAGGCGCTGACGAACGGTGCGATGGTGAAAGGGCATCGCTGTCATTCCGTCGCAGCGGGGTGACGAAGCTGAGGGCCACCTGATGCCCGAGGCGGGGTGAGGGCGGAAGCGGCCCTGACAACGACGAGGGGGACCGGCACTGCCAGACGGTCCGGGCGCGGCAAGTGAGACGGAAAGGTGTACTTGGACGCCGACCTGCAGAGCTCTGCCCGTCCACGGCTGGAGGTTCGAGGCGCGACGGACCCAGGCCCGCTTCTTCAGCCTGGTGACGACGTTGCCTAGACGGGCCGGTGTGCTGGCGGTGTAACCGGCCAGCACGCTCATCCGCAGCGCGGGCTCAGGCGTCATGGACAACGCGGGCAGCACCATGTATTCGAGGGATGGCGGAGGCGGCGGGCACGAACTCCGCGTTCGCCTGGTCAACGAGCGTCCCTTCCTCGTCGACTAGCGTCACGCGGACCCGGCGCCGGGTGTCCCGCGTGACGGGCAGTACGCGTAGCTGTTCGGTGGATGCGAGGTGCTCGTCGCCCCACTGTTGCAATGCGATGAAGACGAGCTTCAGCTGCTCGCCGGCCGGGGTGAGCGTGTAGGCGTGGCGCGTGCGCTGGCCGGGTTCCTGGTACGGGATCTTCTCCATGATTCCGTGTTCGACGAGGCTGTTCAGTCGCGCCGTCAGCACGTCGGTGGCGATGCCGAGATTGTCGCGGAACTCCGCGAACGTCCGGCGCCCCAGGAGCGCCTCGCGCAGCAGCAGGAAGCTCCAGGGGTCACTGAGCACTCCGAGGCTCCGGGTGATCGCGCACGAGCTGTCCATTGCGTCGGCGAGGGTCTTCGACCTGCGGGGCATGGGGGAAGCTTACCTCTGGCTTGCTACTGCCAACTCAGATGGTTAACTTGGGTAAGCAGATTCAGGCTGGTCCCCGGGAGTTCTTCATGCGCTACACCACGTTCGGCCGTCGCACGGGACTGCGCGTATCGCAGTACGCGCTGGGCACCGGAAACTTCGGCACGGGATGGGGCGCCGGTGCCGAACGCGACGAGGCGAAGGCGATCTACGAGCGATTCGTAGAGGCCGGAGGCAACTTCATCGACACGGCCGACACCTACCAGGCAGGTCAGTCGGAGCAGCTCCTGGGCGAGTTCATCCAGGCAGACCGCGATGACCTGGTGCTCGCCACGAAGTTCACGGTCGGTGCCCGCCCGGGCCTCGGTATCTCGCGCACCGGCAACAGCCGTAAGAACCTCCGCACCTCGGTCGAGGCGAGCCTGCAGCGCCTGGACACCGACTACATCGACGTGCTTTGGGTGCACTTCCCGGACGCGCTGACCCCTGTCGAGGAGCTGCTGCGTGGCCTGGACGATCTCGCCTCCCAGGGCAAGATCCTGTACGCGGCGCTGTCGAACTTCCCCGCCTGGCGGGTCTCCCGGGCGGTGACCCTGGCGGACCTCTCAGGATGGACGCCGGTCGCGGGCATCCAGATTGAGTACAGCCTCGTTGAGCGCTCCGCCGACCGGGAACTGCTGCCGGCGGCCGAGGCGCTCGGCCTGGGAGTCACCCTGTGGTCGCCGCTGGGCGGCGGGCTGCTGACCGGGAAATACCGGCAGAGCGATCAGGGACGCCTGAGCGACCTGAAGTTCCTCGTCCACACCGAGTCGACCGAGCAGAAAGCGGCCGTCGTCGACACGGTCCTCGCGATCGCCGACGAGGTCGGACGCCCACCGGCGCAGGTGGCGACCGCCTGGGTGAACGAGCGCTCGCGGCGTCTGGCGACCTCGGCGGTCCCGAGCATCGGGCCGCGGAGCCAGGCCCAGCTCAACGACTATCTCGCAGCGCTCGACATCGAGCTCACCACCGAGCAGTACGACCGTCTGACCCAGGTCAGCGCCATCGCACTGGGCACCCCGCACGAGGCGAACGCACGCCAGCTCGACGGCGTGCAGGGGGGCATCTCGGCGCTCATCGACGGCCCTGTCGTCCCGGTCGCGTGAGCGCCGGCCTGGTGGGCGTCGTCGTGGACGACGCGCTCGTGACGACGCGCAACCGACCGTGCTGACTGTAGATGCCGGGCGGCCTGGCGGTCCGGACTCCTGGCGGAGGCTGGGCAGGCGGGGAGCGTTCTGGGCCTCCGCATCCGTGCTGGCGCTGGCACTGTGGTCGAGCGGGGCACCGAGCGTGCTCTATCCGATCTATGCGGAGCAGTGGGCGCTCAGCCCGGCGGTCGTCACCGCGGTGTTCGCCACGTACCAGCTCGCGCTCGTCGTCGTCCTGCCCCTCCTTGGCAGTCTGTCCGACCAGATCGGTCGACGCCTCGTGATGATCTGGGGCGTCGCCCTGATCGCCGCGTCCGCCGTGATCTTCGCCCTCGCCCCGAACGTCACCTTCCTGTTCGTGGGACGGGTGCTCCAAGGGGCCGGCACCGGGCTCGCGATAGGTGCCGCCAGTGCATCCCTCGTGCAGAACAACATTTCCGGCAACCCGAGATTCGCGAACTCCCTCGCGACGATCGCGACCTCCACAGGGTTGACGCTCGCGCTCGTCTTGAGCGGAGCGTTCGCCCAGTTCGCCCCCTTGCCGTTGTTCTGGAGCTACATTGTCCTGCTCGTGCTCGCCGTCGCCGCGGTGGCAGCCCTCGCGGCCACGCCCGACGACCGCCCCGCCGACGCTCGGCGATGGCGACCTCAGGCGCTGCGACTCGCCCCGGGCCTGCGCCGCACCTTCACGATCGCGACGCTCTCCGTCTGTCTCGCCTACAGCGTGGGCGCGCTGTTCCTCTCCCTCGGCGCGTACATGATCCGGCAGTTCACCCAGACCGACGACACGCTCGTCATCGGCGCGTTACTCGGATGCTCATCGGCGACGATCGGCGTCACCGCGCTACTCCTGACACGGGTTCCGGCGCATACCTGCGTGTGGGTCGGCGTGTCCCTGACGGTCGTCAGTCTGGCGCTCATGGCGGCCGTCGCCACGTCGGGCTCGATCGTGTTGTTCTTGGCGTGGTGCCTGGTCGGCGGGGTCGCGTACTCCTTCGCCTTCACCGGTGGGCTCGGCCTGATCAACCGCGCCGCGGCCGAACACCACCGCGGGGCCGCCCTGTCCCTGCTCTACCTGTTCGCGTACCTCCTCCAGGCCGCCACCGCGATCGGCGCCGGAGCGCTCGCGACCGCAAACGGCCTGGACGTGGCGGTGAGCATCGCCGCAGCGATTCTCACCGGCCTCTGCGTCGCCGTCCTGGCACTCATGGCCTACGACGCCAGGACGACACGCTCCGACTCCCCCGAGCACCGAAGCCGCGTCCCGGCAGGTCGAACTGCGCCCCCTTGAGCGCCGAGTACCCGCAGTCGCACCTGTGCTTCTGCGACGATGTCCATGGGGGCCCGAACGCCGACGACAGCTACCGCTACCTGCCCGAGGTGTCGGGTACTCGAGCGGCTCCGTCCGCGACACGATCGAGGGATGACCGACGACGCCTCGGCCTCTTCATCCATGCTCTCGGCCCGAAGCGCGCCGACCTTGTTCGGGCTGTCGATGGGCGGCCCGGTCGCTCATGCGATCGCCGGGCCTGATCGAGCGGTTCGTCCTTGCGGCGTCCGGGCCGGCCGGGGACAGGACTGACCGAGATGACCATCCACCCCCCGCGGCCCGCGCCGCGACTGTCAGCGCGGGAGAACCGCTTCAGAGAAGAGGAGACCGGTGATGAAGGCGTTCGTCATCGACCGCTACACCGAGCCGCTGCATGCGGCCGACGTGCCCGAGCCGGTTCTGGGGGATCGGGACGTGCTGGTGGAGGTGAGGGCCGCCAGCATCAACCAGCTCGATGAGAAGATCCGACTCGGCGAGTTCAAGCAGATCCTGCCCTACAAGCTCCCGCTGATTCTCGGCAACGACCTCGCGGGCGTGGTGGGCGCCGTCGGCTCCCAGGTGCGCGCCTTCGCGCCCGGCGACGAGGTCTACGCCCGGCCCGGCAAGGACCGGATCGGCACCTTCGCCGAGCGCATCGCGGTCGCCGAGGCCGACCTCGCCCTCAAACCCGCCTCGGTGACGATGACAGAGGCGGCCGCGCTGCCCCTGGTCGCGTTGACCGCGTGGCAGGCGCTCGTGGAGCGCGGCAACGTGCAGCCCGGGCAGAAGGTCCTCATCCACGCCGGGGCCGGCGGTGTCGGGTCGATCGCGATCCAGCTCGCCAAGCACCTCGGCGCGACCGTGGCGACCACCATCAGCGGCTCCAACTCGGGCTGGGTCCGCGAACTGGGCGCTGACGTCACGATCGACTACCGCACGGAGGACTTCGCCGAGAAGTTGCACGACTACGACCTCGTGCTCGACAGCCTCGGCGGGGAGAACCTGGCGAAATCGCTGCGCGTCCTGCGCCCAGGCGGCAAGGCGATCGGCATATCCGGGCCGCCAGACCCGGCCTTCGCCCGAGAGATCGGCCTGAACCCGCTGCTCCGCCTCGCGATCGCCGGTATCAGCCTCGGCATCCGCCGCCAGGCCCGCAAGCGCGGGGTGAACTACGAATTCCTGTTCATGCGAGCCAGCGGCGACCAACTCGCCGAAATCTCGACCCTCGTCGACGCCGGTGCTCTGCGCCCCGTCGTCGGTCGGATCCTCCCGTTCGACGAAACCCCCGAGGCCCTCTCAGCGCTCGCCAAGGGCGTGCCCCGCGGCAAGGTCGTCGTTACCCGCGACTGACCGCAACCGTCCCCACCACCGCACACAAGGACACCCACCATGAGCACCCAGAAACAGCCCGACGATGCCGTGATCACGGCCTACAAGAACGCGCCGGCACGCACCATCACCGCCGGCGGCGTCACCTACGCCTACCGCGAGTTGGGGCCGAAGGGTGGGATCCCCGTGATCTTCCTCGTCCACCTCGCCGCGACCCTGGACAACTGGGATCCCCGCATCGTCGACCCGATCGCGAAAAGCCACCACGTCATCGCGTTCGACAACCAGGGCGTCGGCGCCTCCACCGGCGAGGTCCCCGACACCATCGAGGCGATGGCTGACGACGCCGTGACCTTCATCAAAGCGCTCGGCTTCGACAAGGTCGACATCTTCTCCTTCTCCCTCGGGGGCATGATCGCCCAGGCCCTCGTGGTCAAGTACCCCGAACTCGTCCGGAAGCTCGTCCTCACGGGCACCGGCCCGAAGGGCGGCAAGAACATCGACAAGGTCGCCCGCACGACCTACCTCGACATGTTGCGGGCGAAACTGACCCGGTCGGACCCGAAAGAGTTCCTGTTCTTCAACCGCAACGCCACAGGCAAGCCCGCCGCCCGCGCGTTCGTCAACCGACTCAACGAACGCACCGTCGACCGCGACGCCCCGATCAGCGTGAAGGCATTCCGAACGCAGCTCAAGGCGATCAAAAAATGGGGGCGCTCGACCCCAGCCGACCTGTCAAAGATCACCCAGCCCACCCTGATCGCCAACGGCGACAACGACCGGATGGTGCCCTCGATCCTCTCCGAGGACCTGCACCACCGCATCGCCGGATCCGAACTGATCATCTACCCCGACTCCGGCCACGGCGGCATCTTCCAGTTCCACGACAAGTTCGCCCCCGCCGCCGTCGACTTCCTCGCACGCTGACCCCGCCACCGATCTGCTCGATGAACGCCGGCTGCTGCTGCGCGGTGACCGCGTAGCCGTCGAGTACGACACCGTCGCAGGCCGTCGCATCCGCCAGAAGATCCACGCAGGCCAGCCCGGTGCCGACACCCATCGTCACCTGTATCCGCACCGGGCGCTGCAGGTCAAGACACGGACGTACGTGACGAGGAAAGAAACAGGGGAGTTGGCGGAGCGGGGCTGGATCACCGTGACCGACCCGACCGACGGCACCGTCCGGCACGACCGCATCGAGACGGTCGAGTTCACCAGACGCGGTGACCTGGCCGCGGACGGCGTCTTCGCGACCCCGCACCCTGACGCGATCCGGCTGGGGGATCTCGACGCGGGCAAGGTGCGGCACGAGCTGCCGAGTCCGCCGCTGATCCACCGGCTGTGGTGGTTTCCGGACGGTCGGTCCCTGCTCGCTCCCACCTTCAGGCGGCCTGCACGAGGTTCCCGGCCCGCTCCCGGTCGCGGATGGCCGGTTGCCGTAGCCGATGGGCCGGCCCGGCGCAGGGAAGCGCCGACGGTCAGCTGGGTGCGAGCGGAAGGTTGAGTGACCTCAGTCCGTCGACCGGCTGGAAGCCGAGCCTGGTGTAGAGATTCAGCGCGGCGGCCGTCGCCGCCTTGTCGGCCGGGTCCATCGTGGGCGGTCTAGGCCATGCTCGCGCCCCACCACGGCCGACGACCGCCCGGGTGCGGGTACGGCACCGACGTCACCTCGACCTGTTGCCCGGCATCGTCGCTCGACCGGTAACGGCTATCTCGCCTGCTCCTGGTCATCGGCGTCGCAGGGCCGGTAGAGGACGCTGATGCGGTGCCGGGCGTAGCGCACCTGGTGCTCGTAGCGCAGCGCGGTCACGTCTACGTCCGGGTGGGTCGCGACCCATCGGGCGACGGCATCGAGCACGCTGGCAGCGCTGTCGGCGTCGAACCGCCGGGTAAGGGTCGGGATCGGGTGCGCGGGTGGAGACGATCCATCGGCCACCCTCTCTACAGTAGACCTGGTTGTGCTGGTCCGGGGGCGTTTGTGGTGGTGATGCCGGCGGCATCACCGCCGTCGGACACATCCCCGCGACGACTGACGGCCGCTGCGATCGGGGGAGCGGTTCGCGCTGCTGTCCGGCCCCGCCGTGGAGACTTCTCGCCGGGCTGTCAGCGCTCCGCTTCTCGTATGGTGTCAGCGGGCGCGGTTGCGTTACCGGATCGGTGGGTGTGTTGAACCGGTGTCGGGTCTGCGGTCAGATCGCTTCGGCGAGTTCGGCGAACGCCGCGGCGATCCGTCGTGGGGCGGGCCGTCGAGTCCGAGTTCGTAGTGTCCGCGGCGGAGTTCTGGACGAAGGCGTGTCCGGCGATGATCGCCTGCGCATTGCGGTCGTTGCGGAGCCCGCGCATCGGTCTCAGTCGCTGTTTGGGCTGGCTGTGGTCGGCTTCGATCGGATTGTTCGTGTACCGCTCGACGTGGTGCCACGCGGACGGGACCAGTTCGTTGAGCACACCGGGGTAGGCGGGGGCGGTGTCGGTGACCACCTCGACCGGTGTCACCTTCACCGTCGACAGCACCCGGTGGAAGAACCGGCGGGCCGTGGCGGCGTCCCGACGTGTCGACGCGAGCACGTCGATGATCTGGCCGTACTGGTCGACAGCCCTGTGCGCGTGCCGCCAGACTCCATTGACCTTCACTACGTCTCGTCTACGAACCACCGGTCACCTGGTGAGTGCCGGCGGAAGCGGGCGGTGTCGACCAACAGCGGGGTGAACCGCTGCACCCACCGGAACACGGTGACGTGATCGACATCGACCCCGCGCTCGACCAGCAGTTCCTCGATATCGCGATAGGACAGGTTGAACCGCAGGTACCAGCACGGCTAGGACGATCACCTCCGCCGGGAACCGGAACCCGGCGATCGCCGTCCTCGCACACGGCCTCGAATCAGATCGGATCGATGGCCTCGCTGCTCAAGTCTGCCTCGATCTTGCCGATACCAACGCAACGGACCCCGGCGGCACGCACGCAGCGGCACCGGTCGGCGCGGCGTGTGGCGGCAGCGAAACGGGGGTGCTGTCCGTCAGTACGTCATGGGCATCACCTTCGCCGAGCCTGCCGCCGTACGGTAAGCGGTTTTCGCCGGTACGGTCGCCGGGTATGGCTGGGGGGGCGATCCGGGTGCCGATGCCGTCGGGAAGCTGGCCGGGAATTGGGTGGCGCGCACCGGCGTCGACGGTGTTGGCTGGCAGCCGCCTCGGCCGGGATGGCCCACGCACGGTAAGGAGCTCCCATGATCGTCGTCTCCGCCGCCTCCGGTGCGCTCGGCCGGCTCGTCGTCGAACGGCTGCTGACCCGGCTGCCCGCCGATCAGGTCGTCGCCGCCGTACGCGCCCCTGATCGGGCCGCCGGCCTGGCCGCGCTCGGCGTCGACGTACGGCACGGCGACTACGACGACCCGGCGAGCCTGCGCTCGGCGTTCGCCGGCGCACGGCGGCTGCTGCTCATCTCCTCGCCGGAACTGGCTCCAGACCGTCGGATCCGGCAGCATCTGGCTGCCGTCGAGGCTGCCGGCGCCAGCGGGGTACGGGCCGTCGCCTACACCAGCTTCCTGGGCGCCGACCGCGACGGCGGGGGCATGAACGCCGCCCACCACGCCACCGAACGGGCGATCGTCAACAGTGGACTCGACTACGTGATCCTGCGGCACCCGTTCTACACCGAGGCGTTCGTCGACGCCGGGCTGCGGGCGGCGGCCGAGTCGGGCATCCTGGTCAGCGGCACCGGCGGACGGGGCCTCAACACCGCGCTGCGGACGGATCTAGCCGAGGCGGCGGTGAACGTGCTGACCGACGACGACCACCTGGGCCGGGGCTACGACCTGACCGGACCGCTGTGGACCTATCCGCAGCTCGCCCGGGAACTCGGCGACGTCACCGGTACAAAGGTCGAATACCACGAGGACGCCGGCGCGATCACCGGGCCGATGGCCTTCCTCCAGGGCCTGGCCCTGGCCGGGGCACTGGAACGGCAGACCGACGACCTGCGCCGGGTGCTGGGCCGGCCGCCGACGAGCCTGCGCCGGGCCGTGGAACACGTACTCCGTCAGGAATGAGCCGCTGCGGTGATCACGTCACGGCCGTCGCCGCGCCGGTGCCGCGGCACTCGACTGCGGGACCTGGTCCGGGTCGCCGGTAGCCGCTGGTCAGTGGAGGAATCGTTCCAGACCGCGAAGAACGAGGTCGGTCTGGACCAGTACCAGGTCCGACGCTACGACGCCTGGTACGCCCATATCACCCTGGCCATGGCCGCTGCCGCGTTCCTCGTCGTCACCCGCGCCGCCGAAGACGCAAAGGGGGCGCCACCGCAGACGCGGGCAGCCTGATCCCGTTGAGCAGCAACGAGATCCGCCGTCTGTTCGCCCACCTCGTCCTGACCGTCGGCGGCCGAGCCGACCACATCCTGCACTGGTCCAGGTTCCGCCGCCTGCGCCAGGAACAAGCCCGAGCCGCCCACTACCGCAAACGACTCGAACCGCCATAAGTCACGACCCGCCGTTGCAGTACTAGTACCAACGCCGTTCAGTTAGGCGGATTAGTGGTTTGTCAAGGCGTGTCGGGGGATGTGAAGCAGCGGAGCTCCGGTAGAGAGGGTTGTCACTCCAAGACACCCCGAAACCAGGAGCTCCGCTGTCCGGACAGATTGCCATAACGCGTACGACGATGGTGGCGGCGGGCCGGTTCGCGCCGGGCCATCTAGGTGAGTTGACCCAGCTGGTGCCGTTCGAGATGGTCGATGACGCGCTGCGACGTACCGGCGCGGTGCAGTCGCGGGTGCGGTTGCTGCCGGCGAGGGTGGTGGTCTACCTGCTGCTGGCCGGCTGCCTGTTCGCCGAGTTGGGCTACGGGCAGGTCTGGCATCGGCTGACCGCCGGGCTGCATGGCCTGGTCGTTGCTGTGCCGACGGCCAGCGCGTTGCGTCAGGCCCGGCAACGTCTCGGGGCGGCGCCGATGCGGGCGTTGTTCGACCTGCTGCGTGGCCCGGCCGCGACGACCGCGACCGCAGCGGTGTCCTGGCGCGGGCTGTTGGTCTGCGCCGTGGACGGCACGCTGATGAGCGTGGCCGACAGCGCCGCTAACCTGCGCAGCTTCGTCAAGCACCGCTGCAACCACGGCGCGGGCGGTTACCCCACCATCCGATTCCTGGCCCTGGTGGCCTGCGGAACCCGCAGCGTCATCGACGCGGTCTTTGGCCCGGCCAGTACTGGAGAGACCGGGTACGCGGCACGGTTAGCGGGCAGTCTACGACCGGGCATGCTGCTGCTGGCCGACCGCAACTTCGCCGCTGCGAACCTGCTGACCCACCTCGCCGGCAGCGGCGCGGACCTGCTGGTGCGATGCAAAAGCGGCCGACGACTGCCGGTCAGATCCCGCCACCGCGACGGCACCTACCTGTCCCAACTCGGCAGTCTCGCCGTCCGTGTCATCGAGGCCGAGATCGGCATCGTCACCAGCGCCGGCCGGTGCACCGGCACCTACCGCCTGGTCACCACCCTGCTCGACCCGCACCGCTATCCGGCCGGCGAGCTGATCACCCTCTACCACCAGCGCTGGGAGATCGAGAGCGTCTACCTGGAACTGAAGTCCACCATCCTGGGCGGGCGGGTGCTACGCGCCCGCACCCCGGCCGGAATCAACCAGGAGATCTACGCCCTGCTGGTCACCTACCAGGTGCTCCGCACCGCGATGACCGACGCCACCGACACCATCCCCGGCCTGGCCCCCGACCGGGCCAGCTTCACCATCGCCCTGCAAACCGCCCGTGACCAGGTCATCCAAGCCGCCAACGTCATCGCCGACACGGTCATCGACCTCGTCGGCACGATCGGCCGGCGGGTCCTGGCCACGCTGATGCCCGACCGGCGCGTCCGGACCAAACCCCGGACCGTCAAACGCGCCATCTCCAAGTACAACGCCCGCGGCCCGGACATCGACCGCACCACCTACAAAGGGACCATCGAGATCAACATCCTCGACACCGGACCTTGACAACCGATCAACCCGCCTAACTGAACGGCATTGGTACTAGTACGACAGCCGTGGTTTGCCGAAGGAGTGTCTCCGCTGGTAGTGGCTGTTCTTGGCCCGGTATTGGTGCCGGCGGCGCCATCGTGACCATCGATCGATGAAGTCGCGGCAGCGCTGCGCGGTGATCAGGTGTGCCAGCAGACGACGGGTCTCTGCGAGGGTGATGGGGATGAGTCCGTCGTGGCAGTGGGGTCTTTTCCCACTGCCGCGGTGGTGACCGCGAGGAAGGCGTGAGCGAGCATGGCCAGGGTGATGTGGCGGTACCAGGCGTCGTAGCGGCGGACCTGGTATTCGTCGAGACCGACTTGCCCCTTGGCGGTTTGGAAGCATTCCTCGACGGCCCAGCGGCTGCCCGCGATCTTGATCAGGTGTTCGTCGGTGGTGTCGGCTGGGCCGTAGCAGAGGTAGTAGGCCAGCTCGGCCGGATCGCTGATGCTGCGTCGCACGAGTAGCCAACGGTGGTAGCCGTGCTCTGCGGTGCCGGTGTCCGGCAGGGTCGCGGCGGCCCAGTCGTAGAGGCGTTCGCCCTTGGCGCCGGGTCCGCAGCTGCGTCGTTTCCAAGCCGGCTCGGGTGCGGCCGCAGCCAGGGCGTCAGCGCGTGCGCTGCCAGTCTCTGTCGGGATCTTCTGCCGGCAGGCGACGGCCACGACATAGCCGATACGGCGCTGTTGCAGTGCGATGCGGAACTTCGAGTCGCTGCCGTAGGCTTCGTCGGCGGTGACCCACTTGGCTGGCATCCGCGCGTCCAGTGCTCGCTCGATCATCCGCAACGCCAGCTGCGGTTTGGTCGCGAACCGCACTGCGGTGCCGATACCGGCCTCGGTGCGTCGCTCGGCGTCGTTACACCATTTGGTCGGCAGATACAGCTCGCGGTCGATCAACGTGCGCCCTGCGGCGCTGGCATAGGCGAGGAACACGCCGAGCTGGCAGTTCTCGACGCGTCCGGCGGTGCCGGAGTACTGCCGCTGTACGCCGGCGGACTTGACGCCCTTCTTGAGGAAGCCGGTCTCGTCGACGATGAGCACACCGTCTACGTCGCCGAGCTGCTCGGCGACGTAGCCCCGCAGATCATCACGCACACCGTCGGTGTCCCACACCGAGCGGTTGAGTAGTGCTTGCATGCCGTCCGGGCTGACGTCACCGGCGGCCTCGGCCAAGGTCCAACTGTTCTTGCCCCGCGAGAGGTGACAGCAGGCCCAGCACGTACGAGCGGGCACGACGGCGCGGCTCCACCCGGCCGAACCGGCCTGCCACCCGGGACATCAAGTCGTCGAGACCGACAGACCATCCCTCAAGATCGCTCATGGTCACGGAGCAGGAAGTCTACACAGGACACTTGATCGGCCGTCACGGACGCCGCTGGCACACCTGATCACCGCGCAGCGCTGCCGCGACTTCATCGATCGATGGTCACGATGGCGCCGCCGGCACCAATACCGGGCCAAGAACAGCCACTACCAGCGAAGACACTCCTTCGGCAAACCACGGCTGTCGTACTAGACCGACCTCGCACACGGCCACGAATCAGATCGGATCGATGACCTCACTACTCAAGTCTGCCTCGATCTTGCCGATACCCGACGCAACGGACCCTGCCGGCGCCCTCGGTCAGGACGCGGTGCTTCGAGCCCGGGCGGGCGCGGTCGACCGGGCTCAGGCCATTCTTGGGCCGCGTCGGGCGGCCCCCGGCGACGATGTCACCGAGGTGGTACCACCCGCTTGGGCTGCTGCCCCTCTCTGATGTGCGGCACGGCCCGGGTGACCGCAGGCTGCCGGCTCCTCTGCCCCCGATCGGCAATCCGCCTGGTCGCCGGGTGGCATCAGTTGTGCGCCGGGTGTTGCCAGGTCACGTTGGTGGGGCGGGTGCCGGTGGTGACGTATTCGATGACGGCTTGGCGGGTTGTGGCGGTGTTCAGGCGGGCGAGGTTGGCGGGGATGTCGGTCAGCCCGGTGTCGGGGGATTCGTAGACGGTGATGGGGGTGTCGGGGGGCAGGGCGGCGGCGTGACTGCCGTCGGGTAGCCAGCGTAGGGCGGCGCGGTCGGCGTCGATATCTATGTCGATGCGTAGGGTGGGCTGGTCGGGTGGGCCGATGGTGATCCTCTGTCCGCAGCCTCCGTGCGGCATGATCGTTTCGATCTGTTCGTCGAAGCGGCGTCCGGCCTGCTCGGGGTCGGTGAGTTCGTAGGGGTGTCCGTGGTAGTCGCGTAGTTGTGGCGTCATCGGGTGATCCTTTCGCCGGTGCCGGTGTAGATACGGTGCCACCAGGTGTTGCCGCCGTCGCGGGTGACCCAGACTCGTAGTCGGCTTCCGGTGGGGAGGATGGCGGGCAGGATCTTGTCGCAGGTGTAGGGGTAGGTCTTGTCGCGGTCGTTGGTGCCGCAGACGGTGTTGTCGAGGGCGAGGTCGGATTCGGTGCGGCCGGTGCGGCGCATGTGTGCGGCGGCTTTGGACTCGGCGTGGTCGTAGAAGGTGACGGGTGGGCCTCGTAGCGGGTCGTGGTCGAGGTCGGCGGCCAGGGTGCGGTCGCCTCCGCCGGAGGTGACCGGGGTGCCGTCGAGTAGTCCTTGGGTGGGGCGGGTGCTGCCGGCCGGGCGTGACGTTAGGCGGCCGGCGGCGTTCCTTACCGTGTCGGGCAAGGTCGCGGGATCGGCCTGTGCCCAGGCGGGATCGGCCGGTTCGGGGATGGCCTGGTCCTGTACCGGGGAGGATGTCGGCGTTCCGGCAGGATCCCTGGCCTGGCCTGGGCCAGTCGATAGGGGGTCCCTGGAGGGGCCGCCACCGGTGTCACCGCTGATGGCGGCTGGGTGACCGGTGGCGCCGACCTGGCGTGCCCGCGTCAGCGCCGACTCGACACGTTGCCGTGCGGCGTGTCCGTGTGCCTTGGCTACGGCGAGGGTCCGGCCCAACTGCTGTAGGCGTGACAGGGTCGGGCCGGGCTCACCGCCTCGCAGGGTCGCCGTGACGAGCCGGGTGGCCTGTTCGACCCTGGATGCCGCCTCCACGAGGTGGCCGTCGATGGCGGTGAGGGCCGCCGGCATGGGGGTGAGCGCGTTGGTGATGTCGTGAGGGGAAGGCTGGCCTGGTACGGCGGCAACCGACCGAAAGGCCTGCCCCAGCACGTCACCGGCCGCCGCCAGCCGTCCGTGAACATCTGCGACTACCTCGCGGATGGCCGTCAGCCTGACGACGATGCCGGTGAAGCCCGCCGCGGCGGCCGTGGTGCTGATCCGGGTCAGGGCGTCGTCGATCGCCGCCGTCTGGCTCCTTGCCCCGTCCACCGTGGCGGCCAGCGTTCGCAGGCCATCATCGATCTCGTCCGTCAGCGGGATCGCGCCACCTCCCTTATCGATGACCATGGCCGGGGCTGGCTCGGGCGCCTATACGCCGGGACCATTCCGGCGGCTGGCGGCATCGCTGTCCCTCCGGGCGAGGGCTCTCTCCCGGTACGGCTTCAGTCGCTGCGTGATCAGTTCCCAGCGAAACGGCCGGTCTGGGTTCGTTGGGCGGATGGCCTCGGTGGGAAGGAGGTCCACGCCGACGTCCATGAGAAACCGCAGGTTCCTGCCGAAGATCGGGTGGCCGGTGAGGGTGGGTTTCGCGTACGGGGCGGCGATGATCGGTAGCCGGCTGCCGAGGGCCTCGTTGAGTACGCCCAGGGCGAGCGTGTCGTTCACCCCTGCGCACCACTGGTTGATCGTGTTAAAGGTTGCCGGCACGACGGCGACCGTGTCCGCCGTCGGTAGCGACTTGGGTTCGTCGGGGCGTCGGGTGGCCGCGCGTACCGGGTTGCCGGTCAGCGTGGTGAGCCGGTCGGTGTCGATCCAGGTCATGGCTGTGGGTGTAGCGATCACCTGGACCTCCAGCCGTCGAGCTGGACCTGCTCTACCAGTTCGTGGATCTGCATGGCGGGTGGTGCGGCGCAGACCACGAGCATCAGCACGGGGGCGCGCTGGTCTGCTGTCATGCGGCTACGTCCGCTCGCTCGGCCAAGGCCGCAAGCCCGGGAGTGTCGCCGCGGCGGGCCCGTCTCAGCATTGCGGCGATCAGGTGGCGGGCGTCGGCGTTGTGACGGATGGCCTGGGGTGCGATGCGCTCGCCTTCCATGAGGTGTAGCAGCGCCTGCGGATCGCCGTTGGGTCGTTGGCTGTGTACGGCGGCGAGGTCGAGGTGTACCTGGGCGCGACGGCTGACCAGGGCGGGCGGGAGGCGGTTGGTGTCGATGCGGTTGCCGAGGTCGACGGCATCGTGGTGGTGGTCGGCGAGAGCAGCGGCTACCGACAAGTGGTGGAGGGCGACGTTGGTCGGGCCGAAGGCGGTCCACATCTCGTTGCGGTCGTCGCCGAGGTCGTTGACGACCTGCTCGGCCTCTTCGAGCCTCTGTTGAGCGTCGGTGCGTTGGCGGAGTCGGGCGGCCATGACGGCGGCGTGTAACAGGAGTGCGCCTCGTACCGAGAGGTAGCGCGGGTGGGCGTGCCGTGGGTGGACGGCGAGAGCCTCTGCCGCGATCAGTGCCACCTCCTGCGCGCCGCAGAGCGGGTTCAAGCAATTCCTTCGAATAGACGTGTCCGTAAACGGACAGCGGCTCCCCCAAGAATGCCCAGTTGACTGCTCTTCGAGCGGTGCGTGGGCCGACTCGAAGGTCCTTACTTCGACAGTCATAAAGCTACCTCTTGGTGGCGAGATTTATCTGTGCGACCTCTTCCCAGGTGTACGCGCTTTCTCGGCGTTCCATTAATACCAGGTCTACAGTCTCTACGGAAACGCTAACACGGGGCAACTCATTCACTGCCTCGGCGGCGGCAATCGCTCGAGCAGCGGAAACGTGCGTATTGCTGTAGGCAATCGTGAGGTGCGGATTGAAGCTGAGACTCTTCACGGGAGCGTCAGGTAGCACTGAAAGCGTGGCCTCTCGGAGTGCGTTCCTTAGTTGCCGTAGCGGCTCAACAGGATGCATGCTGAATCCGATAGCGCCTGGCGTTCCTCCTATTGATCCCACATGCAACTCGAATGCCGGCACCGCACGGCAGGTGTGCCTCGCGGTCGCTTCAATCTCGATCAGTTCCCTGTCGGCAACGTTGCCCTCGTAGGCGATCCGATCAATCGTGAGGTGCAAGGCGCGGTTTTCGACGAGATCATAGAAAGGGAAGTTGATGAGAGCCTGACCCGACTTGGGCCACGGTTGGCTGATTCGATGGCGGGTAGGGCTGTGAGCTGGGGTGTTGTGTCGGGAGGTACGCACTAAACGGGCCGGGTTCTATCGTGTCGGCTGTGGCGTACGTGCGGACGGTGAGGACGGCGTCCGGGGCGCGGGCGGTGCAGATCGTGCACTCGCAGCGGCGGGGGTCGCGGGATATCGAGCACATCGGGTCCGCTCACACCGATGCGGACCTGGAGTTGCTGAAGGCGGTGGCGCGGCAGCGGCTGGCCGCGGGGCAGGGCGAGTTGGATCTGCGTCTGCCGGGCGGTCCGGCCAACCAGGGCGAGGCGTTGCCGATCACCTCCTCCCGGATGGGGCACCTGCTGGACGCGCTCGGCCGTGGCTACGACGTGTTGGGGTTCGCGGCCGCGGCCGGCCGCGACGAGGTGTTCAAGGCCTTGGTGTTGGCCAGGATCATCGAGCCGACCAGCAAGCTGGACTCCCTACGGGTCCTGGCTGAGGCGGGTATGGACCCGCCGTCCTACCGGACGGTGAAGCGACGGCTGCGTATCTACAGCCGGCGCCGGACAGAACCCCGACGACACCGCCCGGGACGGCGACGGCGCCGCTGACCTGGAAACCGGGCAGGTCGATCCCGCTGGCGGGCGGTGGCGGGCCAGGCTGGCCCGTGCCTGCGCCGCGCACGTCGGCTTGGGGCCGGCGACGTTGCTGCTGTACGACGTCACGACGTTGTACTTCGAGACCGACGAGGGTGACGGGTTCCGCGAGCCCGGCTTCAGCAAGGAACGTCGCCTGGAGCCGCAGATCACCGTCGGCCTGTTGACTGACGGGTCGGGGTTCCCGCTGATGGTGCACGCGTTCGAGGGCAACCGGGCCGAGACCACCACCATGCTGCCCGTTCTACGGGCCTTCCTCGACGCGCACCGCCTGGCCGACGTCACCGTCGTGGCCGACGCCGGGATGGTGTCCGAGGCCAACAAACGCGCCATCGAGGCCGCGGGGCTGTCGTTCATCCTCGGCGCCCGCATCCCCGAGGTGCCCTACGTCGTCAAGGTATGGCGCGACGCCCACCCCGACGCCGAGATCCCCGACGGGCACGTGTTCGTCCAGCCGTGGCCGGCCGGCCGCGGCGACAACCGCCGCGACCACACGTTCTTCTATCAGTACAAGGCGGACAGGGCCCGCCGCACCCTGCGCGGGATCGACACCCAGATCGCCAAGGCCGAGAACGCCGTCGAGGGCCGGACCCCAGTCAAGCGGAACCGGTACGTACGCCTGACCGGCGCGACCAAGAGCGTCAACCGGACCCTGGAAGCGAAGAACCGGGCCCTGGCCGGGATCAAGGGCTACGTCACCAACCTCCCGAACCCCGACCCGCAGCAGGTCATCGCCGCCTACAGCCGGCTGCTACAGGTCGAGAAGAGCTTCCGGATGTCCAAGACCGACCTGGCCGCCCGACCCGTCTACCACCACACCCGCGAATCGATCGAAGCGCACCTGACCATCGTGTTCGCCGCCCTGGCCGTGTCCCGCTGGATCGAGAACACCACCGGCTGGACCATCAAACGCTTCGTCACCACCGCCCGCCGCTACCGCACCATCCAGATCCAGGCCGGAGAACACACCATCACCGCCGCCGACCCCCTCCCAAACGACCTCCAAACCGCACTCGACGCCATCCACGGCACGCACTAAATGGCCCAAGCCGGGTGGCCTCTCGGAGTGCGTTCCTTAGTTGCCGTAGCGGCTCAACAGGATGCATGCTGAATCCGATAGCGCCTGGCGTTCCTCCTATTGATCCCACATGCAACTCGAATGCCGGCACCGCACGGCAGGTGTGCCTCGCGGTCGCTTCAATCTCGATCAGTTCCCTGTCGGCAACGTTGCCCTCGTAGGCGATCCGATCAATCGTGAGGTGCAAGGCGCGGTTTTCGACGAGATCATAGAAAGGGAAGTTGATGAGAGCCTGACAGCGCGCAACGAAAGCCTGCAATTGAGGAGATCTGCGGAAAGTCAAATACCAGTAGTAGGAGCGAGGTCCCCGAGGTCGATCCCAGTGATTGGTCAGCATGAGAATTCGCTGAAACCGGCGGAACTCTTCAGTGTCGACCGGCCCGGTCTCGCGTTTACCCAACCCGGTAGCCCTTCACGTAGTGGGCAAGAGCCTCGCTGACCTGCTGAACCTGGCTTACATTGCCCCAGGCTTGAGTGGCTGCCTGTACGAACTCGGTTGCCCGCTGCTCGACGGAGACTACCGGCTTGTTGAACGAGATCTTAAGTGCTTCGATCGCGGCATCGCAGGCACGATCAAGATCGCCCTTCGAGACCGTGCAGGATTTGGCAATATCAAGCGCCACCAGTGATCGACTCCATGTGGATCCAGAGTCGATGATTTCCGGCAGTGCGAGACTGATGTACTCGTCAACCTTTTCCGGCATTCCTAGGGATACGTAAGCTGTCGCGGCGTTACTCGCAACCTGCGTCTCATTGTAGCAACCGAACGAGATGCTCGATGGAATACCCGAAGGAGGCTCGTTCCTTGCCAACAACCCGTAGGCATCACCGATGATGCGATGTACGCCTTCCACGTCGCCCAGTTTACCCAGCGATCGTGCTACACCGTTAACTGCGAGGCGGACGCTCTGCGGACCCGATCCTGCGATCGCTAGGCCGTCGACTGCAAAATCGAATGCGCTATTGTACCTCCGTGCGTAATACTCGCAGAAGCTCTGTAGGCCGCGGGCCCAGGCTTGCAGGTTTGCGTCATTGGCGGCACGCCCAAGCTGGAAAGCCTCCTCGCAGTAAGCGCGCGCAAGTACAAACCTACTGCGTCCCACAGTTATATAGCCGAGTAGCCCCGAAACTCCTGCGGCAACAGCGAACAATTGCCGTTGTTGCGCCTGATCTCCACATTCGCCAACTAGTTCATCGATCCACCTTCGTTGTCGAACCAGGCGATGAATTTGAGTCGAGGCAGCAGAACGCTCATACCCTTCTATGGCACCTCGTAAGCTATCCCTAAGATGGTCGATAACTTCGGGAGCTACAGTCCTTCTCAAGCGTTGGATGCGGCCAGCCACGTCAACGAGGTCCTCCTCATCGGACTCGCGGTCTAGCGGCAAGGGGACATCAGTGGTGTTTTCGGCCGCCGCCGCGCCTTCCGCTGCCGACCGCAAGGGGGGTGGGCCAATCGGCGACTGATCTAGTGTTTCTTGGCTGTCGCCGTTGGTGGGCAGTGTGAACCACAGTAGGTGGGGTGGGATGCGTAACGCTTTGGCCCACTCGATGAGTCGGTCGAGGTGGACGACTGGGCCTCCGGTCTCGATGCGGCTGAGTTGGGTCTGGGTGATGCCCATCCATGCCGCGACGAGGTTTTGGCTGACCGCCTGCCGCCCCTGTTGTGGATGGGTTCGCCAGGCGCGGATGATCTGGCCGAGGTGGCGGTTGCGGAGCGCGTCTCGCATCGCTGGCTCGTCCCAGAATTCCGCCGTCATGTGGGGTACGTGGAACGGCTCACCGCGTTTGGCTGTCTGACATGCCCCGCACTGCGCGTTGCGGTTGTCTCGGGCTAGGCGTCCTCCACAGGACGAGCAACGCGCACTCGCTTCTCCCGCCATGATGTCCACCTCCCGTGTGCTACCTGTCCAGCGGCAGGATCAGGGCGTCGTAGTTCGGGGAGTCCGGGAACGGTTTCAGCTTGCCCATCTTCTCCCACCCCCACTTCGCGTAGGCGGTCTGAGCGGCGGTGTTGTCCTCGCGGACCAGCAGCGTCGCTCGTTGTTCGGGCCGGTGGTGCAGCAGTTCGTCGTGTAGGGCCTGCGCGATGCCTCGGCGTTGCCAGTCGGGGTGCACCATCAGCTCACACAGGGCGAACGTCCGGTGCCCGGTCTCGGCGATGAGGTCCGGGTCGACCGGGGTGGTCAGTCCCTGCCACCAGCGGGCTGCCTCGGGTAGTGCGTACCCGAAGGCCAGCCCCACCGGCTGGCGGTTCACCTCGGCGGCGACGAGTTCGAATCCGGATGACGTCATGTACCGGCGGACTCGCTCGACGAACCGTTCGGCGCTGTAGAACGGGTCGCTGATCACGTCGGCGTGCGTTGCCTCGTAGATCGGAACGACGACCGAGTCGAGGACGGCGTCAACGTCCTGTGCGGTGTAGTGGGCGAATGCTGCTTGTGGGGTGTGGGTCATGAGGGGCCGATCGGTAGTGCCAGCAGGTCACGGGCCTGGGAAACAGCCGGTAGCTTCGCCGCGCCAGCGGGGATGGCGTCGAGCGCCAGTGCGGCCGTGCGGCGTACGAGGGCGTCGTCGCGGACGTGAGCCGGAAGGCCGCTCACGGTACGGACGGTGTGGCGGGCGCCTTCGGAGGGGTCACCTGCGACGATCATGGACACCGCCCGGTGCAACTCGATCTGGGCAGGCCCTTGATATGCCTGAGCCGGATACAAGGACAGCGCGACGTTCTGGGCCCTCGCGGCGTCGTGGGTGCGGCCGGCGTACGAGTGCACATGGCTTTCCACATGTCTGAGACGCTGTTCGCTCCAGCCCCACTGCGAGCTACGGTCGGTCACCGTCGCCTCCGGTAGCCGGGCAAACGCCTTGAACGTCTCGTCGAGGGCGTCCAGGGCAGCGCGGTGATCGCCCAACAGGGCGAGCGCTTGCGAGCGGGCTGCGTGGGCACTGACGGTTCCAGTACATGCGATCCCCGGCGCGACCTCGATTGCCTCGTCGGCCAGGGCCAGGACCGTCGACGCGGATCGCTGGTCGTACAGGGAGAACACGGCCCGCCGGCCGCGGATCAGTGCCCGTAGCCGAAGGTCCGACGTCTGGTCGGCGGCACGTGTCGCCGTACGCCAATAGCGCCGCGCCATCTGCGCCTCATCGAGATTGAGCAGGGTGATCGCGATGAGCGCGCTCAACCTCGAACACACATGCGCCAAGTCAGCGCGCTGCTTCCCGGAGGCGCCACGCAAGCTGGCCTGAATGTCCTCGAGGTCCGTAGCGAGCTGCGGAAGCACACGACCGGCGGACAGCAGACCGACATCATGCGCGTACTGGTCGATGACACGCTCCCACTCATCGACATCCGCACTGTCGACTACGTCGCCGCTGAGCCTGTCGTCGAGGCCACGCCGCAGTGCCTCCAGACGGGCGGCAAGAGACGAGCTGCCGGCCGCCCCGGCCGTCCCCATCAATCCGTACAGGACCGCCCGACGATTCACCACATCATCCTGTGTCAATGGCATCGGCTCTGCCGGGCCGTCCCACCGGTAGTTCAGCACTCTCGACCGGAGTGCTTGATGCCTGTCGTGATCCGGGTACCGGGTCTCGGCCGGGGCCGTTCGACCGGGATCGTGCAATTCGCTGCGGCTGGGCGCCTTTTGGCTGTCGCTGCTGTCGTTGGTGGGCAGTGTGAACCACAGTAGGTGGGGTGGGATGCGTAACGCTTTGGCCCACTCGATGAGTCGGTCGAGGTGGACGACTGGGCCTCCGGTCTCGATGCGGCTGAGTTGGGTCTGGGTGATGCCCATCCATGCCGCGACGAGGTTTTGGCTGACCGCCTGCCGCCCCTGTTGTGGATGGGTTCGCCAGGCGCGGATGATCTGGCCGAGGTGGCGGTTGCGGAGCGCGTCTCGCATCGCCGGGTCGTCCCAGAACTCCCCGGTCATGTGGGGTACGTGGAACGGCTCACCGCGTTTGGCTGTCTGACATGCCCCGCACTGCGCGTTGCGGTTGTCTCGGGCGAGGCGTCCTCCACAGGACGAGCAACGCGCACCCGCTCCCGCCACGATGTCCACCTCCCGTACCCGACCCGGGCGGCCGGTTGACCGTCCGGCCCGGTACCACGCCGGACGTCGCTTGTCGCCCCAGTTCGCTGCATGCCAGTGTTCCATACGCTGCCTGCTTTTCGAACCACCGCGACTATTGCGGGAACAGCCCTGCTTTCTGACGCCCTTTTGTTAACCTGATCGACACTTATCGAACTTGCTGATGTCTCCAGCAGTGAGAGTCATCTCGGCGATGGCGACGTTCTCTGGCAGGGATTTCGGCTGAGTCTTACGATCAAGCGGTGAGTCGACTGCAAGACGTAGCTGCCCAGGTCGCCGAGCGCCATCTCGCCGTGGTTATGCCCAACCGGTGGCGCCACGTGCAAGCAGTCGCGCGCAAGGCCGCCGGCCTAGGAGCACTCGCCGCGAGAGATGCCGACCTACTCGTCGCAGCCGCCTGGTTACACGACATCGGATACGCCCCCACCATCACGGACACTGGCTTTCACGCCCTCGACGGCGCACGGTGGCTCAGGGCGTCGGGCTACAATCTGCGGCTCGCCGCCCTAGTCGCTTACCATTCGTGTGCCCAATACGAGGCAGACGAACGAGGCTTGGGCGGTGCCCTCGAGGCGGAATTTCCGTGCGAACTCTCGCCGACGGCGGACGCGCTCTGGTATGCAGATATGACGACCGGTCCAGACGGGCAAGATCTAACTGTCAAAGACAGGCTTGCCGAAATCCGAAATCGGTACGGTCCTGACGATTTGGTGACGCGATTCTGGGAGAGGGCCGAGCCTGCTCTGATCGATTCTATTCGAAGGACCGAAGAACGTATCGCCAATCAGCCAATGTAGGGATCGGGGCGCCGCTCGAACCCGTGATCGATTCGGAGGCGCATGGACGGATGGATCGATATAGAGTTCAAGCCTTCTTGTGGAACCCACTGGACGGCGGAGGACTCGTCGCTCATCGTCGGTTCCCCCGCGATGTACGTAGCCCGTAGGCAGATAGAAAACTGCTGTCGAACCTCGCCGTCGCTGTACTCCACCACATGGTTCGGGTTGGTGTAGATACCGACGACCCCGGTCACTTCGACCTCGATGCCAGTCTCTTCGCGGGTCTCGCGTACGGCCGTCTCGGCAATGTATTCACCGAAGTCCTGGGCGCCGCCGGGGAGCGCCCATAGGCCGTTGTCGGTCCGCTGGATGAGTAGAACACGGTCCTTGTCGTCTTGGACGAAGACGGTCACGGCGACGACGATGCTGTTCGGTTTGGGCGCCTGCGGGTTGTTGAAGTGCTCGGTCCGTGCCATGTCTCAGCTTCCCATCAGTCCTCTGGCCAGACCGCTCGGGCCTGCGAGATCGTGCGGTTGAAGCTTGACACGTAGTTGTCAAACAGTTCCCCGCCGCCGAGCCGCCGGAGGTGCAGGACGGGAGCGTAGGCTGCTGGCGTGCCGTAGAGGTGGGTGTTCACCAACAGTTCCTCATCGAAGCGGTAGATCGAGTTGTAGAGGATCGTGTCGTGGTAGTAGATGCCGACGGTGTCCAGTCCTCGTAGGTCCTTGTAGAAGGCCAGGGTGTTGAGCACCTTGCTGGCGATGGCCGACCCGATGCCCTCGTCCTCGCCCCGCTGGGCGACGTGCTGGCCCTCCGGGTCGCCGAACAGCAGTTCTACCTGGGCGCCGGCCTCTGCCTTGGCCCGCAGCGTCGCCACCCACCGCGGATTCTGCTCGGGCAGGAATAGTCCGGCGTAGACCAGGATGCCGATGTGGCGGCTGGCGCCGTCGAGTAGGCGCTGCCACAGTTCCTGCGGCACGGCTCCGCGACGCGGGTAGACGTGCACGATTTCCGACTGGCTGACCTGCGCGGCACGCTCGGCGGGCAGGGCGGACGGCCACAGGTAAGACTCGCCTTCCCTGAGCAGGGCCGCGATGGCGTGCCGGTAGCGCGGGTACGGCGTGCGGTCTTGTGTGATCCACCGCTCGACGGTCTTCGGATCTACGCCCAGTTCTTCGGCAAGGGCGGCCGGCGTCAGCCCTCGCTTGAGCAGTCCGTCTCGTAGCCGGTCGTTCGGCACCACACTCTCCATCGGCACATGTAGGGACATCTAGAGGGACGGCTCACCTTATCGAGGACGTCCCTAGTCGTCCACGCCTGAGGTTAAGTCGTCACGGTCGGCCAACGCAGTCTGTAACCACGAGAACTGCCGTCCGCAGAGGACGCGAGTGGCCCGGCGATAGAGGCCCGCTTGCAACGAAGGGGGAGTCGGCCATGGGTGTCTGACGCTGAAGACCTCGAGGCTGTCGTACCAGGTATCGGTGAACCAGGCGTAGCGGCGGGCGCGCCATAGTGGTCGGCGCCCCCCGCGTGCGACATCGTTCGGCTACCCCCATATCGCGGCGCCGACCGGAGTCGCCTGGGCTGGCCGAGTTCGTAAGCCGCAAGGGCGTTATGCGAGCTGTGCATACCGTTACCCACTCTTGGTCATGTCACGGCCTCAAATCGTTCGGCATCGTGCTCCCAGCGATAAGCGGCGAGAGGGAGCACGCTTCGACGGCTGGATGACTGGGGCGTGCACCTGCGCCCGCTGACGTCAATGGGGCGGCGGCAGGAACAGTCGGCGTTTCCTGTCGCGACGCTTTGGTGCGGTGCGCCTGCCTATCGGTCGGGCATCCGACGTGGTTCAACTCGCTACTGAATCGCCGGGTCAACTGATGGAGGACTTCAGAATGTCAGCGGTTCGAGGCGCGCGGGTCGCCGTATGAATGCCCAAGGCGCTACCGGCGGGAGTTTCGGCGCCATGGGTGCGGATCACCCAAGCGCCGCTCGAGTTTATGACGTGCTGCTTGGGGGGTCGGCGAATTTTGAGGTCGATCGCGAGATGGCTGGTCGGATGCTTGCGGCCGAGCCGCAGGCCGTTCGTTATGCACGGGCGAACCGTCGTTTCCTGCGCCGGGCGGTCGACGGCTTGCTGGACGAGGGCGTCGACCAGGTGATCGATCTTGGCTCAGGGCTCCCGACCGTCGGGAACGTTCATGAGATCGTGCACGCCGTCACCCCTGACGGGCGGGTCGTGTACGTCGATGTGGATCCGGTGGCGGTTGCTTTCAGTCAGCAGCTCCTGGCTGGGGATGAGCGGACTGCGGTGGTCCAGGCCGATGTTCGTGACGTGGAGGCGATCCTAGAGGACCCGGCCACCCGGCGTTTGATCGATTTCGATCGTCCGGTGGGGATCGTGGCGGCGGCGGTGTTCCACTTTGTAGAGGAGGACCCCGCGCCGATTTTGGGCCGGTTCCGGGCCGCGGTGGTGCCGGGCAGCTATCTCGTGTTGTCGCACTTGACCACGCCGGCGCAGATGTCGCGGGAGACGGTCGGGGTGGTGCGGCGGTACCGGGAGTCGACGGGGTCGCCGTTGACGTTCCGCAGCCGTAACCAGGTGGTGGATCTGTTCGCGGGCTGGGAGTTGCTGTCGCCGGGGGTGGTGCCGGTCGACCAGTGGTCGCCGGAGCTGGAAGACCTTGAGGAGTCCGCGGATCTGGGCCCGGTGCCGATCTGGGCGGGTGTGGGTCTGCGGAGTTCTGTGTAGCTGTCGCCGGTCGGCGCTGGCGGCCAGGAGTCCGCGGGTGGTCTGGCCGGTGGATCGGCGCGCCTATCGTGCGCCTGTTTTATCCATCTGGGGAGGATAAGTGAGTATCGGAATCGTGCGCCGGGTCGGCGCTGCGGCGGTGGTCGGGCTGATGGCTGTCGCCGCTGGCTGCGCCACCGGCAGGCCGGCGAAGGCGCCGGACGGCGTGGACAGGGTCACGTACCTGACCGCGGTGGCGTCCTTCGGTCGGGAGGCGTACGCCTGGGTCGCCCTTGAGAAGGGCTTCTTCCGCGACCGTGGGATTGAGGTCGAGATCAAGCCCGGGCAGGGGTCGGCGGACAACCTGAAGCTGTTGGCGGCTGGTCAGGCGCAGTTCTCCGCGAACGACCTGTCCGGGGTGATGGTCATGCTCGGGGAGGGGAATCACAGGGGTGGTGTGCGGGCGGTCGCGGCGATCCAGCAGCGGACGCTGAACTCGATCACCGTTTTGCGGGAGTCGGGGATCAGTGTGCCGGCGGACCTGGTCGGGAAGAAGATCGGCGGGGTGCCTGGTGGTGCGCCGATGTTGTTGTGGCCCGCTTACGCGAAGCTGGCCGGGATTGACCCTACGAGGGTGCAGTGGGTGAACGTGCCCGCGCAGCAGACTCCGGCGACCCTCGCGTCGGGCAAGGTCGACGGGATCGGTCAGTTCACTGTCGCCCGGGGCACGGTCGAGAAGGCGGCTCAGGGGCGGCCGGTGCATCTGTTGCCGTACTCGGATGTCATCGCCGACCTGTACGGCAATGCCCTGATCGCCCCGACGAGGTTGATCGACGAGGATCCGGATCTGGTGCGCCGGTTCAGCGAAGCCCTGCTCGAGGGTCTCGTCTACGCCATCGACCACCCCGAAGAGGCCGGCCAGATCCTGCACAAGCACGTCCCGTCGGCCGACCCGGCCGCGGCCGCGCAGGAGGTCGCGCTGATGCAGCCCTATGTGCTGTCGAATGCCCGCGCCGGCGTCCTCGACCCGGAACGGATCGCCCGCGCCATCGCCGTGCTGCAGGGTGCCGGTGTCATTCCGGCCGGTCTGACGCCCACGGATGTGGTCGCGACCGGGTTCGTCCCCGCCTGAGCTTTCCTCCCCAGCAGGGTGGGCCGGGAGTTTCCCGGGGCGCCTCCGGCCGGCAGATTCCCGGCCCACCCGCCTCTTATCTGGAGTGCTTCGACATGACCACCGACGCGACTGTCACACCACATGGTTACGCCTACGACAACGACCAGCCGTCCGCCCGCCGGCACCTGTCCGCGCTTGCCAGGGCCCTGGACGACTTCACCATCGGCCGGCTGCACCATCTGGGCCTGGCCGGTAAGCGCTGCCTGGAGATCGGTGCCGGCGGCAGCGAGATCGCGGTCTGGCTGGCCGCTCAGGTCGGTCCGGCCGGCACCGTCGTTGCGACGGATCTGAAGCCGCGGCACATCGGTGCGCACCCGCGGCTGACCGTGCTCCGGCACGACATCACCACCGATCCGCTTCCCGACGGCCCGTTCGACCTCATCCACGCCCGCCTGGTCCTCATGCACCTGCCCCAGCGGGAGCAGCTGCTCGCCGTCCTCGCGGCCGCTCTCGCTCCTGGCGGTGTCCTAATGGTCGAGGACTGGCACGCCACCGCCGACGCCGTCGTCCTCGACGCGGCCACCGACGACGACCGGGACCTGTTCACCGCCTACCAGCGTGCGGTCAACCAGCGCGTCTTCCAGGCCGCCGGCTCTGACCCGCAGTGGTCGCTGCGCCTGCACCAGCAGATGCGGCTCGCCGGACTGCACGACGTCGACACGGTCATCAACGCCCCGGTCTGGCACTCCGGCAGCCCAGGACTGATCCTCGCCCTGACCGCGATCGCCGAACACCGCGACCGGCTACGGGACGCCGGCCTGACCGACGCCGACCTCACCCGCGTCGAACGCCTGCTCATCAGTTCCGACGGTGGCCTCGTCGTACGCGGGCACCAGCTCTACTCGGTCAGCGGTCGCAAGCCGTGACCACCCGCCGCGCGGCAACCGCCGCTTCGCCGATCGTCGGCCCGCCGCCAGCCACCGCGCGGCAGGATCCCCGGCTGCCGGCAAAGGCCGGAACCAGCACGTTCGCCAGCGGTACCGCGACATACGGCCGGCAGCGCCGGGCCCGAACCTGACCTGACCCGCGCAGGACTGCCGTCCACCCTTTGGTGCCCGCCGGGTGGATGGGGCGGGACGTCCGGCCCGTTCCACGCCGACACGTCTCCGGTCGCTGGCCGATGGGTTTCCCAAGCCCACCGGCCAGCACCACCGGCTACCTACCGCTGCCGGGCCGTGCCTGGCCAACCAAGGGGGAAACCCGGGGTGCGGGCCAGTTCCTCGGCCCGCACCCGGGGTCCAGCCGACGTCCGAGCCGACCGGCCAGTCCCTCGACCGTCCGCACCACGTCTTCTCGTCCACCCTGCCCACCACGGAGCACCACTGCCATGGACCGACCACATTGGCCCGACAATCCCGGCGAACCCGACGAACGCCGCAAGGCACCGCCGCGCCGCTGGCCGATGCTGCCGCCCGAGCCGTTGCAGAACGGGTTCGCGGTGCGCAGGGACTGGCCCGACGGCACCCACACCTTCGTCGGGTTCAGCCACACCGCCGATCAGGCGCAGCGCCGGCTCGCCGGTGACCGCGGCTACTGGCAGCGTGGCCCGCTGCGGCCAGCAGGCTGGTCGATCGTCGAGATCACCCGCTACCAGATGAACGCGCACTACAACCAGACCGACTGCCGCTCACCTGCCTGCCCCATCGGCATCCCCACCGAAATGCCACCCGGCGGCCACGAGCCCACCGCGCCACCGGAGACCGGTGAACAGCAGGAGCCCGCGATAGCGGCGGGTGGCCGTAGCTGGTCGCTGCGTGCGCTGCTGCGGCGACTCATCGGTCGACATCTTCCACGGCTGGCGGACGACGTACGCGCCTTCTGGCAGCCGCTGCCCCAGGCCGGGACGCACACCCACCCGACAGACAAGCCATGACGCGGGCGCTGCCCTCCGGCCCGAATCTCCATGCCCTGTCCAGGCCATCATCGATCCGCCAGCAGAGGTGCACCATGGCGCCAGACCCATCCAACGAACCCGAGTCCGACCAGCCGCCTCTCGTCACCAGCGGGCCGCTCCTGCTCGACGACGGCCGGGTGGTCACACCGCGATACCTCGGCGGAACCTACACCCTGTGTGAACTGCTGCGCCGACCCGACACCGGCGAACCGGCGACGACCCGTCAGGGCCTCGACCACCGAAGGTCCCGCCCCGTCGGCAGCCTGATCCCCCTACCCAACAAGACCCTGGCCAACGCAGCACCCGTCGACGCCGACCCCGCAACTGGCGGGCCCGTCACCGTGACCAGCCGCGGGTTTGAGGAACCCCAGACGCCGCCGGCCACACCCGGCCCGCCCCCGATAATGCCCATCTCCTCAAGGAGCAGTGTCGTGCCATACAAGCGGCCGCCGACCAGCCTGCGCGCGCGGTGGCTGGCCGAGCAGATGCGCCGGCTGCGCAAAGAACGCGGCGTCGCCCTGAAGACCGCCAGCCGGCACCTCGGCATCGACCACTCCGCGCTGGCCAGACGAGAAAAGGCCGAGTGGCCGTTTCTTGACGGGGTCGCCTCGCTACTCGACGTCTACCAGCTCACCGACGGTCGCCGCCGCGCCACGCTGTTGCACCTTGACGCAGACACCCACCGGCGCGACGCATGGGACCGCGACGACATCCCGCCAAGTAATCCGGACCAGCAGGAGAACGCTGTGCCCTTCCCCGAACGTCACCGGCCCACCGTCCGTAACCAGTGGCTGGCCGAACAACTCCGACAACTACGCGTCGACCGCCGGCTCACCCTGCAACAGGTCGGTACGCAGTTCGGCGTCGACTGGAGCAGCGTGGGCCGGTTCGAACGCGGCGAACTCAAACTCAAGTACGACACCGTCACCGCACTGCTCGACCTCTACCACGTCTTCGACGACCGCCAGCGCGACCAACTGTGCTCCCTCGCCCTCGACGCCCGCCACGGCGACCACTGGGACGTCGACTTCGGCGACGAACTCGACTACCGCCCCTACGTCAACCTCGCCTGGCTCGAAACCCGCGCCACCGCCATCCGCTACTACGCCACCACCCGCATCCCCGACCTGCTCCAAACCCCCGAGTACACCGCCCGCCTCATCCAAACCCAGATGGGCATCCACCACCCCACCCCCGAACACCAGGCAGCCGTCGCCGCCCACACCACCCGCCGCAACACGTTCCACGAGGGAAAGACCCGGCTGTCCGCCGTGATCACCGAAACCGCCCTACGAACCCAGGTCGGCGACACCCACCTGGCAGAGCAGCAAATCGCACACCTGCACGCACTCGCCAACCAGCCCCGCTACACCATCCGCGTCCTGCCCGACGGGCACGAGACCGCCGCCCGATACGACACCCCGTTCACCGTCTTCGACATGCCCGACCCCTACCCACCCGTCGCCGTCACCCACAGCCTCGCCGGCCGCCTCTACCTCGAACACCCCCGCAGCCTGCGCTTCACCGTCGCCCACGACCACCTCCACACCGCCGCCCACAACCTCGTCCCCGACCCGGCCAGCCCACCCACCCAACCGAACGAGACCGCCGGCCGTGCCACCACCGCAGCGGCCCCGCGCACCACCAACGACGCACGCCACCGCACAGCCGCAACCCGCACCGCCAACGACCCACACCACACCCCGACTACCGGCCCCAGGGGAAACCGATGAGCCGGTCCTTCCAGACCACCGACGGCAAGGCGCTGTGGAATCCGTCGAACTCGATGGCAGCCCTGTTCGCCGGGACAGCGCAGACCCTCGCCCAGATCACCGCCACCCCCTCGGGTATCGCACCACCGCACCAGGACAGGTACGTCGTCGACCTCGAACAGTTCATCGTCCTCGTCGCCGCCGTCACCCGCTGGTACGACGCCACCCGCCACGACTGTAAGAACGCCCTGGCCGCCGGCTGGCTTTCCGTCGCCCGCGCCAAATTCGTCGGCGAGACACCACTACCCGGCCACACCAACATGCACGTCATCGACCACAACCACGGCGCGGCGGTCGACCACACCGCCCGGCTCACCGACCACGTCCGCGACTTCCTCACCTGGCAACCCACCCGGTGGCCGACCGACCCCTTCGCCGCCGAGTTCCTCGCCGACTACCTCGACACCGCCCACACCCGACTACGCGACGGCAGCAGCGACTACATACCGACCTTCTTCGGCGGCGGATACGACATCGACATGCGCGGCGCCGTCCTCGACCGGATGCCCCTAGACGACGCCTGGTTATGCGACTGCAACCTCAAAGGCGTCTCACTACGCGACACCCGCCTCTACAAAGCCAACCTCACCCAAGGACGCCTCGACCACGCAGACCTCACCGGCGCCTTCCTCCGCAAAGCCGACCTCTACAAGGTGTCCGCACGCGCCACCACCCTGCGCGCCGCCGACCTGCGCGGCGTCTCCGCGTTCGACGCCGACCTCCGCGACGCCGACCTGTCCGGCGCCGCACTCCACCTCGCCTCCCTCAACGGCGCCGACGTGCGCGGCGCCAACCTACGCGCCGCCAGATTCGACAACGGATGGATGAGGCTCGAAGGTGCCAAGATCGCCGGCGCCCAGTTCGACGGCGCCACAGGCTGCATCTGGGGACCATGCGACGTCAGCGACACCGACAACCCCCGCCTGCTCGACGGGACCGAACTCGAACAGTGGTTCACCGACAACCACCCCGACGCCCAGATCACCATCCGACGCACCCCACGCCGATCCGACGCCGCAGCAGCAACGCCGCCGTGACCGATCACGCACTAAAACAATCCCCGATAGGTGACCCCTACCAGCCAGCAGAGTCCGGAGGGCACACGTGCGATAGCCAGCTGTAGCTCGGAGTCGAGTCTGCGACCCTTCGAACCATGCGACGGTCGCCCCGCCCCCCCCGGGCCCCGGCGAAGTCGTGATGGTGTCCGACTTGAGTGGGCTGGAACAGAAGCGCCGTTGTTGATGGCGGCAAGACAACATGACTGGTTCGAAAAATCATCAAGGTTCTACACCGTGTTGATCGCCGAAGCGAGTCATGCCCGCCTTGCCATCATCGCTGATCTCGCCGGTGCCTCACGCACTCGCACCGGCACTAGCCGTTCCCGAAGCCGCTGGCGGACTGCTCGCAGTGTTGGCCGATCCTCCGGATCCGCGAGCCCAGCGAGGCGTCCGGTACGGACTCGCGGTCGTCGTGACCGCCGCGGTGTGCGCGGTGGTAGCCGGCTCCACCGGTCCCGCGATCGCCGAGTGGATCGCCGACGTGCCGGCGGCGACGGCGGTCGCGCTGGGCATGTGACCGGACCGACGCCCGTCCGAAGCAATGATCCGCCGGCTCTTGCAGGCCATCGACCTGCAGCTACTGACCACGGCGGTCAGCTTCTGCTCACCGGCCGGGCTGCGGGAGCGTCGACGACCCGGCGAGCGATCGAGGTCGACGGCAAAACCCTGTGTGGACCGCGCACCACCGACAACGCGGCCTGGCAGCTGATGGCCGCCTGCGATCGGGCTGTCGGCGTAATCCTCGTCTGCCCGCTACCGTCAGCAAGGGGCGGCTCGTGCCTCCAGGATAAGGCCGAGTTTCGATCGCTACCTCTCGATGTTTTGAATGCGTGTGCCGGCCGGGACGCGCGAGGCGAGATCGCCCGTTCGGTGTCGGTGATGGCGGTCAGGTAGTACCGGGGTCGGGTGGTGGGTAGGTGGTGGTCGAGGGTGGACTCGGCGGCGGGAACACCGACGCCGGCGACAGGGTACACAGACAGGGGGCCTTTCGGTCGTGATGGTTAGGCACCTTCGCTCGCGCTGAAGGCCGGACCTGCTGTCACGCGACCACGTCGGACACGCAAAGCATCATCGATCATTGGTCGGCCCACCGCCCGTCCGGACCCCTCATTCCCAGGCTCTTAGGTAAGCCAGCCTCGGTCCTTCCCTGCGGTCTCGGCAAGGGGCGGCCGGTTGGGATGAGCCCAGGGAGTCCTTTTGGTGCCTAAGCCTCGCCGATCAGGAGCACGGTGGCCACGAAAGTGCGGTGCCGATACCTCGGGATTGCTTCGTTGCTGGGTGTGATGTCGCTGCTGGTGCCGGACATAAGCACAGTAGGAGGTGCCATGGACCTGGCAGAAGATCGATTCACCGAGCTGTACGAACGTCATCACGGCGACGTGTGGCGTTACGTGTCTCGGCGGGTTGTCGGTGCCGACGTCGGTGACGTTGTTGCCGAGGTCTTCCTGGTGGCGTGGCGCCGCCTGGGTGATGTTCCGGCCGGGGCCGCGCTGCCGTGGTTGTACGGCGTGGCTCGGCTGGTATTGGCCAACGAGGCCCGAGGTCGTCGGCGGTGGCGGGAGTTGACGCTGCGGATGGCGGCGGAGCCTGACCGTTCGGTGGTGGCCGACCATGCGGACGAGGTGATCGGTCAACGCGACGTGGCCGTGGCCTTCGACCAATTATCGGCCGCGGATCAGGAGATCTTGCGGCTGGTGGCCTGGGAGCGGCTGAGTCCGGCTGAGGCGGCGGTCGTTCTCGGGTGCTCACGGGCGACGTTTGCGATGCGGTTGATGCGGGCTCGTCGCAGGCTTCGGGCGCGGCTTGGTGCGGTCAGTGATGGGGCGGGGCGATCGTCGTTGACGGCGCCGTCGATGTCGGAATGGGGTGCGTGAGATGAAGGCCGTTGATGAGATGCGCCAGATGTTGGGCGGTCTGGATCCTGCTCGGGGCGGGCCACCGGTAGACGAGGGACGTCGGGCGCGGGAGCTGACCAGTATCCTCGCGACCGACCGCAGGGCGATCAGCGTCAGGCGGCCGGCTCCTAGGCGTCGTGTCCTGTTGGTGGCCGGCGCGGCGGTGGCCGTGGTGGCCGCTGGCGGGGTTCTGGTCGAGATGGGGCGGGAGTCCCAGCCGGCCTACGCGGCCACCCCGGTCGTTCTCGCCTACGGCCCGTCAGCGACCGCAGAGCCCGCTGGTACACGGCTGCGGCACCTGGCGGACGTGGCGGCTCTGCAGGCGGCACCGTCCCGGCCGGCCAGCACGGTGGAGTACCTGGAATCGGCGAACTGGTTCCTCAACTCGGCGACATCGGGCCAGCGGGTGACATCGGCTGTCGTACCCGAGCAGTGGCGATCCTGGCGCACCGACGACGACGGCGGCCGCCGGGTCGTGAAGTCTCTACCGCCGACGTTCCGATCCGACGCGGACCGCAGGACCTGGGAACAGCAGGGCGAACGGATCAACCAGTCGGAGACCAGACGCGACTTCGCGGCCGGCGAACTTCGCCCCGGGTGGCGGGGCGAGGTGCCAGCGGACGTCGACGCGTTGCGCAGCTGGCTTACCGCGGGCGGGTCCGCGCGCGAGGAGCCTGTGCAGTACCTGGAAGACGTCGCCGAGCTTGCCGGGGTCCGACTCCTGAACCCGGCACAGCGTGCAGCGGTACTGAGGCTGCTCGCCGACCTTCCCGGCATCACGGCGAGTGGAACCGTCACCGACCGCGCCGGCCGCAACGGAGAAGCGTTCTCGATCACCTCGAGCTTCCACGGCCTACCCGCCCAGTACACCATCATCATCGATCCACTATCCGGTGCACTGCTCGGGTACGAGGAGGTTCTCACCACGACCGCAGGCAAATTGAACGTGACGATCCCCGCCGTCACTTCCTACCGGACGTACCTTGTCGCCGAGTACGCGGCGATGCCCCGCTGACGCGCAGGTCGGACGGGCGGCGCCCCAGCGCCACCCGCCCGACCGTGCTGTCAAGGCTGAACAGATGTCAGCCGTGGATATCCTCGGTCCTGTCGTTGTAGCTTCCTAGGTTCGACGCCTCCGTGCAGTCCGTCATCGTGCGGTTGTCACCGGCACCGTCGCCGAGAGTTCCACTGTCGCTTCCTGAACATCCGAAAACCCAGCCACCCTGGTTGTTGGTCCACGACGATGTCTGATCCTTGAATCCCCACTCGTCCAGATCGTGCCAGTACTCATCATTGAAGCTGAGTTGGCGACCGCCGTAGCTTGCGTGTTCGTAAATGCACAACCAGCCGTTCGCGCATCCGTTCCAGGACAACAACCCAACTGTTCCGTCTGTGTTCTGAGCCCCACCGTTGATTGCTGTGGTGGGAGCCAGGGCGACGATCGACTCCTCTCTGGAGGCGTAGCAGCGCACGTCGCTACGCGATACGACGGCGCAGACCTCGGCACCTTCCCAGCTCTTCGAAAGGTCGATCATGCGCCCTTGGAACGAGGCGAACGACGTGTCGCGAACGGCCTCCTTGGCAGGATTCGCACTCGCCGGAGTCGCAAGGGCGATGACGCAAAGAACGACGACTACCACTCCTACGGGTAGTCTGGTACGCGTCCTCATACAACCTCCTTAGGACAGGAATGAGGGCGACAGCGGCCGCGGTGTGGCTGCACCACGGCTGCGAACTGTCCGTCTCCCCAGCGGCTTGTCGTTGGGGAGACGGACAACCTGTTCCCGAAGCTAGACCCCTACGCTTCGGCCGGGCGACCCTGAAACCACGCAAGGCGAAGTTTGCTCCAAAGGTCGCAACTCACGCGAATAGTCGAACATCATTGCCAGTCCGCTGAAGCCCGCCGGTGGCTTTCGGCTCGCACCCGTTGTTGCGTCTGCTGAACCGGCGCCTGGCCAAGCGGTAGTTGTCAAGTCAAACTGAGACGGTCTGTTCCTTCTGGGTCGGCTGGTTGATCCAGGCCTGGTCGGGCAGTTTCGGTGCGCGCGGCCGGCGGTTGAACCGGTCCGGGTGGGCGGCGTGGGCCGCGTCGAGGGCGCGTTGGCGTTGCTCACGGATTTGCTCGGCGGTGCCGTAGTGCACCGACGCCGGAGTGTGCCAGCCGATCCCGGAATGCCGATGCTCGTGATTGTAGGCGGTGAAGAAGGCGTCACAGAAGGCTCTCGCGTCAGCGAGGGATCCGAACCTATCCGGGAAGTCCGGCACGTATTTCATCGTCTTGAACTGAGCTTCGGAGTACGGGTTGTCGTTCGAGGTCCGAGGCCGGGAATGCGAACGTAGGACTCCGAGGTCGACGAGCATTTCCGATACCGGCTTCGACACCATGGCGCCGCCACGGTCGGCGTGGATGGTGTGCGGCTCGATCCCGTTACGGCTGATCGCGTCGGCCAGGAAGTCACGGGCCACGATCGCGTCCTCACCGGCGGCGACGAGCCAGCCGGTGACGTAACGTGAGTAGATGTCAATAACGACGTAACATCTGTACCAGACGCCTTTGACGGGTCCTTTCAACGCGGTGATGTCCCAGGACCACACCTGACCGGGCCCGGTCGCGACCAGCTCTGGACGCACCCGGGGTGGATGAGTCGCCAGCCGGCGTCGTTCCCGGCTCTGCCCGGCCGCCCGGGCGATGCGATACATCGTGGACATCGAGCAGTGGTACCTGCCCGCATCGAGTTCCCGGGCCCAGACCTGCGGGATCGCCAGGTCGGCGTATACCGGCGAGTTCAACACCGCCAGCACCCGGTCACGTTCGGCCGTGCTGAGCGCTTGCGGCGGCGGGGTCCGCGGCAGCCACGGCCCGTGCCGCGGTCCGACCGGCTTCGCCCGCCGATAGTAGGTCGCCCGCGAGGTCCCAGTCAGCGCGCACGCCCGCTGCACCGAGATATCCGCGTCGCGCAACTCGCCGAACACGGCGGTCAGGATCTCTTCGGCGGGCTGTCGTCGTCCGCGCTCTCGGAGAGTTCTTCCAAGAGCGCGTGCGCTTTTCCCATAATATCCAACGCCATACGGGTCTTCTTCAGATCCGCCTGCAGTTTCTCGTTCTGCCGGCGCAGCTTCTCCAATTCGATCTGTTCCGCGGACTTCTTCACTCGCGCCCCGGCCACAGTCGTGGCGGCGTCCGTTTTCTCGGCGCCTCCGTTGCCGAGTTGCCCGGCGTCGCGGGCTCGCGTCCATTCAATGATGTGCGATGAGTACAAGCCCTCCCGGCGCAGGATCGCGCCTTTCTCCCCGTTCGCGGCGCTCTCGTACTCGGCGACCATCGCGAGCTTGTACTCCGGGCTGAAAACCCGCCGCGACGGCTTCGGCGCCGGATCAGCCCCGCCACCGGACGCCGACTCCTTGCCAGATGAAGTGGACACGTACACAAGGATCTCCGATCCCCGCCCTCAGGTCAGCACCCCACTCACACGGGGTGTCTCACACCATCTTGACCAAGTGGGCCGCGCTCGCTCTGCTGTAGGCATCGGCGATCGCCGCGTCGCTGTAATCGAGACACACGCATCCGAGGGTCGCGCGCAACGCCCTGACGTGCTTGAGGGCAGGCATCCGTTGCCCTCTCACCCAGGCGCTGATCGATGATGAGGAGCCTGATCCCGTCCGCTGCCGCAACCGATCGGCGATGTCGTGGAGCGTGCGACCGTCTTCGTGCCGCGTCAAGTAGTGCTGCACTATCGAAGCAACGGTCGGGACCTGGGCCATGTCTCCTCCGTCCGATCGACGCTGCGGCGGACCCGAATGCCCCGATAGTAGTGACGGTGTGCGATCACGGTCGCGTGGGTCGGTGCCTGAGCCTGTCAGGTTCCAGGTACCGACCCCGGTCAACCGCCCGGCGTCCCTGCCGGGACCGCGAGACCGGCCATCCGTAGGTCATGCCTCCGGCTGTCGTAGACGAACGTCGGTGACGGCGATGAACGCGGTGGTTCAGCAGTAGTCAACGCTTCTCGATCCTGAACTCGCCCCGTCAGACAGACTTGCTATGAACCGCTGGCCTCAACTCACCCTGGCAGACAGGGCGCGGCCGTGGAATGATCGCCGCACTCGGTAATCAGAGGGAGGCGGTGGGTGCATGACCAGCCCGGAGAATCCCTTCGAGGCATCGGCGTCAGCGCTCGGATACCTCTACCAGCTCCGCGTGGCGCTTCAGCGGTGCGTGGAGCTCTCCAGAGGCGGGATCGAGTGGAGTGTGGCGATTGAGGCAACGGACGATGTCCAGGCACTCATCGGGTCGCACACCGAGCTGACCCAGCTGAAGAAGCGGGCAGACAACGTGAGACTGACGGACCTGTCGTCGGACCTGTGGAAGACAATCAGGGTCTGGTCACACGCCGTCACCGAGGGGCACATCGACCTTGCCGAGACAAGCCTCTACCTGATTACCACCGCAGAGCTGCCGGACGGCAGCGCGGGGTTCCTCCTGCAGCCCAAGGCAAGCGGGCACCGTGACGAGCAGGCTGCCGAGGCCCTAATAGTCCAGGCGCGGCAGTCCTCGAAGAGTACGACGTTGGCCAAGGCCTTCGAGGCGTTCGACGCGCTCGGGGCGCAGCGCCGGGCCGAGCTCATCAGCCGGGTCGAGGTCATCGGTGACGCGCCGGGGATGGACTCCATCAGGGAGGACCTGCTCGGTTACGCAAGCCTGGCCGTCGAGCGCCGGTACGCCGAGTCCTTTCTTCAGCGTCTTGAGGGCTGGTTCTTCGAGCGGGCGTCCGTCCAGATGAGCTTCCCAGGGTCGGATCCGGTGACCGGCGCCGAGTTCGACGAGCTGTTCAATGATCTGCGCAATCAGATCGGTGAGCACAATCTGCCGATCGACGCTGATATCGCCGCGCTCACGGCTGCGGCCCCGGCCGCTGCCGATGCCGCCGACAAGGTGTTCGTGCATCAGCTCCGGCTGATCGACGTGGGCGCGGAGCGGATCGGCTACGCGGTTCGGGACTGGGTGAGGGCCTTCACTCAGCGCTCCCGCTGGGCGAACGAGAACCTGCTACGTGCCGGCGAGATCGGCGCGTATGAGCGCAGGCTCGTGGAGGAGTGGCAGTCGCGCTTCGCCGAGATGCGTGAAGACCTCGGCGATGAAGCCACCGAAGAAGAGATGAAGCGTGAGGCCAAGCTGATCTACAGGTGGGTCGACCGGGAGGCCCGGCTTCGCATCCGCACAGGCTGTGAAGAGGTGTTCGTCGTCAAGGGGTCGTACCAGATGCTCGCGGACGAGCTGCAGGTTGGGTGGCATCCGGATTTCAGCGCGCGGCTGGCGGCTCTGCTGGAACCGGCGGGAGCCGCTGATGGCCGAGCATGACCTCAGCCGCGAGGAGCGCGCCCTGTTCAACCCGGCCTTCACGGCACTCGTGTGCGTCCGGGCTGTGCAGGGCTACGAGAAGCAGTACCGCTCCGTCTGTCCGCTTCCAGTCGCAGTGACCGCCGCGGTTATGGCTCTCCAGCCGTCCATCCGGACGGCGCTGCCCGCCACCCTCCGCACCGGGCTGATGAACTGGCTCGACGAGAACGAGGCCGTGCGCGTGGCCATGGGGCTCAACGCCGCCGCCCTCGCCGCCGTTGTGCGACCAGGCCTGCTTTTCGCCCTTCAGAGCGATGTGCTCAGGCTTCAAGGCTCCGGGCTGACGGTGAAGCCACGGGCCGTGACGGCCCTCAAAGACGGCCCCGAACAGAACACCGTGGTCCAGAAAGCCGCCCACCAACTCGGGCGCTGGCTGCCCAGCACCGGCAGTATCAGCACCATCCTGACGCTCCTGGGAGTCCAAGCGTGACCTTTCAGATCCAAGCGGTCACCGTCTACGGCAAGCAGCCCGGACAGGTCCGTACAGTCCCGTTCCACACCGGCACCTTGAACATCGTCACGGGTGACTCCCGGCGCGGGAAGAGCGCGCTGCTGACGATCATCGACTACTGCCTGGCTAGCTCCGACTACCCTGTCAAGGCTGGCAAGGTCCGCAAGTACGTGGGCGCCTACGCCGTCACCCTAGCGAAGCCCGGCCAGCAGCTCTTCGTCGCCCGGCGCGCCCCGGAGCCGGGGAACGCCGTGAGTACCGTGCTGTGTGTCCTGTCCCAGGCCCCAGAGACCCCGCCTCCCCCACTGGAGGAGCTGACCTTCGCGACGCCCCTGGACACCGCCAAGGACATCCTCAGCGACTTCTGCGGCATCGACCGCACCGTCAAGGTGCCCGCGGTCGCCCGCGCCCAGACCATCGCTCCGTCGATTCGCCACGCGCTGTACTTCTGCTTCCAGGCGCAGAACGAGGTCGCCAACCCCGACCTGCTGTTCCACTCCCAAGGTGAGGAGTGGCGACCGAACACCATCCGGGGTGTGATCCCGTACTTCCTCGGCGCCGTCGACCCCGAACAGGCAGCGCTGCGCAACCGGCTGCGGCTCCTGCGCCGGGACCTTTCCGACCTTGAAGCCAAACTCGCCCAGGCCCGCGACCTCGGCCCAGCGTCGGGCCAGGCCCGAGCACTGCTCACCGAGGCGGTCGAGGCAGGGCTTGTACCGCACCGCGACAGCGAGCCGACGGCGGAGGAGATCCTTGGCCTTCTGCGGTTGGCCCTGGAAGGCAGCATCCGGCTAGAGGTGGAGTCCCGACCGGACAACGACGGCGACCCGTTGGCCGCCGCCATCGGCCGACGTGCCCAACTGCGGCGCGCCGTCGGGCAGTCCCGGGCCCGCATCGCCGATCTCAAGCGCGCGGTCGAGGAGAATGACGACTTCGCGGGCGAGGCAAGAGAGCAGCGCCGCCGTCTCGCGTCTCTCGGGTTGATGCGATTGTCCCCGGACACCTCCCAGGCCGCGCAGTGCCCGGTGTGCGAAAGCCCAATCGCCTCGGCCAACACCACGGTGGCGACGATCATGCACGACCTCGAACGCCTCGACGGCGATCTGCAGGTAATCGGCAGCGACACACCCGCCCTGCAAAGCCAGATGGCCCTGGAGGAGGAGCAGCTGCAGCAACTGCGCGCGGCGCTCTTCCACAGCCAGGACGAGATCAACGAGATCAGCGCCGGGCTGCGCGCGCTGCAGCAGGAGCCGGACCAGGCGCAGCGGGCCGCCCATTGTCGCGGTCGTATCAGCCTTTACCTCGACACCACCGCCCAGCATGTGAGTGCCCCGCAGGTCGAAGACCGCCGCGACGACCTCCAGCGACAGATCGCTGAGCTGGAAGAGCTCCTGAGTGATGACACCCAGGGCGACCGGCTCACCAGTTACCTGTCCCTGATCAGCCAGAACATCCGCACTAAGGCTGCCTCGCTGGAGCTCGACCACTCGGACGCGCCCATCCGCCTCGACGTCAACCGGCTGACTGTCGTCGCCGACACGGCCGACGGTCCTGTTCGGCTCGCCGACATGGGTAGCGCCGAGAACCACTTGGGCTACCACGTCGCCACGCTGCTGAGCCTGCACGAGTGGTTCAGCGAGCACCGCGGACCCGTCCCGCGGACGCTGATCCTCGACCAGCCGTCCCAGGTGTACTTCCCGCCCGACTACACTGACGAGCCCACACCCCAGGGAACCGACCTCAGCCACCTGCTGAATGTCTACCGGACCATCAACGACACTGTCCAGGCGCTCGACGGCGAGCTCCAGGTCATCGTCGTCGAGCACGCCGACCTGGCCGATCCGCTCTTCCGTGACCACGTCGTCGAGCGCTGGCGCTACAGCAACAGCCAGGCCCTCGTACCTCCGGAGTGGATCATTGAACCGATCGACGACGAGGACGAGTAGTTCGTAGTCGCGGGCCAGGCGCCGGTGCGCGGTCAGCCAGGCGATGCGAGGTTAGACCGAACTACGAATCAGGCTTCATGCCTGATGGCCAGGCGCAGGTCGGGCTCTCGTTGGCTGCGGAGGTGTCAGGCGGCTGGGCAGGTCAAGCCGGGTTTGCGCGGAGACTGGCGGGCAGGTCGGCAGCCACGAGTTCGGTCAGCTCGTACAGGAACGGCGGCAGCAGAACCGGGAGTAACTCGAACCGGCCATCGGGCACCATCACCCGCAAGCGGCATATCCCGGTGGCCAGGGACAGCAGCATCACCGCGGTACTCGCTCGGGCACTTGCGGGCGGCGCCGGCTCGAGCAGGGCCTGACGTAGCAAAACCCTGTTCAGGCCGAGTATGATGCCAAGGAACCACTGTTGTAGGGCCGCACACTCCGACAGGGGCTTGCCGGCGGCCAGCCCGTCGAGTTCGGCCTCTACGGTGTCGCACAACGACACCGCCCACCGCCGCATGTCGTCGACCGCTTGCCAGGCGGCCCGCAGTTGTGTCAGGGACGCCTCGGTCACGATCCGATCCAGATCGACGCGGGCATCGCCGGTCGGCAGCAGCGTCAGGCCGTGGCCGTCGTTGATGTGGGCGAGCTGAGGGTCATCGTCGGGGTACTCGAGCATGGACGCTACCGGTACGGCCGCACCGGGCGGAGCCATCGCTCGCGCGACTGCCGCCAGGTCACCCTCGGACAGCTCACTGGTTCCGCCTAGGACGGCGGAGACGGCCGTGGTGAGAAAGTTGCGGCTGGTGTACGGCTCGGTATCGTAGGTGCCCTTGTCGAACGGAGCCACCTCGGGCATGGCGAAGGGGATAGCGGCAGCGGCGATGCGGGCATCGATATCGCGGATGCGCTGGGGCAGCAGCACGCTCCTACCGCTGTGCTCGGCGGCGAGCTCCTGTGCGACGCCGGCGATCCACTCGCTGCGGTCGGTGACGTCCCCCGGTTCCAGCAGGGCGTCCAGTCGGGAGCCGGTTGCCGCGGCACGGAACGCCCTGCGCACGGTCGGCTCCGGGACCGGCAGGCCGGCCCCGAACGCCTCCAACGCGAGGTCGCCGGGTCGGCGGCCCGGGCGGGCGTGGGCGCTGAGCCACATCACCAGATCAATTGACTCGGGCGGGGTGGTGGAGACGCTTCCCCGGCCCCGTCCCGCGCCGCGCTGCTCGTTGCGCGGTAGCAGGCCCGCGGCACGCCACCGTTCGAGCTGAGTGGCTGTAGGCGCCGCTCCCCGCTCGCTGGCGGCGGCGATCAAGGCGGTATCGGCGACGCTGGCTTGTCTACGAACCATGGCCTACGACCCTACCGGCCGGCGTCGGCGTTGGAGCCCCGCGAGCTTGTCGAGGACCGGTCCGCTGCGAGTTGGTCTGCTTGTGGTGCCCGAGGCGCTCGGCCTCTTGCCACAAAGGAGTGAAGTTCCATGACCAGTACACGCAGCTCGTCAACGCCCGGGCCGGTCGGCCCACGGAACTGGACCATGATCGTCGCGGCGGCAGGTGCCACGGCTGCCGGAGTACTGGCCGCCCACAGCACAGCGTGGGCTGTCGGAGTTGGTACCGCAGCAGGCCTGTTCGTAGCAATCCGCGAGGTCCTTCGCCATTGAGATCCAGCCGCCGTGGATGCCCGACGGCGGGACGTCGGGTGGTCGATGACCGTCGCCGGCAAGCGCCACCGCTGCTTGATCGGCCCAGCGATCACCTGGCCCGGCTGGTAGGAGCAGGGGCTGACCGGACGAATTCGCCATCGGAAGGCAGGTGACGGAACTCGGCGACGGCCATACGCACCGCCTACGACTGTTGAGTGTCGGGTACACCTGGAGGTGCCCAGCCGCGTAGCGCTGAGACAGCGCTGCTGCCCGACCGCTGGACGTGATGCTCGGGTGGTGCTCGAACGTCGAACAACTGATACGGACCCCCAGGGACCCGACCGGAAAGCAGGCTGCCAACGCCGAGTACGGCGAGGAACGTCGGGGGCCAGTCCCGGTGCATGCCACGGAAACCTGCGTGTATCCAGCGGGACTGTCCGGGACGGATGGGTAGACATTCGGACCGACTCTGATAGAGTGTTATTTGGATGAGTAGATGAGCTGGGCCGTCGACTACGGATCAGAAGGTTAGGGGTTCGAGTCCCTTCGGGCGCACAAGATCACAAGGCGTCTGACCTGCGGAAACACAGGTCAGACGCCTTCGGTGCTTTGTCCCTCGTGGACGTTTGGGTGCTCGGATGGTGCTCGTGCGACGAGCATCCCTTGTGTCCGGCCCGATCCGGCGGATGGCGGCTCCGTCTTGGTGGATCCGAAGACCTTGGAGGCGGGGGAACGCCGAACGGCGGCCCGCTGAACCAGTCGGGCCGCCGTTCGCGAAGTTGTGGATCAGAGCGAGCGGATGTTTTCCGCCTGCAGGCCCTTCTGGCCCTGGGTGATGTCGAACTCCACCCGCTGGTTCTCATCGAGGCTGCGGAAGCCGCTCGCCGAGATCGCGGAGAAGTGGGCGAAGACGTCGGCGCCGCCGCCGTCCTGGGTGATGAAACCGAAGCCCTTGTCGCCGTTGAACCACTTCACGGTACCTGTAGCCATGTCTGCTCCTTCGCAAGCTGTTAGAGGCCGCAGCGACCGCGCCGCGACGACCGCCCCGAGCACCGCCGCGACGGCGTCGGCGAACGGCGTGAGCATCGCCGCCGGCGGCACCGGATCGACCCCGGTATCCACGTGCAGTCTCGTGAACCACGCCCGCAGCGCCTCCGCGCGACCAGCGAACGTCCGCAACCAGCCCCGCACCGTCTCAACGGGCCGGCCCAGTCCAGCCGCGATCGTGCGCGCCCCCGAACCGGCCGCCTTCGCCGATAGCGCCGCCCCGATCACCTCCACCAGATCAGCCCGCCGCACCAGCGCGAACACCGGCAGCAGCACATGCGACACCCGGCACGACGAGCACCGCGTCCGCCGTGGGCGCACCACCACCGGCCCCGCCAAGCTCCGCAACGCTCGGACCCGAGCCCATCCCCACGGACTCAACGAACCCCCACAAGCCGGACACATCAAGGCGCCCGATACCAGACCCGTCTCGACCTCAACCGGGTTCACCCCTACCGTGAGCACAGCGCCTCCGTGCGCTACACGGCCCTCCCGGGACGTCCGGCCAAAGAGATCACCGGGAGGGCCTTCGCATGCCCCCCATCGGCAAGGTGCCGCCCCAAACGATCACCAACACCAGACCGGCACGCGCCAAGAACCGTCGCACACACAATGCCGCACCCACGCCGCTTTGCTGGGCACGCTCAGAGACGCGGGACACCGGGCGAGCTCCGCTGTTTCGCCGTCAGGAAGCGCGCCGCACCCCGTCCCCAGGGTGGCCAACGAACTGTCCCGCCAACTCGCCCCACTGCTCTGCTGGCTCGGCACCTCCGACACGTGGGCGAGGGTCTTCGCCGAGAACAGGCCGTTGCCCCTTACGTGAAGATTTGCTACCTTCGATGTATGCCACTGAGGGGTCGGGGAGCAGCCGCTGCATGCGGGCCCTCGCTCCTCTCAATTAGATAGTGCGGTTACCTATCGGTACCTCTCGCACATGAAGGACGGGGAAAGAATGAATTTGAGAAGACGGTTTATTTCCGTCGCCACTACGGTAATTGTGGCCATTGGGGCAGGGGTTTTCGGCGTCGCCGGACCGGCGCATGCCGGATGTCAGGACAACTCCCTCCAGTACCGATACATTGGGAGCGGGGGCGCTATCACTTCTTGGTGGCAGAATTGCAGCGGCACCTACTCCCTCAACTCTAGAGGGTGGGACCTCCGTGCGAACGCTTGGTCCGGCTACGTGGGATTCGCCGACGGTTCGAGGACGAACTTCTGCAACTGGGACGTAGTAGATCTCGACGCCATTCATAACCTTTTCAATCCTGGAAACGTGAGGCAGATCTACATAAGCCCAACCCTGGCAAGTTGGTGCTAGCCACCTAAGGTCTAACGCTGAAGGTCCGCTATCAGGATTCGCCTAACGATACCGCACATAGGTCGAGCGGCATCTTAAAGTGCCCTCCGATGCGCGAATTTCTACTACTAACCCGTCTGTCGTCGACCCGCCATCCTGGGGAGCGGGCCACCGGCCGGCCCACCACGTCAAGCGGACCTTTCTCCAGGTTCGGACGCTGGAGGGCCGGGCGGTGGTCTGCTCGGCTTGCCCACGTCGATGACAGGCGGGATGGCCTACCGCAACCACCCACGGACCGCGACCCGCCGACGGAGCCCCGGCCATCCTGGACCTGACTTGGCTCACGATCATGGTTCCCGAGCGGGCTCTTCGCGCTGATCAGCGGGTTCTTGGCTCGTCGGCGGCGGATCTGCGCACTAATCCCGGGTCGTAGGGTGGGCTGATGTCCCCGTATGTGCGCACGGTGAGGACCGCGTCAGGCGCGAGGGCGGTGCAGATCGTCTACTCCTCACGGCGCGGGTCGCGGGATATCGAGCACATCGGGTCGGCGCACGACGAGGCCGGGCTGGAGGTCTTGCGGGCGGTCGCCCGGCAGCGTCTGGCCGCGGGGCAGGGCGAGCTGGACCTGGGGCTGGAGCGCACTGAGGTTGGCCAGCGCAGCGCGGGTGATCCGTTGCCGATCACATCCGCGCGGATGGGGCACCTGTGGGACGCCCTCACGCACGCCTATGAGGTGCTCGGGTTCGCGCGGGCGGCGGGTGGGGACGACGTGTTCCGGCAGCTCGTGTTGGCCCGGATCATCGAGCCGACCAGCAAGCTCGACAGCCTACGGGTCCTCGAGGAGACGGGCGTGCGGGCGCCGTCGTACGCGACCATCAAACGTCGCCTACCCGTGTTCTCGCAGGAGTCGTGGCGACAGCGGCTGGCTGCGGCCTGCGCCACGCACGCTGGTTTGGGCCCGGCCAGCCTGGTGCTCTACGACGTGTCGACGCTGTACTTCGAGACCGACACCGGCGACGGGTTCCGCGAACCCGGGTTCTCCAAGGAACGCCGCCTGGAACCGCAGATCACGATCGGTCTGCTGACCGACGCGACCGGATTCCCGTTGATGGTCAACGCGTTCGAGGGCAACAAGGCCGAGACGACCACGATGCTGCCGACGATCCGCGCGTTCATGGCCGCCCACCAACTGCCCGACGTGACGATCGTGGCCGACGCGGGCATGGTGTCAGCGGCGAACCAGAAAGCGATCGAGGAAGCCGGGTTGTCGTTCATCCTCGGAGCCCGGATCCCCGAGGTCCCCTACGTCGTCGCCGCCTGGCGCGAGGCCCACCCCGACCAGGACATCAACGACGGGCAGATCTTCACCCAGCCCTGGCCCGCCGGGCCGGCCGACCGGCGGCGGGACCACGTCATCTACTACCAGTACAGGGCCGACCGGGCCCGGCGGACCCTACGCGGCATCGACGAGCAGGTCGCCAAGGCCGAGAAAGCCGTCGCCGGGAAGACCACGGTCAAGCGCAACCGGTTCGTCCAGCTCTCCGGCGGCACCCGCACGGTCAACCGGGCACTGGAGGCCAGGGCCCGGGCCGTGGCCGGTCTGAAGGGGTACGTCACCAACCTCGCCGCCTGCCCCGACGGCACCCCCGTGACGGCCGAGTTCGTGATCGACGCCTACCACCGGCTGTTCCAGATCGAAAAGTCGTTCCGGATGTCCAAACACGACCTGCAAGCCCGACCGATCTACCACCACCAGCGCGAATCAATCGAAGCCCACCTCACGATCGTGTTCGCCGCCCTCGCGGTCAGCCGCTGGATCGAAGACCGGACCGGCTGGTCGATCAAGAAATTCGTCCGCACCACCCGCCGCTACCGCACCATCGAGATCCAGTTCGGCACCCACACCATCACCGCCGCCGACCCCCTACCCGACGACCTCCGTGACGCCCTCGAAGCCATCACCCGAACCACCCGACGTGCGCACTAACGTGAGCCAAGTCGGGTCCACTCGTGGGAGCGACGGGTAGCGGTGCCCGGCCGTGTGGGGAACGTGGTGCATCTGTGGCGCGAACTGTTGAGGGTCAAGAAGATCTGGCAAGGGGTGGTGAACTCCGCCCGGCACCCACCGCATCGAGGTGCCCCATGGCCTGAGCCCAGGAGCGGATCAGTGTGGTCTCGTGGTAGGCGAGGCCGCGGTCGGCGCAGAATCGTCGAACCATCGGTTTTGCCTTGGGGAGGTTCGGTCGTGGCATGCTGGGGAACAGATGGTGTTCGATCTGGTAGTTGAGGCCACCGAGCGCAACGTCGATGAGCCAGCCGCCCCGTACGTTGCGAGAGGTGAGGACCTGCCGGCGTAGGTAGTCGAGGTCATCGTCCTCGGTGAGGATCGGCATCCCCTTGTGGTTGGGGGCGAAGGAGCAGCCCAGATACAGCCCGAATAGCCCCTGATTCACCAGGGTGAAAACGATGGCCTGTGCGGGGCTCAGCACCAGGAGGACAGCCGTCACGTAGATAGCCAGATTGAGGGTGAGCAGCGCAGCCTCGGTCAGGCGGTATTGGAGTCGACCGCTACCAAGCACTGTCTTGATGCTGTTGACGTGGAGGTGTGCACCCTCCAGCAGCAAGAGCGGAAAAAACAGTTTTGCCTGATGGCGGACGAACAACGCACCAAGACCCCTGCGTGCGGTGGCCTGGCGGGTAGTGAACGACAATGGGGCCACGACTATGTCCGGATCGTGGCCCTCCGTATTCGGATGCGCGTGATGCCGGTTGTGCTTGTCCACCCACCATCCGTAGCTGAGGCCGGTGAGGAAATCACCAAATACGAGGCCGACCACGTCGTTACCGCGACGTGAGCGAAAGATCTGGCGATGCCCGGCGTCATGGCCGATGAACGCCGCCTGAGTCAGGATCACCGCGAAGACGGCGGCCACTACGATCTGCCACCAGGATTCGCCGAGTCGAACGAACACTACGGCCGCGCCGACGAAGGACGCGGTAACCACTCCCATGCGAATTGTGTAGTAGGCGGGCCGCCGGTCGAGCAGGCCGGCCCGCCGGACAAGCCGGGACAACTCCGCAAACTCACTGCCACGTCCTTTGGTCGCACCGAAGTCCGTGTCGCTCACCTCGCCGCTCCTTGGTGTTCACCGCCCCCGTCAGCCTAGGCCGGTTCAGGATAACGAGTTGGACGCTTTTCTCCAGCTGATTTCCGTCATATCTTCGTCAGTCGACGACGAGCGTGTTACCGCTTGCGGGAAGCCCGTCCGGTCAGTTGCGCCGAAAACTGCTGTAGTTTCTGTCGTACACCAGTCTGCGCCGATCGGCGTTGTCCTCCTTTTGGGCAGGACGAGCCGTTGAACATGCCCTTGACCCGTTGAGTGATTGATTTCGAATTCACGATATTACCCCTTCGATGGCGTTGCGCGGCGGATGACGATCCGGGATCCGCGCCGGCTGCCTGTCGCGTCCAGTCTTACCCATGTCCTGCCACCCACGACGGCAAACGGCTACCTGACATCCCTAACCCGTTCCGGATTTCAGAGGCGCGGCTGCGGATCTCGGCGGATCGACGTGATTTATCAGCCCTCGACTGGCGAAACCCATCACTCTTCCGTGAACGGGTGGATAGAGGAGCAACCGACCCCAGCCGCTCGGAACCTTCCGAGCCGTTGTGTATGTCATGTTGGCGTGGTCGGAAGGAGTATCGGGGCGCGTTGAAGGTGCGCCCTGGTGCCGGCAGACCCGCCTGTCCGGCGCCTCCGATCGGATGCCCGATCCGTTCGGAGGGCTGACGAGTGACCCAGACGCCGTCCGGGTATCCCACGCGGACCGACGAAGGAGGGGTCCATGATGCGGATGACTCAGAACCAGCTCAGCATGCTGCAGGGGCGGCCTGTGGAGGACGGGTCCGGAAAGAAGATCGGAACTGTCGGCCAGATCTGGATGGACCGAACCGGCGAGCCGAACTGGGTCAGCGTGAAGACCGGGCTCTTCGGTAAGCGTGAGTCGATGGTCCCGCTCGAGCCCGCGCGCATGCAGCAGGATCATCTGGTCGTGCCCTACGACAAGGACATGATCAAGAACGCCCCGCACGTCGAGGCGGGCGCCAACGAGCCGCTCAGCGATCCAGAGATCGACGATCTCTACACGTACTACAACCTCGAACAAACTCCACCGGCCAAGGGTGCTTCCGCACCGGCCCGCCACGCTCAGGGACGCCAGGAGCAACTGACCCGGTCGGAGGAACGCCTGCACGTGGGCAAGAGCCGCGAGCCCGCTGGCGCGGCACGGCTGCGGAAGTACGTCGTAACGGAGAACGTGCACACGACCGTCCCGGTTACGCACGACGAAGTGCGACTGGACCACGAGTCGATCACCGCCGACAACGTCGGCAACGAACGTCCCGACATCGGCGACGCGACGCGTGAAATCGACCTCTACGCGGAGCAGCCAGTCGTCGGGAAGGAACGAGTCCCCGTCGAACGGGTACGCATGACCGAGGATGACGTTACCGAAGATCGGTCGATCGATGAACCGGTACGCCGAGAGAAGATCGAGGCAGACTTCCCGGACCGCGGCGGTCAACCACGGAACGGTTGATCCGGACGTTCTTGAGGGGGCAGAAGCCCCTCAAGAACGTGAAAGCTCGGCCGACAGTTGACCGCCATCCGAACGTCAAGCCATGCCCTGTTATTCGATCGCAACGAATGCCCGAAGCTTACAGGTTGACTGGTGATGTTGCTGAAGTGCCGCCGCCGTCCACGGCGGGGATCGACCTGGCGAGTTCAGGCCGCTTGGCATCGAGATCGTTGCCAGGATTGACGCCCTCGGCCCAGTCGCTGGCGTCTTCGGAATCTATCGAATCTCGCATGATGAGACGCCGCGCCAGGGCAGTTCCCGCGGCACCGAAAGCGGCTCCTGTCGCGAAGGAGGCGGCCAGGAGTTGCCATCTGGATTCCTTACGCGCCATACAGCATCGACCCCCTTGGAAATAACTGTCTCTGCCCCATTGTTCAGGTCGCCTCATGTGTCGGGTCAGAATATCGAGAAACTCATGTTATTTCGGCGAGTGAAGCGGCAGGTGCCCGCCCGGGAACGAGATCTAGCCACACTCGCCCCCTCCTGCCCCTCCTGCCCTTCTTGTCGCTTGTGCCCAGTTCTGGCACCTCCGGTGAATGTCTCCGCCGCGTTCGGGTAGACGCTGCCGTCCGCCAGGGCAACGTCTTTAACGGAACCGGTGAGAAGGAGTTTGAATGACGACGCGAAGTGGTTCGGGATCCCCGGCCGGTCCGGCGGCCCGGAAGTACCACCAGGCCCAGGACGAGGCGACCCAGGTTGGCCAGGAGGCGGCGCGCGCCGGGACCCAGGTCGCCCAGCAGGCAGCCGGGCAGGGCAAGCAGGTCGCCGCCGAGACCCGACGGCAGACACGCAACCTTGCCCGGGAAGCTACCGCGCAGATGCGGGAGCAGGCGGAACAGCAACAGAAGCGGGCCGCGGGAGGACTCCGGACGCTCGGTACACAGCTCGAGTCAATGGCGGACAGCAGCGAGCAGGACGGCATGGCCAGCGAGGTGGTCCGCCGGGGAGCCGATGCCGCCAACCAGGCCGCGAGCTGGCTGGAGGAGCGTGCGCCCGGCGCTCTGGTGCAGGAGGTACGCGAATACGCACGACGACACCCGGCCGTCTTTCTCGCCGGTGCCGCAGTGGCCGGGCTGCTTGTAGGCCGGGCCGGTCGGGCACTCACCTCCGGCGTCGACGCCACCGGTCAGCAACCCTCCCCGGACCACCAGCTGGCCGCCCGGCAGCAGACGGAGGAACCACACGCGCGACCGAGGGCGACCGGGAGGGCATCGACGATCACGGGTGGCGGCGGCGGGGAGGCGGGCCGATGAGCGACGCGGCTCGACAGGGTTCCAGCCACACCGCCGAGCGGCCCGGAGCGTCCGTCGGTGAACTGCTCGGTGAGGTCAGCCGGGACTTCTCGACGTTACTGCGGCAGGAGGCCGAACTGGCCAAGGCCGAACTCCGCGAGGAAGCACGCTCGGCAGGCACGGTCGGGGCGATGTTCGGCGGAGCGGCGCTGGCGGGACTGCTGGCCCTGCTCTTCCTGTCCTGCGCGCTGTGGTGGGGCCTTTCCAATGTCATGGACCAGGGGTGGGCCGCGCTGATCGTCGCGGTGATCTGGGCGCTGATCGGGAGCGTCCTGCTCACCCGAGCCCGCAGCCGGATGAAAACGATACGGACCCTGCCGCGCACGAAACAGACCGCTCAGGAGATACCGAACGCGGTCAGGGGCCGCTGATCAGGATAGAGAGGGATTGACATGTCCAATGACCCGGAACGAATTCGCCAGGACATCGAAACCACCAGGGCCGAACTGAGCAGCGACGTCGACGCGCTCACGTACAAGGTCAATCCGAAACGGGTGGCGTCGGAGCCGGTACACCGGGCACGCAGCCGACTCCTCCAGATCAGGGAGAAGGTGATGGGCACCGCAAGCCACGCCCAGGACGCCGTCAGCCACCGAGCCTCCGAGGCAACTCACCGCGTCTCGGGCGCGACGCAGGACGCCACCCACCGTCTCTCCGGTGCAGCGCACCATGCCTCCGACATGGGGGCCGAGGCCGCGCACGACGCGTCCGACGTCGCCTCCAACCTGGCACGCAAGGCATCCCACGCCGGAACCTCGGCCGCGGCCCAAGCCCGACGAGTTCCTCACGAGACATTGCACCGCACGGAAGGCAGCCCGCTGGCCGCCGGCCTGATCGCCTTCGGCGTCGGACTCCTCGTCTCGTCGCTCATACCGCCCAGCCAACAGGAGCAGCGCGTGGCGGGTCAGGCGAAGCGCAAGGCTTCGGAGCACGCGGACCAGGTCAAGCAGCAGGTCGGCGGAATGGCGCACCAGATGCAGGACAACCTGCGTCAACCGGCGCGGCAGGCAGCGGACTCGGTCAAGGGGGCAGCAACACACGGCGCCTCGACGCTACGCGAACAGGGCACGGCGGCGGCCCACCACGTTCAGGACGAGATGCGACAGAGCAGGACCGACCTCCAACGCTAGGATTCCTGGATCCCGCACTCGCTCAAGAACCTCATCCTCGGTCGGGTACGGCGGACGGGGGCGACCTCGACAGGCCCGAAGGGATCCGGACGGCGCCCCAGGCAGGAGGACACCGCCGTCGGCTGCCTCGATCATGCTCTGGACGGCCTGCCATCCCGCGTAGGTCCGCGGCGTGGACAGGACGTAGTCATTGGTTTTTTGTCGGTATCCGATCGTCGCCCGGTCAGGCTTCGGCTGAGGTGCCCGGCAAGGTCATGCCTCGCCCAGGGCACGCGGGTCTGTTCGGATCTTGTCGATGACCTGCCTGACGGCGTCATCGGCCATCGCCAGGGGTGCGGTCCCCTGGGAGTCGTTGATCAGTGCGAAGGTTCCACGTACGCCGCCGCAGTAGTCCACGATGCCGTGCTCCAGTTGGGTGCGCAGGGCCGATTCGTACCCGCGCCGGGCGAAGGGTTCTGCTCTCGTGGCGGCGATGGGCACGAAGTGCATGGTCAGCCACTGGAGAGCCGGGGTGATTCCCCCGGTGCTGCGGCTATAGGCGAAGCCATCGGCGAATACGCGATCGAACCATCCCTTGAGCTGGGCGGGCATGGACCACCAGTACACCGGGAAGACCACTACGAGATGCTGGGCACGCGCGAGTCGCTGCTGTTCGTCCAGGACATCGGCTGGAAGTCCGCGCGCCCCGTTGTAGGCGAGGTGGTCGTCGAGGGTGAAGCGCGGGTCGAACTTCTCGGCGGTCAGGTCGGCGACGGCGGTACTCAGGGGCGCAAGTCCTGTGATCAAGCGATCGACCACGTGACGGGTGAGGGACGTCTCGTCGGGGTGGGTGGCAACTATCAGGGTGTGCATGGACCTCCTGTCACGGGATGGCCGACGCCGAGCGCCGCCAGCAACTCGTCGCCGTGGGTGTGGCCTCGTGCCCGATGAGAGGGACCCTTGGGCGCCTGGATACCAGGGCTCATGTCCAAAATGGTCGGCTTCAGCCACTCACCATCGCGCACGGCGCTGCCTCAGACGTTGTACCACCATCGACCGACAAATTTCGTACTCATCGATCCGGTCGCCGGCGACCCGCCGGTACCGCTCACGGTCCGGCGCACGGCCGCACGGCTTCGGGCCACTGCCGGGCCGGCGGCACCGGTGGCGGACTCGATACGGTGTTGCCGTGTTGTCTCCGGAGGTCGTGCTCAGCGTCCGCTACCGCCTGGACGAACGTGTCGCCACCGGCGGCATGGGTGACGTCTGGCGTGCCTCGGACCTGCTCCTCCGCCGTTCGGTCGCGGTCAAGGTGCTGCTGCCCGCGCTGGTTTCCGACCCCGACTTCCTCGCCCGGTTCCGCGCCGAGGCGCGGATCCTGGCCGCGCTGCGGCACCCCGGGATCGTGCAGGTCTATGACTGCGGTGAGGACGAGTTGTCCGACGGCGTCCGGGCCGACTACCTGGTCATGGAGTTCGTCACCGGGCAGCCGCTGTCGAAGCGGATCGAGGCGCTCGGTGCGCTGGACGTGGCCGAGACGATGTCGATCGTGGCCCAGGTCGCGGAGGCTCTGCACGCCGCGCACACCAACGGCATCGTGCACCGGGACGTGAAGCCGAGCAACCTGCTGGTGCAGGAGGACGGCTCGGTCGTGCTGGTCGACTTCGGGGTCGCCCGTTCGACCAACATCACCAGTGTCACCAACGCGAACGCGGTGCCCGGCACCGCTCTCTACATGGCCCCCGAACAGGCCGCTGGCCGCCCGGTTTCCGGCGCCACCGACATCTACGCCCTGGGTGCGGTGGCGTACTGCTGCCTCACCGGCAGCCCGCCGTTCAACGGGGACAGTCCGCTCCAGGTCGCTGTTCGGCACCTCGACGACGAGCCGCCGGAGCTGCCGCACGACATCCCGGAGGCGGTCCGCGCGCTGGTCTCCCGCGCCCTGGCCAAGGATCCGGCCGACCGGTTCAGCAGCGGGGAGGCGATGGCCGCGGCGGCCCGCGTCGCCGTCTCCGACCCGCCGGAGCCAACCGAGCCGGCCACCGTGGTGCCCGTCACCGGCGTGGCCGCGTTGCGCGACGCCAAGCCGGGCACCCGCACCGACGCGCCGGTTGTGACCGGGCGGAAGAGGCGCCGTGGCGCCCTGATCGGCGCGGCCGCGGCGATTCTGGTGGCGCTGGCGAGCCTCGGCGCGGCGCTCGGTGCGACGGGTGAGGCCGATGCGCCGGCGGTCAACGTACCGACGGCGGCGCCGGCCGCCGTACCGAGCGGGAGTGCCGAGGTGCCGGCGGAGGAGCAGCAACCGAATTCGGGACGGCCCTTCCGGCCCACCGGTTCCGCCTCCAGCCCGCTGCCGTTGGCCACCGCATCTCCGGTCTCGCCACAGCCGAGCCCGTCGGCGGCCCCGGAGTCGCCGGAGCCGACGGGGAGTACGGATCCGCAGCCCACCGGCGGGACCACATCCAGCCCGACGGAGACTACGGCCCCGACGCCGACCGACCCCCAGACCACCCCGATGGGTGTGGGTGAACCGCCGGCCGGCCGGGTGCCCTGATGCCGGTGTCCCCGCGCCGCGCCTGATGTCGAAGGTCGCCCGGCGCGGCCGGAATGATTCCGGCCGGCGCGGTGGGTTCGGTTCCGGTCGGCCCGTCGTTGTCGCAACCCTGGCCCGACGGGTGACGGCTGTGGTCGAGTGTGCCGCTTCGAACACCGGTGTAGGGGGCCGCGTCCATCGGCCGAACTGGCAATCACTGATCCATCTAACTGGTGGGATCTATTGCGCGAAATGAGCGACAACCGCAAATCGGCCTACATCGGCAGGGTTCAGATGGGTGATCTGGTGTACGCGGGATGCCGCAGAGGTGAACGCACTGCTACGGTCTCCACCGTCACCCCTTACATCGTCATGCTCCGTTCCATGCCGTCACGGTCGGCCGGAGCAGGGACAGCGCGTCCGCCGGTGGAGTCGCGCCTCCTTTGAGGAGTTCGGGGGTGCCGAACGGCGATGTGGAGAAAGGACGGTCAGCGATGTCCGCTGGCAAGACCTGTGACTGCGCGTGACGGCTGGTTAGTCGGCCCGGTCCGGCCGGCGCTGACCGTGTTCGCCGTCGGTGCGTCAGTCCGAGGTGGAGGACGCGGCACATGATCGCCCTGCGGGTCTACCGCATGCTGCCGTCCCCGGTGCGGCGCCGACTGGTCCAGATGCTTCCCGCGCACCGACGGATCAGCCTGGTGGGCACCATCGTCAGCCCCCGCGGCAGTGCCAAGCTCCACCAGATCGGATCGCGGGTGACGGTCGACGACGACGGCGTCCGGACCCGGGCCGAGGTCGTCGCGGCGGCCACCCCGCTGGAGATGTGGCACCGCAACCTGACGGCCGTCACGACCGCTCTGGACGTGGCCGGCATCCGCTACCACTGCCTGCGCAACGACGATCACCTGCGCAGCACCGTCGCGGTCCTCGCCGACAAGCGCGACGCCGTCGGCCGGATGCTCCGCTCCGCTCCCGTGCTGTCGGGCGCCCACGTCCGGACGGTGCAGGTGCAGCCTGGTCGGCACCAGCCCGACCTGGCGCCGACCGAAGTGTTCGAGGTGTGGTTCCCGGTGACCGACGCCCGGGCGGAGCTGGTGCTGGGCTCGCGGTTCGCCTGCGAGATCGAGTTCTGGACGCGTGACGGCGACGTCGTCCGGGCCCCCCGGCACAACGCGGTGATCGACGAGACGCCCGCCGAGCCGGAGCCGGTTCGGGTCGCCGCGGCGCTGCTCAGCCACTTCGTGCCGGAGGCGGACGATCACACCTACGGCACCCGCCGCGACCTCGCCGTCCGGGCCTTCGACCGGGTGGGTTTCCCGATCGACGCCGTCTACACCTGGGTCGACGGGGCCGACCCGGCGTGGCTCAAGCGGAAGGTGGCCGCCCTGGGCGCCCCCGACGGGGCGCTGCACCCGGTGGCCGCGAACGAGTCGCGCTACTACAACCGCGACGAGCTGCGGTTTTCGATGCGGTCGCTGCACAGCTTCGCTCCCTGGCTGCGGCGCATCTTCCTGATCACCGACAGCCAGCTGCCGAGCTGGCTGGACCCACACCACCCGCTGGTCACCGTCGTCTCGCACGCCGAACTCTTCGCCGATCTCGGCGGGCGGTCGTCGTTCAACTCGCATGCCATCGAGTCCCGGCTGCACCGCATCAACGGCCTTGCCGAACACTTCCTCTACCTCAACGACGACGTCTTCCTGGGGCGTCCGCTGCTGCCGACGCACTTCTTCCACGCCAACGGGATCGCGAAGTTCTTTCCCTCGCCGGCCCAGTTCGGGCTGGGCGAGGCGAGGTCCACCGACCTGCCGGTGAACGCCGCCGGCAAGAACAACCGTCGCCAGATCCAGCGACAGTTCGGCGTCACCATCACACAGAAGATGAAGCACACGCCGTTCGCGCTACGGCGCAGCATCATGCACCAGATCGAGCAGATGCTGCCGACGGAGGTGGCCGAAACCGCCCGGCACCGGTTCCGTCACCACGGGGACCTCTCCATCCCCTCGTCCCTGCACCAGTACTGGGCGTACCTGTCCGGGCAGGCGGTTCCGGCCGACATCGAATACGAGTACGCCGATCTCGCCCACCCCTCGACACCCGCCCGCCTCGCCGAACTCCTGTCCCGCCGGCACCGGGACGTGTTCTGCCTCAACGACACGGATTCGGATTCTCGAGCGATGGCTCAGCAGGAGAGCATGCTCGCCCACTTCCTCCCCCGCTACCTGCCTTTCCCGGCGCCGTTCGAACTGCCCGACGACGTGGTGGCCGAGCGGCGGAAAGTGGGCGCGACCGAACTGTGGCGCAGGTCGTCCCGAGCTGTCCCGGGCCAGCGGCGGGCCGCTCCCGTCGACGCGCCCACCCTGCCGAACAACCCTCTCGACACGGTCGGGTCCTTCACGGCGGTCCTACGGCAGCCGGACGGCTGATCGACGGACCCCGCCCGGGTCCGTATCACGATTTCGTATCCCATTCTCAGTGGAGCCCAGAGTGGTAAGCCCTGCCCGCCAGGTCACGATCATCGTCCCGGTCTACAACGTCGCGGATTACCTGCCCGAGACGCTCGATTCGATCGCCGCGCAGACCGTCTTCGCCCAGTGCCATGTCATCCTGGTCGACGACGGCAGCACCGACGGCTCCGATCTGCTGGCCAAGCAGTTCGCCACCGAGCACCCGAACGTGACCGCGGTCCAGCAGGAGAACAGCGGACCGGGCGCAGCCCGGAACCGGGCGCTGGACATGGCCGACACCCCGTACGTCGCGTTCGTCGACTCGGACGACCTGCTGCCGCCGCGCGCCATCGAGGTGCTGCTCAAGGCGATCGTGACGCACAAGGCGAGCATCGCGGTCGGCGACATGGACACCTTCCCGAAGCCCACCACGTTCCTGTGGAAGAAGCCCTTCGGCAAGGGCGACCGGCTCCTGGAGACGGTGGTCGACGCCCCGGATCTGATCTTCGACGCCGGGCCGTGCCACAAGATCTACGATCTCGCCCAGCTTCGCGCCCACGGGCTGCGGTTCCGGGAGGGAGTGCACTTCGAGGACGCCTTCCTGGCGGTTCCCATGCTGCTCAAGGCGGAGCGAATCGCCCTGGTGGACGAGGTGGTCTACCAGTACCGCAAGCGGGAAGCGGCCAGCTCCATCATGGACAACCTCTTCGTCCGGAAGCAGAACTTCTGGGACCACCTGGAGCTCTGTGACACCCTGGCGGGCCTCCGTCCGGAACTGGACGTGTTCCGGCGCGAGGTGCTGGAGCGGTTCCTGGTGCGCAGCTACCAGGGTTTCGCGATGCGTGCACACGGGGTGTTCGAAGACGCGGACCTGTGGAAGATTTTCGAGAAGCTCATCCGGATCTACCAGGACATCGATCCCTCCTTCATCGCCCGGTGGACGCTGGACACCCGGCACCGGGTGGCGTACCTGGCGGTGAAGTCCTATGACTTCGAGTTGTTCGCCCGGCCCGGGGAGCGGCTGCGGGGAGTCGTCGCCTGCGGTGGTGACCTGTACCTCGACTACCCCGTCACGCCGGCACTGCTACCGCTGACCCGGGTGACCGCCGTGTCGGCCCGTCTCGAGCAGGCGAGGCTTTCCCCCTCGGGGGACGTACTCAAGCTCTCCGGACATGTCGTGATCAACGGGCTGCCGATGCGCGGACCGATGCGTACGCCGTTGGGGCTGCGGGTGCGCGGCAGCGGCCTGACGGTGCCCGTCGTCCAGGAACGACGCCTCGACCTGAAGGCCGCTGACGAAAGTCATGAGTGGAGGGGATTCTCCGCGGAGATTCCCGTGAGCCAGCTACGCAACGGTCAGCACAACCTTCGACTCGTGTTCCTGAGCGAGACCGGGCAGGCGTCCCGGCAGTGTCAGATCTCCGCCGCGTTCCTGCGGGATGCGAACACCAAGGTCGCGGGCGACACCAGGATCCTGCCCACCTTCACCGGGCGGGAGGACGCGGCGCTGCTGGTCCAGCGTCAGGCCGGCCCGACCGGACGGCGCAAGTGGCGGAACATGATGGTGCGCAAGGACCTGCGGCACATCGCCGCGCGGGCCCCGTTCTGGAAGCAGCGCCTGCTCCGCCTGGTCACCGCTCCACTGATGGGCCGGCGGGACATCTGGCTGATCGGCGAGCGTAAGGACACCGCCCAGGACAACTCGTCGCACCTGTTCCGCCATCTGCGCCAGGTGGAACGTAGGCGGAACGTCTACTACGTGCTGACGAAGGACAGTCCGGACCGTCATCGGCTGCGCGACCTGGGCAATGTCGTCACCTACGACTCGTTCCGGCACAAGTTCCTGATGCTGCACACCACGAAGCTGATCAACTCGTACGACATCGACGCCTACATGCTGCCGACGCGATGGGAACGCTCACCCTTCCTGAAGCACCTGAACTGGCGGATCGGATCGTCCCGGGTCTTTCTCCAGCACGGCGTCATCGAGAAGGACGTCAGCGCCGGTCTGCACCGCGGCCGGGGCTCCTTCGACCTCTTCGTGACCTCGGCCCATCGTGAGGCGGAGTACGTGTCGACGGACCTCGACTACGGCGACCTGGTGAAGACCACCGGGCTGCCACGGTTCGACGCTCTGGTGCCCGACCGGGGCCGCCGGCGCATTCTTTTCATGCCCACCTGGCGCACGTATCTGGTGACCCCGTCGTACAACAAGGCGGCCCGTCCCCGGGTGGCGTTCCAGGGATCCGCGTACCAGGTCTTCCTGTCGGAGTTGTTCGGCAGCGAGCGGCTGCGGCAGGCCCTGCGCGGGCACGGCTACGTGCTGGAGTTCCTTCCGCACTACGAGATGCGCTCGCTGCTGACCGACGTCGTACCGGCCGACGACTGTTTCGCGATGGCGGACCAGACGACCCGCACCGTGCAGGACGCGCTGCGCCAGTGCGACCTGTTCATCACCGACTACTCCTCCACCGCGGTCGACGTGGCGTATCTCGGCACTCCGCTGATCTACACACAGTTCGACGCCGAGGAGTTCTTCACCATCGGCGGCTACAAGAAGGGCTACTTCGACGCGCGGGAGGACGGGTTCGGCCCGGTCGCCGAGACGGCGGAGGAAACCGTCGACGCGATCGTCCGCTACCTGGAGAACCGGTGCGTTCGCGAGGAGAAGTACTCGCGCCGGGCGGCTGACTTCTTCGCCGTCCAGGACCGCAACAACTGCCAGCGGGTGGCCGCCGCGATCGCGGCGCTGCCGGGGCCGCAACGGTGAGCCGGCGGCCCGGCCGGATCGGAGGACGCGGATGACTGACGGAAGCGCCAACCCGCCCGAGACCCCCCGGGCCCTGGCCGAGCCGTCGGGCCTGGTGAACGTCTACCGTCGGATGCTCAGCCCGCAGACCCGGCGCGCCATCGCGACGAAGGTGAGCCCGCAGGCCCGTCACCAGCTGAAGCAGTGGGTCGCCAGGGTCTCCCAGGACACCCAGATGGCGGGCCGGCACGCCGACCGGCTCGCCCGACGGCATCCGGAACTGCTCGCCGGCGGCGACCGGGCGGTGGTCACGGCGGACCGCGCACCCCGCATCGCCCAGGTCGCCGCGGACGCCACGCCCTTGCGTGCCCGGATGGCGAACCTGGCTTCGGTGACGGCGGCGCTCGAGGAGGCGGGCGTGGAGTACTTCCGCGTCCGCGGCCGGTCCGACCGGTCGTCCGTCGTCGCCGTCGACGCCGCGGACCGCGCCCGGGTGTATGCCGCGCTGGCAGACCGTTGCCGCCAGGCCCCCGGTTACGTCACGGTCCCACGGGCCAGCGGCGAGCAGCCTCCGGCCGCCGGGTTCGATCCGAAGGTCTGGGAGCGACTGGCCGACGCCACGGTGCTGCGGCTGACCTGGTACCTGACCGATCCACGGCAACGGCTGGTGCTGGGCCAGGCGTACGGCTGCGACGTCGAGTTCTGGACCCGGCAGGATGAGGCACTGGTCGCACCCCGACGCAATCCCGTGGCACAGCGGGTCGCGGCGTCGGCGCCGATCGAGCCTGGCTCCGAGTCCCTCTTCACCGGCATGGTGGCCGCGACCGACCCCGCCCCCGCCCCCGCCCGCACCCGGCCGGAGTTCGCCGGTCGGCTGCCGGACGACGTCACCTTTCCGATCGACATCGTCTACACCTGGGTCGACGGCACCGACCCCGACTGGCTGCGCCGCCGTGCCGAGGCAGCCGGAGTTCCCTACCACGCGGAGGCGGCGAGTGCCGCCCGGTTCCTCAGCCGGGACGAACTGCGCTACTCGCTGCGGTCGGTGCACCTGTTCGCACCATGGGTACGCACCATCTATCTCGTGACCGACGACCAGGTGCCCGGCTGGCTGGATCCGTCCGTTCCGGGCCTGCGGGTGGTCAGCCACCAGGAGATCTTCGCCGACCCTTCGGTGCTTCCGACGTACAACTCGCACGCGATCGAAAGCCAACTGCACCACGTCGACGGGCTCTCCGAGCACTTCCTCTACTTCAACGACGACGTCTTCCTCGGCACCGACGTGTCGCCCCAGGACTTCTTCCTGGCCAACGGCATCTCCAGGTTCTTCCCGTCACCGGCGCTGGTGCCTCCGGGCCCCCCGAACGCCGACGACATCCCCGCGTCCGCGGCCGGCAAGAACAACCGCGCCCTGATCGCCGAGCGTTTCGGCACGGTGCTCTCCCGGAAGATGAAGCACATGCCCCACGCGCTACGGCGCAGTGTGCTGTACGAGATCGAGGAGACCCTGCCGGTCGAGCACCAGCGGACCGCGGCGAATCGTTTCCGCAGCATGACGGACATCTCGATCGCCTCGTCGCTGCACCACTACTACGCGTTCCACACCGGGCGGGCGGTGCCGGGCGAACTCGAATACACCATCGCGGAGCTGTCCCACCCCGACACGCCCGCACGGCTGGCGCACCTGCTGGCCCACCGTGACCGGCATGTGTTCTGCCTCAACGACGCGTTCTCCACAGAGGAGGACCTGGCCCAGCAGCTCAAGATCCTGACGCCCTTCCTGGACACCTACTTCCCGGTGCCCAGCCCCTGGGAGAAGGCCTGAGCACCGATGCGGGAACCGTGCGGCGGCCCGACCGATACGGCCGGGCCGCCGCCCGCGCGGGTCACGTCCGCCCCTACGGCTGCCGTTCGGGTGCCACCGCCGACACCGTGGACGGGACCTCACGTACCGGCAGGCCGAGCCGTTCGACGGCGGCGTCGATCAGCTCCTGTGTGGACAGCCGGAGGTCGAGCACGACGCCCTCCTCGTCCGGCCAGAGCGGCTCCAGGGTCGCGGTCTGCGAGTCGAGCAGGCTTGCCGGCATGTAGTGGCCGGCACGCAGCGACATCCGCTCCCGGATGACCTCGGTCGGCCCGTCCAGGTGCACGAAGTCGACGCCCGGCGGCCCCTGCCGCAGCACGTCGCGGTAGGTGCGCCGCAGCGCCGAGCAGGCCAACACGGTCGACACGCCGTCGCGGTGGCGGTCCGCCATCCAGTCGGCCAGGGCGCGCAGCCACGGCCAGCGGGCGTCGTCGTCCAGCGGTACGCCGGCCCGCATCCGGGTCACGTTGGCCTCGGAGTGGAACTCGTCGGCCTCGGCGAAGGTCAGCCCGGTCAGCGCGGCCACCCCCTGGGCGACCGTCGTCTTTCCGGCACCGGACACGCCCATCACCACGACGTGCCGGGTCGGCGGTAGGTCACCAGTCATGGACGGTGCCGTCCTTGAGCCGGTTGAACGGCAGGTACGCCGGCTGGTACGGGAAGCGCGCGGCGGCCTCCTCGTCCAGTTCGACACCGATGCCGGGCTGGGTGCCGGGGTGCAGGTAGCCGTCGGTGAAGGTGAACGACTGGCGGAACACCTGGTTGGTCAGTTCGCCGTGCCGCATGTACTCCTGGATACCGAAGTTGTGGATGGCCAGGTCGAGGTGCAGCGCGGCGGCCATGCCGACCGGCGAGATGTCGGTCGGGCCGTGGATGCCCGACTTGATTTGGTACTGGGCGGCGAAGTCGAGCAGTTTGCGCATCGCGGTGATGCCACCGGTGTGGGTGACCGCGGACCGCACGTAGTCGATCAGCTGTTCCCGGATGAGGGTCTGGTAGTCCCAGACGGTGTTGAAGACCTCGCCGATGGCGAGCGGCGTGGTGGTGTGGTGGCGGACCAGCCGCAGCGCCTCCTGGTTCTCCGCCGGGGTGCAGTCCTCCAGCCAGAACAGGTCGTACGGCTCGAGGGCCTTGCCGAGCTTGGCGGCCTGGATCGGGGTCATCCGGTGGTGGCCGTCGTGCAGCAGCGGCAGTTCCGGTCCGAACTCGCTCCGGACCGCCTCGAACACGCCGGGCAGGTGCCGCAGGTACGCCCGGGTGTCCCAGTCCTCCTCGGCCGGCAGCGGGATGCGCTGGGCCGGCTCGTAGTCGTAGCGCTTGCCGTCGATGCTGGGCTGGGCGGCGACGCCGTACACGGCGTTGATGCCGGGCACGGAGGTCTGCACCCGGATCGCCCGGAAACCGAGGTCGAGGTGGGCGCGGATCGAGTCGAACAGTTCCGGCAGGTCGCGGCCGGAGGCGTGGCCGTACGCCATGGCGCCGGTGCGGGAGGCGCCGCCGAGCAGTTGGTAGAGCGGCATGCCGGCGGCCTTGGCCTTGATGTCCCACAGCGCGACGTCGACCGCCGCGATGGCCGCCATCGTGACCGGCCCCCGCCGCCAGTACGCCGAGCGGTAGAGGAACTGCCAGGCGTCCTCGATGTTGTGCGCGTCCCGCCCGAGCAGCAGCGGCACCACGTGGTCCCGCAGGTACGAGGCGACGGAGAGTTCGCGCCCGTTGAGTGTGCCGTCGCCCAGCCCGGTGATGCCGTCCTCGGTTGTGATCTTCAATGTCACGAAGTTGCGGTCCGGGCTGGCGACGATGACGTCGGCGGCGACGATCTTCACGAGAGGTGCCTTTCTCGGGGTGGTGCTCAGCGGAGGGTGGTGCCGGCGACGCTGCCGGTGATGAGGGACAACTCGTCGCGGCGGGGCAGGCCCTCCCAGTCGCCGCTGGCGACGACCGCGAAGGCGCCGAGCGCCACCGCGCGCCCGAGCCGGCCGGTGAGGTCCAGCCCGTCGAGGTGCCCGGAGAGGTAGCCGGCGGTGAACGCGTCGCCGGCCCCGACGGTGTCCACGGCGGTGACGGGCACCGCCGCGACGGGCGTGACACCGTCGCGAGTGTAGGCCCGGGCGCCGTCGGCGCCGAGCTTCACCAGCACCGTGTGTACGCCTCGACGGAGCAGGCCGGCAACCGCGGTGCCCTCGTCGGCACCGGGTTCGGCGACCAGGTCCAGTTCGTCGGCGGAGGCGACGACGATCGACGCGTACCCGGCCAGCGGGACCAGGGCGGCGCGGGCGGCTTCCCGCGACCAGAGCCGGGCCCGGTGGTTGACGTCGAGACAGACCGGCGTGCCCACGGCCGCCGCCTCCCGCGCCACCCACGTCACGGCCTCGCGGGCGCTGTCGGACAGCGCCGGGGTGACCCCGCTCAGGTGCACCAGGCGCGGCCCGGCCGCGAGCGGTCCACGCAGGTCGTCGACGCCGAGCGCCGATCCCGCCGACCCGGCCCGCTGGTAGATCACCCGGGTCAGGTCGGCGGTCCGCCGCTCCAGGAACATCAGGCCGGCCGGCCGGTCCGGGTCACGGCGGACCCCGTACGTGTCGACCCCCTCGGCACGAAGCTGGCGCAGCACGAACTCACCCAGCTCGTCGTCGCTGACCCGGCCGACCCAGGCGGCCCGGTGGCCGAGCCGGGCCAGTCCGATCGCGACGTTCGACTCGGCGCCGGCCAGGTGCATGGTCAGCGACCCGCCGAGGTTCAGCGGGGCGGACGACCGCAGCGACACCAGCGCCTCGCCGACGGTCAGCACGTCGACGCCGCCCAGGCCGGCATCCGGCTCGGGCGCGGGCCGGCTCGGGGCGGCGGTGAGGTCGCTCATGGTCGGGTCGCGGCGACGAAGGCCCGGGCCCGCTCGCGCAGGGCGTCGACGTCGCCGCCGGACGCGGCGTCACCCACCAGCGGGCCGCCGACCCCGACCGCGATCGCCCCGGCCGCCAGGTAGGCGGGCAGCTCGGCCAGGCCCACCCCGCCGACCGCGACGAACGGGATGTTCGGGAACGGGTCGCGCACCGCCTTGAGGTACGCCGGCCCGCCCACCGACGCCGGGAAGAGCTTGACCGCGCTGGCGCCCTGCCGTACCGCCGCGTACGCCTCGGACGGGGTGAGCGCGCCCGCGGCGACCGGCAGGCCACGGCGGGCCGCCTCGCCGATCGACTCGACCACCGCCGGGGTCACCACGAACTGGGCGCCGGCAGCGGCCACGTCGGCCACGTCGGCGGCGGTCAGCACGGTGCCGGCGCCGACGAGACAGCCCGCCGGGGCGGTCGCCCGGATCGCCTCGATCGCCTCGCAGGCGCCGGGGGTGGTCAGCGCCACCTCGACGATCGACACGCCCTCGGCCAGCAGGGCGGTGCCGGCCGCGATCGCGGCGGCGGTGTCGGTGCCCCGGATGATCGCCAGCAGGCGGGTCGCGGCGAGTTCGGCGGTGAGGTCGACAGTCATGATCACCATTCCGCGTAGGAGCCGTCGAAGTGCCGGAACGTCGGGCTGCGCCAGGCGTGTCCGCGCTTGTCCGCCGCCCGTACCGCCTGCTCGTCGATCTCGATGCCCAGCCCCGGCGCGGTGAGCCGCTGGACGTACCCGTCGACGAAGTTCAGCGGCTGCTGGTCGACGCAGTAGTCGAGCACCTCGGCGCCGAGGTTGTAGTGGATGCCGATGCTCTGTTCCTGGATCAGGTAGTTCGGCGTGGCGAAGCCGACCTGCAGGCAGGCGGCCAGGGCGATCGGGCCGAGCGGGCAGTGCGGGGCGAGTTGTACGTCGTAGACCTCCGCCAGCGCGGCGATCTTGCGTACCTCGGTGATGCCGCCGGCGTGCGAGAGGTCCGGCTGCGCCACCGCGATGCCGGCCTGGAGCACGGGCAGGAACTCCTGCCGGTTGTAGAGCCGTTCCCCTGTGGACACCGGGGTGGTGGTCGAGCGGACGAACTCGCCGATCAGGTGCGAGTTCTCCGGGACCACCGGCTCCTCCAGGAACAGCGGCCGGTACGGCTCCAGCAGCGGCGCGACCCGGCGGGCGTTGGCGAGGGTGAACCGGCCGTGGAAGTCGACGGCCACGTCCCGCTCGTCGCCGAGCACCTCGCGGGCGGCGGCCACCCGGGCCACCACCGCGTCGAGTTCGGCGACGGAGGCGACCGGGCTCATCCGCCCGGAGGCGTTCATCTTCACCGCGGTCAGCCCGGCTTCCACCCGGGCGGCGATGTGGTCGCGGACCTCGTTCGGCTCGTCACCGCCGACCCAGCCGTAGACCCGGATCCGGTCCCGCACGGGCCCGCCGAGAAGCTGGTGTACGGGGGCGCCGTACCGCTTGCCGGCGATGTCCCACAGCGCCTGGTCCAGGCCGGCGACCGCGCTGGCCAGGATCGGGCCGCCCCGGTAGAAGGAGCCCTTGGTCATCACCTGCCAGTGGTCCTCGATCCGCAGCGCGTCCTGGCCGATGAGCACCTCGCTGAGCTGCTCCACGGCGGTGCGGACGGTCTCGGACCGGCCCTCGCAGGTCGCCTCGCCCCAGCCGACGAGTCCGTCGGTGGTCTCCACCCGGACGAACAGCCAGCGGGGCGCGACGAGGAAGGTCTCGACGCGGGAGATGATTGTCATCGTCGATCAGCCCTTCGTCGCACCGGCGGTGAGGCCGGAGACGATGTACTTCTGCACGAACAGCGCGATGACCATGATCGGCAGGGTGACCACGGTGGTCGCCGCCATCAGACCGCCCCAGTCGATGCTGGCGTACCCGACGAAGTCGAAGATCGCCACCGGCAGGGTCTTCGTGTTCGCGCCGGAGAGCACCAGGGCGAACATGAAGTTGTTCCAGGAGAAGATGAACGACAGGATGCCGGCGGTCGCGATGCCCGGCACGGACAGCGGCAGGGTGATCCGGCGGAACGCGCCGATGGGGGTCAGCCCGTCGACCTGGGCCGCCTCCTCGAGTTCGTCCGGCAGGCCGTCGAAGAAGCCCATCATGATGTAGACGATCAGCGGCAGCGACACGAACATGTGGCTCAGGATCAGCACGCTGAAGCCGCCGACCATGCGCAGGTTCGAGAAGACGTAGTACCAGGGCACCAGCAGCGAGACGCCGGGGATGACCCGGGCCATCAGCACCACGAGCGCCGACTTCTTCATGTTGAAGCGGCTCATCGAGTACGCGGCCGGCACGCCGAGCAGCAGCGACAGCGCGGTCGCCGCGAAGGCCACCCAGAGGCTGTTGACGATGAACTGGACGTAGTTGGCCTGTTGCAGGACGGTGCCGTAGTTGTCCAGGGTGGGCGTGAAGATCAGCGCCTTGCTGGAGTCGTAGATGTCGACGTTGGTCTTGAACGACGCGGCGACCATCCACAGCAGCGGCGCCACCAGCGAGAGCACCACGAGGACCAGCGCCACCGCGCGGAAGACCTTGAACCCGGAGCGTGCCTTCATCGGCCGGCCTCCTGCTTCTTCTTGCGGTAGGTCAGCGCCCACATCGAGCCGATGATGATCAGGAAGAACAGGATCAGCACCGTCGAGGAGAGGCCGTACTCGTTGTAGTCGAAGCTCAGCCCGTAGGCGTACACGTTGAGGGTCTCCACCTCGTTGAACGAACCGCCGCCACGCCCCTTGGTGGCGTAGAGGATGTCGAAGGTCTTCAGCGCGTCGATACCGCGCAGCAGGACCGCGACGATCACGGTGGGCATCAGCAGTGGCAGCGTGACGTGCCGGAACCGCTGCCAGGGGCTGGCGCCGTCGATCATCGCCGCTTCCTGCGGCTCGTCCGACAGCGAGGTCAACCCGGCGAGCAGGATCAGTACGACCATCGGCGTCCACTGCCAGATGTCGATGAAAATCGTGGTGGGCAGCGCGGTGTGCTGCCCGGCCAGCCACGGCTGCGGGCCGATGCCGATCCAGCCGAGCGCCTGGTTGGCCAGCCCGATGTTCGGATCGAAGATGAGCCGCCACATCATGCCGACGGCGACCGGGGTGGCGACCAGCGGCAGGAGGATGGCGACCCGGACCCACTTCTCGCCCTTGAACGGCCGCCACAACAGCAGGGCGATCGCCATGCCGAGGACGACCTCGAAGAGCAGCGCGACACCGGTGAACGCGGCGGTACGCCCCACGGCCGGCCAGAACCGGTCGGTGTCACCGAGCACGTCGATGTAGTTCCGCAAACCGATGAACTCCGACTCGGCGCGGACCGAGCCGGACGAGTCGGTGAGGCTGAGGTAGATCGTCCAGCCGAGCGGGAAGATGATCAGCGCGACGACGAAGGCCATCGCCGGGGCCGCGAAGAGCCACTTGCGATGGTCGTTGGCCCAACGCGCCCAACCGGGCGTGTCGGGCATGACGGAGGCGTCACTGGGCGCCTTGCTGGGGGCGGTTACAACTGCCATCAGATCTCCGTGGTGGGAGCCCGGGCGGGGTGGTGGGGCAGTTGGCCCCACCACCCCGCGCTCGGAACTAGCGGGCCTCGTCGTCCAGGAACTTCTGGAACGCCGCGTTGGCGGTCTCGGCCGACGCGGCGGCGTCGCCACCGGTGATCGCGTCGACGATCGGCTGCCCGACGATCTCCCGGGCCTGCGCGACCCGCTCGACGACCGGCCGGTCGTGGCCGACGCCGTTGGCCAGGCTCACCGTGATCGCCTCGGCCATGTCGGCCGGGTAGGTCGAGATGCCCTCCGGGTTGTCCCAGACGGAGGTCCGGGCGCCGGGGACGCCGGCCTTCTGCTGCTCCAGCGTCTGCGCCTTGCCGGCCGCCCACTCGATGAACTTCCAGGCGTTGTCCTGGTTCCCCGAGGCGTCGTTGAGGGCCAGGCCCCACGACGGGATGTTGTACGGCTTCGAACCGGCCGGGCCGGCCGGCATCGGCGCGAACCCGACGGTCTCGGCGACCTTCGACTTGCTCGGGTCGGTGGCGTTCTTGTAGAGCGAGTTGGCCTCCGGGTAGAAGGCGGCCTGGCCCTGGGTGAAGATCGCCATCGCCTCGGACCAGCTCATGTCGGTGCTGACGTTGGCCGGCCCGTTCTCGCGCAGCAGTCCGCCGTAGAAGGCGTACGCCTGCTTGGCCGCCTCGGTGCTCACCGCGGCGTTGCCGGACGCGTCGACGAAGTCGCCGCCGAAGCTGTACAGGAAGCTGGAGAACTGGGTGACGGCGGCGGCCTTGCCGGTCCGGGCCACGAAGCCGGCCACACCCGGGTTGTCCGCCTGGATCTTCGTCGCCTGGGCCTTCAGCTCGTCGAGCGTGGCCGGCGGGGCGCTGAAGCCGGACTTCTCCAGCAGGTCCTTGCGGTAGTAGAGGACCTGCTGCTCGGTGATGATCGGGATGCCGACCAGCTTGTCCTCGTGGGTGGTCGCCCCGACCGGGGTCTCCTGGAAGTCGGCGAAGTCGAAGTCGGCGCTGTCCTTGGCCCGGTCGGTCAGGTCGGCGAGGTACCCGTTCTTCGCGAACAGCCGGCCTTCCTGCAGCGGCCGGTACATCATCACGTCGATGTCGCTGGAGCCGGCGTTGAGCTTGACGTTGTACTGGTCCGAGAGCTGGTCCTCGCCGAGCTGGGTGACCTCGACCTTCAGGCCGGTCTGCTGCTCGAACTCCGGGATCACCTTCCGGATGTTCTCGGTCCACACGTGGTTGACCAGCGTCACCCGCACGGTGTCCGATTCGCCGCCGCTACCGCCGCCGCCACAGGCGGACAGCGTCATGGCGGCTACCACCGCCAGAGATGTCCCGATTATCGATCGACGTCCCACGTCCGTCTCTCCTTCTGTGCTGGTCGCCACCCGCGGGGGATGGGCGTGTCACCGGTCGCCACCTCGGGGGACGGGCGCGACCTCAGCGTTTTACATCCGCTTAACTTCGGGATGCTAGGCCGAAAAAGCAGACTTATACAAGGGGGAGACCTGACTGATATGCTCTGACGCGTGAATCTGCCGTCCTCGGGGGTCGCTCCCACCCAGACCGCTCCCATCGAGGCCGGCCTGCACGGACGCGTCCTCGACCACCTCGGCACCGCCATCTGCGGCGGCGACCTGGCCCCCGGGGCAGTGCTCAACATCGATGACCTGGTCGACCGCTACGCGGTGTCCCGCTCGGTGATCCGCGAAGTGCTCCGGGTGCTCGCGTCGATGGGCTTCATCGAGACCCGTCGGCGGGTCGGCGTCATGATCCGCCCGGCCGGTCACTGGAACGTCTTCGATCCCCAGGTGATCCGCTGGCGACTCGCCTCGGCCGGACGCATCGCCCAACTCCGCTCCATCACCGAGCTACGTACGGCCGTGGAACCGCACGCCGCCTGGCTCGCCGCCCACCGCGTCAGCCACGACGAGGCCAGCGACCTGGTCGGCCTCGCCGCCAAGATGTGGGCCGCCGGCAAGGCCGGCGACGAGGACCGCTTCCTGGGCCTCGACATCGAGTTCCATCACCGGGTGCTGCGCGCCTCCGGCAACGAGATGTTCGTCAAGCTGCAGGACCTCGTGGCCGAGGTGCTCGCCGGGCGCCACCACCACCACCTCATGCCACACCAGCCGCACGAGCAGGCGCTCCAGTTGCACGCCGACGTGGCACAGGCGATCCAACGCCGGGACGGGGACGGCGCCCGCCGGGCCATGGTGCAGCTCATGGAGCAGGCGTTCGACGAGATGGCCTCGATGTGGGAGCAGGAAGGCGCCACCGGGCGGCACCCCTTCTGACAGCGGCGCCCGGTCGGCAACGCGTACGGCCCGCCCGACGGGCCTGCCGGTCGGCGGTGCCGACAGGCCCGGTGCGTCCGTCGGGGTCAGGCAAAGATCAGGTTGGTACCCCTCACCGTGATGGGGATCTGGCTGTAGTACACGTAGTTGTAGCCCGGGGTGTGGAGGGCGCCGGGGCAGGCGCTGTCCGGGACGGGGTCCGAGCCGGCGGTGATGGTGCCGAGAGCGTTCACCTTGCCGTCGGTGCGGTAGGCGACCACCGGGCCGCCGCTGTCGCCGGGAGCGACCGCGCACTGTCCGCCGGTGTGGCGGGCCTGGATCAGTGGCCCGACCATGGCGCACGGGATGCCGGCGATGGTGGTCAACAGGCCGGTCGCGGTGATCTGGACGCTGTTGCGCTCGCCGCTGGTGGCTCCGCTGGTGGTGACCCAGTTGCCGACGCGGTTGGGGACGACGCCACCGACCGCCACACGGTTGTTCGAGTAGGGGTCGCCGGTGTAGACCCTGCCTGCCGAATAGGCGCCGCCGATGATCATGGTGTCCTGGCAGGTGTCCTTGCTCTGGATGCTGCCCAACCAGACGCCCGCGCCGGTGTAGGCACTCTGACCGTTCTCGCCGCAGTGTCCGGCGGTGAGCATCGCCGAGTTGGGTCCCAGGAAGATCGCGAAGCCGGTGGTGCACTCGCCGATCGGCGTCCGGAACCGACTGCCACCGACGTACAAGGGGACGTCGGCCTGCCGGTTGTAGGTGGCGACGGGCTTCTCGCCGGCCACGACGGTGACCGGGACGGTGGAGTCGCGTACCGCACGCGCCGCGCCGGCTCTTGCGCTGTCTCCGCCGCTGACGGTGAGCTGGATGCCGCTTCCGTCGACCTTCGGGATGGCGTTGACGACGTTCGGCACGGTGGTGAGCCCGCGGGCCGCGTTCGCCAACTCGGCCTCGGAGAACCGGGCCGGCAGCAACCTCACCGGTACGTCGTGGTTCAGGTCGGCGATCAGCGAACGCACCTCAGTTCCGGCGTCACCCTTCCAGTAGACCCGCAGCTCGCGGTTCTCCGGAGCGGCCACGAGCCCGGCGAAGCCGGCGTTCTTCGCCGCCTCCACCTTGTCGGCGGCGGCGTTGAGGCGGGTCTGGACCTCGATCAGTTCCGACCAGGTGGCGAACCCACCGGGTACGGCGCCGGTCGGGACGGGCTTGGCGTCGACGGCTGATGCCGCCGATGTCGGGCTGGTGAGCGACGCGGCGACAAGCACCGCCACGCCTGCGGCGACAAGTGCACGATGCAGAATCGCGCGCCTGCTCGAGGGCTGTGATCCGATCATCTGTGCGGCCTCCTACAACGGAATCGCGGCGGCCGACTGGCCACCACAGCTTCGGAGTGTTCCGCTTCGACAACACAAAGTCACTCTGCGTAATGATTCTTTCGCATGTATTCGCGGTTGTCGTGGAGGGCGATTGTCCCGATCTTGATCGGAGCGTATATGTCCAAAATCAACATGGTGGTGCGCCGCGGGCGTGATCGCGGCCTTCGTGGTCGCCCTTTCCCCAGGCCAGTTCGGGGTGGGACACTGAGCCGTGTCGAGCGATGGCAGCCAGCGACCCCCGGAACGCCACGGCGCCGGGCCGGTCCTGCCATGATCGCCGGCCACTGGGACCTCGTCGTCGCCGGCGGCCGGATCGCCGGTGCGGCCACCGCGTGGGCACTCGCCCCGTACGCGGAGAGGATCCTCGTCGTGGACGCGTCGCGCCCCACCGCGTTCTGGCCGCAACAGTCCACCTGGGACCGGACCGGCAACCTCGCCTGGGCCGAACTCGGACTCCTCGACACCGTTCTGGCCTGCGGCGCCCCGCGCACGTACGGCGACACCTACCGGGTCGGCGACGAGGTCGTCGAGCGGGTGTATCCGCTGGAGGACGAGTACTCGTACCGGATGAGTGTTTCCCGTGAGGTGCTGGACCCGGCGCTGCTCGCCGCGGCCCGTGGCCGTGGCAACGTCACCGTCCTGCGGCCGGCCCAGCTGCGCGACATCGCGCTCGACGCCGGCGGGGTGCGCGGGGTGACCGTCCGGCATGCCGGGGTCGACCGCGAGATCACCTGTGACCTGCTGGTGCTCGCCGACGGCCGGCTGTCGCGCAACGCCGAGCGGGTCGGTGCGGCGGCCTACCGGGTCGTCGACTCGCCGTGGTTCGCCCTGCTCGCCTACTACGAGAACCTGCCGCTGCCGACCGATCGCTCGTACTTCTCGTTGCAGGACCGCAGTGTCCTCATCTCGACCCCTTGCGGCGACAAGCAGTGGTGTGTCGCCCTGGACCTGCACCAGAGCCTGATCGACGAGGCCGGCGAGCATCCGGCGCGCATGTACGACCGGATGGTGCGCGCGGATCCGCACGTCGGGCCGGCTGTCGAGGCCGGGCGGCGGGCCACGTCGGTCGGCGGCGCCGGCCGGATGCGGATGCTGCGCCGGCCGATGAGTGGACCGGGCTGGTGCCTGGTCGGCGACGCCGGCTACCACCTGGATCCGGTCACCGCCCAGGGCACCCGGGCCGCCCTGCTCACCGCCCGGATCCTGCGGGACCGGGTCGCGGCCGCCGGGCGGGTCGGGGCGGCCGACCTCACCGGCCTGACCGAGGAGCGGGACGCGGCTCTCGAGGACGACTGGGCCTACACCGAGCAGATCGTCGCCCCCGGATAGTCGGCCGGGAAGCCGCGCCGGTCGGGAGCGCCCGGGAATTGCCGATACCCGAAGTCGATCGATTTACCTCTATCTAATCGGCGGTCGCCCGGCGAGTCTGTCCCTACCGGTTCCACCACCCGAAGGGGGCACTCATGACGCAGATCCGCGCCGGATACCGGCGCGCCGCGGCCGCGGTCGGCGCCGCGCTGATCCTCACGGCCGTGCCGATCGGCACCTCACCGGCGTTCGCCGACAACCAGGTCGAGGCGTTCACGGCCGGCGCGAACGGCCTGCTCTACAAGTCCACCGGCGGCACACCGGCCGTGGTGCACGGTGACCTGTTCGCGCCGCCCGGTGCCGGCGTCGCCACCATCCGGTTCGCCAGTGGCGGCATCACGGCGTTCGCGATCGGCGTGCACGGCGGTCTCGTCGCGTCACGGACCGTTTCGGGCGGCGCCGGAGGGCCCGGCGTCTCCATCGAGGGCCCCTACGGCATGGCCCCGCCCGGAGCCCCGATAGCCGCCGCCGGCCTGGACGTCTTCTTCGTCGCCCGCAACGGCGCCGTCTTCAACAGGTCGTACCGGAGCACTGCCCCGGCCGGGCCGCAGCAGGTCACCGCGGCCGGCATCGCTCCACCCGGCGCGGTGGTCGCCGCCATCCCCGGCACCACCCCCGGCGTCGCATTCGTCGGCACCGACGGCGCACTCCGCGTGGTCCGGTCCAGCGGCACCGGCACCTGGACGACCGCCCCGGCCAGCCCACCGAACTTCGCCACCCCCGGCGGCGGGCTCGCCGCCACCTCCGCCGCGGCCGGGTTCGTCACCGGGCTCGACGGACAGATCTGGCAGGTGAGGCTGACCGGCGGCCCGTTGCCGGACCCGTGGGCACCGGTCGCCGTCGCCGGCACCGGGGCCGCACCGGCCGGGGCACACCTCGCCGTGGCCCAGTTCACCGGCGGCCCGACCATCGTGGTGTTCGCCGGCCACGACGGTGCCGTCCGGGCCACCTCGAACGTCGCCGGAACCTGGCACGAGCCGACCGCGGCCACCGCGGCCGGCGTCGCCATCCCCGGAAAGCCGGTCGCCACCACCATCCACGGCGACCACCTCGACGGCGACTGGTGCGGCAACGGCACGGCGTGGCAGATCCGCATCCCGAAGCCGACTCCCCCGGTGGGTCCTTATCCCGAGCCGTGGAACGCCACCACGCTCTCGTTCCAGGCCCCCAACATCCAGCCCGGCGGACACGTCGCCAACGTCCTGCGCTAGCGCTACGCGGTCGGCCGGGTGCCGTTGACGGTGACCCGCTGGCCGTAGCGCGAGTGCGGGTAGTAGTCCCACACCGCGTGGTGCTGGGTGCAGCGGTTGTCCCAGAACACCAGCGTGTTCGGCGTCCAACGGACCCGGCAGCTCAGGATCGGCTGGCCGGCGACGTGGTTGAAGAGCATGTCGAGCAGCGCCCGGCTCTCGTGCCGCGCCAGCTGCACGATGTGCGACGTGAAGCCGGCGTTGACGAAGAGCAGCTTGCGCCCGGTCTCGGGGTGCCGTACGACGACCGGGTGCTCGCTCTTGGGCACCACGTACTCCGGCGGCGGGGTGTAGCCCTGCCACGGAATCAGGCCGTCGTGGATCGCGGTCAGCCCGTCGAGGAACGACCGCATCGACGGGGACAACATCTCGTACGCCAGGTGCATGTTGGCCCACAGGGTGTCGCCGCCGCTGCCGATCTCCGGCGTCCTGGTGACGTAGAGCATCGAACCCAGCGACGGTTCGGCGTCGGCGGTGCCGTCGGTGTGCCAGTCCTCGCCCGCCACGAACTGCGAGTCCTTGTCGGCGCTGATCTCCAGGATGGCCGGGTCCCCGCCGTCGACGTCGGCGAGCGGCTGCAACCGCAGCTCGCCGAAGTAGCCGGCGAACCGCTTGTGGTCCTCGGCCGACAGCACCTGGTCACGGAAGACCAGCACGTGGTGGGTGAGGAAGGCCTGCTTGATCTCGGCGAGCTGCTTGTCGTCCAGTTCGGTGGACAGGTCGAGGCCGGAGATCTCCGCGCCGATGACCGGCGACAGCGGCCGGGCGGTGAACGTGTCGTAGTGCTCCTGCGGCCGGGTCGTCAGCCGCTCGACGGCGGCCAGTACGTGGTTGTCCATCTCTTTCCCCTCGTGGATCGGTTGTTTCACAGCCCCCGGGCGAGCAGGTCGGCCACGATCAGCCGGCCGAAGGCGAGGTTGCCGTGGATCGGGTCGTCGGGCTCGCACAGCGCGGCGCGTTGCAGGCCGGTCGCGTCGGTGACCCGGGCGCGCAGGTCGACGATCTCGACCCCCAGGTCGACGAGCGCGCGCCGCATGGTCTCCTGCGCCGCCATGAAGACCGCCCGGTCGGCCATGCCCGGCACCCGTTGTGGCGGCAGCACCGCGAGGACCCGTAGCCCCAGGTCGACGGCGTGCCGGTAGAAGACCAGCGCGTCGCGCGCCATCGCGCGCACGATGTCGTCGAACAGCCGGCTGGACAGGAAACCCGCCGGGAACCCGCCGTCACCGGACCGGTAGACGTGCCAGTTCTCGGTGGTGGCGAAGAAGTGGGCGCTCAGCCCGAACGTCGACACCAGCGGGATCGTGAGCTGGCCGATGTCGGCCACGGCCAGGTCGGTGAGAAAACCCCGGTAGAGCTTTTCGACCTCGGCGTCGCGGAAAACCAGACCGTCGGCGCGTACGTCGAAGAAGTCGGCGTTGAAGTCGCGCCCGGAGCCGATCGGGCCGCCGACGAACGGCAGCCCGGCCGCCTTCGCCGCCCGGCCGATCGGCCCGGCGTGCGAGTCGCCGAGGAGCAGGAACCTAGCCGGCGTTGTAGTAGTCGAGGACGGCGTCGTCACAGAGCAGGTCACCCCCGTCACTGGTCCCGGTCGGGCCGACCGGTCGGGCCCCGGCCGATCGCCCCTCGAGCCCGGCGAAGAAGTGGCGCATGACGAAGTCGACACCCGACGGCGTCACCGAACGCAGGTTCGGCTCGAAGAAGACCCCCCGGAACGGGAAACCGGTGATGATCTCGTACGACGGGAAGTAGTCGACGTGGTCGTGTTCCCGCGCCAACTGGCCGGCGGCGGCCCGCAGCACCGACTTCGAATAGGTGGTGGCGACCAGTGCGTGCTCTCCGGTCGCGGTCGCCGTCAGTGGCACCGGCGACACCGTCAGCAGGACGGTCAGCCGGGGGTTGACGGCCCGGGCCAGCGCGACGGCGGCCGACAGGTCGGCGTGCACGTCGGCGACGGTGAAGTTGCGGAACTCGTGCCGGTCGGCGTCGAACGTGCCACGGACCGTGCCGGGGCAGACCGGGAACACGGTCCCGGTGGGCCGGTCCCGCCACGCCTCGGTCAGCCCCAGGGTGAAGATGAGGCAGCCCGCCTCGGCGACCGCGACCCGGATAGCCGCCAGCGTGACCCGCCGGGCGGCCAGCACCGCCTCCGCCGACGCGTGGCCGGCGGGTTCGACGGACGGCCGGTACGGGTCGAAGAACGCCCCGTCCTCGTTCCAGACCTCGTCGGGCGCCGCCACGTCGTCCAGTGCCCAGGCCAGCCACTGCCGCAGCATGGCGGCCGTGTAGATGTTGCCGGTTCGGAACGAGAACTGGCCGTACTGGCGGGCCCGGCGCTCGTCCCCGGTCAGCCCCGGCGGCGGCAACTCCACCTCGCGCCAGTTCATCCCGTACTCCAGCAGCGCGGGTCCGATGTGGCGGGCGAAGCACGAACCGGCGGTGAGGACCGGGTCGTCCGGGTCGACCACGAACTTCGGCGTCCACAGGTCGCCGATGTCCAGCATGTCCGGCTCGGCCACGGCGGTGCGCCAAAAGGACCGTGGCGGCAACGACCGGTACGGGTTCATCGCGCCGCCAGGGGATCGGCGGCCAGCACCTTCGCCAGCAGCGCGGTGATGGTGACCTGGTGCGGGAAGAGGAAGAAGTGTTCGCCGGGGAAGACCTGCCGGTGCAGGGGGCCGCTGGTCTCCCGCGCCCAGCCCGCCGTGCGAGCCGGCTCCACGTGCGGGTCCCGGTCCCCGAGCAACAGGTGTACGGGCAGGTCGAGCGGTGCCTCGGCCCGGTATGTGTAGCGCTCGTCCAGCGCCAGGTCGGCGCGCAGCCCCGGCAGCAGCAGTTCCATCATCTCCGGATCGTCGAGCAGTTCGGGCGGGGTGCCGCCGTAGTCGCGCAGTGCCTCGACCAGCTCCGCGTCGGGCAGGTCGTGCAACGGCTGCTCGATCGACCGGGTCTGCGGCCCCTCGGCACCCGCGACCCACAGGCTTCCCGGGACGGGCCGGCGGTTCCGGCGCAGGGCCCGGGCCACCTCGAAGGCCACGAGCGCGCCGAGGCTGTGCCCGAAGAGGGCGAACGGCCGGTCGGCCCGCTCGGCGACCGCGTCGGCCAGCCGGGCGACCAGTTCGTCCAGGTCGTCCAGCGGTTCCTCCAGCAGCCTGGCGCCCCGGCCGGGCAGTTGCGCGACCCACAGCTCGACGTCCGGGCCGAGCAACCGCTGCCAGGGCAGGAAAGCTGCGGCGTTGCCGCCCGCGAACGGGAAGCAGAACAACCGCGCCGGAGCCTCCACATCGGATGCCCGGCAGAACCATTGATCAACAGTCATCGCGTCGCCTCGTTGATGATGCCGGCCACCGTACGGGCCGTCTCCGGCTCGACGATGCCGTAATGGGTGGTGTCGACGCGATGCCACGATGCCAGCGTGGGCAGATGGGCCCGCCACCGCCGGGCCTGCTCGTCCGGCGCGCCGAGGACCGGCAGCCCGGCCGTCGGGCGGCCCGCCAGCCACAGCCGGGCCGGCGTGGCCGCCAACCTCGGCGGGGTGTGGTCCGCCATGCTCGCCAGGTTGGCCCGGCAGCAGCGGGCCAACCCGTCGACGTACGCCGTCGCGGCCGGGCCGGCACCCGACACCGCCCCCAACTCGTGGGCGAAGAGCGCCTCGAGACGTTCGTCGTCGTACGCCCGGAAGGTCGGGCCGGCGTCCGGTGGCGGCGGGTCGAGCAGGTAGACCTCGTCGGCCGGCTGCCCCTCGGCCTCGGCCCGCGCCGCCATCGCCAGCGCCACCCAGGCACCGAAGGACCAGCCGGCGAGCCGCCAGCGCCACTCGTCGCGCGGGAAGCGCGCCTCCAGCGCGGAGTGGTAGTGCGCGGCCCGCTCGGTCAGCGACCAGGCCGGCTGGTCGGCGTGCTCCAGCGCGGGATCGGCGACGAGGCAGACGGTGAGCCCGGGATCGAGTTCGGACACCAGCGACCGGTATGCCTGGATGTCGCCGCCGACCGGGTGGACCAGGCAGAGCAGCGTCCGGCCGTGGCCCGCCTGCCAGACCTCCAGCGGTACGGCCGAACCGTCGGCCGGGGACGTCTCGCCGAGGAGATCCAGCACCTCGTTCAGGCTCACCCGGTGGCTCAGCTGGGACAGGGCGAGGCCGACGCCGAATCGCTCCTTCACCTCGTCGACCAGATCCAGCAACAGCAGTGAGTCGGCGCCGAGGTCGTACAGCGACGCGGCCGGGTCGAGCCGGTCGACATCCAGCCAGTGGCACAGCCACTTGGTCAGCTCGTCGGTGGCCGACCGGGACGCCACGACCGGAACCGCGACCGGCGCCACGGCCGGCGGGGCGTAGAACCCCCGCGCCTCGTCCAGCGCCGTGGTGCAGACCAGCAGGTGCGGCAGCCGCAGCCGCAGCGCGTCCGCGAACAGCCGCCGGCCCTCGGCGACGGACAGGCCGACCGCCAGGTGCGCCCGGTGCCGGGCGTCGGTCGGCAGGGCGTCCCGGGCGATGCCCACCTCGTGCCAGACGTCCCAGTCGACGACGACCCGCGCCGTGGCCCCGCTCCCGGTCGCGCGGTGCCGGGCGAACCCGTCCAGCAGTCCGTTGGCGGCGGCGTAGTCGAGTTGGCCGACCCCGCCGAACTGCGCCGACATCGAGGAGCAGTAGACCGCGAACGCCGGCCGGTGGTGCGCGACGATCCGTTCCACGAGCAGCGCGCCGCGGATCTTGCCGGTCGTCGCCAGCCGCATCGCGGCCGGGTCCCGCCGGGCGACCAGCCCGCCGGCGGCGACCCCGGCGGCGTGGACGACCCCGTCGACGCGCCGCGTGTACGCGTCGAGCCGGGCCACCAGCTCGTCGGCAGGCGTCTCGGCGAGGTCCGCCGCCACGACGTCGACCCGGTCGGCCCACGGGGCCAGCCCGGCCGGGAGGTGACCCCGGCGGGCCAGCAGGATCACCCGGCAGTCGCCCTGCTCCAGCAGCCACGCGGCGATGCTCCCCCCGATGCCGCCGGTGCCACCGAGGACCACGTACACGGCCGGTCCGGCCGGCAGCGGCGCCGGGCCGGCGGGCGGGCGTACCGGCAACAGGGCCTGCTCCCACCAGTAGCCGTCGCGTAGCGCGAGCCGCCGGGGCGGCGCCGGTTCCACCGGGAGATCCGACCTCGCCGACAGGTCCGCCAGCGCGGACAGGGCCGGCGCCCAGTCCGCCGGGTCGCGGCTCGGCAGGTCGAGCCAGTGGCCGTCGACGGCGGATTCCTGGGGAGCCACCTCGCAGATCCCGGCCAGGAGGCCCAACTCGGGCCGGCGTACGTCGCCGGTCACCGGTTGGGCGTCGTACGACAGCCACCAGGCCCGCACCCGGTGGCGGTCCGGCCGGCCGGCGACCGCCGCCAGCAGCGCGGCCGGCGTGTCGACGCAGGCCCAGTAGGCGCGGTCCAACGAGTCCGGGCCGACCGGTCCGGTGACGGCCAGCGGCAGCGCGTGCAGCCAGTCGATGTCGGCGCCGGCCAGCGCGTCGAGCAGCCGGCGCAGCGAGTCGGGGTCGGCCGGGTCGACCCGGTAGCTGTCCGGTGCCGCCCGGCTGAAACGGTCGGCGGCGACGACGGTCACCACCCGGTCGTAGGCCGCCCCGAACGCGCGTATCGCGGCCGGCGGAACCGGCTCGGCCGCCAGGACGACCAGCGTCACCGGCCGGCGTACGTCGACAGGGCCGGCGTGCCGCCACCGGACCCAGTGCGGCTGGTGCAGCCATTCCGCCTCGGGCAGCCGCGCCGGCCACTCCTTCCCTGCCGGCCCGGCCACCGGCGCGGGCAGCGGTCCGGTCACCGACGACGCCGGATCCGGTCCGGCCGGCGGCGGTCCGGCCGGCGGTGTGGCCCGGGCGAAGTCGAAGTCGGCCAGCTCGAACGACGGCGGCGGGAAGTCCCAGGGAGCCGGTGCCGGCCCGGCCGGCCAGCGGATAGCCTGGCCGGCCAGCCACGCGGCGACCAGCCCCGCGGCCGGCCCGGTGACCTCGACGGGCGCTGCCGCCACGGGCGCCGCTTCGATGGGCACCGCATCCACAGGTGCTGCCTCCACCGGTGCCGCCTCCACGGGCGTCACCTCGGCGGCGGCGGTCCGGAGCCAGGCCACGGCGGCGTCCGCGTCGGCGCACCCGGCCGCCATCCGCCAGCGACCGGCGGGGCGGCCGGCCTGCAGGTGGCGCAGCACCTGCCGGAAGGTGTCGGGCCGGGCCGCGAGGTAGTCGGCGATCCGGCCGGCGTCGGCGCGCAGGGCGACCGCGCTGCTGGCGGCGAGCACCACCACCGGTACGTCGGCCGGCGGCCGGGGGACCGCCGGTTCGGCGGCCTCGACGACCAGGTGGGCGTTGGTGCCGCCGATGCCGAAGCTGCTCACCGCCGCCACCCTCGGCCGCCCGTCCGGCCAGGGGCGCGCCGTCGCGGGTACGTAGAACGGCGCCGGGTCGGGGCCGAGCCGTGGATTGAGGCGCCGGAAGTCGAGGTTCGGCGGAATCAGTCCATGATGGATGGACAGGACGGCGCGGACCAGGCCGACGACGCCGGCCGCCGCACCGAGGTGGCCGATCTGGCTCTTCACCGAGGTGAGCGCGCACCGGCCCGACTCGGCGAGGTCGTACGCCTGGCGCAGCGCGGCCACCTCGACCGGGTCACCCAACTCGGTGCCGGTGCCGTGCGCCTCGACGTAGCCCAGGTCGGCGCTGGACCGACCGCTGCGGCGCAGCGCGGCGCGGATCACCTCACGCTGCCCGGGGATCGACGGGGCGGTGTAGCCGAGCTTGTCGGCGCCGTCGTTGTTGACCGCCGATCCGGTGACCACCGCGTAGACGGTGTCGCCGTCGCGCCGGGCCAGCCGCAGCGGCTTGAGGACCACCACGCCGACCCCGCTGGCGCCGACGGTGCCGGCGGCGTCGTCGCTGAACGGCCGGCAGTGCCCGTCCGGCGAGAAGATGTGCTGCGGCCGGTAGCGGTAGCCGCCGGTCAGCAGCGGGTCGACCAGCACCCCGCCGACCAGCATCACGTCGCTGTCGCCCTGGCGCAGCAGGCCGGCGGCGACGTGTATGGCCACCAGCGAACTCGAGCAGGCCGCCTGCACGGTGAAGGCCGGCCCGGTCAGGCCCAGGTGGTAGGCGACCTTCGTCGCGAGGAAGTCCTTGTCGTGGTGCAGCGCCAACTGGAACTCGTCCGGCAGCCGGGCCGGGTCGCCCTCGCGCAGCATGGCCTGGAAGTACGTGTTCTCGCCGCAGCTCGCGAGCAGGCCGACCCGCTGCCCGGCCGGGTCGGCGATGCCGGCGTGCGCCAGCGCCTCGACACAGCTCATCAGCAGGTGCCGCTGCTGCGGGTCCATCAGCCGCGCGTCGGACCGGCTGATGCCGAAGTGCCCGGGGTCGAAGGCGAGCGGCCCGGCGAGCTGGCTGCGGGCCCCGACGAGGCCGTCGGCGGCGTCGAAGTGCTCGATCCCACGCTCGCCGGCCGCCACCATCGCCCAGAAGGCGGCCAGGTCGGCCGCGCCGGGCAGCCGTACGGCCATCCCGACGACCGCGACCGGCTCGTCCGCCGCCGGCCCGTTCACGGCGGCGACGGGTGCCGGCGCGGGCCCTCCCTCCAGGAACCGGGCCAGCCGACGGATGGTGACGTGCTCGAAGAGGTCGGGAATGGTCAGCGGCAACCCCTCGGCGACACACCGGAGGTGGAACCGCATCAGGCCGAGGCTGCCCGCGCCGCCGTCGAAGAAGCGCTGATCGGGACCGATGGACACCCCGATCACCTCCTCGAACAGCCCGGCCAGCCGCGCCTCCAGCGCCGACAGGACCGGCGCCGAGACCGGCCGCGCCCGCAACTCCTCGCCCGGCGCGGCCAGCGCCCGGCGGCGGTCCAGCTTGCCGCTGGCCGTACGCGGCAACTCGGGCAGGTACCGGAAGCGGTCGACGCGCACGTACGCGGGCAGCAGCCCGGCCAGGTGGTCGGCCAGTTCCTCCGCGCCAGGCGGGGCGGTCCGGCATTCCAGGCAGCCGACCAGGTGCTCGCCGTCGCGTACGACGACCGCGTTGACGACCGCCGGATGCCGCAGCAGCGCCGCCTCGACCTGCCCCAGTTCCAGCCGGTGGCCGCTCACCTTGACCTGCTGGTCGTCCCGGCCGAGATAGTGCAGCAGGCCGTCGCGGTCGAACCGGGCCTGGTCGCCACTGCGGAAGAAGTGGCCGAGGCCGGGCAGCTCGACGAACCGGGCCTCGTCGAGCGCCGGGTCGCCCAGGTAGCACGGCGCCACCAGCGGCCCACCGATCAGTAGCTGCCCGGGGCAGTCCGGCGGTACGACCTCGTCGGCCCCGTCGACGACCCGCAGCCACATGTTGGCGATCGGGCGCCCGATCGCCGGCCGGACCGGCCAGCCGGCCGGGTCACCGTCGAGGCACAGGCTGCTGACCACGTGTGTCTCGGTCGGCCCGTAGTGGTTGAACAGGCGGGCGCCGGGCAGCCCGGCGAACCAGCGCCGGATGCTGTCGGTGCACACCAGTTGCTCGCCGGCGGTGACCACCTCCCGCAGCCGCGCCGGGAACCGGCCGAGACGTACCCCGTGCTCGGCCAGGAGCTGCAACGCGACGTACGGCATGAAGATCCGCTCGATGCCGGCGCTGTCCAGGTGCTCCAGCAGCGCCGGCATGTCCTGCCGCCAGCCGCGTCGGGGCAGGTGCAGGGTGCCGCCGTCGCAGAGCGTGCCGAAGATCTCCTGGAAGGAGACGTCGAAGGAGAGCATCGAGAACTGGAGGGTGGCCGCCCGTCCGGCCAGGCCACCGGCCTCGACCTGCCACCGCAGCAGGTTGCACAGCATGGCGTCGCCGACCCGCACCCCCTTCGGCGTGCCGGTGGAGCCCGAGGTGAACAGCGTGTAGAGCGGCCGGCCGGCGTACGACGGCGCGGGTGGGGTGGCGGTGCGGGCCAGTACGACCGGGTGGCGGGCGTGGGCGCCCGCGTCGATGGCGTCGAGGGCGGCCTCGTCACCGGGTGCCAGCAGCACGCACAGCGGGTCGACCTGGGCGAGGATCTGGCGCAGCAACGCCGGCGGATACGCCCGGTCGAGCGGCACGATGGTGAGGTTGAGCCGGGCCAGCGCCAGCAGCGCCACCACGTGCTCGACCGACGGCTCGAAGAACAGCGCGACGGCCGCGTCCCCGGCGGGCGCCGGATACCGCTGCGCGAGTTCGGCGGCGAGACCGCCGGCATACCCGTCGAGTTCGGCATAGCTGAGCCGGCGGTCACCGGCGACGAGCGCCGTGGCCGCCGCGTCGGCGCGTACCCGCCGGGCGAAGCCCTCGGCCACCGTCACGTACGCCAGCTCGGCGGACTCGCCCCGGCCGGGTTCCGGCAGCCCGCCCCGGTGCGCCCGCACCAGGTCGGCCAGGGTGGACGTGCCGCCGCCGGCCAGCGCGTCGAGGCCCTGCCGGAAGAGGTCGACGAGCGCTGTCACGTCGGCCCCGTCGAAGTGGTCGCCGGCGTACTCCCACAGGCAGTCGAACCCGGCATCGTGCTCGACCACCGACAGGGTGAGCGGGCACTTGGTGCCGGCCGGGGCCAGCCACACCGGCCGGGCCACGCAGCCGGGCAGCGCCAGCGTGGAGAAGTCGGTGTTGTCGAGGACGAAGAGAAAGTCGAACAGCGGTGCGTCGGCGCCGAAGTCGTGGTCTTCGACGGCGTGCGCGAGCGCCACGTCCTGGGCGGCGAGCACCGGGCGCAGGGCGGCGGCCTGCCGCAGCAGTTGGGTGCGCAGTTCCTCGCGGGGCGCCAACGCCAGCGGCAGCAGCACGGTGTTGGCGAACATCCCGACGCTGGGCGCGAAGTCGCGCACCGGCCGGTTCGCGACCGGGCTGGCGACGCGTGGATGGGTCCGGCCGGTGACGCCGTACACGGCCCACGCGAAGCAGGCGAGCAGCAGATGGAAGCGGGTCAGCCCCAGCTCCGCGCCGACCCGGTCGAGCGCACTGCGGCGTACGGTGTCGACCGAGGTCTGGAGCAGGTGGTCGCCGGCCCCGTTCCGGAACGGTCGCAGCGGCGCGGCGACCTCGTCGATCCCGGCGTAGTGGTCCCGCAGCGCGGCCCGTCGCGCCAGATAGGCCGGCCGGGCGAACCAGTCGGCCTGCCAGACGGCGTAGTCGAGCGGCGTCGGCACGTCCGTCCCGGTGTCGACGCTCGTGCCGGTGTCGGCGTCCGTCGCAGCTTCGGCCGACGGTCCGGCCCCCGGCGATGGGTCGGCCAGCGCTGCCGCGTAGTCGGCGGACAGGGAGCCGAACAGCACGTCGAGCGACCAGCCGTCGACGGCGATGTGGTGCAGGTGCAGCAACAGCGTCCCGCCGTCGTCGCCGGGCAGCCAGTACGCCCGCAGCATCCGCGGCCGCGCCAGGTCGAACGGTACGGCGAACAGCGCCCGCGCCCGATCCTGCCAGCCGTCGTCCGGCTCCGGCCCGGGGGCGGCCCACGGGTCGTAGGGGGCGCCGACCTCCTGGAGCAGTCCCTCGGGCGCGGCCCGGAACCCGGTCCGCAGCGCCGGATGGCGGACCACCGCCCGCCGCAGCGCCTGCCGCAGCGCCGCGACGTCGACCCGGCCGCGCAGCTCGAACGCCAACCCGACGTGATAGGCCCCGGACCCCGGCGACCGCTGCTGCAGCAGCCACAGCCGCTGCTGCTCGGAGGTGGCCGGCGCCGACCGCGCACGGGCGGGGGCGGCCGGCACCGGATACGGCGAACCGGCCACGCCCCGGGCCGCGTCGATCGCGGCGGCCAGCTCCGCGAAGTCGCCGCCCAGGACCGTCGCCTGCGACAGTTCCCCACCCCAGCGCCGCTGGACCTCGAAGCGCAGCCGCAGCGCCTTCAGCGAATCGCCGCCGCTGGCGATCCACCGGTCGCCCGGCCGCAGGTCCGGTACGCCCAGCACCTCGCCGGCCAGCGCCAGCACCTCGGCCTGCCACGCCGTCGCGGGCGTACCGTCGTCGTCGCCCCGCCACGGCGGATCGTCGCGGCCCAGCAGCGCGTCCTGGTCCACCTTGCCGTTCGCGTTCAGCGGCAGGGCGTCGACCAGATGGATCCGGTGCGGCCGCATGTACGCCGGCAGCGCCGCCGCCAGATGCCGATCCAGATCCACGAAGGACAGATCGGGACCGGCCACCAGATAGGCCAGCAGCTCGTTCACCCCGAGCGGCCCGCGCCGGGTGCACACGTACGCCTGGCGGACCGCCGGATGGGTGACGATCTGCCGTTCGACCTCGCCCGGCTCGACCCGGAAACCACGGACCTTGACCTGCCGGTCGACCCGGCCGACGTATTCGATCCGGCCGGCGGTGTCCTGCCGCACCAGGTCGCCGGTGCGGTAGTACCGTTCCACCGACTCGTCCAGCCACGGCAGCCGGACGAACCTGCCGGCCGTCTCCGCCGGCAGGTTGCGGTAGCCGGCCGCCAGCGCCTCGCCACCGAGATACAGCTCGGCGACCTCGCCCGGCCCGGCGACCCGGCCACCGTCGACCACCAGCAGCGCGTCGGTGCCCGGCAGCACTCCACCGATCGGCACCACCTCCCCGGCGAAGTCGCGCGGGATCGGATGGCACAGGGCGAACGTCGTCGCCTCCGTCGGGCCGTACACGTTGAACAGCCGGGTGCCGCTGGCCGCGTTGGCGTCGTACCAGCGGCGGATCAGCCGCGCGTTGAGCTGCTCGCCGCCGACCAGCACCTGACCGACCCCGGCGAAGCAGTCCGGCACCCGATCGACCACCGCGTTGAACAGCGCCACCGTGATGAACGCCGTGTCCACCCGCTCGGCCCGCAGCGCGGCGGCCAGCAGGTGCGGCGTCGCCACCGTCTCGTCGCCGAGGACCACGCAGCGGCCGCCGGTCAGCAGCGGCACCCAGACCTCGAAACTCAACGCGTCGAACGCCGGGTTCGACATGCAGGCGTACCGGGCCGCCGGCGGCAGCTCGATGTAGCCCGGCCGGGCCAGCCGCAGGATGCCGGCGTCGCGTACCTCGACGCCCTTCGGCCGACCGGTGGTGCCCGAGGTGTAGAAGAGGAACGCGACCGGTGCGGGCGCCACCTCCGGCGGCGGCTCCCCACCGGCGCGCAACAGCCCGTCGACCGGCAGCGGCCGTACGCCGTCGGGCAGGTCGCCGGCTCCGTCGGAACCGTGGACCAGGGCGGTGACCGCCGCGTCGAGCAGCATGTGGCGCTGCCGATCGGGCGGACTCTGCCGGTCCAGCGGCACCACCGTCGCGCCCAGCCGCAGGATGCCGAGCATCGCGCAGACGAGCTGCCAGGAACGGGGGAGCCGGACCGCGACCGCCTGCCCGGGGCGTACCCCGGCGGCCCGCAGCGACCGGGCGACGGCGGCACTCCCGGCGTCCAGGTCGGCGTACCGTAGCCGCCGGTCGCCGTCGGACACCGCGACCGCGTCCGGCGTACGGCGCGCCTGGGCGAGCACCGCGCGGGCGAGGCCGGGCTCCATCACGCCTCCCGTACGGCTTGCCGGGCCGGAATCCGGTCTAGTTCGTCGCGCAGCAGGCCGGCCACCCGGAGCACCTCCGCGCTCTCCAGGATGTCCCAGTGGTCGCAGTGCACCTGCTCCAGCCGGAAGTCGGCGCCGCGCCGCCGCCAGAAGCCGCGTACCTCGGCCAGGAAGTCCTCGCCGCGCCCGGCGGTCGCCTGCAGAAGCACCAACCGGGCCGGCGACGGCAGCGTCGGATAGTCACGCATGGTGGTGCGGTTGTGGTTGTAGATCCGGTGGTACTGGTCGATCTGCCGGTCGTCGATCCCCGGATACATCCCGTTGAACTTGATCAGCTTGTCCCGGAACTCGGCCATGTCCACCGGCTCGATCGCGGCCCGATGGGCCGGGTCGTCCGTGCCGAGGGTGTCCAGCAGGACCACGCTCAGCCCGGGATGCCCGGCCAGCGCCAGCCGCCGGCCCATCTCGTACGCCACCAGCCCGCCGTACGACAGTCCGGTGAGGACGACCGGCCCGGACAGCAACGGCTCGACCTGGCGCAGATATGCCTCGGCCATCGCCTCGACCGTCGGCAGGAACTCCTCGCCCGGGTTCACCCCCGGCGACTGGATGCCGTACACGCCGACCGACTCGGGCAGGGCCTTGGCCAGCGACAGGTAGCAGAACGCGGTGCCGCCGGCCGGGTGCACGCAGATCACCCGGGCGCCGCCGTCGCCGGCCCGGAACTCGATCAGGTTGCTCGGCGGCCTACCCGACGTGCCCCGCCGCAGCCGGCCGCCCAGTGCCTCGATCGTCGGGTGCAGCATGATCTCGTGCACCGGCAGCGGCACGCCGAACTCCTCGCCGACGGCGTGTGCCAGCTTGATCGCCGAGATCGAGGTGCCGCCGATGTCGAAGAACGAGTCGCTGATGCCGATGTCCGGCTGGAGCAGCAGCCGCTTCCAGATCTGGTAGAGCGTCAGCTCGATCTGGTCGCGCGGGCTGGCCAGGTTGACCTGCCACGGCATGTTCACCCGCGCGAGCCGCAGCAGTTCGGCCCGGTCGAGTTTTCCGTTGGCGGTCTGCGGCAGGTGCGGCAGCTCCACGAACTGCGCCGGGATCATGTAGCCGGGCAGCCGTCGCGACAGTGCCGCCCGCCACTCGCTGTGCAGCAGCGGCGTCGCCTCGCCGCGGCCGACCCCGGCCACCAGCCGTGGCTCGCCGGCCGCGTCCCGGTCGACCAGCACCACCGCCTCGTGTACGTCGGGCCGGTCGAGCAGCGCCGCCTCGATCTCGCCCAGCTCGATCCGGAATCCCCGCAGCTTGACCTGGTTGTCCCGCCGGCCGAGGTATTCGATGTCACCGTCGGGCAGGAAACGGGCCAGGTCACCGGTGCGGTAGACGCGTTCGCCGGGCACGAACGGGTCGGCCACGAACCGGTCGGCGGTCAGCGCCGGCCGGCCCAGATAGCCGCGGGCGAGTCCGGCACCGCCGATGTAGATCTCGCCGGTCACCCCGACCGGCACCGGTTCCAGCCGCTCGTCCAGCAGGTAGACGCGGGTGTTGGCCAGCGGCCGGCCGATCGGGCACTGCCGTGCCAGCGGCCGCGGGCCGAGGTAGGCGGTGCTGTAGACGGCGGTCTCGGTCGGCCCGTACCCGTTGAGCACCCGCAGGCCGGGCAGGACCTCCTGGATCCGGTGCAGGCCCTGCTCCGGCAGCGGCTCCACGCCGACCAGGAGCTGCCGCAGCGCCAGCCCGGCCAGCCGGGCCGGGTCCTCGTCGAGCCACCGGACGAAGGCCGGCGGCAGGTATGCCTGCACCACCCGGTGCTCGCGCAGCCAGCCCATCAGCGCGGCCGGATCGGCCCGCACCTCCTCCGGTACGAGGTGCAGGGCACCACCGGTGGTCAGCGGCAGGAAGATCTCCTGCACCGAGACGTCGAAGCCGATGCTCGACCACAGTGCCGCCGCCTCGCCGGGTACGGCGCCCAGCCGCGACACCCAGTGGTCGAGGAGATTGGCGATGCTGCCGTGGGCGACCGCGACCCCCTTCGGCCGACCGGTGGAACCGGACGTGTAGATCACGTACGCCAGGTCGGCGGCATGCGGGGCGACGCCGGGCGGCGCGTCCGACCGCCCCTCCGCCTCGACCGAGACGATGTCCTCGACCGTGATGCCCTCGGCCGCGATGCCGGTCCCGGAACCGGCCCCGGCACCGTCGGCGAGCACCAGCACCGGTGCCGCGTCGTCGACCATGCCGGCCAGCCGGGCCGGCGGCAGGGTCGGGTCCAGCGGCAGATAGGCGGCGCCGGCCTTCAGGATGCCCAGGATCGCGACGACCAGTTCGACGCCGCGCCCCGCGTGCAGGCCGACGACCTGGTCGGCACGTACGCCCCGGGCGATCAGCGCGTGCGCCAGCCGGTTCGACCGCCGGTCCAGCGTGCCGTAGTCGAGCCGCCCGCCGGCACCGGCCGCGGCGAGCCGGTCCGGGTGCCGCCGCGCCCGCTCCCCGAACCGCTCAACCAGGCTGGACACGGTCACGGGCCGCCCGGTGCGGTTCCAGTCGACCACCTGCCGCCGGCGCTCGGCCGGCCCGAGCAGGCGCAGCGCACCCACCGGCACCGACGGGTCGGCGGCCACCTGCCCGAGCAGGCGTACGAAATGGTCGGCCATCCGGGCGACCGTCGCCGCGTCGAACAGGTCGGTGTTGTATTCGAAGGTGAGATGCAGCCCGTCGGCCTGTTCGGCCGCCTCGACCGACAGGTCGAACTTCGCCGCGCCGGTGCTGCTCGCCAGCGGCCGCAGCGCCAGATCCGGCAGGTCCACCTGCCCGCGCGGGATGTTCTGCAACACCAGCATCACCTGGAACAGCGGCGAGTAGCTGGTGTGCCGCTCCGGTTTCAGCGCGTCCACCAGCTGCTCGAACGGCAGGTCCGGATGGGCGTACGCGTCGAGCAGGTGCCGGCGTACGTCGGCCAGCAACGCCGCGAACGGCTGCCCCGGGGCCAGCCGGTTACGGATCACCACGGTGTTGATGAAGTGGCCGATCAGGCCCTCGACCGCACGGTGGTTGCGGTTGGCGAACGGGGTTCCGACGCAGACGTCGTCCTGGCCGCTGTAACGCCACAGCAGCACCGACAGGGTGGCCATCAGCGTCATGAACAGCGTCGCGTCGCCGGCCCGGCCGACATCCCGCAGGCCGTGGAGCACGTCGGCACCGACCACGACGCCGTGACAGTCGCCGCGATACCGCTGCACCGCCGGCCGGGGCCGGTCGGTCGGCAGCGCCAGCAGGGCCGGCGCCCCGGCCAGGGTCCGGGTCCAGTAGCCGAGCTGGCGCTCCAGTTCGCCACCGGCCAGGTGCCGGCGCTGCCACAGCGCGTAGTCCGGGTACTGGATCGGCAGCTCCGCCAGCGGGCTCGCCGCGCCCCGCGCGTACGCCCCGTAGAGCGTGGTCACCTCGCCGATCAGGATGCCGATCGACCAGCCGTCGGCCACCGTGTGGTGCACGTTGAGCAGCCAGCGGTGCTCGTCGTCGGCGAGCCGGAGCAGGCTGCTGCGCAGCAGCGGCCCGGTGGCCAGGTCGAACGGTGCCCGCGCGTCGGCTTCGACGGCCTCGTCGGCCCGCCGTCGCCGTTCCGGGTCGGGCAGCCCGCCGAGGTCGGTGACCGGCAGGGCGACCGGGCCGGCCGGGCGTACGACCTGGCAGGGTTCGCCGTCGACGTCCGCGAAGACGGTGCGCAGCGCCTCGTGCCGGCGGACCACCTCGGTCAGCGCCCGGGCCAGCGCCGCCACGTCCAGCGCGCCGGTGATGTCGAAGGCCACCGGGTTGTTGTAGAACGGGTTGCCGGGCGAGAGCTGGTCGAGGAACCACAGTTGGCGCTGGGCGTACGCGAGCGGCAGCGGCGCGTCCGACACCGGCCGGCGCGGGATCGTCTCCGGATCGGAGCCGGTCAGGATCGCGATCAGCTGTTCCTTGTGGAGCTTCAGCTCGGCCAGCAACTCCGGGGTGAGCACGTCACGCGGCGCCTGCAGACGCAGCCGGTCGCCGTCGACCAACAACCCGACGGAGTGCCGGTTGAGCGTGTCGAGCAACTCGAAGGCGTTCATATCTCGACCGTGATGGTGTCGGTGGACCCGGCGTCGGCCGGGCGTTGCCCGGGAATGCCGGGGGCGGGGCGGGTGCCGCCGACCAGCGAATAGACCAGCCGGTGCGACGTGTCCAGGTCGAACAGCGCGGCCAGCTCGTCGGTCTCCAGCGAGCCGATCCCGCACAGGCCGAGACCGTGGTCGGCGGCGGCCATCGTCAGCAGTTGGGCCATCGCACCCGCCTCGATGTTGCAGAAGGCCACGCTCTGCTCCGGGTAGAGCGGGTCGATCGCGGCCCGCTGCGCCACCAGGAACAGCGCGAACGCGGCGGACTCGAAGACCGGCCGGTTGACGAAGTAGTCGTAGGCGTCCGGGCTCAGCTCGCGCTCACCACCGAGCGCGACCAGCCGGTGCGTCGCCGGATCGTGGTAGTACGCCCCGCCCGGCACCCCGGTGATCCGGCCCGGCTTGACGTAGAGATACGTCTGCACCGGGTAGGTGCCGCCGGCCGAGCCGTACTGGAACTTCGCCCGGCCGTCCACCTGCCGCTGCGCCAGCGCGGCCAGGAGCAGGCCCAGCGCGTGCGCCGGCACCGGGTCCGCGCCGAAGCGGCGCACCGAGCGGTAGTCGGTGTAGCGGCGGGCGAATGCCGGGTCGGCCGGCGCGGCCAGCGCCACCTGCCCGGTGGCCGGCGGGAAGACCCGTCGGCCCTCGCCACGCGCCTTGAACTCGGCGCGGGCGGCCGGGTCGTCGACCACCGCCCGCTGCGCCCGCGCGACGACGGCCCGCTGGGCGACGTGCTCGCGATACATGCCGAGCAGGTCGGCCAGGGTGGGCTGGCGCATCAGCCGGGCCAGCTTCGGCCGGAAGCCCAGCTCGCCGGAGAGCGCGTTGGCGATCCGTACGATGTCGATCGACGTGGCGCCGAGCAGCAGCAGGTTGGCGTCCGGCGCGACGACCGGCACGTCGAGGATCTCGGTGACGATCTTCACCAGGCGGTCCTCGGCCGGGTCGTCGAGCACCAGCGCCGCGACCACGGGCACCGCCGACGGCCGGGGGTCAGGCAGTTGGCCCCGGTCGACCTTGCCGTTGGCCGACAGCGGCAACGCGTCGAGGAACGTGAACGACGCCGGCACCATGTACGCCGGCACCCGCCGCTCCAGGTGCTCGACCAGGACGGCGGCGTCGAGGGCGACGCCGTCGGGCACCACGTACGCGGCCAGCCGCTTGTCGGCCTGCGCCGCGCCGATCAGCCGCAGCGCCGCGGCGCGTACGCCCGGATGGCTCTCCAGCGCCGACTCGATCTCGCCCAGCTCGACCCGGTAGCCGTTGACCTTGACCTGGTCGTCCTCCCGGCCGAGGAACTCGATCGAGCCGTCCGGTCGCAGCCGCCCCAGGTCACCGGTGCGGTAGAGCCGCTCACCGGTGACCGGATGGACCACGAAGCTGGCCGCGGTCGCCGCCTCGTCCCGCCAGTACCCCCGCGCCAGACCGATCCCACCGATGTAGAGGTGGCCGACGGCCCAGGTCGGCCGGGTACGCAGCGCCTCGTCGAGCACGTAGAACCGCTGGTTGGCCAGCGCCCGGCCGTACGGGATGCTGCGCCAGGCCGGGTCGACCTCGCCGATCGGGTGGTGGATCGACCAGATCGACGCCTCGGTGGCGCCGCCGAGACTGTGCACGTCGACGTCGGGCAGCAGCGCCCGCAGCCGCCCCGGCAGCGGGAGCGGAATCCAGTCACCGGACAGCATCACCAGGCGCAGCGACGGCGGCGGCGGGTGACCGCCCTCGGCGTGGTCGACCAGCATCCCGGCCAGGGCCGGCACCGAGTTCCAGACGCTGACCCGGTGCGTCCACGCCAGCTCCGACCAGTGCACCGGGTCGCGGGCCAGCTCGGGATCGAGCGTCACGACCGCCGCACCGGCGGCGAGCGTGCCGAAGATGTCGAAGACGGAGAGGTCGAAGCTGAGCGCGGAGACGGCCAGCACCCGGTCGGCCGGCCCGACACCGAAGCGCCCGTTGACGTCGAGCAGGGTGTTGACCGCGCCCCGGTGGTCGATCATCACGCCCTTCGGGGTGCCGGTGGAGCCGGACGTGTAGATCACGTACGCCAGGTCGGTGTCGGCCACCGCGACCGGCCGCGGCTCCGGGCCGCCGGCACCGACCGTGGCCGCGTCGACCACCAGCTGCCCGACACCGTCGGGTACGGCGACCGGGGCCGGACCCACCAGGGCCAGTTCCGCCCCGGCCCGCTCCAGCACCCGGGCCACCCGCTCCGCCGGCCAGTCCGGATCGACCGGCAGGTAGGCACCGCCGGCGTAGAGCACCGCCAGGGTGGCGACGACCTGCTCCCAGCCCCGGTCGAGCAGCACCGCGACGAGCTGCCCGGGACGTACGCCCCGGTCCTGCAGGCGACCGGCGAGCCGCCGCGCCTCGGTGCGCAGCGTCGCGTAGTCCAGCCGCCGGTCCGGGGCCAGCACGGCGGGCGCGGCCGGGGTCGCCAGCGCCTGCCGGTCGAACAGCTCGTGCATCAGCGGACCCGGGGCCGGCAGCGCGGCCGGTGCCGGCGGCGCCACCGGGCCGTCCACCGTGGTGTGCCAGGCGGCGGCGTCCGTGAGCCGGTCGAGCAGCGTCCGGTAGGCGGCGAACATCTCGGCGACCAGCCCGGCGGGGAACAGCTCGTCGATGCTGTCCCAGTTGAAGTGCAGCCGCCCGCCGGCCTCCAGGACCGTGTGGTCGATCCAGACCTGCGGCGTCTGGGTGATGCCGTGGACGACCTCACCGTTCAGCGCCGCCGGCAGACCGCTGTCACCGGACTCGGGCGCCAGCTCGCTCAGCGTGCTGTTGAAGACGACCGGCAGCGCGGCGTGCCGCGTCCCCCGGGCCCGCGCGAGTTCCCGGTTGACCCGTACGCCGCTGACCGCGGCGTGGTCGATGTCCTGCCACAACTGCTCCTGCACCGCGCGGGCCCGGGTCACGAAGTCGACCCCGGCCGGCACGTCGACCTCCACCAGCACCAGCGAGGTGAAGTCGCCGATCACCGCGTTGATGCCCGGATGCAGCGGCAGCCGGTTGAACAGCGGCAGGCTCAGCGTGAACCGGGACTGCCGGCTCCACCTGGCCAGCACCTGCGCGAACGCGGTCAGCAGCAGCACCGACGGGGTCACCCCGTAGCGGCCGGCCGCCGCCTTGAGCCGGCCCCACTGCTCGGCCGGCAGCACCTCGTCGTACCGGGTGAAACGCGGCCGCTCGACGCTCTCCGGCTGGCGTTCCAGCGGCAGCCCGGGCGCCGGCGCCAGCGTGCCGACCCGCTCCCGCCAGTAGGCGAGCGCCCGGTCGTAACGCGGCGTCCGGCGCAGCGCCCGCTCGGCCAGCACGTAGTCGCGGAAGCTCACCGTGAGCGGCGGCAGGTCGGCGTCCGGGTCGGCGTAGAGCAACCCCAGCTCGTGCTCCAGGATCTGCCCGCTGGCCGCGTCGACGATCAGCGCGTCGATGCTGACGTGCAGCCGCGCCTCCCCGTCGAGCAGCGTCAGCGCGAACTCGAACAGCGGCCACCGGCCGGCGTCGAGCAACTGGTGCGACATCCGCTCCCGGATCTCGGCCAGCCGCCGCCCGACGGTCTCCGGATCGAGCCCGCGCAGGTCGTGCCGGGCCATCGGGTACGACGGCACGGTCGCCAGGACCCGCTGGGTGCCGTCGTGGAAGACCGCCCGCAGCATGTCGTGCCGGGCGATCAGCCGGTCCAGCGCACGCCTGAAGCGCTCCTCGTCGAACTCGCGCAGCCGCAACTCGCTGTAGCCGTGCGCGCCGACCCCACCGAGCTCGATCGTCGACTCGCGGCCGACCCAGTACGCCTCCTGGATGTCGGTGAGCGGAAACGGTTCGTGCCGGCCGGCCGGGTCGGGGGTGAGCGCCGGCAGGTCGACGACGGCGGGCGGGTCGTGCCGCGCCAGTTCGGCCACGAGGTCGGCCAGGACCGGCTTCTGGAAAAGAGTGCGCAGCGACAGTCCCGCCGCCATCCGCTGGTTCACGGCGTGGACGAGCCGGGTCGCCAGGAGCGAGTGCCCGCCCAGCGCGAAGAAGTTGTCGTACGCCCCGACCCGGTCGCGGCGCAGCACCTCGGCCCAGATTTCGGCCATCCGGGCTTCCCGGTCGTCGCGCGGCGCGACGTAGGCGGTCGCGTCGTCCGCCTGCTCCGGGGCGCGCAGCGCCCGCCGGTCGAGCTTGCCGTTCGCGGTCAGCGGCAACCGGTCCAGCACCACCCACCGGGTCGGCACCAGATGCCCGGGCAACCGCCGGCGCAGGTGGTCGCGGGCCACCTCGGCGGTGACCTCGCCGGCCAGGTAGCCGACCAGGTGCGGGTCACCGGGCGAGTCCTCGCGCAGCAGCACCGCCGCCTCGCGTACGCCCGGCACGTCCCGCAGCGCGCTCTCGATCTCGCCCGGCTCGACCCGGAACCCACGTACCTTCACCTGGTCGTCGGCCCGCCCGGCGAACTCGATGGCGCCGTCGGCGCGCCGACGGACCAGGTCACCGCTGCGGTACATCCGCTCGCCCGGCCCGGCGAACGGGTCGGGATGGAACCGGGTCGCCGTCAGGCCGGACCGGTCGAGGTAGCCGCGCGCCAGGCCGGTGCCGCCGATGTACAGCTCGCCGAGCACGCCGTCCGGCACCGGTTCGAGCCGCCCGTCGAGCACGTAGAGCCGGGCGCCCGCGATCGGGCGGCCGATCGGCGGCAGCGCCGGCCAGCTCGCCGCGTCGGCGGTGGCCAGCGCGAACTGGCTGACCACGTGGGTCTCGGTGGGCCCGTACTGGTTGTAGAGGTAATCGCCGCCGAGCCCGACCAGCAGGGCCCGGACGTCGTCGTTGACCCGCAATGCCTCACCGGCGGTCACGATCTCGCAGCCCGGCGTGAGCGGGGCGACCGCCCCGGTGAGTCCGGCCATCTGGTGCAGCACCGCCGCCGGCAGGAACGCCCGCCGGACGCCCCGCTCGGCGATGAACCGGCGCAACCCGCCGAGGTCGCGACCGCGCTCCTCGTCCATCAGCACCAGCTCGCCGCCGTGGCACAGGGTGCTCCAGATCTCCTGGAACGACACGTCGAAGCTGATCGAGGCGAACTGCAGCACCCGCTCCGGTGCCGGGCTGCCCGGGGCCGCGAAACGCAACTGCCAGTCGACCAGGTTGTCGAGGCACCGCCAGGTCTGCGCCACCCCCTTCGGCTGACCGGTGGAGCCGGACGTGTAGATCACGTAGGCGAGGTGGTCGGGTCCGGCCGCCGGCTCCGGGGCGCCGGTCGGGTGCCCGGCCCAGCGCGACCGGTCGGCGTGGAGGTCGATTGCGGGCGGCGCGCCGGGGAGGTCGGCGACGGCAGCGGTGTCGCCGGCGGTCAGCAGCAGGACCGGGGCGCTGTCGCGCAGCATGTACGCCAGCCGCTCGGCCGGGTAACCCGGGTCCAGCGGCACGTACGCGCCACCGGCCCGGAGGATCGCGACCAACGCCACGACCAGCTCCGGTGAGCGGCGCAGGCAGACCGCGACCAGCGAGTCCGGACCGACTCCCCGCTCCCGCAGGTGGTGGGCGAGCTGGTTGGCGCGGCGGTCCAGTTCGGCGTAGCGCAGCGATCCGCCCTCGAACGAGACCGCCACGGCGTCGGGGGCGGTGCCGACCCGGCTGTCGAACCGGGCCCGGATGTCCCGCTCGACCGGCGACGTACGGGCCTGGCGCAGCACCCGCTCCCGGTCCCGCTCGTCGAGCAGGGTCAGTTCGGCCACCGGGCGTTCGGGGTGGTCGGCCATCTGGGTCAGGACCCGGTGCAGGTAGCGGGTGTATCGGTGGGCGGTGTCGGTGTCGAACAGTGCGGTGGCGTATTCGAGGCTGCCGGTGATCCGGCCGCCCTGCTCGGCCAGGGCGAGGACCAGGTCGAACTTGGCGCTCGTGTACGGGAACGGCAGCGCGGTGACCTCGATGCCGGGCAGCGCCAGCTCGCCGTCCTCGTTGTTCTGCCAGGCGAACATCACCTGGAACAGCGGCGCGTGGGCGAGGCTGCGGGTGGGGTTGACGAGTTCGACGACCTGTTCGAAGGGGAGGTCCTGGTGTTCGAGGGTGGTGAGGGAGAGGTCGCGGACGCGGTCGAGGAGTTGGGTGGTGGTGGGGTTGCCGGTGAGGTCGACGCGTAGGGCGAGGGTGTTGACGAAGAAGCCGATGAGGTCTTCGAGCTCGGCGCGGCGTCGGTTGGCGGTGGGGGTGCCGATGACCAGGTCGGTCTGGCCGGAGAGCCGGGACAGCACGATCGCCCAGCCGGTCAGCAGGGTCATGAACAGCGACCCGCCGTGCCGGGCACCGAGCGCCTTGAGGGCCGCCGTCAGGTCGGCGTCGAGGTCCAGCGCCAACTGGGCGCCGACGTGGTCCTGTTCGGCCGGCCGGGGGCGGTCGGTGGGGAGTTCGAGCAGGGCCGGCGCGTCGGCGAGGGCCTGTCGCCAGTAGGTCTCCTGCCGGGCGAGTACGCCGTCGGCGAGCCACTGCCGCTGCCAGGCGGCGTAGTCGGCGTACTGGATCGGCAGCGGCGGCAGCGGATCGGTGTCACCTCCGTGGAACGCGGTGTAGAGAACGCCGAGTTCCCGGGTGAGCACCCCCATCGACCAGCCGTCGGAGACGATGTGGTGCATCGTCAGCAGCAGCACGTGCCGGTCGGGGGCGAGCACGACCAGCCGGCCCCGGATCAGCGGCCCGGCCGCCAGGTCGAACGGTGTGGCGGCCTCGGCGGCCTGGAGTTCGGCCAGCCTGGCGACCGCTTCGGGGTGGCCGGTGAGGTCGTCGACGTGCAGGGTGAAGCCGGTGCCGGGCGGGTCGATGTGCTGGTGGGCGTCGGCGCCGTCGGCCACGATCCGGGTGCGTAGCACCTCGTGCCGGGCGACGAGCGCGTCGAGGGCCGCGGTGAGCGCCGACCGGTCGAGCCAGCCGTCGAGCCGCAACGCCATCGGCATGTGGTACGCCGGACCGACCCCGCCGAGGCGTTCGAGGAACCACAACCGCTGCTGCGCGAACGACAGCGTCAACGCACCGCCACGGTCGACCGGACGGACCGGCGGCAGCACGTCGCGGCCGTCCGGCGTCATCCGCTCCACGAAGGCGGCCAGCACCGGGGCCGCGAACAGCGCCGCCGGGGAAACCTCCCGCCCCAACGCCTGCCGGATCTTCGACACCAGCCGCATGGCGAGCAGCGAGTGGCCGCCCAGCGCGAAGAAGTCGTCGTACCGGCCGACCCGCTCGATGCCCAGCACGTCGGCCCAGACCGCGGCGACCACCGTCTCCAGCAGGCCGACCGGCTCGACGTACCCACGCTGGCCGAACGCCTCCCCGTCCGGCGCCGGCAGCGCCGCCCGGTCGACCTTGCCGTTCGGCGTCAGCGGCCACGCCGCCAGCCGGACGAACGCCGCCGGCACCATGTAGTCCGGCAACTCGGCCGCCAGCCGGTCGCGCAGCACCCTGGCGCTCGGCGGCTGCCCGCCGCCACTCAGGTGGTAGGCGATGAGCCGCTGGTGGCCGCTGCTGTCCGGGCGGGCGACGACGACCGCCTCCCGTACGCCCGGACAGCCGGCCAACCGCGCCTCGATCTCGCCGAGCTCGACCCGGAAGCCACGGACCTTCACCTGGAAGTCGTCGCGGCCGAGGAATTCCAACTGCCCGTCCGGCAGCCGGCGGCCCAGGTCACCGGTGCGGTAGAGCCGGTCACCGGGCATGAACGGGCTGACACCGAAGCGCTGCGCGGTCAGCTCGGGCCGGTTCAGGTAGCCCCGCGCCACCCCCGCGCCACCGATGTGGATCTCGCCGACCACCCCGGCCGGCACCGGCTCGCCGGCCGCGTCCAGGAGATAGACCCGTACGTTCGGCAGCGGCCGGCCGATCGGCAGGCAGGTCAGCGCGGCGACGTCGGCCACGTCGGCCGGAAGCGGGTAGCAGGTGCTGTCGACGGCTGCCTCGGTCACCCCGTACGCGTTGACGATCCGCACCCGCGGCCCGCACAACGCCCGCAGTTGTACGGCGTTCGCCGCCGTCCACGCGTCGGAGCCGCAGACCACCGTCTCCAGGCCGGCGAGGCTGCCGCCGACACTGTCCAGATAGCCCATCAGCGGGTTGAGCACCGCCGGCACGAAGTCGGCGAAGTCCACGTCGTGCCGACGCAGCAGGGCGTACAGGCCGGGGCTGTCCAGCAGCAGCGGGCGCGGGCAGAGCACCAGCCGACCACCGAAGCCCAGGGCACGCACCACGTCGGCGGTGAACACGTCGAAGGAGAAGCTGGCCATCTGCAGGTGCACCAGGCCGGGACGCAGGTCGAAGAGCCGTTCCCAGGCGGCGGCGACGGCCACCAGCTGACCGTGCTCCACCATGACCCCGTTGGCGGCGCCGGAGGTGCCCGAGGTGTAGATGACGTACGCCAGGTGGTGCGCCGCCAGGCCGTCGACGACCGGGACGGTCACCGGCAGGTCCGCCCAGCCGGCCGCGTCGGCGTCGAGGTCGACGACCGGAACGTCCACACCGGACAGCGCGGCGCCCAGCCGGTCCCGGGCCGCACCGTGGGTCAACGCCACGACCGGCGTGGCGTCCCGCAGCATGTGGGTCAGCCTCTCGACCGGGTATGCCGGGTCCAGCGGAAGGTAGGCGCCGCCCGCCTTGAGCACCGCCAGCAGTGCGACCACCGTGTCGAGCGAGCGTTCGAGACAGATCGCCACCAGCCGGTCCGGCCCGACCCCGCGGTCACGCAGGTGGTGTGCCAACCGGTTGGCGCGCGCGTCGAGTTCGCCGTACGTCAGCTCGTGGTCGTCGAGGACCAGGGCGACCGCGTCCGGGTTCCGCGCCGCCCGCGCCTCGAAGAGATGGTGCAGGAGCCGCTGCGGCGGATACGGCACCGCCGTCTCGTTGCCGTCGGCGAGCAGCCGGTTCCGCTCGGCGGGCGGCAGCACGTCGAGCCGGTCCACCGCCGCGTCGGGCGCCCTTTCCAGCGTTTCGACCAGGGTCTCCAGCGCCCGTTCGACCATGGCGCAGACCCGGTCGGCGGCGACCTCGGCGGTGGCGGCGACCGTCAGGATGAAGTCGTCACCGAGGTCGTCGACGTCGAGCGCCAGCGGGTAGTTGCCGCGCTCCTCGGCGGCCAGGTAGGTGAAGATGTCGGCGCCGGCCGCCGGCGTGGTGTCCGGTTTCGCCAGCACCTCCGCGTGCCGGTAGTTGAGCAGGGCGGTGAACAGCGGAGCCGGCGGCGCGACCCCGCTGCACGACTGCGCGAGCGCCAGCGGCGCGTGCTCGTGCCGGATCAGCTCGGTCAGTGCCCCGTGGGTACGCAGCACGCAGTCCGCGGCGCCGGTGTCGGCGAGCGTCACCCGCAGCGGAAGCGTGTTGATGAACGGGCCGAGCACCCGGTCGCTGCCGGCGCCGCCCTGCATCCGGCCGAACAGCACGGTGCCGAACACCACGTCCTGCCGGCCGCTGGCCCGGGCCAGCACCTGCCCCCAGGCGACGTGGAAGAGGCTGGTCACGCTGACCTGCAGGGCCTGGGCCCGGGCCCGCAACCGCACCGCCAACTCCGCGTCGACGCGTACCCGGGCGTCGCGCATGGTGCGGCCGTCGCCGTGGATGTCCAGCAGGCCGAACGGCGCGGTAGGCGCGTCGACGGTGCCGAGCATCCCGCGGAAGAAGCTCTCCTGCTCGATCCGGTCCACCCCGCGCCGGATCCGGGCCACGAAGTCGCGGAACGGCAGCGGCGCCGGCAACCGGTCGCCCAGCCCGGCCAGGTGCGCCCGGATCTCGGCGTTGAGCTGCTTGAGCGAGGTGTTGTCGTCGATGATGTGGTGGATCAGTTCGAGCGCCAGCCACCTGCCGTCGCGCGGATCGCGGGCGACCAGCAGCCGCACCAGCGGCGCCTCGTGCAGCGACAGCCGGCCGTACCGCCGGTCGAAGTGCTCGCGCAGCTCCCGGCCCGGGTCGTCGCCCGCCGGGTCGAGTTCGATCTCCTCCACCGGCAGGGTCACCCGGCGCCACACCACCTGCACCGGCTCGTTGATCCCCTGCCACACCACCGCCGTACGCAGGATGTCGTGCCGGGCGACCACGGCCTCCAGCGCGGCCCGGTAACGGTCCAGCCGCTCCCGGTCGGCGAAGGCGATGAGGCTGGTGACCAGGTACGGGTCGCCGTCGCGGGCCATCAGGTGGTGGAACAGGATCCCTTCCTGCATCGGGGCCAGCGGGTACACGTCCTGCACGTTCGGCGCCCCGCCGGGCACCGTGGCCACGATCGTGTCGATCTCCGACTGGGTCAGGTCGACCAGCGGCAGCAGGTCCGGCGTGATCCGGGCACAGCCGTCCGGGATCAGGTTGGGCGGCACCTCGACCTGGCCCGGCCCGGCCCCGACGGCGGCGGCCAGGTCGGTCAGGACCGGCGCCCCGAAGAGCACCCGTACGTCGGCGTCCATGCCCTGCCGGCGCATCCGCTCCAGCACCCGCAGCGCCAGCAGCGAGTGCCCGCCCAGCGCGAAGAAGTTGTCGTGCCGGCCGACCCGTTCGATGCCCAGCACCTCGGCCCAGATCCCGGCCAGCGCGATCTCCGTCGCGCCGACCGGCTCGGCGTAGTCGCGGGAGGCGAACGCCAGCCCGTCGGGTGCGGGCAGCGCCTTGCGGTCGAGCTTGCCGTTGGCGGTCAGCGGCCACTCGGCGATCCGCACGTACGCGGCCGGGACCATGTGTTCCGGCAGGACCCCGGACAGCCGGGTACGCAGCGCGTCGGCGGTCAGCTTGCGTACCGAGGCGGTGTAGTAGCCGACCAGCCGCGTTTCGCCCGTCGCGTCCGTCGTGGCCAGCACCACCGCCTCGCGTACGCCCGGAGTGGCGGCGAGCTGTGACTCGATCTCGCCCAGTTCGATCCGGAAGCCACGGATCTTCACCTGGAAGTCGTTGCGGCCGATGTATTCCAGGCTGCCGTCGGCCCGGTGCCGGACCAGGTCACCGGTCTTGTAGAGCCGGTCGCCGGCCTCGAACGGGCTGTCGAGGAAGCGTTCCGCGGTCAGCTCGGGGCGGTTGAGGTAGCCGCGCGCGACCCCCGCCCCGCCGACGTGCAGTTCGCCGACGACGCCGTGCGGCACCGGTTCGAGCCGCTCGTCGAGCACGTAGAGCCGCAGGTCGCCGATTGGTCCGCCGATCGGGCTGACTCCCGGCCGGTCGGCGTCGGCCGCCGTCAGCGGCCGGTACGTCACGTGCACCGTGGTCTCGGTGATGCCGTACATGTTGACCAGTTCGGCGCGCCCGTTGCGGGGGTCGGCGTACCACGGCCGCAGCATCGCCGGGTCCAGCGCCTCGCCGCCGAAGACCACCGTACGCAGCGCGTGCGACCGGCCCGTCTCGGCCTGTGCCGCGATCAGGCTGCGGAACGCGCTCGGGGTCTGGTTGAGGACGGTGACGCCCTCGTCGCAGAGCAGCCGGTAGAAGTCGGCGGGCGAGCGGCTGGTCAGCCGGGGGACGACCACCAGCCGGCCGCCGTGCAGCAGCGCACCCCAGATCTCCCAGACGGAGAAGTCGAACGCGAAGGAGTGGAAGAGGCTCCACACGTCGGACGGGCCGAAGCCGAACCAGTGCGCGGTGGCCGAGAACAGCCGTACGACGTTGGCGTGCTCGACCATGACGCCCTTGGGCCGGCCGGTCGAGCCGGAGGTGTAGATGACGTACGCGAGGTTGCCCGGGGTGAGGTCGACGGCCGGATCGGTGCACGGACGGTCCGCCCAGGCGGCGGGGTCGTCGAGGTCGATCACCGGCGCGGACGTCACGCCGTCGAGCACGGTCCGGGTCGCCGCGTGGGCGAGGACGACCGCCGGCGCGCTGTCGCCCAGCACGTACGCCAGCCGGTCGGCGGGATAGCCGGGGTCGAGTGGCACGTACGCGCCGCCGGCCTTGAGGACGGCAAGCAGGCCGACGATCATCTCGGTCGAGCGTTCCACGCAGATCGCCACCGGCTGGTCCGGACCGACGCCGTGGGCGCGCAGGTGGTGGGCGAGCTGGTTGGCGCGGCTGTTCAGCTCGCCGTAGCGCAGCGATTCGCCCTCGAACGAGACCGCCACCGCGTCGGGGGTGGCGGCGGCCTGCTCCTCGAACAGCCCGTGGACCGTCCGGCCGGCCGGATAGGCGGTCGCGTCGGCGTACGCGGCGAGCAGTTGGTGGCGCTCGTCCGGGTCGAGCAGGGTCAGCTCGGCCACCGGGCGTTCGGGGTGGTCGGCCATCTGGGTCAGGACCCGGTGCAGGTAGCGGGTGTATCGGTGGGCGGTGTCGGTGTCGAACAGTGCGGTGGCGTATTCGAGGCTGCCGGTGATCCGGCCGTCCTCTTCGGCCAGCGACAGCGTGAGGTCGAACTTGGCGCCGGCCCAGGGGGAGTGCAGGGTGGTGACCTCGATGCCGGCCAGGTCGAGGTCGTCCTCCTCGTTGTTCTGCCAGGCGAACATCACCTGGAACAGCGGTGTGTAGGCGAGGCTGCGGGTGGGGTTGACGAGTTCGACGACCTGTTCGAAGGGGAGGTCCTGGTGTTCGAGGGTGGTGAGGGAGAGGTCGCGTACGCGGTCGAGGAGTTGGGTGACGGTGGGGTTGCCGGTGAGGTCGACGCGTAGGGCGAGGGTGTTGACGAAGAAGCCGATGAGGTCTTCGAGTTCGGCACGGCGTCGGTTGGCGGTGGGGGTGCCGATGACCAGGTCGGTCTGGCCGGAGAGCCGGGAGAGCACGATCGCCCAGCCGGTCAGCAGGGTCATGAACAGGGTGCCGCCGTGGCGGGCGCCGAGTTCGTCGAGCCGGTTGGTGAGTCCGGCGTCGAGTTCGACCGTGACCTGCGCCCCGGCGTGGTCCTGTTCGGCCGGCCGGGGGCGGTCGGTGGGGAGTTCGAGCAGGGCCGGCGCGTCGGCCAGGGCCTGTCGCCAGTAGGTCTCCTGCCGGGCGAGTACGCCGTCGGCGAGCCACTGCCGCTGCCAGGCGGCGTAGTCGGCGTACTGGATCGGCAGCGGCGGCAGCGGATCGGGCTCGTTGTCGTGGAAGGCGGCGTAGAGGGTGCCGAGTTCGTTGGTGAGCACGCCCTGCGACCAGCCGTCGGAGACGATGTGGTGCATCGTCAGCAGCAGCACGTGCCGGTCGGGGGCGAGCACGACCAGCCGGCCCCGGATCAGCGGCCCGGTGGTCAGGTCGAACGGGGCGTTGGTCTCGGCTTCCTGCAACTCGGCCAGGCGGGCCGACGCGTCAGGCAGGCCGGTGAGGTCGTCGACGTGCAGGGTGAAGCCGGTGTCGGGCGGGTCGATGTGCTGGTGGGCGTCGGCGCCGTCGGCCACGATCCGGGTGCGTAGCACCTCGTGCCGGGCGACGAGCGCGTCGAGGGCCGCGGCGAGGGCCTTGCGGTCGAGTTGGCCGTCGAGCCGCAACGCCATCGGCATGTGGTACGCCGGACCGACCCCGCCGAGGCGTTCGAGGAACCACAACCGCTGCTGCGCGAACGACAACCGCAGGGGACCGGAGCGGTCCGGCAGGGGCTCGATCTCGGTGGGGGGACGTGTCGTCCGGACCTGATCGGGAGCCGAATCACGGAACCGCTGATCGTCCGGCAACATGTGCCCCCTCGAGTTCTTGCTGGCATGCCACTACATCATGACGTTCGTAAAGGTGAATTAACATTAGTTCAACGGTCAGGCTAAGGCCAGGGTGAATGCTCTGATTCACCTCGTCGGTCGGGTTCTTGCCAAAACCTTGCCGGGCCCGTATTCCTGGGCGACTAATTTCTCCATCTACGAATAGCGAGATTAGTCAGAAAATCCCACTGAAATGGCACAGATACGCTCTGAAGTTGCCATGGGGTCAAACCGTGACCCGTCCCAGGATCTCGGCCAGCCCATCCACCAGCCGCCCCTGCTCCGCCCGGCCCGCGGCGAGATCGGCCCGGTTCGCCGCCGCCAGGACGCGGGCCCGCACCAGGGCATCCGGATACGTCTCCAGGTATGCCCGCTCGTCAGCCAATGCGAGCGCCGCCCCAATGGCATTCGCGTTTGCGATGGCATTGGCATTGGCGCACGCCTCGGCGTTGGCGCCGGTACTCAGATCTGCGTAGAACTGGGCGTACTCAACCGTCTCGTCGGCGCTGTAGCCGTTCGCGGTGGCGTACGCGTGCGCGTTGGCGTAGGCCACCGCGTGCGCGTCGGCGTACGGATAAGCGGCCCGGTACAACTCGCCCAGGACCGGCCGCAGCGCCTCGCTCCACTCCGCCGCCCCGACCCGCTCCCCGGCCGCCGCCCGCCGGCACAGCCCGGCGACAATCTGTTGTGGACCGTCGACATCGTCCGGTCCCGGTGCGAGCAGGAGCGCGTGCCACTCGTACACCACCCGGAACGGCACCCGGTCGCCGAGCCGGTCGAGCTCGCCACGCACCCGCCGCCCCCGGTCCGCCGCACCGGCGGAATCCTGACCGGCCTCCAACGCCGCGACCAGCGCGGCCAGCCAACGCTGCGGACCATCCACCCGGCTCACCCCTCCCACCCCGCCGGCCGCGGCCGGTCCATCGTGGCCAGCAGGTCGTCGACATCCGCGTCGGTCAACGTGTCGAGGTAGTCCGCACCACCCGTCGCGACGCCGCCGCCCGCCGGCCCCGACCCGGGCGGCGCCCCGGCCGCCGCGACCGCCGTGGCCAGCCCGGCCACGGTCGGGTCGTCGAAAAGCGTACGCACCGGCAGGTCGACCCCGTGCGCCGTCCAGATCCGCGCCATCAACTGGGTGGCCCTGACCGAATGTCCACCGAGGACGAAAAAGTTGTCCAGCACACCGGGTGGCTCGGGCAGGCCCAGCAGGTCGGCGACAAGCGCCGCCAGCTCCCGCTCCAGCGGAGTCCGCGGCGCGACCGCCGGCCCACCCGCCCCGGAACCCCAGTCCGGCTCCGGCAGCGCACGCGGGTCAAGCTTGCCCCGGGACGTACGCGGCACCTCGGGCAGCGCCACGAACGCCGCCGGCACCATGTACTCGGGTAGGAGGCGGCGGACGTACTCACACAGCCCGGCCGGCGGCTCGGTCGCCCCGGTGACCACGTACCCGACCAGCCGTGCCCCGTCCGGGCCGGTCGACGTCGTCACGACCGCGTCGACCACCTCCGGATGGCCGCGCAGCACCGCCTCCACCTCCGCCGTCTCGACCCGGAACCCGCGTACCTTCACCTGCCGGTCGACCCGGCCGAGCGGTTCGATCCGGCCGTTGGGCAGCCAGCGGCCCAGGTCGCCGCTGCGGTAGAGCCGGCCACCGGCGGTGAACGGATCGGGCACGAACCGGTCGGCGGTCAGCCCGGGCGCGCCGGCGTAGCCCTGGCCGAGCCCGGCACCCCCGATGTAGATCTCGCCGACCACCCCCGGCGGCACCGGCCGCATCCACCGGTCCAGCAGGAAGACCCGGCTGCCGGCGATGGCCGGGCCGATGTCCAGCGGGTCCGGACCGGCGACGACCTCGGCGCCGGTCGAATACACCGTCGTCTCGGTCGGGCCGTAGCAGTTCCACAGCCGCACGTCCGGGCCGATCAGGGCGTCGGCGAGCGACTTCGGCAACGCCTCCCCGCCGCTGAGCCGCAGCCGGACCCCGGCCGGCACCCCACCGGCCGCCACCAGCATCCGCCAGGTCGTCGGCGTCGCCTGGAGCATCGTGGCGTCCACCGAGGTCAGCAGCCGCCGCAGCCGGTTGCCGTCGATCACGTCGTCGGCACCGGCGACCACGACCGGCGCCCCGCACAACAGCGGCAGGAGCAGGTCGAGCAGGGCGATGTCGAACGCGAACGTGCTCACCGAGACGACCCGGTCGGCCGGCCCGAGCGGCACCATCTCCCGGAACGCGTGCAACAGGTGCGCGACCGCGCCCTGGGTGACCGTGACCGCCTTCGGCCGGCCGGTGGAGCCCGACGTGAACAGCACGTACGCCGCCGCCTCCGGCGGCAGCCCGAACGGCGGCGGCACCACCGGCTCCGGCCCGGTCTGCGCCGGCCCGGCCAGGTCGAGCAGCGTCACCGCCGCCTCCAACTCGGCCAGCAGCGGCCCGGGAATCGCCGTACGGTCGGTGACGACGACCCGCACCCCGGCATCGGCGAGCATCCCGCGCAGCCGCCCCGGCGGATGGGTCGGGTCGAGCGGCAGGTACGCCGCCCCGATCCGCCACACACCGAGCAGCGCCGGCAGCGGCCGCGCCCCCCGGGGCAGCACGATCCCGACGGTGTCCTGGGCCCGTACGCCGTGCCCGACCAGTCCGGCCGCGATCCGGCCGGTCAGCTCCCGCAGCCGCGTGCCGGTGAGGGGCACGTCGTCGCCCCGGATCACGACCCGGTCGCCGGTGTCGACCGCGGCCACCAGTGCCGCCGCGGTCGCGCCCGGCGCCGGCACCGACGCCGACTCCGGCGCCGACCACACCCGGGTCACCAGATCCCGCGTCGCCGGTGCCAGGATGTCCACCTCGGACACCCGCATCTCCGGGTTCGTCGCCAGCGCGGCCAGGACCGCGCGCAGGGCGTCGGCGAACCGGTCCGCGCTCTGAGCGGTGAACAGGTCGGTGAGGTAGCGCAGCCGTACGGTCAACTCGTCCGGGCCGGCGACCGCCGCCAGTTCCAGCTCGAACTTGCCGGCGCCGTTGTGCACCAGCTCCGGGCGCCAGCGCAGGCCGCCCCGGGCCAGCGGCGGCGACGCGTCCTCGACCGTACACATCACCTGGAGCAACGGCGCCCGGGCCGGGTGCCGTCGCGGCCGGCACAGCTCGACCACCCGCGCGAACGGCAGATCCTGGTGGGCCTGGGCCCGCGCCGACGCGGTGTGCAGCCGGTCGAGAAGCCGCCCGAGCGTCGGATCCCCGTCCAACGTCGCCCGGATCGCGACCGTGTTCGCGAAGAGGCCGAGCATCCGCTCGGTCTCGATCCGGGTCCGGCCCGCCACCGGTACCCCGATCAGCAACTCGTCCACACCGCCCAGCCGGGACAGCAGCGCCGCGTACCCGGTCAGCAGCACGGCGAAGATCGTGCTGCCCCGGTCACCGGCCAGCCGCCGCAGCCCCGCCGCCAACCCGGCGTCCACGGGCACGTCCACCTCGGCGGCGGCCGGCGTCGGCCGGGCCGGGTACGGGTGGTCGACCGGCAGCGGCACCTCGGGCGGGGCACCGGCCAGCTCGGCCGACCAGAACCGCTCCGCGTCGGCGTGACCACCCGCCTCGACGTGCTCCCGCTCCCACAGCGCGAAGTCCGCGTACTGCAACTCGGGCTCCACCGACACCGCCGGCCGGCCGGCGGACAGCGCCTCGTAGTCGCCCGCGATCTCGTCGAAGAGCAGCCGGAACGACCAGCCGTCCGCGATCGCGTGGTGCGCCACCAGGCACAACACGTGCCGGTCGGGCGCCAGCCGCAGCAGCCGGGTACGCACCAGCGGGCCGCGTTCGAGGTCGAACGGCGTACGGACAAGCTCCTCGATCGCCGCCCGCGGGTCCGTCCCGGCCAGCGGCTCGACCCCGAGGGCGGCCGGCGGGGCGTCGTCGATCACCTGGATCGGCAGGCCGCCGTTGGCCCGGAACGTGGTCCGCAGGACCTCGTGCCGCCCGACCGCCGCCGCCCAGGCAGCACCGAGCGCCGCCACGTCCAGTGGCCCGGACAGCCACACCGCCCATCCGATGTTGTACGTCGCCCGGCCCGGATCCAGCCGGTCGAGCAGCCACATCCGCCGCTGCGCCGCCGACGCCGGAAACTCGAAGAACGCCATCTCAGCCCACCCGCCCGTCCACCGCGACGACCCGCAGTTCCGCCGTGTACCGGCCGCCGGCGCCGGTCAGCCACAACTGGTCCGGCGCCGGAAGCATCTCCACCACACCGACCACCGCGCCGTCACCGTCGTGCCGGCGGGCCCGGCGCACCGACCGGGACACCAGGTCGACCGAGGCGAGACTGGTCAGGTCGGCGTAGACCGGCTTGCGTTCACCCGCGCAGCGCAGGAACACGTGGCGGGGCAGGCCGTGCGCCGCCGCCCAGGCCCGCGCCCGCTCGAACCGGCGCGCCTCGTCCGCCGTACCGGCGAAGTCGATGTCGGCCGCCGCGAACGTCCACGCCTCCCGGCTGACCACCAGCGAGTCGACGGTGATCCGGGGGGTGTGCGCCGCCGGCGGCAGGACGCGGAAGAGCTGGGACAGTCCGGCGCCGACGACGTCGCCGAGCACGTGCATCAGGTCGACGTCGAGCCGGCCGTCGCGCGACCGTACCCGTAGGCCGGTGGACGACTCGACGAGGTCGCACTCACCGACCCGCAGGCTCTGCCGCCGGTCGTGCCCGAACGAGTCGTGCGCGAACACCAACCGGATGTCGTCCGGCCCGGCCAACCCGTTGCTCTGCCGGGTCGGGACACCGCCCTCCTGGCCGGTCTCGGCCGGATAGACGGCGCCGGCCCCGACGTCCCGCGCCATCGCCGCCCGCAACGCGTCCACCCGCGGGTGGTAGGCGACCCAGGTGGCGTACCGCAGGGTGTTGACCCCCGGGTGCAGTTCGCCGAGCACCCACTCGTCGCCGGCCAGCATCAGGTCCGGGCTGTGCTGCACCGCGGTCGGCCAGCCGGGCCGACCCGGCGGAAACGCGGCGGCCACCGCCGGGGCCAGGTCCGCTGCGGCGAGCCGGACCCGGCGCCGGTCGCCGGGCGGCAACGCCAGCACGTCGGCCCAGCGCCGGTGCAGCGCCGAGGTCAGCAGCGCGGTCATCCGGGCCGGCGGATGGAAGAGCGCCTCGCCGGCCAGCAGCCAGAAGTCGACGAGCGGAACCACGCCGGTGCGAAGCTCCGCTGCCCGGCGCCGGTAGATGTCGGTGAAAAGGCGCTGGTAGAGCGTGGCGCCGGCGGCCGTGAACCAGCGGGCACTCTCCAGCACCAGGCCGAGCGCGGCGCCGACTCCGGAAAGCTCCGCCTCCCCGATCCGGACCGTGCCGGCCCGCAGGCACTCCTCGTAGACCGGGGTACGTCCGGCGTACATCGTCCCGGCCCGGCGGGTGGCCGGAACGCCGGCCAGCCGGGTGAACGTCGCCGCCAGATCGGACATCGCGCCGGTCAGCCGGTGCGGGTCACCGGCAGCCGCCGCCAGTGCGTCCCGGGCGGCGCACAGCTCGTCCAGGGCGGCGAGCGCCGGCCCGCGTACGGCCTCGTCGGTGACCCGGGCCAGCCGGTCCCGCATCGTCCGCTCCGGCCTGGTGTCGTGCGGCGCCACCTCCGGCTGCCAGGCGATCCGGTGCGCCGCCGCCAGCGCGTCCAGCACCGCGTACACCTCCGGCGCGGACCGCAGCCCCGAACCCGGGTCGGCCAGCACCGCGGCGGCGACCCCGGCCGCGTCCCGGACCCCGTCGCAGGCCCGCAGCACCGCCACCTCGGCGCCGTTCAGGGGCACCGGCGGGGCGAGCGGCACCCGCAACGCCGACCCGGCCAGCTCCAGGAAGGGCATCAGCCGGGGTACGAGCCACGGCCGCAACCCGGCCGCGTACGGCGCCAGCACCGCCGCGACCGCCCAGCCCTCGAGGTAGACGGTCCGGTCGGCCACCAGCGCCGGCGGATCCGCCCCGTCGATCCGGATGCCGGCACCGGGCTCGATCCGCGCCCAGCCGACCGGCCCGAAGAACCCGATCGTGTCGTTCTTCGCGCAGTACCGCTGCAGGTAGCTGGTGACCAGCGCCTCGTGCTGGCGGTGCTTGGTGTTGCGGCCGGCGGGGCTCGGCCCCCGGCGCAGCAGCGCGTCGATCCCGGTGGTCAGCGCGTGCGGGTTCTGCCACGCGACCGCCTCCCGGAACCCGGGGTCGCCCGCGACCGCGTGCAACGCCGCCGCGAGCCGCCCGACCGCGCGCGGGAACCCGTCCACGTACGCCGCCTCCGCCGCCGCGAGAGCGGCCGGGTCGCCGGTGGCGCGGGCCGCGACCACCCGGTCCGCGGCGGCGGCGATCTCCGCGTCGCCGAGCGGGGCGAGCAGGTCGATCGGGAATCCGGCGCCCCGCAGGCACACCGTCCGCCACAGCGCCCAGCCGCCACCCAGCGCGACCAGGTCTGCCGGCAGTTCGCGCCCGGCCCGGCGCGGGACCCGCTCCCGGCGGCGCATCACCGGCCGGCCGCTCCCGCTGCCGGCCGCCGTGATCGCCGCCGCCGTCGCGGCCAGCGTCGGCGCCCGGTGGAAGTCACCCAGCCGCAGCTCGACGCCGAACGCCTCGCGCACCCGGAACATCAGCCGGGTCACCGTCAGCGAGTTGCCGCCGAGGGTGAAGAAGCTGCTCTCCCGCCCGATGCCCGCCGGGCGGCGGTCGCCGGGCAGCAGCCGTGACCACAACTCGGCCAGCCGGTGTTCGGTCGGCGAGGCCGGGCCGGCCACCTCCGGCGCCAGGTCGGGCACCTCCGGCGCGGGCAGCGCGGCCCGGTCGACCTTCCCGTTCGCGGTCAGCGGCAGGCGGGCGAGGACGGTGAAGGACACCGGCACCAGATGTCCCGGCAGCCGGCCCGACACGAAGTCGCGCAGCGGGCCGTCGGCCAGGGCCGCGCCCTCGACCGGCACGACGTACGCCACCAGGTGCCGGTCGACACCGTCGCCCTGGACCCGGACCACCGCGGCGGCCACCCCCGGATGCGCCTTCAGTACCGCCTCGACCTCGCCCGGCTCGACCCGGAAGCCACGTATCTTCACCTGGTCGTCGAGCCGGCCGAGGAACTCCAGCACGCCGTCCGCCCGCCACCGGACGAGATCGCCGGTCCGGTAGAGCCGCCCGCCCGGGACCCATGGATCGGGCACGAACGACCGCGCGGTCGCCGCGGCGGCACCGAGATAGCCCCGGGCCAGCCCGTCACCGCCGGTGTGCAACTCGCCGGCGAAGCCGACCGGAACCACCCGGCCGGCCGGGTCGAGCACGTACGCGGTCGTCTGTGGCACCGGGCGGCCGATCGGCACCCGGTCACCGACCGGCTCCGGGCCACGCATCACGTGACAGCTCGTCATCGTCGTGTTCTCGGTCGGCCCGTACGCGTTGACCAGCGGAAGCCCGTCGCGGGCGGCCAGTACGGCCCGGACCGCGCCCGGGTCGGCCACGTCGCCGCCGGTCAGCAGTTGCCGCACGCCCGCAAGCGCCGCCACGTCCTCCTCGACCAGTCGCTGGAACAGCCCGGCGGTGAGGAACGCGACCGTGACCCCGCCGGTACGGATCAGCCCGGCCAGCGCGGGAAGGTCGACCGGATCCGGCGGTGCCACCACCGCCGTCGCACCGGTCAGGAGCGCACCCCAGATCTCCCAGGTCGACGCGTCGAACGCGATCGGGGCGAACTGGAGCAGCCGTTCGCCGGGGCCGAGGGTGGCGAAGTCGGGGCCTGAAACGAGCCGGACCACCCCACGGTGGGGGATGCCGACCGCCTTGGGTACGCCGGTCGAACCCGACGTGTGCAGCACGTACGCCAGTTGCAGCGGATGGGTCCGTACCGGCGGCGGACCGGCCGGCACCGGTTCCCCTGACTCCGCGCCGACGTCGAGCACCCGTACGGCACCGAGGTCGGGCGGCAGGCCGGCGGTGCTGCCGGCCGTGACCAGGACCAGGCGTACGCCGGCCAGGGTGGCCGCGATCCGGGCCGGCGGACCGGTCGGGTCGACCGGCAGGTACGCGCCACCGGCCTTGAGCACGGCCAGCAGGGCTCGGATCAACGGCTCGCCCCGGGGCATCAGCACGGCGACGGGCTCCTCCGGGCCGACCCCGTGCCGGTGCAGCGTCCAGGCCAGCCGGTCGCTGTCGCGGTCCAGCTCCGCGTAGCTGACCCGGCGGTCACCGATGACCAGCGCGGCGGCGCCCGGATTCTCGGCGACCCGGGCCGCGAACACCTCCGGTACGGACGAGTCACGCGGATAGGGCCGCCTCGTCGCGTTCCAGCCGGCCCGCAGACCGGCCTCCGCGCCGGCGCCGAGGTCCAGGTCGGACAGCCGGGCGGCGGGCCGGTCCGCCAGCTCCAGCACCGTGTGCCGCAACTGCGCGACCATCTGCCGCGCCGACGCGTCCAGCAGCCGGGTGCTGTCCCAGACCGCGCCCAGCCGCAGCTCCGGCTCGTCGAACACGTGCACCGTCAGCGGATAGCCGGGCATCCGGTGTACGCGTACCGAGCCCCGTTCCGGCTCCGGACCGTCCTTCGCCAGTGCGGTGGACAGCCGCTGCCGCTCGAACACCACCAGGCTGTCCAGCAGCGGAGTGTCGGCGGTGAGACCGGCTCCCTCCAGGATGGCGGCCAGCGGGGTGAGCTGGTGCATGCGGAGCTGCCGCATGGCGCCGGCCGCGTCGGCGAGCAGCCGCCGGACCGTCGTGTCCGGAGCTGTACGCAGCCGGAACGGCACCGTGTTGATCAGCGAGCCGACGATCCGGTCGGCGTCCGGCACGCTGCCGTACCGGCAGGACCTGGTTACCGCGAACGTCACGTCGTCGACCCCGCCGTAGCCGCCGCGCAGCAGCGCCCAGGCCGCGTTGACCAGCGCGCTGACCCCGACCCCGGTGGCGGCCGCACCGGCCCGCAGCCGGTCGGACTCCGCCCGGGGCAGCACCATCTCGTGCGCTGCCGGTTCGGCGTCGACGCCGGGTGCCGCGCCGAGGTGACCGGGCAGCGCCCGGGGCGGTGGCGCCCCGGCCAGGTAGTTCTTCCAGAACGCCGCGCCGGCCGCCGGGTCGACAGCACCCCACCAGCGCACGAAGTCCGCGAACGGCGGCCGGTGCGGGTGGTCCGGCGGCCGCCCGGCCCGGCGCGCGGCGTAGTCGGCGAACACCTCGTCGAGCAGCAGCCGGGTGGACCGGCCGTCGAGGATCGCGTGGTGGAAGGTGAGTACGACGTGGTGGTCACTCAGGACGGTGACCCGCAGCAGGGGTGCCCGGCCGACGTCGAAGGGCTCGCGACGGTCGGCGGGCAGGAACGCGGCGAGCGTGCTGTCCCGCCAGCGCGGGTCGATCCCGGCCGTGGGCGCGACGACCTGCACCACGCCGTGGTCGCCGTCGACCTCGAACGCCGTACGCAGCACCGCGTGTCGCCGTACGGCGTCCTGCCAGGTCCGGGTGAACGTGTCGCGGTCCGGTGGGCCGTCCCACCTGATCGTGACCTGCTGGACGTCGACTCCGCCGGCCGGCTGCCGGAGGGTCTGCAGGATCATCCCGCGTTGGACCGCGAGGGCGGGGTACCGCTGGTGCGGGAAGCTGTCGTCCATGCGCGCCTGTTCGGGGGCTTTCGGGTCCGGGCAGCTTGGCACGTGCCTTAACGTTCGGTCAAGGGTCGTCGATGTCCCGTGGACGGACGGCTACCCGGCAGTCTCGGGAACCGGTGCCGCCGCCCGCTGCTCGGCCGTGAGCCCGTCGATCCTGGGCGTACGGGCGACCCAGCCGACCGCCGGCCGGGCGAAGACCGCACAGAGCAGGAAGATCCCCGCGATCACCCACCAGCCCCAGCCGCCGGTCTGGATCGCGAGCAGGGTCAGGCCGATCGGCGCGAAGATGTCGGCCACCGAACTGATCGTCTGGGCCGTGCCGATGTAGACCCCGCGCGACGCCTCCGGTGGAATGTCGGTCTGGAAGAACCACAGCGCCGCCGAGAACCACAGCTCGGTGGCGGTGATCAGCACCACGGCGAGGATGAGTACGGCGATCGTCCAGACGCCGCCGGTGATGCCGGACAACGCCGCCACCGGGCAGGCGATCGCGGTGACCAGGGCGGCCCGACGGAGCAGCCGGGCGGTGCCCGGCAGCGAGTCCGCGCCACGCGACGCCGGCACCTGGAGCGTGATCGCCAACACCGTGTTGAGGGCCAGCATCGCGCCGAGGATGGGCTTCGGGGCATCGGTGTGCGTGATCGCCCAGAGCGGCAGGATCTCGATGAGGATCACCGAGTGGAACATCATGATCGCGAGCAGGGCGGCGATCGAGACATACGGGACGTCCTTGAACACCGCCAGCCGCGAGCGGCTGACCTCCTTGTCGTGGTGGACCACCGGCGCCGCCGGCAGCCGGGCCACGATGAAGGCGTTCAGCAGTGCCATCGCCGAGTTGAGCAGCACCATGGCGACGAGTGCGGCCGTGGAGTCGAAGGCCAGCACCAGGGCGCCGAGCCCGGTGCCGACGGTGAACCCGGCGTTGAGGTACGTCCGCGCGAAGGCCATGGTCCGCACCCGGTCCTTGGCCGGCAGCGCGTCGGCGGTGTAGATGGTGCGACCGGCCGTGGTGAACGAGTCGGTGGCGGCGGCCGCGACCATCAGCACGACGAAGCCCGCGAACGACGAAACCAGGGGATAGACCGCAAAGGTCAGGGCCGAGCCGATCGCCCCGATGACCCAGGCCCGCTGCCCGCCGATCCGGTCGGCGAGCGCTCCGAGCGGCAGCGAGGTGGCCACGCCGGTCAGCCCCGCGATCGAGAAGCCGGCCCCGATCTGCAGCGGGGTGAGCCCGAGGACATGGGTGAAGAACACGAGGCTGCCGGTGAGGAACGAACCGCTGCCGACGGCGAGCATGCCCGACTGGAACGCGATGACCCGTGGCAACCCCGACGGTGGCAGGAGTCTGGCTACGCTGAACCGGTTCCCACCCATGGTGCCGGTCAGACTACCCGGCGAAGCGCCCCGCCAATAGGTGTCGTCGGCCCGCCCCCGTTGTCATCGACGGGCCGACGACCCCATGCCTCACCAGCGTGGACGGTCCACCGTCATCGGCCGGCCCGGACCGTCTCCTGCCGGATCTCGTCCGGCCGGTACACGCCGTCGGCGTCGGCAGCCGGATCGACCACCGCGACCCGTACGGTCGTGTCGTCGTACCACGCCATCCCCACCGGCTGTTTCGGTACGGAGTCGGCCTGCGGTGCCGACGGCCCGGCGATCACCGCGTCGGCACCGATCCCGCCGTCGGCGAGGTCGACGAGCGCGATCCGTACCTCCCCGGTCGCCTGTTGGTAGCTGACCGCCGCCCGGGCACCGTCGGGTGAGATCCGCACCTGCCCGAGCCCGGTGCAACGCAGCCCGGACAGACCGAACTCGACCGGGTCGGCGGTGCCCAGGTCGACGACCCGCAGCCGGCACGGATCCGCCCGGGTTCCGGCGAGCACCAGCCTCCCGCCGAGTACGTCGAGGCGGCCGATCGGCAAACGGTCGGGGAGGTCGCCCAGGACGGCCGCCGCCAGCAGTCGGCGCTCCCCACCGCTGTCGAGGTCGTGCTCGACGAGGCCGGCGGCCCGCCACAGGTACGCCACCCGCGCGGTCGCCGCGATGAGACGTACCTGCTCGTCTGAGGTGCCGACCGCCCTGCTCGACTCGACCACGCCACTTCCGGACACGACGACGAGCCGGGCCGGGGCGGAGCCCCCGTCCGGACCGGTGCCCACGCTCGCGGAGCCGAGCCCGACGAGCCGGCCGTCGGCCAGGGCGACGATCCGGTGCCAGCCGGCGAACTCCGGAAGCCGATGGTGGGTGATCGACGATCCCGGCAGCAGTTCGGCGATGCCGGTCGCCGGGCCGGCCGCGGACACCACGGAGATCGCGACGCCGGCTCCGCCGATCAGGAGCCGCTGGGCCGGAGCGGCGTACGCCCCGGCGGTCGTCGTCGGGCCCGCCGCCGTCGGCAGCGGCCCGTCGTCACTGCCGCGGACCGCCGTCGGCACGATCGCGACACCCACCACGACCAGGGTCCCGACCGCCGCCGCGGCCGACGTCATCCGCCGTCGGCGGCGCCGGCGCCACCGGTGTCGAATCTCCGCCGGATCACCCGCATGCATCGCGGCGACGGTCGCGGCCCGCCGTACCACTTCGGCGAGGTCGTCCGGAATCTGGCTCATCGGTCACTCCTCCAAGGCTTGCCGCAGCGTGGTCAGGGCGCGGGAGAGCCGGCTCTTGACGGTCCCCTCCGAGATCCCGAGGGTGGCCGCGGTCTCCGCGGTGGAAAGCTCCAGCAGCACCCGGCAGACCACGACACCGCGCTGTTTCAGCGGCAACCGCTCGACCGCGGCCCGGGCGGCCAGGGCGACCGGGTCGGGGCCAGCCGTCCGTGGGTGCAGCCAATCGTCGAGCCGGACCTGCTCCCGCCGGGCCTTCCGCCACCACGACGTCGCCCAGTTGAGCCCCACCCGGAACACCCAGCCACCCGGATTGTCCAGGCCACTGACCCTGCCCCAGTGCGCGTACGCCCGGGTCATCGCCTCGTCGGCGGCTTCCCGCGCGAGATCGTCGTTGCCGAGGGTCAGCGCGAGCGCCCGGTAGACCTTGCCGAGGTGGCTGCGGTAGAAGTCGGCGAACTCCCCGGTCCTGCCGGGCCGTTCGACCACCTCCGGCACCGGGTCGGTTTGGTCCGCGGCCGGGTCCGCGGCAAGGGCTTCCACACCCGGTACACGTCGGGGGCCGGGAGTCGGTTCCGATCGAACCGGTTCTCGGCGGTGCGACGGCGCGGCACGCCGGACACGCGGACGTCACCCGCGAGCGGATCGACGGCGCCGTCGGTCGGTGACCCGCTTCTCCTCGAACGGCTTGAACAGGCTGTGGGCTCGCGCTCGTACGACCGGTCGGCGTTCCGGTATCGGGGCGGGATTCTTGCCGGGGAAGCTCCGGAAACGAATGGGCCGAAAATCCGATGCTCTCTATCGGACATTCGGATGACGTCTCAGTGGTTGGACGTCCGAGGGCTGGCCGGACGGTCGACATCAGGCCACTGACCGGCCCCGACGTGGCCGTTCGAGATATTTCTCACCTGCGACATGGGCGTTACAGCCATTGATTCCAGATAATGTCTGTGGCCGATTTTCGCATTGGGGGTTGTCTCTTGATAACTGCAACGCGATGATCCTGTCTGGGCCACGGGGGTGGGGGCCCACCGGTGCCGATGGAAGGACAAATCCGTGAAGCGAGACACCCGACCTGTGCTGCCCGGGGACGGCGATACCGACTACGCGCGCTACATGCGTACCGACGTGTTACTCGACCTGCAGAGACGCCCCGAGGAGACAGTCCACCGCGACGAGCTGCTCTTCCAGGTGGTGCACCAGTCGGCGGAGCTGTGGTTCAAGCTCGCGGTCGCCGAGCTGACCGAGGCGATCGTCCGCGTCGACGCCGACGAACCCGCCCGGGCCGAATCGCACCTGGCCAGGGCCACCCTCGCGGTGCGGCTCGTCGCCGACCAGCTCGACATGTTCCGGCACCTGAGTCCGTTCGTCTTCCAGGCACTGCAACCGGCACTCGGCAACGGGTCCGGGGCCGAATCGCCGGGCTGGCGGCAGGCCCAGGCGGCGAGCCGCCAGCTCGGCCACGCGTTCCGCCGGCTGCTCACGGCACACGGCACCGACCTGCCCACGCTGTACGCCGGCAACCCCGCCGACCCGCTCTACCGCCTCGGCGAGGCGATGATCGACTGGGACGAGCAGGTGGCGCTCTGGCGGGTCCGGCACTACAAGATCGCGATCCGGGTCGGCAGCCACGGCGTCGTCGGCACCAAGGGCAGCCCGTCCGACATGCTGGCGCGGCTCATCGACTACCGGTTCTTCCCCGAGATCTGGCAGGCGCGGGCGGAAGTTGCCATGGGCGATGGTTCCCTTGCGTGAGCTGACGAACTGGCTGTCCAGCGGGGCCGACCCGGAAACCTTCCCCTATCTCGAGGTGGTCGCCGAGTTCCAGCGCACCGGCAAGCACTTCGTCGACAAGGAACTGCTCGCCCTGCTCGACCAGTGCCGGGCGGCGGCCGGGCCGGCCGGCCCGCTGCGGGCCTTCCTCGACATCGCCCTCGACAAGTGGGACGGCTGCTACGACTACCGGACCTACCTGGCGTTGCCGCTGCTCCGGATGCCCCGGGCGGACCGGGACACCAACGACCGGCTCCTCCTCCAACTGATCGCGGACGCGCTCGCCTTCGAACTGGCCGCCGAGACCGGCGACACCGACCTGTTGCCGGAGCAACGCCCCGAACCGGCCCTGGTCACCAAGCGCTACCGGCTCGGGCTGCGGGCGGCGTCGCCCGTACTGGCCCGTCTGGGGTTGCCGGCACCGCTGGGTGCCTCGCGGCCGGCCGCCGCGCTGCACGCGCTGGTGGTCGCCGACCAGAGCACCGACGAGGAACGTGACCTGCGGTTGAGCATGCTGCCGGTCTACGTCGTACACGACGAGTACATGTTCATCCGGGTGCTCCAGGCGTACGAGTGCACGTTCGCCTCGCTCGCCGCCGAACTGCGGTCGGCCGTCGCGGCGCTCGACGACGGCCTCGCCCGGCCGGCGGCCGACCATCTCGCCTACGCCCGCGACCTGCTCGACCAGGCCGGCCCCCTGTTCTCGCTGATCGCGACCATGCAGCCGGACTCGTTCCGCACCTTCCGGCTCTACACCGAGGGGGCCAGCGCCATCCAGTCCCGCTCCTACAAGCTCGTCGAGGCGCTCTGCCGTACGCCGGATGAGTCCCGCCTCGAATCCCCCGCCTTCCGGTCGGTGCCGGACATCCGCGACCGGGTGCTGGCCGGACAGCCGTCGATCGAGCAGGCATACCGGGCGGCGGACCGGGCCGGCCGGCTGCCGGCCGCCGACCGGCAACTGCTCGACGAGCGGATGGCCGACTTCGCCGCGGCGCTGCTCCAGTGGCGCCAGACCCACTACCGGATCGCGACCCGGATGCTCGGCAACCGCACCGGAACCGGATACACCGAGGGCACGCCGTATCTGGCCGCCGTCCGTTCCATCCCGGTCTTCACCCAGGAAACCGGAGGCGAGCCCGAATGAGCGAGATCCGCGCCGAGTTCCCGCTCCTGGAAACCTGCGTATATCTCAACAGCAACTCGACCGGAGCGGTCCCGCGCGCCGCGGAAGCCGTCCTGGCGGGCTACTGGCAGACCCTGCGTACGTGGCGCGACGACGTCTGGGGCGGCTGGCACGAGGGCCTCGACCGGTACGCCGACGGGCTGGCGGCGTTCATCGGCGCCCCCGCCGGCAGCGTCGTCACCGACGCCAACCTGAGCACCCTCCTGGCCCGGATCGCGTCCTGTTTCGACTACCGGGCGCCCCGTAACCGGATCGTCACGACCGACCGCGAGTTTCCGACCGTCCCGTTCATCTGGCGGGCCGCGGGCCGCTACGGCGCCCAACTCGACGAGGTCGGCGACGGCGGCCCACGGATCGACCAGGACGCGCTGGAGAACCGGATCGACGAGCGGACGCTCCTGGTCTGCGTGCCGCACGCCAGCTTCTCCTCCGGCGCGACCGTCGACCTGGCCCGGCTGGTCAAGCACGCCCACGACGCCGGGGCACTGGTCGTGGTCGACGCGTTCCAGAGTGTCGGCATCATGCCGCTCGACGTCACCGCGCTCGGCGTCGACTTCGTCCTCGGCGGCTCGCACAAGTGGATGTGCGGCGTCGGCACCGCCTTCCTCTACGTACGGCCGGATCTGGCCCCCACCCTGCGACCGGCGGCGACCGGATGGCAGGCCGGCGACCGGGCACTCACGTTCCAGCCGTCGGCCGGCTTCGCCCCCGGCGCCCAGCGGTTCGCCGGCGGCACTCCGTACCCGCTCACCTCGCTGATCTCGCAGGTCGGCCTGGACCTGCTCAGCGGGGTCGGCATCGACGCCATCCGGCGACACTCGCTGGCCTGCACCGACCGGATCGTCGCCCGCGCCGAAGCGGCCGGCATCCCGGTGGTCAGCCCGGTCGAGCCGCAACACCGCGGCGGCGTCGTCTGCCTCGACGTCGCCGACGGCGAGGCGGTCAAGCGGCGGCTCGCCGCCCGCGACATGATCTGCAGCTGGCGCGGCTACCTGCGGATCGGTCCACACATCTACAACACCCTCGACGAGATCGACCGCTTCATGGACGCGCTGGAGGACGAATGTCGATGAGCACGGCACCGCTGTCCCACCGGGCGCTGATGAGCCTGCTCGCGAACGGCACCAAGGCCATGGACGTGCTGGCGACGGCCCTGGACATCGGGCTGCTCGACGCGCTGGAGAAGGGGCCGGTCAGCCTCGCCGAACTCGCCGACCGCTTCGACCTGCGACCGCTGCGGCTGTACAAGTTCCTCGACTGCCTGGAAAGTCTCGGCTTCGTGGAGCGGGAGGAGCCGACCGACGACATCGCCCAGGCCACCTACCGCGCCGACCAGGGGCTCGCGGCCGCCGCCGAGGCGGTCGTCGGGCCGAACGCCATCGAACGGGACCGCGACCGTTACCCGTGGCGGACGCTGCACGGCCGGCTCACCGAAAGCCTGCGCGGCGAGGTGAGCATCCCCGCCGACGACTTCGCCTTCCCACCGACCACGCCCGAGCAGACGGCCGCGTTCGAGCGGAGCATGGCGGTCGGGCTCGGACCGGTCGTCGAGACGTTCCACCGGCATGCCGGGCGGCTGTGGGCCGGCCGGCGCCGCCTGCTCGACATCGGCGGCGGCGACGGTACGCTCGCCGCGCGGTTGCTCGACCACACCCCGGACCTGGCCGTCGACGTCTACAACCTGCCGGCGGTCGCCCCGCTGGTCGAGCAGACCCGGAGCCGGAGCGGCCACCCCGACCGGCTCGGGTTCGTGGCCGGTGACTTCCTCGCCGAGCCGCTACCGACCGGCTACGACGCGATGGCCTTCGTACGGGTACTGCACGACTGGGCGACCCCGGTGTCCCGCCGGCTGGTCGAGAAGGCGTACGCGGCCCTCCCGCCGGGCGGGTTGCTGCTGATCTGTGAGGAGTTCCGTACGCCGGACCGGCTGGCGATGCAGTTCTTCTGGACGTACTTCCAGATCGGGGCCGACAGCTCCGTCAGCCGGCTGCGGGAGGTCGACTTCTACACCGGGCTGCTGGCCGAGACGGGCTTCGACCGGATCGCCGTGCTGCCGGGTACGTGGGAGGTGGTCGTCGCGTACAAGCCCGACGACCGGACGGCGGGCGGGCCGCCCGTGGCCGGGGTGGGGCGGACGTAACCGCCCGTACGCGTTCGGGCCCGTCCGGTCGCCGACCGGGACGGGCCCGAACCGGGCGGGGGCTCACATGTTGAGCAGCAACGTGCCGATGATGGTGCCGATGACGGCGGCCGCGACGCTGGCGGCCGCCGCGTACCAGCCCAGCGGCTTGTCGCCGAGGACCGCGCCCACGACGCCGAGGACCAGGCCCAGGACGCCGAACAGGAGCGGCGACAGCAGGAGCGCGAGGCCGGCGAACACGAACGCGACGATCGTGCAGATGCGGGCGGCGGAGGTGCGGGACCGGGCGGGGCTCGTCAGGTTGGCCATTGCCGTCTCTCCTTCGAGGACACTCTTTTCGGATGCCGGCCTTGGTACCCATCCGGCCCGGGACGTACTCCTTCGACAGATCTCGATGCCCGGGGTGATCGTCGGCGCCGCCCGGTCGCCGAACTGATCGTTTGCTTTCGGGTTAACTCTCGGATACCCGCCGATCGACGGTTGACGGCGGATGGTTCCAGCATCGAGAATCGGCGTAGTTTTGACCGCACATTGACGCGGTGCCCCTGGGGAAAGCGGGGCTGCGCTCACCTTACCGCGCTCACCTTACCGCGTTCACCTTTCCGCCGAGATGGCGTGTCGGATGCGTGTCGACCTGCTTCCGAAATGGACTGTCGCGATCTCGCCTGTCGATCCGTCGGTGGCACTGAAAAGAATCTGTGGCGTTGTCCGGATGTGCCGGCTTGAACGTGCTCTCACGGTCTGTCCGAAAAGTGACTTGATCCGCTCTGGCCTGCTGAAACTTGAGGCAGACCGCCGGGGCGACGGAGGGTGTCTGTCGGCCACGCAGGGCTCCGGCCAGCACTTATGTCACAAGACTGAAAGATTTGATCACTAAAACAGTGATCAATGGTTAACCGTTGCTGTGCTGCGGGTGGGGCGGTAGAGTCCAAAACCGAGGCCGGTTGCCGCGGCTTCACTTCACCTGGCTATTTACGTCCCCTCAATTGCGAGGCCCGTTCCAGAAAAGCGCCGTCCTCCGATTCTCCTGGGGGGATATGTCCATGCCGAATCCGCGCGATTCACTGGCCGGGCAGGTCGGCCACGTGGACCGCCCGGAGCAGCCCGCCGAGGTCAACGGCGACCTCACCACCGGCGTCTTCCGACGGTCGCTGCGGGGTCGTAGCCCACAGGTGAGCGCCGGTGCCTTCGTGGCGCCGACCGCCGTGCTCGCCGGTGACGTACGCGTCGCCGACGGCGCCGTCGTCCTCGACGGCGCGGTCGTCACGGCCGAATCCGCCCCGGTCGTCCTCGGCGAGGAATGCATCGTGATGGAGAACGCGGTCATCCGGGGCGCCGGACGACACCCGGTCGACATCGGCGGACGCACCCTCATCGGTCCGGGCGCGCACGTGACGGGAGCCCGGATCGGGGCCGAGTGCATGGTCGCCACCCGCGCGAGCGTGTTCAACGGTGCCCGGATCGCCGACGGCGTCCTGATCGCCGTCGGGGCGATCGTGCACGTCGGCACCGTCCTGCCGGAGGGCGCGGTGGTGCCGATGCAGCACATCGCCGTCGGCGACCCCTACCAGGTCTTCCCGCCCCAGGAGGCGAACGCGGCACACGACCTGGTCGACCGGATCGGGTTCACCGCGGTCGCCTTCGACCACGACACCTCCGGCCTCGACCTGCGGCAGTGCATGTCCTGGCTGTGCGGCGTCTACGCCCCCGCACTCCGCCGTACCCACGCGACGTGAGGAGCACCGTGTCCAAGCTGTTCCTGCTCGGTATCGACGGGCTCCCACCCGCGACCCTCCGACGTTTCGTCGAAGAGGGGATCCTGCCCAACTGCGCGAAGCTCTTCGCCGACGCGGCGAGTCTCGACGTCATCCCCACGCTGCCGGCCCTGACCTCGCCGGGCTGGCAGACGATCGCCTCCGGCGCGCATCCGGGCACCCTCGGCGTCAGCAACATCCTGCTGCCCACGCTCGGCCGGGCACCCGACCACATCCGCAACGGTTTCGACCGGACCCTGTCCCGCGGTGAATACCTCTGGGAGGTGCTAGCCGCCGAGGGCGAGCCGGCGATCGTGATGAAGTATCCGGGCAGTTGGCCTCCGAAGGTCGAGGCGGACCACCTGATCCAGGTCGACGGTGCCGGCGGATACGCCGACATCACCTGCTCCTTCGAAGAGGTCTCCTCCACCTGCTACGCCTGCGGCTTCGAGATACCGACCTCGCAGGCCCAGGGCTGCTGCTCGGTGCCGCACGGCTACGACGACCACTGGCGGGTCGACAGCGCCACCGCCTCGGGCTGGAGCCCGGTCGTCGCCCGCGACCCGCTCAACTGGACCGGGCTTCCCGGCGGCACGACCCCCGGCTTCGAGACCGTCCTCACCCTGACCCCGGCCGGCCAGCGCCGCCGCCGGCTGCTGCACGCGCTGGCCCACACCGTCGACGGGCAACCCCGGCTGCTGGTCGGCACCACCAAGGACCACGGCGACCGGATCACCGAACTCGCCGTCGGCCAGTGGTCCGACTGGATCCACGACGAGTCCGGCCGGGGCGGCTACGCCTACCGGCTGAAGCTGCTCGAACTCGACGTCGAGCGCCGTGTGCTGCGCCTCTACCGCAGCGAGGGACACCGCACCTCCGGCTTCACCCGTCCCGCCCGGTTCGCCGACGAGTTGCTGCACGAGGTCGGACCGGTCGCGGAGTGGACCGGCACCTTCGACTTCATGAACGGCCTCATCGATCTCGACACCCAGCTCGAGATCTACGACCAGCACACCCGGTGGGTCGAGGAAACCCTGCGGCAACTCGCCGGCCGGCAGCCGTGGCGGGGCGCCTTCGTGCACTGGCACGTCGTCGAATACGCCCACCACATCGCGGGTGCGGCCCTCGACCCCGACCACCCGCGGCACGACCTCGACCAGGAGCGTTACCTGTCGTTCCTGCGGGACACCTACCGGCTCCTCGACCGGCTGGTGGGCACGGTCGCCGAACTGGTCGACGTCGACGACACCCTGGCCCTGGTCAGCGACCACGGCCACGACACCGTCCACAGCCTCTTCTTCATCAACGACTTCCTGCGTGAGCGGGGCTTTCTCGCCACCGGACCGGACGACTCCATCGACTGGTCCCGGACCCGGGCCTACGGCCTGTTCCCGGGCCTGATCCTGGCCAACACGACCAGTCGGTGGTCCGGGGGCATCGTCGCCGAGGAAGACGTCGAGTCGCTGCGGCAGGAAATCGGCGCCGCCCTGCGGGCACTCGTCGACCCGCGGACCGGCCGGCCCGTCGTCAGCGCCGTGCTCGGCCCGACCGAGCTACGGGCCTACGGCCAGCACGGCGAGACCGCCCCGGATCTCTTCTTCGCGATGGACAAGGGATACGAACCGGCGACCCGGCTACGGCACGACGCTCCGGCGCTGTTCGAACTGACCATCCCGGGAGCCGAACTGACCAGCGGCCACGGATCGTTCCACCCCACCTCCGCGTCGGCGGCGACGCTGGCCCTGATCCGCAACCCCGCGCTGCGGGGTGGATCGGTCGGTCGCTACCCGGTGTCGATGGTGGATCTGGCTCCGACATTCGCCGCGCTGATGGGTGTCCGGTCGCCGCAGGGCTGCGACGGCCGGCCGCTCGACTTCGACGCCTGCGGCCTGACCATTAAGGAAAGCGCGGAATGAAGTCCCAGGAGAGCCTGTTCACCGCAGCCATCGAGTCCGCACACATCTTCGACAACGCCGTCCGCGAGGTGTCCCAGACCTCCGGCCTGCTCTCGGCGCTGACCCATTTCCAGACGGTCGACGACGTCGTACGCCGGCTGGCCTTCCGGGCCGAGCGCACCGAACAGGTACGGCACCTGCTGAAGGTCCTGGTCGCCACCGGCGCCGCCGAGGAACGGCAGATCAAGGGCCAGACCGTCTACCGCGCGGTCAAGCAGCCGGCCACCGCGCTGCCGGAGCGCTACCAGCCCCGCTACGAGAACCTGACCTCGTGGTACGGCGAAGGCCACGCCGAGCTGATCCGTAACGGCAACAAGGGCATGCTCGGCGACGACCTGTCGTTCATGCGCTCGCCCGACGCCGCCATCGCGTTCAACCGCGATTTCGAGCACGCCTGGCGCACCAACCTGCAGAACCCGCTCTACGAGTTCGGCCGGATGATCGCCGTACGCGAACTCGCGTCGCGCGGCCACCGCTTCCTCGACCTGGCCTGCGGCCCCGGTTTCGGGGCGATGCGGCTGGCCGAGTTCTCCGAGCAGCCCGCCACCATCGTCTGCGTCGACAAGTCGGCGGACTTCCTCGACATCGCGCGGACCAACGTCTACCCGCAGGCGTCCGTCACGTTCATCGAACGCGACCTCAACACCGGCCTGCCGCCGGTCGTGCCCGGCTCGTTCGACGGCGTGCTGTTCAACGGCGCCTTCCACTTCATGCAGGACCAGCCGGCCCGGCTGCGGGAGATCTGGCAGGCGCTACGGCCCGGCGGCGTCTTCGTGCTCGGGCACTGCTTCAGCTACAGCGGCTTCGCCGACGAGGCGATGCACGACTTCTACTTCTCGCTGCTGCGGGACAAGGCATACGTCCTGCCGTGGGCCACCCTCAAGGACGTCGTCACCGAGGTCGGATTCTCGATCTTCAAGGAGCTGCACCGCGGCAGCCACAGCTACCTCATCGCCGAACGCCCTGTCGGCGCCATCGGCCCCGCGATCCAGACCGACTTCACCGACCTGGCCGCCCAGGTGAAGGTCCTCGGGGGTGATGCATGCCAAGAGCAATGATCATCGGGCTCGACTGTCTGGTGCCCGACGTGCTCGAGGCGCCGATGGACGCCCTCATGCCCACGGTCGCCGGCCTGGCCCGGCGCGGCATCGGCGGCGTCCTGCGCAGCACGCTGCCGCCGATCACCGTACCGGCCTGGACCAGCATGCTGACCGGCCGCGACCCCGGCGAACTCGGCGTCTACGGCTTCCGTAACCGGCGCAGCTTCGGCTACGACGACCTCGTCATGGCCAACTCGACGTCGGTGCGCCTGCCCCGGCTGTGGGACCGGCTCACCTCGGCCGGCCGGCCGAGCATCGTCGTCGGCGTACCGCAGACCTCACCGCCACCGGCCATCGACGGCGTGCTGGTGTCCGGCTTCGAAGGGCCGATCGCCGGCGGCACCTACACCCACCCGGCCGGCCTCACCACCGAGATCGAGCAGGTGGTCGGCGAATACCTCTTCGACATCCCCGACTTCCGTTCGGCGGGCCTGCCCGACGTGCTGCGGACCGCCCGGCTGATGACCGAACGCCGCTTCACGCTCATGCGCCACCTGGTGACCACCCGCGACTGGGACTTCGCGATGCTCCACGAGATCGCGCCCGACCGGATGCACCACTGCTTCTGGCGCTACCACGACGACCAGCACCCCGGCCACCCACCTGACTCGCCCTACCGCGACGCGATCCGCGACTACTACCGGTTCCTCGACGAGCGGGTCGCCGAACTGATCGACGCCGCCGGACCCGAGACGGCCGTGCTCGTCGCCTCCGACCACGGCGCCACCGCCATGCACGGCGGCGTCTGCGTCAACGAGATCCTTCGCGCGGCCGGGCTGCTCACCCTGCACACCGAGCCGGACGGACCCACCCCGCTGACCGCCGGCATGGTCGACTGGTCCCGCACCAAGGTCTGGGGCGAGGGCGGCTACTACGCCCGGATCTTCCTCAACATCGCCGGCCGCGAGCCGGCCGGCATCGTCCCCCGCGAGCAGGTGCCCGAACTGATCGACCAGCTCCGCGAGCTGTTCGGCGTCACCGACCTCGGTCCCGCCGGCATCCTGCGCAACGCCGTACACACCCCCGCCGAGCTGTACCGCCGGGTCCGCGGCATCCCGCCGGACCTGCTGGCCTTCTTCGGCGAGGAGAAGTGGCGGGCGATCGGCAGCGTCGGCTTCGGACAGACCTGGGTACGGACCAACGACACCGGCGTCGACGAGGCCAACCACTCGCGGAACGGGATGTTCGCCCTCGCGGCCCCCGGCCTGCAAGCCGGCGCGCCGCGCACCGCCTCCATCCTCGACGTGACCCCGACAATGCTCGACCTGCTCGGACTCGAACCCGACCCGACCCTGCCGGGGGAGAGCATGCTCGCCCACCAGCCGCTCGCGCTGGTGGCCGACCGCGGCGAGGTGGACGCATGAGCGAGCGGAGCGAGGGAATCAGCCGGCCCAGGAGCAGTCAGGCAACCGCCGAGCGGAGCGAGGTGGGTGCATGAGCGAGCGGAGCGAGGGAATCAGCCGGCCCAGGAATAGTCAGGCAACCGCCGAGCGGAGCGAGGTGGGTGCATGACCACGGCGGTGCAGCAGCTACGGTGCTGGGCCGAGCTGGCGGACGACCGCCCGCCCTACCAGTCCCCGCAGTGGTACACGGCGGCCGGCTGGCTGCCCCGTACCCGGCTGCTCACCGCCGGGCCGGCGGCCGTACCCGTCTGGACGCTGCACCGCGACCGGGGCCCGCACTACTTCCACGACCCCGTGGAACTGGTCACCGGCCGTCGTGAGGAACCCTTCCTGCGCGACGACCGCGAGTTGGCCGCCGCCGTACGCCGGGCCACCGCCGACGCCTCGGTACTGCTCACCATGAGCCCGTACGGCTACCGTGGCGGCGCCCTCGGCGGGCGGCACGCCAGCCCGGCCGACCTGGCCGAACTCGTGGCCCGGATGCTCGACCACGCGAGGGCGGCCGGTGCCTCGATCGTCGCCTCGCACTACCTGTTCGACGAGGACGACGACGCCTGGCTGACGGCGCTGACCGAGGCCGGCGGACTGCGCCTCGTGACCGGTGCCGACGCCGTACTCGACGTCGCCTGGCCCGACCTGGCCGGCTACTGGCACTGGCTCGGGCAGTCCCGCCGGTCGCTGCGCCGGGGCCGCAACATCCCCGACGGACGGCTCGACTGGGAGGTCACCGAGGCGGCCGGGCTGCCGGAGCCGCAGCGGGGCATCCCCGAACTCCTGCGCGGGTACGCCACCCGGTTCGACCCGGTGGCCCCCGCACCCGCCGCCCTGTTCCAGGAACTCGCCGACGGATACACCCTGCCGCGGACCGTGCTCTCGGTCCGTGAACCCGGCCGGCCCGCCCGCAGCGCCGCGGTCGTGCTCCGCCGGGCCGACACCCTCTACGCGAAGTTCTTCGGCAGCGGCGACCCACGCGCCGACTACCTGCCGCTGGCCTACCCACGACTGATCTCGTACGCGATCGACCGGGGCTTCCGGCGCATCGAGTACGGCGGCGGATCGCACCAGGCCAAGCTGATGCGCGGAGCCCGGCTCCGGCCGTGCTGGGGCGTCCTGTTCGTCCTCGACCAGCGGCTGCGGGCCGACATCGAGGCGCTGGCCGTCCGGGTGTCGACCCGCAAACAGGCGTACTTCGCCGATCTCGTCCAGAGCTGGCAGGTTGCAACCCTGCCGGTAAATCCCGCGTTCGCGGGCAGTGGTCTTCACGGATCGTCACCAGGAGGCAGCCAATGAGTTGCAGCAGCGAGGACGCGCGCTTCGCGGTCCAGCAGGTGCCCAACGAGCGTTGGCGCCAGGCCACCGCGGCCAACCTGGCCGCCGACCATCTCAACGGCTACGACCTGTGGACGATGGCGTTCCTGGAGGGCCGTTCGGACTGGGAGGAGACGCGGGACTTCCTGCTCTCCGCCTCCCGCGACGAACTCACCGAACTGGTGGAGAAGACCCGCGGCGAAAGCCTCGCGTTCCTGGTCATGATGATGACCGGCGCCTGCAACGCCGACTGTCCCATCTGTTTCACCGACCGTCGCCGCAAGCGCGGCGAGACCACCGTCGAGCAGCGCGACCGGTTGCTGCGGGAGGCCGCCGGGCTGGGTGCCGGCTACGTCTACGTGCCGGGTGAGGGCGAGCCGACCATCGACCGCGGCTGGTGGCAGTTCCTGGAGACCTGCAAGGACACCGGCCTGGAGGCGATCGTCTTCACCAACGGGCTGATCTTCTCCGACTCGGCGACCAGCGAGAAGTACTGGGGCTGCCAGCCGGAGGAGGCCATCGAACGCCTCGCCGACTACCCGGTCTCGTTCTACGTCAAGATGTGGAGCACCGAACCCGAGCTGGTCGGCCGGATGATGGGGATCAACGCCGACAAATACCGGTTCACCGACTACGACGGCGTACGGGTGCCGCTGGGCATGGCCCGGCTGCTCGACCGCTACCCGCGCCAGCGGCTCGGCATCGAGGTCGTCGTCGAGGGCCGCAACGCCGACGAGGTCGTCGACACCATCGTCCCGTTCGCCGAGCGGCACGACCTCTCCCGCATCGTGGAGATCATCCAGCACAACGGGCGGACGCTCGGCAACCCCACGTACGACCCGACGCCGGCCCAGGTCGCCCGGGCCACGCCCCTGCTGAGCCCGACCAGCTGCACGGTCGCCACCTGCAAGGCGGTGGTCACCTCGCGCGGCTACCTCTCGCCCCGGATCGCGATCCTGGAGACGCAGTTGCCGACCGGCGCCCGGCACATCGACGACGGTTCGCTGTGGGACCTGCTGCACGGCACCGACTACCTCGTACAGCGCCGCTACGAGCAGAGCTGCCTGTGCGAGAGCGAGCCGGTGTCGCTGGCCGAGGCCGGCACCCCGACCCTGATCGGCCCGCAGAGCGTGGTGCCGCCGCAGCTCGCGGACCTGATCGACCCGATGCGGCCGACCGCGACCGCGACGGCCAACGAATTCACCAGCACCAGCACCGTCGCCGACCTTCTCGGCGGCCGGGTCGAGCACGGCACGGTCGTCCGCGTCGTCGGCCGGGCGCTGCCCGTCGGCCCCGGCCTGGTCCAGCTCGCCGATGGGCCGGACACGGTCTCGGCCAGCGGCGTCGAGGTCGCGGCGTACTCCTGGGTGGGGGTCGAGGGGACCTGGGACGGCCTGCTCGGCGCCCTGCGGGCCACCGACACCACGGTGATCAAGGAGTCGATGCGGCAGCCGATCAGCCGGGTGGTGTCGGAGTTCGCCATGGTCCGGCAGCCGGAGCTGCTGCGTTCCGTGATCGACCGCTCGGCCCTGACCGCGCTGCTGCGCAACCGGCTCACCGAACGCGGCTACCTGGAGGTGAGCACGCCGATGCTCACCGTCAACGGCGACATGGGACACGTCAGCCAGGCCCAGACCGAGCCGGTCCTCGGCCGCCGCTTCCACCTGCGCACCGACCCGGAGGAATACCTCAAGCGATACCTGACCGCCGGACTGCCGGCCGTCTTCGAGGTCTCCACGAACGTTCGCGCCGACAAGCCCGGCGACTGGCACCTGGTCGAGTTCCAGTCGGTCGAGTACTACCGGCGGCTGATGACGCTCGACGAGTCCATCGAGGTCGCCGACGAACTGGTCCGTGAGGGTCTGCGCGCGTTCGGTCCGCCGATCACCTCGTGGTCCGGGGTGATCCTGCACCCGGACCGGCCGTTCAACCGGATGCGGTACGCCGAAGCGTTCCAGAGCGTCCTCGGCGTGGACCTGTCGGCCGAGGAGTGCGCCACCGCCAACGGTCTCGCCGCGGCCCTCCGTACGGCCGGCTGCGAGATCGAGGTGCCGGAGCAGCTCGTCGGGTGGCGCCGGGCCTGGCTGGAGGCGGCCTTCGACGGACACGTCCTGCCGAAGATCCGGCAACCGTTGTGGATCACCCACTTCCCGGCCGAACTCGCGGTGCAGGCCCGGCTCGACCAGGCCGACCCGCGCTACGCGCTGCGGGCCGAGCTGTATCTGCCCGGCGGCCTGGAACTGGCCAACGTCTACGAGAACCTGGTCGACGGCGCCGAACTGCGGGCGCAGTACAACACCAGGCGCAGCCACCGGGTGGCCGCCGGAATGTCGCACGTGGCCACCAACGAGGCGCTGATGACCAGCGCCGAGGCCAGCATGCCGCCGATGTCCGGCGGCGCGATCGGTATCGACCGGGTGCTGATGGTGGCCCTCGGCCACGCCAGCGCCGGCGGCGGTCTGCTCTTCGGCCGGGAGGGGTTCGCCGAACTCAAGTCCGAGCACTCGGTCTGCGGCAGCGACGGCGGCTGCGGAAGCTGCGGCGGGGGATGTCGTTGACAGTCACCGTCCAACTGCTCGACACCCCCGACGCGGGTGAGGTGTTCCGTGCCGGCGCCGCACATCCCGTACTCGGTGAACTGATCGATCTGGGCACCTCGGCGGTGCTGGTGGTCGAACCCACGACCACGGTCGCGGCGGCGGTCACCGACTGCTGCGCCGCGCTCGGGCCGGACGTTTCGCTGACCCGGTCAGCCGGGCCGCTGCCGGCCGGCCTGCGCGACGACCTGGCGACCCGCAGCGGCAAGGAGGCGGTCTTCGTCGTACTGCCGCTGTCCGAGGCCGAGGCGCTGGTGGTGGCGGCCGGCCCCGACCTGCCGTCGATGGGGCCGCTGCCGTCGTGCGACCTGGAACGGTTCCGGGCGAGCCTGCGCACCGCGCTCGGCGACCCGCAGGAGGAGAGCCTTTTCACCGAACCCCACTTCGACACCGACCAGGACGAGGAGCGCCGGCTCAATGAGCGTCTTCGCCAACTCTATGGAGACTGACCGGGGCCGCCCGGCCCGGTCGGTGGGGCGGTGAACGTGCAGACCACCGAACTGGTCGGGCTGCGGATGGCGACCGTCGGTGTCCGGGAGGCGCTGGACACCGACTGGTCGGGCCACCAGTCCGACATCGACCTGATCCGGGTCGACCGGCCGGACCCCGGCGCCTGGGCCGACCTGGCCGCGGCCGGTTTCGTGGTGAAGCCGGACCGGGTCACCTGGCTCGCCGACACCGGCGCCGACGAACGCGACTTCCTGTCCCGGATCTCCCGCAAGGAGCGCGAGGGGGTGTCCAAGGCCCGCCGCGCGGTGGCCGCCGCCGAGCTGACCTGGCGGCAGGCACCGCTCGACGAGGCCGGTTGGCACGCGTTCCTCGGGCTCTACACCGACGCGGTGTCGCGGCTGCGCAACGGTCTTCCGGTGGCCGGCGCGCACTGGGCGGCCATCAGCGCCAAGCTCGACCGGTTCTTCCTGATCGGTGCCTACCGGGGCGACGACCTGCGGGGCGCGGCGATCGGCGAGTTCTGCCCCGAGGCCGCCGTCACCCGGGTCCGGTTCTCCGCCGTCGCCGGCGAGCAGCGCAACGCCAGCCTGTCCCGGGTGATCTACCTGGAGGCGGTGCGGGCCGCCCGCGAGGCCGGTTACCCCCGGGTCACCCTCGGCAACGACCCCAACCTGTACGGGCACCTGGTGATGCCCGGCCTCTTCGCGTTCAAGGCCCGTCTCGGCTTCGTCCCGGTGCCGTCCACCCTCGTCGACCCCGCCGACGGATGGGACGTGGCCGACCTGCTGCTGTCGATGAAGCCGCTCACCGACCCGGCGTTCATGCTCGGCTACCCGGCCACCGGAAAGGGACCCGACCTGGATTTCCACTTCTTCAGCCGGACCGACGACATCGACACCCGACTGTTCACCACCTGCCGGCCGGCGCCGACCCACGCGCACCGGATCGCCTAGAAAGAAACGAGGAGCATTCCATGGTCGGTATCGACTGGTCGAGCCTGGCACGGTCGCTCGACGGAGAGTTGCTGCTCGACAGCGATCCCGCGTACGAGTGGACGCGCAAACCGTTCATCGCCCGCTTCGACGAGATCCTGCCGCAGGCGGTGGTCATGTGCGCCACGCCCCAGGACGTGATCGAGGCGCTCGCGTTCGCCCGGCGCAACGACATCGACTTCGCGGTACGCAGCGGCGGCCACTGCTTCGCCGGCTACTCGTCCAGCCGGGGCATGGTCGTCAACGTCACCCCGATGGCACAGGTCAAAGTGGACGGATCACGGGTCGAGGTCGGCTCCGGCATCCGGATCGGCGCGATGACCAACGCGCTGATCGACCACGGACTCGTCGTACCCGGTGGTTCCTGCCCGTCCGTCGGCGTCGGCGGCACCACCCTCGGCGGTGGCATCGGAGTCCTCGGCCGGCTCTACGGGCTGACCCTCGACCACATGGTCGGCGCGGAGGTGGTCCTCGCCGACGGCACCGTCGTCACCGCGGACGCCGAGCGCCACCCGGACCTCTTCTGGGCGCTGCGCGGCGCCGGCGCCGGCAACTTCGGCGTGGTCACCGCGTTGACGTTCGACGCCCGGCCGGCACCCCGGATGACCAACTTCTACATCGAGTGGGACTTCCAGGACGCGGCCGAGGTGTTGAAGGCCTGGCAGCGGTGGGCACCGTCGGCGCCGGAGGAGATGACCGCCGGCCTCGGCTTCACCGCCATGGACGACCTCGACGAGCCGGCCGTCGCCGAACTCTTCGGGGCGATGGTCGGCACCGAGTCCGACGCGATGAAGCTGATCGGCGAACTCGTCGAGCGCTGCGGCCGGGAACCCGCCCGGGTCAACTGCCGCGAGATGGACTACCGGGAGACGGCGCTCTACCAGGCCGGCCTGCTCAGCGCGGTCAACAACCAGGTCGTGGAGACCCCGCAGGGGCAGATCGAACGGCAGGGCTGCCGGTTCACCAAGGGCGAGTTCTTCGACGGCCCGATCGCCGACGAGGCGATCGACCGGCTGGCCGAGGTCTTCGTCGCCGGCCGCACCGCCGGCGAGGTACGCGGGCTGGAACTGGCGCCGTGGGGCGGCGGATACGCCCGTACCGACCGGCACGCGACCGCGTTCGTCCACCGGGACACCTCGTTCAGCCTCAAGCACGCCGTCATGGTCACGCCGGAGGCGTCACAGGGGGCGAAGGAGGCGGCCTACCGGTGGGTGACCGAGTCCTGGTCGGCGGTGCACCCGTGGGGCAGCGGCCGGGTCTACCCGAACTTCCCCGACCCCGACCTGACCAACTGGGGCGACGCCTACTACGGCGAGAACTTCGCCCGGCTCAAGCGGATCAAGTCGCAGTACGACCCGCAGAACCTCTTCCGGTTCGAACAGTCGATCCCGCTGGGCTGAGGACGGCGGAACCGGCCATGGCGACGACCCCGACGACGCGGTCCCGGCTAACCGGCCGGGCGGTGCGCGAACAGATACGCCCGCTCGGTCGGCGCCTCGATGCCCGGATACGGCTGGCGCCGCATCCGGGCCCGCACCTCGAAGCCGGCTTCGGCCAGGCAGTCCGCCACGTCGTCGGGGTCGAACAGGTGGCCGTCGAACGACACCGGCCGGTCGAACCAGGTGTCGACGTGCAACTGGCCGGCGCCCACGTGGAAGGCGAGCAGCAGGATTCCACCCGGCCGCAGCACCCGGTAGAACTCGGCCAGCGCCCGGGGCAGCACCGGCCGGGGCAGGTGGATGACGGAGTAGAGCGACAGCACGCCGGCCAGGCTGCGGTCGGCGACCGCGAGCCCGAGGATCGAGCCGGCGCGGAAGTCGAGCCCCGGATGGCGTTCCCGGGCCAGGCGCACCATCTCGGGCGACAGGTCCACCCCGAACACGGGCAGGTCACGGTCGGCGAGATGGCGGGTCACCTGACCGGGGCCACAACCGAGATCGGCGACCGGGCCGTCGACGCCGGTGGCGCGTACCTGGTCGGCGAAGCCGTCGATCAGGGCCCGGTCCAGGGGCTTCTGCGCGAGTTCGTCGGCGAACTGGTCGGCGTACGGCTCGGCCACCGTGTCGTAGGCGACCCGGATCCGGTCGAGGAGCGCATCGTCGGGATCGATGTCAGGCGGGGTCACATCCGCTGACGGTACCGAAGAACCACGAACCACGCGGAAGGGATCACATGCACGAGCACACGGTCGAGAGGGACGGGCGCCAGCTCCACGTGGTCGAGGACGGCCTGCCGGAGGGCTGGCCGGTCGTCGTCCACCACGGCACCCCAGGTGCGCCGCTGCTCTGGCCCACCTGGTCCGACGACGCCCGGCGGCGGGGCATCCGCCTCCTCGGGGTCGCCCGCCCCGGCTACGCCCGGTCCACCCGGCTGCCCGGGCGCTCGGTGGCCGACATCGCCGCCGACGTCGCCGCGGTCGCCGACGCGCTCGGCATCGACCGGTTCGCCACCTGGGGTGTCTCCGGCGGCGGGCCGCACGCCCTGGCCTGCGCCGCCCTGCTCCCCGGCCGGGTCACCGCCGTCGCCTCGCTCGGCGGGCTGGCCCCCTGGGACGCGCCCGGATTCGACGTACTCGACGGCATGCGCGAGGACAACGTGGCCGAACTGGTCGCCGCCCGCCAGGGAGCGGAGGCGCTCAACCCGCTGCTCCAACCGACCGCGACCGCGATGGCGACCGCCGACCGGCAGGACCTCATCGACCAGCTCGACGGGTTTCTCGACGAGGCCGACGCACAGGTCGCCCGGACCGGGTTCGGCGGCCCTCTCGTCGACGGCATCCGGGCCGGGCTGCGGCCCGGCCTCGACGGGTGGTCCGACGACGACCTCGCCCTCGTCCGGCCCTGGGGATTCGACCTGGCCGCGATCACCTGCCCGGTCGGCGTCTGGCACGGCAAACAGGACGCCATGGTTCCGGCGGCCCACGCCGACTGGCTGGCCGCGACGCTGCGGGCCGAACGGATCGACCTACCGCCGACCGACGGCCACCTCGCCGTGCTCGCCCACCGCGTCACCGACGTCCACGCCTGGCTGCTCCAGCACCAGTAAGCCCACCGGAGGGATAGACCATGACCGACGACCCGAACCGGGCCACGCTCGTCGAGGGCTGGGCGGAGGACATCGACACCTTCAACCCGGTGCTCGTGCAGGACACCTTCAGCTCCCTGGTGTCCGGGCTGTGCTTCGAAGGGCTGCTGACCTCCGACGCCGACGGCAACCTGCTGCCCGCCCTCGCGGTCGAGGTGCCCACCGTCGAGGCCGACGGTCGCACCTACCGCTTCGCGCTGCGCGACGGCCTGCGCTGGTCGGACGGGACGCCGCTGACCGCCGACGACGTGGTCTTCACCTACCGGCTGATGATCGACCCGGCGTACGGGGAGCTGCCCTCACCGCACCGCGGCGAGCTGACCCGGCACCTGGCCGACGTCTCCGCCGCCGATCCCCGTACCGTGGTCTTCCGCACCCACCGGGAGTACGCGCCGTTCCTGACCGGCCACGCCCAGCACGGCATCCTGCCCCGGCACGTCCTGCCGGAGCCCACCGCCGACGCGGTGGCGAACCTCGACGGCTACAACACCGCCCCCACGGTCGTCAGCGGCGTCTTCGCGGTCACCGAACGCACCCCGGACGAGATCCGCTTCACCCGCAACCCCAACTACCACCGGGGACCGAGCCAGCTCGACGGGTTCGTCTACCGGATCTTCCCGACCGGCCTGGCGGTCGCCGACGCGCTACGCGCCGGCACCGTCGACGTCGGCCTGGTCGACCCGTCCCGGCTCGGCGAACTCGCCGGGGTGCCGCACCTCGACACGACCGTCATCGACCTGCCGACCGGCAACTTCTACGCCTGCCAGCTGGATCCGGCCACCCCGGCCGGCCGCATCCTCGGCGACGTCCGGGTCCGCCAGGCGCTGCTGCTGTCGGTCGACCGGGAGACGATGGTCAAGGAGGTCTACCTCGGGCAGGCGAGCGTCGCCGACTCGGTCCTGCCGCCCACCTCCTGGGCCTACGATCCGGGCGTCGAGCCGCGCTACCCCTACCAGCCGGAGCGGGCGGCGGCGCTGCTGGACGAGGCCGGCTGGCGGCCGGGGCCGGGCGGCGTACGCGAACGCGACGGCGAGCCGCTGCGGTTCGAGGTCGTCGCCGGCACCAACACGAAGGCGTGGGTCGACACCGCCCACGTCCTCGCCGAGAGCTGGCGTCGCCTCGGCGTCGACGTCGAACTGACCCTGCTCGACTTCGGCGAGCTGATGGGCAAGGTCGTGCAGCGCCGCGACTTCGGCGTCTTCCTGCTCGCCTACACCTGGGGTCAGGACCCCGACCAGTCGGAGCTGTTCTCGTCGGCGGCCATCGAGGCCGGGTTCAACTGCTCCGCCTTCACCGACCCCGAGGTCGACTCGGTGCTCGACGCCGGCCTCGGCACCGTCGACCGGGCCGAGCGGCGCCGGATCTACCACCGCTACCAGGCCCGGATGGCCGAACTCGTCCCGGCGCCGATGCTCGTCTTCCTGAAGGGCATCTACGGGATCAACCGCCGTGTGCACGGCTACCGGGTCGGCACCCACAACCAGTTCGCCGCCCGGCCGTGGATGCACCAGGTACGGGTGGTGGACCGGTGACCCGGCTGCGGCGCGGCCTGCTGCTGGTCGCGTACGGCCTGCTGGTGCCGGTCGGGGTCGTCGTACGCCTGCTCGGCGACCCGCTCGGCGTGCGCCGGCCACCGACGGGCACCAACTGGCGGCCGGCCCGGCCCGGGCCCGCCACCCTGGACGGCGCCCGCCGGCTCAACTGACCGCCGTCCCTGCGATCCGGCCCCGGAGCACAGCATGATCATCCTCGGCATCTCCGCCTTCTTCCACGACTCGGCGGCCGCGCTGCTCGTCGACGGACAGCTCGTGGCCGCGGCCGAGGAGGAGCGGTTCAGCCGGCGCAAGCACGACAACCGCTTCCCGGTCAACGCGATCCGGTTCTGCCTGGAGTCGGCCGGCCTCGGCGCGGGCGACCTCGACCACGTCGTCTTCTACGAGAAGCCGCGGCTCAAGGCCGAGCGGGCGGTGGCCACCATCCTCAGCGAGGTGCCGCACAGCTTCGGCCCGTTCGAGCGGTTCTTCACCCACGGCGGCGCCCGGCAGGCGGTCGGCGACCAGATCCGCGAGACGGTCGGCATACCCGCGTCCCGGGTGCTCTTCGTCGAACACCACCTGTCGCACGCCGCCTCGTCCTTCTTCGCCTGCCCGTTCGACGCCGCGGCCACCCTCACCATCGACGGCGTCGGCGAGTGGGCCACCACCAGCATCGGCGAGGGGCAGGCGGCCTGGGACGGCACCGGCGAGAACCGGCTCCGGCTGAAGGAGACGATGCACTTCCCGCACTCGCTCGGGATGCTCTACTCCGCCTTCACCGAGTTCCTCGGCTTCCAGGTCAACGAGGGCGAATACAAGGTGATGGGGCTGGCCGCCTACGGCCGGCCGCGCTACCGGGCCGAAATCGACCGGATCGCCCGCCAGTACGACGACGGCAGCCTCTGGCTCGACATGCGCTACTTCCGCTACCACCGCTCGGTCCGCAACGGCTTCCACCCCCGGCTCGCCGAGCTGCTCGGCATGCCGCCCTGCCCGCCCGGGGTCGAACTCGACCCGGCGGCCGAGGGCGCCGTCGGGGAGCGGGCCCGCCGCTACGCCGACGTCGCGGCCAGCGTGCAGCAGTTCACCGAGGACGCGGTGGTGGCGATGGCCCGGCGGGCGGTCGAGGTCACCGGCCACCGCCGGCTCTGCATGGCCGGCGGGGTCGCCCTCAACGGGGTGGCCAACTACCAGGTCCTGCGCCGGGCCGGGGTCGAGGAGTTGTACATCCCGCCCGCCCCCGGCGACTCCGGCGGCGCGCTCGGCGCGGCCCTGTACGCCCACCACGTCCTGCTCGGGCAGCCGCGCCGGTTCGTGATGCGGCACGCGTACTGGGGTGCCCAGGCCACCCCGGACGCGGTGACCCGGGCGCTCGACCGGGCCGGGCTGGCGTACACCACGCAGCCGGACCCGGCCGCGCTGGCCGCGACGGTCGCCGACATGCTCGCCGACGGCCTCGTCATCGGTTGGTTCCAGGGCCGCTTCGAGTGGGGGCCGCGGGCGCTGGGCAACCGCAGCATCCTGGCCGACCCGCGCGGCCCCGGCATCAAGGACCTGATCAACAAGAAGGTGAAGTTCCGCGAGCCGTTCCGCCCCTTCGCCCCGGCCATGCTGCACGACCGGGCGGCCGAATACGTCACCGGCGACGGCACCGACCAGTGGCCGACCCGGTTCATGCTCATGGTCATGCCGCTCGAGGAGCGGTTCGCGGCCAGTGCCCCGGCCGTCGACCACTTCGGCACCGGCCGGATCCAGACCGTCGCACCCGAGACGAACCCGCTCTTCCACTCGGTCATCAGCGAACTGGGGCAGCGGACCGGCCTCGGCTGCGTGCTCAACACCTCGTTCAACCTGCGCGGCGAACCGATCGTCGCCACGCCCGAGGAGGCCATCTCCACCTTCGGGCGCAGTGAACTCGACGCATTGGTGATGGAGGACCGTGTCATTTCGCGATCTTGAGCGGGCGCACCGGAACAAGCGGTACGAACTCGTCCCGCAGTTCGAGCAGTACGACGCCAACGAACTGTTCCTCCGCCCGTACGTGACGTTCGTCAGCCGGCCCGGAATCGACAACCCGGTCTTCCGCACCGACCGGCTCGGCTACCGCCTGTCCGACTCCGGTCAGGGGCGGGTCGACTCCGACCGGTGGCGCGACCTCGACGGCGGGATCGTCCTCGGTGGGTCGTTCGTGTTCGGCGTCGGCGCCAGCGGCGACGGCACCACGCTGCCGTCGCGGCTGGCCCACCGCAGCGGCGTGCCCTACCTCAACCTCGGCATCTACGCCGGCAACTCGTTGCAGGAACTCGTCGCGGCCGTCCCCTTCCTGGCCGCCGCGCGGAGCGTCCTGATCTGCTCCGGGATCAACAACGTCTTCGCGTCGCTGCAGTCCCTGGGCCACAACGAGGTCTACGGGCCGCTGTTCTTCGAGGGGGCGCTCGCCACCCTGGGGCGTACCCCGATCGTCGACCTCGCCGCGGCCGTGGCCGAACCCGGTCGGGGCATCCCCGACCAGCGGGCCGCCGACACCGCCGGCCAGGTGCTGCCCAGCACCGACACCGGCGACCATCTCGCCGCCCGCATGACTGCCGCGCTCGACCGGCAACTACGCGACCTGCGGATCATCGCCGGTGCCGCCCGCCCCGACGCGCGGGTGCTGTTCTGCCTCCAGCCGTTCGCCGACCCGGTGCTGCGTACCCCGACCCCGCCGGAACGGGAACTGTTCGACCTGGCCCGGGAACGGCAGGGCCCCTGGCTCACCGCCCGCGACTACGTGGCCGCCAACTGGGACGCGTACGCCGACCGGATGGCGGCCGGCTGCGCCGAACTCGGGGTCGAGTTCCTCGACCTGGCGGCCCGCCGGTTCACCGGCTGGTCGTTCTACGACCGTGTCCACATGACCGACCACGGCTACCAGCAGGCCGCCGACATCATCTGGGAGAGGTTGTGCTCGACAAGCTGATCCGTGCCGTCACCGGGGTGGTGCTGAGCCTGTCCCGGCGTAACCGCAAGCGGACCGACGACCGCCGCGAACCGCCCGACGAGAGCCGGGAGAACGTCTATCCACTGTGGTGAGCGACGCGATCCCGCCAGGCGGCCAGCAGCGCCGCCTCCCGTTCTGCCGTCAGCCACGGCTTGCGCTGGCCGGCCTCGGCGTCGAGCCGGTCGGGGGCGAGCGTGCCCAACCAGCGCCAGGTGTCCGCGACGGTCTCCTCGACCGGGCGGCAGTCGAGCAGCCCGGTCGCGAACGCCCGCGACGAGTCGACCTCGTAGCTGGCGGCCAGCCGGTCGCCCGCCGGTAGCCAGATCGGCAGCTCGCTCCACGCCCGTACCCCGTGGTCGAGGAGGAAGACCTCGTCGACCCAGGTCAGCTCGGCGTCGCCGCCGGTGGTCGTACGGCAGGCGTCGAGCAGCCCGCGCATGGTCGTGTGACCCACCCCGGACAGCACGTTGTACGGCCCGGACAACCCCCGCTCGCCGGCCGACAGCAGCCACGCCGCCAGGTCGCGGGAGTCGACGTACTGCAACCCGCGGTCGGCCGGCCCCGGCGCCAGCACCTGCCCGCCCCGGGCCATCCGCAGCAGCCACCACGGCAGCCGGCCGACATACTCGTACGGCCCCAGGATCAGGCCGGTGCGGGCCAGCAGGCCACGTTCGCCGAAGGCGTCCACGACGGCCCGCTCACCCCCGGCCTTCGCCATCGCGTACGCGTCGAAGTCGTCCCCGTCGACCGGCTGCGGGTACGGCACCAGCGGCGCGTCCTCGGCGAAGCCGGGGGAGGCCGGCCAGCGGTACACCGACAGGCTCGATACGTAGAGGTAGCGCCCGACCGACCCGGCCAGCAGTTCGGCGCTGGCGCGGACCGCGGCCGGATCGTCGCGCCAGGTGTCGACGACCAGGTCCCACCGTTCGCCGGCCAGCCGCCGCAGGTCGGCCGGGTCGGTCCGGTCGCCGGTCAGCGCCCGTACGCCGGCCGGTGGCCGGCCGCTGACGCCACGGCTCAGCACGGTCACGTCCCACGCCCGGGCCAGCGCCTCCTCCACCACCGCCCGGCCGACGAAGGCCGTACCGCCGAGCACGAGCAGCCGCATCGTCTTCTCCCGTCCGGTGCTAAGGCCGCCAGGCCCGGCACCACAACTCGACCGCGAGCAGGTTGTAGAGCGGCCAGTTCGGGCCGCGGACGAAGCCGCGCCCGGTGGCCACCAGGTCGGCGAGCGCCGACTCCGGGTCGACGAGCCCCCGCTCGGCGCACCGGCCGTCCATGATCAGTTCTCGCGCCACCGCCGCGTTGTGCCGCAGCGCCAACTGGTACATGCCGGCGTACGAGCCCTTCACGGCCGCGTCGGTCGCCGACTCCGGCAGCAGGCCGCGCACCGCCCGGCGCAGCGGCAGCCGGTCCCCGGTGTGGTCGACCAGCGCCGGCACCGGCGTACGCAGCGCGAACTCCACGACCGGCTGCGACAGCAGCGGATAGACGCTGGGCCGGTGCGGGTTGCGGTGCTCCCGGTCGACGGCGTCGCCCCAGTAGGCGGTGCCGAGGATCTGCCCGGCCCGGACGGCGGACAGCCCCGCCGCGCCCGCCGGCAGTTCGAGCGGCGTGCCCGGATCGGGCGGGGACAGCCAGGCCGGACGCGGGAAGTCGAAGTCGTCGCCGGTCAGCGCCGGCTCCCGGCGCCGTGCCCGGCGCAGCTCCCGGCCGGCCGCGGCGAGCAACTGCGGGAACGGGGTCAGGCCGTGCCGGCTCTCCCGCCAGGCCTCGACGAGCCCGAGCGGCCCCCGCCGTCGCAGATGGTCGGCGAGGTGGTCGCCACCGCCCTTGAGCACGAAGACCTGATCGCCGCCGCCACCACCGAGCGCCTCGGCCGCCGGGCCGGCCTGCTCGGCGAGCAGTTCGTTGAGCCGGGCCTCGGTGAACTGCAACTGCGGCGCGTCGGCCCGGGGCAGCGGACCCTTCGGCGGCGTGAGCGGCAGCAGGTCGGCGCCGTCGACCACCAGCAGTTCGCTGCCCAGCCGCTCGGTGACCGCTGCGGCGAGCGGGCGCTCGTCCAGCGACGCGCCGGCCGGGAAGTAGACGTACCTGGGCTGGAAGGTCTGGTCGCCGCGCAGGTCGGCGTGGACCGCCCAGGCGACCGCCGACGAGTCGAGCCCGCCGGAGAGGTCGAGGGCCACCACCGGCGCCGACCCGACCCAGGCCCGGGTGCAGGCCCGTAGCGTGTCCCGCAACGCGTCCGGATCCGGGTCGGCGCCGCCGCCCGCAGCCACCGCGGCGGCACTCCACAGCGGTTCCCGGCTGGTTTCCCGCCCGGTACGGCGCAGCAGCGTGCCCGGCGGCAGTTGCGACACCCCCTGCCACGCGGTCCGGGTGGTCGGCCCGGGGCCCTGCACCACGAACGTGCCGAGCCGGTCCCAGTCGAAGTCCGGGCGCTCGCCGAGGAGGTCGACCAGCAGCGCCATCCGGGTCGCGAACACCAGCCCGCCCGCGTACGGCACGTGGAAGCAGGGCAGGTGGCCGATCGGGTCGCGGGCCAGCAGCAGGGTGCCGTCGGGCCGGACGGCGGCGCCGGCGTAGCGGCCCCAGCGGCGCCGGGGCAGCTCCCCGTCGTCGGCCAGCCACTCCAGCGGGATCGGCTCGGCGCACCGCCGCGACAGGTCGCCGTCGCGCTCGAAGAGCCGGCCGACGAGCAGGCCACGTTGCGCCGTACCGGCGACGACGGGCACCGGCGCGTCGTCGCCGGGCAGCGGGTCACGCGCCGGAACGCCGGCCACGGGGGCGGACGGTGGTAGGCCGGCGATCAGCCAGCCGTCCCCCTCGACCGGCACCGATCCCGCCGTGCCGACCAGTTCGCGCAGGCGGCGGGCGGGGCGCTGGTCGGGGTGCAGGTCGACGTATCCGGCGAGCTGCGTCACGCGGCCTCCCCCTCCGGTCCGACCACCAGGATCGGGGCCAGCGCCTCGGCCAGTTCCGGATCGTCGTCGAGCACCGTGCCCCGCAGTTCGACGAACGCCCGCGAGTGGAGGGGATGCTTCTGCACGCCGACGACGAGACGGACCGGCAGCCCGACCCGCCAGGCGTGCCGGGCCAGCGCGGCGGGCGCGGCCATCGGGTGCTGGGGCCGGGACCAGAGCCGTCGTACGGCCAGGTGGGCGCGGACCAACCGGGCGGCCACCGGCAGGTCGTCGGGCCGCGCCGGACGCTCCGCCGGCCGGTCGGCGAGCAGGGCCGAAAGACCGTCCCGGCGCAGCTCGCGCTCGCATGTCAGCAGGTGCGACCGGGCGGCGAGCAGCAGCGGAAGGCCCGGCCGGGCGGCCGGTGCCGTCCGTGCCACGCCGGCCAGCGGCCGGGGGCGTTGGTGGTCACCCCGCCGGGCCGGGCGGGGCGGGCGGGCGACCACGGCCCGGCGGCCGGTCCGCCGGTGAGCAGGCCGCGCCGGGCGAGTGCGGCGAGGACTTCGCCGTCGCGGGGGCCGGGCGCGGCCGGTGTGCCGAGCGTGGCCGAGACGACGGCGGACGCGTACGCGCCGAGGGCGACGAAGCGGTCGGTGCGCAGGTCGAGCGCGATCAGGTCCCCGTCGTAGTCGGCCCAGTGCACGCCGGGCGCGGACGACGCCGGTAGGGACCCGTCGTGGGGGTCGGGGGCGGAAGGTGTTCGGGCGGGTGCCGGGCCGACGGGGCACTCGACGAGGTGGAGCGGGCCGTCGAGTTCGAGATCGTCCTGCCGGAGTGGGCCGCTACCCACCGCGCCTCCCCGTCCGACGGTCGACAGCGATGCCGGATCGACCCGCAACGGCCGACTATCTGGCCTGGTCAGCTATTTGGCCTGGTCAGCCAGCCGATTGCGCCACCGGGTCGATCAGATGATCAATTCCGTCAATGTCTACATTGAAACATCCACCCGGGGGCGCGGCAAGGTCGCCAGGACCGGCTTTCACCGGTTGGCGGGCTCCAGCGGCCGGGTGTCCGACGTGCCGTCGTCCTCCGGCCGGGGCGCGGTGGCGGCGCCGTCCCGCGCGGCGACGGTGGCCGCCGCCAGCCGCGCCCGACGGGCCCGCAACACGATCCGTACGGACAGCACCAGCGCGGTCAGCCAGCCGGCCGCCAGCAGGACGTAGACGACCGGGCGGGCCGCCCCGGGCAGGTCGGCCGCGCCGACCAGGGTGCGCGAGTTGGTCAGCACGATGAGGCCGCCGACGGCCGCGCCGAGCAGTTGGGCCGGCACGATCCGCACCAGGTAGGCGGCGACCGGGGCGGCGATGAGCCCGCCGATCAGCAGCGCCAGGACCATCGGCAGCAGGAACCCGCCGGCGCCCAGGCCGATGAGGAAGCCGACGCTGGCGGCGACCGTGACCAGGAACTCGGCGGTGTCGACCGAGCCGATCACCTTGCGAGGTTCCATCCGGCCGGAGACCAGCAGGGCCGGGGTCGCGACCGGGCCCCAGCCACCGCCGCCGGTCGCGTCGACGAAGCCGGCGAACAGGCCGAGCGGGCCGAGGAACCGGCCGCGCAGCGGTCCGGCCGGGCGGCGGGCCGCCAGCGGTCGGGAGAAGCGGATCAGCAGGTAGGCGCCGAGCACGAAGAGGATGCCGGCCATCCACGGCTCGGCCGTCTTGGTGGAGATCGCGCTGAGGATCGTGGCCCCGGCGAAGGCGCCGACCGCGCCGGGGATCGCGATCCGGGACACCACCCGCCAGTCGACGTTGCCGAACCGCCAGTGGGCGACCCCGGAGGCGAGGTTGGTGCCGATCTCGGCGAGGTGCACCGACGCCGAGGCTGCGGCCGGGGTGACCCCGGCGACCAGCAGCAGGGACGTCGAGGTCAGGCCGTAGCCCATGCCGAGTGCGCCGTCGACGAGTTGCGCGACCAGCCCCACGAGGGCGAGGACCACCAGCTTGCGCACGATCGCCTCCGACTTTTCGGCAACTCCTATCGATTTGGTCGACAATGCGGTACGGGACGCGCCCACGTCAAGGGCTGATCGGCTGATGGGACGCCGGGGCCGGCCTGACGTGACGGTGTGTGGTGATCGTTAGTTGTTCCGCCGTTGTAGGTACGGCGTGTCGTGCTGGTGGGCAGCAGATGATCACGAGTGCCGTGGCGGTTGCCGAGGAAGGACCCAGGAGCGCTGCCCGGCCACGGTCAGGACAGTTCGAGGTACGCGATGCCGGGCATCGGCAGGTCGATCTCCACCGACACCGTCCCGTCCGCGTCGGCGGTCACCGTACGGGCCGGTTCGGCCTCGTCGAGGCGGTCCTCCGCGGCCAGGGCGAGCCACTGCTCGCCGGTCGGCCAGTCGGCACCACCGCCGAGCGCCGCCCAGCGGGCCTCGATGTTGGCGTGCCGCCCGTCGACCCGCCACACCCGTACGGTGTGCCGACCCGGCGCGACCCCGGTGAACCGTACGGTCACCAGCCGGTCGAGCCCGACCGCGCCGCGCAGCCTGGACTGGTCGAGGGTGCCGTTCCACACCAGCACCCCGGACTCGCCGGCCCACGCCTCGACCAGGCTGCCCGCCCCGTCGCCGGTCAGCGTCACCGGCCGCTCGACCTCCCCCAACCGCTCGGCCAGCTTGAGCGCCCAGAACTTCGGCTTGGCGAGGTTACCGACGGTGAGCAGGCCGAACCCGCCGTGCAACAGCCGCTCCGGCCGGCCCAGCTCCTCGAAGTGGTCGGAGGCGACCCAGGGCGCGAGCGCCGCCACCCGGCCGGCCGCCGAGCGCATGCCGCGCAGCAGGAACGTCGCCGCGAACACCGTGTCGTTGACCGGGTGGTGGTGGGTCGGGGTGACACCCCACTCGGTCCACAGCAGCGGCCGCCCGCCGGCCAGCGGCCGCAGGTCCAGCGGCGGGGTGCCGTACACGTGGGTGGAGAGGAAGTCGACCGGTGCGTCCACGGCGAGTTGCCCGTCGATCCAGCCGACCGCCGCCGAACCCGGACCGCCGACCGCGATCCCCGGGTCGACGTCCTTGACCGCACCGGCGGTCACCTCGTACAGCCGCCAGTACTCCTCGGGCGTCCCGGACCAGAACACCGACAGGTTCGCCTCGTTCCAGACCTCGAACGCCCAGTGGTCGCGGACCTCGTCCCGGCCGTACCGGTCGACCAGGTGGCTGACCAGGGACCGGACCAGGTCGGCCCAGCGGTCGAGATCCCCCGGCGGCGAGATGATCCCGGCGTACGTGAACACCGTCGGGGACGGGTCCCGGGCCAGTTCGCGGGGCATGAACCCGAGTTCGACCACCGGCCGGTAGCCGAGCGCCAGGACGGCGTCGTAGACCCGGTCGACGCCGCTGAAGTCGTACGCCCCGTCGCGGACGACTGCCAGGTCGTCGCAGAGGATGCCGTGCGCGCGTACGGTCGCCACGCCCAGCTCGTCGTGGACCCGGCGCAGCGCGTTCGACAGGTCGGTGCCGATCACCCGACCGCCGGTCAGGTCCTCGCTGAGCAGGTGACTGAGGTGCTCCGAGCCGACCATCGCCCGCCACACCCGGTCCAGCGGCGCCGAGCCGGTGCCGACCTCGACGATCACCCGGGCGTCGGCCGGCCCCGGCCCGACCCGGTCGGGGGCCGACAGTGGCCCGCTGGCGGCGACGGTGGCCAGCGCGGCGACGGCGTACCAGCCGCCCCGCCCGTCGGTGGTGTCGGCGAACGGGCCGTGCGGCACCGCGAGGACGTCGCCGCCGCCGAAGTCGACCACCTCGAAGGGGCCGTCGGCCGAGCCGGCGCGGTAGACGACGTAGCCGATGGCGTCCGGCACCGGGTCCCACGACACGGTGACCTGGTCGCGCCCGGCGACCGCCCGGACCCCGGTGGGTGCCCGCAGGTCGGCCTCGACCGTCTCGCCCGGTTCCCGGTCCTGGGCGCCACCGGCCCCCATCAGGGCCGACCAACTGGCCTGGGCGGAAGCCACGCTCACGACGCGGCCTTTCCGGTGAGCTGCGGCAACCGCTGCCCGGCCGGGACGTTGAACGTCTCCGCCGCCAGCAGCGGCCGGATGCGGCGTTCGAACTGCGGCGTCACGAAGGCCCGCTTGACCACGTCGCGGGCCAGGTGGTTGCCGAGCGCACCCATGATCATCGCCTGGTCCAGGGACAGGTGCCGCTTCGCGACCTGCCCGGTGCCGACGTTGACCGCGTCGTAGAAGCCGCCCGGGCCGTACGCGTCGAAGTCGCGCCGGAGCTTGGCCAGGTTGTCCACCACCGGCCGCTGCGCGTACGGCAGCGCCAGGAACGCCGCGTGCGGGGTCACCACGCCGTCGCCGTACTCCGGGTCGGGGCCGGCCGGGCGGCAGCCCTCGAACCCGGCGTCGTACTTCGTCGCCTGCGCGTCCGACGGGTAGCCGTCGGTGTCCATGCCCATCGCGTCGACCCCGTAGACGGCGTACCCGCCGGCCGGGTTCGACGCGGGTGAGAAGCCCCAGTAGCCGTATCCGGCGTCGTGCAGGCCGTGCTCGATCTGCGCGGCGACGGTCGCCGGATGGTTCCGGCCCCACGACCGCGGACCCCACTGCGCCTCGGGCACGAACAGGTCCGGCATCAGCGCCTCGAACATGTCCCCGCCCCAGCTCGGCACGAACGTGATGCCCCGGTAGCGGTACGACCCCTCGTAGACCTCACGGCCGAGGTGGGTGGTGGTGAAGCCCCGCGGCCGCATCTCCTGCCAGGCGTAGTCGCAGTTGTCGGGCAGGGTCCGCATCGTGTCGAAGTACGCCGTCGGTGGGATCTGCCCACTGCCGATGCCGAGGTAGGTGGCGATCCGCGGCTCGGTCACCGTGATGTCGTAGTGGTTGCAGGTGAACCAGACCCCGTTCTGCGGCACCGAGCAGCCGGGCGGCGCGGCGTCCCAGAACCCGCCCCGGATCAGCCCCCGGGGGCCGATCGGGGTGGCCGCCTCAGGGTTGAAATAGAAGCCGAAGTCCATCTTCGACAGCACCCGGTCGGCCTTGCCCCGCAGCTCCGGCAGGGCGCCGCCGACCACCCGCAGTGCCGCCGCCAGCCAGCCGTTGTCCACACTCGACATGAATGGGTAGACCGGGTTGCCGTCGTCCGGCCAGACGGTGACCACCGAGCCGTCGCGCGGGTCGTACCAGTTGTAGAACATCCCGGACTCGTCGTGATGCTCCAGGGTGGCCAGCGTGTCCAGGGTCTTCGACACCCGGTCGCGGGCCTCGTTCCGGCTGATGATGCCCAGCTCGCGGGCGACCACCGCCGACCACATGTAGCCGCCGATGTTGGTCGGCGAGGTGTACGTCGACGGCGTACGCAGGTCGCCGCTGATGTTGTCGGCGACCAGCCCGGTGCCGGGGTCGGTCATGGCGACCATCGACCGCCAGGTGTCCTTCGCGTACGTACGCAGCGTCCGGTCGCCGGAGTCGGCGGCCCCGGCGGTTCCGCCGGCGGTCAGGACCAGGGTCACGGCCAGCAGGGGTACGAGCAGGCGTCTCACGGGCAGCTCCTGTCTATCCGGGTGGTGCTCACTTGAGTCCGGTGGTGGCGATCCCGCGCATGAAGTGCCGTTGCAGGACCAGGAAGACGACGAGGACCGGCAGCACGACCACGACCGCGCCGGCCAGCAGCAGGCCGAAGTCGGTGCGGTTCTGCCCGATGCTGTAGAGCGCGAGCGCGACCGGCAGCGTGTACTTGTCCTCGGTGGTGGCCACGACCAGCGGCCACAGGAAGTTGTTCCAGCTCGACAGGAACGTCAGGATGCCGAGCGTGGCCAGCGCCGGCCGGCACAGCGGCAGCACGACCTGCCAGAAGATCCGCCACTCGCCGGCGCCGTCGACCCGGGCCGCCTCGATGAGGTCGTCCGGAATGGACAGCAGGAACTGCCGCATCAGGAAGACCCCGAACGGCCCGGCCAGGTACGGCAGGATCAGACCGGCGTACGAGTTGGCCAGCCCCAGGTTGCTGACCAGCACGAACTGCGGCACGAACAGCACCATGCCGGGCACCATCAGCATGCCGAGCACGATCAGCAGCAGCGCCTTGCGGCCCGGGAAGTTCAGCTTCGCCAGCGCGTACCCGAGCAGCGAGCAGAACACCAGGTTGCCGGCGGTGACCAGCACCGCCACCAGGGTCGAGTTGAAGAAGTAGGTGGGGAAGTCGAGCCGGGTGAACAGGTCCTGGAAGTTCGCCAGCGTCCACGTCTCCGGCAGCCAGGTCGGCGGCACCGCCCGGATCTCCGCCTCCGGCTTCACCGCCGCCAGCGCCATCCAGACGAACGGCCCGACCACGAAGAGCAGACCCACCACGAGTACGGCGTACAGCGAGATCCGGGCCGTCCGGTCCCGGCCGCGCAGCTGAGCGCTCGTCATCGTCAGTCCCTCTCGCCGAGCAGCCGGAACTGCAGCACCGACAGCGCCACGATCGCGACGAACAGCACGTAGCTGGCCGCCGCCGCGTAGCCGTAGTTGCCGAACCCGAACTGGTTGTAGATGTGGTAGGAGACCGACAGGGTCGACGACAGCGGCCCGCCCTGCGTCATCACGAACGGCTCCTCGAACACTTGGAGGAACCCGATGCCGGTGACGACCGCGCCGAACAGCAGCGTCGGGCGCAGCAGCGGCACGGTGACGTTGCGGAACTGCTGCCACCGGCCGGCGCCGTCCAGCGTCGCCGCCTCGTACAGGTGCTGCGGGATGCCCTGCAAGCCGGCGAGGAAGATCACCATCAGGAACCCGAAGTTGCGCCAGGCCGCCATCACGATCAGCGACGGCAGGGCCGTGCTGGTGTCGCCGAGCCAGGCCGGCCCGTCGACCCCGACCAGCCGCAGCAGGTTGTTCACCAGGCCGGCCTCCGGGTCGAGCAGGAACCGCCAGACCACGGCGATGGCGACGATGCTGGTCACCACGGGCAGGTAGAAGCCGACCCGGAAGAGCGCCCGGAACCGGATCAGTCCCGAGTTCAGCGCGCTGGCCGCGCCGAGTGCCAGCACCATCGTCAGTGGCACCCCGACCACCACGAAGACCAGCGTGTTCACCGCGGACCGGACGAACAGTTCGTCACCGAAGAGCCGGGCGTAGTTGTCCAGGCCGACGAAGTTGACCGCGAGCGGGTTCCGCAGATCGGTGGAGCGCAGGTCGGTCACGCTCATCGCCAGCGACGCGACGACCGGCAACGCCATGAAGACGAGGAACAGCGCGGTGAACGGGGTGGCGAACGCCCAGCCGGTGACCGCCCGCCGCCACCTCGGCGGGCGTTTCGCCGGGCGGTCGCCCACCTTCCGCGGCGCCGCCGCGGACTTGACGTCGACGGCGGTCATCTCAGTTTCCGGTGCCGATCGAGGCCGCGCGGTCCTGGACCGTACGGGCCACCGTCGCCGGGTCCTCGCCGGACTTGGCCAGCTTCTCCACCTCGATGTCGAACGCCGCCGCGACCTGCTCCCAGGTCGGGAACGTCGGCGGCGCCTTGGCGTCGGCGAGCTGGTCGCCGAACACCTTCAGGTTGGCGTCGCCGGAGAGGCTGTCGTCCTGCCACGCGGCCTGCACCGCCGGCAGCGCGGCGGAGTCGGCGTACCACTGCACCTGGATCTCGGGGCGGCTCAGCCACTCGATGAACTTCCACGCGCCGTCGCGGTTCTTCGCGTCCTTGAACACCGCCAGGTTGCTGCCGCCGATGAACGACGTGGCGCTCTTCTTCGCCGGCATCGGCACCACCGCGAACTTGTCGGCGAAGTCCGGCCCGCCCTGCTCGTTGAGCAGCCCGACGTGCCACGGCCCGGAGACGAACGCGCCGATCTCACCGCGTACGAACGCCGGTTCGAGCGCCCCTTCGGCCAGCTCGGTCGGGGCGAGCCGCTCGGTGAAGTACGACTGGAAGTAGGCAAGGGCCTCGGTCATCTCCGGCGAGTCGAACGTGTAGCCGATGTCGTCGGCGATGTTCGCGCCGTTCGACCAGGCGAACGGGAGCACGGTCTGCCAGCTCCCGGTCTTGCCGGGCTGCAGGTTGATGCCCCACTGCGCCCCGCCGGCCTGGATGGCCTTGGCCATCGCCTTCAGCTCGTCCCAGTTCGCCGGCCCGGTCGGGAAGCCGGCGGCCGCGGCGAGGTCCTTGCGGTAGTAGAGGACCCGGGTCTCGACGTACCACGGCACCCCGTAGGCGGTGTCGTTCACCACCGTGGTGTCCCAGGCGCCGGGGAAGAACGCGTCCGGCGCGATCAGGTCGGTCGGGGTCGGGTCGAGCGCGCCGGTCCCGGCGAACTCGCCCTGCCAGGTGGTGCCGATCATCGACAGGTCCGGGGTCTGCTTCGCCGCGATCGCGCTGGCGATCTTCTGGTGTGCCGCGTCCCACGGGACCGGGGTGACGTTCACCCGGGCATCCGGGTTCTCCGCTATGAACCGCTGCGCGAAGGCACCGAGCTTCTCGCCCTCCGTACCCATCGCCCACACGGTGATCTCGCCGGTCGCCGGGCCGTCCGCGACCGACCGGGCCTCGTCGTCGCCGCCGGCCGAATCACGACCGCAACCGGCGGTCAGGGCGACGGCCAGCGCCACCGCGACGGCCGTCACGGCGCTGTACTTCCTGGTCATTTATGAACCTCCGATGGGTGTGTGCCGCAGCTACGCCGGACGACGAGCCGGGTGGGAAGGACGCGCCGGCGGGCCGCGCTCGTACGGCCGTCGGTCCGCGCGGTGCGTTCGCCGATCCGCCGGTGCAGCCAGCGGGCGGCGACCGCGCCCAGCTCCCGCATCGGCTGCGCGACGGTGGTCAGGTGCGCGAACCGGGCCGCCATCAGGTCGTCCCAGCCGGTCACCGCCACGTCGCCGGGGATGTGGATCCGCCGCTGCTCGGCGGCGAGATGGACGCCGAGCGCGATCTCGTCGTTGGCGCAGATCACCGCGTCGGGCGGGTGGGCCAGCAGGTCGCGGGCCGCCCGTTCGCCGCTGTCGAGGTCGAGGCCGCACGGTACGGGCGGGGGCGGCACCAGGCCGCGCGTCCGCAGTGCGGCGGCGAGCCCGGCGTAGCGCCCCGCCACGTCAGGGGAGCCGGCCGGGTCGCCGAGGAACGCGAACCGGCGGTGGCCGTGCCCGAGCAGGTGCTCGGTGAGCTGGCCGGCGGTCCGCTGGTTGCGGGTCGAGATGGTGTCGACCCCGGCGACCGGGGCGCGGGCGAGCAGCACCAGGGGCAGCCCGGTCGCGGCGATGTCGCGTACGACGTCGTCACCGACGGTCTGCCCCATGATCGCCAGCCCGTCGACCCGGCCGGCGAGTTCCTGTACGGCGGCGGCCGCGTCGGCGCGCCCGTGGGTGGCCAGGATCAGCACGCTGCTGCCGACGGCCGCGGCGGCCTCCTCGTAGCCGAGGACGACCTCGGCGTAGTAGGGGCCGACCAGGTCGGGGAAGACGATGCCGTTGGCCGCGTGGCGGCCCTCGGCCAGCGCGCGGCCGGACCGGTTCGGGGTGAAGCGCAGTTCGGCGGCGGCTGCCTTGACCTTCGCCCGGGTGTCGGCGGTGACCAGGTCGGAGTCCCGCAGCGCGCGGGAGACGGTGGCGATGGACACGCCGGCCCGCTGCGCCACCTCGTAGATGGTCGACGCCTTCCCTTTTGAAAGCGCTTTCATCTTCACGGGCGATTCGTTAACCGCCCCGAAACATCGTGAAACTCATTGGAAACACAACATCCACGATGCGGCACTTCTGACTATTTACATGTTTCGCTCGGGTCGGTCAGCTGGCTGTCCCGCGATCACCGGATGCCGGTCGGCCCACGGCCGGGCCTGCTCCAGCACACTGCCGAGCCGGATCAGCAGGTCCTCCCGGCCGTACGCGGCCACGAACTGCACCCCGATCGGCAGCCCGTCGGCCGACCAGTGCAGCGGCAGCGACATCGCCGGCTGCCCGGTCGCGTTGAACGGCGACGTGAAGCTGACGTACTCGCCGGACCGCATGAACCCGGCCAGCGGCTGGCCGGGGACCGGCCGCAGCTCGCCGAGCTTCGCCGGGGGCCTCGGCAGGGTCGGGGTGAGCAGCAGGTCGTACCCGGGTTTGCGCCCGCCGTCGGTGCCGTCCCCGTCGTGGTTCCACCAGGCGGCCACCCGGCGGCACCAGGCGTGCAGCGCGTACAGCCCTTCGAGATAGGCGACGGCGGACACGTCCTTGCCGTACATGCCGAGCGCCCAGTTGTCCTGGTCGAGGTCGGCCGGGGTCAGTTCGCGGCCGATCGCCCTGCCCCAGCGCACGATGTCGAGGTACTGGAACACCGGCATCAGCACCTGCGCCTCCGGTGCCGGCGCGTCGAGCGCCGCCGGCCGGGCGATCTCCACGATGTGACCCATTTCCTCCAGCAACGCGGCCGTCGACCGGACCGCCGCCACCACCTCCGGGTCGAGGGCGACCGCCGGATGATCGACCTGGATGCCGATCCTCAACCGGCCGACGGGCGCGCCGACCTCCCGCACGTAGGGCCGCGTCGGCGTCGGCGCCGTGTACGGGTCACCGGGCGCCATCCCGCCCACCGCGTCGAGGATGCCGGCGATGTCGCGTACCGAGCGGGTGATGGCCGACTCGTGGGTCAGGCCGGCCCACGCCTCGCCGAGTTCCGGGCCGAGGGACACCCGGGCCCGGGTCGGCTTCAGTCCGACGAGGCCGTTCGCGCTGGCCGGGATCCGTACCGAACCGCCGCCGTCGTTGGCGTGCGCCGCCGGCACCATCCCGGTCGCGACGGCCACCGCCGACCCGCCGCTTGAGCCGCCGGACGAGCGGCTCAGGTCCCACGGGTTGCGGGTCGGGCCGTACGAGTCGGGCTCCGTCGTCGTCCACGCGCCGATCTCCGGAGTGTTCGTACGCCCCACCAGCACGAAGCCGGCGGCCCGCAGCTTCGACACCATCCACGTGTCGGCCGACGCCCGCCAGTCCAGGTCCTTCAGGAACCGGGTGCCGTAGTGGTAGGGGTCGCCCGCGCTCTGCTGGAACAGGTCCTTGACGGCGAAGGGCACCCCGCCGAACGGCCCGGTCGGCGCGCCCGCGGCCACCGCCCGCGCCTTCTCGAAGCTGGTGTGGATGAACGCGTTGACCTCGGGGTTCAGCTTCTCGATCCGCGCGATCGAATGCTCGACGAGTTCGGTCGCGCTGATCTCACCGGAGCGGACCAGTTCGGCCTGCCCGGTCGCGTCGAGCCAAAAGATCTCTTCCATCGCGTCCTCCCGCCGCGGCCCGGCACCGCCGGGCCGATCTCCGCCGGCGGCCGGTCCGGTGTCGCCGTCCGCCGCGCCGCTTCTCGCAGCCTCGTCCCGGGCCGACCGGGCGACAACGGGGCGCCGGCGGATCGGCAGGACTGCCTAGGTAGTACCGCCGGCACCGGTGGCCGCCCTCGTAGGCTGGCTGTCGATGACCGGCACGCCCCATCCACGGCCGGTGCTCGAACGGCGGCTGGAGGCCGCCGCCTGGCAGCACCGGGCCACCGTCGTGCGCGCACCCGCCGGCTGGGGCAAGACGTTCGGACTCGACGCCTGGGCCGCCTCGTCGCCACGGCGCGACCGGATCGCCCGCGCCGAACTCGACCCGCCGTGCGCCGACCCGGTCATGTTCTGGACCCGGGTGGCCGAGGCACTGGCGCGGGCCGACGACCGCTTCGCCCACCTGCCCCCACCACCGGCCGGGACGGACGACCGTCAAGTGTGGATCGCCGAACTCCTCGCCACCGGCCGAAGCGCGGCGGCCGACCTCGTGCTGGCCATCGACAGCTTCGAGCGGGCCGACACCGCGACCGTCGGCGCCGAACTCGGGCAGTTCCTGCACGGCCGTACCAGGATCCGGCTCCTCCTCGCCGGCCGTACCCGCCCCCGCCTCGCCCTCGCGCGGCTGCGGGCGGCCGGCGCCCTGGCCGAGATCGGCACCGGCGACCTCGCCCTCACCGCCGACGAGGCCCGATCCCTCCTCGGCGGCCCGGCCGGACCCGAGTACGAGGACACGATCCGCCGGGCGGAGGGCTGGCCGATCGCCCTGCGGATCGCCGCCGAACACCCGCGCGAACGGCTCCGCGGCGACCACCACCACCTTTACGACTACGTCGTCGAGGAGATCCTCGACCCGCTGCCGCCCGACCTGCGCCGCTTCCTGCTCGACACCGCCGTGCTCGACTGGCTGAGCGGCCCGCTCTGCGACGCCGTCACCGGTGGTACCGACGGCGCCGGGCAGCTCGCCCGGCTCGACCGCGAGGGCGTCTTCGTCGTACCGCTCGACCGGCGACGGGTGTGGTTCCGCTACCACCCGCTGTTCCGGGAGGCACTGCACCGGGCCGCGGCCCTCGAAGGCGCCGACTCCGTACGCGGCCACCGCCGCGCCGCCCGCTGGTTCGTCGGCCACGGCATGCCGGACCGCGCTGTCGCACACCTGCTCACGGCCGGCGACGAGGCCGACGCCGGCGAGCTGATCGCCGCCACGTACTGGCGGATGCTCGACGTCGGCCACACCGCGACCGTGCTCGACTGGATCGACCGGCTGCCGCCGCGCCACCTGCACGCCGACGCCCGGCTGCTGCTCGCCCACGCGTCGGCGAGCCTCTTCGCCGGTCGTACCGGTGACGTGCACCTCGCTCTCGCCCGCGCCGAGGCAGCGCCGGCCCGGCCGGGCGAGCTGCCCGACGGCCTGCCGTCGGTCGACGCCGGCATCGCGCTGGGCCGGGCCACCCTCAGCGCCCTGCGCGGTGACGTCGGCGAGGCGACGCGGTGGGCGCGGCGGGCGCGGGCGATGCACGGGCCGGAACACTTCACCCAGCGGGCGAACTGCGACATCATCCTCGCCGGATCGGCCTACTACGCCGGCACCGACGACGACGTCGAGTTCCGGCTGGCGGAGATCGTGGAATCGGCCACCCCGATGCGGAACACCGTCGCCGAGGTCGCCGGCCGGGCGATGCTGGCCCGGGTCCGGGCCGACCGCGCCGACCTCGACGCGGCCCGGGAACAGCTCGCCCGGGCCGCCGCCCTCGTCGGGTCCCGCCAGGCCACCGCGCCGTTCGCGGCCCGCGTACTCGCCCTCTGCCGGGCCGTGGTCGACCACCGCGGTGGTGCCGCGGACGCCGCCGCCGCGGGCTACACCGAGGCCCGTGACCTCTCGATCGCCGCCGCCGACCGGATCACCGCCCCGGACGCCGTTCTGGGCCTCGCCGAACTGGCGCTCGACGCCGGCCGCGCCGAGGACGCCCGGCGCCGGCTGGACGAGGCCGCGCTCCTCCTCGCCGAGTGCGACGACCCCGGGCACCGCCTGCGAACCCGCCGGGCGACGCTGGAAGCCCGCCGCGCGGACCGGGTCGCCGCCGACCCCACCGCCGGTGGGCTGCTCACCGTACGCCAGGGGACGATCCTCCAGGCGGTCGCCCGTGGCCTCTCCGACGCGGCCATCGCCCGGGAACTGGGAGTCAGCCCGCGTACAGTGCACGCCCACCTCCGGGCGGTCAACGCCCGGCTGAACGTCCACTCGCGGTCCGACGCCGTACGCGCCTACCGCGCGGCCGGCGGCCCCGCCTGAGCCGGCGCTACCCTGCGATGGTGGATGACGGCGACGGCGGACGGGTGGCGGCGTCCCTCGCCGACCGGCTCGACCAACTGTCCTTCGTGGACCAGACGGCCGACGGGGTGACCGCCCGGGTCATCGAGGCGGTCGCCGACTGGGCGAGCGGTCAGGGCTGGCGGGTCTACCGCCGGGCACGCAGCGTGATGCCGCTGCCGGGACCGATGTCCGGGCGGCACTCGATCGTCGACGTGGCGTGCGCCCGGCCCGACGCGCCACCGGTGGTGATCGAGGTGGACCGCACCGACCGGGCCCGTACGGCCGAGAAGTTGGTGGCCGAGGCGGCCGCCGGCCGGATCGCGATCTGGGTCCGGTGGGGCACCGGACCGTTCGGCGCACCACCAACCCCGGTGCACCTGGTGACCTGTGCGGTCACGCACCGCAACGGCCCGGTCGGGCAGGGGCGGCTCTACACCCGCCGGCCGGGCACCGACCGGCCGCCGCCGGCACACTCCGGCAGCCCCGGCACCGCCGACGTGGTCGCGCTGCCGATCCCGGACACCGACCCCGAGACGTCCTGAGCCACCGGCACACTGCCCGGCGTCACGACGTCACCGCCTCCAGATAGACCCACTGCCCGTCCTCGCGGACGAAACGGCTGCGCTCGTGCAGCATGCCCGGACGTCCCGACTCCCGGTAGTGGGCGCGGAACTCCACGCCACCGGCGGTGTCGAACAGGCCGCCCCGGTCGGTGGCCAGGATCTCCAGCCTGGTCCACCGCTGTGCGGGGTCGAGGGTCAGCCGGGCCGGCCGGGTGGTCGGATGCCAGGTCCGCAGCAGATAGGCGGTGTCGCCGACGGCGAAGGCACTGAACCGCGACCGCATCAACTGCTCGGCCGTCGCGGCGGTCGTCTCCCGCCGGTGCAGCCGGCCACAGCAGTCGCCGTACGCCTGACCCGAGCCGCACGGACAGGTCAGGGTCGGCTCGTAGCCCGCCGCCCGGCGGGTGCCCCGTCTCGCCACCGGGCCATTGTGCCGTGTTTCCGGCCAGCCACATCCGCGGCGGTGAGAGCGCGCACAGGAGGCACGCCGTGCCTCGCGCCGTGCCGTGCGCCGATCAAGGAGAAGTCGTCCCCAAACGTGCCCGGTTTGCCGTGGATATCCCCTCGATCGGCGCGTCGCATGTCCGCTGCGGGCACCGCCAGGCGGGGTGCGCCGCATGATCGCGTTGATCGAGGAGAAAGCGTGGCATTCCTGCCTGTTTTGCGGCGAATATCACCTTGATCAACGCGCCCCGGTGGGAGGTCAGCCGGCGCGGCGTAGCCGGCCGAGCATGCCGTTGAGGTCCTGTACGAACAGTTCGTGGCGGAAGTAGTGCCCGCCGGGAACCTCGCGCCACTCGTGCGGGATCCCGGCCCGGCCGAGTGCCGCCCGGAACTCGCGCTGGCCGGATAGCACCTGGGTCTCGTTGATGGTGTCGAACCAGTTGACCGGGTCGGGCGAGGTGCCGGCGGCGAGGAAGATCCGCTTGTTGTGGTAGCTGCCGATGCGCTGCACCGGGTTGTCGGCGTTGACCCGTGCCTCGTCCCAGAACGGGGCGCCGTAGACGGTGCCGCCGCCGAGATCCATCGCGGCCGACGTGATGTTGGCCCAGTGCACCACCAGGCCGAGGTCGCGGCGCAGGCTGGCGGGGCCGGAGTGGGAACTCACCGAGCAGAAGTGGCCGTAGTACTTCGCCGCGTACTTGAGGGCGCCGAACCCGCCCATCGAGAAGCCGGCGACGGCGCGGCCGTTGTATTCGGCGAAGGTGCGGAAGTTCGAGTCGATCCAGGGCAGCAGTTGCGCGATGTGGAAGGTTTCCCAGTTGCGGGGGCCGGTGTTGGAGCTGACCGGGTTGGAGTACCAGCCGGTCGAGGCGTCCGGCATGACGACGATGATTTCCCGGCCGGCGGTCAGGTTGATGATGTTGTCCTGCAGGTGGAAGGTGCGGAAGTCGGCGTTTCCGCCGTGCAGCAGGTAGAGCACGGGGTATCGCTTGCCGCTGGTGTGGTAGCCGTCCGGCAGCAGGACGTTCACCGCCGGGTCCCACGCGATCGCGTCGGTGGCGAAGCGGTAGTACTGGAGGCGGCCGCCGTTCTCGTTGCGGTCGACGATGTGTAGCCCGTGTCCGTTGCCGGCGGCGTGCACCGGGGTCGGGGCGGTGAGGGCGCCGGCGAATGCTCCGGCGGTGGCGACTCCGGCGACACCGGTCAGGAGTCGTCGGCGGCTGACGGGGTGATGGACGGCGGGGTTTCGGTCCATGGGGCTCTCCTGTCGTGGGCCGCACTGATTCGTCGGCGTCGATGGTGCTGCGGTCCGCCCAGGCTATGGGAGAAAGTTGCCCATGAGTACCCATCAGTTGAAATATTTCTACACGTCGCCGGATGGTGGTTGCGTGGGCACGGGCTGGTGGGCCATCATGGCGCCATGATCGCTACCTACCGGAAGGGCGTGACCGCCCTCGCGCGGTGACCGCGCCCGCGCGGCACCAGACCGCTCGCGATGTCATCCCGGCCAGGACGCTCGAATCGAGCATCGAACACTGGCTCGCCGCCGTGGAGATCCGGCGGGAATGGCTGGACCACGGACTCTCGACCACACCGGCCGACCGGGCCGGCGCCGAAGACCGGCTGACCGCCATCTACGCCCGGCACTTCCGACCCCGACCCCGCTTCCGCTGGGTCGACTCACCCCGCCAGGCCCTTCCGTCGCTCACCGGCCTGCCCACCCACGACGTCCTGCAACGATGGGTGATGCCCCGGCGGCCGCCGGGCGTACCCCCGCTGGCCAGCGACATCGCCGCCGGACTGTCCCGGCTGCGCGGCGCGTTGGACGACGCGGTCTCCCATCCCGACCTCGATCCATCACGGCTCCGCCGCGACAAGGGCAAGCCGTGGCCCGTACTGCCGCCGCTCGAAGCTCTCGACGCTGGTGTCCCGTTGCGGGAGGTGCTGCGGCAGGGCGTGCGGGACGCTCTGCGGACCAGCCTCGCCGACGGGTTCTACCTGCCCGTACGCGCCGCGCTTTCCGCGTACGGGCGGCTGCCGGTCGCCTGGTACGGCCAGCAGGAGGCGCACTGGATCGGCTACTACGACCTGCTCCGCCGGCTCGGCTTCGCCCGGTACCGGCCGGCCGACGCCGACCACCTCGACGACTGGGCGATGCTGGCCCGGTCGTGCGGCTGGTGGTGGCCGGGCGAGGACGTGTGCGTCGTCGTCGAACGCCCGGCCGTGATCCGTACCGAGTCCGTTCCCGGCGGTTGGCACGGTCAGGTCCGGCCACGTCAGGGTGATGGCGGCCCGGTCGAGTACCGCGACGGCTGGCGGCCACTGCTGAACCGGTAGCCCGGCGGACGACGCCTGAGCAAGCACTGCCCGAACCCGGGGTGACCGGTCCGACCGGCCGGCCACCCCGACATCCGGGCGCGGTCGGCTCCGGCGCCCGAAAGATCGTCCCTAGTGGACGGCGATTACCGCTCCGGTGGCGTTGTCGTTGCCGCCGGCCCGCAGCGATTCGGCGAGCAGGGTGCCGACCGGGTTCCCGTCCCTCGTCAGCACCTCGGCGATCCGCCCGTACGGCACCTGCTCGGCGAGGCCGTCCGTACACAGGAGGTAGACGTCGCCCGGCCGCAGGGTCACGTTGAGTACGTCGGGTTCGGGCTGGTCGGGGTGGCCGACGTACCGCATCAGCCGGTAGCGGTCGGCGTGTGCCCGCGGCGAGTCGAACGGATACCAGCCGTTGACCGCCCCGAGCCAGGCCGCGGTGTGGTCGACGGTGAGCAGTTCGAGTTGACCGTCCCGTAGCCGGTAGGCCCGCGAGTCGCCGATCTGCACCAGCCAGGCGTCGTGGTCGTCGCCGACGAACGCGGTCAGCGTGCATCCGGTCAACTCGCCCAGCCGGTGTCCGGCCTCGCGGAGCCGGCGCTGGGCCTCCGCGACCGCGGCGCGCAGCGGCCCGGGGCCGGGAGCGGCCATCCCGACGAAGACGTCGACGGTGGTCCGGCCGGCGACCCGGCTCCCCTCGCCGGCACCCATGCCGTCGGCGACGACCACCAGCGGGCGGCCGTCGTCGAGGTGCAGTACGTCGAAGTTGGCCGGGTAGCGGTTGCCGACCACGGTGCCGGCGGTCATCGCCAGGCGGCGACCGGCGACCGTGAGTTCGGTGCGGCGGATCTTGATCTCTTCGATGGCGCCGAGTCTAGCCATCCGGGCGAGGGGCCGGACCGGTTTATGTCCACCGGGCGCGGGAAGGCACCGTACGGATCGCCGCGAGGGCCACCGCCGCCCCCGTGGCCGAGGGAAGGGATTCGAGATGGCCGAGCGGGAGAACCTTCACGATCTGCGAAAGCGTGCCCACGATGCGGGCATCGAGGGCAACTCGAAGATGAGCGAGCCGCAACTGCGTGACGCGCTGAAGCGGGTGGGTAGGGGCACCGACCCGATGATGGCCAAGCAGGCCGCCAAGAAGTAGATCGACCGCGTCGGTCGGGACGGGGAGAGCCCTCGTCCCGACCGACGCGTGTGTCGGGTCAGACGCCGAGCGGTGCGGTGGGAAAGGCGGCGAGGTTGACGGCGCGGACACCGGGAAGGTCGGCGGTGGTCTCGGCGCGCAACTCGATCGCGGTCACGCCGCACTCCCTCGCGATCCCGCGCCGGTCAGCACCCCGCGGGCCAGTTGGTCGGACAGCCATTCCCGGAAGTCACCCTCGGACCAGCCGCAGCGGGTCACCAGCGCGTCGTAGTGGGCCGGGTCATTGAGAAACCAGACGACGTCGACCGCCCGCTCCACATCGGACCCCTGGCGCAGCGGCCCGAGTGACCGGACCCGCTCGACCACCATCGCCGCGCCCCGGCGCCGGTTCCGCAGCAGCGTCTCCCACACCTGCGCGACCTCCCCGTTGTCGTCGGCCGCCCGGCGTACGGCCTCGAAGATCTGGGCGGCCCGGCCGCCGATCAGGGTGCACACCCCGGCGTAGCCGTCGAGCACGCCGGCCTGTGTGCCGGCCTCCCAGACCGGGCGGAACCACGGGCGTTCGGCCACCGGGACCGGTTCGTCGTCTCCGGCGAGCGCCTCGTCGAGCACCTGCCGCAGCAGCGCGGGCTTCGACCCGAAGGCGGCGAAGGCGGTGGGCCGGGCGACCCCGGCCCGGGCGGCGATGTCGGCGAGCGAGGTGGCTCCGTAGCCGCGCGCGACGAAGAGTTCACCGGCGGCGGCGACCACCGCCTGACGGGTCCGCCGCGCGCTCTCCTCGCGGAGTGCTGACCGGTATGCACGTTTCGGCTTCGCGCCGCCGCTGCACCGCCACCAGACCGAGGACGAACTGTTCTACGTCCTCTCCGGCACCGCCGAGTTCCGCTGCGCCGGCGAGGTGCTGCCCGCCGGCCCCGGCGACCTGGTGCTGCTGCCGGTGGGGCTGCCACACACGTTCCTGGTCGGCCCGGACGAGCCGCTGCGGACCCTTCAGATCACCACCCCGTCCGGATTCGAGGGGTTCGCCGCCGAAGCCGGCGAGCGAGCGCCGGAGCGCCGGCTGCCCGACCCCGGCCCGGTCGACCCGGCCGCCCTCGGCCACGCCGCCGCCCGACACGGCGTCGAACTGCTCGGACCACCACCCACCCGCTGACGCCACTACCCGTCGCGGTTCGCCAGCGGGACCGTCGCCGTCGCACCGGGCGCCAGCCACAACCGCCGCCCCCGCATTATGATCGGGATCGGCGGCTCGTCGCCCGGTGGGGTGCCCATCCGCACCTCCCGGTGGTCGACGGTCAGGTCGACCAGCCGCCCGCGATAACGGATGGTGCAGCGAAGGTAATCGAGGCCCTCGGGCAGCAGCGGATCCAGCCGGAGCACGTTGTCGTGGATCCCCAGCCCGGTGTAGCACCGCTGGAGGATGTCCAGCGTCCCCGCCGTGGCACCGAGGTGGATCCCCTCCCGGGCCGAACCGTCGTGCAGATCCGCGAGGTCCGTACCCAGCGCCGCCAGCAGCATGTTCCACGACTGCCGCCGGTCGGTGCGGGCCAGCACCCAGGCGTGGGCGACCCGGCTCAGCGTCGACCCGTGCGTCGTACGGGCCAGATAGTGGTCGACGGTCGCGGGGATGCACGCCCGGTCGAAGTCGTAACCGAGGTGGCCGATCAGGTCGGCCAGCTCGTCCGCGCCCAGCAGATACAGGAGCATGAGCACGTCCGCCTGCTTCGACACCCGGTAGCGGTTGGTGCTGTCCCCCTCCGCCTGCAGATACCACCCCAACGGTCGCAGGTCGCCGTACCGCCGCCGGTAGTGCTCCCAGTCCAGCTCGGCCAGGTCGGCGTACCCCTCGAACTGGGCCAGCATGCCGTCGTCGAGGAACGGCAACCGCAGCCGGCGCCCGACGTGGGCCCAGTGGTCGAGCTCCGGCCGCCCGACGTCCGGCCCGAACCACGGCGTCACCCCCGGATGCCGCTCGAGCAACGAGTACGCCTCACAGGCGCGGGCCAGTGTCCAGGCGACCATCACGTTGACGTACGCGCAGTTGTCGAGACCCTCGCCCGGCCGGTCCGGATAGCCGTCGTGGTATTCGTCGGGGCCCATCACCCCCCGGATGTCGAACCGGTCGTCGGCCGGGTCGTACGTTGCCGCGCCGGCCCAGAACCGGGCCGTCTCCACCAGCAGGTCGATCCCGGTCGTGCCGAGGAACGACAGGTCCGCGGTGGTCTCCCAGTAGCGCCACGCGGAGTGGGCGACGGCCAGGTTGACGTGGTGCTGGAGGTTCGTGTGGTCGGGCACCCACTCCCCGGTCACCGGATTGCGCGACCGGGCCGGGCTCTCGTCCCGCCCGCTGCTGGCGCTCTGCCAGGGAAACAGCGCGCCGGCCCGGCCCAGCTCGGCCGCCTGCCGGCGGGCCCAGCCCAGCCGCCGGTGCCGGTACTCCAGCATGGCCCGGGTGAGTTCCGGCAGCCGCAGGTCGAGGAACGGGTAGACGAAGAGTTCGTCCCAGAAGATGTGACCGTGGTAGCCCTCGCCGTGCAACCCGCGCGCCGGAACCCCGACGTCGAGATCGACCGTGTGCGGTGACAGCGTCTGCAACAGGTGGAAGGTCTGCACCCGCACCGGAAGCTGCCATGCCTGTTCGTCGCCCACGTCGAGCCGCAGCCGCTCCCACAGCCCGGCCCACACGGCGGCGTGGTCGGCGGCCAGCACCTCGAACGGCCCGGCGCCGGCGAGTTCGGTCCGGGCGGCCACCAACGGCTCGTAGACGGCCCGGTCCCGCGACGAGAAGACGGCGACCGCCTTGTCGACCACCACCGGCTCACCCGCCGCCAGGTCGAGCGCGGACACCTGGCTGATCTCCGCCGGCGCGCCGACCGTACGGTGCGCGGTCCCGCTCCGGGACCCGACCGACACCCGGGTCCGGGCGGCGAGCGCCACGCGCAGACGGGAGTCCGTGGTCTCGGCCACCATCCACAGGGATTCCGGGCCGTCGGTGCCGCATGCGACGCCGTTCAGGTGCCGGCCGCAGGTCCCGCGCTCGATGGGCGCGTTCGCGTTCACCACGCCGCCGTCGAGCCCCGACCGCACCTCCAGCCGCCCCGACCAGTTCTCCGCCAGGATCGTCGTGTGCAGCGCGGCCAGATGCGGCGCCGCCATCGACACCAGGCGTCGCTGCCGCAGCCGGGTCCGCCGCTGCTGCCGGTCGACGACCACCAGCTCCCGGCGGTAGACGCCGCTGCGCAGGTCGAGCGCTCGATGCTCGTGCAGGCGGCGGGCCCGCCCCGGGGCGTACCAGTCACCACTGGCCGGCCGGAACGTCAACGGCAGCCAGTTCGGCAGGTTGACGATGCTCTCGGCGGTCTCCCGGCCGTCGCCCGGCAGCCGGTTGTGGAAGCCGGCGAGATAGGTGCCCGGATAGTGCACCCCGTCGGCCGACGACTCCGGCGCCGCCCCACGGCTGGCGAGATAGCCGTTGCCGACGGTGAGCAGCGCCTCCCGGGTGCCCTCCCCGTCCGGGTCGCCGTCGATGTACGTCAACACCCAGGCGGCGGGCAGGTCGCTCGTGCACAGCCCGCAGCCGGGGTCGACGGGTCCGGTCCCGGCCACCAGGCACCTCCTCAGCGCACTGCCGGTTCCCGGTCACCGGCCGGGCAAACCTGGCACCACCGGCGGCGCCCGGCGCGCTGGCGGGCTCACCGATCCGGCCGTCGCGACGGCGGCGGCCACGTAGGGTCGGACCGGAGACCACACCCCGGTGGACACCCGTACGCGAGGACTGCGATGTCCCGGACCCACCGACCGTCACCGGCGCTCGTGTTCAGCCTGACCACCTCGGCCGGCCTGCTCGCCGCACTCAGCCTGTGGGTCCGTGGCCGGCCGGTCAGCCACTGGGAACGGGACCTGTTCGCGCTCCTCAACCACCTGCCGACCGCCGTCACCCCGGTGCTGGTGGTGGTCATGCAGGCCGGCTCCTACCTGGCGGTGTTCGTGGCGGCGCTCGCCGCGGCCGCGTTCCGCCGGACCGCCCTCGCCCGCGACCTGCTGGTCGCCGGCAACCTCGCGTACTGGCTCGCCGTCGCCGGCAAGCTCGCGGTGGCCCGGGAACGACCGGCCACCCTGCTGGCCGACGTACGGATCCACGACACCGTCACCGGCGGGCTCGGCTACCCGTCCGGGCACGTCGCGGTCGCGTCCGCGCTCGGTCTCGTCGCCGCCCGCGCCGTCCCCCGGCACCGGCGGGGCTACGCGTGGGCGGGCATCGCCCTGGTCGCGGTCGCCCGCGTGCACGTCGGCGCGCACCTGCCCGCCGACGCCCTCGGCGGGTTCCTGGTCGGCTGGCTCGCCGTCTGCCTGACCCGGCTCGTCGTCGGTGACATCGGCCCGGAGCGGTCGGCGGACCGGATCCAGCGGGCGCTGCGGGACCAGGGCGTCGACGTCGCCCGGCTGGAGGCGGTCGACGGCGACGCCCGGGGCTCCCGACCATGGAAGGCCACCACCGGCGACGGGCGGCACCTGTTCGTGAAGGTCACCGGCGGCGAACAGCGGGACGCGGACTGGCTCTACAAGCTCTACCGGCGAATCCGCTACCGCAACATCGCCGACGAGCCGCCGTACCTCACGGCGGGACAGAAGACCGAGCACGAGGCCCTGATGTCGCTGCTCGCCGAACGGGCCGGGGTGCGTACCCCCGGGGTCGTCACCATCGCGACCGGCCCGGACGGCGACGGGGTCCTGGTCCAGCCGTTCGTCGACGCCCGGTCGCTCGACGCGTCCGGCACGCCACCGTCACCCGCCGTCCTCGCCGATGCCTGCCGCCAGGTCGCCCTGCTGCACCGCGCCGGACTCGCGCACCGCGACCTGCGCGCCGCCAACATCCTGCGCGACGACTCCCGGGTCCACCTCGTCGATCTCAGCTTCGGCGCCGGCAACGCCACCGCCGACCAGCGGGCCCGGGACCTCGTCGAACTGCTGGTGACCCTGGCCGGTCTGGCCGGTGCGGCACCGGCGGTCACCGCGGCGGTCGAGCAGATCGGGCCCGAGGCGGTCGCGGACAGCCTGCCCTACCTGCAACGGCCGCTACTGTCCCGCGCCGGCCGGGGCATCCTCCACGACCACCCCGACCTGCTCACCGAAATCCACGACCGGATCGTCGAACGGTGTCCGGACCACGACGACCGGCCGGCTCCGGTCGTCCGGGTCACCCGGCGGAGTCTCTTCCTGCTCGTCATGCTCGGCCTGCTCGTCCACTACCTGCTGCCACAGATCGGTCAGGTACGCGCCGCCCTGCACCTGATGCTGCACGCCCACCCGCTCGCCGTCGCGGCCACCCTGCTCGGCTCGGCCGGCACCTACCTGCTGAGCGCCCTGGCGCTGCGTCTCGCCGCGGCCGACCGGATCCCGCTCGGGCAGGCCGTCCTCACCCAGGTCGCAGCCTCCTTCGCCAACCGGCTCGCCCCCGGCAGCGTCGGCGGAGCCGCGCTGAGCCTGCGTTACCTGAACCGGAAGGGAATGCCGGCGGCCGAGGCGGCCACGGCCGTCGCCGTCGTCCGGGTGGCCGGCGCCGTCTCCGTCGTCGTCCTCCTGCCGCTCCTGCTGCCCTTCGCCCGGGAGCCGACCCGGAACATCGTGCACGCCGCCACGACCAAAGGACTGCCGATCCTGCTGGCCGTCCTCGCCATCCTGCTGGTGGCCGCCGCGGCGGTGGCCGTCCCCCGGTTGCGGACCCGGGGCCGCACCGCCGTGCACCAGGTGGCCGCGGCCCTGCGCGCCCTCACCCGGGGGCACCGGCTGGTACGCCTCACCGTGGTGTCCCTGGCCCTGACGGTCCTGTACGGCGCCTGTCTCTATTTCGCGCTGCTCGCGGTCGGCCAGCCCGTGGATCTGGCGGTCGTCCCGGCCGTCGTGCTGGTGTCCGTCGTCGGCGAGGGCGTGGCGTCGGCCGCGCCCACCCCCGGCGGACTCGGTGCCACCGAGGCCGCCCTGGTGTCCGGCCTGCTGCTCTACGGAATCGCGCCGGACACCGCGGTCGCCGCCGTGCTGATCTACCGGCTGGCGACGTTCTGGCTGCCGGCCCTGCCGGGCTACGTCGCGCTGCGGATGCTGGTCCGCCGGCGGCTGCTGTAGGGCGGCCCGTCAGTCGAAGAAGACCAGTCTGACGATCGCCACCGTGCCGATGACGACGATGATGGAGCGCAGGAGCCGTGGGGAGAGCCGGCGGCCGAACCTCGCCCCGGCGAAGCCGCCGAGCGTGGCACCGGCCGCGATCAGCGCGACCACCTTCCAGTCGACCGAGTGCCAGGCGACGATCATGAAGGTCGCCGCGGCCACGGCGTTCACCCCCGTCGTCAGGAGGTTCTTCACGCCGGTGATCGCCTGCAGGCTCTCGGCGGTCAGCACGCTCAGCAGGCCGACGACGAGAATCCCCTGTGCGGCACCGAAATAGCCGCCGTACATCCCGAGCACGAAGGTGCCGGCGACGACGGCGACCAGCCGTCGGGTGCTCAGCGTGCCGCTGTCGGCCGTACCCCGGCGGCGGGCGGCACGTCGCTGGAGGGCCGGCCCGGCGACGACCATCAGCAGGCCGATCCCGATGAGGACCGGCACGATCGCCTTGAACGCACTCTCCGGCAGCACCAGCAGCAACAACGCGCCCACGATCCCGCCGAGCACGGAGGCGGGGAGCAGCCACCTGAGCAGCTCCCGCTTTCCGGCGAGTTCGTGCCGGTAGCCGTACGTGCCCGAGATGCCTCCACCGACCAGGCCGATGTTGTTGGAGACGTTCGCGACCAGGGGCGGGTAGCCGAAGAGAACCAGCGTCGGGAAGGTCACCAGGGTGCCCGAACCGACCACCACGTTGATCATCCCGGCCCAGAACCCCGCGACGAAGATCGCGATCAGCTCCACGGCGTGCTCCACGGCCTGATGATTACAGGCCGGCCGTACCCGGGCGTCGTCCCGGCCCACCGAACCACCGCCAGCGGGCGGATAACCGGATGTGCCGGCAAAGCGACTTCGATACGTTGCACCGCATGACGACGATGCTGGTGCAGGTCGACCTGCGGTCGGCCGATCGCTACCTGACCTGTTGGGTCGAACCGCGGACCGCCGTCGGGGACCAGATCACCCTGCGCAACTCCGACGACCCGGCCCGGCGGTGGGACGTGCTGCGGGTCGGGGTGCCGCGCCCGGCCAGCGACATCAGGCGCGGCTGGAACAACAACATCTGATCGGGCGCTAGGCCCGGGCGGTCGTCGGCGACGGCGGCCGCCCGGCCGGCTCACCGGTGGCACCCGGGCCGGCCGCCGCCCAGCCGGTCGTGATCAACAGCAGTGCGGCGATGTAGGTGGTCATCACCAGCAGGTGGTGCCCGGGCAGCGTGATCCCCGCCGCGCCCAGCCCGATCACCAGGTCGGAGAAGAGGAAGAGGGCGCCGCCGATCGCTGTACGGCGGGAAATCCCGACCGCTGTGGCGGCCATCGCGCACAGGGCGAGGCTGTAGCCGAGGATCGGCAGCCGCAGCGGGCCGAGCGAACTCCACAGCAGAGCGTTCGCCAGCGCCCACAGCACCGCGTAGCCGAGCAGCGCCGGCAGTGGCGGCCGGCGACGCCGGACGAACGTGACCAGGAAACTGATCTGGGCGCCGAGGAAGAACGCCATTCCGGCGAGGAACGCGGTCTGGCCGGACATCAGCAACGCCACGTCACCGGCGGTCGCGAAGACGAGCCCGACGGCCACGCCGTCGAAGCGGCGCCGTACGGTCCACAGGTAGGCGATCAACACCGGCGCCAGGAGTGGCTTCGCCAGCCACTGCAACAGCGGCACGTCGAGCGCCACCCCGAGTAACTCGACGGCGACGACGACACCGAACAGCCACATCATGCCCGGCTCACCTGCCTCGAAGTGGCCGGATCGGCAACCGGGGCGGTGAGCAACTCCCGGGCCAGGCGTGCCGCCGACCGCCCCTGACCAGAAACGATCGACGCGGCGAGCCGGCGGTGCCGGGCGACGTCGAGCAGTTCGGCGGCGCGCCACTGCGGCGGTACCGCGCCGGCGCCGACGAGACTGTTGAAGGCCAGCAGGTAGGCGGTGTTACCGCTGCCCTCGACGATCCGTCGCCACAGCGTCGTGTTGGCCATGGCCATGCCCGGCAGGTCGGGTGCCAGGTCGGCGTATCCGTCGACGGCAGCGCGCACCGCCGCCCGGGCCTGGGTTGTCCCGCGTTCGGCGCACAGCCGGGCCGCGTCGACACCGACGCAGGCCCGCATCTCCAGCAGGTCGCGGCCCAGCGTGCCGACCGGCAGCGCGCCACCGGATCCGGGCAGCGACAGGATCAGGTCGAGTCCGGCGTGCTCCCGCCAGTCCAGCACCCGGGTCGCCCCACCCTGGCTGACCCTGACCAGGCCGAGCTGCTGGAGCCGGCGCAGTGCCTCGCGTACGGCGTGGCGGTTGACCTCGAAGGTGGCCGCCAGGTCGCGCTCGCTGGGCAGGGCGTCGTCGGGCCGGTATCCGCCACTGACGATCGCGTCCCGCAACTGGGCGAAGACGTGATCGGAGATCGGGCCGCGTGGGACCGGAACGAGGGCCATGGACCGGGAGTGTGGCAACGGCGCCGGCAACCTGTCAACTGGTTGGACCAGTTTCCTCTCCCTGGCGCGACATTCGCAGTCGACAGTGCATCGGCCGAGTGGACAGCCATTGTGGACCGGAGGCGGAACCAGGCGCCGGAAATGGATCTTAAACTCGACAATCTTGATCATGGCTGCTACCGGAGGATGTTCCTCGATGCACGTTAGAACCGCCCTGCGCTGGACCGCGGCGGTGGCGATGGCCGGCGCGCTCGTCGCCGCGTCCGCCATGCCCGCCGCCGCACGGGGGCCGGACGACGCTCAGCTCTCGGTCTACATGCCCGACACCACCCTCGCGACCGGCACCGACGGCAAGACGGTGTCGGCATACCTGTACGCCTCGAAGCCGGTCGTCCTGTCGTCGGCCACCATCGTCTACGACTTCTCCGATCTCGTCGGCACCGCGACGGTCCGCCCGACCCCGGGCCGGCCCAACTGCACGACGGCGAACAACCGACTCACCTGCGGAATCACCGATGGCATCCGGGTGGACGAGTCGGGAATCGGCGGTCTGACCAACGTCGTGATCCGGCCCGCCACCGGTGCGGTCAGCGGTGCCACCGGCACGCTGCGGGTGACCTTCGTGTCGCCCGGCTCGTCGTCGGGAAGCTACGCGGCCACCGTCCGCGTCGGCGAGGCGGTCGACCTGGCCATCGGGCCGGACGTCGAGGTCCAGGCCGAGCCCGGCGGGGCGTTCTCGGCCCCCATCGCGGTCACCAACCCCGGTGACACGGCGGTGGAGGGGTTCAACGTCCTCTTCTACCACGACCACGGGTTCCGGCCCGGTGAGAAGTACCGCAACTGCACCTACGTCGGGGACGTCCTGCGCTCGTGCGCGTTCGACACGACGGTCCAGCCGGGGGAGACGCTCAGCGGCACGATGTCGTACAAGGTCGGCGAGGACGCGTACGCGCCGGGCACCGACTGGGCCGAACGCCAGGTGATGACCCGGGCGGACTTCACCGACCACGCCGGATTCCTGGCCCAGGTCGGGTTCGAGCTCGGCGAGCCGGGCGACGGCGGCCTCCTCGAACTCGTCCGGCCCGGGGCCGCGGCCCGCAACGCCCAGACCGACATCGACGAGACCAACAACTGGTCGGTGGTGACCCTGCGGGTCACCGGGCAGAACGGCGCCGACATCGCCGCCATCGGCGACTCGGCGCGGGGAGCGGCCGGTGAGGTGGTGACCGCCGAGGTCGGGCTGGTCAACAACGGACCCGCGACCGTGGAATACGAGCGGTCCGGCGAGCCGGTCACCGCCCTCTACCTGACGGTGCCGCCCGGCAGCACCGTGGTCGAGGCGCCGCAGGAGTGCTATCCGATGAACGGCGAACGGCCCGACTACCGGCAGCCGGGCGGGACCGGGGCGGCCAAGTACTTCTGCCCGACCGGGGTCAAGCTGCCCGTGGACGAGAAGCAGATCCTCACGTTCAAGCTCCGGATCGACGAGGTGACGGCGGACGCGACCGGCGAGGTGGCGATCAACGTGCCCTGCGAATGCCCCTGGTTCCACGAGGACCTCGACCCGGCCAACGACGTCGCCAAGCTCGTCCTCAACCCGGCCGAGCCGGGCGGCGGCGGTGGTGGCCTGCCGGTCACCGGTGCCACGACCGCCTGGACGGCGGCCGGCGGCGTCCTGCTGCTGCTGGCCGGCACCGCCGGTTTCGTGCTCTTCCGGCGGCGCCGGGTCCGCTTCATCGCCTGAACCGACTAACCGCAGTCGCCGCCGGCCCGTCACGGGCCGGCGGCGACTGCGTGTCACGTGACGTACGGGGTGATCAGTGCGGGAACACGCGGGGCGTACGGTGGGCGATCTCTTCGCTACCGGCAGCAGTACGGCACCTCCGACTGGGCCTGTACGGCGCCGCAGGACATCACCACCGCCACGACCATTCCGGTGTCGCTGTTCAACGGCCAGAGTGCGCGGGGCGCAGTCCACGTCCGACACACGCTGTACGGCGGCACCTATCCCACGACCGGTGGGTCCGTCCAGGACACTGTCACGGTGAACTACTCGTACTGATCCGGTCGGGCCGGGGGCGGCCCCCGTCCCTGGCCGGCCGGATAAAACCAGTTGTCCGGGCTGCTAGACAAAGGCCATGACCCCAGTACGTCCCGGCACCCCCGATGACGCCGCCGCCTACCTCGACCTGCGCCGCCAGTTGGTGCCGTGGCAGGTCAACACCGTCGAGGCCGTACGCCACAACTGGCGGTCCCAACTCGGGGCCGGCCAGGGCGCCCTGTTCGCCGTCGACGACGACGCGGGTCTGGTCGGCCTGGTGCGGTGCGGCCTGAACACCTGGACGTCCGAGCCCGGTGCCGCCAACGTGGCGCTCGTGGTCCGCCCGGATCGCCGTCGTCAGGGCGTCGGCTCCGCGCTGCTCGCGGCGGCCGAGGAACATCTCGCGTCGGTCGGGGCTCACCGCGTCCAGGGCTACGCCCACGGTGATCCCGAATCGCTGGACTGGGTACGCCGGCGCGGCTACCGGACCACCGCCGAGGTGCGCTACTCCGGCGCCGTCCTCGCCGATCTGCCGCCCCGGCCCACCCCGCCGACCGGGGTGACCGTCGCCGCCTTCGCCGACCTGCCGCCCGAGACGGTCTACGTGGTCGATGCCGAGGCGACCCAGGACGAGCCGAGCGCGGTCCCACTCGACTCGCTGGGCTACGACGACTGGCTCCGCGACGCCTGGCAGAGCCCGAGCCTGCGCCACGACCTGAGCGTGGCCGTCCTGGTCGACGGCGAACCGGCGGCGTGCACCTTCGTCGATGGCGACCCGGACAGCGGCCGGGTCTCGTCGGCGGCGACCGGCACCCGGCGTGCCTACCGTGGCCGGGGCCTGGCCAAGCTCGCCAAGTCGGTCGCGCTGCACCGGGCCCGTGACGCCGGCTTCACCGTGGCGTACACCGGCAACGACGAGGTCAACCGGCCGATGTTGGCCGTCAACGAGTGGCTCGGCTACCGGGCGGTCGGCGCCGAGTGGGAGTGCGTACGCACCCTGCCGGCCGGCTAGGCGGCACCGGTCGGAGCGAGGGCCGCGAGCAGGTCGCCCGCCTGCAGTTGACGTACCCGGGCCGGGTCGAGCCGGTCCGGGTACAGCGCGTACACGTCGGCCCCCACCGGCAGGTCGACGTCGGCCCGTACCAGGGCGGCGAAGTCCGGAGCGGCCTTCACCGGAGTGTCGTCGGCGGGTCCGCCGGTGACCAGCCGCTCGGCGAACGCGGCCACCGTCTCGCCGTCCCGGCGCCGGTACGTCCGCGGCGAGCCGCCGCGGACGGTCACCTGCCGGGTTCGGGCGGCCACCTGCCAGCAGGCGAGTTCCCACAGGCTGACCCGGTGCCCGGCGGTGAAGTGACGGTCGGCGGCGGCGCTGAGCCGGCCGATCGTCCGCGAGTAGCGCCCCACCGAATGCTGACCGCCGGCGACGGCCAGCGTCGAGTCGAGCCAGCGAAGCGCCGACCGGTCCAGGTCGACGACGAGCGGGATGGCGACCCGGACGTCACCGGCCAGGTCGAACCGCTGCTCGACGGCCCGCGGCTCGAACGGCTGCCCGTGGTCACCGGGGTGGGTCATCAGGCCGGCGAACGCGTCCGTCATCGCGTCGAACGGCACGTCGTTGTAGCTCAGCACCAGCATCGTGACGTACCGGATGCCCCGCCGGCGCAGGGCGGCGATGTCCAGGTCGACGAACTCGCTGGCACCCGCCGGCGGCGGAGCCGAGGTGAGGTCGCCGCTGTGCACCGCATCCAGCTTCCCGAACCGGAGCCGGGTGTAGTCGCACCAACCGACGAAACCGCCACCGCCGTCGTAGAAGGACACCGACAGGTCGAGGTCGACCCGGGTGCCGGCCGGCTCGGTCCAGTGCAGGAAGAGGCGTAGCCGGCGCCCCGGCGGCAGCGGCTGGCCGCTGCCCCGCGGCAGCCGGACCAGCGCGGCGGACGCGGTCCGTTCGGTGAACGGCGCGACCAGGTCGACGAGCCCGCCGTCCAGCAGGGCATGGTCGACCGGCGGCAGGTTGCCGGCCCGGCGCAGCACCTCGGCGGTGAGCACCGATTCGAGGTCGACGGCGACGCCGGCATCGAGCCGGGGCCGGTGGTCCGGCTCGGTCCACAGTGTCGCGCTGCCGCCGCGCGGGAAATAGAGGCGGGGTACGGCCGGCCAACTCGCCGCCCGCAGCGCACCGATCGCGGCCAGCAGCACACCGGGGGCGACCGCGGGCGCGACCCGGTCGACGGTGTCGACCAGCTCCGCCGGATCGCCGGCCCGGTGGGCCACCGCGACGAGCCGGCGCACCAGTTCACCCGGCCGGGCGGCGAGCAGCGGTACGGTGTTTCCGGCCGGCAGCGCCGCCTCGACCCGGCCGGCCCAGCCGGTGACGGTGATCCGCTCACCGGGCCGGACCGTGACGCCCGGATGGGCGGTGACGACCCCGGCCACGAGCCGCCCGAACGGGGTGTCGGCGTCGATCCGGGTACGCCGCAGCACGACGAACGCGGTGGCGGCGACCGGATGCCGCCCGGCTTCCTCGAACGGGTGCAGGTTCTCCGCCATCCGCAGCCAGCGGGCGCCGTGCCGGCGCAGATCCTCCACAAGGGACGCCAGTGGCAGGGCGTCGAGCCGGGACAGCAGCAGCCGCCGCAGCCGGCGGGGCAGCGACCGGCGTCGGGCCGGCGGCGTACGGAGTCCGGCGTCGGCACCGTGCAGGACGTGGAGCAGGCGCAGCACGTCGGTTGCGGTGCCGACGTACCGGTCCAGCAGGCCCGGCAGCCGGTCGGCGCCCGCCGGGTCGGTGAGGGCCCGGGCGACGACGGCGGCCCGGGTCTCGCGTACCGGGATGTCGGCCGGCAGCAGGTCGACCCAGGCGGGGCCGGCGTGGTCGAGCAGCGTGTCCAGGTCCGCGCGATCGGCCGGCGACAGCGGCGTACGCCGCCCGAGCAGCGCGGCGGTCAGCTCCCCGCACGCCTGCCCGGCGTCGTCGGCCAGTTCGACGATGCGGGCCCGGCGCGGCAGCGGCGGCTGCGGCCGGTGTGCCGGCGGCGGGGTCGGCCGCAGGAAGGCGTCCTCGCAGTCGACGCGGCGGTGGCAGATCGGGCAGCCGGTGTAGTCGGAACCGTCCCAGCAGGCGCCGCAGACCAGGTGGGCGCAGGGGGCCACCGGCCGGACGAGGTCGGCCGTGCCGCACAGCACACACGGCTGCCGCGGCTCCTGGAGCAGCAGGGCGAAGATCCGCCGTACGTAGAGGTCGTTGGTGTCGGCCGGGATCCGGCGCGGAAAGGACCGGAACAGCGGAATGTGAGGCACGTGGGCACCGACGGCCCGGGCCAGCCCGTCGAGCAGACCGAGCCCCAGTTCGGCGAGGCGCTCCGGCTCCTGTCCGGCGAGATACCGGCGCAGCCGCGGGCCGGGCAGGAAACCGAGCGCGACCAGGTCCGCCTCCAACGCCACCAGGCCGGCCGCGCTGTCGGTCCGGACCCGCCCCGGCCGGACCTTGGACCGCGACAGCAGCCCGGGCGCCACCAGCCCGTGCCTGAGCAGTACGTCCGCGACGGCGCTGCGGACAGCCGGCGGGGTGGCGGTGGCGGGCACGGCGCGGTCCTCCCTCGGTGCGGAGAAAAGAAGAAGGGGCGGAGATTGGATGCGCTAGATCTTCTTCAAAAGTAAGAGGAGAAGGAAGCACACCCGGGAGCCGCCCCGACCGACAGCCTAGACACCGCCGTCGACCGCTGTCGTGGCCTTTACCGCCGGCCGCGCCGCACCGGGCCGGGGTTGCCGGACCCGGTACGACCGCGCGTTCAGCCCGCCAGCGTGGGGTAGTCGGTGTAGCCCTCGTGGTCGCCGCCGTACGCCGTCGAGTAGTTCGGCGTGTTGAACGGGCCGCCGACCCGCAGCCGCTCGGGCAGGTCGGGGTTGGCCAGGAACAGCGCGGCGTACGAGATCAGGTCGGCGGCACCCGACTCGACCAGCTTCAGCGCCTCCGGTCCGGTGTACGCGCCGGGGGTGTACGGGTTGAGGATCGACACCCCGTTCCACCGTTCGCGCAGGATGCCGGTCAGTTCCGTGTCCGCGCTCTCGGCGATGTGCAGGTAGGCCAGGCCGAGCGGATTCAGCGCGTCGACCAGCGTGAGGTAGGTGTCGCGGTGGTCCTCCTCGGCGATGTCGTTGAACGGGTTGGCGGGGGAGATCCGCAGCCCGACCCGGTCGGCGCCGATCGCGTCGACGGCGGCCCGGGCGACCTCGACGGTGAGCCGGGTACGACCCTCGACGCTGCCACCCCACTCGTCGTCGCGCTGGTTGGCGTTGGTCGAGAGGAACTGGTGCAGCAGGTAGCCGTTGGCACCGTGCAGTTCCACCCCGTCGAAGCCCGCCTCGACGGCGTTGCGCGCCGCGTCGGCGAACGCCCCGATCGTCTCGGCGATCTCGGTGCCGGTCAGCGGTTTCGGGGCGACGAACTCCTGCATGCCCGCCGCGCCGGTGAAGATCTTTCCGGCGGCCTTCACCGCCGACGCCCCGACCGGGTGCAGGTCCTGGTCGTAGACGGTGGGGTGACCGATCCGGCCGGCGTGCATGAGCTGCGCGAAGATCAGGCCGCCCTGTTCGTGGACGGCGTCGGTCACCGGCCGCCAGGCGCGTACCTGCTCGCTGGAGTGCAGGCCCGGGGTGTTCGGATAGCCCTGGCCGATCGCGGACGGCTGGATGCCCTCGGTGACTATCAGGCCGGCACCGGCGCGCTGGCGGTAGTAGGTCGCCATCAGCTCGGTCGGGGTGGCGCCCGGCCCGTAGGCGCGGTTGCGCGTCATCGGAGCCATCACCACCCGGTTACGGGCCGTGTAGCGGCCGATCCTGACCTCGTCGAACGCGCTGCTCATCTCTCGACTCCCGTCCCTGGTGCCTCCGCACACCGCAATGCCGGATCGAGGCGCTTTATTGCCGCCAGGACGGTGACGGGCGTCACGATCGCCCGAAATTCATTGATGGACATGGCTGGACATGATCGCTAGGCTGACGGTCGTGGCGCCGGACCACCGACGGTCCCGCGCCGGTCGACCGGCGAGCGGAGGCGACAATGCGACGGACGGCGCAGATCATCGTCGGTGGCGCGGCGGCCCTCGGGCTGACCGTCGCCGGAGCACCCGCCGCGACCGCGAACCCGGTGGTTCCCCGGCACGCGGTCATCGTCTGCCAGACCGCCAGCTTCTACGAGAACTACGACTCCGCGGCCGGCCCGCACCGCCTCAAGCGGGTCCTGACGTACGGGAACAAGGTCGGCCACACCCCCGGCGCGCATCCGGTCTACAACGGCTGGGCGGCCACCTTCGACTTCGGCCCCAACGACTGGGGCTTCGTGCGCATCGAATGCATCGGCGGATACGACTCGTGGTGAGCCGCACCGCGGGCCGGAAGGAGGGACGCATGCGGATCGCCCGTGCGACGGCCGTGGCGGCGCTGGTCGCCGCCACCCTCGTTGTCACCCCGACCGCCGCGCAGGCCGCGAACGGCCGCATCGGCGTACGCGAGACCGTCTGTGCCGAGACGCTGTTCGTCCGAACCCAGCCGATCGGCGCCTGGATGGGTACGCTCCACCGTGGACAGACCTTCCTCGTCGAGGGCCCGCGCAGCGCCGGCTACGTCTACGGGTTCGCATACGGCCACATCAACCGGCGCGGCTGGGTCCAGGACGGCTGGTTCTGCTGACTTCTTGACCTCGAGCGCGCTCGAACTCCTACGGTGACTCGTCACAGGCCCGACGACTTCCCTGGGAGCAGGTCATGCGTTACCGCGTACTCGGCGGCACCGGCATCGAGGTGAGCGTCCACTGCCTCGGCACCATGATGTTCGGCTACGTCGGCAACCCCGACCACGACGAGTGCGCCCGCATCGTGCACGCCGCCCTCGACCGGGGCATCAACTTCGTCGACACCGCCGACATGTACTCGGCGGGCGAATCCGAACAGATCGTCGGCAAGGCGCTGCGGGGCCGGCGCGACGACGTCGTACTCGCCACCAAGGTGCACTTCCAGATGGGCGAGGGGCGCAACCGCAGCGGGAACTCACGGCGCTGGATCACCAGGGCGGTCGAGGACAGCCTCCGTCGCCTCCAGACCGACTGGATCGACCTCTACCAGGTGCACCGCCCCGACCACACCACCGACATCGAGGAGACGCTCGGCGTGCTGGGCGACCTGGTCCGGCAGGGCAAGATCCGCGCCTTCGGCTGCTCGACCTTCCCCGCCGAGGAGATCGTCGAGGCACACCACGTCGCCGAGCGTCGCGCCCTCGGTCGGTTCCGGACCGAGCAGCCGCCGTACTCGATCCTCGCCCGGGGAATCGAATCGTCGGTGCTCCCGGTCTGCCAGCGGTACGGGATGGGCGTGCTGGTCTGGAGCCCGCTCGCCTCCGGCTTCCTGTCCGGCCGCCACCGCAAGGGGCAGCCGGTCGATCTGACCAGCGGCCGGGCCGCGCTCAACCCGGCCCGGTTCGACCCCGCGATCCCGGAGAACGTCGTCAAGCTCGACGCCGTCGAGCAGCTTGCCGAACTGGCGGGCGGCCTCGGCCGCACACTGCCCGAACTGGCCGTCGCCTTCACCGTCGCACACCCCGCCGTCACCTCGGTGATCATCGGTCCGCGGACCATGGCGCAGCTCGACGGGCTGCTCGACGGCGCCTCGCTCACCCTGGACGACGCGACCCTCGACCGGATCGACGCCATCGTTCCGCCGGGCACCAACCTCTATCAGCCGGACGGCGCCTGGCGGCCGCCGGCACTGTCCGACGCCGTACGGCGTCGCCGTCCGCTGGCGGAGCGCTCCGCGGGCTGACCGGCTGGCTCCTCGGCCGCTTCCGCCATCGCCTTGATCCGGGCCAGCCGGCGGTCCCAGCCGGACGCGATCCGCTCCAGGTCCCGGCCGAGCGCGCTCAGCCGGGACCCGACCGCGGCGAACCGGACCTCCCGTCCCACCCGCTCGGCGCGGACGAGTCCGGTTCCCTGGAGTACGGCGAGGTGCTTGACGATCGCCTGCCGCGAGACCGGAAACTCGACGGCGAGGGCCGACGCGGATGCCGGCCCCTCGCCGAGCCGGACGAGGATCGCCCACCGGGTCTCGTCGGCCAGCGCGGCGAAGACCGGGGCGAGCGCCGGGTCAGCCGTCGACACCGGCGGCCAGACCTTCGAGGTGACGCTTCGCCAGGCCCAACTCGGTGACCCAGCCCTGCCGGTTCTCCTCCAGGCGCGTACGCCGTTCCCGCTCGTCGCCGGGCAACGTCGCGAAGCCGCTCTCGGCGACCTTCAGCACGACGGAGTCCGGTGACGTCTCCTCGATCCAGAACTCGACGAGGGTGGACGGGGCGTCCGGCCGGTCCGGGTCGGCGAGCCACCGGAAGGCGGCGTACCGGGGCTCGTCGAGGGCGACCGTACAGATGGCGAACGCACCGTGGACGGGGTCGTGCACGATGTCGAGATCGCCGGAGCGCTCGATCCGGTGCTCGACGATCCTGTTCTCGTTGATGTACCACCCCGGCTCCGCGATCAGGTTCCACACCCGGGTCGCCGGGGCGTCGATGTCGATCTGCCGTTCGATCCGGTCGAGTTCGTCGGTCATACGCCTGCCTCCGCATCCGTTGTTCGCGCAACCGCAGGGTTGCACAGATCTGAGCGCGTCGCAACCTGATGGTTGCAGTTGTCGGAGATGCCAGCTATTGACCTATCTCGATTTAATGTGCAAGTCTCAGGGTGGAGCCGCCGCGGGAGCCACGCGGCTGGCGCGGAGCAGGGGCAGCTCGGCGCGCCAGCGACCGTCGTCGTACCTTCCGCAGAGAAAAGGGGCTTCGATGTCCACTCTCATCCGCTCGCGAACCTCACGACTCGCCTGGGGCGGCCTCGCGGTCGCCGTGACCGCCGTACTGCTGCTCGTCACCGCGCTCGCCAACTCCGCCTCCGCCCACGGATCCATCGTCGATCCCGCGTCCCGTAACTACGGCTGCTGGCAACGCTGGGGCAGCGACTTCCAGAACCCCCGCATGGCCACCGAGGACCCGATGTGCTGGCAGGCCTGGCAGGCCGACCCGAACGCCATGTGGAACTGGAACGGCCTCTACCGCGACGGAGCCGGCGGCAACCACCAGGCCGCCGTCCCCGACGGGCAGCTCTGCAGCGGCGGACGCACCCAGAGCCCGCGCTACAACGCCCTGGACACCGTCGGCGCGTGGCGCACCAGCCCGATCGCCAACAACTTCCGGGTACGCCTGCTCGACCACGCCTCGCACGGCGCCGACTACATCCGGGTGTACGTCACCAAGCAGGGCTTCAACCCGCTGACCCAGCCACTCGGCTGGGGCAACCTGGAACTCGTCGGCCAGATCGGCAACACCCCGGCGTCGCAGTGGACCCAGGAGGCCACCGGCGTCTCGATCCAGGTCGCCGCCAGCGCACCCGGCCGCACCGGCCGGCACATCGTCTACACCATCTGGCAGGCCAGCCACATGGACCAGTCGTACTACCTGTGCAGTGACGTCACCTTCGGTGGCACCGGCGACCCGGACCCGACCACCCCACCGCCCACCACCGCCCCGCCCACCACTCCGCCGGCGACGACCCCGCCGCCGACCCAGCCGCCGGCCGGCGCCTGCGCCGCCAGCTACCGGGTGGTCTCCCAGTGGGCAGGTGGATTCCAGGCCGAGGTCCAGGTGACCGCCGGGAACGGCCCGATCCGCGGCTGGACCGTGGGCTGGACCCTGCCGTCCGGCCAGCAGGTCGCCTCGTCGTGGAACGCCGACCTCACGGTCACCGGCTCCTCGGTGACAGCCCGGAACGTCGCCTACAACGGCAGCCTCGGAGCGGGGGCGAGTGCGACGTTTGGTCTTCTCGGCTCCGGCACTCCCGGGTCCGTACCGACCCTGACCTGCACCGCCACCACCTGATCGATCCAGCGGCACTAGTGATCGTCTGCTGTTCAGCCGGTCGACACGCCGTACCGCAACAGCAGAGCAGCAGACGATCACGGCCGATCACCACGGACCCCCGGCTACCCGGATACGATCAGGGCTGTCATGCCGGCTGATCGGGGGTTCCACGGTGAAGTTCTCGCCCGTCGTCGTCAGCCTGCCGATCGCAGATCGCGGCGTCTCATACCGGTTCTACCGCGACGGGCTCGGTCTGGAACCCTTCGGTGAGATAGCCGAAGACGGATTTCCGGAGCCGTTGCAGTTCACCCTCAACGAGGGGCTGCGGATCATGCTCATCCCGACCGGCGGCTTCGGCTGGGTGATCGGAGACAATCAGGTCGCGGTCCCCGGACAGATTGAGTGCATCGTCGGCGTGGACCTCGAAACGCGGGCCGAGGCCGACAACTTCGTCGAGCGGGCGCGGGAGGCGGGCGCGCGGATCGTCACCGCACCCCAGTCGCAGCCGTGGGGCTACACCGGTTCGTTCGCCGACCCGGACGGCCATCTCTGGATGGTGACCGTCCCGCCGTCGTGACCGGATCGAGCGCCTCCCGCCGAACCAGGTCGGCGTCCAACTTCGACAGTCGTGCCGCGAGTTCGTGGGTGACCACATGCTCGTACGCGCCACCGGGAAGATCCGCCACGTCCGCAACATACCGGGAAGTCCCGATGTCGAGGGGCGGCCAATCCGTCCCGCTGCCGGCCCAGTGATCGTTTGCAGCTCATATCGGGATCTGGCCGATGATGCCTTGTTAGCAGCCGATCTCAAGCGGTAAGTCCAATCAGACGCAGTGTGATTCGGCGTACCACCGCGCGTGATCAACATGTTTAGATTCCCTCCAATGACCGGGCAGGCCGGCCATCCCGGCCCATCCGGGAGGATCGAGCGAAGGAGTCACCATGACCGTTGGCGAGCTGATCAACCGGGGCGAGGCCACCCAGCTGGCGTTCAAGGGCGAGGCCGCGCAGCTGGCGTTCAAGGGCGAGGCCGCGCAGCTGGCGCTGAAGGGCGAGCTGGCCCGGCTCGCCCTCGCCGGGGAGCTGGCCTCGGCCCTCGGCTGAACCACGGCTACCAGATAACTGGACCGTCCGCCGGCCTTCGGGCCGGCGGGCGGTCCAGTCCGTTTTCGGTGGTCCTCGCTCCTGTCGATACCGGAACGTATGCGCAGGTCAAGCGAATGTTCACCGGATTGGCACCTGGCGGGTGGACGGTGAGCCGGTGACCTCCGCGACCCGTGACCCGGCGACCTCGCCGCCGGCCGGCCTGCGGGTTACCTTCGACGGCCGGGTCCACCCGGCGGAGGAGATCGCCCACGGCGCGGCCTACGAACTGTTCAGCACTGCGCCGCAGAGCGGGTTCCTCGCCGATCACCGGCCCGACGCACCTTACCCCTTCCATCGCTTCGTGCACGCTTCGGAGATCGTCGACGTCCAGGGGGCGCTACCGACGGCGCGGGCCGGCGACCGGGAGTTTCCGCTGACGATGCCGGTCAGCCGGGCGGTGGGGTGGGAGGAGGTGCACCGCCGCAGCCAGTTGGCGAGCCACCGGGACGACCTGTTGCTGGCCGCCATCCGGCGCTCGGCGACGATCCGGCGGGGCACCCGGATGATCAAGGTGCTTTCGGAGAGTCAGCTCGCCGGCTATCTGCGCGGCTGGCAGCCGCACGGCTTCTGCTACCGCGAGTACGACGTGGCGCACCTGCGCACTCCGACCGACCTGGCGTTGCTGCGCACCGACGGCGGCGGGGCGACCGACCAGACCGAGGCGGCGTACGTGCTGCGGTGGCGGGCGATCGGCCCCGGCGACTACGCGGTGCCGGTCCATCCCGGCCTGGTCGGGATGCCGCCCCGGGACCGGGTCGGGCCGCCGATGTCCGGCACCGGCTTCGCGCCGAGTGGCCGGCACCTGATTCCGGAGTACGTCACCGCGGACTTCGCCGACCTGCCGCTCACGGCCAACGCCACCCTGCTCGCCTACACCCCGGACGGGGCCGAGGTGACGCTCTTCAGCTACCAGCCGGAGCAGCGGGGTTGGCTGCGGATGGTCGGCTCGCGCTGGCGGCACCTGCTGGCGGCGATTCCGGGGGTGTCGCCCGACCAGGAGTACGTCTCGACCGGCGAGGCGGTTCGGTCGACCAGGCTGGTGGGCACCTACCAGGGGCACGAGCACGAGGCGGTCGCCGACCCGCCCGACGAGTTCCGGGTGCTGGCGATGACCCGGGCGGCCCGATACGCGGTGGAGAGCCTGGCCCGGCGTACGACGTACGCGACCTGGCGTGGTGCCGTGGTCCTGGTGTTGCTGCGTGAGGAGCAGTGGACCCGGGTCCGGCTCTGCCGGCCGGACGCGGACGCGGTGGCGAGGCTCGGTGCCCAGTGCTTCGAGCGGGGCGTGTACGAGGTGTGGGCGCCGACCGGTGAGCTGGCCGACGTACGGGTGGTCGACCAGTCGTACGGCTGAGCGGTCCGGCCGGGCTGTCGGTGGTGGCTGGCAGCATGCGGCCCATGCCTGCGCGAACCCTCGAAGAGATCGAACGTGTCGTCCGAGCGTCGTGGTCGGTGGAGTCCTGTGACCCGGCCGACGCCGCCAACTGGTCGCCGGAGAATCCGGCCCGTGGTCAGTGCGGTTCCACCGCTCTTGTGCTGAACGACCTGCTCGGCGGCGATCTGCTGACGGCGGAGGTGCACTACCCCGACGGCTCCCGGCAGGGCTATCACCACTGGAACCGTTTCGGCCCAGGGCTGGAGGTGGACCTGACCCTCGAACAGTTCTTCGCCACGGAAACCGTGCAGGAGCCTCGGGTCATGGCGCGGCCACCGCAGGTCGGCGAGCGGGTCCGGGAGCAGTATCTCGCCCTGCGGAAGGCGGTCTACGCAGCACTGGAGCTGGATCCGAATTCGCCGTAAACAAGTTTGTGGTTTAAAGTCGTTTGCATGCGGGATGAGTTTGTCGACGACTTGCGCGACGCGCCGCCACCCGACCCGGTGGCGGCGCTGCGGCTGATCGAGCGCCAGCGGGCCGAGGCGATCCGCCGGTTCAGCCCCGATCCCCGGCTCTACCACTGGCCGTGGGGGCTGGCCTGGCTGATCGTCTTTGGGCTGTTCTTCCTCCGATACGGCCCGGGCGGGCGGACCTTCGTCGCCATGCCCGACTGGCTGCCGCTGGCGGTGCTGGCCGTGGCCATGATCGCGGTCACCGTGTTCACCGCCGTGACCAGTTCCCGCACCTACAGCCAGATCTCCGGCGAATCCGCCCGGCGTGGCGCGTGGTACGGCTACGCCTGGTTCGTCGGGTTCGCCGGTCTCTTCGCCACCCTCGCCCGGGTCACCCCGGCCCTGCCTCCGGACCTGAGGACGCTGGCCTGGTCGGCGGCGCCCGTCGCGCTCACCGGCGTCCTCTACCTCGCGGGTGGGGCGGTGTGGCTGGACCGCAACCTTTTCGTGCTCGGGGCCTGGATCTCGGGCAGCAACATCGTCGGGGTGGTCGCCGGGCCGGGCTGGCACTCCCTGGTCACGGCGCTGGCCGGCGGCGGCGGGATGCTCGTCACCGGCTGGCTCCTGCACCGCGCGGCCGTCCGCGCCACCCGCGGTCACGAACCGGACGGCGTGGGAGCATCCGGGTGAGCGGTCCCCTGCCCGAACTCGACCCGGTCATCCACGCCCAGGCCCGGCTCCGGGTCGTGGCCGCGCTGTCCACCCTGCCGGACGGCGACCGGGTCGCCTTTCCCAGGCTCCAGGACATCCTCGTGATGACCGCCGGCAACCTCTCCGTGCACCTGCGCAAGCTCGAGGACGCCGGCTACGTCGACGTCACCAAGACCCACCACGGGCGTACGCCGACGACCCTGATCTGCCTCAGCCGGCGCGGCCGGTTGGCCTTCGACGAGTACACGGCGGCCGTACGCGCCCTGATCGACCCGACGAACCGCCACGACCAGCAGCGGGAGGAAGTATGACCCTGGCCAGAGCGGTCGAGGTGAGCCGGCGGTACCAGACGGTGCGGGCCCTCGATCGGGTGTCCATGGAGATCCACGCCGGCGAACTGGTCGGCCTGCTCGGCCCGAACGGCGCCGGCAAGAGCACGTTGATCAACCTGCTGACCGGGCTTCGCCGGCCCACCGGTGGCCGCGTCGAACTCTGCGGCGGAGATCCACGCGACCCGGCCAGCCGGCGCCATCTCGGCGTCACCCCGCAGGAGACCGGACTGCCACCGACCCTGCGGGTACGCGAGGTCGTCGACTTCGTGGCCGCCCACTATCCCGATCCGATCCGCCGCGACGAACTGCTCGACCGGTTCGGCCTCACCGAACTCGCCAAGCGGCAGACCGGTGGGCTGTCCGGCGGCCAGAAACGGCGGCTCGCGGTGGCGCTGGCCTTCGTCGGCCGCCCGCGTGTCGTGCTGCTCGACGAACCGACGACCGGTCTCGACGTACAGGCCCGGCGCGCGCTGTGGGACGGCATCCGCTCCTTCCACGTCGAGGGCGGCGCCGTGCTGCTGAGCAGCCACTACCTGGAGGAGATCGAGGAACTGGCGCAGCGGGTCGTGGTGCTCGGCGGCGGTCGGGTGCTCGCCGACGACACCGTCGCCGCCGTCCGGGGCATGGTCGGCGTACGGCGGGTCAGCCTGACCGTCGGCGAGCTGCCGCCGCTGCCGGGCGTGGTCGGTGTGAAGCACGTCGACGGCCGTACCCATGTCCTGACCGCCGATTCCGACGCCGTCGTCCGGGCGCTGGTCACCGGCGGGGTCGACTTCAGCGACCTGGAGGTCCGCCCGACGTCGCTGGAGGAGGCGTTCCTGGCCCTCACCGGTGACGGCGGCCCGGCAGTCGACGGTGGTGTGCCGGGCGAGGCCGACGGCGGACCCGCCGGGGCCGGGCCGAAGCACGCCGTGGCCGGCGCCGACCGATAAGGAGACCGTCGTGTCACTCACTCTCGTGCATGCCCGCTACCAGCTCCTGGAGACCGTCCGGGTCCCGGTGGCGGTGATCGGCAGCGCGTTCTTCCCGGCCGTGTCGATGCTCTTCTTCGTGGTCCCGTTCGCCGGTGACGATCCGGTCGGTGCCACCTTCGCCACCGCGTCGATGGTCACCTTCGCGGTCATGGTCAGCAACCTCTTCCAGTACGGCGTCGGGGTGGCCGAGGACCGGGCGCATCCGTGGGACCCGTACACCCGGAGCCTGCCGGTCGGGCCGGTCCCGCGCTTCGCCGGACGGATCATCGCCGGCCTGGTCATGACGTTCGTCTCGCTGATCCCCGTCGTGTTGATCGCGGCGATCGGCACCGAGGCGACGATCACGGTGGGCGGGTTCCTGGCCGGGCTCGGCGCGATTCTGGTGATCGCCGTTCCGTTCACGCTGATGGGGCTCGCGATCGGGTACGGGCTGCCGAGCAAGGCGGCGCTCGCTGTCGCCCAGATCGTGTTCTTCCCGATGGCGTTCGGCGGTGGTCTGCTCTCGGCACCGGGAAACGCGCCCGGCTTCATCGAGACGATCGCGCCGTACCTGCCCAGCCGGGGCGCGGTCGAGCTGATGTGGGCCGCGGTCGGCGACTTCCCGGTCAGCACCACCTCGATGATCGCGCTGGTGGCCTGGACGGTGGCGATGGGGGCGCTGGCCGCGTGGGGTTACCGCCGCGACGAGGGTCGCCGCTTCAGTTGATCCGCCCGGTCACGTGATCAAGGGTGTGTCCCGGGCTACTACGGCTATACCGCCGGGGGCGGGAATAGCCCGCCGCCAGGTCAGGTTCAAGCGGGTAGTTCAAACTTGAACGAGATTGAGGCGGGAAGTCGACATGCAGTTCGGGATCTTCACCGTGGGAGACGTCACCACCGACCCCACCAACGGCAGCACGCCGTCGGAGCACGAGCGGATCAAGGCCATGGTCAGGATCGCGCTCAAGGCCGAAGAGGTGGGGCTCGACGTCTTCGCCACCGGCGAGCACCACAACCCGCCGTTCGTGCCCTCGTCGCCCACGACGATGCTGGGCTACCTCGCGGCGCGTACGGAGCGGATCATCCTGTCCACCGCCACGACGCTGATCACCACGAACGACCCGGTCAAGATCGCCGAAGACTACGCGATGCTCCAGCACCTCGCCGACGGGCGCGTCGACCTGATGCTCGGGCGCGGCAACACCGGGCCGGTCTACCCGTGGTTCGGCAAGGACATCCGGGCCGGCATCCCGCTGGCGATCGAGAACTACGCCCTGCTGCACAAGCTGTGGCGCGAGGATGTCGTCGACTGGGAGGGCCGGCACCGCACCCCGTTGCAGTCCTTCACGGCCACGCCCAGGCCACTCGACGCGGTGCCGCCGTTCGTCTGGCACGGCTCGATCCGCAGCCCCGAGATCGCCGAGCAGGCCGCGTACTACGGCGACGGCTTCTTCCACAACAACATCTTCTGGCCCATGGAGCACACGAAGCAGATGGTGCAGCTCTACCGCCGGCGGTTCGAGCACTACGGGCACGGCCCCGCCGACCGGGCCATCGTCGGCCTCGGCGGGCAGGTGTTCATGCGCAAGAACTCGCAGGACGCCGTCCGGGAGTTCCGGCCGTACTTCGACAACGCCCCCGTCTACGGCCACGGGCCGTCGCTGGAGGACTTCTCGACCCAGACCCCGCTGACCGTCGGCAGCCCGCAGCAGGTGATCGACCGCACCCTGACCTTCCGTGAGGACGTCGGCGACTACCAGCGCCAGCTCTTCCTGATGGACCACGCCGGGCTGCCGCTGAAGACGGTGCTGGAGCAGTTGGACATCCTCGGTGAGGAGGTCGTACCGGTGCTGCGCAAGGAGTTCGCCGCGCGGCGGCCGGCCCACGTGCCGGACGCGCCCACCCACGCCTCGCTGAAGGCGGCCCGGGTCGCGGCAGCGGCGGGAGCCGGGCGATGAGCGGCCGCACCCTCGCCGTGGTCTCCGCCGGGCTGCGCCAGCCGTCGTCGACCCGGCTGCTGGCCGACCAGCTCGCCGCCGCCACCGGGCGCGCGCTGCCGACCGGTACGTCGCTCGACGTGCGCCACGTCGAGCTGCGCGACCACGCCCACGCCCTGGTCGACAACATGCTGACCGGCTTCCCGTCCCCGGACCTCGGGCGGGCGCTGGACACGGTCGTCCACGCCGACGGGCTGATCGCGGTGTCACCGATCTTCAACGCGTCGTACAGCGGGTTGTTCAAGTCGTTCTTCGACGTGCTCGACGCCGAGGCGCTGGTCGGCATGCCGGTGCTGATCGCGGCCACCGGGGGCACCGCCCGCCACTCGCTGGCGCTGGAGCACGCCCTGCGGCCGCTGTTCACCTACCTGCGGGCCGTCGTCGTTCCCACCGGCGTCTTCGCCGCCACCGAGGACTTCGGCGCCGGTACGGACGGGGGCGCCAGGGGCGGCGCCGGCACCCTGGCCGGCCGGGTCGACCGGGCGGCGGCCGAACTCGCCGTCCAGCTCGAACGGCGGGACGCGCCGCGGAAGGTGGACCCGTTCGCCGAGCCGACACCGTTCGAGCAACTGCTCGGCGGCCGGTGACCACGAGCCGATGGGTGACCGGCGTCGATGTGACGCCGGTCACCCGGGCCGGTGGTCGGTCGCTGCCGGGAGGCCCGCCATCGCTCCTGGTGGGCCGGCCGAGGTGACGCAGCCGGTCGTCCCGCCATGCGGTGGGTAACGTTGCCGGGTACCTCGGGCAGCGCACCGTATCGAGTAACCGGACGACCGGTTGGGTAGGAGCAAGACGTGTTGGCCCCCGGAGTGGTCCTCGACCAGCGCTACCGGCTCGACGCCCATCTCGCCACCGGCGGGATGGGCGACGTCTGGCGTGCCACCGACGTCCTCCTGGCCCGCACCGTCGCGGTCAAGGTGCTGCTGCCCGCGCTGCTGTCCGACCCCGGCTTCGACGCCCGGTTCCGGGCCGAGGCGCGGATGCTGGCCGCCCTCCAGCACCGGGGCGTCGTCGCCGTCTACGACTTCGGCGAGGCCGAGATCCCGTCCGGCGGGCGGGCGCCCTACCTGGTCATGGAATACGTCGACGGCCAGTCACTGTCCGTACGACTCACCGAGGTCGGCCGGCTCGGTGTCGGCGAGACGCTGTCGGTCGTCGTGCAGGCGGCCCGCGCCCTCGACGCGGCACACGCCGCCGGCATCGTCCACCGGGACGTCAAGCCCGGCAACCTGCTCGTCCACGGCGACGGCACGGTGACCCTGGTCGACTTCGGGGTGGCCCGGTCGACCGCCATGACGGCGATGACCGGCACCAACGCCGTACTCGGCACCGCCCTCTACATGGCGCCGGAACAGGCGACCAGCAAGCCGGTGTCCGGCGCCACCGACATCTACGCGCTCGGCGCGGTCGCCTACCACCTGCTCGCCGGCCGTCCGCCGTTCGACGGCGACAACCCGCTCCAGGTCGCGGTCAGCCACCTGCACGAGGACCCGCCGCCGCTGCCCGCCGACGTGCCGGCGCCGGTGGCCGCCCTTGTCGAGAAGGCACTCGCGAAGGACCCTGCCGACCGGTTTCCGACCGCCGCCGAGTTCGCCGAAGCCGCCGAACAGGTGGCGGCGACGATCGGCGACGGCACCGCGGCACCGGCGCCCACCGCCACCGCGACGCTGCCGGCCGCCACCGCCGCCATGGCAGCCGTCGACGCCGACCCGGACTCCGGCGAACGCACCGCGCCGATCGCCGCCGCGGCCGTACCGGTGCGGGCGGCCGGACCGAGCACCCTCACCGACCAGGAGCCGGTCCCGGTCCCGGTGGCGGGCGGCCCGCCCGGCGGCGACCGCCGCCGGCGGACCCTGCTCGGAGTCGCCGCCGCTGTCCTGCTCGCCGGTGGCGTGCTGGTCGGGGTGCTCTCCTTCGCCCCGGACGCGGCCACGCCACCGGCCGAGGGACCGACCCCGACGGCAACACCCAGCCCCGCCCCGTCCGACACGGCGGAGCCGTCCGGCGAGACGGAACCCTCGTCCGGCCGCACCGGCGGATCGGCACCGACCTCGACCGGACCCGCGCCGACCGCCAGCGCCTCACCGTCCGCGTCGCCCGAGCCCACGGCGGAGGAACCGAGCCCGGAACCGACGCCGCCGCCGACCAGCGCGCCGACTCCGCCACCGACCAGCGCCCCCACGCCGCCGCCGACCGCGCAGCCGACCGGCGGTGGCGGGGACACCGAGGCGGCCGGGATCACCCGGAGCGGTGGGCCGTGATCGCGTCGCGGTAGACGTCGAGCATCGCCGCCCCGTACCGCTGCGGGGTGTGCCGCAGCGCGCGGGTCCGGGCCAGGTCGGCCGTACGGCGGGCCAGCGCCGGATCGTGCAGCAGCCGGGTGACGGCGGCCGCCAGCCCGTCCGGGGTGGGATCGGCGAGCACCGCGGCGTCGCCGAGCGCGCCGGCGCGGTGCAGGTCGGCGTCGACGATGACACTGGGTACGCCGGCGAGCGCCGCCTCCTGGAGCACCAGCCCCTGCGTGTCGGTGCTGGACGGGAACGCGAACACCTCGGCCGTGGCGCACGCGGCGGTGACCTGGTCGGCGGCCAGTTGGCCGGTCACCACCACCCGGTCGCCGACCCCGGACGCGTCGATCAGCCGGCGCAGCCACCGCTGCTCGTAGACCGCGCCGACCAGCACCAGGCGGGCCCGCGGCTCTCTGGCGACCACCTTCGCGAACGCGGGCAGCAGCAGGTCGATGCCCTTCTCGCGGTTGACCCGCCCGACGAACAGGACCATCCGGTCGGCTTCGCCGAGGCCGTACGTGGCCCGGAACGCGGCGGCCCGGTGCGCGCCGACCGCCCGCTTCGGCACGGCCGACGGCACCACGAAGAGGCGGTGCGCCGGCACCGGCAGGTCGGTCCGGTCGAGGGCGGCCGCGGTCGGCACGACCACCGCGTCGGCGTCGCCCATCAGCAGCGCGTTGACCGTCTGGACGTGTCCCCGCCGGTCGTCGTCGTCACCGCCGGCCGGAACGGGCACGGCGGGCAGCCCCAACCGTCGGGTGTAGAGCGTCGCGATCATCCGGATCGCCGCGGTCGGGATCCGGTACGCGTCGACGTACGCCTGGAGGTCGGTGTGGTAGGTGTGCACCACCGGAAGGCCGAGCCGGCGCGCGGTCAGCACGCCGAGCAGGCCGACCGATCCCGGGGTGTGCACGTGCACCAGGTCCGGCTGCCACGCCTCGATCCGGCGCACCTGACGCAGCGTCGGCCACGGCAGCAGCCGCAGGTCGGCGACCCCGCACGGCACCGCCGGCAGGGCGAGCACGTCCGGCTGTGCCGGCTGCCGCCGATGTCCCGGCACCACGGTCAGGCACTCGTGGCCGGCCCCGCCGAGCGCGCCGGTCAGGGTGCGCAGGGAGGTTATGATTCCGTCCCGGCGGGGCAGGTAGGTGTCGGAAAAATGTGCCACCCGTAGGGTCGAGCGTGCGACGGTCGGGTGCGTGGACGGGGGCGCGACCGTGGGGCCGCGGGTCGGTACGCGCATGGCCGCCTTCCGGCAGAGTCAGGTGCGGGACGGCCGGTGTGGCTGCCCCGTTGCACTTGCCAGGAGAGCCTGCCGCCGGACGTCCCTCGGTTCAAGGGGGAGGTCCCTGACCTGACCCTGAATCCCGAAACCTGCCGGAAAGTGCTGGATGCCCACCCGTTATCAGAACAACGGGTGGACACCCGGTGATGGTTACGCGGCTAGAGGCGGGCGAGTGCCTTCCGCAGCGGGTCAAGGCCGAGTGGACCGAGGTCGAGCGCCTGCCGGTGGAACTCCTTCAGGTCGAAGTCGGCACCCTTACGGGTACGGGCCTCGTCGCGGGCCTGCAACCAGATCCGCTCGCCGACCTTGTACGCCGGCGCCTGGCCCGGCCATCCGAGGTAGCGGTGGAGTTCGAAGCGCAGGAACTCGTCGGCGACCCGGCAGTGGCCACGCATGAACTCCCAGCCCAGTTCCGGGGTCCACCGCTGCCCCGGGTGGAAGTCGAACGGGTTGTCGCGCGGGATCTCCAGCTCCAGGTGCATGCCGATGTCGACGATCACCCGGGCGGCCCGCAACGCCTGCGCGTCGAGCATGCCCAGCCTGTCGCCCGGGTCGTCGAGATAGCCGAGGTCCTCCATCAGCCGCTCGGAATACAGCGCCCAGCCCTCGCCGTGCCCGGAACACCAGCACAGCAGGCGCTGCCAGCGGTTGAGCAGTTCGGCCCGGACCTGGGTCTGGCCGACCTGGAGGTGGTGGCCGGGGACACCCTCGTGGTAGACGGTGGTCACCTCACGCCAGGTGGAGAACTCGGTGACGCCGGCCGGAACCGCCCACCACATCCGCCCCGGGCGGGAGAAGTCCTCGCTCGGGCCGGTGTAGTAGATGCCGCCGTCACTGGTCGGCGCGAGGCAGCATTCGATCCGCCGCACCTGCTCCGGGATGTCGAAGTGGGTGCCGTGCAGTTCGGCTACCGCCTTGTCGGCCAGCGCCTGCATCCAGTCGCGGAACGCCTCCTTGCCGGCGATCGTGCGGGCCGGGTCGGCGTCGAGGGCGTCGACCGCCTCGTCGATGCTCGCGCCGGGCCGGACGATGCGGGCGGCCAGGGCCCGCATCTCGTTCTCCAGCCGGGCCAGTTCCTCGAAACCCCAGGCGTACGTCTCGTCGAGGTCGACCTTCGCCCCGAGGAAGTACTGCGAGGCGAGTTCGTAGCGCTCCCGCCCGGCGGCCTGGGTCTTGCGCCCCCGCGGCGCCAGCTCCGTACGCAGGAACCGGCCGAACTCGGCGGTGGCGGCGGTGGCCGCGGCGGCGCCCCGGGCCAGTTCGGCGGAGAGTGTGGCGTCGGCCGACAGCCGGTCGGTCAGCCCGTGGAAGAAGTTGTCACCGGACGGGTCGGTCCAGGTGGCGCACTGCTTGGCGACCTCGATCATCTGGGCCCGGGCGCCGACGTGCCCGGCGTCGGCGGCGGCCCGCAGCGTTGTCTTGTACTGCTCCAGCGCGGTCGGGAACTGGTTCAGCCGGGCGGCGATGTTCGCCACCGCCTCCTCGCCCTGCGTCGGCATCAGGTCGAAGACCTGCCGGATGTTGTGCAGGCCGCTGCTGATCACGTTGATCTCGCTGGTCACCTCGCCGGCGTCGTACCGGGCCAGTTCCAGGCCGAGGCGTTCCTGCATGGCCTCCTTGGCGACCCGCTCGGACTCGGTCTCCGGCTCGGTGACGTCGAGCTCGGTGAGCGTACGCCGGGTCAGCTCGGCCTGCGCCGCGAAGCCGTCGGGGGACAGGTCGTCGAGCCGGTGGTCGTGGCCCTTCAACCCGACGTAGGTGGCTTCACACGGGTGCAGTGGTGCCCACTCGTCGACGTACCGGTTCGCGAGGTCATCAATTCTTCCCACGCCTGCGACCCTACGGGACCGGTGGCCCCGGCCACCCGCCGTTATCGTCGATGGCCCGCCTGGTCAGGCGTCGTGCGTCGCTGCCCAGTCGACGAGTTCGCCGGCCGGCCAGGTGTTCACCACCCGCTCCGCCGGTACGCCGCACAGCGCCGCCCGTTCACAGCCGAAACGCTGCCAGTCGAGCTGCCCCGGGGCGTGCGCGTCGGTGTCGATGGCGAACAGACAGCCGGCCTCGACCGCCAGCCGGAGCAGCCGTTTCGGCGGGTCCTGCCGCTCCGGCCGGGAGTTGATCTCGACGGCCTTGCCGTGTTCGGCGCAGGCGGCGAAGACGGCGTCGGCGTCGAAGTCGCTCGGTGGTCTGGTCCGGGCCCGGTGGCCACGGTCGCCGGGCCCGGCCACCCCGGCCGGCCGGCCGGCGACCATCCGCCCGGTGCAGTGGCCGAGGATGTCCAGGTGCGGGTTGGCGATGGCGGTCAGCATCCGGCGGGTCATCCGGGCCCGGTCGTCGCGCAGTCCGCTGTGCACCGACCCGACCACCACGTCGAGCCGGGCGAGCAGTTCCTCGTCCTGGTCCAGGGAGCCGTCGGCGAGGATGTCGACCTCGATGCCGGTCAGGATCCGGAAGCCCGCCGGCAGCGCGGCGTTGATCGCCGCCACGTGGTCGAGTTGCTTGCGCAGCCGGGCGGCGGTCAGCCCACGGGCCACGGTCAGCTTCGGCGAGTGGTCGGTGAGCACCAGGTATTCGTGCCCGAGTTCGGCGGCGGCCAGCGCCATCTCCTCGATCGGCGAGCCGCCGTCGGACCAGTCGGAGTGGGTGTGGCAGTCGCCGCGCAGCGCCGCCCGCAGCGCCGCGGCCGCCTCGTCCAGGTCGGCTCCCTCGGTCGCCAGCAGCCGGCGCAGGTAGACCGGTTCCTCGCCGCGCAGTGACTCGGTGACGCACCGGGCGGTCACCTCGCCGACCCCGGACAGCTCGGTCAGCGTTCCCGCCAGTGCCCGGCTCGCGAGTTCGGCGGCGGGCAGGGCGGCGAGCGCCGCGGCGGCCGACCGGAACGCCCGTACCCGGTAGGTGGCCTCGTTGGCCCGTTCGAGCAGAAACGCGATCCGGCGCAGATCCCCGACGGCATCCCGCACACCCATACCCGTCAAGGTAACCCCCGTTCCCCGGTTCCCACGCCCCCATGATCCGCGTGATCAGGGAGTAAGTCGGGCGTGTTGCCGGCGGGTCGGGGTGCAAACTCCCTGATCACGCGGATCTTGCCGAGGTGCGGCCGGTCAGTCCGGATCGACCGGCGCGGGGCGGACGCCGGTCACCGTACGGCGGTCGTCGGCGACACCGGTCACCCAGCCGCCGGCGCGACCGAGCCGGACGAGCGTCTCGACCCGGGCCGGCAGCTCCAGCGGCTTGCCGGGGACCGGCGGCCACGCGGTACGGGCCGTACAACCCGGCGTCAGCCAGGTCCGCAGGGCCGCGATCGGATCGTCGGCGTCCAGCGCACTCCGGGCGCCGGCCAGTTCGGCGAGTACGGCGGAAAGCGCCGGCCCGACCGCCGCGGCGTTGCCGCCGCACATCGCCGCGACCAGCTCCGGCCGGGTCGCGGCGACCCGCGTCCCGTCGCGGAACGAGCCGGCGGCGAGGGTGCCGGCGAGCGGGTCGGTGGCCGCGGTCGCGGCGAGCGCCGCGGCGAGCAGATGCGGTACGTGGCTCACCGCCGCCACCGCCCGGTCGTGCTCGTCCGGGATGGCCGGCACCACCCGTGCCCCCAGCCCGGTCACCAGCACGGCGAGTTCCAGCCAGTCGGACAGCGCGGTGACCCCGGGCTCCAGGCAGAGCACCCACGAGCAGCCGGCGAACAGTTCCGGGTCGGCGGCGGCGAACCCGGACGTCTCGCGTCCGGCCATCGGATGGCCGCCGACGAAGCCGGCGAGCCGGTCGTGCAGCCGGTGCAGGCGCTCCCCGACGAGCCGGTGCACCGGACCCTTGACCGAGGTCACGTCGGTGACGAGGCCGCTGAACCCGGCGTCGGCGAGCTGGTCGAGGACGCCGGCCACGGCCGGCAGCGGTACGGCGACCACGGCCAGGTCGGCGCGTGCCACCGCGTCGCGTACGGTCGCGGTGACCTGCCAGCGGGCGGCGGCCGGTGCCTTCGCGGCGGCGGTGCGGGCGGTGGCCCGGGTCGCCGGATCGGCGTCGTAGCCGAGCACCCGGTGGCCGGCGGCCGAGAGCGCCCGCAGCACCGAACCGCCGATGAGACCGAGCCCGATCACCGCAACATCCACGCGGCTGACTCTCGCACACGCGGCGGCGGTCGCGCGGTGCCGGCCCGGACCCCGGCGACCCGCCGGCCGGATCGTGGCAGCCGGCGACCTGCGCAGTTACCGTAATTCAGTGATTTTTCCGGACACAGTTCGCGAACCTGTCCACCGGATCCGGCGCTGGGCGCTGACGACCGGCGCCGCCGCGCTCGTAGCCGCCGCCCCGCTCCCCGCCGTAGCCGCCGCCCCGCTCCCCGCCGTCGCCCCGTTCCCCGCTGCCGTCAGCGGCACCCCGGAGCGGCTGCCGACCTTCAACGGCACGGTCTGGGCCACCGCGTACGCCGGAAACACCCTCTACGTCGGCGGCGACTTCACCTCCGCCACGGCCGGCGGCAAGACGGTCGCCCGCAGCCGCCTCGCCGCCATCGACGCCCGCACCGGCGCCCTGCTCGACTGGGCGCCGCCCGCCGACGACCAGGTACGCGCCATCGCCGTCGCCGGCGGATCGGTCTATGTCGGCGGCGACTTCACCAGGCTGGCCGGCGCCGACCGCGACGGCCTCGGCCGGCTCGACGCCACGACCGGAACACTTCACGGCACGTTCCGGCACCGCCTCACCGGGCAGCCGTACGCACTCGCCGCCGCCAACGGTCGCCTCTACGCCGGCGGCACCTTCACCACCGTGAACGGCGTACCCCGGGCCCGGCTCGCCGCCTTCGACCTCGGCACCGGCGCACTGCTGGCCGGCTGGTCGGCCGGCGCCGACGCCACCGTCCGGACCGTCGTCGCCGCCAGCGGCCGGATCTACGCCGGCGGCAGCTTCCACCGCGTCAACGGCGCCGCCGGAACCGCCCGGCTCGCCGCCCTCGACCCGGCGAGCGGCGCGCTCGACACCGGCTTCCGGCCCCGGGCCAGCTACGTCACCCACGCGATCGCGGCCGGCCCGCGCGGGGTGTACGCGGCACACGGCGGACCCGGCGGGCGGGTCGTGGCGTACGACCCCACCGGCAACACCCGCTGGACGCTCACCCAGGACGGCGACCCGCAGGCGGTCACCGTCCTCGACGGCACCGTCTACCTCGGCGGCCACTTCGACAAGGTCTGCCGCTCCCCGCTGACCGGCGACCAGGGCTCCTGCGTCGACGGTTCGGACCGGCGGGTCAAGCTCGCCGCCGCGGCCGAGGCCGACGGCACCCTGCTGCCCTGGACGGCGGACGGCAACGGGATCAGCGGCGTGCGCGCCATGGCCGCCAACCCCGGGCTGCGCAAGATGGTGGCCGGCGGCGCGTTTACCCAGATCAACGGCACCGCCCGGCAGCGGCTGGCCCAGTTCGGCTGATCGCCGGCTCAGGGCGTACGGGCGCAGCCCCTCTCCCGCTGCCAGCCCGCCACCTTGTCGGCCGGCACCGAGTCCCGCTTCTTCCGCCACGCGTCGAGGTACGGCGCCGGCCACACCACGCCCCGGCGTACCCACCAGTCGCCGGTGCCGGCGCACGGCGGCGAGATACCGAAGTGCAGGTGGCAGACGTTGTTGGCGTTGCCGGTTCGGCCGACCGAGCCGACCCGCTGGCCGGCGGTGACCCGTACCCCGGCGTCGATCCCGGTGGCCACCTCGACCAGGTGCGAGCCGTAGTAGCGCACCCCGTCGTCGCCGAGCAGCGACACGAACAGGCCGCCGTTGAGTGGCCCGTCGGGCTTGCGCCGGTCGTACGTGTCCGAGCGGCTGACCTCGAGCACCACCCCGTGGGTCACCGCCACGACCGGCGTGCCGCAGTCGGCGAAGATGTCGGTCGCCGGGTAGGCCGAGTGGGTCGGGTGGTAGGCGACGTTGCTTCCGCCGACCGGGAAGAAGTAGCGCCGGCCGTCCGGCGGCGCGGTCGGGCCGGCAGTGGTCGGGCTGGCCGTGGTCGGGCTGGCCGCCGGGGGACTTCCGGCCGTGGGCGGCGTGGTGCCGGTGGCGCCGCCGCTCGCCCGCCAGTTCGGCCGGTCGGCGTCCGGTCCGGCCGGCGGCGCCCCGCAACCCGCGCCGAGCCCGGCCACGAGCAGGAACACCACCGGGTACGTCCGCCGCCCGCCGCTGGTCGCCTTCCACGGTGCTCGATGTCGCCAAGACATCCGGCCATCCTGGCAGAGGCGCGCCCCGCCGGCCGCGCGTGACCCCGGGCCGGAGTGTGGCCAGCCGGGTACGCTGCGGCGGAAGGCGTAGCCGCGAGCGAAGGAGCGACGGTGACGGCGGAGCAGTCCCGGCCAGACGAGGACACGGCGGGCCGGCCGGCGGCGAGCGTCCCACCCGAGCCGGAGCGCGCGGCCGGTGGCGCCGAGAAAACGGAGCCGCCGGTGAGCGCGGCGCCGGCGCCCGCGCCGGGCGATGTCCCCGGGCCCGGCCCGCTGGTCGCCGACACCTCCCCGGTGTCGCCCGCCACCCCGCCGGCAGCACGGCCGCTCTCGCCGGCCCGGCCCACGTTTCCCGTCCCGCCGGGCTTCAGCCCGCCCGGGTTCAGCGCACCCCCACCCGGCCCCGCGGTCGCACCGCCCGGCCGGCCCGGTGGGTTCGGGACGACCGGACACCCCGCGCGACCCGGCCAGCCCGTGCCCGCCGGGTTCGGTGCCCGGCCCTACCCGCCCGGGTTCGGCGCCCGGCCGCACCCGCCGGCCGCATCCGGATTCGCCCCACCACCGCAGTCACCGGTCCCGGCGGGGTTCGCGCCGCCGCCCGACAGGTGGCAGACGCCCGGCGTGGGGCGTACGCCGTCGGGGTTGTTCCCCTCGCGGACGCCGCCCCGGCCGACCTACCGCGAGCCCCACCAGGTCCGGCCCGGGCAGCTGGCGGCCGGCCTCGGTGCCGGTGCCGTCTGGCTGGCGATGTTCGCGTTGCTCGCCGGTGACCTGCGCGGACTCGGCTGGTGGACGATCATCGCGGGTGCGGTCGCCTGGCTGGTCGCCGCCGTGCTGGCCCGGCACGGCGACCGGGGAGTCGCCGCCGGGCTGGCGGTCGCCGTGGCGGTCGGATGGGGGATCACGACCACCCTCGTCGCGCTTCGCTGGGCCGGCATGTCCAACTGGCCGCTATGGTGACTCAGCGCGCCTGAGCATGCTCGGATCGTGAGCGATCATGGGCGCTGTGTATCGACGTGCGTGCGCAGCGCTACCGGCCTTGACTAGTCGGCGCTCAGTCGGCACGCTCGCGACATGGCCTGGACTGTGCAGCGGCTCGACCCCGACCGCAGCCGCCGCCGGCTTCAGCTCCTTGCCGAGCTCGCCGGTGCAAAAGCGGTACGCGAGCGCGAGCTTCCCCGTCAGGTACGCGGAGATCGACTGCGTGAGCTGATCGCCACCCGTCGCCGGCTCGCCAACTGACCGGGGCCTCCCGGCAAACTTCTGGCCCGTTCCGCTCCCTCTCTCGGAGCGTTGTCCGGTCACCCGCCGACCCGACCGGTTACCGTCACGCGTAACGAACAAGTCGGCGGTATATGCGGCACGCTGGCCGCAAGGCAATTGGGGGGACCGTGGCGTACTTCGCTGCTGCCGTCACGCGTGGCTCGGCCGGATGGGCCGCCGCGGAACTGGACCTCGACGGCGCATCCGACATAGAGGAGGTCGCGGAACGGCTGCGCGACATCGACCCGGACGCCGACATCTCACTGCTCTTCGTCGAGGCCGACGACACCTATCTCGCGATCCTGCGCCTCGACGCCGGGGAAGACCTGCGGATATTCGGCTCGGACTCGGCCTTCGCCGAGGAGTCCCGGCTCGGCGCGCTGCTCGTCGGCGACCTCAAGGCGCCGGCGATGGAGTTCGACGACGTGCTGACCGGCGGCGGCGCCACCGCGTCCACGACCGGCTCCGACCAGCCCGCGACCGATCCCGACGCCGACCCCGTGGGCGACGCCGACCTGCTGACCGACCTGGGTGTGCCGGCGCCGCGACTGCTGGTGCTCTGCGCCCACGAGGGCATGCTCCCCGCCGACGTGACCGCCGAGGTTTGCCAGGCGATCGGGTGCGGCGACGAGGTCGAGGAGCTACGCGAAGCGTGACGGACCCCGGCGGCCCGCCCCCGTGGTCCCTCGGCGGCCGGCGGGAACGTCACGAGGCATGGATGCGCCGCGCCCTGGCGGTCGCCGTAACCAGCCCGGACCCCGTTCCCATGGACGATCCCGCCCGGCCGGTCGCCGAGCGTACCGGTGAGGTGGCGGCCGGCGATCCCGCCCGGTCGGTCGCGGGGCGTACCGGCGACGTGGCCGCCGACGTGCCGGTCGGTGCCGTTGTCTACGGGCCGGACGGCACCGAACTCGCCGTCGGCCGCAACGAACGGGAACTCACCGGCGACCCGACCGCGCATGCCGAGGTGCTCGCGCTGCGCCGGGCCGCCGCCCGGGTCGGCGCCTGGCGACTCGACGGCTGCACCCTGGTGGTGACGCTGGAACCGTGCACGATGTGCGCGGGCGCGCTGGTACTGGCCCGGGTATCCACAGTGGTCTTCGGGGCCTGGGAGCCGAAGACGGGTGCGGTCGGTTCGCTCTGGGACGTGGTCCGCGACCGCCGCCTCAACCACCGCCCCACGGTCTACGCCGGCGTCCTGGAACCAGAGTGCGTCACCCTGCTCCGCACCTTCTTCCGCTGATCCGTCTTCCCGCTGACCCCCAAGATCCGCGTGATCAGGGATTAAGCCGCGCGTGTCGCCGGCGTGCCGCGGCTCAAAGTCCCTGATCACGCGGATCTTGGGCCGGCTTCCAGGGCCTCCCGAACCGTCCGTACGACGTAGCTCGGCCGTCTCGTGTCGGCCCAGGTGAACCGGAGGACGACGAAGCCCCGCGTCAGCAGGAGATTCTGTCGCCTGCGGTCGTGGAGCAGGGCTTCCGGCGTGCTGTGGGGTGCCCGGCCGTCGGCCTCGGCCAACACACCCCGGCTCGGCCAGGCGAGATCCGCCAACGCCCGCAGTACGCCGAACTCGTCGTACACCGGGAACTGGAGCCGCTCCGGTGGCACGCCGCCGTCGACGCAGATGAGCCGGATCCGTGACTCGAGCGGGGACTGTGCCCGACCGTCGGCGTCCCCGATCGAGCGGCGGGCGCGCACCGCCCCACGATTGCCGTAGATCAACATCCGGGCGACCTCCAGGTCCAGGTCCGTCAGGGCCCCGGCCCCGAGCGCGGCGTCGAGCATCGCCACCGCCTCCGGTCGCGGCAGTCGGAGCAGCAGGTCGGCGGCGGTACGCGCCGGAGTCGTCAACCGCATCCCGGCCACCGTCGTCAGGTCGGCGGCGTCGACGACCAGTTGTCGAGTGGTGAGCCCGGGCTGGTCCAGCCGCCGCCGGTCCGCCGGCACCGACACCTGCACCGTCGGATCCGCTGGCACGACCGGCCAGCCGTGGACGGTGGCGGCGCTGTTCAGCACGGCGACGGCAGCCGGCCCCAGGGCGAGCAGCCCGGCCCGGATTCGCTGGCGCTCCGAGACGGTGCCGGGCATGGTGAGGTGGACGCCGCGGAAAATCCCGCGCCAGCGTTTCGTGGCGAGCAGTCGGGCGACGTCGGATCGGGCTAGTCCGGCTCGTAGGCATTGGGCCGACGTGATCAGCCCTTCCTGCCGGGCGGCGATCAGCAGCACGGTTTCGTGACCGGTCGTCATGCCGGCGAAGCATCACGGATCCGGCGTCGGCCCGCCCGCCGCCGTGGACAGCCTGTGGACAACCCACCCACCTGTGGACAGCCCCCACAACCGACCCGGTTCTGCTACGGCCCGCCTCGCCACGCCGCCAAGATCCGCGTGATCAGGGAGTTTGAGCTGCGGCGCACCGACGACACGCCCGACTTAGTCCCTGATCACGCGGATCTTGAAGGGAGCGAGACGGTTACGGATAGGCCGCCCTGGGGGCGGGGGGTGGCTTCCACCGAGCCGTTGTGGGCGCGGGCTATCGCGCGGACGATCGACAGGCCCAGGCCGAAGCCGCGCCCACCGCCGATCCGGTCGCGGTTCAGGCGGCGGAACGGTTGGAACAGGCTCTCCACCTCGTACCCGGGGACCGTCGGGCCACTGTTCGACACGGTCAGGGTGGCCCGGCCGTCCACCACCGCCGTCTCGGCCGACAGCCAGCCATCCTCCGGCACGTTGTGCCGTACGGCGTTCTCGACCAGGTTCTGGGTCAGCCGTTCGAGCAGCACCGGGTCGCCGGCCGTGGGTGCCGCCGCCAGGTCCAGTTCGACGCGTACGTCGGCCGGCCCGGCGACCTGGTCGGCCACGTGCCGGGCCACCTCGGCAAGATCCACCGGGGTACGGTCGGTCACCTCGTTCTCCGAGTCGGCGAGGGTGAGCAGCCCGTCGATCAGCCGCTCGTGCCGCTCGTTGACGGTCAGCAGCGACTCACCGAGCTGGCGTACCTCGGCCGGTGCCCCGGGCCGGGTCATCGCCAGTTCGACCAGCGCCCGGTTCAGCGCCAGCGGCGTACGCAGCTCGTGCGACGCGTTCGCCACGAACCGCCGCTGTCCGTCGAAGGCGCGATTCAGCCGTTCCAGCATCTCGTTGAAGGTGGCGGCGAGTTCGCGTACCTCGTCTTTCGGGCCGCCGAGCGCGATCCGCTCGTGCAGGCCCCGGCCGGCACCGTCGGCCCCGGCGATCCGGCGGGCGGTACCGGTGATCTCCTGGAGCGGCTGGAGTGCCCGGCCGGCGACCAGCCAGCCGATCGCGACCGCGACCACCGACACCACGACCAGCGCCAGCCCGCCCTGGGTGAGCAGCGAGTCGAGGGCGCCGTCCCGGACCACCCGCTGATAGTCGCCGACCATCGCGCCGATCGCCGCCGTGTCGAGGCCCGACGTATCCCCGGAGCCGCCGATCCACAACGACAGCCGGTTCTGCTGCAACCGGCCGGCGACCAGCGCGTAGTTGACGGCCAGCAGGACGCCGCCGGCCACGAAGAACGATCCGCCGAAGACCAGGGTCAGCCGGGCCCGGATGGTCAGCCGGTTCACGGGATCTGGTACCCGACGCCGGGCACCGTCTCGATCACCGGCGGGTCGCCGAGCTTGCGGCGCAGCTTCATCACGGTGACCCGTACGACGTTGGTGAACGGGTCGATGTGCTCGTCCCACGCCCGGTCCAGCAGTTCCTCGGCCGACACCACCGCACCGTCGGCCCGCAGCAGTTCGGCGAGCACGGCGAACTCCTTGCGGCTCAACGCGACGTACCGACCGTCCCGGTAGACCTCCCGGCGGGCCGGGTCGACCAGCACCCCGCGCCGGGAGAGCCGGGGCGGGGCCGCCGGCCGGGTGCGTCTGGTCAGGGCGTGCACTCGGGCCGACAGCTCCACCATCGCGAACGGCTTCGGCAGGTAGTCGTCGGCGCCGAGGGCCAGCCCGGCGACCCGTTCCCGGACGGCCGCCGCCGCGGTCAGCATCAGCACGCGGCTCTGCCCGCCCGAGTCGACGATCGAGCGGCACACGTCGTCGCCGTGCACCACCGGCAGGTCCCGGTCGAGCACCACCACGTCATACGCGTGCACGCCGAGCCGGTCCAGCGCGGCCCCGCCGTCGTACGCGACGTCGACGGCGAACGCCTCCCGCCGCAACCACTCCGCGATCGCGTCCGCGAGCACGCTCTCGTCCTCGACCACCAGCACCCTCATCCGACCATCCTGTCCGTGCCCGGCACCATGCCACCGTCGCGCGCCGGCCATAACGCCGTCGTTAACGTCCGTGGTTACGCCCTGGCTACCGCCCTTGCCGTCAGATGTTGCCGATGGCCGGCAACCGCTGGCATCAGACCTACGCGGCGGGACCGGGCACCGGCCGCCGGAAACCGGGGAGACACCATGCGGCGGAGGTTCACCGGCGGGCTCGTGCTGACGGCGGTGCTCGCCCTGGCCCTGACCGGCTGCGGCGGCGGTGCCACCGACGACACCGGACAGGTGGCGACCGCGGACCGCGGCGGGTCGGGCGCACCGGGCGGCCCGCCGGATTCCCCGGCCCCGACCGCCACCGTCAGCGACGAGGATCGCGAGATCGCGTTCGCCCGCTGCATGCGGGAGAACGGCGTCGACGTACCCGATCCCCAGCCGGACGGCGGCCCGATCCGGCTGTCCTTCGGCGACGGCCTCGAACCCGGCAAGGTCGAGGCGGCGATGGCGGAGTGCGAGACGCTGCTGCCCGACGGCGGCGAGATACCCGACGCCGACCCCGCCGAACTCGACCGGCTGCGGCAGTTCGCCCGCTGCATGCGTGCCGAGGGGATCGCCGACTTTCCCGACCCGACCCCGGACGGCTCGATCCGCGGCGGCCCCGGCATCAGCCTGGACGAGCCGAAGGTCCGGGCCGCCGCCGAGAAATGCCAGCGGCACGCCCCCGGCATCCTCGGCGGCGGCCGGTGAACCGCCGGGCCGCCGGACTGGCGGCGGCCGCCGTCGTGGTCGCGGTCGCCGGCGGGGTCGCCGCCGTCGCCGGTCGCGGCGCACCGGACCCGGGTACGCCGGACCGGGCCGGCCTGCCGCCGGCCACCGCGACCATCACCCGGCAGACCCTCGTCGACACCGAGAACGCCGACGGCGAACTCGGTTACGGCACCGCCCGGACCGTCAACGGCCGGCTCACCGGCACCCTGACCGCACTCGCCGAGGTCGGCGCGACGGTCCGGCGCGGGCAGGTCCTCTACCGGGTCGACGACGTACCGGTGGTGCTGCTGTACGGCCCGTTGCCGGCCTACCGGACGCTCGCCCCTGGCGTCGAAGGTGCCGACGTACGGCAGTTCGAGCGGAACCTGCGGGCGCTCGGACACACCGGGTTCACCGCCGACGACCACTACACCGGGGCGACCGCGGACGCGGTCCGCCGCTGGCAGCGCGACCTCGGTGTCGAGCCGACCGGCCGGGTCGAGCCCGGACACCTCGTGCACGCCAGCGGCGACGCCCGGATCGAAACCCACCAGGCTGCCGTCGGGGACGCCACACAACCGAACCAGCCGGTGCTCACCGTCACCGGCACCGTACGGCTCGTCACCGTCATGCTCCCCGCCGCCACCGGACGGCTGGCCGCCGAGGGCGCCGCCGTCACCGTCACCCTGCCCGACGGCCGGACCACCACCGGCAGGATCACAGCGGTACGCACCGTCGTCACGCCGGCCAGCGACACCAACCCGACCGAGAACCGCGTCGAGGTGACCGTCACCGGCGACGACCCGGACGCCCTCGCCGGCCACGACCACGCCACCGTGACCGTCGCGTTCACCGCCTCCCGACGCGACGACGTGCTGACCGTCCCGGTCGCCGCGCTGCTCGCCCTAGCCGAGGGCGGGTACGGCGTCGAAGTCGTCGACGGCTCCACCACCCGCGTCGTCGCCGTCGAAACCGGACTGTTCGCGGCCGGCCGGGTCGAGGTGACCGGCGCCGGTCTCGCCGAGGGCCAGCGGGTGGGGATGCCGAGATGACCACACCCGTACCCGGCGGCGTCCCGGTGGTCCGGCTCGACGCGGTGACGAAGGCGTACCCGGGTGGGGTCACCGCCCTCGACGGCGTCTCGCTACGCATCGAGCCCGGCGAACTCGTCGCCGTCACCGGCCCCTCCGGCTCCGGAAAGTCGACCATGCTGAACCTGATCGGCACCCTCGACCGGCCGTCGTCCGGCACCGTCCACATCGACGGGTACGACGTCGCCCGCCTCGCCGACCGGAAACTCTCCGCCCTGCGGGCCACCCGGATCGGCTTCGTCTTCCAGCAGTTCCACCTGGCCGCGGGCGTACCCGCGGTCGACAACGTCGCCGACGGGCTGCTCTACGCCGGCGTACGGCGCCGGGACCGGCGGGCCCGCGCCGCCGCCGCACTGCGCCGGGTCGGTCTCGGCCACCGGCTGGACCACCGGCCGCACCAGCTCTCCGGCGGTGAACGCCAGCGGGTCGCGATCGCCCGGGCCGTCGTCGGCGAACCGCCGCTGCTGCTCGCCGACGAACCGACCGGCAACCTCGACTCGGCCGCCGGCGCCGGGATCATGGCGCTGCTGCGCGGGCTGCACGCCGCGGGTACGGCCGTCGTCGTCATCACGCACGACCAGGAGATCGCGGCCAGCCTGCCCCGCCGCGTCCACATGCGCGACGGTCGGATCGTCTCCGACGTCGCCCGGCCGTCGCTGCCGCCCCGGTGAGCGGGCTCGTGCCGGCCCGGCTACGGCCAGCCGACGTCGTACGGGTCGGTGGCGCCGGGCTACGGGCCCGGCCGCTGCGGGTCTTCCTCTCCGCGCTCGGGATCGCCATCGGCATCGCCGCCATGGTCGCCGTCGTCGGCATCTCGTCGTCGTCGCGGGCCGAACTCGACCGGACCCTCGCCGCACTCGGCACCAACCTGCTCACCGTCGCCCCCGGCAACACGATCCTGGGCGAGCAGGCCCGTCTGCCGGTCGACTCGGTCGCGATGATCGGCCGGATCGGGCCGGTACGCCAGGTCGCCGCCACCGGGCAGCTCCCTGACACACCCGTCTACCGGTCGGACCGCATCCCGGCCGCCGAAACCGGCGGGATCGCCGCCCGCGCCGCCGACCTCGCCCTGCTCGACACCGTCGGCGGCCACATCGGAAGCGGCACCTGGCTGAACGCCGCGACCGCGAACCACCCCGCCGTGGTCCTCGGCACGACGGCCGCCGCCCGGCTCGGCATCGGCTCGGCCGGCCCGGACCGGCAGGTGCTCGTCGGCGGGCGCTGGTTCACCGTCGTCGGGGTGCTGTCCGCCGTACCGCTGGCTCCCGAACTCGACACCAGCGCCCTCGTCGGCTGGCCGGCCGCCGGGACGTACCTCGGCTTCGACGGCCACCCGACGACCGTCTACACCCGTACGACGGACAGCCAGGTCGAGGCGGTACGCGACGTGCTCGCCGCCACCGCCAACCCGCAAGCCCCGAACGAGGTACGCGTCTCCCGCCCGTCCGACGCGCTGGCCGCCCGGCAGGCGACCGACGCCGCGTTCACCGGACTGCTGCTCGGGCTCGGCGCGGTGGCCCTGCTCGTCGGCGGCGTCGGGGTCGCCAACACGATGGTCGTCTCGGTGCTCGAACGGCGGCCCGAGATCGGGCTCCGCCGCGCGCTCGGCGCGACCCGCGGGCAGGTACGCACCCAGTTCCTCGCCGAATCGCTGCTGCTCTCCGCCCTCGGCGGGGTCGGCGGAGTGCTCCTGGGTCTGGTCGTGACCGCCGCCTACGCCCGGTGGCAGTCCTGGCCACTGGCGATTCCGCCGTGGGCGCTGGGCGGCGGTCTGACCGCCCCGCTGCTGATCGGCGCCCTCGCCGGCCTCTACCCGGCAATCCGCGCCGCCACCCTCCCCCCGACCCAAGCCCTCTCAGCTCCCGCTTGACCAGCTTTCTTGATCCGCGTGATCAGGGATTAAGTCGCGCGTGTCGTCGGCGCGTTGGGGTTCCAGGTCCCTGATCACGCGGATCTTGCGGGGGCGCCGGCGGCGCTCGGGTGGCGGGTGGGTGCGGGGCGGCGGGTCAGGCGGTGATGGTGTCCAGGGCGATCTCGACCATCTGGCCGAAGGTCTGCTCGCGCTCCTGGGCCGTCGTCTTCTCGCCCCGCTTGATGTGGTCGCTCACCGTCAGCAGGGTCAGCGCCTTCGCCCGGAACCGGGCCGCGATCGTGTAGAGCGCCGCCGACTCCATCTCCACCGCCAGCACCCCGTAGTCGGCGAGCCGGTCGTAGAGGTCCGGCCGGTCGGTGTAGAAGGCGTCCGCCGCCAGCACCGGCCCGACCGTCATCTCGACGCCGCGCCGCCCGGCCACCTCGACCGACGTACGCAGCAGACCGAAGTCGGCCACCGGCGCGTAGTCGATCAGGCCGTCGAACCGTACCCGGTTCATGTTCGAGTCGGTCGCCGAGCCGTTGGCGGCGATCACGTCGCGCAGGTTCAGCTCGTCGACGATCGCCCCGCACGAGCCGACCCGGATCAGCGACTTCACGCCGTACTCGTTGATCAGCTCGTGGGCGTAGATGGATGCCGACGGCATGCCCATGCCGGAGCCCTGCACCGAAACCTCGGTGCCCTGCCAGCGGCCGGTGAAGCCGAACATCCCCCGCACCGTCGAGTAGCACTTGGCATCCTCGAGGTACGTCTCCGCGATCCACTTCGCCCGCAGCGGGTCGCCCGGCATCAGGACCCGCTCGGCGATCTCGCCCGGCTGTGCGCCGATGTGCGTACTCATGGCCATGATCCTGCCAGGTCGACGGAGGGGATACCGCCACGACAGGTCCCGGGGGCGTCAGGTAGCCTTCTCGGCGGTGGCGTGTCCGAGTGGCCTAAGGAGCACGCCTCGAAAGCGTGTGAGGGTTTACGCCCTCCGCGGGTTCAAATCCCGCCGCCACCGCTCGTACACAGGCTAGACGCCCGGCACCTCCAGCGCGGAGGACCGGGCGTTTCGCTTTTCCCTGACCGGTGATTCAGCGGTCCCGGCCAGGCGGGAAGGCGTACCCGGATGGCCGGGCAGCCGACGCGGCGGTCGCGGAACCGCCGAAACCGGCTCGCTATTGTCGGCGTGTGGTCGAGCCGTGGGATTCGAGTGACGCCGGACTGTTGCGGCTGCCGTCCGGGCGGGTGGTCCGCGGCCGTGGGCTGCTGAAACCGCTGCCCACCGGGCAGTCCCCGACCTTCGCCGTCTACCTGCTCGGCAAGCCGCCGCCGCCGGTCGACTGGGAGGCTCGTTGGTTGCACTGGCCGGACTTCCGGCTGCCGCGCGACCGGGACGAGGCCCGGGCGAGGTTCCGCGAGGCGTGGGAGCGGTCGGCGACCGACCGGGTCGAGTTGGCCTGCTCCGGTGGCCGGGGCCGGACCGGGACCGCGCTGGCCTGCCTGGCGATCATCGACGGGGTGCCGGCCGACGAGGCGGTCACCTTCGTACGCGCGCACTACTCCCCGCACGCCGTCGAGACGCCGTGGCAGAAGCGTTACGTACGGCGCTTCGTCGCCTGATGTTCGACCTTCCGCACGCCGGTCGCCGGGAGATCGCCCCGGGTGCGGTGCACGTGCCGCGCTGGCTCGACCCGGCGACTCAGCGCCGGCTGGTCGAGGCGTGCCGGGCGTGGGCGGACGGTCCGGTGCCGGCGCGGGCGGCCAAGCTGCCGGGCGGCGGCCGGATGTCGGTGCGTACGGTGTGTCTGGGCTGGCACTGGCAGCCGTACCGCTACAGCCGTACCGCCGACGACGCCGGCGGGGGGCGGGTGGCCGAGCTGCCGGACTGGCTGGCCGACCTGGGGCGGGCCGCGCTCGTGGAGGTCCGCCAGGTGCCGGACCGGGGCTACCGGCCGGACACCGCACTGGTCAACTTCTATGACGACGCCGCGAAGATGGGCATGCACCAGGACCGTGACGAGCGTACGGACGCGCCGGTGGTGTCGCTGAGCGTCGGCGACTCGTGCCTCTTCCGGTTCGGCAACACGCAGGGCCGGAACCGCCCGTGGACCGACCTGGAGCTGGCCTCGGGTGACCTGTTCGTCTTCGGCGGGCCGGCACGGTTCGCCTATCACGGGGTGGTGCGGACCTATCCGGGAACCGCTCCGGCCGGGGTCGGCCTGGACTTCGGTCGGATCAACATCACGCTACGGGAGACCGGACTTTCCTGAGTCTGCGCTGTTCAGTGCGTTCTCCACAGAGTTATCCACAGGGTGTGGATAGCACATGTGTACGAGCGTGGGTGGTTGTCCACAGGCTGGCCGGCCTGTGGACAACCATCGCGGTCACCGGGCCGGCGCGAACGCGTCCACCCCGGTCAACTCCGCCGACAGGGTCCAGAGCCGAGCCGCCTGCGCCGGGTCGATCGCGTAGTCGCGTACCCCTTCGCGGACGCCCTCGGGCGACGGCTCGGCGATCTCGCAGTCCTCGCAGTAGAGGCCGCCCATCCCGTCGAGCTGGGCCGACGTCGCCGCCCAGACCTGGGTCGCCGCGCCCTGTTCCGGCGTCTTGAAGCTCGGGTTCAGCGGGTTGCCGTCCGCGTCGATCCAGCCGTAGCCGACCATTTCCTCGGTCGTCAGGTGCCGCTGCAACGGGGTGAGGATGCCGCCCGGGTGCAGCGCGAACGCCCGTACCCCGAGGTCCCGGCCGAGGGCGTCGAGCTGCACGGCGAACAGGATGTTCGCGGTCTTGGCCTGCCCGTACGCCTCCCACTTGTCGTAACCGCGCTCGAACTGCGGGTCGTCCCAGCGGATCGCGGAGTTGTGGTGGCCGGTCGACGAAACCGAGACGACCCGGGCGCCGCCGTCCACGAGCGCCGGCCACAGCCGGTTGGTCAGCGCGAAATGACCGAGATGGTTGGTCGCGAACTGCGCCTCCCAGCCCGGCCCGACCCGCGTCTCCGGACAGGCCATGATGCCCGCGTTGTTGATCAAAATGTCGATTCGCCGGCCGGCGGCGAGAAAACGCTCGGCGAAACCCTTCATGCTTTCGAGGTCACCGAGGTCGAGTTCGTCGACCTCGACCCCCGCGATTCCGGCGAGCGCCTCGTGGGCGGCGTCCGGCCGCCGGGCCGGCACGACGACCCGGGCCCCGGCTTTCGCCAGGGCCCGTGTCGTTTCCAACCCCAACCCCGAATACCCGCCGGTCACCACCGCCAGTTTCCCCGAAAGATCAACCCCATCGAGTACGTCGTCAGCGGTGCTCCGCGCACCGAAACTCGATCCGATCTTGTGCTGCGCTGTGGTCATGCCCCGACGCTACGACTTCGAGCGCACTGGAAGACAAGTACCTTTTCTCAGCGCAGGATGCCCTCCGCGCTGGCGGCGCGCAGCCAGGCCGGGAACTCGCTGAGCAGACGGTCGTAGAGTTCCGGATCGCCGGTCCGGTCGATGTCGTCGACCGCGAAGAACCCGACGTTGTCCACCCGCCGGCCCTGCATCTGGTCGAACCGTTCGAGAATTCCGTAGTTGGCGTTGCCGAGCCCGATGAACTGCCAGAAGATCGGTTCGTCGGCGGCGGCCCGGAACTGCTTCTCGATCGCGGCGTTCTGGTAGACACCGCCGTCGGAATAGAACAGGACGAGGGTGGGAACCGGTTCGGGATTCTGCCGTACGAAATCCCGTACCATCGCGATGACCTTCTGCTCCTCGTTACCGAACCCGAGCTTCGGCAGCGCCTTCATCCGGACGAATGCCGGAATCCAGCTCGGCATGTCGCCGATCTCCAGATCGGGAAGCCGCCCGGGGCGGGACGCGAACATCCACGACTGCATCGTTCCGTCGTCGTCCAACTGGGCGGCGACGGCCGCGGTCCGCTCGACCGCGCGGGCCATCGTGCCGTTCTTGTAGAGGGATGTCATCGACCCCGACGCGTCGAGGACCAGGAGCACCCGGGCCCGTACGTTTCCGATGCCGTGCTTGGTCAGGCTGACCGCCACCTGCTGCTTACGCAGGTTGAGCTTCTGCCGGGCTTCCGGCGGCAGCCGGTCCTCGCCCTTGGTGAACCGCACGGCCGGCTGCCCGGGCGGTGCCGCGGACGCCTGCGGCGCTGCCGGTGGCGGCGATGACACAGCCGGTGCCGCGAAGGCAGGCGCCGGTGGCGGCGCAGCGGGCGTGGGCGGCTCGCTGTCGACGCTGATCCCGAAGTTGGTCGCGAGGCCGGCCAGCCCGGAATCCCAGCCCTGCCCGACCGCCCGGAACTTCCAGGCCCCGTTACGCAGATAGAGCTCCCCGCCGACGATCGCCTTCTCGGTCGACGCGTGCATGTCCTCGAACCGCGCCACCTCGGCCCCGGAACCGACGTCGAAGATGGTCAGCCGCAGCCCACGTACCTGCTGGAAGGTGCCGTCGTGGGCGGACGCGGCGATCACCACCCGCTGGATGTCCGGTTCGACCCTCGCCAGTTCGACGGTGATGCCGTCGAACGCCTCCCCGGCCGACCCGGCGCGCTTGCCCGCGTGGGTCACGGCCCCGGACGGGTGCCGCGGCTGGTTGTAGAAGACGAAGTCACCGTCGCCGCGCACCTTGCCGCTCGCGGTCAGCAGCAGCGCTGACACGTCGATGTCGGGTACGCCCGGTCCCGCCGTCCAGCTCAGGACCGCCCGGACGTACATCGTGGACAGGGCGACGTTGGCGCCCTTGGACAGCACTGTCACGGTGCCTCCTCCGCGTCACGGTGCGTCCGAGCCTACCCGTGTTGATCAAGATTCACGCAGGTCGGGCTGGCGCGCCGGGGCGTGAAACGGAGGCAGCGGTCGGAGATGCTGACGGTCAACTCCCGCCCGACACTCGCTGTCCGTCATGATCGTCTGCTGCTCAGGCAGTCGACACGCCGGGCCGGGAACGCGTGAATCGCAGACGATCATGGCGGCCCGAGGCGGACGCCGTCACGGCAACCCGACGGAGCGTCGGCTGCCCGCGCCAATCGAGACCAGGACCGGGGCCACGACGAAGGGCCGGCCCTCTGCGGGACCGGCCCTTCGTCGTTTACGCTGCTCAGAAGAGCGGAGGATACGAGATTCGAACTCGTGAGGGTGTGAACCCAACACGCTTTCCAAGCGTGCGCCCTAGGCCTCTAGGCGAATCCTCCGTCGGACAGGATACAGGCTCGTCGCAGCAGCCTCACACGGCCCACCCACCGGCGGTTCCGGACGGGGCGGGGTAGAGTCGTCGGTACCTCCCGTGCGGCGTGCACCTCGTGAACCTCCCCAGGGCCGGAAGGCAGCAAGGATAAGCGAGCTCTGACGGGTGCACGGGAGGCCTTATTTTTCCTGGTCGCCGCTGATCACCGCTGCCTCGCCCCGTGTTGTGTCCGGGGCCGCCCGCCGGTGGAGAATGGCCCGGTCGAGAGGAGGCTGGGGTGGCGCTCGCGCTCTACCGCAAATACCGGCCGAGGACGTTTGCCGAGGTCATCGGCCAGGAGCATGTCACCGAGCCGCTGTCGCAGGCGTTGCGCAGCGGCCGGCTCAACCATGCCTACCTGTTCTCCGGGCCGCGTGGCTGTGGCAAGACGTCCAGCGCGCGCATCCTGGCCCGGTCGCTCAACTGTGAGCACGGCCCGACCCCGGAGCCGTGTGGCACGTGCGGCTCGTGCCGGTCGCTGGCCAACGACGGCGCCGGTTCGATCGACGTGATGGAGATCGACGCGGCCAGCCACGGTGGTGTCGACGATGCCCGTGAGCTGCGGGAGCGGGCGTTCTTCGCGCCGGCGAACAGCCGCTTCAAGATCTATGTGATCGACGAGGCACACATGGTCTCGTCGGCGGGCTTCAACGCGCTGCTGAAGCTGGTCGAGGAGCCGCCGGACTACGTCAAGTTCATCTTCGCGACGACCGAGCCGGAGAAGGTGCTCGGCACGATCAAGTCACGTACCCACCACTATCCGTTCCGGCTGATCCCGCCGGCGGTGCTGCGGCCCTACCTGGAGCAGTTGACCGAGGCCGAGGGGATCAAGGTCGACCCGGCGGTGTTCCCGCTGGTGGTGCGGGCCGGTGGCGGCAGCGCGCGGGACAGCCTGTCGGTGCTCGACCAGCTCATCGCGGGCGCCGGGCCGGAGGGCGTCAGCTACGCGCGGGCGGTGGCCCTGCTCGGTGTCACCGACTCGGCCTTGATCGACGAAATGTGTGACGCGCTGGCGGCGGGGGACGGTGCGGCGGCGTACGCGACCATCGACCGGGTGGCCGAGGCCGGCCATGATCCACGGCGGTTCGCCTCCGATCTGCTGGAGCGGCTGCGTGACCTGATCGTGCTGCGGCAGGTGCCGGACGCGGCCGCCAAGGGCCTGGTCGACGGCCCCGCCGACCAGGTGGAGCGGATGGCCGCCCAGGCCGAGCGGCTGGGGTCGGCGACGCTGTCCCGTTGTGCCGACATCGTGCACAACGGCCTGGTCGAGATGCGGGGCACGACCGCGCCACGCCTGCTGCTGGAGCTGATCGCCGCCCGCATGCTGCTGCCGGGCGCCGACGACGGCTCGGCCGCGCTGCTTCAGCGGGTGGAGCGGATGGAGCGCCGGCTCACCGTCGCGGGCGGTGGCGAGTTGCCGCCGGTCCAGGCCGTCGAGCCGGTACGTCCGGCGGCCGCGCCGCGGGCCGAGCCGCAACCCCAGCCGCAGCAGCCCCCGACCCCGCAGCAGCCGCCGGCGCCACAGGCACCGCAGCAGGCCGCTTCAGCGCGTACCGAGTCCCGGCCGGCGCAGCCGGCGGCGGCCCCACGGTCCGGCCCGCCGGCCGCGGCGGTCATGCCCGATCCGGTGACGCCGGATCCGCCGGCACCGGGCACGCCCGTCGCCCCGGGCGCACTCGACGCGGCGGCGGTCCGTCGGTCGTGGGACCAGATCCTGTCGACGGTCGCGGCCCGGAGCAAGCGTGCGGCGGCGGTCGTACGGGAGGCGACGGTAAGCGAGGTCGACGGCAACACGCTGGTGCTGTCGTTCCGGCACAGCGTGCACGCCACGATGCTGACCAACTCGCCGGATCTGCTGGTCGAGGCGATCGGTCAGGTGCTGGGCGGGCGCTGGCAGATCCGGTGCGAGGTCGGCGGCGACGGTGGCCGGCCGGCCCCGACTCCGCAGCCTCGGCCCACCCCGCCGCCGCCGCCTCCTCCTCCGTCCGCGCCGCCCGCCGCCCCGCCACGCCCGGCGGCCGGCTCGCCCCCGGCCGGCGGATCGACCGGTTCGGACTGGCCCGAGCCGGCCCGGCCGCCGTCGGCGGGACCGGCTCAGGCCGGTCGGGGTAGTGGTGGGTCCGACTGGCCGGAGCCGGCCCGCCCGCCGTCGGCGGTGTCGACAGCGGCTGGATCGGACTGGCCGGAGGCAGCCCGGCCGGGTGGGCGACCTGCGGCACCAGCACCGGCACCGTCCGGCGAGACGGATGCGCGGCCGTCCGGCACCGGCACACCACCGGCCACCAGCCCGCCCGCCGTGAACGGCGGTGGCGCCGGGGCGGGGCTCGCGGCCGCGCGGGCGGCCGCGGCGGCCGCCAACCGGGGTACGGCCGGTCGGGACGGCGTGCCCGCCGCCCAGACCGCCGCACCGGCGGCTGTCGCCGCTCCACCGGTCACACCGGCCCCGGCCGCCCAGGCCCCGGCGGCCCGTGCCGGCGCCGTCCAGACGGCGGACCCGTCCTGGGCGGGTGAGCCGCCGTACGACCCGGACTACGACGGGCCGGTGCGCGGCGGGGTGACGTACGAGGGATTCGATCCCGGTGACGAGCCGCTCGACGACGTGGTCGACGTCGCCGCGGTCCGGCAGAGCAGCGAACAGCAGGTGGTGCAGTTGCTGCACCAGACGCTCGGTGCGGAGCGGCTCGACGGCTGACCACGTGGCGTGCCGTGGCCCGTCGGCGGCGCCGACTAGGCTGAACGTCGCCCAGGCAATGACGACGTCGAAGGAGCCGTGCCGTGCGCCCCGGTGGACAGCCCAACCTGCAGCAGATGATGAAGCAGGCGCAGAAGATGCAGCAGCAGCTCGCCGCCGCGCAGGCCGAGTTGGCCGCCGCGGAGCTGACCGGCACCGCCGGAGGCGGGTTGGTCACCGTGACCATCTCCGGCGCCGGCGAGGTCAAGGCGATCAAGATCGACCCGAAGGCGGTCGACCCGGACGACGTCGAGACGCTGGAAGACCTGGTGCTGGCGGCGGTGCACAACGCCAACGACGCGGTGCGCAAGCTGACCGAGGAGAAGATGGGCCCGGTCACCGGCGGCATGGGCGGCCTCGGCCTGCCCGGCCTCTGAGCACCAGATGTACGAGGGTGCGATCCAGGATCTGATCGACGAGCTGGGTCGCCTGCCCGGCGTCGGGCCGAAGAGCGCCCAGCGGATCGCCTTTCACGTGCTGTCGGCGGATCCGGCCGACGTCAACCGCCTGTCGACCGCGTTGCGCAAGGTCAAGGAACTGGTCCGGTTCTGCACGACCTGTTACAACGTGGCCGAGGCGGAGCTGTGCCGGATCTGCCGCGACCCGCGCCGCACCGACGAGGTGCTGTGCGTGGTGGAGGAGCCCAAGGACGTGGTGGCGATCGAGCGGACCGGTGAGTTCCGCGGTCGCTACCACGTGCTCGGCGGGGCGATCAATCCGCTGGAGGGCATCGGGCCGGACAACCTGCGGATCCGGGAGCTGATGCTCCGGCTCGGTTCCGGCGCGGTCAAGGAGCTGATTCTCGCCACCGACCCCAACACCGAGGGCGAGGCGACGGCGACCTACCTGGCGCTGATGGTGAAGCCGATGGGGATCGCTGTCACCCGGTTGGCGAGTGGTCTGCCGGTCGGTGGCGACCTCGAATACGCCGACGAGATCACGCTTGGCCGGGCGTTCGAAGGGCGTCGAGCGGTCTGACGTGCGGTCGTTGATCTGACAGTTGATGTTCGGAAACAGCGGCGCAATGTAACAACTTCGCATCGTGCGTGCCAGTGGTGAGACGTAAAGACACGATCCGATACCAACCCCCAATAGGCCAGTTTCCGGGGAGTTCGAAGGACGGCTATCGTCTCGCCATCTGGTGACCCCGGGTCACCGCGTTGTCCGTACCCACAGGACGAGGTGAAGCACCATGCGTGCATCAAGGCCGAAGGTCGCGATCGCGACCGCAGCGGTCGCCGCCCTCGCGCTCTCCGGCTGTGCCGCGAGCGAGCGCGACGGAGACTCGGGCGGATCCACTAAGGACACACTGGTCTTCGGCGTCGCCGGCGACCCCAAGGTGCTCGACCCCAGCCTTGCCAGCGACGGCGAGTCGTTCCGGGTCTCCCGGCAGATCTTCGAGACCCTGGTCCGCCCCGAGGAGGGTGGCACGAAGGTCTCCGCCGGCCTGGCCGAGAGCTGGACGCCGGACGCGGCCGGCACGACGTGGACCTTCAAGCTGCGTACCGGCGTGAAGTTCCACGACGGCACCGAGTTCAACGCCGAGGCGGTCTGTTTCAACTTCAACCGCTGGTTCAACGCCAAGGGTCTGATGCAGAGCCCGGACGTGACGTCCTACTGGCAGGACATCATGGGCGGCTTCGCGGCCAATGAGGACCCCGAGCTGGGTGACAGCCTCTTCAAGTCGTGCACCGTCAAGGACCCGAGCACCGTCGACCTCGCGTTCAACCGGGTCTCCAGCAAGATCCCCGCCGCCCTGATGTTGCCGGCCTTCTCGATGCACTCGCCGAAGGCGCTCGAGCAGTACCAGGCCAGCGAGGTGACCGGCACCGCGGACGACGTGAAGTACCCGCCGTACGCGATGGAGCACCCGACCGGCACCGGCCCGTTCAAGTTCAAGGCCTGGGACATCGCCAACAAGACCGTCACCCTCGAGCGCAACGAGGACTACGCGGGCGAGAAGGCCAAGCTGAAGACGCTGATCTTCCGGACGATCTCCGACGAGAACGCCCGTAAGCAGGCGCTGCGTTCCGGTGACATCCAGGGCTACGACCTGGTCGGCCCGGCCGACGTCGGTCCACTGGGGAACGACGGCTTCAACGTGCTGACCCGCCCGGCGTTCAACATCCTCTACCTGGCGATGAACCAGAAGGGGAACCCGAAGCTCGCCGACATCCGGGTCCGGCAGGCCATCATCCACGCGCTCAACCGGCAGGCGCTGGTCGACTCGAAGCTGCCCCCGGGTGCCAAGGTCGCCACGCAGTTCATCCCGGACACCGTCGAGGGCTGGAACTCCTCGGTCGTGACGTACGACTACAACCCGGAGAAGGCCAAGCAGTTGCTGGCCGAGGCGGGCGCGTCGAACCTGACGCTGAAGTTCCACTACCCGACCGAGGTCACCCGGCCCTACATGCCGAACCCGAAGGACCTCTTCGAACTGCTCGCCGCGGACCTGCGGGCGGTCGGCATCACCATCGAGGCGATCCCGCTGAAGTGGAGCCCGGACTACCTCAACGCCACCCAGGTGGGCAGCAACCACGACCTGCACTTCCTGGGCTGGACCGGTGACTACGGCGACGCCTACAACTTCATCGGTACCTTCTTCGACCGGCCGAAGGACGAGTGGGGCTACACCAACCAGCCGCTGTTCGACCTCTTCCGCAAGGCCGACACCACGGCTGACCCCGCCGCCCGGTTCGAGATCTACAAGCAGCTCAACGCCGAGATCATGAACTTCCTGCCCGGCGTGCCGGTGTCGCACTCGCCGCCGGCGATCGTCTTCGGCAAGGACGTGACCGGTGTCAAGGCGAGCCCGCTCACGGACGAGCGGTTCTCCACCGCCGAGTTCAAGTCCTGACATAGAAAAAGGAACCGCGGGCGGGCACCGGTCCTGGTGTCCGCCCGCGGGACCCTCTGGACCCATTCGAGGCGCACGTGTTCCGGTTCATCGTCAGACGCCTGCTGCAGTTGATACCGACGCTGTTCGGGCTATCCATCCTGTTGTTCATCTGGTTGCACCGTCTGCCAGGTGGACCGGAGACCGCGATCCTCGGCGAGCGGGGCACACCCGAGTCCCGTGCCGCGATCCGGCGCAACCTCGGCCTCGACGAGCCGATCCTGATCCAGTACGGCCGCTTCATGAGGCGGATGCTCCGACTCGACCTCGGCACGTCGATCTCGACCAAGCGCGAGGTCACCACCGAGTTCCTCCAGCGGTTCCCCGGCACCGTCGAACTCGCCCTCACCGCGATGATCATCGCGATCGGTGTCGGTATCCCGCTCGGCTACCTCGCCGCCCGCAAGCGGGCCACGATCCTCGACCACGCCTCCGTGGTGGGGTCGCTGATCGGCATCTGCATCCCGGTCTTCTTCCTGGCATACGTCCTCAAGGCGATCTTCGCCGAGAACCTGGGCTGGTTCCCGTCGAGCGGCCGGCAGGACCCGACGATCGGCGCGACCCGGATCACCAACTTCTTCGTGCTCGACGGCTTGATGACAAGAGAGTGGGATGCCGCCGCCGACGCGTTGTGGCATCTCGTCCTGCCCGGAATAGCCCTCGCGAGCATCCCCCTGGCGATCATCGTCCGGATCACCCGGGCGAGCGTGCTGGAGGTGCTGGGTGAAGACTTCGTCCGCACCGCCGAGGCCAAGGGCCTGACCGAGAACGTGGTCCGCCGCCGGCACGTCCTGCGCAACGCGATGCTGCCGGTCGCCACCACCATCGGTCTGCTCACCGGCGGCCTGCTGTCGGGCGCGGTGCTCACCGAGACGGTGTTCGCGTTCAGCGGCATCGGGGCGTTCATCGCCGAGTCGATCAGCCAGCGGGACTATCCGGTGCTGATGGGCTTCATCATGATCATCGCGGTGGTCTACGTGCTGGTTAACCTGATCGTCGACCTCTCCTACAGCTTTATCGATCCGAGGGTGAGGGTGCGATGAGCGGGGTGCTCACACCGGGCCGCAAGAAGATCGAGAAACTCGACCGGCTCTCCGAACTCTCCGCCCGGCGCGACGACGAACGCGGGGTGAGCCTCTGGCAGGAGGCGTTCCGGCGGCTGCGGCGCAACCCGGCCGCGATCATCGGCGCCCTCATCCTGGCCACCTTCGTGCTCGTCGCGGTCGTCGGGCCGTTCCTGGTTCCGCACGACCCGGTCGCGCAGACCTGGCGCGGCGAGGTCAGCGACGCCCGGGCGCACTACCCGGGGCCGCGCGCCGAGAACTGGTTCGGCGTCGACCACCTGGGTCGCGACGAGTTCAGCCGGATCGTGGTCGGGGCCCGGCAGACCCTGCTGGTCGGCGTCGTGTCCACCTTGATCGGTCTGGTCATCGGCGCGATCATCGGTGGCACGGCCGGTGCGGCCGCCGGTCTCGGCGGCCGGTTCGGCCGCTGGGTCGACAACGCCCTGATGCGGGTCGTCGACATGCTCCTCGCCCTGCCCAGCCTGCTGCTGGCGGTCAGCATCGCGGCCCTGCTCGGGCCGAGCCTGGTCACCGTCATGATCGCGGTCGGCACGGTGTCCGTGCCGGTCTTCGCGCGGCTGCTGCGGGGGTCGATGATCGCGCAGTCCAATACGGACTACGTGCTGGCGTCGACCTCGCTGGGGGTCAGGCGCGGCCGGATCGCGCTGACCCACATCCTGCCCAACTCGCTCGCGCCGGTCATCGTGCAGGCGACGCTGACCCTGGCCACCGCGATCATCGAGGCGGCGGCGCTGTCCTTCCTCGGCCTGGGCAACCAGGACTCGTCGATCCCGGAGTGGGGCGTGATGCTCGCCGACGCGCAGCGTTATCTCGACGCGGCGCCCCGACTGGCGATCCTGCCGGCCGTCGGCATCATCGTCACCGCGCTGGGCTTCACGTTGCTCGGTGAGGCGATGCGCGAGGCACTCGACCCCAAGCTGCGGAAGTAGGCGAGCGGCGATGGCACTGCTGGACGTGGACGGCCTGTCCGTCACCTTCTCCCGCCGGGGGCAGCGCACGGTCCGCGCCGTCGACGGCGTCTCCTTCAACGTCGACGCCGGCGAGGTCGTCGGCCTGGTCGGCGAATCCGGCTGCGGCAAGAGCGTCACCTCGCTCGCGATCATGGGACTGCTGCCCCGACAGCGTGGTGTGCAAATCGGTGGCCGGGCCGACTTCGACGGCACCGACCTGCTGAAGCTCGACGCGAAGTCGATGCGGGACGTCCGTGGCCGCGACGTCGCGATGATCTTCCAGGATCCGCTGTCGTCGCTGAACCCGGTCGTGCCGATTGGCACCCAGGTCACCGAGGTGCTCGTCCGGCACCGCGGCATGAAGGGCGACCCGGCCCGCCGGGAGGCGGCCGACCTGCTGGACCGGGTCGGCATCCCCGACCCGACCCGGCGGCTCAAGGAGTATCCGCACCAGCTCTCCGGCGGCATGCGACAGCGGGCACTGATCGCGATGGCGGTCGCCTGCCGTCCCCGGCTGCTCATCGCCGACGAGCCGACGACCGCGCTCGACGTGACGATCCAGGCGCAGATCCTCGAACTGCTCAAGGATCTCGTCCACGAGTCCGGCACCGCCCTGATCATGATCACGCATGACCTTGGGGTGGTCGCCGGCCTGTGCGACACCATCAACGTCCTCTACGCCGGCCGGGTCGTGGAGACCGCCCGGCGGCGTCCGCTCTTCGCCGAGCCGCACCACCCGTACACGGTGGGGTTGCTCGGGTCGATCCCACGCCTCGACGCCGGCCGGGGCGAGCGCCTCACGCCGATCCCGGGATCGGTACGCGACGTACTGCCGTGGCCGGACGGGTGCGCGTTCGCGCCCCGGTGCGAACAGCGTCTCGACGCCTGCGTCGGTGAGCCGCCGGCCCTCACGCTGACCCACGACGGGCGGGCCCACCGGTGCGTCAACCCGGTGAGCGCACCGGCGAAGGTCGGCGCGTCCGGTGGGGTGCCCGCGCCGCGCGCGGAGGAGGGTAAGAAGCTGTGACCGACACGCTCGTCGAGGTCCGTGACCTCAAGGTGCACTTCCCGATCACCAAGGGCGTGCTGTTCGACCGGGTGGTCGGTCACGTCAAGGCGGTCGACGGCGTCGACCTGAAGATCACCAAGGGCCAGACGTACGGACTGGTCGGCGAGTCGGGCTGCGGCAAGTCGACGCTCGGCCGGGCGATCCTCCAGCTCACCCCGACCACCTCCGGCGAGGTCATCTACAACGGCGAGGATCTGGCCAAGCTGCGGCCCAGCCGGCTGCGGTCGATGCGCCGGCACCTGCAAATGATCTTCCAGGACCCGATGTCCAGCCTCGACCCGCGGCAGAACGTCGAGTCGATTCTCGTCGAAGGGCTTCAGGCGCACGGCATCGGCGCCAACCGCGACGAGCGCCGGAAGATCATCGGCCAGACCCTGGACGCCGTCGGCCTGCCGAGCTGGGCACTCTCCCGCTACCCGCACGAGTTCTCCGGCGGCCAGCGCCAGCGGATCGGGATCGCCCGTGCGCTCGTACTCGGCCCCGAGCTGATCGTCGCCGACGAGCCGGTCTCGGCCCTCGACGTGTCGATCCAGGCCCAGGTCATCAACCTGCTCGACGAACTCCAGGAGGAACTGGGCCTGACCTACCTGGTCATCGCCCACGACCTCGCCGTCGTACGGCACATCTCCGACGTCGTTGGCGTCATGTACCTCGGCGCCCTGGTCGAGGAGGCGAGCAGCGACCAGCTCTACCGCGAGCCGCTGCACCCCTACACGCGGGCGCTGATGTCGGCGGTGCCGGTCCCCGACCCGGAGGTCGAGGACCGCCGCGAACGGATCCTGCTCGCCGGTGACCTGCCGTCCCCGGCCAACCCACCGGCCGGCTGCCGGTTCCACACCCGCTGCCCGTGGGCGCAGCCGACCCGGTGCGCCACGGAGCGGCCGGTGCTGCGCGAGATCGGCGAGAGCCGGGTCGCCTGCCACTTCGCCGAGCGGATCGCCAGCGGCGAGCTACGCCCGCACGAGGTCAAGGTGCAGCTCGTACGCCCCGAGGACGAGGGCGAGACGCCCGGCGTGGTCTCCGCGCCGACCGAGCCGGGCTCGTTCGTCTGACCGGCACCGCCGGACCGGCGCCGGTCAGCCCTCGGGGCGGTCGATCAGCGCGACGGCGATCGCGTGTACGGCGTCCAGCGCGGCCGGGTCGGCAAGTGTGGCCCGGCCGCCGGTGACGACGTACCACTCGTCGGCGTCCTTGTACTGCACCCGCAGCGTGACCTGGCCGGCGTCGTACTCGGTGCGCAGGGTGAGTTCGCCGGTGACGACGCCGACCTCGTCGGTCATCACGCCGCCGGGGCCGGGCACCACGTCGGTCGTACGGCTGTCCGGGGCGCCGCCCGCCGGCCCGGTTTCCGCGGCCGGGGCCGTCGAGTTGGGCTCGGCGGTCGTGGGCTGGCCGGTCGTCGGGTTGCCTGTCGCGGGGGTGCCGTCCGCCCCGCCTGTTGTCGCGTCGGTCATACGCAGGTCTCCAGCATGTCTTGCAGCGCCGACTTCTCGGCGGCGGTCACCGTCAACTCCCAGTGGCTCTTCACCGTGATCCAGTCAATAGCGTAATCGCACCATGCGTCCTGGTTGGTCGGTTTCCACTGTGAAGGATCCTGGTCACCCTTGGACCGGTTCGACGACGCGGACACCGCCAGGAGTTGCGGCCGGGTCAGGTCGTTGGCGAACTCGCTGCGCCGGTCGTCCTCCCACTCGTCGGCGCCGCTGCGCCAGGCGTTCGCCAGCGGCACCGTGTGGTCGATGTCGACGCCGGACGGGTCGTCGATGGTGCGGTTGTCGTAGACGCTCGACCACGAACCGCCGACCACGTTGCACCCGTCGAGTTCGACGCCGGTGCCGTCGCGTTCCAGCACGGTGTCGCGTACGTCGCAGTTCTTGCCCGCGCTGCGCCAGTGCTTGAAGCGTTCCCGGCTGTAGCCGCGCATCGGCCGGGAGTCGGCGACCGTCAGCTCCCCGAGGAGCTTTTCGGCCGCGCCCGCGTCACCGGAGCCGGCCTGCTGGTCCGACCCGCCGATCGGGTCCTCTTCGAGTGGCACGCAACCGGCGAGCGCGCCGAGGGCTAGCGCCGCGGCCACCGAGGCGGCGAGACTGCGCAAGGTCAACGATCGGGTACGGGTCTGTCGCATACGGGAGGAAAGCACCCACCTAGCTTGCTGTCTAGATCGTCTCGCCGGCAATAACCACGGGCCGCTTCGGCGTTTCGTGCAAACAGTGACCAGACCTCCGACAGATTGGACGCCATGAGCCAGTCGTCAACCCCCGACCTGCGACTCGGCACCGCGGCCGGTCGGGGCACCCTGCTGGCGGCGGTGCTCGCCTCCGGAATGGCCTTCCTCGACAGCACGATCGTCACCGTCGCGCTGCCGAAGCTCGGTGCCGACCTCGGCGCGACCACCGCCGGGCTCCAGTGGACGGTCAACGGCTACATGCTCACGCTGGCCGCGTTCGTGCTGCTCGGCGGCGCCCTCGGCGACCGGTTCGGCCGGCGGCGCGTCTTCCTGGTGGGGGTGCTGTGGTTCGCCGCCGCGTCGGTGCTGTGCGGCCTGGCGCTGTCCGTCGAGTGGCTGATCGCCGCCCGCGTTCTCCAGGGCCTCGGCGCGGCCCTGCTCACCCCCGCCTCGCTCGCCCTGCTCCAGGCCAGCTTCCAGCCGGACCATCGTGGCCGGGCGATCGGCGCCTGGTCGGGCCTGTCCGGGGTCTCGACCGCGATCGGCCCGTTCATCGGCGGCTGGCTCATCGACAGCGTCTCGTGGCGGTGGATCTTCCTGATCAACGTACCGCTGGCGGCCGCCGTGGTCGCCGCCACGCTGCGCTGGGTGCCGGAGAGCCGGGCCGCCTCGACCGGCCGGTTCGACGTCGGCGGTGCCGTGCTCGGCGCCCTGGGGTTGGCCGGCGTCACGTACGCCCTGATCGAAGGCCCGGTCCTCGGGGTCGGCTCGGTGGCGATCTGGGGCGCCGCCGCGATCGGCGTCGGCGGGGCGACCGCGTTCGTGCTCCTGGAGCGGCGGCGCGGCGACCGGGCGATGCTGCCACCGAGGCTGTTCTCCAGCCGGCAGTTCTCCGCGCTCAACATCTACACCGTCGCGGTGTACGCGGCGCTGAGCGGGCAGGGCTTCTTCTTCGCCGTGCATCTGCAGAACGTCGCCGGCTACACGGCGCTGGAGACCGGGATCGCCACGCTTCCGATGACGCTGCTGCTGCTCGTCGGCTCGGCCCGGGCCGGCGCCCTCGCGACCCGGATCGGTCCCCGGCTGCCGCTGACGGTCGGCCCGGCCGTGGCCGCCGTCGGCATCCTGCTGCTGCGGCCGATCGGTCCCGGCGCCGACTACTGGGTCCACGTGCTGCCCGGGGTGCTGCTTTTCGGCGCCGGCCTCACCCTGCTGGTCGCGCCGCTGACCGCGTCGGTGCTCGGTGCGGTCGAGGACCGCTACGCCGGGGTGGCGAGCGGGGTCAACAACGCCGCCGCGCGGGCTGCCGGGCTCCTCGCCGTGGCGGCCCTGCCGCTGCTGGTCGGGCTCTCCGGCACGGCGTACGAGGTGCCGGCGGAGCTGGCCGCCGCCTACCGGTCGGCGATGGTGTGGTGCGCGGGGCTGATGCTCGCCGGGGCCGTACTGGCCGCGATCTTCGTCCGCCGGCCGACCGGGACCACCACCGGTCCGTCCCCCGGCGGTCCGACCGGTTAGCGGTTCCCGACCGTACGGCGGGGTGGCGCAACACCGCCAAGCCGATCTCCGCAACGCCCGTGACGTGCGTGAATCCGTTCCGTTTGAAGGGATGGAATCGCAGCCGCGGGGGCTGCGTAACTGTCGCCATTGGTCAGCCGGTCCTGCGAGACGCGACAGCCGCGATGGAGAGCGGTGGTCGAGATGGGAACTGACAAACCTGTAGAAACCGGAGCCGATCACCCGACCGACGACGCCACCGTGGTGCTGAACCCGGTCGGCGCCGAAGACCCGCCGGCCGCCGCCGGTGGGAGATCGGGTGGCCGGCACCGGGCCGTACCGTCGACCCGGGATCGGGGCCGGCGGCGCCGGACGCTCGTCATCGCCACGGTCGCCTCGATCGTGGCGCTGGGCGCCACCGCCGTCCTGGTGCCGATGGCGTTCGCCCGGCTCGGCGATCCGGAGAGCGGTGAGCGGCCGACGGTGCCCTCGGGCAGCCCGACGCCAGCCCCGAGCGCCTCGCCGCAGCCGTCCGGGCTCGTCCCCGGCCCGGTCGAGACCATTGTGGATGGCCGGTTCTCGTGGGCGCTGCTCGACCGCTCCACCGGTGTGCTGACCGGTTCGTCGAATGTCAGCGACGCCGTCGAGGGCGGGGGGATGCTGCGGGTCTGGGTGGTCGCCGACTACCTGCGACACGCCGCCGAGCGGGGCGGCCAGCCGGAGCCGTACCGCCTGGAGCAGGCCAGCCGGGCGATCCGCGACGGTGACGACGACGCCACCCAGGCGCTCTACGAGGCGGCCGGCGGGGCGACCCAGAGCCACCGCATGATCCCGGTGTGCGCACTGGCCGAGACGCAGGTGGACGACGGTGGCTGGCGACGGACCCGGATCTCGGCCGGCGACTCGGTACGGCTCGGCGACTGCGTCGCCGACGGCCGGGCCGCCGGTCCGAAGTGGACGAAGTGGGTGCTGGACGAGATGGCCGAGGTCAACGGCGAGGCGTCCGACAAGGGCGAGCTGACCGGAATCGGCTGGGGCATCGTCGACGGGCTCCCACCGGCGGTCACCGACCTGGGCGTCGGCTTCACCAACGGCTTCGTCCGGGCCGACTCCCAATGGCAGGTCAACTGCCTGGCGGCGGCCGACGGCTGGGTGCTCGCCGTGCTCGTCAGCTATCCCGACACCCGGAAGCTGTCGTACGGCGCCGGAATCTGCGCCAGCGTCGCCGCCGAACTCGCCCCGCCCCAGCCGGTCAACTGATCGGCCGGGGCGGGGCGAGCCCGCGGAAGCAGGTCAGCCGCGGGAGCGGTTGACCGCGCTGGTGACCGCCTTCACCGACGCGGTCACGATGTTGGCGTCCAGCCCGACGCCCCACACCGTCCGGCCGTCGACCTCGCACTCGACGTACGCGGCGGCCTGGGCGTCGCCACCGGAGGACATCGCGTGCTCGTGGTAGTCGAGCACCCGTACGTGCACCCCCAGGGCCTGCAGCGCGTTGACGTACGCGTCGATCGGGCCGTTGCCGACCGCGGCCAGCGGCCGGCGGTTGCCGCCGAAGTGCACCTCGGCCAGCATCTCGACCTTGCCGTCGACGGTGGCCGTCGAGTACTCGGCGAGTTCGACCGCCGGGAACCGCTGGTGGTCGACCAGGTATTCGGTGGCGAAGATCTCGTACATCCGGGCCGGCTCGACCTCGCCGCCGGCGGCGTCGGTGACCTGCTGGACCACGCCGGAGAACTCGATCTGGAGCCGGCGCGGCAGGTCCAGGTGGTGCTCCTCCTTCATGATGTAGGCCACACCGCCCTTGCCGGACTGCGAGTTGACCCGGATGACCGCCTCGTAGTTGCGGCCCACGTCCTTCGGGTCGATCGGCAGGTACGGCACGCCCCACGTGTACTCGTCGACGGCGACCCCGGCCTCCTGCGCGTCGGCGGCCAGCGCGTCGAAGCCCTTCTTGATCGCGTCCTGGTGCGAGCCGGAGAACGCGGTGTAGACCAGGTCGCCGGCGTACGGGTGTCGCTCGTGCACCGGGAGCTGGTTGCAGTACTCGACGGTGCGCTTGATCTCGTCGATGCGGGAGAAGTCGATCTCCGGGTCGATGCCCTGCGAGAACAGGTTGAGGCCGAGCGTGACCAGGTCGACGTTGCCGGTGCGCTCGCCGTTGCCGAACAGGCAGCCCTCGACCCGGTCCGCGCCGGCCAGCAGGCCCAGTTCGGCGGCGGCGACCGCGGTGCCCCGGTCGTTGTGCGGGTGCAGGCTGAGGATCACCGAGTCGCGGCGGGGCAGGTTGCGGTGCATCCACTCGATCGAGTCGGCGTAGACGTTCGGCGTGGCCATCTCGACGGTCGCCGGCAGGTTGACGATCAGCGGGCGGTCCGGCGTCGGGTCGATCACGTCGATGACCGCCGCGCAGACCTCCAGCGCGTAGTCCAGCTCGGTGCCGGTGTACGACTCCGGCGAGTACTCGTAGAAGATCTCGGTGTCCGGGGTGCGGATCTCGGCGTACTTCTGGCACAGCCGGGCGCCCTGGGTCGCGATGTCGGTGATGCCGGCGCGGTCCAGGCCGAAGACCACCCGCCGCTGCAGCGTCGAGGTCGAGTTGTAGAAGTGCACGATCGCCTGCTTCGCGCCGCGCAGCGACTCGAAGGTCCGTTCGATCAGGTGCTCGCGGCACTGGGTCAGCACCTGGATCGTCACGTCGTCCGGAATCAGGTCCTGCTCGATGAGCTGGCGGACGAAGTCGAAGTCGGTCTGGCTGGCCGCCGGGAAGCCGACCTCGATCTCCTTGTAGCCCATCTCGACCAGCAGGTTGAACATGCGGCGCTTGCGTTCGGGCGACATCGGGTCGATCAGTGCCTGGTTGCCGTCGCGCAGGTCGACCGCGCACCAGCGTGGCGCGACCTCGGTGCGCCGGGCCGGCCACTGCCGGTCGGGCAGCTCGACGGAGAACTGGCGGTGGTAGGACTCGTAGCGGCCGTACGGCATCCGGCTGGCCTGCTGGCGGGCGATCGGGTCCGGGCCGGGGGCGGCGGCCGGACCACCGGGTACGGCGGACTGGTCGGTGGACGCGGTGCTGGGTGCGGCGTTGTCTGACATGACGGAAATGCTCCTGTGGTCAGGGTGACGTCAGCGCGGGAAAAGTCTGGCTGATGCGATCCGGTGCGTCGATGCCCGGATCGGAAAGAACGTGCTCAGGCGGCGCGCGTCAACTCCGCGGCGAGGTGCCGGCCCGGTGGGCCTCGCCGCGGCGACCAAGGAGAAGAGCCTGCCACATAACACTGGTCACCCTACGTGATCGATTGGCGTTGGCAAGCCCGACCCGGGGTTTGAGACGAAACTCCCAGGTGGCGGTACGGCCGGGGTGGTCAGGCGGACGGCGTCGGCGACGGGGTGCCGGTGGGCGTCGCGGTCGGGGTCGGCGGCGGTGGCGGCGACGCCATGCCCAGCGGCTCACCCGCGACCACCGGGCCCGGCAGCGTGACCGTCGGCGGTGCGGCCACCGGCTCACCGGCGAGGATCAGGGTGCCGAACGCGACCTTCGCCCCGGTCAGCGTGCCGTCCTGCGCGTAGCAGTAGATCCCCACGTCGAGCGGTGCCCGCAGCGAGGCGGACGTCGACTCGACCGCGAAGCAGGTGCCACGGCTGCCGGGCAGCGGCTGGGCGGCGGTCACCGACAGGGCGGCCCGCCGGTCGGTGAGCACCCGGGCCCAGCTCACCAGCGGGTGCTGGACCAGTGGATCGGTGCCGGCCGCGAACCGTCCGTCCGGGTCGCCGACCCGCACGCAGGTCGGCGCGACCTGCCGGGTCACCGACGGCAGCGCGCACTGGAAGAGCCCGTCAGCGGTACGCGCCACCGAGACGTCGGCGGTGCCGCCGAGCGCGCCGCCGGGGATGTCGACCCGCCAACTGCCGTCGGGGGCGGCGGTGAAGGCGACCGTACGGTCCTCGCGGTCGGCGGCCGACAGCGTGTAGAACGCCGACAGGTGGCGGTCCTGCGCCGCGGCCGCGAGGCCGGCGAGCTGGGACCGGGCCGGTGTCTGGTCCGCCTCGGTGGCGCTCGGGCTCGGTGCCGGCGTCGGGTCGGACGCCGGGGCGTCGGAGCCGCAGCCGGTGACCATGGCCGCCGCGGCGGTGGTCAGCACGCCGAGCAGACCGGATCGGATGGCGGGACGCGAGGCAGCTCCGGGGCGCACGCGCCCATTCTCATCGCCGTCGGTGCGCCGGGTGTGCACCGGGGTCGGGTTGTCGGTCGGCGTGTCGCGCCCCACGGCCGGATGGTGGGATCGCGTGTCCACGCCGTCACAGCCCGCCGGTACCCTGATGGCGGCTTGCGTGCCCAGCGTGGGGTTCGTGGGCGAGGTGAATCGTCATCAGGTTCGACGTCTAGGGTCGACGAGGGTCGCCGGGCACCGGCCGCAGGCGCCGGCACAGCCCCGGGCACCCCGGAAGGAGTGGACTGCCGTGGCACTGGTGGTGCAGAAATACGGCGGCTCCTCCGTCGCCACCGCCGAGCGCATCAAGCGGGTCGCCGAGCGCATCGTGGCCGCCCGCAAGGCCGGCGACGACGTGGTGGCCGTGGTCTCGGCGATGGGCGACACCACCGACGAGCTGCTCGACCTGGCCCACCAGGTGAGCCCGCTGCCACCCGGCCGCGAGCTGGACATGCTGCTGACCGCCGGTGAGCGGATCTCGATGGCCCTGCTGGCGATGGCGATCCACAACCTCGGCTACGAGGCGCGGTCCTACACCGGGTCGCAGGCCGGCGTGCTCACCACGTCGGTGCACGGCCGGGCCCGGATCATCGACGTGACGCCGGGTCGCCTCCAGGGTGCCCTCGACGAGGGCGCGATCGCGATCGTCGCGGGTTTCCAGGGCGTCTCCCAGGACACCAAGGACATCACCACGCTCGGCCGGGGCGGCTCCGACACCACCGCCGTCGCGCTGGCCGCGGCACTCAACGCCGACATGTGCGAGATCTACACCGACGTCGACGGCGTCTTCACCGCCGATCCGCGGATCGTGCCCAACGCCCGGCACATCAAGCAGATCACCTACGAGGAAATGCTCGAACTCGCGGCCTGCGGCGCCAAGGTGCTGCACCTGCGCAGCGTCGAATACGCCCGCCGGGCCAGCCTGCCCATCCACGTCCGGTCGTCCTACTCGACGAACACCGGCACGATGGTCACCGGATCGATGGAGGACCTTTCCGTGGAACAAGCACTGATCACCGGGGTCGCCCACGACCGGAGCGAGGCCAAGATCACGATCGTGGCCGTGCCGGACGAGCCGGGCGCCGCCGCCCAGATCTTCGAGACCGTCGCCGGCGCCGAGATCAACATCGACATGATCGTGCAGAACGTGTCGACCGAGGGCACCGGCCGCACCGACATCTCGTTCACCCTCCCCAAGGCCGACGGCCCCACCGCCATGGCCGCGCTCAACAAGATCCAGGAGTCGGTCAAGTTCAAGGGCCTGCTCTACGACGACCACGTCGGCAAGGTCTCGCTGATCGGTGCCGGCATGCGCTCGCACCCCGGTGTGGCCGCCAGCTTCTTCGCCGCCCTCGGTGAGGCCGGCGTCAACATCGAGATGATCTCCACCTCGGAGATCCGGGTGTCCGTGGTCTGCCGTGACACCGACCTCGACAGTGCCGTGCGCGCCGTGCACGAGGCGTTCGACCTCGGCGGCTCCGAAGAAGCCGTGGTCTACGCCGGAACCGGCCGGTAACGACATGTCCCGGCTGCCCACCCTCGCGGTCGTCGGGGCGACCGGCGCCGTCGGCACCGTCATGCTGGAGCTGCTCTCCGCCCGCAAGAACCACTGGGGCGAGATCCGGCTCATCGCCTCCGCGCGCTCCGTCGGCCGCAAGCTGGCCTGCCGGGGCGAGGAGCTGACGGTCCGGGAGCTGTCCGCGGAGGCGTTCGACGGCGTCGACGTCGCCATGTTCGACGTACCCGACGAGGTGTCCGCGCAGTGGGCACCGATCGCCGTCGAGCGCGGTGCGATCGCCGTCGACAACTCCGGCGCCTTCCGGATGGACCGCGACGTCCCGCTCGTCGTTCCCGAGATCAACCCCGAGCAGGTACGCAACCGGCCCAAGGGCATCATCGCCAACGCCAACTGCACCACGCTCGCGATGATCGTGGCGATCGCCCCGCTGCACCGTGAATACGCGCTGCGCGAGCTGGTCCTCGCCTCCTACCAGGCGGTTTCCGGCGCGGGGCAGGTCGGCGTCGACACCCTGCACGACCAGCTCTCCAAGGTCGCCGGCGACCGGGCGCTGGGCAGCCGGCCCGGCAACGTACGGCAGGCCGTCGGCGACGACCTCGGCCCGTTCCCCGCCCCGCTCGCCCTCAACGTGGTGCCGTGGGCCGGTTCGCTCGCCGACGCGGGCTGGTCGACCGAGGAACTCAAGATGCGCAACGAGACGCGCAAGATCCTCGGCCTGCCCGACCTGAAGGTCTCCGCCACCTGCGTACGGGTGCCGGTGGTCACCGGCCACTCGGTGGCCGTGCACGCCGTCTTCGGCAGCGAGGTCGACGCCGAGGGCGCCCGCGAGGCACTGCGCAACGCGCCCGGCGTCATCCTCGTCGACGACCCCGCCGAGGGCGAGTTCCCGATGCCGATAGACGCGGTCGGCACCGACCCGTCCTGGGTGGGCCGGATCCGCCGCTCGATGGACGACCCGCGCGCCCTCGACCTGTTCGTCACCGGCGACAACCTGCGCAAGGGCGCCGCACTCAACACCGCCCAGATCGCCGAGTTGCTGGCCCCCGAGTTCGCCGCCCGCTGACCCCGCGCCGACTGCCGGCGGAGTGCTCAGTCCGGGGCGAGGCGTACGCCGTCACCGCCGCCGCGCTTCACCGTGTAGAGGGCGGCGTCGGCCCGGCGCAGCGTCAGGTCCGACGACTCGCCCGCCCGCTGCACCGCCACCCCGACGCTGACCGTCCGGCCGAGGTCCCGTGCCGCGCCGGCCAGCCGCCCGGCGATCCCGACCGCCTCCTGTGCCGCCGACACCTCGACCACCGCCACGAACTCGTCGCCACCGATCCGGTACAGCTCGTCGCCGTGCCGGAGCGCCCGCTCCAACGCCCGGGCCAGACCGACCAGCACGCGGTCGCCGGCCTGGTGCCCGTACGTGTCGTTGATGGTCTTGAAGTTGTCCACGTCGACGGCCAGCAGCGCGGTGCGGCCCGGAGTGGCGGCGGCGATGCGCTCACCGAACGGCCCGTGGTGCGGCAGCCCGGTCAACGGGTCGGAGATGGCCTGTTCGTGCAGTTTGTGGAGGCTGCGCAGCCGGTCCAGGCAGCTCCACGCCTGCGCGGCGAGCAGTTCCATCAGGTTGACCGTCGTCGGGTCCGGCCGCGACGCCACCTCGTCGGCGACCAGCAGCACCCCGCCCGCGTCCGGCGGCCCCACCGGCACCGAGATCAGCGTGCACACGTCGGCGTCGACCAGGACCTCGTAGCCCCGCGTCGTCGGCGGCCCGGTCTCACCCAGCGTGTACGACGCCCCGTGCCGGTGCGCGCGCGACACGAGTTCGCCCAGTTCGGCGGCGCTCGCCGCGGCCAGCCGCTCGCGCAGTCGCGACTCCAACGGGCCCGGCCGGGCGGTCGGTGGCGCCAACCCGGGCCCGTCCGGACCGGTCAGCAACAGCACCGCCGCCGCGAGCCCGGCCACGTCCCGGGCGGCGTCGATCGAGACCCGCGCCAGCGCCCGCTCCGAGGCGGCCGAGGTCATCGCGCCCGCGTACCGGAGCAGTTTCTCGCTCCGGCTCTCGGCCGGCGGCCCGCCGAGCCGGTCGACGTGCGCGCCGAGGTCGGCCGCGACCCGCTCGGCGAGCGCCCGCCACGCGTCGATGTCGACGGGCCCGGACCATTCCAGGTTGAGTACGCCGATCGGCCGGCCGGACCGGTCCACGACCGGCGCGCAGATCTCGACCGCGACCGGCGGCCCGAGCGCGATGTAGTCGGGGTCGGCGGTGACGTCGGTCACCGTCTGCGTCCTGCCGGCGGCGTACGCGCGGCCGGAGACCCCGGTGCCGGGCAGCACCGACGCGAACACCTGCCACGAGCCGGTCGCCGCGACACAGCGCAGCCGGTCGTGGACGTGCAGCAGGACCGCGACCATCACGTCGCTGTGGGCGGCGATCGTCGCCGCGGCGGCCTGGCACGCCCCGGCGACGGTCGTCGCCCTGGTCAGGCGTGCCGCGAGGTCGGCGGTCACTCGTTCGGGGTGCAAGCGCGGGTCGCCGCCTTCTGACGGATGCGGGCGGCGTCGGTGCTCCGGACGCCGGACCGATTTTACTGAGCGTCGCCTCTCGAACGCGTTGCGTTGCGTACGGCTCGCCGTGGCCGGATCGACGGGTCCGGCGGGGCACGCCTGTCGTCGGACACCGGTCGTACGAAAAAATCCTGGCCGGCGATGTCGATCCCGCCGTACCCCGTTCGTCGTCATGCTGTACGGCAAGCCCGCCGTACCCGTACGACAGGAGACGGACCGTGAAGTACATGCTGCTCATCCACCCCGCACCGGACGCCGACCCGAACGACTTCGGCTGCACCCCGGCCGACTGGATCGCCTTCGACAAGGCCGTGAACGAGGCGGGGATCTTCGTCTCGGGCGAGGAGTTGCAGGACCTCGTCACCGCCACCACGGTCCGGGTCAGCCAGACCGGCGAGCGCACGATCACCGACGGCCCGTTCGCCGAGACCCGGGAACTGCTCGGCGGCTTCTACGTCATCGACGTACCGAACCTCGACGTCGCCCTCGACTGGGCGGCCCGCTGCCCCGGATCGCGCGGCGGCGGCGGCGTCGAGGTGCGGCCGGTCGCCGACTTCCCCCAGGGCTGACGGCGATGGACGAGCGGGCAGCCGGCGCGGTGGAGGCGGTCTTCCGTGAGGAACGCGGCCGGCTGCTCGCCTCCCTCGTCCACCGCTTCGGCGACCTCGACCTGGCCGAGGACGTCGCCTCCGAGGCGATCGAGGCCGCCCTCGAACACTGGCCCCGGCAGGGCGTGCCGGCCAGGCCCGGGGCCTGGCTGCTCACCACGGCGCGGCGCAAGGCCGTCGACCGGCTGCGGCGCGACCAGGCGTACGCGGCCCGCCTCGCCGTGCTCCAGGCCGAGGCGGACCGGGCCGGACCGGTCGCACCCGCGGACCCCGACGGTGACCTGCCCGACGAGCGGCTGAGCCTCTTCTTCACCTGCGCCCACCCGGCGCTGCCCGCCGAGGACCGTGGCGCGCTGACCCTGCGCTGCCTCGCCGGGCTGACGACGCCCGAGGTGGCACGGGCCTACCTGGTGCCGGTGCCGACGATGGCGCAGCGGATCGTCCGGGCGAAGAAGAAGATCCGGGACGCCCGGATCCCGTTCCGGGTACCCGCCGCCGACGAACTGCCGGGCCGGTTGCCGGGCGTGCTCCAGGTCGTCTATTCGATCTTCACCGAGGGGTACGCGGCCAGCACCGGCCCGCGACTGCAGCGGCTCGACCTCGCCGAGGAGGCCATCCGGCTGGCCCGGATCCTGCGCCGGCTGCTGCCCGCCGAGCGCGAGGTGACCGGACTGCTCGCGCTGATGCTGCTGATCCATGCCCGGCGGGACGCCCGCACCGGCCCGGACGGCGAGATCGTCCTCCTCGACGAGCAGGACCGCGGCCGCTGGGACCGGGCCATGATCGAGGAGGGGCGGCGGTTGGTGGTGGCCGCGCTGACCGGCGGCCCACCCGGTCCGTACGGTGTGCAGGCCGCGATCGCCGCCCTGCACGACGAGGCCGCGGACGTGGCCACGACGGACTGGCCACAGGTGGTGGCGCTCTACGACGTACTGCTGGTCCTGTCGCCGTCGCCGGTCGTCGCGCTGAACCGGGCCGCGGCGGTGGCGATGCGGGACGGCCCGGCGGCCGGCCTCGCGCTGCTCGACGAGTTGGCGGACGAGCCCCGGCTGCGGGCGTATCACCCGTACGCGGCGGCACGGGGTGACCTGCTGTGCCGGCTGGGCCGGTTCGGCGAGGCCGCGGCGGCGTACCGGGCGGCGCTGGACCTGGCCGGCACCGAGCCCGAACGGGCCCACCTGAGGCGCCGGCTCGAATCGGCCGAACTGTCCGCTTCGGACGGTTGATGCCTCGGGTTGGTTGTCCCGGCCCGCAAATGGTGCGACGGGCCTCGTGGTCCTGTTCCCGAAGCAGCACCGCATCGGCGAACATGGATTCGTCTCGCTGGTCTTCCGAGAACGGGGCTCCCATGCGCATTGCACGATGGCCGTCGACCGCGCCCGGCGGCGCCGTATGCCGGGCGGCGATGGTGGCGGCAACGGTGCTGCTGACGCTCGGCGCCGGCGGAACGGCGTACGCGGCCTCCGACACCGAGGCGCCGACCGCCCCCGGGCCGGTGACGATCGCCGGCATCACCACCACGACGATCGAACTGACCTGGGTCGCAGCCACCGACAACGTCGGCGTGACCAGATACGACGTCAGCCACTTCTCGACCGACGTCGTCTTCATGCGCAACACCACCACGAACTCCATCACGATCACCGGACTGCGCCCGTCGAGCACCCACCGGTTCGCAGTCCGCGCCCGGGACGCGGCCGGCAACCTCTCGCCGTCGACCCCGATGCTGGTCGTGACCATGCCACCCGGCGACAACCAACCACCGACCGCCCCCGGCACCCCGGTGCCGTACACCGTCGCCGACACCCTGGTGATCCTCACCTGGCCCCGATCCACCGACAACGTCTACGTGGCCTTGTACGAGGTCCTCATGGTCAGCGCCCCCGGCAGCCCGGTCGTCGCGACCGCACCGCAGCATCCACCGACCGGCACCACCGCCCGGGTCACCGGGCTCACCCCCGGCACGACGTACAGCTTCGCGGTCCGGGCGCGTGACGACGCCGGCAACATCTCCGCCCTGTCCGTCCCGGTCACCGTCACCACGATCGGCTGACCGGCATCAGTCCGTCGGCGGGTTGGCGTCGACGGCGGCGCGGACGAACTCGCGTACCCGCTCGGTGGTGTTCGCTTCCAGCCAGACCGGCCCGCGCCGGATCGGCGGCGCGTCGTGGATCGGCACGTACGCGATGTCCGGCCGGGGATGGTATTGCCGGGTGTGCGACCCGACCGGGAGCACGCCCCGGCCCAGCGCGACCAGGGAGAGCATCTCGGAGAACGTGTTACCCGCCGGCCCCTTCGGCACCGGCCGGCCCGACGGCGTGTGGTCGGGCGTACGGTCGCGCTTGAACTCCGCCGACGTCACCGCCGGATACTGCACCACCGGGTGCTCGGCGAGCACCTCCAGCGACACCGCTCCGGCGGCGGCCAGCGGATGGCCGGCCGCCACCGCGAGGACCCGTTCCTCGGTGAGCAGGACCGGCCCGTTGGCCATGCCGTCGAACGGGAACGAGGCGATCAGGACGTCGACCGAGCCGTCGACCAGGCTCGCCCGGGTGTTCAGCAGCGGCGCCTCGCGTACGTCGACCTCGCAGTCCGGGTGCCGCTCGCTGAACAGGGCGACGGCCCGCAGCAGCAGCGGCGCGCCCCACTCGCCGACGAACGCCACCCGCAGCTGTCCGGTCACGCCCCGGCCGGCGTCGACGGCCCGGCGGACCGCCTCGTCCATCCCGGCCACGAGTGGGGCCAGGTCGTCGGCGAGCCGCCGGCCGATCGGGGTGAGCTGGACGACCCGGCTGGTGCGTTCGAAGAGCGGCGCGCCGATCCGGCGCTCCAGCTTCTTGACCACGTGACTGACCCGCCCGGTGGTCACCCGCAACCGCTCGGCGGTGCGTCCGAAGTGCAGTTCCTCGGCGAGCGTCAGGAACGTCTCCAGCTCGTACCGCTCCAGCATCGGATCCTCATCGTTGAATCTGAGTAAACGATCGTAGCGCGATCGTGGCTTGGTCCGGGCTGTGGACCGGCGGATCGTGAAGGCATGACGACAGCGACGATCACCGACTACCTGACCAGCCTCGACGCCCCGCTCCGCGAGGTCGGCGAGAAGCTCCGACCGGTCATCGAATCGGCCCTGCCCGACGCCACCGGCGCGATGTGGCACGGCCATCCGGTCTGGGGCGCCGGCGACAAGCCGGGTAAGAACCCGATCTGCCTCGTCAAGGCGTACTCGTCGTACGTCACCTTCGGGCTGTGGCGGGGGCAGGAGATCACGGACGCGTCGGGTCGCCTCGTTGCCGGTGCCCGGCAGATGGCGTCGGTCAAGCTCCGTACCGTCGACGAGATCGACCCGGCGCTGTTCGCCGATTGGCTGCGACAGGCCCGCGACCTGGAGGCGAGGTGAGCGCCGTGCGGGTCACCGGCTTCGACCACCTGGTCCTCAACGTCTCCGATGTCGAGCGCTCACTCGACTTCTACTGCGGTCTTCTCGGCCTGGCATCGGTTCGCGTCGACGAGTGGCGGGCCGGAAAGGTCCCGTTCCCGTCCGTACGGGTCACCCCGGAAACGATCATCGACCTGGTACGCCGCGACCGTGACGGGTCGAACGTCGACCACCTCTGCCTGGTGGTGGCGCCGCTGGACTGGCAGGAGGTCATCGACTCCGGCACCTTCACACTGCTGGAGGGACCGGTCGGCCGGTTCGGCGCGCGGGGTGACGCGACCTCGGTCTACGTCGCCGATCCGGACGGCAACAGCGTCGAGCTGCGCTGGTATCCCCAGGACGCCTGAGCGACGACTCCCCGAACCCTTCGACGGTCCCAGATCCGACCGACGCGCGACGCCGGCCACGCTTGTGGCCCGGCGTCGCGCGTTGCTACGCTTTCACGTGTAAGAAATCCTTTACATGCGAAGGAGGAACATGACAGTGGCCCAGCCGACCGGTGACCAGCTGGTCGAGATGCTGGCCGCGCTGGCCAACCCGCTGCGGCTGCGGATCATGGCGAAGCTGGCCGGCGGCCGTGACTACGTGAGCCACCTGGCTCGAGAGATCGGGATCAGCCGCCCCCTGCTGCACATGCACCTGCAACGGCTGGAAACCGCCGGCCTGATCGTCGGCAGCCTCGAACTCTCCGAGGACGGCAAAGCCATGAAGTACTACCAGGTCGCCGAGTTCGACGTGCACCTGACCGCATCGACCCTCGTCGAGGCGGCCGAGACCCTCACCAGATCGGACCCGGTGCCGGGTCCCGCACCGAAGGAGACCCCCCGATGACAGACACCTGGACCTGGCCCGAAGCGATCCTCGTACTCGGCGTGCTGATGTTCGTCTTCCTGATCCTCGTCGCCACCGCGGCCACCGTGCTCGATATCCGCAAGGCCAAGATCGCCGCCCAGCAGGACGAGCAGCTGCGACAGCTGGTGAGCCGCTACGAGCAACTGGCCGAACGCACCCTGGACGCCCAGCAGCGGACCGCCGCCGACGTTTCCGAACTCCGGTCGCGGACCGCCGCGATCGAACAGATCCTCCGCACCGTCGAGTAGGGGAGACCGCCATGAGAGCAATCGCGCAGGACCGGTACGGGCCGCCCGAGGTGCTGGAACTCCGGGAGATCGACCGGCCGGCGGTCAGGAAAGACCAGGTGCTCGTACGCGTACGCGCCGCCGGTATCCACCGCGGCGACCGGATCCTGATGACCGGCCGGCCGTACGCCGTCCGCATCACCGGACCGCGCGCGCCGATGAACCGGGTCCGGGGTACGGAGTTCGCCGGCGAGGTGACGGCGGTCGGCGCCGACGTGACCGAGTTCAAGCCCGGCGACGAGGTGCTCGGCTGGGGCACGGGGACGTTCGCCGAGTTCGTCTCCGTACCCACCGCGAACCTGGTGCCGAAGCCGGCGACGCTCACGTTCGAGCAGGCCGCGGCGGTGCCGATCTCCGGGATGACCGCGTTCCAGGGGCTGAGCGGCCGGAGCCGGCCGCAGCCGGGACAGCAGGTCCTGGTCATCGGTGCGGCCGGCGGCGTCGGGACGTTCGCCGTCCAGATCGCCAAGGCGTACGGAGCGGAGGTGACCGGCGTGTGCAGCACCACCAAGGCGGAGATGATCCGCTCGCTCGGCGCCGACCACGTCATCGACTACACCCGCGAGGATCTCGCCCGGAGTGGGCGCCGGTACGACGTCATCCTCGACATGATCGGCGACCGGCCGATCCCGCAGCTCCGCCGGCTCCTGAACCCGGCCGGAACGCTCGTGCTGGTCGGATCGGAGAACGGCGGCCCGGTGCTGGGCGGATTCGAGCGCAATCTGGCCACGATGCTCGTCGCACCGTTCCTCCGGCGGCGCCGGGTGCGGCCGCTCACGTCGATCAGCCGCAAACCGGACCTTCTCGGGCTCGTCGAACTCGTCGAGGCCGGCAAGCTGACGCCGGTCGTCGACCGGACCTATCCGCTCGACCGGACCGCCGACGCCTTCCGCTACCTCGCGGACCAACACGCGCGGGGCAAGGTGGTCATCACCGTATGAGCCTCTGGATCACCGAACCCGGGCGGCGGCGACAGCCCGTCGGCCCGGGGCCGGAGCCGGCCCCGGACCGAAGAGACGGCGCTACCGGCCGACGCGCAGGTCGAGCCAGACCAGCCGATGGTCGGAACTCGGGAACGGGAACGTCCCGGTGAGCCGCGACAGCGGGTCGCTCGCGACCGGCCAGAACACCCCACCATCCCGTACGTCCAGCCCACGCGACGGCAGCACGTAGTCGGCGCGTACGTTGCCCGGACCCGGTACGTCGGCGAAGTCGGCCGTGTCGTACTTCGGGTTGCTGCGGTGGGTGGTGTTCGCGCCGCCCTGCAGGGCGCTCGCCTCGACCGCACCACGGCTCGACGGGGTGAACCCGTCGTTGATCCACCGGTGGTCCAGGAGCTGCTGGGCGGCGCCGGGGATGCTGTCGCCGTCGCGCGGGTCGGAGTTCAGGTCACCGGCGATCACGAACTTCGAGCCGGGCCGCAGCCCGCCCCGACGCCCCTGGTCGTCGTAGATGTAGCGGCCGCCCCCCGGCCGTACGTAGTCCGCCCAGAACCGGATCTCGTCGAAGTTGCGTCGCCCGTTGCGGTCCTCCGGGCCGTCGAAGACCGGCGGGGTCGGGTGGCTGACCAGGAAGTGCACGGTCCGCTTGCCGATCCTGATCGGCAGGTCCCAGTGGCTCTTCGACGACAGCCGGAAGACCGCCAGTTCCTCGGGCGAGTACCAGTCGGCCGGCGCCGGGGTGGCCGGATCGTCGGGCAGCAGGGCGCCCGGCATGTCCTTCCACAGGAAGTTCTGGAAGGTACGCGCGCCGCCCAGGTCGATCGGATACCGCGAGTAGACGACCATGCCGTACTGGCCCGGGAAGTCACCGAAGCCGAGCGCGTCGTCGCCGTACCCGGGGGTGCCCGGCTGGGTGACGACCTGGCCGTTGTTGTTCAGGTCGAAGCCGGAGGCGACGCCGGTGTTGCTCGGTGCGATGAACCGGTGCGGGTAGCGGATCGGCTTCGCGCCGTTCTGGCCCACCGACAGGTAGTTGTCCTGGAACAGCCGGGCCGCGACCGGGTCGAAGTCGAACTCGTTGATCAGCAGCACGTCCGGCCGGTTGCGCTGGACGATCTCGGCGATCGTGCGGGCCTGCGCGTTCCCCGGCGTCGACAGGTCGGACCGCAGGGTGCCGGCGGCGCTCCGGTTGAGCGAGGCGTTGAACGTGGCGAACCGCACGTCCTCGCCCTTGCCGTGTGCGGCGGCCGGGGCCGCCACCGAGGGCAGCGCGGCGAGCATGACCGCCGTGGCGAGCAATCCGCCACGTACCGCGATCCGTCGGGATCGCCTGACGGCTGACGACATCCGTCCTCCTTGCCGTGTCGTCCGGCCGGGATTCCCGTACCGGGTTGGCCTGTCGACGCCCGGCCGGGGCCGACGTCGAGGTGCGCCCATGTGTCTATCGGTGGGCACCGACAACCCGGTGGCCGTGGTGTGAACACTGAGGTTCGTTGATCGACGTACGGCTGGCAAGGGCAGGCGGCGGGAGGCGCCCACCGCAGAAACCACGAGAGGGCATATCCGTCGAGCGGATATGCCCTCTCACCTGGTCGGGGTGGCCGGATTTGAACCGACGACCTCTTCGTCCCGAACTGTCGGCAGGACGGTCCAGTTCGGTCGCGTACGAGGTCAGCCGGGGTGCTGCGGTCGCTCGGGGTGCGGTTCGGTTGCTGGCGTTGCTGTACTTCGCTGCTGTACAGCTGCCAGGCCGGCGTGCCAGGGGAACCAAGCGATCTGTTCGTCGCCGGTGCCGGGCGGGTGTGGGATGAAGCCACCCGGTCCGAGTAGGACGGTGACGCCTTCGCCGCGTAGTGCTTCGACGGCCTGTTGGAAGGGCCGACGTGCCGCGAGGGCCTGGTTGACGAAGGGCAGGATCACGGTCGGGGTACGGCGGCCGATGGCTTCGGCGGCGATGTTGAGGGCGTACGTGTCGTTGATGCCGAGGGCGAGTTTGTTGACCGTGTTGTAGGTGGCGGGCGCGATAAGGACCGCGTCGTCCCGGCTACGACGGGTGCGCGGTTGGCGGGGGCGGTAGTCGCTGCGTACCGGGGTGCCGGTCTGCTGTTCGAGGGCGTCGGTGTCGATGAAGTCGAGTCCGGCCGGGGTGGCGACGATCCGTACCGTCCAGCCGTTGGTGTGGGCGAGGTCGACGAGGGTTCCGACGTCGGGTGCGGGTCCGGCGCCGCAGACGATGACGCACAGGGTTCTGGTGGTCATACGGGGGCGCCGATCGTCTGGGCGTATTCGATGGCGCGTCGTTGGGTGCTTGGCGGGCAGGTGTGGGTGATGTCGGACAGGAGGCGGTGTACCGCTTTGCGTGCCCGGACTTCTTCCGGGGCGTGTTGTTCGGCGTCCTGGATGGCGTCCAGGGCTTTGTCGTGCTTGCCCCATTGGGTGAATGCCTTGGCAGTGTCGATGAGCAGGGTGGCTCTGCGTTCGGCGATCGGTACCTGGTGCAGGTCGATGGTGGCGGCCAGGTCGACGGCGGTTCCGGCGTCGCCGAGCCTGACGGCTGCGGAGACGCGGTGCATGGTGACGTTGGTGGGGCCGAACGCGGTCCAGTGTTGGTTGTCGTCGCGCCCGAGGCGGTGGGCGGCCTGGTCGGCTTCGTCGAGGAGTTCCTGGGTCTTGTGCCGGTCCTGGACCTGGGCGGCGGCGACGGCTGCGCGCAGGGTCAGGGCTCCGTACACCGAGATCGCTCCGCTGGTGGCGTTGTCGGTGTCGCGGCCGAGTTGGTTGGCGGCGGTGACGGCGATGTTGATGGCCTGGATGGGATGTCCGGCGGCGGAGAGTGTGTGGACGACGGCGCGGGCGCTGGAGGCGACGGCGAGGGGGTGACCGCTGTGGCGGGCGGCGTTCATGGCCCGGTCGGCGGCCACTGATGCCAGTGCGGGTTCGTCGAACTTCAGCAGCAGACCGCTGGCGACCTGGTGAATCGCGGCGACCATGGTGTCGAGCAGTCGGCGTTGGTCGCCGTCGTAGGCGGTTCTGGCCTGCCGGACCGCCGCGAGCAGTTCCGGGACCGCGTCGAGGGCCTGGTGGTATCGGCTGTGCTGGTAGGCGTGCCGTACCGCCGCGACTCTCGTCTGAAGGTGGTCCAGCGGTGGGGTCTGGGCCTGGGGGTGACCGGTCGAGGTCAGCAGGGCGGCGATCAGTCGGCCGGTGCCGGTCGGCCGTTGGCCGGCCGCCGAGGCTGCGATACAGGCGAGTGGGCCTCCGGCGCGGAGCAGCGTTCGTCGGTCGAGCGTCCCGCTTCCTGGTGCCGATCGGCTGTGGGTGCCGCTGTCGTTGGGGTCCTGGCTCGGTGTCGTGGGCGGCGTGACAGTCCGGTCGTTCTCCTCGGGCAGGAGGAACCAGCGCAGGTTGGCGGGGATCTGTAGCAGCCTGGCCCACTGGTAGAGGCGGTCGAGATGCATGGGCGCCTTGCCGTTTTCGATCTGGCTGAGCTTGGGCTGGCTCATCCCGCACCAGGCGGCGACGACGGTTTGGGCGACCGGGTGCCGGCCGTGCCACGGGTGGTAGCGCCAGGCCCGGATCACCTTGCCGATATGCCGGCTCGACAGGGCACGTCGCAGAGGGGGATGGTTCCAGAAGTCCGCTGGTACCTGCGGCGGGCCGTCGACTCCCCGCTCCCGCGCGCCACAGCCGGCACAGACCACCTCACGGTTGTCCCGCGCGAGCCGCACATCACAACGCACACACCGACGGCCCGCATCGTCGACCCCCGTGCCCATCATCGGCCCCCATACGCTCCGCCGCCGATCCGACATCGATCACCGTACCGGTAGGCGGGTTCCAAAGACGGCCGGAACCGACCGCCTCAAGGCCTGCGATTGGGCTGGTCGGGGATTTGGCACACGATATTCGGAATCCTGATAGAGATCCTTTCGAGGCGCTTATGCCGGCCAAGCCGGATGCGGACTGTCGAGCCCGCCGGCACGAGGAGAAGGTTGGTTCCGCGCCGCACGTCGAGCCTGCACTCCACAAGGGATGGCACACGGACGTTGGTATCCCACGCTCTCCCTCGACAGCTGCGTGCGCAACACATCCACGCCCGTACCTCTGACGGAAGGTGCCCCCTGTGCCGTTCAAGGAACCCGTCCGCAAGACCCTGCGCGCCCAGTGGCTCGGCTACCTCATGCGCGAGTTACGCCGCGAACGCGGCGTCACCCTGAAGGAGGCGACCGAGTACCTGAACCGCGACCATTCGGCGCTTGCCCGGTACGAGCGGGCGGAGTGGCCGTTCAAACGCGACGACGTGATGGCCCTGCTCGACATCTACGGCGTCGACGACCCCGACCGCCGGGCGAGGATCCTGAAACTGTCCGAGGAATGCTGGCGCACCGGTGAGTGGGACCTCGACTACGCCGACGAACGCCACAACCGCGGCTACGTCGACCACGACTGGCTCGAAGAACACGCCACCAGCATCAACATCTACGCCACCCACCTACTCCCCGACCTGCTCCAGACCCCCGCCTACACGGCGCACGTGATTCAGTTGCGGGAGCGGACGAAGAAGCGCACCGAGCACCAGGGCCGGCTCGTGGACAAGCTCATCGCCCGGCAGCGGGCGTTCGAGGCCCGCACCAACCGCCTCAACGTCGTCATCGACGAAGCCGCCCTCCACGTGAAGACGCCCGACCCCGACCTGATGCGCGAACAACTTGCACACGTCGCAGCCCTTGCCCAGCGAACCCGGATCAACATCCAGGTCATCCGGTCCGAGGTGAACATCGCTGCTCGGGCCTGGGGGCCGTTCGAGTTGTTCCTGATGCCGGACCCGTACCCGGAGGTCGGCTACCTCGACAACCTCGCCGGCCGCATCTACGTCGAAACCCCCCACAGCAAACGCTTCGTCCTCGCCTATGAACAACTCCAGCAAGCCGCCCTCAACCTCGGCGACTCCATCAAGGTCATCCGGCAGGCAGCCGAGCAGGCATAGCCACCGGAGCCACAACCGCGCTCCAACCGGCCACCCGCGCAGTCAGGCGGGTGGCCAATCCTCGTGGCCGCCTCGGGTGGGCCGCAGCTTCCCAAGCCGACGATCGGCAGGGGCAGTCAGCACCGACCGCTTCCGTGTCAAGGAACGATCATGAGCCACCGACCGGCGCCTACTCGGCCTTGAGCTGGACAAACATTCCACCCTTGTCCATGAACGTCCGGCACCGTTCGCACCTGTCGTCACCCAGTTTGTCACTCAGCCTCATCGTGACGGCCAGCTTGGGAATGACCTTGCTCTGCACCGTGAGTGACTGAATCGCCGGGACAAGCTACGGAACGTCGACGGGCACTTCCTCAGGACCCCTTCGGACCGGCGCTGACCGCCGCAATCGGGCACGGTTCGGAGGCACCTCGATCACTGGCTCACTTAGCGGTTGCGGGCACTCCCCTCGATAGGTGCAACCGGGGCGCCCGAGACGTAAGCCAAACCGGTGGGAGTAGGAGGCGGCATGGGGAAACCGTATGCGTGACAGTTGGTGCACGCGCCGACCCCGATCCCACCATGCGCCGACAGTTGTGGACTACCTACGCTACTACTGTACGATACGTTCAACTATGACAGGGGAGGATAAAGTGAGCGGACCACGAGCGTTCATTAGTTTTGAAATGGAAGACAGGTGGGCTCGAGACTTTCTTGTCGAACATGCAAAGAACAAGAATAACAGCATCCAGTTTGTCGACTACTCGGTGCACGATCCATTTGATAGCAAATGGAAGACGAACTGCAAGATTCGGATTGCGCAGACGGCGGGGACAATTGTACTGATTGGCCCGACAACCTATCTGAGCGAGGCGGTCCTCTGGGAAATTGCGGAGACCACGCGTCAGGGCAATCACATGTTTGGAATTCAGATTCACCGGGACCGCAACTACCGCATACCGACTGGCCTGCTTCCGCGGCAGGTAATTCGTTGGAATTTCGATTCAATCGTTGCAGAGCTTGAGTCTTGGACGTAGGGCGAAATGTCTAGAGAAAACTACCTGCGTCGACTTGCGCAATTGATCAGGGACGAGATACCCACACGGTCCGTGCCAAGCAACTTCGACACAGAACCCCTTTTCTTGACCTACGCAGTATTACTAAGGGCACGCGGCACCGCCGTCACAGCGCAGGACGTGCACAATGCGTGGGTCGCATGGATGTTGACCTGCGACCCTAACCATGAAGCATTAGTGCCTTACGAAGACCTGCCACCCGACGTAGCGAGGCAAGACGACAAGTACGTGGAGGCGATTCGGCGCGTGGCCGCTAGAGGGGGAGCCACCCCAAGGCAATAAGTATGCCGATCACGAAGGCGATTCCGTAGATGGCCATAAAAACCGCCGGGACCCGCTTCTCGCTTTCAGTGAAACTGCGATAGGTTCGCCTATTCTCACCCCTGTCAAGGGCTTCCCATTCAGCTTCAAAAATAGAAGCGGTCAAAGCCTTTTCTAGTCGAAGAATTACGGCAAACTTGCCCTTGTTTAGTTGCCCAAATGAGATTAGCAGGGTTCGCCATCCCCAAGCTAAGATTAACCCAGTGAGGCATAAGATAGAAATCACCAGGCCATGCTGTTCGGCGTCGGCTCCCGATCTGACAAATAGGCCAATGGCAGTAAGCAATAACCCGTTCGCCGTTAGGAAGAATGTGTTAGTGCCCTGCCTTCGCGCCACCAGCGCCTCTGAGGTTTGAACCATCAGTTTGTAAAGTTCAAATAGTTGAGCCTTGTCCTCATTGCTGGTCGGTACACCTTGGGGCATGAGTGCACGGTCAACGCGGTCTTGCGTTGGCGTGCCGGGCGGATCGGCGGCATTTGCCAGGGAGTCGAGTTGCTCTGGTTCGGACTGTGGTGGCGCCGTCCCTCTTCGCGGGATCGGGCGCAAAATGAATAGGTAGATGCTGGCGCAGATGACCGCAGCAGCAATTGCGAAGAACAACTCCCTATAGGTCATGTCCGCCTGCCCTCTCGATACCCAAACGCGGCAAGGATACTTGGGTAGGATGTGCCGAGCTCGTCGACAGGCGCAAGTGCAACAAAATAGTCGAGCCTGCCATCCCGTCTGCCGTCGACCCGCCCACTGTGGGAGCGGGCCGCCGCCCCGGCCCGCCATGACAAGCGAGCCTTGACGGCTCGTACGGACGCTGGCGGGTCGGGGCGGTGGTCTGCTCGGCTTGCCCGGGTCGATGGCGGGCGGGATGGGGCCGCCGCACCCACCACGGACCGCGACCCGCCGACGGCGGCCGGGGCATCCTGGAGCCCGAGCGCCCCCGCCGGAGGCGCAGTAACCGCATCCCCGTATGGCCCGGCCCCGCCCCGTTGACGCCGGCCGGGTCGTCGGGCGCGTCGGCCTGGTCCCGGTTGTGGCCGGCTGCCGGCCGGCGCACCCCAACCACTCGGAACCCGGCGCCGTCGTCGCGGCCCGTTTGGGCTTCCCGCTTCCGCGCCAGCCGTCGGGCGTGTTGCGTGGCCGGAGTCGGAGCGCCAGCGAAGCGACGGACGCGCGCCCAGACGGCGGCGCGTGCGGCCCGTCTCGGGCCGCCTTGATTAAGTACAGAAGGTTCTCACGGATCGCCGGGGCAGCAGGCCGTTCGACCGATGGCGCCGTCCGAACGCGGACCGTTGACAGTCCGCGACGTGGTGTTACCCTGGCTTCGGCGAGTTACCCAGGGCGGCCTTCCTGCCGCGTCCGCTGGGCTCGTTCTTGGAGTTGCCAGCGGCCTTCCCGCCGCCGATCGAGCGGTATTCGCCGCCACTCCCGTCGCCAACCACACGTGTTGGTGGTTACCCGATCCGCTGATGGTCCGGCGCAGCCTTCCGCTGCTCTCGATGGCCCGGATCGGGATTCTTGAGTAGGCGGAGGAGTCGACCGGCAGGTCCGGCATCCACCTGGACTCCTCCGCCGTGCACGACCGACCAGAGCACAACACGGGCGCAGCTCCGCTGGGCCCTTTCGGCAAGGAGCGGCTTATCGAGCCGTTCGCCTCTCCCTTGCATCGCCCGCCGGGTGGTGTCTGGAGAAGCAGCGAGCGTCACCGGCGGACACCTACCGGAGGCGGTGACGTCTCGCTTCCCCACTGCCGAAAGGAGAAGCACCGTTTCCGCCCCGACCTCCGCCCTGATCCGCCCCGACATCGGGTCCGCGACGCTTGCCGCTGGCATGCAGGCTCAGGCGCTGCATCGCGCCGTTACCACACCTGACTACTTTGGCTGGCTGGAGCACGTCAAGGCCGCTGCTGGCTGCGTACGACCGGTCCGGCTCGTCGGGACCGTCGACCGGGTCGAAGCCGGCACCGGACGGCTGCTCGACCAGCGGCGTACCGACGAACTGCCCGACGGCGTCGTCTACAAGGCGTGCGGCAACCGTCGGGCCTCGCTGTGTGCCGACTGCGCCCGTACCTACCAGGGGGACGCCTTCCAGGTCATTCGCTGCGGCATCATCGGCGGCAAGACGGTACCCGATACGGTCGCCCGGCATCCGGTGCTGTTCACGACCTTCACCGCACCGTCGTTCGGCCCGGTCCACAACCGCACCGTCACCCGGCACACCTGCACCGAGCGGCGCCGCTGCGACTGCCGCCCGCAGCCCTGCCACGTCCGCCGCAACACCGCCCCATGCCCACACGGCCAACCGATCGCCTGCCACACCCGTCACGAACCGGGCGACGAACAGGTCGGGCAGCCGCTGTGCCTTGACTGCTACGACCACGACCACCAAGTCGTCTGGAACCTGTGGTCCGGCGAACTGTGGCGACGCACCAAGCAGGCCATCGAACGCCACCTCGCCACCATCTGCCGCCAACGCGGCATCCCACCGGTACAGGTTGCCACCCGCAACGGCCGAACCAGAACCGTCGCCCCGGTACGGGTCTCGCACGGCAAGGTAGCCGAGATGCAACGGCGGGGAGCCGTCCACTTCCACACCCTGCTCCGCCTCGACGGCATCGACCCGGACAACCCCGACGCCGTGATCCCACCACCGGCCGGCATCGGCATCGACGACCTCGACACCGCCATCCACACCGCCGTCACCCAGATCGCCTTCACCACCCCGGCACACCCTGACCGTCGGCAGGGCTGGCCGATCGCCTGGGGCAACCAGGTCGACATACGACGGGTCGCACTCACCGACGGCGAGGTCACCGACGCGACCGTCGCCGGCTACCTCGCCAAGTACGCCACCAAGTCCACCGAGATCACCGGGCACTGCTCGACCAGGCTCACCACCGCCACCATCAACGGGTACGCCGATCCCGACGGCGACCACCTCGCCCGCCTCATCGACGCCTGCTGGCGCCTCGGCCGACCCGACCCCACCACCCGTCCCCACCAACGCGAACAACGTCAAGCAGCCGTTGACACCGAAACGCCGACATCGGCCAAGCCCAACCCGTACACCGGACTGCGCCGCTGGGCACACATGCTCGGCTACGGCGGCCACTTCCTCACCAAGGCACGCCGCTACTCGACCACGTTCCGGCTCCTACGCGACGACCGCGCAACCTACCGCCGTACCGAGGACCACACCGAAGAAATCGTGGTCGGGGCATTCACGTACGCGGGCTCGGGCTGGCTCACCGACGGTGACGCCCTACTGGCCAACACCGCCGCCACCACGGCGCGCGAACGACGTCGGGCCGCACGAGACGAGACCACCGGAGCCGCCGTATGAACGGCACCGGCCTGCGTCCGAAGTGGCACACCCCCGCCGAGGTCGCCGTACTTCTTGGCTTCGGACTGTCCAAGGTCAAGATGAAGATCGCCACCGGCGAACTTCGCTCGGTCAAGGACGGCAAGTACCGCCGCATCCTCCCCGAATGGATCGACGACTACATCCGGCAACAGGTCGACCGATACGAGGAGGCAGCCTGATGACCACCCGTACCCGTGCCAACGGCGAAGGCTCCATCTTCCCCTACCGCAATGGCTTCGCCGCCTACGTCTGGGTCACCAAACCCGACGGCAAACGCACCCGTAAATACGTCTACGGCCAGACCCGTGAAACCGTCCACGACAAGTGGATCAAACTTCACCAACAGGCCAAGACCGGACCCGTCGCCACCCGCGTACCAACCATCGGTGACTATCTGACCTACTGGCACCGGGAGGTGGTCACCCCAAACCTTGCCCCGCTGACCCGCGCCACCTACGGGACGATGATCAGGCTCTACCTCGTACCGGGGCTCGGATCCAAGCGCCTCGACCGGCTCCAGGTCCGCGATGTGCAGACCTGGATCAACACCGTGTCGGAAACGTGCCAGTGCTGTGCCCAGGGCAAGGACGCCCGTCGTGCCGCCGGCCGACGCCGCTGCTGCGCTCTCGGCCGGTGCTGCCAGGACATCCCGTCCGCCCGTACGGTCAAGGACATCCGCGGCGTGCTCCGCTCGGCGCTCAACCACGCCGCCACCGAGGAACTGGTGACCAGAAACGTCGCCGCACTGGTCAAGCTGCCACCGGTCCGCCGACGCAAGGGCCGGGCGTGGAGCAGCGACGAAGCCCGCCGCTTCCTGGAATCCGCCCGTGCCGACCACGACCCGCTCTACCCGGCGTACGTGCTGATCCTGGTCCTCGGCCTACGCAAGGGGGAAGTGCTCGGTCTGATCGAAGACGACGTCGACCTGGCGGCGGGGGAGCTGTCGATCGGTTGGCAGTTGCAGCGGGTCGGCGGCCAACTGTTGCACCGCGAGACCAAGACCCAGACCTCGGACGCAACGCTGCCACTACCGCACATCTGCGCGACAGCCCTCGAACTGCGGCAGGCCGCCCGACAGCACGACCGTGACCGGGCCGGCGCCGCGTGGCAGGGGTCGACGCTGGTGTTCACCACCCGCTACGGCACCCCGATCGAGCCACGCAACTTCAACCGGTCCTGGGACGCCCGCTGCGCCAAGGCGGGCGTAAGGAAGATCACCGTGCACGACGCCCGGCGTACCTGCGCGACCCTGCTCGTCGACCTGGACGTCCACCCGCGCGTCATCATGCAGGTCCTCCGGCACGCCGAGATCTCGGTGACGATGGAGATCTACTCGCAGGCCTCGTCGGCCGCCACCCGCGCCGCACTCAAGCGACTCGGTGACAGTCTGCGCTGATATCCGCTGCTGTACTAGGCTGCTGTACAAAGCACTAGAGGGCACATCCATCGATTGGATGTGCCCTCTCACCTGGTCGGGGTGGCCGGATTTGAACCGACGACCTCTTCGTCCCGAACGAAGCGCGCTACCAAACTGCGCCACACCCCGAGGCGTGCGGACAAATAGTAGCCCACCGCCGCCGAGGGGCAAACTTGGATCCCCCTGCCGTGCCGAACCCGGCAGGGGGACGCGCGTCAGCGGGGGATCAGCGTCAGCAGCGAGGCCTCCGGGCGGCAGGCGAACCGGACCGGCGCCGTCGGGTGGGTGCCGATGCCGGCCGACACGTGCAGCCACGAGTCGGAGCCGGGCCAGCGGTGCAGGCCCTTGGCCATCGAGGTGGGCAGTTCGCAGTTGGTGACCAGGGCGCCGACGAACGGCACGCACACCTGACCGCCGTGCGTGTGGCCGGCGAGCAGCAGGTCGAAGCCGTCCGCGGCCATCCGGTCGAGGATCCGGGGCTCGGGGGAGTGGGTCAGCGCCACGGACAGGTCGGCCTGCTCCGGGACCGGGCCGGCGACCTGGTCCCAGTCGTCGCGGCCGATGTGCGGGTCGTCGACGCCGGCGAGTTCCACCACCCGACCGCCGATCTTGGTGCTGGTGCGGGCGTTGTTCAGGTCGGCCCAGCCGGCGCCGAGCAGCACCTCACGCAGGTCCTCGTACGGCAGGTCGACGCCCTGGACGTACTCGCGTTCGGGCAGCAGGTAGCTCAGCGGGTTCTTCCACACCGGCCCGCGGTAGTCGTTGGAGCCGAAGACGAACGCGCCTGGGAAGTCGAGCAGCGGCTGCAGGGCGCGCAGCGCGCCGGGCACGGCGTCAGGGTGGGCCAGGTTGTCGCCGGTGACCACGACGAGGTCGGGGTCGGTGGCGGCCAGCGACGCCACCCATGCCTGCTTGCGACGCTGGTCGGGGGTCATGTGCATGTCCGACAGGTGCAGGATGCGCAGCGGCTCCGCGTCGGGGGCGAGCACCGGTACGTCGAACCGGCGCAGGGTGAACATGTTGCGTTCGACGAGGGACGCGTACGCCAGGGTGCCGGCGCCGACGGCGGCGGTGGCGGCGGCCAGCCGCATAACAGTGCGCTTTCGCATGGCGTTCAGGGTAGTTTCACCAGCCATGAGCACGTTGAAGGACACTCTCACGACGGACATGCGCGCGGCCCTGAAGGCGCGTGACGAGCTGACCACGTCGACGCTGCGGATGGCGCTGGCGGCGATCGGCAACGCCGAGGTCGCCGGGAAGGCCAAGCGCGATCTGTCCGACGACGAGGTGCTCGCGGTGCTGACCCGGGAGGCGAAGAAGCGGCGTGAGGCGGCCACGGCGTTCGCCGACGCCGGCCGGGGCGACCAGGCGGCGAAGGAGACGGCCGAGGGCGAGGTGCTCGAGCGCTACCTGCCGAAGCAGCTCGGCGACGAGGAACTGGCGGAGCTGGTCGCCGGCGCGCTGTCCGCCGGTGGGTTCACCGGCAAGGCCCAGATGGGCCCGGCGATGAAGGCGGCCCAGGCCGCGGTGGCCGGCCGGGCCGAGGGTGGCCGGGTCGCCGCCGAGGTACGCCGGCAACTCGGCCTCTGAGCGCCGTACAGGTCCGAAAACCCGCGAGGGCGGGCACCCGTCGGGGTGCCCGCCCTCTTGTCGCGTACGGCGTCGTCAGTCGTCCGCACCCGGTGACGGGCTCTGGCTGCCACCGCTACGGCCGTTGCTGACCTGGATGGAGACCGCACCGCCCCGGATGGTCCGGCCGTCGGGGCTGGTGCCGGCGACGGTGCCGGCCGGGCAGCTGGAGTCGACGCGGCCCGAGTCGACGGAGACGTCGAAGCCGGCGGCGCGCAGCCGGGACCGGGCGGTGTCCACGTCCTGGCATCTGACGACCGGGATGCTGCGCTGTTCACCGTTGACGAGCTTGCCGCTCGGCGGCGTGAACTGCTTGGTCTCCTTGTTCTTCATGCCGTCCCGCAGCGTCTCGTAGACGGCCGGGTTGACGATGTCGTGGCTCATCCGGGCCGTGGTCTGCGCCCAGTCGGGGTCGGCGAGGATGCCGGCGACGGCGAGCTGCTTGGTGGTGACGACCAGCGAGGCGGTCTTCTCGCTGTCGGTGGTGCCGGTCTTGCCGGACACCGGCTTCTTCACCACGCCGCGGATGCCGGTCGCGGTGCCGCCGTCGCAGCGGCTGGTGGACGAGCCGTCGCCGACCGGGCAGCGGCCGGCGTCGATCGCGGCGCGGGCCACCTCGGGCTTGAACTCGTCCTTGCAGCGTGGGTTGGCGACGTCGAGCTTGTTGCCATCCTGGTCACGGATCTCCTGGACCGGGATCGGCTCGCAGTACTTGCCGTCCGCGGCGAGGGTGGCGTAGGCGTTGGCCAGGTCGAGCGGGGTGGTCGACGAGACGCCGAGGGTGAAGGCGCCCCACTGCTTGGCACCCTGCGGGTTGTTGGCGATCCGGGCGTCCTCGGCGGCGCGGAACTGGATGCCGGCACGCTTGGCGGCGTTGACGACGTTGTCGGCACCGACCATGTCCTGGAGCTTGACGAAGTAGGTGTTGACCGAGCGGCCCATACCGCTCCACATGTTCCGGACGCCGTTCATCCAGGACGGGTTGGCGTTGACCGGGCAGTACTTGTTGGTGCCGGGACAGGCGGCGTCGCTGCCCCGCTCGACGATGTAGCTGGTCTGGAGCGGAGAGGTGGCGTTGATCGACGTGGCCAGCGGGTAGCCCTTCTCCAGCGCCGCGACCAGGGTGAACATCTTGAACGTCGATCCGGCCTGGTAGCCCGTGATGTCGTTGCCACCGGTCATCAGCGGGTTGGTGGTGTTGGGGTAGGTGCCCCGGATGCCCTGCCGGGCCTTGGCCGGGTTGCTGGACATCTTGTTCTGCGGGTTGTTGGGGTCGTCGAGCTTGAAGACCCGGTTGACGGCGAGGGCGCGTACCCGGCCGGTGCCGGGCTCGACGGCCGCGACCATCAGCGCGTTCTTGTTGTCGTTCTTGATCCGCTTTTCGATGTTCTTGTTGGCGGCGTCCTGGGTGGCGACGTCGAGCGAGGTGACGATGCTGTAGCCACCGCTCTTGAGCCGGCGCTCCCGGTCGTAGCTGGTGGCGCCGAAGGTCTCCTGATCCATCCACCAGCGGTAGAAGTAGTCGCAGAAGAAGCCCCAGGTGGCCTTGTTCGCGGCGACGCAGCCGTTCGGGGCCCGCTTGCCCTTGACCTTGAGTTCGACGGCCTTGGCCTCGGTGGCCTGCTGGGCGGTGATGGCGCCGGTGATGACCATCTGGTCGATGACGTAGTCGCGCCGGGCGACCGCCTGCGGGTAGCCGCCTTCGGTGGTCGGGTCGAAGGCGGACGGCGCCTTGACCATGCCGGCGAGCATCGCCGCTTCCTCGATGGTCAGGTCCTTGGGGTGCTTGCCGAAGTAGACCTGGCTGGCGGCGAAGACGCCGTACGCGCCGTTGCCGAACGGGGCGATGTTGAGGTAGCGCTCCAGCACCTCGTCCTTGGACATCTCCTTGGTGATCTGCATCGCGTAGCGCATCTCGCGCAGCTTGCGGGCGTTGGTGTCCTCGGTGGCGGCCACGACGTCCTGCGGGTGGGTCGCCGAGTAGGCGATGGCCAGGCGGACGTACTGCATGGTCAGGGTCGAGGCACCCTGCTGGGTGGCGCCGGCGGAGTTGTTGGCCACGAAGGCCCGGGCCACGCCCTTGACGTCGACGCCGTTGTGCTCGTAGAACTTCTTGTCCTCGGCGGCGATGATCGCCTGCTGCATGAGTACGTTGACGTCCTTCAGCGGTACGTCGCGCCGGTTCTCGTCGTACATCGTGGCGAGCGGTGTCTTGCCGTCCGATGCGTAGAGGTAGCTGATCTGGGGCGCGCTCTTGACGGTCAGCTCGCTCGGCAGCTTGTCGAACGTCTCGGCGCCCGCCTTCGCGGCGAGACCGGACAGGGCCACCGCGGGAAACGCCGCCGCGGCGACGACCACGCCCGCCAGAAGGCCACAGATGAGCAGCGACGCGGCGTTGGTCAGGAGGTTGTGGTCACGCTTCCGCATCCAGGTCACTGGGTCAGGGTACGCGAGTGACCAACGGGGTCGCTTGCCGTGTACTTCGCCCATTTCCTCACGGCGTCGGCCTCGTTGTGCTAGACGCATGGCCCTGCGTGTCCGGGTGCGTCGTCTTCGCTCTCGAGTCTCCCCTCCAGAGCCGGCCGGCGCGGCGTTTTCCGGCTTTGCGCGGGTATCACAGCTTCTGGTCGCTGGCCGAACTGGGCAGAGTGTCCGGATTAATGATTTGGCTGACGACGTTGCGTAATCGGTTGACTACAGAGCATGATGGTCCGGCGAGTATCGCACGTCACTCGCGGGTGCTGGGGGAAGGCAGCCGCGGGTGGCCGGGGGTTTTGCCGGCCGATTGGCACTGGTCGGTAGCGGGACTGCAAGGGGGGACGTGGACACATGGGCATGATCACAGACTGGCCCACCATGGCTGCGTGTCAGAGTGGAGACCCTGACGCGCTGTTCGTACAAGGCGCCGAGCAGAACGTGGCGAAACGGATCTGCCGCAGCTGCCCGGTGCGCTACGAATGCCTGGCCGACGCGCTCGACAATCGCATCGAGTTCGGCGTGTGGGGCGGCATGACCGAGCGGGAACGGCGGGCACTGCTGCGCCGTCACCCGCAGGTGGCCAGTTGGCGCAAGATGTTCGAAGCCGCGCTCCGCGACAAGGAAAAGGTCCTCGTCACGGCCGGCTGATAGCCGAACCGATCACCCGCAGCCCGTCGACGTCGTGCACGTCGGCGGGCTGCGCCGCGACCGACACCACCGGCACCGCCGGAAACGCGTCCGTGAACCTCGCGGCCACCTCGAGTTCCCGGGCGGTCTGCCGCACCAACGCCGCATGCACCCGCAACGCCTCGGCCGTCACCGCATGACCGCCCAACTCCTCCAGCCGCTCCGCCGCCGCCAGACTCTCCGCCGCCGACAACCCCTCCACCGCGCTCTGGTGCACCCGGTTGAGGACCAGCCCCGCCAGCGGCATCCGCTCCTCGCCGAGCCGGCCCGCGAAGTACGCCGCCTCCCGGACAGCGTCCGGCTCCGGCGCCGCGACCAGCAGAAAAGCCGTCTCCCGTGCCTGCAGGATCCGGTACGTCTGCTCGGCCCGCTGCCGGAACCCGCCGAACATCGAATCGAACGCGGCGACGAAACCGGACAGGTCAGTCAGCAACTGCGCCCCGAGGATCTTCTGCACCACCCGCGAGAACATCCCGAACGACGCCGTCACCAGGCTGAACATGCTCCGGCCACCAGTACGGGCCGGCGCCAGCAACATCCGCAGCATCCGGCCGTCCAGGAACCGCGACAACCGCGCCGGCGCGTCCAGGAAATCCAGCGCGGACCGGGACGGCGGCGTGTCCACCACGATCAGGTCCCACTCGCCGCGGGCATGCAACTGCCCCAGCTTCTCCATCGCCATGTATTCCTGCGTGCCCGCGAACGTCGAACTCATCGCCTGGTAGAACGGGTTCGCGAAGATCTCCGCCGCCTTCGCCGGATCGGTGTGCGCCAGCACCACCTCGTCGAAGGTGCGCTTCATGTCCAGCATCATGGCGTGCAACTCGCCACCACTGGCCTCGGCGTCGATCCCCTTCACCTGGCGCGGCGTGTTGTCCAGTTCACTCAACCCCAACGACTGCGCCAACCGGCGCGCCGGGTCGATCGTCAACACCACCGTACGGCGGCCGTGCCGCTCAGCCGCCCGCAACGCCAACGCCGCGGCGGTCGTCGTCTTCCCCACGCCGCCCGAGCCACAACAGACCACGATCCGTACGCCGTCATCGGCGAGAATCCGATCCACGTCCAGCCGTGGCACCTGGTGATCAGAGGGCACCAACCGAGCGTACTTTGCGGTGACTTGGTTGGGCTGAGTTGGCTGGCCTCGGCTCCGCCTCGGCTGGCTCGCTCCGCTTCGCGCCGCCTGAATGCACCGTCTTCGCCCTGCGGGCCGCGACCGCTTCGCGGCGCGGTCCTCGGGCTCCAGACGGTGCGGCGGCGCTCGGTCGACTCGCGACCCTGGTTGCGCTCTAAGGCTGTCCGCCGATTGCTTCGCCGGGATGTTGCTGTCCGGGGGTGGCCAGGGTCCTGCGCGCTCGTGGCTGGTGACTGGTGAGGTCTGCTGCGTGTCCGGGGTACTTTTTCGGGCTACTTCCGGGATGGGGCGGCGAGGATCTCGGCGAGCTGGTCCAGGGTGGGGCGGGTGATGCCCTGCGGGATCAGCGGCAGCTCGATCATCGGGCGGCCGAGTTCGGCCAGTTCGGCACGAAGTGACTCTTCCATCGCACGACGGGTGAGATGGGCCTTGGCCTCGGTGTGCAGGCCGGCGACCATGGCCCGGTCGGCGGACAGGCCGGCCGCGGTCAGGCCGCGGCGCAACTCGGTCTGGGTGACCTTGACGCCGGCCAGCAGCGGCTCGCGGGTGCTGTTGACGATCACGTGGCCGATCGGGATGCCGAGCGCCGTCAGCTCGGCGATCGCGTCGACGGTCTCCTGGACCGGCATCTCCTCGAGCAGCGTGACGACGTGGACCGAGGTGATCGGGGAGCGCAGCAGGGCCGCCACCCCCTCGCTCTGCGTCTTGATCGGACCGACCTTCGCCAGCCGCGCCGTCTCGGTGGTGACGTTCAGGAACCGCCCGATCCGTCCGGTCGGCGGCGCGTCGAGTACGACGGCGTCGTACACCCGCCGGCGGTCGGTGGTGCGGGTGGTGGCCTCCTTGACCTTGCCGGTGAGCAGCACGTCGCGCAGACCCGGGGCGATCGTGGTGGCGAAGTCGATCGCCCCGAACTTGCGCAGCGCCCGACCGGCGGCCCCCAGCTTGTAGAACATGTCGAGGTATTCGAGCAGGGCTTCCTCGGGGTCGACGGCGAGCGCGCGGACCTCGCCCCCGCCCACGGCACCGGCGATCCGCCGCTCCTCGTACGGCAGCGGGGCGGTGTCGAAGAGTTGGGCTATGCCCTGCCGGCCCTCGACCTCGACCAGCAGGGTCCGCCGTCCTCCGCCGGCGAGGGCGAGAGCCAGCGCGGCGGCCACGCTCGTCTTGCCGGTGCCGCCTTTGCCCGTGACCACGTGAAGTCGGGCCGGCCAGTTCTCGTTGGCTGACTGCTCACCTGCTCGCACAGATCCGAGGGTAGCCAGCCGACGGGGCTCACCCCACCTCGCAGACCCACCAGCCGGTTTTCTGCACCACGGTGAACCTCAGTTCCTGGTCGGCGCTCTTCTCGTCGTCGGTGAGCATGGTGAGCTTGACCGAGACGATCGCCCGTTCCTCGTTCTGGTCGTCGACCTTCGGCGGTTCCCAGTCGAAGCGTGGGTTGGCGTACGTCGTCGAGTAGTTGCTGATCTCCTCGACCTTCTTGCTGATCGCGGCCTCGTCGCGGGCCTCCGAGCACACCAGCGCGGCCGCCCGGTCGGCGTCGCGGTCGGTGTAGACCGCCTTGAGGAAGTTGTCGACCGCGGCGACCGGTTCGGCCGCGCCGTCGCTGCCCTCCGCGTTGCGCAGCAGGAAGAAGGCGCCGAGGCCGCCGCCACCGCAGAGCAGCAGCACGAAGACGAGGACGATCGAGGCGATCAACAGACCGCGGCGCTTCTTCGGCGGCTGCTGCGGCGGGTAGCCGGGCTGGCCGGGGGCGGGCGGGTAGCCGGGCTGGCCGTACTCGCCGGGGTTGCCGTACGGCTGGCCGGACACCGGCTGGCCCGGGTAACCCGGGGACTGCGCCGCGTACGGCTGCCCCGACGTCGGCTGTCCCGGGTAGGGCTGCCCCGACATCGGCTGGCCGGACACCGGCTGCCCCGGATAGGGCTGACCGGACGTCGGCTGCCCGGGATAGGGCTGCCCGGAGACCGGCTGGCCCGGCGGCGGATACTGCGCGGCGGGCTGCCCGTACGGGGGCTGCTGCCCGTAGCCGGGCGCCTGTCCGTAGCCGGGCTGGTCGTAGGGCGGCTGGCCGTACGACGGTGGTCCGGGCTGGGCCGAGACCGGCGGCTCGAACTGGCCGGGCGGTGGTCCCGAAGGGGGCATGGCCGGCGGTGGCGGCGGGCTGCTCGGCTCGGCCGGCTTACCCAGCCCGACGCCGGGCGTGGCCGGCGGAGCCGGTGGGGCGGAAGCCGGCGGCGGTGCGGCCGGGCCGGCGTCCATGCCCGGCCAGAGCGGCGCCGGTGCGTTGGGATCCGGTGCCGTGCCCGGGGAGACCGGCTGATCCGGCTGACCGTTCGACGGCGGCGTGGCGCCACCGCTGGGTGGTTGGGTCATCGTCTCCCCTGTGAAGCGACGGAACCGAGAAAGCGACGGAACCGAGAAGTCGTGGCGGGACAGCCTACGTGCCGTCCGCCCGGTCAGGGTAGCGGTCCGCCGCCCGGCACGGGTCCTCCGTCCGACCCCGGTCACGCTCCGTATCGTTGAGTCGCCGCGCCAGCTCCGAGCCGGCGGGCCGCGCCGGCCCGGTCACCCTGGCGGGTTAGGGTGCCGGCATGCAGAAGTGGGAGTACGCCACCGTCCCGTTGCTGGTGCATGCCACCAAGCAGATCCTCGACAACTGGGGTGAGGACGGCTGGGAGTTGGTCTCGGTCGTGCCCGGCCCCAACCCGGAGCAGCTCGTCGCCTACCTGAAGCGGCCGAAGGCATGAGCACCGGGCCTTACGCGAAGCTCGCCGAGCTGGGCCTGACGATCCCCGAGGTCGTGCCGCCGGTGGCGGCGTACGTGCCGGCGGTACGTTCCGGCCAGCACGTGTACCTCTCCGGCCAGTTGCCGATCGCCAACGGGAAGCTGCTCGCCACCGGCAAGGTGGGCGCCGCCGTCGGCGCCGAGGAGGCCAAGGACCTGGCCCGGCAGTGCGCGCTCAACGCCATCGCCGCGATCGACTCGGTCGCCGGGCTGGACAACGTCGTACGGATCGTGAAGGTGACCGGCTTCGTCGCCTCGGCGCCGGGCTTCACCGGACAGCCGGGCGTGATGAACGGGGCGTCGGAGCTGTTCGGGGCCGTTTTCGGGGAGGCCGGGCGGCACGCCCGCACCGCCGTCGGCGTCGCCGAGCTGCCCCTGGACGCCCCGGTCGAGGTCGAGGTCATCGTCGAGGTCGCCTGAGCGTGGTCTCGTAGCAGGATCGTCAGATCCGGGTCGTACGATCGCAGCCATGACCGCGCACGTGACAGCACCGGCGGCGGCGCTGGCGACCCGGCTCCCGGGCTGGGCGACCCTGCTGCGTGCGCCGAACCCGGGGCCGATGACGCTCGACGGCACCAACACCTGGGTGCTGCGGGCCGACCGTGACGCGCCGGCCGTCGTCATCGACCCCGGGCCCGACGACCCGGACCATCTCGCCGCCATCGCCGGGCACGCGCCGGTCGGGGCCATCCTGATCACCCACGGTCACCCCGACCATGTCGAGGGCGCCGGCCGGCTCTCCGTGCTGCTCGGCGGGGTCGACGTGATCGCGGTCGACCCCGCCCACCGGATCGGTGCCGAGGTGCCGGAGCCGGGCGGCGACCTCAGCCGGTTCGGGCTGCGGATCGAGGTGCTGGCGGTGCCGGGGCACACCCACGACTCGGTCTGCTTCGTGGTCGACGCCGGCGGCGAGCGGGCGGTCTTCACCGGCGACACGATCCTCGGCCGCGGCACCACGATCGTGGCCTGGCCCGACGGCGACCTCGGCGACTACCTCGCCAGCCTCGAACTGCTCACCGCCTACGACGACGTGCCGGCGCTGCCGGGGCACGGCCCGGCGCTCGCCGACTGCGCGGCCGCCGCCCGGTTCTACCTGGCCCACCGGCGGGCCCGGCTCGACCAGGTGCGGCAGGCCGTCGCCGCGGGCGCGACCACCCCGGCCGAGGTGGTCGCCACGGTCTACGCCGACGTCGACCGGTCGCTGTGGGCGGCCGCCGAATGGTCGGTCCGGGCCCAACTCGCACACCTGGATCGGGAAAACGGGGAATCCGGCCCGGGCTCCGGTGGGTTGGACCCTCCGTGACCTGCCCGGTGTGTGGAACAGTCGCCGTGCCCGGCGCGCGGTTCTGCCACAACTGCGGAGCCGCGCTGCCGGCCGCCGCGACCCTGCCGGCCGCCGAACGACGGGTGGTAACCGTCCTTTTCGGCGACCTGTCCGATTTCACCTCCTGGTCGGAGGACCTCGACCCCGAGCGGGTCGGCGCGGTCACCGACCGGGTGCTGGCCGCCCTGGCCGGTGCGGTCAAGACCTTCGGCGGCCACGTCGACAAGCTCACCGGGGACGGCATCATGGCCGTCTTCGGCGCACCCGTCGCCCACGAGGACGACGCCGAACGGGCCGTCCGCGCGGCGCTGTCGATGCAGCGCGCCGTCCGCCGGGTCCTCGACGACGAGCGCGGCGGCGGCGCGCCACTCGGGCTGCGGGTCGGCCTGAACACCGGTGACGTGGTCGCCGGCATCCAGGCCGCGATCGAATACACCGTCATCGGCGACACGGTCAACACGGCCGCCCGGCTCGCCGACGCCGCCGCGATCGGCGCGGTCTACGCCGGTGCCACCACCTCCGCCGCCACCCGCCACGTCGCCTCCTGGCGCCATCTGCGGCCGCTGCGGCTCAAGGGCAAACGCGAGCCGGTCGAGGCGTACGAACTGCTCGGCCTGCTCGACGCGCCCGGCACCCGGTCCGGGCTCGGCGACGAGGCGCCGTTCGTCGGCCGCGACGCGGAGATCGGCCGGGTCGCCGGCCGGCTCGCCGAGGTCATCGACCAGGACGAGCCGCGGGTGCTGGTGATGACCGCCGAGGCCGGCATCGGCAAGTCGCGGTTCGCCGCCGAGGTCGAACGCTTCGCGGCCGGCTACGACGTCGGCGCCGGGCGCTTCGCCAGCCACACCGGCGCCCGGGTGCTGTCGGTGCGCTGCGCCGCCTTCGGCGAACGGCGCCGGCTCGGCCCGCTCGCCGACCTGGTCCGCACCACCGTCGGCCTGCCCCGCGACGCGGCCACCGCGGTGACCCGTACGGTCGTCGAGGAGCGGCTGCGCCGCCTCGGGCAGCGGCTGACCCGGCACCGGGGCGAGCCGCCGACGGTCGCCGTCGACCTGCTGATGGCCCTGATGGGCTACGGCGACATGCCGCCCGAGATCGGTGCGCCGACGCCGGCCAACGACTGGGCCCAGGAGACGCCGACGGTCGACGCCGACGCCGTACCCACGGCGGTTGCCGACCTGCTCACCGCGCTCGCCGCCGAGACACCGCTGCTGGTGGTGGTCGACGACCTGCACGACGCGACCCCGGAAACCGTCGACGCCCTCGGCGTGACCCTGTCCCGGCTCGCCGGGCCGGTGCTGGTGCTGCTGCTCGGCCGCCCCGAACTGGTCCGCACCGCCGGGGCACTGACCCGGGTCGCCGACGCCGAGGTGCACGCCCTGCCACCGCTGCGGGGTGCCGACGCCGCCCGGTTGCTGACCGCCTACCTCGGCGGCGGCCGGCTGCCGCAGTCCGACGCGGACCGGCTGCTGGCGACCGCCCAGGGCAACCCGTTCTACCTCGCCGAACTGGTCACCCTGCTGCGGGAACGGGGGGCGCTGACCCCCGCGGTCGGGGCCAACTCGGCCGGTACGTGGCGACTGGTACCCGGTTCGCTGGGCAGCCGGCTGCTCTCCCGCGACCTCGCCGCGGTGCTCGCCGCCCGGATCGACGCGTTGCCGCCCGACGCCCGCTCGGTGCTGCGCGACGCCGCCGTGATCGGCGACTCGGTGCCCGCCGGCACGCTGGAGGCGCTGCGCGAACGGCGGGGCGGGCGCGACGGCCGGCCGACCGCCGTCATCGCGGTGGAGCTGGAACGCGCCGTCGACGAGCTACTCCAGCGGCGGATGCTGCACCGGGTCCGGGAGGGCTACGCCTTCACCACGCCGTTGATGCGGGAGGCCGCCTACGCCGGCATCGGCAAGGCGGATCTGGCCGAGCGGCATGCCGCCCTCGCCCAGTGGGCCGCCCGCCCGGCCGGCGAGTCATCCGCCGTCCTGGGCGCGACGGTCGCACCGGGCGGGCTGCCCGCCGCCGAGCGGGACGCGTTCATCGCCGATCACGTCGAGCGGGCGGTCAGCCTGGCCGACGCGGTCGGGCTGCGGCCGGATTCGGTGGCCCGGGCGGTCGCGCCGCTGGGCGTCGCCGCGCTGGGCCGGGCCGCCCGGCGGGCCAGCGCCGCCGGCGAGCCGGCGACCGCGGTCGCGTACGCCGAACGGGCCGCCGCGCTCGCCGACGACCTGGTGCCGGCGGCCGACCGGCTGATCCACGCCCGGGCCCTGCTCCAGACCGGCCGGGTGGCCGACGCGCTGGCCTACGCGGAGAAGATCGGCGCCAACGCGGGCGACGACGCGGCGAGCCGGGCCGGTGCGCTGCTCATCGCCGGGCGGGCCTACGCGACGCTGGGCGAACAAGCCCGGGCGGTGCCCATCTGGCAGGAGGCTCTCCAGGTGGCGACCGACGCCGGGCTGCCGACCGAACGCGCCCAGGCGATGCGGCGGCTCGGCATGGCCGACTTCCTCGCCGGCCGGCTCAGCCGGGCGAGCAGTCGCTTCGCCGCCGCCTACCAGGTCAACCTGGCCGCCGGTGACCGGCTCGGCCAGGCGTGGTCGTTGCAGAACCTGGCCTGGGTGACGACGACCCGGGGCGACTTCGCCGGCACCGACGCGGTGCTCGGCCGGGCCGCCCGCCTCTTCGCCGAGCTCGGTGACCCGGTCGGCCGGTCCTGGCTGCGCGGCACGACCGCCTTCGCCCGGCTGCTCGCCGGCCGGTTGGCCGAGGCCCGCCGGCTGGCCCGGCTCTTCCTGCCGTTCGGCGAGCGGGTGGGCGAGGCGTGGGCGGTCGGCACCCTGCGGGCGGTGGAGGCGTTCGCCGCCGCCGAGTTGGGTGAGCTGGCCGACGCCGACCGGGAGGCCCGGCGTGCCTACCGCGACTTCGACGCCGCCTCCGACGACTGGGGCCGGGGGTTCGCCCTCGTCGTACGCGGTGCGGTGGCCCGGAGCCTGGGCGAGCACGAGCACGCGGCCGACCTGTTGACCGACGCGCTGGGTTACGGCCAGCGGACCGGGCACCCGCTGCTGACCGGGTTCGCCGGCACGTTGCGCGGGTTCGTCGCCCTCGACCGGGGTGACGTCGAGGCGGCCGAACGCGACGCCCGGCGAGTGCTGACCGCGGTCGAACCGCACAACCCGCTGGCGCCGGCCCAGGTCGGACCGCGGGTGCTGCTGGCCACCGCCCGGCTCACCGCCGGCGACGCGGCGATGGCGGTGGGGCTGCTCGCGCCGCTCGCCGCCACGGCGAAGGAACCGTCGCTGCTGTTCCCCCGGGCGCAGGCGGTGGCCCGCTACGCGTCGGCGCTGCTGGCCGAGGGGCAGGCGGTGCAGGCGCTGGACTGGGCCCGGCGGGCGGTGTCGATGCCGGCCGAGGACGTCCGTAGCCGGGTGCTGACGGCCGGTGTGCTGGCGCGGGCGCTGCACGCGAACGGGCTGCCGGCCGAGGCGCTGGTCGCGGCCGACGACGCCGTACGGCTGGCCCACTCGACCGAGCAGGTGAGCGAGCGTACGACGGCGGAGGCGCTGCGGGATCTTCTCGGCGGCGGCGCGGATTCCGGCGTACGCGACGATTCCGCCACGCCGGCCGCACCGCTACCCTAGGGCGTGCCTCGCATCAATATCATCCCCCGCTCGGCCTCGGGGTGGACGATCGCCGTATTCGGTCTGCTCGCCGTGCTGATGGGGGTGACCGGCCTGATCAACCCGGACGCGCTCCTGGTCATGCTCGGTTTCGAGGTGCTCGACGAACGCGCGCCCGGCGACTACACCCGCACCTTCATGGCGGCCTCGTCGATGGCCTCGCTCAACATGGGTGTCTACTACCTGCTCGCCGCGGCGACCGAGTGGCGGCCGTTCTTCCTTTTCACGGTCATCTTCCGGATGGTGACCTTCACCGTGTTCACGGTCCTGGTGCTGACCGAGGCCGCGCCGGGCCGCTTCTTCGGGGTGGCGTTGTGGGAGGGGCTGGGCGCGGTGGCGACCGGGCTGGCGTTGTGGTTCGAGCGGAAGCGGCGGACTTCGGTACCTTCTAACCCGTGACCGGTACCCCGCCAGGCCAGCTACCACTGCCAGTGGTGCCCGGTCTGTCGGATCTGTCGGTGTTTGCCCGTGGGGGCTACGCCACGGTCTACCGCGCCGTCCAGGAGTCGGTCGGCCGCGAGGTCGCCGTGAAGGTCGAGAACCGGACCCTCGACAGCGACCGCGATCAGCGCCGGTTCCTGCGCGAGGCCCGCGCGGCCGGCCGGATGTCGTCGCACCCGCACGTGGTCGACCTCTTCGACGCCGGGGTGACCGCCGACCGGCACCCCTATTTGATCATGGAACTCTGCGACGGCTCGTACGCCGAGCGGATGCGGTCGTCGCCGCTCGGCCCCGCCGAGGCGCGCGACGTCGGCGCCAAGATCGCCGACGCGCTGGCCGACGCACACGAACTCGGCGTCCTGCACCGCGACGTCAAACCGGCCAACATCCTGCACTCGCGCTTCGGCGAACCGGCACTGGCCGACTTCGGGCTGGCCGTCATCGCCGAATACCGGGACACCTCGCTCACCCTGGAGGTGCTCACCCCGGCGTACGCGCCACCGGAGATGTTCCGGCACAGCGAACCCACGCCCTCCTCCGACGTCTACGCGCTGTGCGCCACCATCTACGCGATCATGCACGGCAAGCCGCCCCGCTGGCAGACCGACCAGAGCCCCAGCATCATCGCCCTGCTGGAACTCTTCAGCCAGCCCCTTCCGGACCTGCCCGGGGTGCCGGCCGCCCTGCTCGACGTGCTGCGCGCCGGCATGGCCAACGACCCCGACGCCCGGCCCACCGCCGCCCAACTGCGGGACGTGCTCCTCGCCCTCCCGCTCGACACCGGCCAGGCCGCCGACGGCCCGGCCCGGCTCGGGCCGGTCAGCCCGTGGGCGCCACCGTCCGGTCCGCCCGCCGACGCCAACCCGTCGAAGCCACCGATCAGCGTGACCTACCAGCCCGCCGGGCCGTACGAGAGCGGGTTCGCGGCGCCCGGGACGCACCAGGCCGCCGGGCCGCCGCCACACCCGCCGACCGGTGGGCCGCGCCCGGCCGGACCCGGCGACCCGCACGGCGGCCACCCCGCGACCATGTCGCCGCGGCGCCGCAAGCTGCCGTGGGTGCTCGGTGTCTTCGGCGTACTCGTGCTGCTGGTGATGGTTTCCGCCGGCACCTGGTGGGTGGCGACCCGCCCGGAGGCGGCACCGACCCCGACCCCTACCGCCAGCATGTCGACCGATCCGGGCGGCATCGGCCCGACCAACTTCGGCGGCGCGCTGCCCGGCTGCCTGATCCCGCTGCCCGACGGCGCCCGCTGCCCGGGCGAGATGGAGTGCTTCGGCGACACCCGGACGCAGGGCGGCCGGCTGGTGGCGAGCCGGGTGCCGTGCACCGGCCCACACACCTGGGAGACCTACGCGATCGGCGACCTGCCGGCCGACGTCGCGGGGGCCGACCACGCCACGATCGTCGCCGACCCGGCGGTCCGCCGGCTGTGCAACACGACGAACCTGCTCACCACCTCGCTGATGCTCAACCTCGGCGGGTGGCAGCTCGAGGTGCTGCCGCCGACGCCGGAGGCGGTGGCGGCCGGCGACCTCAGCTACCGGTGCCTCGCCGGGCGCGGCCCGGACCAGCTCGACCGGCCCACCCTGGGCGGCTGAGCGGCCCGGAAGATCAGTACGACTTCGGCTGGGCGAGCACGTGCTGGGCCACGAAGTTGAGGATCATCTCCCGGCTGACCGGCGCGATCCGGGTCGCCCGCACCGCGCCGAGCAGCGTGGCGACGCCGTACTCGGTGGTCATGCCGTTGCCGCCCAGGGCCTGCACGGCGGTGTCGACGGCGAGCGCCGCGGCCTCGGCCGAGGCGTACTTGGCGAGGTTGGCGGCCACGCCCGCCTCCACGTCCCGGCCCGCGTCGTAGAGCCCCGCCGCCTTGGCGATCATGAGGCGGGCCAGTTCGACCTGCACCGCCGCGTGCGCCAGCGGGTGCGACACGCCCTGGTGCGCGCCGACCGGCCGGCCCCAGACCTGCCGGGTCGCGGTGTAGCTGGAGGCCCGCTCCAGCGCGTACCGGGCCGTGCCGGCACTCATCGCGGCGACCGTGATCCGCTCCGGGTTGAGGCCGGTGAACAGCGCCGGCAGCCCGGTCTCCTCGTCGCCGACCAGCGCGTCGGCCGGCACCCGGACGTCGTCGAGGTAGAGCAGCCACTGGTTCTCCGGTGACACGATCTCCATCTCCAGCTTCGACCTGGTCAGGCCGGCCGCGTCGGTCGGCACCAGGAACAGCGCCGGCCGCAGCCGGCCGGTCGCCGCATCGGCGGTACGGGCCACGACCAGCACGTACGACGCCTCGTCGACCCCGGAGATGAAGCACTTGCGCCCGGACAGCAGCCAGTCGTCGCCGTCGCGGCGGGCCACCGTCCCCAGCCTGTGGAAGTTCGACCCCGCCTCCGGTTCGGTGATCGCGAAGGCCACCTTGAGCGAGCCGTCGGCGATCCCGGGCAGGAACCGTTTGCGCTGCCCCTCGGTGCCGTGCCGGGCGACGATCGTGGCCACGATGGCCGGCGACACCACGAGCAGCAGCAGCGGGCAGCCGGCCGCCGCCAGCTCCTCGCAGACGATCGACAGCTCGGTGATGCCGCCGCCACCGCCGCCGTACTCCTCGGGCACGCTGACCCCGAGATAGCCGAGCCGGCCGGCGTCGGCCCACAGCTCGGTGGTCGGTTCGCCGGCCTTCGCCCGGGCCACGTAGTAGCCGTGGCCGTACGAGCGGCCGAGGGCCCGTACGGCGTCGCGCAACTGTGCCTGCTCGGGGGTGAGGTCGAAGTCCATGAGGGGGCCTCCTGGCTAGTCGGGCGGGGCGATCACCGCCAGCACGGTGCCGGTGTCGACCTGCCGGCCGGCGCTGACCGGCAGGGTGGCGACGACCCCGGCCGACGGGGCGTGTACGGGGTGTTCGAGCTTCATCGCCTCCAGCGTCAGCAGCAGCTCGCCGGCCCGGACCCGCTGGCCGATGTCGACGAGCACCCGGCCGACCGTGCCGGGCAGCGGGGCGACCAGCGAACCGTCCTCCAGTTCCGGGGTCGGCTGCGGGAAACGGGGCAGCGCGGTCAGCGCGACCGACCCCTCCGGACTGTCCACGTACGACACGTCACCGACCCGGTTGACGTCCAGGGACAGCCGGATGCCGTTGACGTCGAGCACCACCCGGTCCGGGTCGGCGCGGACCACGGCGATCGGCGGGTGGTCGTCGGTGACCGGCGGCTGGCCGGTGCCGGTCAGGTCGTAGTCGTCGGGGTCGATCGCGCGGACCCACCAGTTCGCCAGCTCGCCGGAGCGGTCCAGCCGGTAGCCGACCTCGACCGGGCCGGCCGGCCCGTCGTACCGGACGATCTGCGCGGCCGACACGACGTTGCGCCAGCCGGACGGGAGCGAGGCGAGCACCGGCGCGGTCGCCCGCCGCCGCGCGGCCCCGGCGAGCGCGGCGGCCAGGCACGACATCCGTACCGCGTCGACCGACGACAGCAGTGGGGCGAAGACCTCCGGATGCCGGTCGAGGAATCCGGTGTCGAAACCACCGGACCGGAACGACGGGTGCCGCAGCACCCGGACCAGCAGATCGCGGTTGGTGACCACACCGTGGATCTCGGTCCGGCTCAGCGCGGCGGCGAGCAGCCGGGCCGCCTCGTGCCGGGACGGCGCCCAGGCCACCAGCTTCGCCAGCATCGAGTCGTAGTGGACCCCGACCACGGAGCCGTCGCGCACCCCGGAGTCGAGCCGCAGGCCGGGCTGGACCAGTGGCCGGAACCGCCCGGACACGTCGGGCACGTGGAACCGGTGCAGGGTGCCGGTCGACGGCTGCCAGGCGAAGGCCGGGTCCTCGGCGCAGATCCGTACCTCGATGGCGTGGCCGCGGATCGGCGGCGGACCGGCCATCGGCAGGGTGGCGCCCTCGGCGACCAGCAATTGCAGCCGGACCAGGTCGAAGCCGGACACGCACTCGGTGATCGCGTGCTCGACCTGGAGCCGGGTGTTCATCTCCAGGAAGAAGAACTCGCCGGACGGCGTGAGCAGGAACTCGACGGTGCCGGCACCGACGTAGCCGACGGCGCGTACGGTCGCCACCGCGGCGGCGCACAGTTCCTCGCGCATCGCCGGGGTCACCACCGGCGACGGCGTCTCCTCGATGATCTTCTGGTGCCGGCGTTGGATCGAGCACTCCCGCTCGCCGAACGGGACCACGTTGCCCTGGGCGTCGGCGAAGATCTGCACCTCGACGTGCCGGGCCCGCTCGACGTAGCGCTCGACGTAGACGGTGCCGTCGCCGAACGCGGCGGCCGCCTCGCGGCGGGCGGACGCGACCGCCTCGGCCAGCGAGTCGGCGTCGTGGACGATCCGCATGCCACGGCCACCACCGCCCGCCGACGCCTTGACCAGCACCGGGAACTCGGTGACCTGGTCGGGGTCGGCGAAACTGGGCAGCACCGGCACGCCCGCCTCGGCGACCACCGCCTTCGCCTCGACCTTCGAGCCCATCACCGCGATCACCTTCGCGGGCGGGCCGACCCAGGTCAGGCCGGCGTCGGCGACCGCGGCGGCGAAGGCGGCGTTCTCGGCGAGGAAGCCGTAGCCGGGGTGGATCGCGTCGGCCCCGGTCCGCCGGGCCGCGGCGATGATCAGGTCACCCCGCAGGTACGTGGCGGTCGGCGCGTTTCCCGGCAGGTGTACGGCGTAGTCGGCCTCGGCGACGTGCGGCGAGTCGGCGTCGGCGTCGGAGAAGACGGCGACGGTCTCGATGCCGATCAGCCGGCAGGTGGCGAAGACCCGCTGGGCGATCTCGCCCCGGTTGGCCACGAGGAGTCTGCGGATCATCGGGTCCTCACATCCGGAAGACGCCGAAGCCCTCGGCGCCCCTGATCGGTCCATTATGGATAGCGGACAGGCAGAACCCGAGCGCGGTACGGGTGTCCCGGGGATCGATCACCCCGTCGTCGTAGAGCCGGCCGGACAGGAACAGCGCCGCCGACTCCGACTCGATCTGCTGCTCCACTGCCCGCCGCATCGCCAGGTCGGCCTCCTCGTCGAACCGCTGGCCCCGGGCCTGCGCCGCCTGCCGGGCCACGATCGACAGCACCCCGGACAACTGCGCCGGCCCCATCACCGCCGACTTCGCGTTCGGCCAGGTGAACAGGAACCTCGGGTCGTACGCCCGCCCGCACATGCCGTAGTTGCCCGCGCCGTACGACGCCCCGAGGTTGACCGTCAGGTGCGGCACCGTCGAGTTCGCCACGGCGTTGATCATCTGGGCGCCGTGCTTGATGATGCCGCGCTGCTCGTACTCGGCGCCGACCATGTAGCCGGTCGTGTTCTGCAGGAACACCAGCGGCGTGTCGGCGGCGTTGGCGAGCTGGATGAACTGGGTCGCCTTCTGCGACTCCTCCGAGAACAGCACCCCGCGGGCGTTCGCCAGCACCCCGACCGGATAGCCGTGCAGTTCGCCCCAGCCGGTGACCAGCGCGCTGCCGTACGCCGGCTTGAACTCGTCGAACTCCGAGCCGTCGAGCACCCGGGCCAGCACCTCACGCGGGTCGAACGGCACCCGCAGGTCGGCGCTGGCCACCGCGAGCAGGTCCTCCGGGTCGTGCTTCGGCAGGGTCACCGACGCCGTGCGCGGCCCGGGCCCGAGCTTGCGCCAGTTCAGCCGGCGTACGCACTGCCGGGCCAGCCGCAGGCCGTCGCGCTCGTCCTCGGCGAGGAAGTCGGCCAGCCCGGACCGGCCGGCGTGCATCGCCGCCCCGCCGAGCGACTCCTCGTCGGTGGTCTCGCCGGTGGCCATCCGCACCAGCGGCGGACCGGCCAGGAACACCTTCGCCTGCCCCCGGACCATGATCGTGTAGTCGGACATGCCGGGCACGTACGCGCCGCCGGCGGTCGCGTTTCCGAAGACGACCGAGATCGTCGGGATCCGGGCCGCCGAGAGCCGGGTCAGGTCGCGGAAGATCTGGCCACCCGGGATGAAGATCTCCGACTGGCTGGGCAGGTCGGCGCCGCCGGACTCCACCAGGTTGACCAGCGGCAGGCGGTTGGCGAGCGCGATCTCCCCGGCCCGCCGGGTCTTGCGCAACGAGTACGGGTTGACCGCGCCGCCGCGTACGGTCGGGTCGTTGGCGATCAGCACACACTCGACGCCCTCGACCACCCCGATCCCGGTGACCACACTCCCGATCGGATGGTCGGTGCCCCAGCCGGCCACCGGCGACAGCTCCAGAAACGGTGAATCCTCGTCGACCAGCAACTCGATCCGCTCGCGGGGAAGCAGCCGGCCACGGGCATGGTGGCGGGTGGTGTACTTCTCGCCGCCGCCCGCGCGGGCCGTCTCCAGCACGGCGTCCAGTTCGGCGAGCCGTTCCAGCATCGCCCCCCGGTTCTCCAGATAAGCCTGGGTACGCGGATCGATGGCCGTATCGAGGACAGTCACGTCACAACCCCATGCCCTTCGCGATGCCGCCGCGACGGCGATGTTCTCCGTCAATGCCACCTCCGTAACGAGCGTCTCGCCCGGAGCGACACGGATCGCGGCGTATTGGAGATATGTCTGACCGAGTTCGACCGCCGTCGTTCTCCCATGCGGTCAGTCGTCGCCCGGTCACGGCAGTTCGACGATCCGGGACCGGAGCAGTTCGCCGAGCGCCTTGGCCTGCGGATCGAACCGGGTCGACGCGGAGACCCCCTGACCGAGCAGGCCACGTACGACGAAGTTGACCGCGCGCAGGTTGGGCAACTCATGGCGCTCGACGTCGAGTCCGGCGGTCTCCGGCAGCAACTCCCGCAGCCGGTCGACCGTCAACCAGTCGCGCAGCCAGGCGTGGGTGGCCTCGGTTCGCGCCCACACCCCGAGGTTGGCGTCACCGCCCTTGTCGCCGGACCGCGCCCCGACCACCTCCCCGAGCGCCCCCCGCCGCCCGCTGCCGCGCCCGCCCTTGCTGCCACCGCCTTCGCCAAGATCGTGGTGATCAGGGAGTTGGGTGGTCGACTCGCCGACGACACGCGGGTCCTGATCCCTGATCACGGGGATCTTGGGGGGTGGGGGGATGGGGATCCGAGAGCCGTCGGGGAGGACTGCCAGATGAGGGACCCCGTCCTGGGGAGCGGTGTCCGATGTGAACACCCCGTACGGGGTCGCGTCGCCGGGCGGTGTCGTCAGGGTGCAGCCCGGATAGGAGGCCAGCGCCAGTTCCACCGCCGCCGCCGAGAACACCCGCCCCGCCCGTTTCGGGTCCGCGTCGCGCAGGTGTACGTGCAGCAGCGCACTCGCCGTCTCGGTGTCCGCCGCGTCCACATGGTCCGTACGCGCCAGCGTGAACTCCAGCCCGTCCCGGCCGAGTGCCGCCTCCAGTTGGCCGCGTACGAGGGCCGCCTTCGCCGGCACGTCCAGCCCGCACAGCACGAACGTCATCGAGTTGCGGAACCCGCCCAGCGTGTTGACCCCGACCTTGAGCGTCGGCGGCGGTGGGGTGCCGCGTACGCCGTCGACGCGTACCCGGTCCGGGCCCTCGGCGGTGAGGGTGACCGTGTCGAGGCGGGTGACCACGTCGGGGCCGACGTAGTCGGGGCCGCCGATCTCGTAGAGCAGTTGCGCGGTCACCGTCTCGACCGTCACCGCCCCGCCGGTGCCCGGATGCTTCGTGATCACCGAGGAGCCGTCGGCGTGCACCTCGGCGATCGGGAAGCCGGGCCGGTGGCCGCCGTCCGGCAACTCGGTGAAGAAACTGAAGTTGCCGCCGGTCACCTGTGCCCCGCACTCCAGCAGGTGCCCGGCGACCGTCGCGCCGGCCAGCGCGTCGAGGTCGTCACGGGTCCAGCCGAAGTGGGCCACGGCCGGCCCGACGACCAGCGACGCGTCGGTGACCCGGCCGGTCACCACCACGTCCGCGCCGGCCGTCAGGCACTCGGCGATCCCGAACGCGCCCAGGTAGGCGTTGGCGGTCAGCGCGCCGGGGCGGTCGAGTGCGTCGCCGGTGACGTACCCGACCCGGGCCGGCACGCCGAGCCGGTCGGCGAGCCCCGCGAGCGCGTCCGCCAGGCCGGCCGGGTTCAGCCCGCCGGCGTTCGTGACGATCCGTACGCCCCGGTCGAGCGCGGTGCCGAGGCAGTCCTCCATTTGGCGCAGGAACGTCTTCGCGTAGCCCAGCGACGGATCTTTACGCCGGTCCCGGCCGAGGATCAGCATGGTCAGTTCGGCGAGGTAGTCGCCGGTCAGCACGTCGAGCTGGCCGGCGTCGAGCATCTCCCGCCAGGCCGCGAAGCGGTCGCCGTAGAAGCCCGACGCGTTGCCGATCCTGATCATGCGGCCTCCGGTCAGCGGTTCACGATCCCCTTGAGTTGCTGTTTCCACGCGGCGAGCAGGGCGGCCCGCCGGGCCGAGTCGTCGGTGAGCAGGTTGGCGACGCCGAGGCCACGCAACAGGTCGAGGGTGGCCTGCACCGCCTCGCGTACGCCGGGCCGGCGCTCGTCGGCGCCGAGCAGTTCGACGGTCAGCCGGTGCATCTCCCGGCCGACCCGCGCCTCCAGAGGCACCAGCGCCGCGCGCAGCTCGGCGTCGGTGCGGGCGGCGACCCAGACCTCCAGGGCGGCGACGAACAGCGGCCCGGTGAACGCGGCAGCGAGCATGTCGACCACCCGGTCGAGCCGGTTCGGCCCGGTGGGCAGGGCCCGCGCCTCGGCCCGGATCTCGGCGGCCCGGCGGTCGGACAGATGCTCGACGGCGGCCATGACCAGCGCCGCCTTGGTCGGGTAGTGGTGCAACTGGGCGCCCCGGGACACGCCGGCGCGGGTCGCGACCAGCGTCGTCGTCGTACCCGACCAGCCCCGTTCGACGAGGCATTCGACGGTCGCCTCCAGCAGCCGCGCCCGGGTGGCACGGCTGCGCTCCTGCTGGGGAGCCCGCGGTACGGCGGCAGCCATGCCAAAGAGCGTCCATGCTCAGAAACAAACAGTCAAGCCTGCTTGTTTAGATCCGAGCTACGATGTCTAGGCGGCTCTACTTATTCTGTCTAGGTACCTAGACTGCCCAGCAACGGGCAGGCGGACGAAGGCAGGGACACGATGACCAGGTTCACGGCAGTGTGCACCCGCTCTGGCAATTGGTGGGCCATCAGCATTCCGGAGATCAAAGGGGTGCACAGCCAGGCCCGCCGGCTTGATCAGGTGGAGGCGATGGCGCGTGAGGCCATCGCGCTGATGCTGGACGTGGCTCCGGACAGCTTCGAGTTGGAAGTCAGTCCGCAACTGCCGCCGAAGGTCTCGCATGCCCTCGTCGCCCGGCGGGCGGCACGCGAGGCGGATCTTGCCGCAGAGCGGGCCACCGCCGAGGCCGTACGCGAACTTCTCGCCGACGGCTACACGGTGCGGGACGCCGGCCGGATGCTCGGCATCTCGCCCCAGCGGGTTTCCCAGATCGCACAGGCGACGGCCGCCGCCTGAGACACGTCGGCGGGGACGACCACGGTCGTCCCCGCCGACGCGGAGTTCTCAGACGCGGGCGCGGCGGGCCAGGCGCTCCGGGTCGAGAATGATGATGCTCTTGCCGTCGAGGCGGAGCCAGCCGCGCGAGGCGAAGTCGGCCAGTGCCTTGTTGACCGTCTCGCGGGAGGCGCCGACGAGCTGGGCGATCTCCTCCTGGGTCAGGTCGTGGGTCACCCGCAGCACGCCGCCGTCCCGGGTGCCGAACCGGCCGGCCATCTGGAGCAGGTTCTTGGCGACCCGGCCGGGCACGTCGGTGAAGATCAGGTCGGCGAGGTTGTCGTTCGTCCGGCGCAGCCTGCGGGCGAGCACCCGCAGCAACTGCTCGGCGATCTCCGGCCGGTTGTTGAGCCACGGCCGCAGGGCCTGCTTGCGCAGCCGGACCAGCCTGGTGTCGGTGACGGCGGTGGCGGTCGCGGTGCGCGGGCCGGGATCGAAGAGCGACAGTTCGCCGACCATGTCGGACGGACCCATCACGGCGATCAGGTTCTGCCGGCCGTCGGCCGCCCGCCGACCCACCTTGATCTTGCCGCTGAGCACGATATACAGACTGTCGCCGGGCTCTCCCTCGTTGAACACGATCTCGCCCTTACGGGCCTCGATCGTCTCCATCTCCTTGGCGAGCGCCTCGGCCGCTTCCGGGTCGACGCCCTGGAAGATCCCGCTGCGGGCCAGTACCTCGTCCATCGCGCACCTCCGCCTGCGCGCACGTCGCGCGCAGTCAGTCTAGGCGGACGCCGCTCGGAAACCGGACGTGCGCCCCTTGAAATCTTGAGTCCGGAGCGTAACCCACCCGACCCCGGACGCCGCTACGATACATCCCCCTCGGCCAGGCACTATTGCCTCCGAGTCCGGCCGCCGTAGCATCGTCCGATGCCCTCCGCGCCCACCCTCGCCGCGAGATCCGAAGAAGGTTTGGACGTACCGCTGCTCGTCTGGCGACTGTCCCGGCCCCGGCTCGCGATCAGTTCGGCGCCGCTCGGCGGCGGGATCGGCGTACGGGAGTGGGTGGTCAACGCGACCGTGCCGATCTCGTACCGGCGGGACGACCCCGACGTCCACCTGACCGGGCTCGCCGACCAGCTCGGCCTGCGCGGGCCCGGCGTCGGGCTGCTCACCGGCGTCGACGTCGCCCGGGTCGTCGACGCGGCCGACGCCGGCGTACGGGTCTGGGCGACCGTCGGCCTGGGCAGCCCGACCTGGGCCGCGGCGGCCGACGAGGAGGCCCCGGCGCGGGTCGGAACCGTCAACATCGTCGCCTGGGTGCCGGCCAGGTTGAGCGAGGCGGCACTGGTGAACGCGGTCGCCACCGTCACCGAGGCGAAGTCGCAGGCGCTCTGGGAGATCGGCGTCGAGGCCACCGGCACCGCCACCGACGCGGTGACCGTGCTCTGCCCGTCCGACGGCCCGGCCGAACCCTACGGCGGCCCCCGGTCCCGCTGGGGTGCGCCGCTGGCCCGGGCGGCACACCACGCGGTACGCGTCGGCGGGCCTGATTCGCGGACCGAGGTGCCGTGGTCGGTGCGGCACGAACGCTGAACCACCTCATCCGTACGGCCGTCGTCGCACACCCCGTCCGCCGGGTAGGGTCTGCGCGTTATGTATAGCGCCCACCAGGAACCGCGCCGGCGTAGCCGGCTGGGACAGGTCTTCTCGGAGAGCCCGATAGTCGCCTTCGGGGCTGTCCTGGTTGTCCTGGTCGGCATTGGTCTGAGTGGATTCGCAGCGTTCACCGCGACCCGCAGCGCGCCCGCGCCGTCGGTCTGGCAGGGGTCCGCCTCGGCCGGCGGGGACCCCTCCGGCGCGCCCGTGCCCAGTGCCACCGAACCCGCCCCCAAAGTGATCAGCATGTCGGCGACCGGCGACATCGTCATGGGCAACGCGCCCAACCGGCTGCCGCCCAACGGTGGCCAGGGCTTCTTCGACCCGGTCAAGGAGGCGCTCGTCGCCGACCTGGTGATGGGCAATCTGGAAGAGCCGCTGACCGAGGACACCGGCACCACCAAGTGCGGTGCGGGCTCCTCCGGCTGTCACGCGTTCCGGGCCCCGCCGTCGTACGCCGCCCACCTGCGCGACGCCGGCTTCGACCTGCTCAACCTCGCCAACAACCACGGCTACGACTACGGCCAGGCCGGTTACGAGAACACGACCCGGGCCCTCGAAGAGCACGGGATGCAGCACACCGGCCGGGCCGGCCAGATCACGATCGCCGACGTAGACGGCGTCAAGGTCGCGGTCCTCGGCTTCACGCCGTACTCGTGGACCAACAACCTGGTCAACATCGAGAAGGCCACCGAGATCGTCGAGGAGGCGGCCGCCCAGGCCGACCTGGTCGTGGTGCAGGTGCACATGGGCGCCGAGGGGGCGGACCGGACCAGGGTCAAGCCGGGCACGGAGATGTTCCTCGGCGAGAACCGGGGTGACCCGATCAAGTTCTCCCACGCCGTCATCGACGCCGGCGCCGACCTCGTGGTGGGCCACGGGCCACACGTGATGCGGGCGCTGGAGTTCTACAAGGGGCGGCTGATCGCCTACAGCCTCGGCAACTTCGCCGGGGGTGGCGGCACCCTCAACGGCAGCGGGCGGCTCGGCTACGGCGCGGTGCTCAAGGTGTCGATGACCGCCGACGGCACCTGGTCCGACGGGCAGTTGATCTCGACCATCATGAACGGGTCCGGATTGCCGACCATGGACGACCGGAAGCGTGGCCTCGACCTGGTGCGCGGCCTGTGCGAGTCCGACTTCCCGACCACCGCGCCGACCCTCGACGGCGAGGGCCGGATCACCCCGCCGGCCGGTGGCTGACCTCGGGTGTCAGCCGGGCGACGTACGCTGGCCAGCGTGAGCCTGACCAATGCCCGGCCGGTCCGTGGCGCCGAAGCCGCCCGGAAGGCCGAACCGACCCGCCGCACCCGGAAAGTCGAGACCGAACTGGCCCGTAAGCGGCGGGCCCGGCGGATGGCAAGGGCCCTCACCGAGACACACCCCGACGCACACTGCGAACTCGACCACGGCAACGCGCTCCAGCTCGCGGTGGCCACGATCCTTTCCGCGCAGTGCACCGACAAGCGGGTCAACGAGGTCACCCCGAAGCTGTTCGCCCGCTACCCGACGGCCGCCGACTACGCCGCGGCGGACCGCGCCGAGCTGGAGCAGCTGATCAAGCCGACCGGCTTCTTCCGCAACAAGACGACGTCGCTGATCAACCTGGGGCAGGCGCTGGTCGAGCGGTACGACGGCGAGGTGCCGGGCCGCCTCACCGACCTGGTCACCCTGCCCGGCATCGGCCGCAAGACCGCCAACGTCATCCTCGGCAACGCCTTCGACGTCCCCGGCATCACCGTCGACACCCACTTCCAGCGGTTGGTCCGGCGCTGGGAATGGACCGACGAGACCGACCCGGTCAAGATCGAACACGCGGTCGGCGCCCTGATCGAGAAGCGCGACTGGACCATGCTGTCGCATCGGGTGATCTTCCACGGCCGCCGGGTCTGCCACGCCCGCAAGCCGGCCTGTGGCGCCTGCACGCTCGCCAGCCTCTGCCCGGCGTACGGCACCGGCCCCACCGACCCGACCGCCGCCAAGCTCCTCAAGGGGCCCCGCGCCCGTGACCTCGCGGCCGCGGCCGGGGTCGACCCCGACCTGGTGCCGGCGCAGGCGGCGGCCGCCGACGTACCGTGAGGCGGCCGGCACGCGCGACGCCGGGTCGCCGATGGCTGGCCGGGCTGCTGGCACCGGTCGCCCTACTCGTGGCCGGCTGCACAGCCGGCGACCCCGACGTCTCCCCGGATCCGGCGCCCGCCCCGTTCGCGGCCTGCGCCGGGCTCGCCGCACCACCGGCCGCCGCTGGCCCCGGGGCGACCGGACGGCCCGGCCCCGACGACCCACCCCGCACGCCGGACGTCCCGGCGGCCGACGTGCCGCAGCTACCGGAGATCGAGCTGCCCTGCTTCACCGGCGGCGAGCCGGTCGCGATGACCGGCATCCAGGGGCCTGCGGTGATCAACGTGTGGGCGTCCTGGTGCACGCCGTGCCGTAAGGAACTGCCGGCCTTCCAGCGCCTCGCCGACCGTTCGGCCGGACAACTGCACGTCGTCGGCGTCGACGTACGCGACCGGCGGGCAGCCGCAGTGTCCATCGCCGAGACGTACGGCCTGACCTTTCCCAACCTGTTCGACCCGGACGAGGAGCTGCTGCGCGGCCTGGCCCGCAACTTCGTGCCGATGACCCTCTTCCTCGACGACACGGGCACGGTGCGGCACCTCGACATCTCCGGCGCGCTCGACGACGCCACCCTCACCGCCCTCGTCGAAGAGCACCTCGGCGTGGTGGTAGGCCCGTGACCAGGACACCGCCGGGTTGGACCGCCCCGCTGCTCGACCGGGTGCGGACCGCCCGCACCGAGGACTTCACCCGGTTGCCGACCCCGGCGACCGGCCGCCCCAGCGCGGTGCTCGTGCTGCTCGGCGAGGAGCCGGACCACGGGCCGGACGTCCTGCTGCTCCAGCGGGCGGCGTCGATGCGCAACCACGCCGGGCAGCCGGCGTTCCCCGGCGGTGCCGCCGACCCGGGCGACGGCGGGCCGGTCGGCACCGCGCTACGCGAGGCCGAGGAGGAGGTCGGGCTCGACCCGACCAGCGTCACCGTCCTGGCCGAACTGCCCCGGCTGTGGATCCCGGTCAGCAACTTCGTGGTCACCCCGGTCCTGGCCTGGTGGCACCGGCCCCATCGGGTGCACCCGCGGGAGCCGGCCGAGGTCGCCCACGTCGCCCGGCTGCCGGTGGCCGAACTGGTCGACCCCGCCAACCGGCTCACCGTACGGGTACCGAGCGGCTGGCAGGGGCCGGCGTTCCAGGTCCGCGGGATGCTCGTCTGGGGTTTCACCGCCGGAGTGCTCGCGGCGCTGCTGGAGATGGGTGGCTGGGAGCAACCCTGGCCCCGGCACCGCGTCACGGAGCTGCCCCGGTCGGTGCTGCGGCCGGCCCCGCCCAAGACCGCCGAGCCCGACGACGAGCTGACCGGCCCGATCGGCTGAGCCACCGGTCCCGGCGTGCCCCGTCGCACGTCGCGGCCCGGGTCGCCACACACCCGTACGCTGGACAGGTGTCCGCCGTTGATGTTGTCCTGATACTGCTCATGCTGTTGTTCGCGATCAGCGGCTACCGGCAGGGATTCGTCATCGGCGTGATGTCGTTCACCGGGTTCCTCGGCGGCGCCCTGGTCGGACTACAGGTCGGCCCACTGCTCGCCCAGCGGTTCGAGGACGGCGCCATCCGGGTCGTGGTCGCACTCATCGCCATCTTCGGCCTGGCCATCCTCTTCCAGACCCTGGCCGGCTGGCTCGGCTCCCACATCCGGCACGCGATCACCAGCCGGGCCGGCCGGCGGATCGACGACGTCGGCGGGGCACTGGTGTCACTGGTCGCGGTGCTTGTCGTCGCCTGGCTGGTCGCGGTACCGCTCGGCTCGTCGTCGCTGCCCTGGCTGGCCAGCTCGGTACGGCACAGCGCCCTGCTCGGTGCCGTCGACCGGGTGCTGCCGGCGCAGGCGCAGGCGCTGTCGCAGGCACTGCGCGACACCGTCGACACCAACGGTTTCCCCGACGTCTTCGGCGGGCTGGCACCGACCCGGGCCCGCGAGGTGTCGCCGCCCGACCCGGCACTTGCCGGTTCGCAGGTGGTCGCGAACGCGCAGCGGTCGGTGGTGAAGGTGCTCGGCAGCGCCCCCAGCTGCTCCCGGCGGATCGAAGGCTCCGGCTTCGTCTACGCCGAGGAGCGGGTGATGACCAACGCGCACGTCGTCGCCGGCACCCGTAGCGTCTCGGTCGAGCTGAACGACCGCCGCTACAACGGCCGGGTCGTGGTCTACGACCCGGAACGCGACCTGGCGGTGATCTACGTGCCGGGCCTGTCCGCTCCGGTGATGCCGTTCGCGGACCGGCCGGCCCAGGTCGAAGCGGACGCGATCGTGCTCGGTTTTCCGCGCGGCGGCCCGTACGACGCCCAGTCGGCCCGGGTGCGCGACGTCGGCGACATCACCGGTCCGGACATCTACGACTCCGGCAACGTGACCCGCGAGGTCTACACCATCCGGGCGCTGGTCCGCAGCGGCAACTCCGGCGGTCCGCTGATCGGGCCGGACGGCCAGGTGCTGGGCGTCATCTTCGCCGCGGTCGCCGACGACCCCAACACCGGATTCGCCGTCACGGCGGCCGAGTCCGGGCCGGTCGCGGCGGCCGGCGTCGAACGCTCCCGCTCGGTCGACACCGGAGCCTGCTCCTGACCGAGGTCGACCGGCGGCGACGGTCAGAGCGGCGGACCGGACACCGGGCCACCGGAAACCGGAGCAACCCGGCGTCGTGACCGCCGGTCCGGGAGCCACCCGAGGCGCCAGGCCAGCAGGGTCGCGACGCCCAGCAGCGCCACCACCGCGGCCGCGCCGCCGACGACTCCCGTCCGGTCGAGTTCGTCGGTGTCGCCGGTCGGGGTGGCCGCCCATCCGCCACCGGGTCCGGTGGCCCGCCCCCCGCCGAACCGGCCCGGCCCGCCGTAGCCGCTGCCGGTCGGCGGCCCGGTCTCGTAGCCGGGCGCCGGGCCGAAGCGGGCGGTTCCCGGCCGCTCGTTGTTGTCCAGCTGGTTGCGGCCGACCTCCGGCACCGTCTCGGTGAGTGCGGCGAGCGGGTCGACCAGACCGAACCCGAACCGGTCGTCGCGGCCCGGCGCGCCGAGGTCACGGGCCGTGCTGGTCAGCCGGTGCACGATGTCGCCCGCCGACATCGCCGGCCACTTGGCACGGACCAGCGCCGCTGTCGCGGCGACCAGCGGAGCCGCGAAACTCGTGCCCTGCACCTGCCAGAAACCGCCGGGCCGGGCGCCGAGCAGGCCGGTCGCCGGCGCGCTGAGCACCGTCTCCGGGCCGGTGATCGCGCCGGACCAGAGCCGGTCGGTGGCCCGGTCCAGACCGGTCACCGCGATCACCCCGGGCTCCCGGGCCGGATACCAGACCTCGCCGGCCGTCGACGGCGCGACGTTGCCGGTGCACGCCACCACCACGACGTTGTGGGTGAACGCGTAGTCGATCGCGGCTTCGAGGGCCGGGCTGGCACTGCCACCGCCCAGCGACAGGTTGATCACCTGGGCGCCGTTGTCGACAGCCCACCGTACGCCTCGGGCCACGATGAGCGCGTCGTCGTAGCGGTTCTCCTCGTCGAGCACGCGTACCGGCAGGATCCTGGCCCCTGGGGCCAGGCCGGCGACGCCGTCGTTGTCGTCGTTGCGGCCGGCGATCAGGGCCGCCACCGTGGTGCCGTGCCCGACCGGGTCGTGCTGCCCCGCGCCAGCGACCGGGGCGGCGTCGGCGTCACCGTCCCGCGCGACCAGGTCGATGCCGGGCAGCACCTGACCCACCAGGTCCGGATGGGACCCGTCCACTCCGGAGTCGACGACCGCCACCGTGACGCCCTCGCCGGTCGACAGCCGCCACACCTCGTCGGCGCGCAGCGCGTCGAGCTGCCACTGCTGCTCGCGCACCGGATCGATGCGGACCGGCAGCGCGACCGGCTGCCCCGCCCCCACCCCGGCCGGCGGCGCGGCCACCGGTACGGCGAGCAGGCTCAGGAGGCCGAGCAGCGCCGCCCCGGCGGTGCGCCGTACGGCATTGTGGTGGCAGCGCCTCAACCCGGTCACACCCTGGCTTTCACACCCGGGGTGCGACCACCCCGGCAGCGGATCGATGCACGGAGGCTACCCGGTCCGTGGCCGGTACGGGACGTGTGTGGCCAAGGAATCAGTCGGTTGCCAGATAGGCGAGCTGGATCAGGCGTACCCCTTCCCGGCGGGTGACCAGGCGCCCCCGGCCGGGTGGCATCGGCGTGGCCCGGACATTTCCGATCAAGGAGCCCTCGTCCGGTTGCCCGGACAGCAGGAGTCCGGGTGACGACAACTCGCGCAACCGCTGCATGAGCGGCTCGTACGCGGCCCGCGCCGCCCCTCCGGTCCGCCGGGCCAGCACCAGGTGCAGGCCGATGTCACGGGCCTGCGGCAGGTATTCCTCCAGCGCGGCCAGCGGGTTGCTCGGCCCGGTCGCCACCAGGTCGTAGTCGTCCACCAGGACGAACAGCTCCGGTCCGGTCCACCATGACCGGTCGCGCAACTCCTCTTCGGTCACGTCCGGGCGGATCATCCGGCGCCGCATGTAGCCCGCCGCCGAGCCGATGAGTTCGGCGGTGACCGCCGCCGCCGTCCCGTACCCGATCTGGTGCTCGGTACGGATCGCGCCGAGCAGGCTGCGCCGGTAGTCGACCAGGATCACCCGGGCCTGCTCGGGGGTGAACCGGCTGGTGATGGTCGCGGCCAGGGCGCGCAGGAACGACGACTTGCCGCTCTCGGCGTCGCCGAAGACCAGCAGGTGCGGCTCACCGGCGAAGTCGAGCGACACCGGCCGCAGATCCGTCTCGGCGATCCCGATCGGCAGCCGCAGCCCTTCGGTGCGGCCCAGGTCCAGTTCGGCGTACGGCAGTCGCGGCGGAAGCAGCCGGACCCGGGGAGCCGGCTCGCCCGGCCACGCGCCGGCCACCGCCCGGGGCAGCGCACCGGGGTCACCGCCGGACCCGGCCAGCTCCGGCCGGGCGGCCAGCAGGTGCAGGCCGTCCGTGGTGATCCCGCGCCCCGGCGACTCCTTCGGCACGTTCGCGGCCGCCCGGCGGGACACGAACGAGTCGGTGGGCTCGCCGAGCCGCAGCTCGACCCGGGAACCGAAGAGGTCCCGGATGGACGGCCGGAGGTCGATCCACCGGCCGGCGGCGGCGACCAGGTGCACCCCGTACGACAGGCCACGGGTGGCGATGTCGGTCAGCGCCTCGTCCAGGTCCTCGAACTCGTTGCGGATGGTCAGCCACCCGTCGACCACCAGGAAGACGTCGCCGTACGGGTCGGTCGACCCGCCCGTGGCCCGCACCCGGCGGTAGCCGGCCATGTCGACGCCCAGTTCGGCCAACGACCGTTCCCGTTGCGCGAGGAGCCCCACCACGTCACCGACGGTCCGGCGTACCGCGGTGGGGTCCAGCCGGCCCGCCACCCCGCCGACGTGCGGCAGGTCGCGCAGCGCGGCCAGCGTGCCGCCACCGAAGTCGAGGCAGTAGACCTGTACCTGCGCCGGGGTGTGGGTGAGGGCCAGCCCGCTGACCAGGGTCCGCAGCAGCGTCGACCGGCCGCTGCGTGGGCCACCGACGACCGCCACGTGGCCGCCCGCCCCGTCCAGGGCCAGCCACAGCACGTCACGGCGCTGCTCGTACGGCTTGTCGATCAGGGCGACCGGCACCTGGAGCGCGCCGTGCAGGTCGGGGTTGGCGACCGTCAGCCCGCGCTCCGGGTCGACGCCGACCGGGCCGAGCAGCTCGTCCAGGGCCGGCGACAGCCCGAGCGGCGGCAGCCAGACCCGGTGTGCCGGCGGGCCCTGGCCGTCCAGTCGGGACACCAGGATGTCCAGCAGCGTCGCCCCGCCGGCCTCCTCGGCCGCGGGCGGTGGGGCGGCGACCGGTTCGGCGACGGGCACGAGATGCGTCGAGTAGCCGAGAACCCGTACCCCGGTGGACCCTTCGCCGGCCGGACCGGGCCGGCCGGGCGTACGGTGCACACCGGAGACGTACGCCGTCCGGAACCGCACCAGCGGCTCGGTGTTGCCGGACTTCAGGTAGCCGTGGCCGGGGGAGCGCGGCAGCTCGTACGCGTCCGGCACGCCCAGCACCGCCCGCGACTCCAGCGCGGAGAACGTCCGCAGCCCGATCCGGTACGACAGGTGGGTGTCCAGGCCGCGCAGCCGGCCCTCCTCGAGCCGTTGCGAGGCGAGCAGCAGGTGCACCCCGAGCGAGCGGCCGACCCGTCCGATCTGGACGAACAGGTCGATGAAGTCGGGCTTGGCGGACAGCAGCTCGGAGAACTCGTCGCAGACGATCAGCAGCGACGGCAGCGGGGCGAGCGCGGCGCCGGCGGCCCGGGCCTTCTCGTAGTCGCGCAGGCTGGCGTGGTTGCCGGCCCGGCGCAGCAGCTCCTGCCGCCGGATCAGCTCGCCGTTGATCGCGTCGACCATCCGGTCGACCAGCGGCAGCTCGTCGGCGAGGTTGGTGATCACCGCCGCGGTGTGCGGCAGCCGGTCGAGCGAGGCGAACGTCGCGCCGCCCTTGAAGTCGACCAGGACGAAGTTGAGCAGTTCGGACGAGTGGGTGGTGGCCAGGGCCAGCACCAGCGTCCGCAACACCTCCGACTTGCCGGAACCGGTCGCGCCGATGAGCAGCCCGTGCGGCCCCATGCCGTCCTGCGCGGACTCCTTCAGGTCGAGTTCGACCGGCGAACCGTCGGCACCGATCCCGATCGGCACCCGCAACCGGTCCCGGTCGGCCCGTGGTGCCCAGCCCTGCCGTACGGCGAAGTGGTGCGGGTCGCCGATGCCGACCAGGTCGGCGAACCCGGGGTCGGCGGCGAGCGCCGCGTGGGTGCCTCCCGCCGAGGCGACCAGGCGCAGCGGCGCGAGCCGGCGGGCGACGGCCTCGGCCTCGACCGGATCGAGCCGGTCGGCGGTGCCGACCGTCGCCGGGCCGTCCATCGAGTCGGTGTCGAGCCGGCCGGCCCGGACCTGGAGCACCAGGGTGCTGCGGTCGAGCAGGCGGGGTGGCGGGCCGTCCAGGTCGAGGACGGTGACCGCGTGGACGCCGTCGCCGGCCAGGTGCGCCGCACCGGTCAGGTCGCCGCCGTCGAGTACGACGACCACGTGCGGCCCGCCGCCCGCCGGACCGTGCGGACTGAACCGCGGCCGGGTGGCGAGCACCTCGTCGAGCAGCCCCTCCAACTCCGTCGCCGCACTCGTGACCAGGCGGACCGGGCCGAGCGCGTCGGTCCGGGTCGGGTGCAGCGCGTGCGGCAGCCACTTCACCCACTCCCACGCCGTACGCCGTTCCGGTCCGGCACAGACCGCGACGATCAGGTCGTCGGGGGCGTGGAAGACGGCGAGCTGGACCAGCATCGCCCGGGCCAGCGCCCGAGCCTCGGTGCCGGCCGGCGCCTCGCCACCCGGCCGGGGCCGGCCGCGCAGGTGGATCCGGGCGAAACCGCGCAGCGAAAGGGCCACCGGTAGGTCGGGGACCACCGAGTACGCGTCGAGGAAACGGCGCAGCGCGCCCGCCGTCATCGGCTCCAGGTCCGGAAGCGGCCGGGTGACCGGCGGGACGAGCGGGGTGGCCAGCGTCTGCGGCCCGACCCCGATCCGGACCACGCCGAAGTCCGGGTCGGTGGGCCGCCGCTCCCACAGCCGGTGACTGTCGATGGTGGACCACAGCCGGGCCGGGTCGGGGTGCCGGTAGAGGAGGCCGGCCCGCTGCCGGGCGGCGGTCGAGCGGACCCGGCGACGCAGGCTCGCCAGGTGGCGCAGGTATTCGCGCCGGGCGGTCATCATCTCCGACTTCTTCGGCGAGCCCGTCGCACTGCCCCACGTGGTGGCGAGCATGGCCAGCGACGACACCCCGAACATGGCACCGACCAGGTAGGAGTAGGCCCCGCCGCCCCGGCCGAACATCATCGCCATGGCGACCGCCCCGCCGAGCATCGGCAGCACCATCAGCAACTGCTGCCACCGGCCGCCGGTCGCCGGCGGGATCTCCGGCGGCGGCTCCACGGGCAGTTCGCCGGCCGGGATCTCCGGCGCCGGACGCCGCGCCGGCCGGCGGAACGCGACGGTGCTCATCCCGGTCGCGGGCCGTCGGCCCGGCTCCCGGCGCCGTCCACACCAGACCGATCCAAGGTGGACATGATCCCCCCCCCGTCACACGGACACCAGGACCGGCCCATGGTAGGTAAAGTGCCGTCGTCCGCGCTGACCCCGCGGGCCGGGCCAGGCGCCGCCCGCGCGATCCCGGCGCCACGCTCCGCCGCGCCGCACTCCGTACGCCCGACGTCTGGAGGACCGCCGATGAGCACCGGGCTGGCCCGAGTCACCGTGAGCACCCCCCGACGCCGGGTCGACGTCGCCGTCCCCGATCGGCTGCCGCTCGCCGAACTCCTGCCCGAACTGCTGCGCCACGCCGGCGAGGGACTCGCCGACGACGGGGAGCGGCACGGCGGTTGGGTGCTGCGCCGCACCGACGGTGCGCCGCTCACCGCCGGTCAGGGCCTGCAACCCCAGGGGGTACGCGACGGCGAGGTGCTGCACCTCGTACCCGCCCGCGCCCAGTGGCCCGAACTCGAATACGACGACGTCGTGGAGGTGATCGCCGACGCGGCCCGGCGTGGCGGCGGCTGGTCGGCCCGGGCGACCCGGACGGCGACCGTCGCCGGTGCCGGCGTGCCGCTCGCGGTCGGGCTGCTCACCCTCGTCCTGGCCGGCCCCGGCTGGCCGGTCGGGGCGTACGCCGGGCTCGCCGCCGCCGTACTGCTCACGCTCGCCGGCACGGTCGCGTCACGGGCGTACGGCGACGCCGTCGGCGGCGCGGCGCTGGGCGGGTTCGCGATGCTATACGGCTTCACCGGCGGCGCGCTGCTGGTCGCCTCCGGGGACCCGGTCGGCCTTCCCGGGCCGCTGCGCTGGCTCGGCGGCCCGGAGTTGCTCGCCGCGTCCGTCGCGCTGCTGGTGGTCGCGGTGTTCGGCCTGGCCGGGGTGGCCGCCGTCGAGCGGGTCTTCGCCGCCGGCGTACTCGTCGGGGCGCTGGGCACGGCCACCGCCACCGCCGACCTCTTCCTGCCCGCCGCCGGCGCGGCGGCGATCCTCACCGTGCTGCTGGTGTGCGGCATCGGGGTGCTGCCACTACTGGCCATCCGGCTGGGCCGGCTGCCGATGCCACCGGTCACGCTGCCGTCCGGCACCGACAGCGCCGACGGCGTCGACGGCTTCCCGGCCACGGACGCCGCCCCCGACCGGGCGGGCACCGGGCCCGACCGGACGGACGCTGCCCGCGAGCGGCCCGACCGGCGGCTGGTCCACTCGGCCGTCGCCCGTACCGAGGAACTGCTCGCCGGAATGCTCGTCGGGCACGCGCTGCTCACCGTCGCGGCCGCGACGGTGCTGGTCACCGCCGGCTGGGCCGGGCGGTCGCTGGTGGCGGTCGCCGCGGCGGCGCTGCTGCTGCGGTCGCGGCTCTTCGCGACCCGGGCGCAGCGGACCGCCCTGGTCGCCGCCGGGCTGGCCGGGTTCGGGGTGCTCGGGGCGGCACTGGCGGCCGACGGGGATCCGGCCGTCGGGTTCGCGGTACTCGTCGGCGGGCTGCCACTGGCGCTGCTGACGGTGGTCGCCGGGGCCACGTACGCCCGGCGCCCGCCGTCGCCCTACCTGGGCCGGGCGGCCGACCTGCTCGACACGGCTACGGTGCTGTCGCTGGTGCCGGTCGCCTGCGCGGTGCTCGGCCTCTACACACAGGCCAGGGACCTGCTCGGCTGAGCGGCAACTGACGGGATCCGGACAGAACCCGCCCGGCGGGAAGCAGTCCGGCGAGAAACAGTCCGGAAAGAAACGAACGCGTGGCCCGGCCGGACCACGCGTTCGACCAGCGCGAAAACTCAGTGGATCTCTTCGCCCTTGGCCACGGCTTCCTCGTGCCGGCGGTACGACGCCCGGATCTCCGCCTCGGCCTCGATGCGGCCGACCCAGGTCGCGCCCTCCACCGACTTGCCGGGCTCCAGGTCCTTGTAGACCTCGAAGAAGTGCTGGATCTCCAGCCGGTCGAACTCGCCGAGGTGGTGGATGTCGCGCAGGTGCTCCTGCCGCGGGTCCTCGAACGGCACGCACAGGACCTTGTCGTCGCCACCTTTTTCGTCCGTCATCCGGAACATGCCGATGGTGCGGCACCGGATGAGGCACCCTGGAAACGTCGGCTCGGGCACCAGCACCAGGGCGTCCAGCGGGTCGCCGTCCTCGCCCAGGGTTCCCTCGATGAACCCGTAGTCGGCGGGGTACTGCGTCGAGGTGAAGAGTGTGCGGTCCAGCCGGATCCGGCCGGTCGCGTGGTCAACTTCGTATTTGTTGCGGTGACCCTTCGGGATCTCAACCGTCACGTCGAAATCCATCTTCACGCTCCCTCGTTGCCCACGCTGGCTAACGGACCAGGCGGCGCCGACCGGACGGATGTTGCCCCATCCGTCTCGGTCCGGGCACCGTCAGGTGTTCGGACGCAAGTAGTGTCGCGTAGTCAAGTTACGGATCTGGAGGAGGGGCCGGTGGGGAGGCAAGATTCACACTCTGGCCCGGTGGACGGGCCGCCGAACCCCAACGAGGGTTTCGACGGGCAGACCACCGGTGGACGCCCCCGACCTGCGGCCCACCCGGCTCCCGGACGATACCCCGGCGGACCGCCACCGGCTCCGCACGGCGCGGGTACGTCACACGGGCGGGCCGTGGTGCCCCCGCCGACCGGCCGGGCCAGCGTGCCGGTCCACCCGACGCAGGGCTGGTCGATCCCGATGGACGGGGTGCCCGGCGCCGCGCCGCACTCCCCGCCCGGGCCGCCACCCGCCGATCATGGTCCGCGCCCGGAACCCCGTACCTGGTCGATCCCACTCGATCAGGTGACCCCGCCGCCGCCCGACCGGCCGGAGCAACCGCGTCCGACCGGCCGGGTCAACATGCCGACCTGGTCGATCCCGCTCGACCAGGCGACGCCACCGCCGGCCCGGCCGCCGGCCACCCCACCGGTGCCGCCCGCACATCGCCCCGCCCCGGCCCGCCCGGCCGGCGGCGCACCCGACAACTGGGCGATCCCGCTCGACCAGGTACCCGGCCCGCCGAGCGCCGGCCAGCGACCGCCGGGTCGCCCCGGCCAGCCGGAGCCGGCCGCCGGGCAGCAGCCACCACCCGCGCCGCGCCCGGCCGCCGGGCCACCGCCCGCCGAGCCGCCCGTCCCCGCCCGCCGCCGGCTGTCGGGGTCCGCTGGTCGCCGTACTCGCCTCGGTGCTGGTCCTGGTGGCCGCGGCGGCCGGACTGGCCGTCGTACGGCCCGGACCGGTCGCCGGCTGGCTCGGCGGCGCCGACGGCGGGACGCCGACCGCCGACCCGCCGGATCCGATGCCGTCGCCCGTGCTCGACGGGGTGACCGCGAACGCGCCGATGCCGACCAGGGCCGGCGTGCAGGCCGCCGTCGACCCGCTGGTCGACCCGCAGCGACTGGGCGGCCGGGTCAACATCTCGGTGCTCGACATCGCCACCGGCGAGGTGCTCTACGAGCGCGGACCCGACGCGCTGACCGTTCCGGCGTCGACCACCAAACTGGTCACCGGCCTGACCGTGCTCGCCGCGCGTGGCCCGGGCTACCGGATCCCGACCCGGGCCGTGGCCGGCGCCCAGCCCGGCGAGGTCGTGCTGATCGGTGGTGGCGACCCCACCCTGGCCATGAACGCCACCGGCAGCTACCCGGGCGCGGCCCGCCTCGACCAGTTGGCCGAGCAGGTCAAGGCGGCGCTCGGCGGGGCCGTCCCGACCCGGGTCACCGTCGACTCCTCGCTCTACTCCGGCCCGATCTACGAGCCCGGCTGGGATTCCGACATCCCGACCGGCGGCTGCGGCGGCCCGGTCATGGCGTTGATGACCGACGCCGCCCGCGCCAACCCGAAGAACGCCACCGGCTGCACCCGGCGGCTGAACAACCCGGACATCGCCGCCGGGCAGGCCTTCGCCAAGGCGCTCGGGATGCCGGCCGCCGCCGTCCAGGGCGTCGCCCGGGGCACCGCGCCGACCGGCCCCGGCACACCGTCGGCCGACGCCAGCGGCGGTTCGGTGGTCAGCACCGCGCCGACGGCGACCGCCGCGGGACCCGGTCCGGAGGGCGCCATGATCGCGCCCGGCACCGAACTCGGTCAGGTCCAGTCACCGCCGATGTACCGCCTGGTCGAGTTCATGCTCAGCGACAGCGAGAACCTGATCGCCGAGGCGTTGGCCCGGCAGGTGGCGCTCGCCCGCCAGCAGCCCGCCTCGTTCGCCGGAGGTGCGGCCGCGGTCGACGCCGTACTCGTCGAACTCGGGCTGCCCGAGGCGGAGAGCGGACTCGCCGACGGCAGCGGCCTGTCGCGGACCAACCGTCTCACCCCGTCCCTCCTCACCGACCTGATCATGCTCGCCGCCGGTGGCACCCGCCCGGAACTGGTCGGCATCTTCGGCGGCCTGCCCGTCGCCGGCTGGTCCGGAACCCTGAGCCACCGGTTCCGCAGCCCGGCCGCCGGCAGCGCCGCCGGAGCCGGCGTCGTACGCGCCAAGACCGGCACCCTCTCCGGGGTGAACGCGATCTCCGGCGTGGTCACGACCGCCGAGGGCCGGCTGCTGGCGTTCGCGATCCTGGCCGACCAGGTGCCCACCGACTCCAGCGTGGCGCAACCGGCCCTCGACCGGATCGCCGGCGCCCTGGCCTCCTGCGGCTGCCGCTGACAGCGGCCCGCGCCGCCGGCCCGGCTCCGAGCCGGGCCGGGGGTGTTCCGGCGCGGGTACGGTGGTTGCATGGCGCAGTTCGTGGACTGGGATCTTGCCGCTGCCACCGCGGGAGCACTGGGCAAGTCGGGACCGAGAGTCTCCTACGAGGAGGCCACCGAGGTCGTCGCCGACCTGCGGCGGCTGACCGACGAGGCCGCCGGGCACGTGGCGGAGTACACCGGGCTACGGTCGCTGGTGGCCCACCCGCCGGTACGGATCGTCGACCGGCGGGACTGGGCGGCGGTCAACATCGCCGGCCTCAGCGAGGTGATCACACCGCTGGTCAACCGGCTGTCCGGCGACAAGCAGCCCGGGGCGCTGACCGACGCGGTCGGTTCCCGGCTCACCGGCGTCCAGGCCGGTACGGTGCTCGCCTACCTGTCCGGCCGGGTGCTCGGGCAGTACGAGGTCTTCTCCGCCGATCCGGGCCAGCTCCTGCTCGTCGCGCCGAACATCGTCGAGGTGGAGCGCAAGCTCCAGGCCGAGCCCCGCGACTTCCGCCTCTGGGTCTGCCTGCACGAGGTGACCCACCGCACCCAGTTCACCGCCGTGCCGTGGATGCGCGGCTACTTCTTCGGCGAGGTGCAGGCGTTCGTCGACGCCTCCCAGGCCGGCGGCGACAACCTCCTCGACCGGATCCGCCGCGGCGTGGCCACCCTGTCCGACACCGTACGCAACCCGGACAGCCGGGCCAGCGTGCTCGACATCGTGCAGACGCCGGGGCAGCGGGCCGTGCTCGACCGGCTCACCGCGCTGATGACGCTGCTCGAGGGGCACGCGGAGTTCGTGATGGACGGGGTCGGCCCCGAGGTCATCCCGAGCGTCGGCGTGATCCGGGCGAAGTTCAACCGGCGCCGCGAGGCCGGCAACCCGGTCGAGAAGGCGATCCGCAAGCTCCTCGGCATCGACGTCAAGATGCGTCAGTACGCCGAGGGCCGCAAGTTCGTGCACGGGGTGGTCGACCGGGTCGGGATGGCCGGCTTCAACAAGATCTTCAGCTCCCCGCTCACCCTGCCCCGGCTGGACGAACTCGGCGACCCGGGCGCGTGGGTGGCCCGCGTACACGGCCCGGTCGGGCCGGTCTCCGCCGCCGGCTGACCCGCCGCCAACCGACCGTGGCCGTCCTCGCCGCGCCGGTCGCCGCGGTCCGGCTCGCGGTCCGACGGGCACTCGACCAGGTCGGGTCCGCCCCGATTCCGGACCCGCCGGCCGCGACCGACCCGGTGCCCGGCACCCGGCGGGCCCGGGTGCTGGTCGCCTGCTCCGGTGGGGCCGACTCGCTGGCCCTGGCCGCGGCGGCGGTGTTCGTCGGCCCGCGACAGGGCGTCGACGTGGGGCTGGTGACCGTCGACCACGGCCTGCAGGCCGGTTCGGCGCGGCGGGCCCGGGCCGTAGCGGACTGGGCCGGCCGGGCCGGGTTCGCGCCGGTCGAGGTCGCCACGGTCGAGGTCGCCGGCCGTCCGGGCGGACCCGAGGCGGCCGCCCGGGACGCCCGCTACGAGGCACTCGTATCCGCCGCCCACCGGCACCGGGCCGGCACCGTACTGCTCGGGCACACCCGCGACGACCAGGCCGAGACCGTGCTGCTCGCCCTTGCCCGCGGGGCCGGACCGCGCGGGCTGGCCGGCATGCCGGCGGTCCGCGTCCTCGACGGCATCGCGCTGTGCCGGCCGCTGCTCGACGTCACCCGGGCGCAGACCCGCGCCGCGTGCGCCGCGCTCGACCTGACCCCGTGGGACGACCCGCACAACACCGATCCGTCGTACGCCCGGGCCCGGGTCCGGTCCGACCTGCTGCCGGCGCTGGTCGAGGCGCTCGGCCCCGGCGTGGTGGGCAACCTGGCCCGCACCGCGGCGCTGGTCGCGGCCGACACCGCCGCGCTCGACGCGCTCGCCGCCGACCACCTGGCGGCCGCCCGCGACCCGGCCGGCGGGCTGCGGGTCGCCGTGCTCGCCGCACTGCCGGCCGCGCTGCGTGGCCGGGTCCTGCACGCCTGGGCCCGCGAGTTGGGCGCCGCCCCGGCCGCCCTGTCCCACCGGCACGTCGAGGCGCTCGACGCCCTCGTCACCGCCTGGCGCGGACAGGGGCCGACCTTCCTGCCCGGCGGCATCCGGGTGGCCCGCCATGGCGGGCACCTCGGCGCCGGGTGAGACTGGCCGGATGCCGCACCCCAGACAACCCGTGTACGCCCCGCACGGCATCGTCGCCACCAGCCAGCCGCTGGCCGCGGCGGCCGGTACGGCGGTCCTGCGCCGCGGCGGCAACGCCGTCGACGCCGCACTGGCCACCGCGATCGCGCTGACCGTGGTGCAGCCCGGCTCCAACGACATCGGCGGCGACCTGTTCGCCATGGTGTGGGACGGACGGCGGCTGCACGGCCTCAACGCCTCGGGCCGGTCGCCGGCGGCGCTGACCCGCGCGGCGGTGCTCGCCGCGACCGGCGGCCGTGGGGCCGAGCCGAGCGCGGGGCACGGTGGTGCCCAGTCCGCCGCCCCCGGGCTGCCGGCCCGGGGCTGGCTGCCGGTGACCGTACCCGGGGCTCCGGCCGGCTGGCGGGACCTGCACGACCGGTTCGGCTCGCTGCCGTTCGCCGACCTCTTCGACGACGCCGTCCGGTACGCCGAACACGGCTTCCCGGTGTCGCCGGGGGTCGCCGCCGGCTGGGCCCGGTCGGTGCGTACCCACGCGGAGCTGGCCGGGCCGGAGTTCGCCGAGTGGGGCCGGGTCTTCACGGTCGGCGGGCGGGCTCCCCGGGCCGGCGAGCGGTGGCGCAACCCGGCGGCGGCCGGCACACTGCGCCGGATCGCGGCCAGCGGTGCCGCCGACTTCTACCGGGGCGAGATCGCGACCGCGCTGGCCCGGTACGCCGCCGCGACCGGTGGCCTGCTGACCGCCGACGACCTGGCCGGGCACCGGTCCACCTGGGTCGACCCGGTGTCGGTGGCCTACCGCGGGCACGAGGTGTGGGAGCTGCCGCCGAACGGGCAGGGGGTGGCGGCGCTGATGGCGCTGGCCATCCTGGACGGGGTCGACCTGGCCGGGATGCCGGCGGCGCGGCGGCTGCACTGGCAGATCGAGGCGACGAAGCTCGGCTTCGCCGACGCCCACGCGTACGTCGCCGACCCGGAGCGGGTCTCCGTCCCGACGGCCGGACTGCTCGACCCCGCGTACGTCGCCGCACGGCGGGCGTTGATCGGCGAGCGGGCCGGCACGCCGGGACCCGGCGACCCGGCCCGGGGCGGCACCGTCTACCTGTGCGCCGCCGACCGGGACGGGCTGATGGTGAGCCTCATCCAGTCCAACTACCTCGGCTTCGGGTCGTACGTCGTGGTGCCCGGCCTCGGCTTCGGCCTGCAGAACCGGGGTGCCGGGTTCAGCCTCGACCCGGCGCATCCCAACGTCGCCGCGCCCGGCAAGCGGCCGTACCACACGATCATCCCCGGCTTCCTGACCCGCGGCGGCGAGCCGGTGGGGCCGTTCGGGGTGATGGGCGGCCACATGCAGCCACAGGGACACGTGCAGGTCATCTCGTCGACGCTGGACGGCGGGCTCGACCCGCAGGCCGCCCTGGACGCGCCGCGCTGGTACTGGCACGCCGGCCGGTCGCTGCTCGTCGAGCCCGGACTCGACGGCGACGTGGTCGCCGACCTGCGCGGCCGGGGCCACGAGATCACCGTCGAGCCCGAGCCGTCGACCTTCGGGTACGGCCAGGCGATCTGGCGGCTGCCGGACGGCGGGTACGTCGCCGGTTCCGAACCGCGCGCCGACGGGTTGGCCGTGGGGTACTGATCCCGCGGCCGGCTCGGACCCGCTCGTGTTCCGGGCGGCTTGGACCGCTCGCGTTCCTGGTCGCTCAGACCCGCTCGTGTTTCGGGCTGCTCAGACCCGCTCGTGTTTCGGGCTGCTCAGACCCGCTCGCGGAAGGTGGCCCGGTAGGCGTGCGGGGTGGCGCCGACCCGGCGCCCGAAGTGGTGCCGCATCGCGGCCGCGTCACCGAAACCGGCCCGGACCGCGATCGCCTCGACGCTCAGCGCGGTCTCCTCCAGCAGGCGCCGGGCGAGCAGCACCCGCTGGTTGGTCAGCCAGTCGTGCGGCGTGGTGCCGGTCTCGGCCCGGAACCGGCGGGCGAACGTCCGGGGTGCCATGTGGGCGCGTCCGGCCAACTCCTCGACGGTGGTGGTCTTGTCGAGGTTGCCCATCAGCCAGCCGAGCACCGGTTCGAGGGTGGGCGCGTCCGGCGTACGCGGGATCGGCGCCTCGATGAACTGCGCCTGCCCCCCGTCGCGGTGCGGCGGTACGACCATCCGCCGGGCGAGCTTGGTGGCCAGCGCCGAGCCGTGTTCCTGCCGGACCAGGTGCAGGCAGGCGTCGATCCCGGCGGCCGTGCCGGCGCTGGTCAGCAGGTTGCCGTCCTGGACGTAGAGGGAGTTGCAGCGGACCCGGGCCAGCGGGTAGCGGTCGGCGAGCAGGTCGGCGTAGCGCCAGTGGGTGGTGCACTCCCGCCCGTTTAGCAGCCCGGCCTCGCCGAGCACGAAGGCACCGGAGCAGACGCTGAGGACGTACGCCCCCCGGTCGGCGGCCCGGCGCAGCGCGTCCAGCACCGCGGGCGGGATGTGGCCGCCCTCGGCGTGGGCGGGTACGGCGACCAGGTCGGCGTCCGCGGCCGGGGTCAGGTCGGCGGCCGGCGTGATGCCGAACCCGGACCGGGTGCGAACCGGCTGGCCGTCGGCGGTGCAGACGTCGAACCGGTAGCCGGGGAACCCGTCGGCGGTGCGGTCGGTGCCGAAGACCTCGCAGAGCACGCCCAGTTCGAAGGCGGCGACCTGGTCGAGGGCGATCACGGCGACGGTACGGAGCATGCCGCCGAGCCTACGCCGAAGGTGGCAGGAAATCGAGGTTCAATGGCATCTCTGCCACTGGGCGGGCCGTCGGCGGCGGCGGAGACTTCTACGTGACGTCCGGTGCGCACCGGCGGCGAAGCTCTCCAAGCCGACTCGAAAGGCTGACGCCGCCATGGAATTCTTCGTTCTTCTCGCTTTTGTCGGGCTGCTCGCGCTCGCCTCGGTCATCGGTGTGACCAGTGACACTCGCGATTCCGCCGACTGGAAACCCACCGACGAGGGCCGGCGCTGGCAGGCCAGCGCCTGACCCGCGACGGTGCGTGATCCGCCGCCCGCCGTACGTGGGGCAGCCAGCCGAAAAGCGCCTGCCCCGCTGACAGGCCGCAACCCGCGTACGGCAGGCTTAGGTCATGTCTGACGGCTCCTGGTACGACGCCGACATCGACCACGTGATCATCTCGGAAGCCCAGATCCGCGAGAAGACGGCGGAACTGGCCAAGCAGGTCTCCGTCGACTACGCCTCGGTCGAGGACGGCCTGCTGCTCGTCTGCGTACTCAAGGGCGCGGTCATGTTCATGGCCGACTTCGCCCGGGCGCTCGGCCGCCACGGTCCCTCCACCGAGATGGAGTTCATGGCCGTCTCCTCCTACGGCCAGGGCACCACCTCGTCCGGGGTCGTACGCATCCTCAAGGACCTCGACCGTGACATCGCCGGCCGGCACGTCGTGGTCGTCGAGGACATCGTCGACTCCGGCCTCACCCTGTCGTGGCTGCTGAAATACCTGGAGTCCCGGTCGGCGGCCAGCGTCGAGGTGGTCGCGCTCTTCCGCAAGCCCGACGCGGTCAAGGTGTCGGTGCCGGTGAAGTACGTCGGCTTCGACATCCCGACCGAGTTCGTCGTCGGGTACGGCCTCGACTTCGGCGAGCGCTACCGCGAACTGCCGTACGTCGGGGTCCTCAAGCCCGAGGTCTACGCCCGGGCCTGACCACGTCGGCGCGTACAGGCCACTCTCAGGAACCGTCGTTACCGTGGACGGCGCCGGGAGCAGGCCGGCCCGGTTCCGAACCCAGCCCGGGGCGGTCCGGGGCGGCTGTCGCGGGGGCCGCGAGCCCACACGCACACCCGGGACGGTGTCGCCGTGCGTAGACCGCCCCGAAACACTCGCGCCTCGCGCTCACGGTGTACCTTCGAATGACCGTGGCGCAGCAGATCAGTGCCGCGGGCAATCCGGCCATCCTGGCCGGTCGGACGGATCCCGGACGGACGGATCCCGGCCGACCAGCCGGTCCGGTCGGATCAGGGCCGGCCACCCAGGTCGGGTCGAAACCGGCTCCCGAGCCGGTCGAGAGGTCGCCACCGGCGGCTCCTGGCTAACCAGACGGCCAAGACGTCGATCAGGAGGGTCCGGGCGTTTCGGCGCTCGAAACAGCATGGAACGTACGCGTTTCTTCCGCCGCCCGGTGGTCTGGATCATCCTGGTGATCATCGGTGCGATCGCACTCAGTTCTTTCTTCACCAGCGGTCCGAGCTACCACAAGGTCGACACCTCGGTGATGCTCGAGCAGCTCAACAAGGGGGGCATCGACAAGGCCGTCCTACAGGACAAGGAGCAGACGCTCCGGCTCGACCTCGCCGACCAGGCGCGGTTCGGCGACACCGACACCGACAAGATCGAGGCCCAGTTCCCGTACCAGGTGGGCGACGAGGTCTGGAACAGCGTGCTCGAGGCGAAGGCGGCCAACCGGATCACCGGCCCCGCCGACACCGAGGTGTCGCAGGACAACGTCTTCCTCACCCTGCTGGTCAACCTGCTGCCGATCGCGGTGCTGGTCATCCTGCTCCTGCTGTTCATGTCGCAGATGCAGGGCGGCGGCTCCCGGGTGCTCAACTTCGGCAAGTCCAAGGCGAAGATGATCACCAAGGACACGCCGAAGACGACGTTCGCCGACGTCGCCGGCTCCGAGGAGGCCGTGGAGGAACTCCACGAGATCAAGGACTTCCTCCAGAACCCGGCGAAGTACCAGGCGCTCGGCGCCAAGATCCCGAAGGGCGTCCTGCTCTTCGGCCCGCCCGGTACGGGTAAGACCCTGCTCGCCCGCGCGGTCGCCGGCGAGGCCGGCGTGCCCTTCTACTCGATCTCCGGTTCCGACTTCGTCGAGATGTTCGTCGGTGTCGGCGCCAGCCGGGTCCGCGACCTCTTCGAGCAGGCGAAGGCCAACGCCCCGGCCATCGTGTTCGTCGACGAGATCGACGCCGTCGGCCGGCACCGGGGTGCCGGTATGGGCGGTGGCCACGACGAGCGCGAGCAGACCCTCAACCAACTCCTCGTCGAGATGGACGGCTTCGACACCAAGGGCGGCGTCATCCTGATCGCCGCCACCAACCGGCCCGACATCCTCGACCCCGCCCTGCTGCGGCCGGGCCGCTTCGACCGGCAGATCCCGGTCGACACCCCCGACATGGAGGGCCGCAAGGCCATCCTGCGGGTGCACGCCAAGGGCAAGCCGTTCACGCCCGACGTCGACCTCGACGCGGTCGCCCGGCGTACCCCCGGCTTCAGCGGCGCCGACCTGGCCAACGTGATCAACGAGGCGGCCCTGCTGACCGCCCGGCAGGACAAGCGGGCGATCTCCAACGAGTCGCTGGAGGAGTCGATCGACCGGGTGGTCGCCGGCCCGCAGCGGCGCACCCGGGTCATGGGCGACAACGAGAAGAAGATCACCGCCTACCACGAGGGCGGCCACGCACTGGTCGCCTGGGCGCTGCCGCACGCCGCGCCCGTACACAAGGTGACGATCCTGTCCCGGGGCCGGTCGCTCGGACACACGCTGGTGCTGCCCACCGAGGACAAGTACACCCAGACCAGGGCCGAGATGATCGACACCCTGGCGTACGCGCTCGGCGGCCGGGCCGCCGAGGAACTGGTCTTCCACGAGCCCACCACCGGTGCCGGCAACGACATCGAGAAGGCCACCGCGCTCGCCCGCGCCATGATCACCCAGTACGGCATGAGCTCCAAGCTCGGTGCCATCAAGTACGGCACCAGCGGCGACGAGCCCTTCCTCGGTCGCAACATGGGCCACGAGCGGGACTACTCCGACGCGGTCGCCGCCGAGATCGACGGCGAGATGCGGGCGCTGATCGAACTGGCCCACGACGAGGCCTGGGAGATCCTGGTCGAATACCGGGACGTGCTCGACAACATCGTGCTGGAGCTGATGGAGAAGGAGACCATCTCCCAGACCGACATGGCCCGCATCTGCGCCCGGGTGGTCAAGCGGCCGCCGATGGCGCCGTACAACAACTTCGGCAAGCGCCAGCCGTCGACCGAGCCGCCGGTCCTCACGCCCGGCGAGAAGAACACGCTGAAGAAGCAGGCAGAGGCGGACGGGGCACAGGCCGCCGCCGTCGGCGGGCCCGCCGCGAACTCGGACGGCACACACTGAGCGCCGGCACGGGCTCCCGCCCCGACCCGGTCGAGGCGTTCCCGTCGCCCAACGGCCAGTCGGTCTCCTCGACCGAACCCGACGGCGACGACGCCCTCGACTACCTGGCCGCCCGCCTGGTCAACGGCAAGCTCACCGGTGTACCCGTCGAGCAGGCCGTCGACCTCGACCGGATCCAGCGCGCCGTACGCGAGATCCTCGTCGCGGTCGGGGAGGACCCCGACCGCGACGGGCTGCGGAACACCCCGGCCCGGGTCGCCCGGGCGTACGCCGAGCTGTTCGCCGGCCTGCGCGTCGACCCCGCCCAGGTGCTCACCACCACCTTCGAGGCCAACCACGAGGAACTCGTGCTGGTCCGCGACATCGACGTGATGAGCCTGTGCGAGCACCACCTGCTGCCGTTCCACGGCGTGGCGCACATCGGCTACGTGCCCGGCACCCACGGCCGGATCACCGGTCTGTCCAAGCTCGCCCGGCTGGTGGAGGTCTACGCCCGCCGCCCCCAGGTGCAGGAACGGCTCACCTCGCAGATCGCGGATCTGCTGATGGCCAAGCTCGACCCGCGCGGCGTGATCGTCGTGCTGGAGTGCGAGCACATGTGCATGGCCATGCGTGGCATCCAGAAGGCCGGGGCCAAGACCATCACCTCGGCCGTACGCGGCCTGCACCAGCGCAGCGCCAAATCCCGCGCCGAGGCGATGTCGCTCATCATCAACTCGTAGCGGGCGGCGGCCCTATCCGTTGATCCGGTCGGCAACCGACCACAGGCACAGCACCAGCATCGGGGCACCACACACCAGAGCCCCGACCAGAGCGGTGCGCTCGACCCGGGCGCCGGGTGCCGGCCGGAAGACGAAACCGACGACCAGCCAGCCGAGGGCGAACGCCGCCACCGGCAGTCCGGCCCCGCACAGCAGCACGGCGAGATCCGGCGACCGCTCCCCGGACACCAGGTAGAGGGCCACCTCGATGACCAGGACCACGAGAGCGAACGGGCCGTACACGAGCAGGTTGCGCAGCCACGGGGCGCCCGCGCCACGCGGCGGGTCGGGCAGCGTACCCGCCGCCGCGGCGTCCGCCGCATCCACGATCGACCGGCTTCGCCGCAGTGCCGTCACCACCGCCCCGGGGCCGCCACCCATCCTCGCGGCCTCCGCCGCCACCTCGGCCGGCTCCGGCACCAGATCACGGTCCCGGATCCCCAGCTCACGCAGACGCGACTGTTGCGGCACGAGTCGGGCCCGTACCCCGGTCAGCTCGTCGCGGGCGGCCTGGACCGCCTGCGCCTGCTCGCTCGCGGCCTGGGCAGCGGCCCGGCGTACCGCGTCCAGCCGCTGCGCGGCCGCCAGATAGTCACGCCACGCGTCCGCGGTCGGCTCCGGCCCGGTCATGCGTCCCGCTCCGGACCCGTGAACGGCACGATCACCGCCGTACGGTCGGTGTGCCGGTCGTGGAGCAACGCCCGGTTGGGCCGAGGCTGCCAGTCGACCGGGCGACCGACCAGCGCCGACACCTCGGTGCCGGGCACGTTGAGGAAGACCAGGCCGGCCACGTCGTCGCGGGCCGCGGCGCCGCCCAGCTCCTCGGCGAACCGGCGCGTCCCACGCCACCACGACAGCAGATGGACCCCGCGGCCGGGACCGTGCCGCAGCAGCTCCCGAAGCCGCTCCGCCGGCAGCGAGTCCGTACCCACCGTGTCCATGCCGAAGACCACCAGATAGCCGGGACGATCCAGGCCCAGTGCCCCGGTCAGGCCCGCCACGTCGACACTCTCGACCTCCTGCCGCCCGGCCAACTCCGCCACCAATGCGCTCGCGGCCGGATCGCCGTCACCCACCAACGAGGCCACGACGAACCGCACCGTACCCGGCGCGTGCTGCACAGCCAGGCTGCGGGCCGCCGCCGCCAGCACGTCCGCGCCGGCCGGGTCCGGGCCGAGCACCGCCAGATGCCGGCCCGGCGAGGCGTCGAGCGGAAAGGACGCGGTCGACAACTGGACGTCGACCGTCCGGCCCACCAGCGCCGCCGGCCGCGCCGACCGGCCCGCCAGCGCCGCCCGGTAGGTCGGATCGTCGTCGAGACGCTGCTCCGCATACCCGGCGAACACCGGCGGCGGTGTCGCCTCCGGCGGCCGGGCCTCCCACAACCGGTGCCGCAGCGCCGACAGCGCCGCCCGGTCGGCGTGCGGATCCGGAAACCGGACGATGCGTTCGTGCCCCCGGGTCGCGCCCCGCGGCCCACCCAACCCACCCGCGGTGTTGACGACCGCCGTACCCAGCGGCAGGCCGGCGGCCGCGTCGTTGGCGGGCTCCAGCACCTCACCGCCGCCGGGCAGGGCGACCCGTACCGGGAACTGTCCGAAGATCGCGTCACGCTTGGCGTACAGCGCCTCGACCCCCAGCACCGTCTGGCTCGCGAGCACCAGGTGGATGCCGTACGACCGGCCCTTGCGGGCCAGCGACTCCAGCAGGTCCACCGCCTCGCCGGCCAGCCGGTCGCCGCCGGCCAACAGCACCTGGAACTCGTCCACCACGCACACCACCCGCGGCAGCCGCTGGCGCTCGCGCAACTCGGCGAAGCGGGTCACCCCGGCCCGCTTGTACGCCACCGAACGCCGGGTCATCTCCGCGTCGAGTTCGCGTAGCACCGCGAGCCCGTACTCCCGGTCGGACTCGACACCGACCGCCCGTGCCTGCGGCAACCACGTCTGATCCCGTTCGGTCGGCACGAACTCGACGAAGGAGACGCCTTCCTTGAAATCGAGCAGGTAGAGCGTCAACTCCGCCGGACCGTACCGGGCGCAGAGTCCATAGAGGACGTTGACGAGGAACGCCGTCTTGCCGGAGCCCGACCGCCCGCCGACCATCCAGTGCGGCGTCAGGTCGTTGAACTGGAGCAACACCGGACGATCGCCGTCCTGGCCCACCGTCGTCGCCAGCCCCGCCGACGACTCCTCGGTCCACGACCCGTCGACCTCGTCGGGCAGCAGGTCACGCAGCGACAGCCGCGACCGGGCGTCGAACCGGTCGGCCAACTCCTGGCACACCCGGTCGAACAGGTGGGCCGGCGGGTCCTCGTCGAGGAAGACCGGAGAATTCAGCCCGGTCGACGGCAGATGCGGTGCCGGGCTGCCGAACGACCCACCCGGCGGATCACTGATCAGCGCGTACGGATTCCGTAACGTGACCATCGTGGTCCGCGGCAACGGCGCCTGAGTGGTCTCCGCGGTCAACGGCGGTGGCGGCCAGCCGGCCACGATCAGGTGCAGACCGGCCGCCGGACCGTGCTGCGCCAGGGCGGCGATCCGGGCCAGATCACCACCCTCGGTCAGTTCCGGCAGCGACGCGATCACCACCAGCAACGTACGATCCCGGCGGTTGTGCCGGGCCGCGGCGGGCCGGGCGGGCCGTACCCACTGCTCGGCCTCGGCCAACACCGCCCGCAGCCCGGTGCGGTCGGAGACCGGAGGCGGCATCAGCCCGGCATCGGCAAGCGGGGCGAACGGCGCGAAGACCGTACCCATCCCGGCCGCGTCGACCGCGCGGACCAGCAGCGAACCGGCCGGCGCGGCCGCGAGCAGCCGCAGCAACACGGCCCGGATCAGACCCGAGACCCGCGCGTCCCGGGCATCGGCGTCGATGGTCAGATGACCGGTGCCGAGGAGCGGGACGATCGCCGGGAATCGGGCATCGTCCAACGGCTGCGCCGTACCGATCCGGACGAACTCCGGCAGCCCCGGCCCACCGAGCGGCGTCTCCGCCGACTGCGCCTCCAACGGCCCGCCGAGCCAACCCGGCGCCAGCAAGGCCGCCGCGGCCCGCAGCCGCTCGGCCAGATCATGCTGCTCCCGCCGGTCGGCCGGAGCCGGTCGGGTGGCGTCGAGGGCACCACCGGCCGCCGCCACCATCGCCGCGGCCTGCCGGTGCAACACGGCAGCCCGGCTCGCCCGCCCCTTCAAGCTGGCCACCCCGTCCGCCTTTCGTCGTGGCCGGCACGTCCGTCGAAAGACGACCGTATCCCAAGAACCGCACCGCCTTTCACGGACGCGCAGGCAGTGCGGCCAGGGTCGACGGGGTGACTACGCATAGTTAACGATCGAGCCGTTGTGGTTACGGAGATGGAGGTTCGCGCCCGTTGGGTCGGGGCGCCAGGGCCGATAACCTCGGTACGTGGAATCAGCGATGCCTCCGGTGCAACCCGGTCAGCGGTCCGCGTACGGGCCCGGCGGTTCGATGCCCCGGGTACGGCGGCTCCGGCTGGTGCTGTCGGTGTTGGGCGGGATGATCGCGTTGCTCTGCGTCGGTGGGGCGGGAGTGGTGTACGTCGCGTACGACACCGTGACCCAGCCCGACCGCAGCGCCCCGGACGTTGTTGTCGACAACTATCTGCGCGCGGTGTTCGTCGAACGTGACGACGTCAAAGCGGCCATCTTCACCTGCCCAGAGTCCGCCCGGCTGGCTCCGCTTTTGCTGCTTCGTGCGGACCTGTTGAGCCGTGAGCAGGAGTTCGGCACTCAGTTCAACGTCTCGTGGGGGAGCCTGGGAATGATAACGCGCGATGAGTTTGCCGAGGTCACGCTGGAGTTGAGGATTTCTGCCTCGGTAGATGGTTTCGAGCAGAGCGACCTTCAGGGCTGGCGTTTTGAGCTGGCAGAGTCCGATAGTTGGCGGGTGTGTGCCGCGGCAGAAAACGCCTAGTGTCACTCGATCCAGAGTAGATGGACCGGTACTTCCAGTGTCTTGGGTGGCTGGCCGGTCCAGGCCCAGCGGTACCAGTCCATCTCGGTGGCGACCCGTACGCAGATGTCCCCGTCGCTGCTCGTGTGCATGTCGGTGACCGCGCGCAGATCGCGCCGCTCCACTCCGTCGGAGACCTCGACCACCCGCCGACCGACCAGCGCGTCGGCATCCACCACCGGTACCGGATCGCGGCGGGCCGGCGCGTCGAGCGAGACCAGCCGCGAGAGCACGTCGGTGCGCGACGGGCGGTCGGAACTCGCCGGTCCGACCGTCTCCAGCCACACCCGCTCGGCGGGTACCAACGGCGCGAACACCTCGATCTGCTCCGTCTCGGCGCGGTACCAGTCCTGTTCGACGATGACCGGCACGTAGCTGCGACTGCCCTGCACGACCGTCTCGTCGGCGCGGAGGTCCGTGCGCCAGCCGAGGCCGGGCAGCCCGACGAGTACCCGCCGTCCGCGTAGGTCGTTCCGGCCAGCGGCCGGGGTGGGAACGATCGGCCGCGGTGGCCGCGGCGCCCAGTCGGGCTGGTCCGCGAACGGGTCCGGGATCGGTTCTTCACCCATCAGCGTCCCCGGATCATGTACCGGCCCCCAGGGGGGCGCCCACGTCCCGCATGAATCGCACCGGGTCGACCGCGCCGCGGCTGCTCCGGTCGCCGTTGATGTGCACCTCGAAGTGCAGGTGCGGACCGGAGGAGCGGCCGCTGGTGCCGACCAGTCCGATGACCTGACCGGCCGCGATCTTCTCGCCGACGGCGACGTGCGGCCGGCTGACCATGTGGCAGTACCGGGTGACGATGTTGCCGGCATGGAGCATGTCGACGTACCAGCCGCACCCCGCGGTGGACGGGGAGCCGTCCGAGTCGCAGGACCAGGGTGGTGCGCTGTCGGCGTCGCACCGGGAGACCAGCACCCGCCCGGCGGCGGCGGCCCGGATCGGCGTACCGCGGCCGGAACCGAGGTCGACCCCGTGGTGGCTCGGCCGCGCCGCCGTCCGGAATCCGGAGACGATGCCCTCGCCGACCGGCGCGGTCCAGCCGGACGCGGCGACCTCACCGTCCGTCGCGCAGCGCAGATCGGAGACCGCACCGGCCGCCCGCGCCGCACCGTCGGCCAGGATGTTGACGATCTGCGTGGCGAGCGGTTCGTGCTTCGCGTACGCGTCGGGGAAGGCGCTGACCTGTACCTTCTGGGCCGCCTCGGTGAGCGGCATCTGCTGCCAGCCTTTGACGGTGAGCAGTTTCTGGTAGAACTTTCGGGACGCGTAGACCGGATCCTGGAGCTGGGCCGGCGTGCCCCAGCCCTGGCTGGGCCGCTGCTGGAATAGCCCCACCGAGTCGTGGTCGTTGTCGGCACCCAGGTGGGGCAGGTTCGACAGCGCCGACTCCTGCATCGCGGTCGCCACCGCCACGACCCAGCCCTTGGGCGGCACGGACATCTCCGCACCCACGTTGATGATGACGGCCGCGTTGCGGATCTGCGCCTCACCGTACGGGTCGATCCGGGGCAGGTCGCCGTTGGCGTCGACCGGCCCACTCTCGCCGCAGCCGAAGCTGGACAGCAGAAGGGAGTCGTCCTCCGTCGCCGGGTCGGTGAGGAAGAGCGCGGTCACGCCGCCGGCGCAGCAGAGCGCCACCAGCACGGTGGTGATTCCGAGGGCCAGCACCCCGCGCCATGGCCGGCGTCGGCTGCCGCCCGTGGTCATGCCCGCTCCCAGTCGACGCCGTCGACCAGCCAGCGGTCCGACGAGGTGACCATCCGCAGCCGTAGCCGACCGGAGTCGACCGGGACCGTCGCGTCGGCGAGCCCTTCGGCGTACGGGGTCAGGGCGGGATCGCCGGTCACCCGGCTGGCGGGCACGACCGCCGGGTCCACCCCGCTCAGTTTGTCGGCGAGCGCGGCCGTCGAGTGCGGGAGCAGCGCGGCGTGCCAGTCCTCGGCCGAGACGTCCTGATGGTCCACCCAGGCCGCGGCGAAGGCGCGGGCGACGGTTTCCGGCGCGGGTGTGCCCGGCCGGGCCTTGATCGACGGTTGCGGTGGTGGCGACACCACCCCGTCGTCACCGGTACCCGGGTCGATGGTGACCAGGGGACGCACCGGTGCCCCCCGGGGCACCTCGTCACCGGTCCCGTCCGGTCCGGACACCAGCCGGGCCAGTGCCACGATGCCGAAGATCGCCATGCCGAGCGCGACGGCGACCCACACCCGGGACCGGAAGACGCCGACGACGAGGCGTTCCAGTGCGCGTCTCAACCGGTCACCTCGCCTCGGTACGCACCCGCGGCGCCGGCTCGGGCGTCGTGCGGTCGCTGGAGCCCGGACGGTAGATGGCGAAGGAGGGAGCACTCTCCGGGACGTCCGGTTCGGTCCACTGCGCGGGGCGCCGTGGCCGGACCGGTGGCCGTGACGGTTCGCGGGAAGGGGTGGCCGCCGGCTCCGCCGCCGACGACGGTGCCTTCTCCCCGGAGCGTTCCCGGCCCTCGGAGGAATGCGCCGGATCCTCCAGCCGCGCCTCCGGGCGCAGGTTGGACTGTTCGACGACAACCTGCCGACGTTTGCCGGACTGCGGTTCCGCGGAGCTACCCGGTTCGGCGCTGTTGAGCTTCGCAGCCTCGCGCATGTCCTTGAAGAACTGGCGGTGCCACGAGCCGGCCGAGGTGACCGCGGCGGTGGCGTCCTTGCCCCCGAGCTGGGTGATCCGCCGGTACGGCCGGAGCAACAGCCACCCGACCACGCCGCAGAGCCAGACCAGCACCACCTGCAGCCAGCCCGGCAGGGTCGGGGTACTCATCACCAGATCGACCGCCAGGAGGTAGACGGCCGCACCGGTACCGAAGATTGCGATGTTGAAGATGGCGGCCACGACGGCGTTCCCGAGCCGCCGGATGCCGGCACTGGCCGGGCGCATCAGCCCGACCGTGCCGAGGATCGGTGCGGCGACGACCGCCCACCGGAAGATCAGGAACCCGAGCAGGACCAGCAGCGACGCGGTGAGATCGAACATTGCGAACAGGAGCGCGGCGAGCACGGCGATGAAGCCCGCCCCCACCCGGTCCATGTCCCGGGTGCCCTGGAGGTACTCGTAGGCCTCCGGATCCTCGGCCCGGATCTGCTCGGCGACCTTCATCCACTGCCGGCCCTTGGCGTCGATGGTCGCCTGCCGAGTCGCGGGGTTGTCCCGCAACTTCTGCGCCTCGTCCCACGACAGCGACTTGGCATCGTAGAGCGCACGCCCGTACTTCCGGGCCGTCTCGGTGTCCGCGGAGCCGAGCACGCCGCGCAGCCAGTTCCGGTAGAGCATCGTCTCGGTGGATGTGTCGCTGGCCCGTACCGCGGGTGGTCGTTTGTCGACGCAAGCGTCGGGATTGGGGACGGCGCATTTGTCCGGTGGCACGTCTCTGGCCGCCGGACCGACCGCGTCGTGTACGACGCCCAGGCCGCTCACCAGGGCCCGGTCCGCGATGTTTGCCGATGCCACCGGCCACGCCGCCACGGCGGTCACCGCCACCATCACGAACACCGCCCATCCGGCGGTCGTCATGGCGTTGCTCATGTCGGACTGCCGGGAGCGCCAGATGAGGTAGAGCCCCACCACGCACAGCGTGACGATGCCGAAGACGCTGAACACCTTCTGGTAGATCGCCTTCGTGGCCTGCTCGACCAGGGGATCGGCCCAGCCCCACATCGACTGGGGGCTCCAGGCCCGTTCCCGCAGCGCGTTCGAGGCACCGATGATCGCGGTGGCGATCATGAACTCGCCATTGGCGATCGTCGTGGTGACCCGGTATTCCGGGTGTAGCAGCGTCGAGGCGCAGCCGCCCTCGATGTCGTACGTGGTGTAGCTGTACCCGGCGTAGCCGTAGTCGCTGTAGAGCCCCTGCGGGCCGGGGAGCTTCGACGAATCGGGCCGCCCGGCGAACCAGCCGGCCAGTCCGGAGTCGGGAGTGCCCGGAGTCGGGGCGGTCAGGCACTGGGCGCGGGCCTCGGTGACGTCCTGGAGGCGGTCGACGCAGGCCCGGAAATCGGCCTGCCACTGCTCGGTGGTGCAGAGTTCGGCCGGGGCCCGGGCCGGCAGCGGGGCGGCTTGCGCCGGGCTTGCCCCCAGCGCCGGCCACGACACGGTCGCCACCGCACCGACGAGTACGGCGAGGAGCATGGCCATGGCCCGCCTGGCCATGTCAGGACTCCAGATCCGGCAGTTCGGAGGTGAGGGCTGTGGGTGTCGGTGTCATCGCGGCCGGTGTGGTGTCGAGGTGGTCGAGCAGACCCTCGACGTACGACACGTCCACGCGTACCTTCTGCACGCGACCGTCCACATCACGCATGACGAACTCCCGGAAGCCGAGCCGAGAAGCCGATGACGCATCCACGTTGGACAGGGAAGCCAGGGTGGCCTCGTAGCCGTCGTTGACCGGCACCCGGAGCAGCCGCAGGGCCTCCGAGGCGATCTCTTCGTCCTCGGCGATGCGGCCGACGAAGACGGTGGAGACGAGGTTCTGTACGTCGAGCCCGAGGATGTCGCGCGGGTTCTGCGACGCGACCAGGGCGGACAGGTTCCACTTGCGGGAGTCGCGGGCCAGCCGGACCAGGAACGAGCGTCCGGAGCGCCACCCCTCCATGAAGTGCGCCTCGTCGAGGCCGACCAGTTTGCGGGACGACATGGAGCCGCCGTAGCAGCGCCGTACGGCGAGCCGGTGCGCGGTGTGCAGCATCGGCAGGGCGAGGGCTTCCTCGGCTGACCAGTACTCGCGTTCGATCTTGAGGTCGGGCAACCGCAGACCGGCCATGGTGATGACGGTCAGGGTGGCGTCGGCGCCCAGTAGCCCCTCCGGCGGACGGCCGAAGAAGAGCAGGGCCAGCGGCATCTCGGCGGTGTCGAGGAGCAGGTTGGCGAGTTCGCGCCCCTCGTGGTCGTCGAGGCCGGCCAGGCAGGCGACCACGTCGTCGAGCGTCGAGGTCTCCTCCGCCGGCACCTGCCGTACGGCGTGTCGCAGCAGGGTCGCCGTGGACGCCTCCCGGGCGACCTGCGGTGGCACCAGCATCATGCAGATGTCCTGGACCAACATGCGGCGTTCGGCGCGGGCGTTGGAGACGGCGATCTCGAACTCACGGTCGCCCGCCGCACCGGTCGGGAACTCCGACCGCAGCGGAGTCGGGATCAACGCGTACGGGGCGAGGGTGCCCTGCTCGGAGCCGGTCAGGTTGAGCACCCGCGAGTACGGCCGCAGTTCGGGCATCGCGCACAGCCGGGCGAGCGGTCCGGACGGGTCGAGCAGCGTCACCTGCACGCCCCGCCGGGCGGCGAGGTAGCCCAGCGCGCCGAGCAGGGTGGACTTGCCGCCGCCGGGTTCGGCGACGAAGACGGCCAGCCCGGAGCGTTCGCGGACCTCCATCGGGAAGTGCAGGTCGAGGAAGACCGGCCGGCGGCAGGTGCCGGCGGTCCGGCCGATCAGGTCACCGCGCCGGTCGCCGACGGTGGACGCGGCCTGTGGCAGCGCGGCGGCGAGCAGTTTCACCGGCATCCGGCGGACGTAGCCGGTGTTGGCGATCGGCTCGCCGGGGATGAACTCCCGGGCCAACCAGTCCTGGCTCTTCGGATGCTGGAGCGCGATCCGCAGTTCGCGGGAGTAGAGCTGGATCAGTCGACGGGCCCGTTCGAGGCACTCCTCGCGGGTCTTTCCGCCGACCGCGATCCGGTGCCAGCCGTGCGCGCGGGCCGATTCCACCGGCAGCCCGGTGGTCATCTCGTCGCCGATCACCAGTGCCCGCTTGGCGAGCCGTTCCAGTTCCGGGGGCGCGTCGATGCCGTGCTCGGCGTAGTCGAGTTGCTGGGAGCGGATCATCCGGAGCCGGTGTTCGAGGTTCCGGAACGAGTCGTTGGAGCCCAGGATGTCGAATCGGGACGACAGCTCCATCGGCCACGGCAGCCGTTCGTGGAAGTGCAACCACGGCTCGTGGCGTTCGGGGATCTCCAGCGGCTCCATCCGGCCGACGGCGAGTACGGCGACGTGCCGCTCCTCGCCGGTCATCCGGTTGACCAGCTTCACAGTGGAGCCGTACGGGGTGCGGTAGCGCTCGATCTGCTCGGTCAGGGCGAGCAGGTCGCCGCGTTCCCACCGGCCGTTGGTGACCGGTGACAGCACGCCGGGCGGCGCCATGCACAGTGCCACCGAGCGGTAGAGCAGCCACTCGAGCTCCTGCGACGTCACCCGGCGGCCGCGCATGCCGAACGCGGCGAGCACCTCGTCGAACTGTTCGACCGTACGGCCGAGCTTGCGGCGTTCGCCCTCGCCGACGCCGCGGCCGAAGGCCCGCAGTACCCGTTCGGCGAGCGAGTTGCCGATCGTACGGCGGGCGAAGGTCACCCCGAGGTAGGTCTGCCCCTCGGCGTGGTTGACCGACAGCAGGTGCCGCTGGGCGGCGACGAGGTGGTCGGACCACGACGCGGCCCCGGGTACGTCGGGCAGCGGGTTGGCCGTATAGGTGTCGATCGTCCGGGCCCACTCGTCGGCGGGGAACGGCCGGGTGGTCCGGCGCAGATGCAGCCGGAACCCGGCGAGCCCGGCGTACTGCTCGGAGATCGCCGAAAGGAGGGCCTCCCGTTCGGCGTCCGGCCGGAAGGCCCACCGCACCTCGGGCAGCCAGTACCACGCGGTGACGGTGTTGGGGGCGAACGTCAGGTGGCCGGCGATCTCGGAGATGGCCAGCTCGATCGACGGGTCGCGGTCGCTGAACTTGACCTTGGGGGGTTTGACCCGGACCGGTTTCGCTGCTGGCTGCTTCCGGGGCCGGCCGCGCTTGTCGGTCGCCGGTTTGTCGGCGCGGCGTCGGCTCGGGACCACGTCCTCGTCGGGTGGGATGGTGGCCGGCAGGGCGGACGGCTCCACCGGAACCGGTTGCTGGGCGGGGCTCGTGAGCAACTGGTCGATGGACGTGACCGGCTCGTCCGGAGCAACCGCGGCCGGTGGGGCGACCGGTGCTGTGACGTGGTGCGGTTCGGCGTCCGGCGGCACGACGACCGGACCGGATGGCGTCGCCGGCGTCGGCGCCAGCTCGTGCCGTACCGGTTCGGGCCGGCGGTGGGCGGTGGGGCCCGGATCCGGCTCCCAGGCCGGCGGCCGCTCGCGGCCGCCGGGCAGCTCCGGTCGGGGCCGGCGGGCCGGCGTCTCTGGCGAGGCGACCGGTCGGTTGGCCACGGCGGCGGGTGGATCGACCCGTGGCGGCGATTCGGCGAAGAGATCGAGGAACGGGGAGTCGATGTCGGCGTGCTCGGCGGCCGACGTCGGGTGGCGCCCCGCCGCCGGCGGTGCGGCCGGACGACCCCGGGGCGGTTGCGGCGCCTGGAAGACGGCGACCGCCCCGTGTCCGGGACTCGCCACCAGCTCGCCGTCGGTGCCCGCCTCCTCGGCAAGATCAGGCTCGTGGTAGTCGCGTGAACGCGTACCGTCACGACGGTTGCCGGTCGGGCGGCCGGCCGAGCGGGATGGGCCCGGCGGAGTGGAACGGGTCATGCTCTCGCCCCACCCAGGTCGCCGGCGGGTGGCGGGTTCCGCCGGATGTGTTCGCTCATACCAGTTCCTCCCGAACCCGGATGCGGGTGGCGATCAACCGGGGGTCGCGCCGTTCGACGGCCGGTTCGCGGGTGCGCCGCCAGTCGGTCAGTGCCGTCCGGATGACCATGCGTGCGGGCCGGTCGGGGTCGACGTAGCGGAAGATGAACGACGTCGTCACGATCGCCAGCGCGATTTCCCAGGCGGGGAACAGTTCGACGTTGAGCGTGAACATCCAGTGGATGAACATGTACAGCGGGACGAGCAGCATGAACAGGCCGTACTGGGCGTACGGGAGGTGTACCGGCAGCGTGTAGCCCGGCGGACCGAGGTAGACCAGTCGGGCCCGGTAGATGTCGTCGTCGGTGCGCAGCCGCATCTCGTGCCCCGCGCCCTATTCGAACATCAGATTGATCAGGTAATCCCCGACGAAGAACAGTGTGGCGGCGCCGGCGATGAAGGCGAGGCCGACGATCGCGATCGCCGAGCTGGTGAGCACCTTCGAGATCTCGCCCTTGCTGGCCCGGCCGATGAAGATCACGCCGAGTACGGCGAGCAGGATCGGGGCCACCTTGCTGGCCAGGAAGGTGACGACGCCCTCGGTGTTGAAGTCGGAGGGGGCCGGTTCGGCGGCGAGTATGGGGGCGAGCGCGTCGACCACCTGCGTGGCGCTCGTCCACGCCGCGTCGACCAGCTCTGTGGCGATCATCGGAAACCTCCCCGGTGCCCGGCCGGCGGAGCCGAGGCACTGCAGTTGTCAAGCCTTGCGAAGTGCCGAGTCGAGCATGGTCATGCTGACTCTGCGTCTCACCGCCACCGCGAATGGTGGTGGTTTCTGGGCGTTTTGTGCAACTTTGGCCCATCCCCTCGCGCTTGGACGTCTGAATGATGCGCAATTCCAAAGCGTACGGTGCGCCCTGCTTAGGAACAAGCTACGAAGAGTGTGGCTGGTGGTGCTGGCGTGGCGCGAGGAATCGTACACCTGTTCTAAGAGGTGGTGGCAAGGGGTTCTCCGGCCCTGGGTACCGTCTAGCCGTGCCTGATCTGCTGCGCGCCGACCATCCGGTGGTGATGGGGGTACTCAACGTCACGCCGGACTCGTTCTCCGACGGCGGGCGGTACACCGATCTGGACGCCGCCGTACGACACGGGGTCGAGATGCGCGAGCAGGGTGCCGACCTGGTCGACGTCGGCGGCGAGTCGACCCGTCCGGGTGCCGACCGGGTCGACGCCAGGACGGAGATCGCCCGCATCCTGCCGGTCGTCCGCGCGCTCGCCGACCTCGGCGTACCGATGAGCGTCGACACCACCCGGGCCAGCGTGGCGGCCGCCGCCCTCGAGGCCGGCGCGACGGTCGTCAACGACGTGTCCGGCGGGCTGGCCGACCCCGCGATGGCCGGGGTGGTGGCCGCCGCCGGCTGCCCCTGGGTGCTGATGCACTGGCGCGGCCACTCGAAGCGGATGCGTGATCTCGCCAGCTACTCCGATGTCGTCCGCGACGTACGGACCGAACTCGCCCGACGGATCGAGGCGGCGCTCGCCGCCGGGGTCGCCGCCGACCGCATCGTCATCGACCCCGGACTCGGCTTCGCCAAGGGCCCGCAGGACAACTGGCGGCTCACCATGGGCCTGCCGGACCTGCTGTCGTTGGGGTATCCGTTGCTGTTCGCCGCCAGCCGCAAGTCGTACCTGGGACAATTGCTCGCCGGGCCGGACGGGACGCCACGGCCGACCGGTGGCCGTACGGCCGCCACCGTCGCCACCAGCGTGCTCGCGGTCGCGGCGGGAGCATGGGGGGTACGGGTGCACGACGTACGCGAGACCGTCGACGCGCTCGCGGTGTGGCGGGCCAGCGGGCGCCCCCGGCTGGCCCCCGCCCCGACCGCCGCGGCCGCGGACCCGGCCCAGACCGTGGACCCGGCACCAACCGTGGACCCAGCCCCGACCGTGGACCCCGGGACCGGCCCCGGGCAAGGCGCCCGGAGCACCGACGTCGAAGGAGGACCGTCGCGATGACCGACCGGATCTCGCTGACCGGGCTGCGCGCCCACGGCCGGCACGGGGTCTTCGACTTCGAACGCGAGCAGGGCCAGGACTTCGTCGTCGATGTCGTGCTCGACGTCGACCTGCGGCCGGCGGCCGGCTCCGACGACGTCGGCGACACCGTCCACTACGGCGAACTCGCCGAACGTCTGGTCGCGGTGGTCACCGGCGAGCCGGTCAACCTGATCGAGACGCTGGCCGACCGGCTGGTGGCGGTGTGCCTGTCCGACGTACGGGTCAACTCGGCGACGGTCACGGTGCACAAGCCGCAGGCGCCGATCCCGCACGACTTCGCCGACGTCGCGGTCACCCTGACCCGGACCAGGCCGGGGACATGACCGGGCAGCGGAGCGCGGGCACCGGGAAACCCGGGACCCGGGCGGTGCTGTCGCTGGGCAGCAACCTCGGTGACCGGATCGGCCGGCTACGGGCGGCGGTGGCGTCGTTCGACGACGTGCTGCTGGTCGCGTCCGGGGTGTACGAGACGCCGCCGTGGGGCGACGCCGACCAGCCGGCGTACCTGAACGCGGCGATCCTGGTCGAGGACGCGGAGGCCACGCCGCGGGAGTGGCTGGAACGGGCCCGGGCCGCCGAGGTGGCGGCCGGCCGGGAGCGGGACCCGGCCCGCCGCTTCGGGCCGCGCACCCTCGACGTCGACGTGATCGTGGTCTGGGACGCCGACGGCGAGCCGGTGCTCAGCGACGACCCGGAACTGACCCTGCCGCACCCCCGGGCGCACCTGCGGGCCTTCGTGCTCCGGCCGTGGATCGACATCGACCCGTACGGGCGGCTGCCCGGCCACGGATGGCTGACCGACCTGCTCAACGCGGAGCCGCTGGCGAGCGAGGTCACGGACCTCAGCCCGCGACCGGATCTGCCACTAGAGTCGGTTTCGTGAGCGAACCGGACTCTTCCCGGCGTCGGCCGGCGCCCGAGCAGCCACGTCTGGGCCAGACCCGACCGGCCACGCTGGTCGTCGCCGGGCTGGCCGCGGCGGCGCTGGCCTGGCTCGTCATCAGCAATGTCTACTACCGGGCGTTCCCGGACCTGCCCTGGCTACCGACGGTGACGATCCTCGGTTTGGCCGTGCTGGAGGGCTACGCGGCCGTGAACACCCGGGCCCGGATCGACCGCCGGCCGGGGCGGGAACCGGTGGAACCGCTGACGGTGGCGCGCTTCGTCGTGCTCGCCAAGGCGTCCTCGCTGGCCGCCTCGATATTCGCCGGTTTCTACGGTGGGATCGCCGCCTGGCTGCTGATCGAGCCGACGAAGGCGGCGTCCGACGACCTTCCCGCCGCCGTCGGCGGACTGGTCGCGTCGCTCGCGCTGGTCGGTGCCGCGCTGTGGCTGGAGCGGTCCTGCCGGGTGCCGAAGCGGCCCGACGAGGAGCAGCAGGCGGACGAGTCGCGGGAATGATCGGGAAAACCCCGGGCAGCGACAACAGATACGGGGGGTGACGCCCAGGCGGCCACGCGGGTACGGTGCGTCCGACTGGTTCGACCCCGCCGACGTCGTCGGATCGGGCCGGTCATCCGACCGACTCGGCGTCCCGACGGCGACGAAGGGCCAGGCAGTGGTCGGCTGAATGACCACAGGAGGCCCGTGAGATGTCGTACGACGAGTCGAGGTTGCCCCGACGTGACCCGGCGGGCACCGATCCGCTGTTCGGCTCGCGGAACGACTCGGCCCTCGACCCCGGACGCGACTCCGACCCCGATCCGCTTCCGGGGCGCCGCGCCCCTGGCGGCCCGGCCGCGACCAGCCCCGCCGGCGTCGCCACGACCGCGGCCACCGGCTCCAGCACCGGCCCGGACGGGGCCGGCGAGCGCCGTACGGCCGATCCGGGCACGACCGCGACGCAGCGCACCGTGCCGCCGGCCGTTCTCGAGGACGTCTTCGACGACCCGGCGCACGGCGAGCCCGGCCGCGACCGGATGGCGATCCACGTGGCGTGGGAGATCGTTCTGCTGCTCGGCGTGCTGGCCGTGGCGTTCCTGCTGTACCGGGAGAACCCCGACGCCGTACGCGTCGACGCGCTCGACTCGCTGCTGGTCTTCGCGGCCGCGCTCGGCCTGCTCACCCTCGCCACCGGCCTGACCCTGCGCGCCGGCACGCCGAACCTCGCCCTGGGACCGGTCGCGATCGCCGCGGCGCTGCACTTCGCGGAGCAGAGCGACCGGGGGGTCCTTGACACGGTCGCGGTCGCCGCGCTCGCCGCCGCCGCCCTCGGCGCGGTGATCGCCGTCGTGGTCGTCGGGTTCCACGTACCCGCGTGGGCCGCCACGCTCGGTGCCGCGCTCGCGGTCATGGTCTTCATCGGGCAGCGGTCGGCGCCCGTGACGGTGCAGAGCACGTACGACCCGACCGGGCAGGCACTGTACTTCTTCGGCGGGTTCGCCGCCCTCGCCCTGCTCGGTGGCCTGCTCGGCAGCATCAGGGCGATCCGCCGGACGGTCGGGCGGTTCCGGCCGGTCGCCGACCCGGCGCGCCGCCGGGGAGCACTGGCGGGTGCGCTCGCCGCGGCGGTGCTCGTCTCGTCGATGCTGTTCGCCGTGGTGGCCGGGGTCCTCCTCGCCGGCGGCACGACCGGCCCGGTCGTGCCGACCCCGGGACTGGAGTGGACCGGGCTGGCGCTGGGCGCCACCCTGCTGGGCGGGACCAGCGTGTTCGGCCGGCGCGGCGGGATCTTCGGCAGCCTGCTGACCGTCGTGCTCGTCACGCTGTTCATCACGTACGCGGCGGAACGTGGTTGGGACATCTCGCTGTACGCGGTGGCCGCCGCGACGATCGTGGCCGGGTTGGTGGTCAGCCGGCTGGTCGAGACGTTCGGGCGGCCGAGGTCGGCCACCGTACGTGACGAGGACTGGCTGAACGAGCCGGCGATCACCCGTACCTCGGGCTGGTCGGAGCTGCGGTCGCAGGATCCGGACTCGTGGTCGAGCGGGTTGCCGCCGCAGCCCGCCGACCGGCGGCTGGACTCGTGGGGCAGCGGCCGCTGGGGTTCGGAGGACCGCTGATCCGGCGTGTTCGGGGGCGCCGACTCCCGGGCACCGGCCGTGCCGGCGGGACGATCAACGGTTACGCTCGGCCCATGAGCGAGCGAAGCGGGTGCGGGGCATGACCGAGTCGTCCGGCGGCGGGTCCGGCCCCGAGTTCGCCGAGCTGGACGCCCTGCCCACCGAGGAACTGCGCGAGCGGGCCTTCGCCGTGGCGCGGGACAACCGGGACGTGGCCTTCTTCTGGTCGGTCCTGCGGCACCTTCCGCACGCCGACGACGCCGCGGAGCTGGACGGTTCGCCGAACTCGGTGGGGCCGACGATCGACGACGCGGTCGCGCTGTGGCGTGAGTTCACCGGGCACGGCTACGCCGAGTCGGAGCCGTTGCTGCGCGCCGCCTTCATCGACTACCTGCTCAAGCACTGACCCGAGCCGACTGGTGGGTCGGACAAGGCCGCCGGTTTCCGGACAGTCGGTTTCGCCGATGGACCTGTGGGAAATACCGGGCACATGGCTTGCAGGGGTCGTTATCGGACTGCTCCGGGGCGCCTGGGCGGTCCGACGCCGGTGCGAGCCCCGCCAGCGGTCGTACACCAACGGGCCGTCGGCGTCGCGGGTCTCGGCGGCTACCGCAGACCTGATTCGGCACCACCCCCGGTGCGCGGCCGGGCTTGTCCCCCGGGTCCGGCCGCGCACTCCCCGGCGCTACCGTGCGGGGTCGGCCGGGTAGTCGATGCTGAGGATGCGATGCCGGCTCAGCAGGCCGACCGGCTCCGCCCCCTCGACGACCCGGCAGTGGTCGGCGTTCGTGGTCAGCATCCTGGCGAGCGCGTCGTAGAGCGACGAACCGAGTTCCACCGTGGGCAGTTCGTCGATGTCATCCACAGTGGATAGCGGGTCGAGCACGTCCCGGGACACCGGGGTGACGGCCAGCCGGCGGATACCCCGGTCGGTGCCGACGAACTCGCGTACGAAGGCCGAGGCCGGTTCGCCGAGCAGCTTCGCCGGTGAGGCGTACTGCTCCAGCCGGCCGCCCTGGGACAGCACCGCGATCCGGTCGCCGAGCCGGACCGCCTCGTCGAGGTCGTGGGTGACCAGGACGATCGTCTTGCGTACCTCGGCCTGGAGGCGCAGGAACTCCTCCTGCAACCGGGTACGCACGATCGGGTCCACGGCCGAGAACGGTTCGTCCATCAGCAGCACGACCGGGTCGGCGGCCAGGGCACGCGCCACGCCGACCCGCTGTCGCTGCCCGCCGGAGAGTTCGTGCGGGTAGCGCCGGGCGAACTTGCCCGGGTCGAGGCCGACCAGTTCGAGGAGTTCGTCGGCCCGCTTGCGGATCCGGTCCTTCGGCCAGCCGAGCAGCCGCGGCACGGTACCGACGTTGGTGCGGATCGTCTGGTGCGGGAAGAGCCCGACGTTCTGGATGACGTATCCGATCCGGCGGCGCAGGGTCACCGGGTCGGCGCTGGTCACGTCCTCACCACCGAGCAGGATCCGGCCGCCGGACGGCTCGATCAGCCGGTTGATCATTCGCAGGACGGTCGACTTGCCGCAGCCGGACGGGCCGATGAGGACCATCAGTTCGCCCGCCTCGACCTCCAGGCTCAGCTCCGAGACCGCCACCGTCCCATCGGGATACTGCTTGCGGATCCGGTCGAGCGCGATCGGCGCGGCGCCGGACGGCACGGTCGCTGCGGGCGCGGCGGAGCCCGCCTCCGGGGTAACGTCCACGTATGTCCTTCCGCGGATTGTCCAGCCTCACCGTGCTGGCCGGCGAGCGATTCGCCTACGAGGGCCCGGGCAATCCCTGGTTCTCCTGGCGGTACGTTCGGGACAACTCGGAGACCATCCTCGCCGCACTGCGCGAGCACGCGACCCTGACCGCGCAGGCGGTCGTCATCGCGGCGGTGGTGGCACTGCCGCTGGCGGTGGTCGCGTACTGGTTCCGGCCCCTCACCGGGCCGATTCTCGCACTGTCCGGCGTCCTCTACACGATTCCCTCGCTGGCGCTGCTCGCCTTCGTCGCCCCGTATGTCGGCACGACCAATCCGGCCTCGGTGCTGATCGCCCTCGTGCTGTACGCCCTGCTGTTGATGGTGCGCAACACCCTGGCCGGACTCAACCAGGTGCCGGAGGAGGCCCGGGACGCCGCGCTCGGAATGGGCTACGGCAGGCTCGGGCGACTGCTGCGGATCGACCTGCCGCTCGCGCTGCCGGGCATCATCACCGGCGTACGGCTCGCGACCGTCTCGACCGTGGCGCTGGTCACCGTCGGTTCCCTGATCGGGTTCGGCGGCCTCGGCGACCTGATCCTGGGCGGGTTCCGCAACAACTTCTACAAGGCGGAGATCCTGACCGGCACCATCCTGTGCGTGGGCCTCGCCCTCGTGCTCGACCTGCTGCTGGCCGGGATCGGCCGGCTGCTCACCCCGTGGGCCCGCGGGAGCGTGCGATGAACCCGATCGAGCAGGCGATCGTCTGGCTCAACGACCCGCTCAACTGGACCAATCCCGGCGGGGTCCTGGACCGGCTCGGCGAGCACCTCTACATCTCGGCGGCGGCGGTCGCGCTCGGCTGCCTGATCGCCTGGCCGGTCGGGCTCTGGCTGGGGCACACCGGCCGGGGCGGCGGCGCCGTGGTGCTCATCTCCAACCTGACCCTGTCGATCCCGACGATCGCCCTGCTGACCATCCTGCCGCTGACCTTCCTGGGCTTCGGCAAGCCGCCCGTGATCATCGCGCTGGCGGTCTTCGCGATCCCGCCGCTGCTCGCCAACGCCTACACCGGCGTGCGCCAGGTCGACCCAGAGACCCGGGAGGCGGCCCGCGGGATGGGACTGTCCGGTGGGCAGGTGCTGCGCCGGGTCGAGCTGCCGCTCGCGGTGCCCTACCTGGCCGCCGGGTTCCGTACCGCCGCGGTGCAGGTGATCGCCACGGCCGCGCTCGCCTCGTTCGTCAACGGGGGCGGGCTCGGGCAGATCATCAGTGCCGGGTTCGGGCTGGGCATGTCGGTCGGCGGTGGGCAGATCCTCGCCGGCGGTCTGCTCGTCGCGGTGCTCGCCGTACTGGTCGAGGGGGTGCTCGCCGTCGTCGAGCGGGCGGTGACGCCGCGGCCGTTGCGGCGTACCCGGGGACGGGCGGCGCGGCGGCAGGCGGCACCGGTCGGCAAGGCCTGACCGGACAGGCAGAACCGGTCACCACACGTAACTCCTCAACGCCACGTGACGATCTGATGACAACATCGCCCTCGAGTTGTCGCACCCGACGCTCATTGGGTTGGGTGAAAAGTAACGGGCGGCGACATCGACGAATCCGCCCGTCGGACACGCGGCCGGCCATCGTGGTCGCGCCGGGACACGGAAGGCGGGCTGATGCGCGCAGGTTCACGGTTGGCGTTGGGTGCGGTGGGAATGCTCGCCGCCGCGGGCTTCCTCGCCGGTTGCGGCGATGCCGGTTCCTCCGGCACCGAGGCCCCCGACACCGGTGCCTCGGGGGCCGGGTGCGCCCCGGTCGCCGGCACCCAACTCGTCGTCCTCGAAGACGACAAGAAGCTGCAGAACACCGACAACATCATCCCGGCGGTCAACGCCGAGGCGGCGACCCCCGAGCTGATCGCGGCGCTCGACAAGGTCTCCGACGCGCTCGACACCACCAAGCTCATCGCGCTCAACAAGGCGGTCGACGTCGACCGCAAGACGCCCAAGGTGGCGGCCGAGGAGTTCGCGACCGCCAACAACCTCACGACCGGTGTCACCGCCGGCCCGGGCGGCGCCATCACCGTCGGTGCCGCCAACTTCAGTGAGAACCAGACCCTCGGTGAGCTGTACCGCATCGTGCTCACGGCGGCCGGCTACGACGTCACCGTGCAGCAGATCGGCAACCGGGAACTCTACGAGCCGGCGCTGGAGAAGGGCGAGATCCAGGTCGTCCCGGAATACGCCGCCACCATGGCCGACTTCCTCAACGGCAAGGTCAACGGCGCGAACGCGCCGGCCGTCTCGTCGCCCGACCTCGACCAGACCGTGACCGGGCTGAAGACCGTCGGCGAGCCGGTCGGCATCACGTTCGGCAAGCCGTCGCAGGCGCAGAACCAGAACGCCTTCGCCGTGACCAAGGAGTTCGCCGACCAGTACGGCGTCACCACGCTGTCCGACCTGGCCAGCAAGTGCTCGGGTTCGGCGACGGTGCTGGCCGGCCCGCCGGAGTGCCCGCAGCGGCCGAAGTGCCAGGCCGGTCTGATCGAGGTCTACGACTTCCGGGCCGGTTCGTTCAGCTCGCTCGACGCCGGCGGACCGCAGACGAAGTCGGCGTTGACCAGCGGCACCGTGAGTGTCGGGCTGGTCTTCTCGTCGGACGGCGCGCTCGCCGGCTGACCCGTACCGTGGTGAACGGGCCGGCGTCCGGGCGGACGCCGGCCCGTTCCGTGCCCGGCCCCGACCGGGGGCCACCGGTCCGGGCGGTCGGCGCCGGTGCCGTGGCCGCTCCGGTTCCACGTCGAAGGTTCGGTCGGTAGGCTGCACAGCCATGCCCGCCGAGGAGGCACCCCTGAAGTTGGCCGTACGGCCCCTGCTGCCCACTCTGTTCTGGGTCGGGGTCGGGCTCGCGCCGCTCGCGGCGCTGCTGATCCTGCTGGCCCGGGGCGAGGGTGTGTTGCGGATCGCGGCCGTGCTCGCCGTCCTCGGCACGGTGCTGATCGGGCTCTCGGTGACCCTCGGCCGGGACGTCGGCGTCGGTCGCGCCGGTCTGGAGGACCGGCTGCTCGACGAGATCGACGTCCTGCGTGAGGAGTTGCGCACCGACATCTCGACCGCCGCGCGCGGCGCGCACCGCGTCTCCGGTGAGCAGCTCCAGCGCCTCCACGACGAGGTGCAGTCCCTGCGCGGACAGCTCGAGGCGATGCGGTCCGGTCCGGGGTGGGCCGAACCCGCGCCGGCCGCCCCCGGCCGCGGCGGCGCGCACCAGGGCGTCGCCGCGTCGCCGTACGCCGGCACCGCGGCCGTCGGTGCGCCGCCGGCCGTCGGCGCGGCCCCGCCCCCGGCCGGTGGGCGGGCGTCGGTTCCCGGCAGCGCCCCGATGTCGCGGGGGGTGGTCCGGCACACCGAAACCGTCCATGTCACGACCCGGCACACGATCGTCGACGAGGACGGTCCGGACTACGGCCAGGAGCGGTCCGGTGGCCTGCACGGCCGTCCCTACCGGCCCGAGGTTCCCGAACCGCCGGATCCCGGACCGCCCGCCCCGGACCGCTGGGATTCGGAGCCGCGCGCCGTGGAGGCGGCCCCGACCGGGTACGCCCACCGCTCCGCGAACCGGTGGGCCAGCCTGCGCAGCGACGAGCACGGCAGCGAACTACGGGTCGGTGAACGGCGGGCGGCCGCCCACGCCGACGGGTCCGGCGCGCAACTGCACGTCGAGGACCGGTGGGCGACCGTACGGCGGGAGGAGCCGCGAACCGGGGGGCGCCGCCGGGCCGAACCGGACGACGAGTGGCCGGTCGGGTCCCGGGCCGCGCCGGGCCGTGATCCGGGCCGGGCAGACCGGGGGCGGGCCGAGCAGGAGCCGGGCTGGCGGGACCGCGAACCCGACGGGCCGGGCTGGCGGGACCGGGAGCCGGACAGGGAAGCCGGAGCCGGGCGCCGTGGCGAGCAGCCGTCGCGGCGCGGGCGCCGCCGCCGGGACGACGATGAGGAACTGTCGTCCGGGTACGACGTCAGCCGGCATACCGACGACCGCTGGCGCTGACGGCTACTTGTCGACGTCGCCGACGACGAAGAACATCGACCCGAGGATCGCCACCAGGTCGGGAATCAGGCAGCCGGGCAGCAGCGCGGACAGGGCCTGCACGTTGGCGTACGACGCGGTGCGCAACTTCAGCCGCCACGGCGTCTTCTCGCCCCGCGACACCAGGTAGTAGCCGTTGACGCCGAGCGGGTTCTCGGTCCAGGCGTACGTGTGTCCCTCCGGGGCCTTCACCACCTTGGGCAGCCGGACGTTGACCGGGCCGGTGATCCGGTCGACCTCCTCGAGGCAGCGTTCCGCGAGGTCGAGGGAGACGTACACCTGGTCGAGCAGGACCTCGAACCGGGCGTGACAGTCGCCGGTGTCGCGGGTGACGACCGGGACGGTCAGCGACCCGTACGCCAGGTAGGGATCGTCGCGACGCAGGTCGAAGTCGAGCCCGCTGGCCCGGGCGACCGGCCCGGACGCGCCGTAGGCGGCCGCCTGCGCGGCGGTGAGCACACCGACCCCGACGGTGCGGGCGAGGAAGATCTCGTTGCGTCGGATCAGGTTGTCGAGGTCGGGCAGCCGGCCGCGGACCTGCCCGATCGCCGCGCGGGCACGCTGGGTCCAGCCGGCCGGGACCTCTTCCTTCAGGCCGCCGACCCGGTTGAACATGTAGTGCATCCGGCCGCCGGAGACCTCTTCCAGCACCGCCTGGAGGGTCTCCCGCTCCCGGAAGGCGTAGAACATCGGGGTGAGCGCGCCGATCTCCAGCGGGTAGGAGCCGAGGAACATCAGGTGGTTGAGCACCCGGTTGAGTTCGGCGAGCGCGGTGCGCAGCCACACGGCCCGCTCCGGCACCTCGATCCCCATCAGCCGCTCGACGGCGAGCGCCACGCCGAGTTCGCTGGAGAACGCCGACAGCCAGTCGTGCCGGTTGGCGAGGACCATGATCTGGCGGTAGTCGCGTACCTCGAACAGCTTCTCGGCGCCCCGGTGCATGTAGCCGACGACCGGCTCGCAGGAGACCACCCGCTCGCCGTCGACGACGAGTTTGAGCCGCAGCACCCCGTGCGTCGACGGATGCTGCGGGCCGATGTTGAGCACCATGTCGGCGGTGTCCAGGCCGGCGCCGGTGCCGACGGTCACCTCGCGTAGCGCACCGGTGGTCATGCCCGTCATCGTGCCATGGCGACGCGGTGGGACGGGACCGCCCGGGCCGGTCAATCGAGGACGATCGGGTCGATGCCGACCGGCTGGAGCAGCCACCAGTGTCCCCCGAGTCCGGTCGGCGCCAGCAGTTCGGCGGCGGCGGAGGCGGCGGCGAGGGCGCGGACGTACCCCGTCGGGTCGGTCGAGGCCAGGGTCAGCGGCGGCCGGCCGCCGTCGACCCCGAGCGCGCGCAGCGCGGTCCGCTGGGCGAGCAGCTGGTACGGCAGACCGGCCACCGCCGCGCCGGCCGCGGCGACGGAGTCGACGGCGACGTGCGCGGTGACGTCGCACGAGCCGTCGGGTACGGGGAGCACCTGGCGGCCGTGGCGGAAACCGGTGAGGGTGCCGGTCGCCGGCCGGTCGGCCCGTACGTGCCCGTAGTCGACGGCGAGGGCCAGCCCGCGGTCGAGCGTGCCGACCGCTTCCGCCCAGGCCAGATCCCGGGACAATCCGATCTCCGCCGGCCCGGCGCCGGGCCACCAGGAGGTCAGCCACCCGGCGTCGGCGGGGTCGAGCGGCGTACCGGTCGATTCCACGCCGGTTTCGGGGTCGACCAGGACGTAACGGGGCGGCGAGGCGGTCCCGCGGTCGGCGACGTCGAGCGGTACGTTGTCGAGCCACTCGGTCGCCAGCAGCAGGCCGGTCACCCGGTCCGGGAGCCGGTCCCGCCACCCGATCATGGCGGGCAGGTCGGCCGGGCGGGGGGCGAGTTCGACCGCGGTCAGCCGGAGCCGCTCGCGAAGCCCGGCGGGGGCGAGGCCGGCGAGGGCGGTGAGGAGTTCACCCCGACCGGCCCCGACGTCGACCACGTGCAACGGGTCCGGCCGGCCCAGGACCCGGTCGGTCCGGTCGAGCAGGCGCAGTACGGCGCCGGTGAAGGCGGGCGACGCGTGGACGCTGGTGCGGAAGTGGCCGGCCGGTCCCGGTCCGGTCACGAAGAATCCGTCCGGGCCGTACAGGGCCGCGGACATGGCCTCCCGCCAGCGGATCGAGGGCACTTCCACACCTTCCGTCGATGACCGGGCCACCCTAGCGGTGGGCGACGGTCGGTACCCGCCCGGCGCCCAGGTAATCGGATAAAAGGTGCACCGGTCGATCGACCGGCGTTGCCGCGTCGGGGCACCCGCCAGGGCGGTGAAGGTTTTCACACATGCTTGTCCCCGGTCTGTAACAACGACGCATACTTGCGATCGACCGGTACCACATTTTCGAGGACTGGATCATCGCTATGAGCGCACCATCGCGCCCGCGGCCGACCGCTTCCACCCGCCGTGCCGACACCGGCGGACCCGCCGGGGCCGGGTCGGGCCGTACGGGCCGGCCAACCACCGTGACCACCCGCCCACTGACCATCGGCATCGTCGGTGCCGGCCGTGTCGGCGCGGTGCTCGGAGCCGCCCTCGCCCGCGCGGGCCACCGAATCGTCGCCGCGTCCGGGGTCTCCGCCGCCACCCGGGCACGCATCGGCCAACTCCTGCCGGACACCGCCAACCTGCCCGCCGACGGGGTCGCCCGCGCCGCCACCGACCTGCTGATCGTCGCCGTACCGGACGACCGCATCGGGGCCGTCGTCGCCGGGCTCGCCGACACCGGCGTACTGCGTTCCGGTCAGGTCGTCGCCCACACGTCCGGGGCACACGGGCTCGACGTCCTGGCGCCGGCCACCGCCGCCGGTGCCCACCCACTCGCGCTGCACCCGGCCATGACCTTCACCGGCACCGCCGCCGACCTGGCGAACCTGCCCGGGATCTCGTACGGCGTGACCACGCCCGACGCCCTGCGACCGTTCGCCGCCCGGCTGGTCGCCGACCTCGGTGGTACGCCGGAGTGGGTGGCCGAGGCCGACCGCGCCCTCTACCACGCGGCGCTCGTGCACGGGGCGAACCACCTGGTCACGCTCGTCAACGAGGCGCTGGACCGGCTGCGGGACGCCGGGGTGGCCCGGCCGGAGAAGGTGCTCGGACCACTGCTGCGGGCGTCGCTCGACAACACGCTGCGGCTCGGCGACGCGGCCCTGACCGGTCCGGTGTCGAGGGGCGACGCCGGCACGGTCGCCCGGCACCTGGCCACGCTGGCCGTCTCGGCACCCGACTCGGTGCCGGGTTACCTCGCGCTCGCCCGCCGTACGGCGGACCGGGCGATCGCGGCCGGACGGCTGCGGCCGGCCGACGCGGAACCGCTGCTCGGCGTACTCGCCGACCAGCGTCAGGAGGTGGACGCGTGACCGTCGTCGTATCGGACCGGCAGGCGCTGGCCGCGGCCCGGGCGGCGCTGCCGGGCAGCGTGGCCGTGGTGATGACGATGGGCGCGCTGCACGCCGGGCACGAGACCCTGCTGCGGGCCGCCGCCGAGCGGGCCGACCACGTGCTGGTGACCATCTTCGTCAACCCGCTGCAGTTCGGGCCGAACGAGGACTTCGACCGCTATCCCCGCACCCTGGAGGTGGATCTGGAGATCTGCCGGGCGGCGGGGGTGGCCGTGGTGTTCGCCCCGACCCGCGACGAGATCTATCCGGGCGGCGAGCCGATGGTCCGCGTCGACCCGGGCGCGCTCGGCGGGCAGTTGGAGGGGCAGAGCCGGCCGGGGTTCTTCAACGGCGTGCTCACCGTCGTGCTCAAGCTGATCCAGTTGACCCGGCCCGACTTCGCGTTCTTCGGCGAGAAGGACTATCAGCAGCTCACCCTGGTCCGCCGGATGGCGCGCGACCTCGACCTCGGGGTGGAGATCGTCGGCGTGCCGACCGTGCGGGAGCCGGACGGGCTGGCGCTGTCGAGCCGTAACCGCTACCTGTCCGGTCCGCAGCGTCGGGCGGCGGTGCGGCTGTCGGCGGCGCTGCGCGCCGGGGCGGCCGCCGCGGCGGACGGGCTGGGTGGTGCCGCCGCGCTGTCCGCCGCCCGGACCGCCTTCGAGCCGGGTACGGCCGTCGGTGACGACGCCCCGAAGCTGGACTATCTCGTGCTGACCGATCCGGACCTGGGGTCCGCCCCGGTCACCGGCCCGGCCCGGCTGCTGGTGGCGGCCTGGGTCGGCCAGACCCGGCTGATCGACAACGCGGCGATCGAGCTGGCCCCGCCGGCCACCCACTGAACCCTGTCGAGTCGAGGAGTCGTCCCGATGTACCGCACCATGCTCAAGTCCAAGATCCACCGAGCCACCGTCACCCAGGCCGACCTGCACTACGTCGGCTCGGTGACCGTCGACGAGGATCTGCTGGACGCCGCCGACCTGCTCCCCGGCGAGCAGGTCACGATCGTCGACATCACCAACGGGGCCCGGCTGGAGACGTACACGATCCCGGGGCCGCGCGGCACCGGGGTGATCGGCATCAACGGCGCCGCGGCGCGGCTGGTGCAGCCCGGTGACCTGGTGATCCTGATCTCGTACGCCCAACTCGACGACGCGACGGCCCGCTCCTACCGGCCGCGGATCGTGCACGTGGACGCCGCCAACCGGATCATCGAGTTGGGTGCCGACCCGGCGGGCACCGCGCCCGGGATGGTCGGCGACCCGGTCCGGGGGGACCAGGTCGCGGCGGCCGTCTGAGCGGTTGCCGGGATGTCCCGTTCAGAGGACTGACGTATGCTCGGCGATCCGAGCCGCGTACGCCTTGGGGAGGGTCGCGATGCGCCGTTGGTTGACCGCTGTCGCTGTCGCCGGCACAGCCACGCTGCTGCTGACGGGGTGCGGCAATCCGGCCGGGGTCGACGGCGACCTGGTCAACGGTTGGGCGGCGTTCCCGGAGCCGAAGACGTTCACGCCCGCGGCCGACGTCTGCCACAGCGCCGACTTCGCCGAGACCGCCTACCTGTCGTCGTACAACCCGGTCGACTGCTCGGCCTCGCACCGGGTCGAGACGATCTTCGTCGGGACCCTGACCGGCGCGGCCGCCGACGCGAAGAACCCGCCAACCGTCTCCTCGACGGACATCAAGCCGGCCTACACCGAGTGCGACGCCAAGGCGAAGGAGTTCGTCGGCGCCGACTGGCGGACCGGCCGGCTCTGGCTCGGCGTGGCGGTGCCGTCGCCGCAGGCGTGGAGCGGCGGGGCGCGCTGGTTCCGGTGCGACCTGACCGAGGAGTCGACGGTCGAGAACGACGGCGACAGTGAGACGGTGAGCCGCACGGCGAGCCTGCGTGACGCGCTGAAGAGCACCTCGCCGCTGAACCTCGGCTGCTACGCGGTCAAGCTGAACAGCAGCGAGCGGGTCGACACGATGGACCCGGTCGAGTGCACCAAGGAGCACAACAGCGAGTTCGTCGGGGTCTGGACCGCACCGGACGGCAACTACCCCAGCAAGGACACCGACTGGAACAAGTTCTACTCGGAGTGCCGCACGCTGGTCGGGCGGTACGTCGGCGTACCGCTGGACAACAACCTGCGCTACCGCACCGGCGTGATCGCGCTGCCCAACGGCCAGTCCGAGTGGCAGGCGGGCAACCGTGGCGTGCGCTGCTACCTGTGGATGGCCGACAAGAAGTTCACCCGGTCGCTGAAGGGCACCGGCAACAACGGGCTGCCGATCCAGTACCAGTGACCCGTCCGGGGCGGCGGGGGCCACTCCGGTGGCCCCCGCCCGCCGCCCGCCGAGCGGGGCGCGGTTGACTGTCCGGATGGACGTGCCGACACCTGGTCTGCCCGCACTGCCCCGTGCTCTGGCGGCACCGGCCCCGGGCTGGGTGGAGAACACCGACGTGGTGGTCGTCGGGTCGGGGATCGCCGGCCTGACCGCAGCGCTGCACCTGCGCGAGGCGGGGCTGCACGTCACGGTCGTAACCAAGGTCAACATCGACGACGGCTCTACGCGGTGGGCGCAGGGCGGCATCGCCGCCGTACTCGACCCGTTGGACTCGCCGGCCGCGCACGCCTCCGACACCGAGATCGCCGGCGTCGGCCTGTGCGACCCGGCCGCGGTGCGGGTGCTGGTCGAGGAGGGACCGAGCCGGGTCCGCGAGCTGATCCGGATGGGCGCGGAGTTCGACCGGCATCCCGACGGCTCGCTGATGCTGACCCGCGAGGGCGGTCACCGCGCCAACCGGATCGTGCACGCCGGGGGTGACGCGACCGGGGCGGAGGTCCAGCGGGCGCTGCACGCCGCGGTCGGTCGTGACCCGTGGATCCGGCTGGTCGAGCACGCCCTCGTCCTCGACCTGCTGCGGGCGGCGGACGGGCGGGCCTGCGGCATCACCCTGCACGTCCTCGGCGAGGGTAGCGAGGACGGCGTCGGCGCGATTCTCGCCCGGGCGGTGGTGCTGGCGACCGGGGGACTGGGCCAGGTCTTCGCGGCCACCACCAATCCCGTGGTGTCGACCGGTGACGGTGTCGCGCTCGCCCTGCGGGCCGGCGCGGCAGTGACCGATGTGGAGTTCGTCCAGTTCCACCCGACCTCGCTGGTGATCACCGATGCCGGCGGGGCGCCTCGGGCACAGCAGCCGCTGGTTTCCGAGGCGCTGCGGGGCGAGGGCGCCCACCTGGTCGACGCGGCCGGCCGGCGGTTCATGGTCGGCCGGCACGAACTGGCCGAGCTGGCACCTCGCGACGTGGTGGCCAAGGGCATCCACCGGGTCATGCTGGCCGACGGCACCGACCATGTCTTCCTCGACGCCCGGCACCTCGGCCGCGAGTTCCTGGAGCACCGGTTCCCGACGATCCTCGCCTCGTGCCGGGCCGCCGGGGTGGACCCGGTCACCGACCTGATCCCGGTCGCACCGGCCGCGCACTACGCCTCCGGCGGGGTCCGGACCGACCTGTACGGCCGTACCTCGATCCCGGGGCTGTACGCCTGCGGCGAGGTCGCCTGCACCGGCGTACACGGCGCCAACCGGCTGGCCAGCAACTCGCTGCTGGAAGGGCTGGTCTTCTCCCGGCGGATCGCCGAGGACATCCGGCGCGACCTGCCGGCGCAGGCCGATCCGGTGCCGGCCGATCCGGCCGAGCGGGAAGCCGGCTGGGTGGTCGACCCGCAGATCCGGCTTCCGTTGCAGCGGGCCATGACCCGTGGCGCGGGCGTGCTGCGGTCCGCCGACACCCTCGCCGGCACCGCGGCCGACCTGGTCCGGCTCGGCGCCGGCCGGAGCACGCCGCGTACGGCGAGCTGGGAGGCGACCAACCTGCTCACCATCGCGTCCGTGCTGGTCGGTGCGGCCTACCGGCGTCGCGAGACCCGGGGCTGCCACTGGCGCGACGACCATGTCGCCGCCAGCGACGAGTGGCTGGGCCACCTGGTCGCGTCGATCGGACCCGACGGCGCCGTCGGACACACCTGGGAGGCATCGTGCTGAAACCGTCCACCGTCGAGGCGTTGCGGGCCGACGGGCTCGACCCGGTGCTCGTCGAGCGGATCGTCCGGACCGCCCTCGAAGAGGACCTGGGCCCGGAGGGACTCGACGTCACCAGTGTCGCGACGATCCCGGACGACCAGTTCGACACCGCCGACGTGGTGGCCCGGGCCGGCGGGGTGGTCGCCGGGCTGGCCGTGGCGACGGCGGTGTTCGACCTGGCGACCAGCAGCACGGTGCAGGTGTCACCCCAGGTGTCCGACGGGACCCGGGTGGCGCGTGGGGACGTACTGGCGACGGTGTCCGGGCCGACCCGTTCGCTGCTGACCGCCGAGCGGACCGCGCTCAACCTGCTCAGCCGGATGTCCGGGGTGGCGACCCACACCCGGGCCTGGGCCGACGCCCTCGACGGCAGCAAGGCGATGGTGCTCGACACCCGCAAGACCACCCCGGGCCTGCGGGTGCTGGAGAAGTACGCCGTGCGCGCCGGTGGCGGCACCAACAAGCGCATGGGCCTGTACGACGTCGCGATGATCAAGGACAACCACAAGCTCGCCGCCGGCGGGATCACCGCGGCCTACCGGCGGGTCCGGGAGATGTTCCCGCGGGTGCCGGTGCAGGTGGAGGTGACCACGGTCGACGAGGCGGTCGAGGCGGTCGACGCCGGGGCGGACTTCCTGCTCTGCGACAACATGACCCCGATGCTGCTGCGCGAGGTGGTGGCAGCGGTCGGCGACCGGGCCGAGCTGGAGGCCACCGGCGGGCTGACCCTCGACGTGGCACCGGAGTACGCCGCCACCGGCGTCGACTACCTGTCGGTGGGGGCGCTCACCCACTCGTCACCTATCTTGGACATCGCCCTCGATCTGCGGCTCCGGAGCTGACCATGCTGCTCTGCATCGACATCGGTAACACCAACACCGTCCTGGCCACCTTCGACGGTGACAAGCTCGTGCACTCCTGGCGGATCAAGACCGATGCCAGGTCGACCGCCGACGAGCTGGGCCTGATGTTCCGGGGCCTGCTGGCCGGCGACGCGGTCGAGATCACCGGCGTCGCGGCCTGCTCGACGGTGCCGGCCGCGCTGCGCTCGCTGCGGACGATGCTGGCCCGCTACTACGGCGGGATCCCGAGTGTGGTGGTCGAGCCGGGGATCCGCACCGGCGTGCAGTTGGCGATCGACAACCCCAAGGAGGTGGGCGCGGACCGGGTGGTCAACACCCTCGCGGCACACGCCCTCTTCGGCGGACCGTCGATCGTGGTCGACTTCGGCACGACCACCAACTTCGACGTGATCAGCGCGCGGGGGGAGTTCCTCGGCGGGGCGTTCGCACCGGGCATCGAGATCTCGCTGGACGCCCTCGCGGCCCGGGCCGCCCAGTTGCGCAAGGTCGAGCCGACCAGTCCCCGTTCCGTGATCGGCAAGAACACCGTCGAGTGCCTCCAGGCCGGGATGTACTTCGGGTTCGCCGGCCAGGTCGACCGGATCGTCGAGCGGATGGCCGAGGAGTTGGGGGAGTTGCGCGCGGTGATCGCGACCGGTGGGCTCGCCCCGGTGGTGATCGACGAATGCCGCACGATCACCCACCACGAACCCATGATCACTCTCATCGGGCTGCGGATGGTCTTCGAACGCAACGTGTGACCCGCTCTGCCGGCCATAACCCGGTAACCGCCGCCGGACGCCTTGAGTACGCTCGGGGCCGAAACCATGCCCAGGACTACCCGAGGACGCCTTTCGTGACCGAGCAGAACCCCGCCCCCGTCGAGCCCGACGACGACCTTCCGGAGCAGATGCGGGTCCGCCGGGCCAAGCGGGACCGGATGCTGGCCGAGGGGATCGAGCCGTACCCGGTGGGGTTCGCGCGGACCGCGACACTGGCGGAGATCCGGGCACGTTACGCCGATCTGCCGACCGACACGGCCACCGGCGACAAGGTGTCCGTGGCCGGGCGGGTCATCTTCATCCGCAACACCGGGAAGCTGGCGTTCGCCACGTTGCGTGAGGGTGACGGCACGGAGTTGCAGGCGATGTTCTCCCTCGACCGGGTCGGTGCCGACCGGTTGGAGGACTGGAAGCGGCTGATCGACCTCGGCGACCACGTCGGGGTCACCGGCGAGGTCATCACCAGCCGGCGCGGCGAACTGTCGGTGCTCGCCGACTCGTGGGCGGTCACCGCGAAGGCGCTCCGCCCGCTCCCGGTCGCGCACAAGCCGCTGAGCGAGGAGGCCCGGGTCCGGCAGCGTTACGTCGACCTCGTCGTCCGCCCCCAGGCGCGGCAGACCGTCCGCACCCGGTCCGCGGTCGTGCGCAGCCTGCGGGATTCGTTGCACCGGCGGGACTTCATTGAAGTCGAGACCCCGATGCTTCAGTTGGTCCATGGCGGCGCCGCGGCTCGGCCATTCGTGACGCACAGCAATGCGCTGGACACCGATCTGTATCTCCGAATCGCTCCGGAGTTGTTTCTGAAGCGCTCCGTGGTGGGCGGGATCGAGCGGGTCTTCGAGATCAACCGCAACTTCCGCAATGAGGGCGTGGACTCGTCCCACTCGCCGGAGTTCGCGATGCTCGAGGTTTACGAGGCCTACGGCGACTACGACACGATGGCCGTCCTCCTGCGGGAACTCGTCCAAGAGGCGGCTATGGCCGCCAGCGGTTCGCACGTAGTCACCCACGCCGATGGGCAGGAGTTCGACCTCGGCGGTGAGTGGCGGTCGATCACGCTCTACGGATCGCTTTCCGAAGCGCTCGGCGAAGAGGTCACGGTCCGCACCGACATGGCGCACCTGGTCCGTTACGCGGAGAAGCACGATCTCGCGGTCGACCCGAAGTGGGGGCCGGGCAAGCTCGCCGAGGAGCTGTTCGAGGAGTTGGTCGTGCCGGGGCTGCGTGAGCCCACTTTCGTGCGCGACTATCCGGAGGAGACCAGCCCACTGACCCGGGCACATCGCAGCGAGCCGGGCCTGACCGAGAAGTGGGACGCCTACGTGCTCGGCTTCGAGCTCGGTACGGCCTACTCGGAGCTGGTGGACCCGGTCGTGCAGCGGGAACGGCTGATCGCCCAGGCCCGGCTGGCGGCCCGTGGCGACAGCGAGGCCATGCCGCTCGACGAGGACTTCCTGCGTGCGATCGAGTACGGAATGCCGCCGTCCGGGGGCATGGGATTCGGAATCGACCGGCTCCTGATGGCGCTGACCGGCTTGGGAATTCGGGAAACCATCCTCTTCCCGCTCACCCGGGCCCAGTAGATTCGACACAGTTTCCGTGTCCTATTGACGTGCCGTGCGCCTATCGGGCTATTGTTCTCTTGTTTGCGGGTGAACCTGCGCGAAAGGATTGTGGCACGTGGCGAAGCACATCATTCACAAGCTGGTCGATGACCTGGACGGCGGCGACGCGGACGAGACCGTCAAGTTCTCGCTCGACGGCGTTCAGTACGAGATCGACCTCTCCAACAAGAACGCCGGTAAATTGCGGGATCTTTTCGCCCCGTACGTCACCGCCGGCTCGAAGATCGGACGGGGCGGAGTCGTGGTCGGCGGGCGGGCCGCCCGTGGCCGGGGCGGGGCGGCCGCCGACCGGGAGCAGAACAAGGCGATCCGGTCCTGGGCCAAGAAGGAAGGCAAGGAGATCTCCGACCGGGGGCGGATTCCCCAGGAGATCGTGGACGAGTACCACCAGAAGGCCGGGCGCTGAGCCGGCCGCGGGTTCTCCGGTCCTTCGCCCGGGTCCGAGGTGTCACACCTCGGACCCGGGCGTGTTTTGTGCCTGCTTGAGAGGTATGCCGGAAGTTCTCCACAGTCGGTGGAAGACGTTGTCCACATCCTGTGGAGAACGTCGGCCGAGGTTTCCCGTCGCTCCGCGAGGTGCCAATTTCGCTCTGCGCGTACAGCACGGCCCCCGGGAACACCCGGTGAGCGTGCAGAGTTGGATAAATCATCGCGTACCCGACCCGGTCCGGCACGCACGACCACAGCAGAGTCGGCTCGCGACGATAGAGTAATGCCACGGGCGTCCGCCTGGACGTTCCGGGCGCTGGCCCCGCCACGACCACTGGCGCACGGCACGTGAGGAGCACGAGGGCATGTTCGAGCGGTTCACCGACCGAGCGCGACGGGTTGTCGTCCTGGCTCAGGAAGAAGCCCGGATGCTCAACCACAACTACATCGGCACGGAGCACATCCTGCTCGGCCTCATCCACGAGGGTGAGGGCGTGGCTGCGAAGGCCCTGGAGAGTCTCGGTATCTCCCTGGAGGGCGTTCGCCAGCAGGTCGAGGAGATCATCGGCCAAGGCCAGCAGGCGCCGAGCGGGCACATCCCGTTCACGCCGCGGGCGAAGAAGGTCCTGGAGCTGTCGCTGCGTGAGGCGTTGCAGCTCGGGCACAACTACATCGGTACGGAGCACATCCTGCTCGGGCTGATCCGTGAGGGCGAGGGCGTGGCCGCCCAGGTGCTGGTCAAGCTCGGCGCCGACCTCAACCGGGTCCGCCAGCAGGTGATCCAGCTCCTGTCCGGCTACCAGGGCGGCAAGGAGCCCGCCGCGGCCGGCGCCACCACCGGCGAGGCCGCCCCGTCGACGAGCCTCGTGCTGGACCAGTTCGGTCGTAACCTGACCCAGGCGGCCCGTGAGGGCAAGCTCGACCCGGTCATCGAGCGCGAGAAGGAAATCGAGCGGGTCATGCAGGTGCTGTCCCGCCGCACCAAGAACAACCCGGTGCTGATCGGTGAGCCCGGCGTCGGCAAGACCGCGGTGGTCGAGGGTTTGTCCCAGAAGATCATCAAGGGTGAGGTGCCGGAGACGCTGAAGGACAAGCAGCTTTACACGCTTGATCTGGGTGCTCTGGTCGCGGGTTCGCGGTATCGGGGTGATTTCGAGGAGCGCTTGAAGAAGGTGCTCAAGGAGATCCGTACCCGTGGTGACATCATCCTGTTCATCGACGAGATTCACACGTTGGTGGGTGCGGGTGCCGCGGAGGGTGCGATCGACGCGGCGTCGATTCTGAAGCCGATGTTGGCTCGTGGTGAGTTGCAGACGATCGGTGCGACGACGCTGGACGAGTACCGCAAGTATGTGGAGAAGGACGCGGCGTTGGAGCGGCGGTTCCAGCCGATCCAGGTGGGTGAGCCGTCGCTGGCGCACACGATCGAGATCCTGAAGGGTTTGCGGGATCGTTACGAGGCGCATCACCGGGTGACGATCACCGACGCGGCGTTGGTCGCGGCGGCGACGCTGGCGGACCGGTATATCTCGGACCGGTTCCTGCCGGACAAGGCGATCGACCTGATCGACGAGGCGGGTGCGCGGATGCGGATCCGTCGGATGACGGCGCCGCCGGACCTGCGGGACTTCGACGAGCGGATCGCGCAGGTGCGTCGGGACAAGGAGTCCGCGATCGACGCGCAGGATTTCGAGCGGGCGGCGCAGTTGCGGGACAAGGAGAAGCAGCTGCTGGGTCAGAAGGCGCAGCGGGAGAAGGAGTGGAAGGCCGGGGACCTGGACGTGGTGTCCGAGGTCGACGACGAGCAGATCGCCGAGGTCCTGGCGAACTGGACGGGTATTCCGGTGTACAAGCTGACCGAGGAGGAGACTTCGCGGCTGCTGCGTATGGAGGCCGAGCTGCACAAGCGGGTCATCGGTCAGGAGGACGCGGTCAGGGCGGTCTCCAAGGCGATCCGTCGTACCCGTGCCGGGTTGAAGGATCCGAAGCGTCCGTCGGGTTCGTTCATCTTCGCCGGCCCGTCCGGGGTTGGTAAGACGGAGCTGTCGAAGGCTTTGGCGGAGTTCCTGTTCGGTAGTGAGGACGCGCTCATCCAGTTGGACATGAGTGAGTTCCATGACCGGTACACGGTGTCGCGGCTGGTGGGTGCGCCTCCTGGTTACGTCGGCTACGACGAGGGTGGGCAGTTGACGGAGAAGGTCCGTCGTCGGCCGTTCTCGGTGGTGTTGTTCGATGAGATCGAGAAGGCTCATCCGGATGTGTTCAACACGTTGTTGCAGATCCTGGAGGACGGTCGGTTGACTGATGGTCAGGGTCGGATCGTGGACTTCAAGAACACGGTGATCATCCTGACGACGAACCTGGGTACGCGGGATGTGGCGAAGGCTGTGTCTCTTGGTTTCCAGGCTTCTGAGGACTCGGAGTCGAACTACGAGCGGATGAAGACGAAGGTCAACGATGAGTTGAAGCAGCATTTCCGGCCGGAGTTCCTGAACCGGATCGATGACACGATCGTGTTCCATCAGTTGCGGCAGACGGAGATCCTTTCGATTGTGGACATCATGATCGGTCGGATCGAGACGCAGTTGCGGAACAAGGACATGAGTATGGAGTTGACCGACGACGCCAAGCGGTATCTGGCGAAGAAGGGGTTCGACCCTGTGTTGGGTGCGCGTCCGTTGCGTCGGACGATCCAGCGTGACATCGAGGACAACCTGTCCGAGCGGATCCTGTTCAACGAGTTGAAGCCGGGCCAGATCGTCGTCATCGACTGCGAAGGCGACCCGGAGGACATCGACAAGTCCAAGCTCGTGTTCCGCGGCGCCGACAAGCCGGTCGAGGTCCCGGACGCCGTTCCGGCCAACCTGACCAAGACGGCCGAGACGACCGAGTAACAACGGCAGAGAAGCCGGGTCGGAGTTCCCACTCCGGCCCGGCTTTTCCGTGTCTCAGACCGGATCGACACCGGCTTCCGGACCGGCCGCCGGCCGAGGCCCGGGAATGCGGCGATCGGCGAGGTGACGGTCGCCGGCGAGGACGTACGCCTCGCCGACCGGCTCGACCAGACCGTCGTCGACCAGACCGGCCAGCGCCCGGGCGCGCTGCGCGTCGTCGTCCCACACCAGGTCGAGGCGGTCCCGGTGCACCGGCCCCGTCGTCTCCCGCAACACCGCCAGCAGCATCCCGCGTACTTGGCGGTCCGTGCCGGCGTACCGCTGCGGGCGGCGGGTCGGCCCCACCGGGGCCGTACGCCCCGACGCCCGCCACGCGCACATCGAAGCCAGCGGGCAGTCGACGCACCGGGGTGCCCGGGCCACGCACACCAGCGCCCCCAGTTCCATGAACGCGGCACTCGCCCGCGCCGCCCGGGCCGGCTCCACCGGCAACAGTTCGGCGGTCGCGACGAGATCCGCCGGCCGGGTCGCCGGACCGGCGTCGGGTTCCCCGGCGACCGCCCGGGCCACCAGCCGCCGTACGTTGGTGTCGACGACCGGATGCCGCTGCCCGTACGCGAAGGCGGCCACCGCCCGCGCCGTGTACGTGCCCACACCGGGCAGGGCGAGCAGTTCGTCGAGCTGGGTCGGCACCTGCCCGCCGTGCCGCTCGACGATCGCCACGGCGCACTCGCGCAGCCGCAACGCGCGGCGGGGATAGCCGAGCCGTCCCCACATCCGGATCGCCTCGGCCGGCGGGTCCGCCGCCAGTGCGGCCGGCACCGGCCACCGGGCCAGCCAGGCCCGCCACGCCGGCAGCACCCGTACGACCGGGGTCTGCTGGAGCATGACCTCGCTGACCAGGATCGCCCAGGCGCCGACATCCGGTTCGCGCCACGGCAGGTCGCGCGCGTTCTCGTCGAACCACCGCATCGCCGTCGCAGCCAGTTCCTTCTCCGCCATCTCGCCGCCGATCCTCGCACGCCGGCCGGACGAGCCCAGGGCGGGCGGCACCCAGTCGGCCGCCGCCCGTCCCGTAACGTGGGCGGCGCGTCGACGGCGGCGACATCGGACGGCCCCGATCAGGCAGACTGCCCGGATGAGCGAGCTCGCGATCACCGTGATCGGCCCGGACCGGCCGGGCATCGTTGCCGACGTGGCCGAACTTCTCGCGGGCCTCGGCGCCAACCTGACGGATTCGACCATGACCAGGCTCCGTGGCCACTTCGCGATGACCCTGGTCTGTTCCGGGCCGGGGGTGGCCGAGGTCGAGGCCGCGCTGGCCCCGCTGAGCGCGGACGGCCAGCTCGTGTCGACCGTACGCGAGGTCCGGCCGGACGGCCCGCAGACCCCGGCCGGTGAGCCGTACGTCGTCAGCGTGCACGGCGCCGACCGGCTCGGCATCGTCGCCGCGGTGACCCGGGTGCTGGCCGAGGCGGGCGGCAACGTCACCGACCTGACCACCCGGCTGGCCGGCCCGCTCTACGTGCTGGTCGCCGAGGTCGAACTGCCGGCGGGGAGCGCGGCCGAGGTGTCCGCGCGGCTGACCGAGGTGGCGACCGCGCTGGAGGTCGGGGTCACCCTGCGCCCGGCGGGATCCGATCTGCTGTGACGGGGGCGCTGGGTGGGTGGACCCTCGACGCGCTGGGTGGGCCGGGCCGGATACTTCCGGTCGTGACGGCGCCGGCGCAGGTGCTCAGCGGCGGTGGGCCGGAGGTCGACCCGCTGTCCGACGAGGTCGTCCGGTTGGCCGCCGACCTGGTCGCGACGATGCGGTCGGCGCCCGGTTGCGTCGGTCTGGCCGCCCCGCAGGTCGGGGTCGCCGCGCAGATGTTCGCGGTCGACGTGACCGGCCACCCGAAGTCGGTCACCTTGCACGGCACGTTCGTGCTGTGCAATGCCAAGCTGGTCGAGGCCAGCCGGTGGCGGCTCGGTCGTGAGGGCTGCATGTCGGTGCCGGACCTTACCGGTGACGTGAAACGGGCCAGCCGGGTCACGGTCGAGGGCGTGCTGCCCGGAACCGGACAACCGGTACGCTTGGCGACGGACGGTTTCGAAGCGCGCGCGCTGCAACACGAGATCGACCATTGTGCCGGTCTGCTGTTCCTCGACCGCGTCGCTGGCGCCCACGCGATCTACCAACGGAAGGTCTATCTCTGACGGTGCCGTGGGCGGCAGAGGTGTGCGTGGGTCCCCTCCGGCGCGTCGTCCGAGCCACCACATCCCATCCCGATACGGTGAGGGCATCATGCGATTGACGGTCGGCCCACTGCCGTCCGCCGTCTACTGGCGGCGACGGGCCATCGTGCTCGTCGCCATCCTGCTGCCGGTGATCGTGCTGCTCTACTCGTGCAGCGGCGGTGACGATCCGAACACCTCACCGGTCGGCAACGAGCCCACGCCGACCCCCGAGGCGACGGCGACGCTGCTGACGCCGGAGACCGGCGCGCCGCCGACCGGCGAAACGCCCGTCCTTCCGCCGCCCACCGCCGCCCCAACTTCGGCCGCTCCTTCGGAGCAGGTGCCGCAGAACCCCGCACCGCAGAACCCGCCGACGGGCGACACCTGCACCGACGCGGAGATGTCGGTGATCCCGGTGCCGGCGCGGGCCTCCGCCCAGCCGGGCGTCACCATCGACATCCGGCTGAAGATCAAGAACATTTCCAGCCGTACGTGCACGCGGGACGTCGGTGCCGACATGCAGGAGATCTACATCAAGCAGGGCGCCGAGAAGGTGTGGTCGTCGGACACGTGTGGCGCCGCCCGCGGCAACGACGTCCAGTCGTTCATCCCGAACCACGAGATGGAGTTCCGGGTCGGCTGGAACGGCAAGACCACCAGCACGTGCAACGGCAACCTGGCCGGTGGCGATCCCCCCAAGCCCGGCGAATACCAGATCATCGGGCGACTGGACCAGAAGCTCAGCGAGCCGGTGAAGTTCACCGTCACCAACTGACCGGCCAGGTCGGACCTGTCACGGCAAGTGACCGGCCAGGTCAGACGTACCGCTCCAGGATGGATGCCTCGGCGAGCCGGGAAAGTCCCTCCCGTACGCCCCGGGCCCGCGCGTCGCCGACCCCGTCGACCGCCTGGAGGTCCTCGACCGTCGCGCCGAGCAGCCGCTGCAGGCTGCCGAAGTGGTTGACCAGCCGGTCGACGACCGTGCCGGGCAGCCGGGGCACCTTCGCCAGCAGCCGGAAGCCGCGCGGGCTCACCGCCGCGTCGAGGGCGTCGGACGCACCCGGGTAGCCGATCGCCTTCGCCACCGCCACCAGGTCGATCAGCTCGGTCGCGGTCAGCAGGTCGAGTTCGACCAGCGCCTCGTCCAGGGTCCGGGCCTTGCGCCCGACCGGCAGGTAGTCGCGGATCACCAGGGTGCGGTCGGAGTCGACGCCGGCCATCAGCTCGTCGAGTTGCAGCGCCAGCAGCCGCCCGTCGGTGCCCAGTTCGACGACGTAGCCGGCGATCTCGTCGGCGATCCGGCGCACCATCTCCAACCGCTGCACGACGGCCACCGCGTCACGTACGGTCACCAGGTCTTCGATCTCCAGCGCGGACAGGGTGCCGGAGACCTCGTCGAGCCGCAGTTTGTAGCGTTCGAGGGTGGCCAGCGCCTGGTTGGCGCGCGACAGGATGGCGGCCGAGTCGTCGAGCACGTGACGCTGCCCGTTGACGTAGAGGCTGATGATCCGCATCGACTGGCTCACCGAGATCACGGGATAGCCGGTCTGCCGGGCGACCCGCTCCGCGCTGCGGTGCCGCGTGCCGGACTCCTCGGTGGGGATGGTCGGGTCGGGCATCAGGTGGACGGCGGCCCGTACGATCCGGGTGCCGTCGCTGGAGAGCACCACCGCGCCGTCCATCTTGCACAGCTCACGTACCCGGGTCGCGGAGAACTCGACGTCGAGTGGGAAGCCGCCGGTGCACAGCCCCTCCACGACCTTGTCGTAGCCGAGCACGATCAGCGCCCCGGTGCGGCCACGCAGGATCCGCTCCAGCCCGTCGCGCAGCGCGGTGCCCGGTGCCATCAGCGCCAGGTTGGCGCGCAACGGGTCGCCGGTCGCCCCGGAGCCGGCGAGCGCGGAGGAACTGGCACTCACGCGGACGGGCGAGCCGACGACGCCGGCGCGCCCCGGAGGGCTGACGCCAGCGGTTTTGTTCGCATCGCGGTCGATCGGCACCTGGACAGTCTACGGATCGTCACCCGCCCGCTGCGGTCGCGGTTGGCTCGGTCGCGCTGCCGTGACCTCCCACTGTGCGTCGTGGCGGTGCCGGCGCCGGTCGACTCGGCGCCGGCGCGGGCCGGGCGACGACAGTCAACTCGAATCCGGACGTCATCCACGTGGGCGGCCGGTCCCGCCGGCACCCCGTCGACGCGCGGGCAGAGGACGGTCGCCGCCTACCGGTCCGGCTACTCGGCCGAGGCCCGGGCCGCCCACTGGAGAGCCGCCCGTACGTCGGCGACCTCCACCACCCGGATCGTGTCGGATTTCACTCCCGTCGACTCCGGCCCGCAGCCGTTGGGCACGATGGCGAACCGGAAGCCGAGCCGGGCCGCCTCCGCCAGCCGGCGGGGAACCGCGCCGACCCGGCGTACCTCGCCGGTGAGCCCCACCTCGCCGATCGCGACGAGATTCGGCGCGATCGCGAGGTTGAGGCCGCCGGAGGCCACGGCCAGCGCGACCGCCAGGTCCGCCGCCGGCTCCACCACCCGGATCCCGCCGACGGTGGCCGCGAAGACCTCCCGGTCGTGCAGCGTGAGCCGTTCGGTGCGCCGCTGCAGCACGGCCAGCACCATCGCCAGCCGGGCGCTGTCCAGGCCGGACACGGTCCGCCGCGGCGAACCGGCCACGGTGGCGCCGATCAGCGCCTGCACCTCGGTCACCAGGGCCCGCCGGCCCTCCATCGCCACCGTGACACAGGTGCCCGGCACGGCCTCGGAGTAGCGGGTCAGGAACAGGCCGGACGGGTCGGGCAGGCTGCTGATGCCGCCCTCGTGCATCTCGAAGCAGCCGACCTCGTCGGCGGCCCCGAACCGGTTCTTGACGCCGCGGACCATCCGCAGCGACGAGTGCTTGTCGCCCTCGAAGTGGAGCACCACGTCGACCAGGTGCTCCAGCACCCGGGGACCGGCGACCTGCCCGTCCTTCGTGACGTGGCCGACCAGGACGGTCGCCACCCCGCGCTCCTTGGCGATGGCGACCAGGGCGGCGGTCACCGCCCGCACCTGGGTCACCCCGCCCGGCACCCCCTCGGTGCCGGGGGTGGAGATGGTCTGCACCGAGTCGAGCACCAGCAGGCCGGGCTTGACCGCGTCGAGGTGCCCGATGACCGCCCCGAGGTCGCTCTCGGCGGCCAGGTAGAGGCGCTCGTGCAGGGTGCCCATCCGTTCGGCGCGCAACCGGATCTGGCTCACCGACTCCTCGCCGCTGACCACCAGCGAGGGGCTGCCCGCTCCGGCCGCCCACTGCTGGGCCACGTCGAGCAGCAGCGTCGACTTGCCCACCCCTGGTTCGCCGGCCAGCAGGACCACCGCGCCGGGCACCAGGCCACCACCGAGCACCCGGTCGAGTTCGGTCACGCCGGTCGGACGGGCCTTCGCCGGCGCGGCACTGATCGTGGCGATGGGCCGGGCCGGCTCCGACGGCAGGCGGGAGGTGACCACCCGCCCGGAGACCAGCGGGCCGGTGACGGTGGACTCGACCACCGAGCCCCACTCACCGCACTCGGGGCAGCGGCCGACCCATTTCGGTGGCTGGTGGCCGCAGGCGTCGCACTCGTACGCGGGACGCGGGTCACGGGCTGCGGCCCGGGGCCGCGACGCGGGTCGGGAGGTCACGCCACGACTCTAGACAGCGGGTACGACGCGGGCGGGCACCAACCGCCGTGAGGAGGTGGTGGCCCGCCCGGGTTGCCGGTGTGGGGGTCAGTGTCCTTCGTCGCCGGTCACCGAGGTCGCGCGCGGGGCCGGCGACAGCGGCACCCCGGTCGGCGCGGACGTGACCAGCGGCGGCGCCCCGTTGCTGAACTCGAACGTCAGGCTGACCGACTTGCCCGGGGTGAGCGCCGTGGTCAGGCCCTCGACCTGGAGGAGTTCGTCGCCGGTCCCGGAGATGACGACGGAGCCCAGCGCCGGAATCTCGATCACGGCCGGCCGGGTCGCCGGGGCCGGCGGCGTGGTCGGGGAAGCCGGAGCGGACGGCGAGGCGGGGGCCGACGGGGAGGCGGTGTCGGTGGAGGCCGGCACCGACGGCGAGGCGGGCGCCGACGGGGACGCGGGCGCCGACGGCGAGGCGGGCGGCGGCGCGGGAGTCGTCAGGTCGCTGAACACGACCGAGCTGCCCGAGACCACCGTCGCCTGGTTGTCCGAGCCCGAGGGGGCGGCCGGGGTGATCCGGACCATCACCGGCTGGTCGGACTGGTTGTAGAGGCTGAGCGCCAGCGGCGCGTCGCCGCCGGCCGGGTAGCCCTCGGGACCCTGGTAGACGACGTGCAGGTTCCGGATCAGGACGGAACCGTCGGAGGACTGGACGTTGACGCCGGGCACCGACGGCGCCTTCGCCGCGGTTTCGGCGATCTGGCCCGCGCCGCAACCCGACACCAGCAGTGCGGTGGCGAGAGCCACCCCGCCCAGCAGAGCCGCCCGGTGGCGGGTCCCACTGATCGAGCGCGTCACGTCGGTCCTCCTCGTCGCGATCCCGCCCGGTCACGGAACCGGCCGGCACATCGGGGCGTGGTCTGTCGACGCGTCGGGCGGCGCCCGATCGGCCCGGGCGTGGTGGGCACACCCGTACAGACCACGCACCAGACTAGTTGGCGGCCCGTCCGTACCCCGATCCGGCCCGCCACCTCGCCGGATCCGGCCCGGGCGGACGGGGTCAGAGGCCCCGGCCGCCGGCGACGAGCAGCACGACGTCGATCAACGCGATCAGCATGACGGCCCGGAACACGGCGACCTGGCGACCACCCCGCCGGGCCGCCCGGCGCGCGGCGTACCAGCCGGTGGGCAGCACCACGACGGCGGCGACGATCGCCGCGAGCCCGACCCACGACGGCGGCCCCGGCGGGCCGAACACCAGCGTCGCCGTCGCCGCGAGCAGCAGCGTTCCGGCGGCGCCCCGCGACCAGGCCGCACCGATCCGGTGTGCGAGCCCGCGTACGCCGGTCCGCCCGTCGTCGTCGAGGTCGGGCAGTACGTTCGCGAAGTGGGCACCCGCGCCCAGCAGCGCGGCCGCCCCGACCAGCCACACCGGGGGCGCCGGCGCCCCCGGCAGGGCCAGCACCACGAACGCGGGCAGCGCGCCGAACGAGACCGCATACGGCAGCACCGACACCGGGGTCGACTTGAGCGGCCAGTCGTAGAGCAGGGCCGACACCAGGGCGAGCGTGGCACAGGCCGCGGCCGGCCAGGTGGTCGTGGCGGCCAGCAGCGGGGTGGCCACCGCCGCCAGCAGGCCCGCCATCGCCACCGCGCGCCGGCCGGCCGCGCCGGTGACCAGCGGCTTGTCCGGGCGGCCGACGAGCGCGTCCCGGTCGGCGTCGAGCCGGTCGTTGACCCAACCGACCGCGAGCTGGCTGGCCAGGACCGCCGCCGCGACCCGGACGATTCCGGAAGGTCCGTGACCGACCCCCCACGCCAGCAGGGCGGACACCGTGGTCACCGCCACCGCCGGCTCGGGGTGGCTCGCTCGTATCAGCCCTAACACCGTCCGCGACATAGAGGAAGTCTGGTTGTTACCGGCCCGTCGTGCCACGCTCGACCCATGGACAGCTCCGGGGCGGTCGACGCGGAACACGACCGCGCCGGGCCGCGGGCCCTGCCGCCCAACGACCCCCGGCAGTACGACGACCTCGCGGACCAGTGGTGGCAGCCGGACGGCGCGTTCGCCATGCTGCACTGGCTGGCCGCGGCCCGGGCCCGGCTCGTCCCGCCGGCCACCCGCGCCGACGCGCTGCTCGTCGACGTCGGCTGCGGCGCCGGCCTGCTCGCCCCGCACCTGCGCGGCAAGGGCTACCGGCACGTCGGCGTCGACCTGGTGCGCTCGGCCCTCGTGCAGGCCGCCGGTCACGGCGTCGTCCCGGTCGCCGGTGACGCGACCGCGGTGCCGCTGGCCGACGGCTGCGCCGACGTGGTGGTCGCCGGCGAGCTGCTCGAACACGTGCCGGACCTGCCGGCCACGGTGGCCGGGATCTGCCGGATCCTGCGGCCGGGCGGCCTGCTGGTCATCGACACCCTCAACGCGACCGCGCTGAGCCGGCTGCTCGCCGTACGGCTGGCCGAACTGGTGCCGGGGGTGCCCCGGGGCATCCACGACCCGGCCCTGTTCGTCGACCCGCGCGAGCTGACCCGGCTGTGCGCCCGGCACGGCGTACGTCTGTGGGTGCGCGGGGTACGGCCGACGTTCTGGCGTACCGCCGGCTGGGTAGTTCGGACGGCTACCGGACGTTCGGCGTCGACCGTCGACCGGCCGGCGCCCCGCATCGTTCCCACCTGGTCCACGGCGGTCCTCTACCAGGGGCGTGGCGTCAAGCAGAGCTGAAGCGTGATCCGCGGGCGGAAGGGGAGGCATGGCGGTGGATGCGATCGGTGCCGCACGTCGATTGGCGCCGCGGCTGGCGGCCCGGGCGGCCGGACACGACCGGGACGGCACCTTCCCGGTCGAGGACTTCGCCGACCTGCGTCGGGCCGGGCTCTTCGGCCTCATGGTCCCGGGCGAACTGGGCGGAGTGGGGGCGAGCTTCGCCGAATACACCGCGGTCGCCTACGAGCTGGCCCGCGGCAACGGGGCCACCGCCCTGGTCTTCAACATGCACGCCTCGGTGACCGGGGCGCTCGGCGCGGTCGACGAGCAGACCGCGGAGGCGCTGGGCGTGCCGGACGAGGCCCTGGCCGCCCGCGACCGGCTGCTCGCCGCCGCGGCGGCCGGATCCTGGTACGGCGTGGCGATGAGCGAGCGGCGGGCCGGCTCCCGCCTGTCGCAGCTCGCCACCGTCTACGAGCCGGTCGACGGCGGCTACCACATCAAGGGCGCGAAGACGTTCTGCTCCGGTGCCGGCAACGCCGACGCCTACCTGGTCGCGGCCCGCAGCGCCGCCGATCCGGACGTGGTGTCGCAGTTCCTGGTGCCGGCGACCCTGGCCGGGATCGAGGTCGAGCCGACCTGGGATTCGCTGGGCATGCGCGCGACCTCCTCGCACGACCTGCATCTCGACGTACGGGTGCCGGCCGACACGCTGCTCGGTGGTGTTGAGGGGCTGGCCCTGGTGATCGCCCAGCTGATGCCGCACTGGCTGATCGCCAGCTACGCCGCGGTCTACGTCGGGGTGGCGCGGGCGGCGGTCGACGCGGCGGTGGAGCACGTGAACGCGCGGGGCCTGGCCGGGCTGCCGGCCGTACGGGCCCGGATCGGCCGGGCCGACGCGGCGGTCGCGGCAGCCCGGCTGGTGGTCGACGAGGCGGCCAACCGGGTCGACGCGGCGCCCGGCGACGCGGAGACCAACCGCTGGGTGTGGCGGGCGAAGCTGCTGGCCGGCACGACGGCGGCCGAGGTCGCGGCGTCGATGCTGGAGGCGGCGGGCACCTCGGCGACGCGGCGTGGTCATCCGCTCGAACGTCTCTACCGCGACGCCAGGTGCGGCTCGCTGCACCCGGCGACGTCCGACGTGTGCGCCGACTGGTTGGGGGTCGCGGCGCTGGGCGGTGATCCGGACCGCGACACAACCACCCCGCGTTGGTGAGCACGAGGAGTGAGCGAGCGTAGCGAGTGAGCCCCGGAGTGTGAACAGAGGTTGGCACGGTGAGTACGAGGAGTGAGCGAGCGTAGCGAGTGAGCCCCGGAGTGTGAACAAAGGTCGGCACGGTGAGTACGAGGAGTGAGCGAGCGTAGCGAGTGAGCCCCGCGGTGTGGACAAGAGTTGGCACGGTGAGCGGGCGGAAGCGTGGCGGGTGACGGGAGGCCGTATCGGTGGGTGAACGGAGGATCGTTCCGGTGGTCGCCGGATTGGGTGTGGCGCTGCCGCCCACCGCGGCCCAGCATGATCTGTGGGAGGGGTATTTCGCCGGCTACTACGGGGGTGCGACCCGGTCCCTCGCTGAACGGATCTTCACCAACTCCGGGGTGACGACCCGGCAGGCGGTGGTCAATCCACTGCTGGAGGACCTGTCCGGCTGGTCCACGGAGCGGCGGATGGCGCGGTATCTGGTCGAGGCGCTTCCGCTGGGCAAGGAGGCGGTCGGCCGGGCGCTGACCGACGCCGGCGTGGCAGCGGGCGACCTCGGCCTGTTCGCGGTGTGTTCGTGCACCGGCTACGCCACTCCGGGGCTGGACATCCTGCTCGCCCGGGATCTGGGCATGGCGCCTGACACGCAGCGGCTCTTCGTCGGGCACATGGGCTGCTACGCGGCCCTGCCCGGGCTGGGGACGGTGGGCGATTTCGTCACCGCCCGGGGGCGACCGGCGTTGCTGCTCTGTGTCGAGTTGACCAGTCTGCACGTACAGCCCGCGTCGGCGCGGGTGGACACCCAGCAGATCGTGGCGCACGCCCTCTTCTCGGACGCGGCGGCGGCGGCGGTGGTGCTGCCGTCGCGGGCCGGCGGGTACGCGGTCCGGGAGGTCGCCGCGGTGACGGACACGTCGACGGCCGACCACATGACGTGGGAGGTGACCGATCTCGGGTTCCGGATGGGGTTGTCGCCACGGGTGCCGAAGGTCCTGTCGATGCACGTACGCGGGCTCGTCGACGACCTGCTGGGCCGGCACGACCTTCGACTGTCCGACGTGGATGGTTGGGCGGTGCATCCGGGCGGGCCGCGGATTCTCGGCGTGGTCGAGCGGGAGTTGGGGTTGCCGGCCGAGGCGATGGCGGTGTCGCGGGCGATCCTGGCGGAGCGGGGCAACTGTTCGTCACCGACGGTGCTGCTGATCCTCGACCGGCTGCGGCGTTCCGCGCGTCCGCCGCGCCGCGTGGTGATGCTGGCGTTCGGTCCCGGTCTGACGCTCTACGCGGCGTTGCTGGAGTGGATTCCGGAGCCCTGAAGTGTCTCGTCCGGTGTCCGGAAGCGCCCCATATAGTCGCCGGGTGCAGACCGACGATTCGCAGCGGTATTCCGGGGCCGTGCTCGCTTTCCTGACGGTTGCGGCGCTGGTCGTCGGGGTCGGGTGGTGGGTGTCCGCCGCGCCTGCGGGGGTGCCGCGGCCGGAGTTGGGCGGCTCACCGGTGGTGGGTGAGGAGAGTGACTGGTCGCCGGAAGCCGGCAGTCCGCCGGTGACCGACGGGGCGGGAATCGTCGTCCTGGGGGAGAGCGCCGACAACCGGCTGCCGCAGTTCGCCGGCACCGTACGGCGCGAGGTGTGGGGGTTCGATTCGGACGATTGGCAGCGCTGGGCGATTTCGACGGATTCCGGAGCCCGCTTCCTGGTGCAGTTCGTGTGCGTGGGGAACGGTGTGCTGGAGGTCCGCCTGGGCGGTGTCGGGCCGGAGGGCCGGCGGCATCGGCTGAGCTGTGGCGACACGTTCGAGTCGGTCGACGTCACGGCGGCGGAGGACACCATGACCGTCGCCTTCCGCAGGATCGGCCCGGGGCCGGTGGAGGCCGCCGTGCAGATCGTGGCGGTGCCCTGACCGGTCGGTCAGCGGCTCGGGAGCAGGGCCAGGTCTTCCCGGTACGCCTCGACCGGTGTCGTCGCGGGCAGGGTCCGGACGATCCGTCCCGACGCGGCGACGAGCAGCACCGTGGGGCCGGGTTGGCCGGGGACGAGCCCGTCGACGAACGCGTCCAGCCGGGCGTCCGGGTCGCCCAGTGGACGGATCGGGGCGGTGCCCGGCCCGGGGGCGCCGGTGGGGGCCGGTCGGCCGCCGACCGGTACGACGGTGACCTGTGCCGGTGCGCCGGCCGCGACGGCCTGTATCTGGGCGTCGCAGGCGCAGTCCTTGACGAGCACGAGTACGGCGGGCAGCAGGCCGCGTACGGGCACCGGGGCGCCGTCGGGGCCGGTCAGGTCCAGGGCCGGCAGGGTGGCGGCCGGGACGGCGCCGCCACCGCTGGTGCCCGGGGTGTCGTCGGACTGGCGTTGGCCCTGCCAGATGACGGCGATCAGGCTGGTCAGTGCCGCCAGGACCGCGAGCGAGACGATGAGCAGCGGGATGCGCAGGGAGGCGGGTTCGAACCTCCCGGGGTGGCCGTCGACGGGACCCGCGCCGGGGCGTACGACCCTGCGACGCCGACGGAGTTCGCGGCGGACCTGGGCGGCCTCGGCGTCGAGTGCGGACGCGTCGTCGGGAACGACGATCGTGCCCCATTCGGCGGGCAGGTCAGGTAGGCCTTCGCGGTCGGGTCGGCTGTCACCGTTGCCGGGTGTGCCCATGGCGCCCCCTGGGGTTTTCCGCGCGGAATCGATCGGAACCGTGGTGTCGATCGGAACCGTGGAGTCGATCAGAACCCTGTCGTCCAGCCTCGCCCAACGACGGGGGGATTGCCAGTGCCGGCACCCGGCGAGCGACCCGAGATATGATGGAATGACCGCAACGTCCTAGATCCGATTTTTCCAGCTCGGCGGCGCGCTGGTGATCCGGGCGTCACGGAGAGTGGCGGAAATGGCGAATTGGCCGGTTGTCAAGCTGGAGCAAGACCTCTCACATGGCCTCTGAGCTGCGCTAATGGTCAGGACCGGAGTGGGACATCGGTGCCTGAGCGTGTTACCCTAGACACAGCGAAAGGGGTTTCGAACCTATGGATTTCAGTGTCGGCGAGACCGTTGTTTACCCCCACCACGGGGCCGCACTCATCGAGGCAATCGAGACTCGGGTCATCAAGGGCGAGCCTAAGCAATACCTCGTCCTGCGGGTCGCTCAGGGTGACCTGACGGTCCGGGTGCCCGCCGAGAATGCCGAGATCGTGGGCGTGCGCGAGGTGGTCGGCGAAGAAGGTCTGGGTAAGGTCTTCGACGTGCTCCGGGCTCCGCACACCGAGGAGCCGACCAACTGGTCGCGGCGTTACAAGGCAAACCTGGAGAAGCTGGCTTCCGGTAACCCCCTCAAGGTCGCCGAGGTCGTGCGTGACCTGTGGCGCCGGGAGCGGGAGCGCGGCCTGTCGGCGGGGGAGAAGCGGATGCTCGCCAAGGCTCGTGACATCCTCGTCGGCGAAGTCGCGCTCGCCGAGAAGAGCACCAAAGACGAGGCGGAGACGCTGCTCGACAAGGTGCTGACCGAGGCCTGAGAAGCCCGGCCCACAACCCACACACTGTTTTCGACGAGGACCGCGACGTGACCGCGCAGCTCAACCCGCGCGGTGACGTCGCGGTCCTCGTTCCTGCGGCGGGTGCCGGCGTCCGGCTCGGCCCCGGCGGCCCCAAGGCGCTGCGGCTACTCGGTGGCGAGCCGCTTCTGGTCCACGCCGTACGCCGCGTCGCCGAGGCGCCGTCCGTCGCGACGATCGTGGTCGCCGCGCCGGCCGCCGACGTCGACCACGTACGTCGACTGCTCGCCCCGGTCGCCCCGGTGACGGTGGTACCCGGCGGAGCGGACCGCCAGCAGTCGGTCGCCGCCGCACTGGCCGCCGTACCGCCCGGGCCGCAGATCGTGCTGGTCCACGACGCGGCCCGCGCGCTGACCCCGGCGACGCTCGTCGAGTTGGTCGCCGCCCGGGTCCGCGCCGGCCACGACGCGGTGATTCCGGTGCTGCCGGTGACCGACACGATCAAGGAGGTGTCGGCCGACGACGTCGTGCTCGGCACCGTCGACCGGTCGGTGCTGCGGGCCGTACAGACGCCGCAGGGCTTCCGCCGGTCGGTGCTCGTCGCCGCCCACGCCGCCGCCCTCGACCCGCTCACCGACGACGCCGGCCTGGTCGAGAAGAGCGGCGGTACGGTCACCTGCGTACCGGGCTCCGAACTGGCGCTGAAGATCACCCGGCCGTTCGACCTGATGCTCGCCGAGCACCTTCTGTCCGGCGGCGTACGCTTCGACCCGTGATCGTTCCCCGGGTCGGCATCGGCACCGACGTGCACGCGTTCGAGGCCGGCCGGCCGTGCTGGGTGGCCGGCCTGCTCTGGCCCGACCAGGACGGCCTGGCCGGGCATTCCGACGGCGACGTGGCCGCCCACGCGGCCTGCGACGCGTTGCTGTCCGCCGCCCGGCTCGGCGACCTGGGCTCGAACTACGGCACCGACCGGCCGGAGTGGGCCGGAGCGGCCGGTGTGGTGCTGCTCGCCGAGACCGCCCGCCGGGTACGCGACGCCGGCTTCGAGATCGGCAACATCTCCATCCAGGTCGTCGGCGTACGCCCGAAGATCGGCACCAGGCGTGACGAGGCGCAGCGGGCGCTCGGCGGGGCCGCCGGGGCACCCGTGACCGTGGCCGGCACCACCACCGACGGCCTGGGGCTGACCGGCCGCGCGGAGGGGTTGGCCGCCATCGCCGTCGCGCTGATCCACGCCGACCCGGCGCTGGCGCGCTGATCCACGCCGACCCGGCGCTGGCGCGCTGATCCACGCCGACCCGGCGCTGACGCGCTGATCCACGCCGACCCGGCGCTGACGCGCTGATCCACGCCGACCCGGCGCTGCCACGCTGATCCCCGGCCACCACCGGCACGGCCGGCTCGCGGCCGGCTGAAAGGCACCGGCGGGGTAGGTGACGGTGCCGGCTAGGCTCGGACGGTGTCCAGCGACGCCACACCCCACCCGGACGCCATGTCCGACGACGGCCACGTACGACGGGCCGAGATGCTCGCCGACCTGGGCCGATACGACGAGGCCGCCGACGAGCTGACCGACGGGAGCGGCGGCCGGCCGGGCGACCCGACGACGCTGACCGTGCTGGCCCGCGTACACCTGGCGGCGGAGCGGCCGGCGGAGGCCCTGGCGGCCGCGGACGCCGCCCTGGCCGCGGCGCCGGGACTGCCCGGCGCGCTGGTGGCCCGCGGGATGGCACTCGTCGACCTGCGACGGTTCGGCGAGGCGGCCCAGGTCGCCGACGAGATCCTGGCCCGCGCACCCGACGACGCGTACGCCCACCGCAGCGCGGCCGCGATCCTGGCCGGCTCCCGCAACGGCCAGAAGTCGATCAACGCGGCGTGGCGGGGTGCCGAACTGGCCCCGGAGGAACCGCAGGCGCACCTGGTGCTCGCCCTGGTCGCGGCCCGGCTGCAGCTCTTCGACCTGGCGGAACGGGCCTACCAGGAGGCGCTGCGGCTCGACCCGTCGCTCGCCGACGCCCGCGAAGACACCGGCGTCATCCGGCTGGAGCGCAAACGCTACGCGCTGGCCCTGGAGGAACTGGCCGACCGGGTCGACCTGACCCCGGTCGCGGAGCCGCAGCCGGTCAAGCGGACCGTCGGCGAGACGGTCCGGCAGCTCGTGGTCTACGGCGCCGGCTACACGATCGTCGGCGCGGTCCTGGTCGCGTTCATGGCCGCGGCGAACGAGCCGATCTCCCGCTTCATGGCCGGGTTCGCCGGCGTGGTCGGCTTCGTGGTCGTCGGCGTGATGGCCGCCCGGGTGCCGGGCGCGATCGGCAGGATGCTGTCGGAGCTGTTGCGCACGGACCGGCTGATGGCCCTGGCGGTGTACGCCTCGATCGCCGGCCCGTTCCTGGTCCTGCTCTACGCGGCGGTCGGCACGCCGTGGCCGCTGGTGCTGGCGATCGTGGCGACGGCGGTGGCCCAGCTCGCGGTGTTCCGTACCCGGCAGCCGTGACCGGGCCGGCGCCCGGCCGGACGCCGACCGCTGCCGCCGACCGCTGCCGCCGACCGCTGCCGCCGGCCGACGCCGACCGTCAGCGGCCGGGGTTGCGGGCCCAGGTCCAGGCGTAGCCGGCGTCTTCGCAGGACAGCGCCGGCTCGCATAGGTCGAGCGGCCGGAAGGTGTCGACCATGACGGCGAGCTCGTCGAAGTAGTCGACCCCGATGGCCCGCTCGACCGCGCCCGGCTGCGGGCCGTGCGTGAAGCCGGACGGGTGCAGCGAGATCGAGCCCTGCTCGATGCCGGAGCCGTGCCTGGCCTCGTAGTTGCCGCCGGTGTAGAAGAGCATCTCGTCGGAGTCGACGTTGTGGTGGTTGTAGGGCACCGGGATCGCCTGCGGGTGGTAGTCGACCTTGCGGGGGACGAACGAGCAGATGACGAAGTTGGGGCCCTCGAACGTCTGGTGGACCGGTGGCGGCTGGTGCACCCGGCCGGTGATCGGCTCGAAGTCGTGGATCGAGAACGCCCAGGGGTAGAGGTGACCGTCCCAGCCGACCACGTCGAACGGGTGGTTGGCGTAGACGTGGTTGGTCCAGCCGCGCCGGTGCCGGACCAGCACCTCGACGTCGGTGCCGTCGACCAGCAGTGGTTCGGCCGGGCCGCGTACGTCGCGCTCGCAGTAGGGGGCGTGCTCCAGGAACTGCCCGCGTACGGACAGGTAGCGCTTCGGCGGGCCGATGTGCCCGGTCGCCTCGATCGTCAACAGGCGCAGCGGGACCGGCGCGACCGGCACGATCCGGTGGATCACCGAGGTGGGGATGATCACATAGTCGCCGGCGGTCACCCCGAGCACCCCGAAGGTCGACTCGATCTGGGCGGCGCCGGACTCGACGTAGAGGCACTCGTCGCCCACCGCGTTGCGGTAGAGCGGCGACGGGCGGTCGGCGACGACGTACGAGATGGTGACGTCGTCGTTGGCGAGCAGCGGGTGCCGGCCGAGCACCGGGTCGGCGCCGGGTGTGTCGAGCTTGTGGGTACGCAGGTGACGGGGCTTGAGCGGCAGGTTGGGCACCCGTGACCAGGCGGGTGGGGTGAACTCCTCGGCCGCCACGATCGCGGTCGGCAGGTGACGGTGGTAGAGCAGGGACGAGTCGGAGGAGAAGCCTTCCTGGCCCATCAGCTCCTCGGCGTAGAGGCTGCCGTCGGGCTGGCGGAACTGGGTGTGCCGCTTGCGGGGGATCTCGCCTACGGTGCGGTAGTAGGGCATGGCCACCCTCCGTTCCGTTCCGAACACCGAACGGTGTCGTCCTATTATCGGACACTATTGTCCGCTCCTCGTAGCGTCCCGTAGGTTCTCTGCTTGTGTCAACGCACGGACGCCGGGCCTCGTCCCCCACCGACTCACCATCGGCGCTGATTCCCGCGCTCTACACCGGCCTCGTCGACGACGCCGCCGTCTTCCCGCCCGGCAGCGCCACGCTGACCGACGCGGTCACCGCCCACCGCGGGCACCGCGGCGGCTGGTACGCGTCACTCGTCGGCCCGCTGCTGGTGCCGGCGTCCGACCTCGGCAACGTGCCCGCCCTCCTGGCCGCCGACGAGCGGCTGGAGATCGGCGTCGTCGCCGACGTACCGCTGGAGAAGTTGCCCGCGACGGTCGCCGGCGCCGACCCCCGGCTCGCCGTCCGCCAGGTCGAGGCCGCCGTCGCCAAACGCAGCCAGGACCCGCAGCCCGGCCTCCAGGCGTTGCTCGCCATGCGGCAGGACTGGCCCGACGTCCCCGTCTACGCCGAGGTGCCCCTGACCTGGGGGCTGCTCGCCGCCCTCGACACCCTCGCCGCGGCCCGCGCCGACGGCGTCCCGGTCGCGGCGAAGTTCCGCACCGGCGGACTCGCCGCCGAACTCTTCCCCACCCCCGTCGAACTGGCCGCCGTCGTCTGCGCCTGCCGCGACCGGCGCCTGCCGTTCAAACTCACCGCCGGGCTGCACCACGCGCTGCGGCACACCGACCCGGAGACCGGCTTCACCCACCACGGCTTCCTCAACGTGCTGGCCGGCACCCTCGCCGCCGAGCGGGGCGCCGAGGTCGCCGAGGTCGCTGAACTGCTCGCGGCCACCGATCCGGTGCCGCTGATCGAACCGGCCCGGGCCAGCCGCGCCGCCGACCGGCCGCTGTGGATCGGCTTCGGCTCGTGCAGCATCCTGGAACCGCTGACCGACCTGATCAGGCTCGGCCTGGTGGACGGGGGATTCGAGTGATGAGCTGGGTGGACGGTGCGGCCGGATCGCCGTACGGGGTGCACAACCTGCCGTACGGGGTGTTCCGCCCCGCGGACGGCCGGGCCCGGATCGGCGTACGGATCGCCGACCTCGTGCTCGACCTCGACGGCGCCGAAGCCGCCGAACTGATCCTCGCCGGCGGCGCGCTGCGCGAGCCGGTGCTCAACCAGTTCCTGACCCTCGGCCGTCCGCAGTGGACGGCCGTGCGCAGCCGGATCGTCGAACTGCTCACCGACGACGACCACCGGGCCGCCGTCGAGCCGCTGCTCGTCCCGCTCGCCGAGGTCGAGCTGCTGCTGCCGTTCGCCGTCGGCGACTACGTCGACTTCTACTCCTCCGAACACCACGCGGCCAACGTCGGGCAGATCTTCCGCCCCGGCCAGCCGCCCCTGCTGCCGAACTGGAAACACCTGCCGATCGGCTACCACGGGCGGGCCGGCACGGTGGTGGTCTCCGATACGCCGGTGGTCCGCCCGTCCGGGCAGCGCGGCACCCCCGACGGTCCGGTCTTCGGCCCCAGCCGGCGCCTCGACATCGAGGCCGAGGTCGGCTTCGTGGTGGGCGTACCGACCGAACTCGGCGAACCCGTGCCCGTCGACCGGTTCACCGACCACGTCTTCGGCATCGTGCTGGTCAACGACTGGTCGGCGCGCGACATCCAGGCCTGGGAATACCAGCCGCTCGGGCCGTTCCTCGGCAAGTCCTTCGCCACCTCGGTGTCGGCCTGGGTCACCCCGCTGGAGGCGCTCGCCGACGCCTGGGTGCCGGCCCCGGCGCAGGACCCGGCGGTGCTCGACTACCTCGCCGACGCGCCGCACCTCGGGCTCGACCTGCGGCTGACCGTCGACTGGAACGGCACCACGGTCAGCCGGCCACCGTTCGCGACCATGTACTGGACCCCGGCGCAGCAACTCGCCCACCTCACCGTGAACGGGGCGTCGGTGCGCGCCGGCGACCTCTTCGCCTCGGGCACCGTCTCCGGCCCGGACCGGTCGCAGACCGGCTCCTTCCTCGAACTGACCTGGGGCGGCAGCGAGCCGGTACAGCTCGACGACGGCACGTCACGCACCTTCCTCGAAGACGGCGACAGCGTGACGGTCACCGCGACCGCGCCCGGCCCGAACGGCACGACCGTGGCGCTCGGCGAGGTCCGCGGCACCGTCCGGCCAGCCAGGTGACCGCCGGCCGATCAGGGTGCGCCGGCTGGCACTGATCGGGGAGTCGCCGGCGCGCGGATGCTTCTAATCTTCTCCCTGTCAGTACGACACAGAGGAGACAGCGAAATGGTTGAGTTCATCGAGACCGACGTCGACGGCGACGGCTACGACGACCTGGTCCGGGTCGAGGTCGACGAGCACGGCGGCATCCTGGCCCAGGCCGACACCAACGGCGACGGCCTCGTCGACATCGTCACCTACGACGTGAACGGCGACGGCGTGGCCGAGTACGCCGAGGTCGACACCAACTACGACGGGATCGCCGACGCCAGCTACACCGGTGGCATCGCCGCCGTCTGAACCACGCACCTGACGACCTAGCGCTTGCCTCCGAGGCAGCCCCGCCGAGGGGGGAGGCAAGACCGGGTCGATCTCCGCTGGATAGGGTTCCCGCGGAGGTGCGCAGATGGGGATTCGCCGGTTCGTGTCGAGCGGACCCCGCTGGCTGCGGATCACCGCCGCCACAGCCCTGGCGGCCGGGGTCATCGCCGGCACCGCCGCCATCGCCGTACGGGTCCTCGCCCCGGCCGAGGTGAGCACGACACAGGCCGGGCCGTTCCCGGCGGCCAGCGAGCAGCCCGGTCCCGGCGTCCGGGGCGTACTGACCTCGGCCCCGCTGGTCGTCGCCGGCCAGCTGCGGATCTACGCCGCCACCCGCCAGGTACGCGCCGACGGGCCGGTCGACGCCAAGACCGAACGCAGCCCGTACTGGTCGTACCGCCGGTGGCCGGAACAACTCGTCGGGGTGGTCGTCACCGGCGACACCGTCGTCAGCCGGTGGTCCGACGGCCAACTCGTCGGACTCGACGGCCTGACCGGCGAGGTGCGCTGGCGCACCCCCGGACCCGAGCCGATCGACTCCGGATACACCGGCGGCCGTACCGGCGCCGACATCGTCTACCGGCCGCACGGGCTGCACACCGCGAACCCGCCCGGTGGCACGCCGGTGCTGATCGCCGGCAACTCCACCGAGGTACGCGGCTTCGACGCCGCCACCGGCCGCGAACTCTGGCAGGCCAGGTACGACCGACCCAACTGCCGGGCGACCGGGTTCACCACGACCGGCGGAGCCTTCCTGACCGTCGACGTCTGCGCCACCGAGGAGCCGCCGGTCGAGTTGTACGACGTGACGACCGGCGCGATGACCCGCTGGCAGCCCGAGGAAGCCCGCAAACCGCTCCAGGTGACCGGGGTGAGCTGCGCGGCGGCCGCGTCCGACTGCCCCGCCGTACGGATTCTCAGCGCCGGTGCGCGGCGCGGCTGGTCGACGGCCGGCCCGACGCCGGTGCCGGTGCCCGCCCTCGACCCGCCCACGGCGCTCGTCGCCGGGGACACGGTCGTCGCCCCCGGCGACGACCCCACGACGGTCGTCGCCACCTCGCTGGACGGCGGTGCGCCGCGGTGGAGCCGCGACGTCGACACCACCGCGCCGACCGGGACACCCGCACCGTCGGGGCCGGCGGTCGCCGGCCTGTCGGTGCCGCCGGTGCGCCTGCTGGCCAGCCAGCCTGGCCGGCTGCACCTGCTGGTCACCGGCGGGCAACTGGTCACCCTCGACCCGGCCACCGGCGCCGAACTGTCCCGCTCGGTGCTCACCGTCGGCATCACCAACCGGCAGAAGACCGACTGGCAACCCGGTCACGTGTACGCCGAAGCCGGCCTGGTCTGCATCGAGCGGCTGCCCCACGAGGGCGACCCGGAGGGCACCGACCCCGGCGGCTTCTTTGTCGTCCAGCCGATGATCCTCGCCGGCACCTGAGCCGGCGCCGGCTCAGGTGCCGGACCGGACGTCGATGCCGGCCGGTCGGGCCGCCAGGCGTCAGAGAGCCGCTTCGGCCGCCGCCAGGAACGCGTCGTTCTCCGCCGGCGTGCCGATCGTGACCCGAACCCCGTCGCCCGGGAACGGCCGTACGATCACCCCGCGTGCCTCGCAGGCCGCCCCGAACGCCGCCGCCCGGTCGCGCAACGGCAGCCAGACGAAGTTGGCCTGGCTGTCCGGCACGTCCGGGACCAGCTTGCGCATCGCCTCGGTGACCCGGTCCCGCTCGGCGACGACCAGCGCGCAGCGGCGGCGTACCTCGTCTTCCTGGCCGAGCGCGGCGAGCGCGGCGGCCTGCGCGACCAGGTTGGTCGAGAACGGGGTGACCACCTTGCGGACGGCGGCGGCGACGGCCGGCTGCCCAACCATGAAGCCGATCCGCAGCCCGGCCAGCCCCCACGCCTTGGACAGGGTGCGCAGCACGACCACGTTCGGCCGGTCGGCGTACTCCTCGATGCCGTCCGGCACCTCGGCGTCGGTGACGAACTCGCGGTATGCCTCGTCGAGCACCACCAGCACGTCGTCGCCGACCGCGTCGAGGAACCGGTCCAGCTGCGCCCGGCGCAGGCTGGTGCCGGTCGGGTTGTTGGGGTTGCAGACCAGCACGATCCGGGTCCGGTCGGTCACGGCCGCGGCCATCGCCGCCAGATCGTGACCGTGCCCGGCGTCGTTCGGCACCCGCACGCTGGTCGCGCCGCTGGTCGCCGCGATGATGGGGTACGCCTCGAAGGAACGCCACGAGTAGAGCACCTCGTCGCCGGGCAGGCAGGTCGCGCGCACCAGGTGCTCGCAGAGCGCGACCGAGCCGCAGCCGGTGGCGATCCGGTCCGGGGCGACGCCGTACCGCTCGGCGAGCGCCGCACGCAGCGCGACGACGCCCATGTCCGGATAACGGTGGGCACTGGCGACCGCATCGGTCACCGCCCCGACCACACCGGGCAACGGACCGTACGGCACCTCGTTGCTCGCCAGCTTGATCGCCTCGGGTAGGCCGAGTTCCCGGGCGAGGTCGGCGGGGCTGCGACCGGGTACGTAGTTCGGCAGCGCCTCGAGGTCGGCCCGGGTGAGTCGCTGCGGCTCGGCGGAACGGGGGCTGGTCATGCGGAGCCTCCTGGGGTGTCGGTGCGGTCACCGGCCGGCGGGGACGGGGCGCCGGCCTTCGGCGGGGCGGGACTCTTCGGCACCTGCACCACGACCGTACGCGCCGACTTGTCGTGCAGCGCCTGGCGCAGCGGCCGGTCGAAGAGCAGGAAGGCCGAGTCGACGAGTTGCAGGATGAACCCGACGCAGCAGTACCAGAGCAGGGTCGGCAGGCCCATCCGGATCCAGCGGCGGAACGAACGGCCGAAGCCGATCCGTTCGTCGGCCTCCAACGGCACGACCTTGATGCCGACGATCCGCTTGCCGAGCGTCTGGCCGCTGTTGCCGACCGCCGGCACCTCGTACGCGAACCACAGCGCGGTGGCGAGCAGCAGGATCGTCAGCAGGAGCCCGTCGGCCCGCGCGTCCAGTTGGGGAAGCCCCTCGGTCGAGCGGTCCCCGGCCATGGCCCGGCGCCAGCTCTCGGCGAACAGCGGGGAGAGTTCCTGGATGTACTGCCACACGAACCAGCCGTTGACGACGACGTTGAGCGCGAAGACGGCCCCGATGTCGATCAGCCGGGCGAGCAGCCGGCCGCCGAGCGGGGCCAGTGCCAACCCGTGCGGCCGGGGCGGGGGCTGGGGCGGCTGGAATCCGTACGGCGGGTAACCGTACGGCGGATAGGGCGCACCGGGCATCGGCTGGTGGGGGGCCGCCCCGGGGTGGGCGCCGGGGTGCCAGTCCGGCGGCGGAGGGCCGGCCGGTGGGTGGTGGGGCGGGGGCGCCGCGACGGGACCGGCCGGAGGTCCGGTGACCGGCTGGTTGCCGGCCGGTGCCTGCGGTGCCGGTTCGGCGGCGGCCGGCGGTTCCTCCGGCTCGGGCGGCGGCGGGCCGGCGGGCGGGGTGGCGTCGGCGGGCAGCGGCTTGCCGATCCAGCCCTCGCCGTCCCAGTAACGCTGGGTGGTCGGGTCTGCCGGGTCCTTGTACCACCCAGGATCGACGCTCACGGTGTCACCTCGCTCCGCTCGGCGGCACCGTGCTTGGCACTGAGCCTGATGGTTCGCTCGCTCACGGCGCCAGCCGTAGGGTCGTGGCCGTCGCCGATCCGGGGTGTCCGCTGCTCGCTCTCACGCTGGAACCTTAACCATCGGTTCTGTGGGTGCCCCGCCGTGGCCGTGTTCCGGAGCCGTACGGGTCAGGTGAAGCGGGTCGCGGCGCCACCGGCTCGGCCGGATCTATCGCACATAAGGTGCCTTACCCGATCGACACGGACGAATCGCGCTGGCGGAATCTGCGGTCCGGCGTCACTACCGTGTGCCGCATGGCGAACGGGAAGCCGAGGGTGCGGTACTACCTCGTCTTCGCGCTGGCCGTCGTCGTCGCGCTCGCCGCCACCGGGGTGTGGAACCCGTTCCCGACGATGTGGGACTGGGTGAATCGTAGCCAACCACTGTCCAAACCGGACGTCGCCTGGCAGCAGCGGGTCGGTGGCACGCCGAAGAGCGTGACGATAGCCGGCAACGCCGTCGTGGTCGAGCACCGGACCTCCGTCGAGGCGCTCAACCTCTCCTCCGGCGTACGGCTGTGGGACCGCAAGGCGGACTGGAGCGCCGTCGCCGGTGACGCCCGCGATCCCGTGGTCGCGGTCGGCAAACTGCTCATCAAGGGCTACGAGGTGCTCGACCCGGCGACCGGGGCCGTACGGCGCAAGGACACCGAGGCGGTCGCCGTGTGGACGTACCGCAACGCCCTGCTCGACGTGCGCTGCTCGGACCCGAAGGACTGCACGCTGACCGCCTGGGACCCGCGCGGCACCACCCCGCGGTGGTCCACCGACATCCCCGGCGTGGGATTCGTGCTCTTCGCCGACAACCCGGACGTGCTGGGTACCCGCAAGCTCACCGCCGACGGCGTCGACCCCGGCGCCGGCGGCCCCGAGCCCATGCCGGCCCTGATCGGCTTCCCGATCGACGGTCGGGTGCACGTCGTCGACACCGCCACCGGCCGGGTGGTGCAGCGGCTGGAACCGGACCGGCGTGACCGGCTGGTCGTGGTCGGCGGCCGGGTGCTGAAGATAACCGCCCGTTCCGAGGACGGCACCTGCTACTTCAACGTCGAGGCCCACGACCCCAACACCGGGCAGCGGATCTGGCAGCGGGCCGGGATCAACCTGCGTACGGCGGACGGCGCCGGCTGCGTGCAGCGGGAGGATCCGCAGGGCGGGCTCAACGTCATCGTCGGCATCGCCCCGGACGCCCGCGAGACGGTGATCGACGCGTACGACGGGCGCTACCTGTGGGTCGGCACGCAGGGCGAGCGGCTGCGGGCGGTCGACGATCATTACGCCCTGGTCCGCGCCGCCGACGGCAGGTCGGTGACGGGGCACCGGCTGTCGGTCGACGGCCCGCGCTGGGACCGGCCGGTCCACCCGGACGCCGAGATGGCCCTGGCCCGCTTCGCGGCGGTCGTGGTGGACAGCGACCCGGACCGGGTGATCGCCCTGGATCCGGCGACCGGCCGGGAGTTGGTCAACCTCCGTACGACCGCGAAGGTCCTCGCGGTCGGCCCGGCCGGCATGATCATCGGCGAGGGTCGCGACATCGGGTACGTCCCCTTCAACGGCTCCGCGCCCGACCAGCCGGGTGGCGGCGGGCCACCGCCCGGCGGCAACGGCGACCCCGGCGGCAACGGCGACGGCAGCGGGTCGTGCGGCGGCGCCAAGGAGCCGGAGTGTGAATCATCGCAGCCCAAGGACGGGTGACCGGCGTACTTCGGTGACGGCGGACATGCGTGGTGCCGGCGGGTGGGAGCGGACGGCCGCGCTGGCTTAGGCTCTCCGTTCATGAGCAGTGCCGCCGCCTTCTCCTACTCTCCCCTGCTGCCCCTCGGTGCCGACCAGACCGAATACCGGCTGATCACCGACGAGGGCGTCGACGTGGTCAACGGTCCCGGTGGCCGGCGGTTCCTGACCGTCGACCCGGCGGCGCTCACCGCCCTGACCGCCGAGGCGATGCACGACATCGCGCACTTCCTGCGCCCCGCTCACCTGGCCCAGCTCCGGTCGATCATCGACGATCCGGCGGCCTCGCCCAACGACCGGTTCGTCGCCCTCGACCTGCTGCGCAACGCGAACATCGCGGCCGGTGGCGTACTGCCGATGTGCCAGGACACCGGCACCGCGATCGTGATGGGCAAGCGCGGCCGGCACGTGCTCACCGACGGCTCCGACGAGGAGGCCATCGCCCGCGGTGTCTACCAGGCGTACACCCGGCTCAACCTGCGCTACTCGCAGCTCGCCCCGATCACGATGTGGGAGGAGCGCAACACCGGCACCAACCTGCCGGCGCAGATCGAGTTGTACGCCGAGGACCCGGGCGGCCACCCGGACGCCTACAAGTTCCTCTTCATGGCCAAGGGCGGCGGCTCGGCCAACAAGTCCTACCTCTACCAGGAGACCAAGGCGCTGCTGAATCCGACCAGGATGATGCAGTTCCTGGAAGAGAAGCTGCGGCTGATCGGCACCTCGGCCTGCCCGCCCTACCACCTGGCCGTCGTGATCGGTGGTACGTCCGCCGAGCACGCGCTGAAGACCGCGAAGCTCGCCTCGGCGAAGTACCTGGACAACCTGCCGACCGAGGGCTCGATGCTGGCGCACGGCTTCCGTGACGTCGAGCTGGAGGCCGAGGTGCTGGAGCTGACCCGGCAGTTCGGCATCGGTGCCCAGTTCGGCGGGCGGTACTTCTGCCACGACGTACGGGTGGTCCGGCTGCCCCGGCACGGTGCCTCCTGCCCGGTCGCGATCGCGGTGTCCTGCTCCGCCGACCGGCAGGCGGTGGCGAAGATCACCCCGTCCGGGGTCTGGCTGGAGCGGCTGGAGACCGACCCGGCCCGCTTCCTGCCCGACGTGACCGAGGAGACCCTCGGCGGCGACTCCGACGTGGTCCGCGTCGACCTCAACCGGCCGATGGACGAGATCCGGGCCGAACTCTCCCGCTATCCGGTGAAGACCCGGCTCTCGCTGACCGGGCCGCTGGTCGTCGCCCGCGACATCGCCCACGCGAAGATCGCCGAACGGCTGGACGCCGGCGAGCCGATGCCGCAGTACCTGCGCGACCACGCCGTCTACTACGCCGGCCCGGCCAAGACCCCCGAGGGCTACGCGTCGGGTTCGTTCGGCCCGACGACGGCCGGCCGGATGGACGCGTACGTGGAGAAGTTCCAGGCCGCCGGCGGCTCGCAGGTCATGCTCGCCAAGGGCAACCGGTCCGGCCAGGTGACCCGTTCCTGCCACCAGCACGGCGGCTTCTACCTCGGGTCGATCGGCGGCCCGGCGGCCCGGCTGGCCCAGGACTGCATCCGGCACGTGGAGGTGCTGGAGTACCCGGAGTTGGGCATGGAGGCGGTCTGGAAGATCGAGGTCGAGGACTTCCCGGCCTTCATCGTCGTCGACGACAAGGGCAACGACTTCTTCGCCGAGGTGACCAAGCCCGTCCTCACGGTCGGCCGCCGCTGACCCTCACCGCCACCACCCCGCTCCCCGCGATCTTGCAGTTATCTCCTCCTTTTGTCGGTTCTGTCGGGCGATAGGTGCAAGATCGCGGGGATCTCTGCGTGCCGGCGCCGCGCGGGGCAGGATGGAGTACGTGACTTCTCCTGAGGCTGTGGGCTACCGGATCGAACGCGACACGATGGGCGAGGTCCAGGTGCCCGCCGACGCTCTCTGGCGGGCCCAGACCCAGCGCGCGGTGGAGAACTTCCCGATCTCCGGACGCGGGCTGGAATCCGCGCACATCCGCGCCCTCGCCCAGATCAAGGGGGCGGCGGCAGAGGTCAACGCCGAACTCGGGGTGCTCGACCCGGACATCGCCGACGCCGTCGCCACCGCCGCGGCGCACGTGGCCGACGGCGGCTACGACGACCAGTTCCCGATCGACGTCTTCCAGACCGGCTCCGGCACCTCGTCGAACATGAACACCAACGAGGTGATCGCCACCCTCGCCGAGCGTGAACTCGGCCGGAAGGTGCACCCGAACGACCACGTCAACGCGTCGCAGTCGAGCAACGACGTCTTCCCGTCGTCGATCCACCTGGCGGCCACCCAGGCGGTCGTACACGATCTCCTGCCGGCGCTGCGGCACCTGCACGCCGCCCTGGCGGCGAAGTCCGGCGAGTTCGCCACCGTCGTCAAGGCCGGCCGTACCCACCTGATGGACGCCACGCCGGTGACCCTCGGCCAGGAGTTCGGCGGGTACGCCACTCAGGTGCGGCTCGGTGTCGATCGGCTGGAGTCCGTCCTGCCGAGGCTCGGCGAACTGCCGCTCGGCGGCACCGCGGTCGGCACCGGCATCAACACGCCACCCGGGTTCGCCGCGGCGGTCATCGAACGGCTCCGCCAGGAGACCGGACTGCCGCTGACCGAGGCCCGCGACCACTTCGAGGCGCAGGGCGCCCGCGACGCGCTGGTCGAGGCGTCCGGGCAGCTCAAGACCGTCGCGGTCAGCCTCTACAAGATCGTCAACGACATCCGCTGGATGGGTTCCGGCCCCACCGCCGGGCTGCGCGAGCTGCTGATCCCCGACCTCCAGCCGGGTTCGTCGATCATGCCCGGCAAGGTCAACCCGGTGGTGCCCGAGGCGGTCCGGCAGGTCTGCGCCCAGGTGATCGGCAACGACGCCACGGTGTCGTTCGCCGGCACCCAGGGCGACTTCGAACTCAACGTGATGCTCCCGGTGATGGCCCGCAACCTGCTGGAGTCCATCCGCCTCCTGGCCGCCGCCGGTCGCCTGCTCGCCGACCGCTGCGTGGCCGGCCTGGTCGCCGACGAGAAGGTCGCCCGGACGTACGCGGAGAGTTCGCCGTCGATCGTCACCCCCCTCAACCGCCACCTCGGGTACGACGAGGCCGCCTCGATCGCCAAGCAGGCGCTGGCCGAGGGGTTGACCATCCGCGAGGTGGTGATCGAGCGCGGCCACGTCGAGTCGGGCCGGCTCACCGAACGGCAGCTCGACGAGGCGCTCGACGTGTTGCGGATGACCCGTCCCTGAGCCCGGGGCCGCCGTCGGCCTACCCTCGACGATGTGATCTCCACTGTGGTCTTCGACGCCGACGAGACGCTGATCGACCTGCGGCCGGCGGTGACCGGCGGGCTGGTGGCCGTACTCGAGGAGATGTGGCGGCTGACCCCGATGGCGGCGGACGTCACACTCGCCGACCTGGAGTCGGACTGGGGCGCCGTCTTCGGCGAGTTGGCGTCGGCGCCGGTGACCGAGATCCGGCGGGCCGCGCTGGCCCGGTCGTTGGCCCGGGCCGGCCTGGAGACGGAACTCGACCGGCTGGCCGAGCTGTTCTTCGCCCGGCGCTTCGAGCTGACCCGCCCGTTCCCGGACGCGCTGCCGGCGCTGCGGCGGCTGCGGGAGACGTACACGCTGGGGTTCGCCACCAACGGCAACAGCCGGGCGGAGCGGTGCGGGCTGTCCGGCGAGTTCGCGTTCGAGATCTACGCCCATGTCGGCGGGGTGCCGAAGAAGCCGGACCCGGCCTTCTACGCGACCGTGGTGTCGGCGGCCGCGGTCGATCCGGCGGCGGTGGTCTACGTCGGCGACTCGCCGGAACACGATGTGACCGGCGCCCAGGCGGCCGGGCTGCGGGCGATCTGGCTCAACCGCTCCGGCGCCCCGGTGCCGGCCGGGCTGCGCCCGGACGGCCAGGTCCGGTCACTCGCCGAGTTGCCCGCCGCGATCGCCGCCCTGCCAGCCCGACCCTCGACGCGACCCCGGCCGGACGCCCAGCCGCCAAGATCCGCGTGATCAGGGACTAAGTCTGGCGTGTCGTCGGTGCGCCGGCATGCAAAGCCCCTGATCACGCGGATCTTGAGGGTGCTTCAGCCGAGGGCGGTGGCGATCGCGGTGGCGGCGGCGGTCACCTGCGGGCCGACCGATTCGATGTCCAGGGCGGCGAGCGCCACCACGCCTACGCTCGCGGCCAGACCCTCGACGCCGGGGACCGGGGCGGCCACGCCGTACGCCCCGGGTTGCAGCTCGCCGACGGTGGCGACCGGGCCGAGGTCGCCGAGCCGGCCGGCGAGGATCGCCCGGCCCGCCGCGCCCCGGTCGAGCGGATGCCGCGACCCGGCCCGGTAGGCGACGTGGAACGCGGTCCAGCTCGGCTCGACGACCGCCAGCGCGACTCCCTCGTCACCCTCGGCCACGGTCAGGTGGGCGGTCGCGCCGACCTGCTCGGCCAGCCGGCGCAGTGCCGGCAGGGCGGCGTCGGCGAGCAGCGGCTGCGCCCGGCGGGCGAGTTGCAGCACCCCCACCCCGAGCCGGAGCCGGCCGGCCGTGTCGCGGCGGACCAGGCCGTGCTGGACCAGCGCGGTGACCAGCCGGTAGACGACCGTACGGCCGACACCGAGCCGGGCCGCGGCCTCGGTGACGGTCAGCCCGGCGGGTGCGTCGGCGACCAGTTGCAGCAGTCGTAGCCCCCGGTCGAGGGTCTGTGCCGTCTCACCCGGGCGGGGCGCGCTCTCCACGACCGAGACCCTACGCGCGGAGCGGGTCGGCCGGCGCCACGCCGGCCCCTGCCGGCCGCCAAGATCGGATAAGGTGGATCAGAGGTATGTCCGGACGCCGCCGGGAAGGCCGCTGCGGCTACCCTTGTACGGTGACGCTACGCCTTTACGACACCGCGACCCGATCGGTGCGGGACTTCGTCCCGCGCGAGAGCGGCAAGGTGGGCGTCTACCTCTGTGGGCTGACCGTGCAGGCCCCGCCGCACATCGGCCACCTCCGTTCCGGCGTCAACTACGACGTGCTCCGGCGCTGGTTCCTGCGCAACGGCTACGAGGTGACCTTCGTCCGCAACATCACCGACATCGACGACAAGATCCTCGACAAGGCGTGCGAACAGGACCGGCCGTTCTGGTCGATCTCGTACGCCAACGAGCTGATCCTCTCGGCCGCCTACCGCAGCCTCAACGTGCTGCCGCCGACTTACGAGCCACGGGCCACCGGGCACGTGCCGGAGATGCACGAGCTGATCGCCCGGCTGATCGCCGACGGGCACGCCTACCCGGCGCTGGACGGCTCCGGCGACGTCTACTTCGACGTCAGCTCCTACCCCGCGTACGGGGAACTGTCCGGGCAGCAGCCGGACGCGATGCGGGCGGCCGAGGACGCGCCCGGGTTCGCCAAGCGCGACCCGCGCGACTTCGCGCTGTGGAAGGGGCACAAGCCCAGCGAACCGGCGGACGCCTCCTGGCCGTCGCCGTGGGGCCGGGGCCGGCCCGGCTGGCACATCGAGTGCTCCGCGATGTGCTGGCGCTACCTGGGCACCGAGTTCGACATCCACGGCGGCGGGCTCGACCTGACCTTCCCGCACCACGAGAACGAGGTGGCCCAGTCCAGGGCCGCCGGCTTCGGGTTCGCCCGCTACTGGGTGCACCACGGCCTGCTCAACCTCGGCCCGGCCAAGATGAGCAAGTCCCTGGGCAACGTCATCGACCTGGCCCACGTCACCGCGATCGGGGTCCGCCCGGTCGAGCTGCGCTACTACCTCGTGTCCCCGCACTACCGGTCCCGGATCGACTACTCCGACGAGGCGCTGCGCGAGGCGGCGGTCGCCTACCGGCGGATCGAGGGCTTCGTGCAGCGGGCCGTGGAACGCGTCGGCCGCATCGGTGCGGGTGCGGTGCCGGCGGCGTTCGCCGCCGCGATGGACGACGACCTCAACACCTCGGCGGCGACGGCGGTGCTGCACGACGCGCTGCGCGACGGCAACACGGCGCTGGCGGACGGCGACGACGACGCCACCCGCGTCGCGCTGGCCACGGTACGGGCCATGCTCGACATCCTCGGCGTCGACCCGCTCGACCCGGGAAACATCGGCGGTGAGCGGGGCGGCGACCTGAGAGGGGTCGTCGACTCGCTGGTCGCGCTGGCCCTGGAGCAACGCGCCCAGGCCCGGCAACGGAAGGACTGGGCCGCCGCCGACGCGGTGCGCGACCAGCTCAAGCACGCCGGAGTCGTGGTGGAGGACACCCCACACGGCCCGCGTTGGACCATTGGAGAACAGGACTGATGGCTGGCAACTCGCAACGCCGTGGGCGTCGGGTGACCCCGAAGAAGGGCGCCACGATCGGCTCGGGCGGCAAGAACCGCGCGGGTCTGGCCGGCAAGGGCAAGACCCTCCCGGCCGACGAGCGTCCGTGGCACAAGGCGTACTCGGGCACCGAGAAGCTGCCCCAGCGCACCGCCTGGAAGCAGGACAAGGAGCGGCGGGCGGCGGCCGAGGAGGGCCGGGCGCCCAAGATCGGTACACCGGGCTCGAAGGACACCACCTGGGGCGTCGGCCAGCGGGGCGCCGGCAAGCCGGCCCGCGCGGCCGCCGGCAAGGCGGGTGGCCGCGCCGGTTCCCGGACTCCGACCCGCAGCGGGCCACGGGTGGCGCCCGGCCGCAAGTCGATGCCGGCGAAGGACGCCCCCGAACTGCTCGTCGGGCGTAACCCGGTCGTGGAGGCGCTGCGCACGCACGTCCCGGCGACCGCGCTGTACGTCGCACACGGCATCGACATCGACGACCGGGTCAACGAACTGGTCCGGACCGCCGCCGACCGGGGCATCGCGATCCTTGAGGTCAGCCGGCCCGAACTGGACCGGATGACCGGCGGCGTGCTCCACCAGGGCGTCGGCCTGCAGGTGCCGCCGTTCGCGTACGAGATCTTCGAGGACCTGCTCGCGGCGTCGGTCGAGCACACCGCGCCGCTGCTCGTCGCGCTCGACGGGGTCACCGACCCGCGCAACCTCGGTGCGGTGATCCGCTCGGCGGCCGCCTTCGGCGCGCAGGGCGTCTTCATGCCCGAACGCCGCGCGGCCGGTATCACCGCCACCGCCTGGCGCACCAGCGCCGGCGCCGCCGCCCGGGTCCCGGTGAGCCAGGTGACCAACCTGACCCGGGCCGTCAAAGCCTGCCAGCAGGCCGGCTTCATGGTGGTCGGGCTCGACGCCGACGGCGAGACCGGGCTCTACGACCTGGAAGCCGCGGTCGGACCGCTGGTGGTGGTCGTCGGCTCCGAGGGGCGCGGGCTGTCCCGGCTGGTCGGCGAAACCTGCGACCTGCGGGTGAGCATCCCGATGGTGTCGGAGATCGAGTCGCTCAACGCCTCGGTGGCCGCCGCCGTGTCGCTGGCCGAGATCGCCCGGCGGCGCCGGGAGTCCTGACCCGCGGAGCCACTGCCACGGGCCGTGCGGCCCCGGACCGGTTTCGGGGCGGCGCGGCCCCCGTAACATGCAGGGCCGGGCATCCCCTCGCCCCGGAGGAGTCGGCAGATGGCAGACCAGGACGGCTACGCGCTCGGCGTCGACCTCGGCACGTCGAACACCGTCGCCGTGCTGCGTTGGCCGGACGGCCGTACCCGCCCCCTGCTGTTCGACGGCCAGCCGGTCATGCCGTCCGGGGTCTTCCTCGACGAGTCCGGTCGGTTCCACGTCGGCCGGGACGCGCAGCGGCTCGCCCAGGCCGACCCGGCCCGCTACGAGCCCAACCCGAAGCGGCGGATCGACGAGGCCGGGGCGCTGCTCGGCGACCGCGAGGTGGCCACCGTCGACCTGCTCGGCGCGCTGCTCGGCGCCGTCGCCCGGGCCGCGGTCGAAGCCGTCGGCTTCCTGCCGCCGGCGGTGGTGACATACCCGGCGGCGTGGGGCGCCCGCCGCCGGGAGGTGCTCGCCACCGCGGTCGGCCGCGCCGGCTGGCCGCCCGTCGACCCGGCCACCGTCGCCAGCGGCGAGGTCCGCCAGGGCACCGGCACCATCCTGCTCCCCGAACCGGTCGCCGCCGCCCGCTACTTCGCCGACGTACTGCGCCGGCCGGTGCCGGTCGGCAAGGCGATCGCGGTGTTCGACTTCGGTGGCGGCACCCTCGACATCGCCGTGGTCCGCAACGAGGGCACGGACGGCGGGGGCCGGCCCCGGTTCGTGGTCGTCGGCTCCGGTGGCGTCGCCGAGCTGGGCGGTCTCGACCTCGACTCCGCCCTCGTCGACCACCTCGGCCAGCTGCTGAACACCGCCGACCCGGGAGCGTGGCAGCAACTCGCCCGGCCGGCCACCCCGGCCCAGTCGCGCAACCGCCGCCAGTTCTGGGACGACGTACGCGGCGCCAAGGAGATGCTGTCGCGCAGCACGGTCGCCCCCGTTCCGGTCCCCGGCGTCGACCAGGCCGTCCACCTGACCCGTGACGAACTGGAGCGGCTGGCCACCCCGCTGCTGCGACGCGGGGTCATGGAGGCGGGCACCGTCATCACGAACTGCCGGATGACCAGCGACGAACTCGCGGGACTGTTCCTGGTGGGCGGCTCGTCGCGGGTGCCGCTCGTCGCCCGGCTCCTGCACTCCGAACTGGGCATCGCGCCGACGGTGCTGGAGCAGCCCGAGCTGCCGGTGGCCGAGGGGGCCCTGGCCGAACTCGTCGCGCCGGCCCCGTCGCCGGCGACCGTCGCCGGGCCGGTCGGTCCGCTGGGCGCCGGAGACCTGGCGGCCGGCGGACTCGCCGCCGGCGGCCCGGTGGTCGCCGGCCTCGGCTCCGGTCCGGCCGCTTCCGGTCCGTTCGCTCCTGGTCCGGCCGCTCCCGGTCCGGGCCTGCCGGGGCCCGGCGTGGCCGGTCCGGGCGTTCCCGGCGCCCCGCCGGCCGGTGGCGGGCCGGCCGGCGCCGGTACGGTGCCGGGCGGTGCCGGTGTCGGGCCGGCCGGCGCGGTGGTGCCGTCGCCGTCCGGGCCGCCGGTCACCTCCGCCCCGCCGTACCAGTCGGGCACCACCTACCAGGCCGGGACGTACGCGTCGAATGCCGCCGGTTCGCCCGCCGCACCGCCGGTCAGCCCCGGCCCGGCGCCGGGGGCCGGAGTCGCGTCCGTGCCGCCGTACCGGCCGGATTCCTCCTCCGGGCCGCCGTACCAGCAGGGGGTGGCCTCCGCGCCGCCGTACCGGTCCGGGGCCCCGTACGGCCAGGGCGGGCCGGCGGCGCCCGGCCAGCCGTACCCGTCGGGTGGTCCGGTCGGGTATCCGGTCTCCCCGGCGAGCCGGCCGGCACCGCAACCCGCCGCCCCGGTGTCCGCGGCGCCGTCCGCTTCCCGCTACGGCGGCCCGCCCCCGCGTCCGACCGAGCCGGACCGGGAACCGGTGGACGTCCACGGGTGGCGGCACCGGCGGTCGTGGTGGATGGGTGCCGGCGCCGCGGTCGCGGTCGTGGCGGTCGTGGCCGCCGCCTACCTCTACTTCACCGGCAACCGCTACGCCGACATCGAGTTCAAGACCTTCGCCGACGTCGGGACGGTCAAGGCCGGTGACACCCGGCCCTCGCGCGTCTTCACCCGGGTCGTCGGGAACCGGGCGTACGCCGCCTACGAGCGGGAGGACAACCGGCTGGAGATCGTGGCCGTCGACATCACCACCGCCAAGGAGGTCTGGCGCCGGCAGACCACCGAGACGTCCGACGACTGGGCCGGCATCAGCGCGCTGCCCGACGGTGTCATCGCGTACGCCGACCGGATCAGCGACTCCGAGCCGCGCGCCATGGTCGTCTACGACGACGACGGCGACAAGCTGTGGACCCACCAGGTCCGGGGGAACGACTGGGTGTTCGTCTTCGACGGGGCGGCCGTGGTCATCGACCGGACCGGCAACCGGGTCGTCGGTCTCGACCGGCGGTCCGGTACGCAGAAGTGGTCCCACGACAACCCGCGGGACCAGTACGACAACGCGGCGACCGCCGTCTACCCGGTGACCACGGAGAAGGACATCTCCGGCCCGGCCATGGTCGACGGCAGCGCGCTCGCCCCGGATCTCGGCGACGACCAGCGGATCGTGCAGGTCGGCGCGGACCGCAGCGTCCGGGTGATCGACGTGAAGAGCGGCGAGATCGTCAAGAGCCGGCCGAACGTGGCCGACCCCGACGACACGGTCCTGGCGTACGGGAACCGGCTCTTCGTCGGCGCCAGCGAGAGCGGATACCGGATCGCCGCGTACGACCTGGAGAGCCTCGGTGAACCGTCGATCGTCTACACCGCGGCCGACGCGCAGGGGCGGCTCGACGCCATGGTGCCCTGCGGTGACGGGCGGATCTGCCTGCTGGAGACGTCGTCCCTGGACCGGAAGACCACCCACCTGGTGGCGGTGAACACCGAGAAGGACGGAGAGATCTGGCGCAAGCCGTCCCCCGACGCCCAACTCGTCGTGCCGGTGGGCGACCACGTCATCACCCGGCCCCAGAGCAACTCGGAGTCGAAGGTCTTCGACGCCGACGGTGACGAGTTGGTCAGCCAGGAGGGGGTCGCGGTCCGGCTCGACGCGGCCAACGTACTGCTCTTCAGCGAGGACCTGGCCACCTACTCGGCCAGCCCGAGCGTCGCGGGGCTGCCGGTACGCGCCGGCGAGCCGGTCCAACTCGGTCAGCTCAAGGACGTCTGGCCGGCGAGTTGTTCGTGGAACACCGCCCAGATCATCTGCGGGACCGACGAGGGATTCGTGGTGAGGCGCTTCACCCCGGAGTGAGGCCGGCCGCGCGGCCTCGGTGTTCCTTGTCGATCTGAGCGAAAACCACCTCTCCCAGGCTGGGAAAGGTGGTTTTCGCTCAGATCACGATGCTGTTCGCCGCTGGCAATGCGGCGAGGTCGGCGTCAGCCGGCCTTGGCCGGGTGCCGGCGTTCGGTACGCCGGACCACGGCGTGCAGGGCCAGTAGCGCGTATCCGCCGAGGATCGGGATGACCGCCGGCAGGATCATGACGCCGAGGACCGCCACCAGCGCGGCGACGCCCGCGGTGGCGAGCAGCAGGCCGGGATGCGCCCCGGCGGTCAGCGCGGCGGCGCGGGTGGCGGCCAGCCAGTCCCGGCCGCCCCGCCGCCCCACCTCCACCAGGGTGAGTCCGGCGAGCCCGGCACCGGCCACGGCCAGTACGACGGTCAGCACGACCAGCGGGGCACCGCCCGGTACGACGCCCCGGTGCAGCGCCAGCAGGTTGACCCCGAGCAGCGCGGTGACGGCGAGCAGGGCGAGGGTGGCCACCGCACCGGGCAGAAGCGCGCGGGCGAACCGGTGCAGGGTCGGCCGCAGCCCGGGCCAACTGTCCGTCTCGATCCAGTCGTGGACGGCGGCGCTCGCGGTCGCCACCGCACCGCCCGCCGTCACCACCCCGAGCGACCCGATGGCCGCGAGGATCCCGACCAGGGCCAGGTCGCTGGCGTTGCGCAGGGTGTCCCGCCAGTCCCGCCGCGGCGCTGCGGCATCGGCTTCCTCCGGCCACCGGCCGACGACCGGATCGGCTGCCGTGCCGCCCGGCGCACCCGGACGGTCGACCATCCCCCGACGAGACACCCGCCCGGACGTCATGACCAGGCACCCGCCCCGTCATCGACCCCCGACCAGCGACCAGCACCGCTGCCACCCGACGAGGCCCCCGGACCAGCGTCAAACCCCGACCGGCTTGCGCAACCACCGACTGGCACGCCGTGACCCTCCGGTTTCACCCTTTGAGCCCGCTCGTGTTGATCCCCTCGACGAGCATCCGCTGGAATGCGACGAAGAAGAGGAAGACCGGCAGCAGGGACAGCACCGACATGGCGAACATCGGGCCGACCGCGCTCTGGCTGGTCGAGTCGATGAACAGGGTCAGCGCGACCGGCACCGTGTAGTCGTCGAGGTCGGACAGGTAGACGAGCTGCCGGAAGAAGTCGTTCCAGGTCCAGATGAACGAGAAGATCGCCGTGGTGACCAGCGCCGGCCTGCTCAGCGGCAGGATGACGTGGTAGAAGACGCCGTACGAGCTGGCGCCGTCGATCTTGGCAGCCTCGTCGAGTTCGCGCGGGATGCCCCGCATGAACTGGACCATGAGAAAGACGAAGAACGCCTCGGTGGCCAGGAACTGGGGTACGACCAGTGGCAGGTAGGGCCAGGGGCCGCCGACCATGTCGAAGGTGCGGAACAGGATGTACTGCGGCACGATCAGCACGTGACCGGGGAGCAGCAGCGTCCCGATCATGATGGCGAACCAGATGCCGCGGAACTTGAACCGCAGCCGGGCGAAGGCGTACGCGGCGAGCAGGCAGGAGACCGCGTTGCCGATGACGGTCAGCAGGCTGACCAGGGCGCTGTTGAAGAAGAACCGGCCGAAGTTGACGTCGAAGTTGGTCCACCCGTTGGTGTAGTTGCCCGGGGTGAACCGTTCCGGCAGGAGGCCGATGTTGTTGACGATCTCTTCCTGCGACTTGAACGACGTCCCGATCATCCAGATGAGCGGGTAGAGGACGACGGCCAGGATCGCGATCAGCATGAGCAGGCGCAGCGCCTGCCGGCCGCCGCCGGACCGGCGGGTGGCGGCGATTGCCGGTGTCTGGGTGACCATCAGTGGTCCTCCCCGTCGGAGTAGTGCACCCAGAACCGCCCGGTGCTGAAGAGCACGATCGTGATGGCGGCGATGGCGAGCAGGAAGACCCAGGCCATGGCGGATGCGTAGCCCATTTCCAGCTCGGTGAAGCCGGTGATGTAGAGGTTCAGCGTGTACATCAGTGTGGAGTCGACCGGGCCGCCGGTGCCGTTGCTGAGTACGAACGCGGCGGTGAAGCCCTGGAATCCGTTGATCGTCTCCAGCACCAGGTTGAAGAAGATGACCGGTGACAGCATCGGCAGGGTGATGTTGAGGAACTGGCGTACCGGCCCGGCGCCGTCGACGGAGGCGGCTTCGTAGAGTTCGGTCGGCACCTGCTTGAGGCCGGCCAGGAAGATCACCATCGGGGCACCGAACTGCCAGATGGCCAGCACCATCAGGGTTTCCAGGGCCCAGTCGGGGTCGTTGACCCAGGGCTTGCCCTCGATGCCGAAGATGCTCAGGAACGAGTTGAACGCCCCGTCGCGGTTGAACATGTTGACCCAGACGATGGCCAGCGCCACGCTGCCGCCGAGCAGCGACGGCAGGTAGAACAGGCCGCGGAACAGCCCGACGCCGCGCCAGGCGCGGTTGAGCAGCAGGGCGACGGCGAGGGCCGCGGCCAGCTTGAGCGGTACGGCGATCAGGGCGAACGACAGCGTCACCTGTACGGCGTGCCAGTACGACGGGTCGGCGGTGAACATCCGCTCGTAGTTGGCGAAGCCGACCCATTCGAGTTCGGACCAACTGCTGAGGATGTCGTAGTTGGTGAAGCTGAGGTAGAGCGAAAGCAGCATGGGGATCGCCGTGATGGCCATCAGTCCGATGAGCCAGGGCGACAGGAAGACGTACCCGGCCAGACCTTCGCGCCGCCGGACCCGTCCGGACCCCCGCTTAGCGGAGGTCCGGACCGGGTCCTTGGTGCGCGAGGTCGGTTGGGGCGCCGTGGTCAACGCCACGAGTCGACTCCTCTCCGATCTCGTGACGGGCTATACGATCGCGGACTTGCAGGCGGTCAGGAACGCGGCGGCGGCCTGGGCCGGCGTCTGCCGGCCGTACTGGGCCTCCTCGGCCGACTTGATCAGCTCGGCCCGGACCTTGCTGTGGCCCTTGAGCGGCACCTGCGGGGACGGGCCGAACTTCGTGGCCAGGTCGGTCTCGACCTGGATCGAGGTCTTCATGGCCTGGTCGGTGACGGCGTCGCTGACGGTCTTGCGTACGTCGAGGTTGGACGGCAGGCCCCGGTCGGTGCCGAGGATCTTGCCGGCTTCGGGGTCGTTGGACAGGAAGTTGAGTACGTCGACCGCGACGTCCTTGTGCTTGGTGCCGCGGAAGACCGACCAGTACATCGAGGCCCGGGCCCACTGCGCGCTCGGGTCGCCGGGGTAGGCCATGACGCCGAGTTCGTCCTTGGTGTTCTTCTTCAGCTCCGGCAGCTGGTTGACCCACACGAACGAGGTGGCGGCCTTGCCGGTGACGACGAGCTGCTTGGTGATGTCGGTGGCGTTGCCCTCGTGGATCACGTCGGCGGTCGGGGTGGCACCGCGGTCGCGGGCGCCCTTCCACAGCTCGAACCAGCGGGTCACGTCGGACTCGTCGAAGCCGAGGTCCTTGCCCTTGTAGAGGTCCTTGCCCTGCTGGCGCAGCCACACCCAGAACGCCTTGTAGTCGGCGCTCGGGTCCATGGTCCCGGGGGTTCCGGTGGTCTTGCTGACCTGCTCGGCCCAGGTGATGAAGTCTTCCCAGCTCATGCCGGTGGTCGGCTCGGGCAGGTTGTGCTTCTGCAGCAGCGTCTTGTTGTAGACCAGGCCCTGGGTGTTCTCGCCGGAGGCGATACCGGCGAGCTTGCCGTCGACGACGCCGTACTGCCAGAGGCTCTCCGGGAACTTGGTGACGTCGAGCTTGTTGTCGTCCTTGTACGAGGTCAGGTCGAGCGTGGTGTTGCGCGACGCGTACTCGGTCAGGAAGTTGTCGTCGATCTGGAAGATGTCGGGGGCGTCGCCGCCGGCGGTGAGGGTGGCGAGCTTGTCGAAGTAGCCCTGGTTGGCCTGCCAGGTCTTCTTGAAGGTGACGTTGGGGTGCTTCTGGGTGTAGAGGGCGAGCGCCTGCTCGGTGAGGTTGGCGCGTGCCTCACCGCCCCACCAGAAGATCGACAGTTCGACCGGGGCGTTGGGGTCGGTGCTCGCTTCGTTGTCCTCGCCACCGCAGGCCGCGGCGCCGAGGACCAGGGGCAGTGCGACGACCGCCGCGACCAGGGCACGTAGCCTACGGCCACGACGGAAAGGGGTACGGTGGTCGCGCGGGGCGTCCGCCGTCGGGGATGAAGCGGGGTGCATTTGCGCTCACTCCTTGGCGTTAGGAGGCGACTCCTTCGAGGGCGGCTGTCGCCGTGCTGCCCGGGCCCGCAGGGCAATGCGGGCCCGGGCTCGTTGAGTCGCGAATGACCAGTTCGGTCTGCAGCGTTACCTGTGCGGTGGTGCGACGGTCGTCTCCGTGCTGTAGCAGCATGTCGACGGCCGTCCGGCCGGCGGCCGCGGTTGGGGTGGCCACCGTCGTCAATTTGGGGCGGGTGAGCCGGCTCAGCGAGATGTCGTCGATGCCGACCACGCTGATGTCTTTCGGCACCCCGATCCCGAGCGCGTCGAGCCCCTCGATGAGGCCGATCGCCATCAGGTCGTTGTAGGCCAGTACGGCGGTGACCTCGGCGCGGCGGACCTGGTCCGCCATGCTCTGACCGCCGTCTTCGGTTGGTGGGTTGGGGCCGAGCACCGTGAGGGTGGCGTCGGCGGCACGGGCCGCCGCGCCGGCAGCGCGGCGGATCTCACGACTGGTCCACGAGCCGCGCGGACCGCTGAGCAGGGCGATCTCGCGGTGGCCGAGGCCGGTCAGGTGTTCGATGGCCAGGCGGGCGCCCTGGCCGACGTCCATCACGACCGCGGGTAGGCCGGTGACCTGCCGGTTGATGACGACGAGCGGCACCTCCCGGCTGAGTTGCTCGATCAGGCTGTTGCTCATCCGGGGGCTGCACAGCAGGACCCCGTCGACCTGCTTGGCGAGCGCGTGGACCAGCTCCTCCTCGACCGACGGGTCTTCGTTCGTGTCGGTCACGAAGATGTGGTAGTCCCGGTGTCGGGCCTGGCTCTCCGCCGCCTTGATCAGGGGCGGGAAGAACGGGTTGGCGATGTCGGCGACCATCAGGCCGATGTTGTGGGTACGGCCGGTGATCAGTGCACGGGCGGCTTTGTTGGGGCGGTAACCGAGGTGCTCGGCGCAGGCCAACACGCGACCACGGGTCTCCGGGTTGACCAGGTGCGGGGCCGAGAACGTGCGGGAGACGGTGGAGATGTGCACCCCGCAGGCCCGGGCTACGTCCCGAATGGTGGCAGGCACGTGAATCCCTTTCGCACTGTGGCTGTCGTCACTTCGGTGCGCCAATTAATGCAAACGGTTGCTCGGGTGTCAACGCCTGGATTACCGGATCATTGCGGCGAGGTTCCCGATCGGCGTCCTGAACGGTAGCTAACTAGGACAATCAGGGCGACTTTGCCGTCGAGCGTTGACGATCCTTCGGTTACATGGTTATTTCTGCTGCAAACGTTTGCAGTTACGGAGGCGGTGCGGAATGTCAGGCGAACCCGGTCGACGGCAGCGTTACGCCCTGGTCGGAGCTGGTGCGCGGGCGGAGATGTTCGTCCGCTCCCTGGTCCTCGACCACGGCGCGACCGCCGAACTGGTCGCGCTGGCCGACGTCAACCAGACCCGGATGGACGCCCACAACGCCTGGCTGCGCGAGCTGGCCGCACCGGCCGTGCCGACGTACCGGGCGGCCGACTTCGGCGCCATGCTGGACAAGGAACGCGTCGACACCGTGCTCGTGACCAGCGTCGACAGCACCCACGACGAATACATCGTCGGCGCGCTGCGGGCCGGCTGCCGGGTGATCACCGAGAAGCCGATGACCGTCGACGTGACCCGCTGCCAGCGGATCCTCGACGCAGTGGAGGCGACCGGCGGCTCGGTGGCGGTCGCCTTCAACTACCGCTACAACCCGTTGCACGAGAAGGTGCGCGAAATCATCGCCGCCGGCGAGATCGGCGAGATCGGCTCGGTCCACTTCGAGTGGCTGCTCGACGTACGGCACGGCGCGGACTATTTCCGCCGCTGGCACCGCGACAAGGCCAACTCCGGCGGGCTGATGGTGCACAAGGCCAGCCACCACTTCGACCTGGTCAACTGGTGGCTGGACGCGGTGCCGGTCGAGGTCTACGCCGCCGGGCGGTTGTTCTTCTACGGCTCCGACGCCGGGCACCGGCACGGCTACGCCCGCGACTACGACCGGGTGCACGGCTCACCGGCGGCCACCGACGACCCGTTCGCGATGCACCTCGCACAGCACCCCCGGCTGCGCGCGCTCTACCTCGACGCCGAGACCGAGGACGGCTACCACCGCGACCGCAACGTCTTCGCGCCCGGCGTGACGATCGAGGACGACATGGCGGTCCTCACCCGCTACTCCACCGGCGCGACCCTGACCTACCACCTCACCGCGTACGCGCCCTGGGAGGGCTACCGGGTGATGTTCAACGGCAGCCGCGGCCGCCTCGAACTCGAGGTCGTGGAGAGCGACCACGTCAGCCCGCAGAGTGCCGGCGCGCTCAAGGGTGCCGCGTTGCACGGCACCGAGGCCGCCGCCGAGTCCGGCGCGGTCAGCCTGACCGTACGGCCGTTCTGGACCAGGCCCCGGGAGGTGCCGGTGCCCGGCTACCGCCGCGAGGGCCACGGCGGCGCCGACGCCCGGATGACCGGGGTGCTCTTCGGCGGCGCGGCCGACCCGATGACCCGGGGCGCCACCGCCCGTGACGGGGCCCTCGCCCTGCTCACCGGCCTGGCCGCGAACCGCTCCTTCGAAACCGGGCAGCCGGTGCGGGTCGCCGACCTGCTGTCCGTGACCTGAGTGCCGGCCGGCCGAGCCGGCCGCGCCCCGTGACCTGACTGCCGGCCGGCCGAGCCGGCCGCCCCGTGACCTGATCCCGACCATGCACTTGCGAGGAGACCGCAACGTGTCGCCGACACCCAGATCCGACATCCTTTTCCCGGCCGAGCCCACCCAGCGGGCTCTCGCCCGGGAACTGTACGCGCTGGCCAAGGACCAGCCGATCATCTCCCCGCACGGGCATGTCGACCCGCTGATCCTCGCCGACGACGCGCCGTTCCCCGACCCGGCCCGGCTGATCATCGTGCCGGACCACTACGTCACCCGGATGCTGCTCAGCCAGGGGGTCCCGCCGGCCGAGTTGGGCGTACCGACCGTCGACGGCCGGCCGGTGGAGACCGACGGCCGCACCATCTGGCGGCGGTTCGCCGCGCACTGGCACCTCTTCCGTGGCACCCCCTCCCGGCTGTGGCTGGAGCGGACCTTCGCCGAGGTCTTCGGCGTCGAGACCGCCCTGGGCCCGCAGACCGCCGACGAGGTGTACGACACCATCGCCGCCCGGCTCGCCGAACCCGAGTTCCGGCCCCGCGCGCTTTTCGAACGCTTCAACATCGAGGTGCTGGCCACCACCGAGTCGCCGCTGGACGACCTGGGCCGGCACGCCAAGCTCGCCGCCGACGGCTGGGGCGGACCGGGCGGCCGGGTGATCACCACGTTCCGTCCCGACAACGTGGTCGACATGGAGTTCGAGGGCTGGGCCGACAACGTGGCCCGGCTCGGTGAGATCACCGGAGCCGACACCGGCACCTACCGCGGCTACCTCGCCGCCCTGCGCGACCGCCGGCAGGCGTTCATCGCCGCCGGGGCCACCTCGTCCGACCACGGCCACCCGACCGCGCTGACCCTGGCCCTGTCCGAGACCGAGGCGACCGCACTCTTCGAGCGGGGCCTGCGCGGTACGGCCGACGCGGCCGACGCCGAGGCGTTCCGCGCCCACATGCTGCTGGAGTTCGCCCGGATGTCCATCGAGGACGGACTGGTGATGCAGCTGCACCCGGGATCGGTCCGCAACCACAACCGCTGGCTGTACGAGACGCACGGGCGCGACGTCGGCGGCGACATCCCGCAGGCGACGGAGTACCTGCACGCGCTCACCCCGCTGCTGGACGCGTACGGCAACGACCCGCGGCTGCGGGTGGTCGTCTACACCCTGGACGAGTACACCTTCAGCCGCGAACTCGCCCCGCTGGCCGGTGGCTACGCCGCCCTCTACCTGGGTGCCCCGTGGTGGTTCCTGGACTCGCCGGAGGTGCTGCGCCGCTTCCGCGAGTCGGTCACCGAGACCGCGGGCTTCTACAACACGGCCGGGTTCGTCGACGACACCCGGGCGTTCTGTTCCATCCCGGTACGCCACGACGTGGCCCGCCGCATCGACGCGGGCTTCCTCGCCCGGCTCGTCGCCGAGGAACGGCTGCCGCTTGCCGAGGCGGCCGAGACCATCGTCGACCTGGCGTACCGGCTGCCGAAGAAGATCTTCAAGATCGGGGAGAGGTTATGAGCGGCACGGTCACCATCACCGGCGTCGACGTACACGACGTGCGGTTTCCCACCGCGGCGGCCGGCGACGGCTCGGACGCGATCAACCGCGGTGACTACTCGGCGACCTACGTCGAACTGCGCACCGACGCCCCGGACGGGGTCTTCGGCGCCGGGTTCACGTTCACCAACGGCCGGGGCAACGAGATCACCTGCGCGGCCATCCGGGCCCTGTCGCACCACGTCGTGGGGCGTACGGTCGGCGAGATCTTCGCCGAGCCGGTGACGTTCTGGCGGTCGCTCACCGCCGACGTGCAGCTGCGCTGGCTCGGCCCGGAGAAGGGCGTCATCCACATGTCGGCCGGCGCGCTGGTCAACGCCGTGTGGGACCTGCGGGCCAAGCTGGAGGGCAAGCCGCTGTGGCGGCTGCTCGCCGAGATGCCGACCGAGGAACTGGTCGCCAACATCGACTTCCGGCACATCACCGACGCGCTGACCCCCGACGACGCGCGGGCCATCCTCGACAAGGGCCTGACCGGCCGGGAGGAGCGGCTCGCCGGCATCGAGCGGGACGGGTTCCCCTCGTACACCACCTCGGTCGGGTGGCTCGGTTACCCCGACGACAAGGTCCGGGCGCTGACCCGGCAGGCGTACGCCGAGGGCTGGCGGGCGATGAAGATGAAGGTCGGCGGGCCGATCGAAGACGACGTACGGCGGGCCCGGATCATCCGCGAGGAGATCGGCCCGGACGCGCTGCTGATGATGGACGCCAACCAGGTGTGGGACGTCGACGAGGCGATCGCCAACATGGCCCGGCTCGCCGAGGTCGACCCGTACTGGATCGAGGAGCCGACGCACGCCGACGACGTGCTCGGCCACGCCCGGATCGCCCGCGCCGTGGCGCCGATCCGGGTGGCCACCGGCGAGGTCGCGGCCAACCGGGTGATCTTCAAGCAGCTACTGCAGGCCGAGGCGATCGGCGTCATGCAGATCGACGCCTGCCGGGTCGCCGGGGTCAACGAGGTGCTCGCCGAGATCCTGATGGCGGCCAAGTTCGGGGTGCCGATCTGCCCGCACTCCGGCGGCGTCGGCCTCTGCGAGTATGTCCAGCACCTGGCGATCTTCGACTACCTGCGGGTCGGTACGTCGCTGGAGGGCCGGATGGTCGAGTACGTCGACCACCTGCACGAGCACTTCGTCGACCCGGTACGCACCCGGGACGGCCGTTACCTGGTGCCCGAACAGCCCGGCTACAGCAGCACGATGCGGCCCGCCTCGATCGCCGAGTTCTCCTTCCCGGACGGCCCGGCGTGGCGATAACCAGCCAGCCCGGCGCGGCGACCGGCAGCCGGCCCGACCCGGCCCCGGGCGGGCGGCTGCGGCTCGACACGCTCCGTCACCTGCCCGCCGAGAGCCGCCCGCTGGTACGCCCCGGCGAGGTGTCCGCCGGCATCGTGCACCTCGGGCTCGGCGCCTTCCACCGGGCCCACCAGGCGGTCTACACCGAGGCGGCGATCGCCGCCGCCGGCGGTGACTGGGGCATCGTCGCGGTGGCCCCGCGCAGCCTCGACACCGTGCGCCGGCTCACCGAGCAGGACAACCTGTTCAGCGTCACGACGATGTCGGCCGCCGGGACCGGCACCAACGTGATCGGCGCGTTCGCCGGCGTACGGCACGCCGCCGGGGACCCGGCCGCCATCGTCGCGCTGCTCGCCGATCCGGCGATCCGGGTGGTGACGCTGACCGTGACCGAGAAGGCGTACCAGTTGGACCCGGCCACCGGCGTGCTGCGGCCCGACCCGGCCGTGGCCGCCGACCTCACCAGCGACCGGCCGCCGGTGACCGTACCCGGCCTGCTCGTCCGTGGGCTGCTGGCCCGGGCACGGGCACACGCCGGCCCGATCGCGCTGGTGAGCTGCGACAACCTGCCGTCCAACGGCCGGCGGCTGGCCGGTCTGGTGACCCAGGCGCTGGAGTACGCCGACGCGCCCGCCAAGGCCGTCGACTGGGTGTACGCGAACGTGACGTTCCCCGGCACCATGGTCGACCGGATCGTCCCGGCCAGCACCCCCGACACCCTCGCGACGGCGGAGCGGGCGCTCGGGGTCGCCGACCTGATGGCGGTGGCCGGTGAGCCGTACCGGCAGTGGGTGATCGAGGACCGGTTCCCGGCCGGCCGGCCGGCGTGGGAACGGGCGGGCGCGGTGCTCACCGACGACGCCGGCGGCTGGGAGCGGCTGAAGCTGCGGACCCTGAACGGCCTGCACTCGGCGACCGCCTATCTGGGCGCGCTCGCCGGGCGGGAGACGATCGCCGACGCGCTGCGGATCCCACACCTGACGCGGGTGCTGCGCCGGCTGGTCGCCGAGGACGTGGCGAACAGTTTCATGCCGCCGGACGGCGTCTCGGTGGTCGAGTACGGCGAGACGGTGCTGGAGCGGTTCGCCAACCCGGTCATCTGCCACCGCACCGTACAGGTGGCGATGGACGGATCGCAGAAGCTTCCGCAGCGGGTGCTGCACACGATCCTCGACCGCCGGGCGGTCGGGGCGAGCCCGCGCTGGGCGGCCCTGGTGGTCGCCGCCTGGATGCGGTTCGCGCAGGGTCGCGCCGACGACGGTTCGGCGCTGCCGCTCGACGACCCGCTGGCGCCGATGATCGGTGCCGCGCTCGCCGACAGCGACGGGACCCCGGCCGGTGTGGTCACCGCGCTGCTCGGCCTGACCGAGGTGTTCCCGTCCGGGCTCGCCGACGACGATGTGGTTCGTGAACTGATCGTGGACTGGTTGACCGCGCTGGACCGGCACGGCGTCGAGGCGACGCTGGCCGGGGCGACCTGACCGTACGACCGCCGGGCGGCGGGACCGGGTCCCGCCGCCGCGCGGTGGAGCGGGAGCGGGCCGCTGCCGCGGTGGAGTGAGATGGAGGAGGAACGGTGACGACACCGACGGTCGCCCTGATCGGGGCGAGCGGCCACGGGCTGTGGCACCGCCGGGCGCTGGCCCCGTTGCACGAGTCCGGCCGGCTCCGGCTCGTCGCGCTGGTCGACGTACGGCCGGTGGAGGCGGCGCCGGACGCGCCCGTACCCGAGGGGGTCGGGGTGTTCACCGACCACCGGGAGATGCTGCGCGCCGCCCGGCCCGACGTGGTGGTGATCTGCACGCCCGCGCACACCCACCTGCCGATCGCGCTGGACTGCGTGGCGGCCGGCGCCGATCTGCTGCTGGAGAAGCCGCCGGTGCTGACGCTGGCCGAGCACGCCACGCTCGCCGACGCGCTGGCGGCGGCCGGGCGGACCTGCCAGGTCGGGTTCCAGGCGCTCGGGTCGGCGGCGCTGACCGAGTTGCGGCAGGCGGTCGGCTCCGGTGCCCTGGGTACGGTCACCGGCGTCGCGGCGGTCGCGTCGTGGCGCCGTGACGACGCCTACTACGCCCGCTCGTCGTGGGCCGGCCGGCGGTCCGTCGACGGCCGGCCGGTACTCGACGGAGCCCTGGTCAACCCGCTGGCCCACGCCGTGATGCAGTCGCTGGTGATCGCCGGTGGGTGCGCGCCGGGCCGCCCGGTGTCGGTCGAGGTGGAGCGCTACCGGACCCGGCCGATCGAGGTCGACGACACGGCCACGATGCGGGTGACGCTGGACGGCGGCCCGCCGGTGGTGGTCGCGGTGACGCTGGCCGGGGAGGATTTCATCCCGGGCGAGGTGATCGTGCACGGTACGGCCGGCCGGGCGGTGCTGGAGTATCCGACCGACCGGCTCAGGCTGCCGGGTGAGACGGTCGCGCGGCAGGTGCCGGGCCGGGTCGGGCTGTTGGAGAACCTGTTGGCCCATCGCGCCGACCCGGCGGGGGTGCCGTTGATCGCGCCGCTGGCCGCCACGGAGGCGTTCACCGCCGTGGTCGAGGCGATCGGGACCGCGCCGGAGCCGACCCTGGTCGACGCGGTGTCGGTCGGTGCGGGGCCGGCACGGGTACGGGTGATCGAGGGCATCGACGGTGCGCTGCGGCTGGCCGGGGATCGGATGGCACTGCTCTCCGAACTCGGGGTGGCCTGGGCCCGGCCGCCGTTCCGGGCGGAACTCGCCGGGGCGGCCGGAGTCGGGCAGGGCGGGTGACGGAAAACATATTGCAAATCTGGGGAACAACAGTCCGGTAGCAAAACGGACCGAAGAGTACGAACCTCGGCGAGAGTGGCCGAGTGAATATGCATTGCCCTGATTCAATGCAACATATCTGCGTTTCCAATGCATTGACATATTTGTGGCCACTTACCTAGCGTTTGTTCCAGTGAGGTTTCGTACTGGCGAACATCAGGCAGGGGCGAAATATGCGAATGCGATCGAGGGTGTTGACGGCCGCGGCGGTCGGGGTCTGCCTCGCGGCGGCTCCGGCCACCGTCGCGGCCGCCGGCGGCGGCATCGACCGGCCGGCGGGCCGGCAGACGCTGCCGGCGAACGACGGCTGGGCCGCGTACGGCCCGGGCACCACCGGCGGTGCCGCCGCGACGCGCGACCAGGTGCACGTGGTGCAGACCCGGGCCGAGCTGATCGCGGCGCTCGGCGGTGACAACGCCACCAACCGGTCCAACGCCACTCCGAAGATCATCTACATCAAGGGCACCATCGACGGTTTCGAGGGACCCGACGACAAGCTGCTGAGCTGCGACGATCTGGCCGACCCGGAATACTCGCTGCCGGCGTACCTGGCCGCCTACGACCCGGCGACCTGGGGACGGGTCACCCCGTCCGGGGCGCTGGAGCAGGCCCGGGTCCGCTCGGTCACCAACCAGACCCGGCACACCCAGATCAACCTCGGCCCCAACACCACGGTCATCGGACTGCGCGGTGCGGTCCTGACCGGTCTCACCCTGATGGCCGACACCGCCAACAACGTGATCATCCGCAACATCACCTTCGACGACGCCCGGGACTGCTTCCCGGCCTGGTCGCCGACCGACGGTGAGACCGGAAACTGGAACTCGCAGTACGACCAGATCTCGGTGCGGCGCAGCCAGAACGTCTGGATCGACCACAACACGTTCACCGACGGCGACAACCCCGACAGTTCCCAGCCGCTGTATTTCGGGCGGCCGTACCAGGTGCACGACGGCTCGGTCGACATCACCCACACCGCCAGCCTGGTCACCGTTTCCTACAACCGTTTCACGGGCCGTGACAAGGTCATGCTGATCGGTTCGTCGAACACCGTCGGGCCGGACGTCGGAAAGCTCAACGTGACGATTCACCACAACGTTTTCGAGAACGTCTACCAGCGGCTGCCGCGGGTGCGGTTCGGTCAGGTCGACGTCTACAACAACCACTACAAGCTGTCCGGCGCCGACTTCCAGTACGCCCTCGGGGTCGGGGTCCAGTCGGCCATCTACGCGGAGAACAACTACTTCTCCCTCGACCGGGGCGTCACCGCAGACAAGATCATTTACGACTGGTCCGGAACCGCGATCACCGAGAAGGGCAACTGGGTCCGCGAGGGCTGGCGGCTGCCCCGCCACGTCGACCTGCTGGGGGCGTACAACGCGGCGAACGAGGTTCCCCTCGGCTCCGACGCGGGCTGGACGCCCACCCTGCGCCACGGACCGGTGCTGCCCGCACCGCTGGTCCCGCTGGCGACCACGCTGCTCGCCGGGGCCGGCAAGCTGCCGGTCTGATTACCGGTCGGTCCGGCCGTCCCGCCGGACCCGCAAGCCGCCAGCCGTGCCCGGCCGCGTCCTCGCATCCGTGGCCGGCACGGTTGGCCATCGTCCACCCGGCGGCCGGTTCCCGGCCGGCCGCCGGGCGGCCACCCCACCACACACCCCAGGGAGGCTCAACCATGGACAAGACTCCCGTTCCCCACCGATCCCGGTGGCGGCTGCCCGTCGCGGCAGCCACCGCCGGAACCCTGACCGCCGCCGTCCTGGCGTTCGGCACCCCGTACGCCTTCGCGGACAGCCTGTTCTCCGACGACTTCGAGGACGGCAACTCCAACGGCTGGTCCAAGTCGGGCGGAAGCTGGTCGGTCGTCACCGACGGCTCACTCGTCAACCGCCAGTCCGGCACCAGCAGCGACGCCCGCACCCTGGTCGGCTCCGCCACCTGGACCGACTACGGCGTGCAGGCCCGGGTCAAGCCCACCGGGTTCAACGGCGCGAACCGCCACGTCGGAGTGGTCGCCCGGGCGCAGAGCAGCAGCAACTACTACGCCCTCGTGGTCACCAGCGGCGGCGCGGTGCAGTTGCTCAAGCGGTCCGGCGGCGCTCCCGTCGCGCTGGCCAGCGGTGCCGGCGGCCCGACCGTCGGAAGCTGGGCGACGCTGCGGCTGGAGGCCGTCGGCAACTCGCTGCGCGGGTATGTCAACGGCAACCTCGCCGTCGAGGCCACCGACAGCGCCTTCGCCAGTGGCCGGGTCGGCCTGGCCACCTCGTACGCCAGCGCGTCGTTCGACGACGTCGCCGTCGACACCGAGACCGGCGCGCCACCGACCGGTGGCCCCACCACCGGACCCACCCTGCCGCCCACCGGCCCGCCGCTCGACCCGATGGCGCCGCCGGTCGGCTTCGCCTCGGTCGACGCCCTCGGGCAGAACGGCACCACCGGCGGCGCCGGCGGCCCGACGGTCACCGTCGACACCGCGGCCGAACTGCTCACCGCCATCGCCACCCCGGGTCCGCTCAACATCCGGGTCGACGGGATGATCGCCCTGCCCGGCCCGATGCACGACGTGACCTCGGACAAGACCATCGTCGGCGTCGGGGCCAACTCCGGCATCACCGGTGGCGGCCTCAACATCGGCCTGCCGGTCAGCGACATCACCACCCGGCCGCCGGACGCGGTGCACAACGTGATCATCCGGAACCTGAACTTCCGGAACACCGTCGACGACGCGATCAACGTCCAGATGTTCAGCCATCACGTCTGGATCGACCACAACGACCTGGCCCAGGGCTACGACGGTCTCATCGACGTCAAGCGCGGGTCGAGCTACGTGACCATCTCGTGGAACCACGTCCACCACCACACCAAGACGATGCTGCTCGGCCACGACGACAGCAACGGGGCGCAGGACATCGGCCAGCTCAAGGTGACGTACCACAACAACTGGTTCGACCGTACGCCGCAGCGCAACCCGCGGGTCCGGTTCGGCGATCCGGTGCACGTGTTCAACAACTACTTCGTCTACAACACCGATGTCGGGGTGGCCTGCCAGCTCAACTCCGGCTGCGTCGTCGAGGGCAACTACTTCGAGGACGTCGAGGAGCCGTGGTCGATCAGCTACTCCGGACAGCGCGGCCGGATGATCGCCCGGGACAACGTGCTGGCCGGCAGCAGCGAGCCGGGTGACGCCGGCGGCACCGTGCAGGAGCCGAGCACCTACTACAGCTACACCCTCACCAACCCGAACGACGTGAAATCGGTCGTCATGGCCGGTGCCGGCACCGGCAAGATCGGTCTGTAGCGCCTACGACGTCGAGGCCACCGTGACCGCCGGTGTTTCGGCACCGGCGGGATCGGCCCGCGACCCCGAGCCTCCGGTGCCCGGCCGGACGGGAAAGGGCGCCCCACGGAGATCCGTGGGGCGCCCTTCTCGTTCGACCAGGCGGATCAGATCCGCACGCCGGTCGCGGCGTGGAAGGTGTGGTGCCGGTCGGTACGCGGCTTCACGAACACCGTGTCGCCCATGTTCGGCATGTGCCGGCGGTCGGTGCGTACGACGAACCGCTCCGAGACGCCGTCGAGGGTGGCGTGGCCGTAGACGTTGGCGTCGGAGCCGAGGTCCTCGACCAGTTCGACGACGACCGGCAGGCCGCCCTCGGTCGGGCTGACCAGGTCGCAGTCCTCCGGACGGAACCCGACGGTCACCTTCTTGTTGCCGCCGTCGGCCTGGGCCGTGGCAACCTGCTCCCGGGTCAGCGGAACGAGCAGGTCCGCGAACACCGCGCCCTTCTCCGACAGCGACACGGTCTTGATGTTCATGGCCGGGGAGCCCATGAAGCCGGCGACGAAGACGTTGGCCGGGGTGTCGTAGAGCGTCCGCGGGGTGTCGACCTGCTGGAGCACGCCGTCGAGCATGACCGCCACCCGGTGGCCCATGGTCATGGCCTCGACCTGGTCGTGGGTGACGTAGACGGTCGTGACGCCGAGCTTGGCCTGCAGCGAGGCGATCTGGGTACGGGTCTGGACCCGCAGCTTGGCGTCCAGGTTGGACAGCGGCTCGTCCATGAGGAAGACCTGCGGCTCGCGGACGATGGCGCGACCCATGGCGACCCGCTGGCGCTGACCACCGGAGAGCGCCTTGGGCTTGCGGCTGAGGAACTCCTCGAGCTGCAGCAGCGCCGCCGCCTCCTTCACCCGCCGGTCGATCTCGGCCTTCGAGGTCTTGCGCAGCTTCAGCGCGAAGGCCATGTTGTCGTAGACCGACATGTGCGGGTAGAGCGCGTAGTTCTGGAAGACCATCGCGATGTCGCGGGCCTTCGGCGGCAGGTGCGTGACGTCGCGGCTGTCGATGTAGATCGAGCCCTTGTCGACGTCTTCGAGACCGGCGAGCATCCGCAGGCTGGTGGACTTGCCGCAACCGGAGGGGCCGACCAGGACGAGGAACTCCCCGTCGCCGATCTCCAGGTCGAGTTCGTTGACCGCGGGGCGTTCGGTGCCCGGGTAGATCCGGGACGCCTTCGCGTAGGTGACCGTAGCCATGGTGAAGCGCTTCCTTTCACCGGCAGGAACGTGCCGGACGATCCGAGTGAAGGAGCGACCGGTGCGGTGGGCACCGGCCAACGAACGGCATCCGGACAGCAGGGCAGCCACGGATGTCGCTCGTGTCACGCCACGGTAAACGGGATTCGGCCCGGTGCCAAGGTCAGACGCCATCCGTGGGACGGAAGCCGGCGCTGACGGGCCCGACTTTCTGGGACAAGTGGCTTCTGACAGTCACTAAATGGCCAGTCGGGCAGTCCATGTCGACAAGTTCGTCTATCGGTCCGATTCAGTTGCTCCCGCCGCACTTCCGGCACCGGAAGAGCGATCTTGGCCACCGATGCCGGTCATTGCGCTGTTGTGGCCCGATCAGTGGTTATGCTGGCCACGGACACGCCCCTGTAGCTCAGCTGGCCAGAGCACTCGCCTTGTAAGCGAGATGTCGCCGGTTCGATCCCGGCCGGGGGCTCCACCAATCTCGGACCGCACGGAAGCCGATGGGCCCGCCCGGAAAACGGGCGGCCCACGATCGATGCCCACTCACTTATCCGGCCCCCGGAGAAGGTGACCGTTTCGGCCCATCCGTTGCCCGGAAACCGTTGGTGGCGAAGTCGTCCCGGTGCCGCCAGGCCGCCGTCGTACGGACGTGGCCGGCGCGTACCCACTTGCCGACCCGGTGCGCGAACTCGCTTGCGGGCACCGGACCCGCCGGCCGTACGACGAAACCCTCCGACGTCGTGGCGTCCCGGCACCCGGCCCAGGCGCCCAGTGCGGCGGCGAGATCCGCCCCCCGGTGCAGCACCGGCACCAGTGGCAGGCCGAGCAGGGCGGCCCACTGCTCGGTGTCGTCCCAGCCGAGCAGGGTGTCGTCGGCGTCCCACACCGCGAAGACGAGGAAGACCCCGGGCAGGTCGTCGTAGCCGACACTGCGCCGGGCCCACATCGACTCGCCGGAGATCCGCCAGCCGGCCGGGACGTCGTGCGCCACCCGCGCCCAGACCGCCTTCGCCGGCCGGTCCCACACGTGCGTGCCGGAGTCGACCGAGCGGGCGTACATCGCCTCGCGGGTGAAGGTGACGTTCCCGCCGTCCATCTTCTCGGTCACCACCAGTTCGCCGGTCAGGCCGGACAGGTCGGGCAGCCGCCGGTCGTCGGCGGTGGCGCCGGGGGAGCCGGGCAGGTGGTGGGTGCGGGGGTACTTCTTCCGGCGGGCGGACATCGTCGCCTCCAGGGCGGAGCCGGCCGGCGAAGGAGGTCCTTCACCGGCCGGCCGGGTCGACCGGCCGACGTGGCCGGGTGGGTTCAGCGGACCAGCGCCGCCCAGCTGGGGGCGACCGGCGTACGGCGTAGCCGCATGCCCGCCTCACCGGGCGTACGGTCGGCCTTGCGGTTGTTGCACGGACCGCAGGCGGCGACCGTGTTCAGCCAGGTGTTCCGGCCACCGCGCGAGCGGGGCAGCAGGTGGTCGACGGTGCTCGCCGGGCCGCCGCAGTAGGCGCAGCACCGGCCGTCGCGGACCAGTACCCCGGCCCGGGACCACCCCGGCCCGGAGGTGAACCGCCAGCGGGTGACGACGTAGCGGACCAGGCGTACGACCCGGGGCAGCGGGAACGCCCCGATGAGCCGGTCCGGCTCGGCTTCGTGGATCTCGGCCACCCGGCGGCAGAGCATCCGGATCGCGTGCTGCACGCTGACCCGGTGCAGCGGCCCGAGGTCGGCGTTGACGACCAGTACGGCGTTCACCGGGACTCCTCTCGTTCGGTCGCGGCGCGGTGGGGGTGGGGCGTGACGAAACAGCCGCCCGGTCCGGTCGGACGGGCGGCTCGGTCGTGGCCGGCTGACCGGTCCACTGTAGGTAGACCGGCGAACGTCGGACCAGCGATTTAACCGTCGGCAGGCGGCAGGCAGCGGGCTGGCCGGTCGGAGCCCGGCCAGACGTACGGCAGGTCGTCCGGCAGGTCGCCGAACAGCGGCCGGTAGAAGTCGGGGTCTTTGCGCAGCAGCGACGAGCGGTGGCTGCGGTGCAGCGCGCCGTCACCGAGCCACGGGGGCAGCTCGCCGGCCGCGGCCAGGTCGGGCTGGGCCCGTACGGGAAAGGCGCCGCAGGCGAGGGTGAGGTCCGCGACCAGGCTGCCCGCGACGGTGTCCCGGCGCCCGGTCTCGCACCACACCGCGCACATCTGCAGGCCGTAGCGGACCAGGCCCTCCTCGTAGCCGGCCCACATCTTCACCGCCGGGTGGTGCCGCCACCCGTAGCGCGGCCGGGTGAGGGCCCGCAACACCTGCAACGCCTCGACCCGCTGCTTGCCGAGCCGCCGGGCGTCCAGCGCGCGGGCGCTGGCGGTGAAGTCCGGGTACGGCAGGAACGTCTGCACGGCTCAGCCCCGCCGACCGGCCAGCAGCCCGCGTGGGCGGACCGACCGCAGCGGCTCGGCCGCCGCACCGAGCCGGCGCAGCACGTGGTTGGCGGCGGTGATCCCGGTGGCCGCGGCCCGCTCCATCAACGCGCTCGGCAGGTCGGTGTGGATGCCGTCGCCGGCCAGGTAGAGCCGGTCGGCGTCGGTGCGCACACCCGGGCGGCCGGCCGCCGTGCCGGGCCGGAACGCCGGGGCCCGCGCCCCGGTCTCCGCCCGCAGGTCGATCACGGGCAGGCCGGCCGTCTCCGGCCACAGGGCCGCGAGTTCGGCCCGCATCCGGTCCGCCAGGACCGGCGCCGGCAGGTCGGGGCAGGCGTACGCGTGCAGTTCGACGACCGAACCACCGACGCGGTCGGCCCACCGCCGGGCGCCGCGTTCCAGCCGGTGGTAGAGCGTGATCGAGTCGAGGGTCGGCTGCCGCGAAACCCCGCTGAACACCGACCGCCCCGGGGCCACGTCGCCGCCGAACCAGAACCTGGCGACCGCGTACGGCGGTCCGACTCCGGCCGCCGCGACCTGCCCGGCGAGCACCGGTGCGGCGGCGGCGAGCCGGGGCGAGGCGGCGAGCAGGTCGCGCAGGGCCGGCGGATCGACGGCGAGGACCAGGAACGCCGACCGGTGGGTACGCCCCGCGGCGGTGTCGACCCGCCAGCCGGGCCGGACCTCCACGGCCGGGTCACCGGTGTGCACCACCGCGCCCCGGCGTTCGGCGTGGGCCGCGAGCGGCCGCCAGATAGCGCTGTCGTGGTCGAGGTCGGGTGCGTCGAAGGCGAGCCCCTCGGGATTGCCGAGAAAGTAGAAGTGGAAGGCGGCGATCAGTTCCGCGGCCGACAGGTCGGCCTCGTGGTTGAAGAACGAGTGCGCGAAGACCTCGAAGAGCATCGCCCGGGCGCGGTCGGGCAGGTGCAGCCGGTCCAGCAGTTGCCGTGCGCTGGCGCCGTCGTGGTCGCGGTGGGTGCGTTCGGGGTCGTACGCGAGCAGCGGCAGCGCCGCCCGCCGGTCGATGTCGCGCAGGTCGCGCAGGCGCAGGCTGGGGCTGCGGGCGAGCAGGGCCAGCAGGTTCGCCGGCGGGGCGGCCGGCAGCCGGCCGAACTCCTCCGGCGGCCAGTCGGCCGACAGCACCGGATAGCCGTCGACCGGGCGCAGGAAACCCAGCCCGGGGTCGATCCGGCGCAGGATCGCCCGCCAGTTGTAGTACTGCCGGAAGAACGCGTGGAAACCGTGGTCGACGAGTTGGGACGTACCGTCGGGAAGCGACTCCGGCCGGGCCGACAGCCGCCCGCCCAGCCGTGGGGCGCCTTCGAGCACCGTCACCCGCACCCCGCGTTCGGCTAGCACCACCGCCGCGGACATGCCCGCGATGCCACCGCCGACGACCGTCACCCCGGCCGGGCCGGGCATCCCCGGCGCCTCGGCCGGGCCGTCGGCGCCGGGGTCGACCTGCTCGGCGCGTACGCCGAACAGGCGGCCCAGCAGTCGTGATCCGTCCATCCGCCCCTCCGGCCCGGTTGTGGCCAGGGTGCCCGGTACGGCGGCGTTCAATCCGGGTCGGCGGGTGGGTGGATCGGGGAACGGCCCCCGGCCGGCGGGTCGCGCCGGGCGGGGGCCGTCGGGGGGCCGTGGGCGGTCAGCCCGCCGGCAGGGTTCGGTCGATGCTCATGACCATCGGCGCGACGGTGCTGGTGGCGGGTCGGCCGCCCTGTGCGGGCAGGGTCTGCAGGCCGTCGAAGGCCGGCAGGAGTTGCGGATCCGGTCCGCCGGGCAGGGCCCCGGCGGGCCGGATTCCGGGGTGCTGACCGGCGGCGGGCAAGACGGGTGAGCCGGCGGGGGCCGGCAGGGTCACCGGGCCGTCGAACGCCGGGAGCGTCTGCGGGCCGTCGGAGGCCGGGAGGACCTGCCGTGCGGACGAGGCCGACTCGGCGTAGTCGGGGTCCTCGCCGGCGACCGGACGGCCGGTGCCGTTGAAGCTCCGCTCGCCGCCGCGGGCCGGCTGCCCGCCGGCGGTCGACGGTGCCGGTCCGGTCGCGGGTCGGGTGGCCGTGTCCCCGGTCGCCGGCTGGGTCGTCGCCGGCTGGGTCGTGGCGGGCTGGGTGGTCGCCGGTCGGGTCGTGGCCGGCTGGGTCGTGGCCGGCTGGGTCGTCGGACCGGCGGCGGCCGGGCCGACCAGGTTCGACGGGTCGCCGACCAGCGGCAGTGATCCGACCAGCGGTACGCCGCCGTGGGTCAGGTCACCGACCACCGGGAGGCCGCCGACGACCGGCAGCGTGTCGACGACGGGCAGCGACTCGGTGGCACCGAAGAGCTCCGGCTTCTGGGCCATCAGCGCGTCGCCGATCAGGGCGGGCACCTGTTCGCCGGCCGAGGTCACCATGGCCGGTATGGCGTCCGCCGTGGCGCCGGTCCGGCCAACCGGCTGGCCGACCTGGTCGACCGCCGGCCCGGCCGGGGCGGACTGGTCGCCGAGGCCGGGGAACATCCGGAGCTCGCCGGCGAGCAGCCGGTCGACCGGCACGTCGGCGAGGTCCGGCAGTTGTCCGGTCAGCGGGTCCGGCGCCGCCTCCCGGCTGCCGTCGGCCGCGTTGTTGCGGCTGATCGTGAGCACGCCGTCGGAGATCTCCCCGGCGGTCGCGTCGAGTTCGGACAGGCCCAGGTCGGGAAGGGTGCCGGTCGGGGTCAGGAGCTTGTCGATGGCGCCCTGGACCTGCTGCGGATCGGCCGCCTGCGGCGTGGCGTCGGCCGGATCGGCCTGGGCGGCGCCGCCGGTGAGCAGGAGGAAGCCGCCGGCGACACCGACGGTGCCGACCGCACGATGGAACCATCTCGACATTGCGCATCCAATCAGGTGCCGTACGGATACTGCGGGCAGCAAATCCGGATACACCTAGCAAATAGGGAGCACTGCAACAAAGTGCTTAACGATCGAGTCGTCGATACGTTGCTGCCCGATCCGGCGAAATGATCACGGGGCGGCGATCGATGAACGACATCGCTACGATCCGGGCATGACCTCCGGCCCCTGGCGTAGCCGCGCCCGTCGCGTGGTCGAGTCGAGGCTGCGGGACAGCCTGCGCCCCAACGGCGAGGCACGTCCGCACTACGTGATCTGCGGCGACGACGCACTGGCCTACTGGGTGGTCCGGACGCTGCGGCGGGACACCCCCACCAGCCCGGTACGGATCACCGTCATCGTGCCGACCAGGCGCCGTCCCGGCGACCCGGACATCACGGCGCTGCGCGGCATACGGATCGTGCGGGCCGAACGCCTCAACGAGGAGACCTTCCGCCTCGCCGGCCTCACCGGGGCGGCCGGCCTGGCGCTGCTGCACCAGGACGACGTCGGCAACATCCACGCCGCACTGTGCGCACAGGAGGTCGAGCCCGACCTCCGCCTGGTCATGCGGATGTTCAACGCCAACCTCGGCAACGGGGTCAAGCGGCTCTTCCCGGACTGCGAGGTGCTCTCCGACGCCTCGATGGCGGCACCCGCCTTCGTCGCCGCCGCGCTGGGCGAGGTCGCCCCCACCCACTTCCGGCACGCCGGCCGCACCCTGCTGGTGGCCCGGCGGGCCGACGTACGGCCCGAGCACGTGGTGGTCGGGCTCGCCGACACCCGCGAGCCCAACAACCTGCGGGTCCTGCCGTCCGACGAGAGTCGGGCCGACCTGGTGCTCGCCGAGGCGAGCGGCCGGCCGGCCGGGACCGAACTGGCGGCCCGGCGGCTGGCCCGGGCCCGCTGGCGGCACCCGTTCGTCGGGCTGCTGCGGAGCATCCGGTCGTTCGCCACCCGAAAGATCGGCATGGCGACGCTCTGCGTGCTCGCCATCGTCGCGCTCTTCGGTTTCCTGCTGGCCCGCGCCGAGCGGGTCAGCATCGCGGAGGCGGTCTACCTGACCCTGCTGACCACGTTCAGCGGGGCCGAGCCCGAGGCCGGCACCGACGCGCGGGTGCAGGTCATGCAGGTGGTGCTGACCCTCGCCGGGCTGGCGCTGATCCCGCTGATCACCGCCGCCGTGGTCGACGGCATCGTCAACGCCAAGCTCGCCCTCACCGTCGGCCGGCTCTCGGTGCGCCGCGACGGCCACGTGGTGGTGGTCGGGCTCGGCAACGTCGGGAGCCGGGTCGTCGGGCAGTTGCACGACCTGGGGGTCGAGGTCGTGACCATCGACAAGGACCCCGATGCCCGGGGCGCGTCGCTGGTCCGCCGGCTCGGCGTGCCGTTCATCGTCGCCGACGGGGCGCAGGAGGAGACGTTGCGGGCCGCCTCGGTGGCCACCTGCCAGGCCCTGGTCATGGTCTCCACCGACGACGTGACGAACCTCCAGGCGGCGCTCAACGGGCGCACCCTCAACCCCGACCTGCGGGTCGTGCTGCGCCTCTTCGACGGCGACTTCGCCGCCCGGATCCAGCACGCCTTCAACATGAACATCTCGCGCAGCGTCTCCTACCTGGCCGCGCCGTCGTTCGCCAGTGCCCTGACCAACCGCAACGTGATCGCCACCATCCCGGTCGACCGGCACGTCCTGCTGGTCGCCGAGGTGACCGTCGGCGAGCGGTCGCCGCTCGACGGGCTACGGCTGCGCGATGCCCGGCGCGGCACCGGCGTACGCGTGATCGGGCTGGCCCGGGCCGGTCAGTCGCGGCTGCGGTGGGCGCCCGCCCTGGAGAGCCGGGTCCGGGCCGGTGACCGGATCACCGTCGTCGCCCGCCGGGCGGGGCTGAGTTGGCTGCTCACCCAGACCACCCCGGTGCCGGCCCTACCCGAGGACGAACCCGACCCGGTCCCGTGACCGGCCGGGTGGACCGGCCGGTCGCTCGTCACCCGGTGGCGACCTCGATGCCGAGCACGGCCTGCTCGTCGGGGCGGTGCACCAGCACGTCGGCGAGGAACGACTGCACCGCCGGGGCCAGCCCGACGTCGCGACCGGCCTTCTCCGACAACCGCCACCGGTGCTCGATGACCTGCGCGAACAACTCCGACGGCTCCAGCTTGCGGCGCAGGTGCGCGGGTACGGCCCGGACCACCGGCTCGAACACCTCGGTCAACCACCGGTGTGCCGCCTGCTGCTCGTCGGTCAGGTCGCTCTCGGCCCGGTAGGTGTCGAGGTCGTTGAGCAGCCGGCGGGCCTGGTTCTCCTCGGCGTCCAGCCCGGTCAGCCGCAGCAGCCGGCGGGAGTGGTAGCCGGCGTCGACGACCTTCGGGCGGATCAGGTAGGCCCCCTGGTCGACCAGGGACATCGCCACCTCGGCCACGTCGAAGCCCATCTCGTTGAGCCGCCGGATCCGGCCCTCGATGTCGTGCCGGGCCTCCCGGGCGACCTCCTGCTCGAAGGTGATCTCGTGCCACAGGCGCTCGTAGCGGGCGACGACCTCCTCGCAGACCACCTCCGGGTCGATCGACTCGTGCAGCAGCCCGGCGGCCTGCAGGTCGAGCGCCTCGCCGAAGATGTTCACCCGCGCGATCTCCAGGTCCTCGCCGCGCTGGCCGTTGGAGAGCCGCGGGTGCAGTGCCCCCGTCTCGGCGTCGACCAGGTAGGCGGCGAAGGCGCCGGCGTCGCGCCGGAAGAGCGTGTTGGACAGCGAGCAGTCGCCCCAGAAGAAGCCGGTCAGGTGCATCCGGACGATGAGCGCGGCGAGCGCGTCCAGCAGCCGGTTCATCGTCTCCGGGCGCAGCGTGTTGGAGAAGAGCGCCCGGTAGGGCAGGGAGAACTGCAGGTGCCGGGTGATCAGGACCGGGGCCAGCGGCTCACCAGTCGGGTCGACCCGGTCGGCGACGATCGCCACCGCCTCGACGGACGGGAAGTCGATCCGCTCCAGGGCGCGGAGGAGGTCGTACTCGCGTTCGGCGACCCGCTCGCCGGTCTCCTTGACCGCGTAGACCGTGCCGGCGAGCCGGACGAACCGTACGACGTGCCGCGAGATGCCCTGGGGGAGCGCCACCAGGTGATCTGCCGGCCACTCCTCCAGCGGGGTGGACCACGGCAGGTCGAGCAGTGCCGGGTCGACGAGGGCGGAAGTGATACGCACCCATCAAGCATGACGGCCGGGACCGCGCGTCGCCGCCTGGCGTGGCTCGTTACACAGTGGCGAGATCACCGGCTTTGTGGCATCTGACGGTTTCTGCCGTCGGCATGTCGCGCACAGGACACACGGGAGACACAGGTATGCGGCGGACGGTGGCATGGGTTGTCGGAGCGTGCACGGTGGTGGCACTGGCCGGGGTGGCGGCGGCGGTGGGGCAGCCCGCCGAGCGGCCGACCTGGTCGGGCACGGAGACGTCCGCCACCGGTACGCCCGACCCGGCCGACCGGGTCGAGGAGGACCCGCCGCTCCCCGAGCCGGACCGCGCGGCCACCGCCCCAGCCGGGCGCGACCGGACGGCGCCGCCCACCGGCCGCGACGAGAACACCTCCGCGCCCGCCGGCCGGGACCGGATCGGCACCCTGAAGACCGTCGACCGGGTGCTCGGCTACCTCGACGGGGAGACCTCCACCACACTGCGCTACCCGGGCGCCGACTACGTCAAGGTGCACTTCGACCGGCTCCTGATGCTGCCCGGCGACCACGTCACGGTGGCCAGCCCGGACGGCACCGAGGTGCACCGCATCGACGGCGACCCGGTCGGCGGGGTGGTCGACGCGCTGCGCGGCTCGCCGGCCGGCCGCTGGGCGATGTCGGTCTCCGGCGACACCGCCGTGGTCACCCTGCACCGGGCCCGCCCCGACCTGCTCGGCCTCGGCTCCCGGCTGGCCGGGCTCGGCGTCGGCATCGACCGGGTCGCGCACGGCCTCACCGCCGCCGACCGGGAGAGCGCGGCAGCGGCGCCCGGCGCCGCCGGGCCCGGCCGGGAGGAGAGCGTCTGCGGCCGCAACGACTCCCGCGACGCGATCTGCTACCGGTCCAGCGACCCGGTCGCGTACGAGCGCTCGAAGGCGGTCGCCCGGCTGCTCATCAACGGCACCGAACTGTGCACGGCGTGGCGGCTCGGCCCCACCAACCGGATGATGACCAACCACCACTGCTTCACCAGCTCGGAAGAGGCGTACCAGACCGAGGTGTGGTTCAACTACCAGTGCGCGGCCTGCGGCGGCTACGAGGTGTTCCGGAGCACGAAGGTGTGGGGCGACCGGGTGCTGAGCACCGACCGGACGCTCGACTACACGCTGTTCACCGTCGAGGACTTTCCGGCCGTGGAGAAGTTCGGTTACCTCGAACTCGACCTGCGCCGGCCAGCCCGTGGCACCGAGCTCTACATCCCGCAGCACCCGGGCGGCGACCCGACCGTGATCGCGATGTCCAGCGACCGGGACGCCAACGGCACCTGCGCCGTCGACAACCCGAGCTACGACGGCTACGGGACCGCGTCCGACATCTCCTACCACTGCGACACCGAGGGCGGCTCGTCCGGTTCGCCGGTCATCTCCCGGGCCAGCGACAAGGTCATCGCGCTGCACCACTTCGGCGGCTGCCCCAACTCCGGGGTCCGCATCGATCTGATCCACGAGCGGATCCGCCAGCACCTGTAGCCTGGCTGCGTGCAGTTGACCCGGACGGTACGGCAGATCGCCGGGCTCACCCCGCGCCCGGTCCGGCCGGCCGGCTGGTGGCTCGACGGGGTGCTGCTCGTCGCCACGGCGGCCCTGACGCTCGCCCTGGCGAACGGGTTGTTCCTCGACACCGACATCGCCGTACGGGACTGGGTCGACTCGCACCGGCCGGAGGCGGCGTACTGGACCGCCCGGGTCTTCAACTTCCTCGGCCAGGGCGGTTGGCTGCTGATGCCGGTGGCCGGCCTGCTCGCCGCCGCGCTGGCCTGGCGGTCCCGGTCGGTACGGCCGGCACTCGTCTTCGCCGGCGGGTTCCTGATCACGTACGCGACGATCGGGCCGATGAAGCTGCTGCTGCACCGCGGCTACCCGCACAACGAGGACGTCGCGCACCCGGAGCGGCTGTTCAGCGACCCGACCGAACACGCCTATCCATCCGGGCACGTCGCCAACGCCATCGTCTGGTACGGCGTCATCACCCTGCTGCTCGCCGGCCTGCTCCGGCACCTCCACCGGCCGGACGTCTCCCCGGCGGTCTACCGCACGATCCGGGTGGCGCCCCCGGCGATCGTCTTCTGCACCACGACCTACCTCGGCTTCCACTGGATCACCGATTCGATCGCCGGATTCCTGCTCGGCCTCCTGCTCTCCCGCCTGCTCAGCCGGGTGCCCTGGGACGACCTCCCGCTGCCGGCGCTGCCCAACGGGTTCGACCGGCCGGCGATCTTCAACCAGCCGGCCGCACCCGTGGAGAAGCCCACACCGGTCTCCTGACCCGGCCCGGTGCCGGGCGTACCGGTCAGATCCAGGCGCCGGCGCGCATCACCCGGACCACCCGCAGTTCGTCGTCGAGCACCACCAGGTCGGCGCGGCGGCCCGGGACCAGCGCCCCGACCCGGTCGTCGACCCCGATCGCCCGGGCCGGCGTGGTCGCCGCCATCCGGACCGCGTCGACCATCGACACCCCGGCACCCACCGCCTGGCGCAGCGCCGCGTCCATGGTCAGCGTCGACCCGGCGATCGACCCGTCGCGAGTCAGCCGGGCCACCCGGTCGGCGACCGTCACCGACTGCCCGCCGAGTTCGTACTCGCCGTCCGCCATCCCGGCGGCGGCCATCGCGTCGGTGATCAGCACCGCCCGGTCCGGGCCGGCGGTCTGGGCCGCGAACGCCAGCGTCCCGTCGTGCAGGTGCACCCCGTCGGCGACCAGCTCGCAGAACACGTTCGGCGCCCCGAGCAGGGCGAAGACCGGCCCCGGCTCGCGGTGGTGCGGCTGGCGCATGCCGTTGAAGAGATGGGTGCCGACGCAGGCGCCGGCCGCGACCGCCGCCAGCGTCTGCTCATACGTCGCGTCGGTGTGCCCGACCGCCGCCACGATCCCGTGCGAGACCAGCAGCTTCACCGCCTCCAGCGCCCCGTCCCGCTCCGGCGCGAGGGTGACCATCCGCAGCGTGCCGCCGCTCAACTCGATCAACTCGGTGAGTTCGTCGGCCGACGGGTCACGCAGGAACTCGGGATTCTGCGCACCGCAGCGCACCGTCGACAGGTACGGCCCCTCGTAGTGCACCCCGGCCAGCACCCCCTCGCGGACCAGCGGCGCGAACGCCGCCGTCGCCGCCCGCATCAGCTCGTACGACGAACTGACCAGGCTGGCCAGCAGCGTCGTCGTACCGTGCGCCAGGTGGAACGCCGCCGCGCCGCGCGCCGCGTCGACGTCACCGGTCGTGAACGTGTGCCCGCCGCCGCCGTGGGTGTGGATGTCGACGAACCCCGGCACGATCCAGTGCCCGTCACGCACGCTCGGGTATTCGGCGACCGCGTTGACCCGGTCGCCGACGACCTCCACGCAGCCCTGCCGGATCACGCCGTTCGGCGTCACCACCTTGCCACTGACGCGTACGGTCACGGAGCCTCCAGAGTGTCGAGGGCGAGCAGGGCGGCCCCGATGCAGCCGGCCTCGTCGCCGAGAGTGGCGCGAACCAGTCGTGGCTCGCGGTGGAAGGTCAGCCGCTGGCGCAGGGCGGCGCGCAGCGGGTCGAGCAGGGCGGCGCCGGCCTCGGCGAGTCCACCGCCGAGCACCACCACCGCCGGGTCGAACAGGGCCTGGGCGACGAGCAGGCCGTCGGCCAGCGCCTCGACGGTCTCCCGCCACACCTTCCCGGCGACCGGATCACCCGCGACGGCACCGGCGGCCACCTGGGCCGCGGTCGCCGGCGTACCGGAGAACTCGGTGTAGCGCCGGCCGACCGCCGCCGCCGACGCGATCGACTCCAGACAGCCGTACTGCCCGCAGCCGCAGCGCAGGCCGCCGGGGCGTACGACGATGTGGCCCAGTTCGCCGGCGGCGCCGTGCGCCCCCGCGAACGCCGACCCGCCGACCACGTGGGCGGCGGCGATGCCGGTGCCGATCGCGACGAACAGCACGTGGTCGCTGCCCTGCCCGGAACCGAGCCGGGCCTCGGCGATGCCGCCGACCCGCACGTCGTGGCCGAGCGCCGCCGGCCGCCCCAGGCGCGCCGCCACCAGGTCCCGCAGCGGTACGTCACGGAAGCCGACGTTCGCCGACCAGCGGGCCACGCCGGCGGCCTCGTCGACGACCCCGGGTACGGCCACCCCGGCCGCCACCACCTCGAGCCCGTCGGCCCGCGCCTTGTCCGCCAGCCCTTCGGCGACGTCGAGGATGGTGCCGATCACCGCCTCCGGGCCCCGGTCGGCGCCGGTCGGGTGCCGTTCGGTGTGGTGCACCCGGCCGTCGGGCCGGACCAGCGCACACTTCATCCCGGTGCCCCCGACGTCGAGCGCGACGACGGCGGTTCCGGTCACGGTGTCCCCTCGCTGCGCTCGGTGCCACCGTGCTTTGTGCTGAGCCTGATGGCGACCTCGCTGCGCTCGGTCACGCTGCCCCCTCGCCGCGCCCGGTGCCACCGTGCCTTGTACTGAGCCCGATGGTCACCTCGCTCCGCTCGGTCACGTGAGAACGACGGAGCGGGTCAGGTGGCGGGGTGCGTCCGGGTCGAGACCGCGGCTGGTGGCCAGCGCGACCGCGAACCGCTGGGCCAGGATCAGGTCGGCCATCGGGTCCAGCGGCTTGCGCCCGGCGACCCACCGGCCGAGTACGGAGTGGACCCCGCTGGTCCGGCTGTGGACGAACGCCGCACCGGTGGCCTCGACGTCGAGCGAGAGCCCGTCGGGGATTTCGCCGAACGCCCACACCGCACGGCCGGGCGCCGCGATCGAGATGGGGCCGTGCCGGTAGTCCATCGCCGGATAGGCCTCGGCCCAGAAGGTGGCCGCCTCCCGGCACTTCAGCGCTGCCTCGTGGGCGAGCCCGATCGTCCAGCCCCGGCCGAGGAAGGTGGCCTGCTCGATGCGGGCCGGGTCGATCGGCAGCGGTGCCCGTACGGCCACCTCGGCGTCGGCGGCCGCGGCCGACAGGTTTTCGCCGAGGCTGGTGCGCAGCAGCGCGAGGGCGCTGGTGGCGAAGCGGGTCTGCACGACCGACCGTTCGTCGGCGAACGGAATCGGCACCGTGTCGGTGGCCACGTCGACCACCGGCGATGCCGGGTCGCCGACGACGACCGACGTCGGGCAGGTGCCGTGCAGGTCGTTGAGCAGGTCGAGTACCTCGGTGGTGGTGCCGGACCGGGTGATCGCGAGCACTCGGTCGTAACGTCGGCCGACCGGGAACTCGGACGCGGGGAAGGCGTCGGTCTCGCCGTGGCCGGCCCGCTCGCGTAGGCCCGCGTACGCCATCGCCATGAACCACGAGGTGCCGCAGCCGACCACGGCGACCCGTTCGCCCCGGCGGGGTAGCGCGTCGGTGGACGTTGCGGCGACCTCGGCGGCCTGGCGCCAGCAGTCGGGTTGGCTCGCGATCTCCGTGTCGACGTAAGCCATGGAAGCACTCCTTTGCCGAGACCACTGCGCGCCGGACGGTGGCGCACCGAACCCTGCTGCTTGATACGGCTCGGTACGAGGGTCTTTCGAGCGTCATTGTGCGCGAAGTTTCCGGGGCCTGGCAACCATGTGACGAGATCGCGCACCCTGCGGGCTTTGCGTGGCGCAGTTTCGCGCACTATCGTGCACGCAACTGCTCACCGTTCGTGCAGAGAGGCATTCCGTGGACCGGTACGCGCGCTGGAACGCCCTGCTCGAACTGCTCACCGAGAGCGGTCGGGTGAGCGTCGAGGACGCGGCCGAACGGCTCGACGTCTCGCAGGCCACCATCCGGCGTGACTTCGACCAGCTCGCGCAGCAGCAGATGATCACGCGTACCCGGGGTGGCGCGGTCGCCAACGGTGTCTCCTACGACCTGCCGCTGCGCTACAAGACGGCCAAGCACTCCGCGGAGAAGCAGCGCATCGGCGCCGCCGCCGCCGGGCTGGTCTCGCCCGGCATGGTGGTCGGTCTCAACGGCGGCACGACGACCACCGAGGTCGCCCGGGCGCTCGCCGTACGCGCCGACCTGAACACCAGCGCCGACGGCGCGCAGCTGACCGTCGTGACCAACGCGCTCAACATCGCCAACGAGTTGCTGGTCCGGTCGCGGATGAAGGTCGTCGTAGCCGGCGGCGTCGTACGGCCGCAGTCGTTCGAGCTGGTCGGGCCGCTCGGCGGGGCGCTGCTGCGCGAGGTCACCCTCGACGTGGCGCTGCTCGGGGTCGACGCGATCGACGTACACCTCGGCGCGGCGGCCCACCACGAGGGTGAGGCGTCCATGAACGCCCTCATGGTCGCCCGCGCGAAGCGGGTCGTGATCATCGCCGACTCGTCGAAGCTGGGCGGGCACGCCTTCGCCCGGATCTGCGCGATCGAGCGGGTGGAGACCCTGGTCACCGATTCGGGGGCCGACCCGGTGACGGTCGAGGCGTTCCGGGCCGCCGGGCTGACGGTCATCTGCGCCTGACGGCCTACCTTTCTGTCCCCTGTCCGGGGAAGGGTGAGCGTGGCTTGTGCATACCGAGTATGGTGCCCACGTCATCGGAACCGAGGCGGGGAGGCCGAACTTGGTCGCCGTACTGGAAATAGAAGGTCTACGAAAGACGTACCGGAGCAGACGCCACGGCGTCCGCCAGGCGCTGGACGGGTTCGACATGCTGGTCGAAGCCGGTCAGGTGCACGGCTTCCTCGGCCCGAACGGGTCGGGCAAGACCACCACCCTGCGCACCCTGCTGGGGCTCATCCGGGCGAACGGTGGCCGGATGAGCATCCTCGGTCACGAGGTGCCGGCGGCGCTGCCGGCCGTCGCCGGCCAGGTCGGCGCGATCGTCGAGAGTCCGCAGTTCTTCCCGTTCTTCAGTGCCAGCGACACCCTGTCGCTACTCGCCGACGCCGGCGGGGTGGCCCAGACCCGGGTGGCCGAGGTGCTCGAACTGGTCGGCCTGCGGGACCGGGCCGGTGAGCGGGTCAAGACCTATTCGCTGGGCATGAAGCAGCGGCTCGCGGTCGCCTCCGCCCTGCTGAAGAACCCGAAACTGCTGATCCTCGACGAGCCCGCGAACGGCCTCGACCCCGGCGGCATCCGGGAGATGCGGTCGCTGATGGCCAACCTCGCCAGGTCCGGCATGACCGTCGTGCTGTCCAGCCACATCCTCGGCGAGGTGCAGCAGATCTGCGACTCGGTCACCATCATCTCCCGCGGCCGCCGGGTCGCGGCCGGGCCGGTCGCCGAGGTGCTCGCGCAGCACTCCGCCACCGAGATCCGGGTCCGCCTGGAGGCCGTCACCGACCTGCCGATCGCCGCCGACCTGCTCACCCGGGCCGGCGCGCAGGTCACCACCTACCGTGACCACCTCATGGTGGGCGGGATCGACAAGCCGGCCAGGGTGACCCGGGTGCTGGCCGAGAGCGACTTCTTCGTCAGTGAACTGACCCCGCTCACCGTCGACCTGGAGAGCGTCTTCCTCGAACTGACCGCAACCGCACCGGTGCCCGGCCAGAACCGGCAGGTCGACCAGTCCGTGGTGGTGGGGCCGGCCGGCGCGGCCGACGCCGGGGCGCCGAGCAAGGGAGCGTGGGGGGTATGAGCCTCGCGAAGGCGGAGTTCCGCCGGTTGTTCAAGCGCCGGGTGACCCGGCTGATGCTGGTCCTGATGGTGCTCGGGCTCGGCGCCATCGTGGTCTCGTTCTCCCTGGCCAGCCAGCCGACCGGCCCGGCGCAGCGCGCCGCCGCCGAGGCCAAGGCCCAACAGCAGTACGAGGAACAGGTTCGCTACCACCAGGAGTCGGTGGCCGACTGCGAGGCGGCGCAGGCGCGGGGCGAGAACACCGACGACCGCTACCCGCCGGACTGCGGCCGCGATTACGCGCCCCAGCGCGACCAGTTCATGGCCGAGTGGTTCCTGCCCTACCAGTTCGACTTCAAAGCCGAGTTCGGCATCTTCGTCTCGGTGTTCGCCGGGATCGTCGCCCTGTTCGGGTTCATCGTCGGCGCGTCGTATGTCGGCGCCGAGTGGAACACCGGCGGCATGATGAACCTGCTGCTCTGGCGGCCCCGGCGGCTGCCGGTCCTGCTCACCAAGCTCGGTGTGCTGCTCGGCAGCGTGCTCGGGATCAGCGTCGTACTCGGTGCCCTGTGGACGGTCGCGTTCTGGCTCATCGGCAAGTTCGACGGCACGGTCGCGGGGATGACCGGTGGCACCTGGCAGTCGCTCGCGATCACCGGTGCCCGGGGGATCGGTCTGGTGCTGGCGGTCACCGCCGTCGCGTTCGGCCTCGCCTCGCTGGGCCGGCACACCGCGATGGCGCTCGGTGCCGCGGTCGGGATCGGCGTGGTGAGCGAGATCGGGCTCCGGATCGCGCTGAACATCGTCGGCGTGTCCTTCCCCGACCGGTTCGTGCTGTCGAGCTACGCGGTGGCCTGGTTCAACAAGTCGTACACGCTCTTCGACTGGAACTCGTGCCAGTTCACGATGGGTGCGTGCGAGCCGGCGGAGTGGGTGGTCACCTGGCAGCAGTCGGCCGTGCTGTTCGGCGTCGGACTGGTGGCGGTTCTCGGCGCGGCACTGTGGACAATGCGTAGTCGAGACATCACCTGAGAGTATTCTTGGTGGCGTGGGGCGGGGTCCGGAACCCGCCCCACCTGGGCGTCTGGTGCGCGGTGCGCGGCAGGCGGCTAGGCTGGTGAGTCCGTTCGCACATCAGTGCCACCGACGCCCGGGGGGCGCTATGAAGTCATCCGCCTCCGGCGCTATGAAGTCGTCCGCCTCCGGCGCTATGAAGTCATCCGCCTCCGGCGGCAGGAAATCGTCCGCCTCCGACGCCCCGGACCTCCGGCCGCCGGACGGCGCGGCCGAACCGGCCGGCGTGCCTGGTCCCGACGGGCCGGCGGGTGCGGGCGATGCCACCGGGGCCGGTGCCCCGCCGGACGGGGCGGCGCGGCCCGAGGTTCCGCCGCTGACCGACCGCGAGCTGCAGGTCCTCGCCTTCGAGCAGAAGTGGTGGAAACACGCCGGCTCGAAGGAGCAGGCGATCCGCGACGCGTTCGACCTGTCGGCGACCCGTTATTACCAGATCCTCAACGGGCTGCTCGACAACCCGGCCGCGCTTGCCGCCGCCCCGGTGCTCGTCGCCCGGCTCCGCCGGCTGCGCTCCACGCGGGCCCGCACCCGCCGGCGCTGATCATCTGCCGGTTCGGCGCGGGCTCACTTCTCGTACGTGCGCAGCCCGTTGCCGAGCGCGATGAACGTCGGGGCCCATTCGCCGATGAAGATGCCCCACCGGTCGGCGCGGTCGATGCCCGCCGACTCGAGTTTGCGGGAGCAGGCCCAGCTCAGAAACGACAGGCCGATGCTCGCGATGCCCGCCATGTAGCAGTGTTCGGCCCGAAGGCCGGCTTCGTGCAGTCGCTCCAACATCCGCGGTGAACCCTTCGGTCGTGGAAACGGCGCCCAGTGGCGGAACATCACCCGGTGCGATGTCCCAGTGGTGGACCCGCTGGTGCCACTCGGCTTCACGCTACATTCGGTCACCATCCGACTTCGGTCGGTCGTGAGAATGCTTCGTGATGTGTCGCCCCAGTGGTCTTCGCCGGGGCGACCAGGTTTGACCGACAGACGTAGGGGGAGCCCGTCGGTGGTCCGGCACCGCCCGCCAGGCACCGGTGGGCGATCGCGAGGGTGGGCCAAGCCATCCGACACCGAATGGGATATCCGATGACAGTCAACGCTGCGCTCCGGGCACGCGCCCGCCGTGGCCTGAGAGGGCTGGGTCTGGTCCTCTGCGGCACGTTCGCCTCCGGCGTGGTCCTCGCGCCGTCGCCCGCGTACGCGGCCAACGGGCCGGTCCCGCTCGGCGCGGCCGACCGCTATGCCGTACTGGCCGGGGAAACGGTGAACAACGTCGGCAACTCCGTGATCGGCGGTGATCTCGGCGTGGCACCCGGCGAGACGCTGACCGGATTCCCGCCCGGGGTCGTCAACGGCGAACGGCATCCCAACGACGAGTCGGCCCAGCACGCCCAACGCGACCTGGCGAGCGCGTACGACGACGCGAGCAACCGGGTGTCGACCGACCCGACCGGCACCGAGCTGGGCGGCAAGACGCTCGCACCCGGCGTCTACACGTCGACCGACGCGGTGGCGCTCACCGGCACGCTCACCCTCGACGCCCGGGGCGACGCGAACGCGGTCTTCGTCTTCCAACTGGCGACCACCCTGGTCACCGGCGCGGACAGCCAGGTGCGGGTGGTCAACTCGCCCCGGCCGCTGTGCAACGTCTACTGGAAGGTCGGTACGTCGGCCACGTTGGGCTCCGACACCGAGTTCGTCGGCGTCATCATGGCGCTCGACTCGGTCAGCCTCAACCCCGGTGCCCGGGTCACACCCGGCGCGGTGCTGGCCCGCGACGGCGCGGTCACCCTCGACGAGAACACCGTGAACCGGGCGAGCTGCCTTCCGGCCGCGTCGCCTGGTGCGTCGGGCGTGCCGGGTCGACCCACGCCGTCGGTGTCCCCGTCTCCCTCACCGTCGGTGTCGCCCTCGCCTTCGCCGAGCCCGTCACCGTCGCCGTCCTCGCCGAGCCCGTCACCGTCCTCGTCGTCACCGAGCCCGTCACCGTCGAGCCCGTCGCCGTCCTCCCCGAGTCCGTCGATCTCGTCGTCCTCGCCGAGCCCGTCCCCGGCGGGGCCCACGCCGACCCAAGCTCCGGCATCGCCGGCCGAACCACCCGCACCGCCGGCTCCGGCCCAGCCCGAACAGCCGCCCGTCCAGCCCGAGCAGCCGGCCCAGCCCGAACAGCCCGTCGTGCCGGAAGAGCCGGTCCTGCCTGAGCAACCCGTCGTGCCGGAACAGCCGGTGATGCCGGCGGAACCGGGACAACCGGGGGCGCCCGGGCCGGCGGCCCCGGCCGTACCGAACTTCGAGGTCCCGCAGGGGCCGTGACCGGGCGGCCCGGCGCCGGGTCAGCGGGCCGAGTGCTTGTCGGCGTAGTTGGCCAGCCAGGCGACCTGGACCGGGTCGAGCGAGGGGCGTACCCGTGCGCGGGCCGCGGCGACGTGCGCGGCGGTGACCGTCGACGCCTCCAGTGACTCGCGCATCGCCGCCAGCGCCGCCTCGCGGACCAGGGCCGCGCAGTCGGCGGCCGAGAACCCGTCGAGTTCGGTGCCGAGTTCGGCCAGGTCGACGTCGTCGGCGAGCGGCACCGTCCGGGCCGACGCCCGCAGGATCTCGGCCCGGGCGTCGGCGTCCGGCGGCGGGACGTACACCAGGCGTTCCAGCCGGCCGGGGCGCAGCAGGGCGGGATCGATCAGGTCGGGCCGGTTGGTCGCCCCGATCACCACCACGTTGCGCAGGGACTCGACCCCGTCGAGTTCGGTGAGCAGGGCGGCGACGACCCGGTCGGTGGTGCCGCCGTCGGTGGCCTGACCGCGTACGGGGGCCAGCGCGTCGACCTCGTCGAGGAAGACCAGCGTCGGGGCGGCCTCCCGGGCCCGGCGGAACAGTTCCCGGACGGCCCGCTCGCTCTCGCCGACCCACTTGGAGAGCACCTCGGCGCCCTTGACCGACAGCACGTTGGCCTTGCCGGTGCCGGCGAGCGCGGTCACCAGGAAGGTCTTGCCGCAGCCGGGCGGCCCGTAGAGGAGCACGCCGCGCGGCGGCCGGACACCGAGCCGGGCGAACGTGTCGGGATAGGTCAGCGGCCACAGCACCGATTCGGTGAGCGTCTCCTTGACCTCGACCATGTCGCCGACGTCGTCCAGCGTGACGGTCGCTATGTCCAGGGTGGACGAACCCATCGACGTCGGCCGGACCACCTCCAGGGCGGCCTCGAAGTCGGCCATCGCCACCGCCGGGGAGGGCGCCTCCTTCTGGCGCAGCGCCGCCCGCACGCCGGCCTCGCGGGCCAGCGCGGCCAGGTCGGCCGCGACGAACCCGGGCGTACGGCCGGCGACGTCGTCCAGCCGTACGTCGTCGGCGAGCGGCATGCCCCGGGTCAGTACGGTCAGCTGCTCGCGGCGCAGCGCGTTGTCCGGCAGCGCCACGGTGATCTGCACGGCGAGCAGGTCGGGGGAGCGCAGCCCGACGTCGACCGACTCCGGGTGACTGGTGGTGCAGACGACGGCCGCCCCGGCGGCGACCGTCTCGGCGAGCAGTTGCCGGAACACGGTCGCCAGCGGGCCGGGCTGGTCGCGGGGGACCAGCGCGTCCACGTCGGAGACCAGCAGCACCGCCGGGCCGCCGGAGCGGACCGAGGCGGCGGCCTCCCGCAGCCGGCGGGCGGCGGCGTCGTTGGTCAGCGCGGCGATCTCGGGCGCCCACAGCGCCACCAGCCGGGCGCCGACGGCGGCGCTCACGGCCCGTACGAGGGCGGTCTTGCCCGATCCGGCGGGGCCGCTGACCAGCACGCCGAGCGACACGGTGGTGCCGAGCCGGCCGAGCACCTCCCGGTGGTGGAACCCGAGGTCGAGCAGTTCGGTGAGTTCGTGCGCCTGGGCGCGCAGGCCGGGCAGGTCGTCGACGCTGGGCGCCTCGACCTCGTCGACGGCGGCCGGCGCCGGGGCACCGCCGCCGGCGGGCGTCGTGGCGTACGGCGAACCGCCGGTGCCCCGGCCGGCACCGGCCACCGGCCCGCCACCGACGGCCAGCCGGCCCGCGGCCGCGGCGCCGGGCATGTTGCCGTGGGTGACCTGGCCGCCCTGCCAGCCGACGCTGGTGTCCATGGTGACCAGTGCGGCCTGCGCCGGCTCGGCGGCGGCGACGGTGAGCAGGGTGCTGGTCCAGGCGTACCCGACGGTGTTGGCCAGGCTGCGGCGGGCGGCCTCGACCAGGGCGCGGGCCGTGGCGTCGGGCAGCACGTCCTGGGGCAGCAGCGACACGTCGTCGCCCTCGGTGACGACCTTGCCGAGCAGGGCGAGGCGGAGCATCTCCGGGCTGACCGCGGCGACGATCTCCGGCGGGCCGGCGAGCGTCACCCGCCGGGCCGGTACGACCGGCGTGGGCGCGACGGTGACCTGGCCGCCGTCGCGCAGCCCGAGGTTGCCGAGGATGAGGTCGTCGGCGTAGAGCAGGGCGCGGCTGGCGGTGTGCTCGGCGCGGGCGGCGATCCCGGCGGTCACCCGGCGGCCGGACAACCGCACCGGATCGCCCGGGTGCAGCCCGAGGGCGGTGAGCACCTCCGGGTGCAGGCGGACGATGCCGCGGCGGGCGTCGAGCGCGGCCGGCCGTAGGCTCGCGGTGAGGGTGAGGTCGTGATCCGCCACCCGCCGAGACTATCCGGCCCGGGGTGACCCCGGGCCGTACGGCGGCCGGTGTGCCGTACGGCCGGGTCGCCGCCCCGCCGTCCGGACGCGGCGGGATGGTGCCCGAACAGGCGCTGGTGCCCGACTGGCCGGGGGCTCACACTCGCGGAGGACTTTCGTGAGATCGCCGGGAGGCTCGAAGATGATGCAGCGTCGCGCGCTGGTGGCCCTGGCCGTCGTGGGCGGGCTGGCCCTCGCCGGGTGCACCGGCGACGACGAGCCGGGCCCGACGATCGGGTCGGCGGCGGCGGATGGCGCGGTGGGCCCGACCCGGCCGGCCGTCGACAGCGACATCAGCCCGAAGGGGATGGGACCCTATTTGGTCGGCGTCAAGCTCGCCGACCTCCAGACCGCCGGCCTGGTCGGTGACACCGAGAAGGCCGAGGGCTGCCCCGACCTGGCCCTCGGCAAGGGACTGCCGGACTACGCGGTGCCGGCGCTGGCCTTCGACGACGGCCAGTTGGTGCACCTGACCGTGAGCACCCCGGCGGTGCGTACGACCGAGGGTGGCCGGGTGGCGATGACCCGCGCCGAGGTCGAGGCCAACCACCCGGACGGCCGGCAGGTGGCCGGCCGGGCCGGGGCGTCCGGATGGCTGGTGACCGAGGACGCCAACGGCCTGCTCTTCCGGTTCGACGGCGAAAACCGGGTGGAGTCGATCGAGGCGGGCGACTCGGCGGCGCTCCAGCGGAGGTTCACCAGCGGCCGGGAGTGCTGACCGGCGCCGGTGAACCCGCCGGTCACCGTTCGTTCTCGTAGCCGTCCAGCAGCGACGGGTCGCTGCGGATGAGTTCGGCCAGCCGGGCGGCCGACCGGCCGGTCGCGGCGCTGTCGGCCGGTCCGGTCCACGGCTGCCCGGTGCCGGCCGGCCAGGCCGGTGGCGCGGCCGTCGCGGCGCCGGGTGCGTGCGTGGCCGCCGGCGCACGGACGTCCGTGGTGGCCGGCCCGACGGTGACGGTCACCTCGCCGGCGGTCCACTGCACGCGCAGCAGGGCGGCGGACGCGCCGGTGTGCACCGACAGGGTGACGGCCATGTCCGGGTGCCGGGATACGACCTCCCGTACGGCCGCGGTCACCTCGTCCGCGGGCGTGGGCCCGGCGGGTGGCGGCGGCTCGGGGGCGGGCGGCGCTTCGGCCGCCAGCCGGCGCTTCAGTTCGTCGCGCCGCGCCAACCGGGCGAGCGCGTCGTCCAGTTCACCCCTCATCCGGTGTCACCTTTCTCGTCCGCGTCCCGACCACCTCGTCAGGACTTCTTCTCCTTGACCGCCCGGTCCAGGGCGCGGTCCAGGACAACCAGCAGAGCGTCGCGTACGGACAGCCGGTCCCGTGCGTCGAACGTCAGCAGCGGGACGTGTCGTCCGATCGCGAGCGCCCATCTCACCTGTTCGAGATCATGCGCCACGCGTCCGTCGAACGCGTTGACGGCCACCACGAACGGCAGCCGGGCGCGTTCGAAATAATCGACGGCCGGGTAGCAGTCGTCCAGCCGGGAACTGTCGACGACCACCAGCGCCCCGAGCGCGCCGCGGACCAGGTCGTCCCACATGAAGCCGAAGCGGGCCTGCCCCGGGGTGCCGAAGAGATAGAGCTTCAGGCTGTGGTCGATCGTGACGCAGCCGAAGTCCATGGCGACGGTGGTGGTCGTCTTCGCCGAGCGGCTGCCCGGATCGTCGACGCCGATGCCGGCCGAGGTCATCTCCGCCTCGGTGGTCAGCGGGTCGATCTCGGAGATCGCGCCGACGGTCGTGGTCTTGCCGACCCCGAACCCGCCCGCGATGACGATCTTGACTGGGATGGGTGGGGTGGCCCGGCGGCCGCCGGCCGGCGGTGCCGCCGTCCCGATCCGGGGTGCCGGCCGGTCGGCGGGTGCACCGTGACGCGGCGGCCCGCCCGGCCGGGGCGCGGCCGGGTCGGCGTCGCCGGCGGCTTCGAGCCGCCCGGTCGAACCGTCCTGGATCGCCGGGCCGTAGCCGGTGGTGTGCCCACGTGGCGTGCCGTAGATGGTGGAGCCGGCCCGTGGCCGGTCAGGAGATCGCACGGAGTCCATGGATCACTCGCAGAATCGTCTCGGGATCGTATGGGTCCGCCACGTCGGCGGTGTGTACGTCGAGATGGCCGGCCGCGCTCAGGTCGCCGACCAGGACCCGGGTGACGCCCAGGTGCAGTCGCAGCCGGGCCGAGATCTCGGCGACCGACAGCGGCACGGCGCACAGGTCGACGATCGCCTGAAGCTCCGGGGCCAGACTCGCCAGCGGCGGGGCGGTCCAGGCCACCCCGCCGAGCCGGGCGGTCACCTGCGTCTCCAGGCCGATCGCCGGATCGGTGCTGTTCACCCGGCCGGCGGTCAGCACGAACGGGCGCAGCCCGCCCGGCACGACCGGGGCGGTCTCGGCCCGGCCGGTCGTGGCCTCCGGATCCGGCGCGGGTTCCGGTGCCGACCCGCGCAGGTACGGACGTACCCGGAAGGACGGCTCCGGCACCTCGTCGCCGGCGGACGGGGTCATGACTGGACGGAGTTCTTCAGTTCGACGATCAGTCGCGGTGTCAGGGCGCTGCCGGCCCGGCTGGCGAACAGGGTCATCTCGTACGCCACCGTGCCCAGGTTGGCCGACCGGTCGGCGATGACGCCGAGCACCGAGCCGCTGCTGATCGACGCGACCAGCAGGTAGCCGTCGGCCATGTCGACGATCACCCGGTTGAGCGGCCCCAGGGAGTACCAGCTCGCTGCCCCGCCGGCCAGGCTGGTCATGCCGGAGACGACGGCGGCCAGCCGCTCCGCGTTCGACCGGTCCTTGATCGCCGACATCGCCATCAGCAGGCCGTCGGACGACACCGCGATGGCCTCCAGCACCCCGGCGGTGGTCGACGTGAACGAGTCGAGTAGCCAGTTGAACGTCTTCGCCTCGGGACTCAGCTGTCCGGCCGTACCCGGCCGGGAATCCTGGCGTTCCACGCTCTCGTGGATGAAGGGGCTGCTCATCGTGGTGATCCCTCTTCGCTGCGGTGTTCTGAACTGACCTCACGCAGTGCGCGTTCCACGCCGGACTCGAACTGCGTGACGAGATGACGTACTTCTTCCGGGTCGAGCGGCCGGTGCGCCCGCGGGGCCCGGTGCCGGACCGCCACCGGCGGCAGGCGCAGGCTCGCCCCGGGGATCCGCTGGGTCAGGACGGTCGTACCCGCTCCCTGCTGCTCGGCCCGCCGTACGCCGGACTCGAACTCCTCGACCAGGGCCCGCACGGTCAGCGGGTCGGCCGGCGCGGGCGGTGCCGCGGGCGGGCCGCCGACCGAGACGGGCAGTTGCGCGCCGGGCACCCGCTGCCGCAGCACCTGACCGGCCGGGGTGGTGGCCGGTGGCCGGGCGGGCGGCTCGTCCGCCGTCGACGCCGCGGCGGACCGGCCGGCCACGGCGGGTGCCAGCCCGGGGAGCGGTGCGGGTTCGGCCGGCGGTGCGGGTTCGTCGGCGGCGGGTACCGGGGCGGCGAACGCGTTCCACGGCTGCCCGGACTCCAGCGACCGGCTGGCCCGGGTCAGCGCGGCCGGGTCGAACAGCCCCGCGCCGGCCGGGATACGTCCGGCCCGGTCCGGCCGGCGGCTGGAGGTCCGGGCGGGCAGCCCGTCGGACGTCAGCGCGGGCGCCGCCGGCAGCGCGCCGGCCGGCCGCAGCTGTGCGGCCGGCAGCGCCTTGGCGCCCGCCGTGCCGGGCCGGGCCGCCACGACCAGCGGCGGTTCCGGCCGGGTGACGGGGGTCGGTACCGGACGGCCGGTCACCAGCAGCCGGGCGGCAATGTCGACGTCGGCGGTGACACCGCCGCCGGGGGTGGGGCTCAGCGCGACGCCCAGCCCGTGCCGACGGGCCAGCCGGCCGACCACGAAGAGACCGAGGAGTTCGGTCGGCACCAGGTCGAGCCGTTCGCGCCGGGTGATCCGGGCGTTCTCCTCCGCCATCCGCTCCGGCGACATGCCGATCCCGTGGTCGATGACGGTGACCCGTACGCCGTCGTGGCGCGGTTGCGCGGTGACGCTGACCCGGGTGTGCGGCGGCGAGAACGACGTGGCGTTCTCCATCAGTTCGGCGAGCGCCAGCACGAGGTCGCCGATGGCACCCGGCGCGACCAGCACCTCCGGCGGCACCCGTACGTCGACCCGCGGGTAGTCCTCGATCTCGCCGAGCGCCAGCCGTACGACGTTCGCCAGCGGCAGCGGGGCGACGTACCCGTCGGCGCCGGTCGAGCCGGAGAGCACGACCAGGCTGCTGGCGCTGCGGCGCAGCCGGCTGGAGACGTGGTCGAGCCGGTAGAGGTTCTGCAGCCGGGTCGGGTCGGTCTCGTCGTGTTCGAGCCGGTCGATCAGCGCGATCTGCCGGCCGACCAGGTTCTGGGTACGCCGTCCGACGTGCCCGAACATCTGCGCCACGTTGCGCCGGCTGGCCACCTGCCGTTCGACCAGCCGGGTGGCGGTGCCCTGGACCCGTTCGAAGGCCCGCGCCAGGTCGCCGATCTCGTCGCGGGCGTCGACGTCGACGGGGTCGAGGCGCACCTGCTCCACGACCTCGCTCTCCTCGTCGGAGATCCGGACGAGTTCGGCCTCGGCGACCCGGGCGACGCGGTCGGCGGACTGGGTGAGCCGGGTCAGCGGCCGGGCCACCGCCCGGGCGACGGCGGTGCTGAGCAGCACCACCGCGGCGAGCACCAGCAGGGCGAGGGCGCCGATGCCGTACGCGAGGAGGAGTTCGGTCTGCTGGCGTGCGGTGACCTCGCCGAGGACGTCGGTGATGATCTTCTGTTCGACGAACTGGCCGAGGGTGATCAGCGACTCGACGGCCGGGAAGAGCGTGGCGAGTTCGAGGCCGGCGATGGCGCCCTGCGGGTCGGTGCCGAAGGTGTCGAGGAAGTCGGGGCTGGTCCGGGCCCCGGCCGCGACCTCGACCAGCTGGTACAGCTCGTTCTGCTCGGCGCTGGCGTAGAGGCCGAACCGGCCGATCGAGACCTGGAGGGCGGCCATGTTGGCGATGTAGGCCGTGATCGCGCCGGCGTTCTTCGTGCCGACCACGACCACGAGCCAGCTCGCGCCCGCGCTGATGCCCTCGTCGGCGCGCAGTACGGCGTCGAGCGCGACCACCTGCCGGCCCTCGTCGGCGGCGGTGTCGATTCCGTCGAGCAGCCGCAGCGAGTCGACGAGCCGCTGGTTGAGCGCCGAATAGCCGGCCATGATCGCATCCGGGCTGGCGGTGCGGTCGAGCACGTTGGCGCGCAGGTCGGCGAGGTACTGGACCCCGTCGACCGCCTCGGCGACCCGTTCGGGTGGCGTGCCCTCGTAGTCCGCGGCCAGGTCGGCGACCCGGTCGCCGACCTGTGCCGTCTGCAGTAGCAGGCGGGACCGGTCGACGACGCCGAGCAGATACCCGATCGACAGCAGTCGTTCCCGTTGCAGATCCTGCACCAGGGTGCCGATGTGACCGGCGAGGCGCACCGAGCGGGCGGTGTCGGCGGCCCGGCCGGCCTGGGTCACCTGGTCGACGACCATCGGTACGGCGAGACCGGCGAGGCTGAGTAGCGGAACGATCAGCAGCAGGGCCAGCTTGCCCCGGATGCGCAGCCTACCGAGCAGCACCGCTGTGCTCCCACTGCTTCGGCGCCGGGGTGGTGTCGGCCGGGGTCGGGTGGCCGGGACCGGGGGGTTCCGGCGTGCCGCCGGGCCAGTGCCTCGCCACCGCGCCCGCCCGGCCGGCGGGTGCCGGGTCGCCGGCCGGACCGGACGGTCCGGCACCGGGCGCGGGCGGGGCGGTGCTGCCGCGGCGGCGGCCGGCGGCGACCAGGAAGACCAGGAAGACCAGGAGCGGAGCGTGGCCGATCAGGAAGAGGGCCACGCCGGCCGCGACCGTCACCAGGCGAGCGGTGCCGAGGCCGTCGACACGGGCTTCGAGCAACTGGTCGATCTCGGTGAGTACGGTCGCCGACAGCGCCGCCGCGGCGGCGTGCACGACCACCCGGGCGGCGGCGACGGCCGCCGGGTCGGGCAGCGCGTCGCCGGTGTTCGGGTTGCCGGTGTCCAGGGTGGCGGCGGCGCCGAGCGCCTCCACCGCCTGCTGGTAGGCGTCGAGTTCACCGAGCAGGTTGCCGCCGAGGGTGCCGCTGTCCGTGCTGTCGACGGCGAGCTGGAGGTTGGTGACCAGGTCGTGGGCGGGGTCGAGGACCTCGGCCCGGGCGTTGCTCAGCTCGCCCGCGGTGCGGACCAGTTCGGCCTGTGGCCGGGCGGCGGCGAGCACCGCCAGGTCGGCGAGCCGGCCGGCGGCGACGACCGACTCGGGCAGTTCCTCGCCGGCGCTGTCCTGGAGCTGATAACTGTCCGGGTCGGGGTCGCGGACCAGGCCGGAGGTGTCCCGAACCTTGGCGTACAGGGCGAGTAGCAGGTCGGTGGCCTCGGTGTACGCCGTGTACGTGGCCTCCGGGTAGGTGTGGCTCCGGTCGGACAGCGATTCGATCTTGGCCCGTACGCCGGCCCACCGTTCGTGGGTGCGCAGTTCGGTGCCGAGCCGGGCGTCGACCGTGCCGCCCTCGGCGACGGCCCGGTTGAGCGCGTCGCGGGGCACCGGCTGGCCGGCCACCGCGGCCGACTGGGCGTCGACGAGCGCGAGGGTGATCTGTCCGAGCGCCCGCAGGTATTCGACCCCGGCGCGTTCCCGTTCGGCGAACGCCGCCTTCTCGTCGGTCCCGCGCCATGCCTGTACGGAGAGGACGAGGGTGGGCACCAGCAGCGTCACCGCGAGTAGCAGGCGCGGGAGCAGTCCCGACATCCGCCGGTCGGGCGACCGCTCTGCTGGAAGTGTCATCGTCTTCCCCCCTCGGGCGACGTGAAAGGCGCAGGCGGGGGTACGTGTCGCACGATGCCGGTCCCGTCCGCCGGACCGGAAACCTAATGGACATCTGCGGCGGTGCAATCCACACCGAACAGCTATTTCTTGCCCACTGGCAAGTAACGTGCCGCTGTGTCGGAACGATGGTTACGTTGCGTGTCGACTCTGGAGTGGCCTGTTTCGATTGCCGTGATATGTGACTGAAGATCGGAATTCACGGGATGCTGCACTTGTCCTGCCGTCCTTCGGGTATGTCCGGTCGACTCACGGTTGCGGGGCGACGTTCGGAGGCCGGTCCGGGCCGTACGGACGATCTCAGGTGGCACTCAGGAACGGGGCCGTACGGTGTCCCCATGCCTTCACCGCTGTCGGCGCGGCTCCGTCGTGCCCTGCCGCGGATGACCCGGCGCCGGGTCGTCACCGCCACCGTGCTGATCGCCGTCCTCGCCGGCGCGGTCGCCTGGGCGGTCTGGCCGGAACGGCGCGACTTCACCGCCACCGACAGCATGATCAGCGTCCGGTCCGGGCCGACCGGTGACGAGCCGGTGACCCTGGACACCCGGTACTACCTGCCCGACGGCGCCTCCGCCGACGCCCCGGTGCCGGCGGTGCTGCTCGCCCACGGCTTCGGCGGGACCAAGGACACCGTGCGCGCCGACGCCGAGGACCTGGCCGGGCTCGGGTACGCCGTACTGACCTTCACCGCCCGCGGGTTCGGCCGCAGCGGTGGCGAGATCCACCTCGACAGCCCCGACTACGAGGTGCGCGACGCGCAACGGCTCCTCGACTGGCTGGCCGCCCGGCCGGAGGTCCGTACCGACACCCCCGGCGATCCACGGGTCGGGGTGGTCGGCGGCTCGTACGGCGGCGCCCTCGCCCTGCTGCTCGCCGCCCAGGACCCCCGTGTCGACGCGATCGTCCCGATGATCACCTGGAACGACCTGTCCCGTTCCTTCCTGCCCGAGTCGACCGGCCGGGAGCCGGTCGACGGGGTCTTCAAGAAGGGCTGGGCCGGCCTCTTCTTCGGCAGCGGCACCAGTGGCGGGCTCGGCGCCGCCGGCCTGCCCGGCGGCCCGGCCACCGGACCCGGCTCCGGCGACACCGGGGGCCTCCCCGCCGGGGTGCCGACCGCCGGCGGCGGGCTGGGCCCGGGCGCCCCGTTCGGCGACCCGTCCTGTGGCCGCTTCGCCCGCGACGTCTGCGCGGCCTACCAGCAGATCGCCACCACCGGTCGGGGTACGCCGGAGGCGGTGGAGTTGCTGCGCCGGTCCAGCCCGGCCACCGTGCTCGACCGGATCAAGGCGCCGACCCTGCTCGTCCAGGGCGGGGCCGACACGCTCTTCCCGCTGGCCGAGGCCGACCTCAACGCGCGCGGCATCGCGGCCAACGGCACCCCGGTGCGGGTCGCCTGGTTCACCGGCGGCCACGACGGCGGCACCGGTCCGCAGGCCGACCGCGACCGGCTCAAGTTCCTCACCGCGCAGTGGCTCGGCCACTACGTCAAGGGCGAGGGGGAGCCGCCGGCGGACAGCTTCACCTGGTCGCGGATCGCCGGCTTCGACGCCATGGACCGGGGACTGGTGGCGACCGGCTACAGCACCGTCGACTATCCCGGCGTCGGCGGCGCCACCACCTCCGCGGTGGCAGTCGCCGGGCCACCACAGGCCATCGCCAACCCGCCGGCCGGCAACCCGGCCGCGATCTCCTCCCTGCCGTTCGCCGGCGGCCTGTCGTCCGTACTCGGCGGGGTCGCCGGAGACCTGCCCGGACAGCACGCCCGGTTCGAGTCCGCGCCGCTCGACGAGGCGGTCGACGTGGTCGGCTCACCGACCGTGTCGGTCCGGGCGGCGTCCCCGACCGGTGAGGCGGTGCTCTTCGTCAAGCTCTACGACGTCGACCCGAACGGTGCGGCCACCCTGCCCAGCGGCCTGGTCGCCCCGGTACGGCTCACCGGCCTGCCGGCCGACATCGGACAGGCGCGGCCGGTGACCGTGACGCTGCCGGCGATCGTCCACCGGGTCGAGGCCGGCCACCACCTGCGGCTCGTGCTCGCCACCGCCGACCAGGCGTACGCCACCCCGGTCGAGCCGACCGTCTACACCGTCGGCCTCGGCGCCGGCAGCACCGGCCCGGTGACGCTGCCGACCGTGACCGGCGCGCCGATCGCCACCTCGGAGCTGGTCTGGCGCTGGGTGCTCGCCGGCCTGCTCGCCGCGATCGTCGTCGGTCTCGTCGCGGTCGTGGCGGTGGTCCGTCACCGGCACCGCCGGCACGACACGTCGGTCGTCGCCGAACACGCCGACACCCCGCTCGTCGTACGCGACCTGCGCAAGGCGTACGCCGACTTCGTCGCCGTCGCCAAGGTCGGCTTCGAGGTACGGCGCGGCCAGGTGGTCGGCCTGCTCGGGCCGAACGGCGCCGGCAAGACCACCACGCTGCGGGTGCTGATGGGGCTGACCCAGCCGACCGCCGGCGAGATCTACGTCTTCGGCCACCGACTGGTCCCCGGTTCGCCGGTGCTCTCCCGGATCGGGTCGCTGGTCGAGGGGCCGGGCTTCCTGCCCCACCTGAGCGGGCGCGACAACCTGAAGTCGTACTGGCGGGCCACCGGGCGGCCGTGGGCCGAGGCCCGGTTCGAGGAGGCGCTGGAGATCGCCGGCCTCGGGACCTCGGTCGACCGGCGGGTCCGCACCTACAGCCACGGCATGCGGCAGCGGCTGGCCATCGCCCAGGCCATGCTCGGCCTGCCCGAGCTGCTGGTGCTCGACGAACCGACCGACGGGCTCGACCCGCCGCAGATCGCCGAGATGCGCCGGGTGCTCAAGCGGTACGCCACCGACGGCCGGGCCGTGCTGGTCTCCAGCCACCTGCTGGCCGAGGTCGAGCAGACCTGCACCCACGCGATCGTGGTCAACAAGGGCGCGGTCGTGGCGGCGGGGCCGGTCGCCGACATCGTGGGCGAGTCGCCGATGGTGCAGCTCGACGTCAGCGACGCCGGTGCCGCCCGGGCCGTGCTCGACGGGCTGGAGGGCGTGCGTACGGTCGGCGGCGACGGCAACGGCGGCCTGGTCGTCGACATCGACGGCACCGCCCGCAGCGAGGTGGTCGCCGAACTCGTCCGGGCCGGGGTGGGGGTGGACCGGGTGGTGCCCCGGCGCCGCCTGGAGGACGCCTTCCTCGCCCTGGTCGGGGAGAACTCTCGGGGAAGCGGGGACCGGTGATGGCAGACGTCGAGCAGGCGGAGCGGCCGGCGGCCGACGGTTCGGGGGCCGCCCCCGGCTACCGGCCGCGCGCCACCCTCCCGATGTCCGCGGAGTTCCGGCGCCAGGCGTCCCGCCGACGTACGCAGCTCGCGCTCGGGTTCATGGTGCTGCTGCCGCTGATCATCCTGATCGCGTTCCAGTTCGAGAGCGGTGACGACGACAACGGCGGCGGCGAGTTCGCCAGCCTGATCGAGTTCGCGACCGCGAACGGTCTCAACTTCACCCTCTTCACGCTGTTCGTGTCGGCCTCGTTCCTGCTGGTCGTGGTGGTCGCGCTCTTCTGCGGCGACACGGTGGCCAGCGAGGCGAGCTGGGGCAGCCTGCGCTACCTGCTGGCGATCCCGGTGCCGAGGTCGCGGCTGCTGGCGGTGAAGCTGGTGGTCGCGCTCGCCTACTCCGCGCTGGCCCTGCTCCTGCTCGCCGGCACCGCCCTGCTGATCGGCACCCTGCGCTACGGCTGGGGGCCGTTGCAGAGCGCGGTCGCCGCCGAGATCCCGGCCGGTGAGGGCCTGTTGCGGCTGCTCGGCATCCTCGGCTACCTGGCCGTGGTGCTGCTGGTGGTGGCCGGGCTGGCGTTCCTGCTCTCGGTGACGACCGACGCGGCGCTGGGCGCGGTCGGCGGGGCGGTGCTGCTGTGGATCCTGTCGAGCATCCTCGACCAGATCACCGCGCTGGGCGTGCTGCGTGACTTTCTGCCGACCCACTACAGCAGCGCCTGGCTCGGGCTGCTGTCGACGCCGGTGCAGACCGACGACATCGTCCGTGGCTCGATCTCCGCGATCAGCTACGCCACCATCTTCTGGGGGCTGGCCTTCTGGCGCTTCACCCGCAAGGACGTCGTCTCCTGAGACCCGCGCGACGGGGACGGGCGGGCCGCTACGGGGCCGCCCGGCCCACGTCAAGATCCCGAGGTGTGGCTCACAACCTGGGAATCAGCGGTGGTCAACCGCGATCACGCCCGTAGACTCGGGTGCACAACTCAATACCTCATCCAGAGGGGCTGAGGGATACGGCCCGTTGACGCCCCGGCAACCACCCCGCACGACCGACTCATCGCCGAGTCGCGGGGGGCAGGTGCCAAATCCGTCCCCGCCGCGCGGTGCGGTGCAGGGGAAAGATGAGAGGACCCTCAGATGACGTCGATCATCGACGAAACCGCCGACGCCGCCACCTCGATCTCCAGCCCGGCCCGGTCCCTGGTCTGTCGCGGCTGCGGTGCCGAATACCCGCTGGCCGCCCAGCACGCCTGCTTCGCCTGTTTCGGCCCGCTGGAGGTCGCCTACGACCAGGCCGCGCTGGCCCGGGTCACCCGGGCCGACATCGAGGCCGGCCCGAACAACATGTGGCGGTACGCCGCCCTGCTGCCGGCCGGCCAGGACCCGGCCACCCGGGTGACGCTCGATCCCGGCATGACCCCGCTGGTCGCCGCCCCCGGCCTCGCCGCCGAACTGGGCATCAGCGCACCGCTGTGGGTCAAGGACGACAGCGGCAACCCGACCCACTCGTTCAAGGACCGGGTCGTGTCGGTGGCCCTGACCGCCGCCCGCGACCTCGGCTTCACCCGCTTCGCCTGCGCCTCCACCGGCAACCTCGCCAACTCGGTCGCCGCGCACGCCGCCCGCGCCGGCGTACCGTCGATCGTCTTCATCCCCGGCGACCTGGAGCCAGGCAAGATCATCACAACCGCCGTGTACGGCGGTGACCTGGTCGCCATCGACGGGTCGTACGACGACGTCAACCGGCTCTGCGGCGAACTGGTCGAGACCGACGAGTTCGAGGACACCGCCTTCGTCAACGTCAACGTCCGGCCCTACTACGCCGAGGGCTCCAAGACCCTTGGCTACGAGGTGGCCGAGCAGCTCGGCTGGCGCATCCCTGCCCAGGTGGTCATCCCGATGGCCAGCGGCGAACTGCTCACCAAGGTCGACAAGGCGTTCAGCGAACTGGTCGAGATCGGGCTCGTCGAGGCGCCGGCCGGCGGCTGGCGGGTCTTCGGCGCCCAGTCGACCGGCTGCAACCCGATCGCCACCGCCCTGCACGCCGGCACCGACACGATCAGCCCGGTCAAGCCGACCGGCATCGCCAAGTCGCTCAACATCGGCGACCCGGCCGCCGGGGCGTACGCGATCGAGGCGGTACGGCGTACCGGCGGCTGGATGGACCACGCCGACGACGACGAGATCCGCGACGGGATCCGGCTGCTGGCCCGCACGACCGGCGTCTTCGCCGAGACGGCCGGCGGCACCACGGTGGCCGTGCTGAAGAAGCTGGTCGACAGCGGCCGGCTCGACCCCGCGGCGGAGACGGTCGTCTACAACACCGGCGAGGGCCTCAAGACCCTCGACGCGGTCGCCGGGCTGGTCGGCCCGACGCACCGGGTCAAGCCGTCGCTGCGGGCGGCCCGGGAGGCCGGCCTGCTCGGCTGAGCGTCCGCTGTCAAGCCGGTCACCCGCCGGGGTGACCGGTCTGCGCGGCCGGTAACCGGGGTTTTGCCGTCCGTGGAGAAAACCTGGCCCGACAGACTTGACGACCGCCTCGCGAAGACGCAAGATGCTCCGTGCGGGAGGGCGTAGCGCCGTAGACTTTTGAAGCTCTAACGACCCAGCGCCGGAGGCGTTGTGCGCACGTCCTCCCGACCAAAGAAGAAATTCGGTCGCGGGCACCCCGACCAGGCGGCACTCTCGGTCCCATGGACATCGCCGTCACCGCCTTCACCCCCGCCGACAGCGCCGCCGTGGAGCGAGCTTTCGAAATCCAGACGGCGGTCGTCACCGCCGACATCCCGGGTTTCCCGACACCCGTTCAACGCGACTTCTACGTCGGGATGAAACATCCGCGGACCGGGTACGCCTTCGAGCGCTATCTCGCGCACGTCGACGGCAAGCCGGTCGGCTATCTCGAAATGACGATGCCGCAGCTCGACAACACCGACAACGTCACGGTCGAGTTGCAGGTGCTGCCCGACTACCGGCGGCGTGGGGTGGGCCGGGCCCTGCACGCCCGGGCCGTCGAGCGGGCCCGGGCGCTCGGCCGTAAGCGGCTGATGAGCATGGCCGTCGCCACGCTGCCCGGCGGCCCGGTGCGCGACGAGGCCGGCAACCGGTTCGCCGCCGCGATGGGCGCCGAGTCGGTGCTCCTCGAGGTGCGCCGGCGGCTCGACGTGACCTCGGTCGACCAGCCCCGGCTGGACGCGATGCTGACCGAGGCGTGGAAGCACGCCGACGGCTACGAGCCCGTCCGCTGGGTGGGGGCCACCCCGGAGGACCTCATCGACGACGTCGCCTACCTCGACGGGCGGCTGGTCGAGGACGCGCCGATGGGCGACCTGGAATGGGAGCCGGAGAAGGTCGACGCGGACCGGATCCGCAAGGTGGAGCAGAACCACGAGTTGCGCGGCCGGCGCATGTACCACTCCGGTCTGCGGCACGTGGCGAGCGGTCGGCTGGCGGCCTGGACCGAGATCACGCTCGCCGACGGCAACGAGTGGCACGCCTTCCAGCAGATCACCATCGTCGAGCCGGCCCACCGGGGCCACCGGCTCGGCACCATCGTCAAGATCGACAATCTGCGTCAGGTCCTGGCGAAGGAACCCGACCTGAACGTCATCGACACCTGGAACGCGGCGGCCAACGACCACATGATCTCGATCAACGAGGCGATCGGGTTCCGCGCCGTCGACACCTGGAACAACTGGCAACAGGCGGTCTGACCCGGCCATCCACCGGCGGGTACGGGTGCACGCGTACCCGCCGGTCAGCGCGGCGGGCGGCGGGTGAACGTGGTGTGGACCCGGACCGCCCACGGCCGCAGCGGCAACTCCCGGTAGCCGCCCGCCGAAAGCCCGGCCCGCCGCTCGAAGACGTTGCGGCAGCCGTACGAACCGGTCAGCGTGTACGACCATCCGCACGCCAGCAGGTAGGCCGGCAGGAACAACGGGCCGAGCAGCGCGTACTGCCCGACGTGCCGGACCTCGTGCGCGAACAGTTCGGCCCGGCGCGGATCGAGCAGCCACCCGGCCGGCCGCCGCGTCACGACCACCGACCCGACCGTGAAGCACGGCTGCGCCGGCACCGGCAGCCGGTAGCCGCCGGCGACGAACACCCCGTCCGGCCCGCGCTCGCGGGTGGCCCCGCCCAGCGCGGCCACCACCAGCCCGGCAAGCGTCGAGCCGTTCACCCAGTTGACGGCCGTACGCAACGACGACCAGCGCCCGCCCATGACAAGAGGATGCGCCGGAATCACGCCCTACGACACCCACGGTCGGCTACGGCATGATGGCTGACATGACGGAGACCCCGCATCCCATGTACACCGCGCACGCCGACACCCTCGCCCGCGCGCTCACCGCGATCGCCGAGCGCGGCTACTGGTCGGCCTATCCCGAGTCACCCAGCCCCCGGGTGTACGGCGAGAACGCCGCCGCGCAGGGCGAGGCGGCGTTCCGGGCCCTGCTCGGCAACCGGTACCCGCTCGACCAGCCCGGCACCGTCGACTGGGTGGCCACCGAGGCCAGCCCGTTCGGTGTCGACCTCGGCGTCAGCTATCCGCACGGCGACGTCGACGCCTTGGTCGCCGCCGCGCGGGCCGCGCTGCCGGCCTGGCGTGACGCCGGAGCGCAGACCCGGGTCGGCGTCTGTGCCGAGATCCTCGCCCGGCTGCACGCCAACGTCTTCGAACTCGCCAACGCGGTCCAGTTCACCAGCGGCCAGGCGTTCGTGATGGCGTTCCAGGCCGGCGGCGCGCACGCCCTCGACCGTGCCCTCGAAGCGCTCGCCTACGCGTACGCCGAGATGACCCGGCACCCGGGCACCGCGGAGTGGGAGAAGCCCGCCGGCAAGGGTGACCCGCTGCGGATGAGCAAGACCTTCCACGTCGTACCCCGCGGGGTGGCGCTGGTCATCGGCTGCAACACCTTCCCGACCTGGAACTCGTACCCCGGGCTCTTCGCCTCGCTGGCCACCGGTAACCCGGTGGTCGTCAAGCCGCACCCGGGCGCGGTGCTGCCGCTGGCCATCACCGTCCGGATCGCCCGCGAGGTGCTCGCCGAGGCCGGCTTCGACCCCAACCTGGTGCTGCTCGCCGTCGAGGCCCCCGGCGAGAGGATCGCGTCCACGCTGGCGCTGCGCCCGGAGGTCCGGATCGTCGACTTCACCGGCTCCACCGAGTACGGCGACTGGCTGGAGGCCAACGCCCGGCAGGCGACCGTCTACACCGAGAAGGCCGGCGTCAACACCGTCGTGGTCGACTCGACCGACGACTTCGCCGGGCTGTGCCGCAACCTCGGGTTCTCGCTGACCCTCTACAGCGGACAGATGTGCACCACCCCGCAGAACATCCTGGTGCCGGCCGGCGGCATCAGCACCGACCAGGGCCACAAGACCTTCGACGAGGTCGCCGCCGGGATCGCCGGAGCGGTCGGCAAGCTCACCGCCGACCCGGCCCGGGCCGTCGAGTTCACCGGCGCCATCGTCAACGCCGGGGTGCTGGCCCGGCTCGCCGAGGTCAGCGGTGACGTCGTGCTGGAGTCGCGGGCGGTCGACCACCCGGCGCACCCCGACGCGGTGGTCCGTACGCCGACGATCGTGAAGCTGCCGGCCGACGCCGTCGACACGTACGGCCGGGAGTGGTTCGGGCCGATCTCGTTCGTCATCGCCACCGACTCGACCGCGCAGAGCCTCGACATCTTCCGCGAGACGGTCGGCCGCAACGGCGCGCTGACGGCGGCGGTCTACTCGTCCGACGAGAAGGTGCTCGACGCGGCCGAGGAGGCGGCGGTGGAGGCCGGCGTGCACCTGTCGTGCAACCTGACCGGTCAGGTCTTCGTCAACCAGTCCGCGGCGTTCTCCGACTTCCACGCCAGTGGGGCCAACCCGGCGGCGAACGCGGCCCTCACCGACGGGGCGTACGTCGCCGGCCGGTTCCGCATCGTCCAGTCGCGCCGCCACCTCTGATCCGCCTGACCCTCATGATCCCCGTGATCAGGGACCAGGACGCGCGTGTCGTCGGCGTGCCGAGGCGCGTACTCCCTGATCACGGGGATCATGGGCGGGACGCCTAGGCGGCGGGACGTCTAGGCGGAGCGGCGCATCTGCAGTTCGGTGAGCACCGGGATGGTCGGGTGCGGCACCCGAACCCCGGTGTCGACGAAGCCCAGCCGCTCGTACGCGCGTACCGCCCGGTCGTTGCCGACCACGACCTCGAGCATCAACTCGGGCCGGCCGGCCATCCGCGACCACCGCGCGACGCTGTCCAGCAGCGCCCCCAGCACCCCGCTGCCCCGGTGTTCGGGTGTGACGTAGACCGCGTAGACGACGGTGAGGGTCGGCTCGTGCGGCGAGACGACGCCGCCGGCGTGCGCCACGAAACGCCCGTCCACCTCGGCGACGAACTGGGCGACGTCGTCGCCGGCCGAGACCCGGGCGACCCGGGCGGCGAACTCGGCGTGCGGCCGCGCCGCCGCCTCGGCCAGCGTCTCCAGGAAGGCCAGCGGCGTGTCGGCCAGCATCTCGAGCCGCATCGCCCGCATCCGTGCCGTGTCGGACGGGCGGAGCCGGCGTACGGCGGTCGGTGGGGCGGTCACGTCGGTCATCGTGGCATGGTCGGCGCCGGTACGGCCCGGCGGCAACCCGATTCGCCGCCGGTCAGGGCGCGTTGGGGGGAGGGGCCGCCCGGACCCGCCCGACCAGCAGTTGGCCGCCGACGTCGCGGCACAGTCCGGTGCCGTACTCGAAACCCAGCCGGCCGGGATAGCGGGCGAGGGCGGCCACGACCCAGTCCGGGCCGATCGCGAGGCAGGCGATGTGCCACAGGCCGTCCTCGTCGCGCAGCAGCCAGCCGTTCTTGATCGCGACCTGCGGGGCGAGGTCGGCGGGCAACGCGGCCCGGATCCCGAAGTCACCCACCCCGCGCACCCGCCGCATCTCGTCGAGCAGCCACGGCGTCCACCGGTCGCCGGCCGCGCGGCCGTCGGCGAGGCAGAGCCCGATCCGTACGGTGTCCCGCGCCGAGACGACCGTGTTGCTCCAGGCGTCGTGGTAGGGCGCCGAGTCGGTCAGCCCACAGGTCTCCACCAGCCGCTCGATCGACCGGCGGCGCCCGAGGACCGCGAAGAGGTCCTGTGCCGCCGCGTTGTCGCTGTCGCGGATCATCCGGGTCAGCGCGTCCAGCCGGGCCTCCGTCGGGGTCTCGCCGGGCGGTAGCCGCCGCAGGTAGTCGGCGGCGAGCCAGGCTTTCACCATCGACATCGTGTCGCTTGGCGCGGTGTGGTTGGCGGACCCGGTGATCCGGCCGGAGCGGCGGTCGAGGAAGGCCCAGGACAGGAACCCTTCGACGGGCACCCGCACCGCGTCCGGGGACGGCGGGCCGGGGTCGGGGGCGGCGGTCGCGCCGGCCGCGGGTTCGGTGCCCGCGGCGGGGTCCGGGCCGCGTACGAGGGCGGCCGGGGCGGGGTCGGCCGCACCGTGCCGGATCACCTCGTGGACGACCTCCGCCCCGATGAGCCCGGCGGCGAGCAGGAGTACGACGAACAGGTGGTGCCGCCGGCGCCGCCGGTGCCGACGTAGCCGGTGACGTGCCATCGGTTGGCTGGTTTCGGGGTGACCCACGTTGGTTAAACGAGCAACCCATTCCGGCGACGCCGTCGTGCATAAGATCGCATTCACCGTGTCCTTTTTGGGGTAGTGCACGGCAGAGATACCTCGTGTAGCGTGCGATTTCGGCCGCCATGTTCGACGGGACCGACATGGATCACGATTCCAGGTCCTCTCCGGGCGTACGTCCCGGGCCGGGAGGAGTGAAAGGCCAGGCAGCATCGAAGTGAGGAAGTGCACCGTGGCACAGGGCACCGTGAAGTGGTTCAACAGCGAAAAGGGCTACGGCTTCATCGCGGTCGACGGGGGGCAGGACGTGTTCGTCCACTTCTCGGCGATCCAGATGGACGGCTACAAGGCACTTGACGACGGGCAGCGGGTGGAGTTCGAGATCGCCCAGGGTCAAAAGGGGCCGCAGGCCGAAAAAGTGCACCTCATCGCCTGACGGCAGAGATCGACCAAGGCGACCGAGAGGGGCCTCGGAAGAAACGTTCGGCGCCGGTTCTCCATAGCAGAGGGCCGGCGTCTTCGTTGTCCCCGAGGACGTCCTTTTCCTAACCGCTTCCCGGTGAGCAGGCACATGACGTGCCTCAATCGGTGTACGGCTCTCCGGCAGCTCCGGCCCGCCGGTTCGTTCTCGGCTTCCGTGCCGGTCCCTCGAATGAGGGAGCCCCGGCCCCTTGAATGGGGGAACGTCTCCGATGTTCGCCGGCCGGGTCGGGTTTCCGGGCCCTGATCGGCGTGATCCGGGACGGGCTGTCGTCGCGCCGGGGTGTCGCGACGCCCGCTCCCGAGAGTGATCGTTGCGCGTCTATCTGTCGCGGGCTGCCTGGTCGGCCTCGCGCGACGTGTGGCGGGGCCGTCGCGGGCGATCCCGGAAAAGCTCAACGAGCTTGCACTCGGCAGGGGGGAGTGCTAAACAGGTCATTGGCACTCGCGGACCGTGAGTGCCAATGGTCGGGGCGGTGGGGCCACCGGTGCGGACCCGGGAGACGGGGCTGTGGCGATGGCCGGTCGTCGCGGGCTATCCGGCCCGGCCAACGGACGTCACTGTCGCCAGGTAGTGACGTCCGAGGCTGCGTAGTCAGGCGGCACACCCGGGCCAACCGGCCCAGGTGGCCGTGAGTGTCCAGGAGGACAACGCCGTATGGCCAAGATCATTGCGTTCGACGAGGAGGCGCGCCGCGGCCTCGAGCGGGGCATGAACACCCTCGCCGACGCCGTAAAGGTGACGCTCGGCCCCAAGGGCCGCAACGTCGTGCTCGAGAAGAAGTGGGGCGCCCCCACCATCACCAACGATGGTGTGAGCATCGCCAAGGAGATCGAGCTCGAGGACCCGTACGAGAAGATCGGCGCCGAGCTGGTCAAGGAGGTCGCGAAGAAGACCGACGACGTGGCCGGCGACGGCACGACGACGGCGACCGTCCTGGCCCAGGCGCTGGTCCGCGAGGGCCTGCGCAACGTCGCGGCCGGCGCGAACCCGATCGCCCTCAAGCGGGGCATCGAGTCCGCGGTCGCCGCCGTGGCGGAGGAGCTGGCCAAGCTCGCCAAGGACGTCGAGACCAAGGAGCAGATCGCCTCCACCGCGTCGATCTCCGCCGGTGACAACACCGTCGGCGAGATCATCGCCGAGGCGATGGACAAGGTCGGCAAGGAAGGCGTCATCACCGTCGAGGAGAGCAACACCTTCGGGCTCGAGCTCGAGCTCACCGAGGGTATGCGCTTCGACAAGGGCTACATCTCGCCCTACTTCTGGACCGACCCGGAGCGTATGGAGGCCGTCCTCGACGACCCGTACATCCTGATCGTCGACGGCAAGATCTCGGCGGTTAAGGACCTGCTCCCGATCCTCGAGAAGATCATGCAGTCGGGCAAGCCGCTGCTGATCATCGCCGAGGACATCGAGGGCGAGGCCCTGGCCACCCTGATCGTCAACAAGGTGCGTGGCACCTTCAAGTCCGTCGCCGTCAAGGCCCCGGGCTTCGGCGACCGCCGCAAGGCGATGCTGAACGACATCGCGATCCTGACCGGTGGTCGGGTCATCAGCGAAGAGGTCGGCCTCAAGCTCGACGCCGTCACCATCGACCTGCTGGGCCACGCCCGCAAGGTGCAGGTGACCAAGGACGAGACCACCATCGTCGACGGTGCCGGTGACGCCGACCAGATCCAGGGCCGGGTCAACCAGATCCGCGCCGAGATCGAGAAGAGCGACTCCGACTACGACCGCGAGAAGCTGCAGGAGCGGCTGGCCAAGCTGGCCGGTGGCGTTGCGGTGATCAAGGTCGGCGCGGCCACCGAGGTCGAGCTGAAGGAGCGCAAGCACCGCATCGAGGACGCGGTCCGCAACGCGAAGGCCGCCGTCGAAGAGGGCATCGTCCCTGGTGGTGGCGTCGCGCTGGTCCAGGCCGGCAAGACCGCCTTCGACAAGCTGGACCTCGTTGGTGACGAGGCGACCGGTGCGCAGATCGTCAAGGTCGCGCTGGACGCCCCGCTGCGCCAGATCGCGGTCAACGCCGGCCTCGAGGGCGGCGTCGTGGTCGAGCGGGTCCGCAACATCGAGGCCGGCCACGGCCTCAACGCGGCCAGCGGCGAGTACGTCGACCTGCTCAAGGCCGGCATCATCGACCCGGCCAAGGTGACCCGGTCGGCGCTGCAGAACGCCGCCTCGATCGCGGCGCTGTTCCTCACCACGGAGGCCGTGGTGGCGGACAAGCCGGAGAAGACCCCGGCCCCGGCGGGCGCGCCGGGCGGCGGGGAGATGGACTTCTGAGTCCGGACTCCACGTGACGAAGGGCGGGCCGCGCGAGCGGCCCGCCCTTCGGCGTCTGCGGCACCCGGCCGCTGACGGCGCCTAGCGCCGCTGGTTGCGTTGCTTCTGGCGCCGTGACGTGGGTTCCGGCGCCATCTGTCGGGGCGCGTCGACCAGCGCCAGCGGCTCGTCCGCTGGCGGATCGTCGTACTCCGCCAGTTCGGCCAGGTCACCGAAGTCGAGCCGGTCGACGGGCAGGTCCGTGGACCGGTCCGCCATCCGCGCCGAGGCCGGAACGTGGAGATCGTCCGTCGGGTCGTCGTCCTTGGTCATGACCTCCTCCTTCCCCGGTCACCGTAAGGCGCGGCGGCCGGTGGCCGGGGACGAACGGCGCTACACCCGATACCTCCCATTTCGCTGGTCAGGTAGGGAGACGCGCCGGACGGCGACGGTCAGAGCTGCTTAGGGAGACGCGCCGAGGGCGACGGTCAGAGCTGCTTGCGGAAGAGGAAGAAGACCCGTTCGATCCAGGCCCCGGCGCTGCCGGCGTAGAACGGCACCGGGCCGACCCAGCCGATCTGGACCCGATCGTGCCCGGCCGCCCGCTGGTCGCGCAGGCAGCGGCGCAGCAGCACACCGCCGATGCCGAGCCCCTGCGTGTCCGGCGCGGTCCCCATCGGGCCGAACCAGGACGGCCGCGACGACCCGTACGCGGCGAAGCCGAGCAGTTCGCCGCTGTCGCGTACGGCGAGATGGCAGCCGCCGTCCGGGCGGTCGACCGAGTGGGCGAGTTCGCCGCCCCACGACCCGCCGAAGGTGGCCCGGGCGAAGGCGACCAGCGCCGGCACGTCGTCCTCGGTCGCCCGCCGTACCCGGATCCCGCGCTCGGCGAGGCGGGCCTCGGCCGGCCCGGTGTCCCGCAGCGCCGGCGAGCCGTCGTAGGACAGGTCGGCGGTCATGTTCCAGGCCGTCCGGTCCTGCTCGTAGCCGAGCGCCATCGCCGCGCAGATCGCCGGCGTGTACCGAACGTCGATTCCCGGCCAGGCGTAGTACGGCGGGTTGCCGGCCAGCAGGACCTCACCGGCGCCCAGCCCGGCGAGCGCGCCCTCGACCCGTGACAGCAGGGTGCGGCCGATGCCCCGGCGCCGGTCGGCGGGGTGGACCGCGATCAGGTCGACGTGGCCGACGGCGGGGTCGCGGTGGGCGATGGAGCCGAGCACGACGCCGACCGGTTCGCCGCCGGCGACCGCGACGAACCCGACGAGCTGCCGGCGGCCGTCCGTCCAGGTCGCGTCGCCGGGGGCGGTGGTCTCGCGGAGCCGGGTGACGATCTCGTTCGCCTCGGCCGAGTCCTCCGGCAGATCGAGCGCTTCGCCACAGAGTGCCACCACCTGGGGCAGATCGGCATCGGTCAGTTCGGCGACGGAGAACTCGAGATCCACGAGCGCCGAACCTACCGTGTCTGGCGGGCCCGCTCCACCGCGGCGTACGCGTCGACCAGACCGGCACCCTCGACGTTGGCGAGCTGCCCGCAGTCGCCCTCGCGCTGGCTCGCCGTCGGGGGCACGACCCCGGTGGCGGTGTCCAGCATGATCTGCCGGGTGGTGGCCAGGTCACCGATCAGGGCCGGGTTCGCCGACCACATCAGCGCCGCCACGCCGGCGACCTGCGGGGTGGCCATCGACGTGCCGGAGTTGCTGGTGTAGCCACCGCCGGGCATCGCCGACAGCACGTCGGCGCCCGGCGCCACCAGATCGGGTTTCGCCGAACCGTCCGGGGCGGGGCCACGGCTGGAGAACTCGGTCACCCTGCGGTTCTCGTTCACCGCGCCGACGGTCAGCACGTCGGCGTACGGCGCGGGCGGATCGTCGATCGAGCCGCAGAACGGGCCGGTGTTGCCGGCGGCGGCGACGAAGAGGATGCCGGCGGCGGCGAAGGCGGCCGTCGCCTCCGCCAGGGCCGCGGTGTCGCACCCCTCCAGGGCCGGGCAGCCCCAGGAGTTGGTGAGGATGTGCGGCGCGCGGTCCGGCCGGCCGTCGGTGAACGGGTCGCCGCCGGCCGGGAACGGCGCCAGCATGAACTGCAGGCAGTCGAGGTAGCGGGCCGGGTTGCCCAGGTTGCGGTCGAGGTTGACGCAGCCGACCCACTGGGCGCCGGGGGCGACGCCGATGTTGTCGCGCCCGACGGCCGAACCGGCGGTGTGGGTGCCGTGCCCGCCCCGGTCGGTCGGGGTGCGGGTGTCGTTCCAGGGGTCGTACCAGGAGTCGTCGCCGCCCCGGAAGCCCGCGGCCAGCGCCGGGTGGCTGCCGTCCACACCGGAGTCGGACGAGCCGACGACGATGCCGGCCCCGTCGGTGTCCAGCTGCGACCAGACCCGGTCGGCACCGATCATCGTCAGGTGCCACGGCGGGGCCTGCGGTGCGGGCTCGGTGCCCCGGCCGGGTGGCGGCGCCGCCGGCAGCGGCCGGATCTCCTGGCTGAGCAGCACCCGGTCGACGTCGGCACGGCGCGAAAGCCAGGCCCGCACCGCCGGCCCGCCGTCCACCTCGATCGCGTTGACCAGGTAGTACGGCCGGTGCCACAGGCGGAACCGGTCGAGTTCCCGGCGCAGGTCACCCTGCGACCGGGTGGCGGTGTCGACGAGCCGCCGGTGCACCTCGCGCACCTTCGCGTCCCGCCCGGCCTGGCCGGCCCCGCCGGTGATGCCGGTCAGGTCGGCCTGCTCCTTCATCACCACGAAGAGGCGCTCGCCGTGCAGGCCCGGTTGGCCGAGGCCGACGTGGACGGCCGCGCCGGCGAGCACGACCGCGGTGGTGGTGACCACGCCGACCCACCGGTGCGGGGTCGCGGCGCGGGTACGGCCGAACGCGACCGCGTACGCGATCCCGACGACGAGCGCGAGAGCGGCCGAGCTGCCGGCGGCCACCATGGTCCAGAACGGCACGTCCCGGTCGATCAGGACCAGCGAGATCTCCTCGGGGTCGACCAGGGCCAGTGGTCCGAGGACGGCGACGGCGACCAGCCAGCCGACCGGCGGACGGGGGCCGGCGTCGTCCGCCGGTCCGTAGCCGGCGGTCCCGCGCTCCGGCGTCGCCGCGACGGGACGCAGCGCGGCGAGGGCGAACCCGGTCGCCGGCAGCAGGAACAGGGCGGCGAGCTGGCTGCCGCTGTGCCCGACGGCGGCCCCGACCAGCAGCAGCGTCACGCCGGCCACCAGCCCGCCCAGCAGGACCGGCCGTACGCCCCGGCCGGTCGGCCCGCCGTACGTGGACCAGAAGCCGGCGTCGAGGATCGCGGCGGCCAGCCAGCCGGTCGCGGCGGCGGCGGTGCCGGCGAGCAGCGTCTCGGTGAGCCCGCCGAGCGCCCCGACCCAGAGCCAGGGCAGCAGTACGGCGGCTCCGGCGGCGACCGCGAGCAGCACCGCCACCCCGGTCGGCCGTGATCGGCGTACCCGGCCCCGCGTGCTCCGGATCGCGACGGCGAGCAGGACCGCGCCGACGGTCAGCAGGGCCAGGTAGAGCTCGTTCTGCGCCTGCGGTACGGCCCGCAGCAGGCCGAGTACGGCCAGGACGATCGCGCCGCACAGCCAGGCCCGGCCGGCGGCCCGGACCGCCGCCGAGCGGGGTACGACCGCCAGCGGCGCCGCCACCGCGGAGATCAGTGCCGCGTCGACCAGGCTGGTCAGCGGCCACACCCAGACCGGTGCGGTCAGGCCGGCGACGATCGCCACCTGGTCGACCAGCCACCCGCTCACCTGCGCGACGGTGGTGATGCCGACCGCCCACAACCCCACCGCGACCGCCGCGACGACCGCCCCGATCCCCGGGCCGGGCGGCGGGGGCGGTGGCGGGTACCCGGGCACCCATCCGGTCGACGGCGGTTCTCCAGAAGGCGGCGGACCCGGCTGCATGCCCAGACAGTACGTTGTCGCTGCCTGCGGTTAACGTGGACACGTGCGTGACCCAGCCGTGTCCCGATACGCCGCCGGCCAACTGTCCGCGTCCCGCCGGGCGGCCGACCTGCGCCGCCTGCGCGGCGAGCGGTTCGACGTGCTCGTCATCGGGGGTGGTGTCACCGGTGTCGGTGCCGCTCTCGACGCCGCGTCGCGCGGGCTCAAGGTGGCGCTGGTCGAAGCGCGTGACTACGCCGCCGGCACCTCCAGCCGGTCCAGCAAGCTGATCCACGGCGGCCTGCGCTATCTCGAACAGTTGGAGTTCGGGCTCGTGCACGAGGCCCTGACCGAGCGCGGGCTGCTCGCCACCCGGCTCGCCCCGCACCTCGTCCGGCCGGTGCCGATCCTCGTGCCGCTGCCGTCCGGCGCCGGCCCGCGCGCCCTGCCCGGCCGGGCCTTCCGGCGCGCCTACTACGGCCTCGGCGTGGCGGCGTACGACGCCTTCGCCGGGGCTTTCGGCGGCGGTCGCGGCATGCCGCTGCACCGCCACCTGTCCCGCGAGGGCGCCCGCCGGATCTTCCCGAGCCTGCGCGCCGACGCGATCGGTGGCGCGATCCGCTACTACGACGGCCAGATGGACGACGCCCGCCTGGTGGTCAACCTGGCCCGCACCGCGGCCAGCCTGGGCGCCGCCGTGGTGACCAGCGCGCGGGCGGTCGCCCTGGTGCGGCAGGCCCGTGAGGTCACCGGGGTCCGGGTCCGTGACATGGAGGCGCCCGCCGGGTCGCCCGACGCCGAGTTCGAGGTACGGGCCCGCACCGTCGTCGCCGCCACCGGGGTCTGGACCGACGACATGTCCCGGATGCTCGGCGACGTGGGCCTGCGGCCCGGCTTCCGGGTACGCGCCTCGAAGGGCGTGCACCTCGTCGTGCCCCGCTCGGCGATCACCGGCGACGCCGGTCTGATCCTGCGTACCGCGACCTCGGTGCTCTTCGTCCTGCCCTGGGGCGGTCACTGGATCATCGGTACGACCGACACCGACTGGCAGCTCGACCGGGCCCATCCGGCGGCGTCGGCCAGCGACATCGACTATCTGCTCGACCAGGTCAACACGGTGCTGGACCGGCCGCTGACGACCGCCGACATCGAGGGCGTCTACGCCGGACTGCGCCCGCTGCTGTCCGGCGAGGCCGAGTCGACGTCGAAGCTGTCCCGCGAGCACGCGGTCATCGAGCCGATGCTCGGCCTGCTGCTGGTCGCCGGCGGCAAATACACCACCTACCGGGTGATGGCGCAGGACGTGGTCGACCGGGCTGCCCGCCGGCTCGGCGGCGCCCGCCCGTCACGCACCGCCGATCTGCCGCTGCTCGGCGCCGACGGCTACGCCGCCATGTGGCGCGACCGCGCCGACCTCGCCCGCCGGCACGGGATGCCGGGCGGTGTCGTCGAGCACCTGCTGGAGCGCTACGGCACCCTGACCACGCACCTGCTCGCCCTGATCCAGGCCGATCCGCTGCTGGCGACACCGCTGGCCGGGGCACCCGAATACCTGGCGGCCGAGGTGGCCTACGCCGCGCACGCCGAGGGCGCGCTGCACCTGGACGACGTGCTGACCAGGCGCACCCGGATCTCGTTCGAGACCCCGCACCGGGGCAGCGAGTCGGCCGAGCAGGCCGCCGAGATCATGGGCAAGGTGCTGGGCTGGGACGCGACCGTACGGGCCCGCGAGGTCGAGCACTACCTGGCCCGGGTCGAGGCGGAGCGGCAGTCGCAGCGGATGCCCGACGACGCGACCGCCGACGCGGCGCGGATGGGGGCACCCGACGTACGCGGCTTCGCCGCCGACCGGGGCATCGACCTGACCCCGCCTCCGGAGGCCCGCCTCCTGCCCGGCTGACCGCCGGCCGAGGCGCACCGGCTGACCGCCGGCCGAGGCGCGTCGGCTCGGCCGCGTCGAGGCCGGAAAAGCGAGCTTGACCCCGCCGTAGCGTCATGGTTTTTGCTCGGACCATGAAGCGGATACCCGTCACCTTCCTGGCCAGCGACTTCCTGTCGCTGTTCGGCAACGCGATCGCGGGCGTGGCCCTGCCGCTGATCGTGTTGCAGACGACCGGCAGCGTCCTGGGGGCCGGAATTGTCGCGGCGGCCACCGCGATCCCGGCGATGCTCGGCGGCCTGCTGACCGGTGTGGTGATCGACCGGATCAACCGGCGTACGGCCTCGATCGCCACCGACCTGATCTCGGCCGGTGCGGTGGCCGCGCTGCCGGTCGTCGACCTGCTGGTCGGCCTCGAACTCGGCTGGTTCATCCTGTTCGGGATCCTCGGGTCGTTCGGGGACGTACCCGGGATGACCGCGCGGGAGGCGCTGCTGCCGGCGGTCGTGCGGCACGGCGGGATCGCCGCGGAGCGGCTGATCGGCGTACGGGAGAGCCTGGGTGCCCTGGCGATCCTGGTCGGACCGGCGGCGGCCGGCGGCCTCATGGTCCTCTTCGACGGTTCGACGGTGCTGTGGATCACGGCGGCGACGTCCCTCGGGGCGGCGCTGGTGACCCTGACCCTGCCGCGCCGGGTCGGCGAACTCGAAGCCGCCCCGGTCCCGGCCCCAGCCGCCGCCGGGAGCGCGGCCGTCGGCGCCGGGAGCGCGGCCGTCGGCGCCGGGAGCGCGGCCGTCGGCGTCGGGAGCGCGGCCGCCGGCGTCGGGAGCGCGGCCACGGCGGAGCCGGGTGGTGGCGACGTGGGGGTGGGGCTGCGACCCGAGCCGGTCACCGGCTGGGCGCAGTTGCGGGAGGGCTGGCGGCTGCTCTTCCGGGGCAGTCCGTTCCTGCTGGCGGTGACCCTGCTCAACCTGGTGCTGGCGACCGTGCTGTCCGCCCTGCAGGGCCTCGTGCTGCCGGTGCACTTCACGCTCCTCGACCAGCCGGGCCGGCTCGGCCTGGTGCTCAGCTCGATCGCACTCGGCACCCTGGTCGGCGGTGCCGCCTACGCGGTCGCCGGCAGCCGGGGACCGCGCCGGGCGTGGCTGGTGGCCGGTTTCGCCGCGAGCGTGGTCGGGGTCGCGGTCATCGGCGCGCTGCCGGCCGCCGGCCTCGTGTTCGCCGGCGCCTTCGTGGTCGGCGGATCGATGGGAATGCTCAGCGGACTGCTCGGCGTGCTCATGCTGGAACGGATCCCGGACCGGATGCGGGGCCGGATCCTCGGGACCCAGAACGCGATCCTGACCGGCGCGGCCCCGCTCGGCATCGTGCTGGCGGCCGTGGTCGTCGAGTACGCCGGACTCGGCACCGCCGCGGTCGCCCTCGCGGCCGTGTGGGCGGTCGCGGCCGTGGCCGCCGTGAGCAGCCGGGCGCTGCGTAACCTGGACGGGGTGCGGGAGAGCGTGTGAACAGCGGCGAGGTGGCCCGGCTGGCCGGCGTGTCCGTACGCACGCTGCGCCACTACCACCAGATCGGGGTCCTGCCCGAACCGCCCCGGGCGGCGAACGGCTACCGGCGGTACCGGGCCGGCGACCTCGTCCGGCTGCTGCGGATCAAGCGCCTCGCGGCGCTGGGCATCCCGCTCGAGCGCATGCCGCAGCTGCTCGACGGCACCGGCCAGGATCCGCCGGAGCTGCTGGACCAGCTCGACCGCGAGCTTGCCGCGCAGATCGAGCGGCTGACCCGGCAGCGGGAGGTCATCGCGCGGATCCGGGCGGAGGGCACCGCCCCGGACATCCCACCCGAACTCGGCCGGTTCTTCGCCGTGTTCGGCGCCGCCGCCACCGACATCTCACCCGAGCTGACCGCGGCCGACCGCGACCAGTCCATCCTGCTCGCCCACCTGGTCGGCGACCAGGCCATGCCGCAACTCGGCGAGTTCTACGACCTGATGGCCTCCGAGGAGTACGCGCCGCGGGTCGTCGAGTTCGCCCGCCGGTTCGGCGACCTCGGCCCGGAGACCGGGGCGGACGAGCTCGACGCGCTGGTCGAGCAGTTCGTCGAGCTCTTCGGGCCGGCGGTGACCGCGGTGGGCGGTTCGGACGTGCTGCCGACGATCGACGAGAAGCGGGTGAAGCTCCTCGACGACCTGCGCGACGACCAGCTCAACGACGGCCAGCGGACCTTCCTCGCCCGGGTGCAGGCGCGTTTCGCCTAGAGGACCTTGCCCGGATTCAGCAGTCCGGCCGGGTCCAGCGCCGCCTTGATCGCCTGGTGGACGCGTACGCCCACCGGCCCGATCTCCTTCGCCAGCCACTCCCGCTTCAGCAGGCCCACGCCGTGCTCGCCGGTGCAGGTGCCGCCCAGCCCCAGCCCCAGCTCCATGATCGCGTCGAAGGCGAGCCGGCCGCGTTCGAGGCTCGCCGGGTCGGCCCGGTCGACCACGATGTTCGGGTGCATGTTGCCGTCGCCGGCGTGCCCGACGACGCCGATCGGCACCTGGTACTCGGCGGCGACCTTCTCCACCCCGTCGAGCAGTGACGCCAGCGAGCCGCGGGGCACCGCCACGTCGTCGATGATCAGGCCGCCCCGGCCGCCTGGATAGGTGTCGGCGGCGAACTTCTCCATCGCCGCGTGCGCCAGCCGCCGGGCCTGCAACAGCGCCGCCGCCTCGGTCGCGTCGGTCGCCTGGTAGACCTCGCTCGCCCCGGCCGCCTCGCACACGGCCGCGATCCGGGCCAGGTCGGCGCCGGCCCGCTCGCCGGTGTCGGCCGCCGCGAGGAGCAGGGCCTTCGCCTCGGTCGGCAACCCCATCGACCGGTACGCCTCGATGGCGCCGAGGTGGGTCTGGTCGAGCAGTTCCAGCAGGCTCGGGGTGAGCCCTTCGGACGCGATGGCCGCCACGGCCGCGCCGGCGGCGGCCGTCGACGGGAACACGCCCACCAGGGTCAGCGACTGCTCGGCGGCCGGGCGCAGCGCCACGGTGATCTCGGTGATCACCCCGAGGGTGCCCTCGGAGCCGACGAAGAGCTTGGTCAGGTCGTATCCGGCGACCCCCTTCGCGGTGCGCCGACCGGTGCGCAGCACCTCGCCGGAGGCGAGCACCACCTCCAGACCGATGACGTACTCGCTGGTCACGCCGTACTTGACGCAGCACATGCCGCCCGCGTTGGTGGCGACGTTGCCGCCGATCGTCGACGACTCCCACGACCCCGGGTCCGGCGGGTAGCGCAGCCCCTGCTCGGCGACCGCCCCGGCCAGCGCCGAGTTGACCACCCCGGGCTGCACCACGGCGATCCGGGCCACCGGGTCGATCTCCCGGATCTCGGTCATCGCGGTGGTGCTGAGCACCACGCAGCCGTCGACGGCGTTCGCGGCGCCGGCCAGCCCGGTCCGCGCGCCCTGCGGTACGACCGGCACCCCGTGCGTGGCGGCGACCCGTACGACGGCGGCGACCTCGGCGGTGGTGCGGGGCCGTACGACGACCGCCGGGAGGCCGTACGCGCACAGGTCCGCCTCGTCGCGCTGGTAGCTCACGAGCAGATCGGGGTCGGTCACCACCGCCCGGTCGGGGAGCACGGCGCGCAGGTCACTCAGCAGGTCGGTCATGACTGGCCAGGGTATCGGCCGGTTACCTTGGTGACCATGGTCTACGTGGACCCACCTGCCTGGCCCGCCGACGGGCGGCTGTGGTCGCATCTGGTCAGCGACGTGTCGTACGCCGAACTGCACGCCTTCGCGGCGGGCATCGGCCTGCCCCGGCGGGCGTTCGACCGCGATCACTACGACGTGCCGGAGGAACGGTTCGCCACGGTGGTGGGGCACGGCGCCCGGGTGGTGTCGAGCCGGGAGATCGTCATCGTGCTGCGCCGTTCGGGGCTCCGGCTGCCCAAGCACCTGGCCGGGGGCCGCCGCCCGTAGCCGATCCGGCCGCTGCCGCTCGGTCGGCCGTCGCTCAGCCCGTCGCGGCCAGGGCGGCGAGTTCGCGGCCGAGGTTGGTCCGGGCCGGCGCCTCCCAGTCCCGCGCGAGGACCGGCAGCCGGTAGAGGGCCGGCAGGTCCAGCAGGTGCCGCAGAACGGCGCCCCGGCCGGCCCGGAAGAGTTCGTCGGGCACGTGGGCGTACTCGCGGCGGACGGCGGCGGCGTAGCGGTCGTAGTCGGCGGCCGGCCCGGCGAGTACGGCCAGGTCGGCGTCGCAGAGCAGGGCCCCGTCCCGGTCGTGCGGGGTGGCGCCGTGCCCGGCCGTGAGCAGGACCAGCCGGGCCACCTCGGCGACCGCGTCCGGTGGCACGCCGAGCCCGGTCAGGGTCGCCGTGGCGAGCGCCGCGCTGGCCCGCTCGTTGGCGTCGCCGGCCGCGCGCGGGTCGTAGACGGCGTCGTGGAACCAGACGGCGAGGCGTACGAGGTCGGGCCGGTCGGCGTGGTCGGCCTGCCCGTCGACCACCCCGAGCACGGCGGCGAGATGGTCGACGGTGTGGTAGTGCCGCTGCGGCTCACCCCACCGGTCGAGCAGGTCGCGGCCGGCGGCGGCGATCGCGGCCGTACCGGTCGCGCCGGCCGCCGTGGCAGCGGCCGACCAGCGGGCGCTCAGTTCGGTCACCGGACCAGTCTGCCGCAGCCGGGCCGGCGCGGTCATGGCTGGATGGGCGGCCGGTCCAGCCATGAACCGGAATCTGCCGGGTATGCCGGCGCATGGCCGCGGACCGGGACAGCACCGAGAGTTCGCCGGCCACCGGCATGGCGCAGCGGTGGCGCGAACGGCGCAGGCGGTTCGACACCACCTTCCGGGAACGGACCATCAAGGTACGCGCCAACGCCGGGCTGGCGATCCAGGCCGGTGTCGCCGGCGGCCTCGCCTGGTTCGTGGCCGCCGGGATCGTCGGCAACCCGGCGCCGTTCTTCGCGCCGATCGCGGCGGTGGTGACCCTGGCCTCGTCCGTCGGGCAGCGCCTCCGGCGGACCATCGAGCTGATCATCGGAGTGGCGCTGGGCATCGCGGTCGGCGACGCCATCATCCTGGTGATCGGCACCGGGGCGTGGCAGATCGCCGTGGTGGTGACGCTGGCGATCATCGCGTCGATCTACGTCGGCGGCGGCCCGTCGCTGTTCAACCAGGCCGCGGCTTCGGCCGTGCTGGTCGCCACCCTGAGTCCGCCGGAGGGCGGGATCTACTTCACCCGGTTCTCCGACGCGCTCATCGGTGGCGTGGTCGCCCTGATCGTCATGACGCTGTTGATCCCGCTCAACCCGCTGCGGGTGGTCGACCGGGCGGTCGACCCGGCGCTGGAAACCATGGCCGACGCGCTCAGCGACACCGGCGGCGCCCTGGCCCGCCGGGACGCGGCCCTCGCCGACGCCGCGCTGGAGCGGCTGCGCAAGGCGGAGGGCGAGGTACGGACGCTGGAGAGCGCCATCGAGGCCGGCCGGGAGACGGCCGCCCTGGCGCCGCTGCGCTGGCACAAGCGGGGCGTGCTCACCAGGTACGTGGACAGCTCCAAGTACATCAGCCGCGCGCTGCGGGACAGCCGGGCACTGGTCCGCCGGGCGGTGACCCAGATCCAGGACGGCGAGCCGGTCCCACCACCCCTGCCCGACGCGGTGTGCGACCTCGGCGAGGCGGCCCGGCTGCTCTACAACGAGTTGGGGGCCGGGGTGGAGCCGCAGGAGGCCCGGGACCGCGCGCTGCGCGCGGTGAGCGGCGCCGCCGGGGCGTACTCGGCGGGGGTCGGCCTGTCCGGCAGCACTGTCGTGGCCCAGGTCCGGTCGATCGCCAGCGACCTGATCGCCGCGACCGGGGTGGACATGGCCGAGGCCAACCGGATGGTCCGGCGGGCCGTCGGCCACACCACCGGTTGACCCCTACCGCCCGGCGAGCGCGGTCAGGAGGCGGTCGACGTGCTCGACCGTGCTGCCCAGCCCGATGCTCGCCCGCAGCGCCGTCGCCGGCGGGTTCCGCCAGCCGCGCCGGGCGGCGGCCTCCGCGATCAGCCGCCGGGTCAGCGGGTGCGCGCAGAACAGGCCGTCCCGTACGCCGATCCCGTGTGCCGTCGCCAGCTCCGCCGCGACCGTCGCCGACTCCCGGCCGGCGACCACGAACGACACGATCCCGACCCGGGGCTCGGCCGCGTCGAAGAGCCGCAGCTCCTCGACGCCGGGGAGCGCGGCGAGGCCGGCCCGCAGCCGGGCCAGCAGCGCCTGTTCGTCGTCGTGCAGCGCGGCGCGGTCGGCCGCGCCGAGCGCGGCGCAGACCGCCCCGAGCGCGACCGCGCCGAGCAGGTTCGGGGTGCCCGCCTCGTGCCGGGCCGGGCCGGTCGCCCAGCGCACCTGGTGCGTCGCCGGGCCGACGTAGGCACTGGCCCCGCCGCCGGACAGGTACGGCGGGGCGGCGTCCAGCCAGTCGCCCCGCCCGACCAGCACACCGGTGCCGAACGGTGCGTAGAGCTTGTGGCCGGAGACGGCGACGTAGTCGACGCCGAGCGCGGCGATGTCGACCGGGGCGTGCGGGGCGAGCTGGGCCGCGTCGAGCGCGATGCGGGCGCCGTGCCGGTGCGCGACCCGGGCCAGTGCGGCGACCGGCCACCGTTCCCCGGTGACGTTGCCGGCCCCGGTCACCGCCACCAGCACCGGCCGGCCCGGATCGGTGCCCCGGCGCAGCTCGCGCAGAGCGGCGTCGAGCGCCCGTACGGCCGCGCCGGGCGACGCCGGCACCGGCAGCCGTACCGCTGCGGACGGCCAGGGCAGCAGGTTGGCGTGGTGCTCGCTGGCGAAGGTGACGACGGTGCTCGCCGCCGGCAGCGCGTGGGCGAGCAGGTTGAGCGCGTCGGTGGTGTTGCGGGTGAAGATCACATGGTCGTCGGCGCGGGCGCCGAGGAAATCGGCGACCTCCTCGCGGGCCCGCTCGTAGGCGAGCGTGCAGCGTCGCGACAGCTGGCCGGCGCCGCGGTGCACGCTCGCGTACCACGGCAGCAGTTCGGTCACCGCGTCGGCGGCGACCGACGCGCAGGGTGCGGTGGCCGCGTAGTCGAGGTTGATCTGACCGGGCACGCCGAGCACGTCGAGCGGCCGCGTGGCCGGACGTCCCGGGCCGGTCCACGGCAGCGGCTCGGCGGCCCACGGCAGGGTCGTCACGGGGGTGAGGGTCGTGTTCATCGGCCAGCCTCCGGCGATCAGGGACCCCGGGTGTGGCGGAAGGGTGGGGCCCGCGCTTGCCCGGCACCTGGTGGCGACGGGCCCGGTCTTCACCCAGGGCACCCCACCGCGAACCTCGACGAGGGTTGCCGGCCAGCAAGCTGGGGCTTCGGCCCGCACCGCAGCGGGGCGGACCGTTGGTCGCTGGCACTCGTGACCTGCACCGGAGCATAACCGCAACACGGGTGACCCGGCGAGTGGTCTTCAACTCGATACGCTGGCGGGCATGGCCGAACTTCCGCCCGGCGGGCAACCACCCGCGTCGCCCGTACCCCCGGGCCCGGTTCCGGGGGACGGGCAGCCCGCCGCGCCACCGGTGGACCGGGAGCCGCCCGGACCCGTCGCCCCGCCGGCGCCGTCGTCGGCACCGCCGGGCGTCGGCCCGTCCCCGGCGGCGGCCGTCGTGCCGGGCGTGCCCGGGGTGGCCGTCGAGGCGGGGATGGCCGCCGTGCCGGGCGTACCGGCGGCGGCGGGCGTGCCTGGGGCGGGCTGGCCGTCGGGTCCGGTGCCGGACCCGGCCGGCAAGGCGCGCCGCTGGCGGGTCGGCTGGCGGCGTGGTCTGATCATGGCGGCGACCATCCTGGTGATCGCCGGCAGCGCGATCGCGATGCTGTTGACGCTCGGGCAGAACCTGGGCGTCGAGGCGCTGGTCATCGGTCTGGTGGCGGCGATCCTGCCGGTACCGGTCCTGGTGGTGTGCTTCCTGTGGCTCGACCGCTACGAGCCCGAGCCGATGAAATACCTGGTCTTCTGCTTCGCCTGGGGCGCGGCGGTGTCGACGTACGCGTCGTTGAACGTGAACACCTGGGCGGCCGGGGTGTTCGAGCGCAACGACCTGCCCGACTCACTGACCGCGGTGCTGGTCGCCCCGTTCATCGAGGAACTGACCAAGACGCTCGGCCCGATCCTGCTGCTGATCGTGCGGCGCCGGGAGTTTTCCGGCATCACCGACGGTATCGTCTACTGTGGAATGTCGGCGATCGGCTTCGCCATGGTGGAGAACATCCTCTACCTGGGCGGCCACGGCTACGCCAGCGGCGCCGAGCAGTACGGCCGTGCCACCGGCGCGCAGATGCTCTTCGCCATCTTCATCGTCCGGGTGCTGCTCACCGCGTTCGCCCACCCGCTGTTCACCGCGATGGCCGGCATCGGCCTCGGTATCGCCGCCCGCTCCAGCGACCGGCGGATCCGGGTGCTGGCCCCGTTCGCCGGCCTGCTGCTGGCGATGATGCTGCACGGCGCCTGGAACCTGATGCCGTCGCTCGCCGTCGCCACCGGGCAGAACCTGATCCTGCTCTACGGCTACATCGGCCTGATGGTGCCGATCTTCTTCGGCATGGTCGGGCTGGCCGTGTGGCTGCGCGGCTGGGAGGGCCGGCTGACCGAACGCACCCTGCCGCACTACGTACGGGCCGGCTGGCTCTCACCGCCCGAGGTCGCGTCGCTGGGCAGCCTGGGACGCCGGCACTCGGCCCGCCGGTGGGCCCGGCGGGTGGCCGGCGAGGCCGGACTCAAGGCGATGCGCGGCTACCAGTTCTCCGCGACCCAGTTGGCCCTCCTGCGCGACGGCATGCTGCGCGGCCTCGACGCCAAGCCCGCCGACCGGGCCGGCGCCGTACGGGAGGAGGCCGAACTGCTGGCGGCGATCGTCCGCTACCGGCAGGTCTTCACCGGACGCGACCCGCAGGCGCCCGACGCGCGCTGGGACGGCGAGCGCTATCACATCGCGTTCCCGGACGGGGTGCGACGCGTGGTCGACGCCCCCGACCAGCCGGTCGTGCCGATCCCGGTGGTGCTCACGCCGCCACCCCCGCCGCCCGTCCCGGTCCACCCCGGCGCGTACGGCCCACCGGGTGCGTACGGCCCGCCCGGCGGGTTCGGCCCGCCCGGCGGCTACGGCCCGCCGGGCGGCTACCCGCCGCCGGGCTGGCGCTGACCGTCCCCGCTCAGAGGTAGAGGCCGGTGGAGTCGGTGTCGACCCGTTCGGCCGCGACCGCGTGCAGGTCGCGCTCGCGCAGCAGGATGTAGGCCCGGCCGTGCAGTTCGACCTCGGCGCGGTCCTCGGGGTCGAAGAGCACCCGGTCGCCGGTGACGATGGACCGCACGTGCGGGCCGACGCCGACCGCCTTGGCCCAGGACAGTCGCTTGCCCATGGAGGCGGTCGCCGGGATGACGATGCCGGCGGTGGACCGTCGCTCGCCGTCACTGCCCTCGAGTTGCACCAACACGCGGTCGTGCAGGAGGCGGATCGGCAGGCCGGGGTCGTAGTTGGATTCGGCGCTCACGACGGAACCGTACCCCGCCTCGCAACCGGACCCGGCGGCGGTTGAGACACCCCGGCCGGGGGCAACATACGCCGGACTCGGGACCCCGGTGAGCGCTGCTCAGTGCGAACACCCGCTAACGTGGGGTGGCCGAGCGTGAGGAGGTGCTCTTGAACCGCTTCGAGCAGGTACGGGCGAAGATCCGTCGGGCCTACGAAAAGGGCGAGGCATCGGTGCGCGCGAGGAGCCGCTCCCGGCCCGAACCCGAGCCGGCGCCGGCTCCGGTCGAGCCGCCGCCGAACGGGGGATTCGAGCCGCCGCCACCGGAGGTCCACCAGTCCACATCGAGCCGTGACGACGCCGACGTACCGCACGGCCTGCGGATCGCCGCCGCCTGGTCGTGGCGGCTGATCGTCATCGGCGCGATCGGCTGGGCGATGCTGAAGGTGATCGGCACCGTACGGATCGTCATCATCCCGCTGCTCATCGCGCTGCTGCTGTCGGCGCTGCTCGCCCCGGCCGTCGGCTGGCTGCTGCGGGCCCGGTTTCCCCGCTCGCTGGCCACCGGCCTGGTGCTGGTCACCGGGCTGGCCGCGGTGGTCGGCACACTGACCATGGTGGTCAACGAGTTCGTGGCCGGTGTGCCGGAGTTGAGCCGTAACGCGACCAAGGGCGTGCAGCAGATCCAGGACTGGCTGAAGACCGGCCCGTTGCACATGTCGGACAACCAGTTCAGCCGCTACATCGAGCAGGGGCAGCGCTGGATCGACGAGAACACCCAGGCCCTCACCAGCGGCGCCCTGTCCACCGCGACCACCCTCTTCGAGGTGCTCACCGGCGCGGTGCTGGTGCTCTTCGCGACCTTCTTCTTCCTGCGCGACGGCCGCCGGATCTGGCGGTTCCTGGTCCGGCTACTGCCGGTCGCCGCCCGGTGGCGGGTCGACGACGCGGGGCAGGCGTCCTGGTCGACGCTCGTGTCCTACGTCCGGGCGACCGTGCTGGTGGCCTTCATCGACGCCGTCGGCATCGGCATCTTCCTGGTCATCTTCGACGTGCCGTTCGCCCTTCCGCTGGCCGCGCTGGTCTTCCTCGGCGCGTTCATCCCGATCGTCGGCGCCACCCTGTCCGGCGCGGTCGCCGTGCTGGTGGCACTGGTCGACAGTGGCTGGGTCACCGCGCTGATCATCCTCGGCGCCGTGATCGGCGTGCAGCAGGTCGAGGGGCACATCCTCCAGCCGCTGATCATGGGACGGGCGGTGGCCATCCACCCACTCGCGGTGATCATCGCCATCGCGGCGGGAAGTGTGCTCGCCGGCATCGTCGGCATGCTGGTGGCCGTGCCGCTGATCGCGGTGCTCAACACCGCCGTACGCCGGCTGGCCGGCCGGCGTACGCCGGAGGTGCCGCCCGACGCGGTCGTGGTGGCGTCGAAGACACCCTGATCCGCCGACCGGCACCGGCCCGGTCAGGTGCGGGAGAGGCGTTCCAACGCCCCCTGCGCGATGTCGGGACGGGTCGTGTACCAGAACGGTGGCAGCGAGCGACGCAGGAACGCCCCGTAGCCCCGGGCGGTCTCCAGCCTGGAGTCCAGCACGGCCACGACGCCCTTGTCGCCCGTCGACCTGATCAGCCGGCCGACGCCCTGCGCGAGCCGGATCGCGGCGATCGGCACGCTCACCGAGGCGAAGCCGGAGCCGCCGGTCGCGTCGACCGCCGCCGCCCGGGCCGCCGCCAGCGGCTCGTCCGGGCGCGGGAAGGGCAGCCGGTCGATCACCACGAGCTGGCAGGCGTCGCCCGGCACGTCCACGCCCTGCCACAGCGACATCACGCCGAACAGGCAGCTCGCCCGGTCCTCGCGGAACCGGCGGACCAGCAGCGGCAGCGCCTCCTCGCCCTGGAGCAGCACCGGCAGGTCGGTGCGGGCCCGCAGCAACTCCGCCGCCTGGGTGGCGGCCCGCCGCGACGAGAAGAGCCCGAGGGTACGGCCACCGAGCGCGCCGACCAGCCGGAGCAGTTCCTCGCCGGCCGCCTCGGGCAGGCCGGAGGCGGCCGGCCGGGGCAGGTGCGCGGCGACGTAGAGGATGCCCTGGCGGGGGTAGTCGAAGGGGGAGTCGACGTCGAGCGACCGCCACGGCGGGGAGTCCGTGTCCTTCTCGGCGTCGCCCGGCCGGCCGTCACCGGCCCTGGCCAGGGCGGGTTTGCCGTTACCCGGCCCGGCACCGTCGGGCTGGTCGACGGCGGCGCCCGGAGCCAGCCCGAGCGCCCGGGCGATGGTGTCGAACCGGCCGCCGAGGGTGAGGGTGGCCGAGGTCGCCACGACCGTGCGTTCGTCGTAGAGGTTGACGGCCAGGGTGCCGGCGACCGACAGCGGTGCGACGACCAGCGCCCGCCGGCCGCTCTGGGCACCCTCGGGCTTCTCCACCCAGGCCACGTCGTGGTCGGCCTCCTCCAGCAGGCGCTGGGTGGTCTTGGACAGCTCGTCGAGCACCGACTTCGACTGCTGCTTGCGTACGGGGTCCGGGTCGTCGGACTTGACGTCGCCGATCCGGTCCAGCGCGGACCGGGTCGCCGAGTCGAGCAGGGTGCACGCCTCCCGCAGCGGCGGCGGCAGCCCGGCGGTGAGCCGGCCGGCCGGCACCTCGGCGAGCCCGACGGCGAGCGCGTCGCCCGCCTCGACCAGCGTCTCGGCGATCTCCGGGGTCAGCAGCGGGCGGGACTGCCGGGCGGCCCGCTCGACCGCCTCGGCGGTCAGCTCGGCCTGGGCCGCGGACGAGACCCGGTCGGCCAGTTCGTGTGCCTCGTCGATGATCAGGAGCTTGTGCGGTGGCACGATGTGCCGGCCGGCGAGCATGTCGACGGCGAGCAGGCTGTGGTTGGTCACCACGATGTCGGCCTCCCGCGCCCGGACCCGGGACGCCTCGGCGAAGCACTCGTCGCCGTACGGGCAGCGGGTCGCGCCGACGCACTCCCGGGCCGGCATCGAGACCTGCCGCCAGGCGGTGTCGTCGACTCCGGGGTCCAGCTCGTCGCGGTCACCGGTCTCGCTGGTCAGCGCCCAGTCGCGGACCCGTTGGATCTGCTTGCCGAGCCGGCCGGCCTCGCCGAGCCAGCCGGTGCTGTTGCCGCCGGACCCCGGCGAGTCGAAGAGGGTGTCCGGCTCGTCCTCTGTGGAGTGGTCGAGTTTGGCCATGCACACGTAGTGGTGGCGGCCCTTCAGCACGGCGTACGTCGGCCGGCGGCCGAGCACCGGCTCGACGGCGTCGGCGAGCCGGGGCAGGTCGTGCTCGACGAGTTGGGACTGGAGGGCGAGGGTGGCCGTGGAGACCACGACCGGCCCGTCCACGGTGAGCGCCGGGGCGAGGTAGGCCAGCGACTTCCCGGTGCCGGTGCCGGCCTGCACGAGCAGGTGCTCGCGGGACCCGATCGCGTCGTCGATCGCCGCCGCCATCTGCTGCTGGCCGGGGCGGGCCGCGCCGCCGGGCACCGCACCGACGGCGGCCGTGAGTAAATCGTCGGTGCTCACCCTTCCGCGTCGACGTCGGGTGCCGGGAGTGCCGGTGGCGGCGGTTCTGGCTGCGGAGGTGGGCGCGGCGGTCACCGTGCGACCGTACCGGTAGCGGCCGACACGGCCACGCCGATCCGGGTCACGCCCCGCCGTGCCCGGCGTACCGGTTGTTCATTTCCTGACAATGTGAGAAGTGTTCACGGGCCGGCATCCGTTGTGACCTATCAGTTAGGGTGCGGTCATGCCGAGCGATGTTGTGCGGGTCGTTTATCGCAAATACGACGGTTCCGCCCATCGTGACTACCCCGCCCGGCGCCTCGCCGAGGACGACCTCGGCACCTGGCTCGGCGTCACCGCCGGCACCCCGTCCGTCTACCATGGCCGGCCGTCGGTCGAGCAGATCCCGTTCGTCCTCTTGGTCCCGCACGCCGCCTGGTGGACCGGGATGTTCAACCCGGAGCCGCGCACCAGCGAGGTCTACTGTGACATCGCCACGCCGGCCCGCTGGGAGGGCGACACCGTCCACATCATCGACCTCGATCTCGACGTGGTGCGCCGGCGCGCGACGGGTGCGGTGGAGCTGCGCGACGAAGACGAGTTCGCCGATCACGGTGCCCGGTTCGGCTACCCGGAGGACCTGATCACCGAGGCCCGGGCCGCGGCGGCGTGGCTGTTCCTCGCGCTGGGCGACGGCACCGAGCCGTTCGCGACCGCCTACCGCAAGTGGTTGGCCCTGGTGGTCTGAGCCGGCCGCCACCGCCGGTCGGTGCCGCCGTACGGCATCCTCCGGACCCGTCGACTGGCGAGCCGGCTGTCGCCGGGCGGCTCCCGCTCGGCATGATCGCCTGGTGGGCCCGTGGGTGGCCCGGTGCGAGACGCGAGTGAGGTGGCGACGTGAGCGAGATGCGGGATCTGTTGCGGGTCGGCGGACCCGGACCGGTGGATCTCAATGCGATCCGGCCGAGGTCCACACCCGGACTGCCGACCGGTGACGTGGTCGGGCCGGTGCCCAAGGCATGGGGGCGGGCCCAGGTCGCGCAGATCGGCCGGGAACTCGCCGAGGAGCAGGAGAAGCTGGCGGCGCTGGCGAAGACCGGGCCGGATTTCGACCGCCGCGTCCTGCTGGTGTTGCAGGCGATGGACTGTGGTGGCAAGGACGGCACGATCAAGCGGGTGGCGGGCGCGATGAACCCGCTCGGCCTGCACATCCGGTCGTTCGGGGCGCCGACCGCGGAGGAGTTGTCGCACGACTTCCTCTGGCGGATCCGGCGCGCGCTGCCGGCCCCGGGCTACCTCGGGGTGTTCAATCGGTCACACTACGAGGACGTGCTCATCGCACGGGTCGACGAACTGGTGCCGGAGAGCGTCTGGCGGGCCCGCTACGACCAGATCAACGAGTTCGAGGCGGAACTCGTCGACAGCGGCTTCACGCTCGTGAAGGTGATGTTGCATATCTCACCCGAAGAGCAGCGGGAACGCCTGATGGAGCGGCTGACCGATCCGCACAAGCACTGGAAGTACCACCCGAGTGACGTCGAGGCCCGTCGCCGGTGGGCCGACTACCAGGCCGCGTACGCCGAGGCGCTGGCGTATTGCAGCACCGACCGGGCGCCGTGGTACGTCGTACCGGCCGACCGTAAGTGGTACCGCGACTGGGCGGTGGCGAACCTGCTCCGCGAGACCTTCGCCGACCTCGGGCTGTCCTACCCGGCGGCGACCTTCGACGTCGAGCGGGAGCGGCGCCGGCTGGAGGAACAGGTCATTCCGTCACTCTGACGAAGGTAAACGGAGGGTGAACTGGGCGCTAATGGCGCATGACCAGGGGTGGGCGCTCAGCGGGCGCGATTCGGGGTTCCCTAGCATTCCCCGAGGATCCCGGGGAACCGTCCCCGAGGCCGGCATCCCCGTCGATCAGGAGCAACGAGGTCCGCGCTGTGAAGTTTTCCTTCCGCCCCACCGAGGGCGCCTTCTACGAGCTCTTCACCAGGGCGGCGGAGAACCTGGTACGGGGCACCGAACTGCTCAACGAGCTGGCCCTGCCGGACGTCGACGTCCAGTCGGTCAGCGAGCGGCTGACCGAGGTCGAGCACGACAGCGACCAGATCACCCACCAGCTCTACAAGAAGATCAACTCCGCGTTCATCACGCCGTTCGACCGCGAGGACATCTACCAGCTCGGCTCGCAGCTCGACGACGTCATGGACCACCTTGAGGCGGTCGGCAACCTGCTCTACCTCTACGGGCTGACCAAGTTGCCGTCGCTGCCCCGGGAGATGCACGAGCTGGTCGACGTGCTGGACCAGCAGGCCAAGCTGACCGCCGAGGCGATGCCCCGGCTGCGGTCGATGAAGGACCTCGAGGACTACTGGATCGAGTGCAACCGGCTGGAGAACGAGGGCGACCGCGCCTACCGGATGCTGCTCGTCCGGCTCTTCTCCGGCGAGTACGACGCGCTGACCGTGCTGAAGATGAAGGAGGTCGCCGACGAGCTGGAAGCCGCCTGCGACGCCTTCGAGCACGTGGCGAACACAGTCGAGACCATCGCGGTCAAGGAGTCCTAGGCCTTGTCCCCCGAGCTCATCGCAGTTCTGGCCGTCATCCTGGTCGCCCTGGTCTTCGACTACACCAACGGCTTCCACGACGCGGCCAACGCCATCGCCACCAGCATCTCGACCCGGGCGCTGACCCCCGGCGTCGCGCTGGGCATGGCCGCCATCGGCAACTTCATCGGCGCCCACTTCGGCGCCGAGGTGGCCAAGACCGTCGGTAGCGGGCTGGTCAACCTGCCCACCGGCAAGGCGAGCCTCGCCATCGTCTTCGCCGGGGTGGTCGGCGCGATCACCTGGAACCTAATCACCTGGTACTTCGGCCTGCCCTCGTCGTCGTCGCACGCGCTCATCGGCGGCGTCGTCGGCGCGACCCTGGTCGCCGCCGGCGAGGTCCTGTGGAGCGGCATCCTGTCCGACGTCGTGGTGCCGATGATCCTGTCGCCGGTGGTCGGCTTCGTGCTCGGCTACCTGGTGATGCTGCTGGTCCTGTGGACCTTCCGCAACGGGCACCCGGGCAAGCTGAACCGTGGTTTCCGGTGGGCGCAGACGGCCTCGGCCGCGGCGATGTCGGTCGGCCACGGCATGCAGGACGCCGCCAAGACGATCGGCATCATCGTGCTCGCCCTGTACGTCGGCGGTTACCAGAGCGACGCGGAAACCATTCCGGAGTGGGCGTTCTGGACCTCGGCGACCGTGCTGGCGCTGGGCACCTACGCGGGTGGCTGGCGGATCATCCGTACCCTCGGTCGCAAGATCATCGACCTGCGCCCGCCGGAGGGTTTCGCCGCCGAGACCGTCGCCAGCGGCGTGCTCTACTTCAACGCCCTGGTTCTCGGCGCGCCGATCTCCACCACGCACACGATCACGTCGGCGATCATGGGCGTCGGGGCGACCAAGCGGCTGTCGGCGGTCCGGTGGGGGGTGGCCGGCAACATCGTCGGCGCCTGGATCCTCACCTTCCCCGCCGCCGGCTCCATCGCCGCCCTGTTCTACCTGATCGTCCGCCCGCTCTTCTAGCCGTGCCCGTCCCCGCGATCTTGCACTCGTCGCCCGACAAAGGCGACAAAAAGGGGGAGACAAGTGCAAGATCGCGGGGAGTGGGGTCAGGTGTACGAGACGCCGATCTGCGCGCGGACCGTGTCGAGCAGCGACATCACGTCCAGGGTCGCGGCGTGCGGCACCAGTGGACTCTCCCGCAGCCCCGCCCGCAGGCACCGCTGCACCTCGGCCGCCTCGTACTGGTAGCCGCCACCGGTCTGCTCGGTCACCACGGCCTCCGCCTCCGCACCCGCCCGCAGCAGCGTGAACCCGCCCGGCCGGAAGAACGGCGAGGGCAGTTCGATCCGCCCCAGGGTGCCGGTCACCGAGGCGGTGGTCGGCGTGCCGCCCACCAGCCCGCAGGTCAGCGTCGCCACCGCCCCCGACTCGTAGCCCAGCACGATCCCGGTGTTCTCGTCGACGCCCTCCGGCCCGATCTTCGCCCAGGCGCGTACCTGGTCGGGACGGCCGAGCAGCAGATAGGCCAGGCTCACCGGATAGACGCCGAGGTCGAGCAGGGCACCACCGCCGAGTTCCCGGGCCCGCAGCCGGTGCTCGGGCGGGAACGGCCCGGCCAGCCCGAAATCGGCGCGTACGGTGGTCACCTCGCCGATCGCCCCATCGGCGATCAGCTCCAGCACCCGCAGGATCGTCGGGTTGCAGCGCATCCACATCGCTTCCATCAGGAACAGGTCGCGGGCCCGCGCCGCCTCGATCAGTTCGGTCGTGGTGGCCAGATCGAGCGTGAACGGCTTCTCGCACAGCACCGCCCGGCCGGCGTCGAGGCAGATCATGGTGGCCAGGTGGTGCGCGGAGTGCGGGGTGGCGACGTACACCACGTCGACGTCGCCGTCGGCGGCCAACTCCTTCCAGGTCCCGTACGCGCGCGGGATGCCGTACCGGTCGGCGAACGCCTGGGCGCTCGGCAACGACCGGGAGCCGACCGCCACCACCTCGGCGTCCGGCAGCAAACCAAGGTCTTCGACGAACCTGCCGGCGATGTGGCCGGTGGCGAGGATGCCCCAACGAGTCATGCCCGCACGCTAGTCGAGGCCGGCCCGGCCGCCGAGAGCGAGATCGTCCCGTCCCGGCCCGGCGACGGCCCGGTGGCGGGCCGGCTCCCGGCCGCCGGCATAGGCTGGCCGGGTGACATCGACCGACCCCCAGCTCCCGGTGCCGGAGGCACTCGCCCCCCAGCTCCCGGTGCCGGCACCCGACCTCCACTTTCCGGTGCCGGAGGACCTGCTCGCCCGCGCCACCCGGTTCTACCGCGCCGAGGAGCGGCCGGTGCCGCCCCGGGTCGCGGCCACCGTCGTGCTGCTGCGGCCGGCCGACGCCGGCGACTTCGAGGCGTACGTCATCCGGCGCCTCGCCGCGATGGCGTTCGGCGGCATGCACGCCTTTCCGGGCGGGGGCGTCGACCCGACCGACTCCGAGGGGCAGCTCGACTGGGCCGGGCCGGACACGGGGGAGTGGGGGCGCCGGCTGGGGCTCTCCGACGGGCCGGCCCAGGCGGTGGTGTGCGCGGCCGTACGCGAGGTGTTCGAGGAGGCCGGGGTGCTGCTCGCCGGCCCCGGCGGTGACACCGTCGTCGGCGACGTCAGCGGTGACGACTGGGAGGCGGCCCGCCGGGCCCTGGTGGCCCGCGAACTCGGGTTCGCCGACCTGCTCCGCGAGCGCCGGCTGACGCTGCGCTCGGACCTGCTGGTCCCGTGGAGCCGCTGGATCACGCCGGAGTTCGAACCCCGCCGCTTCGACACGTACTTCTTCGTGGCCCTGCTGCCGCGGGGGCAGCGGACGCGGGACGTGTCCGGGGAGGCCGACCACACAATGTGGATCAAGCCGGCCGAGGCGGTCGCCCGGGCCGAGGCGGGTGGGTTCGCGATGCTGCCGCCGACGCTGGTGACCCTGCGCGAGGTGGCCGCGTGCGCGGACATCCCGGCGGTGCTGGCCGCGGCGGCCGACCGCGACGCCGGCCGGATCATCATGCCGAAGCTGGAGGTCATGCCGGACGGCGAGGTCCGGTTCGTCCTGTCCTAAGGCGTGTTTCATAAGTCGGTCAGAGCCATTCGGTGATGATGGTGATGGTCAGGACGGCTTGGAAGCGGACGGCAAGCTTGTCGTAGCGGGTGGCGACGCCGCGGTGGCGTTTGAGCCGGTTGATTCCGTTCTCGACGGCGTGGCGTAGCCGGTAGAGCTGCCGGTCGAACGCGGGTGGGCGGCCACCGCGGGAACCCTTGGCCTTACGGTGGGCGTCCTGGTCCTTCTTGCTCGGGATGCAGGCCCTGATCCCGCGCGAGCGCAGGTATCGGCGGTTGCCGCGGCTGGTGTATGCCTTGTCGGCCAGAACCAGGTCGGGGCAGGTACGGGGCCGGCCCACGCCCAGACGTGTCACGCGGATACGGCGCAGGACGGGGATGAACTGTGGACTGTCACCACGGTGCCCGGCGGTCACGATCAGGGAGAGAACCTTCTGCCCCTGCTCGCAGGCCAGATGAGTCTTGGTGGTCAGCCCACCCCTCGATCGACCCAGCGCGTGGTCGGCCGGCTCGTCGTGCACGCCGCCGGGAGGCTCCTTCTGCAGATGGCCGTCCTTGCGGGCACCCGCGGCGTGCTGGTGAGCGCGGCTGGTCATCGAGTCCACGCTCACCGTCCAGGCGATCCGGCCGGTCGCGTCGCCGGCGGCCTGCAACGCGGACAGGATCTGGTCCCAGGTCCCGTCACGCTGCCAGCGGCGGAACAGGCCGTAGACGGTGGGCCAGGGCCCGTACTCGGCCGGGACGTCACGCCACGGGGCACCGATCCGGATCCGCCACCGGATCCCGTCGATGAGCTGTCGTTTCTCCCACTTCGGCGGACGACCCGTCGCCGGCGCGGCAGGCAGCAGCGGGGCCAGAACAGCCCACTGCCTGTCGGTCAGGTCATGCCGCCTCGTCACCGCTACGCTGGGCACAAGGTCTCCGGTATGAAGTTCTTGCTTGGTCGCAGAACCAGATACCGGAGACCTCTTCAGTTATCGATCACGCCACGCCGCAACTTCGTGGGACAGCCCGACTTACGAAACACGCCTTAGTCGCGTACGTAGTTGACGTCGACGGTCCAGCGGGCGAAACCGAGCCGGCCGTACAGGGCGATGGCGCCGGTGTTCGACTCGTCGACGTACAGCATCGCCTCGCCCAGGCCGCGCTCGCGCAGATGACGTAGCCCGGCCAGGGTCAGCGCGGTCCCCAGACCGGTGCCGTGGGCGGCCGGGTCGACGCCGAGGACGTACACCTCGCCGATCGGGTCGACACTCCGGCCGTCCCGGCCACCGTCGTGCACCTTGGTCCAGTGGAAGCCGAGGATCCGGCCGGTCGGGACGTCGGTCGCCAGCAGGAAGCCGGTCGGGTCGAACCACGGTTCGGCGATCCGGGCCCGCAGGTCGTCCAGGGTCCAGCGGCCCTGTTCCGGATGCTTCGCGAAGGCCCGGTTGTTGACCGCGAGCCAGGGCTCGTCGTCCACGCCGGGCCGGAACGGGCGCAGCGCCACGCCGTCGGCCAGCCGCGGCTCCGGGATCGGCTCGGCCAGCGACCGGCGCTGGGAGAACAGCACCCGGTCGCGGCGGAAACCCAGCCGCAGCGCCAGCGCGCCGGCCGACGGATGGTCGCCGTGCGCCCACACCCGCAGCGGGCCCACCGGCCCCGCCGCGCCGATCACGGCGAGCACCAGTTCGCGGCCGAGACCCTGCCGGCGTCGCATCGGGTGTACGACCAGTTCGGCGGCGGCACCGTCGGCCGCGCCGGACGCGTCGACGTACGCGTATCCGGTGAGTTCGCCCGCGGTGTCCCGGATCGTCAGGTGCGCCGCCGGGGTGTCCGACCCGTGCCGGATCCGTAGCACGACCTGTTCCGACAGCGGCTGGGCGCCGTCGGCGCGGTCGGCGGTCGCGGCCAGCGCCAGCACCTCGGCGATCCCCGCCGGGTCGAGCCGCTCGGCGGACTGGACGAGGGGGCGTTCGGTGCTCACCCCGTCACGGTATCCGGCGCTGCCGCCGGACACCGGCGACGGTGCGCCGCCGTACACCGTGGGGGTCAGATCTGGCCCGGGTGCAGCGGCAGTTCGAGCCCGAAGCGGGGCGGCTGGTCGATCCCGGCCGGCAGTGCCTCGAGCAGGAAGCGGCGGCCCACGTTGGGCAGGATCGACCGCAGCGCGTTGACGGTGCCCTGCCGGTTGCCGCCCGCGTCGTGCAGCAGCACGATCGCACCGGGGTGGGCGCCCGCGTTCACCGTCGCCGCGATGCTGCCCGCACCGGGCACCGTCCAGTCCTGTGGGTCGACCGTCCAGTGCAGGGAGGTCATGCCCATCTCCCGGGCCACCGCGACCGCGCCCGGTGTCCAGTTGCCGCCGGGGTGGCGGAAGTAGGAGATCTTCTCGCCGGGGACGGCGGCCAGGATGGCCTCGTTGGTCCGGCGCAGGTCGTTCTCGATCACCGTCCGGCCCCGCGCCCCGAGGGCGAAGTCGTGGTTCCACGAGTGGTTGCACAGGGTGTGCCCGTCGGCCACGATGGCGCGTACCAGGTGCGGGTAGCGGCGGGCGTTCTCGCCGACCAGACAGAAGGTGGCCCGGACCTCGTACCGCCGCAGCAGCGCCAGGGCCTGCGGGGTGTAGTTCGGGTCGGGCCCGTCGTCGAAGGTGAGGGCGACGTACGACATGCCGGTCGTCATCCGGCTGCCGAACGGCCCGTTCCGGTCCTCCGGCAGCGGTGGCCGGTTGGGCCCGGTGATCGGCTGCGCCATCGGCTCGGAGTTGCGGCGGGCCCGCTCCTGGGCGGCCGGCCTGGTGACCGGGGTGGCGGTCGCGGAGGCGCTGGGGCTGGCGGCGGTCGAGGCCGGTGCGACGTACGGGTCGACGGCCAGCCCGAGCGAGTAGGCGCCGGTCAGGATCGCCGCCACGGCCAGGACGGCGGGTACGACCGCTCGCCCGCGCAGCCAGGCGAGTACGGCGTCCCGCCGCTTCACTGGCGTCTCGTCGTTCACCTGGCCCACAACCGCCTCCTCTGTACCGATTCCGGCAACCAGAGTAAGTACGACTTAGAGCGCTAAAAGCGTGTTTAAAGCAAATCAGCCACACGGCGGCCGGAGGGGCACACAAAGCCGAGCGCCACCCGGAAAACCGGGTGGCGCTCGTCGGATATCCCGCCGCACGGCGACGGAACCGGTATAGGGGGTGCGGGTCAGACCGGCAGCGGCGCGGGCTCCGAATCCGGCAGCGACCGCGACGGCGGTACGACGAACTTGTAGCCGACCTGGCGGACCGTGCCGATCATCGACTCGTATTCGGAGCCGAGCTTGGCCCGCAGCCGCCGGACGTGCACGTCGACGGTGCGGGTGCCGCCGAAGTAGTCGTAGCCCCAGACCTCGCGCAGCAGCTGGTCGCGGGTGAAGACCCGGCCGGGGTGCTGGGCGAGGAACTTCAGCAGCTCGAACTCCTTGTAGGTGAGGTCGAGCGGCCGGCCCTTGAGCTTGGCCGCGTAGGTGTCGGGGTCGATGTTGAGTTCACCGGCGCGGATCGATCCACCGGCGCCGGCGGTCGCGTTGCTGAGCCGTCCGACCGCGAGCCGCAGCCGGGCCTCGACCTCGGCCGGCCCGGCACTGGCCAGGATGACGTCGTCGACACCCCAGTCGGCGGTGAGCGCGATGAGCCCGGCCTCGGTGACGACCGCGATCAGCGGCACCCCGAGACCGGTGGCGTGCAGCATCCGGCAGGTGGCCCGCGCCTCGCTCAGCTCGGACCGGGCGTCGACCATGACGGCGTCCGGGCTGGGGGCGGACACCAGTGTGCGTACGTCTCGTGGTGCGGTGCGTACCGCGTGCGGAAGCAGGTCGAGCGCGGGCAGTACGGCGGATGGTTCGCCGGCCCGTGCGGTCACCAGCAGCAGGATCTCCACACTTCACCTCCGTCCTCGCGGCCCGCTGGCCGCGCGGTGACCGGCGGCTGTCGAGCTGGTCGCGCCGCGTCCTGGGCGGTCAGCTGTCGTTGCCGCGGAGTTGCCGGTCCCGGCGTCGCTGACGGGGCGGGTAAGGGCCGAGCTTAACCGATCCATGGCCCGAAAACGGCGGGTGCCGGTCCGATCATCTGTGTGTTCGGCCATAACGGATGAGGCGTTGTCCGGGGGTGTCCGCGTGATCCGCGCGTCATTTCCAGCGTCTGCAAGGATCGGAGGGTGTTTCCCTCCACGCCCCCCCCGGCCGGCCGCGACGCCTGGTCCGACGACCCACCCCCCGGCGCGGCCGGTCCGCCGCACGGACCGGGTCGGCGCGGCCATCCGGCCGATCCGGGACCCGCGGCGCGGGAGGGGGACCCCGGCCACGAGCCCGACGACGACGCCGAGTTCGAGGACGAGATCGAGATCGTGCCGGTACGCCGCCGGCTGTCGGCCGCGATCGCCGGCTTCGCCGTGCTGGTCGGGGTCGGCCTGATCCTCGGCGCGCAGACGTCCGGCCCGGGCGCCCGGATCCCGTTCGCGGTCGTCGTCTTCGGCGTACAGGTGCTCTTCGTCCTGGCCTGGACCATGGCGACCCGGCCGCCGGCGCTGCCCTGGGTCGCCGGGGTGGCGGTCGCCGTCGCCGCCGCCGCCGACCTGCTCGCGGTCACCCGACAGGAGGCCGGCCTTTCGCCGCTGCTCCTCGTGGCGATCGGCGGTGCCGTCCTGGCCGTCCTCGGCCAGCTGGTCCGCCGGGCCGACCGGGCCCGGTTGACCGAGTCGGTCGGCGCCACCCTGCTGGTCACCTTCGGGGTGGTGGCGCTGGGCACGCTGCTGGTCCTCAGCCGGGTGCCGGCCGGCACCCAGGCCATCTTCGTCGTGGCGACGGCGGCCGCGGTGGCGCTCCTCGTGGCCCGGGTGACCGACGCCGTGTTCCTCTGGCCACGGCTGGCCCCCCAGGTGCCGCGCGGCGCCGCCGGCGTCGTCGTCGGCGCGATGTGCGGCACCCTGGCGAGCGCGGTCCTCGGCAGCTACCTCGTGTCTTTCACCCCGGCGAGCGGGGCGGTGATCGGGCTGGTCGCCGCCGGTGCCGCCGTACTGACCGATCTCGGGGCCGGCTACGCCGAGGCGGGACGGCAGATGGCCGGCGATCCGCCGACCCTCTGGCTGGCCCGGCACCTCCAGGGACCGCTGGGCGGATTCGCGCTGGCCGCCCCGGTCGCGTACGCCATGACGGTGCTCTACCTCTGATCCGCCCCGGCCGACCACGGCGACGGATCACGGCGCCGACTCGCGCGATAGTGCCATCCGCGCGGCGGCGAGCGTGCCGGCGCCGCGATCCGGGTACAGAATCAGCCCGGCGCGCGGGAATCGTCGGCACCGCGGCCGACCGCCCCCACCGGGGCGGCTTGCAGCGGAAGATCGGCCGGTCGTCCCAACGGGGCGGCTTGCAGCGGAAGACAGGAGGCGGGCGTGGCAGACAGCTATCCGACGCGGGAGGTCCGGCCGCGCCGCCGGGGCCGGCGGCTGCTCATCGTGGCGGTGATCCTGCTCCTGGTGCTGGCCGGCCTGCTCGTCGTCGCCGACCGGGCCGCCGTCGGCTTCGCCGAGCGGACGATCGCGCAACAGGTGAGCACCGAGGTCAGCCGGCAGAACCTCCAGGCGTCGCAGCCGGAGGTGTCGGTCGGCGGTTTCCCGTTCCTCACCCAGGTCGCCGCCGGGCGGTACGAGTCGATCTCGATTCTGCTGCGCGACGTCGAGGGATCGGTGCAGGGCCGCTCGGTGAGCATGCCCGAACTGGACGTCAACGCCCGGGACGTCACCGCCTCGATCGAGACCCTTCGGTCCGGTCAGGGCGACGTACGGGCCCGCACGGTCGAGGGCACCGGCACCATCTCGTACGCCAGCGTCGCCGCGCTGATCCAGCGGCCGGGCGTGACGCTCGCCGAGGAGGGCGGGCAGTTGGCGGTGAGCGCCCCGCTGGAGGTGCTGGGGCAGCAGTTCACCGTCCACGGCACGGGCGACCTGGCCATCAACGAGGGACAGGTGCAGGTCCGTTTCGAGAACCTGACCGCCGAGGGGCTGCCCGACGTGCCGGCCGCCCAGGCGCTGGTCAACGCGTACGCCCGGCAGATCTCGATCGACGTGCCGTTGCCGGCGCTGCCGTTCGAACTCGCCGTGCAGGAGGTACGCCCGCTGCCGGAGGGCCTGGCGGTGACCGCGACGGCCCAGGACGTGCCGCTCAACTCCACCGTGTGACGGCGGTTCCCGCATGCTGGTCGACCTACCAGCCGTGGTAACACGGCTGGTAGGCTGCCTGGTCATGGGGACGTTCCTCACCAAACGGCGCGCGGTCGACCTGTGCCGCGTGGCCACCTGCCTGTGTCGCCCCGTCATCTGACGGCGGGGCTGCCTCCCTCTGCGTACCCTCTGGTCTGAACGCTCGGCAGCGGCGCCGTCGCACAAACCCGTGATCCGCCCTAACTGGGTCCCGCGCGTGGTGCGACCGAACGATCCCGTGATCATCAACGCGCTGGCTCACCACCTCCATCGTCACAAGGAGTGATCTGATGAGTCGCGACACCGCACTCGTTTCGGCCGACTGGGCCGAGAAGAACCTCGGCGCCCCGGGCGTCGTCTTCGTCGAGGTCGACGAGGACACCACCGCGTACGACGGCGGCCACCTCGCCGGCGCGATCAAGCTCGACTGGAAGACGGACCTCCAGGACCCGGTACGCCGGGACTTCGTCAACAAGGAGCAGTTCGAGGCGCTGCTGTCCGAGCGTGGCGTGTCCAACGACGACGTCGTCGTGCTCTACGGCGGTAACAACAACTGGTTCGCCGCCTACGCCTACTGGTACTTCAAGCTCTACGGGCACGGCGACGTCAAGCTCATCGACGGTGGCCGCAAGAAGTGGGAACTCGACGCCCGTCCGCTGGTGAAGGACGCCGTCTCCCGCCCGGCGACGCAGTACGTCGCCAAGGACCCCGACCTGTCCATCCGGGCGTTCCGGGACGAGGTCGTGGCCGCCATCGGCACCCAGAACCTGGTCGACGTGCGCTCGCCCGACGAGTTCGCCGGCCGGCTGCTCGCCCCGGCGCACCTCCCGCAGGAGCAGGCCCAGCGGGCCGGGCACATCCCGACCGCGGTCAACGTCCCGTGGTCCAAGGCGGCCAACGAGGACGGCACCTTCAAGTCCGACGACGAGCTGCGCGCCCTCTACGCCGACGCGGGTCTCGAGGACGGCAAGGACACCATCGCCTACTGCCGCATCGGCGAGCGCTCCTCGCACACCTGGTTCGTGCTCAAGGAGCTGCTCGGCCACCAGAACGTGAAGAACTACGACGGTTCGTGGACCGAGTACGGCTCGCTCATCGGTGTGCCGGTCGTCCTCGGCGACGAGCCCGGGAAGGCCTGACGACGATGACCGCACCCACATCAACCGGCTGCGCCGCGCCGGACCAGGCGGCTCCGTTGCCCGCATCGGTCGACCTCACCCGCGAGACCGTCATCACCGGCGTGGTCAAGACCGCCGACGGTGAGGCGGTGGCCGGCGCCTACGTCCGGCTGCTCGACTCGACCGGCGAGTTCACCGCCGAGGTGGTCACCTCGCCGGCCGGCCAGTTCCGGTTCTTCGCCGCCCCCGGCACCTGGACGCTGCGGGCGCTGTCCCGGCACGGCAACGGCGACGCGACGGTCACCGCCGCGCAGGGCGTCAACGAGGTCGGCGTCAGCGTGGGCTGACCCGGCGCAGGACGACCGAAGGGGGAGCCGGTGACCGGCTCCCCCTTCGTCATGTCCGGACCATCCGGGCCGGGACCGGCCCGCGGGTGGCTTCACACCACCCGGCGGACCGGCCCCGGGACCGGATCAGATCCCGCCGAGGCGGGGCGCGCAGGGGCTCGACGGCGCGAGCGTGAAGTCGCTCGTCGCCACGAAGCCCGGCTGCACCTGGATTCGTACGGCCTGCGGAATCCAGCCGTCCTTGGCCACGATCACCTCGTAGCGCCCACGCGGGATCCAGTACGCGTACGTACCGTTGCCGCCCGAGGTCAGCGTGTAGCCGACGCCCGGCGTGTTGAGCGAGTTGAGGCGGACGGTCGCGGCGACGCCGACCCTGACCCCGGCACAGGTCTCACCGATCACGGTGCCCTGCACCTTGCCCCAGCTGGTCGGCGGCGAGACGTTCATCTCGACGCTGATCGCCGGGACCGGGTAGGAGGTGTCGGAGACGATGCCCAGCTCGGCCGTGTAGGTGCCCGGCTGCTCGACACCGGCCGCCGCGGTGGCGGTCAGGGTGACCTTCACCTTCTTCGACTCGCCCGGGGCCAGCGTGAACTCCGTCGGGTCGGTCGACAGCCACGACACGTCACCGGCGGCGTCGCACAGGTCGAGCCCGCCGAGCATCTCGGAGTCCGCCGAGCCGACGAACGACGACGGCGAACCACCGATCTTGTACGCGCCGCAGGCGGCGGCACCCCGGTAGCGGGCGAACTGGGCGTTCGGCAGGTTGAGCCATTCCGCCGCCACCGGGTCGTACGCGATCGTCCGGTTGGTGACCGTCGTCGACGCGGCGGTGACGCCACCGGCCAGCACCAGCAGGCCACCGGCCGAGGTGCCCTGCGAACCCCACAGGTCGATCGGCATGTCCGGCAGCGGGCTCCACTGGTCGGCACCCGGGTCGTAGGAGTACGCGTCGGTGAACTCCGAGGCCCCGGCGCCGCCGGCGCAGTAGACCTGGCCACCGATGCCGCCGCAGGACATCCACGCGACCGCGAGCGGGTAGTCGGCACCGGTGCCGAACGCGCCCGCGGCGGGGTCGAAGATGACCGTGTCGTTGGAGTCGGTGCAGGCGCTGTCGGCGCAGCCACCCACCAGGATGACCTTGCCGTCGACGACCGCCGTACCGGCCGCCGACCGCGGTGCCGGGTTGGTCACGCCGGCCAGCGTGCTCCACGTACCGGCCGCCGGGTCGAAGACGTCGACCGTGGCGACCGGCGTGCCGCCCGGACCCCAACCACCGATGACGTAGAGCTTGCCACCGACGGCCGCCGCCGACGGCTTGGCGCGGGCGTTCGGCATGTCCGGCAGCGCCGTCCAGGCGTTGGTCTCCGGGTCGTAGACCCAGGCCTTGCGCTCGATGCCGCTGCCGCTGCCGCCGCCGACCGTGTAGACCTTGCCGTCCAGCGTCGCGGCGGCGTTGTCGAAGACGGCCGCCGGGTAGTTCGCGATGCGGGTCCAGGCCTCGTCGACCGCCGGAGCGGCGGCCCCGGTCACCCCGGGCGCCGGGTAGACGGTGCCGGTGGCGGCCTTGCTGATGCCCTTCATCTGGTGCTCGGCGAGTACCGCACCCTGGCGGCCGAGCAGTTCGAACGCGCCGGTCCGCTCGACGAACCCGACGGTCGCCGGGGCGCCACCGGTGTTCTTGACCGTGACCGTGGTGGTGCGGGTGCTGCCGTATGGCTGGTGCGACTCGATCGACGTCGGGCTGACCGTGAGCCGGCCCGACGGCAGGGCGAAGTCGCTCCGTACGGTGCCGTTGGCGGCCACGTTGACGTTCTTCGTGACCGGCTGGTACGGCGACCGGGTGGCGGTGAACGGGTGCGACCCGGTCAGGCTGGAGAACAGCCAGTAGAAGCCGTCACCGATGTTCGGGTCGTCCGGCGTCGCCGCCGAGACCGCCTTGTCCAGCGGCTCGTCGCCACTGGTCACGGTCGCGCCGTTGACCGCCGCGCCGGTGTTGGCGTCGGTGACGAAGCCGACGACCAGGCCGCCCGGCTCGGGGGAGCAGGTGCGGTTGACGACCTGAACGTCGTCGACCTGCCACCACCAGGCCCAGGTGCCCTTGTAACGGAACCGGATGAGGGCCTCTTCGGCACCCGCGGCCGGGGCCAGCGAGATCTCCTCGATGGTCGGCCCACGCCGGCTGGTGGTCTGGTGCCAGACGTTGACCCAGGTGGTCCCACCGTCGATCGAGACGTCGACGTCGGCGGTGTTGGTGCTGCCGACGGCCCGGAAGTCGCTGTTGAAGCGCAGGTAGGGGCCGGTGGCGTCGGACAGGTCGATCGGCGGCGAGATCAGGTCGGTGTCCTGGGTGTTGCCGCTGCCCAACCGGTCACTGTCGATGATGGCGAAGTTGCCGGTGCCACCGGTCAGGTTGCCCCGCAGGCCCGGGTCGTCGAAGACCCAGCCGCCGCTCGCGGTGCGGTTGACCACCGACCAGCCGGCCGGGGTGGTGGTGGCGTCGAAGCTCTCGCTCGCCAGTGGCGCGCCGAACGAGGCCGAGTAGCCGGCCGCCGTGCAGGCGGGGTCGACCTGGACGGCGAAGTCGACGGTCTGCGCCGCCGAGCCGACCGCCACGTCCCGGACGACCGTCTGGTAGCCGGGGTACTGCACGGTGGTGGTGAACCGGTAGTCGGTGCCGCCGGCCACGGTGAACGAGTACTGGCCGGTCACCGGGTTGGTGAAGACGGGACCACCGGGGCGGCCGGCAACCTCGATCTTCGCGTAGAGCGGGTAGCCCTTGCCGGAGCCGTCGGTGACCTTGCCGCTGACCGTGACGACCGGCGCGGCGGTGAGGGTGAAGTCGCGGGTCACCGCGCCGCCCTCGGTCACCGTGACGGTGGCGGTCTGGCTGCCGTAGCCGTACGCGGAGGCGGTCACCTCGTGGTCGCCGGCCGGCAGGTTTAGCGCGTACCGGCCGTCGGGGCCGGTGACGGTGCTGCGGGTGCCGGAGACGACGTTCGCGCCGACGACCGGGTTTCCGGCCGAGGTGACGCTGCCGCTGACCCGGCCGACCGGACCGCGCGGGGCGGCGGTGACCGCCTGGTACGCGTTCAGCCGGCCCTCGCCGAAGGTGTTGTTGTTGTCGGCGGTGCCGCCACAGGTGGTCGCGTTGACGTCGGTGGCGGTGTCGTCGAGCAGTGCCTGGGTGGCGTCGAGGTCGCCGATCAGGCTCGGCGCCGCCGACCAGATCAGCGCGATCGTGCCGGAGACGTGCGGGGCGGCCATCGAGGTGCCGTTGAACGCGGCGTACCCGTTGCCGTCCACAGCGGACCGGACGTTGATGCCCGGCGCGGCGATGTTCGGCTTGATGCCACCGTCCACGGCGGACGAGCCGCGGCTGGACAGGCTGCCGATGTTGTTGTTGATGTCGTACGCGCCGACCGCGTACGAGATCGGGTAGTCGCCGGGCGAGCCGGTGGTGTTGCAGCCCGGGCCGGAGTTGCCGGCGGAGAAGACGGGGAACATGCCGACCGTCCGCCAGGCGGCGACCGTCTGCAGGTACCACTCGTCGCCGCCGCCACCGCCCCAGGAGTTGTTGATGATGTCGGCGTGCAGGTCGGGGCGGGGGTTCTGGCCGTTGAGGTCGGTGGGGGCGAGCATCCACTGACCGGAGGCGAGCAGGGCGGCGTCGCTGCAGCTACGGCTCTCGCAGCCCTTCGCGGTCATCCACTTGGCGCCCGGGGCGACGCCGATCTGGTTGGCTTCGCCGTCGTCGCCGGTCATCGTGCCCATGGTGTGGGTGCCGTGGTCGTTGTTGTCACACGGCACGTCGCCGGGGCAGACGTTCGACGGGTCGAACCAGTTGTAGTTGTGGTCGAAGGTGCCGTTGCCGAGGTTGCCCCGGTAGCTGTTGACCAGCGCCGGGTGGTCGAACTGGGCGCCGCTGTCGATGCTGCCGATCACGACACCCTCACCGCGGACGCCGTACTCGCTCCAGACCCGGGGCGCCTCGACGTTGGTGATGTTCCACTCGACGGCATTGGTGCCGGACCGGTCGGCGGTCGGAGCGTTGCGCTCCGGTTCGACCAACTCGTACGTCCGCGCCGGCTCGATGCTCTCCACCTCGGGGCGAGCGGCGATCAGGTCCACAAGGGCCTTGTCGCCGGTGACCCGCAGCGCGTTGGCGATCCAGAACGCCTGGTAGGGCACCTTGCGCTCGTCGAGTTCGGCGCGCAGACCACGCTGGGTGCGCGACGCCGTGTCGGTGAGCTGCCGGTAGGTCTCGGCGGCCCGGGCGTCCGAGGTGGACAGTCGGGCGGCGCCGCCGAGCTGGGCGCGTTCCTTCAGGTAGACGGTGAATTCGGTGCTGCCCTCCCGGGCCAGTTCAGCCGCTAGTTCGGGGTTGACCTGGGCCTTCGGGGCGGCTGACGCGATCCCTGGCGTCCCGGTGAGGGCCAGGATGATCGCGGCGGCCACGGCCGTCGATCGGGTTACTAACGAACGGCGTCTTGAGCGATGTGACATAGGGTTCCTCTCCCGCAACCGTTTGAAGTCATGCTCTGGTGGGTAGAGGTAGTGATCAATGGATTCGGGCGGGCAGTTTTCGGGCAAGATTCTGGCCCGATTCAGGCGGCCGTCAGAAAGTTGTCGCACATCGACGACAGACACTGTTGACTCCGTCGATGGAACGGCGTTGGCTGATGGTGCACGGCAGACCTGGGAGGATTCTGGGAGGACCGCGTTGGTCGATGGCGACGTTCCGCTGGTCGTTTGCGTATCGGCGGATCCGACGGTCCGCGAGCGGGTGGTACGGCGCCTCGACGACTGTGGCGCCGTCGTGCTCTGTGCCGACCTGACCGAGCTGCGCGCGCTGCTCTTCCCGGCGCAGCTCGTGACTCCGGCGGTCACCCCGGTTTCCGCCACCCCGGTTTCCGCCACTTCGGCCGGCGACGGTCCGTCCCTTGTGCCATACCGGCCGGTCGGGCTGACCGGCGAGGTCCTGCCGGCCGTGGCACCCACGGTCGCGACCCTGTCCGGCCCGCCGGTGCCCTGGCCGGCGCCGCCGCCCCGGCACGCCCCGGTGCCCCCGCCCGGCGCGGTCACCCCGCTCACCGGCCCGCCGGTCCAGGTAGCCGACCCGGCGGCCCAGGCCGGCCCGATCCGGCTCGGCGAACTAACCATCGACGCCGCCGGGCACCTGGTCACCTGGCGCGGCGAACCGCTCGCGCTGACCCGGCTGGAACGGGCCGTACTCGCCGTGCTCGCGAGCCCGCCGCTCGCGGTGTGGACGTACGAGCGGCTCTTCGGCTCGGTCTGGGGCGGCGCCTACCTCGGCGACACCGCGATCCTGCACTCGGCCATGAAGAGGTTGCGCCGCAAGCTGCGCGCCACCGACGACGACCTGCGGGTGCAGACCGTGCGCGGGGTCGGCTACCGGCTGGCCGTACCGAACTGACCGGCCGCCGGCCGGCACCGGCACCGTGGATCCCGCCGGCCCGGCACCGCGGACCTTGTCGGCACCGGCACCTCGGAGCCCGCCGGCACCCGGCACTGGGGGTCCGACCGGCGAACGTGCCACCATGGGCGGCGTGAGCATCGACCCGCCCCGGCAGCTTCCGCCGGTCGCACCGCCGCAAGTGCCGCCACCCGGCGGCTGGCCCGCCCCGGCCGGTGCCCCGCCCGCACCCCGTCCCCGGCGCTGGCTCATCGCGGTCGGCGCCGCCTGGGCCGTGGTGCTGCTGGTGCTCGCGTACGTCTCCACCCGCACCGACGAACCGACCGTCCGCGAGCAGCGCGGCATGGCCGAGGCCGGTCCGCTCGCCGACCGGGTGATCGGCGAACTCGTCGCCGCCGGCGGCACCGACGTGGTCGCGCAGCTCACCCCGATCCGTTACCGGACCGGGTGCCGGATCACCCCGATCCGCTCCGGTGCCACCCTGGAACGCGGCGTCGCCTTCCGGACGACCGAGGCCGACGCGCCGGCCCTGCTCGACCGGATCGCCGACCGGCTGCCGCCGACCTGGCGGGCCGGCACCCGGCACAGCGAGGGTGGCACCGTCCACTCGTTGCGCGCCGACGCCGGCGACTTCGTCGGCGTACGCGGCGGGGTCACCTCACCCGGCGTGATCACCCTGACCGTGAGCACCGGCTGCCGCCCCACGTCCGACGACTACGACCCGACGGTCCGGCTGGCGATCGGACTGCCGGTCGACACCGAGCCCGGCCGGATGCTGGCGGCGATCGGGGTCACCGCGGCCGGAGGGGGCGGGCGGGAGTCCGCCACCTGCCCGGGCGGCGGGCAGGTCCACACCGCCTGGGCGACCGGAACCGGCACCCCGACCGGGCCGCTCGGCGACGCGCTCGCCGAGGTCCGGCCCGCCGACGCCGTGGTGGTGACCGACGCGCCGGACGGCTACGCCTACCGCGCCGGCGACACCGGCGTCGAGGTCCGGGTCGTCGACGGCGAGGTACGGGCGACCGTGACGATCGGCTGCTGACCGCCCGTCGGATCAGCGGCCGGTCGCGCGGGGGTCAGTAGACGAGCGCCTGCGCGCCGTCGGCCAGTGACTCCTCGACGAAGACCGCCGCTCCGGCGATCCGTACGCCGGGCAGCACGTCGTCGGGGCCGATGTCGCGCCGGGCGGCGCACTGCGTGCAGACGGTGACCCGCCCGGCGGCCAGCACCGCGCCGAGCAGGTCGGTCAGCGGCGCCGAATGCGGCAGGTCGAACTCGGCCGCGCGGCCCGGCAGGGCGAACCACGACGACTCGCCGGTCAGCCACAACGACACGTCGACCCCGGCCGCGGCCGCCGTCGCGGCCACCGTGAACGCCTGCGCGCACCGCTCCGCCGAATCCGAACCCGCGGTGGCCTTTACGACGAGAGTGCGAGCCATACCGGTCAGCATAGGATGACCTTCGTGGTCACCGAGATCGGGTTCGTCAGCCTGCTGGTCGCGGGCTTCGGCGCACTCGCCGGTGGCCTGGTCTACCTAGCCGTACGCATCTCGAGAGGACGCTGGTGACTACTCCCGCGGACGAGAACCCGATCGGCCCGCCGCCCTGGCTCAACGCACCGCCGGTCGATCCGTACCCGTTCGAGGAGACGCACGACCTTCGGGTCGGGCCCGACCTGCACCCCGCGCTGCTGGGGCTGCTGCCGTACATCGGGGTCTGGCGCGGCCGGGGCCGTGGCGGCTATCCGACGATCGACGACTTCGACTACGCGCAGGAGATCCGGATCAGCCACGACGGCCGGCCGTTCCTGCACTACGAGTCGCGGGCCTGGCTGCTCGACGAGCAGAGCCGGCCGATCCGGCCGGCCGGCCGCGAGGTCGGCTGGTGGCGGCCGGTGTTCGACGGCGAACGGGTCACCGACGATCTCGAAGCGCTGATGATGACCCCGACCGGCATCATGGAGCTCTACCTCGGCCGGGTCAGCGGCACCCAGGTCGAGTTGGCGACCGACGCGGTGCTGCGGACCGCCACCGCCAAGGAGGTCACCGGCGGCCACCGGCTCTTCGGCATCGTCGAGGGGGCGTTGCTCTACGCCCAGGAGATGGCCGCCGTCGGCCACGGTCTGACGCCGCACCTGTCCGCCCGCCTCGTCCGCGTCGGCGGCTGACCCGACCCCGTCGGCACCCCGGACCGGCCGCCCGGCGGCCGGTCCGGACGTCGTCAGGCTCCGCAAGCCGTCAGGCGAAGCCGAGCAGTTCGCGGATCGCCGTCGTGTGCGGCGACGGCGGCAACGCCACGCCGTCGAGCGACCGCACCTCCGCGACGCCGCGAACCGACGAGGTGAACCACACCCCGCCGGTCGCGTGCAGGTCGGCCGGCGTCACCATCCGTTCGTCGGCCGCCCAGCCCAGCTCGCCGGCCCGGGCCAGCAGCCAACCGGCGGTCACCCCGGGCAGGATGCCGGTGGCCGCGGCCGGCACCGTGCACAGCGTCGCCCCGTCCAGCCAGACCAGGCTGGCGGCCGGCCCCTCCAGGGCGAACCCCTCCGTCGACGTCCACAACACGTCGTCGACCCCGTTCGCCACCGCCCAGCGGCGGGTCGCCTGGCTGACCCCGTACGACGTGCTCTTGACCCCGGCGAGCAGCCACGGCGCGGCGGCGCGGGCGGTCGCGGCCACGCCGAGCGGCAGGGTCGCCACCGAGATGCCGGCGCGGCGGGCGCGCACCGCCGCCGGACCGATTCCGGACAGGGTGGCGAAGGCGGTCGGCGGCCCGCCGTGCTCCGGGCCGCGGGTGCAGACCAGCCGCACCGCCCCCTCCAGATCGGCCGGCCAGGCCGCGCAGACCAGGTCGATCAGCCCGGCGAGGTCGGGGAGCGGGGCGAGCGGCAGGTCGACCTGGTCGGCCGAGCGGGCCAGCCGGGCCAGGTGCGGGTCGCGTAGCCAGGGCTGGCCGGCACGGACGTGCATCGTCTCGAAGAGGCCGTCGCCGTGCAGCACACCCCGGTCGTCGGCGCGCACGACCGGGGCGTCCGGGGCGACCAGACCCCGGCCCAGTACGGCCACGAACTGCGGGCTGGACACGACTCCCGAGCGTAACGGGGATTCGAACTATGATCGGGCCGTGTCGGACACATCGCTCGCCGAAGTGCTGCGGTCGCGGGGGCTGCGGCTCACCGCGCAGCGGCAGCTGATCCTCGAAGCCGTGCACGACCTGGGGCACGGAACCCCGGAGCAGGTGCACAACGCCGTCCGTGAGGTCGCCGCGGGCGTGAACATCACCACTATCTACCGCACCCTGGAACTACTCGAAGAGCTGGGACTGGTTACCCATACGCACCTGTCGCACGGGTCGCCGACCTACCACCCGGCCGGCGCCGACCAGCATGCCCACCTGGTGTGCCGGTCGTGCGGCGAGGTCGACGAGATCGACCCGGCGACGCTGATGCCGCTGGCCGAACAGTTGGCGGCGCAGCGGGGGTTCCGGGTCGACATCGGGCACGTGTCGTTCTTCGGGGTCTGCGTGAAGTGTGGGGAGCAGGAATGATCGATCTACCAGGGGCGGTGGCGGTCGGGGCCATCGACGAGGAGTCACCCGACGTCGGCGTCGCCGCCCACTACGGCGACCCCAACCGGGAGCAGCGGGCGTTGGCGACCGACGTCGGACTGGTCGACCGCTCCAACCGCGGCGTGCTGGCCGTACCCGGCGAGGAACGGGTGAGCTGGCTGCACACCATCACCACCCAGCATCTCGCCGCGCTGGCCGACGGGCAGGGCAGCGAACTGCTCGTCCTCTCCCCGCACGGGCACGTCGAGCACCACGCGCTGGTCGCCGAACTCGACGGCACCACCTGGCTCGACACCGAGCCCGGGCCGGCCGCCGGCGAACTGCTCGGCTTCCTGGAGAAGATGCGGTTCTTCACCCGGGTCGAGCCCCGCGACGCCACCGCCGAGTGGGCCGTGCTGTCGCTGGTCGGCCCGCGCGCGGCGCAGGCCGCCGCGACGCTCGGCGTCGACAGGCTCACCGACCCCGACACCCTCGGCGTCCCGGCCGCCAAGTTCGCCGCCGGCTCCGTGCCATCCCGCCCCACCAGCCGATACGCCGTACGGCCGCTGCCCACCGGCGGGTGGGCCCGACGCGGGCCGCTCGGCGTCGACCTGCTCGTGCCCCGGGGTTCCGTCGACGAGGTGGCCGGCCGGCTGACCGCCGCCGGCGTGCCGGCCGCCGGGCTGTGGGCGTACGAGGCGATCCGGGTCGCCGCCCGCATCCCCCGGGTCGGCTTCGAGACCGACCACCGCACCATTCCCGCCGAGATCGACCTGGTGGCGCCGGCCGTACACCTCGACAAGGGGTGCTACCGGGGCCAGGAGACGGTGGCCCGGGTGCACAACCTCGGCCGACCGCCGCGCCGGCTGGTGCTGCTGCACCTCGACGGGGTGGCCACCGACCAGCCGCCGGCCAAGGGCACCCCGGTCACCACCGACGACGGCCGGACGGTCGGGTTCGTCGGCACCGCCGTACGCCACTTCGAGCTGGGCATGGTCGCGCTGGCCGTGGTCAAGCGCAACGTCGCCGACGACGCGCGGCTGACGGTCGGCGAGTCCGCCGCCGCCATCGATCCGGTGCCGGAGCCGAGCCGGGTGGCGTGAGATGCCAGGTGGCGGTGACCCGACATGGTTTCCGGCACCTGGGAGAACCGGCCCTAGTATCAGCGGCATGACGACAACGACGTTGATCACGGTGGCACCGACCGGTGCCGAGTCCAGCAAGGCTGACGTACCGGCGCTCCCGGTGACCATCGACGAGCTGGTGGTCACGGCGAAGGAGTGCGAGGCACTCGGCGCCGCCGTGATCCACGTCCACATCCGCGACGACGAGGCCCGGCCCACCCTCGACATCGGCCGGCTGCGGGCCACGGTCGCCGCGCTGCGCGAGTCGACCGACCTGGTCGTGCAACTGTCCAGTGGCGGGGCGGTCACCGACCCGGAGGCCGCCCGGCTGGCCGTACTCGACGCCGCGCCCGACATGGCGTCGTGCACGATGGGCACGGTCAACTTCGGCGACGACGTCTTCCTCAACCGCTGGGAGTTCATCGTCGACCTGCACACGCGCATGCAGGAGCGCGGCGTCGTGCCGGAGTACGAGATCTTCGACCTCGGCCACCTGACCGCCCTCCAGCGCCTCCTCGGCAAGTACGGCCTGCCGGCCGGCGGCCACGTGCACGTCGACTTCGTGATGGGGGTGCCGGGCGGGATGCCGGGCACGACCGAGGCGCTGGTGGCGTGCCGCCAGGCGGTGCGTGACCTGCCTGAGGGCACCACGTTCTCGGCCACCGGGGTCGGCCGCACCACGATCCCGGTGATGCTCGCCGCGCTGTCGACCGGCGGTCACCTGCGGGTCGGCATGGAGGACACCCTGACGTACGCCAAGGGGCGTCCGGTCGACTCGAACATGCAGCTTGTCGCGCGGGCGGTGGGCTTCGCCCGGCTCGCCGAGCGGCCGCCGATGACGGCGGCCGCGGCCCGTGAGCTGTTCGGCATCCCGGCCCGGCCGTGACTCACCCCGGCGGGTACGCCGGCGGCGTCCGGCTCGCCGAGGTGGTCCGGTCCGGCTTCGTGGAGGGCTTCCACCACGGCTCGGTCGTGGTGCTCGACGCGACCGGGTCGGTGTCCGACGCCGCCGGGGACGTACGGGGGCCCATCTTTCCCCGGTCGTCGGTCAAGCCGTTGCAGTCGGTCGGGATGTTGCGCGCCGGGTTGCCGGTGACCGATCCGGCCGACCTGGCGTTGATCTCCGCCAGTCACCACGGTGAGCCGTTCCACCTGGACCGGGTCGCGGGGCTGCTGCGCCGGGCCGGGCTGACCGAGGCGGACCTGCACTGCCCGCGCGCGATGCCGATCGGGCCGGCGGCGGCCGAGGCGGTGCTGCGGGCCGGTGGCGGGCCGACCCGGATCCAGATGAACTGCTCGGGCAAGCACGCCGGGATGCTGTTGACCTGCCGGGCGGCCGGCTGGCCGGTCGACGGCTACTGGCTTCCGGAGCATCCGTTGCAGCGGCGGCTGCGGGCGGCGGTCGAGGAGTTCACCGGGGAACGGGTCGCCGCGACCGGGGTCGACGGGTGCGCCGCCCCGGTGCTGGCGGTGTCGCTGACCGGGCTGGCCACCGCCTTCCACCGGCTGGTGTCCGCGGCGCCCGGCACGGTCGAGCGTGCCGTGGCGGACGCGATGCGGGCCCACCCCGAGCTGGTTTCCGGGACCGCCGCGGAAGCCGAGGACAACCGGCTCATGCGCGGCGTGCCCGGTCTGTTGACCAAGGTCGGGGCGGAGGGGGTGATGGCGGTGGCGCTGCCCGGGACCGGCGCGGTCGCCTGCAAAATCGACGACGGTGGGCAGCGTGCGCGCCCACCGGTGCTGGTCGCCGCGCTGCGCCGGCTCGGGATCAGTGCCCCGGTCCTGGACGAGCTGGCGGAGTCCGCGCTGTACGGCGGTGGGGACCGGGTGGGCGGAGTCCGCACCCTCTGGTGACCGGCGCGTTTCCCGCGATTCCGCCGCCTTCCGCGCCACCCCGCAGCCTTTTTCCCGCCATACGGCGAAATGTCGGGTGAGGAGTGCGGGACTGCGGGAAACTGGAGACGCTGGCCGGGTGAAGTCGCTAACTCTGGCTAGCGTTTCGCTTGCAGGAGCAAGCAGTCGGCGCTACCTTCGGTTTCATGCCCAGTCGCAAGGACCTGCCCCGCGACATCGGCGGCTTCATCCGCGACCTGCGTCACAACGCGCGGATCTCGATGCGCCAGCTCGCCGACCAGGCCGGGGTGAGCAATCCCTACCTGAGCCAGATCGAGCGCGGGTTGCGTAAGCCGAGCGCCGAGGTGCTCCAGCAGCTCGCCAGCGCCCTGCGGGTCTCGGCCCCGATGCTCTACCTGCGGGCCGGCCTGCTCGATGCCGAGGGGGAAGGGGTGCTGGCGGCCATCGCCACCGACCCCGACCTGACGATCGCGCAGAAGCAGTCGCTGAGCCAGATCTACGAGACGTTCCGCCGGGAGAACGCCCGCCAGGCCGAGGAGGACCGGGCCGCCGGCCGGTCCGACGAGCCGGCCGACACGGAGCTGAACCGGCCCACGCCGGGTAAGGCCGACCTCGAGAAGACACCGCCCGCCGGGGCACCGGCCGACGGCGTACTCGAATCCGTGGCCGTGACCGAGACCGGCGCCACGCCCGCGCCGACCACCGAGACCCCTGAGCCCGCGAAGAAGATCGCCCAGAAGGCGATCAGCGAGGCCGCCGCCCCGGCGGCCGAAGAGGAGAAGCCATGACCCAGCCGAAGACGACCCGGATTCCCACCCCGCTCTACGCTGCCGCCGGTGCGGGCGAACTCGCCTACCAGCAACTGCGCAAGCTGCCCGCCGTCGTCAACGAGCTGAGCGGCAAGGCGGTCGTCACCACCTTCGAACTGCGCGACAAGGCCGCGGCCACCCTGCGCAACGCCAACACGACCGCCACCACCCTGCGCGACAAGGCCACCGCGACCGACGTCGACGTCGAGCGGCTGCGCGAGGCGGCCATGCGTAACGCCGCCGCCGTCGTGGCCGGCGCCCAGGCGGCCCAGGAGCGCGCGGTCGCCGTCTACGGACTCCTCGTCGCCCACGGCGAGCGCGTCGTCGGCACCCGGGTCGTCCGGGCCGCCGACACGGTCAACGCCGACATCGAGGCGACCGAGGCGCCGGCCGAGGTGACAGCCACCCCGGCGGCCGTCGCTACCCCCGCCGACGTCGCCACCCCGGCCGACGTCGCCGCCCCGGCCGCGAAGCCGGCAAAGCGGACCCGCCCCACCAGCAAGTGACGTATGGTCGACGGCCCCGGCCCGCGTGTTCCACGCGGCCGGGGCCGCCGGCATAAGCTGTTCCCATGGACCACGCCGCGCCGATCTTCATCTACGATGTGCGTACCGTCATCGAGCTGGTACTGCTCGTGTTTGCCCTGGTTGTGCAGGGGGTCGCCTTCGTCCACTGCCTCACCCAGCGCGGCGACGCGTTCCCGGCCATCGGCACCCTGCCCAAGGGCGCCTGGCTCGCCATCCTCGGCGTCTGCCTCCTGCTGACCCTGCTCTTCTTCCAGGCGATCAACATCTTCGGCCTGATCGGCATCGCCGCCTCCCTGGTCTACCTGCTCGACGTCCGGGCCGGCCTGCGAGATATGACCGACGGCAAAGGCTTCTGGTGAGGGATTTCCGCTGGCCACCGCCACCCGATGGTGGCCCGCGGACCTACGGCCCCGGGCCGAGCGCACCCCGCACCGGCCGGCCGGCGTTGCCCGAACCGGCGACCGAGATCGTCACCACCCCGCACGGCGCACGGCTCGAACGCCTGGTCACCGGCAGTGGGCGGCCGGTGACCGTCTTCGCCCACGGGTTCGGCAGCGGCATCGCCACCACCCGGCCGCTGGGCAGCGCGGTGACCGGGAGCAAGGTCTTCTTCCAGTTCCGCGGGCACGGCCGCTCGGACGCCCCGCCAGGGCCGTGGACCTACCGTGACCTGGCCCGTGACCTCCGGGCGGTCGCCGACCTGTCCAACGCCGGGCGGGCCGTCGGGGTCAGCCTCGGTGCCGGCGCGCTCGGCCGGCTGTTGACCGAGAGCCCCGAGCGGTTCGAGCGGGTCGTCTTCTTCCTGCCGGCGGTGCTCGACGAGGCGAGGCCACCCGCCTCGACCGAGCGGCTGCACCACCTGCTCGACGCGGTGGGCGTGGGAGACATCTCGGCCGTCGCCGACGTGCTCTCGGCGGAGATCCCGCCGGCCGTCCGCAACACCCCGGCCTCCTGGGCCTACCTGCGGCAGCGCATCGACCAGTTGATGCGCGACGGGCTCGCCCCGGAACTTGCCGACCTGACCGGCGAGGTGGCGGTTCCCGACCGGGCCGCGCTGTCCCGGGTGACCGCCCGGGCGCTGGTGATCGGCTGCGTCGGCGACGACCTGCATCCGGTGGCGGCCGCCGAGGCGCTCGCGGCCGCCCTGCCGAAGGCCGAGTTGCACGTCTACGACCGGCCCGGCGTCTTCTGGACCAACCGCGCCGACCTGCGCGACCGGATCTCCACCTTCCTCAACTAGCCGGGCGGGCACCCTCCACCGGCGCGGGCAGGTGGTCGGCGCGTACGGCCAGCAGCCAGCGCTCCACGGTGGTCTCGTCCGGCCGGTCCGGCAGTGGGGTCCGGATCGCGTCGAACTCGCGGGTGGTCGACTCCAGCAGCCGTTGCGCCAGGTCGAGGTCGCCGGCGGCGACGCGCTCACCGAACTCGACGAAGCGGGCCGGCTCGGTGAGCCGGATCTCCAGCCGCCCGGTGGCGTAGAGCAGACGTCCCTGGTGCAGCAGCCGGGCCAGGTGCCGGGCGTGCTTGGCCGTACGCCGGCGGGTGTCGGCGGAGAAGCTGCCGTCGCCCCGGCCGGCGAGCCGGCGGAACTGCTGGCCGGCGTAGCCGAGGTAGGCGTCGCGGACCCGGGGCGCGGACAGGAACGCCGTCCGGATGGCGATCAGCTCGTCGCCCCACGGCGTACGGGTGTCGTAGAGGTCGTCGGGTAGCCAGGCGAGTTCGGTGGCGGTGGGGTTCCCGCTCAGGGCGAGCCGGCACCATTTGGCCGCTTCGTGCAGCGTGCTGTCGGGGGCGGTGGTCACGATCGACTCGCGGGGCGGGTGCAGCCCGTGGAAGGCGACCGTGGGGGCGGCGAAGACGCCGAGCCGGTCGACGTCCGAGCCGGGGCGGCTGAGGCCGTACGCGGTCGACCCCACCACTCCGGCAAGTAGTACGTGCATATCGGCCATGATGCCGTAACCTTCGGCACCCGAAGAACGGTGATTTAGTGTGCGTATACCACCGAAAGTGATATTCGGGATCATCGTTGTAATTGGCTTGCCGGTCGCGATCTGGGGCGGCTGGATCTGGGCCGGTGAGGTTCCGGCGCCACCGGCCGAACGGGGCGGAGCCGGCACCATGGGCGCGGCGCCGACCCGCGCCGTGCCCACGCCGAGCCAGCCGGTCTGGATACCGTCGCCGTCGGTGGTCCCCACCGAACCCACCCCGGACCCGAGCCCGACGGCGACCCCGGCCGAACCGTCGGAGTCGCCGGTCGAGCCGTCCCCGACACCGTCGTCGCCGGCCCCCACGACCAGCCCCGCGCCGGAGGTCACCGGCGAGCCGACCGGCACTCCCAGCAGCACGGCGTCCCCGGTGCCGTCGGCCACGGCCCGGCCCTGAGTGGTCCGCGCCGGCCGAGGCGCGGGAGGATGGCCGCATGGAGATCGTCCTGACCGAGGGTGACATCACCGCGCAGCGGGTGGACGCGATCGTCAACGCGGCCAACTCGTCGCTGCTCGGTGGCGGTGGTGTCGACGGCGCCATCCACCGGCGGGGCGGCCCCGACATCCTCGCCGAGTGTCGGGCCCTGCGGGCGTCCCGGTACGGGCGCGGCCTGCCGACCGGGCAGGCGGTCGCCACCACGGCCGGCCGGTTGCCGGCCCGCTGGGTCGTGCACACCGTCGGGCCGGTCTGGTCGGCCGACGAGGACCGGTCGGCCCTGCTGCGCGACTGCTACGCCAACTCGCTGCGGGTCGCCGACGACCTCGGCGCCGCCTCGGTCGCCTTTCCGTTGATCTCGTCCGGCGTCTACCGCTGGCCGGTCGAGGACGCGGTCCGGCAGGCGCTCGCCGTACTGCGCAATGCCGGGCCGGCACAGGTCACCTCGGCCCGGCTGGTCCTCTTCGACGCGCCGACGTACGCGGTCGCGCGGCGGGTGCACGCGGCCGGCTGAGCCGCCCCGGACTCAGGCCGACTCGCGCAGCACCAGCTCGGTCGGCAGCACGACCGCGTGCCCGATGTCCTCACCGGCAGCCATTCGCAACAGTTGGCGGGTCATCTCCCGCCCCATCTCCTGGATCGGCTGGCGCACCGTGGTCAGCGGCGGGTCGGTGTAGCGGGCCATCTCGATGTCGTCGAAGCCGACCACGGCGACGTCCTCCGGCACCCGGCGGCCGGCCTCGCGCAGCGTACGCAGCGCGCCGTGCGCCATCAGGTCGGAGGCGACGAAGACCGCGTCGAGGTCGGGGTCGTCGTCGAGCAGCTGCCGCATGGCCAGCCCGCCGGACTCCCGGGTGAAGTCGCCGACCGCGATCAGCGATCGACGGCCCGAGTCGCGCAGCTCGTCCCGGTAGCCGGCGAGCCGGTCGATGCCGGCGATCATGTCCTGCGGGCCGGCGATGGTGGCGATCCGCCGCCGGCCCGTCTCCAACAGGTGCCGGACCGCCTTCGCGACACCGCCGATGTGGTCGACGTCGACGTACGGCACCGGCACGGTGACCTGGCCCATCGGCCGCCCGCTGCACACCACGGGGATGCCGGAGCGCACGAGGGTCGCCGGGAGCGGGTCGGCGCCGTGCACCGACGCGAACATCACGCCGTCGACGTGCCGCCCGGTCGCGTAGCGCTCGACCCGGGCGTGGCTCGCCGCCGAGCCGGCGATCATCAGCACCAGTTGCTTGTCGGCGGCCTCCAGCTCCTGGCTGACGCCGCGGATGATGCCGGGGAAGAACTGGTCGTCGGAGAAGACCCGGGTCGCCGTCTCGGGCAGCACCAGCGCGATCGAGTCGGTGCGCTGGGTGACCAGGCTGCGGGCCGCCAGGTTGGGTACGTACCCGAGTTCCTGGACCGCCCGGCGGACCGCTTCCTGGATCGGTTCGGCGACCGTGGTCGAGCCGTTGACGACGCGTGAAACGGTTGCCCGGGAGACACCGGCGCGGCGCGCCACCGCCTCCAGCGTGGGCCGTTCCCGTGCAGTCGTCATGTGGCTCTCATCCTTCCAGCCCGTTGCGGCGGATCACCTCCTGGAACCACCGCGCACTGTCCTTCGGCGTCCGCCGCTGGCTCAGGTAGTCGACGTGGACGATGCCGAAGCGCTTGTCGTAGCCCTCGGCCCATTCGAAGTTGTCCAGCAATGACCATACGAGATAGCCGCGCAGATCGACGCCCCGGGCGATGGCCTCGTGTGCCGCGCGCAGGTGTCCGTCGAGATAGCCGATCCGGTCCGGGTCCGGGACCCGGTCACCCTCGGGCCGGTCGGGGAACGCGGCGCCGTTCTCGGTCACGAACAGCGGCACCCCGGGATAGTCGCGGCCGATGCGTTCGAGCAGCGCGGTCAGCCCGGACGGTTCGATCATCCAGCCCATGTCGGTCAGCGGCCCGACCGGCGGCAGGAACTCGATCCCCTCGGTGCCGGGGTAGGCGCCGTCACCCCCGGGGGCACCGGGGCGGGCCGCGACGTAGGTGGGCGCGTAGTAGTTGATGCCCAGCAGGTCGACCGGGCCGCCGATGATCTGCTCGTCGCCGTCGCGCAGGAAGTCGAGATCGGTGAACCGGGCGACGTGTTCGAGCACGTCGGCGGGGTAGCCGCCGCGCAGCAGCGGGTCGAGGAAGATCCGGTTGTGCAGGCCGTCGACGAGCCGTACGGCGCGTTGGTCGGCGGCGCTGTCCGGGTCGGCGGGGACCACCGCGGCCGGGTTGACGGTGATGCCGACGGTGGTCGCCCCGGCCGCCCGCAGCGCCTGCGCGCCGAGCCCGTGGGCGAGCAGCAGGTGGTGTACTGCCGCGAAGGCCGCCGCCGGGTCCTGCCGGCCCGGCGCGTGCACCCCGTTGCCGTAGCCCAGGTACGCCGAGCACCACGGTTCGTTGAGCGTGGTCCAGGTCCGGACCCGGTCGGCGAGCCGGCCGTACACGGCGGTGGCGTAGCCGGCGAAGTGCTCCGCGGTCTCCCGGTTGGTCCAGCCGCCCCGGTCTTCCAGGGGCTGCGGCAGGTCCCAGTGGTAGAGGGTGACGATCGGGTCGATGCCCCGACCGAGCAGTTCGTCGACGAGCCGGTCGTAGAAGTCGAGCCCGCGGGGGTTGACCGGGCCGCTGCCGTCGGGCTGGATCCGCGGCCACGCCACCGAGAAGCGGTAGCTGGCCAGACCGAGCTCCGCCATCAGGGCGACGTCGTCGCGGTAGCGGTGGTAGTGGTCGCAGGCGACGTCGCCGGTGTGTCCAGCGTGCACCTTGCCCGGCGTACGGCTGAAGGTGTCCCAGATCGACGGACCGCGACCGTCGTCGCGGGCGGCACCCTCGATCTGGTACGCGGCGGTGGCCGCCCCCCAGACGAAGCCCTCGGGGAACCGGACGGCGGCCGGGGCCCGGTCGAGCAGTGCCTGGCCGGTGTCGCCGGACGTGGTCACTCGTTGGTTGCTCAAGCTTTCACGGCACCTTCCATGATGTCGCCGATGATCTGGCGGCCGAGTACGACGAACACGAGCGGTGGCGGAGGCGAACGCATTGTGCCCCTTTGTCGTGGTGGTGTTCGACCTCCGGCATCGAGTATCTAGTAGGAGAGCGCTCTCACGAAAGGGTGGACCGAGCGTGGCCAGGCGTCAAGAGAGCGCTCCCAGAAAGTTGCCCGCGCGGTGCCGAGGAACCCGCCCACGAAGGGCGGGTTCGAAGCGGGGGAAGAGGTCGGGATCAGCCGGTGCGCAGAGCGGTCAGGAGGGTCGCGTCACCGGTCACGTCGATCACGTCGAAGCCGATCCGGCCCCAGAGGGCGAGCAGCAGGTCGCTCGCCGTGCCGGTCGCGTGCAGCCGCGCGTGCGGGTCGTCACTGTCCAGGATCGTGTCGGTGTCGAGCAGTGCGACGCCCTCGCCCCGCAGCCGCAGGTACCACTCCTGGTCGGCGTCGGTCGCGACGAGTTGCGCCACACCGTGCCGCGGCTCGGTCGAGAGCCGCCGCCCGGCCGGCAGCCAGGTGTCCAGCAGTTCGGACACCCCGTCGGCGGCGAGCTTGGCCTCGATCGGTTCGACCGAGACGATCGCCGTCTGGGCGTCCCACCGGCGAAGGGCGGTCTCGTGCGCGACGCGACGGTGCCAGAACCCGACCCGCTTCGGCTGCGGCGCCCAGTTCCACGCCGGCGCCTCGGCGTCGAGGCCGTCGAGCAGGTTGATGAGGCGGTCGAACTCCTGCTGCCACCAGTCGATCGCCGCGACCCCGGCCGGCAGGCCCTCCGGCCCGGCCGGTGCCGCCGGCTGCTCGGTGCTGCCGGAACCCACCACGCCGGCCACCCACCCGTAGAAGGATCCGAGGTGGTGCACGAGGTCGGTGACGGTCCAGTCAGGACACGACGGCACCGGCGCGTCGGGGGCGGCCTCGGTGATCGCGGCGCGGAACGCGGGGCCCTCGGCGCGCAGTCCGCCGATCCAGAAATCCTTGGTGCCGTGCAGTCTGCTCATCGCCATTTCCTCCAGGACGACCGACCGTCCGTGCCTCGCCAGGCTGCTTCCAGCCTAGGGTGAACAGCGTGCCCGACGTTAGTGCAGAAGCGCCGACCACCGGTGAACCGACCAGCCCCCGATCCCTGGCCGCCTACACGACCCTGCGGCTCGGTGGCCCGTCCCGCCGATTTTTAACCGTTGGCGACGCCGCTGAAACCGTGCAAAGCATACGAGAGGCGGCGTTCGACGATCAGCCGGTTCTGATTCTCGCCGGCGGCAGCAACGTGGTGGTCGCCGACGCGGGATTTCCCGGGCTCGTCGTGCTCGTCCGCTCGCGAGGGGTGCGGGTCGTCGCCGAGGACGCCGAGACCGTCACGGTACGGGTCGCCGCCGGTGAACCGTGGGACGACTTCGTCGCGTACACCATCGATGCCGGGCTGTCCGGCGTCGAGTGCCTGTCCGGCATCCCGGGGTCGTCCGGCGCCACCCCGATCCAGAACGTCGGCGCGTACGGCCAGGAGGTGGCCGAGACGATCAGCGCCGTCGAGGCGTACGACCGGGTGACCGACGAGGTGGTCCGGCTGGCTCCGGCCGGCTGCGGCTTCGCCTACCGGGGAAGCGTCTTCAAGCACAGCGACCGCCGGGTGGTGCTCTCGGTCGACTTCCGGCTGGCCCGCTCGCCGCTGTCGGCCCCGGTCCGGTACGCCGAACTGGCCCGGGCCCTCGGGGTGGCGACCGGCGACCGGGTGCCGCTGGCGCAGGCGCGTACGGCGGTGCTGGCACTGCGGGCCGGCAAGGGCATGGTGCTCGACCCGGATGACCCCGACACCCGCTCGGTCGGCTCGTTCTTCACCAACCCGGTGCTCGACGCGGCGGCGTACGAGGCTCTGCTGGGCCGGGCCGGCGCGGCCGGCGAACCGCCGTCCTGGCCCGATCCGTCCGGCGTGGTCAAGGTGAGCGCGGCCTGGTTGATCGACCGCGCCGGCTTCACCAAGGGGTACGGCGACCCGGGCACCGTCGCGATCTCGTCCAAGCACACGCTGGCGCTGACCCACCGTGGCGGCGGGACGACGGCCGATCTGCTGGCGCTGGCCCGCGAGATCCGCGACGGCGTGCACGCCCGGTTCGGGGTGACGCTGCATCCGGAGCCGGTGTTGGTCAACTGCGAGCTTTAAAACGGACTATTTGCTTATTTTGCCGTTGCCTGAGTTCGGTCGGCTCGTTGACGGTGGTTATGGGGAAGATCTCTGCCGTCCGTCGCGTCCTGTCCGCGACCGTACTCGCCGCCGTCGTGTCCGTACCGATCCTGCCGGTCGCCGCGGCCGCCCAACCGTCGCCGCCCGCGCCGATCCTGCCCGGCCTCCCGGTCATCCCCGGCCTGACCGGTGACGCGCCGGCCGACGACGGGCCTGGGCCGATCCCGGGGACGGACACCGGCGAACCGGCGTACCGCGACGGGGACCGCCCCGCCGCCACGACCGGCGACGCGGCCCAGGTGGAGGCCGCCCGCCCGCTGGTCATCACCAAGGCGGCCGACGCCGCCCAGGTCATGCCCGGAGCCAAGGTCAACTACCAGATCATCCTGCGCAGCGGGCAGGGGCTGGACGACATCGAGGTCGTCGACGACCTCACCGGTGTGCTCGACGACGCCGACTACGACGGCAACGCGACCGCCACGGCCGGCCGACTCGACTGGGCCGAACCGGAGCTGACCTGGACCGGCGACGTGCCGGCCGGCGAGCCGGTGGTGATCAGCTACTCGGTCACGGTGAAGACCGGGCAGCCCGGCGACCTGCGGATGCGCAACGTCGTCCGTGGTCCGGCCGAGAGCAACTGCGACCCGGCCTACCGGCAGGGCGGCTGCGCCGTCTCGTCGTTCGTGCTGGAGCCGGTGGCCCGGCCCAGCACCCCGCCGCCGCTGCCCAACACCGGTGCGCCGGTCACCTGGCTCGCCGCCGTCGGTGGCGGCCTGCTCGCCGCCGGCGCCGTCGCGCTCGTGATCGCCCGGCGCCGCCGGGCCGCCTGACCGTCCGGTCAGCCCCCGGTCGCCGGGGCGACCGCCGACCACGGCACCGTCACCTCACCCAGCCGCCAGCGGGCTGGCCGGTCCGACACCGGCCAGCCCGCTTCGCGTATCGCCGCGACCGCGCGCACCCAGCGCTGCCGCGGCCCGAACGGCGCGTACGGCGCCGCGGCACGCCAGCCGTCGTCGAGCGCCCGCAGCAGGTCGTGCACCGGCTCGCCGGGCACGTTGCGATGGATCAGCGCCTTCGGCAGCCGTTCGGCGACCGTGCCCGGACTGTCCAGCCTGGACAGCTTGGCGGCGAGGGTCAGCGACCGGGGACCGGCCGTGTCGAGCAGCACCCAGGATCCGAGCCGGCCCAACTCGTCACAGGTGCCCTCGACGACCACCCCACCGGGGGCGAGCGCGCCGGTCATCGTCCGCCACGCCGGCGCCACCTCGGCCTCGTCGTACTGCCGCAGGACGTTGAACGCGCGTACGACGGCCGGCCGGGCACCGGCCAGTTCGAACCCGCCCCGGGCGAACGTCAGCCACGGCGGGTCGGCGGCGCCCGCCGCGGCCGCCACCCGAACCGGATCGATCTCCAGGCCGAGCACCCGTACGTCGGGCCGCACCGCGGCGGCCAGCCGGGCACGCAACTCCACGGCGGTCACCGGGGTGGCGCCGTACCCCAGGTCGACCACGAGCGGGTCGGGGGCGTCGCGCAGCACGTCGGCGCAGTTCGCCGCTATCCAGTTGTCCACCCGGCGCAGCCGGTTGGGGTTGGTGGTGCCGCGCGTGACGACCCCGAGCGGCCGACGCGGTCGGGTCATCAGCTCACCCGGTGCACCTTGTGCTGCGCGGCCTGGGCCAGCGGCCGGACCACGAGACGGTCGATGTTGACGTGATGCGGGCGGGTGGCGCACCAGGCGATGCAGTCGGCGACGTCGTCGGCGACCAGCGGCTCGGCGACACCCGCGTAGACGGCGGCGGCCCGCTCCGCGTCGCCGTCGAACCGGACCAGGGCGAACTCGTCGGTGCGCACCATGCCCGGATCGATCTCGACCACCCGGATCGGGCGGCCGTTGAGTTCGAGGCGCAGCGTGCCGGCCAGTGCGGTCTGCGCGTGCTTGGCCGCCGTGTAGCCGCCCCCGCCCTCGTAGACGCCGAGCCCGGCGGTGGAGCTGACGACGACCACCGTCGCGGCGCCGGACCGTTCCAGGGTGGGCAGCAGCGCCTTGGTGACCCGCAGCGTGCCGAGCACGTTGACGTCGTACATCCACTGCCAGTCGCCGACGTCGGCGTCCTCGATCTGGTCGAGGCCACGCGCTCCGCCGGCGTTGTTGACCAGCAGGGTCACCGGTCCGGGCAGGTCGCCGACCGCCTCGGCCAGGCCGGCGACCGACTTGTCGGACGTGACGTCGCAGGCCACCGTGGTCGCCCGGCCGCCAGCCGTGGTGATCTCGGCGAGCAGGGTTTCCAGGCGGTCCGTCCGGCGAGCGGCCAGGACGACGTGGAAGCCCTCGGCGGCGAGCCGCCGCGCGGTCGCCGCGCCGATCCCGCTCGACGCTCCGGTGACGATCGCGACAGGGGTCATGGGCCCCATTCTTTCCCACCGGTCCGCTGCGGGGCTGCCGGGATGAGGTGGGTCACGTACGGGGGCGGCCTCGATGTATGGGGTTGCCTGAATCGGGAAGATGGCACGCGGTGCAGCGGTTGCTCTATGAGGCCGGTCGCGCAGAACGGCGCATAGCTGACTTTGAGGAGCAGATGTGGCGGAAATGCACACCGGCGTGGCGCGGCAGCGAGGTCTCCAGCCGTGGCCGACACCCAGACGGATCGCCACCCTGTCCGTGCACACCTCGCCGCTGCACCAGCCCGGCACCGGTGATGCCGGCGGCATGAACGTCTACATCGTCGAGGTCGCCCGCCGCCTCGCCGACGCCGGCGTCGAGGTCGAGATCTTCACCCGGGCCACCGCCGGTGACCTGCCCCCCACCGTCGAGATGGCCCCCGGCGTCAAGGTCCGGCACATCATCTCCGGGCCGTTCGAGGGGCTCGCCAAGGAGGAACTGCCGGCCCAGATGTGCGCCTTCACCACCGGCGTACTACGCGCCGAAGCGGCCCGCGCCCCCGGCTACTACGACCTCGTGCACTCCCACTACTGGCTCTCCGGACAGGTCGGCTGGCTGGCCAAGGAGCGGTGGGGAGTGCCGCTCGTACACAGCGCGCACACCCTGGCCAAGGTCAAGAACGCCCAGCTCGCCGCCGGTGACCGCCCCGAACCGAAGGCCCGGATCATCGGCGAGGAGCAGTTGGTCGTCGAGGCCGACCGGCTGGTCGCCAACACCCGCGTCGAGGCCCACGACCTGGTCGACAGCTACGGCGCCGACCCGACCCGGGTCGCGGTCGTCGAACCCGGCGTCGACCTCGACCGCTTCCGGCCACCCACCGCCGGCACCGAGGCCGCCACCCGCCTCGCCGCCCGCCGCCGGCTCGGCCTGCCCGAGCACGGGCACATCGTCGCGTTCGTCGGCCGGATCCAACCGCTGAAGGCCCCCGACGTGCTGCTGCACGCCGCCGCCGCGCTGCGCGCCCGCGACCCGGAGATCGCCGACCAGCTCACCGTGGTGATCGTCGGCGGTCCGAGCGGCACCGGCCTGGACCGGCCGACCGCCCTGATCGACCTGGCCGCGTCGCTGGGCATCTCCGACGCCGTACGCTTCCTGCCGCCGCAGACCGGCGACGACCTGCCGGCCCTCTACCGGGCCGCGGACCTGGTGGCGGTGCCGTCGCACAACGAGTCCTTCGGCCTGGTGGCGCTGGAGGCGCAGGCGTGCGGCACGCCGGTCGTCGCCGCCGCCGTCGGCGGCCTGGTGACCGCCGTACGCGACCAGATCAGCGGCATGCTCGTCGACGGCCACGACCCGGTCGACTGGGCCCGGGTGCTGGGCGGCCTGCTCGCCGCGCCGGCCCGCCGGGCCGGCCTGGGCCGGGGAGCGGTACGCCACGCCCGCAACTTCTCGTGGGCGCGTACGGCCTCCGGGCTGATCGCGGTCTACCGTGAGGCGGTGGCCGAACACCGCAGCCGGACCCTGTCCCAGTTGACCGACGGGGCGGCGGCGATCAGCGCCGGTGCGTTCTAGTTGGGTTCGCGCGAGGAGTGCAGCGAAGCGGAGCCCCGCAGTCGTGAACCGGAAGGCAGGTTCGGTTCGCGCGAGGAGTGCAGCGAAGCGGAGCCCCGCAGTCGTGAACCGGAAGGCAGGTTCGGTTCGCGCGAGGAGTGCGGCGAAGCGGAGCCCCGCAGTCGTGAACGAAAGGCGATCCAGTTGGGTGTTCAGGGGCAGGTGGCGGCGCTGGTCGAGTCGGTGTGCACCGACCGGGAGTTGGAGTACGAGTCGACCGGCGAGTTCTCGTACGCGGTCACGCTGCCCGGCACCCACAAGCTCAAGACGGTCTGCAATCTGATCGTCGGCGAGCACGCGCTGCGGATCGAGGCGTTCGTCATGCGGCAGCCCGACGAGCGGCGCGAGGAGTTGTGGGCCTGGCTGCTCCAGCGCAATTCCCGCATGTACGGCGTCGCGTTCGCCATCGACCCGGTCGGTGACGTCTACCTGACCGGCCGGGTCGGCCTGGGTGGGGTCGACGAGGACGAACTCGACCGGCTGCTGGGCTCGGTGCTGACGTACGCGGACGAGTCGTTCGACACCATGCTCGAGATCGGCTTCGGTACGGCGATCCGGCGCGAATGGGAGTGGCGGGTCCGAAACGGCGAATCGACGGCGAATCTGCGGGCGTTCGCGCATCTCTTCGAGCCCTCGGCGGCCGGTGACACGGGTTTGGACCGCCCCTGACGGGTATCGCTGTCGGGGCGGCCGGTGACCGTGCCGGGAACCGCCGCCCGCCGAGGACAGACTGTCGAGGGAGCAGGAAATGGCTCAGCGGAACAGTTCGGGTCGCGGCGGGTCCGCGACCGCCACGAAGAGCCGGTCGGGTTCGGCGGCGACCGAGATCAGGGAGAGCGACATCGCCCAGCGGCGGGTCGACGACCTGCGCGGGGAGTTGCGGCGCCGGGGGATCTCCGGCACGTCGGGCCTGCGCAAGGACGAACTGGTCAAGCGGGTCGTCAAGGAGATGCGGGCGGATCAGCGCCGGGGCGGGGCCGCCAAGGCCGGGACCGCGCCGAAGGCCGGCGGCGCCGGCAAGCGTACGGAGTCCGCGGCCGGCAAGGCCACGACCGGGCGGGGCGCCGGGGCGAAGAAGACCACGTCGGCCCGGAAGAGCACGTCCGCGGCCGGCAAGTCGTCGCAGGGAGCGTCCGGCCGGCCGCGGCAGGGCGGTGTCACCTCCCGGACGACGAAGTACGCCCAACGCATCTCGTCGACCCAGGACCGGCCGGAGCGTGCGGGCCGCAGCCTGGTCACCACCGACCACGAGGTGATCAAGCGGTGGGCGCAGGCCCGCAACGCGAAGCCGGCCACCATCGAGAACACCGACCACGACGGCCATCTCGGGGTGTTGCGTTTCGACTTCCCGGGGTACCACCGCGGCCGGCCGCTGACCGAGGTGAGTTGGGCCGAGTGGTTGCGTACGTTCGACGAGCGGCAGCTCAATTTCATCTACCAGGAACAGATGCGCAGTGGGCAGCAGAGCAATTTCTTCCTGCTCGAGTCACCGTTGCGCGAAGACGGCTGAGAGTGGCCCCGCGCGCACGTACCGAGATTTTTCGGTCCTTAAACGCCGCGGATGAAAAAGTGACGGCGATCGCAGGGTGTGACCGGCAAGACATGGTATTAGGGTTGTCGGTCGCGCCGGCTCCGAACTAACGTGATCTGTACGCGCCAAGCTCGGAAATGTTCGGGGGAGCAGCGGATCGGTTCGATCCGCGCACGAGCTGGCGACGGGGACGGGTGGCATTCTGGGCCGTTGGGGGACGGCGCCACCTCAAGCCGGCGGTGTGCGCGGGCGACGCTTACGGGGGTGAGCGTCGCCCGCCGCCGCCGGGCCGACCCGTAGAGTCCCGCCTCATGAGCGGACCGCTGACCGGCCTGACCGTCGTCGAGATCGCCGGCCTCGGACCGGCTCCGTTCGCCGGGATGCTGCTCGCCGATCTGGGTGCCACCGTCGTACGCGTCGACCGGCCGGGTGAGCCCGGCCTGATCGCCGATCCCCGTCACGACGTGCTCAATCGCGGCAAGCTGTCGATCGCCGTCGACCTGAAGGATCCGCGCGGGGCGGCCGTCGTGCTGGCCCTGGCCGCCGCCGCCGACGTACTGGTCGAGGGTTTCCGGCCGGGGGTGGCCGAGCGTCTCGGGATCGGTCCGGCCGACTGTCACGCCGTCAACTCGCGACTGGTGTACGGGCGGATGACCGGCTGGGGGCAGGACGGCCCGCGGGCGCGTACGGCCGGACACGACCTGACGTATCTCGCGGCGACCGGTGTGCTGCACGCGATCGGTCCGGCCGATGGTGCGCCGGTGCCGCCGCTGAACCTGCTCGGTGACTACGGCGGCGGCGGAATGCTGCTCGCGGCGGGTGTGCTCGCCGCGCTCTGGCAGACCGGCCGTGGCGGACCCGGCCAGGTGGTCGACGCCGCGATCGTCGACGGCACGGCGCTGCTGGCCACCCAGCTCTTCGGACTGGTCCATGGTGGACTGTGGCAGGACCGGCGGGGCGCCAACCTGCTCGACGGCGGAGCACCCTTCTACGGCGTCTACCCGACGGCGGACGGCCGGCATCTGGCGGTCGGCCCGATCGAACCGAGGTTCTACGCGGAGTTCGTCGAGCGGCTCGGCGGCCTCGGCACCGAGCCGCCCGACCAGTACGACGTCACCCGGTGGCCACGGCTGAGGGCGCTGATCGCCGAGCGGATCGCGTCGCGTACGCGGGACGAGTGGGTGGCGGTCTTCGCCGGCTCCGACGCGTGCGTGGCGCCGGTGCTGTCGCTGGGCGAGGCACCCGACGACCCGCACCTGGCCGCGCGGGACGTGTTCGTGGAGTCGTACGGCGTCCGGCAGCCGGCGCCCGCGCCGCGTTTCTCGGCGACCCCGGCCGGCCCGCCCGCGTCGCCGCCGCCCCGGCCCGGAGAGCACTCCGAGACGGTGCTTGCCCGCTGGTCGATTCCGGACGGCGCGGCACTGCTGCGGGACGGCATCGTGGTCCAGGACTGACCGCCGCCGGCCGGCACCCCCCGACCCGGTGCTCCCGGCCGTCAGGCGCCCCGCGCAGCGGCCGGTGCCGCCGTGGGCTTCCCGGTGGCCGGCCCGCCGGAGCGGGCGAGCCGGGCCGCGACCTGGCGCTCGCGGGGTGGTCCGGCCAGCAGGTGCCCGCCGACGGCGAGCAGTCCGGCGACGCCGGTGATGATCCAGTGCCAGTCGCCCAGGTATTCCAGGCTCGCCCCGCCGAGGGCCGGCGCGACGAACGACGCGGCCGGGAACGTCAGGTAGAACACCGCCTGGTATCGGCCGCGCAGCGCGGGTGGGGCGAGTTCGGCGTTGATCTCGGCGTTCGGGGGTGCGGCCAGCATCTGCCCGACCGTCCAGACGAACGCCGCCGCCAGGTAGGCGGCGAGATGGTCGGCGAACGCCAGCGAGCCGAAGCCGACGGCCAGCAGGCCGGTCGACAGCGCCAGCACGTGGTGCTTGCGGCGGCCGTCGATGAGCCGGGGCACGAAGAGTTGCCCGACCACGATCAGCGCACCGCCGACGGCGACGACGAGGCCGTACGCGCCGGGGCCGAGGCCGTCGGCGCGCATCGCCAGCGGCATGATCGTGGAGGTCTGGGTGACCAGCACCGCCAGCGCGAAGGTGAGCGCGACGAAGACGAGGAACGCCCGGTCGGTCAGCGCCGTACGCAGCCCCGGGCCGCCCCGCGCCCGCCGGGTCCGTCGCCCGGTCAGCGTCTCGGGCACCTTCCAGAGAATGATCGCGGCGGTGGTCAGCGTGGCCGCCGCGTCGACCAGGAACAGGGCGGTGAAGCTGGCCCCGGCGAGCACCCCGGCGAGCAGCGAGGCCGCCGCCATCCCCAGGTTGAACGCCCAGAACTGCAGGTTGAAGGCCCGCGACCGGCGCTCCTCGGGCACGATGTCGACGATCGCGGCGACGAACGCCGGGCCGGGCATCGAGTGGACGATCCCGACGAGCGTGGCGAGCACGGCGATCGTGCCGATGCCGCCCGCGAACGCCATCGCGATCATCAGGAGGCCGGCGACCAGGTGCGACCAGAAGAGCGTGCGGCGCCGCCCCCAGGAGTCGGCGAGCACCCCGCCGAGCAGCACCCCGGCCGCCCCGCCGATGCCGTACGCCCCGACGACCAGGCCGGCGACCGCCGCCCGGGCACCCCGTACGTCGGTCAGGTAGAGCGACAGGAACAGCATCGCGAAGGCGCCGGTCCGGTTGATCAGCAGACCGGTCCACAGGTACCAGTACGTCGCCGGGAGGCCGCCGGCCGTGTCGCGCAGCCAGGTACGCACGCGGCGCCCTCCGGGAAGGTTTGTTTCCAGTCGGTCGTGTAGACGTTAGGAAGTGGTGACCCGGTGCGCCAGCGTGTCGCTCGTCACCCGGTGGTGCTGACGCCCTTCCTGGTCGGCGTGATCGCCGCCGCGGTGGCCTGGGCCGGTGGCAGCGGCGCCACCAGCGGCTCGGTGGCCGGCGCCGCGTCGTCGGGCGTACCGGTCGACGACGCGGCCGGGGTGTCCGGCTGCGCGGCCGGCGCCGACGCGGCGCGCAGGGCGGCGGCCCGCCGTTCGCGGGCCGGTCCGGAGAGCAGCTGGGCGATCGCGACGAAGCCGGCGAGCGCGCCGCAGCCGAGCCACAGCACCGAGTTGCCCAGGTTCTGCTGGACCCAGCCACCGGCGATCGGGGCGGCGAACGACGCCAGCGACCAGGACAGCGAGAAGACGCCGGCGTACCGGCCGCGCAGCGTACTCGGCGACAGTTCGGCGATCAGCGTGGAGTTGGACGGGGAGTTGAGCATCTCGCCGAGCGTCCAGATCAGCACGGTGAGCGCGTAGAACCAGGCGACCTCGGCGAACGCGGTGAGTCCGAACCCGATGCCGGTGATCAGGGCGGCCAGGGCGAGTACGTGGGACCGGCTCCGGCCCCGGATCAGGCGTGGCACGAAGAGTTGCCCGACCACGATCAGCACCCCGTTGAGGGCGATCACCGAGCCGTACGTCGCCGGTGACAGCCCGTCCTGGCCCATGGCGATCGGCAGCATCGAGATGTGCTGCATGAAGATCAGCGCCAGCAGCAGGTTCAGCCCCGCGAAGACGAGGAACACCCGGTCGGTCAGGGCGGAACGCAGCCCGCCGGGCGCCGCCGGCGTACCGGTGAGTTTCACGGCGGTGCGGGCCGGCGCCGACTCGCGGACCTTGCGGAAGATGATCACCGCGGTCGCCGTCGTGGTGACCGCGTTGACGATGAAGAGCAGCAGGTAGTCGGCCTGTGCGGCGAAGCCGGCGAGGATCGCGGCGCAGGCGAAGCCGAGGTTGAGGGCCCAGTAGTTGAGCGAGAAGGCGCGCAGCCGGTCCCGCTCCGGCACCACGTCGACCATCATCGCGGAGAACGCCGGCCGGGCCGCCTCGGCGAACATGCCGAGCAGGAACGCCCCGACGGCGATCGCCCACAGTTCGCGGGCGAGGCCGAGGCCCAGCATCATCGTCGCGGCGCCGAGATGTGCGGTGAGCAGCGTGGGCCGCCGTCCCCACCGGTCGGCGAGGGTGCCGCCGGCCAGGGTGCCGACCGTGCCGCCGGCGCCCCAGAGGCCGAGTACGACGCCGGCCTGCAACTCGGAGAAGCCGCGTTCGCTGGTCAGGTAGACCGCGAGGAAGATCAGGACGAATGATCCGAGGCGGTTGATCAGCGTGCCGGCCCACAGGTACCAGAACGCCCGGGGTAGTCCGCCGGCGGTGTCCCGCACCCAACCTCGTACGCTCCGCACGCCGCCGCCCCGTTCATCCGTACCGTAATGACCGCGTCCCGTGCGGTGCCTTACACAACCTAGTGCCGGCCGGTGTCCCGGGTCAGCGGCATTTCCACGTGGTGGTCGTCACCACCGGGTCGGGGCACCGGCGCCCGACGGCTACGGCAGGATGAGATTCATGACTGTGGGGACGTTGGTGCTGCTGCGGCACGGCGAGAGCGAGTGGAACGCCAAGAACCTCTTCACCGGTTGGGTCGACGTCGACCTGAACGCCAAGGGGGAGGCGGAGGCCCGGCGCGGCGGCGAGCTGCTGCGCGATCATGACCTGCTGCCCGACGTGGTGCACACCAGCGTGCTGCGCCGCGCCATCCGCACCGCCGAGCTGGCGCTGCACGCCGCCGACCGGCACTGGATCGCGGTGCGCCGCTCGTGGCGCCTCAACGAGCGGCACTACGGCGCGCTCCAGGGCAAGAACAAGAAGGAAACCCTGGAGGCGTACGGCGAGGAGCAGTTCACCATCTGGCGACGCTCCTACGACACCCCGCCGCCGCCGATCGAGGCGGACAGCGAGTGGTCGCAGACCGACGACCCGCGCTACTTCACCCTGCCGCCGGAGCTGGCGCCGCGCACCGAGTGCCTGAAGGACGTCGTGGAGCGGATGCTGCCGTACTGGTACGACTCGATCGTGCCGGACCTGCTCGCCGGCCGTACGGTGCTGGTCGCGGCGCACGGCAACTCGCTGCGCGGGCTGGTCAAGCACCTCGACGGGATCTCCGACGAGGCGATCGCCAAGCTCAACATCCCGACCGGCATCCCGCTGCGCTACGACCTCGACCCGCAGCTGCGCCCGGTCACCGCCGGCGGCAGCTACCTCGACCCCGGGGCGGCCAAGGAAGCCGCCGCGGCGGTGGCGAACCAGGGCCGCTGAGCAGCCGGAACGACGGCGGGCGGTGCCGGTGGCACCGCCCGCCGCTCTATGTCCCGGGCCGTAGGTGGTCGGCCCGGATCAGTAGGGGTGTTCTCCGGTGACGAGGTAGTGCACGTGCCGGCCGGCGTTGACCGCGTGGTCGGCGTACCGCTCGTAGAACCGGCCGAGCAGCGCGCCGTCGATCGCGGTCTCCACCCCGTACGGCCACGCGTCGTCGAGCAGCGTGCTGAACAGGTTGCGGTGCAGCTGGTCCATGACGTCGTCGTCGCGCTCCAACTCGGCGGCCTGCTCGGCGTCGGGCTTCGACAGCACGTTGGTGATCTTGTCGGCGATCCGGTCGGCCACCTCGGCCATCGACACGAAGATCGGCCGCAGCTCGGCGGGCACCGCCGGCGACGGGTGCCGGCGCAGCGCCGTCTTCGCCACGTGGTCCGCGAGGTCACCCATCCGCTCCAGGTCGGCGGCGACATGCAGCGCGGTGACCACCGTACGCAGGTCGGTGGCGACCGGGGCCTGCCGGGCGAGCAGGTCGGAGACCCTGGCCTCGACCTGCGCGTAGAGGCTGTCGATCTCGGCATCCCGGGCGATCACCGCCTCCGCCGCGGTCCGGTCGGCCGTCAGTAGTGCCCGGGTGGCGTTACGCATGGCGGCGCGTACGGCCTCTGCCATGTCCACCAGCAGCTGGCTGACGGTGTGCAGGTCGGCGCGGAACTCCTCGCGCATGATCACGTCCCTGTGCGTCGGGGCCGGCCGCGCGGGTGTGCGTGGCGGCCGTCGGGTGGGCCGGGCCAACCGTAGGTGAACGCGGCGGCGACGGAGTGAACAGCGGTGAACGACGCCGGGCGGGACAGTGAATATTCTCCGACGTGGCTGTGATTCGTCCCGTTATGCGAGGTCAAAAGGTTAACAGTGACCCTACGATCGCCTCGTGGATTGGGTGGTCGTGGCCAGTATTGCCGGCGCAGCGGTGGCCGGCATGGTGGCCGGACTCACCGTACTGCCGATTGTCCAACGCGCCTGGATACGCCACCGGACTTCCCGCCGGCCCGGCCGACCGGGCCGGTCGACCCTGGGGAGGGCTCAGATCAGCACCGACCAGCAGGCCGCCCTGACCGGGCTCGGCCGCAAGAGTCTCGATTCGCTGCGCGTCGGCGTGGTCGTGCTCGACGTCGACGACGTACCGGTCCTGGTCAACCCGGCCGCCCGGGCGATGGGACTGCTGCGGGTCGGACCGACGCAGGGCACCGTCGCCGCCCACCCGATCATCCGCACCCTCGCCGGCCAGGTACGCCGCACCGGCGTACGCCGGGAGGTCGAACTCGACCTGCCCAGGGGCCGGGAGGGCGCCCAGGAGCCGCTCGGCGTGCACCTGCGCGCGGTCGGGCTCGGCACCAACTACGTCGCCGTCGAGGCCTCCGACGTCACCGAGGCGCACCGCGTCAGCCGGGTACGGCGGGACTTCGTCGCCAACGTCAGCCACGAACTGAAGACGCCGATCGGCGCCCTGCAACTGCTCTCCGAGGCGCTGCTGGACGCCACCGAGGCCGCGGAGTCCGCCGACGCGCAGGACATCGTCGAGGACGTCGCCGCCGCCCGCCGGTTCGCCGAGCGCATCCACCACGAGTCGACCCGGCTCGGCCGGCTCGTCAACGAACTGCTCGAACTCACCCGCCTGCAGGGCGCCGAGCCGCTGCCCGCGCCGGAGCCGGTCGCCATCGAATGGGTCGTGGCCGAGGTGATCGACCGTACCCGGACGGCCGCCGCCGCCCGGCACATCGAGGTGGCGGTCGAGGGCGACCGCCGGCTGACCGTCTACGGCAGCGACACCCAGGTGGCGACGGCGCTGTCGAACCTGGTGGAAAACGCCATCGCCTACTCCGGCGAGCGGACCCGGGTCACCATCACCATCGGCCGCTCCGACGGATACGTCGAACTGGCCGTAAGTGACCAGGGTGTCGGTATCGCCCCGCACGAGGTCGAACGGATCTTCGAGCGGTTCTACCGGGCCGACCAGGCCCGCTCCCGCGCCACCGGCGGCACCGGCCTCGGGCTGGCCATCGTGAAGCACATCGCGAGCAACCATGGTGGTCGGGTCGACGTGGCGAGCACGCTGGGAGGAGGGTCGACGTTCACGCTGCGGCTACCGTCGAGCCCACCCGACGCGGCCCTTCCGCTACCACCATCGCTCGAGATCGACAACGGTCCGGCCGAGCTCCGGCAGGCCTGACGACCAGGAAAGGAAAGTCCCGTGGCCCGCGTACTCGTGGTCGAGGACGAGGAGTCGTTCTCCGACGCCCTGTCCTACATGCTGCGCAAAGAGGGATTCGAGGTGTCGGTCGCCGCGACCGGCCCCACCGCGCTGACCGAGTTCGACCGCACCGGCGCGGACATCGTGCTCCTCGACCTGATGCTGCCCGAGATGTCCGGCACCGAGGTGTGCCGCCAACTGCGGCAGCGGTCGCACGTGCCGATCATCATGGTCACCGCCCGGGACAGCGAGATCGACAAGGTCGTCGGCCTGGAGATCGGTGCCGACGACTACGTGACCAAGCCGTACTCGCCGCGTGAGCTGGTTGCCCGGGTTCGGGCCGTACTGCGCCGGCACAGCCCGGAGAGCACCGACGTGTCGACCCCGACCCTGTCCGCCGGCCCGGTGCGGATGGACATCGAACGCCACGTGGTGACCGTCGACGGCGCGGCCGTGCAGTTGCCGCTCAAGGAGTTCGAGCTGCTGGAGCTGCTGCTGCGCAACGCCGGCCGGGTGCTGACCCGCGGCCAGTTGATCGACCGGGTGTGGGGTGCCGACTACGTCGGCGACACCAAGACCCTCGACGTGCACGTCAAGCGGCTGCGCTCCAAGGTCGAGCCGGAACCGTCCGCGCCCCGCTACATCGTCACCGTCCGCGGCCTGGGCTACAAGTTCGAGCCGTGACCGGCCGCTGCCGGCCGTCGATCTGAGCACCAGAGACCTTTCCGACCCCGGATAAGGTCCCTGACGCTCAGATCGACAAAGGGCTGGCGGCTGCCGCCACGTCGTCTGGCACTCACGGGGTGACGGCGATGTTGGTCAGGCCGATCGTGGCGTTGGTGACGGTGTTGTCGGTGTACACCCGGTTGAGGTTGCCGGGGCACTTCGACGTCGAGGTCACCCGGATCGCGTAGGCGCCCACGCCGCCCAGGTCGGACCGGTTGCCGCGCCAGACGTTGCCACAGCCGTAGCCGTCGAGCAGGTGGTGGGTCTGGTAGCCGTTGGCGAAGGTGCCGGGCGGGGCGTACGTGCCGGTGTTGTTCTCGAAGAGGTAGCCGTTGCCCTTGGCGTCGACCCACGAGTCGGCGGAGTTCTGTCCGGAGATGCCGCGCCCGTCGAAGGTGTTGCCGCGTACGACGCCGCCCTCGGTGCCCTCCTTGGCGTCGATGTGTTCGGCGGTGACGTACGGCCCGATCCGGTTGTTCAGCACCTGGACCCGGTCGGACCGGTCGATGCCGCCGCTGTTGCCGTGGCAACCGAAGTTGGACTGCGCCGATCCGATGTAGACGCCTTCGCCGTAGCCGGGCTGGACCAGGCCGGTGTGCTCGATGACCGAGTCGCGGATGACGCCGTCGGCGGACGAGCGGCGGAAGTGCACGCCCTCGTCGTCGACGTGGTGTACGTGCACCCCGGTGATGGTGACGTGCCGGGAGTTGTCCAGCACGATCCCCTTCTTGGATTCGGTGACGGTGAAACCGGTCAGGTTCCAGTACGGCGCGTCGAACAGCCAGAGGCCGTACCCGGGGTCCCAGCCGGCGGTCGGCGCGGGGCAGGAGGGTCCGCTGCCGGCGGGGCCGTCGTTGATCAGGACCGCGGTGCGTGGCCCGGTCAGGGTGATGCGGGCGGTGGCGGTGCCGGGCCGGTTGGCCAGGAACGCGCCGCGGTAGGTGCCGGCGGCGAGCCGGATGGTCTGGCCGGGCTGGGCGTTCGCCAGGGCGGTCCGTAGCTGGGCGCCGGTGGCGACGTCGACGACCGGGCCGGCCGGCGCGGTGGTCGTCGGTGTGGGGCTCGGCGTGGGCGTGCGGGACGGGGTGGGCGTGGGGGACGGGGTGCCGCCGCCGCACGGGTTGCCGTTGACCGTGCAGTTGACCGGTGTGCCCAGTCCGGTGACGTTGAAGCCGAAGGACCGCTGCGTGCCGGGTGCGACGGTGCCGTTCCAGGTGGCGTTGGTGAAGCGGTAGCGCTGGCCGGTCTGGGTGCGTACCGAACTCCAACTGCTGGTCACGGTCGAGCCGGCCGGCAGGTCGAACTCGACGGTCCAGCCGGTGGCGGTGGCGTCGCCGGTATTGGTGAGCACATAGTCGGCGCCGTAGCCGGTGCTCCAGGTTGAGGTCTGGACGAACGCGGCGGTGAGTCGCGCGGTGGCGGCCCAGGCGGTGGGCGCGACCAGGGTCGCGAGGGTGACCACGGCGGCCGCGAGACCGCCGGCCACGGCGAGGCGGTGGGACGGGACGGATCTGCGCACCGGGTCCTCCGTCGGCGAGGGACCGTCGCCCGGCTGTGACGACTACCGTTAAGATAGTTAACTGATAGTCGCCCGTCTATAAGCTGCTCAGCTGTTATGACCTGTTCAGGCCGTCCGCGTCGACGCGTCCGCCGACGGCAGCGCCTCCGCCGGCGACGCCGGGTGCGGTGCCACCATCCCGTGCTCGAGCCGGGCCGCGCACAGTTCGGCCAGTTTCGTGTATGCCGCCGATCCGATCAACGCGGTGAGTTCCGGCTGGTAGGAGACGTACATCGGCTCGGTGCCCACGTGCGCCTCCGGCGACGACGTGCACCACCAGTCGAGGTCGTGGCCGCCCGCGCCCCAGCCGCGCCGGTCGAATTCGGTCAGCGTCGACACCAGGACCCGGGAACCGTCCGGTCGCTTGGTCCATTCGTGGTCCCGGCGGACCGGCAGTTGCCAGCACACGTCCGGCTTGTATTCCAGCGGGTGTACGCCGTCGCGCAGCGCCTGGGCGTGCAGCGCGCAACCGCCGCCCCCGGGGAACTCGGCGTCGTTGTGGAAGACGCACGGACCCTCGTCGCCCTGGGTGGCGGTGCGCCGGGCCGGATTCTCGCCGTCGACGGTGTCCATCTCCGTGTAGTTCTCGAACCCACGCCGGTAATGCTGCCAAGTCTGCGGAGTAAGCCGCTTCGCGGCTTTCCGAATCCGCTTCTCGTCATCGGAGTCGGTGAAGAACGCACCGTGCGAGCAACAGCCGTCGGCCTCCCGGCCGGCGATGATGCCGTGGCAGGCCTTGCCGAACACACACGTCCAGCGGGACAGCAGCCAGGTCAGGTCGGCCCGCACGAGGTGCTTGGGATCGGCCGGGTCGAAGAACTCCACCCACTCCCGGGGGAAGTCGAGCCCGACTTCCAGGCTGCGCGGGTCAGCGGGTTCGTCGACCAGGACACGCAGCAGTTTTCGGGTTGCCATCCGGCCAGCGTACGCCCGGTGCGACCGGCCGACCGGCCGGCACCGCACATCAGGGGCCTAATGTCTTGTCCATGCGACTGGGTGTGCTCGACGTCGGATCCAACACCGTGCATCTGCTGGTGGTGGACGCGCACCGGGGCGCACATCCGTGGCCGGCGTACTCGGAGAAGGCCGTACTGCGACTGGCGGAGCAGATCGGCGCCGACGGAGCGCTCACCCGGGCCGGTGAGGACGCGTTGGTCGCCGCCACCGCCGACGCGCGGGCGGCCGCGCTCCGGCTGGGCGCCGACGAACTGCTCGCCTTCGCCACGTCCGCGGTCCGCGACGCCACGAACTCGGTGGCGGTCCTGGACCGGGTACGCCAGGAGACCGGCGTCGACCTGCGGGTGCTCTCCGGTGCCGACGAGGCCCGGATGACCTTCCTCGCCGTACGGCGCTGGTTCGGCTGGTCGGCCGGCCGGCTGCTGGTGCTGGACATCGGTGGCGGCTCGCTGGAACTCGCGGCCGGTATCGACGAGGAGCCGGACCAGGCGATGTCGCTGCCGTTGGGCGCCGGCCGGCTGACCCGGGAGTGGCTCGGGATCGATCCCGGCACGCCCGCCCCGCCGCCGGCCCAGGCTGTCGAGGACCTCAGGGAGTACGTCGATTCCGCACTCGACCCGGTCGTGGCGCGTCTCGGCGGGGTCGGTTGGGAGCGGCCGGTCGCCACCTCGAAGACGTTCCGCACGCTGGCCCGGCTGACCGGGGCGGCGCCGTCCGCGGCCGGGCTGTGGGCGCCGCGCAGGCTGCCGCTGACCGGCCTGCGGCAGGTGATCGGCTTCATCCGGCACATCCCGCCCGGCAAACTGTCCGAACTGGAGGGGGTCAGCGCCAGCCGGGCACACCAGTTGCTGGCCGGGGCGGTGGTGGCCGAGGCCACGATGCGCCGGCTGGGCGTCGAGGCGCTGGACATCTGTCCGTGGGCGCTGCGCGAGGGTGTGATCCTGCGTCATCTCGACCACCTGGGCACGGCGTGAGGCGGTAGGTTAAGGGCGATTTGCGGCTGCTTGTCCGTGGCCGGTGGGCTTCTTGGAGCTACCCTGGCAACCGTGACCTCCCGTGTTCCCGTGCTCCTGTCCAGTTCCTCGGTCTTCCCCGAGCCGACCGCCGCGGCGTTCGAGTTGGCCGCGTCGCTCGGCTACGACGGTGTCGAGGTGATGGTCTGGACCGACGCGGTCAGCCAGGACGCCGGCGCGCTGCGCGGCCTGGCCGCCCACTACGGGGTGCCGGTCCTCTCCGTCCACGCCCCCTGCCTGCTGGTCACCCAGCGGGTCTGGAGCCCCGACCCGTGGGAGCGGCTGCGGCGGGCGGCCGTGCTCGCCGAGACCCTCGGGGCGCCGACCGTCGTCGTGCACCCACCGTTCACCTGGCAGCGCGAATACGCCCGTACGTTCACCGCCGGCCTGAGTCGCCTGGTCACCAAGCACCCGGACGTCCGGTTCGCCGTCGAGAACATGTATCCGGTACGGATGGCGGGCCGGGAGTTCGTCCCCTACCAGCCGGGCTGGGACCCGACCGACACCGGATACGACTCCTACACCCTCGACCTGTCGCACTGCGCCGCGTCACACACCGACGCCCTGCGGATGGCCGACGCGATGGGCGCCAATCTCGCCCACGTACACCTCGGCGACGGCACCGGTGAGGGCCGCGACGAGCACCTCGTGCCGGGCCGGGGCAACCAGCCGTGCGGGCCGCTGCTGGCGTCGCTGGCCGGGCGCGGCTTCACCGGCTCGGTCGCCGTCGAGGTGGCGACCCGGGGCGCCAAGAGCAGGGCGATCCGCGAGGCCGACCTGCGTGCCTCGCTCGAGTTCGCCCGGCAGCACCTGACCAGCGGCAACCCGTCGACGCCGGCGGCGACCCGGGTCGACGCCTGACCGGTCAGCTCACCGCGCTGAGCTGCTTCTCCTCGACCGCCGCCCGCTTGCGGGCCCGGTGGGCGGCGACGTGCGAACGGGTCGCACACCGTTCGGAGCAGAACCGCCGGCAGCAGTTCGACGACGTGTCCAGGTAGACGTTGCCGCACCGGTCGTCGGCGCAGACCCCGAAGCGGGCGCTGCCGTACTCGCACAACCACACCGAAAGGCCCCAGACCGCCCCGGCCAGGTATTCCGCGCTCACCGACGCACCCCGGCTGCTCGCGTGCATGTGCCAGTCGCTGGAGTCGTGGCCGGAGATGCGCGGCTGCACCGGGAACGCCTCGAGCAGCCCGTTGAGTTCGACGACCGCCTCACCGTCGCGCCCGGTCGTGCCGTATTCGAACACGTCCCGAAGCCGCTTCTGGGCGCGCCGGAAGGTGGCCAGGTCGCGTTCGGCCACCTCGTCGCGCATCCACACGTTTTCGTCGGTGAACAACGATCTCAGGTCGTCTACGCCGTCCAGCGACGTGTTGACGAGGTCAACCGCGGTCCTGGCGTACGCGTCGAAATTCACTCGACAACCGTAGACGACTCACGCACCCTTCGGCGTGGACACGTAGTGGGGCAGGAACCGCGCGTAGCCGTCGGTGATGAGACTCGTGCTCTCCCGCAGTCCGGCACCGACCGATTCGTCCCCTACGACCCAGCTCCCGAGGACCAGCCGGTTACCGTCGAACGACGGCAGTGCCCGGAATTCCTGGTAGCACCAGCCCTCGTCGCCGTAGATGCCCGGATTCGTGATCTCTTCGGCCGGCGTGACGATCCGTACCGACGCGCCCTCCCGGCCGAGCAGCGGCTTGACGACGTACTCGGTCATCGAGCGGGGCGAGTCGAGGTAGGCGGGCAGCAGGTAGGGATGCCCGGGGTAGAGCTCCCACAGCACCGCCAGCAGCGCCTTGTTCGACAGCAGGAGCTTCCACGCCGGCTCGATCCAGGTGGTCGGGGTCCCCGGTTCGAGGGCCAGCGGGCCGTACGGCTCGGCGAGCATCCACTCCCACGGATAGAGCTTGAAGCAGGTGTTGACCGGGGTGTCGGCGGCGTCGCGGAAGCGTCGCCCGTCCCAGCCGACCTCCCGCATCGGGATCAACTCGGTCAGCAGCCCGGCCTGGTGCGCCGTCTCGGCCAGGTAGCCGGCCGTCATGTGGTCCTCGCCGGTCTCCTCCTCGTCGGACCAGGCGACGTGCAGCAGCGGGTCGTGCAGGTCGGCGCCGATCCGCCGCCACGCCCCGACCAGCGCCTCGTGGATGCCGTTCCACTGGTCGTGCTCGGCGCGGGTGTCCTCCAGCCAGTACCACTGGGTGATCGCCGCCTCGACCAGCGCCGTCGGGGTGTCCGCGTTGTATTCCAGCAGCTTCGGCGGCCAGGAGCCGTCGTACCAGAGGTCGAAGCGGCCGTACAGGGTCGGCGGATGTTCCCGCAGCGACCGGGCGACCGCGTCGGCCGCCCACTCCGGGATGCCGAACTCGGCGTAGCGCCGACGGTCGACGACGTGCCGCGCCGCCGCGACCGCCATCCGGTGCAGCTCCTCGGTCGCCTCCTCCAGCCGCAGCACCTCGTCGAGGTCCAGCCGGTAGCAGGCCGTCTCGTCCCAGTACGACATCAGGCCGCCGTCGGGCAGTTCGGTGTCGATGTAGACCAGGCCCTGGGCGCGTACGGTCGCGTCCCAGTCCGGCCGGGGGGTCGACGCCTCCCGGCGCACCGTCAGCCGCCGCAGGAGGCGAGATGGGTGCCGAACCCGCCGCGCTCCGGCACGGCAGCGGTGCCGCGCTGCTCGCCACCGGCGGTCTTCGAGACCGGGTTCTGCAACGCCATCGCCACCGCGCCACCGCCACCGACCGGGCCCATCGCGCAGTCGTCGTCATCGTCGGAGTCACAGGCGGTCAGCGTCAGCGCGAGTGCGGTCAGGGCCCCCAACTGGACGCTGGCCGACCGCAGACGGCGGCGGGGTGTCTTGTGCACGCGTCTGTTGTAACGCATCGACGCAAGTCGGCTCGGACAGCTATCCTGCCTGGTCGCGGCAGCCACCTCCGATCGCGGGCGCTACGCTGCCGTCATGCTCCGTTCGGTCATCCTCGCCGCCTCCCGGTCATCCCGGGTGGAGCGGCTCGTCGAGACGGCACCGTTCACTCGGGATGTCGTCCGCCGGTTCGTCGCCGGCACCGCAACTGACGACGCCCTTCGTGCCACCCAAGAGTTGGTGACGAACGGGCTGTCGGTGACTCTCGACCATCTCGGCGAGGACACCGTCACCGCGGAACAGGCCGTCGCCGTCCGCGACGAGTACCTGTCGTTGCTGGCGGCCCTGTCGGCGGCCGAACTCACCCCGGCGGCGGAGGTGAGTCTCAAGCTCTCGGCCATCGGGCAGAAGTTCGACGAGAAGTTCGCCTACGACAACGCGCGGGCGATCTGCGCCGCCGCGAGCGAGGCCGGCACGACGGTGACCCTCGACATGGAGGACCACACCACCACCGACTCCACGCTGGAGATCCTCGCCAAGCTGCGGGCCGACTTCCCGACCACCGGTGCGGTGCTCCAGGCCTACCTGCGCCGTACCGAGTCGGACTGCCGCGAGCTGGCGTCGGCCGGATCCCGGGTACGGCTGTGCAAGGGCGCCTACAAGGAGCCCGAGTCGGTGGCCTACCAGGCGGCGAACGACGTCGACAAGTCCTACGTGCGGTGCATGAACATCCTGATGTCCGGCCAGGGCTACCCGATGCTCGCCACCCACGACCCGCGACTGATCGCGATCGCCGAGGACCGGGCCCGCTGGTTCGACCGCTCGCCCGACACCTTCGAGTTCCAGCTCCTCTACGGCATCCGGCCGGAGGAGCAGGCCCGGCTGAGCGCCGACGGCTACACGGTCCGCGTCTACGTGCCGTACGGCGACGAGTGGTACGGCTACCTGATGCGCCGGCTCGCCGAACGCCCGGCCAACATGGCGTTCTTCGCCCGCGCGCTGGTGTCGAAGAAGTAGCCCCGACGTGGTGCCGATCCGGCCGGCAACTCGACTGAACGGCCGATCCCGCTTCCGGGTGGCTCACCGTACCGTCCGCCCGTGATCGACGGGGAGCGTACGCCGCCGGCTCCGACGGGTGGCCCACCGGCACCGGCCGGTGGTCCGCCACCTGCCCCCGGCGGCGTCCGGCCCGCCCCACCTTTCGGCGGCGGGCCGGTGCCACCCCCGTACGGGGGCACGACCGGTGCTGCGCCGATGCCACCCCCGTACGACCCGAGGCCGCGCCGCCGGTGGCCACTGTGGGCGGGGCTCGGTCTGGTCCTCGTCCTGCTCCTGTGCTCCGCGACGGTGGTGCTCGGCGTACGGGCGCTGGACCGGTCGCCGGCCGCCGGCCCGCCCTCGTCCGGCCCGGCTTCCAGCCCGGAGCCCGGCGACCCGCTGGCGACGACCCAGGCGTGGTTGCGCCAGCGGATCGGCGCGCTGCTCGACCAGCAGGCCGGTGCGCTGCTGCGCGGCGACGAGGCGGGTTGGCTCGCGGTCGCCGACCAGACCGCCGAGCCGGTCGTGGCCGACCTGAAGCGGCGGTTCGCGGCGCTGCGGGCGATGCAGGTGACCACCTGGCGCCCGACCGTCACGAGCCTGCCGATGCGGCTGGAGGAGGACGGCCGGGTCGAATGGCGGGTGCCGGTCACCGTCGAGCACTGCTTCGTCGTACCGCAGTGCCGCACCGGGCCGGTCGACCTGAGCACCCGGTGGATCGACGCGGACGGCCGCCTGGCGATGGTCGCGATCGAGCCGAACCAGGCGAACGGTCCCCGTCCGTGGGAGGTCAGCGAACTCGTCGTGCAGGTTGGCGCGCGGACCGTCGTGGCGACCACCCCCGACCTGCGGTCCCGGCTCCCCGAACTGCTCGGCGAGGCCGAACGGGCGGCGGCGGTCGCCGACCGGTTCGCCGCCGGAGGCACCCCGCCCGACCGCTACCGGATCTTCTACGCCGGCGACCCGGAGTGGAACCGCTGGTACGGCGGTGGCCGTCCGGAATGGACGGCCGGGTACGTGGTGCCGGTCGGTGGTGACCACTACGAGGTCGTGCTCAACGCCAAGGATCTGCACAGCAGCGTGCTCGACGACCTGCTGCGGCACGAGTTGACCCACGCCGCGTCGCTGCCCGGCGACGGGCACACCGACGGCGGCCAGTGGTGGCTGGTCGAGGGACTGGCCGACTATGCCGCGGCCGCCGGCCGTCCGGTGAGCCGCTACAGCAGCCTGGACGAGGTCCGGCGGTTGGTGGCCCAGGGGTCCTGGAGCGGGCGGCTGGCGGACACCGAGCCGCGCCCGACGGCCGAGGCCTGGGAGGTCAGCGCCCGGTACGGGATCGGTTACCTGGCCGTACGCCACCTCGTCGACCGGTTCGGCGAGGAGCGGATGCTCGCCTTCTACCGGGCGGTGGTGGTCGACGGGAAGTCGGTCGAGGACGCGTCGGAGGAGGTCCTGGGGGCGTCCTGGACGGGCCTGCACGACGCCTGCGTGGCCTACATCCGGAGCGCGGTCGGCTGACCGGTACGGCCGGGCCGACCACGATCGCCTGTTTCGCCGCGTCCCCGGCCCGGCGGCTGTGTCCGTGGCGGTCCGGCCTGAGATAGTGGATCCCGCTCCCAGCGCGGAGTCCCGGCCGCGTCCGGAAGCGGCCCGGGGCACCCGTCCGGTGGCTCCGGTGGCGCCGCCGGAGCCGCCGGGCGCCGCCCGGTCGGGTCGTGCGTCGGCGTCCGGACGCCCCGGCGGGTGAATGTCGATGCGACCGGCTTGACCGGTCGGCGTGGCGACTTGACTGACCTGGGCGAAATGGGCGAATGGCGCCCGCTGTCACAGTCGTCTCGCTACCGTACTGGTAACACGCGCGTTGTCGCCCCGGCGCGGAAGGACCCCACCGGGCGACACGCGCCGGGGATGGATGGGTTGGTGAGCCATGGCGGGATCACCACAGGACGGCCGGCTGTCGGAGGTCAAGTTCCTGACCGTCGCCGAGGTGGCGACGCTCATGCGGGTATCCAAGATGACGGTCTACCGGCTGGTGCACTCCGGCGAACTGGCCGCCGTACGGGTCGGCCGGTCGTTCCGGGTGCCCGAGCACGCGGTGCACGAATACCTCCGGGGCGCCTTTCGGGAGTCGGCGTAACGGCGTACGCCGGGGGTCGGCCGACCATGCCGCGACCGCCGTCCATGGGGTCGCGTTGGCCCTGCACAGCCGTGCGGGCTACCCTGGACCGCGACCGTGACCCCAGTCAGGTGCCGGCATGCGCGGAACGCATCCGGACGGCTCCACATCCGGAGCCCGTCCAGATGGCCGCGTCACCCACCGGCCTGGGCCGGTTCGCTGTCCAGATCGGATGCCGGCATCACGTCCCCGTGACGTCCGGACCGACCCGCACGTTTTTTGGAAGGGCTGTCGTATGGGCTCGGTGGTCAAGAAGCGCCGCAAGCGCATGGCTAAGAAGAAGCACCGCAAGCTGCTGCGCAAGACCCGCGTCCAGCGTCGCCGCCTCGGCAAGTGACCGCGGCCGGGCTCCGGCCCGGCCCGCGTTGATCGGTCGACCTTCGGAGGCCCGGATGGAGAGGTCGCGGCAGTGTCCTCCCGAGCCGTGCCCACCGGTCGGGTGGGCGTCGTGACCGACGCCCGGTCTCCGAAGGTCGTCGTGGTCACCGGCATCAGCCGGTATCTCGGCGCCCATGTCGCGGCCCGGCTCGCCGACGATCCACGGATCGGGCGGGTCGTCGGCCTCGACGCCCACGACCCCGCTCCGGGCGTCGTTCCGGCCATCGGCACGGTCGAGCACGTACGCGCCGACGCCGGCACGGTGGGCAGCGTCATCGCCGACCTCGACGCCGAAGCTGTCGTGCACCTGTCCCTGGTGACGGCCCCCGACCCGCAGCACGGTGGCCGGGCGGGCATGAAAGAGCAGAACGTCATCGGCACGATGCAGCTGCTCGCCGCCTGCCAGCGGGCGCCGCGCCTGCGCAAGCTCGTCGTGCGCTCGTCCACGGCCGCGTACGGCGCGTCGTTCCGCGATCCGGCGGTCTTCACCGAGGACACCGAGCCGCGCCAGGTGCCCCGGGGCGGCTTCGCCCGCGACATCCTCGACATCGAGGGCTACGTACGCGGCTTCCGGCGGCGACGTCCCGACGTCACGGCGACCGTGCTGCGGTTCGCGCCGTTCATCGGCTCGACCGCCGACACCACGCTGACCCGCTACTTCGCCCAGCCGCTGGTGCCGACGGTGCTCGGCCGTGACCCGCGGTTGCAGTTCGTGCACTTCGACGACGCGCTGGAGGTGCTGCACCGCTCCGTCGTCGAGACGCACGGCGGCACGTTCAACGTCGCCGGGCCGGGGGTGCTCGCCCTGTCCCAGGCGATCCGGCGGGCCGGGCGGGTCGCCGTACCGATCGTCGAACCAGGGCTGTCCGGCGCGGCCAGCGTCGCCCGGCTGATGGGCTTCGGCCGCTACGGGCTGGACCAGCTCGATCTCTTCGTGCACGGCCGGGTCGTCGACACCGGCCGGCTGATCCGGGAGTACGACTTCACCCCCCGCTCGACCGCCGAGGCGTTCGAGGACTTCATCCTCGGGCACACCGGCGGCACCGTGGTCACCCCCGCCCAACTCGCCGTCGCCGAGCAGGCGATCCTCGACGGGATCCGGCAGGTGCGTACCGAGATGCTCGGTGACCGGGCGGCGCCCGCCGAAGGGACCGACCCGCCGGTGACGACCGGTGCGACCGACCAGCCGGCGCCCGGCGAGGTCACCGACCGGCCGGTGGCGGAACCGGCCGGTGAGGAGCGCGTATGAGCAGCGAAGAGCCGAGCGTCGCCGACCGGGCCGCCCAGAACGGGCACGTACCGCCGCCGGTCGATCCGGCGATCGTCGACGAGCCGCACGACGTCTGGGACCGCCGGGTCGCCGCCGGCCTCGCCTTCCTCCGGCGCCGACTGGCCGGGCAGTACGAGGTCGACGAGTTCGGCTTCGACGCCGAACTGACCGACCAGGTGTTCCATCCGGTGCTGCGGGTGCTCTACCGCGACTGGTTCCGCACCGAGGTGTCCGGCATCGACAACCTGCCGGTCAAGGGCGCCGGCCTGGTCGTCGGCAACCACTCGGGCACGCTCGCGCTCGACGCGCTGATGCTCGCCGCCGCGCTGCACGACCAGCACCCGGAGCGGCGCCACCTGCGGCTGCTCGGCGCCGACCTGGTCTTCCGGATGCCGGTGCTGTCGGAGTTGGCCCGCAAGGCCGGCAGCACGGTCGCCTGCAATCCCGACGCCGAGCGGCTGCTGGGCGCCGGCGAACTCGTCGGGGTCTTCCCCGAAGGCTTCAAGGGCGTCGGCAAGCTCTACGCCGACCGCTACAAGCTGCAGCGGTTCGGCCGGGGCGGCTTCGTCTCGGCGGCGCTGCGCACCGGTACGCCGATCATCCCGGCCGCCATCGTCGGCGCCGAGGAGATCTATCCGATGCTGGCCGACATCAAGCCGCTGGCCCGGCTGCTCAAGCTGCCGTACTTCCCGGTCACGCCGACCTTTCCCTGGCTGGGGCCGCTGGGCGTGGTGCCGCTGCCCAGCAAGTGGCTGATCGAGTTCTGTCCACCGATCCCGACCGAGCATCTGGTCGACCACGCCGACGACCCGCTGGTCGTCTTCAACCTCGCCGACCAGGTGCGTGAGACGATCCAGCAGACCCTGCACGAGCTGCTCGAACGCCGCCCCGACCCGTTCGGTCGCTGACCCGTCCGGACCCGGCGGGCCGGTGCGGCCGGCAGTCAGGTCAGGGAGCGCAGGTCGAGCGAGTGCCAGGTGGCGGTCTCGTTGTCGCCGGTCGACCACCACAGCATCCCGTCGCGGCACTGCACCATGCCGACGCCCTCGGCCACCACGAAGGTCTGCCGGTCGCGTTCGTCGTAGAGCATCAGGCGCTGGCTGGCGACGGCCACGTCGGGCGCCCCGGCCAGCGACAACACCTCGAACCGGTCGAGTACGGCGACGTCGATGACCGCGGCGGCCGTCATCCCGCCGGCGACCTGCCGGCGGTCGGCGCCGTCGGGGCGGACGAGGTCGATCCGGGCCGGCTCGGCACCGGGCAGGACCAGCATCCGGCACCACACCGGACTGCACGTGACCACCTCGTCGGCGGTGGCGTCGACCTCGAGCCCTTGCCCGGTCGCCAGGTTGTGCAGGCGTACCGGGCCGTTCTGGCCGCTGCCGGCGCTGACCAGCCACGGCCAGGCGGACATCGCCCAGGTGCCGGGTTCGGTGCGGACCTGGACCGGACCGCCGGCCAGCGGTACGGAGCGCAGTTCGGTGGCGACCTCGGTGCCCGGCGCGACCGCCGCCCAGTGCAGCACCCCGGCCTCGATCACCATGTCGTACTGGGAGTTGAAGAAGACGACGTCGCCGCTGTCGGCGGTCACCCGGCGGGCCGGTGTGGCCGCGTCGACGGCCGCCGTCCACATTTCGGTGCGGCCCAGCCCGTCGTCGTCGGCGACGGTCTCGGCCCAGGCCACCTGGCCACCGGCCACGGTGAAGCCGGTGAACTGCGGGATCAGGTCCAGCGGCAGCCGTCGCAGTTCGCGTGTCGTCCCGTCGGCCGACCGGGTGATCAGGCGCAGCGCGCTGCCGTCCGGCGTCGGTGCCGTGCCCAGCGAAGACCGTACGTCGAGGTAGTGCACCGGGCTGTAGGCGGACCCGTCGGGCAGGGTGGCGGCGAGGTCGGCGCGCTGGGCCGCCGGCCACCGCGACTCGACGGTCCGCATCCGCTCGCCGGCCGGCGAGCCGTCGTCCACCGGGGGCAGGGCGAGCAGCAGTGCGGCCGCGCCCAGCGCCGTCATCAGGCCGACCGTGCTCCGCAGCCGGCCGGGTGGGCGGGCGGACGGGGACACGGCCGACTCCGGGCGGTCGGCGGTGAGGGTCACCGGCCGCGCCAGCGGCGGTGTACCGCCCGGCCGGCGGTGACGGCGCCGATCAGCAGGCCGGCGGCGACGGTGGACGGGATCGCGATCCGGGCGGCCCGGCGTCCGGTGCGGAAGTCGTGGATCTCCCAGCCGCGGGTGCGGGCCTCCGCCCGCAGCGCGCTGTCCGGGTTGACGGCGGCCGCGTGCCCGACGGCCGACAGCATCGGGATGTCGTTGGCCGAGTCGCTGTAGGCGGTGCACCGGCTCAGGTCGAGCCTTTCGACCGACGCGAGCTGGCCGACCGCCTCGGCCTTGGCCGGGCCGTGCATCAGTTCGCCGGCGAGTCGTCCGGTGTAGGCGCCGTCGCGGATCTCGGCGACGGTGCCGATCGCGCCGGTGAGCCCGAGTCGCCGGGCGATGACCCGGCCGATCTCGACCGGTGCGGCGCTGACCAGCCAGACCCGCTGCCCGGCGGTCAGGTGGGCGGCGGCGAGGGCCCGGCTGCCGGCCCAGATCCGGGGCGCCATCAGCTCGTCGAAGATCTCCTCGGTGAGGCGTTCGATGTCGTCGACCCGCCAGCCCTCGACGAAGGCGAGCGCCGCCTCCCGGGCCTGGGACATGTCGCCGGCGTGCTCCCTGGCGAGCACCCGGAACCGCATCTGCTGCCAGGCGAATCGGGCCAGGTCACCGGTCGTGAAGTATCTGCGGGCCGCCAGCCCGCGGGCGAACCAGTAGATGGAGGCGCCCTGCATCATCGTGTTGTCGATGTCGAAGAACGCCGCCGCGGTCGGGTCGGGCCGGTCCACCACGCCGGTTCCGAGGCCCGTGGTGGCCCAGCCGGTGGTGTGGCCCTGCGCGTCGGTGCTGACGGTCCGGGACACCGGGGCGCGGCCTCGGCGAGCGGGACGGATGCGGGCCACGCGCTGACCTCCTTGCGCCGTCGGGGCCGGGCGGCCTGACTCCAGCGAGGGTATCCGGCCGGCCTGACAGCGCACGGGGCTCCGACCATGGCGCAGGTCGGAGCCCCGGAGCATGCGGGATCGGTCAGTTGAGGATGCCGTCGAGCAACCGGCCGAGGCCACCCAGCAGGCCGCCGTCGTCGCTCGGTGCCGGGCTGGGGGAACTGGACGGTGACGTGCTCGGCGCGGGTGTCGTCGGGCCCGCCGAGGGTGCTGTGGACGGGTTGGCCTCGACGGTGGGTGTGGTGCCCACGGAGGGGCCGGCCGACGGGGTCGGCCCGGTCCGCCCGGCCGTGCCGGCCTCGCTCGCGGCGGGACCCGGCCCCGCCGACGGCGTCGAGGCGCACGAGCCGGGCAACGGCCCGAGGGCGTCGGTCCCGGCGGGCGCGGCCCCGCAGGCCAGGGCGGCCCGCAGCCGGTCGGTGCGGTCCTCGACGGCGTCGAGCAGGGCCAGGGACGCCGAGGCGCGTTCCCGGTCACCCGCCGGTCGCCCGTCGATCAGCCCGTTGACGCCGGTGCGCTGGCCCTCCACGAAGGAGGTGATCGCGTCGAGCGCGATGGCGCCGGTGCGGCCGGTCGACGCGGTGGTCAGGAGCTTGACGCCCTCGCGGGTGTCGCCGTCCATGTCGTCGAGCACCGCGGCGAAGCCGGCGTTGTCGCCGCGTACGGCGCCGGCCTCGGTGAGCCGGGTGCGGGCGAAGTCGAGGAAGAGCTGGCCACGGCTGAGGTCGGAGCCGGTCAGCGCCAACTGGGCGCGTTCGGTCGACCGCTTCATTCCATAGAGGGCGTCGCCGGGCAGGGCGTCCACACTGGCCGCCGAGATCCCGGAGACGGCGACCGCGCCGACGGCGACGCCGACGACGATGGCGCCCCTGGTGCGGGCCCGCCGGCCGTTGAGCGCGGGGCGGAACAGCCGCCAGCCGGTGCGGGTCGGTTGGGCCGGTTCCCGGGTCGCGGTGGCGCCGATGCCCTCGCGTTCGGCGGTGGCGACGAGCATCGCCCGCAGCCCGCTGCGGAACTCGGAGTCGACCTCCACGGTCGGGGTTGCAGCCGGTAGTCGGTGGCCGATGGCCACCAGGTCGGCGAGGTCACGGTCTTCGGTCGACCGGACGTGCTGGCGACGGCCGCCGTTTGCTTCTTCGAGCAGTTGCGCGAAGCGCTCGGCGCGCCGGCGGTGGAACACGGTCGTATTCACCGCGGGCACCTCCCTTCGCTGGTCACGGCTAGGAGATCGGCCCCGTCGCCGACCGCTGCGACCACGGTTCCGGCCCGGACCAGCACAGCCGTCACCGGATGCCGTGCCCGGCCCGCCCCCTTGTGAGGGGATGCGAGGGTCACCACCGGTCGCACCCGGACAAACGCCCGGCGGGGCCGGGCGGTTACGGGTCGGGGCGAAGAATAATTACCAAGAGTGAGCGGCGTCACCGGTGCCGCCGCGGGCGGGTACCGATCGGTCACGGTTGGAACCCGTCCGGCAGCAGCCGGGCCAGGGCGCGTACGGCGCGGTATTGCAGGGCCTTGATCGCACCCTCGTTCTTGCCCATCGCCTTCGCCGTCTCCGCGACCGAAAAGCCTTGGAGGAAGCGGAGCACGATGCACTCCTGCTGCTCCGGGTTGAGCTGCTTGACGGCGGTCAGCAGGGCGACGTTGGTGATGTGGTCGACGACCGCGGCCTCCGGACTTCCCTCCGGCCCACGGTCCTCGCGTTCCGCATCCAAAACGTCACCCGTAGTAACTTCCAGTCGGTAGCGGCCGGACTTGAAGTGGTCGGCCACCAGGTTGCGGGCGATCGTCACCAGCCAGGCGCCGAGGTCGCGGCCCTGCCAGGTGAAGCTGCCGATCCGCTTGAGGGCCCGCAGGAACGTGTCGGAGGTGAGGTCTTCGGCGAGTTGGCGGTTGCCGACGCGGAAGTAGACGAAGCGGAAGACGGTGTCGACGTAGCGGTCGTAGATCAGGCCGAACGCCTCGGCCTCGCCGGCCTGGGCCCGCTCGACCAGCTTCCACACCTCGGTGGCCGGGTCGGACGGGTCGGGCCGGCTCGGATAGCCGGGCGGTGGTCCGCCGCTGCCGGTCGACTTCTCGGCCGGTACGGCCGGGATGACGACCGTGTCGGTGGCCGTGACCGCCGGGATGACGGCGGTGTCGGTCGCCGGCACGGCCGGGATGATCGCCGTGTCGGTGTCCGTGCCGCCAGGGCGCAGCCCCGCGTCCGCCGGTCCGGGCTGGGCCGGCATGGTGGGCCGGGCCGGTGTGGCGACCCGGCCACCGACGGTCTTGGCGTTGCCGCCCGCCGGCGTGTGGCGACCGGGTGTCTCGTTCGGGTGCGGTCGGTTGCGGCTGGGCTTGGTGCTCCCGTCGCCGCGCACCGCGAGGCTGAACATGTCGTACATCTCCAGCCGGAGTCTGGCGAGCCCCTCGTTGAGGGCGTTACGCGCCGCCAGGATCTCGCGGCTGACCAGCCCGTCGCCGTAGGCGTATCCGCTCACCGGCTCTCCTCCGCCCAGCCGGACACCGGTCCGGACGTCGGGCCGTACGGCCACCGCGACCCGGCACCCGGAATGGAGGTGTGTCCGCTCGGGCCGACGTGGGCCACCGCGGTGTCGGCGGTGCGACACACGTCGTTGAGGTGCTGGTGCAGTGCTTTACCGGGCACTGAGGCCTCCTCAGGCTGAGGGGTGTCGACTCACGGCAAAACGGGTGGGTCAACCCTGGTGATGATAGGGGCAACGTCACCGATGCGTGCGGAGTCCGTTACACAGAGCCAAAGTATTTACTGGACGTGGATCGACCCGTCGCACAAAGTGTGCGGCGCCGAGAAATTGACGTACTTCTGGTGGATGGCGATGACCAGCGCAAACGCGGAGACGCGCCGACAGGTGGCACGCGATCTGGCGAGCCACCCGAGCTTCTGGTATCCACGGTCCGCTTCACCCGGATGAGTGGTGCCCGGACCCTGCCACGGTGATCGTTCTGCGGCCGGCACCGGCGAGTCGATCAGTCCCGTGCACGGTACCGCGCCTTCCGAAGGCCGTCGAATCGGACCCGGCCTGCTGGCCAGCGGACCCGCCCCGGCACCGGCCGTCCATCGACGATCGGGCGTAGTCGGGACGGGTGGCACTGTGCCAGACTCAGCGACCGTGCAGGAACCAGCCAGCACCCCCGACCCCGTCGTCGCGCGCCCCGGCGGCACCCTCGCCGAACGCGTACGGCGGGCCGCCGCAGGTGGCCCCGAACGTCCCGCCCTCGTCTGGCGCGACCAGACGATCACCTGGGGCGACCTCGACGCCCGCATCGACACCGCCACCGCGGCTCTGACCCGACTCGCCCCGGCGACGCCCGGCGAACCGCGGCCCCGCGTCGCCATCGCACTGCCCAACTCGCCGGAATTCGTCGTCAGCTACTTCGCCGCCCTGCGCGCCGGCCGGATCGCCGTGCCGGTGAACCCCGCGTTCACCGCCCGCGAGCTGCGGCACGTGCTCGCCGACTCCGGAGCCACCCTGCTGATCTGCACCGAAGAGATCAGGGAACTCGTCGACGGCATCCGCGCCGAACTGCCCGCGCTCACCGGCGTACACACCGGTCCACCGCCGGTCCCCGACGGCGCGGCACCCACCCCGACCGGGCCGACCGGCCGCGACGAGGTGGCGGTACTGCTCTACACCTCCGGCACCGAGGGGCAGCCGAAGGGCGCCATGCTGACCCACCGGGCGCTGATGGCCAACCACGAGCAGATCGCCCGCATCCGGCCCGCCGTCGTCGGCACCGACGACCGGCTGCTGCTCGCGCTGCCGCTGTTCCACGCGTACGGGCTCAACACCGGTCTCGGCGCGGTCGCCTACCACGGCGCGTGCGGCGTACTGCTCGACCGGTTCGAGCCGGCCGAGGCGCTGGCGGCGATCACCCGGCACCGGGTCAGCGGGGTCGTCGGCGTGCCGTCGATGTTCGCCGGCTGGGCCGACCAGCCCGACCTGCGCGCGGCCATGACCTCGGTCCGGGTCGCGGTCTGCGGCGCGGCGCCGCTCGACCCGGCCACCGCGCAGCGGTTCACCGCCGCCGCCGGGCGGCCGGCCTTCGTCGGGTACGGCCTGACCGAGACCGCGCCCGTGCTCACCGCCACCCTGGCCAGCCCGGCACCGAAGAGCGGCTCGATCGGCCAGCCGATTCCCGGCGTCGAACTGCGGCTCGTCGGGCCGGACGGCGCGGACCTGTGGCGCGACGGCGCCACCGAGGCCGGCGAGGAGGACGAACTCGCCGTCGAGTACGGCTCACCCGGCACCGATCCCGGCGAGATCGTCGTACGTGGCGCCAACCTCTTCTCCGGCTACTGGCCCGACGGGCACGACGGCCCCGACCCGGACGGCTGGTGGGCGACCGGCGACATCGCGTACGCCGACGCCGACGGCGACCTCTTCCTCGTCGACCGGGTCGGCGAGCTGATCATCGTCAACGGCTTCAACGTCTACCCGCACGAGGTCGAACTCGTGCTCGACGCCCACCCGGACGTCGCCGAGTCGGCGGTGCTCGGGATCGCGCACCCGACCGCCGGGCAGGCCGTCGCGGCGTACGTCGTCCGTGCCCCCGGCGGCACCGTCACCTCCGCCGAGTTGGGCCGGCACTGCGCTGACCGGCTGGCCCGCTTCAAGTGCCCCGCCACGCTGGAGTTCGTCGACGCGCTGCCACACTCGGCGATAGGAAAGGTCCGCAAGACCATGCTGAGATCGGAGTACGCCGGTGGCTGAGCCACGCCTGACCCTGATCACCCGCCCCGGCTGCCACCTGTGCGACGACGCCAAGGCCGCCATCGACCGGGTGGTGGCCGTCACCGGCGACCGCTGGGTCGAGGTCGACGTCACCGGCGACCTCGAACTCGAACGCGACTACGGCGACCGGCTGCCCGTCGTGCTGCTCGACGGCCGCGAACACGGCTACTGGCGGGTCGAGGAGGAGCGGTTGCTGGGCGACCTGCGACGGCCTCGACCGGCGCCGCCCGGCTGAGTAGGGTGCTGCGGTGACCACCGCACCCACCCACCTCGTCTGGGACTGGAACGGCACCCTGCTCAACGACCTCAACCTCGTCGTCGAGTCGACCAACGTCGTCTTCGCCGCGGTCGCCGGCCCGGCGGTCACCGCCGACGAGCACCGGGGCCGGTTCCGCCGGCCGATCTCCGACTACTACGCCGAGGTCCTCGGCCGGGCCGTCGACGACGACGAGTTCGGCCGGCTCGACCGGATCTTCCACGACGCCTACCGCACCGGGCTGACCACCTGCGAACTCGCCGCCGACGCCACCAGCGCGATGCGGAACTGGTCCGGCAGCCAGTCGTTGCTGTCGATGTGGTTCCACGACGAGCTGGTGCCGGCCGTCGAGACGTACGGGCTGTCCGGCCTGTTCAACCGGGTCGACGGGCTGCGCGGCACCGTCGGCGGGGACCGTAAGGCCGGACATCTCGAAAGCCATCTCGCCGAGCTGGGTGTCGACCCGCGTTCGGTGGTGCTGATCGGCGACTCGCTCGACGACGCCGACGCCGCCGAGTCGGTGGGCGCCCGCTGCGTCCTCTACACCGGCGGGTTCACCGACCCCGGCCGGCTGCGGGCCTCCGGGCACCCGGTCGCCGAGACGCTCACCGAGGCGGTCACCCTGGCCGGACGGCTTCAGCCGCGCAGGTAGGCGAGCACCGCCAGGACCCGGCGGTGCTGCTCCTCGTCCGGCGGCAGCTGCAGCTTGGTGAAGATGTTGCGGACGTGCTTCTCCACCGCGCCGTCGCTGACCACCAGGGATCGCGCGATGGCGGTGTTCGACCGGCCCTCCGCCATCAGCGACAGCACCTCACGCTCGCGGGGGGTCAGCTCGCGCAGCGGGTCGTCGCGGCGCCGACGTACGAGCAACTGGCCGACGACCTCGGGGTCCAGGACCGTACCGCCGGCGGCCACCCGGGCGACCGCGTCGAGGAACTCCTCGATCGCGGCCACCCGGTCCTTGAGCAGGTAGCCGATCCCACCGCCGCCCCCGCCGGCCCCGGCGGCGGTGGCGAGCAGGTCGTCGGCGTACGACACCTCGACGTACTGGGACAGCACCAGGATCGGCGTACGCGGCACCCGCTGGCGGGCCTCGACGGCGGCGCGCAGCCCCTCGTCGGTGTGTGACGGCGGCATCCGTACGTCGACGATCGAGACGTCGGGCTTGTGGACGACGACCGCCTCGACGAAGGTGTCCCCGTCACCGACGGCCGCCACCACATCGTGGCCGTGTTCGGTCAGCAGCCGGATGATCCCCTCGCGCAGGAGTACGGCGTCGTCGGCGATCACTACCCGCATCTGGTCGGCGTCTTCCGTTTCGGCAGGGTCAACACGGCAGCTCGGCCCGGATCTCGGTGGGTCCGCCCGGCGGGCTGAGCACACTCAGCATGCCACCGTTGGCCCGCAACCGGTCGGCGATGCCGGCCAGCCCGTGCCCCTTGGAGACATGTGCCCCGCCGACCCCGTCGTCGACCACCTCGATCCGCAGGTCGTGGTCGGTCCGGGAGACGGTCAGCCAGCAGTCCGACGCGGCGCTGTGCTTGGCCACGTTGGCGAGCGCCTCGGCGACGACGAAGTAGGCGGTGCTCTCCACCGCCGGGTCGAGCCGGCCGCCCGGGGTGCCCAGGGCGGGGTCGACGGTGAGTTCGATCGGGATGACCCCCCGGCTGGCGAGCGCCGCGAGCGCGCTGGGCAGCCCTCGGTCGATCAGGATCGGCGGGGCGATCCCACGGGAGAGGGCACGCAGCTCGTGCAGGGTCTCCCGGGTCTGCACCAGGGCCTCGTCCAGGGTCCGGCGGGCGGCGTCCGGATCGTTGGCGAGTTGCTGCTGGGCCCGGCCGAGGTCCATGGCCAGCCGGACGAGCCGCTGCTGCGGCCCGTCGTGGATGTCGCGTTCGAGCCGGCGCAGCGCGGTCGCCTCGGCGGACACCGCGGCCCGCTTCTGTTCCTCCAGCACGGTGATCCGGTTGCGCATCTCGGCCACCCCGGTCAGCAGGGCCCGGCCGAAACTGGCCTGGAGCAGGGCGCAGCCGCGTACCACGATCGGCAGGGTGACGAGGAAGAAGACGCCGATGGCGGTGTTGAGGCCGATACGGGCCAGGCCGGAGCCGCCGAGACCGAGCAGTTCGTTGAGCGAGCCGCCCTCGGTGGGCCGCGGCAGGAGCCAGTCGTACGCCCAGTAGAGGCTGCCGGCGACGGCCCCGGCCCACCAGACCACGGTGATGACGAAGGCGATCAGGGAGACGAAGACCTTGAGGCAGCCGTGTGCCAGGTCGAGCCAGGACTGGGCGTCGGCGATCGGGACGAAGATCCGCCGCCAGGCGTTCGCGCCCGGATCCGGTGTCCGGTAGTGCGGCCGGATCCGTGGCTGGTGCAGTACGGGCGGCAGGCGCAGGCGCTCGATGTCGGCGAACCCGCGCGCCGCGTACAGGACCCCGGCGAGGATCGGCAGGCCGATCACGGTGACGGCCAGTCCGGTGCCGACCGCGAGCCCGGCGATCAGCACGATGAAACTGGCCAGGGCGAGGGGGAAGCCGAGCAGGATGTAGCCCGAGTCGATCCCGAGCTGGCGCACGATGCTGCGCGATGCGGCCGGATCGACGGCCGAGGTGGTGGACAGGCTGGCGGCGCTCATGTCGTCGACGCTAGGCATAAGGCCGTTTCGCCCCCATCCCGTCGGCCGGCCTCTTCACGGTAGGGCTGCCCCTACCGGAGCCGGTCTCCGGGGCGCCCGGTCGCGGACCGTGGTCGATGTCGGTGGCATCACGGCCGGTTGGTTCAGAATTGCGCAATAATCGACGGGCGACCCTGATGCCGGTCTGCCAGGTGATCTACGAACCGCAGGTGGGGCGGATCACCACGGTGGTCGATCAAGATCGCGATTTGTGCACGCCTTCACAAGCGCCTACTCTGTAACCCCGACGAGCCCTGCTAGCACAGCCGGTCACGGCGGTTGCGGGAGGGTTGCCGATCCGACCCGCCGGCCCGGTCGCCTCAGCCGCCGGCCCGGCTGGTCCATGAGCGCACCGCACGGAGTCCCATGAGTCAGCACCGCCATCCAGGCGCGTCCGGTCACACCGGCGCTGTTCCGGCGCTCCCGGACCTGCCTGAAGCGACGGTCGCCAGGCTCCCCGAATACCTCCGTGCCCTGCACAATCTGGCCGAGACCGGTCACGACACCGTCTCCAGCGAGGCGCTCGCGACAGCCGCCGGGGTCAACTCGGCGAAACTGCGTAAGGATCTTTCCCACCTCGGCTCCTACGGCACCCGTGGCGTCGGCTACGACGTCGCCCTGCTGATCGACCAGATCGAATACGTATTGGGGCTGACCCAGCGCCGTGCCGTCGCCCTCGTCGGCGTCGGTAACCTCGGTCACGCCCTCGCCGGCTACGCCGGTTTCGTCAGCCGGGGATTCCGGATCGCCGCGCTGTTCGACGCCGACGAGTCGCGGGTCGGCGAGGAAATCAACGGTCTCGTCGTACGGCACATCGACGACCTGGCGACCATCGCCGCGCAGGAGGCGATCGCCATCGGCGTGATCGCCACCCCCGCGCCCGCCGCGCAGAGCGTGGCCGACCGGCTCGTCGCGGTCGGGGTCACCAGCATCCTCAACTTCGCGCCGTGCGTGCTCTCGGTGCCCGACGGGGTCGACGTACGCAAGGTCGACCTCGCCATCGAGCTGCAGATCCTTTCCTTCCACGAGCACCGCAAGGCCTCGCTGACCGGGATTCCGGCCAGCGGACCGGCGGCGGGTCTCACGGCCCTGCCCGGCGGGCTCGCGGCAACCGGCACGCAGGAGGCGGTCGGCTCGTGAACCTGCTCGTCGTCGGCGCGTCGTACCGCACCACCCCGGTCGCGACCCTGGAGCGGCTCGCGGTGGCGCCGGCCGACCTCACCCGAACCCTGGACCGGTTGCTCGCCCAGCCCTACATCGGCGAAGCCGTCGTCGTCTCGACCTGCAACCGGGTCGAGGTCTACGCCGCCGTCACCGGCTTCCACGGCGGCCTCGGCGACATCTGCGAGGTGCTCGCCGCCCACGCCGGCTGTGTCCAGAACGACCTGGCCAACCGCCTCTACGTGCACTACGACGGCGCCGCCGTCGAACACGCCTTCCGGGTCGCCGCCGGGCTGGACTCGATGGTCGTCGGCGAGGCACAGATCCTCGGACAGCTCCGCGACGCCTACCACGCGGCGACCGAGGCCGAGGCCACCGGCCGCCTGCTCCACGAACTCATGCAGCAGGCCCTGCGGGTCGGCAAGCGGGCACACTCCGAGACCGGCATCGACCGGGCCGGCCAGAGCGTGGTCACCGCCGCGCTCGACGTCGCCGCCACCCACCTCGACGGCGGGCTCCCCGGCCGGCCGGCGCTGGTGATCGGGGCCGGCGCCATGGGTGCGCTCTCCGTTGCCACGCTGTCCCGCGCCGGGGTCGGTCCGCTGTCGGTGGCCAACCGGGGCAACGACCGCGCCGTCCGGCTCGCCGAGTCGTACGGCGCCAGCGCCGTGCCGTACCAGGACCTGGCCGCCGCGCTGACCGGCGTCGACGTCGTCGTCGCGGCCACCGCGTCGACCCAGCCGGTGCTGACCCGCGACATGCTCGCGACCGCCCTCGCCGACCGGGACACCCCGCTGGTCGTGCTCGACCTGGCGGTGCCCCGCGACGTCGAGCCGGCCGCCGCCGAACTGCCCGGTGTGGTCGTCGTCGACATCGACAACCTCGCCACCGCGTTGCGCGACGGTCCCGCCGCCGCCGACCAGCTCGCCGTGACCCGGATCGTCACCACCGAGGTCGAGGCGTTCCTTTCCTGGCTGCGCGGTGCCGACGTCGCCCCCACCGTGGCCGCCCTGCGGGCCCGCGCCGACGACGTGGTCACCGCCGAACTGCGCCGGCTGGCCCAGCGCCGCCCCGACCTCAGCGAGGAGCAGCGCGCCGAGGTGGCCCACACCGTCCACCGGGTGGTCCAGCGGTTGCTGCACTCGCCGACCGTACGCGCTCGTCAACTGGCCGCCGAGCCCGGTGGTGACCAGTACACTGCCCTGTTGCGCGAACTGTTCGACCTCGAGGTGCCCGGCAGCGCCCAGGCCGACTCCGTGCCCGACATCGGAGAACGGTGATGAACGCACCACTGCGCCTCGGCACCCGGGGCAGCGCACTGGCGCTCGCCCAGTCCCGGCTGGTCGCCGCCGCCGTGCACGCCGCCACCGGCCGTGAGGTCGAGCTGGTCGAGATCGTCACGGCCGGCGACCGCTCCTCCGCGCCCGTGCTACGGCTCGGCGTCGGGGTGTTCGTGTCCGCGTTGCGCGACGCGCTCACCGACCACCGGATCGACTTCGCCGTGCACTCCTACAAGGACCTGCCGACCGCCGGTCACCCCGGCCTGCACATCGCGGCCGTACCGCCCCGCGAGGATCCGCGGGACGCGCTGATCGCCAGGGACGGCCGTACCCTGACCGAACTGCCGGCCGGTGCCGTCGTCGGCACCGGCGCGCTCCGGCGGATCGCCCAGCTCCGGGCCCTCGGCCTGCAACTGGAGGTCGTCCCGATCCGGGGCAACGTCGACACCCGGATGGCGCGCGTGCTCGGCCCCGCCGCCGACCTCGACGCGGTCGTACTCGCCCGCGCCGGACTGGCCCGGCTCGGCCGCGCCGGTGAGATCACCGAAACCCTCGACCCGATGCTGATGCTGCCCGCGCCGGCCCAGGGCGCGCTGGCGGTCGAGTGCCGGGCCGAGGACATTGACCTGGTCGAGTCGCTTGCCGCGCTCGACCACGCACCGACCCGGGCCGCGGTCACCGCGGAGCGGGCGTTGCTGGCCACGCTCGAAGCGGGGTGCAGTGCCCCGGTCGCGGCCTACGCCGAGATCGCCGAAGGCGACGACGGCGATGAGATCTACCTGCGCGGGGCGGTGATCAGCCCGGACGGCGTCCGTGACCTCCGGCTGTCCCGTACCGGAACGCCCGCCGACGCGGCGGAGATCGGCAAGGCGCTCGCCGCCGACCTCCTCGACGCCGGCGCCGACACCCTATTGGGGAGCACAGAATGACCCGCACCCGTAAGCCCGCAGGCCGCATCGCGTTCGTCGGGGCCGGCCCCGGCGACCCCGGCCTGCTGACCCGCCGGGCGCACGACGCCCTGGTCGACTCCGACCAGGTGATCTACGACCGGGGCGTGCCGGAGTCGCTGCTCGACGCGATCCGTGCCGAGGCCAAGGAAGACGCGCAGTTCACGCCCGCCGAGGGAGCGCCCGGCGACGTCGCCAAGGTGCTGATCTCCGCGGCCCGGTCCGGCCTGTCCGCCGTACACCTCGTCGCCGGTGACCCGTTCGGCCACGACTCCGTGGTCAAGGAGGTGCAGGCGGTCGCCCGCACCGCGGTCCACTTCGAGGTGGTGCCCGGCGTCGGCCAGGCCGAGGGCGTCGCCGCCTACGCCGGCGTGCCGCTGCCCGGCGTACGCACCGCGGCCGACGTCGACGACGTCGGCACGCTCGACTTCGAGGCCCTCTCGGCGGCGGTCAACCGTGGCTCCCTCGCCCTCGCCGTCGACGCCGGTGATCTCGCCGCCGTCCGCGACGGGCTGCTCGCCGCCGGGGTCGACGGCACCACCCCGGTCGCGGTGACCGGTGACGGCACCGGCGAGACGCAGTACACGACCAGTTCGACCGTCGACAGCTTCGTCGCCGCCGCCCTCGGCTTCACCGGCCGCGTCGTGCTCACCCTCGGTGCCGGCGTGACCCAGCGCGACAAGCTGAGCTGGTGGGAGAACCGCCCGCTGTACGGCTGGAAGGTGCTCGTACCGCGCACCAAGGAGCAGGCCGGGGCGATGAGCGCACGGCTGCGGGCGTACGGGGCGATCCCGTGCGAGGTGCCGACGATCGCGGTCGAGCCGCCGCGTACCCCGGCCCAGATGGAGCGTGCGGTCAAGGGCCTGGTCGACGGCCGTTACGCCTGGGTGATCTTCACCTCGGTCAACGCCGTACGCGCGGTCTGGGAGAAGTTCGCCGAGCACGGGCTCGACGCCCGGCACTTCGGCGGCGTCAAGATCGCGTGCATCGGCGAGGCGACCGCGGACGCCGTCCGCGCCTTCGGCATCCAGCCCGAGCTGATCCCCTCCGGTGAGCAGTCCTCGGAGGGCCTGCTCGCCGAGTTCTCGCCGCACGACGAGATCCTCGACCCGGTTGGCCGGGTGCTGCTGCCGCGTGCCGACATCGCGACCGAGACGCTGGCCGCCGGCCTGACCGAACGGGGCTGGGAGGTCGACGACGTCACCGCCTACCGCACGGTCCGGGCAGCGCCGCCGCCGGCCGAGATCCGGGACGCGATCAAGTCCGGCGGCTTCGACGCGGTGCTCTTCACGTCGTCGTCGACCGTACGCAACCTGGTCGGCATCGCCGGCAAGCCGCACGCCCGCACCGTCGTCGCCGTGATCGGCCCGAAGACGGCGGAGACCGCGACCGAGTTCGGGCTGCGGGTCGACGTGCAGCCCCCGCACGCCTCCGTGCCCGACCTGGTCGAGGCGCTCGCGGCATACGCCGTGGAGTTGCGTGAGAAGCTGGCCGCGATGCCCGCCAAGCAGCGCCGTGGCTCGAAGGTGCAGGGGCCGACCGCGCTGCGGTTCCGCTGACGCCGAGGAGTTCCTGATGTCTTACCCGGACATGCGTCCGCGCCGCCTGCGGCGCAACGCGGCGATGCGCCGGCTGGTCGAGGAGACCCGGGTCGCGCCGGCCGAGCTGGTGCTGCCGATGTTCGTCAAGGAGGGGCTCACCGAGCCCCGTCCGGTCGCCTCGCTGCCCGGCGTCGTCCAGCACTCCCGTGACTCGCTGCGCAAGGCTGCGGTCGAGGCGGTGCAGGCCGGGATCGGCGGCATCATGCTCTTCGGCGTACCGGCGACCCGCGACGAGACCGGCTCGGGCGGCATCGACCCGGACGGCATCCTCAACGTGGCGATCCGCGACGTGGTGGCCGAGATCGGCGACTCCACCGTGGTGATGAGCGACCTCTGCCTCGACGAGTTCACCTCGCACGGGCACTGCGGGCTGCTCACCCCCGGTGGTGAGGTCGACAACGACGCCACCCTGGCGGCCTACGCCGAGATGGCGGTGGCCCAGGCCGCCGCCGGGGTCGGCGTGGTCGGGCCGTCCGGCATGATGGACGGCCAGGTCGGCGTCGTACGCCGCGCGCTCGACGCGGCCGGTTACCAGGACGTGGCGATCCTGGCGTACGCCGCCAAATACGCCTCGGCGTTCTACGGCCCGTTCCGGGACGCGGTCGAGTCGGCGCTGGAGGGTGACCGGCGCAGCTACCAGCAGTCGCCGGCCAACCTGCGCGAGTCGCTGCGCGAGGTCGAACTCGACGTGGCCGAGGGCGCCGACATGGTGATGGTCAAGCCGGCGCTGCCCTACCTCGACGTCGTGGCCGCGGTCCGCGACCGGGTCGACGTGCCGGTCGCCGCCTATCAGGTGTCGGGCGAGTACGCCATGGTCGAGGCGGCCGCCGCCAACGGCTGGCTGGACCGCGACCGGGTCATGCTGGAGACGTTGACGTCGATCCGTCGTGCCGGGGCGCAGGTCATCCTCACCTACTGGGCGGTGGAAGCCGCCCGGCTGCTCCGCGCCGGATACTGACCCGCTGTCGCGACTGTCATTTCTGCCACCGCGGGTGTCGCAAAATGTCGTAACCCTGTGGAGCCCAGATTCAAAGCCCCTGGTCTGGCCGTCTGGCGTGCCACGATGAGCGCGTGAAGATTCCACTTCAGCGAATCGACAGCCTGGAATCCGAGGCTGCCCGGTTCCACCAGCGGTTCGAGTTGGTCGACGCACGTCTGTCGTATCTCACCAACGCTGTCGGGGATCTGTCGCAGGGGCAGCGCGAGCTGCGTCTGGACATCCGGGAACTGCGCCAGGGCATGGGACAACTGCGTGACCAGGTCGCCGTACTGGACGGCCGAGTGACGGCACTGGACGGCAAGGTGACGGCGCTGGAGGGCAAGGTGACGGCACTGGACGGCAAGGTCACCGTGCTGGATGGCAAGGTCGATGCGGTGGCCGTGCAGGTGCTGGCGATCGCGCGGCATCTCGGCATCGCGGACGGTGCGCGCCCAGGCGGCTGAGGGCGTACCCCCCGAACGCGAACACGACACGGCCCCCGTCGCCCTGCGAGGCGACGGGGGCCGCGGTGTCGGTACGGATCAGTCGTCGTTGACGATGGTGCCGGTGGCGGTCGCCGTCAGCGTCCGCAGCCCGGGCACGCCCGCGACCACGAAGTTCAACGTCTCGTTCCGCTCCTTCACCCGCTCACCGCGCACCTGCACGGTGAACGTCACCGACGTCTGCCCCGCCGCCAGCGTCTTGCAGCCGGCGAAGAGGTTGAAGTCGAACAGCGGCAGCGCGGTGCCGGGCAGCGCGGTGGCGCAGAGCAGCACCGGGTGGCTCAGCGGCCGCGACACCTCGACGGTGAAGGTCATCGGGGTGGTGCCCGAGTTGCCCTCCACGACCGAAACGTCGGCCACCGACAGCGCCGCCCGCGAGTGGAACCGGGCCACCTGCGGGTCGTGGTCGCTGGCGCCGCGCGAACCGTCGCCCTCGTAGTCGGCCGGGAAGTCCGCGTTGACGTGCGCGGCCCGCATCTCGATCAGGTCGCCGTAGAGGGCGTCGTTGACGAGGATGTGGTCGAGCGTCTGCACCTGGCCCTCGAAGACGTACGAGTACGCCGCCGACGGGTTGGCCGCGTTCAGGTCGTCCCACAGGTTGTGCAGGCCGCCGTCGTACAGCGGGCCCAGTTGGTCCGACGGGATCGGGTTCTGCGCCGTCGCGATCGGGTCGTCCGGACGCGGGAACACGTTCAGGTCACCGCCGTACGCCACCCGGGCGTGCGGGTCGGCGGCCTCGATCGCGGCGACGATCGCCGCCCCGTACGCGGCCTGTTCGGTCCGCTGCCCGACCCGCGCGTCCGGGGTCGACGAGAAGTGGTTGCTGACCGCCCAGAGCGCGAACCGGTCGTTCGACCCCGGCGCGGCGGCGACCAGGAACTTCGCCACCTGCGGGGCCCGGGTGTAGACGTTGGACCCGTCGACGCCGGTGGAGCGGTCGACGTCGGCCGGCAGCACCGCGTTGAGGGTCTTCGGGTTCTGCACGTCGGCGTTGCTCGGCAGCCCGGCGGACCGGTACTGCACGGTCGGCGCGGAGCCGAGCACCGCGTCGCCCTCGGTGGCCTCGGCCAGCGTCAGCCGGTCGGTGCGGTACATGAACGCCGAGACGATGCCCCGGGCGTCGGCGCCGTTCCGGTCGTACGCCGCGTCGTACGCCGGTCCACCGGCGGCCTTGATCCGCAACGCCAGTTCCTGCAGCGTGTCGGGGGCGCCGTCGGCGTTGTTGGTGTCACCGCAGACGAGCTGGTCGCCGGAGACGGTGCAGATGTCCTGGTCCTCGGCCTCCTGGATGAGCAGCAGGTCGGGGGAGTGCAGGTCCTTGATGATCTGGTCGGCCAGGTCGCCGAGCTGTGCCTGGTAGTCGGCCTCGCTGGCCGGCACGTAGTCGAACGGCGGGCTGACCCCGGTGCAGCCGGAGTTGCCGGCGAAGTCGCAGCCGTCGAACGGGTCGTCGCGGAAGTCGTACAGGTTCTCGACGTTGTAGACGGCGACCGAGAACTCCTCGGACCGCTTCGCCGGCCGCGGCGCGTGGTTCTTCGCCGGGTCGGTGCCGGCGGTGAACGCCGCCTGCTCCACCTGTACGCCGTACTTCTCGAACGAGTAGTAGAGCGCGCCGACGGCGTCGCCGGTCAGCTTGTCGAAGGCGCGGGCCGGCGGGAGCAGCGCGGTGTTGTCCTGCGCGGTCCACTTGACACCCATCGTGCCGAACATGATGCGCTGGCCGTTGCCGTCGTTGAAGCCCTGGCCGGGCTGGTTGTCCAGCTCGTGGGTGTCGCGGAAGACCCGGCGGGCGTACGGGTCGGCCCGGTCGAGCAGCGGGTCGTCCCGGTCGACGAGCCAGATCTCCGAGTCGGCGGTCGACGCGAAGACGTTGCGGCCGCTGATCGCGCCGCTGCCGGCGCGTACCCGGATCCGCTCACCCTCGTGCCGCTCCCAGAACCGGTCGGCCTGCGCCAGGTCGGCCGGCGGGATCGCGTCGGTCACCTTGACCGCCGTGTTCACGTCGAGTCCGGAGGCGAGCTTCTCGACCAGCGAGGCGCTGGAGAGCTGGGTGAGGTTGAAGTATTCCGACACCCGGGCCCGGACGACGATCTCGTCACCGACGGTCGGCGCGTAGCCGCCGATCAGGGTGTCGAAGCCGCCCATGAAGACGAAGATGCCGTCGGAGCTGTTCGGGTCGCCGTCCTCGGTGCCGAGCCGGCTCTGCATGAAGAAGCCGTACTGGTTGGCGCCCGAGCTGTTGCGGGCCAGGGTGCGCTGGGTGACGACACCGCGTACGTCGTGCAGGGTGCTGCTCGTGCCGTTGCCGGAGGCGGGGGCGAGCGGCGACCGGTGCAGCCGGGCGTTGGCGGTGTCCGAGACCGGGCCCTGCACCTCACCGATCGACAGGACCGAGGTCACCTGCACGTTGAGGGTGCAGGTGGCGGTGGTGCCGTCGGCGTCGGTCGAGGTCAGCGTCACCGCGTAGGTGCCGCCGGGCAGGTCGGCGCTGGCGGTGACGGTCGCGGTCGCGGTGCCGCCGACAGCGGACGCGGCGGTGAACGCCGTACGGGAGATGCTGCCGGCCGACGGGGCCGGGCTGACCGCGGTGACGGCCAGGTCCACGATGGTGTCGTCGACGTCGGTGGCGGTCACCTCGCGGCTGGCGGCGGTGCCGGCCTGCGTGACGAGGGCGCCACCGCAGTTGAGCGTCGCCGGCTGGTCGACCGGGCCGCCGCCGTCGACGGTGTGCGAGCCCAGGCCGTCGAACGTGTCGACCGGGTAGCCGATCCACTCGGCCGCCGGGTCGAACGCGTCGTCGGGGTTGGTGTCGCCGGTCGTGACCGACGGCTTGCGACGCAGCGTGTTGTCGGCCGTGCTGGTCAGCCCGCTGCCCCACTCGGTGCCCGGGTCGTTGCCGACCTGGCCGATCGAGTCGACGACGGTGCTGCCCTTGCGCAGCACGATCGCGTCGTCGCCGTTGAACAGCCCGGCGGTCGTGGTCTGGTCGGCCTGGGCGAGGATCGCCGTCCCGGACGAGGCGTGGGCGAAGACGAACACGTCCCCGTTGGCCACCGTGCCGGTCAGCGGGAAGCTGGTGCCGGTGGTGCTGCCGTTGAAGAAGACCTGTAGCGAATAGCCGGCGGCGGCGAGGTTGACCGCCGCGCCGGTGCCGTTGTAGATCTCGATCGCCTTGTTGTTGGACGAGCCTTCGATGTATTCCGAGATGAGCAGCTCGGTGGGTGCGGCGAGTGCCGCAGTCGGTGCGAGACCGGCCGCAGCGGTCAGGGCTGCGGTCGCGGTGAGTACGGCGCACAATCGGCGCGGGCGCATCAAGCCTCCACGTTGGGTGAATGGGAGTCAACGCACGTTAAGGCCCGTCGCTGGCTGACGTCTATCCCACAGTGGTCCGAAGGGTGAACTCACCCGACGGGCCGGGGCGACAGACCGCCGCCGCGGCGCCCCGTTCAGTCGCGGTTGTTGAACCGGTGTACGAGTTCGGCCACGTCGATGCCGTATTCGCACCACTCACGGTCGGCGAGGAAGCCGAGTTCGGCGTTGACCTTGAGCATCGGCTCGTTGGCCTGCGCGTTCCAGGTCTGCACCTCGGCGAGTTTCGGCTCGGCGCCGCGTAGTTCGAAGAGCATTCGGGCCTTGATCGCCCGGTCGATGCCGTATCCGCGGTGGTCCTGGGCGACGATCGTGTCGTACTGGTCGGCCCGGGTCGGGTGCTGCGCCGGCACGACGACCTCGGTGAGGCCGGCCACCTCGCCCGTCTTCTCGTGGATGGCCAGCACGATGTAGGGCTGTAGGCCGCGGCGGCGCAGGCAGGCGAGGCTGTCCCGCAGCCGCTGCGGGTCGTAGGAACTGGGGCGCAGGTCGAGGTCGCCGTCGTCGATGTCGCGGACCTCTGCCTTCGCCTTCGCGTACGGCTCGATCAGCTCGTCGGGCGGCCCGCCCGGATAGAACTCGACCCGGTAGCCGGCGGCGATTCCCCCGGCCATCTCGCCCAGCGTCAACCAGTCCACCGTGGACAACTTCAGTACGCTGCGCGTTTCGACGTATTCGCGGATGAATCCCAGCGACTCGTAGAAGGCCACCGCCGGCGTGTTGCCGACGACCTCGACGCCGATCGACGAGAACCCCTCGTTGTAGGCCCGCCGGGCCGCCTTGGCGAGCAGCCGCTGACCGAGCCCGGTGCGCCGGACGGACGGGTGGACCAGGAGTTCGACGACGCCGATGTCACCCAGGAGCAGGACATTGACGTGACCGAGCAGCCGGCCGGGCCGCCCGTCGGGGCCTGCTTCCTCCTCCGCGATCCAGCAGATCCGTCGTTCACCCGGCATCGTTTCGGCCAGGTATTCGCGCAGGAAGCTGTCCTGCCACAACGGATCTTCCGGCACGTCCGTCGCGACGACCGCGTTGAGCGTGTCCAACATCGACCCGATCTCGTCGGCCGGCGCTGTTCGTGGATCCCACTCGCGCACAATCACCCGTCTAGCTTGCCGCTAACCGGACCCGGACGAAAGTGCTCAGTCCCCGAATGTGTGCGGGCGGTGACGCCGGCTCAGGCGCGGCTGGCCGCCCCGTATTGGTTCGCCGCGTCGAACACGGCCTGTGCGTACTGTCGGACGTCATTGTAGGAAAGGATCGCGTTCCACCAGTCCTGCGACGTCGACAGGTTGCGTCCGTTGCTGCACAGGTAGTTGGCGGCGGCCAGGGCGGCGTCGTCGATGTCGTGCGGGTCCTTGACCCCGTCGTTGTCGGCGTCGACACCGCTGATCGCCCACGTGCTGGGGATGAACTGCATCGGTCCGACCGCCCGGTCGAGGACCGGGTCGCCGTCGAGCCGGCCGCCGTCGGTGTCGGCGATCCGTTGCCGTCCACCCTGGCCGTCGAGCGGCAGGCCGATGATCGGCGGCATCGCCTTGCCGTCCGGGCCGAGCGACGCCCTGTTGGCCCGGCCGTGGTTGGACTCCACCAGCCCGATCGCCGCCAGTGTCGTCCAGGTCAGCCGGCAGTTCGGCGTGGTGCGGCTGACGACGAGTTCGGCGTAGCCGTACGCCTGGACCGCGACCGCCGGCACCCCGATCCGCTCGCCGGTCTGCTGCGCCCAGCCGGCGAGCACGTCGGCCGGGCGGCCGGTCGGTTGGGGCAGTCCCGGCACCGCGCCCGGTGAGGTGGTCGGTGCCGTGGTGGGCAGGGTCGGCAGCAGTTCGAGGTCGGGGTCGGGCGAGACCTCACCCGGGCCCGCGACCGGCGTGGGGTCCGGCGCGATCGCCGGGACGATCACGGCGCCCGCGGTGCCGGTGGCGGCGACGACCAGCAACAGCAACAGCGCGGGCAGGGTGAGCCGGCCGCTCGGCCGGCGCGACCAGGCACCGACCGACCGGGCCGCGGACGCCGCGGCCTGCCGGGTCGGCCGGCGTACGGCGTGCGCGAACGGGACGCGTATCCGGCTGCGGCGTTTGGGTGCGACGGCGGCGACGGGTGCTGTCGGAGCGTCGCTGGCGGGTGCGGCTGCCGGGACGGGAGTCAGGTCGATCTTCGTGTCGGTGTCGCCGGGCTTGCCGGTGCTGGTCGGCGCGGTGGCGGTGGGTTCGATGGCGCCGGTCCCGGCGGCCGGGGTGGGATCGATGGCGCCGGTCCCGGCGGCCGGGGCGGGATCAGTGGCCGGGGTGGGATCGGCGGTGCCGGTCCCCTCGGCCGGGGTGGAACCCGCGGCGGTCCCGGCGGGCGGGGCCGCCGCGTCGATGGCGGCCGGGGTGCCGGCCGGGTCCGGTCCGCCGGTGGCGGGGCTGCCGGCCGGTGCGGCGACGGCGGTGGCGGGGCTGCCGGCCGGTGCGGCGACGGCGGTGGTCGACGCGTCGCCCGCTGCCGGCCGGTCGGTGCCGTCCTTGCCGTCCGTGGCCGGTGTCGGGTCGGCACTCTCGGCGGTCGCCGGTCGGTCGGTCGTGGCCGGGTCGCCCGCCGGTGGTTCAGCCTGCGCGGCCGGTGCGTCCGGCCCGGTCGTCGGGCTCTGCGACCGCGGCGCCTCGGCCGCCGGAGTGGCGTCGGAGGTGGTCGATTCGGTCGGCGGCTTGCCCGGCTGGGCGGGCACCGGTGGTGGCGGTGCGTCGTCGGGCGCGGCGCCCGAACTGGCCAGCGGCCCGGCCGCCGCCAACTCGGCGGATGCCGGTACGGCCGGACGTAGTCGTCGTGCCACCGGTGTTTCCTCCCCGCCTGTCACGCTGTCGAGTATTACCCATCGCGCGCAACTCGTCAGGTCCAGCCGTACCCTGGCGGCATGCCCCGGTACGAGTTCCGTTGCCGCGCGTGCGGCAGCACCTTCGAGGTCAACCGTCCGATGGCCGAGTCTTCCTCGGCCGCGACCTGCCCGCAGGGTCACGACGACACGGTGAAGCTGCTTTCCACCGTCGCGTTCACCGGCCGGGGTGGCACAACCGCTGGCAGCGGCCCGGTTCCTGCCGGTGGGGGCGGTTGCTGCGGCGGCGGCTGCGGTTGTTGACGTACGACCGAAACCCGGCTTTTGCTGGTATTTGAGGCTGTTTCTGGGCAGATTCCGCTCGGGCCGATCATCCGTAAGGCTCCGAGATCTGACCTGTCGTGCCACAACCGGGGCCACCCGTTGTCGTTACGCCACCCGTAGCATCGCCCCCGTACGCCGCACGTCGAACACCGGTCGATGACATCGTCCCAGGCCCTGGCGTCTGGGATGGAGTCTTGCCGTCCTTTTCTACGATGCGCGGACCGTGGGGCGTACGGAAGCATGAAGCCGACTTCCATGGGGGCGGAGGTTCACCGTGTCGGCACGGAATCACCTGCCGAGTGGCCTGGTGACTTTCATGTTCACCGACATCGAGGGCTCGACGAGGTTGGCCCAGATGCTCGGTCCGGGCTACCGCCCGGTGCTCAGCGAGCACCGGCGGCTGCTGCGGTCCATCCTGTCCGCCAGCGAGGGCATCGAACTCTTCACGGAGGGTGACTCCTTCTTCGTCGCGTTCGCCGACGCGGCCGCCGCCCTCGACGCCTGCCTCGGCGCCCAGCGGGCGCTCGCCAGCCACGACTGGCCGAGTCCCGAGTCGGCACCCCGGGTCCGGATGGGACTGCACACCGGACACGCGGTGCCACTGTCCGGTGAGTACGCCAGCCCCGAGGTGCACCGCGCCGCCCGGATCGCCGCCGCCGCCCACGGCGGCCAGGTGCTCTGCTCGGGCGCGACCGCCCAGCACGCCGCGCCGCTGCCGGTCGGGGTCTCCCTGCTCGACCTGGGCCTGCACCGGCTACGCGGCTTCGACGACCGGGAGCGGCTGTTCCAGCTGGTGGCGCCCGGACTCGAACGGCAGTTCCCGCGCCCGCGCACCGCCGACGCCGTACCGCACAACCTGCCCACCCAGATCACCTCGTTCGTCGGGCGGCAGGCCGAACGCGCCGAACTGCACGAACTCGTCGCCGAACAGCGGCTCGTCACGGTGGTGGGCGCCGGTGGCGCCGGCAAGACCCGGCTCGCCGTCGAGCTGGCCGGCGGTGTCGTGGAGTCGTACCCGGACGGGGTCTGGTTCGTCGACCTCGCCCCGGTGACCGATCCCGGCCTGGTCGCCTTCGCCATCGCCGCGGTCCTCGGGCTGCGGCCCGAGCCCGGCCGGCCGATGGTCGACACGCTGGTCGAATACGCCGCCGCGCGCCGGATGCTGCTGCTGCTCGACACCTGCGACGCCCAGCCGGCGGCGACCGCCGAGGTCATCTCGCGGCTGCTCACCGGTGGTGGCGGCGTCCGGGTGCTCGCCACCAGCCGGGAACCCTGCGGCCTGCCCGGCGAGGTGGTCTGGCGGATACCGCCGCTGTCCGCCGACCCGGGGCCGGACGGCGGCCCGAGCGAGGCGGTCGCGCTGCTGCTAGCCCGGACGGTGGCGGCGCGCGGCGGCCGGCGGGCCGGCGTGGTCGAGACCGACGACCTGCGGCGGGTGGTCAGCCGGCTGGACGGGCTGCCGCTCGCCATCGAACTGGCCGCGGCCCGGCTGCGGGTGCTGTCCGCCAGCCAGCTCGCCGAGCGCCTCGACGATGTGCTCGGCACCCTCGACGCCGGCCGCGACGAGCCGGTCGGCGCCGCCTCGACCGACGGCCGGTTCGTCGCCAGCCAGGTCGACACCATCGACCTCGGCGGTGCCGGAGCGGTGGCGCCGGCCGTCCACGGCCGTACGGCCACCCAACGGCACGTCACCATGCAGGCCACGGTCACCTGGTCGTACCGGACGCTGGGGCCTCGCGCGGCCCGGCTGCTGCGCTGGCTCGCGGTCTTCTCCGGGCCGGTCGACCTGACGACGGTGGAGTGGCTGTTCGACGACGACGCCCTGGACCCGCTGGCGGTGCTGGTCGACAAGTCGATGCTCCAGGTCGAGCCGCACGCGGCGGGCAGCACCTACCGGATGCTCGACCCGATCCGGGCGTACGCGGCCCGCCGGCTGGTCGACGCGGGCGAGGAGCGGGCCGCCCGGGACCGGCACGTGGCGTGGTCGCTGCACGCGTTGCAGCGCGCCCACCTGGGGTCGGACGGCCGTCCGGTGACGCTGTCGCTCTACAGTCTCGACCCGCTCGCCGACGAGCTGCGCGCCGCGTTGCGCTGGACGGCGACCGGGGGCAGCGCCCGGCTGGGGCTCCAGATCGCCAGCGGCCTCGACCAGTGGTGGCGCGAACGTGGGCTGGCCCGCGAGGGCCGGCTGTGGCTGTTCCGGCTCTACGGACGGATCGCCGAGACGGGGGAGCGGATTCCGGAGGCGGAGCTGGCGGCGGCCTACCACATGCACTCGCTGCACGCCGGCGCCGACGGCGAGTTCGCCGAGGAACTGCGCTTCTCGCAGCAGGCCGAGGCGGCGGCGCGGCAGGCCGGCGACGCGGCGTTGCTGGCCCGGGTGCTTTCCGGGCGGGCCGCGCCGCTGGTCGACATGGGCCGGCTGGGCGAGGCCGAGCAGATCTGCCGCGAGCTGCTCGACTGGGCCGGCCGGGAGGGCGTGACCGGGGAGACCCTTTTCGCCGTCTACGGCCTCGCCGAGCTGCTCTGGCAGCGGGGGGCGCTGGACGAGGCGGCGGAGCTGCTGGGCGCGGCCCGCCCGGTCGAGGCGTCCCGACCGGTGGAGCGGGGCCGGCGTACGGTCGACATGCTGCTCGGCATGGTCGCGCTGGCCCGGGGTGACCTGGTCGCCGCGCACGACCACCTGGTGGTGGCGTTGCGGTCGCGGATGCTGCACGGTTTCCATCGGCGGACCTGCGACGCGCTCAATGCGATGGCGGTCCGGTGTGCGCTGGGCGGCGATCCGTCGACCGCCGCGCTGCTGTTCGGCGCCGCCCAGGCCAACCGGTCGGTGCTGCGTACGACGGCGGGCATGTTCGGCGGCTACTGGGCGCAGCAGCAGGCCGACCTGCGGACCGTGATCGGTGACGGGGAGTTCGACCGGGCCTACGCGCAGGGGGCGAAGCTGTCCCTGGAGGAGGCGGTCGAGCTGGCACTCGGGATCGAGCATCCGGATCTCGCCGCCGGGTCGAGCCGGTTCGCGGCCGGCGCGGGGCAGTTTCCGGGGCTGCCGCCGCGGTTGCCGGCCGAACCGGCGCCGCACCGGTCGGGAGCCTTCGGGTACGTCTCCGACGTGTCCCGTGAGGTCCTCGACCGGCGCGAACTGCCGTGAATCAGCGGGCGTCGGCCTGGGCCATCCGCTTCTCGCCGGCGGCCTTGAGGCTGGCCGCCTTGTCCAGGTCGGCCTGGCTCAGGACGACCTTTCCGAAGGTCCGGACCGCCTGGTAGTAGGTCCAGGCCAGGCTGGTGCAGGCCGGCCGCACGAACGAGTTGTACGTCGCGCAGACCCGCTTGAGGTCCTCGTAGAAGGCGCTGTCCAGGCGGGCCTTGTGGGTGGAGAACTGGCCGACCGCCTTGTAGTTGCGGTAGCCGAAGTCGTGCCGGTAGCACGACAGGTTGAACGTGAAGCCGAGCGGGTTGTCCGGGCTCGACGAGCAGTAGTCGGTCGTCCAGTTGAAGTTGTACGCGGCCCAGGCACCCTGGTTCAGCCGGGCGGAGTTCCACGAGTTGTAGCTGCTGGCGCTGGTCTGGGTGAAGCTCGACAGGACGGAGAGCTTCTGGGCCTGGGTGACGGCGGCGGCCGGGGTGGACATGCCGATGGTCGTCAGGACGGCAAGGGTGGTGCCGGCGAGAATCGTCAGAAGCCGACGTCGCATTGCGTACCTCCGGGGGAACGGGGGAGCCCGTCGTTCGGGCGGGGCGGTCAGCCCTGGTGACCGGTGGGTAACCAGGGGGTCACCAGTCTCGGGGGATAGGCTGGCGCCGATGTATAGGCGAAGTAGATCTTTTGCGTCTTACGGGTAAACGGACAGATGCCCCGGAATCAATGTGATCCCGGGGCATCCGGTCCAGCGATGTGTCCGATTTGCCTAGTCAGATCGGCGGTCTGCCTGGTCTGGCGGGCAGCGGTCGGTCAGGTCAGCGGACGACGAACCGCGGCGGGCTCGGGATGCTCTCGTTGTAGAGCCGGTCGAGCGTGCTCACGTAGTAGGTGTAGCGCTGACCCGGCACCGCCGTCGGGTCGACGTAGGACTGGGTGCCGGAACCGGTGGCCCGCAGCGTGGCGACCAGGTTCGAGGCGTCGGCGAAGTCGCAGGCGGCCGGCAGGCCGAGACCGTCGAAGCGGTACACGGCATACGACGTGGCCTTGCCGAACGGCCCGACCCCGTCGGCCGGCTGCCGCCAGCTCAGCTTGACCCCGTCGGCCTGCCGGGTCGCCCCGGTCACCACCGGGAACATCAGCGGGCGGCTCGGCAGGTGGTCCATCGTCGGCACCAGCGCCGGCCGCGAGTAGTGCTCGGCCGCGTAGATGTCGGCGGAACCGAGCCGGTTCGCCCGGACCTGCACCGCGCTGAAGTGGATGTTGCCGGCCACGTTCGGGTAGTCGCGGTTGAAGGTCAGGTGCTTCGACATCTCTCGCGGGTCCTGCCACGCCGCCGGCTGGGCCGGATCGGCGATCTTGTAGTCGGCCTGACCGATGTAGAGCTGCACGTCGGTGCCGTCGACGACGTCCGACCACCACGGCACCAGCTTGGCGTAGTCGGCGACGGCCAGACCGATGTTCCAGTAGACCTGCGGCACGATGTAGTCGATCCACTCCTCCTTGACCCACTTGCGGGTGTCGGCGAAGTTGGCGTCGTACGACTGCGAGCCGCTGGTCTCCGAGCCGAGCGGGTCGGCCGCCTTGTTGCGCCAGATGCCGAACGGGCTCACGCCGTACTTCACCCAGGGCTTGGCGGCCTTGATCTTCTCGCCCATCTCCTTGATCAGGAGGTCGATGTTGTTCCGGCGCCAGTCAGCCTTGTTCGCGAACCCGTCGCCGTACTCCTCGAACGTCGCCGCGTCGCCGAAGTCCTGGCCGGCGGCCGGGTAGGGGTAGAAGTAGTCGTCGAAGTGCACGCCGTCGATGTCGTACCGCAGCACGGCGTCCATCATCGCGGTCTGGACGAACGCACGGACCTCGGGAACGCCCGGGTTGTAGTAGAGCCTCGACCCGGCGGCGTTGACCGGGTAGGCAACCGTCCAGTCCGGGTTCTGCCGAGCCGGGTGGCCCGGGGCGAGCTTGTCCAGGTCCGCGCCCGCGCCGTCCGGCATCGAGATCCGGTACGGGTTGAACCAGGCGTGGAACTCCAGGTTGCGCTTGTGCGACTCGGCGACCAGGTAGGCCAGCGGGTCCCAGCCCGGGTCCTGGCCACGGGTGCCGGTCAGGAACTCCGACCAGGGCTCGTGCGGCGACGGCCAGAAGGCGTCGGCGGTCGGGCGGACCTGCACGACCACGGCGTTGTGGTTGAGTCGCTCGGCGAGGTCCAGCCAGCCCTGGAACTCCGCCTTCTGCGTGGCGATCCGGTCCGGGGCGGTGTACGAAGCCTTGGTCGGCCAGTCGATATTGACCACGGACGCGATCCACATGGCTCGGAACTGGCGTTTCGGGGTTGCCGGATCGGTCTCGCAGCCGGCGTTCGAGGGGGTGTGGGTCACGACCGGCGCGGCGCTCGCTGGGGTGGCGGCGACCGCGAGCGAGCCGAGCAGCGCCACGGCCAGCCCGGCGGCTCTGAGTCGATGTGCCTTCATGCGGTGCGTCCCTTCGTTGGGGCTCCCGTGTCCTGTGTGGGCGCGGTGACCGCGGACGGGGACGGGCCGGGCGGTTCCGGCAACATCCGTCGCTAGCGATGCATCGCTAGAAGGAAATTTTCACAAGTGCCCGGCGAGCGCAAGACCCGACTCGGCCCGGCCTTCCGCCACCGGGCCACCCGCCCCCCGCTATGTTGTGGACGTGCACGCCGACGAAAGGGCGGGGCGAGACCAGCAGTGATCCACTTTCCCGCCATCAACAAAGGCCCGCTGCGCGCCCTTAGCCTGCGGCTCGCCGCCGCGATCGGCCTCGTCCTGGCCATCGTCGCCGTCGTGTACTTCGACCGCGACGGCTACCGCGACGTCAACGAGGACGAACTCAACCTCATCGACTGCTTCTACTACGCCGTGGTCACCCTCTCCACCACCGGGTACGGCGACATCACCCCGATCACCGACACCGCCCGCCTGGTCAACGTTCTGGTGATCACGCCCGCCCGGGTGCTCTTCCTGATCATCCTGGTCGGCACGACCCTCGAGGTCCTGACCGAGCAGTACCGCACCAACCTGCGCCTCACCCGGTGGAGGAAACGAGTGAAGGACCACGTCATCATCTGCGGCTACGGCACCAAGGGGCGCAGCGCCATCAGTGCCCTGCTCGAGAACGGCGTCGACAAGCAGCGCATCGTGGTCGTCGAGCGCAACGCCACCGGCGTACGGCAGGCCACCGCCGCCGGCCTCGTCGCCATCGAGGGCTCCGCCACCCGCTCGTCCACCCTCAACGAAGCACACGTCAAGAACGCCAAGGCCGTCATCATCGCCACCAACAGCGACGACGCCGCCGTACTCGTCGCCCTGACCGTCCGGCAACTCACCGCCGGCCAGGTACGGATCATCGCCGCCGTACGGGAAGCCGAGAACGCGCCCCTGCTCAAACAGAGCGGCGCCCACCACGTCATCGTCTCCTCGGCGACCGCCGGTCGCCTGCTCGGCCTGTCGACGTCCGCCCCGCCACTCATCGACGTCGTCGAAGACCTGCTCACCCCGGGCCAGGGCATGGCACTGGCCATGCGCTCGGCCGAACGCGCCGAGGTCGGCTCCTCCCCCCGCGACCTCGACACCCTCGTCATCGCCCTCGTACGGCGTGGCAAGGTCGTGTCGCTGGCCGAACCCGGCGCCACCGCCATCGAAACCGGCGACCTCCTGGTGTACGTCCGCGACGACCGGAGTTGACCGGCCTCGCTGGCTTGTTGGTCCTCGCTTCGCTCGGACGGCTCGCTCCGCTTCGCGCCGCCTGAGTGCACCGTCTTCGCCCTGCGGGCCGCGACCGCTTCGCGGCGCGGTCCTCGGGCTCCGGACGGTGCGGCGGCGCTCGGTCGACTCGCGACGTGAGTTGCGGTCACACCTGTCCGCCGATTGCTTCGCCGATCTGTGTCTGGTTGGGACGGGGTCGCGGGTCAAGAGGCTGTCCGAGTTCGGTGGTCGGGCGGTCGCGCCCAAGCCGACCCGACAGTCCGGCCGGCTGGCGAGGTGAGCGCGGGCGGGATTGTTCCGGCCGGATAACCCCGCCCGCGCTCAGTTCGTCCTGCGGGATATTCGTCCAGCGGGGCGATATGCGCGGAAAGTCCGCCCTGGGCGGGGAGTGGGTCGTGGAGCCACGTGGTTGATCTGGGCGGGAGGAACCTTATCGAGCGTGGATAAGGTTCCTCCCGCCCAGATCAACGAGGGTGATCACCAACGACGCTCCCGGCACCAGGTGGCTCCGGCCACCGTCCGACGGAAGCTGCGAAGCGTCCGGCTGCCCGTCGGCCGTGCCGACCACCAACCGCAACCCGCCGGCGAAGCAATCGGCGGACAGGTGTGACCGCAACTCACGTCGCGAGTCGACCGAGCGCCGCCGCACCGTCCGGAGCCCGAGGACCGCGCCGCGAAGCGGTCGCGGCCCGCAGGGCGAAGACGGTGCACTCAGGCGGCGCGAAGCGGAGCGAGCCAGCCCTCGCGGAGCGAGGGCCAGCCAGCTCAGCCAGCCGAGCCGAAGGCGAGGCCAACCAGCTCAGCGGGTGCGGCGGCGCATCAGGACGGCGGTGACGGTGCCGGCCACGATGAAGGTGAGCAGGACACCCAGGATGATCAGAAATGGGCCGGCGGGTAGGCCGGCGAGGTAGACGGGCTCGGTGCGGTAGACGACGTCGCGGTGGTCGTCGTCCGCCCCGGCGGCCACGAATCGGTAGTCGTCCGTGATCGACTCGGGGGACTCGATGCGCTGGTCGAAGCGGGTCAGGAACCTGCGGCCGTCGACCAGGCCGGCGAGTGTGGTGCCGGCGACGGCTTCGGGGCCGATCCAGCCGGCGAACCGTACGTGCGAGTCGGTGGGCCCGACCGGACCGGCGCTGCGGACCCGGTGGTCGGTCAGCACGTAGAGCCGGACGCTCTGCGCGTCGCGGGCGAGGGCGGTCAGCCGCATCGGGTAGACGATCTCGGCGCTGGCGAAGCTGACCCGTAGCGGGGGCAGCTGCCGGCTGAGCCGCTCCCGGTCGTCGGGGGCGGTCAGCTTCACCGCCACGTAGCGCCAGCCGGCCGCCGCGTACGGGGCGAAGCCGCCGGCGAGCGCCGGATCGAGGCGGTAGCCGTGCCCGTTCAGCCAGTTGGCGAGCGCGTCGCCGTCGGTGGCGGCCAGGGTGGTGACGTCGTACGGGCCGATGGTGATCTGGTCGAGCACGGTGGCGCCGTCGCCGGGCGCGCTGCCGGCGGTGGCGCCGCCCCGGCCCCAGGGCGGGAACCAGTCGCGGACCACGACGGTGCGTGGCCGGGTGAGGACGGCCAGGTCGGCGAAGAGGTCCTCGGGGCCGAGTTCGAAGGACGGGTCGGCCGGTACGGGCAGGATCCAGGCCGCGTCCCGAGGCTCGTCGGTCATGGTGAGCCCCATGACGATCTCTTCGGTCTGGCCGTCGTGCCGGATGAGGGCGGTTTCCTCGTTGACCCGTACGCCCTCCTGGGTGACGACGGCCCCGCAGGCGCACGCGGCGGCTGGCGGGACGACGAGGAGGAGGCCGGTCAGCGCGAGGATGGTAAGCAGGGCGAGTCGACGCACGACGCCACGCTGCCACAGCGGGGCAACCGCCGTCGATCGGCGGTCGCCCCCGTCGTTGCGCGGGTTACAGGATGGTCCAGGTGTCGCCGCTGCCGAGCAGGCCGGCGAGCTGCTCCTCCGGGGTGCCGCTGGCGCCGGACACGGCGGTCGCCAGTTGCTCCTGCACGACGCTGTCGTAGGACGGCCGGTCGACGTTGCGGAACACGCCGATCGGGGTGTTCCGCAGGGCGAAGCCGGGCAGCCGGGACAGTGCGAAGGCGTACGCCGGCTCGGCCACCGTCGCGTCGTGCACCACGATGTCCTCGGCCGGGGTGGAGGCGGTGTCGCGGACCTCCAGACCGAACGCGCCGGGCGGGTGTACGACGCAGAACTGGCCCTCGCGACCGAAGGTGATCGGTTGCCCGTGCTCGAGCCGGATCAGGTAGTCGTCGCGGGTCTCCGGCTCCTTGAGCTGGTCGAACGCGCCGTCGTTGAAGATGTTGCAGTTCTGGTAGATCTCGACGAACGCCGAGCCCTGGTGCTCGGCCGCCGCCCGCAGCACCGACTGCAGGTGCTTGCGGTCGGAGTCGATGGTGCGGGCCACGAACGACGCCTCGGCGCCCAGGGCGAGCGAGAGCGGGTTGAACGGGGCGTCGGCCGAGCCGACCGGCGTCGACTTGGTGATCTTGCCGACCTCGGAGGTGGGCGAGTACTGCCCCTTGGTCAGCCCGTAGATCCGGTTGTTGAACAGCAGGATCTTCAGGTTGACGTTGCGGCGCAGCGCGTGGATCAGGTGGTTGCCGCCGATCGACAGGGCGTCGCCGTCGCCGGTCACCACCCACACCGAAAGGTCCGGCCGCGACACCGACAGGCCGGTGGCGATCGCCGGCGCCCGCCCGTGGATCGAGTGCATGCCGTACGTGTTCATGTAGTACGGGAAACGCGACGAGCAGCCGATGCCGGAGACGAAGACGGTCCGTTCCCGCGGGATGTTCAGCTCCGGCATGAAGGACTGCACCGCCGCGAGGATGGCGTAGTCACCGCAGCCGGGGCACCAGCGCACCTCCTGGTCGGACTTGAAGTCCTTGGCGGTGAGCTTGAGGGCGACCGGCGTTGCCGCGCCGCCACCGGAGGTGTTGGCCTCAGGCATTCTTGACTACCTCTTCCAGCATGATCTCCAGCTCGGCGGCGGTGAACGGCAGGCCGCGGACCTGGTTGTAGCCGATGGCGTCGACCAGGAAGCGGGCCCGGATCACGTGCGCGAGCTGGCCCAGGTTCATCTCCGGGATGACGACGCGGTCGTAGGAGCGCAGCACCTCGCCGACGTTGGCCGGCATCGGCGCCAGGTGCCGCAGGTGCGCCTGGGCGATCGAGAGCCCGTGCTGGCGCAGCCGCCGGCAGGCGGCCCCGATCGGCCCGTACGTCGAGCCCCAGCCGAGCACGAGGACCCGCGCGTCGCCGTCCGGGTCCTCGACCTCCAGGTCCGGCACCGGGATCGACTCGATCCGCGCCGCCCGGGTGCGGACCATGAAGTCGTGGTTGGCGGGGTCGTACGAGATGTCGCCGGTCTTGTCGGCCTTCTCCAGCCCGCCGATGCGGTGCTCGAGTCCGGGCGTACCCGGGATGGCCCACGGCCGGGCGAGCGTCTCCGGGTCGCGCAGGTAGGGCAGGAAGGTCTTGCCGTCCTCGCCGTTGGGCGAGGTGGCGAACTCGACCCGCAGGTCGGGCAGCGAGTCGACCTCCGGCAGCAGCCACGGCTCGGAGCCGTTGGCGACGTAGTTGTCGGAGAGCAGGATGACCGGGGTGCGGTAGGTCAGCGCGATCCGGGCCGCCTCGATCGCCGCGTGGAAGCAGTCGGACGGCGACCGCGGCGCGATCACCGCCACCGGGGCCTCGCCGTGCCGGCCGAACAGCGCCATGTTGAGGTCGGCCTGCTCGGTCTTGGTCGGCATGCCGGTGGACGGGCCGGCCCGCTGCACGTCGACGATGACCAGCGGCAGCTCCAGCGCCACGGCCAGCGAGATCGTCTCGCCCTTCAGCGCCACGCCCGGGCCGGACGTGGTCGTCACCCCGAGCGCACCGCCGTAGGAGGCGCCGAGCGCGGCACCGATGGCGGCGATCTCGTCCTCGGCCTGCATGGTCGTGATGCCGAACCGCTTGTGCTTGCTCAGCTCGTGCAGGATGTCCGACGCCGGGGTGATCGGGTAGGCGCCGAGGAAGACCGGCAGCTTGGCGCGTACGCCGGCGGCGACCAGGCCGAGCGACAGGGCCGCGTTGCCGGTGATGTTGCGGTAGGTGCCGGGCTTCATCTGGGCCGGCTTGACCTCGTAGCGGACGCCGAAGTCCTCGGTCGTCTCGCCGAAGTTCCAGCCGGCCTTGAAGGCGGCGACGTTCGCGGCGACCAGTTCGGGCCGCTTCGCGAACTTGCGCTCGAGGAACCGCAGCGTCGACTCGTACGGGCGCGAGTACATCCACGAGAGCAGGCCGAGGGCGAACATGTTCTTGGCCCGCTCGGCGTCTTTCTTGGAGATCTGGTGCTCGGCGAGCGCGCCGACGGTCATCGAGGTCAGCGCGACCGGGTGCAGGGTGTAGCCGTCGAGGGTCCCGTCGTCGAGCGGGCTCACCTGGTAGCCGACCTTGGCGAGGTTGCGCTTGGTGAACTCGTCGGTGTTGACGATGATGTCGGCACCGCGCGGCAGGTCGACCAGGTTGGCCTTGAGCGCGGCCGGGTTCATCGCGACCAGGACGTTCGGCGCGTCGCCCGGGGTCAGGATGTCGTAGTCGGCGAAGTGCACCTGGAAGCTCGACACGCCGGGCAGGGTGCCGGCGGGGGCCCGGATCTCGGCGGGGAAGTTGGGCAGCGTGGAGATGTCGTTGCCCAGTTGCGCCGTCTCCGAGGTGAACCGGTCACCGGTTAGCTGCATGCCGTCGCCGGAGTCGCCAGCGAAACGGATGACCACCCGATCCAGTTGGCGGACCTGTTTGGTCACGAAGCTGACCTCCTTGCAAGCCGACGGCCGCGGGCCGCCCCCGGAATGGCCGACCCGCAGTCTTGTTCACCGCAAAGCGTACGTCGGATCGCCCGTCCAACCCCGCCCCGGGTCCAACGTGTGACACAGCCCTACTTCGCCGGCGGCGGATACCCACCCAGCGGCCGCCTACACGTCCGGCCCATCGAAACGCCCTGATCGCTCAGTCGGCGGCGGCGACCGGCGTCGATGCGCCCGTGCGGTCCTCGGGCCGCAGCCGGCGGCGCAGCGAGGTGGTCGCCAGGGCCAGGGCCAGCACCACCAGCAGGGAAGACACCGTGATCAGCGCGATCGCCGTCTTCTCCACCCTGGTCAGCGGGCCGGATCTCGGCGGCGCTCCCGGCGGCGGCAGGACGCCCTGCGAACCGGTCGGCCCGGCGCCGTCGAGGACCGGCGGGGTGGCGGTCGCCGCCGCGGCGACGATCCGGAAACTCATCTGCATCCGCCGGGTCGGGCCGTACGCCGCGTCGATGATGCCGATCACGGCCCCGGACAGTGGCGCGGTCCGCTGGGCCTCTGCGGTGGCGGCGACCGGCAGACGTAGCGACCCGACCCCGCCGGCCGAAACGGTCCCGAGCGCGCACCGGGTACGGGCGGCGTCGACCGCGCTGCAGTTGGCCGGTGGTGCCGGTACGGTCACGCCCGCTGGCAGGATCACCTCCACCGTGCCGGCTGAGTCCGTGTCGCCGGTGTTGCCCAGCCGTACGTCGAGCGTGCTGGACTGCCCGCTGATGTCGAAGCTGACCTCGTCGGCGTCGAGGGACAACCCGACGGCCGGCGGGCCGGGCGGGAAGAGGACCGCGAAGCCCTCGTCGTCGGAGACGGCGGGCAGATCCGGGTTTCCGGGGGCGGTCGCGGTCACCCGGACCGATCCGCTGAGCGGCATGTGCCGCCAGGCGTCCGGGGCGATCCGGAGCCGGATGAGCGTCGTCCACTGCGCGCCGGGGTCGGCTGTCCACGCGCCGCAGGCGTGGCCGTCGCCGGCCGGTGCGCACCCGGCGGTGCCGTCGTCGGACACCCCTGCCGGCAGCCGGTAGCCCAGTCGCATCACCTGCCGGGTCCCACCGGTGTTGGCCACCGTCACCCGCAGGTCGGCGACGGCCCCTCCGCCCGTCCAGTAGGTGGCGGTCAGCGGTAGGTCGCCGGTCGAGACGTGGACGCCGAGCCGGGGCCGGCCGGGCAGGTCGGGGCCGGGCGGTGCGGTCTTCGGCGTTCCGGCCGGGGGCATGGTGGCCGGGGCCTCGGTCGGCGCCCCGGTCGGTGACGCCGGGGTTTCGGCCGCCGGCGGGGTGGCCGTCGGCTCCGGTACGGGTGACGCGGACTCGGTGGCGGCCGGTGCCGAAGGGGTGGGCTCCGGCCGCGGTGTCTGGTTTTCGTCCGGCTCGGTCGCGGCGCGGGCGGCAAGCACTCGGGCGGCACCCGCGCGGTCGCCGACCGTGGGGTCGGCGGCCCCGGCCGGGACCGGACCGGTCACGAGCGCGAGCAGGGCGACGAGCCCCGCGGCGCCGGCCCGGGCGAGTACGGGCCCTGCCGTGACGCGTGACATCGAACCTCCGGGGCGGTGGGCTGCCAGGATCGGCGATGCTTGCACTTGTGCACTAGTCCCCGTGCGAAACAAATCCGTAACAGCGAATCGTGCCGCAGGTGGGCGGCGATCGTTGTCGTTGATCGGTCACCGTCGCCGGTAGGCTGCCGGCCATGAGCGGATACCTGGGGTCGTACGCGACGCTCGGGCTCCTGTTGCTCGCCAGCGTCGTCGTGTTCGTCGGCGCCTTCTCGGCGAACCGGCTGCTGCGTCCGGCGCGGCCCGCGGAGCCGCCCGGCAAGCGGGAGACGTACGAGTGTGGGCTCGACCCGGTCGGCGGCGACTGGGCGCAGGTGCAGATCCGCTACTACGTCTACGCCTACCTCTACGTGCTGTTCGCCGTCGAGGCGGTGTTCCTCTTCCCGTGGGCGGTGGTCTTCGACCGTCCGGGCTTCGGGCTCGTCACCGTCGCCGAGATGGCGATCTTCGTGGCCGTCCTCGCCCTGGGCATTCTCTACGCCTGGCGCAAGAACATCCTCCGCTGGACCTGATTCTCTTATCGGGCAAGGCGGACAGGGGTGCTCGCTCAGGCGAGCGCCCGCCGCGACACCGCCGGTGGCCGGTCACCACGGATCGACGCGACCATGTCCAGCACCCGCCGGGTCTCGCGTACCTGGTGGGCCCGGAAGACCCGGGCACCCAACCAGGCCGACACCGCCGTTGCCGCCAGCGTCCCCTCCAGCCGCTGGTCCACCGGCAGGTCCAGGGTCTCCCCGACGAAGTCCTTGTTGGAAAGTGCGACGAGCAGCGGCCACCCGGTCGCGGCCAGCTCCGCCAGCCGTCGGGTGATCTCCAGCGAGTGCCGGGTGTTCTTGCCGAAGTCGTGCGCCGGGTCGATGAGGATGCCGTCCCGACGTACCCCGAGGTCGGCGGCCCGGTCGGCGAGCCGGGTGACGGTCGAGACGACGTCGGCCACGACGTCGTCGAAGGCCGCCCGGTGCGGCCGGGTCCTGGGGCGCAGCCCGCCCGCGTGCGAGCAGACCAGCCCGGCACCGGTTCGGGCGGCCACCTCGGCCAGCTCCGGGTCGGCCCCCGACCAGGTGTCGTTGAGCAGGTCGGCGCCGGCCGCGACGGCCTCCACCGCCACCGCCGCCCGCCACGTGTCGATCGAGATCACCACGTCCGGGAAGGCGGCCCGTACGGCGGCGATCGTGGCGACCGTACGGCGGATCTCCTCGGCGACGTCCACCTGCTCGCCGGGGCCGGCCTTCACCCCGCCGATGTCGATGATGTCGGCGCCGTCGGCGACGGCCGTCTCGACGGCCCGCAGCGCCGCGTCCGCCGCGAACGTCGCACCCCGGTCGAAGAACGAGTCCGGCGTACGGTTCACGATCGCCATGACGGCGAGTTGCCCGGGCCCGAACGTGCGTGCGCCGAGCCGTAACGTTCCCGGCATCCGGACCTCCTTGATCACCGTCGGCTGGCCGTCCCCGACGCTAGACGACGCTGACCGTGCCGGGGCATCCGACCGGTCCCCCGGCGCCTCCTTGATCGACAACTGTGAAGGCCCGGCTGGCCCGCGCCGGCACGCTCGGCTTTCGCCGGTCCGGCACCCGCTCGTGGGGTGGCGGGGTCGCCCCGCACCGGTCGCACGTGCCACGATCCTTGTCATGGGTCAGTTTCTGCTCCTTCTGGTCGTGGCGTTGACGGTCGGTGCGGTCGTCTTCGGCGTGACGGTTCTCGTCTCCGGTGGCGACCAGGGCCTCGCGCCCGCCGAGCCGGACGGTCGCGCCGTCCCGTTACCCGGCACCCGGCCGCTGATCGAGGGCGACGTCGCCGAGGCCCGCTTCGACACCGCCCTGCGCGGTTACCGGATGGAGCAGGTCGACCAGGCGTTGCGCCGGGCCGCCTACGACATCGGCTACAAGGACGAGCTGATCGGTGTGCTGGAGGCCGAGGTCATCGCGTTGCGCGACGGCCGCACGGCTGATGCCGACCTGCTGCGTCAGGCCCGGGAGGCGGCGCTCGGTCCGGCCGCGGCCGGCGGCGCCGGCTCCGGTGCCACCGTGCCCGGCTCCGGTCTCGCGAAGGCCGGCTCCGTCGACGCGGGCCAGTCCGGGGCAGCCGCGCCGAAGGGTGCCGCCGTGGCGCTCCTCGACCCGCCGGCCGACCGGACCTCGACCGGCGACACCGGCCCGTCCGCGGCCGCCGATGACGTCGCCGCGTCGACCCCGGCCGGGGCCGGCGGCACCGCCGACACCGACGCGATCGCGGCCGCCCGCTCCGGCGACACCGACGAGGACGCCGCCGGCAAGGCCGCGGCCAGCGAGGACGCCGGCGGCAGGGCCACGGCCGACAACGGTACGTCCGGCGACGACGCCACGGGCGCCGCCCGTGACGACACCGCCGACGCCCGCGCCGCCGAGGCGACGGAAACCGGTCCCGACCCGGCTGACAGCGGCAGGGCTGCCGTGGACCGCAAGTGAGTGGATCCGGCGACCCACAGGAGTCGGCGCAACCGGGGGCAGGGGAGGTCACGGCGACCGTCATCGTCAACGCCCCCGCCGAACGGGTCTACGCGGCCTTCACCGCCTGGGATCGGCAGTCCGACTGGATCCCGTTCACCACGGTGCGGGTGATCGAGGGCGACGGCGGCGAGGGCAGCCTGATCGAGGCGGTCACCGCGGTCGGCCCGGCGGTGCTCCGCGACCGGATGCGGGTCGCCCGGCTCGACCCGCCTTACGAGGTCCAGGTCGTCCACCTCGGGCGGGTGCTGCGCGGGCCGGGAGTGCTGCGCTGCACCCAGATGGAGCACGACCGCACCCAGGTGGTCTGGCACGAGTGGTTCCACCTGCCCGGTGGTGTGGCGGGGCGGGTGGCGTGGCCGGTGATGTGGCCGGGGTCCAAGGTCAGCCTCACCCGGGCCCTGAAGAAGTTCGGCCGGCTCGTGGAGACCGGCGTCCTGCCCTGACCGCAGCCGTCCGACCCGGCGTCGACATTCCCGCCGGCGGCAGTCCCGTGGCACGCAGCACGCACCCGCGGGCCACACACCCCCGGAGCACCCGCGGCGCACGCGTCTGCCCTGAGCACGGCTTCGGGCCGGTGTCGTGGCGCCGACCTAGAGTGGTCCGGTGACAGACCTGGTGATCGGTGCCGACGGGCTCGCCCGGTGCGGCTGGGGCGGTAGCACCCCTGACTACGCGGCCTACCACGACGACGAGTGGGGGCGGCCGGTCCACGGCGACGACGCCCACTTCGAACGGCTCACCCTGGAAGCCTTCCAGTCCGGGCTGTCCTGGCTGACCATCCTGCGCAAGCGGGCCGCCTTCCGGACCGCCTTCGACGGCTTCCAGATCAAGACGGTCGCCGGCTACGACGACTCCGACGTCGTCCGGCTGCTGGCCGACGCCGGCATCGTGCGTAACCGGGCCAAGATCGAGGCGGCCATCGTCAACGCCCGGGCCGCCGCCGATCTGCCCGACGGCCTTGCCAGCCTGCTGTGGTCGTACGCGCCGCCGCCACGGGCCGGGCGTCCGGCCGGGTTCGCCGACGTACCCGCCGTGACGCCCGAGTCGACGGCGATGGCGAAGGAGCTGAAGAGGCGCGGCTTCCGCTTCGTGGGGCCCACCACGTCGTACGCCCTGATGCAGGCCATCGGGATGGTCGACGATCACCTGCTCGGCTGTCACGTCGGGCCGGCCACACGCGGCGTGATGGGATGAGGGCATGAGCGCCTGGGCGGTGACGATTCCCGAGGGCCGGTTCGCGGCCGAACGCCTTTACCACCATGAAACGCTGGAGTTGACCGGTCTCGACAGCCGGCTGCGCCCCGGCGTCGGTGACCCGGTGCTGGTGGTGAGCGAGGAGAGAAAGCCGCAGGTGGTGGCCCTCGGCCGGGTCACGCAACCGGCCGGTGCCGGGGTGCCGACCGATCCCGACGATCCGGAGTCGGACACGGGCGAGGCCACGCTGGTGGTGACGTACACCCGGCGGGCCTTCGACGAGCCGGTGCCGGCCGATCCGGTCGTCGTGGACGGGCCGGTGGTGGAGATCGACCGGGCGACGTACGACGAGGTCGCCGGGCGGTTCGCTCCACAGCCCGACCGGCGGACCTGGCTGGTGAGCCTGGACCTGCCGATCGAGGCGTCGACGCCGGCCGAGGCCGTCCGGATCTTCTGGTCCTACGTGGCCGAGCTGGGCCCGCGCGAGCTGCCGACGTTCGTCTCCCCGTCCAGCGACGAGCTGGCGATGCAGGCTTTCGTCCTCGGCGAGGAGGCCAACCAGGACCCCGAGGAAGACGACGACTAGCCCGCTCGCGTTCCAAGATTCGCGTGATCAGGGACCTGGCCGGGCGGGCGCGCCGACGACACGCCCGTGCCGGCCCCTGATCACCGCGATCTTGTGAGAAGTGCGGTCAGCGGCCTTCGAAGACGGGCTTGTCCTTGTTGACGAAGGCGAGGGTGGCGTTGCGGTGGTCGGCCGTACGGCCACAGATCGTCTGTGCCTCCGCCTCGGCGGCCAGCGCGTCGGACAGCGTTCCCGCGTCGCCGATGGACAGCTCACGCTTGATCGCCCCGTACGCCACGGTCGGCCCGGCCGCGAGCTGCGCCGCGAACTCCTGGGCGACCGGCAGCACCTGCTCGTCGTCGTCGACCAGCCGGGTGAGCAGCCCGAGCCGCTCGGCCTGTGCCGCGTCGACCGGCTCGGCCAGCATCAGCAGCTCGACCGCCTTGGCGTGACCCACCAGCCGCGGCAGCGACCACGAGGCACCGGTGTCGGCGGCGAGGCCGACGTTGGCGAAGGCCATCACGAACTTCGTACGCGGTCCACCGATGCGGAAATCGGACAGGAAGGCCAGGCCGGCGCCGGCCCCGGCGGCCGTGCCCCGTACCGCCGCGACCACCGGCTTGGGCAGGTGCGCCAGCCGGGCCGCGATCGGGTTGTAGTGCGTGCGGACGGTGTCCAGCGGGTCGGATCCGCCGGCCGTGAGGGTGTCGACGTGTTCGCGCAGGTCCTGCCCGGCGCAGAAGGCGCGGCCCGAACCGGCCAGCACCACCGCGCGGCAGCTCCGGTCGCCCTCCAGGCTGGCCAGCGCGTCCCGCAGCGCCTCCTTCAGCGCGGTGTCGAGCGCGTTGAGCGCGTCGGGCCGGTTGAGGGTCAGGGTGACCACTCCGTCGGCGCGGTCGACGAGCAGCGGCTCAGTCATGGTTCAGGTGCCCTTCTGTCGGGTCGGCCGGGTGCAGGCGTCGAGGCACTGGTCGACGTAGCGGTCCGCGGCCGGCCGCAGCCGGGCGGCGTGCCGGTCGAAGAACGCCGCGGCGCTGGTGCCGGGCCACCGTTCGGGCAGCAGCGCCGGAGGGAGCTGCGGGTCCCGGAACAGGAAGGTACGCCAGGCGTGCACGAGCCGGAACCGGGCGGCGTACGCCTCCTCGTCGTCGCTGCGTACGGTGATCGCGGCGAGGAGGGGCCGCTGCTCGGCGATGAATCCCTCGTACGCCTCACCGATCTCGCCGAGGTCCCAGGCCTGGCGGACGACGGCCATCGCGCCCGTGGTGCCGGCGGCGTGGGTGGCGGTGAAGCGCTCGAACCGGACGCCGGACTCGGTCAGCACCACGTCGATGTCCTCGCCGGGCCGGGTGGCCACCCAGGTGCCCTCGGTGAGCATGCCGTAGCCGAGGAAGGTGAGGTTGGAGTTCAGCCGGAGCCGGTCGCGGCGGTTGGCGGGTACCTCTAGGGTGATCAGATCGAACCGGCCGTCCCAACCGATCTTGGTGGTCCGGTAGATCCGGGCGGCGGCCTCGTCCAAACGGCGGGCGGCCTTCGGGGTGAGTAGGTAGCCGGGTCCGGCGGAAAGTCTGAGCGGATGGAGCCAGCCCTGGCGGACCATACGGGAGACTGCGGTGCGTACGGCCGGGGGTGCGATCCCGAGCGGTGCGAGCAGCTTGACCAGCGCGGCGACCGGTGCGCGGCCACCTCTCGGGCGGAGGTGGTCGCCGTAGAGGTCGAAGAGCGCCGACCGTGCCTGCATGACCGCACATTGTGACAGCGAACGGCAGGTTATGCTAGATGTTGTCACATCAATGCTGGTTCGGTTTGGGTCCGGCGGGTTTCATCAGGGAAAATCGTTGGTCGGCACCGCGGGCCGTGTAGTGCGGTGCCTGCGAAACGAAGTGGCTGTGGGGCAACCCACCGACCCTGGTGTAGGTCTGAGGGGAGACAACATGGCGGCGATGAAGCCGCGGACCGGAGACGGTCCGCTGGAGGTCACCAAGGAGGGCCGGGGCATCGTCATGCGTGTTCCGCTCGAGGGTGGTGGCCGGCTCGTCGTTGAGATGACGCCCGACGAGGCCAATGCGCTCGGTGATGCGCTGAAGGCTGCCGCCGGCTGATAACCACGAGGCCCGCCGGCACGGCACTGCCGTACCGGCGGGCCTTCTATGCACAAAGACCTGGAGGTCATCGCACCGTGCTCGCCATCCGACTCGCGGTGGATCCGGACCTGTCCGGTGTGGTCGCGCTGCCCGTGGGTGCCGCGGACGACGACGGCCGGGCGGCGCTCCTCGCGCCGTTGCCGGGCGTGCCCGACGACCTGGTGGCGGAGGCCGCCGCGCTGATCGAGCAGGTCGAGCACGACGGGGCGCCGGGGGTGGTGCACCAGTTGCCCCGGCCGCTGCGCACGCCGTACCGGTTGCTGTTGGTCGGCGTCGGGGACGGTGGAGAGGGCGGATGGCGGGCCGCCGGTGCGGCGATCGCTCGATCCGCGGCAAGTGAGACATACGTCACGACTGTCACGCCTGTCGATGTGTCCGTGGGTGTGCTCCGCGGGCTCGCCGAAGGGCTCTGGCTCGGGTCCTACCGGTACCGGCTGACCGACGAGTCGGCGGGCGACGGAAAGACCCTGACCGAGGTGGTCGTGGCGGTGAACGACGCCGACCGTTTCCGGCCGACGCTCGCCGCCGCGCGGATCACCGCCGAGGCCACCCGGCTCGCCCGGGACCTCACCAACACGCCGTCGTCGGTGAAGAACCCGGCCTGGTTCGCCGACCGGGTGACCGAAGCCGCCGCCGGCACCGGGCTCGGCATCACCGTCCGCGAACCGGACCAACTCGCGGCCGAGGGCTTCGGCGGCATCCTCGCCGTCGGCAAGGGCTCCGCGCAGGGGCCCCGGTTGGTCGAAGTCGAGTGGCGGCCGCCCGCGGCGACCCGGCACGTCGTACTCGTCGGCAAGGGCATCACCTTCGACACCGGCGGCGTCTCGATCAAGCCCCGCGAGGGCATGAAACTGATGCGCAAGGACATGGGCGGAGCGGCCGCCGTCGTCGCCGCGGCCATCGGCGCCGCCCGGCTCGAACTGCCCGTACGCGTCACCGCGCTCGCCCCGCTCGCCGAGAACATGGTCAGCGGCTCGGCGTTCCGCCCCGGCGACGTCATCGCGCACTACGGCGGCACGACCAGCGAGACGACGAACTCCGATGCCGAAGGCCGGCTGGTCCTCGCCGACGCCATCGCGTACGCCGTCGACCGGCTCGCCCCCGACCTGATCATCGACCTCGCCACCCTGACCGGCGCCAACGCCGTCGCGCTCGGCAAGCGCACCGCCGCGCTCTACAGCGACAGCGACGAACTGGCCGAGTCGATGGTCGACGCCGCCGCCGAAGCCGGCGAGTTCGCCTGGCGGATGCCGCTGGTCGGCGACTACGTCGAATACCTCGGCAGCGAGATCGCCGACTACTACAGCGCGCCCGAACGCGGCGCCGGATCGGTCACCGCCGCGCTCTACCTGCGCGAGTTCACCGGTGACCTGCACGACCGCTGGGTGCACATCGACATGTCCGCCCCGTCGTGGGCGGACAGCGACGACCGCGAGCTGAGCAAGGGAGCCACCGGGTGGGGCGTGCGGACCCTGCTCCGCTGGCTCTCCCGGCCGTAGCGCTCTCCCGGCTCCAGCGCCGTTCCGGCGCGTCGCACAGCGCGGAGGCGCTGTGCGACGCCCCTAGCGCTTCACCGCGGTCAGCAGTCCGGCGCCCGCCGGGAGCAGCGCGGGAATCCACTCCTCCGACTCCCGTACGGCCTTGACCACCTCGCGCACCGCGACCGTCTCCAGGTCGCGGGCCGCCGGGTCGGCGATCCGCCCGCCGGCCAGCGCACCGTGCACCGCCAACACCCCGCCCGGGCGCAGCAACCGCAACGCCGCGTCCACGCACGGGGCGTACTCGGCGGTGTCGGCGTCGACGAAGACCATGTCGTAGACCCCGTCGGCCAGCCGCGGCAGCACGTCCAACGCCCGCCCGGTGATGATCCGGGTACGGCCGGCCACGAAGCCGGCCTCCACGAAGATCCGGCGGGCGATCCGCTGGTGCTCGTGCTCCAGGTCGATGGTGGTGAGCACCCCGTCGGGGCGCATGCCGCGCATCAGCCACACCCCACTGACACCCGTACCGGTGCCGATCTCGACGACCGCCCGGGCGTTCCCGGCCGCCGCCAACAGGCGCAGCAGCGCGCCGGTGCCGGGCGTCACGGCGTCGAGGCCGACCTCCTGGGCCAGGCTTCGGGCCGTACGCAGGACGACGTCCTCCGCGACGTATGTCTCGGTGAACTGGACGGCCTGGGCAGTCGTCGCGGCGGCTGAGCCGGCAACCGTGGCGATGGGACACCTCCAGCGGCGGGGGTGGGCGGACGAGGCTGGGTAGAGCCTAGATCCGGTGGTACAGGATTGGCAGTCAGGACATGGGTGGCCGACGAAGCCGTGCGGGATCCGCCGACCGGCTATCGAGCATCCATGCAATCCTGGAGGCGGGCCGGGGCCCTCCGGGGCGGTTCGCCGCCGGCGTGGCGCACCCGGGCTCCGGGGATGGGACTGGGAGGCACCAACGTGACCGACGGCTGGAACTGGCGCCAGCCTGACGGGAACGCGACTTCGGCATACCCGCCGGCGCCGCCGCCGTCAGCAAACCCGACCAGCGCCGCGGGCGCGAACTCCTCGCCCTGGTGGTCCGACGCCCTGCACGACCCGTGGCGCGACCCGCAGGCGCCGACGGCGATCGTCGTGAACCCCGTACCCGCCCCCGGCACCCCCGGCCCCGAACCGGTCGTCGACCCGGACGCGCCGCGTCCCCGTGGCCTCGGCCGGGTCATGCTGGTCTCGCTCGTCACCGCCCTGCTCGCCGGCATGCTCGGCGGCGCGATCGGCTACGTCGCCGCCGTCCGCGGCGGCCTCGGCGGCGGTACGGTGCTCGGCGCCCCGACCGGCGGACAGGCGCCGGCCGCCGCCCAGCGTCCGCCCGAATCACTGGCCGGCGTCGCCGAACGGTTGCTGCCGAGCGTGGTGACCGTACAGGCCAGGACCGGGCGGGGAGTCAGCGTCGGGTCCGGGTTCGTCGCCACCGCCGACGGCTACGTCATCACCAACGACCACGTGGTCGAGGACAGCACCGGCCCGGCCACCGTGGTCTTCGACGACGGCAGCACGGCCAGCGGCCCGGTCGTCGGGCAGGACCCGGAATCCGACATCGCCGTAATCAAGATCGACCGGAGCGGACTGGTGCCGGTCGAGTTCGGCGACTCGGACGCCCTCGCCGTCGGCGACCCGGTGTTGGCCATCGGCTCGCCGCTGTCGCTGGCCAACACGGTCACCGCCGGCATCGTCAGCGCCCTCGACCGGACCATCCAGGCCGGCGAACCCGGCGGCCAGGTGCGCTACTACGCGGCGATCCAGACCGACGCCGCCGTCAACCAGGGCAACTCCGGCGGTCCGCTCGTCGACTCCGCCGGCCGGGTCGTCGGCGTCAACTCGGTGATCAAGTCCCTGGCCGCCGACGAGGAGACGGCCGGCAACATCGGCCTCGCCTTCGCCATCCCGATCAACCAGGCCAAGCGCGTCGCGCAGGACATCATCGACACCGGCAAGCCACGCCGTACCGTGATCGGCGCCCAGGTCGGCGGCGGCCGGGCCCCCGGTGGGGCCGGCGGCGTACGACTCTCGTCCGTCGAACCCGGCGGACCGGCCGAAAGCGCCGGGCTGCGCGGCGGCGACGTCGTGCTCAAACTCGACGGGCGCCCGCTGGCCGAGGCGACCGACCTGATCGCCCTGGTACGCAAGTACGCGCCCGGCTCGGTCGTCACCGTCGAATACCGGCGCGGCACCGCCCAGCAGACGGCATCCGTCACCCTGGCCGCCGACGTCAAGTAACGACCGTTCACCCCCTGCCGGACCGGGGATGACGTGCGTACTCTGGCCGGGAGCGACGAGGAGGGCGGGACCGTGTTCGAGAACCTGAACTGGTGGGAGATCGGAGCCCTGCTGCTCCTGGCCCTGTTGATCTTCGGTGACCGGCTGCCCAACGTGATCAACGACGGCCTGCGCATGCTGCGCAACCTCCGCCAGATGGCCACCAACGCCACCGGCGACCTCAGCCGCGAACTCGGCACCGACATCCAGCTCGAAGACCTCCACCCGAAGGCGTTCATCCGCAAGCACGTCCTCAGCGAGGAAGACGAGGCCCTGCTGCGCAAGCCGCTCCAGTCGGCGTACGAAAACGTCCGCTCCGACCTGACCGGTGTGCACGACGAACTGAAGGATGTCGCCAGCGCGGCCGACCTGAGAAAGTCGGCCACCAGCCTGCAGAAGCCGAGGCTCACCAAGTCGGCCACCCGCACCGCCGAAGCCAACGGCACCGCGGCCGCCCCGGCACCGGCCACCCGGTCGTTCGACGTCGACGCGACGTGATTCATTGGTCCTCGCTGAGCTGATTGGTCCTCGCTCCGCTCGGACGGCTCGCTCCGCTTCGCGCCGCCTGAATGCACCGTCTTCACCCTGCGGGCATGACGGCTTCGCCGCATGTCCTCGGGCTCCAGACGGTGCGGCGGCGCTCGGTCGACTCGCGACCTGGGTTGCGTCAGGGCTGTCCGTCGATTGCTTCGCCGAACCTTGCGGTTACAGGTCCACAACTGCACCCGGCAACCGTTGGCGGTGAAGCCGCCGCTGACGTCCGCGGTGGGTTCGGGACCCCCGCCGGCGCACCATCTAACGGTCGGAACCCTCGCGGCCGTGTCCGGGCGAGGGGCAAGCAGACCCGGGGGCACCTTGCCTGGCCGACGTGGGCGGTGACGTTGATCTGGGCGGGAGGGACCTTACCCGGGCTGGATAAGGTCCCTCCCGCCCAGATCAACAACGATTGCTGGCCGTAGTTCCGGCAAATCCGGCAGGGGCTGGTTGGGCGCCCCTCGTGCCTCGGGCCTCGGGTCGGGCGGTCGTGCCTGCGGCCACCCCGAGCCGGGCGGCCATGTCTACGGCCACCCCGTGTCGGTGGTGCACCTGGGCGGGGCGGCCGGCGATAAGCGGTAAGGCCCCGGCGAAGCAATCGGCGGACAGGTGTGACCGCAACTCACGTCGCGAGTCGACCGAGCGCCGCCGCACCGTCCGGAGCCCGAGGACCGCGCCGCGAAGCGGTCGCGGCCCGCAGGGCGAAGACGGTGCATTCACGCGGCGCGAAGCGGAGCGAGCCAGCCCTCGCGGAGCGAGGGCCAGCCAGCTCAGCGAGGGCCAATCAGCTCAGCTGGGGCGGAGGCCCAGGGGCTTGCCGATCAGGGATTCGCGCCGTACGGCGAGCCGGTCGGCGACCCCCTGCAGGGCCAGTGCGGCGGGTGCGGTCGGCTCGGCGAGCACGATCGGCGTGCCGGCGTCGCCGGCTTCGCGTACGCGGGTGTCGAGCGGGATCTGGCCGAGCAGCGGGACCTGGGCGCCCACGACGCGGGTCAGCGAGTCGGCGACGGTGGCTCCGCCGCCGGCGCCGAAGACCTCCATGCGGCTGCCGTCGGGCAGTTCGAGCCAGGACATGTTCTCGACCACGCCGACGAGACGCTGGTGGGTCTGCAGCGCGATCGCGCCGGCGCGTTCGGCGACTTCGGCGGCGGCGGTCTGCGGGGTGGTGACGACGAGGATCTCGGCGTTGGGCAGGAGTTGGGCGAGTGAGATGGCGACGTCGCCGGTGCCGGGCGGCAGGTCGAGCAGGAGTACGTCGAGGTCGCCCCAGTAGACGTCGGCGAGGAACTGCTGGAGGGCGCGGTGCAGCATGGGGCCGCGCCAGACGACGGCCGCGTTGCCGGCGGTGAACATGCCGATGGAGATGACCTTCACGCCGTGCGCCTGCGGCGGCATGATCATGTCTTCGACCCGGGTGGGGCGCCCGTCCGCGCCGAGCATGCGGGGGACGGAGTGGCCGTAGATGTCGGCGTCGACGACCCCGACGGAGAGGCCGCGGGCGGCGAGTGCGGCGGCCAGGTTGACGGTGACGCTGGACTTGCCGACGCCGCCCTTGCCGCTGGCGACCGCGTAGACGCGGGTGCGGGAGCCGGGCTGGGCGAAGGGGATGACGGGCTCTTCGGTGGCGCCGCCGCCACGGAGCCTGGCCTGGAGCGACTGCCGCTGTTCGGCGCTCATCACACCGAATTCGATCTCGACCCGTTCGACGCCGGGGACCGCGCCGACGGCGGCGGTGATGTCGGTGCGCAGCTTGTCCTTGAGCGGGCAGCCGGCGACGGTGAGCAGCAGTTCGACCCGTACGACGCCCTCGTCGTCGATCACCGCTGATCGGACCATGCCGAGTTCGGTGATCGGGCGGCGGATCTCCGGGTCGTCGACTGTGGCGAGGGCGGCCTGGATGGCTTCCTCGACGGTGCTCACGGGTGCAGACATGCGGCCATGTTACGTCGGGTGACGAGGGCGATCGGCGGCTGCGGTGGCCGGGTGTGACGAAGGTCGATAGGAGGCCCGGAGCGGCATTATAGGCATCTCGTCCGTCCTGGGCGGCTCTTTGCAAAATGTGGTTTTCAGGCTGGACGCCGTACCCGACCTGGTGCAACGATCGTTGAAGACCGCCGCGCGCCCCGCCCCTTGGGGCGCGCGGCGCCGGTCTTTCCGCCGCCGGCCGGTCTTTCCGCCGCCGGCCAGCTGGCCGACCAGGCTCGACCGGGCGGCGACGCTCAGGGACTGCCGAGTTCGTCGTACGGTTCGTCGAAGCCGTTGCGCGCCGCCCGTGGCGCCGCCCCGCGCATTTCCCGCTGCTGCTGGATGCGTTCCAGCCGCTGGCGGCGCTGCGCCTGCTCGTCGAGTTCCTCGGCGAGCCGGCCGAGTTCGGAACGCAGGAAGTCGCGGGTGGCGACCTCGCCCATGGCGATGCGCAGCGACGCGATCTCCCGGGACAGGTATTCGGTGTCCGCCTTCTGCATCTCGGCGCGCCGCCGGTCCTCTTCCAGCGCCACCCGGTCCCGGTCCGCCTGGCGGTTCTGCGCGAGCAGGATCAACGGTGCCGCGTACGACGCCTGCAGCGACAGGACCAGGGTCAGGAACGTGAACGTGTACGGGTCGAAGCGCAGCGCGGGCGGGGCGAGCACGTTCCAGCCGATCCACAGCAGGATCACCACGGTCATGTAGACGAGGAACTTCGCCGTGCCCATGAACCGGGCGATCCCCTCCGACCAGGCGCCGAACGCCTCGGGGTCGAACCGGGGCATGCTGATGCGGTGGCGTTCGCGCGGCTGGTCGAGCCGTTGCGCGCGGCGCGGCTCAGCCATCGATCCGGCCCTCGGTGCTCGTGGCGGCGGGCCGCGCGGGGGTGGGCGCGTCCCGGTCGCGCCAGTCGGTCGGCAGCGAGTGGTCGAGTACGTCGTCGACGGTGACCGCCCCGACCAGCCGGTTGGCGGCGTCAACGACCGGCATGGCGACCAGGTCGTAGGTGGCCATCCGGCGGGTGATCTCGGGAAGCGGTGTGGCCGGCTGCAACGGGTCGATGCCGTTGTCGACCACCCCGCCGAGCATCTCGGCCGGTGGTTCGCGCAGCAGGCGCTGGAAGTGCACGACGCCGAGGTATTTGCCGGTCGGGGTCGCCATCGGGGCGCGGGCGACGAAGACCTGCGCGGCGACCGCCGGCGGGAGCTGGGGTTCGCGGATGCGGGCCAGGGCCTCGGCGACCGTGGCGTCCGGGGTGAGGATGACGGGCTCGGAGGTCATCACGCTGCCGGCCGTACCCGGTTTGTATTTGAGCAGTTGCCGGACGGGATCGGCCTCGTCGGGCTCCATCAGGTCGAGCAGCACCTCCTGCTCCGGCGGTGGAAGCTCACCCAGCAGGTCGGCGGCGTCGTCGGGGTCCATCTCCTCCAGCACGTCGGCGGCGCGTTCCCGGCCGAGCGCGGCGAGGATCTCCACCTGGTCGTGTTCGGGCAGTTCGCCGAGTACGTCGGCCAGCCGCTCGTCGTCGAGGGCCGCCGCGACCTCGTTGCGCCGGCCGTCCGGCAGGTCCTGGAGCGCGTTGGCGAGGTCGGCGGGGCGCATCTGGTCGAGCACCGCCAGCAGGTTGGCGGTGCCCCGGGTGTCGGGTACGCCGATCAGCCCGCGGACCCGGTCCCAGTCGAGCTGTTGGAGGTGCCCGCGGCGGGCGAGCCGCCCGGTCTGCTCACGTACGGCGACCCGGCTCAGGGACCATTCGCCGATCCGGTTCGCCTCCATGGCGACGTCGACGACGACGCCGGGCCGCTCGGCCGGTTCCATGGTCACCCGCCGGTCGAGGAGGTCTTCGAGCACCAGCAGTTCGTTGGGTCGCTTCTCGAACCGGCGCAGGTTGAGGGTGCCGGTGTTGAGCACGACGGCGTCGCTGTCGATCGAGGTGATCCGGTTGATCGGCAGGAAGATCCGGCGACGCATCGGCATCTCCGCCACCAGGCCGACGACCTGTGGCGGACGGTTGGTGGTGCGCAGCCGTGCCACCGCGTCGCGGACCCGGCCGACCTGGTCGCCGTTGGGGTCGAAGACGGCGAGGCCGGCGAGTCGGGCGATGTACACCCGGTTCCCGATCGTCACGGGTCAAGCCTAGGGGCACCACCACGGATCTTGCTCGGAAGCGGAGCCCGAGGGCGACCCCGCGGGCGACCCCTCGGGTCACCGGTGACCTGCGTGGACACGCTGCGGTCCCGTGGGTCGGACCGCATATCGTTACCGACCATGTCGACCTTGGCGTACGAGATTGTGGACGTCTTCACCGACCGGCCGTTCGCCGGGAATCCGCTTGCCGTCGTCTTCGGCGCCGAGGGCCTGGCGGGCGAGCAGATGCAGGCGATAGCCCAGGAGTTCAACCTGTCCGAGACGGTGTTCGTACTGCCGACGACGCAGGCCGGCGCCACGTACCGGGCCCGGATCTTCACCCCGGAGAAGGAGTTGCCGTTCGCCGGTCATCCGAGTGTCGGCGCCGCCGTCACCTCGGCCCGGCGTGGCCTCTTCGGCAAGGGCCGGGTCACCCAGGAGTGCGAGGCGGGTCTGCTGCCGATCGACGTGTCCGACAACCGGGCCACCCTCACCGGTGCCGCCCCGACGCTCGGGCCGGAACTCGACCCCGAGCCGCTGCTGTCGATCGTGGGGCTGACCCTCGACGACTACGCCGGCCCGGTGCCGCGGGTCGCCGGCTGCGGCCTGGAGTTCCCCTATCTGGCGGTCCGTGCCGACGCGGTCGGCCGGGCCCAGATCGACGTGCCCGGGGCCGAGCGGCTGGGGGTGGAACACGTCAGCGTGCTGGCCTGGTCGGCCGAGGAACGCAGCGCGCACACCCGCGTCTTCGCCCCCGGTACGGGGGTCGTGGAGGATCCGGCCACCGGGTCGGCCGCCCTCGGCATGGGGGTGTGGCTGGTGGCCAGCGGCCTGCTGCCGCCGGACGGCGAGTCGGCGTACGCCGTCCGGCAGGGCGCGGAACTCCGCCGCCCGTCCAGCCTCGACTGCACGGTGGTGGCGGTCGGCGGGGCGGCCGTCTCGGCGACGGTCACCGGGAGTGTGGTCCCGATCGCCCGCGGCGAGATCGCCGTCCCGCCGTTCGTCGGCTGATCCGCCCGCCCGCCGGCGGATCAGCGGCGCCGTACCCGGTGCAGCCGGAACGGTTTCCTGACCTGCCGTGCGGCCGGGGTCGGCCGGGGCGGGGCGGCGAGCGAGTCGTCGGGCAGCGTCGGCCCGGCGGCCAGCGGCTCGCCGGCCGGCGTCAGCCGGTTCAGCGCGCATTCGTCCGCCCAGCGGGCGACCAGGTCGGCGGCGCCGCCGGGGGCGTTGAGCCGTTTCGTCGCGACCTGCGGCGCCACCGTGGCCCACTCGTCGGAGCCGGGCGCGATCCGGGTGACCGTCGCGGGCCAGGTGACGATCTGTCCACCGTGGTCGCCGCGCAGGGTGACCGCCGCGGTGGTGGCTTCGGCGAGTCCGGGTGCGGACTGCTCGCCCGGCCCGCTGACCACGTAGAGGGTGCCGTCGACCGGCAGGCACCACAGGGCCCGGGCGGGGCCGTCGCCGACCGCCACCCACGCCACCGCCGCCTTCTTGACGGCCTCCTCGACCAGCGGTGTCGTCGCGGGGCCGCCTGCCTCGTCAGTCACGCCCTGCATCCTGCCGTACCGGGGTGCGTTCCCGCACGGTCACCGTGACCGGCGACCGGTCGCATCCGCGTGCCGGCAGGGTCGGGCCGACGCGGGGCGGGTGCCGCCGGAGCCCCGGATCCACCATGGTGACGGCGTCGGTGAGGCTGGCCACGATCGGGCCGGTCCAGCCGGCGTCGGCGTTGAACGTCAGGTGCTGGTGCAGGTCGGGGGCGGCCAGCCGGACGGCGGTCATGCCGACCTCGGTCGCCCCGGTCAGTTCGCGGCTGCCGCCGTCGCCGACGTACAGGCACTCTTCGGGCGCGACGTCGAGCCGCTCGCAGGCGGTGAGATACATCCGGGCGGCCGGCTTGCACTCGCCGACCTCGGTCGAGAACACCAGCGTGTCGAGCAGCGTGGCGACCGGCAGGTGCGGCACGTACGCCGCCAGTTCGTACGTGCAGTCGCTGACCAGCGCGGTGCGCAGCCCCCGGTCGCGTACGGCCCGCAGGGCGGCCGCCGCGTCGGCCCGTAACCGGGTCTCGGCCCGCAGGGCGTCGGTGCGGGCGGCGAGTGCGTCGCGCAGGGTGTCGTCGGACGGCCGGGTGCCCATCCGGTCGCAGACGAAGCGCAGGTCGGCCTCTGCCGAGCCGAACATGCCGCTGGCCCTGGTGTAGTAGGTGCGGTCCAGGACGGTGGTGAGCGTCTCCAGGTCGGATCCGAGCATCTGCGCGATCACGGCGTGGCGCGGTCCGCGCCGGACGGCCGTGGTCAGCGTGCCGAAGAAATCGAACAGCACCGCACGGAACGGGGTCATCGGTGAATCAGCCTCCAAGGGGGAGAGGATGGTGCAAACACCGTAGTTGGCTGCTCACGGACAGTGCATCAGGTTGGAGGTGATCATCACTGTCGGCCGATCGGGGCGAATTGGCATGTCAGGATGGGCGATCGTGCACCGGCCGACTGTCGACCCGCTGACCACGGCGTCCATCTCGATCGCCATCATCGCGGTGTCGTCGTCCGCTCCGTTGATCGCGTTCGCCGCCGCGCCCGCGCTCGCGATCGCCTTCTGGCGCAACGGGCTGGCGGTGGCCCTGCTCGGGCCGTTCGCACTGCTGCGGCGGCGGTCCGAACTGCGGGCGCTGGTCCGCGGCGACGGACGCCGGGCCGGAATCTTTTGCGTGCTCGCCGGGCTCGCGCTGGCGGTGCACTTCGCCACCTGGATACCGAGTGCCAAGCTCACCTCGGTGGCGACCGCGACGGCCCTGGTGGCGACCCAGCCGGTATGGCAGGGGCTGATCGCGCTCGGCCAGGGCCGGCGACTGCCCGCCGTCGCGTGGATCGGCATATCGGTGGCGGTGGTGGGGGCGGCGCTGGCCACCGGAGCCGACCTCGGGCTTTCCCCCCAGGCGGTCCTGGGCGACCTGCTCGCGCTCGCCGGGGCCGTCTTCGCCGCGGTCTACACGGCCTTCGGCGAGCAGGCCCGCCAGGCGACCAGCACGGTCACCTACACCATGATCTGCTACGCCACCTGCGGACTGGCCCTGCTGGTGGCCTGCCTGCTGGCCGGAGTGCCGCTGACCGGTTTCTCGAACTCGGCCTGGCTGGCCATTCTCGGCCTGGTCGTGGGTGCCCAACTGCTCGGGCACTCGATGTTCAGCTACGCCCTGCGGAAGGTGTCCGCGACCACGGTGAGCATCCTGATCCTGCTGGAGGTTCCGGCGGCCGCTCTGATCGCGTGGGCCTGGCTGGGGCAGGCGCCCCGGCCGGCGGCGCTGCCCGGCCTGGCCCTGCTGCTGGTCGGCGTCGCGGTCGTCGTACTCGGCGGGAGCCGTGCCGCCCGCCGCCCGGAACCGCCGGTCGCCGACCCGCTGCCCTGAACGACGCCCGGTGCGGTGAGATCCTGCACACCGCGGACCCGGCGTCCGGTCGCCCGGTTACGGTGCCTCTGTCGATCGCCGAGGTGGCGACCGCCCGTGGGAGAAGGAGCCGCTGATGGCCGTAGTCGGACGCCCCCGCCGGTCCTGCCTGGCGGTCCCCGGATCGAGCCGGAAGATGCTCGACAAGGCCCGAGGGCTCCCCGCCGACCAGGTCTTCCTCGACCTGGAGGACGCGGTCGCCCCGCTCGCCAAGCCCGATGCCCGGCGCAACGTCGTCGCGGCCCTCAACGAGGGCGGCTGGGACGGCAAGACCCGGGTCGTACGCGTCAACGACCTCACCACGCCGTGGACGTACCGGGACGTGGTCGAGGTGGTCGAGGGGGCGGGCGCCAACCTCGACTGCGTGATGCTGCCGAAGGTGCAGGCCGCCGGTCACGTCGAGTGGCTCGACCTGACCCTCACCCAGATCGAGAAGGCGCTCGGCCTGCCGGTCGGCGGGATCGGCATCGAGGTGCAGATCGAGAACGCCGCCGGCCTGGTCAACGTCGACGCGATCGCGGCGGCCTCGCCCCGGGTCGAGACGATCATCTTCGGCCCGGCCGACTTCATGGCCTCGATCAACATGAGGTCGCTGGTGGTCGGCGCGCTGCTTCCCGACTATCCGGGCGACCCCTACCACTACATCCTGATGCGCATCCTGATGGCCGCCCGGACGTACGACAAGCAGGCGATCGACGGCCCGTTCCTGCAGATCCGCGACGTCGACGCCTTCCGCGAGGTGGCCCGGCGTTCCGCGGCGCTCGGCTTCGACGGCAAGTGGGTGCTGCACCCCGGCCAGATCGAGGCGGCCAACGAGGTGTACTCGCCCGCGCAGGCCGACTACGACCGTGCCGAACTGATCCTGGACGCCTACGACCACTACACCTCGGAGGCCGGCGGGCGGCTCGGCGCGGTCATGCTCGGTGACGAGATGATCGACGAGGCGTCCCGCAAGATGGCGCTCGTGATCGCGGCGAAGGGCCGGGCGGCCGGCCTGGTGCGTACGTCGGGGTTCACCCCGCCGCGGGACTAGACGCCGGTGGCGAACATCGCGCCGAACATGATCGCGAGGAAGCCGAAGTACGCCACCATGAACAGCAGCAGCACGGCGCTCAGCGCGATCGCGCACCAGCCGACGATCACCCCGGCCAGGGCCAGGCCGTCGCCCTGCTCACCACTGGACCGGATCTCGGCACGGGCCCGATTGCCCAGGTAGACGGCCACACCGCCGATCAGCGGACAGGTGGCCAGGCTGACCAGGGCGATCACCAGTGCGGTGACGGCCAGGGTGTTGGTCGGCCGGGGCGGTGCGAACGGACGGCTCACCGGCCCCGGCCACACCGGCCGGGCCGGCCCCGGCACCGTGCGACCGGCGTCGGCCGGTCCCGGCGGGACCCCCGGTTTGTCGAGGCTGGCCGGTCCCGGCGTCGGCGTGCCGGTCGCACCCGGCGTGCCGGTCGCCTGCGGTTCGCCGTCGGGCTTGTCCACGGTGCGCTCCCGATCGTCAGTAGGTGCTGGTCGTGTCGGCGCTGATGACGAAGGCGATGAGGGCGATGTAGCCGATGGCACCCAGGAGGTACAGCCCGGTGATGACCCAGCCGATGATGATGCCGGCCAGGGCCATGCCGTCACCGGCCTCGCCCCGCTCCCGGATCTGTCGGCGGGCCACGTGTCCGAGGACCGCGCCGACCGGAGCCGAGACGCAGGTCGCCAGACCGATGAGGGAGCAGACCAGCGCGGCGATCGCCATGCCGTTGGTCGGCGGCGGCGTCACCGGGTAGCCGTACTGCGGCGGCGGGGGGTAGCCGGACACCGGGTAGGCGTCCTTGCCGACCGGCTGCCCACTGACCGGGTAGGACGGGTCACCGTAACCCGGCTGTGGCGTCGGCCAGGACGGGTCCGACCAGTTGCCCGGCTGCTGGGGATAGCTCATGGACTCAACTCCGTCATATCGAGGATGCGCCGTCAGGGTAGTCGCCGCCGGCCAGCGGCGGTGTCCGACACCTGGGCACGGGACCGTAACGGCTGGGCGTCGTTGCCGGCGCCGCCGGGACCGGGCAGGATCGGCGGCATGGCTTTCGACGTACGCGCCGGTGGACGGACCAGCGACCTCCTGGCCGGTGACGGCGCCGCCGAGCCCGGCCCGGCGACGCTTCGGCTCGACGGCCGGGTCGCGCTGGTGACCGGAGCGGGCAGCGCCGACGGTATCGGCTACGCCACCGCCCGGCGGTTGCGTGGTCTCGGCGCCCGGGTCGCGATCGTGTCGACCACCCGGCGGATCCACGAACGCGCGGCCGAACTGGACGCGACCGGCTTCGTCGCCGACCTGACCGACGAGGCGGAGGTCGGCGCCCTAGCCGACGCGGTCGCCGAGCAGCTCGGTGACGTCGAGGTGCTGGTCAACAACGCCGGACTGGCCAGCCGGGCCAGCCCCGAGGTGCTGCGCCCGGTCGCCCAGCTGACCTACGACGAGTGGCGGGCCGAGATCGACCGCAACCTGACCACCGCCTTCCTGTGCAGCCGCGCCTTCATCGGCGGGATGGCCGAGCGTGGCTGGGGGCGGATCGTCAACCTGGCCGCCACCGCCGGCGCGGTCAACGCCCTGCCGACCGAGGCGGCGTACGCGGCCGCGAAGGCGGGGGTGATCGGGCTGACCCGGGCACTGGCGATGGAGATGGTCGCCGACGGGGTCACCGTCAACGCGGTCGCGCCGGGCACGATCTACACGGCGGCGTCGACGGTCGCCGAGCTGAAGCAGGGGCTCGGCACACCGGTCGGCCGCCCCGGCACCCCGGACGAGGTGGCCGCGCCGATCGCCTTCCTGTGCTCGCCGGCCGCGTCGTACATCACCGGGCAGATGATCGTGGTCGACGGCGGCAACAGCGTCCGCGAGGCCGAGTTCCGGTGAGCCGGCCGCGCGCCCGCCGGCCGGCGGGCGCGGCTCAGCAGGTGCTCACGGACATGTCCCAGGGCATCAGGCCGACCAGAGGACACACAACAGCAGGTACAGGACGAGCGACGGGTGCTACGTCAGGCTCAGCCCGCCGACGGCGCGTTCGACCGCGAGGCAGCGGTCTTCGACGTAGTCGACGCCGGCCTCCTCGGCGAGCCGGCGCGCCTCTGGCGAGACGATGCCGAGTTGCAGCCAGACCGACGGGGCGCCGATCGCGATCGCCTCGCGGACCACCTCCAGCGCGTCGGCGGCCGGCCGGAAGACGTTGACCATGTCGACCGGGTGCGGAATGTCGGCCAGCGAGGCGTAGACCCGCTCGCCGAAGAGTTCGTCGCCGGCGTAGGGGTTGACCGGGATGATCCGCCAGCCGTGCCGCTGCATCTGCAACGGCACGCTGTGGGCCGGCTTGTGCGGGTCACGGGAGGCGCCGACGACCGCGATCACGCGGGCTTCGGCCAGGATCTGCAGGGCGTCACGCACGCTGCGACGATATCCCGTACGGCCCGGCCGTGCCCGCCCGTCACCGGGACGGGCGGCGCAGCCCGTCGAGCAGTCGGGTCAGTGCCGCCATCGTGGCGTCCAGCGTGGACCCGTCCGGCCGGCCCGGGGTGACCGGGTCCGGGCCGGGGGCCTGGGCCAGCCAGAGGGCGGCCTCGTTCATCGCCCCGGACAGCAACCGGGTCAGCGGCCCGGTCGGCTGCGGCTCGATGACACCGGCGGCGATCAGGGACTCCAGTGCCTCGGCCAGGTGCCGCGCGGACGACGACTCGTCCATCGTCCGCCACTCGTTCCAGCCGAGTACGGTCGGCGCGTCGACCAGCATGATCCGTCGCAGTTCGGGGTCGGAGCTGGCGGCCAGGAAGGCCCGGCAGCCGGCGAGCAACTGTTCCCACGGGTCGTCGTGTTCCCCGGCGGCGCGGGCCACCCGGTCGGCGACCTCACGCTGCGCCTCCTCGACGACGGCGCGGAAGAGCCCGGCCTTGCTGCCGAAGTGGTGGTAGGCGGCGCCCTTCGTCGCGCCGATGCCCTGGGCGACCTCGGCCAGGACCACCTCGTGGAAGCCGTCGCGGGCGAACCGGCGCCGGCCCTCGGTCAGGAGCGCCCGCCGGGTCGCGGCTCGCTGTTCGGCCCTGGAGGTCATGGTCACACTCCCCGTCGCGTTGACATACCCGGGGTATGTTACTAGCGTCGTTGGCATACCCAAGGTATGCGAAACTCTCTGGAGGACCGATGAACGGCCGGCTCGACAGCTTCTACCCGGTGATCTGCACCGCCGATGTCGCGACTTCCCGCGCCTTCTACACCCGGCACTTCGGCTTCGAGGTGACCTTCGAGGCCGACTGGTACGTCAGCCTGCGCCGGCCCGGGCCGCCGCACTACGAACTGGCGCTGCTCGACCACACCCACGAGACGCTGCCGGAGCGCTACCGGGCACCGGCGCGGGGGCTCCTGCTCAACTTCGAGGTGCCCGACGTCGACGCCGAACACGAGCGGCTGGTCGGCCGTGCCGGGCTGACCGAGGAGCTGTCGCTGCGCAGCGAGGACTTCGGCCAGCGGCACTTCATCGTGGCCGCCCCGGACGGGGTGCTCATCGACGTGATCACGCCGATCGAGCCGTCGGCGTCGTACGCCGCCCAGTTTCTGGCCGGAGCCGCCGAGACGTGACCGCTAGAGCAAGGTCAGCTGCTCGGGGCGGGCCGGTGGCGGCCGCTCCGGGGCGGCCTCCGGCTCGAAACGGCGCAGGCCGTGCCGGCGGGCGGCCAGCCGGACCCGGGCCACCAGCTCCCGCTGGTAGCTCTGTGGCAGGTAGGAACCGGCCCGGTAGAGCTCCCGGTAGAGCGGCACGAGGTGCGGGTGGTCGCGGGCGAGCCAGCGCGCGTACCACTCCCGGGCGCCGGGGCGCAGGTGCAGGGGGATCGGGGTGAGGCTGGCCGCGCCGGCGGCGGCGATGGCGGAAACGGTCGCCTCGATCGAGTCGTCGGTGTCGGTCAGCCCGGGCAGGATCGGCGCCATCAGCACGCTGACCCGGAAGCCCGCCTCGGCCAGCGCGCGTACGGCGTCGAGCCGCCGGCGCGGGCCGGGGGTGCCGGCCTCGACCGAACGCCACAGTGGCTCGTCGACGAAGCCGATCGAGTATGCGACGCCGACCCTGGTGACCTCCGCCGCCTGGCGCAGCAGCGGCAGGTCACGTAGCAGCAGCGTGCCCTTGGTCAGGATCGAGAACGGGTTGGCGAAGTCGCGCAGCGCGGCGATGATCTCCGGCATCAGCCGGTAGCGGCCCTCGGCGCGCTGGTAACAGTCGACGTTGGTGCCCATCGCGATGTGCCCGCCCCGCCATTTCGGCGCGGCCAGCTCGCGGCGCAGCAGTTCGCCCGCGTTGACCTTGACGACGACCTTGCTGTCGAAGTCCTGCCCCGCGTCGAGGTCGAGGTAGGTGTGGGTGTTGCGGGCGAAGCAGTAGGTGCAGCGGTGACCGCAGCCGCGGTAGGGGTTGACCGTCCACTCGAACGGCACGTGGGAGGTGCCGGGCACCCGGTTGACGATTGATTTGGCCCGCACCTCGTAGAAGGTCATCCCGGCGAAGTCCGGGGTGTCGAAGGTGCGGACGGTCGCGCCGGGCAGCGCCAGCGGCAGGGGTGGGGCCGCTGGCGCTGCCCTTCCTGGGACTCCTGCGTCGGGGGGAGCCGACAGGTTGTCCCAGCGCATGTAACTCATTCGAACATGCGTACGAGGAATGTGCAAGCTGTTCAGCGGCGTGGCGGCGCGGTGCTCTCCCGGCGGACCAGCGTGGCGCCGGCCTCCTCTATCTGTGGGGTCGCGGTGTCGTCCGGCGGGCGCAACGCGAGGGTCATCGCCCGGGCACCCATGTCGGCCAGCGGCAGCCGCACGGTGGTGAGGGTGGGCGTGACGTCCTGGGCGACGGGCATGTCGTCGAAACCGATGAGACTGATGTCGCCCGGCGCCGTGCGGCCGGCCTGGCGCAGGTGGCGCAGGGCGCCGACCGCCATCGAGTCGTTGAGGGCGGCGATGGCGGTGATGTCCGGGTGCGCCTCGAGGAGCCGGGCCGTCGCCGTGGCGCCACTCGGCGGGTCGAAGTCGGCGTAGGTGATGTGGGTCGGGGCGATCGTGTGCCCGTGCTCGGCGGCGGCCTGCTGGATGCCGGCCAGCCGGTCGGTCGTGGTGGTCAGGTGTGCCGGCCCGGCGATCACTCCGATCCGGGTGTGGCCGAGCTCGTACAGTTCGGTCGCCGCGAGGTGGCCGCCGGTCGTGTTGGCCGGTACGACCGCGTCGCCCGCGTGCTGGTGCCGGCCGATGACGGCGACCCGGCCGCCGGTCGCCTCGTAGACCCGCAGCTTGTTGTCCAGCGTGGTGGTGTAGGACTCGTCGTGGTAGCCGGAGCCGGCCAGGATGATGGCCGCGACCTGGTGCGCGCGCAGCAGCTCGACGTATTCGAGTTCCTTGTCCGGGTCGCGGTAGCTGTTGCAGATGATCACCAGTCGCCCGTTCTCGGTGGCGACCCGTTGCAGCCCCTTGGTGATCTCCGCGAAGTAGGGGTCGGAGACGTCGTGGACGATGACGCCGACCGCGCTGCGGTGCGACCGGGCGAGTAGCTGGGCGTGCGCGTTGGGGACGTACTGCAGTTCCTCCACCGCGGCGAGCACCCGTTCGCGCAAGCCTTCGGTCACCGGCTTGGGGCTGCCGTTGATGATCCGGGAGGCGGTCGCGGGTGAGACACCCGCCCGCCGTGCGACATCCGCCAAGGTGGCCATCGGTCCAGCCCTTCCCCGGCCGCCCGATGCCGGATGAACGTGAGGATAGCGCGCCGTCAGCCCGGACGAATGCCTGGGAAAGCCCTTGCCTTAACCGTTGCAGTATCGGTAATCTCCAGCAGGAAAGCGCTTACCTGATGCTCGCCCGAGCATCCCACGCGACAAGCGACGTTGGCCGAGGAGGCAGCCGCATGGCCCGCAAGACCATCGGGATCGTACTCAACGGTGTCACCGGCCGAATGGGTTACCGGCAGCACCTCGTCCGCTCCCTGCTCGCCATCCGTGAGCAGGGTGGCCTCCCGTTGGTCAACGGCGACCGGCTCTGGCCCGAGCTGGTCCTGGTCGGCCGGAGCGAGACCAAGCTGCGCGAGATCGCCGACCGGCACGGGCTCACCGACTGGACCACCGACCTGACCGCGGCACTGGCCCGGCCCGACGTCGAGATCTACTTCGACGCGCAGGTCACCGCCCAGCGGGAGAAGGCGCTGCGGCTGGCAATCGAGGCCGGCAAGGCGATCTACACCGAGAAGCCGACCGCCGAGGACCTCGCCGGCGCGGTCGACCTGGCCCGGCTGGCCGACGCCGCCGGCATCAAGCACGGCGTGGTGCAGGACAAGCTGTTCCTGCCCGGGCTGCGCAAGCTCGACCGGCTGGTCAAGGGCGGCTTCTTCGGGCAGATCCTGTCGATCCGCGGCGAGTTCGGCTACTGGGTCTTCGAGGGTGACTGGCAGGCCGCCCAGCGTCCGTCGTGGAACTACCGGGCCGCCGACGGCGGCGGCATCACCGTCGACATGTTCCCGCACTGGCACTACGTGCTGGAGCAGATCTTCGGCCGGGTCACCTCGGTCAACGCCCACCTCTCCACCCACATCGACCGGCGCTGGGACGAGGCCGGCGAGGCGTACGACGCCACCGCCGACGACGCGGCGTACGGCATCTTCGAGATCGACCGGCCCGGCCAGGGCAAGGTCGTCGCCCAGATCAACTCGTCCTGGGCGGTCCGGGTCTACCGCGACGAACTGGTCGAGTTCCAGGTGGACGGCACCGAGGGCAGCGCCGTCGCCGGCCTGCGCAACTGCCGGATCCAGCACCGGTCGACGACCCCGAAGCCGGTGTGGAACCCCGACCTGCCGGCCACCGAGGACTTCCGTTCGCAGTGGCAGGTCGTGCCGGACAACGAGGAGTTCGACAACGGGTTCAAGGCGCAGTGGGAGCTGTTCCTGCGCCACGTCGTCGAGGACGCGCCGTACACCTGGGACCTGTGGGCCGGCGCCCGCGGCGTGCAACTCGCCGAACTCGGCATCCAGTCGGCCCGCGAGGGCCGGCGCGTCGAGATCCCGGAACTCGAGTCCTGACCGGCCGACCACAGTGGGGGACCACCCGATGAGTTCGCTCGACCGCTTCTCGCTCAACCAGGCCACCACCAAGTACTGGCCGATCCCCGACCTGGTCGCCGGCTGCGTCGACGCCGGTGTCAGCCAGATCGGCCTGTGGCGGGAGGAGACCGCGGCCTACGGCCTCGACAAGACCGCGGCCCTGGTCCGCGACGCCGGGCTCACGGTGACGTCGCTGTGCCGCGGCGGGTTCTTCAACCAGCCCGGCTGGTACGACGAGAACCGGCGGGCGATCGACGAGGCGGCCACCCTCGGCGCCCCGGCGCTCGTGCTCGTCTCCGGCGGGCTGCCCGAGGGCAGCCGCGACCTCGACGGCGCCCGGGCGCACATCGGCGACGCGATCGGCCAGCTCGTGCCGCACGCGCTCGCCGCCGGCGTACGGCTCGCGATCGAGCCGCTGCACCCGATGTTCTGCTCCGACCGGTGCGTGGTCGCCAGTCTCGGCCAGGCCCTCGACCTGGCGGCACCGCACCCGTCGGCCGCCGTCGGGGTGGTGGTCGACACCTACCACGTGTGGTGGGACGACCAGGTGTGGGCGCAGATCGGGCGGGCCGGCCGGGAGGACCGGATCGCCTGCTTCCAGGTCGCCGACTGGATCACGCCGCTGCCCGAGGGCGTGCTGCTGGGGCGGGGCCTGCCGGGCACCGGGAGCGTGGAGCTGCGACGCTTCCGGGAGGCGGTCGACGCCACCGGCTTCACCGGCCCGATCGAGGTCGAGGTCTTCCACGCCGACGTCTGGGCCCGGCCCGGGCGCGACGTGCTCGACGAGACGATCCAGGGTTACGTCGGGCACGTCCTGTAGGAGTCCGCCGCCGGTACGGGAATGATGGACCCATGGAAACCGCGACTTTCGTGTACGACGGCGACTGCGCGTTCTGTACGACGTGTGCCCGGTTCGCGGAGCGCCGGGTTCCCGGGCCGGCGACGATCGTGCCGTGGCAGTTCGCCGACCTGGCCACGCTCGGGCTCACCGTGGACGAGTGCGAGCAGGCGGTGCAGTGGGTCGGTGCCGACGGGCGACGGGCGGCCGGACCGGACGCGATCGCGCTGCTGCTGCGTGGCAGCTCGTGGCTGTGGCGGGTGGCGGGCCGGATCCTCCAGTTCCGGCCGGTGCGCGCGGTCGCCTGGCCGGTCTACCGCTGGGTGGCGGCCAACCGGCACCGGATGCCGGGCGGCACGGCGGCCTGCTCGCTCCCGCAGGCCACCCGCGAGCGGCTCTACGGTGCGCCGCCCGCCGGATCCGCCAACTGATCCGGGGCCGGCTCGGCGGTCCCCTTGCGACCGTCCGTCCGGCGCAGGCGACGGCGTACCCAGACGATCGGGCGGACCCGTTCCAGTGCCAGGAAGCTGGCCATCGCCACCAGGTGCGGCGCGAACGAGATGGTGATGGTCGCGAACGTGACCACGTGGAACGAGTAGAAGAAGGCGACCGCGCGGTTGCGCCAGCGCTCGTTGAGCAGGAACACGACCGGGCTGAGTATCTCGAACGCCATGATGCCGAACTGGGCGGCGATCAGGAGCCCCGGCACCTGTGCGATGACGTCGGCGAGTTCGGTGCCGCGGCGGATGATGGCGCGGGCCAGGACGGAGCCGGTGAGCCACTCCACCCCGCCGAAGCGGAGCTTGGCCCAGGCGGCGAGGAAGTACGTGCACACCACCGCGATCTGGGTGACCCGCAGTGCCCATCCACCCGCCTCGGTGCGGGTGGGGTCGCCGTGCCGGGCCCGGCCGGCCGTCGGCAGTACGGCCAGTGCCACCAGCAGGCCGAACCGGTCGTGGTCAACCTTGCCGTAGCTCATCGCGATGATCATCCACTCGAAGTAGAGCAGGAAGATCGACCAGCCGAGCACCCGCGGCGCCCGTCCGGTCGCGGCGAGCGCCGCGAGGGCGAGGAGCAACCAGAAGACGACCGACACCAGTTCGGGGCTGGGGGTGGGCAGCGGGAGCAGCCGGCCGACGAACAGCGGCTGGTAGAGCGCCCCCGGCACGGTGGCGTGGTCCCGTACCCACGGGGTGAAGAGCAGCAGGTCGCCGACGACGAAGAGGTAGACCAGCGTACGGAAGGCGGCGACGCGCCCCCGGGGCACGGCTTCGGTGAGCCAACGACCGAGCGCCCTCACGATGCCTGCCACCGTACGACGGTCTCGTCGACGTACGTCCGGGTCGGCCGGCCGTCGACGATGCCGTGCCAGCGCACCACGATGCGTACCTCGACCAGGGCCGGCTGACCGGGGTTGCGCTGTGCGTACGCCTGCGCGATCTCGGCGAGGAGCGCCGGGTCGTCGGTGTAGCGGGCCTGCTGTCCTTCGATCTCGGCGCGCCGGATCCCGCTGTTGCGTTCGGAGAGCACGACGACCGACCCGTCGGTGCCGACCGCTTCGACCCGGGTGTCCGGTGCGGGCTGGTCGGGCGGGTTGGAGGTCGAGTACATCCGGAACGGGCCGAACGGGAAGTGGTCGTCCTGGCCCCAGAAGGTGCCGACCAGGAGCAGTGCCCCAGCTACCAGGGTGGCCAGCACTCGGTAGGCGCGCCCGCGCGCCGTCAGGGTCTCCATTGGAACGTTGACCCTACCGTCCCGCCAGCATCGGCGGACCGGACAATCCGCCAAAACAGCGCCCGGCCGGACACATGTGCGTGTCCGGCCGGGCCGCTGTCCGCGGGGCTCAGTGCTCGTGCGCGGCGAGCTTCTCCTTGACCTCGGCCATGTCGAGCGCCTCCACCTGGCTGATCAACGACTCGAGCGCCGACTCGGGCAGGGCGCCCGGCTGGGCGAAGACGATGACGCCGTCACGGATCGCCATGATCGTCGGGATCGAGCGGATGTCGAACTTGGCGGCGATCTCCGGCTGGGCCTCGGTGTCGACCTTGCCGAAAGTGATGCCCGGGTGCTTGTCGGATGAGCGGTCGTAGACGGGGGCGAAGCGGACGCACGGCCCGCACCAACTCGCCCAGAAGTCAACCAGCACGATGCCTTCCTGGCTGGTCACCTCGTCGAAGTTCGCCGTGGTCAACTCAACGGTCGCCATTGATCTCTCCGATCACCGGTTTCGGGGCCTACGCCAGGGAAGAACCTGGAGTCCGGCTGCCGCATTCCCCGCTGTCGGCCGGCGGAAACGGACGAGCCGCACGGTGCTTACCGTACGTGTCTGTCATCGACCTGCATAGTGTTAACCGCAGCTTGAGCAGGCGTTCCGGAGTGCTCACCGATGGTGATGGGAGCGTTTCCAGGTGGTGACGCCGGCCGAACCTCGCTCCGGGGTCGAATCAGTGCTTGGCAAGGGCAAATGGGAAGCGTGACGATCGGTTGCGGGAACGTCAACTCTCACGGTAAGTAGTGTCACAAAATCATAACTGTGACCTCCGTCTCGGGTTCACCTCTTCTCAGTGATCCGCGTCTCGGGCAGAATCTTCTTCATCAAAGCGTGGGCGGCGGGTGCCGGGGAGGGCCCCGCCGCTCATTGCGTCCGCAGGAGTTTTCTCCCCTGCCGGCTCTTCCCGCTCGAAACGCCGTGACGCTGCCTTAATCATCGGTAAGGCGTGCCATGTGGCACTTCGCCGTCGTGGTGTCGGAAGTTTCGATGTGGTTCATCTTCCGGATGCAATGTGAATACGGCGGGCCGCGAATTCACTTTCCCCGGTGTCCGGCTGCTCCCGGCCCGAGTTGCCCGCCGTACGCCGCTCGCGGCCGACCCCGGGCCGGCATCAGCGCGGCCCGGGACCGGCGGGCTCTGCCAGGGATAGGTGCTACGCCCCTTCTTGATGCTTTTAGGGGTTGAACGTCTGCTTTCGCAAGAGTCAGGCATATGCTGGCCGCGGGAGGTCGCCCAATGTCGAGCCAGATCCCGTCCGGAGGCCCCGTCTTCCCAGGTCGCCCGGTTGGCCAGCTCTCCACGCTCGCCTATCCGGCCGCCGAGTGGGAACTGCTCACCCGGCTGCCCAGTCGGATCGTCGTCGCGGCCACCTCGGCCGAATCCGACGATCCCGGGCACCGGGTCCGTGAGGGGTTGGCCGGCCTCGAAGGGATCGCGGCCGGGCGCGCCTTCGACAGTGAACTCGTCCGGGTGGTGGCCAGCACGATCTACGCCGAGCACGAGCAGGACCGGCCGGCCACCGGCCGGGCGCCGGCGCTCGCCGACGTACTCGGGTCGTGCCGGGAGGCGGTCCGGGTGCTGGGCGCGCGAGCCGATCCGGCCGACTCGGCGGCCTACCGGCAGTGGGTCCAGTCGATCGCGGCGCGGGTGTGCCGGGCCCGCCGGGCCGGTGGGGTGGCCGGTGCTGGCGACGAGCCGGTCAGCGCGGCCGGGCGGCGGTTCCTCGACGACCTCGGGGCCGCTCTGGGGCTCTGCTGATCCCGGCCCGACCGGCGGCTGATCCCGGTCCGGGCCGGCGGCGTGGCCAGGGGACCGTCGCCCCTGGTCCAGGGCCGCGTACCCTCTGACAACCGTGAGCGGTGATGAACTGGAGGTCGGCGTCGGACCCTGGGTGGGCGACCCACCGACCGATCCACGCTACGACCCAGAACTGCTCGCGCTCGGCGACCGGCGCAACGTCGTCGACCGCTACCGCTACTGGCGGCTCGAGGCCGTGGTGGCCGACCTGGACCGGCGCCGGCACGACTTCCACGTCGCGATCGAGAACTGGCAGCACGACTTCAACATCGGGACCGTCGTACGTAATGCCAACGCCTTCCTCGCCGCGCAGGTGCACGTCGTCGGCCGGCGGCGGTGGAACCGGCGTGGGGCGATGGTGACCGATCGATACCAGCACGTACGGCACCACGAGAGCGTCGATCTTCTCGCCGCGTGGGCACGGGAGAACGAGCTGGTCATGGTGGGAATCGACAACCTGCCGGGAGCGCGCCCGCTGGAGACCGTGACCCTGCCGCGGCGCTGCGTGCTGCTCTTCGGGCAGGAGGGGCCCGGCCTGTCCGACGCCGCCCGGGCCGGCTGCGCCCAGCTCTTCTCGATCGCCCAGTACGGCTCCACCCGGTCGATCAACGCCGGGGTGGCGAGCGGTATCGCGATGCACGCCTGGATCAGGAGCCACGCGGGTCCGCCACCGGACTGACCCGCCGAGGTGGTCTGAGATGACCGAAAAGGCCGCTTCGCTTGACTCTGCGGGACGATCGGCGCAACGTGGGTGCTGTGGCTGTTGCGGTGAGTTGTCCCCGATGTGGTGGTCCGGTGCGGCCGCCCGACCTGATGCACACCGACTGGCGCTGCGACGACGACGGCGCCGTCCCCCCGTTGCACACGGCCCGGCACATCGGTGCCGAGATCCTGCACAGCACGGTCGCCGGGATGGCCGACGCGCACTCCGGGCACGGCCGGCCGCCGAGCCCGCTGTGGTGCCCGTGGCCGCTGCTGGCCGGCTGGACGGTGACCGGCGTCGCGTGGGCCGGCGACGTGCACACCGGGGTACGGGCGGCGACGGTCGCCTGCAGCGGGCCGGATCCGCTCGCCGGCGGCCCGGCCGACCTCGTACTCGTCGCCGAGGAGCCCGGTCTCGGACTGGGCAACCGGTTCGCGGGTATCCCCGGACCGGACCCGGGCGCGTTGCTCGCCGACGCGATGACCGAGGTCGCACCGGGACACGCCGAGAACGGGGTGTCGCACGCCAAGATCCGGGCAGGGGGGCACCCCACTCCACTCTGGTCCGTCAAATCCCCGACAGATCGCAGCGTCTACGTGGGCGAGGCGAGGGGTATGTGGCTTTATGCGATAACGTGGCCGGCGAGTGCGGGCTACGTTCTCGCGGAGGATGTCGTGCTGCAGGATCTCTCCGAGTGGACTCCGGCCGAGCTTGTTTTCGGTGCACCCTCGCCCTACCTGCATGGCAAGGTTTGATAGCCGTTCGGGTGGTCCAAGATGCATGCAGTTGATTCACTGTGAGACGTACGACTGATACTCTGGGTGCTGCTGCGGCAGAGACCCGGCGCCGCGCGGAGGGGGATGGCCCGTAATGGTCAAGAAGGTCCTCACCTGGGGCGGACTCGCGTTCCTAGTTTTCTTTATCGCCTTCCGGCCCGATTCCGCCGCGGACGTCTTCAAGTCCCTCGGCGGGGGCATCATGGACATCGCCCAGGGCTTCGGTGACTTCTTCACGAGCCTCGTGGCTTAGCGGCGCCGATGGCCAACCCTCCCGTCGAACCACCCGACCCCGACGAGCCTGACCGACGGCGACGGGACCGCCGGGAGTACGACACCGAGCCGATCCCGGTGGCCCGCGACGACGGGCCCGGCTACTCGGACGGTCCGTCCTACTCGGAAGGGGCCTCCTACGGAGAGAGCGTCGGCTTCGGGCACGAGCAGCGTCCGCGCACGACCACCTGGGTCGATGACACCGCCTACCCGCCGACCGACATCTCCGAGGAAGAACTCGCCGGCCTCCAGGTCGACGCCTCCGGCATGCCGCTCGGCCCCCGACGGGTCCTTCCGCTCGAAGACGAGCCGACGCCGCTGGTCGCCCGCTACCTCTTCCCGACCGAGCGCTACCGGGGCGAGTGGAAGCGGCACTGGGTGCACCTCAGCACGCCGCTGCTGATCGGGGTCGCCGCCACCTTCGTGCTCGGCTACCTGTCCGGCTTCCTCGCCGGCCAGGAGGTCGGCGGGCTGACCACCGTGGCGGTCATCATCTGGCTCGGCATCATGGGCTGGGTGGCGTGGAAGGTCGCCGACTGGTACTTCGACCGGTTCATCCTCACCAACAAGCGGGTCATGGTGGTGAACGGGATCATCACCCGGCGGGTCGCCATGATGCCCCTGCTGCGGGTCACCGACATGAAATACGAGCAGTCGCCGCTGGGCCGGGCACTCAACTACGGCACGTTCGTGCTGGAGTCCGCCGGCCAGGAGCAGGCGCTGCGCGAGGTCAAGCACCTGCCCAACCCCAACGAGCTCTACCTGCGCGTCGTCGAGGAGATGTACGAACCGCAGGCGGTCGAGGCCCGGTTGGGCAAGGAGGGCGAGGACAACAAGGCCGACGACGGCGCCTGACGAACTCTGTCCGAACATCGGATGAGGTCGGAACGCTCCTCCCTGGTGCCGGCCGGCGCTTCGTGAAAGCCTTTCCGCACAAGCGCTAGCGAAGGGCGGCAGGTGAGCGGGCAGCGGGTGGAGGACGAGTTCCGCGACTTCGTCGCCAGGCGTTCGTCGTCGCTGCTGCGCACCGCCTACCTGCTCGCGGGCGACTGGGCCACCGCCGAAGACCTGCTCCAGACCGCGCTGACCAAGACCTATCTGGCGTGGAAGCGGCTGGGCGAGATCGAGGCCGTCGAGCCGTACGCCCGCCGGGTCCTGGTCAACACGGCGACGAGCTGGTGGCGGCGGCGCTGGCACGGCGAGTGTCCGACCGAGGTGCTGCCCGAGCGGGCCGCCCCGGACCGGATCGAGGAGCAGTTGGAGCGCGACGCGCTCTGGCAGCACGTCAAGATGCTGCCGGCCCGCCAGCGGGCGGTGCTCGTACTCCGTTTCTACGAGGACCTTTCGGAGGCGCAGACTGCGGCGATGCTCAGCATCTCGGTGGGCACGGTCAAGAGCCAGACCTCCCGGGCACTGTCCACCCTGCGCCGGCGGCTGGCCGACGACGGGGTGCGACGGCCGGCGGACCAGGTGATCGAGCCGACCGGTGAGCGGTCGCCGGCCGCGCCCCGCAGCCGGCCCCCGGTCGCGTCCGGCATCCGGCCGGCGGTGCTCGCGGCCGGTGCCGGTCCGGCCACTCTGGAGGGCCGGTGAGCAGGATCGAGAAAGACCTACGGGACATGTTCGCCGACCGGGCGACGTCCGGCCCGTACGGCGGGCTGCCGGCCGCCGACGCCGCGGACCGGGCCATCCGGCACGGTGCGGCCGTCCGGCGTCGCCGCCGCGCGGGCGCGTCGATCGGAGCGGCCCTGGTGCTGGTGCTCGTGGCGGCCGGCGTCGCCCCGGCCCGGTCCTGGTGGCAGCCGGACGACCCGCCCGCACACCGGCTGGGCCTGGAAAGCACGCCGACGCCGGCCCCGACCGGCCACGTCGTCCCGACCGGCGCCCCGGCGGCACCGCCACCACCGTCCCCGGCCGCGGTCGTCCCCGGCGCCGACGCCGCCGTCCTGATGCACGCGCCCGACCGCGAGACCACGATCGGGATCGACCTGCGGGTCGGCGATCAACTGTGGACCACCGACGGCCGCCGGCTGCCACTGTCCGGTGTGGGGGAGGTCCTGCGCGCCTACCGGGTCCCGGTGGGCTGGGTCTACGGCGGCGCCACCAACGTCCGCCTGCTGCGGCCCGACGGCGACAGCGTGCCGCTGCGCGGCGGTGGCGACGGCTGGACCGTCAGCTCCGACGGCGCCCGCTTCGCGTACGTCTCCGACGGGGCGCTGGGGGTCGCCGACCTGACCGCCGACGGGCTGTCCGTCCGGTCCACCACCGACGTGCCGCCCGGAACCGTGCCGGTCGCGTTCCTGGACCGGCGGGTGGTGGTCGCCGGACGGGTCGGCCACTCCCGCGGCTACGACCTGCTCGACCCGACCGGCCCCTACCGGCCGTCCTGGAACCTCGACGTCACCGCCATCTACGGGACCGCCGGGGGAGCCGTCGCCGCCCTGATCCGCACCGGTGACCGGGGCCTCTGCCTGGCCGCCCTCGACGGCCGGGCCCACCGGCTGCGGGTGGACCGCTCCGGGGCCTGCACGCTCGGCCTGCGCGCCGAGTTCACCCCCGGCCGGCTGGCCCCGGGCGGCGGCTGGCTGGTCGCGCCGGCCGCCGACGGGCTGACCCTGGTCGACATCGACGCGGCCCTGACCGGCGACTACGCGACCGTCGGCTGCCCGGTCCGCAGCACCGTGCCGGCCGTCTGGGCCGACGACATGACCGTCGTGGCCGGTGACGACCGCGGCGTGGTGCAGTGCCGCACCGACGGCACCCAGCAGGTCGTCTCGCTGCCCCCCGATGCCGGCGCGGACTGGCAGCCGGTGCCGCGGATGACCGCGAAGCCGATCACCGCCGCCGACCGGTCCGGCCGGTCGTGACCGCCGGTACCGGGGCACCGGCGCCGGCCCGCATCGACCTGCACACCCACTCCACGGCCAGCGACGGCACGCTGACCCCGGGCGAACTGATGGCGGCCGCCAGCGGGGCCGGGCTCGACGTCGTCGCGCTCACCGACCACGACACGACCGCCGGCTGGGCGGCGGCGTCCACCGCGCGCCCCGCCGGCCTGACCCTCGTCCGCGGAGCCGAGATCTCCTGCCGCTGGTACGGGCCCGACACGGCGATCCCGCTGCACCTGCTGGCATACCTGTTCGACCCCACCGACCGCGCGCTGGCGGCGGAACTGGCCCGGGTACGGGTCGCCCGCGAGGCGCGCGGCGAGCGGATCGTCGAACTGCTGCGTGCCGACGGGGTCGACATCACCTGGGACGAGGTACGCGGCTACGCGGCCGGCGGCACCGTCGGCCGGCCGCACATCGCCACCGCCCTGATCCGGGCCGGGCTGGTCGCCACCACGAGCGAGGCGTTCGAGCCGCGCTGGCTCGGGGAACGCTACCGGCTGCCGAAGGACGACATCGACGTGTTCACCGCCGTACGACTGGTCCGGGAGGCCGGCGGGGTGCCGGTCTTCGCCCACCCGCGGGCCACCCGGCGCGGGCGGATCGTGCCCGACGAGTTGATCGTCGAACTGGCGGCGGCCGGGCTCTTCGGCCTGGAGGCCGACCACACCGACCACTCACCGGCCGAGCGGGCCCACGTCCGGGCCCTCGCCACCGAGCTGGGGCTGGTGGTGACCGGATCGTCGGACTTCCACGGCAGCCACAAGACGGTACGGCTCGGCGCCCACACCACCGCGCCCGACGCGTACGAGCGGATCGTGTCGGCGGCCCGCGGCGTCCCGCCGGTCGGCTGAGCCGGGCTGCGGTTACCTTGACCGGATGGATCTGAAACTGTTCGGCGAGGTCTTCCTGACCCTGCTGGTGATCACGGATCCGCCGGGCATGGTGCCGATCTTCGTCGCCCTGACCAGCACGCTGCCCCGCCGCGAGCGGCACCGGGCCGCGTGGCAGGCGGTGGCCCTGGCGCTCGGTGTGATCGTGGTGTTCGCCGTCGCCGGGCAGACGCTGCTCGACTACCTGCACATCGACCTGCCGGCGTTGCAGGCCGCCGGTGGGCTGCTGCTCGTCCTGGTCGCCCTCGAACTGCTGACCGGCAAGGCGAACGACCCCGACCAGCAGGCGACCGCGAACATCGCCCTGGTCCCGCTGGGTACGCCGCTGCTCGCCGGCCCCGGCGCGATCGTGGCGACCATGCTCTTCGTGCAGCGGGCCGACGGGGCGGCCGACTATCTCGCGATCGGGGGCGGGATCGTCGCGGTGATGGTGGTGGTCTGGCTGACCCTGCGCTTCTCCGGCGGGATCGTCAAGGTGCTGCGGCCGGGTGGCATCGAGGTGCTGACCAGGATCGCCGGCCTGCTGCTGGCCGCGATCGCGGTCCAGTTGATCGCCGACGCGGTGGCGGCGTTCGTCACCCAGTACGTCCAGCAGGGGTGACCGGCCGGGCGTGCTGTGCCCGACCTGTCGGACCCGGATGGCAGGATCGGGGCGTGCGCAGGCCGACCTCTTCCCCGACCAGTTCGTCCCGTTCGCGGGGCGCCACCCCCCGGCCGCGTGGCGGCCAGCCCGAGCAGCTCGGGTTCGACGGGATGCCGGAGCGGCTGTTCGTGTGCACACCGAGCAAGCTCGGCACCTACGCCGACTGCCCGCGCCGCTACCGCTACTCCTACGTGGACCGGCCGGCGCCGCAGAAGGGGCCGCCGTGGGCGCACAACTCGCTGGGCGCCAGCGTCCACACCGCGCTGCGCAACTGGTACGCGCTGCCGGCCGACCGGCGCCATACGGGTGCGGTCGCCGGCCTGCTCAAGGCCACCTGGGTCCGGGAGGGTTACCGCGACGTGGAGCAGGAGCGCGAGCTGTTCCGGCGAGCGCTGGACTGGCTGGAGTCCTATGTCGACGGGCTCGAGCCCGGGGCCGACCCGCTCGGCGTCGAGCGGGTCGTCGCGGTCAAGACCGCGGTGCTGGCCTTCAACGGCCGTGCCGACCGGATCGACTCGCGGCCCGGCCCGGACGGCGAGCCGGAGTTGGTGATCGTCGACTACAAGACCGGCCGCAGCGGCACCGACGCCGGCGACGCGCGCGGCTCCCAGGCCCTGGCGCTGTACGCCTACGCCGCCGAGCGGGTCTTCCGCCGCCCGTGCCGCCGGGTCGAGTTGCACCACCTGCCGACCGGCACGGTCGCGGCGCACGAGCACACCACGGAGTCGATCGCCCGCCAGGTCGGGCGGGCCGAGGACACCGCCCGGGACATCATGGCGGCCGAGAAGGTGGTGGCCGACGGCGGCGACGCCGACGAGGCGTTCCCCACCAACCCGGGCACGTTGTGCACCTGGTGCGACTACCGCCGGCACTGCCCGGCCGGCGCCGACGCACCGGTCAAGGAGCAGTGGGCCGCCGTCGAGCGCCTGCTGACCCCCGACGCCTGACCGGGTGCCTCAGGCGGCCGCCCCGAGCCGGGCGGCCCGGGCCATCGCGGCCTGGTAGATCGGACCCTCGACGTAACGGCGCGGGATCGCGCTCAGCGCCAGCCGCAGGCCGCGCACCGAAAGGTCGGCCGACAGGTCGGTGGTCGGCAGGCCGAGCCCGCCGTACAGCCGGCGGGCCCACGCGGGAAGCAGCCCGATCGCGGTCCCGGCGAGCCCGAGGTATGCCCACCGGGGCGGCCCCAGCTCGACCGCCAACCGCAGCGGCAGACCCATCTTCCACGGCAGCGGCGGCATCGGCGGGGCGGTGAGGAACACCATCGTCTCGGCACTGTCCCTGGTCAGGCGCAGTTCGGGGCGTACCTGCCGGTAGTAGTCGGCGACCTGTGCGGCGGTGCCGGGCACGGTCGCCGGGTCGAGGCCGACGAGTTCGGCGGCGAGCAGCTGTTCGGTGTAGTAGGCGTCGACGTCGTCGTCGGTCAGCGCGGCACCGGCCCGGCGTGCCGTGGTCACGAACGACTCGACCTCGGTCACGTGCACCCAGCGCAGCAGGTCGGGTTCGTCGATCCGGAAGGTCTCCCCGGTGGCCGGGTCGACCGCCCGCATCCGGGCGTGCAGGCCGCGCAGCCGCCGGCCGGCGTCCCGCACCTGGGTGCTGCTGCCGTAGACGACGGTGGCGACGTAGGTGGCGGTGCGGACCAGCCGCCCCCAGGGGTCGCTCTGGTAACTCGAGTTCTGGGCGACCCCGGCCACCGCCCGGGGGTGCAGCGCCTGGAGGTAGAGCGAACGCAGCCCGGCGACGAGCAGCACCGGCTCCTGGTGTACCCGCCAGGTCACCGAACCCGGACCGAACAGGCCGAGGTCGTCGTCGCTGGGATCGGTGGCAGCCATGCGACCAAGACTGCCACGGCCGCGCCGACGCGGTGAACCGTCGGACCCCGTCGCATCGTGTAGAACGTCGAAGGGTCACGTCGTATCCGCCCCCAGGAGGCGTCCGTGTTCGATGAGTTCATGGGCCTGCCGGCCCACCCGTTGCTCGTGCACGCGGCCGTGGTCTTCGTGCCGCTGCTGGCCGTCGTCGGGATCGTCTACGGGTTCGTGCCGAGGGCACGCACCCGCATCGGTTGGGCGGCCGTGCTGCTGGCCGTGGCCGCACCGGTGTCGGCGCTGTTCTCGAAGATCTCCGGCGAGGCGCTGGAGGAACGCCTGATCACGGCGGGCTACGGCCAGGAGATTCTCGACAAGGTCAACGAGCACCAGGCGTACGGCGACCTGACCTTCTGGTTCTCGCTGGCGCTGGCGATCGCGACCGGGGCGCTGGTGTTCCTCACCACCCGCGGCGAGCGTGGGCCCCACGTGCCGGCATGGGTGCCCACCGTTCTCGCGGTGCTGGTCACGATCCTCGGTGTGGTGACGATGATCTACGTCTACCTGACCGGGGAGACCGGTGCGCAGGCGGTCTGGAGCGGCGTCGTCTGACGGCTCAGAACAGCACCCGTGAGCAGAGCAGACAGATGACGATGACCAGTACGGCGCCGCCGACCATCGCGATGCCGTAGGTGAGCGTGCGGGCGCCGCGCTCGTCGGCGTCGATCGAATCCTGGTCCTGCGACGGGAGCTGGCGTGGTGCCATCGGGTTGACGACGGTGGGTGGCCGCCAGCCGGTCGTGGCCGGGGTGGTCGGCGGCGGCCCCTGGTAGCCGGGCGTCTCGGGGGCGGCCGGCGCGGCGGGCCGTGGGGCCGGCTGGCCCGGTTCGAGGTCGGCGGGGCGGCGCCAGTACTCGTGGTCGGTCGGGTCACCGCTGGGCGTCGTCACGCCGACTGACGCTACCAACCGGTCGCCGTCGGGACCCGCTGACGTTCGGTGTGCCGGCCCGTGGCTGGGTACGCTTTCTGCCGTGGACAGATCGGCACGTATGGCGGACGGGGCGGCGGCGACCGAGCCGGCGCGGGTACGGATCGACGCCGACGACCGGACGGTCGAGTTCGGCGAGGACGAGCTGGTGGTGTTGCCGGAGCAGACCGCGGACGACACCGACCGGGGCTGGGGCGAGCGGCCCGGATCGAACGACGACCGGCTGCTGGCCGAGCGCCCGCCGCACTACTGGGACTGAGCCGGCCAGGGGCCGGTCGATATTGGGACTGAGTCGGCCAGGGGCCGGTCGATATCGGGACTGAGCCGGGCCGGATCCGGTCGATCAGGGTGGCACGACGACCCCGAAGCGGGTCGTCTCGGGCATACCGAGCGTGCGGTTCGCCTGGTCCGGAGTGAGCGCCAGGTAGAGGGCGGTAGCGCCGTCGACCGCCACGACGTCGAGCACGAGCGCCCCGGTGGCCAGCCGGAGCGGTTCCGGCGCCGGCTGTGCCCCGGCGCCGGCCGGTAGCGCCAGCAGGTCGATCCGGCTGCCGGGGCGTACGACGGCGAGAGCGGCGGGTTCGGCGGGCCGTACCGGTACCCCGACCGATCCGGCGGGCACCGCGAGCCGGCCCGGTGGGGCGTCCGGGGCGGGGAAAGACCCGCCGGATGGTGGTCCGGTCGGGTCTGCGGCGATCGGGGGGCCGCAGGCGGCCGTGCGGTCGGGGTCGGCCCGCGCGGTCAACACCGCGGCGGCCAGCGCCAGCAGGACGGCGACCAGGGCGGCCCGCAGCACGGTGGCCGGACGGGGCCGGCCTGGCCAGCGGACCGGTGTGAGCGCGCCGTCGGCGTCGCCGGACCGGGTGCGACGGAACATCGGGGTGCCTCCCTCCGACCGGCTTCGGACGGCTGGCGGTGGGGGACCGTGGGCCGCCGGTCGGCAGGGACGCTAGACGCCGACGGCCCGGTCCCGTTGGACCGAGCCGTCCGCCTGTGGACGACGGGGCTTCCTGTGGACAACCCCCGTCGGCCGGGTCGATCTGTTATGCCCGAGCCGGCGGGTGCCGCTTCGGCCGAGCCGCTACGTGGCGGCCTTGCCGGCCGACGACGAGCCGCCGGAAGAGGAGCTGGAGCCGCTGGAGGCGGTGCCGCTCGACGCCGGCTTCTCCTTCGACCCGGAGCCGGCCGAGTCCTTGCCGCCGGAGCCGTTCGACCCGGAGCCCGAGGAACCGGACGACTCCGCCTTGGCCGGCTTGCCGCTGGTGGCCGACTCCGACGAGCCGGACCGGGAGTCGGTGCGGTAGAACCCGGAACCCTTGAAGACGATGCCCACCGAGTTGAAGAGCTTGCGCAGCCGCCCCTCACAGGCCGGGCACTCGGTCAGCGGCTCGTCGGCGAACGACTGCACCGCCTCGAGCTGGTGGCCGCACGCGGTGCAGGCGTACTGGTACGTGGGCACTGTCTCCTCCGGATCATGATCATCGGTTGGCACTCGACGCGTTCGAGTGCCAATGGTGCGCTATCCGCACCGGATTCGTCCAGCGGGAGTGTGGGGCGCGACACTCAGCCGGCCGGGAGCCGCCGTACGCCGCTGGGAGTGATCACCGCGTGGACCGGACGGTCGTGCTCCTCGGCCGGTACGGCGTCCAGCAGTTCGCCGTCGTGCAGCAGCGCCACGGTCAGGGTCGCCGGGGCGACGCGGGCGAGCGCGCGGTCGTACGAGCCGCCGCCGCGGCCCAGCCGGAGCCCCCGCCGGTCCACCGCCACCGCCGGCACCACCACCAGGTCCGCGGCGCCGACGGCGGCCGGCCCGAGGCGCGGCCCGGCCGGCTCGCGCAATCCGCGCCCGGCGGCCACCAGCGGCTCCGAACCGGCGTACTCCGCCCAGTCGAGGTCGAGATCCGGGCACAGCACCGGCAGCAGCAGCCTCGACCCCGGCGCGCCACCGGCGGCGAGCATCGCCAGCAGGGCTTCCGGCAGGTCGGGTCCGCCGGGCTCGGAACCGACTGGCACGTAGGCGGTCACCGTCCGTGGCCGATGCCGCCGTACCAGGTCGGCCAGGCCAGCCTGCACGCGGCCGGCGGCGGCCGATCGGAGCGCCGCCGGCAGTGACCGACGGCGGGCCAGGACGTTGATACGGATGTCCGTCTTGTGGCGGCGCGCCGCGTTCGCTCCATTCGACAAATCCGACATCGACCGCTCCTGCAACAGGCCGTAACTGAAAGGTCCGTCTGTGTCAGCATCGCACCAACGGGTGCGGAACCTCCGGGGGGAAGAGTGACGCTGCGTGGACGGTTGACGACCGCCTTCCTCGCGGTCGTCCTCGGTCCCGTGCTGCTCGGCGCCGTCTTCGTCGGTACGACCGTCGCCGCGGTGAGCTACGAACGTACCGTCGACCGGCTGGACACCGCCGCCGCCACCGTACGCACCTCGGTCAGCGCCCTCTGCCAGCAGATGCACGCCGCGGCCGACGCGGTGGCCGTACCCGCCGACCCGGCCCGCCGGGCCGGGACCGCGAGCCAACTGGTCGCCCGCGGGCTGGTTTCGGCGGTCCTGATCAGCGACGCCGACGGCCGCGCCGCCTTCGCCACCGCCGGCAACCCACCCCAGCCGTGGGCCGACTGCGCCGCGCAGACCGCCCCGGACGCCGACTACGAGGCGATCGCCGTACGCGTCGAGATGCGCGCCGAGAGCGGCGCCCTGATCGGCGAGGTGGTCGTCACCCAGGTCCTCGACCACGCCTTCCTCTCCCGGCTGGCCGCCGCGACCGGCACCGGCGTCACCCTCCTGCCGGGCGTCGCGGCCCCGACCGTACGGCACACCACCGAGCCGGCGACCGGCGTCGACGCGGTCCTCGACGCGGCGGCACGCGCCGAGGGCGACGCCATCGCCGAGACCGGCACCGGCCGGTACGTCCGCCGGATCAACCCGTCACCGGGCCAGCCGCTACCGCTGGCGCTCTCCGTGCCCCGGGGACAGCCGCAGGGCCTCTACGTGGTGCTGATCGGCGCGGTCCTGGCCGCCGGGTTCGCCGCCGTCGTCGCCGCCTGGTGGCTGGCCCGCTCGACCACCCGGCCGCTCGCCGAACTGGCCCGCGCCGCCGACCGGGTCGCCGACGGCGACCTCGCCGCCCGGGTGCCGGTGCACGGGCACGACGAGGTGGGCCGGCTGGCCACCACGTTCAACCGGATGACCCGCGAGACGCAGTCGTACGTCCAGGCCCTGACCGCCAGCCGCGACCAGCTCCGGGGACACCTGGCGGTGCTCGGCGACACCCTGTCCAGCACCCACGACCTGCAACGGATCCTCCAGGTGATCCTCCAGACCGCGCTCGCCGCGACCGGCGCCCGGGCCGGCGTGGTGCTCCTGCTCGACCCGGCCAGCGGACTCCTGGTCGGCCAGTGCGCCGAGGGACTCGACGAACGCTGGCCGGTCGGCCTCACCGCCCGGCCCGGCGCCGCGAAGGCCGGCGCCGGCAAGGCCGGCGTCCGCACCAACGGGGCCGTCGTCGGTGTCGCCGTCGCGCTCCAGGACCGGCCCGGCCGGCCCGACCACGACCCGGCGGCCCTGCGGGTGTCGCTCGGCAGCGGCCTGCTCGGCGCCGTCGCCGCCACCGGCGAGCCGCGCCGCGGCCGCGTCGACCGCGACGGGCCACACCTGTCGACGCACGAGCCGCGCTGCCGCACCTACGTGGCCGTACCCTTCTCGGCACCCGGGCCGGCCACCGACGCCCCGGCCACCGGGGTTCCCGCCGGGCGACTGCCCGGCGGGCTGTGGCCGCCGACGCTGCCGACCGCGCTCGGCGTCCTCGCCCTCTACGACCGGCTCGGCTCCGACGAGTTCGACGACACCGACCTGGTCACGCTGCGCACGTTCGCCGGCCAGGCGGCCGTCGCCGTCGACAACGTACGGGTGCACGAGGAGGCCCAGCGGCTCTCGCTCACCGACCCGCTGACCGGGCTGTGGAACTACCGCTACCTGAAGGAGTCGATCCGGCGCGAGGTCGAACGAGCCAACCGCTTCGGGCGCATGCTCACCGTCCTCGCCCTCGACCTCGACCGCTTCAAGCACGTCAACGACACTCACGGGCACGCGGCCGGCGACACCGTCCTGGCCGAGTTCGCCCGCCGGCTGCGGGCCGAGATCCGGGAGGTCGACCTAGCCTTCCGGCAGGGCGGCGAGGAGTTCGTCGTGCTGCTGCCGGAGACCGACGCGGCCGGCGGGGCCATCGTCGCCCAGCGGCTGGCGGCCGCCGTACGCGACGTACCGGTCCCGATCGAACCGCACCTGGGCGCCCCGCCGACCAGCATCCCGGTGACCGTCTCCATCGGAATCGCCGTATACCCCGACCACGGCGCGACCGGCGACCAGGTGCTCGACGCCGCCGACGAGGCGCTCTACGCGGCCAAGGCGGCCGGACGCGACACCCACCGGGTCGCGTCGACGGGCCCGCGACCGGAACCGGGGAAAATCGCTGGTTCGGTCGGCCCGCGGCCACCGGACGACGGCGTCCCCCACGCGGGTGGACGGTCCGCCGATGGGCCGGGCGGCGCGTCATCCGGGCCACAACCGCCACGACAGAGCCGCGGCCGATAGTCTCGCGGAATGTCGGAGCGTGCAGCCAACCCAGGAACGACCACCAGTCCAGCGACCGGACGGCGGGCGGTGAAGGCCGTCATCCCGGCTGCCGGACTCGCGACCCGATTCCTGCCGGCGACCAAGGTCGTGCCCAAGGAACTCCTGCCGGTCGTCGACCGGCCGGTCCTGCAGTACATCGTCGAGGAGGCCGCCGCGGCCGGCATCGAGGACGTACTGCTGGTCACCGGTCGGGGCAAGACATCGATGGTGGACCACTTCGACCGCCAGCCCTACCTGGAATCCCGGCTGGCCGAGAAGGGCGACAAGAAGAGGCTGGAGGCCGTACGCCGGCCGAGCGAGCTGGCCGAGATCTTCACCACCCGCCAGCACGAGCCGCTCGGGCTGGGGCACGCGGTCGGCTGCGCCGAGTCGCACGTCGGCGACGAGCCGTTCGCGGTCCTGCTCGGCGACGAGTTCGTCGACCTCGCCGAGCCGCTGCTGCCGGCGATGCTGGAGTTGCAGGCCCGCACCGGCGGCATCGTCCTGGCGTTCATGGAGGTCGACCCGGAGGAGACCAACCGGTACGGCATCGCCTCGGTCGCCCCGGCCGAGGACGGCCTCGACGCGATCGCCGACGTCGTACGGGTCACCGGCCTGGTGGAGAAGCCGGCACCGGCCGAGTCCCCGAGCAACCTCGCCGTCCTCGGCCGCTACGTACTGCCCGGCGTGATCTTCGAGGCGATCCGGCGGACCGGCCCGGGCAGCGGCGGCGAGATCCAGCTCACCGACGCCATGCAGACGCTGCTCGACGAGGGCCTGCCGGTGCACGGCATCGTCTACCGCGGCACCCGCTACGACACCGGCATGCCGCTGGGCTACCTCCAGGCGGTCGTGCAGATCGCCGTCCAGCGCGAGGACATCGGCCCGGCGTTCCGCGAGTGGCTCGGCCAGTTCGCCGGCTCCGAATCGTTCCGGGGGCCCGGCACATGACAGGCCAGCCCGACGGGTCAGGTGCCGGCCACGTGGTCACTGAACGTGACGAGGTGACGATGTGACAGCTACGGCCGATGCCGAGGCGGCCGCCAACGAGTTGACGCCGCTCGCCGACTACCTGGGCAGCGTGCTGCGCAGGCTGCGGGCGCTGCCCCCGCTCGACCTCGACCTCACCCAGGCGTACGGCAACGTCCTCGCCGAGGACGTCGTCGCGCCGCACTCTTTCCCGGCCTTCGCCCAAGCCGCCATCGACGGCTACGCGGCGCGCTGGGAGGACATCACCGGTGCCGGCCGGGGCGGATTCGCCTCGGCCGGTTCCGCGTTGGACGGACGCGGGCGCGGGGTACGCATCAACGTCGTCGGCGACCTCGGTGCCGCCAGCTGGCGCCCGGTCCGGCTCACCCCGGGCACCTGCTTCTCCGTCGCCGCCGGTGCGCCGCTGCCGATCGCCGCCGACGTCGTGGTGCCGATCGACTGGACCGACCAGGGCATGGCCGCCGTCGAGATCTTCCGGACCCCCAAGCGCGGATACGGCGTACGCCGGGCCGGTGAGGAACTGCCCGCCGGCAAGGTGCTGGCCCGCGCCGGCACGTACGTCTCACCCGCCCTCGTCGCCGTCTTCGCCGCCACCGGGATCGGGCACGTCGTCGTACGCCCCAGCCCCCGGGTGGTCCTCGTGGCCACCGGCGACGAACTGGTCGAGGTCGGCCGGGGCAGCCAGCCGGGCCAGGTCGTCGACGCCAACTCGCACGCGCTGACCGCGGCGGCGGTCGAGGCGGGGGCGCTCGCGTACCGGATCGGGATCTGCGACGACGACCCCGAAGGGCTGCGCGGGCTCCTCGAAGACCAGACGCTGCGGGCCGACCTGATCATCACCACCGGCGGCACCGGCACCGGCCCCGGCGACATGGTGCGCCGCATCCTGTCCCGCCGGGACGGCGGCCGGCCCGGACCGGTCGCATTCACCGATGTCGCGCTATACCCTGGAACCTCGCTCGGATTCGGTACGGTCGGTGCCGAGGAGGTGCCGGTCGTGTGTCTACCCGGTGAACCAGGTGCGGCGTTGATCGGTTTCGAAGTGCTGGCCAGGCCGGCGATCCAGCTCCTGGCCGGGGCTGACCCGGTCTTCCGTCCCAGCGTGCGCGCCCACCTGCTGGAGACCGTGTCGTCGCCGGCCGGGCTGCGCGAGTTCCGCCCGGCCCACGTCGCCGAACGGCGCGGCGGCGGCTACACCGTCCAGCCGCTGCCCGGCGGCCCCTACACCCTCTCCGGCCTCGCCGAGGCGAACGGCCTGCTGGTGCTCGGCGAGCGGGTGACCACGGCCGCCGCCGGTTCCACGGTGGACGCCCTGCTCCTGGACCGCAGACGGTGATGTTCGACGGCGTGCCGGGATGGCCGGTCGTCCTCGCCGACGGCCCGGTCCTGCTGCGTCCCTACCGGCGCTCCGACGCGACGGCCTGGTCGGAGGTACGGCGGGCCAACGAACGCTGGCTGGCGCCGTGGGAGTCGACCCCCGTCGGACGGTGGGAAGAGCTCAACTCGCCCAGTGCCTTCCGCTACGTCCACCGCGACCAGCGCCGCTCGGCCCGCCGTGGCGAGAGCATGCCCTTCGCGGTCTGCCTGCGCGAACACGGCCGGGAACGCTTCGTCGGCCACCTCAACATCGGCAACATCGTGCGCCGCGCGTTCTGCTCCGGCTACGTCGGCTACTGGGTCGACGCCCGGGTGGCCGGCCGCGGCGTCATCCCGACCGCGATGGCGCTGGCCGTCGACCACGCCTTCACCACCGGTGGGCTGCACCGCGTCGAGGTCAACATCCGTCCCGAGAACAAGCCGTCACGGCGCGTCGTGGAGAAGTTGGCTTTCCGTGAAGAGTCCTACCACCCGCGCTACATGCACATCGCCGGCGCCTGGCGCGACCACATCGGATACGCCCTGACCAGCGAGGAAGTGGCGGCCGAAGGCGGCCTGCTGGCCCGCTGGCACCGGCTGCACGCCGCCGCCTCTTGATCTTTTCCGGCAGCCCTGGTCGGCGCGGCGCACGAGAATCGCGGCAACCGGCCGTAACCTCAGGTAACTGGGACGTACGGCAACTCACACACCTTCATGATCCACCTGGTCAGCGGACCGCCCCTGAGCGTCGTCGGCGCGTCCCGCCCGGATCTTGTCGGGAACGTCGGTTGCCGCTGGGGTGACGGGAGGGGAGAGGGTGCCGACCTCGGTGCTCCTCGCCGTCCTCGCCGCCGCCGGCCTACTCGCTCTCGCACCGGCACTCGTACGCCGATACGACGCCACCGAGCGGCTGGTCGCGGAGCGGGCGCAGTCGACGGCGCGGGTGCTGCAGCGCCGCCGTCGCCGCCGGACCGTGCCCGGCCGGCGGCCACTCAACGCCGGCCACTCCACGACACCCACCCCCCGGGCCAACGCACCCGTCTCCGGACCACCGGTGTCCGTGTCCGGCCCACCCGGCACCCGCCGCTCCACCCGGCTACGCCTCGTGCCGTTCGGCGCCACCCGCCCCCGCCGGCGCAAACCGGCCCGGCGCGGCCCGAGCGCCATGCACCGCCGCCGCCGGGTCTTCGCCGCCCTCCTGCTGCTCAACGTCGTCGAGCTGATCGGGGTCGTGGTCGTCGGCCCCGGTTTCTGGATCAGCTTCGCGGTGACCGCCGTCCTGCTCGCCCTCTACGTGGTGCACCTGCGCAACCGGGCCATCGCCGGCCGGCGCCGCCAGCGCGCCGACGCCCGCGAAGCCGCCTGGCTGTCCGCCCGGCAGGCCGAGGTACGCCGCGAGCAGGCCCGCCGGGCAGCCGCCCGGCGCGAGGCGCAGCGCCGGCTCGCCGCCCAGCGTGAGGCCGTACGCCGGGCCGCCATGGGCCTGGACGGGGCCCGGGACCTGCCGCAGGCGGCGTCCGGGGGTGGCGTCACGGGTTCGGTGTCGTACCGGCGGGCGGGTGGGCTGCGCGGGCGCGCGTACGAGGCCCGCCGCCCGAACTCCCGCTGACCTGTCCCTGCACCGGGTCAGCGGGCCGGGGCGCCGCCTTGATCGTCTGCGGCTCAGACAGTCGACACGCCGTCCCGGGACGCCTGAAGTGCAGACGATCACGACGACCGGAGCGGGTGCGGACCGGACGGCGCTGCCGGGTGGGTGGCCGACGGGGTGACGCGCCGGGTACTGATTCGCGGAGCGGCGGCCGGACCTGTTAGCCTGACTCCCGGCTCGCTCCACGAGATGTGGTGCCGGGTCGACCTTCCGGGCTCCGGTCCGGTGAGGGGCTGTGGCGCAGACTGGTAGCGCACCTCGTTCGCATCGAGGGGGTCAGGGGTTCAAATCCCCTCAGCTCCACCTCAGGTCAAAGGCCGTTTCTCTAGAAGAGAGACGGCCTTTTGCAGTTCATGCGTCCCGGAACGCGGATCAGCGTTTCGGGCCGATGACCTTGCTCAGACCCCAGGCGATCAGACCGGTGATCGCTCCGACGATCACCCCGGTGAAGACGCTGCTGATTCCGGCGAACGTACGCAGGATGACGGACTGGGCGGCCGGGTCGAGGTCGGTCAGGTTCCCGCCGAGCGCGGGCGGGTTGTCACCGAAGCTGACGTTCCAGAGCAGTTGGTGCCCGAGGGCGAGGAAGACGCCGTAGAAGAGACCGACGACGAGCAGCGTGATGAACGGGTTCGGCACCCGCTTCCAGAGGACGACCGCGATCCAGATGATCGGCGGTACGAACACGAAGAGGGTGTTGACGAGCGTCCCCTCCTGAATGAGTTCCAGGTCGTGGAGTACCACCCGGGGGGTCGCGAGCAGGGCGAGGCTGATCACGGCGAGCAGCGGCAGCCCGAGAGTCGGACGGTGGGGCGCGGACGTCTGGCGCGGCGGATGGTTGTGGTAGGTCATGGATCGAAGTTAGGAACCGGCGGGGGTGCGGCACATCCGTATCCGCTCTCGATGTCGATACGTCCGGAAGCGACTCCGGGTGTCGCCTTCCGACGACGGTCAAGCGCCATCGGGTTCCGTACGGTGGAAACCATGATGTGGGCGTCGAGGAGGCTGCCGCCGTGGGCGGTCGACGCGTTGCTCGGTGCGGGGGTGACGCTCGTCGTGTCGGTCGCCATCTCGGCGAACCAGGGCGGACGGCACGGCCCGGATGCGGTCGCCTACCTGTGGGCGGTCGGCCTGGGCGCCCTGATGTTCGCCCGCCGGCGTTATCCGGTGGTCGTGCTCGCCGTCACCGCGTTGGGGTTGTTCGCCTACTACGCCGCCGGCTATCCGGCCGTCGGTCTGGGCGTTCCGGTCGCGGCGGCGCTGTTCTCGGCCGCCGAGTTCGGTCGGCTGGTCCACGCGGTCGTGACCGGGGTGGTCGTGGTCGCCGTGTCGGTGTTCTTCCGACTGGTCGAGGGGCAGGCTTTCTCGTTCGTCGTCAACTACGAGTTGGCCGGGCACATCCTGCTGATGGCCGCCGCGATCGCGCTCGGTGACAGTGTGCGCTCGCGCCGGTCGGTGCAGGAGGGGGCGCGGCGGATCGCCGAGCTGACCGCGCAGCGGTACCGGCAGGAGGCGGATGCGCGGGTGCACGCCGACCGTCTCGCGATCGCGCGGGAACTGCACGATTCGATCGGGCACACCACGTCGGTGATCTCGTTGCACGCCGATGTGGCCCGCGAGGCGCTCGGCCGCGACGAGGCCCAGACCCGGGCGGCGCTCGATCTGATCAAATCGACCGCCACCCGTACGATGAGCGAGTTGCGCAGGACGGTCGCCCTGCTGCGGGCGCCGGACGAGAGTTCCCGGTCGGTCGTCTCGCTGTCGAACGTCGGCACGCTGCGGGAGTCGGCGTCGGCCGCGGGGATCGACCTCGAATTCGACGTACGGGTCGGCGCCGAACTTCCGGCCACGGTGGACGCGTCCGCGTTCCGGATCGTGCAGGAGGCGGTCACCAACGTCGTGAGGCACTCGCGCGGCAGCCGGGCGCTGGTGACGGCGTACGACGACGGGAGCGTGCTGCACCTGCGGGTGGCCGACGACGGGGCCGGTGGGTCCGTTGGCGCCGGTCGCGAGCACGGCATCACCGGCCGGGGGCACGGCATCACCGGGATGCGGGAGCGGGCCGAAGCGCTCGGCGGCACGCTGACCGCCGGGCGCGAGGAGCCGGGGTTCGTGGTCCGGGCGGTGCTTCCGTTGGAGGAGCCGTCGTGATCAGGGTGCTTGTCGTCGACGACCAGGATCTGGTCCGGGCGGGGCTGCGGACCCTGCTGGAGAACGACCCGGAGATCACCGTCGTCGGCGAGGCGGCCGACGGCCGCGCCGCGCTTTTCCAGGTACGGGAACTGTGTCCCGACATCGTGCTGATGGACATCCGGATGCCGGGCATGGACGGGCTGGCGGCGACGGCGGCGATCCGCGCCGACGAGTCCCTGGCCGGCTCCCGGGTCCTGATCCTGACCACGTTCGACGACGACGAGGACATCGTCCAGGCGATCGCGCTCGGCGCCGCCGGTTACCTGCTCAAGGACACCTCGTCCGACGAACTCCGGCGGGCGGTCCACACCGCGGCGGCCGGCGGCAACCTGCTCTCGCCGTCGATCGCCCGGCGTGTGATGGAACGCCTCGCCCGGGCGCCGAAGCCGCCCGTACCGGATCCGCGGCTGGCCGCGCTGACCGAACGGGAACTCGCCGTCCTCGCCCGGATCGGGTCCGGCGCGACGAACGACGAGATCGCCGCCGCACTCCACATCAGTCCGGCGACCGCCCGCACCTACGTCAGCCGGATCCTCTTCAAGCTCGGTGCCCGGGACCGGACCGCGCTGGCGGTCATCGCCCACCGGTCCGGGCTCGACATCATCGACTAGCCCGGAACCGGGGCGTGGCCGGCCGCCGGCAGCGGATCGCCCGGCAGCAGCGGTGGCAGGCCACGGCGGGTACGTGGCGTCGTCGGCACCCGTCGGGGCGGCAGGAACCGGAGCAGCCGGCGCCGGACGTACAGCATGGTCCGCAGTGACCAGCAGACGGCCCGGCCCGCGCGGGGCAGGCCGACCGCGGCGCGTACCGGGTCGTCGAGCAGGGCGGCGATGGCCGGGCCGACGAGCGGGGCCAGCGGTCGGGGCACCCGGGCGCGGGCCATCGCGATCGTCCGCTCGCTGCACCGCCGGCCCTCGGCGGTGTACGCGAGCCGGTCGCGTTCGTACCCGGCCAGGTAGTCGGCCAGGACGTCGGGGTCGCGGGGCAGGTCCGGTACGCCCATGCGGCGGCCGAGTTCGGCGAAGAAGACGGCCACGGCTACGCGTTCGTTGGTGGACGGTCGCCGCCAGCCGTGCCGGTCGAGCCAGCGCAGCGTGGTGACGGTGAGCCCGGCGAGGGCGTAGCGGTGGTCCTCGGTGGTGATCGGCCAGCCCCGGTGCGACCGGTTGACGAGGCGGATGGTCGCCCGGCCCTGCGGCGAGTCGAGGCCGTGCTCGATGAGGTCACCGAAGGTCAGCGCGGTGCCCTCGGCCCGTTCGAGCAGTGCGTCGGTCGACCCGACGACCCGGGCGGTCGACGGTAGGGCGTACAAATGCCAGATCATCAGTTTGCCGGCTGTTCGCAGATCCCACGGGAATTCGTGGAAGACCATCAGCCGGTAGATTTCCGCATAGTCCCGGTGCGGGTCCAGTTCCTGGATAACGGCCAGGTGGTCAGATCTCTGCATCGGCACAAGGTAGGAATTGCGCTCAAGCCCGGTTTTGCGCCGGCGTGCTATTGAATTCAGGTCGGCGATGGGCAGGCCAGCACTGTACGGGCGGCGTGCCGGATCGCGGCGACGGCCGGCTGGTCCCGGTTGCCGTCCAGCCAGGCCAGCGCCGACGTGCTCGGCGGGAGATCCGCCACGTCGCGATAGGCGATGCCGGGCCGGGGGTAGAACTCCCGCGCCGCCGCCGGTAGGAAGCAGATGCCCTCGCCCCGGGACACCGCGTGCAACAGACCCTCCATGTCGGCGACCGCCGGACCGAAGCGCACCGCCGTGCCGTCCGGGCGGGGGTTCACCGCCCAGAAATCCCACCAGACCCGGGACGCCGCCGGCGGTACGTCGAGGAACGTGTGCCCGGACAGCCGGGCGAGGGTGAGTCGGGGCTCGGCGGCGAGCGGGTCGTCGGCGGACAGGCAGGCGACCCGTGGCTCGGTCGCGAGGTGCAGCAGGCCGATGCCGGGCGGCACCGGCGGGCGTAGGAAGACCACGTCGACAACGCCGCTGAGCAGGGCGGCGATGTGCTCGACGAAGTTCAGGCTGGACATCCGTACGTCGAGGTCGGGGTGCCGGCCGCGCAGTTCGTCGAGGATGGCGCGGGTGAACGGCATCGCCGCCTCGGCACCGATGGAACCGATCGACAGGCGCCCGGTGAGGGTCCGGCCGTGGGTGTCGGCTTCCCGACGGAGCAGGTCCATCGCGCTCACCGTCTCCCGTACCGCCGGGAGCAGGGCCCGCCCGGCGGGGGTGAGTTGGACCGTACGGGTGGTGCGTTCGACCAGGCGCACGGCGAGGCGGTCCTCCAGGGTCTTGATCTGTCTGCTGAGCGCCGGCTGGGTCATGAACAGCCTGGCTGCGGCCCGGCCGAAGTGCAGCTCCTCGGCGAGGACGAGCAGCAGCCGGAGTTGATGGACGCTGGGATCGGTCTGCGGGCCGGGGGTAACCGGCGTCTTCCGTTGCGTGGGGTAGCCACCCATAAATCAAACGCTATCAATTGCCTGCGGGTCGGAATGGGCATTTTCCTGGCCCGTCGCACACCGCCGACGAGTATTGGTTCCGGGTTGGCCGACCTTCTGTTGTTCCAGTCGGAATACGGGCTGGAGCAAAACGCGACATGGGTCAACGTCGGCGACCCGAACGCCGCCAAGGCGCGGTGTGAACCGGCTGGGGCGAAGGGCATGGTCCGGGGGCGCTGGCTCGACCACCGCTGTGACTGGAACGGTCTCTGCACCTACACCCTCTGGATCTACCGCCAGGGGTTGGTGTCCGGGTGGCGATGCTGCGCGGCGCCGCCCGAGGTGCTGTCGAGTCGGAGGTCGGCCGTCGCGGGGAGGTTTCCGCGGCGGCCGGCTTCTTGCCGTACTCGTAACCATGTGGTTACATGTTTTCGTGGATGCCGTCGCCCATGCCATCGCCGACCCGGTCCGTCGGGAGATCCTGGAGGCGTTGCGCGAGCGTCCGCTCGCCGCCGGCGACATCGCGGCACGGTTCACCGTCAGTCGCCCCGCGATCAGTCGCCACCTGCGGGTGCTGCGGGAAAGCGGCCTGGTCGTGGACCGGATCGACGGGCGGCACCGGGTCTACTCGATCGACACCGGGCCACTCGGCCCGCTGGTCGCGTGGATCACCGGCCTCGACCGGGCCGGCGCGTGGGAGCGCCGGCTCGACGCTCTCGACACCGAGGTGCGCCGCACCCGGCGCGACCGTCGCGCCGCCCCGACCGACCGGTCCGGACGGCGCACCACAGCCGATCAGGAGGAGATCGCGTGACCGAACGAAGTGAGGGAGCCGGCTGGCTCAGTGGCGATGCGTCAGCCGAACGAAGTGAGGAGGGCGCATGAGCGAGCGGAGTGAGGGGGGCGCCCCGAAGCCGACCGGGCGGGTCGGCAGGGGCGCGGCCGGGGCGTACGACATGGTCCTGACCCGGACGTTCCGGGCCTCGATCGACGACGTCTGGGCGAGCGTCACCGAGTCGGACCGGACGGTTCGCTGGTTCGGCGCCTGGCGCGGCGAGCCCGGCCCTGGTCGCACCGTCGAGGTGCAGATGGGCTTCGAGGAGGGCACGCCCTGGTGCGACCTGCGGATCGAGGTGTGTGAGCCGCCCCGGCGTCTCGCCGTCTCGATGCTTGACGAGGCGGGGGACTGGCGGATGGAGGTGCGGCTGACCGAGGACGGCGGGGTGACCACGCTCGAACTCGTGCACCACCTGGCCGATCCGGGGATGGCCGAGAACGCCGGCCCGGGCTGGGAGTACTACCTCGACATGCTGGTGGCGGCGCGGGACGGGCGGCCACTGCCGGACTTCGCCGACTACTTCCCGGCGCAGGCCGAATACTTCGCGGCGCAGGCCCGCGCCGCCGGCTGAGCCGGGTCGGCCGGCCGCGCGGTCCGGGCTATCGTTCGCTGTGGAATAGGACGCGGCCGCCGTACTTCTTGTGTACGGCCTGCTTGCTCACGCCGAGGGCGGTGGCGATCTCGGCCCAGGTGCCGCCCTGGGCGCGGGCGCGGCGAACCTGCACCGCTTCCAGGCGTTCGAGTTCGCGGCGGGCGGCGGCGGTGGCGGCGAGGGCCCTTTTCGGATCGTCGTCGCCGGCTACCTTGACCAGGCTCATCAGCTCGTCAGCCTCCATGCCCGACAGTCTGGGCAGACTCCGGGAGTCCGTCAACTTTGGTTGATAAGTCAACGGTAGTTGACGTCCGAAAGGCTGTCAACGACAGTTGACGCCTAGCCGTGGCGCTAGCGGGCGTCGAGTTCGGCGACCAGACCCTTCGGCGCGATCACCCGGTAGGCGTCCTCGCACAGTTCGGCGATCTCGGTCCAGTCCACGTCGCCGTCGAGGCGTACGCCGAGCCAACCCCGGTGGCCGACGTAGGGCGGTCGGAAGAACCGCTCCGGCTCGGCCGCGATCAGCTCCTCCTGCGCGCCCGCCGGCGCCGCGCACCACAGGTGCGGGAACTGGTTCCGGTGATGGCCGGTCTCGTGCAGCGTCACGAAGGTGCTCTTGCCACGCACGAACCAGGTCGGTGTGCCGTGACTCAGTCGCTCGGTGACCTCGGGAAACCCGAGACAGATCTTGCGTACGCCCGCCAGCAGGTCCATCCGTCCGCCCCTCCGTAGCCGGTCCGGTCAGGCTACGGCGGGGGTCGGACAGAAGGCGGGTGATCCGTCGGTCAGGCCGGCATGGTCAGGTGGTCGTGGAACCAGGTCGCGGCCTCGTCGGCCACCTGTTCCAGCGCGCCGGGCTCCTCGAAGAGGTGGGTGGCGCCGGGGATGATCCGCAGCTCGGTGCCGGCGCACAGCATCTTGGCGGCCTGCCGGTTCAGTTCGAGTACGTCGTGGTCCAGCTCGCCGACCAGCAGCAGGACCGGTGCCCGTACGTCGCCGAGCGCCGGGCCGGCGAGGTCGGGCCGGCCGCCACGCGACACCACCGCCCGGATGTGGTCGCGTGCCGCGGCGGCGGCGACCAGGGCGGCGGCCCCGCCGGTGCTGGCGCCGAACAGCCCGATCGGCAGCGGCGGCGTGGCCCGGCTGTCGCCCAGCCAGTCCACGATGTTGACCAGCCGGTCGGCGAGCAGCCCGATGTCGAACCGCAGCTCGGCGGTCTGCAGGTCGGTCTGCTCCTCCTCGGGCGTGAGCAGGTCGACGAGCAGGGTGGCCAGGTGACGTTCGTTGAACACGGCGGCCACCGCCCGGTTGCGCGGGCTGTGCCGGGAGCTGCCGCTCCCGTGGGCGAATACGACCAGGCCCTCGGCGTCGGGCGGCACCACCAGGTCGGCGTCGAGGCGTATCTGGCCGATCTTGATCTGGGTTTCGGTTGTCTGGACGTTCACGACATACCCTCCGGTTCCGCCGACGACGGTCCCGAAGGACGTACCCGGTCCACCGCCGGACTATCCCGTGATCTTCCGGCGGTGGACCGGACCCGGGGTCAGAAGGCGTGGGTGACGGTCAGCGTGACGTTGGAGCAGCCGGCAGCGCGACTGGTCAGGGCGTTCTTCTCGGCGGTGTCGACGGTGAGACGCCAGCGGGTCTTCACCGCGGTCCACTCGCCGATGTAGCGGCACAGGTCGCGCGACGGCGTCCACTCCGCCGGGTCCTTGTCGCCCTTCGAGCGGTTGCTGCTGGCGGTGACGGCGACCAGGGACCGGGCGTCGCCGAGGTCGTTGGCGAACGACTGCCGGCGCGAGTTGGTCCAGTTGCGGGCGCCGGAGTCCCACGCCTCGGCCAGCGGCACCATGTGGTCGATGTCGAAGCCGCTGGGCGTGGTGGTGGAGACACCGTCGTAGTACGAGTACCAGCGGCCGCCGGACAGCGTGCAGCCGGAGCCGACGGAGGGCCGGGTGGTCGCCTCGGCGATGAGCACCTCGTAACGGGTGTTGCAGCCGTTGCTGTTCGCGTCGATCCAGTGCGGGAAGAGGTCCCGGTTGTAACCCGTACGGACCTCGCTGGCGACGGGCAGGTTGGCAATCATCGTACGTAGTGGCTGGGAGATGGTGGCGGCCTGAGCGGGGGCGGCGACGCCGAGTACGGCGACGGTGCTGCCGGCCAGTAGGGCGGCAGCCCAACGGAGGGTCCGTGACATGTCGACTCCATCCACGTCGAGAGATAAATCGTCTGACGCAGATATAGACATATGCGGTTCCCTTGGGGGAAGGGATCTTGCGTAAACAGTGGGAGAAGGTGAGCCGGCCAACCGGCGATCATGGCGGTCCCGCCGGTCGCAAGCTGAGGCTATGGTCAGAAATCTGACCGGAGGTCACCCGTTGTGCGGGTGATCCAGGGTGGTTAAGCTCATGCGTGCGCGCCCCAATCGCCCGCTTCCCCCGTGGCAGGCGATCGGGGCGCGCACCTTTTTGCGCCTGATCCGCCTGGTAGGTGCGCCTGATCCTGCCTGCTTGTCGCGCCTGAGCCTGCCGCCTGTCGTGCCTGATCAGCCCGGTGTCAAGCCGTGCGGGGCCGCAGCCCACCGGGCCGGCACGCCGCGGTGGAACCCGTGGCGCCCCGGCCGGTCGACCCGATCAGATCCAGCGACTGCCCAGCCACATCCGCGCCGACCACTCGGCATAGGGCAACAGCTTCCCGACGAACACCGGGTGGAAGTACGCGAAACAGACCGCCACCAGCAGGACGTACACGCCGGCGATGACCGCGCCGACCAGCCGGCGGTCGGAGCTACCCGACGACGCGGGCTCCGGCTCGGTGGTCGTCGACTTCTCGCCAACCACGACCACGTCGGAGCCCTCGGCCGGCGCGGCGCCGGCCGCTTCCGACCTGGGCGGCGGCTCGCTCGGCCGCCCCACCCCCGGGCCGGCGACGCTCTCCGGCGGGCCGGCGTCCGGCGGTCCGCCGGTGTCGCCCGGCTGTGCCGGGGACGCGTCGGCACCGCCGGCCGGCACCGCCGGCCGGGTCTGGCCGATGATCGCCCCGAGCACGTAGACCACCGCCAGCACCAGGAAGGGCTGGGCCGGCGCGGTGTAGAAGTTGAACATCGTGCGGCTGTCGAGCGCGTAGTAGAACCAGGGCAGCAGGCCGGCGGCCAGGGCGAGCAGGATCGTGCCGGCCCGCCAGTCGCGCCGGGCGATGCCGAGCCAGGCCACCGCCACGATGGCCGGCAGGAACGACCACCACAGCAGCGGTGTGCCGAGCAGCAGGATCTCGGCCGCGCAGCTCGCCGCCCCGCAGGCCCCGTCGGTCGACCAGTAGAACGCCACCGGACGGCCGAGCAGCAGCCACTGCCACGGCCACGACTGGTAGGTGTGTGAGGTGTCGAGGGTGCTGTGGAACCTGTACGCCTCGGAGTGGTAGTGCGCCAGGTTCAGCAGCGCCCCGATCATCGGCGGTTCCGACAGGCCGGAGTCGGCCCGCCAGTGCCGGTAGTAGCCCTCGTCGCTGATGAACCAGCCGGTCCAGGTCGCCAGGTAGGTCAGCGCCAGCACCACGCCACCGAGAATCAGCCAGCCGGACTCGTCGAGCAGCGTGTCCCGCCACGGGCGCCGTACGCCGGCCGACCGGCGGGCACCGGCCTCCCACCACAGGATCATCAGCACGAAGACCGGCACGAAGGCGAGGGCGCTCCACTTGACCGCGACCGCGCAGCCCATCAGCACGAAGGCGAGCAGCCGCCACCACGGGATCCCGGTGCGCCAGTCGAAGGCGGGCCGGCCGGCCCGCCCGGGGCGGCTCGGGTCGAGGCCCGCCTCCATCGCGTTCAGCCAGCGGCGGCGCCGTACGTCACGGTCGACGACCAGGGCGGCGAAGGCGGCGAAGACGAAGAACATGATGAAGATGTCGAGCAGCGCGGTGCGCGACAGTACGAGGTGGAAGCCGTCGAGGGCGACCAGCAGACCGGCGGCGCAACCGAGCACGGTGGAGTGGAAGAGCCGGCGGGCCGTCCGGACCATGATGAGCACGGACAGGGCGCCGATGATCGCCGGGGCGATCCGCCAGCCGACCTCCGGCGAGAGGGTCACGATGTTGCCGGCGACCGAGATGTTCTGCTCGGTGTCGGCGTAGCCGAAGGCCCACTGGCCGAGCCCGATCAGCCACTTGCCGAGCGGCGGATGCACCACGTAGGAGGCGACGTTGTCCGTGTAGTTCCACTCGACGCCCTTGGTGACCAGGCCCCACGCGTCGCGGGCGTAGTAGATCTCGTCGAAGATCTTGCCCGGCGGATGTCCCAGCCCGACCAGGCGCAGGATCGCGGCGATCGCCACGACGACGCCGGTCGCGACCCAGGACCACGGGTCGAGGCGTGCGTCGAAGGGCGCCAGGCGGCGCCGTACGATCGCCGGGATGCCGCGCGCCGGGCCGTCGTCCGGTCCGCCGCCGGACGCGGTGGGCACCGATTCGTCCGGTTGTTCGCGGACGGTCTGCGCGCTGTCGATGCGCTTCTGCGCTGTCGCCGCCGGGGTCACCCCGCGATCGTAGGCTGCGGAGGCGTAAAACGACGTCCGTTGTCCAACTGTTGTAAGTCACGCGTGTCGATGAAGGGCTCGATTGGTGGGAAATTTGTCCGCAAAAGGGCGACTGGTGCTTGTTGGCGCACCGCTCGGGAACCCCGCCGACGCCTCCACCCGGCTGCGGGACACGCTCGCCGCCGCCGACATCGTCGCCGCCGAGGACACCCGACGCCTCACCCGGCTGGCCCGCGACCTCGACATCACCGTCGCCGGCCGGATCGTGTCGTACTTCGAGGGCAACGAGGAACGGCGCACCGCCGACCTGGTTCGGGCCATCGTGGACGGCGCGCTGGTCGCGCTGGTCACCGACGGCGGCATGCCGAGCGTCTCCGACCCCGGCTATCGCCTCGTCCGGGCCACCCTCGACGCCGGGGCACCGGTCACCGCCGCCCCCGGTCCGAGCGCCGTCACCACCGCGCTCGCCGTCTCCGGCCTGCCCAGCGACCGGTTCTGCTTCGAGGGCTTCCTGCCCCGCACCGGCGGCCCGCGCCGCGCCCGGCTACGCGCCCTCGCCACCGAGGAACGCACCCTGATCTTCTTCGAGTCGCCGCACCGGATCGCCGGCACGCTCGCCGACCTCGCCACCACCTTCGGCCCCGACCGGCCGGCCGCCGTCTGTCGCGAGCTGACCAAGACGTACGAGGAGGTGCTGCGCCAGCCGCTCGGCGAACTGGCCACCTGGGCCGCCGCCGGCGAACCGCGCGGCGAGATCACCCTGGTGGTGGCCGGCGCGCCGGCCGGCCCGCCGCCGCGGCCGACCGACGCCGAGCTACGGGCCGAGGTGGCCGGCCACGAGGCCGCCGGCATGACCCGCCGCGACGCCATCGAAGCGGTGGCGACCACCCACGCGCTCCGCCGACGCGACGTCTACCAGATCGTCCACGCCCCGGCCTGACCGCCAAGATCCGCGTGATCAGGGAGTTCGCACCCCGACGCGCCGACGACACGCCCGACCCACTCCCTGATCACCAGGATCATGCGGGGCGGCGGTCAGAACGTTGCGGCCAGGAAGCCGATGGTCAGGAGCAGCGGGGCGGCCAGGCTGGTCAGGGTCGCCAGGCGCCGGGACCGCCGGTCGGTCAGGCGCAGCGCGCCCGTCGCCCAGACGATGCCGACCCCGCACAGCAGCACCAGCGTCAGCCCGAGCGCCCACCGCAGATGCAGCGTCGCCGTGTCGCCGGCCACGTACGCCGTACCGCTGTCCGAGTCGACCATCCGCGCCGACACCTGCGTACCCGCACTCCGCTGCTCCTGTGTCACCCCGAGCAGCCGCACCGACCCGCTGGTGAACGTCCCGCCCGCCGACGTGAACGCACCCTCGCAGCGCTGGCCGACACCGTCGCCGGCACAGTTCGTCACGGTCGCCGTACCGGCGCTGCCGCGCCCCAGCGCGAGCCACAGCGGCTCGGCACTCACCCACGCGAAGAACGTCGCCACCAGCGCCAACAGCACCAGCGACGCCAGGCCGGCGATCGGGCGGCGCGGCGGCCGGGGCACCTTGCCCCGTCGCGGCGCGGCCGTCGCCGGCTGCCGCCGGCCGGCCCGCATCCGCTGCCCCGGCCACTCCGGCCCGCCACCGGGCACGTCCTCGGTCGGCAACCAGAACGGTTCGCCGTCCGCCGGGGCCGTCCGCGCGGGCTCCGCCGCGCGTGCGGCAGGGACCGCGGCCCGGGCCGTCGCCCGGCCACCCCCATCCGGTACGGCGGGTACCGGCCGCGCCACCACGACCGGTTGCGCCGGCAGTTCGAGCTGGGCGGATTCCACTCCGATCGTCGGCTCGACCCCGTCGCGCCGGCTGCCGGCACCACTGTCACCGTCGACGACGGCCGGCTCGGGGTCGGGTTCGGCGCGGACGCCCTCGGGGATGCCGGCCGGGTCGGGTTTTGTCGCGGGGGCGTGGCCGCCGGCCGGGAGCGGCACCGTGCCGGCCACGGCTTCGTGCATCGGCTCGGGTTCGTGTGCCGGTTCGGGTTCGTGTGCCGGCTCGGGTCCGTGTGCCGGTTCGGGTGCCGGTTCGGGGTCGTCGGCCTGCTTGGGCCTTTCGGCGGCCTCGGGTTCTCCGGCCGTCCCCGCTCCGCCGGTCGACCCCTCGTCGGCTGGTTCGGGTTCCGTAGTGGGTTCGGGTGCTTTGCCTGCTTCAGGGGCATCGGCCGGCTCGGGCTCGTCGGTGACGTCGGGCGCGGCGACGGGTGCACTCACCATGGTCGGCTCGGTCGGCTCGGTCGGCTCGGTCGGCTCGGTCGTGGCGGTCGGTGCCTCGTCCGGATTCGGGGTGTCCGGATCCGGGGTGTCCGTGGCCGCCGGGATCGGGGCGGCCGCCCGGGGTGCGGGGAGGTCGGTGCCGGGCCGGGTGGTCGCGTCCGTGGGCGCGGGGGCCGGCTTCACGAACTCGGCGGCTCGGGGCGCGTCGTCGGACGGTGCCGGCGGATCCGCCGGCACCGCGGGGGCGGGTTCGGCCGGAGCCGCAATTCGGCCGGGGACCGCCGCACCCAGGGCGGCCGGACCGGGCGCGACGGGCGTCGGCATCGGGTCCGGCTCGACGGGCTCCCGCACCGGGCCGGGCCGGTCGGCCTCCGTCTCGGTGGGTGGCGCGGTCCGGGCCTCCGGCGTCAGGCTGACGGTCGGGGCCGGCGGGACGGCCGGTTCGGATGCCGGTGCCGAAGCGAACCTGGCCGCCGTGGCGGCCGGATCGCCCCGCCACCAGGCGGCGTCCGGGCCCGTTTCCGCCCAGGGGCCGGCACCGCTGCCGCCCCGGCCGGTCCCGGGCCGGGCCGTCGTGGCCGGTGTGCTGTCGGTGCTGTCGCCCGGTCGCGCCGCCGTAGATTCGCCCGTCACAACCTTCATTGGACTACGCCCCGGTCGGATGGTGGCGCAGCCGGCCGCGCGTGTCGGCCGACAAAGCGGACAAGTCGCCCGGCTGGCGTGAAGAAGGCCGGGAGTCGGTCGGCTCGGCTATCCGTTCGCGTCGTCGCGTACCCGGTCACTAGGCTTGTCGGCCATGAGTCACGTTCTCGCCGCGGTCGCCTGGCCCTACGCCAACGGCCCGCGCCACATCGGCCACGTCTCCGGCTTCGGAGTGCCCTCCGACGTATTCAGCCGGTACATGCGGATGGCCGGGCACGACGTACTCATGGTCTCCGGCACCGACGAGCACGGCACCCCGATCCAGGTCCAGGCGGACAAGGAGGGGGTGACCCCCCGAGAGCTGGCCGACCGCTACAACCGGGTCATCGTCGAGGACCTGCACGGCCTCGGGCTGTCGTACGACCTTTTCACCCGGACCACGACCGGCAACCACTACGCGGTCGTGCAGCAGATCTTCGAGGGGCTGTACGCCAACGGCTACATCGTGCCCAAGGTCGCCATGGGCGCCATCTCGCCGTCGACCGGCCGTACCCTGCCCGACCGCTACATCGAGGGCACCTGCCCGATCTGCGGTTACGACGGCGCCCGCGGCGACCAGTGCGACAACTGCGGCAACCAGCTCGACCCGGTCGACCTGATCAACCCACGCTCGAAGATCAACGGCGAGACGCCGAAGTTCGTCGAGACCGAGCACTTCTTCCTCGACCTGCCCGCCTTCGCCCAGGCGCTCGGCAAGTGGCTCGACACCCGCGAGGGTTGGCGCACCAACGTGTTGCGGTTCTCCAAGAACCTGCTCGACGACCTGCAGCCGAGGGCGATCACCCGCGACCTGGAGTGGGGGGTGCCGATCCCGCTCGACGGCTGGCGCGACCGCGGCGACAAGCGGATCTACGTCTGGTTCGACGCGGTCATCGGCTACCTGTCCGCCTCCATCGAGTGGGCCCGCCGCTCCGGCGACTCCGACGCCTGGCGTCGGTGGTGGGCCGCCGACGGCGAGGGCAGGGACGCCCGCGGCTACTACTTCATGGGCAAGGACAACATCGTCTTCCACTCGGTGATCTGGCCGGCGCTGCTTCTCGGCTACTCCGGCGAGGGCGACCGCGACGGCAACCCCGGCGAACTGGGTCGGCTCAACCTGCCGACCGAGGTCGTCTCCAGCGAGTTCCTGACCATGGAGGGCCGCAAGTTCTCGTCGTCGCGCCAGGTCGTCATCTACGTACGCGACTTCCTGGCCCGCTACGACGCCGACGCGCTGCGCTACTTCATCGCGGTCGCCGGCCCGGAAAGCAACGACACTGACTTCACCTGGGCCGAGTTCCTCCGCCGCAACAACGACGAACTCGTCGCCGGCTGGGGCAACCTGGTCAACCGGTCGATCTCACTGGCGGCGAAGAACTTCGGCGCCGTCCCGCCGGTCGACCCGGCTGGGCTCACCCCCGCCGACGAGGCGCTGCTCGCCACCGCCCGCGCCGGCTTCGACACCGTCGGCGACCTGATCGGCCGGCACCGGCAGAAGCAGGCGATCGGGGAGGCGATGCGGGTCGTCGCCGAGGCCAACCGCTACCTGTCCGACCAGGCGCCGTGGAAGCTCAAGGGCGACGACGACAAGCCCCGGATGGGCACCATCCTGCACGTCGCGCTCCAGGTGGTCAGCGACGCGAACACGCTGCTCACCCCGTTCCTGCCGCACTCGGCGCAGAAGGTGCACGAGCTGCTCGGCGGCACCGGCGTACACGCCCCGATGCCGTCGATCGTCGAGGTCGAGGACCTCGACGGCGGGCCGGCCTACCCGGTGCTGACCGGCGACTACACCGTCGGCACCCGCTGGGAGTCGGTGCCGCTGCCGGTCGGCCGTCCGCTGGCCGTGCCGAAGCCGGTCTTCCGCAAGCTCGACCCGTCGATCGTCGACGAGGAACTCGACCGGCTCGGCGGCAACGAGTGACCGAGCCGTCCGAGGCCCGCCGCCAGCGCGCGGCCCGGCGGGCCGGTGAGTTTCCGCCCGCGCCCGAGCCGCTGCCCCGGCCGGTGATCGACAGCCACACCCACCTCGACATCACGATCACCGAGGCCGGCACGCCCGGCGGCGGTCCGGCGACCGGCGACCGCGCGGCTGACACCCCGCCGGCCGATCCGGTTGCCGCGATCATCGCCGTCGCGGCCGAGGCCGGCGTCGACCGGCTGGTGCAGGTCGGTGTCGACGTCGCGTCGTCGCGGTGGGGAGTCGAGACGGCGGCCAGGCATCCCTCGGTGCTGGCCACGGTCGCGCTGCACCCCAACGAGGCGCCCCGGCTGGCCGACCTCGACGAGGCGCTGCGCGAGATCGAGACGCTCGCCGCCGACGACCGCGTACGCGGCATCGGCGAGACCGGCCTGGACTTCTTCCGCACCGGAGAGGACGGCCGGGCGGCCCAGGAGCGCAGCTTCCGGGCGCACATCGCCATCGCCAAGCGCTTCGGCAAGGCACTGGTCATCCACGACCGGGACGCGCACCCCGACGTACTGCGGGTGCTCGACGACGAAGGCGCGCCGGAGACCGTCGTACTGCACTGCTTCTCCGGCGACGCCGAGTTCGCCGCCGAGTGCGTACGCCGGGGCTACGTGCTCAGCTTCGCCGGCACCGTGACGTTCGGCAGCGCCACCGCGCTGCGCGACGCCGCGAAGATCACCCCGCTGGACCAGTTGCTGGTCGAGACCGACGCGCCCTACCTGACGCCGATGCCGCACCGGGGTCGCCCCAACGCGTCGTACCTGATCCCGCTGACCGTGCGGGCACTGGCCGAGACGACCGGCACCGACCTCGACGAACTCTGCGCGGCCATCTCCGCCACCGGCGACCGCGTCTTCGGCCCCTGGTAACGGGGCAGCGGTCGGGCCCTGGCCCGGCGTACGCCGCCGGGCGGGCACAGGTGGATCACCGAAGGGCACGCGGATGAGGGCTGACCAGACGGGGCGTCGCCGGCTGCTCCGTGTCGCGCCGTCACACCTACTGGCCGTGGTGACCTTCGGCCTGGTCGCGGCTGCCGGCGGCAACGGGATCACCGCGGGCGTGACCGGAATCGGCCTGCCGTGGCTGATCGCCGGCCTGGGCGGCGTCGTCGGCTCGCTGACGATCCTGGTGGCCGCGCTGCTCGTCAGCCACCCAACTGCCCGCGGCGCGGCCGTCCCGACCGGGTCGGCGGGTTCCGCCGCGCCTGCCGCGCCGGTGACCATCGCCCGCTACCTCATGCTGGCCGCCGCACTTGCCACGGCGGTGGCCGGGATCATGTCGGCGCCCGCCGCCACCCACCCCGATCGCCCGCTGGTGATCAGCGTGACCGTCGGCCTCGGCGTCGCGTTGGCACTGTTCGCGCTGCTGGCCGACGGCCGGGTCCGGCGAGCCGGCCGCACCGCCTGAACCTGCCCCGCCAGCGGCCGACGACGGGGACCGTAGGCTCTGCGGGCATGGGACTGCTTGGGCCGGTGGAGATCCGGGAACTCGCCGCGCGGCTCGGCGTCGCACCGACGAAGAAGCTCGGCCAGAACTTCGTCCACGACCCCAACACGGTGCGCCGGATCGCCGCCGCCGCCGACCTCGACCCCGACGACGTCGTCGTCGAGGTCGGGCCGGGCCTCGGCTCGCTGACCCTCGCCCTGCTGCCGGTGGCCCGGCACGTCCACGCCGTCGAACTCGACCCGGTGCTGGCCGGCGCTCTCCCGGACACCGTCGGGACGTACGCGACGCCGGCGGAGGCCGCCCGGCTGACCGTGCACCACGCCGACGCGCTGCGGATCACCGCCGCCGACCTCGCCGCCCCGGCGCCGACGGCACTGGTCGCCAACCTGCCGTACAACGTCGCCGTACCCGTCGTCCTGCACCTGCTCGCCGAGCTGCCGAGCCTGCGGCGCGGCCTGGTGATGGTGCAGAAGGAGGTCGCCGACCGGCTGGTCGCCGGTCCCGGCTCCAAGGTGTACGGCATCCCGTCGGTCAAGCTGTCCTGGTACGCCAGCGCGAAGAATGCCGGCCGGGTGCCGCCCAACGTCTTCTGGCCGGTGCCGAACGTCGACTCCGGACTGGTCGCGTTCACCCGGCGCGAGCCGCCCCGGGCCGACGTACCCCGGGAGGTGGTCTTCACCGTCGTCGACGCGGCGTTCGCGCAGCGGCGCAAGATGCTGCGCGGGGCGCTCGCCGGCTGGGCCGGCGGCCCGGACCGGGCCACGGGCGCGCTGACCCGCGCCGGGGTGGACCCCGGCGCGCGCGGTGAGTCGCTGACCGTCGAGCAGTTCGCGGCGATCGCCGCGGCGGCTCCCGGCGGTACGGCGGCCGCCGAGTAGGCTGTCGCCCGTGCCGGACAGGAGATCAACGACCGGGCGGGCCGAGCCGATCAGGCCCCCCGCCCCCCGCCGCCTCGCCGCTGGTCGCGTCCGGTGACCGAGGCGTGGGGACCGGGTGGCGACGGCGACCAGCCACGCCGGGGGGCGACCGGACCGGTCCGGGTACGCGTGCCCGCCAAGATCAACCTGCATCTCGGGGTCGGACCACTGCGCCCCGACGGCTACCACGAACTCAACACCGTCTACCACGCGATCTCGATCCACGACGAGCTGACCGCCCGCCACGGCGATACCCTCATCCTCACCATGGAGGGCGAGGGCGCCGGTGAACTCGCCCTCGACGAGACCAACCTGATCATCCGGGCCGCCCGCGCCCTGGCCGCCCACGCGGGGATGCCCGCCCACGCCCGCCTCCACCTGCGCAAGCAGATCCCGCTCGCCGGCGGCCTCGCCGGCGGCAGCGCCGACGCCGCCGCCACCCTGCTCGCCTGCGACACGCTGTGGGGCACCGGCCTCAGCCGCGACGAACTCGCCGACATCGGCGCCGGACTCGGCTCCGACATACCGTTCCTCGTCCACGGCGGAACCGCGCTCGGCACCGGCCACGGGGAGACGGTCAGCCCCGTCCTCGCCCGCCCCAGCACCTGGCACTGGGTCGTCGCCATCGCCGACGGCGGCCTGTCCACCCCGGCGGTCTACCACGAGATCGACCGGCTGCGCGACACGGGCACCGCACCCCCCGCCCTCGGCAGCGCCGACGCCCTCCTCGCCGCGCTGCGCCAACGCGACCCGGCCGTGCTCGGCGCCGCCCTCGGCAACGACCTCCAACCCGCGGCCGTGTCGCTGCGCCCGGCCCTCGCCGACGTACTCGACGCCGGCCGGGCCGCCGGCGCCCTCGCCGGCCTCGTCTCCGGCTCCGGCCCGACCTGCGTGTTCCTGGCCGCCGACGCCGCCGACGCCCGCCGCATCGCCGACGAACTGGCGGCCAGCGGCGTCTGCCGGGAAGCCCGCACCGCCCACGGACCCGTCGCCGGCGCCCGGATCGTCTGACCGCCCGCGTTAGTCTTGGCGGTCGCCCGCACAAACCCGCGGTCGCAGTTAGTCCCGGCGGTCGCCCGCACAAACCCGCGGTCGCAGTTAGTCCCGGCGGTCGCCCGCACAAACCCGCGGTCGCAGTTAGTCCCGGCGGTCGCCCGCACAACCCGCGGTCGCAGTTAGTCCCGGCGGTCGCCCGCACAACCCGCGGTCGCAGCTAGTCTTGGCGGTCGCCCGCAAAACCCGCGGTCGCACATTAGTTCTGGCGGTCGCCCGCACCCGCGGACGACCGCACACATGCGCACAGCCAGCAGAGGTGGAGCCTTGGCCAACATCGTCAACCTGGACCGGGTGTCCAAGGGCTACGGCGCGGCCGGCCAGCTCCTCACCGACGTCTCCCTCGGCCTCGACGACAGCGACCGGATCGGCGTCGTCGGCCTCAACGGCGCCGGCAAGTCCACCCTGCTCCGGATGCTGACCAAGATCGAGGAACCGGATGCCGGCCGGGTGACCCACCGCCGCGACCTGCGGGTCGCCTGGCTGCCGCAGACCCTCGACCTGGCCCCCGAAGCCACCGTCCGCGACGTCGTCATCGGCACCGCCTGGCTGCCCGAGGGCTTCGGCGCCGAACACGAATGGGCCGGCGACGCCGGCGTACGGTCGATCCTCGACGGCCTCGGCATGCCCCACCTCGGCCTCGACCAGCCCGTCGGACCGATGTCCGGCGGCGAACGGCGCCGGGTGGCACTGGCCGCCCTCCTGGTCCGCACCGCCGACCTGCTGATCCTCGACGAGCCCACCAACCACCTCGACGTCGCCGGCGTCGACTGGCTCGCCCGCCACCTCACCGGCCGGCGCGGCGCCCTCGTCGTCGTCACCCACGACCGCTGGTTCCTCGACGCCGTCTGCACCACCACCTGGGAGGTCGCCGACCGCGCCGTACGCGTCTACGAAGGCGGATTCGCCGCCTGGACGCTGGCCCGCGCCGAACGCGAACGGGTCGCCGCCGCGACCGAGGCCCGCCGGCAGAACCTGCTCCGCAAGGAGATCGCCTGGCTGCGGCGCGGCCCGCCGGCCCGTACGTCCAAGCCGCGCTTCCGGATCGAGGCCGCCAACGCGCTCATCGCCGACGTGCCGGAACCCCGCGACACCGTCACCCTGCAACGGCTGGCCACCGCCCGCCTCGGCAAGCAGGTCTACGACCTCACCGACGTCACCCTGCTCGCCGGCCCCAAACTCATCCTCGACGACCTCACCTGGCAGGTCGGCCCCGGCGACCGGATCGCCCTGCTCGGCGCGAACGGGGCCGGCAAGACCACCCTGCTCCGGCTGCTCGCCGGCGTACGCGAACCTGACAAGGGACGCATCGTCACCGGCTCCACCGTCCGGCCCGCGTTCCTCTCCCAGGAACTCGCCGAACTGCCCCGCGAACTCCGGGTCCTCGAAGCCGTCGAGGAGGTCGCCCGCCGGGTCACCCTCGGCGACCGGGAACTCGCCGCCTCCCAACTCGCCGAGATGTTCGGCTTCGACGACCGGAGGCTCTGGACCCCGGTCGGCGACCTCTCCGGCGGCGAACGGCGCCGCCTCCAGATCCTGCGTCTGCTCGCCGCCGAACCCAACGTGCTGCTCTTCGACGAGCCGACCAACGACCTCGACACCGACACCCTCGCCGCGCTAGAGGACCTCCTCGACTCCTGGCCCGGCACCGTCGTCGTCGCCAGCCACGACCGCTACCTGATCGAACGGGTCACCGACGTCGCGTACGGGATGTTCGGCGACGGCCGGCTGGTCCACCTGCCCGGCGGCATCGACGAATACCTGGCCCGGGTCACCGGCCCCGCCGCGCGGACAGCTGGTACGTCCGGTGGGCGTGCCGGGGACGGTGCCGGCCGCCCGGCCGGCGGCGGAACGCCCGACGCCGGTGCGCCGGGACTCAGCGCGGCCGAGGTCCGCACCGCCCGCAAGGAACTCACCCGGCTCGAACGCCAGGTCGCCAAGCTCGAACAGAAGGCGGCCGGACTGCACGAGCAGCTCGCCGCCAACGCCACCGACTACGCCAAGGTCGCCGAACTCGACGCCCAACTGCGGACCGTCACCGCCGACCGCGAAGCCGTCGAGGAAGCCTGGCTCGCCCTCGCCGAACAGCTCCCCGACACCTGACCACCAGGGGTGTCCGCCGTCACGCCGGGGCTGTGCGCGAGAATCGTCGGCGACCACCACTGGAAACGGCGTTGGAGACTTCAGACATGGCGCACAACCCCGTCAACCATCCCGCGCGGCCGATCTACCGGGCCATCGGCGCGCTGATCGGCCTCTACCTGATCGTCTTCGGCGTGCTCGGCTTCATCGAGACCGGCAGCGGGGAGTTCTTCGCGCAGGACGGCAGCGCCGTGCTCGGCCAGGGCACCAACCTCGGCTTCTCGGTCGTCTCCGCCGTACTCGGGGTGATCATCCTGGTGGCCACCGGACTCGGCCGCAACATCGACGCCGCCGTCAACAAGTGGCTCGGCTACCTCTTCATGGCACTCGGCCTCGGCGAACTCGCCGTGCTGCGCACCGACGCCAACATCTTCAACTTCACCGTGGCCACCGTCGTCGTCACCATGATCATCGGCATCGTCCTGCTGATGGCCGGCATGTACGGCAAGGTCGGCACCGACGACGAGCACCGCGCCTGGCAGGACGCCCGCCTCATCCTCTAGTCACCCCTCCCGCCGTAGCCACCACGGGCGTCCGCCGTTCGGCGGACGCCCGTGCGCGTCCCGGGTGAGAATCAGGCCGAGCCCCCACGAAGGTACGGCAGGAGAAGACGCGATGGCGCACATACCCGTCAACCACCCGCTGCGGCCGCTCTACCGGACAATCGCCGGCCTCGTCGGCGCGTACGTCCTCTTCTTCGGCATCGTCGGCACCGTCCGCACCTGGGGCGACCCGCTCTTCGAACGCGGCCCCGTCTGGGTGCTCGGCCTACGCACCAACCTGGCCTTCGCCATCATGTCGGTCGTCTTCGGACTGGTCATCCTGATCGGCTCGGTCCTCGGCAGGAACTTCTCCCACTACCTCAACCTCGGTATCGGCATCCTGTTCATGGCCGCCGCCATCGGCATGATGGCCGTGATGCAGACCGACCTGAACTTCCTCAACTTCTCGATGTCGACCGTGATCGTGTCGATGATCTTCGGGCTGATATTTCTCGCGACCGGCCTCTACGACAAGGTCGGCTCACCCGAAGACGCCCACGCCGAAGAGATGTACCGCCGCCAGCCGTCCTCCCGAAGTTGACCGACCGCCCCGTGACCGTGCTCAGCGGGTGAGCAGGGTGGGCTTGGCCTCCAGGTGCGACAGGCCGTTCCAGGCGAGATTGACCAGATGGGCCGCCACCGTCTCCTTACGCGGCTTGCGCACCTCCAGCCACCAGCGGCCGGTCAACGCCACCATGCCCACCAGCGCCTGCGAGTAGAGCTCCGCCAGCTTCGGGTCGTACCCCCGGCTCTTGAACTCGGCACCCAGAATGTGCTCGACCTGGTGCGCCACGTCGTTCATGACACTGCTGAAATTGCCCGTCGCCGACAACACGGGCGACTCGCGGACCAGCACCTGGAAGCCGTGGGTCTCGTTCTCGATGTAGTCGAGGAGCGCCAGCGCCGCCTGCTCCAGCAGTTCGCGCGGATGCCCGGCGGTCAACGCGGTCGTGATCCGGTCGAGCAGCGCCCGCACCTCCCGGTCCACCACCACCGCGTAGAGGCCCTCCTTGCCGCCGAAGTGCTCGTACACGACGGGCTTCGAAACCTTGGCCCGGGCCGCGACCTCCTCGATCGACGTCGCGTCGAAGCCGCGCTCGGCGAACAACTGCCGGCCGGTCGCGATCAACTGCTCGCGCCGCTGGGCGGCCGACATCCGTACCCGGGAACCGCTCTTGGCCGCCGAGGCAGCCGGCCGGGCACGTCCACCGCCTGTGACAGCCGGACTCTCGCTCCGCTCGGTCACGGTGTCCCCTCGCTGCGCTCGGCGCCACCGTGGTGATCACTGAGCCTGATGGTTCCCTCGCTCCGCTCGGTCACGGCGTCACCTCGCTGCGCTCGGCGCCACCGTGGATCACTGAGCCTGATGGTTCCCTCGCTTCGCTCGGTCACGGGGGCCATCCTGCCAGGCGTTGGACATGGGCGGGATGTCCGGGACCGCGCTGCTCACTGCGGTGTGGTTGATTTGACCAGCTTCGCGGCGATCCGCTCCTGCTTCGGCCACCGTACGTCCGACGCGGCGCCCAGCTTCTCGAACAGCCAGATCACCCGGGCCGAGATGTCGACCTGCCCGCGCAGCACGCCGTGCCGGGCACTGGTGGGATCGGCGTGGTGCAGGTTGTGCCAGCTCTCCCCGAACGACACGATCGCCAGCGGCCAGAAGTTCGAGGCGCGGTCCCCCTGCCGCACCTCGAACGGGCGCTCGCCGTAGACATGGCACACCGAGTTGATCGACCAGGTGACGTGGTGCAACAGGGCGATGCGGACCAGACCGGCCCAGAAGAACGCGGTCAGCGCGCCCTGCCACGACCAGGTGACCAGGCCGCCGATCAGTGCCGGAGCCAGCGCCGAGATGATCACGAGAACCGGGAAGAGGCGGTCGACGCGCCGGATGTCCTTGTCGGCCAGCAGGTCGGGGGCGAACCGGGCCCGGTTGGACAGTTCGCGGTGGAAGAGCCAGCCCACGTGGGCGTGGAAGAGGCCCTTGGTCAGCCCCCAGACGCTGGTGCCGAACCGCCACGGCGAGTGCGGGTCGCCCTCGACGTCGGAGAACGCGTGGTGGCGCCGGTGGTCGGCGACCCACTGCGTGACGTTGCCCTCGACGGCGAGCGAGCCGGCGACCGCCAGGGTGATCCGCAGCCACCGCTTGGCCTTGAACGATCCGTGGGTGAGGTAGCGGTGGAAGCCGACCGTGATACCGAGGCCCGCGACGAGATACCAGACCAGGCCGATCGCCACGTCCGTCCAGCTCAGCCAGCCACCCCAGGCCACGGGTACGGCGGCGATCAGGGCGAGGAACGGGATGATCACGAAGGACCAGAGGGCGATCAGGATGCCGAGCGGCTCCTTGCCCTCGGTGAGCGGCTTGGGGGCGTTGGCGGTCCGGGGCGGTGGTGGCTGGACTGCGGTGGTCATGGCACCTCGATGCGTGCGGGGAGATCAATAACTTACGCCTACGTTACCGTAACTTACGGTGCCGTAGCTATTCATCGACCGTCCTGCGTACGTGGAACCCTCGCTCGAATCCGTACGTCTGTGCGAGTGTCGAGGGCATGACGGATCCCCTGGCCACCGAGGCCCAACCGGCCGAGCGAAGGACCAGAGCACTGGCGATGCGGGCCGCCGGCCGGTCGGTGCCGAAGATCGCCGACGAGTTGCAGGTCGCCAGGTCCACCGTCTACGGATGGGTGCGGCACATCCCGGTCGACCCGGAGCGTCGGGCCGAACATCGCCGGGCACACGCGAAGGTGATGACGGATGCCCGCTGGGCGGGACATCACGACGAACGGGAACGGCGGCGGGCCGTGGCCCATGACGCCGTCCGCGCCCGGATCGGCGTCGTCGGCGACCGCGACCTGATGCTGGCCGGCGCCGTCATCTACTGGTCCGAAGGACGCAAGTCGAAGCCGTGGCGCCGTGACGAGCGGGTCACCCTGACCAACAGCGACCCGCGTCTGGTGGAGCTGTTCCTACGGTTTCTGGCGGTGTGCGGGATAGAACGGGACGTGCCGCACTATCGGGTCAGCATCCACGAGTCCGCCGACGTGGCCGCGGCCGCGGCGTGGTGGGTCGAGGTCCTCCAGTTGCCGGCCCACCGGTTCCGGCGGGCCACCCTGAAACGCCACCGCCCGACGACCACCCGCCACAACACCGGCGACGACTACCACGGATGCCTTGTCGTGGAGGTGCCACGCAGCCGCGAGCTGTACTGGACGATCGAGGGAATTGTCGATGCGGCGGTCGGCCGGCACGGTTAAGGTTGCGGCCGGTGGTGGGCGAGGCAGTAGGCTGACACCGTCTCTTTCGGCCGTGGTGTAACTGGCAACACCCGGGTCTTTGGTACCCGTATTTCAGGTTCGAACCCTGGCGGCCGAGCTCAGCCCGTTGGGCGGGTTTCTACTCCGGTGTAACCGGACGGCGTCAGCCCGGTCATGGCTAGCATGGGGCCGCAGACAACCAGTCGCCCCGACGGGAGCCTTTCTCGTGCCTCAGTCCCGTACCCGCACCGTCGTCGTCCTTGCCGCCGGTGAGGGCAAGCGGATGAAGTCAGCACTGCCCAAGGTCCTGCACCCGCTGTTGGGTCGTACCCTGGTCGGTCACGTCCTGGCGGCGGCCGCGCCGGCTGCCGCGGATCGCACCCTGGTCGTGGTCGGCCACGGCGCGGACCAGGTCGCGGCGCATCTCGGCGAGATCGCCCCGGACGCGGTTCCGGTGCTGCAGGCCGAGCAGCGCGGCACCGGTCACGCCGTACGTATCGCGGTCGAGGCGATCTCCGACGCCGAGGGCACCGTCGTGGTGCTCAACGGCGACGTGCCGTTGCTGCGGCCGGAGACGGTCACCGCGCTGGTCGAGGCGCACGAGACCGCTGGTGCCGCCGCCACGGTGCTTGCCGCCGAGGTCACCGACCCGACCGGGCTGGGCCGGATCGTCCGGGACGCCCGGGGTGGCCTGGAGCAGATCGTGGAGGAGCGCGACGCAACCGCGGAGCAGCGGGCGATCCGTGAGATCAACGCCGGCATCTACGCCTTCGACGCCCGGCTGCTGCGCGGGGCGCTCGGCAAGCTGTCGACCGACAACGACCAGGGTGAGGAATACCTGACCGACGTCTTCGGGCTGCTGTCGGCGGCGGGTGAGGCGGTCGCGGTGCACGTGGCCGCCGACGCGACGGAGACGCTCGGTTGCAACGACCGGGTCGAGTTGGCCGCCCTGCGCCGGCTGCTGCGCGACCGGGTCAACGCCGGCTGGATGCGGGCCGGGGTGAGCATCCTCGACCCGGAGACGACCTGGGTCGACGTGACGGTGCGGCTGGAGCGGGATGCCGTGCTGGACCAGAACACCCAGCTGCGGGGGAGCAGCGTCGTCGGCGAGGGGGCCATCGTCGGTCCGGACGTGACGCTGATCGACACGACGGTGGGCGGGGGCGCCACGGTGCTGCGGGCGCACGCGGTGCAGGCCGAGATCGGGCCGCAGGCGAGCGTCGGCCCGTACGCCTATCTGCGGCCGAAGTCGCGGCTGGCGCGTAAGGCGAAGGTCGGTACGTTCGTCGAGACCAAGAACGCCGCGGTGGGCGAGGGGTCGAAGGTGCCGCACCTGTCGTACGTCGGTGACGCGACGATCGGCGAGCAGAGCAACATCGGTGCGGCGACGGTGTTCGTCAACTACGACGGGGTGGCCAAGCACCATACGACGATCGGTAGTCACGCGCGTACCGGTGCCGACAACATGTTCGTGGCGCCGGTGACGGTCGGTGACGGTGCCTATACGGCGGCCGGTTCGGTGATCATCAACGACGTGCCGCCGGGTGCGCTGGGCGTGGCGCGTGGTGAGCAGCGCAACATCCCCGGCTGGGTCGAGCGGCGCCGGCCGGGTACGGCGGCGGCGGAGGCCGCGGCGCGGGCTGCCGGGACGGGGCCGGGGGCCGGTGTCGAGGGTGAGGGATTGCACGTCATGGCCGACGCAAGTGAACGGGATTCGACCTCGGGTGATACTGCACTCGAATAGTCCCGGAGCCACCGGCACCACCGAACGTACGGGAGCAGACGAGCCGATGGGCAGCATCGTCGCCGAAAACCGCAAGAGCCTGATGCTCTTCTCCGGTCGGGGGTTTCCCGACCTTGCCGAGGAGATCGGCCAGGTGCTGGGCGTGGCACCGACGCCGAGCGATTCCTACGAGTTCGCCAACGGTGAGATCTTTGTTCGATACCGGGAGTCGGTGCGTGGCTCGGACGCCTTCGTCGTCCAGTCCGTGACGCACGGTGTCAACAAGTGGGTCATGGAGACGCTGATCATGGTCGACGCGCTGAAGCGCGGCTCGGCCAAGCGGATCACCGTGGTCCTGCCGTTCTATCCGTATGCGCGGCAGGACAAGAAGCACCGCGGCCGGGAGCCGATCTCGGCCCGGCTGGTCGCCGACCTGCTGAAGACGGCGGGAGCCAACCGGATCCTGACGGTGGACCTGCACACCGCGCAGATCCAGGGTTTCTTCGACGGCCCGGTCGACCACCTGTTCGCGATGGACACGCTGGCCGCCTACGTCGAGTCGAAGTTCGCCGGCCGGCCGATGACGGTCGTCGCGCCGGACTCCGGCCGGGTGCGGGTGGCGGAGCGCTGGACGGACCGGTTGGGTGGTTGCCCGCTGGCGTTCATCCACAAGACGCGTGACCCGTCGAAGCCCAACCAGGTGGTCGCCAACCGGGTGGTGGGTGAGGTCGAGGGTCGGGTCTGCCTGATCGTCGACGACATGATCGACACCGGCGGCACGATCACCAAGGCTTCGGAGATCCTCTACGACGCCGGTGCGGCCGACATCGTGGTGGCGTCGACGCACGCGCTGCTGTCCGATCCGGCGACGGAGCGGTTGAAGAACAGCCGGATCAGCGAGGTGGTGGTGACCAACACGCTGCCGCTGCCGCCCGAGAAGCGGCTCGACAAGATCACCGTGTTGTCGATCGCGCCGCTGCTGGCGCGGGCGATCCGGGAGGTCTTCGACGACGGTTCGGTGACCACCCTTTTCGGTGGGCTGAGCTGACTTGAGGCGTCCCCCGCGCCGGTTACCGGCGCGGGGGACGCCCTCGTCCGGGGGATCAGAGCCGATTGGCAGGGTACGGCGTCAGGGCCGGTCGGTGGCTCGGGTAGACTTATGCGGTTGCCATGGCGAGGGTGCCCTGCGGGCCGCTGCTGACCGAACCAGCGCTTGACGGCACGATGTGACACAGTGCCGGAAGGTGCGGTGTCGACACCGTGCGAAGAGCGCGGTGCCGGGAAGGCACAGCCGCATGGGGGCACCGTCATCGACACGGTGCTCCGGGCAGTGCGCCTCTTTCGAGGAGCCCCAGCGAGCCCCCCGCCCGGCACCGCCAGCCGACGTCCCGCCGCAGCCATAGCATCAGGAGTTTCCCCGTGTCCGAGGTAAAGATCAGCGCCGAGCCCCGTACCGAGTTCGGCAAGGGTGGTGCCCGTCGTACCCGCCGGGCTGGCAAGGTTCCGGCCGTGCTTTACGGCCACGGCGAGAAGCCCCGCCACATCGCGCTGCCGGCGCGGGAGTTCGCCGCCGCGATCCGGCACAACGGTGCCAACGCGCTCTTCGCGATCGACGTCACCGACGGCACCCAGGTGCTCGCGGTGTCGAAGGCGATTCAGCGTGACCCGATCCGTGACACGTTCGAGCACGTCGACCTGCTGCTCGTACGCCGCGGCGAGAAGATCACCGTCGACGTACCGGTGCAGCTGATCGGCGAGGCGGCCCGCGACACGCTGATCGTGCACGAGCACTCGACGCTGTCGGTCAACGCCGACGCGACCAAGCTGCCCGACCACCTGGAGGCCTCGATCGAGGGCCTGGCGGCCGGTTCGCAGGTCACCGCCGCCGACGTGAAGCTGCCGGCCGGTGTCGAGCTGACCGTCGACCCGGAGCTGGTGGTGGCCGCGGTGACGGTGGCGCCGACCGCCGAGCAGCTCGAGGCCGAGGGTGGCGAGCCGGTCGCCGAGGAGACCGCCGAGGTCACCGAGGACGCGGCGGAGGAGACGGGCGAGGCCGCCGAGGCCGAGGCCACGGCCGAAGCCTGATCGAAAGCACTTCAACCAGGCGTCCCCGATCCGTTCGGGGACGCCTGGTCCGTTTCCGGGTTGTCGGCGAGGATTCCGGGGAAGTCGGCGAGGAGAAGGACGAGCATGTCGGACGTTGCTCACCCGTGGTTGGTGGTCGGGCTCGGCAATCCGGGCCGGGAGTACGCCGGCAACCGGCACAATGTCGGCTTCATGGTCGCCGATCTGCTGGCGGGCCGGGTCGGGGCGAAGTTCGGCCGGCACCGGCGGGCGGTGGCGGACGTGGCCGAAGGGCGGCTGGGGTTCGGCGGGCCCAAGCTGGTGATCGCGAAGCCGTTGACGTACATGAACCTGTCCGGCGGGCCGGTGGCGGCTCTGGCGCAGTTCTACAAGGTGCCGCCGGGGCAGGTCGTCGCGGTTCACGACGAACTGGACATCGCCTACGGGCAGTTGCGGGCGAAGTCCGGTGGCGGCGAGGGCGGGCACAACGGGCTGCGCTCGATGTCGAAGTCGCTCGGGACGAAGGACTACCTGCGGGTGCGGTTCGGTGTCGGCCGCCCGCCGGGCCGGCAGGATCCGGCCGACTATGTGTTGTCCGACTTTTCGACCGTGGAGCGTAAGGAGTTGGAGTTCCTGGTCGACCGGGCCGCCGACGTGGTGGAGGCGGTGGTGACCCGCGGGCTGGAGTGGGCCCAGAACACCTACCACGCTTCGTAGCGGCGGTCCGGCGACGCCGTGTCGCCCGTCCCGTTTACGCGTTGGTCACGGCAGACGTACCCGTTGTGGTGGTCTGTTCGTGGTTGCGGGTTTTCGGGAGGCAGGGTGCAGCGGTGGTGGTTGAGTGACTTCGATCCGACCGCGGGGGCCCCGCCAGGGCGGCAGGACGACACGATCGTGCTGCCGTTCTTCGATTTCTCGGTGGTGCCGACCAGTCCGGCGCCGGCCGGTGGCGCCGGTCGCCCGCTGACGGTCGCCCGGGCCGATCCGGAGCTGGTTCGCGACATCGAGCAGGCGTTCGATCCGGTGGACCGGTCGGGCCTCGATCTCGACGACCGGTTCGGTCTTCTCGACGACCCGCATCTTCTCGACGATCCGGGCGCGGGACGGCGGGCGCGCCGGGCCCGCGAGTCGGCCGGCGGTGCCCGTCCGGCGCGGCACGCGACGCGGCCGCCGTTCTGGTCGCGCCGGGTGCCGGGGCGTCATGCCGCGGTGCCGCGCCGGGCCGGCTGGGAGTCCCGGTACCGGTCGACGCTGCTGCTCGCCGATCTCGGCGTGGGGCTGGCGGCCGGGGCGCTGGCGTTCGTGCTGCGCTTCGGGCGGGTGACCAGTGTCGAGGACCGCGTCTATCTGTTGTTCTCGGTGCTGTTGCCGGTGGCGCTGGTGGCGGTGCTGGCGCTGGCGCGGGCGTACGAGAGCAGGTTCCTCTTCGTCGGGACCGACGAGTACCAGCGGGTGATCCGGGCGGGGCTGGGGCTGACGGCCGGGGCGGCGATCGTGTCGTACGCGTTCGACATCCCGACGGCCCGGTCGTACGTGCTGGTGGCGTTGCCGGCGGCGGCGTTCGCGGCGGTGGTCGTACGGTTCGCGCTGCGCAAGCGCCTGCACCGGGCCCGCGAGCGGGGCGAGTGCCTGCGCCGGGTGGTCGTGGTTGGGCACGAGTTGGCGATCCTGCACGTCACCCGGCAGTTGCGCCGGGAGCGGTATCACGGCATGGAGGTGGTGGGGGCCTGCCTGCCGCCGAGCCGGGCCGGCGACGTGGACCTGCCGGTCCTGGGCACGTTCGACGACGTGGCCGAGGCGGTGCGGGCGTCGGCGGCGGACACCGTGGTCGTGCTGTCCTGCCCGGAACTGGACGGGCAGGCGCTGCGCCGGTTGGCGTGGCGGCTGGAGCGCGACGAGGTGGACCTGATCGTGGCGAGCGCCTTGATCGACGTCGCGGGTGCGCGTACGACGATCCGGCCGGTGGACGGGCTGCCGATGCTGCACGTCGAGCATCCCCGGCTGGAGGGGGGCGCCCGGGTGGTCAAGGAGGTCGTGGACCGGGTCGGTGCGGCGTTTCTGCTGGTGCTGCTGGCCCCGGTGCTGCTCGCGGTGGCGGTCGCCATCCGGCGTGACTCACCCGGCCCGGTATTGTTCCGTCAGGTGCGAACTGGCCGCGACGGCAGTCCGTTCCTGATGTACAAGTTCCGCAGCATGTATCTCGACGCCGAGGCGCGGCTGGCGGAGTTGGCGCATCTCAACGAGCACGACGGGGTGCTCTTCAAGATCCGTGACGATCCGCGGGTCACGCCGGTCGGCCGGTGGTTGCGCCGGCTGTCCCTGGACGAGCTGCCGCAGTTGCTGAACGTGCTTCGGGGGCAGATGTCGCTGGTCGGCCCGCGTCCGCCGTTGCCGCAGGAGGTGGCGGCGTATCCGGACGACGTCCGGCGGCGGTTGGCGGTCAAGCCCGGAATGACCGGTCTGTGGCAGGTTTCCGGCCGATCGGACCTGTCCTGGGAGGAGGCGATCCGGTTGGATCTGCGGTACGTCGAGAACTGGTCGTTGTCCCTCGACATCGTGATTCTGATGCGTACGGTCACCGCCGTCGCCCGAACTTCCGGAGCGTACTGATGTCGGATCCACGGGTCTGCGTGGTTCGGCCGCTGCGGATGGAGGTCTGATAATGGCTACTCCTCCCGTGATCGACGGGGCGTTCGCGAGGTGGCTCGCCGAGCGGGCCGGGCAGGCCCTGCTCGACGTCCGGGCCGAGGTCGGGCACGACGATCCGGCGGCGCTGAAGGCGGCGGGCGACAAGGTCGCGCACGACCTGCTGCGTACGGAGCTGGCCCGCTGGCGGCCGGCCGACGCGGTGCTGTCGGAGGAGGACGACGGGTCGCGGCGGGCCTGGGTGGCCGGTGCCGGCGCGGGTGGCGACCCGGCGCCGGACGGCGGCGCACCGCCCGCGCGGCTGTCCGCGGAGCGGGTGTGGATCATCGACCCGCTCGACGGGACCCGGGAGTTCTCCGAGGAGGGCCGGTCGGACTGGGCGGTGCACGTGGCGCTGTGGTCTCGGCAGGGTTCCGCCTCCCACCAGTTGGTCGCCGGCGCCGTGGCCCTGCCGGCGCAGCACCGGGTGCTGGGTACGGACCAGCCGCCGGCCTACCCGCCGATGACCGTGGGGACGGCCGGTGCCGGGGGTGTCATGCCGGTCCGGCTGGCGGCGAGCCGTAGCCGGCCGCCGGCGTTCCTCACCGGCCTGGTCGAGGATGTCGGCGCGGTGCTGGTGCCGATGGGATCGGCCGGCGCGAAGATCGCCGCGGTGATCAGCGGCGAGGCCGACGCGTACGTGCACGCGGGCGGCCAGTACGAGTGGGATTCGGCCGCCCCGGTGGCTGTGGCGACGGCCACCGGCCTGCACGCTTCCCGAGTCGACGGATCTGCGCTGAAATACAACGAGCCTGATCCCAAGCTGCCCGACCTCGTGGTATGCCGCAAGGATCTTGCACCAAGGCTGCTTGCGGCGCTGCAACGGCATATCGGAGTATGATGGCTGTCTATGCCCTAGTGGCCTTGGCCGATCGGGAAGGTTGGGAATCCATGGTCGACGAACCGTCGTCGAGGACGGCCCTGTCGCTAAGGACGGCCCCGTCGGGAGGGACGGCCCCGTCGGGAGGGACGGCCCCGTCGGGAGGGACGGCCCCGTCGGGAGGGACGGCCCCGTCGGGAGGGACGGCCCCGTCGGGAGGGACGGCCCCGTCGGGAGGGACGGCCCCGTCGGGAGGGACGGCCCCGTCGGGAGGGACGGCCCCGTCGGGAGGGACGGCCCCGTCGGGAGGGACGGCCCCGTCGGGAGGGACGGCCCTGTCGCGGGCGGGCGGCCCGGCGGGCACCGGGACGGTGCCGGCATGAGCGCCACCGCCGCCTACCGGGTGTCGCACCTGGACGCGCTCGAGGCCGAGAGCATCTTCGTGATGCGCGAGGTGGTCGCCGAGCTGGAGCGGCCGGTGCTGCTCTTCTCCGGGGGCAAGGACTCGATCGTCATGCTCAAGCTGGCCGAGAAGGCGTTCGCCCCGGCCCGGATCCCGTTCCCGGTGATGCACGTCGACACCGGGCACAACTTCCCCGAGGTGCTCGACTACCGCGACCGCCGGGTCGCCGACCTCAGCCTGCAGCTGGTGGTGGCCAGCGTCCAGGAGGCGATCGACGCCGGCCTGGTCCGCGAGTCCGCCGACGGGATGCGCAACCGGATCCAGACCCCGGTCCTGCTCGCGGCGATCGAGAAATACCGGTTCGACGCGCTCTTCGGCGGCGCCCGGCGCGACGAGGAGAAGGCCCGGGCCAAGGAGCGGGTGTTCAGTTTCCGCGACGACTTCGGCCAGTGGGACCCCAAGAACCAGCGCCCCGAACTGTGGAGCCTCTACAACGGGCGGCACCACCCGGGCGAGTCGATCCGGATCTTCCCGCTGTCCAACTGGACCGAGCTGGACATCTGGCACTACATCGCGCGGGAGCGGATCCCGCTGCCGTCGATCTACTACGCGCACGACCGTGAGGTGATCGAGCGCGACGGCATGCTCTACGCCGTCAACGAGTTCATCCGGCCGCGTGGCGGCGAGACGCCATTCACCGCCCGGGTCCGCTACCGCACCGTCGGCGACGCGTCCTGCACCGCCGCCGTCCGCTCCGACGCCGACACCGTCGAACTCGTCATCGACGAGGTCGCCGCCACCCGGATCACCGAACGCGGGGCGACCCGCGGTGACGACCGGGTCAGCGAGGCCGCCATGGAAGACCGCAAGCGGGAGGGCTACTTCTGATGACGGCTCCGACGACGGAGGTGCTGACGGGCACCGCCGAGGGACGTCCCATGGACCTGCTGCGGTTCGCCACCGCGGGCAGCGTCGACGACGGCAAGTCGACCCTGATCGGCCGGCTGCTCTACGACACCAAGTCGCTCTTCACCGACCAGTTGGAGGCGGTCGAGGCGGTCAGTGCCGCCCGCGGTGACGAGTACACCAACCTGGCGCTGCTCACCGACGGCCTGCGCGCCGAACGCGAGCAGGGCATCACGATCGACGTCGCCTACCGCTACTTCGCCACCCCGCGGCGCAAGTTCATCATCGCCGACACCCCGGGGCACATCCAGTACACCCGCAACATGGTCACCGGGGCGTCGACCGCCGACCTGGCGCTGATCCTGGTCGACGCCCGCAAGGGGCTGGTCGAGCAGTCCCGCCGGCACGCGTTCCTCTGCTCGCTGCTGCGGGTGCCGCACCTGGTCCTGTGCGTCAACAAGATGGACCTGGTCGACTGGTCGCAGGAGGTCTTCGAGAAGATCGCCGACGAGTTCACCGCGTTCGCGGCGAAGCTCGACGTACCCGACCTGACGGTCATCCCGATCTCGGCGCTCAAGGGCGACAACATCGTCAGCCGGTCGGAGAACACCCCCTGGTACGAGGGCCCTTCGCTGCTGCACCACCTGGAGCACGTGCACATCGCCTCCGACCGCAACCTGGTCGACGTCCGGTTCCCGGTGCAGTACGTCATCCGGCCGCAGTCCAACACGGTGACCGACTACCGGGGCTACGCCGGCCAGGTCGCGTCCGGCGTACTGAAGCCCGGTGACGAGGTGATGGTGCTGCCGTCCGGCTTCACCAGCCGGATCGCCGCGATCGAGACCGCCGACGGCCCGGTCGAGGAGGCGTTCCCGCCGATGTCGGTGACCGTACGGCTGACCGACGAGATCGACATCTCGCGTGGCGACATGATCTGCCGGCCCAACAACGCCCCGGCGGTCGCCCAGGACGTCGAGGCGATGATCTGCTGGATGGACGAGACCCGTCCGCTGCAGGTCGGCGGCAAGTACGCCATCAAGCACACCACCCGGGCGGCCCGGGCGGTCGTCCGTGGTCTCCAGTACCGGCTCGACGTCAACTCGCTGCACCGCGACGAGTCGCCGGCCGGGCTGTCGCTCAACGAGATCGGGCGGGTCCGGCTGCGTACGACGGTGCCGCTGCTGGCCGACCCCTACCGGCGTAACCGGACGACGGGCGGCTTCATCGTCATCGACGAGACGACGAACCGTACGGTCGGCGCCGGGATGATCGTCGAGGCCAACTGACGGACCGGCGGCGGGGTCGGTCCGGTGTCCGGGCCGGCCCCGCCGCCGTATGTTCAGGGAAGTGCGGCCGCGCCGGCACTGGGTGCGGCGGAGAACCAGACCGGCGGCGTGAACCCGCGATCCGCGTACGCGGCGGTGACGGCGTCCGCGACGGCGTCGACCCGGTCCGCGTCGACCAGGGCCAGGACGCAGCCGCCGAACCCGCCTCCGGTCATCCGGGCGCCGTACGCGCCGGCGGACAGGGCCGCCTCCACGGCGGTGTCGACCTCCGGCACGGTGATCTCGAAGTCGTCGCGCATCGAGGCGTGCGAGGCGGTCATCAGCGGCCCGATCGCCGGCACGTCGCCGGCCCGCAGCAGCGCCACCGTCTCCAGCACCCGCTGGTTCTCGGTCACCACGTGCCGTACCCGGCGGCGCACCACGTCGTCGTCGAGCCGGGCGAGGGCCACGGGCAGCCCGTCGGTGGTGACGTCGCGCAGCGCCGGCACCCCGAGTGCCCGCGCCGCCGACTCGCAGGCGGCCCGGCGGGCCGCGTATTCGCCCGTCACGTGGCGGTGCGGAGCCCGGCTGTCGATCACCAGTACGGCGAGCCCGGCGCCGGCCGCGTCGAACGGGATGTGTTCGAGGGCCAGGGAGCGGCAGTCGAGGAACAGGGCGTGCCCGGCCCGGCAGCGGATCGACGCGGCCTGGTCCATGATTCCGCACGGCATGCCGGCGTAGACGTTCTCGGCCCGCTGGGCGAGCGCCGGGCGGTCGTCGACCGGCAGGTCGATCCGGCCCAGGTCGGCGAGCGCGGTGAGGACGGCCGCCTCCAGCGCGGCCGACGACGACAGGCCCGCCCCCGGCGGCACGTCGGAGACGACGGTGAGCCGGGCACCGGGCACCTGGTGCCCGGCGTCGAGCAGCGCCCAGACCACGCCGGCGACGTAGCCGCCCCAGCCGGTGACCTGGCCCGGCTTGCCGGCGTCGGTGCCGTCGAACGTGATCTGTTCGCCGGCCTGCTCCGACCACACCGTCCACAGTGGTGCGTCGACGGGAGTGGCGGCGACGACGGTGCGCTGCGGCAGCGCGAACGGCAGGACGAACCCGTCGTTGTAGTCGGTGTGCTCGCCGATCAGGTTGACCCGGCCGGGCGCCGCCCACCGGCCGGCCGGAGCCTCGCCGTACAGTCGCTCGAAGGCCGCCGCGGCACGCGCGGCGAGGAGGTTCCGCCCGGTCACGGCAACAGGTGGTCGCGGTAGAAGGTCCACGCGTCGCCGACCATCTCGGCCAGCGTCGGCTTGGCCGGCACCCAGCCCAGCTCGGCGTGGGCCCGCGCCGACGACGCGACCAGCGCGGCCGGGTCACCCTCGCGGCGGGGAGCCATCTCGACCGGCACCGGATGGCCGGTGACCTCGCGTACGACCTCGACGACCTCCCGGTTGGAGAAGCCGTTGCCGTTGCCGAGGTTGAAGATCCGGTGCTCGCCGGGTACGGCGGTGTCCAGGGCGAGCAGGTGGGCGCGGGCCAGGTCCTCGACGTGGATGTAGTCGCGTACGCAGGTGCCGTCGGCGGTCGGGTAGTCGTCGCCGAAGAGCTGCAGCTTCTCCCGGCGTCCGGCGGCGACCTGCAACGCGATCGGGATCAGGTGCGACTCCGGGTCGTGCCGTTCGCCGAGGGCGTGGCCGGGACGCAGGTAGGCACCGGCCACGTTGAAGTAGCGCAGCGACACCGCGGCCAGGTCGTAGGCGTGCGCCTCCGAGGTCAGGGCCATGTCGACGGCGAGCTTCGTCGCGCCGTACGTGTTGGTCGGGGCCTTGACCGCCGACTCGGTGATCGGCAGCTCGGTCGGGTTGCCGTAGACGGCGGCGGTGGAGGAGAAGACGAACCTGCGTACGCCGGCCGCGCGGGCGGCGTCGATCAGGGCCAGCGACCCGATCGTGTTGTTCTCCCAGTAGATCTCCGGTCGGGCCATCGACTCGCCGGCGGCGATCAGGGCGGCGAAGTGCAGGACCCCGTCGAAGCCGGCGCCGGGGGTGAGCACCCGGGCGGCGTCGTGGATGCGGGCCTCGACGAAGGTGGCCTCCGGCGCGAGCGCCTCCCGGTGCCCGGTGCGCAGGTCGTCGAGGACGACGACCTCGTGGCCGGCGTCGAGCAGGAGCCGGGTGACGACTCCGCCGATGTAGCCGGCGCCGCCGGTGACGAGCAGTTTCACGGGTGGGGCTCCTTCTGGTCGCGCCACGGTCGGCGCGCGGGTCTTCGGGGGCGGACGGTGACCGGCGCGGACCCGGTCAGGCTACGCGCCGGAGCAGGCTGCCGCCGTCCGCCGGCCAGCCGGCCTACTGTCCACCATTGTCTCCCAATAGTCAACATATTCGAACATCAGGCGAAGGTTCCACCCCACCACCGGCCCGGCTGTCTACCATGTGCGACATGCGGGAATCCGCCAGTACCGGGCCCCGACGGTCGAGACCGGCGGGGCGCCCTCCACGAGAACCCGGTCCGATGGCCCGTGGCTTCGCCCGGGTCGTCGTACGTGCCGCGGACGCGGCCACCAAGCTGGTGACGGTCCTGCTCGGCACCGGGCCGGCCGCCGGCCGGGAACGGATCAGCGAGGCCGAGCTGCGCGACCTGGTCGCCGCCAACACCGTGCTCGACCCGGTCGAACGGCGCATCATCGACGAGGTGCTGGTCGCGGGTGCCAGCCTGGTCCGCGAGGTGATGATGCCCCGCACCGAGGTGGTCTTCCTCGACGCCGGGCTCTCCCTCGCCGAGGCCGCCCGGCTGGTGCGCGCCGAGACCCACACCCGCTATCCGGTCGTCGACGGCACCCCAGACGACGTGGTCGGCTTCGTGCACCTGCGCGACGTACTGATCCGGCCCGACGGTGACCGGCGCGCCACCATCGGCGAACTGACCCGCGAGGTCAAGCGCCTGCCCGGCAGCAAGCGGGTGCTCGCCGCGCTGACCGAGATGCGCCGGGAACGGCACCACCTCGCCGTCGTCATCGACGAGTACGGCGGCACCGCCGGCATCGTCACCCTCGAAGACCTGATCGAGGAGCTGGTCGGCGAGATCCACGACGAGTACGACGGCGCGCCCGAGCCGGTGGCGGTCGGTGTCCCGCCGTCGGTCGACGGCCGGCTCAACCTCGCCGACTTCGCCGAGCGCACCGGCTTCGCCCTGCCGGTGGGGCCGTACGAGACCGTCGGCGGCTATCTGATGGCATCGCTGGGCCGGCTGCCGACCACCGGCGACGAGGTGACCGTACCCACCGGTTCGCACACCCCGGACGGTGAGCGGGGCTGGCGGTTGCGCGTACTCGAACTCGACGGGCGGCGGGTGGCCCGGGTCGGGATCTCCGCCGTGCCGCCCGCTCCCGGGCCGGGACCGGACGGGGCGCCGGTCGGTGCCGCGGCCACAGCCGTCGTGCCGGCCAGCCGGGGGGTGCCGGCGGCCGAACGGTCGGCACCGAGGGGATGACCGGGACCACGGTCCCGCCCGGACCGGGGCCGTGGGCGGGCCGGCGTCCCGCGTCTTCCGTGATCGGCGGGGGCGTCACCACACGTGCCGGGTGCGGCTGACAGAATCGACGGCATGTCCGACGTTGCCGCCCGGCCCCGGGTACTGTCCGGGATCCAGCCGACCGCCGACTCCTTCCACCTCGGAAATTACCTGGGGGCGGTCCGCAACTGGGTGGCCATGCAGGAGACCCACGACACCTTCTACTGCGTGGTCGACCTGCACGCGATCACGGCCGGCCACGACCCGGAGGTGCTGCGCCAGCGCACCCGGGTCTCCGCCGCACAACTGCTCGCCGCCGGCCTCGACCCCGACCGGTGCACGCTCTTCGTGCAGTCGCAGGTCCCCGAGCACTCGCAGCTGGCCTGGGTGCTGAGCTGCATCACCGGCTTCGGCGAGGCGAGCCGGATGACCCAGTTCAAGGACAAGTCGGCCAAGCAGGGCGCCGACCGTTCCAGCGTCGGCCTGTTCACCTATCCGATCCTCCAGGCGGCGGACATCCTGCTCTACCAGGCCGACGCGGTCCCGGTCGGTGAGGACCAGCGCCAGCACCTGGAGCTGACCCGCGACCTGGCCCACCGGTTCAACACCCGGTTCGGCAAGGCCTTCACGGTGCCGGCGCCCTACATCGTCAAGGAAACCGCGAAGATCACCGACCTGCAGGACCCGACGGCCAAGATGTCCAAGTCTGCGTCGTCGCCGGCCGGGATCATCGAGCTGCTCGACGACCCGGCCCGGTCGGCCAAGAAGATCCGGTCGGCGGTCACCGACACCGGGCGTGAGATCGTCTTCGACGCCGAGCACAAGCCGGGCATCTCCAACCTGCTCACCATCTACGCCGCACTCAGCGGCCGCACCATCGACGACCTGGTCGTCGCCTACGACGGCAAGGGCTACGGCGACCTGAAGAAGGACCTCGCCGAGGTCGTCGTGGAGTTCGTCCGGCCGATCCAGGAACGCACCCGGGCCTATCTCGACGACCCGGCGCAGCTCGACAAGATGCTGGCCATCGGGGCGGACAAGGCCGGCGCGGTCGCCTCGGTGACCCTGCGCACCACCTACGAGCGGGTGGGTTTCCTCGCCCCGGCCCGCCCCGAGTGACGGCGCACCCGGTCGAGTCGACCCAGATCGGGGTCGCCATCGACATTCCGGAGCCGTGGGGCAGCACGCTGACCGCCCGGCGGGCCGAGGCCGGCGACCCGCGGGCGGAATACGTTCCGGCACACGTGACGCTGCTCGGGCCGACCGAGATCGCCCGGTCGAGCCTGCCGGCCGTCGAGGAGCACCTCGCCGCGGTCGCCGCCACCCACCCGCCGTTCAGCCTGCACCTGCGGGGCACCGGCACCTTCCGGCCGATCACCGAGGTGGTCTTCGTCGCCGTCGCGGCCGGGATCAGCGAATGCGAGTTGATCGCCGAGGCGATCAACTCCGCCGAGGAACTGCGGCGGGAAACCCGGTTTCCCTACCACCCGCACGTGACCGTCGCGCAGGATGTCGACCCGCAGGCACTCGACGAGGTCTTCGAGGACCTTGCCTCGTTTTCCGCGCTCTTCGAGGTCGAGCACTTCACCCTCTTCTCGCACTGCGGCGAGGCCCGCTGGAAGCCGCGTCGCGACTTCCGGCTCGGCACCTGACCCGCGTCGCGACCTTCCGGCGGCGGTCGACCGGCCCCGCCGGGCGAGACGCCCCGGCTGACCGGCCCGGCCCGGAAGTCCGGCCGGGGCTCCCAGGCCATGGGGCGTCCGCCCGGGACCCTGGGGCGCGGTTCCCGATCCGGGCCGGCGTTTTCCGACCCGCTGCCGGGCAACTCGGGACCGCATGGGCAAGGATGGCGGCGTGAAAGCCGTAAGCCGGGCCTGGACGGGCGCGAACCGGCTGCTCATCGCCGGCCGCAATCGCTCCGAGGGCTTCGACCATGTCTGCCGGGCGATCGAGTTGTACGTCAACATGCTCGCCGGGCGGCTCGCGGCGGCCATCGCCTACTACGGGTTCTTCGCCGTCTTCGCCCTCGGCCTCGTCGGCTACTCGGTCTTCGGATTCGTCCTGCAACGCAGCGTCGACGTCCGGGTCGTGGTCAACGACTTCCTCCGGCAGAACCTGCCGTTCCTCGAACTCGACCAGATCGACCAGAGCAGCGGTACGGTCGGCGTAGTCGGCATCACCGTCCTGATCATCACCGGCATCGGCTGGGTCGAGGCGATCCGCTCCTCCCAACGGCTGCTCTACGGCCTCAACCAGCAGCCCGGTTACATCGGACTGCGGCAGATCGTCGATCTCGCCGTACTGGTCGGGGTGTTCCTGCTGCTCGGCCTGTCGGTGGCGGCGGTCGGCGCGGTCGAGGCACTGCTGCGCTGGCTGGTGGGCCGTTCGGTGCCGCCCGCGCTGGCCGTGTCGAGCGTGCTGCTGACCGTCGTGGTGAACATGGTCCTGGCGACCGCCCTGCTGGTGGCGGTGCCCCGGCTGCGGATGTCGCTGCGCCGGCTCGCCGCCCCGGTCCTGGTCGTCGCGGTCGGGATCACCCTGCTCAACACCGCCGGCAACGCCTGGGTCGTACGCACCGAGCGCAATCCGGCGTACACCGTGGTCGCCGGCGCCGTCGGCCTGCTGGTCTACCTGTATCTGCTCAACCAGTTGCTGCTCTTCGGCGCGTCGCTGGCGGCGACCAGTCACCACGGCCGGGTGATCGACCTGACCGAGCGGCCGCGCCGCCGGTCCCCGACCGCCGACGAACAACTCCCGCTCTTCTGATCCGACGGCGCCCGGGTCCGACGGCGCCCGGGTCCGACGGCGCCCGGGTCCGACGGCGCTCAGGTCCGGCAAGGCCGGGGCCCGGCGGGGCCCGGGGCCGGCGGGGCCACGGCACGCGGGCGGGCCGGGGCCTTGCCGTCCCGCCGGGTGACCCCGCGCTCTAGCGGTCCGGTGGGTGAGGGACGGCGGCCCGGGCAAGGCGGGCCAGCCGGGCGGCGCCGTGCCGGCCGGTGAACCGGTGGAGATAGCCGGCCAACCGGTCCGGGGTGAGCCAGCCGGCCCCGAACGCCTCGTCGAGCAGGGCCCGTGCCGCGCCGTCCGGCAGCAGCCGGAGGCAGTCGAAGACGGTGCGGGCGCGGCCGGTCAGCGGCACGCCGCCGATCCGGGTGACCTCGGCCGGCGGCAGGTCCTCGCGCAGCAGCCGGACCCCGCGCAGCGTGCGCCGGTCGGCGCGGGGCACGAGCAGGCAGGTGGACCGGTCGGGCACGGTGATCCCGTGCCGGCGGGCGGCGGACGGCCCGGCGAGCACCGCCCCGCCGAGGGCCAGCAGGCCGGCGGCGTCGCGCAGCCGCGGACCGGGCCGGACGCCGGCGGGCGCCAGCACCGGGCCGAGCAGCCGGCGCCACTGCCCGGTCCGCAGCCGGCGGCGGACCTGGAACGGGGAGAAGCCGGCCCGGTGGGCCTGGTCGCAGGTGAACAGGCCGTGCTGGGCGGCGGCCACGGCGGCGAGGCGGGCGGGCGCGGTCGTCGGGGTCATGGGAAGACTGTGTGGGAGGCCGCCGACAGTCCGGCGAGGTTGTCCACAGTGCCGGGGATGGCGCGGCCGGGCCTGTGGATAGCGGGGAGATTGTGGCGAACCCCTACGCGGACCGGCCGGAACGGTCATTATGACTCGGGTGGGGGCACTAGTGACTTTGGAGCTGCCGGACGACTCGCCGGTGCTCGACCTGCCGTGGATCATCACCATCGGGCCGCTCAGCGACGAGGACGAGTGGGAGCCGGTGGTCTGCGGGCCGTACGAGCGGCCGCACGCGATCGCCCTGGCCGAGGCGGTGGTCGCCGACGAGGAGCTGATGGCGGTGGTCGAGCCGCTGCTCGCGTTGGCCTCCGTCGACGAGATCCAGGGGGAGATCGGGGCGGCCCGGGCGGCGGCGGAGGACGAGGAGGCCGAGGCCGAGGACGCCGAGGTCTACGGCGACTACGACGAACTCGTCGACGTCGGGCTGAACCAGGAGGAGATCGAGGAGCGCCGGCTCGAGCCGGCGGAGCCGCCGACCCCGACCGAGGTACGTGCCGGCTTCGTCCGGATCGCCGAGCAGCTCATCAGCCGGGCACCCTGACCGCGTACGACGGACGGCGGTGCCCCCGGAAACCTCCGGGGGCACCGCCGCCACCATCACCCCCCACCACAAGGGGTCCGGACCAGGTCTTACCCGGCCGACGGCGGTTGGAACCATGCCGCCGCGTCGACCGGCAGATCGAACGCGCCGTCGGCGTCGGTCAGCGGCTCACTGGAGACGACCGGCGAGCCGTACCCGGTGATCTTCACCGGGGTGCCGCTGAGGTTGATCACGCAGACCAGCCCCGCCGGGCCGGCGCCGGCCCGGGCGAAGGCCAACACACCCGGCTCGGTGTCCAGCCAGGTCAACTCGCCGCCACCGAGGGCGGGATGGGTCCGCCGGATGCCGAGCGCGGTGCGGTAGAGCTCCAGCGTCGAGGCGGGGTCGCCGGTCTGCGCGGCGACGGTGAGGCCGGCCCAGTCGGTCGGCGACGGGAGCCAGCCGTCGGCACCGCCATCCGGGCCGAAGCCGTACGGCGGGACGGTGCCGCTCCAGGGCAGCGGGATCCGGCAGCCGTCGCGGCTCTCCCCGGTGCGCAGGAACGACGGATCCTGGCGTAGCTCGTCGGGCAGGTCGAGGAACTCCGGCAGGCCGAGTTCCTCACCCTGGTAGAGGTAGGCGGAGCCGGGCAGGGCCAGCATCAGCAGCGCCGCCGCCCGGGCCCGGCGCAGGCCGACCGCGCCGTCGCCGTAGCGGGTCACGTGCCGCTTCTTGTCGTGGTTGGACAGCACCCAGGTGGTCGGGGCGCCGACGATGGCCGACTCGGCCAGCGCGGTGTCGATCACCTTGCGGAACGAGTCGGCGGACCAGGTCGCTTCCAGGAAGTCGAAGTTGAACGCCTGGTGCAGTTCGTCGGGGCCGATGTAGCGGGCCAGCCGCTGTGGGCTCTCCGCCCACGCCTCGGCGACCGCCATCCGGCCACCGGCATAGCTGTCCAGGATCGGCCGCCAGGCCCGGTAGATGTCGTGCACCTCGTCCTGGTCGAAGTAGGGCAGCCGGCCCCGGCCGAGCAGTTCGACCTGGCGCTGGCCGGTGGCGGAGCTGTGCCCGACGTCGGGCAGCCCCTCCTCCTTGATCATTCCGTGCGCGACGTCGATGCGGAACCCGTCGACGCCCCGGTCGAGCCAGAACCGCAGCACGCCCTCGAACTCGGCGCGTACCTCGGGGTTGCGCCAGTCCAGGTCGGGCTGGGCCGGGTCGAAGAGGTGCAGGTACCACTGGCCGTCGGGCACCCGGGTCCAGGCCGGACCGCCGAAGATTGACTCCCAGTCGTTGGGCGGTTCGGAGCCGTCCGGGCCGCGCCCGTCGCGGAAGAGGTAGCGGCCCCGCTCCGGCGATCCGGGCGCGGCGGCGAGGGCGGCCACGAACCACGGGTGGGCGTTGGAGGTGTGGTTGGGCACGATGTCGACGATGATCCGTACGCCGAGCGCGTGCGCGTCGGCGATCATGGCGTCGAAGTCGGCGAGGGTGCCGAACATCGGGTCGACATCGCGGTAGTCGGCCACGTCGTACCCGCCGTCGATCATGGGAGACCGGTAGAACGGCGTGAGCCACAACGCGTCGACGCCGAGGTCGTGCAGGTAAGGCAGCCGGCTGCGGATGCCCTGGAGGTCGCCCGTACCGTCACCGTCCGCGTCGGCGAAGCTGCGGACGTAGACCTGGTAGACGACGGCGGACCGCCACCAGTCGTCGGTGGTGTCGGACGGCACGCCGGTGGTGGACGTCATGGCTACCTGCTTCTGGGGATCGTGGTGCGCCCGTGCGGCCGGGTTTCGGCCGTGCGGACCCCGATTGTCAATGAGTGCGCCCAGGATGCCCGGGTACGGCTGCAAGAGTCAAGCATTTCTTGCGCAAACAGTGCTGGATCTTGCGCTGTCCGGGATCGTGCCGTTGGTCGTGGTGTGACGCGGCTCTCGTCCGGACGCGCCCGTCCGACGCCCGGACGCCGGACGGCGGCGCGGGTCGCGGACGACGGTCGGGGTGGCGCCGGTCAGGCCGGTACGGCCGACGGCGGCGGTGGCGTGGCCGGCCCCGGCGCGATCGCCGTCGAGCCGCGGACGACCAGTTCCGGCCGGAAGACGTACTCCGAGTGTGGCGCGGCGTGGCCGTTGATCTCGTCGACCAGGGCCCGTACCGCCGCCACCGCCATCGAGGCCACCGGCTGCCGCAGGGTGGTCAGCGGCGGGTCGGTGAACGCGATCAGCGGCGAGTCGTCGTAGCCGACGACCGACACCTCGCCGGGCACCGAGAGGCCGCGCTGCCGGGCGGCCCGGATGGCGCCCAGGGCCATCAGGTCCGAGCCGCACACCAGGCCGGTCGCGCCCCGTTCGAGCAGGCGTGCGGCGGCGGCCTCGCCGCCCTCGACGCCGAAGAGGGTGAGCGCGGTCAGTTCGTCGAGTTCGGTGTCGGTGAGGCCGGTTAGGCGGCGCATCGCCGATCGGTATCCGCCGACCTTGCGCTGCACGGGCGAGAAGCGGTCGGGCCCGGTGATCAGGCCGATCCGGCGGTGGCCGAGAGCGACCAGGTGGGCCACGGCCAGCTCGCCGGCCATCCGGTCGTCGCACGAGACGAACGGTGCCTCGATGCCCTCCACGTATCCGTTGACCAGCACGATCGGCAGCGGACGCGCGATCAGCTTGCGGTAGCGGTCGTGGTCGGCGGAGGTGTCGGCGTGCAGGCCGGAGACGAAGACGATGCCGGAGACCTGGCGGTCGAGCAGCATCTCCACGTATTCGTCCTCGGTGACCCCGCCCGGCGTCTGGGTGCACAGCACGGGGGTGTATCCGGACTGGGCGAGTGCCGACTCGATCGTCTGCGCGAACGCCGGGAAGATCGGGTTGTCCAGCTCGGGCACGACCAGGCCCACCAGCCCGGCGCTGCGCTTGCGCAGCCGGGCCGGACGCTCGTAGCCGAGTACGTCGAGTGCGGTCAGGACCGCCTGGCGAGTTTCGGCCGAGACGCCGGGGCGGCCATTGAGGACGCGCGACACGGTGGCCTCGCTGACCTCGGCCTGCTGTGCGATATCCGCTAGACGTGCGCGCATGGCGGCACTGTAGCCCAAGCGGCAAGATCTTGCGTACAGCCCTGCAAGCTCTTCCATTGCCTGCAACGTCTTGCTAACGTCCCCGCAACACATGACTGATGCGGCGTTCGATCTTGGCGCCGGTTGAAAGACCTTACACAGAATTCGGGCTGACCATACGGCGAGCGGGCCGGTCCGCCCATGATCGACAGGAGTTCCGATGCGCATCCGTACCGCGGGTGTGGTCGCCACCGTCGCTCTCGCGATCGCGGCCGCCGGTTGTGGTGGTGGCGGAGACGAGCCCGACGCTTCCGGCTCCACGCCCCCCAGTGCCGACGGCGGCAAGCTGGTGATCTGGGCCGACGACAAGCGCTCGGCCGCGCTCAAGCCCTTCGCCGACAAGTTCGGCCAGGAGAACGGTGTCACCGTCGAGGTGCAGGCGATCTCCAAGGACCAGCAGACCACGTTCGTCACCGCGTCGCAGCAGGGTAGCGGCCCGGACGTGATGGTCGGCGCACACGACTGGATCGGCAACCTCGTCCAGAACGGCGCCATCGACCCCGTGCAGCTCACCGAGGCCCAGAAGGCCGGCTTCAACCAGGGCGCGCTGAAGGCGGTCACCTTCAACGGCCAGGTCTACGCCGTCCCGTACGCGACCGAGAACCTGGCCCTGATCCGCAACACCGAGCTGGCACCCGAGGCCCCGAAGACCGTCGAGGACCTGGTCACCACCGGCAAGCGGCTCCAGGCCGAGAAGAAGGCGTCCGAGATCCTGTGCCTCCAGGTGGGCCAGAACGGCGACGCCTACCACCTCTACCCGTTCTACACCTCGGCCGGCGGAACGCTCTTCGGCACCAACGCCGCCGGCGACTACGACCCGAAGCAACTCGGCGTGGGCACGCCCGAGTCGATCGCCGCCTTCGAGAAGATCGCGAAGCTCGGCGAGAAGGGCGACGGCGCGCTGAAGCGGTCCATCACCGCGGAGAACTCGATCGCCACCTTCACCGGCAAGAAGTGCGCCTTCCTGGTTGCCGGACCGTGGGCGATCACCGACGCCAAGACCGCCAACATCAAGTACGACATCAGCCCGGTCCCCGGCTTCGCCGGCGCCAAGGAGCCGACGCCGTTCCTCGGTGTCCAGGCGTTCTACGTCGCCGCCAAGGGCAAGAACAAGGCGCTGGCCCAGGAGTTCGTGACCAACTACCTGACCACGCCCGAACTCGCCGTGGCGCTCTACCAGGCCGAGCCGCGTCCGCCGGCGCTGACCGCCGCCTTCGACCAGGTCAAGGCCAGCGACCCGGACCTGGCGAAGTTCCTGGAAGCCGGTGCCAACGCCGTACCGCTGCCGGCGATCCCGGAGATGGCGGCCATCTGGGACCCGTTCGGCAAGGCCGAATCCGCGATCGTCGGCGGTGCCGACGTCACCCAGACGATCACCGCCGCCGGCAAGACGATCTCCGAGCAGATCAAGTAGGTACCGTGACCGAGCGGAGCGAGGGAGCCGTCAGGCTCAGCCTCATACATGGTGTCGCCGAGCGCGGCGAGGCGGCACCGTGACCGAGAACATGACGGGTGCGGGGCCTGCGACGCAGGCCCCGCCCCGGGGTCCGGGCGGGGCCCCGGGCCGGGGCCGTGACCCCGACAAGGCACGCCGGACCGTACGCGACGACCGGCCGATCACGCTCACCGGGCTCACCGTCAAGGTCGTGCTCCTCGGCCTCGTCGCCGGGATCGCGCTCTGGGCGGCCTTCCCGCTCATCGAGGCCGAGGCGTGGGTCGGTCTGGGCATCCTCGTGGCCACCACCGCCGGGCTGTTCTACCTCTACCTGTCCCGGCGGCACATCCCGGCCAAGTATCTGGTGCCCGGCACGCTGTTCCTGATCGCGTTCCAGGTCTTCCCGGTCCTCTACACGGCCAGCACCGCCTTCACCAACTTCGGTGACGGCCACCGGGGCAGCAAGGACGAGGCGATCGTCGCCATCCAGTCCTCGTCGGTGGTCCAGGTCCCCGGATCGATCGAGTACGCCCTCTCGGTGGCGACCACCGGCGACGCCGCCACCGGCCCGCTGGTCTTCCTGGTCACCGATCCGACCACCGGGACCGTCTCGGCCGGCAACGCCGACGGCCTGGAGCCGCTCGACGCGGGCAACGTCACCGTCAACAGCGCCGGCAAGGTGACCGCCGCCGACGGCTACACCGTGCTCAACGCCGGCCAGGCCAGCGCCCGCAGCCAGGAGATCACCGAGTTCGCGGTGCCGACCGAGGGCGGCGCCATCCGCTCGGCCGGGCTTTCCCGGGCGTACGAGGGCAAGGCGACGCGGGCGTACGACGCCGGCTGCGACTGCGTACGCGACGCCGACAGCGGCAAGGTCTGGACCGCCGACCCCGAACGTGGCGCCTTCGTCGCCGCCGACGGCGAGCGGCTGCTCCAGGGCTGGCGGGTCAACGTCGGGCTGAGCAACTTCACCCGGGTGCTGACCGAGCCGTCGATCTCCGGACCGTTCCTGGAGACGCTGGTCTGGAACTTCGCCTTCGCCGTCGGGTCGGTGTTCGTCACCTTCGCGCTCGGCCTGCTCTGCGCGCTGGCGCTGCACTCGCCCCGGGTACGCGGCCGGACCCTCTACCGGGTGCTGCTGATCCTGCCGTACGCGATGCCGTCGTTCGCGATGCTGCTGGTCTGGCGGGACATGTTCAACACCGACTTCGGCCTGGTCAACAACCTGTTCGGACTCGACGTGGACTGGATGGGCCAGCCCTGGTCGGCGCGGGCCGCGGTGGTACTGGTGCAGTTGTGGCTCGGCTACCCGTACATGTTCCTGGTCGCGACCGGTGCCCTTCAGGCGATCCCGCGCGAGCTGACCGAGGCGACCTCGGTCGACGGGGCCACGCCGTGGCAGTCGTTCCGGCGGATCACCCTGCCGCTGCTGCTGGTCGCGCTGAGCCCGCTGCTGATCTCGTCGTTCGCGTACAACTTCAACAACTTCAACGCGATCTACCTGGTCACCGAGGGGGGGCCGTTCCCGGCCGACAACCCGAGCGTGGGTGCGACCGACCTGCTCATCACCTACACGTACCGGCTGGCGTTCGGCGCGGCCGGTGCCCAGTTCGGCTTCGCCGCGGCCATCTCGATCTTCATCTTCACCCTCGTCGCGGTCATCTCGGCGATCAGTTTCCGCCGGTCGCGCCAACAGGAAGAGGTGTACGCGTGAGCACTGTTTCTGCCACACCTCGCCGGCGGTCGCGGTGGTTCGCGGACGTGGGGTGGCGGCACATGGTGCTGCTGGTCTCGCTGGCGTTCGCGCTGTTCCCGATCGTCTTCGTGGTCTCGGCGGCGGTCAACCCGCTGGGTACGCTCTCGTCGACCGACCTGCTGCCCACGGGTGCCTCGTTCGGCAACTTCGCCAACCTGTTCCGAGACACGGCCTTCGAGTGGTGGTTCCTCAACTCGCTGCTGATCGCGAGCGTGTCGGCGGCCGTGTCGGTGTTCCTGTCCGCGCTGGCCGCGTACGCGTTCAGCCGGATGCGGTTCAAGGGCCGGCGGGTCGGCCTGCTCTCGCTGCTGCTGATCCAGATGTTCCCGCAGTTCCTGGCGATCGTGGCGATCTTCCTGATCTTCACGACGGTCACCGACCTGTGGCCGGCGATCGGCTTCAACACCCCGTGGGGCCTGCTGCTGCTCTACCTCGGTGGCGCGCTCGGCGTGAACACCTGGCTGATGAAGGGCTTCTACGACACGCTGCCCCGCGAGCTGGACGAGTCGGCGACGATGGACGGCGCCTCGCACACCCAGGTGTTCTTCCGGATCATGTTGCCGCTGGTGGCGCCGATCCTCGCCGTCACGGCGCTGCTGGCGTTCATCGGCACGATCAACGAGTTCCTGATCGCCAACGTGTTCCTCACCAGCCCGGAGTCGAAGACGCTGTCGGTCGGCATGTGGGGCCTGGTCGCGGGGGAGCGGAACAACAACTTCGGCATCTTCTGTGCCGGCACGTTGCTGACCGCCATCCCGACGGTGCTGGTCTTCCAGTTCCTGCAGCGCTACATCGTGTCCGGCCTGACGGCCGGCGCGGTCAAGGGCTGACCCACTCCGGTCGGGGCGGCCGGCCCGCGCGTGTTGGCGTCGCGCGGGCCGGCCACCGGCCGGTCAGCCGGGGTGGGCGGCGAGGGCCCGGTAGACCCAGGCCCAGACCGGGCTCACCTCCGGGTACGGCGGCCACCCGTTGACGACCGCCATCAGTTGCCAGTAGTGCGCCGGCCGCGGGTCGGCGCCGAGTTCCCAGGCGTCGAGCAGTTCCCGCCGGTACGCCGGGTCGTCGGTCCGGCCGACGGCTTCGGCGTACGCGGCGACGACCCGGTCGATGATCCGGCCGGCCTCGGCCGACATCGGGTCGATGCCGTCGGCCTGGGCCGGCCCGGCCAGTTCGTCGACGAGCGCGGCCACGGCCCGCGCCGGTTCCGCCTCGACCGGGACCGGGCTCTCCCCGCCGAACGACTTCTCGCTCATCCGGCGCAGCAGGCCGCGGAAGTCGCGGTCACGGACCAGTTCGGACAGTTCGAGCCAGGCGTCGAGCTGCGCGTCGGTCGGATCGTCGGGCAGCTCGGGTCTGGCCCGGCGCAGCATCCCCTCGAACTCCGGGTCGACCGGTATGCCGGTGAAGATGCTGTCCAGGAACTCGTCGATGATCCGTCGCCGGTCGTCGGCGGTGGCTTGGGCGATCTGGTTCATCCGGTCTACCTCCTGTGGGGTCGGTTGGCGGCGAGCCAGCGCGCGCAGTACGGCCCGCCGTACCCGCAGCAGCCGGATCTGCGCGTCGACCGCCTCGGCGTGCCGGGCGACGACCTGGGTCAGGTCGGCCTGGCGGTCGAGGACCTGCCGGATGGTGGCCAGGTCGAGGCCGAGTTCGCGCAGGGTCCGGACGAGGTCCAGGCGCGCCGCGGCCTGCGCGTCGTAGCGGCGGTGTCCGCTGTGGGTGCGGGCCACCTCCGGTACGAGGCCGAGGTCGGAGTAGTAGCGGACGGTCTTGACCGACAGTCCGCTGCGCCGGGCCAGCTCGCCGATGTGCATGCGTTCGATGCTCGGACCTCCCCCCACTGGAGTTGCAACCCCGCGCCGCGCCCCCGTCCCCGCCGTCCTCGCCGCCGGCCGATGCGTTGATCAAGGAGTTGTTGCCCGGATCGTGCCCCGTTTCGCCCGTTACATCACCTAGATCGGCGCGTCAGGGATGCGCGTGTCCGCCGTCAACGAGGCCGGACCTGGGGGGTGGGACATGAGGGCGTGGATGCCGGCCATGAAGGTCTGGTGGTCGGGGGCGCCGGTCAGCAGCCGCTGCAGGGCGTAGCCGGGGATCATGCCGAGCAGGACGTGGCCGACCGCCGTGACGTCGGTGTCGGCCGCCAGTTCACCCCGGTCGAGGGCCTGTTGGGCGAGCGTGGTGAAGAACTCGCGGAGCCGGGGATAGCGTTCGGCGACCAGGGCGGCCACGGTCTGGTCGCGCATCGCCTCCGCCCAGACCTGGACCGCCAGCCGGAACATGCCGTCCGGGCCGAGTTGCGTGTCGACCACCGCCAGCACCCGGTCCATCGCCTCGATCAACGGGTACTGCGGCTCGTGTGCGGCGATGGCGTTGAATTCCCGGCCGACGCCGTCGACGGTCTGTCCGGCGATGGCGGCGACGATCTCGTGCTTGCTGGTGAAGTAGCGGTAGACGGCACCGACCGACAGCCCCGCTTCCGAGATCACGTCCTGCATCGAGGTCTGGTGGAAGCCGTTGCGCAGGAAGCACCGGCGGGCCGCGTCGAGGATCTGCTGCCGGCGGGCGGCCAGGTGCTGCTCGGATACGCGTGGCATGGCACACAGCGTAAAACGAGGGTTCGTTCCTTGACGGCGGGCCGGACCATGGTGACCCTGGAGGCATAAAAGAACGAGCGTTCGTTTTAAGGAGATGGTCATGACGCGCCGCCAACCACCACCGGTCCTGCTCGCCGTACTGATCGGGGTTGCGGTAGTCGCCCTTCAGGCGCTGCTCGTACCGCTGTTCGCCGGACCCGCCGCGAACCTTCAACCGCGCGACCTGCCGATCGTCGTCGCCGGACCACCGGAGGCGACCGCCGCGATCACCGCCCGGATGGAGCAGGCCCTGCCCGGCGGGTTCGAGATCATCGCCCGCCCCGACGCGGCGGCGGCCGACCGCGCCCTGCGCGACCGGGAGGCGTACGGTGCCGTGGTGGTCGGCCCGGACGGGCCGGTCCTGCACACCGCGTCGGCGGCCAGCCCGGCGGTGGCCACCCTGCTCGCCCAGGCCGCCGGGCAACTCGGCGACGGTCGGCCGGTGCCGGTGGTCGACGTCGTACCCGGCGACCCCGACGATCCCCGGGGCGGCGGATTCGCCGGCGGGTTCCTGCCGCTGGTGATGACCAGCCTGATCGCCGCCGCCGCGCTGACCCTGGCGGTCCGCTCCCGGCCGGTACGGCTGGCCGGCCTGCTGACGTACGGCGTGCTGGCCGGCCTCGCCGGGGCGGCCGTACTGCAGTTCTGGCTCGGCGTGCTGCCCGGCGGCTACCCGCTGAACGCCGCCGTCATCGGCCTCACCGCGCTGGCCGTCGCGGCCACCGTCGCCGGGCTCGGTTCACTGCTCGGCCTGCCGGGCATCGGTCTCGGTGCGTTGATCGTGTTCCTGGTGGGCAACGCCCTGTCGGCGGTCGGTGCGGCCCCGGAGTTGCTTCCGCAGCCATGGGGCACGGTCGGGCAGTGGCTGCCGGTGGGAGCCGGCGGCACCCTGCTGCGCTCGGCGGCGTTCTTCGACGGGGCGGGCGGCGCGCAACCGGCGTGGATCCTGGCCGGCTACGTGCTGGTCGGGCTGGTGCTCCTGCTGGTCGGGCGGGCGGTGCCCGCCGTACCCGGGCGGTCGGTGGACCGGCCGGCCGACCCCGGTGACCCGGTCGCGTCCGGTGTGCCGGTGGTGGCATCCGGCGGGCCGGCGGTGACGCGGGGCTGAGCCCCGGGTGGGATCCGACGATCCGCTCCCGGATCGGCCGTTAGGTGGAAGCCGGCTAGCAAGATTTTGCAGACTTTACGCAAGACTCTTGCATCGATGAGGGGCGTCAGCCTAGATTCGCCTTCTCGTATCTCACGGTCGATGTCCCATCGCCGGCTCGCGTCACGAGGAGTTGGACGTGTCCATCAGCGCGCCTACGACCGGCGTACGGGCCGACGCCACCGGATTCTCGCTCCACGCCGTGGACGGCACCGCCTACCGGGTCGAACTCACGATGGACCTGTTCGCCCCGGGAAATCTACTGCTGCGCGACCGCCTGGCCGGCCGGCGGGTCGTCGCCTTCGTCGGCCCGACCGTGAACCGGCTGTACGGCGAGCGGATCCGGGCCTACCTTCGGGACCGGTTGTCGCCGGGAAGCTGGACCGTCCACGTGGTACGAACCGGCGAGCGCTTCAAGACGCTCGCCTCGGTCGAGCGGATCGGCGCCCTGGCCAAGGCCGACGGGCTCGATCGGCACGGGGTGATGCTCGCCGTCGGCGGCGGCGTCCTGTGCGACCTGGTCGGGTTCGCCGCCGCCACCTACGCCCGCGGGGTTCGGTACGTCAAGGTCAACACGACCCTGGTCGGACAGGTGGACGTCGGCGTCGGGATCAAGACCGGGGTGAACGCCTTCGGCAGCAAGAACATGCTCGGCGCCTACCACCCGGCGTACGCCTCGATCAACGACCCGGCGTTCCTGCGTACCCTCCCGGACCGGGAGATCCGCTGTGGACTCGGCGAGATCGTGAAGATGGCCGTGATCAGGGATCGGGCGCTCTTCGAGACCCTGGTGGAGCACCCCGACGCCTTCCGACCGGCGCCGGACCGGGTCGGCCCGCCGGGCCCCGAAGGCATGCCGGACCGGGTGGGCCCGCCGCGTCCCGACGGCGCGGTGGGCGGCCCGGCCGGGGTGGAGGACTACGTGCTGCGCGCGGCGATGGAGTCGATGCTGCGCGAACTCTGCCCCAACCTGCGCGAGGAGAACCTGGCCCGGCTGGTCGACTTCGGCCACACCTTCGGGCCGGTGATCGAGACCGCCAGCGACTACCGCGTCGCGCACGGCGAGTCGGTGGCGATCGACATGGCCCTGTCCAGCCAGATCGCCCGGCTGCTCGGCCTGCTGTCCGAGGCGGACTGCGACCGGATCACCGAACTGCTGCTGCGGCTCGGCCTGCCGGTGTACGACGCGGCGACCTGCACCCCCGAACTGATGTGGCAGGCGCTGCGCGGCGCCTGGGAACGACGTGGCCGGCGGCTGCACCTGGTCGTACCCACCGGCATCGGTTCGGCCACCTTCGTCGACGACCTCGACGACCTGCCGGCCGGGGTGCTGGACAAGGCCCTGGTCGCGCTCGCCGCCGCCGGCCGGGCCGGGCGGCCGGGCCGGCTGGTGGTCGCCGGATGACCGGTCCCACGCCCGGTGCCGGAGAGCACGACCCGGTGGTACGCCGTACCCGGGTCCCGAACCTGCACCGCGACCTGATGCGCGAGGTGACCGGCGACCACGGCGGGACCGGCACCATCCGGGTGCACCGCGCCTTCGACCGGGCGCACGCCCCGGCCGGGGTCGCCTTCGTCGACCTGGTGGTGCTGCCGCCCGGGACCTCGATCGGGCTGCACCGGCACGGCGACGACCAGGAGACGTACGTGATCCTGCGCGGCACCGGCCGGATGACGCTGGACGGCGACACCTTCGACGTGGCGGCCGGCGACGTCGTGGTCAACCGGCCGTACGGCGAACACGGCCTGGCCAACAGCGGCGCCGACGACCTGCACCTGCTCGTCTTCGAGATCGCGCCGATGGGCGCGCCCGCACCCGGACCGGAGCCGGCGTGACGGGGCCCGGTCCCCGGCAGGTGGAGTTGCTGACTCGGGAGGCGGCGCACCTGGCGCCCGGCGCCTCCGAGGAGGCCGCCCTCGGCGGCCGGGTCTTCGTCTCCGGGCGTGGCGCGGTGCTGGTCGACGCCGACGGCAACGAATACCTGGACTTCGCCGCCGGCACCCTGACCCAGTCGCTCGGGCACTGCCACCCCGAGGTGGTCGCCGCCCTGACCGAGCAGGCGGGGCGACTGTGGAACGTGCACGACTTCGCGACCACCGACCGGGCGGCGCTCTGCGAACTGCTCGCCGAACTGTTGCCGGAACACCTGACCACGCTGGCGTTCTTCTCCACCGGTGCCGAGGTGATCGAGGCGGCGCTGCGTACGGTGCAGGCGGTTGCCGAGCCGGGCCGCAACCGGGTCGGCGCGCTGCGGTACGGCTTCCACGGCAAGACGCAGGGCGCGCGGATGCTCGTGCACTGGGACGTCGGCCACCAGTCGTTCGCCGGCAACAGCGTGCTCGGCTACTCACCGTACTGCTACCGCTGCCCGCTGGAGCTGACCTACCCGTCGTGCGACGTACGGTGCGCGGCCCTGGTCCGCCGGCACATCGCGGAGAAGCCGAACGTCAGCGCGCTGTTCTTCGAGCCGGTCCTCGGGGCGGCCGGGGTGATCGTGCCGCCGCCCGGCTACTGGGAGCAGATCGCCGCCGCCTGCCGCGACAACGGGGTGCTGCTGGTCGCCGACGAGGTGCTGACCGGTGGCGGGCGCACCGGGTCGTTCCTGGCCAGCGAGGCGCTCGGCGTACGGGCCGACCTGGTCGCGCTGTCGAAGGGGATGGCGTCGGGTTTCCCGTTCGCGGTGCTCGCCGGCACCGACGCCGTGCTCCGCTCGCCGTCCGCCGCGCGGGCCGGCTCGACCGCGTCGACGTACGCGAGCAACCCGCTGGGCATCGCCGCCGCCAAGGCGACCCTGTCGGTGCTGCGCCGCGACACCCTGGTCGACCGGGTACGGGTGCTCGGCGACCTGATGGCGCCCCGGCTGGCGGAACTGCGCGAGCGGTATCCGAACCTCGGCGACGTACGCGGCATCGGCCTGCTGCACGGCCTGGAGTTCGTGCACGACCGGCAGAGCCGGCGACCGGCTCCCGAACTCGCCCGCCGGGTCTATCAGGTGGCGCTCGACCGCGGGCTGCGCACCGCCATCGGCGGCCACGTCATCCGGCTCGCCCCACCGTTCACATTGGACGACGGGCAGTTGCGGCACGGGCTGGACCTGCTCGACCAGGCGATCGGCGCCGCGGTCGGTGAGCTGCGGTGATCGTCGCCGAGGGGCTGGTCAAGGAGTTCCGCCGCTACGAGCGCGGGCCGGGCCTGCGCGGCAGCCTGGCCGGCCTCTTCACCCGCCGCCACCAGATCGTGCGGGCGGTCGCGGGCGTGTCGTTCCGGATCCCGGCCGGCACCAAGGTCGCGTACGTCGGCGCGAACGGCGCCGGCAAGTCCACCACCATCAAGCTGCTCACCGGCATCATGCGCCCGACCGCCGGCCGGTGCCTGGTCGACGGGCGGGAACCGTACCGGGAGCGGCGGGCCACCGCGACGGTGATCGGTGCCGTCTTCGGCCACCGCAGCCAGCTCTGGTGGGACCTGCCGGTCGGCGACTCGTTCCGGATCCTGCGCCGCATCTACGACATCCCGGACCCGGTCTACCGGCGCAACATGACCCGGTTCCGCGAACTGCTCGACCTCGACGCCCTCGGTACGACCCCGGTCCGGCAGCTCAGCCTCGGCCAGCGGATGCGGGCCGAGGTGGCGGCGAGCCTGCTGCACGACCCGGCCGTGGTCTTCCTCGACGAGCCGACCATCGGGCTGGACCTCACCCTCAAGGAGGCCGTCCGGGCGTTGATCAACCAGGTCAACGCGGAGCTGGGTACGACGGTCATGCTGACCAGCCACGACATCGGCGACATCGGCTCGATCTGCGACCAGGTGCTGGTCGTCAACGAGGGTGCCGTGGTGCACCAGGGCAGCATGGCCGACCTGCTGCGTACGGCGGACACCCGCACGGTCGTCTTCGACCACGGGGCGGACCGGCCGGTGGCCGGCGCGCTGGCCCTGCTGGAGACCGGGCTGCCCGGAGTGCGTGCGGTGCCCGACGGTCCGGGCCGGATCAGGGTCGACTTCCCGGTGCCGCGCTGGTCGGTGCGGCAGGTGATGGCGTTCGTGCTCGAACATTTCGACGTCACCGAGTGCTTCGCCCCCGAACCGGACCTGGAGACCGTGTTGCGCCGGGTCTACGCCACCCGGGCCACCGTCGCCACCGGCGGCTCCGGATGACCGCGCCGGCCGTTGCGGCCCGGCGGACCGGTGCCGGCCTACGGCGCTACCTGCCCTACGTCACCAGCGGCCTGCAGGGCCTGTTGCAGTACCGGATCACGTTCCTAGTCAGCGGCATCACGGCAGCGGTGACCGCCGGGCTGCTGGCGTACCTGTGGCGGGAGGTGTTCGCCGCCCGCGACACGGTGGCCGGCTTCGACCTCGCCGGGATCACCACGTACGTCGTACTGGCCCAGGTGCTCGCCCTGCTCCAGAACAACCGGGTCGACGAGGGCGTCTCCGCCGAGATCAGCCGGGGTGACATCGCGGCGGTGCTGATCCGGCCGGTCAGCTATCCGGTGTCCAAGTTCTTCGCCAGCCTGCCGGTGTCGGTCGCCAACGCCGTCGTGGTCGGCGTGCCGGTACTCGGTCTCTACACGCTGCTGCTGCCGCTGGCGGCGCCGACCTGGTCCGGGCTGGCCCTCTTCGGCCCGGCCCTGGTCGGTTCGGTGCTGATCGCGTACGCGGTGAACATGCTGGTCGGGCTGACGGGCTTCGTCAGCACCAACGTGTGGGGGCTGCGGACGATCAAGGACAGCGCGGTGGCACTGCTGGCCGGGCAGCTCGTGCCGCTGGCCGTGATGCCCGAACCGATGGCGGCGGTGGCCCGGCTGCTGCCGTTCCACGGCATGGTCGACAGCCCGCTGCGGCTGCTGCTCGGCCGCTACTCCGGCGCCGGCGAGGCGGTCGGCATCCTGGCCGTGCAGCTCGGCTGGGCGGTCGCCCTGCTCCTGGTGGTGGCCGTCGTCTGGCGGCTCGCGATCCGCCGGCTAGAGGTGCAGGGCGGATGACCGTGCTGGGGAGGACGTTGTGGTACGTCCGGCTCACCTGGTTCCTCAGCGGGGTCAGCCTGCACCGGCTGGTCGTCTACCGGGCCGACTTCCTGATCGGGGCCGGCAGCCTGGTGGTCCGGGTCGCCTGCCAGCTCGCCCTGCTCGGGATCATCTTCCAGCAGGTGCCGGCGCTGGCCGGCTGGAGCTACCACCAGGTCCTCTTCCTGACCGGCTTCGCGCTGCTGCCCCGGGCCCTGGACCGGCTTTTCACCGACCAGCTCTGGATCCTCTCCCGCGACCTGGTCCGGACCGGCGACTTCCACCGCTACCTGCTGCGGCCGACGAGCCCGTTCTACACCCTGCTGTCGGAGCGGTTCCTGCACCCGGACGGCTTCGGCGAGCTGGTCATCGGACTGGCCGTGGTCGGCACCGCGGCGGCCCAGCTCGACCTGACCCTCACCCCGCTGCAGTGGCTGCTGCTGCCGCTGCTGGTGCTCTGCGGCGCGCTCATCACCACCTCGATCAAGGTCGTGTTCGCCGCCCTCTCGTTCTGGACCACCACCAGTTTCGCGGCGGTGGTCGCGGCCAGCCAGCCCGGCGACCTCAGCGGCTATCCGCTCGACCTGTTCCACCCGTCGCTGCGCCGGCTGCTGACCTGGCTGCTGCCGTACGCCTTCACCGCCTACGTGCCGGTGTCCTACCTGCTCTTCGACCGCTCCGACCTGCTGCTGTGGCTGCCGCTGGTCACCGCCGCCACGCTGGCCGTGGCCGGCGTGGTGTGGCGGCGGGGCGTCGACCGCTTCGAGATGACCGGGAGCTGACGATGCGTACCGACATCCCCGCCGACGTCACCGCCCTGCTGCGTACGGCGCCGTGGCTGGACGAACAACTACGCCCGGGCCCGTTCCGGGTGCTCGACCAGGCGGTGCTGGGGTCGTCCCGGCTGCTGGTCGTCGCGCCCGAGGTCGGCTCCGGCCGCTACTTCGTACCCGTGCTCGACGCCGATCCCGGGCGGGAGGCGACCCGTACCGACGACCATGACCGGGCCGTCGTCCGGGCGCTGCGGGACGGGCTGCGGCTGCCGACCGCCGCCGGCAACGTCGTCGAGTTCGACGGCACGCCGCCGCCGTACCGGGGCGGGTTGCCGTTCGCCCCCGGCTGGTCCTCCAACGCACTGTCCCTCGTGGACCTCGGTGGGGCGGCGCACGTGCACAAGGCGTACCGGCGGCTGTCGGCCGGCACCCGGGAACCCAGGATGATGCGGCTGATGGGCCCCGGCGGGCGGACCCAGCGCTGGGTCGGCGACTACCACTACGTGGACCGCGACACCGGCCGGCGGCTGCCGCTCGGCGTCGTCTACGCGTACGCCGACGGCGACGGGCTCGACCTGCCGCTGCGGCACAGCATCCGGGCGATGTGGCCGCTGCTCGCCGACGGTGCCGGGGTCGCCGACGCGGTCGACACCGTGCAGCGCGGCCTGGTCGACCGGCTGCCCGAGGCCGGCCGCTTCCTGCGTGCCTTCCACGACGAACTGGCGGCCCGGCTCGGCCCGGCCCCGGACTTCCCGGCGGAACGCTTCGTGGCCGAGACCGCCGCCCGGGTGGCCCGGCTCAACCCGCTGATCCTCGCCGACGACCGGCACCCCGGGCCGGTACGCGCCGCCGTCGCCGCCGCCCTCGCCGACGAACTCGCCCGGCAGGCCACGGCGGCGCCCGGAAGCTGGCCGTCCGGCGCCACCCACGGCGACCTGCACCTGTCGCACTTCCTGCGGGCCGAGACCGGCGCCGGCTGGCGGATGTGCCTGATCGACCTGTCCACCCCGGCGGTCGACCCCGCCGACCCGGACCACGCCGACCAGTCACCCTGGCAGGACCTGGTGTCGCTGCTGCGCGGGCTGGAGATCTTCACCGCCGACGAGTTCGCCCACCAGGCCGCCCTCGACCTCGACACCGACGGCGACGAGACCTGCCGTACGGCGCTGCTGCTCACCGCCGGGCACCGGCCGGACACCGCCGGCTGGACCGCCGACCGGCTGGCCGTCCTGCGCCGGTCGCAGGCGGCGGCGCAGCTCTGGGCCCGGCGGGTCCGGCGGCTGCTGATCGCCGGGTACGCCGATCCAGGCACCGAACCCGAGCGGCAACCCGCCTGGCGGATGTTCCGGCTGCGCCGGCTGGTCCACGAACTCGACTACGCGTACGCGCACGACATGCCGTACCACGCGGCGATCAATCTGCGGCACGCGCTGGAGACGCTGCGGCCGGCGACCGGGGAAGGGTGAGCATGCACGTCATCGAGACGTACTTCGAATGCGGAGGGTTCGACCACCGGTTCATCCAGGGCGGCACGTCGGTCTACCTGTGGCAGTTGTCGAGCGCGCTGACCCGGCTCGGCCAGCGGGTCTCGATCGTCACCCCGGCCCACGGCCGCCTCGACGACCTGCGCCGGCTGCACGACGTCGAGACGCTCGACCACGTCGACGAGTACGAGCTGCCGATCCCGCTGGAGCCGAGGACGTGGGGGGAACGGTTCCCGGCCCGGGTCGACGTCCCGCTGCGGACCACCGCGCACCTGCTCCGGCTGGGCGGCGTCGACCTCTACTTCCTCTCCAACGAACTGCTCGACCAGCTTCCGGACCGGTTCTACCCGGCGTACGAGACCAAGGGGCGGGACCTGGTCTTCTTCAAGCCGCTGGCCTACCAGGTGGCCGCCGTACGGTTCATCCGGCACCGGTTCGCCGGCGAGCGGGCGATCGTGCACGCCCACGAGCCGTACTACCACTACCTGATGCCGGCGGCGTTCGCGGCCGACCCGACGAAGCACGTGGTCAGCACGGTGCAGAGCAACATGCCGATCGGCAAGTCGCTGTGGCGGCCGGAGGTGGAACGGCTGCTGGAATTTCTCGACGTGCCGCCCGGGGCGGTGCCCGGTGCCGACGAGCCGGCGGCGGACCGGTCCGCGCACGTGGTCGCGATGAGCCAGTACCAGCAGCTCACCCACCTGCACTACGAATACCCGCGCGACCACGTCCGGATCTACGACCTGGTCGCCGAGCACGCCGACCTGGTCGACTTCCTGTCGCCCGGCCAGCGCGACTTCTACACCGACTTCGCCGACACCCCGTTCGCGCAGCTTTTCACCCTGCTGCCGGTCGCCGAGACGGTCCGCCGCAACGCGCACAAGCAGTTCGTCGGCGGCTGCGCGGTCGGCGACAACTGGGTACGCGGCGAGCTGCCCGCCGTCGACCGGTCCGCCGTACTCGCCGAACTGGGCCTCGACCCGGCGCTGCCGACGTTCTTCCACAACGCCCGCTACGCGGTCAACCACAAGGGCCAGGTCGAGCTGATCAGGGCCGTCGACCGGGTGCTGACCGACGGTACGGCCGCCAACTTCGTCCTGCGCTGCCTCAGCGACGCCGGCATCCCCGACCCGCTCTTCCACGAGGTGGTGGCGAAGCACCCGGGCCGGGTCCACCTCCAGTGGTGGCGGGTCGACGACGACCAGCTCGTCCGCTACGCCACCAGCGCCGACTTCTGCCTCTTCCCGTCGAAGTTCGAGATGGACACGTTCCTGATCGCCCAGGGTGAGGCGATGGCGACCGGTGCCGTGCCGATCGCCACCGCCCAGCTCGGCATGGCGCACTTCGGGCACGTCGCCGACCCGGTCGACGGGCCGGACGCCGCGACAGCCACCGGCTTCGCCGTCAACCGGTCCTTCTACGAGGACGACCCGCTGCTCGTCGACGCCCTCGCCGACCGGATCCGGCGGGCCGTACGGCTCTGGCACCAGCGGCCGGAGGAGTACGAGCGGTTGTCCCGCAACGCCGTCGACCGGGCGCGGGAGTTCACCTGGGACCGGGCGGCCCGCGCCCACCTGGCCGCGTTCGAACCGCTGTGGGCCGGACACGAACCGGTCCTGACGACGGAACGGCTGCTGCGGCACGGCTGGTTCGACCTGCTGCCCGACGACGCGTGGACGGACAGGTCGGTCGCCGACGCGGCCCTTCGGCTGGGCGACGCAGACGCCTACCGGCGCTGCGCACCGCTGACCGCCGCCGCGCTGACCGAACTCTTCGAGCGGGCCTGGGAACGCGCCGACTTCGGCCGCTGCGCCCGCTGCGTCGACCTGGCCGCCGACGACCATCCCGAGCTGGCGCGGCGGCTCGGTGCGCGGCTGGCCGGGCGGTGCACGGTCTCCGACGGCCGGATCAGCTACCGGCTGGCCCACGCCGAACGGGTCGAACTGGTCGTACCCGACCTGGCCGCGCCGGAACGCGGCCGGCCCACCGTGGTTCGGCTGGAACCCGACGGGGAGGGTTTCGGCGGCCCGGTGCCGGCCGGTGCCGGCGAACTGCACCTGCTGCTCACCCTGCGCAGCGGCCGGGCGACCTGGGACCGGGTGCCGGCCGGTGGGGCGGTGCCCCGATGACCGGCGGGGTACGGGCCGCGCTGCTCGCCGGCGGCGAGGGGCGCCGGATGGGCCGGCTCGGGACCGGACGGCTCAAGCCGCTGGTGCCGTTCGGCGGCGCCGGCCGGCTGATCGACTTCTCCCTCGCCAACGCCCGGGCGTCCGGGCTGGACCGGGTCCTGCTGCTGTCCCAGTACGCCGAACGGCAGCTCATGGACGACCTGCGGCACACCTGGTGGCGGCCCGGCTTCCGGGTGCACTTCGGCCCGTACGACGACGCGTACCGCGACGGGCCGCCGGCCGAACTGGAACCGGTCAGCGGACCGCCGGAGCGGGGCACCGCCGACGCGCTGATCCGCAAGGCGCCGTACCTGTTCGAACCGGACGTGACCGAGGTGCTGGTGCAGCACGCCGACCACGTCTACCGCTTCGACTACGGCCCGATGATCGCCGCGCACCGGGCGTGCGGTGCCGCGCTCACCGTGTCGTACCAGCGGATCGAGCGTCGCTACGTGCACCTGTTCGGGATGGTCGAGTTCGACGCCGCCGACCGGCTGGTGTCCTTCGTGGAGAAACCGGCCGAGCCGACCAGTGACCTCGTCTTCGCCGCCTTCTGCGTCTTCGACGCCAAGGTCCTGCACCACTACCTGGAACTGCTCGACGGCACCGGCTGGCAGCACGACATCAGCCGTGACGTCATCCCGGCCATGCTCGCCGCCGGCGAGGAGATCCGGGGGCACGAGGTGCCCGGCTACTGGGCGGACATCGGCACCGTCGAGCGCTACCACCGGGCCCACCTGGCCCTGGTCGACGACCCGCCGTCGATGCCGGTGGACACGATGCCGTGGGTGGTCGCCCCGGCGGTGGGCCGCGCGCTGGTGCCGGCCGCGCCGGGGATCAGCCGTAGCGTCGTACCCGGCGACCTGGTCAACCACGGCGAACTGGACCGGTGTGTGGTCTTTCCGGGGGCGCGGGTGGGCGCCGGCGCGGTGGTACGGCACAGCATCCTGCTGCCCGGCGCGGTGGTCCCGCCCGGAGCCCGCCTCGATTCGGCGATCGTGCTGGAGGACGGCTCCGTGCAGCTGGTCGAAGCGTCGTCCACACAGGACGTGGCAGGGTGACCGCGTACACCGTCGTGGACGTCGGCGGCACCACGCTGCGGGTGGGACGCTACGACAGCGACACCGACCGGGTGGACGACGTACGGCGGATGCCGACCGAGGGCATGGACCGGTATCCGGGTGAACCGGTGCCGGTGTTGCAGCGCCGGGTCGTCGGGCAACTGGTCGACATCGCCGGGGCGGCCCTGGCCCGGCACGGGGCGCGGCGTCTCGCGGTCGCGTTCGCCGGGCCGATCGACGCCGCCGGGCGGGTGACGGCCGCGCCGACCGTGTGGGGCCGGCGCGGTGATCCGCTGCCCCTTCGCGACCTGCTGCGGGAGCGGCTCGGCCGGCCGGTGACCGTGGTCAACGACCTCACCGCCGCCGCCTGGCGGTACGTCGGGGGAGCCGACCAGGAGGCGTTCTGCCTGATCACGGTGAGTTCGGGGATCGGCAACAAGGTCTTCCGGGCCGGCGAGGTGCTGCTGCATCCCGACGGGCACGGCGGCGAACTCGGCCACTGGACGTGCGATCCGGCGCCGGACGCGATGCCGTGCGACTGCGGGGGCCGGGGCCATCTCGGTGCGGTCGCCTCCGGTCGGGGCGCCGTCGCCGCCGCCCGGCGCGCAGCGGTCGCCGATCCGGTGGGCTACGGCGGCTCGGTGCTGGCCGGGGCGGAGGTGGACGCGGTGGCGCTGGCCGCGGCGGTGCGGGCGGATGACCCGTTCGCCACCGGCGTGCTGCGCGCCGGGCTGCGGCACCTGGCGACCGCGATCACCGCGGTCTTCGCCTCGATCGGGGTGCGGCGGTACGTCATCATCGGCGGCTTCGCGCTCGCCGTCGGCCCCCGGTACGCCGCCCTGCTCACCGAGGCGCTGCACCGGGCCGGCTGCTTCGGCCTGACCCCGGCGGAGATCGACGGGATGGTGGTGCTCGGCGAGCCCGACGACGACCACGGTCTGATCGGCGCCGGCCGCCTCCTGACCCACACCCTCCCCACCCCCCGTCCCCCCGCCGCCCTCCTTCCCCGCGATCTTGCACTTGTCGTCGCCCAAAACGGGACAGAAGGGGGAGACAACCGCAAGATCGCGGGGGAGAGGGCGGCGGGGGAGAGTGGCGCGGCGGACGAGAGTGGGGACGGGCCGGGGGGTGTGGTGTGCGGGTTCTGATCGTCGGGAGTGGGTTCGTGGGGCGAGCCGTCTCGCGGCGGGTCGCCGAACTCGGCGGGAGCGCCGTGCTCGCCTCCCGGCGGCCGCCCGCCCGATCCACCGGGCACCCGGATCCCCGGTGGATACGCCTGGACGTCACCGACCCGGTGGCCTGCGCCGAGGTGGTCGACCGGGTCGCCCCGGACGGCGTCGTCGCCGTACACGGGCCGTCCGACGTCACCTGGTGCGAGGCGGAACCCGACCGGGCGGCCCGGCTGCACGAGACCGCCGCCGCCAACCTGGCCGCCACCACCGCCGGCCGCCGGCTGGTGCTGATCTCGACCGACAACGTCTTCGACGGCCACGCACCCGGCAACGACGAGGCCACCCCGGTCGCCCCGGCCAACGCGTACGGCCGGGCCAAGCTGCGGGCCGAGCGGGCGCTCGGCGGGGCCGGCACCGTGTTGCGGGTCAGTCTCGTCTACGGCTGGGAGCCGGCCGGCACCGGCAAGTGGCTCAACTTCTTCGCCAAGTGCGCGTACGCGTTGCGGGCTGGCGAGCCGGTCGAGGTGCCGGACGGGCAGTGGACGACGCCGGTGCCGGTCGACGACGTCGCGGCGGTCACCGTCGCCGCCCTCGCCGGCGGCACGCCGGACCTGCTGCATCTGGGCGGGCCGGACCGGATCAACCGGGCCGACTGGGCGGACCGGATCGCGGCCGGTCTCGGCGTACCGGCCGGGCTGGTGGTCCGGGTGCCGCTGGCCCGCACCCGGTATGCCTCGCGGCCGGTCAACACCTGCCTGACCAGCACCCGCCTGGCCGGCTTCCTCGAAGTGCACGGGCTGCGGGTACGCGGTGTCGACGAGGGCATCCGCGACCTGCTCGACGCCCGGGGGGTGCCGTGCACGTCGTGAAGGTCGCGTTCGAGGCGCTCGGCTTCGACGTACGGATGATGCGCGGCGGGCTGGCGCCGCTGGTCTGGCAACTGGCCCGGGAGTTCGTCGACCGGGGACACCGGGTCTCGGTCGTCACCCCGACCCACGGCCGGCTCGACCATCTCGCCGCCCGCTACGACGTGACCGAGTTGGACCACCACGACGAGCATCCGGTGCCGCTGGTGCCCGACCCGGCGGTGTGGCCGGACCCGCCGGGGGACCGCACCGTGACCACCCGGGCCCACCTGCTCCGGCACGAGGGCGTCGACGTCTACCTGCTCGGCAACGACCAGCTCGACCTGCTCCCGGAACGGATCTATCCGGCCGCGACGAGCGAGGGCACCGATCCGGCCTTCTTCAAGCCACTGGTCTTCCAGCTCGCCGCGCTGCGGTTCCTGCTGCGCCGGTTCGGCGACGGCGGCGAGGCCGCCGGCCACGGCACCGATGGGGAGGGCACTGGCGGGGAGCCGGTGCTGGTGCAGGCGTACGAGCCGTACTACCACTACCTGCTGCCGGCGGTGCTCGCCGCCGACCCGCGCTTCCGGGTGGTGTCCACGATCGCCAGCAACATGCCGATCGACCTCGGCGTCTACCGGCCGCAGCTGGCCCGGCTGCTGGCGATGTTCGGCACCAGGGTGGACCTCGACCGCTACCTCGACCCGCCGGCCCCGGTCGCCGTACCCGACGACCCGGAATCGGTCCGCGCGGCGGCGCTGGCGACGGCGTGGGCGGGGCACCTGCCGCACACCCGGCTCTCGGCGGGCCGGGGCGCCGACCACGTGAGCCTCTTCGCCCTGATCGCCGACCACTGCGACGGGATCGACTTCCTGACCCCGGGCCAGCGCGACTTCTACTCCACGTTCCGGGACACCCCGTACGAGGCGGCGTTCCGCCGGACCGCGGTCGCCCGCGTCGTACGGGACAACGCGGCGAAGCAGTTCGTCGGCGGCTGCGGGGTGCCCCGGCCGTGGCTCGACCGTGATCCCGGGACCGTCGACCGGACCCGGGTGCTCGGCGGGCTGGGACTCGACCCGGCCCGGCCGACCTTCTACCACGTCGCCCGCTACTCGGTGCACCACAAAGGACAGTGGGAGCTGGTCCGGGCGGTCGAGGCCGTGCTCGACACCGACCCCGAGGTCAACTTCCTGCTCCGGATGGCGACCGCGGCCGGCGGCGACGCACCCGTCGGCGAGCCGTACTTCCAGCGGGTCGCCGACCGCTTCCCCGACCGGGTCCGGCTCTTCTGGTCGATGGCCGACGAGGAGACGTTCTTCGGCGAGGCGGTCGCCGCCGACTACTGCCTCTTCCCGTCCAAGTACGAACTCGACACGTTCCTGATCGCCCAGGGGCAGGCGATGGCGTGCGGCGCGGTGCCCATCGCGACCGCCCAGGAGTCGACCCGGCACTACCGGCGCGCACCCGGCTTCGACCTGCCGCGCTCGTTCACCCCCGACGACCCCCGGCTGACCGCCGCGCTGACCGCCCGCGTCCACGAGGCCGCCCGGCTGTGGCGGACCGACCCGGCCGGCTACCACCGGCTGTCGGCCGACGCCGCCGCGCTGGCGCGTACGTTCACCTACGCCGGCGCCGCCGACCGGCGGCTGGACCGGTTCGCCCGGCTGCTGGCCGGCGACCCCCTGCCGGCGCCGGTCCAGCACCTGACCGGCTACGGCTGGTTCGACCGGATCGACGGGCGGCGGTGGCAGACCCACCGGGCGGCGATCCGGGCCGCCGCGATCGGGTTCGCCGACCTGGAAACCGTACGGCGGTGCGGGCCGGTCGACGCCGACACCCTGCGCCGGCTCCACGCGGCGGCCGAACACCGGGGCGACCTCGACCGCTGCCTCGAACTGGCCGAACTGCTCGGCGACACCGCCCGGGCCGGCGCACTGCGATCGCGCTGCCGGGTGCTGCCGCACCCCGACGGCAACGAGCTGCGCTACGGGGCCGTCGGGGCGGCCGGCGTCGACCTGGTCACCCCGGACGGTCGGCCGCGCCCGCTCGAACCCGACGGCCCGGCCTTCCGCATCGTGCTGCCCGTCGCGGACACCCCGGGCGTACCGGTGTTCCTGCTGCGGCTCGCCTCCGGCCGCAGCACGTGGGACGTACCGCCGGTGGCGCCGTGACCGCCGAACTGCCGTACCGGATCGTCGCCACCGACCTCGACGGCACCCTGCTGCGCAGCGACCGGACGTTCTCGGCCCGGACCCTGCGGACCCTGGCCGCGGTACGCGCCGGCGGCGCCCGGCACGTGGTCGTCACCGGCCGGCCGGTGTACGGCACCCGGCGGCTGCTCACCCAGCTCGACTACCGGGGGCTCGCGATCTGCGGGCAGGGCGCCCAGGTCTACGACTTCGACGCCGACCGGCTGCTGCTCACCCGCACCCTGGACCGGGAGGTGGCGCGGGCCCTGGTCCAGGCGATCAGCCGGGAGACCGGGACGCTGGCCCTGGCCGCCGTCGCCGCCGAGGGTTTCCTGGCCACCGCCGACTTCGACCGGCGGCCCGGCGCCGACTGGCGGCTGGTCACCGAAGCCGACCTGTGGGCCGGGCCGGTGGAGAAGATCCTGATCCGCCACCCGGGCCACGACGACGAGGCGCTCGTCGCGGTCGCCCAACGGATCTGCGGCCCGGCGCTGACCGTCGCCCACGCCGGCGCGCGGCTGGTCGAGCTGCTCCCGGCCGGGATCAGCAAGGCGACCGGACTGGTGTACGCCGCGCGGCGGTGGGGCCTGACCGCCGCCGACACCATCGCGTTCGGCGACATGCCCAACGACATCCCGATGCTCGACTGGGCCGGGTACGGCGTCGCCATGGCCAACGGCCACCGCAGCCTGCGGGAACGGGCCGACGAAACCACCCTGACCAACGACGAGGACGGGGTGGCGGTGGTGCTCGAACGCCTGCTCGCCACCGGGTCCGCGCCCGCGAGGAATGAGCAGACATGACGGCACTGGCCGAACTGGCCCGGCGGCACGGCGTCGCCCCCGAGTACGCCACCGACCGCGGCGAGCGGATCGCGGTCGCCCCGGAGAACCTGCGCCGGGTGCTCGCCGCCCTCGGCGTCGACCCGGCCGGACCGGCCCCGGACACCGGCCGGGACCGGCCGCTGCCGTCCTGCGTCGTCGTCCGGCAGGGGCGGCGGGCCGAATCGGCGTGGCCGGCGGCCGCATACGGGGTCCGTACCGAGACCGGCGACTGGCACGACGTGGCCGACCCGGCCGGCGACCTCGGACTCCTGCCGCTCGGCTACCACACCCTGCACGCCGAGGTCGCCGGCCGGAGCGTGACCGCGCCGCTGATCGTCGCGCCCGACGTGCTGGCCACCCCGGACCGCCGCCGGTGGGGCCTGCTGGCCCAGATCTACTCGGTGCTCTCCGCGGGCTCGTGGGGGATGGGCGACCTGGGCGACCTGAGCGGACTGGCCACCTGGTCGGGCCGGCTCGGCGCGTCGTTCGTCCTGCTCAACCCGTTGCACGCGTACGTGCCCGGACCGCTGCCCGACCCGTCGCCGTACCGGCCGGGCACCCGCCGGTTTCCGGACCCGATGAACCTGCGGATCGAGGCGATCCCCGAGTACGTGGCACTGCGCGGGCAGGTCGACGCCCTCGCCGTCCAGGGCCGGGCACTCACCGAAGCGGTGCTGCACCGCGACGAGCTGATCGACCGGGCGGCGGTGTGGGCGCTCAAACGCGAGGCGCTGGAACTGCTGCACCGGGTGCCGCGTACGGCGGCCCGGCAGGCGGCGTACGACGCGTACGTCGCCGGCCAGGGAGCCGGCCTCACCGACTACGCCACCTGGTGTGCGCTCGCCGAGGCGCACGGCAGCCGGTGGAGGTCCTGGCCGGCCGGGTTGCGTACGCCCGACGGCCCGGCGGTCGCCCGGGTCCGCCGCGACCTGGCCGACCGGGTCGACTTCCACCGCTGGCTCAACTGGCTCGTCGACGAGCAGATGGCCGCCGCCCAGGCCGCCGCGACCGGCGCCGGCATGGCGATCGGCCTGGTCCACGACCTCGCCGTCGGCGTCGACCCGGAGGGCGCCGACGCCTGGCGGCTGCAACGCTTCCTGGCCGGCGGCATCACGATCGGCTGCCCGCCGGACAACTTCAACGCCGGCGGCCAGGACTGGGGGCTGCCGCCGTGGCGGCCGGACACCCTCGCCGAGGCCGGGTACGAGCCGTTCGCCGAGGTGGTGCGGGGCGTACTACGGCACTGCGGCGCGCTGCGGCTGGACCACATCATGGGGCTGTTCCGGCTGTGGTGGATTCCCGAGGGGGCCGGGGCCCGCGCCGGGGCGTACGTGCACTACGACCACGAGGCGCTGCTCGGCGTACTGGCGCTCGAAGCGCACCGGGCCGGCGCGATGGTGATCGGCGAGGACCTCGGCACGGTCGAGCGGCGGGTCCGCGACGAGTTGACCGACCGGCGCATCCTCGGCACGTCGGTGCTGCGCTTCGAATACCGGGGCGGGTCCGAGGAGCGTGGCGGGCCGCTGCCGGCCGCCGACTGGCGGGCCGACTGCCTGGCCACGCTGACCACCCACGACCTGCCCAGCACCGCCGCCTGGCTGGCCGGCGACCACGTCGACCTGCACGACCGGCTCGGCCTGCTGACCCGCGACCGGGCCGAGGTCGCCGCCGAGGAGGCCGCCGAACGGGACGGCTGGCTCGCCGAACTGGATCGCGGTGGGCTCCGGTCGGCTGCCGACGGGGTGCCGGGGCTGGACGCGGACACCCTTGCCCTGCACCGGTTCCTGGCCCACACCCCGGCCCGGCTGCTCGGGGTGTGGCTGCCGGACCTGGTCGGCGACCGGCGCCCGCAGAACCTGCCCGGCACGGTCGACGAGTTCCCCAACTGGCGGCTGCCGGTGGCCGATCCGGACGGCCGCCCGGTGTCGCTGGAGCGGTTGACCGAGGCACCCGGCCCGACGGCGGTCGCCCACCTCTACTCACACCTGGACGACTCGCCGCCCGAGGAGCGCTAGTGGCCGGCGCTTTCGTAGCGGCGTAGGCCGCGCTGGAAGACGGCGTACGCGGCCAGGGCGCAGAGCACCGCGACGACCGGGGTGGCCAGGCCGAGCCAGGCCGCCCCGCCCTCGTCGAGCAGCCAGGCGGCCGGCAGGAACCCGGTGAAGGCGAACGGCAGCAGGCCGGTCAGCACGACCCGCAGCCCGAATCCGTAGATGGTCAGCGGATAGCGGGCCAGTTCGCCGATCTGGAAGACGGCGGAGGCGAACATCGGGTTCGGCGACGGTATCCAGAACGCGATGGCGTTCGTCGCCACGGTGATCGCGATGCGGATGACGACCGCCCCGAGCAGGATCAGCAGCCCGAGGAGCACCTTCACCGGCGTCCAGTGCACCTCGACCCGGCTCAGCGCCCAGACCAGCAGCACGCCGGCACCGACCGCGTCGCCGGCCCCGCTGAACCCGATCTGGTGGCTGGTCACCTGCAACACCGGTGGGTACGGCCGGACCAGCCGGTAGTCGAGTTCGCCGGTGTGCACCAGCGAGCCGAGCAGCCAGGCGCCGTCGGCGAACAGCGGCACCGCCGCCTGGGCCAGCCCGGCCAGGGCGTAGATCAGCACGGTCTCCTCGAACCGCCAGCCGTTGAGGGTGGGTACGCGGGCGAACACCGCGGACAGGAAGATGAAGCCGAGCGACTGCGTGACGATTCCGGCGGTGACCAGCAGCCAGAAGTCCGACTGGTATTCCAGTACGGCGCGCAGGTGGGCGCCGAGGCTGCGCCGGTAGACGCGGACGAGGCGCATGGTCAACCTCCGTGGACGGTGAGCTGGCGTACGGCGGTCCGCCAGGCGAGCCGGGCCAGGAACCACAGGCCGGCCGCCCACAGGAACTGGTAGCCGATCAGGAGCAGCGCCCCGGTACCGGTCGCCTTGCCGGTGTAGATCAGCGCCGGGGTGGAGGTGATGGCGGCGAACGGCAGCACCGCCGCGGTCGTCTGCAGCCAGCCGGGCAGCAGGGCGAGCGGCACCAGGGCACCGGAGAGCAGTTGGGTCAGGGCGGTGCGGGTCCAGGCGAGCCCGTGGTAGTTCTGGGTCCAGAAGCAGAGCATCGTGCTCAGGTAGATGATCAGGAACTTGATCGGTACGACCGCGACGAGGCTGAGCAGGAGCAGGTCGGGGCGGACCGGGGCCTGCACCGGTCCGGCCAGCGCGACGAAGGCCGCGCCGACGACGACGATCACCGCGAGTTCGATGACGAGGCCGCCGAGCACCTCGGCGAACCGCATCTTCTGGTAATCCAGCGGCTTGACCAGGTCGAGGGCGACCGCGCCGCTGCGGATGCGTTCGGCCATGACATGTTCGCCGAGCCCGCGGCCGACGATCCCGGTGGCGAAGCCGACGAGCAGGTAGCCCTTCATCTCCGGCAGCGAGTAGCCGCCGATCCGCGTGCCGTCGGCGAGCAGCGCGGTCCACAGCGCCACCATCGCGACCAGTTGGAAGATGACGCCGATCGTGCCGAGCCCGATGCTGATCCGGTGGGCGAAGGTGGCCCGGACCGTCGTTCCCGCCAGGCGGGCGTACGCCTTGACGCTCACGACGGGGTCGGGGCGGGCGAGAGGATCAGCTCACCGGCGTACACCTTGCGGATCACGTCCTCGATCGCCGGCTCGTCGATGCGTACCTCGACGACCTCGGCCAGCGGGATCACCCCGGCGAGGATCTGCCCGACGGTCAGGGCCGCCTTGTCGAACGCCACGGTGAACTCGCCGGGGTTCGGGCCCGCGTGTACGGCCGCGGCCGGGAACCGGGCGGCCAGGTCGGGCAGGGCGACGTCGCCGGCGAGCTGGAGGTGGACGTTGCGCTGCCGGGCGTAGGTGTCCTTGACCTGTTCCAGGGTGCCGTCGTAGATGACCCGCCCGTGGTCGATGATCACTATTCGGTCGCAGGTGTCCTCGATGTCGCCGAGGTCGTGGGTGGTCAGCATCAGGGTGGTGCCGTCGGCCCGCAGTTCCCGCAGGAACTGCCGGACCCGGTCCTTGACCGCGATGTCCAGCCCGATGGTGGGTTCGTCGAGGTAGACGACCCGGGGGCCGTGGATCAGGGCGCAGGCCAGGTCGGCACGCATCCGCTGGCCCAGGGAGAGCCGCCGGGCGACCACCGGCATGATCTCGTCGAGGGCGAGGACCGCGTCGAACCGGGCCAGCCGTTCGCGGTACGTCGCCGCCGGTACGTCGTACATGTCGCGCAGCAGGGCCAGGGACTCGCGGACCGGCAGGTCCCACCAGAGTTGCGTGCGCTGTCCGAAGAGGACGCCGATCTGTCGTGCGTTGGCGATCCGCTCGCGGTGCGGATCGCGGCCGGCGACCCGTACCCGTCCGGACGACGGCTCGACGATGCCGGTGAGCAGCTTGATCGTGGTGGACTTGCCGGCCCCGTTCGGGCCCACGTACGCGACGGCCTCGCCGGCCTCGATCGACAGGTCGACCCGGTCGACGGCCCGGACCGTGGTGAATCGGCGGCGGACGAGGTGCGTCAGCGAGCCGCGCAGGCCGGGTGCCTTGTCTGGCCGGCGGAAGGTCTTCGTCAGGTGATGAGCCTCCACGAGCGCCATGCCGGCATCCTGTCAGCCGGAGCTGCAAGCGGCAATCCGGTTCCCGGCAGGTCTTGCAGGTTCTTGCGCCAACTTTCTGCAATCTGTTGACCCGGGACGTTTCGGGGGCGTAACTTTCGCAGCAATCGGTTTGTTGACTAGTAATCAAATCGAAAATCTTCGATCTGGAGGTATATGTTGTCCAGCGCGGACGTCCGACTCGCCGAGCTCTACCAGCGGCTCCAGCGGATCTACGTACTGCTGGACGACGGCGACCGGCGGGCGTTGGCGACGGTGGGTCTCACCCCGACCCACTACAACCTGCTGCGCCTGCTCGAAGACGACGCGCCCGACGCCGTCCCCGGTGCCCCGACCGGCGGCGGCCGGTCGGTCAGCCAGCTCGCCGATCTCCTGCTCTGCACCCGCGGCAACATCACCCGACTCGTCCGGCGGCTCGTCGAGGCCGGCCTGGTCCGGACCGGATCCGACCCGACCGACCAGCGGCTGGTCGCGGTGTCCCTGACCCCGCTCGGCCGCGAGCGGCTCACCGCCGCCCACGCGGTCTTCGCCGAGACCAACCGGCAACGCTTCGCGCACCTGTCCGACGACGACACCCATCGGCTGTACGAGTTGGCCGGAGACCTCGCCGACCAACTGATCAAGCAGTGCGACAGCGAGCGGTGATCCCGCTCGGCGAGCACCCGTAGTTGTAGTAAGGAGCCCCCCTTGTCAAGACGATCATGGCGCGTGGCCACGCTACTCATCGCCGGCCTGGCCGTCGCCACGGTCGGCCCGGCCGGCGTCGCCCGCGCCGACGCCCCGGTGAGCAACCGGGCGAGCCTCAAGGCCGACCTCTGCTACCAGATCGCGACCGACCGCTTCTTCGACGGCAACGCGAGCAACAACAACCCCGCCAAGAGCCCCGGCCTCTACGACGCGGGCAAGTCCAACTGGAAGCTCTACTGGGGCGGTGACTTCGCCGGCATCCAGCAGAAGCTCGACTACCTCCAGGGGCTGGGCGTCACCTCGATCTGGATCTCGCCGCACGTCGACAACATCGACGTGGCCGCCACGTACGGCGGGGTGCCCAACGCCGGCTACCACGGCTACTGGACCCGCGACTTCAAGAAGACCGAGGAGCACTTCGGCACCCTGGCCGAGTTCGACTCGCTGATCGCCGCCGCCCACTCCCGGGGCATCAAGGTGATCATGGACTGGGCGCCGAACCACACCTCGCCGGCGGACGAGTCCAACCCGGGCTTCGCCGAGAACGGCCGGCTCTACGACAACGGCACGCTGATGGGTGGCCTGACCGGCGACACCAACGGCTACTTCCACCACAACGGCGGCATCACCGACTACAACGACCGCTACCAGAGCCAGTACAAGAACCTGGCCGACCTCGCCGACCTCAACCAGCAGCACCCGACGATCGACAACTACCTCAAGACCTCCGCCGACTACTGGATGAACCGCGGCGTCGACGGCGTACGGGTCGACGCGGTCAAGCACATGACGTCCGGCTGGCAGCGCTCGATGGCCGACCGCTTCCTGACCAACAAGGACTCGTTCCTGTTCGGTGAGTGGTACCTCGGCAGCAAGACCGACCCGCTGTACGACGACAACGTCCGCTTCGCCAACGAGAGCGGCATCTCGGTGCTGGACTTCTACCTCAACATCTCGATGCGCGAGACGTTCGGCTCCAACGTCTCGATGCACAACCTCGACGCGGCGATCAGCAAGACGGCGACCGACTACCGCTACCCGGAGAACCTGGTCACCTTCGTCGACAACCACGACATGTCGCGGTTCCTGACGCTGAACAACAACCAGAACCGGCTGCACCAGGCGCTCGCCTTCATGATGACCGTCCGCGGTACGCCGTGCGTCTACTACGGCACCGAGCAGTACCTGCACAACAACACCGCCGGCGGCGGCGACCCGTACAACCGGCCGATGATGCCGGGCTTCAACACCGGCACCACGGCGTACCAGCTCATCAACAAGCTCTCGACGCTGCGGCAGAACCAGCCGGCGCTGTCCTTCGGCACGCACCAGAGCCGCTGGATCAACAACGACGTGTACGTCTACGAGCGCCGCTACTTCAACGACGTGGTGCTGACCGCGATCAACAAGGGCGGCAGCGCGGTCTCGCTCACCGGGCTGAACACCGCACTGCCGGCCGGCAGCTACACCGACCAGCTCACCGGCCTGATGGGCGCCGGCGGCATCACGGTCGGCAGCGGCACCGGTGGCAACAACCCGGTGACCCCGTTCAGTCTCGGCGCCGGCCAGGTCGGGGTGTGGTCGTACAAGGCGGCCGAGCCGAGCGCGCCGACCGTCGGCAGTGTCGGCCCGACCCTGACCCGGCCGGGTAACAAGATCACTGTCGAGGGGCGCGGCTTCGGCGCCACCGGCACCGTCAAGGTCAACGGCGTCAACGCGACGACGGTGAGCTGGTCGCCGAACCGGGTCGTGGCGACCGTACCGGCCGGGGTGACCGCCGGCCTGCGGCCGGTGACCGTCACCACGTCGGGCGGCACCAGCAACGCCTACCAGGTGCAGGTGGTCGGGGGAGCACAGATTCCGGTGAAGTTCACCGTCAACAACGCCTCACCGACCGGATGGGGCGACAACATCTACCTCTCCGGCAGCATCCACGAGTTGGGCAACTGGTCGACCAGCAAGAGCGTGGCGATCGGCCCGATGCTGGCCCCGAACTATCCGAACTGGAACACCGTGGTCAGCCTGCCGGCCTGCTCGACGGTGCAGTTCAAGTTCCTGAAGATCACCTCAGGAGGGGCGGTGACCTGGGAGAACGGCGCCAACCACAGCTACACGGTCCCGTGCTCGGGCACCGGTAGCTCCACCTCGAACTGGCAGTACTGATCAACCCGGTGGCCGCCGCCCGGCAACGGCGGCGGCCACCGGCCGCACCGCACAGAGGAAACGCCGATGATCCACCACGACGGGTCCGCGCTGTACGTACCCGACCCCGCCCCGACGCTCGGCGGCACCACCGACGTGTACGTCCGGACGTCCGCCGACTCCGGCGTCGAACGGGTCTGGGTCCGCTGGACCTTCGACCGGGAACCCCGGTTCGTCGCCGCCACCGACGCCCGCCCGCCCGCCGCCCGTACCGGCGAACGCTGGTTCCGGGCCCGCCTGCCGCTGCGCAACCCGGTGTCCCGCTACCGGTTCCTGCTCGACGGGGCCGGCGGCTACCGCTGGCTCACCGCGGCCGGCGTGTTCGGGCACGACGTCGGCGACGACACCGACTTCCGGATCGTCTGCGGCCACGCCCCACCGGCCTGGGCGGCCGACGCGGCCGTCTACCTGATCTTCCCGGACCGGTTCGCCCGCTCGGCCGCCGCCGCCGACCGGCAACTGCCGGACTGGGCCGTCGCCCGCGACTGGGACCACCCGGTCTCCGGAGACGGGCCGGACCGCCCCCGCGAGATCTACGGCGGCGACCTGGACGGCATCGCGGACCGGCTCGACCACATCGCCTCCGTCGGCGCCGACACCATCTGCCTGACCCCGTTCTTCCCGGCCCCGGCCAACCACCGCTACTGCCCGACGACCTTCGACCGGGTCGACCCGCTGCTCGGCGGCGACGCGGCGCTGCGCCGGCTCGCCGACGCCGCCCACCGCAGGGGGATGCGGGTGATCGGCGATCTCACCACCAACCACACCGGCGACCGGCACGACTGGTTCCGCGACGCGCTCGCCGGCCGGCACCGCGACCTCTACTACTTCGACGACGACCTCGAATTCGGCTACGAGACCTGGGTCAGCGTCAAGCGGATGCCGAAGCTCAACTGGACCTCGGCCGAACTGCGCCGGCGGTTCCTCGACGGCCCCGACTCGGTCGTCCGGCGCTGGCTCGAAGCCGGCCTCGACGGCTGGCGGATCGACGTCGCCAACACCACCGGCCGGCGGATCGCCGAGGACAACACGCACGAGGTCGCCCGGGGCATCCTCGAAGCGATGACCCGCAGCCGGCCGGATGCCCTGTTGCTCGCCGAGAACGCCCACGACGCCACCGGCGACCTCGACGCCGGCGGCTGGCACGGGACCATGAACTACGCCGGCTTCACCCGGCCGGTCTGGACCTGGCTGGCCACCGAGCCGCTGCCGTTCCTCGGCGTACCGGTCGGGGTGCCGCGCCTGCCGGCGACGGCGATGGTGGCGACGATGCGGGCCTTCGCCGCCCGGATGTCGTGGCGCAGCCTGACCACCTCCTGGTCGCTGCTGGACTCGCACGACACGCCCCGGTTCCGCACGCTGGCCGGCGGTTCGGCCGGCCTGGTCGAGGTCGGGGTCGGGCTGATGGCGACGCTGCCCGGCACCCCGATGGTCTACTACGGCGACGAGGTGGGCCTTTCCGGCAGTTGGCCGGAGGACGGCCGCCGTACGGTCCCGTGGCACGACCGCGAGCGCTGGGACCACCGGCTGCTGGCCGTCTACACCGACCTGCTGGCACTGCGCCGCAAGCATTCCGCGCTGCGCCACGGCGGCCTGCGCCTCCTGCACGTCGGCGCCGACCGGCTGGCCTACCTGCGGGAGACCGCCGACGACCGGCTCCTCGTCCTGGCCACCCGGCGACCGGTGCCCGAACCGCTGCGGCTGCCCGGGATCGGTGCCGCCGACAACATCTACGGCCAAGCGCCCGACCTGGCGCCCGGCGATCCACTGCCCGGCGACGGACCCACCTTCCAGGTGTGGCGGCTGGCCGACTGACCGGTCCGGTGCCACCCGGCCCGGCCGAATCCACGAACAAGCCGAAGGAACCCCATGCAGTTGCTGCACCTGCCGCACCACGACGGCTCGTCCCTGTACGTCTCGGACGCGGCGCCCGCCCTCGGCCGGACCGTGACCGTCCGGGTACGGGTGCCGGCCGCCGCCGACGTCACGATGGTGCACGTCCGCGTCGTCGTCAACGGTGAGCCGGTCTTCCACCCGGCGGCGGTCGACCCGGAGCGCACCGGGTCGACGGTGGGTGGCTACGGCGCCGACGACACCTGGTGGCAGGTCGAGGTGACCGCGCACAACCCGGTCACCGGCTACCGCTTCTATCTCGAACGGGCCACCGGGGCGCCGCTCTGGCTGACCGCGGCCGGCGTCGTCGACCACGACGTGCCGGACCGGACGGACTTTCGCCTGGTCACGTACGCCCCGCCGCCGGCCTGGATGGCCGACGCCGTCGTCTACGAGGTGTTCCCGGACCGGTTCGCCCGGTCCGCGGCCGCCGGCCCGCTCGACCCGGCGACCCTGCCCGACTGGGCGATCCCCTGCGACTGGGACACCGACGCGGTGATCTACCAGGGACCGCAGACGCCGTTGCAGTTCTTCGGCGGCGACCTGGACGGCATCGTCGAACACCTCGACCACATCCAGGCACTCGGCGCCAACACCATCTACCTGCGGCCGGTCTTCCCGGCCCGGTCCAACCACCGCTACAACGCGACCAGCTTCGACCGGGTCGACCCGCTCGTCGGCGGCGACCCGGCGCTGCGCCGGCTGGCCGACGCCCTGCACGCCCGGGGGATGCGGCTGATCGGCGACATCACCACCAACCACTGCGGCGACGGCCACGAGTGGTTCCAGGCCGCGCAGGCCGACCCCGACGCGCCGGAACGGTCGATGTTCTACTTCGACGCCGACGGCGGCTACGAGGCCTGGTACGGCGTACCCAGCCTGCCGAAGCTGAACTGGGGAAGCCCGCTGGTCCACGAGCGGGTCGGCGCCGTCATGCGCCGCTGGCTCGACGTCTACGACGGATGGCGGGTCGACGTGGCCAACATGACCGGCCGGTTCGGCGCCCAGGAGGACACCCTCGCGATCGGTGCCAGCCTGCGCCGGGAGGTCGTGGCCCGGGCACCGGAGGCGATGCTGATCGCCGAGCACACCCACGACTTCACCGGCGACCTCGACGCCGACGGCTGGCAGGGCACGATGAACCACGCCGGCTTCACCCGTCCGGTGTGGACCTGGCTGCGCGGCGACGGGCTCGACCTGCCCGACTTCATCGGCGTACCCGGTGGGGTGCCCCGCCGTGACGGCGAGAGCGTCGTACGGACCATGCGGGCCTTCGCCGCCCAGGTCTCCTGGCGGTCGCTGGTCCACTCGTGGCAGCTGCTGGACTCCTACGACGTGCCCCGGTTCCGCACCGTCACCGGCTCCCGCGAACGGCACCTGGTCGGCCTGGGGTTGCAGGTGACGCTGCCGGGCACGCCGATGGTCTGCGGCGGCGCCGAGTGGGGGCTGACCGGGCGCAACGGCGAGCACGCCCGTACCCCGATGCCGTGGCAGCGCCCCGAGGACCGCGACGACGTGCTGTTCAAGTCGTACCAGGACCTGATCCGGCTGCGGGCGACCGAGCCGGCACTGCGGGACGGCGGCCTGCGCTGGCTGCACACCGGTGCCGACGCCATCGTGTTCGTACGCGAGACCGCGACGGAGTCGCTGCTGGTCGCCGCGGTCCGGTCGACCACCGGTGCGATCGAGCTGCCGCTGGACGCACCGCTGACCGGTCTCCACGACGCGGTCGACGTGTCCCCTGTGGACGGAACGGTGACCCTGCCCGGCGACGGGCCGGCGCTGCGGGTGTGGCGGCTGCGCGGTGCGGCCGGCACCGGTCAGGCCGTCGGGTGATCGTCGACGACCGGGCCACCCCGGTGCCGCCGGCCGGCGGCACCGGGCCGGCGCCCGAGCCGGCCCCCGACTCGCTCGCCGGCCTCCCGGCCGGGCCCGCCGGACCCGGCCACCCGTCGCCGGCCGACTGGCGCGACGAGGTGCTCTACTCGGTCCTGGTCGACCGGTTCGAGGCCGGGCCGCGACCGGTCGGGTACGGCGACCCGGCCGACGGCGACTCCCGGCACGGCGGCAACCTCGCGGGCATCACCAGCCGGCTGGACTACCTGCGCGACCTCGGCGTCACCACCCTGCTGCTGTCGCCGGTCACCCGGACCACCCCGGACAGCTACCACGGCTACGCGCCGGTGCACCTGCTCGCCGTCGACCCCTACCTCGGCAGCCTCGCCGACCTGCGGGAACTGGTCGGCGCGGCGCACCGGCACGGCATCCGGGTGGTGCTCGACCTGGTCGTCAACCACGCCGCCCGGATCTTCGAGTACGAGGGCGGCGACGACGGCTGGAAGGGCGCCGCCCACCCGGCCCCGATCGGCGCCTGGACCACCGACTTCAAGCCGGTCGAACTCGCCGTACCCGAGCACTTCTCCCGGCGCGGCCAGATCGCCGACTGGAAGGACCCCGACCACGCCGCGCTCGGCGACTTTCCCCCCGGCTACCGGCGCCTGGCCACCGAGAACCCGGCCACCAGGGCGCTGCTCCTGCGGGTCGCCCGATGGTGGCTGCGGGAGACCGACGCCGACGGGGTACGCCTCGACGCCATCCGCCACCTCGACCCGGACTTCGTCCGCGAGTTGACCGCCGACCTCAAGCGGTACGCCGCCACGATGGGCAAGCACAACTTCCTCGTCCTCGGCGAATACTCCAGCACCGCCGACGGCCCGATCGTCGACAGCCTCGCGCTCGGGTTCGACAGTGCCTACAACTATCCCGAGTACCGCCGGCAGAGTTGGGCGCTGCACGGCGCCGCACCCGCCCGCGACCTGGCCGACAGCCTGGCGACCGCCGCCGACGCCTTCGGTCCGCACCTGCCCCGGCTGGTCCGGTTCATCGACAACCACGACGTCTACCGGTTCCTGCGTGACGGCGAACCCGACGGCCGGCTGCGGGTGGCGCTGGCGTTCCTGATGTTCTCGATCGGTATCCCGATGCTCTACTACGGCACCGAGCAGGGCTTCCGCCAGCCCACCCGGCGGCTGGAGCGGGAGTGCTCGGCCGACCGGGCGGCGCCGCGCAACCGCGAGGACATGTTCGCCGCCGGCCGCTTCGTCTCGGCGAGTTCGGCCGGCGACCGGTTCGACACCTCCTCGGCGATGTTCCGCTGGACCCGGCGGCTCGCCGACGTACGGCGCCGGTTCGTCGCGCTGCGCCGGGGCGATCAGGCCGTCCGCTGGTCCGACCCGGACGGGCCCGGCGGCTACGTGTTCAGCCGCCGGCACGGCGACGAGGAGGTGGTCGTGGTGCTGAACACCGCCGACGAGCCGCGCCGGGTCGCGCTGGACACCGGCGGGCGGTGGGCCGACGCGCTCGACCCCGGATACGTCGGTCCGTCGCCCGATGTCGACGTCGACGGTTTCGGCGTACGGGTGCTCGTCCGGACCGGTCCACGATGACCGCCCGGATCGTGATCGAGGCGGTCGCGCCGGTCGTGGACGGCGGCCGGCACCCCGCCAAGGCGGTCGTGGGGGAGTACCTGTCGCTGCGGGCCACCGTCTGGCGCGAGGGACACAGCGTGCTGTCCGTCGCCGCGGTCTGGCGCGGCCCCGGCGACGCCGCCCCGGTCCGGGTCCCGATGGCCGTGCTCGACGCCGGCCGGGACACCTGGACGACGACCGTCGTGCCGGACCGGGTCGGCCGGGCCGGCTTCCACGTCGAGGCGTGGCACGACCCGTGGCTCGACTGGTGCCGGGCCGTACGGGCGAAGACGGCGGCCGACCTGCCGCCCGCCGAACTCGCCAACGACCTCGAACTCGGCGCCCGGCTGCTGGACACGGTCGCCGGCCGGGCGCACGCCGACCGCGACCCGCTGGCGGCCGGGACCTGCGCCGACGCCGCCGGGCTGCTGCGCGACACCGGCCGCGAACCGGCCGAACGGATCTCGGCCGCCCTCGGTGCCGAGGTCCGCGCCGTCGTCGACCGCTATCCGACCCGTGAGCTGATCACCACCGGCACCGACTGCCCGGTGTACGTCGACCGGCCCCGCGCCCAGTTCAGCGCCTGGTACCAGGTCTTCCCCCGGTCGACGGGCGGGCTCGGCAGCGACGGCGAGCCGGTCCACGGCACCCTGCGCACGGCACTGGCCGACCTGCCCCGGATCGCCGGAATGGGGTTCGACGTCGTCTACCTCACGCCGGTGCACCCGATCGGCACGGTGGCCCGCAAGGGCCGCAACAACAGCCCGACCGCGCAGCCCGGCGAACCGGGGTGCCCGTGGGCGATCGGGTCGGCCGACGGCGGCCACGACAGCATCGCGCCGCGGCTGGGCACCCTGGCCGACTTCGACGCGTACGTGTCCCGGGCCGGGGAACTGGGGCTGGAGGTGGCGATGGACCTCGCCCTGCACTGCGCGCCCGACCACCCGTGGGTCACCACGCATCCGGAGTGGTTCACCACCCGGCCGGACGGCTCGATCGCGTGTGCCGAGAACCCGCCGCGCCGGTGGCAGGACATCTATCCGCTGAACTTCGACAACGACCCCGAAGGGCTCTTCGCCGAGATCTTCCGGGTGCTGCGGCACTGGATCGACCGCGGTGTGCGGATCTTCCGGGTCGACAACCCGCACACCAAGCCGGTCGACTTCTGGGCCCGGCTGATCTGGCACACCAAGGCGGCGTACCCGGACGTGCTCTTCCTGGCCGAGGCGTTCACCCGGCCCGCCGTGCAGCGCGGGCTGTCCCGGATCGGATTCAGCCAGACGTACACCTACTTCACCTGGCGGACCACGAAGGAGGAGCTGGTCCAGTTCGGCGAGGAACTGGTCGCACTCGACGCCGGCCTGCGCCCCAACCTCTGGCCGACCACCCACGACGTGCTGCCCGCACACCTGCAACAGGGCGGGCCGGCGATGTTCGCGATCCGGGCCACGCTGGCCGCCACCCTCTCGCCGAGCTGGGGGATCTGCACCGGCTACGAACTGTTCGAGGACGCCGCGCGGCGGCCGGGCAGCGAGGAACACCTGGACTCCGACAAGTTCCAGGTGCGGGCCCGGGACTTCGCCGCCGCCCGGGCCGCCGGCCGGTCGCTGGAGCCGTGGCTGACCACGCTGAACCGGATCCGCCGGGCGCACCCGGCCCTGCACCAGCTCCGGACGTTGCGGTTCCACGACGTCGACAACGACGCCCTGATCGCCTACTCGAAGATCGATCCGGCGACCGGGGACACCGTGATCTGCGTCGTCACGCTCAACCCGTACGCCGTCGAGCGGGGCGTGCTGACCCTCGACCCCCGCGCCCTGGACCCGTACGCCCTCGACCGCCGCACCCCGGTGCCGGCCGACGGCACCGACCACGAACTGCTCGACGAGGTCGACCGGCGGCGGTGGCTCTGGGGCCGTACGCAGAAGGTCGAGATCGATCCCGCCCAGCGGGTCGCCTACATACTCACCCTGGCCTGAAGGAGATCAGTTGTCCGACGACAGCGACGTGCTGGTGCTCGGTGGCGCCGGCGTCGACACCATCGTCTACGTACCCGAACTGCCGCTGCCCCTGCGGGACAGCTACATGGTGCCCGCGGTCGAGCCGCGCGCGGGGCAGACCGGCGACAACGTGGCGGTGGGGCTGCGGGCCCTCGGCCTGCGGACCGCGCACATCGACGTGCTCGGCGAGGACCGGGAGGGTGACCTGGTCCGGGCGCTGCACGAGGCGTACGACGTACCGCTGCACACGGTGCCGACGGCGGCCGGCACCAAGCGGGCGGTCAACCTGGTCGACCCGGCCGGCCGGCGGCTGTCGCTCTACGACCCGAGGGGCAGCGACACCGACCGGCTGCCGGCCGACCTGGTGAAGGGGTACGCGGCCACCGTCCGGCTGGTGCACGTCTCGATCACCCACCCGTGCCAGCACGCCCTGCCCCTGCTGGCCGGCGCGCCGGCGCTGGTCTCGACCGACCTGCACAACTGGGACGGCGAGAATCCGTACCACGAGGCGTTCGCCTACGCCGCCGACGTGGTCTTCGTCTCCGCGACCGCGCTGGCCGACGGCCCCGCCACCCTGCGCCGGATCATCGACCGGGGCCGCGCCGGGGTCGTGGTCGCCACCGCCGGGGCCGAGGGCGGCTACGCCCTGGTGCGTGGCGAGGACGGGGTACGGCCCTTCGCGGCGGCCGGGCCGGCGGCGCCGGTCGTCGACTCCAACGGTGCCGGTGACGCGTTCGTCTCCGGCTTCCTCTTCGGCCACCTGGCCGGCGAGCCGGTCGACACCTGCCTGCGCTACGGCGCCGTCGCCGGGGCGCACGCCTGCACCGTACCCAGCACCGGGATCGATCCGATCGACCGGGCCACGCTGCTGGCCAGGGTGTAGCCCGGGACCGGGCGGCGACGGCGGATCGAGATCGCCGACCGGGGTAGGAGAGGATGAACGGCGTGGAAGCTCTACGTCTCGTGCTGCTGTATGTCCATCTGATCGGGTTCGCGCTGCTGCTCGGCGGCGCGGCCGTGCAGTATCTGTCCGGAAAGATCCGGATCAATAAGGCGATGCTCTGGGGTGCGGCGATCCAGGTGCTGACCGGGCTCGGGCTGTCCGCGCCGCTGCGCGACGGTGCCGAGCCGGATCCGGCGAAGCTTGTTATCAAACTGGTGCTCGGGTTAATGATCTTCGTGATGGTCTTCTTCGCCCGGAAGCGGGAGACGGTCAACAAGGGCCACTTCCTTGCGATCATTGGTTTGACGCTGGTCAACGCCGCTGTGGCGGTCTTCTGGCGGTAGGCGCCGGGACGCGACAAAAGGGGCAAACGATCGTTTGGGTCGGCCGTTAGGGTGACTCTGGTAAAGGCGGAAGGTCGGCTCGCGCACGACAGAGTTACGCGAGGGTAACGAGCCCTCAACAGTCGTGCACGATTGTCGGCCGTTGGGCGGGCGCGCGCGTACGCTCCCGTGCGTGGATTCACCGCAGACGTGAGCGGTGTGCAATGGAAGGAGACCGTCTTGCGCTCTGTGCGTGGGATGCGGATCGTGTCGCTCGTCGCGGTGGGCGGGCTGGCCCTGGGCGCCGCCGCATGCGGTGAGGCACCTGAGGACAACGACAACGAGGGCGGCACCGCCGCCGAGAAATACACCGCCTGCATGGTCACCGACGTCGGTGGCATCGACGACCGCTCCTTCAACGCCTCGGCGTGGGCGGGTCTCCAGGCGGCGGCGACCGAGAACTCGGACGTCGACCCGAAGTACGTCGCCTCCACCGCCGAGGCCGACTACGAGCCCAACCTGACCCAGTACGTCAACCAGGACTGCAACTTCATCCTGGCGGTCGGCGGCCTGATGGGCGAGGCGACGCAGAAGGTCGCGGCGGCCAACAGCGGCCAGCAGTTCGGCATCGTCGACGCCAAGATCGAGGCGACCAACGCCTTCCCGATGCAGTTCGACACCGCCCAGGCGGCGTTCGTCGCCGGCTACCTGGCCGCGGGCTACTCGAAGGCGGGCAAGGTCGGCACCTACGGCGGCATGAAGATCCCGCCGGTGACCATCTTCATGGACGGCTTCGCCGACGGCGTCGCGCACTACAACCAGGTCAAGGGCGCCAACGTCCAGGTGCTCGGCTGGGACAAGGCGAGCCAGAACGGCTCGTTCACCAACGACTTCGTCAAGCAGGACGAGGGCAAGAAGGTCGGTGACACCCTCGTCGCCCAGGGCGCCGACGTGATCATGCCGGTCGCCGGTGGCGCCGGGCTCGGCACCGCCGCCGCCGCGCAGGCCGCCAACGGCGCCTACAGCGTGATCTGGGTCGACGTCGACGGCTGCGAGAGCGCCCAGCAGTACTGCTCCACCTTCCTCACCACCGTCGTCAAGAACATCAAGGACGCGGTGAAGGACGCCGTGGTCAAGGGCGCCAACGGCGAAACCCTCGCCAGCACCCCGGGCTACCTCGGCACGCTGGAGAACAACGGCGTCTCGATCGCGCCGTACCACGAGTTCGACAGCAAGGTCCCGGCCGAGCTGAAGGCCGAGGTCGACAAGGTCAAGGCCGACATCATCGCCGGCACCATCAAGGTCACCTCGGCGGCCCAGCCGAAGGTCGACTAGTTCCACGCGACACCGTGCCGGATCCCACTGGTGACCATCACCGAGGGGTCCGGCACGGTGCGTGAACACCAGGACACCCCCACCCGCGGGCCGTAGCCGCCCGTACGTGGGGGCGTCCTGTCCGAGGCCCGGTCCGTATCCCGGGTCGCACGTCCGTCAGGAGGCTCCGCTGAGACTCGAACTGCGCGGCATGACCAAGCGCTTCGGTGACCTGGTCGCCAACGACCACATCGACCTGACCATCGAGCCCGGCGAGATCCACGCCCTCCTTGGCGAGAACGGTGCCGGCAAGTCCACCCTGATGAACGTCCTGTACGGCCTGCTCCAGCCCGACGAGGGCGAGATCCTGGTCGACGACAAGCCGATCCAGATCCGCAGCCCCCGGGACGCGATCAACGCCGGCATCGGCATGGTGCACCAGCACTTCATGCTCGTGCCGGTCTTCACCGTCGCCGAGAACGTCATGCTCGGCGCCGAGCAGACGCGTGGCGGCCTCCTCGGCCTGCTCGACCAGCGCCGGGCCCGCCGCCAGGTCACCGAGGTCTCCACCCGGTACGGCCTCCAGGTCGACCCGGACGCGGTGATCGAGGACCTGCCGGTCGGCATCCAGCAGCGGGTCGAGATCGTCAAGGCCCTGACCCGTGAGGTCGACCTGCTCATCCTCGACGAACCGACGGCGGTGCTCACCCCGCAGGAGACCGAGGAACTGCTCGCCGTGATGCGCTCGCTCAAAGAGGCGGGCAAGTCGATCGTCTTCATCACCCACAAGCTCGGTGAGGTCAAGGCCATCGCCGACCGGATCACCGTGATCCGGCGCGGTCGTACGGTCGGCACCGCCACCCCCGACGCCAGCCGGGACGAACTCGCCGCGCTGATGGTCGGCCGCAACGTCACCCTGACCGTCGAGAAGACCCCGGCGCGGCCGGCCGGTGCGGTCCTCGAAGTCGAGGGGCTGGTCGTCGACGACGACCGGCAGACCCGGGTCGTCGACGGCGTCGACCTGACCGTACGCGGCGGCGAGGTGCTCGGCATCGCCGGCGTGCAGGGCAACGGCCAGACCGAACTGATCGAGGCGATCATGGGCCTGCGCCCGGTCCGGGCCGGGACGATCAGCCTGGACGGGCAGCGCACCGACGGCTGGACGACCAAGAAGGTGCTGCGCGCCGGGGTCGGCTACGTGCCCGAGGACCGCAGCGTCGACGGCGTGGTCAAGGAGTTCACCGTCGCCGAGAACCTGGTGCTCGACATCTACGACCGGCCGCCGTTCGCCGCCGGCCTCGCGCTCAAGCCCGAGGCGATCGCCGCCTCGGCCAAGGAGCGGATCGAGCAGTTCGACGTGCGCACGTCCTCGGCCGAGGCGACCGTCGGGACGCTGTCCGGCGGCAACCAGCAGAAGGTGATCGTCGCCCGGGAGCTGTCCCGCCCGCTCAAGCTCTTCATCGCCGCCCAGCCGACCCGGGGCGTCGACGTCGGCTCGATCGAGTTCATCCACCGCCGGATCGTCGACGAGCGGGACACCGGCACCGCCGTACTGCTGGTCTCCAGCGAACTGGACGAGGTCATCGGGCTCGCCGACCGGATCGCGGTGATGTACCGCGGCCGGATCCTGGCGATCGTCGGCCCGGACACCCCCCGTGAGGAGATCGGCCTGCTGATGGCCGGCATCACGCCGGACGCGGGCGACGACGCCCCCGTGAATAAGGAATCGGCATGAGCGAGCGCAGCGAGCGAATCATTGGCGCAGTTGAACTCATGCGGCTGCCGAGCGTAGCGAGGCGGGACGCATGAGCGAAAGCAGCCCTCCGTCGCCGGACAAGAAGCCGGCGGTCGAGTCGGAACTCGCCAAGACGGAGCGGACCGCCGCGGTGGAGCCGGCCGCGGACGCCAAGGGCAAGCAACCCGACGGCGGACGCGAATCCCTCGGCCAGCTCTTCCTGCACAACCTGTGGGCGGCCAACACCTTCACCGTCACCGTGCTCGCCGTGGTGCTGGCCCTGCTGATCGGCGCAGTGCTGATCATCGTCTCCGAGCCCGACGTGCTGGCCACGTACAGCTACATCTTCGCCCGGCCCAGCGACGCGTTCACCGAGAGCTGGATCCTGGTCAGCGAGGCGTACTCGAGCCTGTTCAAGGGCGCGGTCTTCGACCCCGGCGCGGTCAGCGCGTGGATCGGCGGCGACGGCGGCTGGAAGCCGGTCTTCGCGCCGATCTCCGAGACGCTGACCTACACCACCCCGCTGGTCTTCACCGGCCTGTCGGTCGCGCTCGCCTTCCGTGGCGGCCTGTTCAACATCGGCGCCCAGGGCCAGGCGATCATGGGCGTGGTCCTTGCCGGGCTCGCCGGCTTCCTGCTGCCGCTGCCGCCGGTGGTCCACCTGATCGTGGCCCTGCTGGCCGGCGCCCTCGGCGGCGCGATCTGGGGCTTCATCCCCGGCTTCCTCAAGGCGCGCACCGGCGCCCACGAGGTGATCAACACGATCATGCTCAACTACGTGGCGATCTACTTCCTCGGCTGGCTCATCGTGCAGCGCGGGATCCAGAACCCGGACCGCACCGACGCGATCAGCCGCCCGGTCGACTCGTCCGCCCAGTTGCCCCGGCTGCTCGGCGACGACCTGCGGGTGCACGCCGGCATCCTCGTCGCGGTCGCCGTGACCGCCGGGGTGGCCTGGCTGCTCAACCGGTCGACGTTCGGCTTCGAGTTGCGGGCCGTCGGCGCCAACCCGGACGCCGCCCGGACCGCCGGCATCAGCGTCACCGCCACGTACGTCATGATCATGGTCATCGCCGGTGCGCTCGCCGGCCTCGGCGGGGCCAACATGGTCGTCGGTTCCACCGCCAACGCGCTGACCGCCCTGGTCGTCGCCCAGATCGGCTTCGACGGCATCCTGGTCGCGCTGCTCGGCCGGGTCAAACCGTGGGGAGTCCTGCTGGCCGCGTTGCTCTTCGGCGCCCTGCGCGCCGGCGGCAACACCATGCAGTCCTTCGCGGGCATCTCGCTCGAACTCGTGACCGTCCTCCAGGCGTTGATCGTCATCTTCATCGCCGCGCCGGCCCTGGTGAAGGCGATCTTCCAGCTCCGGGCCGCCCGCGCCGCGCGGCTCCAGACGAGCATGGCGAAGGGCTGGTGAGCGGCGTGTCCACGACGACCGCACAGGACATGACGAACGTGACCGTGGCGACCGGCTTCTGGACCAAGGGCCGCAAGGTGGGCCTGGGGCTGCTCGTCGCCGGGGTCCTCGCCGCGATCATCTTCGGCAGCCTGGCCACCGAGCAGTCCGCCCGGTTCACCCTCAGCGAGGACTCCGGCGGCGCGGCCCTGGAGATCGGTGGCACCTTCGGCGCGATCCTCTTCGGGATCATCGCGGCGGCGGCCGGCGCCGCGCTGCTCGCCGGCCTCGACAAGCGCTTCTTCCTCTGGGCGCTCGGCGTCGGCATCGTCGGGCTGGTCCTGTCGTTCCTGTGCTGGCAGATCTCCGACGCGCCGCCCGGCCAGAACTTCATGCCGATGGTCAACATGGTCCGCGGCACGTTCCTGCTCGCCCTGCCGCTCATCTTCGGCGCGCTCGCCGGCGTGCTCTGCGAGCGGTCCGGTGTGGTCAACGTGGCGATCGAGGGCCAGTTGCTGATGGGCGCCTTCGCCGGTGCCCTGATCGGCACGATGAGCGGCAGCATCTGGATCGGCCTGATCGCCGCGGCGCTCGGCGGCGCCTTCATCTCGCTGCTGCTCGCCGTCTTCGCGATCCGCTACCTGGTCGACCAGGTCGTCGTCGGCGTCGTGCTGAACCTCTTCGCGATCGGCCTGACCGGCTTCCTCTACGAGCGGTTGATGCAGACCAACCAGCAGGAATACAACCAGCCGCCGCACTTCGGCACCTGGGAGATCCCGCTGCTGTCCGACATCCCGGTCATCGGTCCGGCGCTCTTCCGCGGCAGCATCTTCCTCTACCTGGCGCTGATCCTGGTGGTCGTCCTCCAGATCGCGCTCTTCCGCACCCGCTGGGGGCTGCGCACCCGGTCGGTCGGCGAGCACCCGACCGCCGCCGACACCCTCGGCATCCGGGTGCTGGGGCTGCGCTACCGCAACGTGCTGCTGGCCGGCATGGTCGCCGGCATCGGCGGTGCCTCGTACACGCTGCTGCTCTACTCCTTCACCAAGAACATGATCGGCGGCAAGGGCTTCATCGCGCTCGCCGCGCTGATCTTCGGCCGGTGGAGCCCGACCGGGGCGCTGCTCGCCGCACTGTTCTTCGGCTTCGCCGACCAGCTCGGTGCCTACCTCGGCGCGATCAACAGCATCATCCCCAGCCAGTTCCTGGCGATGCTGCCCTACCTCGCCACGATCCTCGCCGTCGCCGGTCTGGTCGGGCGGGTCCGGGCGCCGGCCGCCGACGGCAAGCCGTACATCAAGGGGTGACCCGGCCCGGTGCCAGCCGCACCGGCCGGAGCAGGGCAGGATGGACGACGTGACCATGGAGATCGACTGGAGCCGGCTGCGGGACGCCGCCGTCGCCGCGATGGCAAACGCCTACGCCCCGTACTCGAAGTTCCCGGTCGGGGCGGCGGCCCTCGTCGACGACGGCCGGATCGTCGTCGGCTGCAACGTCGAGAACGCCGCTTACGGTGTGGTGCTCTGCGCCGAGTGCGGGGTGGTGTCGGCACTGCACGCCAGCGGTGGCGGCCGGCTGGTGGCGCTGTCCTGCGTCGGCGGCGACGGCGAGCCGCTCATGCCGTGCGGGCGCTGCCGGCAACTGCTCTGGGAACACGGCGGACCCGACTGCCTGATCGAGGCCCGGCCGGCGCCGCTGCGGATGTCCGACCTGCTGCCGCACGCGTTCGGCGCCGACGACCTGACGGCGGCGGCCCGCCCCTCGATCCCGTCGGTGCCGGCGGGACTCGCCGCCTGGCGTGGCCGGGGCACCGTCTTCGTGCACCCCGACGTCGCCGGCGGCGAGCAGGTGTGGACCGGCTACTGGGAGCGGTCCGGCGGCGGGGGCGAACCCGTCGAGCCGGGCATCCTGGAGGAGGCGCCGACCTGGTCCGATCCGGCCGACGCGGTCGCCTGGGGACACGCCCGCACGCCCCGGGTGGTGGTGGTCGACGCCGAGGGCGCGACGTTCTGGGCGGGTGAGGGCGAGCCACCCGTCGACGTCCCCACCCGCTGGCCGGGCTGACGCCCGCGCCCGCCACATTCCTGATCCGACAGAAAGGCCCGAGCGATGAGCGCGTTCACCGCCGTCGACGTGATCCGTACCAAGCGGGACGGCGGGGTGCTCTCGGACCCGCAGATCGACTGGGTGGTCGACGCGTACACCCGGGGACTGGTGGCCGACGAGCAGATGTCGGCGCTGGCCATGGCGATCCTGCTGCGGGGCATGACCCCGCCGGAGATCGGCCGGTGGACCGCCGCGATGATCGCGAGCGGGGAGCGGCTCGACCTGTCGGCGATCGACCGGCCGACCGCCGACAAGCACTCGACCGGTGGTGTCGGTGACAAGATCACCCTGCCGCTGACCCCGCTGGTGGCGGCGTGCGGCGCGGCCGTACCGCAGCTTTCCGGCCGCGGCCTCGGGCACACCGGCGGCACCCTGGACAAGCTGGAGTCGATCCCGGGCTGGCGGGCGGCACTGCACAACGACGAGTTCATCGCCCAGCTCCGCGACGTCGGCGCGGTCATCTGCGCCGCCGGTGAGGGGCTCGCCCCGGCCGACCGCAAGCTCTACGCGCTGCGCGACGTGACCGGCACCGTCGAGGCCATTCCGCTGATCGCCAGCTCGATCATGAGCAAGAAGATCGCCGAGGGCACCGGCGCGCTCGTCCTCGACGTCAAGGTCGGCTCCGGTGCCTTCATGAAGTCCGTCGACGACGCCCGCGAACTGGCCCGGACCATGGTCGAGCTGGGTACGGCGCACGGCGTGCGGACCGTCGCGCTGCTCACCGACATGTCGACCCCACTCGGGCTGGCCGTCGGCAACGCCGTCGAGGTCACCGAGTCGGTCGAGGTGCTCGCCGGTGGTGGCCCCGCCGACGTCGTCGAACTGACCCTGGCCCTGGCCCGCGAGATGCTCGCCGCCGCCGGGCTGCCGGCCGCCGACCCGGCCGCCGCGCTCGCCGACGGGCGGGCGATGGACTCGTGGCGGGCGATGATCCGGGCCCAGGGCGGCGACCCCGACGCGCCGCTGCCGGTCGCCCACGAGACCGAGACCGTACGCGCCGCGGCCGACGGCTACGTCGCGTCGGTCGACGCGTACGCGATCGGGGTGGCCGCCTGGCGGCTCGGTGCCGGCCGGGCCCGGAAGGAGGACCCGGTCAGCGCCGCCGCCGGCATCGTGTTGCACCGCAAGCCGGGCGACCGGGTACGCGCCGGCGACCCGCTCTACGAGCTGCGGACCGACGACCCGTCCCGGCTCACGGCGGCACTGGCCACCACCGCCGAGGCGGTCACGGTGGTGGCGGCGGCCGCGCCCACCCCGACCCCGCTGGTGATCGAACGGATCGGCTGAGCCGGGCGTCTTCGCGGGTCCGCGTGTATTGCCGGTCCGGCAGCGGCTATCCTGCCCTCGCCAGCAGGCCGGTAGCCGCTGACCTGCCCCACCGGGGAGCCGGCCGCCCACGCCACCGTCGACAGGGGACGATGCGATGACCGTACCCGCGCCCGATCCCCGCCCGGTCCGGCTGGCCAACGTCGAAGAGGTACGCCGGCTCGGGCTGCCCGTCCCCCCGCCGCAGTTCCCGCTGGTCTGGGAGCCGGGCGACGAGGTCGCGCTGCGCTCCACCGGCGAGATCGAGGCCCGGACCGCGGTGTTGCAGGTGGTGCTGGCCCGCTGCTTCGGCATGGCACCGCAGGACGCGATGGGCTGGCTGCTCGGGTCGCACCTCGTGGAGCTGGTGACCCCGCCGGAGTGGCAGTACGTCATGGGCGGGCGCGGTGACCACCGGTCGTTCGTGCTGCACTACGACGCCGTCTTCGCGCTCACCTGGCTGCTGGGGCTGACCAAGCACCTCGACCCGCTGACCCCACCCGACGAGCGGCTGATGGACGTGCTGCCCGACCTGTCGACCGGGGAGACGTTCACCGCGTGGCGGTCGCGTACGCTCGCCGCCCCCCGCGACGCGGTGGAGGCGGCCGCCCTGCTCGACCTCTACTACTGCCTCGACTGGGCCTACCTGGAGGCGGAACGCACCGGGACCCCGCTGCCGGGGCAGATCGACGCGAACGCGATCGGCCAGCGCCGGTGGGCGCTGGAGTGGGCGGTGGTCTTCCGGGGCCCGTTCCACGACCCGCCGCCGGGCTGGGAAGAGGTCGACCTGTCGACCTAGGCCCGGGCGGCCCGACCACGCGGGCGGTAGCGGCCGAGCACGACCGACGCGGTCACCTCCACCGGTTCCGCCAGGCCGGCGATCCGCGCGTCGAGCCCGCGTCCGTCGGTGTGCCAGGCGCTCGGTCCCATCCCGACCAGCGTCCGCACCTGGACCCGGTCGAGCGGCAGTGTCCGGCGGTGCGTGGACCGTTCGGCCAGTTGGAAGTGGTCGGCGAGGCTGCCGGCGACCCGGTCGGCCTTGGCCGGGTCGACCCGTAGCAGGTCGAGCCGGTCGACGAGTTCGGCGAGGTGGTCGTCGGCGGGGGTGACCACGAGCAGCGCCCCGTCCGGGCGCAGCACCCGCCGGAACTCGGCACCGTTGCGGGGCGCGAAGACGTTGAACAGGACCGCCGCCGCCCCGTCGGCGACCGGCAGGGTGCCCCAGGAGTCGGCCAGCGCCGCCGCCGCCCGTGGATGTGCCCGTGCCGCCCGGCGTACCGCCGGTTTGGACACGTCGAGGGCGAGCCCGACCGCGCCCGGCACGGCGTCGAGAACCGCGGCGAGGTGCCGGCCGGTGCCGGCACCCGCGTCGACCACGAGCGGCCCGGCCGGGCGGTCGCCGGGTGCGGTGGGGTCGCCGTCGACCGTGGCGACGGCGTCGGCCGCCGCGGCGGCCAGCGCCCCGGAGACGAAGTCGTAGTGGCCCGCCGACAGGAAGGCGTCGCGGTCCGCCACCATCTGCGCGGTGTCGCCGGCATGCGCGACCCGCCCGGCGACGAGATTGACGTATCCCTGTCTGGCCAGGTCGAAGCTGTGGCCCCGGGGGCAGCGCAACGCCCGCGCGGTGCCGGCGGCGCCGGCGGCGAGCGGTTGCCGGCAGACCGGGCAACGCAGGTACGGCGTAACGATGTCGACCACGTTCCTCCGCCCACTAGTGTCTCCACATGGTCGCAATCGCTTACGAAGAGATCGTCAAGGCCCCGAAGGCGCTGCTGCACGACCACCTCGACGGGGGCCTGCGGCCGGCGACGGTGGTCGAGCTGGCGGAGGCGGTCGGGCATCAGTTGCCGGCCACCGACCCGGCCGAGCTGGGCGGGTGGTTCGTCGAGTCGGCGGACTCGGGCTCGCTGGAGCGTTACCTGGAGACGTTCGCGCACACGGTCGCGGTGATGCAGACCGAGGACGCGCTGTTCCGGGTGGCCGCCGAGTGTGCGCTCGACCTCGCGGCCGACGGGGTGGTCTACGCGGAGGTGCGGTACGCCCCGGAGCAGCACCTGGAGCTGGGCCTGCGGCTGGAGCAGGTGGTGGAGTCGGTGCTGGCCGGGTTCGAGTCCGGTGCGGCGCAGGCCGCCGAGGCCGGTCGTCCGATCCGGATCGGCACGCTGCTGACCGCGATGCGGCACGCGGCCCGGTCGCAGGAGATCGCCGAGCTGTCGGTCCGCTACCGCGACCACGGTGTGGTGGGGTTCGACATCGCCGGTGCCGAGGCGGGCTTCCCGCCCACCCGGCACCTCGACGCCTTCGAATACCTCCAGCGCGAAAACTCGCACTTCACCATCCACGCCGGGGAAGCGTTCGGGCTGCCGTCGATCTGGCAGGCGATCCAGTGGTGCGGAGCCGACCGGCTCGGGCACGGCGTCCGCATCGTCGACGACATCACCCTCGGCGAGCAGCCGGTGCTCGGCCGGCTCGCGGCGTACGTCCGGGACAAGCGGATCCCGCTCGAGCTGTGCCCGTCGTCCAACGTGCAGACCGGTGCCGCGGCGTCGATCGCCGAGCACCCGATCGGGCTGCTGCGTGACCTGCGGTTCCGGGTCACGGTCAACACCGACAACCGCCTGATGAGCGGCACGTCGATGTCCCGCGAGATGGCGCTGCTGGTGGAGGCGTTCGGCTACGGCTGGGCCGAACTCCAGTGGTTCACGATCAACGCGATGAAGAGCGCGTTCATCCCGTTCGACGAACGGCTGGCGATCATCAACGAGACCATCAAGCCGGCGTACGCGAAGCTGCTGGGCTGACCCGTCGGGCGGCGGGTCCGGGGCGCGGGCCGGCCCGGTTGGTGGTGCGGGACGGATCAGGCCCGCGGGTCGGTCTTCGGGACCCGGGCGACGATCTGCCGGACGAACTCGCCGCCGCGGGCCGGCTGGCAGCCGAGGCTGGTCTGCCGGCGCAGCACCCGTGGCTCCGACCGGAGCAGGTCGAGTCCGCGGCGCAGGAGCACCCCGGCCGGCTTGCGCCGCTCGGCGAGATCACGGACCAGGCGCCGGAGGAAGGTGGCACCTCGCGGCCGGCGCAGGGCGTACGCCCCGGCCAGAAGTCCCGCACGTTGGCACTCCGAGACGATTTCGGCGGCGAAGATACCTTCGGCGATGAAAAGTGGCGATCCGGCGAGATCGAGAACCCGCGTGGCCACCCGTCGGTCCGCGCCGATCGCGTAAACCGGCACTTCGGCCTTGCCGTCTCGGACCAGTTGGGCGATGGTCTGGACCGCTGCCGAAGCATCCCAGGCGGCCGGTGACTCCCAGTCGATCACCCCGTTTGTCCGCGGAAGGGTGGGATCGTCGCCTTCTTTGTAGAAGTCGTCGAGGCAGAGCACGGGGAGTCCGGTGCGACGGGCGATGTAGGACTTCCCGGAGCCGGATGGACCAGCGAGAAGAACAACTCCGACAGGGGGATCGATCACTGTAGGTAACTCCGGGCGTGCGTTCAGCTATTAAACCTCATGAACATCCCATCACACGCTCCGGGCCGAAGAACGTGGGCTTTCTTCTTGACTTGCGGCGTGATGGAATCTCGGAGGTCCGACCCGACCGGGGCGGACGATGGGCGGCGCCCGGTGCCGCCGACCGGCGCCGAACTAGGGGGGCGGTGACGTGAGCAGCCAGCCGGAACCGGCGAACTCCATGGTGTCACGGCTCCGTCGACCGCTCGGGCGGCTGCGCGACCTGCCGATCTGGTCCAAGCTCGGGCTGATCATGGTAGTGCCCATCCTGGCCACCGTGATCGTCGGTGCCAACGGGCTCATCACGCACCTCGAAACCCACCAGACCGCCGACCGGGCCCGCAGCCTGGCCAGCCTTTCACAGGTCTCCGGCGAACTCGTCCAGACGTTGCAGGACGAGCGGGCCGCCGCCGTCATGCTGCTCGGTGCCGGGGAGAACGCCCAGCTCAAGGAGCGCTACCTCCAGACCTACGACGGCCAGCGCAAGAACGTCGACGACGCCACCGGGCCGTACACCACGCAGCGCAACGCGCTCGACGGCCTGCCGGCCAACTTCTCCGGCCTGCTCGGCCGCATCGACCAGACCCTCGTGGACCTGCCCGGCATCCGCAGTCAGGTGGTCAACGGCACCCTGCGGATCAACGACGCCGCACAGTCGTACGAGGGGCTGATCAGCGACCTGCTCGACATCCGCGACTCGGCCGCGCAGCTCGCCGGCGACACCGAACTGAGCGAGCGGATGCGGGCCGCCGCCGCGATCTCCCGGTCGAAGGAATACCTGTCCCTGCGGCGGATCGTGGTGCACCGGGCCCTGATCCAGGGCGCACTCACCCCGGTGCTGCGCACCGACTACATCGCCACCCAGACCGGACAGCAGCAGGCGCTGCAGAGTTTCCAGGCGGCCGCCAACCAGTCCGAGTCGGCGTTCTACGAGCAGACCGTCGCCGGCTCCGAGCAGCGGGAAGCCGACTCCTACAGCGGCTACGTGCGCGGCAAGACCACCGACAACCTCGACGACGCGCCGTTCGACGCCGACGAGTGGGACGCGGCGATGGCCGGCAACGCCAACCTGATCCGTGCGGTCGAGACGAAGCTCGACGGCGACGTGGTCGATCTGGCGACCGACCTGCGCGACGGCGTACAGCGGCAGTTGTTGATCGAGACCGGGCTGCTGCTCGGCACGGTGCTGCTGGCCATCTTCTTCGCCTGGCTGGTGGCCCGCTCGATGGCCCGCTCGCTGCAGGAGTTGCGGCACGGCGCGCTCAACGTCGCCCGCTACGGGCTGCCCCAGGCGGTCAGCCGGCTGCGTGACCCGAAGATCGCCGGGCAGTACTCACCCGAGCAGATCGCCGAGCAGGTCGCCGAGCCGCTGCCGGTCCGCAGCCGCGACGAGTTCGGCCAGGTGACCGAGGCGTTCAACGCCGTGCACCTGGAGGCCGTACGCACCGCGGCCCAGCAGGCCGCCCTGCGGGCCTCCGTGTCGACGATGTTCGTCAACCTCGCCCGCCGCTCGCAGATCCTGGTCGACCGGCTGATCGGGCACCTCGACCGGCTCGAGCGCGGCGAGGAGGACCCGGACCGGCTGGCCGAACTCTTCCAGCTCGACCACCTGGTCACCCGGATGCGCCGTAACGACGAGAACCTGCTGGTGCTCGCCGCCGCCGACTCGACCCGGGTGCAGCGCGAGCCGGCCGCGCTCATCGACGTGCTGCGGGCCGCCCAGGCCGAGGTCGAGCACTACACCCGGATCGAGTTCGGAGTCGTCGACCGCGACATCGAGGTCGCCGCACCCGCCGTCAACGACCTCGTGCACCTGGTCGCCGAACTCTTCGACAACGCGACCGCGTTCTCGTCACCCGACTCGCACGTCATGGTCGAGGCGCGCCGGGTCGGTGACAACGTCGGGCTCTACGTCGAAGACCAGGGCATCGGCATCAAACCCGACCTGCTCCGCGAACTCAACGACCGGATCGCCTCGCCGCCGCAGATGGACGTCGCGGTGTCCCGGATGATGGGGCTGGTCGTGGTCGCCAGGCTGGCCGCCCGGCACGACGTCCGGGTCGAACTGCGTCCCGGCACCGAGCGCGGCACCGTCGCCGAGGTCACGCTGCCCCCGTCGGTGCTCGTACCGCGCTCCATCTCCAGCGGACGGACCGCGGCCGGCGCGCTGGAGATGTCCCTTCAGGCGCCCCCGACGAAGGGATCGCCCTTCGCCGCGCCGCTGGCGCTGGAGGGTGGCAGTGGTGAGCCGGCTCGGCCCGCCGCCGCCGGCCCGCTGCCCGGCGATCCGGCGCCATCCGGGCCCGGCCTCGGTGGGCGCCCCTTCGATCCCATGCCGCTCAACGGCGGTGGGCTCGGTGCCGGCGGCCGTGGCATGCCGGCATGGTCCGACCTGACGGGTGCGGCCGCGGCCAACGGCGGCAACGGCAACGGGCGTGGCCGTCCCGTCGATGTTTTCACCCCGCGCCAGCATCCGGACGGCGAGCCGAACGAGCCGCTGCCGCAGCGCCGGGCCAACGACCACTGGACGGTCGACGGCGAGATCGCGGCCAGCGGTGGCGGCATGCCCGGCATCCCGCGCCAGCTTCCGGCGACGCCCGAGTCCCGCACCGGAATGGTGCCGCCGGTGTCTGCGCCGCCGGTCGCCTCGGGGCCGCCGGCCACTTCGCCCCCGGTCTCGGCACCTCCGGTCGCACCGCCGCCCGGCCCGGCCGCGGCGCCGTCCGGCGCCGTCCCGCCGGCGTGGCCCCCGGTCGCCGCCGACGACCGCGAGCCGGCCGGTGGTGAGCGGGAGCAGGTGACACCGCAGGTGCCGGAGGATCTGGCGGCGGCACTGGACATGACCACCGAGCTGCCCCGCATACCGCGGCGGACCGCCGACACCAGCCTGACGGTACCTCCGGTCCCCGAGAACCGACTGCGGTTCGCTGATGAGACGATGGAGCTGCCGATTTTCCGGGAGTTGGAATCCGCGTGGTTCCGCACCCGGCGCTCGGTCCCCGAGGATGCGTCGCCATCGACGACCACGGGGGCGGATGACAGCTCGGACCAGTTCGTCACGGCGGATGCCGCGCGCGTCCTGGGACCGGGGCAGGGCACATCGACGGGGACGACAGGTAACGCAGCGATGGCGAACACGCCGTGGTCCACGGGCGAATCCCGTGGCAGGGGGCCGGCGGCGACCAGCGCGGGCGCGACAGCCGCCGGCAACGGTGGCGGCGCGACACGCGGAGGCGAGGCCGCGACAACAGCCGGGTGGCAGACCGCGGCCGACGACGGCTGGCGGGCGGCTTCGGCCGCCGCCGAGGTGTCGGCCACGGCGACCACCCAGACGGGCCTCCCCAAGCGGGTACCGATGGCTCAACTGGTACCCGGAGGGGTGGACAAGCCGACGAGCTCGGTGCAGCGACGCACCCCCGAGGCGGTACGCGGGCTGCTGTCCGCATACCACCGCGGTGTGCAGCGCGGTCGTACCCAGCCCAAAGACGAAAACCCCGGCCCGGAGCGCACTTCGGACGGGCAGCAATCTTCGCAGGGTGCGGGTGGCTTCGGTCGCCCGCGGCCAGAAGGAGCATGAGGGATGACATCTACGCAGGATCTTGGTTGGCTGCTCGCCAACTTCGCCGATCGTGTGCCCGGGGTCGCCCACGCGATCGCGGTGTCCGCGGACGGACTGCTCCTCGCGTCGTCACGCGACCTGCCACGTGACCGGGCCGACCAGCTCGCCGCGATCGCTTCAGGACTGGTGAGCCTCACACAGGGAGCGGCCCGCTGCTTCGAGGGTGGTGCCGTCCTTCAGACAGTGGTCGAAATGGACAACGGCTTCCTGTTCCTGATGTCCATTTCGGATGGCTCGTCGTTCGCCGTACTGGCGGCGCGCAGTTCGGACGTCGGCCAGGTCGGCTACGAGATGGCGCTGCTCGTCGACCGGGTCGGCGACGCGTTGACGCCGCAGCCGCGTACCGCGGTGGGAATGCTCGGCTGAACCGGACCGTGCCGGCCTCCACCGGCACGGTCGCAACAACTGGAAACGGCGAGCTGCGACGGGTGGGTACTGTCGGCAGGGCAGAAGGGGGTGAACGGCTAGGTGATCGAACGCGACGAGCCAACCGGAGCGCTGGTCAGGCCCTATGCCGTCACCCGCGGACGGACCCGGCCGCGGTTGCACATCGCGCTCGAGGCGCTCGTCGAGACGACGGTGCGAGGCCGATCCGCGGGCAGTGCCAAGGGCGGCCAAGGCCGGGAGCACCAATACATCGCCGCGCTGTGTGACGGCCGGTTGCAATCACTCGCCGAGATCGCGGCGCGGATGCAGTTGCCGCTCGGAGTGGCCCGGGTCCTCATCGCCGACATGGCCGCGGACGGCCTCGTGGCGGTGTACGAGCCGACCTCCCTGGACGACACGAACGACGCGGTGGGCACTGAACTGCTGGAGAGGGTGCTGAGTGGACTTCGCAGGCTCTGACATGTCGCAACGTCCGATGGCCGGACGCGTGACATCGGCGAAGATCGTGATCGCCGGTGGCTTCGGCGTCGGGAAGACGACGCTGGTCGGCTCGGTTTCCGAGATCACGCCACTGACCACCGAGGCCATCATGACCTCGGCGGGTGTCGGCGTGGACGACACCCGGCAGGTGCCGGGCAAGACGACCACCACCGTCGCGATGGACTTCGGGCGTATCTCGATCGACCGTGACCTCATCCTCTACCTGTTCGGCACGCCGGGCCAGACGCGTTTCTGGTTCATGTGGGACGAACTGGTCCGGGGTGCGATCGGTGCGGTCGTGCTCGTCGACACCCGTCGGCTGGCCGACTGCTTCGCCGCGATCGACTTCTTCGAGCATCGCCGGCTGCCATACCTGATCGCCATCAACTGCTTCGACGGGATGCAGTACCACGACCCGCAGGACGTCCGTGACGCCCTCGCGATCCCGAGCGAGGTCCCGGTGGTGGCGTGCGACGCGCGGAACCGGGAGTCGACGAAGCACGTGCTGATCTCGCTGGTCGAATACGTCCTGACGATGCGCCGGTCGCGGGCCGTCGCCCCGGCCTGACGGCTCGGCACGCACAGACCGAACAACGCGGCGGGCCCTCCATCTGGAGGGCCCGCCGCGTTCGTGTTCCGGCTGCGAAAGGGATGGACGAGAGTGGCTGCGGCCGTGATGGCCGCCCATCGTCGGGTGGGACGCCGGACCGGGCGACCCGGAAACGCCCCGGACGAGCCGGGGCGTACGGGCGACGTCAGGACCGGTGGCCGGCCGAACGGTACTCGTATTCCCGGTCGCTCTCCTCGCGGCCACCGTGGTCCCGGCTGAAGTCCCAGCCACCGGCGGCCTCCCGGCCCGGACGGCCACCGACGGCGTATCCGCCGATCTCCTGCCCGCGCCGCCAGCCGCTGAAGTAGCCGGTCGTGTTCTCGGCGATCCGGGCCGCGTCCCGTACGATCCGCAGCGGCCGTTCCTCCCGCAGCGGAGAGCCGGGTACGAGGTTGGCCTGGGGGACGCGCTTCGGCAGCCCGGCGGCGGTCTCCGCGCCCACCGACGGCTGCGCGGCCTGCTCGGCGGCCCGCCAGCCACTGTCGGCCGTGGACGACCACTCGAGTTCGGTGCCCTCCTCGTCCTGCCCGGAGAACCACGCGGACGCGGCGGCGAAGATGAGCAGGTCGTTGTCGCCCTCGGACGACACGACGGGCGGCGCGGCGCGTTCGGGCCCGGCCCGGCGGGGCTGGGGGCCGCGGTCGGACCCGGGTTCGACCAGGCGCAGGGGCGCGGGGTCCGGCTGCGGGGCGTCGGAGCGGGGCTTGTCGGGCCGGGGAGCCGGGCGAGCGGCACCCGCCGGTCCGGTCGGCTGCTCCTGGCGCGCCGCCGGGGCGGCGACCGGGCGCGGTTCGACCAACCGCAGTGAGGGTGGCTCCGGCGGCAGGTCGTCGGCCAGCCACGGCGGCTTGACCCGGGTCTCACCGGTCGGCTCGTCGGGGCCGCCACGGGACCGGTCCCGGCTGTCGAGGTCGTACGCCGGCTCCCGCCGGTCGGTCCCCTCGCCGCTCTCGTCGGCGGGGCCGACCAGGGGCCAGGCCGCCCGGGAACCGGGCTCCGGCGCCGGCGTCTCGTCTGCCGGCGGCCGGGAAGCCGGCAGTGGCACCACGAAGTCGGTCGCGTTGAAGCCGGCCTTCGACGGCGGCTGCTCACCCCTGGTGTTCGGGCGGGGCACGATCGGGGTCGGGCGCTGCCGTTCGGCGCGGGCACTGTTGATCGCCGCGGCGGTGATCGGCGCCCGGAACGGCTCGCCCGCCTCGGCCGGCGGCACCGGGCCACGCCGGGCCGGCCGGTCCGGCGTGGACGGTGCCGGGACGCCGGGACGCCGGGACGGCGCGTCGGCGTCGGGCGCGGCACCCCGTCGGGGCAGCCCTTCGGGCGTGCGGGCCGCGGCCGCCCGTCGGCCCGGGCCGGACGGCTCGGAAGGCGGCGACGGCCGCTGCGAACGGTTGTCGGTGTCGACCTCGGAGGAGGCGACCCGCTGGGCCGGCACGATCGGCGTCATGCCCGGCGGAGGCGGTGGCGGGGCCGAGATCGGCCGGTTGTGCGGCGGGTCGAGCCGGTGCTGGGCCGCCGGGGCGAGCGGGAAAGGCGGCCCGGACACCGGCGGGGCCGATACCGGCGGAGCCGAGGTGGGCGTCAGCGCCGCGGCGGGAGCCGCCGGGCGGGGCGCCACCGGCGGTGGCGCGACCGGATCGGGGGCCACCGGTGGCGGCGCGAGCGGCCGAGGTGCCGCCGGAGCGGTGCCGGCCTCGGGCGCGAGGCGATTGCGACGGCCACCGACCGGGGTGCGCTCCGTGGCGGGGTGGACCGGGCGAGGTCCGGCGGCCGGGGGTGCCGACGTCGGGGCCTCCGAAGACGCCGACGCGGCCCGTCGGGTGCGACGGCCGGCGGTCGACGGTGGCGCGGTGACCCGGGCCGAGAGCGTGGCGACGAGCGCGTCGCAGCCGGCGTCACATGCCCGTACGGCCGCGACCGCCTGGCGGACGGCCTCCGCGGTCGCCGACGTGATCGCGGTCGTGTTGGTGCCACGAGCCGGGGTCTCGGCGATGGCCAGCCGAAGCGCGGTCACCGCATTGGTGATCGTCTCGGTGTCGGCGATGCCGTCGGCGGCCAGGTGGGCGGCGACCGCTTCGGCCGCCACCGTCGTGTCCCGGCCCCGATCGCCGGAGCCGCCGAGCATGCCGGGCTCGGGCAGCGCGTCGAGGACCGCCAGCGACAGCGGCTCGGCGGGGTCGGGGTAGGCCCGCAGCGCGGCCGGGTACAGCTCGCGCAGCACCTCGCGCAGTGCGACGGCGGCCGAATGGCGACCGCTGGCGAGGGCGAGGTGGGCGGCGAGTGCCGGCTTGAACGCGGCGAGGTCACGGGGAGCGGGCAGGGTCGTCGCGGAGATCGCGCCCGCCTGGAGTGCCCGGGCGAGGCCGACGGCCCGACGGGTCCCGGCCGGGGAGGAGATCTCGGTGGGCGAGTCGTCGTCGGCGAACCGCTCGGCGTAGTCGTCCACCGAGTCGTCGTCGGCGATCGCCAGCGGCCGGCCCGCGGCGGTGAGGAGCGAGGTCACCAGGTGGTCGTCGCTGTCGGCGGCGACCACCGCTCCGCTCGATCCGCTCGATCGGCCGGCGAGCAGGACACCGAGCTTGGCGTAGCCAGCCGGATCGTCGCCGATCTCGCATACGTCGAGCAGCCGTCCGGCGTCGTCGACCACTGCGGCTGTCAGCGTCGTGCCGGCCGAGGCCGGTGCGGCTGCCGAATCCACCGATGCGAGACCGCAGTACACCCGCACGAGCGCCACGGCGTCGTCCTCCTCCCGGGACACATGTCGTGTGCCAAGGACTGATGTTCCCCGTTGAGGGGTCAGTCGCGCCAGTCCACAGCAGCAGAGATCTTCCCGATAATCGTGCGCCAACCGAGACTTGCCGTTTGTGCCCCGATTTTCTTCAGGCGGCGGCGTCCCATGAAACCACCGAGGCCACCCTTCACGGTCGACCGTAGCGCCTCGTCGAGATCGTCGAGGCTGGATCCGGGCGAGAGCATGTCGAGAACCGCCGGCAGGCGCAGGGCGTAGGCCAGGTCACGTGACACCTCACCGGCTTCGATGAGCAGCGTCGCGTCCCAGACGTCGTGGCCGCCGCGGAGGTTCTCCACCACCAGGTCGAGTTCGTACGAGTCCTCGTCGAGCGGTGCGACGTCGGCGGGCTGGAGTCGCTCGACAAGCTGGGGCCAACCGTCCAACTGGGTCAGATCGTTGGGCGCCCCGGACCGGACGAAACTGACCAGCGCCTCTGGCGTCTTGAAGAGCAGCAACTTGCCGCGGTGGCTCAGGAAGGCCGGGACCTCCTCGTCGTCCGGCTCCTCGTCCTCGGCTTCCTCGGCCTCCTCGGCGTCGGCGGCCTCGTCCGTGTCGATCTCGGCGTCCTTGCCCTCCGGCTCGTCCGCCGACTCGTCGTCGTCCGACTTCTTGGCGTCCGCCTTCTTCTTGTCCTTGCCGCGGCGGGACTTGCGGTCCTGCTCTTCCTCTTCGTCGGTCTCCGCCGACAGCGCGGCGAACTCCTCGTCGAGGATCACCACGGTCTCGTCGTCCTCGTCGTCGACGACGGGACGGGTCCGGCTGGCGAAAAGGTCCTCGTCCTCCCGCTCGCCGATGTCGGTCGGCGTGACCTCGGACGACATCCGGTAGGCGCGGAGGGTGAAACCCGCACCCGACGGCAGCGCGATCTCGATCGGGTCGATCCGTACGTCCGACCACAGCGACCGGTCGGCGGGCGGGGCGGCGGCCCCGTCGTCGTCCTTGTCGAGGTCGACGTCGTCGGTGTCCGTGTCCGTGTCGAGGGCGGCCTCGGCCTCGACCTCGGGCTCGTCGGCGTCGGGTCGGTGAGTCGACTTGCGGGCCACGCTGACCTCCGGGTCCAATCAGGTTGCGACGCCGACCCGGTCTGTCGGGTCGGTGACTCTGGGCACACCCTAGTGTGCGGCCGTCGGCGGCGAACGGCGCACCCCGTTGGAGATCGGTCCAACCATTAGTAGCCTTGCTACCTATGAAGGCGCAGGCGCTGCACGGTCACCTCGACGCACTGCTGCTCGCGGTGCTCGAAGGAGGCGCCCTGCACGGCTACGCCATCATCGAGGCCCTCAGGGCGCGTAGCGGCGGGGTGCTCGACCTGCCGACCGGAACCGTCTATCCGGCGCTGCGCCGGCTGGAGCGCGCCGGACTGGTCGAGAGCGAGTGGAGCACGGTCAGCGGGCGGCAGCGGCGCACCTACCGCCTCACCCGGGCCGGACACGGTGCCCTGCGCACCGAACGGACCGGATGGCAGGAGTTCAGCGCCACCGTCGGCCGCTTCCTCGGCGTCGACGAGCCGCCGCCGGCCGCCACCTGACCGCCGGTCCGTACCACCGCTTTGAAGCGCCGGGCACCGGCGCCGTTCAGCGGGTACCGGCCAGGCAGCCGCGTACCGCCCCCGCCAGCCAAACGAACGCCACGCCGGTCGCGACCATCCCGACCAGCATCGGCGGCCAGCGCACCGCGGCGTCCCACATCACGAGCGACCAGGCGTAGAGGGTCACGCCGGCACCGGCGGCCAGCCCGACGCACGCCGCCATCGACCGGCCGAGCAGGCGGGGCAGCCGAACCGGCGCACCGCGCCGGGCGGCGTACCTCAGCCCGAGCCAGGCCCCGGCGGCGAGCACGCCGGTGATGATCCAGAAAAGGTCGAGCGAGGCGGACAGCGCCAGATATCCGGCCGGCGGCCGTACGCCGGTCCACGGCGCGCCCTGCCACATCAGGTCGGCCGACGAGAGCAGCACGATGGCCACGACCAGGATCCGGAGCGCCAGGGTCCGGGTCCCCGCCGCGGCCAGTTCGGCCTGGTATCCGGGGACGAGTTCGCCGGGGGTGCCGAACTCGGCCACCGCCCGGCGCCGCGCGGCCACCGGCGCCAGCCCGGCCCGTTCGTACGCCGCCGCGGCGTCCTCCAGACTGTCGCGGGCCTCGGCGAGCAGGTCGGCCCTCAGCCGGCGGGGTCCGTGCAGCCGTTGGCCGAGCGTACGCAGGTAGTCGTCGATCTCGGCGGCGGGGACGGGCATGGTCGCCAGCCTGCCACGGACGGGCCCGCCGGCGGGTCAGGACTTGTCCGGATATCCGGATCAGGGTGGCCGGCCTCACGCCCGGCCATCCTCTAGGCCGGGCCGAGCGCCAGGTAGCCGCGCTCGGCGGCCTCCTGGAGCTGCCACTGGTCGCGGTACCAGCCGGGCCGGCGGGCCAGCTCGGCGGCGGTCCCGCGCTGCCTGATCCGCCCGGCGTCGAGGACCAGCACCTCGTCGACGCCCGTGAGCCCGCGCAGCCGGTGGGTGACCAGCACCAGGCTGCGTCGCGGGTCGAGGCCGGCGAGCACACCGTCGAGGACCGCGTCCGCGGCCGTCGGGTCGAGGCCCTCGGTCGGCTCGTCGAGCACGAGTACGGCGGGCGCGGCGAGCAGCGCCCGGGCCAGGGCCAGCCGTTGCCGCTGGCCGCCGGAGAGCTGGGCGCCGTCCTCGCCGACCACGGTGTCCCAGCCGTCGGGCTGCTGGCGTATCCAGTCGAGCAGGCCGGCGGCGGCCGCCGCGGCGGCCAGCTCGTCGGCGTCGGCGTCGGCCCGGCCGAGCAGCAGGTTCTCGCGGACGGTGGCGTGGAACACGTACGCCTCGGCGAGCAGGCCGCCGACGAGCCGGGGGAGTCGTTCCGGATCGTGGCCGAACAGGTCGGTGCCGTCGACGGTGGCCGTGCCGGTGGTCGGCCGGACCGTGCCGGTCAGCACGCCGAGCAGGGTGCTCTTGCCCGCGCCGCTCGGCCCGACGACCGCTATCCGGCGGCCGGCGGGCAGGTCGAGGTGTACGTCGTCGAGCGCCGGGGCGGCGCCGGCCCGGTAGCGCACCGTCACGCCGTCGAGCCGGCAGTCGTGACCGGAGCCGCCCGGCGCCCGGTCAGGCGTGGACCCGGCGCCGGCCGGCCCGGCGGGCATCGGCGGGCTCGGGTCGGCGGGCACCGGCGGGCCTGGGGCGGCGGGTGCGGGCGCGGCCGGCCGGTCGGGTCCGAGCAGGTCGGCGACCCGGCCGAGCGCGGCGCGCAGCAGCGTCCACTGCCGGGCGGCGCCGACCAGCGCCAGCGTCGCCTCGACCGCGGCGAGGGTGCCGACGGCCAGCACCCCGACGAGGACCCCGCCGACGTCGGCGCCCAGCGCGGCGACCACCACGGCGGCCACCGTCGCGCCGACGACCAGGGTGCCGGCGCCGTCGACCGCCCAGCCGGTGACCGCGAGCCGGCGTTCGAGCCGGGCGAGTTCGGCGGCGCGCGTCCCGGCCCGGTCGAGTGCTCCCCGGGTCGCCCCGAAGGCGGCCAGGTCGGCCGCGCCCTGGGTCAGGTCGACCGCGTCGACGGCGAGCGCGCCGCGCAGCGGAGCCACCCGGTCGGCCGTACGGCGGGTCAGTGCGGTCGCCGCGACGGGCAGCGCGACGCCGGCGACCAGCAGCCCGGCGAGCAGGCACAGCGCCGCCACCGGGGAGACGAACGCCGTGCCGGCGACCGCCAGCAGGCCGACCACGGTCGCGGCGGCGGCCGGTACGAGCACCCGCAGCACCAGGTCCTGCACGGCCTCGACGTCGGAGACCAGCCGGCTGAGCGCGTCACCGGAACGTTGGCCGGCGACCGGGCCGGGCCGGGCGGCCAGCGTCGCGAACACCCGGGCCCGTACGTCGGTGACCATCCGCAGGACGGCGTCGTGGCCGGCGAGCCGTTCGGTGTAACGCAGCACGCCCCGCCCGATGGCCAGCGCCCGCACCGAGACGATGGCGACGGTCAGCGTGTCGAGTTCGGGGCGGCCGGCGGCGGTCATCAGCAGCCAGGTCGCGGTCGCCATCAGGGCGAGCCCGGCGATCTCGGTGCCGGCGGCGAGCAGCCCCGCGCCGACCAGCCGGGGCAGGTAGGGGCGGGCGAGCCGCAGCACGGTGCGCTCGGCGCCGAGCCGGCGCGCTCCGGCCGGGGTGCCACCGCCGCCCCGGCCACCGGCGCGGGTGTCCGCCCGGCCGCCGGTTCCGGCCGGGGCCGGCGTGGGCGACGGGACCGTTGCGCTCGTCCGGTCGGCGGCGGTGGTGGGCGTCATGCGGTCGCCACCACGTCGGGCGCCGGACGGTCGGGGGTCAGTTCGCGGACCGTCCCGTCGTCGACGCGCAACACCCGGTCGGCCTCCCGCAGCAGTGCCGGCCGGTGGGCGACGAGCAACGCGGTCCGGCCGGCGACCAGGCGACGGGTGGCGTCGAGGACGACCGCCTCGGCGGCACCGTCGAGGCGCGCGGTCGGCTCGTCGAGCAGGATCAGCGGCTCGGGGCCGGCGAACTCGACCCGCAGGAAGGCGCGGGCCAGGGCGACCCGCTGCCGCTGCCCGCTGGACAGGCCGTGACCGCGTTCGCCGAGCAGGGTGTCGAGCCCGTCGGGCAGGCCGAGTACGACGTCGTCGAGGTTCGCGGCGCGCACCGCCCGCCGTACGGCGTCGGCCGGGGCATCGGGGTGGCCGAGCCGGATGTTGTCGGCCAGCGAGGCGGCGAACAGGTGGGCGCGTTGCGGCACCCAGGCGATCCGCCGCCGCCAGGCGTCGAGGTCGACGTCGGCGGGGCCGGCGCCGTCGACGAGCACCAGCCCGGGTTCGTCGCCGGTGGCCGGCCACCGGTCGGCGCCGGTGACGACCCGCCCGCCGGTCGGGGTGACGAACCCGAGCAGCAGGCCGAGCAGCGTGCTCTTGCCGGCGCCGCTGGGGCCGACGACCGCGATCCGTTCACCGGGCCGGATGGTCAGCGAGACGTCGCGCAGGGCGACCGTACGCCCGTAGTCGACGGTCACCGACTCCAGCCGGATCGCGCCGCCCGGCGCCGGGGTGGCCGCCGCCTCGCGCGGGGTGGCCGTGACACCGGGCCCGGGCTTCTCCCGGGTGGACAGGGTCAGCGCCTCGTCGAGCGCGGTCAGCCCCTCCATGCTGGCGTGGAAGCGGCTGCCGGCGGCCCGCAGCGGCAGGTATGCCTCGGGGGTGAGCAGCAGCACCAGCAGCGCGGTCTGGAGGGTCAGCCCGCCGCCGAGCAGCCGCAGCCCGATCGGTACGGCGACCAGCGCCACCGACAGCGTGGCGACCAGTTCCAGGACGAGTGCCGACAGGAACGCGATGCGCAGGGTGCTCATCGTCGCCCGACGGTGACCGTCGGCCATCCGGCGTACGACGTCGACCTGGGCCCGGGCCCGGCCGAAGGCGCGCAGCGTGGGCAGCCCGGCGACCATGTCGAGGAAGTGCCCGCCGAGCCGGGAGAGGCGGCGCCACTGCCGTTCGGTCGCGGCCTGGGCCTGCCAGCCCAGCAGCGCGCCGAAGATCGGGATGAGCGGCAGGGTGACCGCGACGATCAGCGCCGAACTCCAGTCGGCGAAGGTCAGCCGGGCCAGCACCGCGATCGGCACGGTGACGCTGAGCACGAGTTGGGGAAGGTAGCCGGTGAAGTAGGCGTCGAGCGCGTCCAGCCCGCGCCCGGTGAGGGTGGCGATCGTGCCGGCCCGCTGGCCGGCGAGCCAGCCCGGCCCGCGCCGGCCGACCGCGTCGAGCAGGTCGACCCGTAGCGCCGCCTTGACCGCGGCGGCGCTGCGGGCGGCGACCACGCCCTGTGCCCAGACCAGCCCGGCCCGGGCGGCGACGGTGACGACGAAGACGGCGAGCGCGGTGCGGTCGAGCCGGCCGTGGATCGCCTCGGCCAGCACGGTCGCGAGCGCGGTCGCCTGCGTGATGACCAGTGCGGCGGCGCCGACCCCCAGGAGTCCGAGCACGGCCAGGTGGCGCCGGGTCGCGGGGACCCGGCGCAGCAGGCGCGGATCGAAGGGGCGGCGGTTGCTCACCAGTACACCGGTGCCCGGCCGTCGGTGCGTCCGCGGAAGACCCACCAGCTCATCAGTTGAAAGCCTAGTAGGGCCGGCAGGAGCGGCAGCGCCGCCCAGGTCAGCAGGCGCAGGGTGGGGTCGCTGGCGGCGGCCTCGGCGACGGTGATGCCGGCGGCCGGGTCGGCACTGGAGAACAGCGCGTACGGCCAGGTCGCGGCCCCGACGAGCAGCACCGGCAGGGCGACCGCGAGCGAGGTGGCGGCGAACGCGAGCCCGGGACGCCGGGTGATCGCGGTGCCGGCGACGGCCAGTGCGGTGACCAGGACCACGAGCATGAGTACGGCCACACCCGGCTGCTGGACGGCGGCGCGTACCCGGTCGGACAGGGCGCCGACGGCGGCGGCCAGGCCGACGGCGCCGATCGCGGCCGGTGCCAGGCGGCGGCCGAGCCGGGCGAAGTGGTCGGCCGGCCCGGCCGGCAGGCGCAGCGCGAGGAAGGCGGCGCCATGCACGGTGACCAGGGCCAGCAGGGCGAGCGCCCCGGCGGCGACGAACGGGGTGAAGACGTGCCCGACGCCGATGGCGTGCCGCCCGGCCTGGAGCGGGACCCCCTGGAGCAGCCCGGCCAGCACGGCACCCCAACCGAGTGCGGCGATCACGGAACCGGCGATGACGGCGCGGTCCCAGGCGGTGCGGATCCGAGGGCTGGCCGGCCGGCTGCGCAGTTGTACGGCGACGGTGACGACGACGACACCGGCCAGCGCGAGCGCGACGGCGGGGTACAGGCCGGAGAGGAGTTCGCCTTCGAGGAACGGGAAGGCGCCGATGAGGATGCCGATGGCCGCGACCAGCCAGACCTCGTTGCCGAGGAAGAAGGGTCCGACGGCGTTGAGGATGGCCCGCCGGCCGTCGACGGACCGGGTGCGGGCGAGCAGCAGCCCGGTGCCGTAGTCGTAGCCGCCGAGCACCAGGTAGGTGGCGAAGAAGAGGCCGAACAGGGCGTACCAGAGGGTTTCCATCGGGGCCTCCTCAGACGAGCGCCGGGTCGGGGCGGGGAGCCGCGGGCTGGTCGTCGACCGGCCGGCCGAGAGCCAGGTCGGGGTGCGCGCCCCGGGCCGCGTACCGGGCGAAGATGATCCAGTTGGCGACCACGAGCGCGCCGAGCAGCAGGGTGAAGCCGATCAGCGAGGCGAGCATGAGCCCGCCGCTGGCCGGGGTGACCGCGTCGGTGGTGCTGAGCAGCCCGTAGACCGCCCAGGGCTGGCGACCGACCTCACGGGTGATCCAGCCGGAGATCGAGGCGAGGAACGGCAGCGGTACGGCGAACAGCAGCAGGTAGAGCGGGAACCGGAGCCGGATGATGTAGTCCCGCCAGCAGAGCGGCACGAGCACGGCGAGGAGCAGCAGACCGAATCCGATCATGATCATCAGTTCGAGCGGGACACCGGTCCATGCCGGTGGCGAGTAGTCGCCAGGCCCGAACCGGGTGGTCCACTCGTCTATCAGCGCGGCGCTGTCGGCCGGGTCGCCGCCGAGCTTGGTGGGCTGGGTGGTGGCGAGCACGACGAACTGCGCGAAGCCGAAGCCGACCGTGGCGATCGTGGCGACCGTCGTGGTGACCAGGCCGATCCGCAGCGACCGCCGGAAGAGGTCGTGGTCGGGCGTACGCCGGATCAGGTGCCAGGCGCTGACGCCGGCCATCAGAATCCCGCCGGTGACCAGCGCGGCGGCGACGACGTGCCCGAGCGCGCTGCCCAGCGCGGGGTTGGTGAGCAGGGCGCCGAAGTCGGTGAGGTGCGCGACGCCGTCCTCGATCCGGTAGCCGACCGGGTTCTGCAGCCACGCGTTCGCGACCATGACCCAGAACGCCGACAGGTACGCGGTCAGCGCGACGCCCCAGAGCAGCGCCAGGTGTACGCCCCGCCGCAGCCGGTGCCAACCGAAGATCCACATGCCGAGGAACGTCGACTCGAGGAAGAACGCGACCAGCGTCTCCATCGCCAGCGGCGCCCCGAAGACGTTGCCGACGTAGCGGGACAGCCCGCTCCAGTTGAGCCCGAACTGGAACTCCAGCACGATGCCGGTGCCGATGCCGAGCACGTAGTTGATCACGTAGAGGGTGCCCCAGAAGCGCAGCAGCCGCTCGTACTCCGGTTTCTTGGTCACGAACCAGGCGGTGTGCAGGTAGACGAGCAGGGTCACGAGGCCGAGCGTCACCAGTACGAAGAGGAAGTGCGCCGAGGTCGTCGTGGCGAACTGCAGGCGCGCGAGGAGCAGCGGGTCCATGGCCACCCTCCGGTCTTCGGGCCCAGGTCGGGCCACCATTGCGGGGCAGGCTACACGTAGTTTGCCTACCTATAGGAGTCGGTATCTCGCGTGCCCGGGCGGCTGGCCGGGCTCAGGAAACGAAGAGGGTGACCGGTATTGACACCAGCAGCGCCGCCACGCCCAGTGCCGACGCCACCCGCAGTCGCGGCGGCCGGCCGGTCACCCGCAGCCGACTCACCCGGGCGTCGAGATGGCTGTCGGCGATGCCGAGCGCCCCGGCCGGGGTCACCCGCGACGGCGCGGTCGCGAACCGCAGCAACGCCGCCGCCAGCGACTCGTCGGCGTGCAGCCGCCGCGCCTTGTCGTCGGCGCGCATCTCCACCAGCAGCGCCACCTCGTCGTGCGCCGTACGCACCCAGCGCACCCAGGGCAGCGCCCGGCACAGCGCGGTGAACGGCAACAGCACCAGATCGTGCCGCTCGTCGGCGTGCGCCCGTTCGTGGCTGAGCACCGCCGCCAGCTGCGACCGGTCGAGCAGGGAGAGGGTGCCGGCACTGACCACCACACGCGGCCGTACCCCGGGCAGGCAGTAGGCCGCCGCGCTCGGATGGTCGAGGACCAGCGCGCCCGGCACCGCCGGATCGTTCCGCGCCACCAGGGTCAGCAGGTCGCGGTGCCGGCGCTGGACGCGCAAGGCGCCGAGCAGGCTGCGGGCCAGCGTCCCGAGCAGCGTCGCGGCCACCCCGAACCCGATCCCGACCAGCCCCAGGTGCACCACGGTCATCCCCGCCGGCAGCCGGCCACCGAACAGGTCGGTCGCCAGCATCCACAGGGCCGCGCCGGTGCCCGTCCCGTACGGCCCGAGCCCCAGCGCCATCGGCAGGCCGATCGCCGACAACCCGAACGCCAGGCCGAGCGCCTGCCAGCACACGATCGCCACCCGCGGACTGTGCCACGTCCACGAGCGACCCAACCAACCCGTACGCAGCAGCACCTGGGCGGTCACATAACAGGCCAGGAGTGACGCGGCGAAGTGGACGGCCTGAACCACCGGATCAGCCTCGCCGGTCCGCGGCCTCGTCCGCCATGGCCGGCTCGGCCTCGGCGGCCAGCGCCGCCCGCAGCACGTCGGCCTCGGTTCCGGTCACCGACCGGGCGAACCGCACCAGTGCCGCGTCCCGGCTGCCGGCCAGGTCGAGCGCGTCCAGCATCAACTGGGCGATGTATGCCTCGCGGGTCGCCGCCGGCCGGTAGCTCCAGGCCCGGCCCTCGCGCTCGCGCTCGACCATGCCCTTGCCGGCCAGCCGGTCGAGGACCGTCATCACCGTCGTGTAGGCCAGCTCGCGGTCGTGCAGTGCCTCGGCGACCTCGCGGACGCTCACCCCGACCCGCCCGTCAGCGGCGGGGCCGCGATCCCACAACACGTCCATCACGGCCCGCTCGAGGTCACCCAGTCGTATCACGGGCTAAGCCTACAGCGTGTAGTAGATGCCCGGTGCGGTCAGATCCCCCGGGGATGCCAGACTGTCTTGGTCTCCAGCAACGCGGTCATCCGGTGCACGCCCGGGTCGGCCGACCAGTCCGGTGCGTCCGCCGGCGGGCGGAGCACCCGCTTCAGGTTCTCGGCCGCCGCCCGCTCCAGGTCGGCGGCCAGCTCCGGCTCGGTCACCCCGGTCAGGTCGACGGCGTTCACGTCCATGTGCGCGGCCAGCCACGGCGCGGTCTCGGCCACCCGGCCGGTCAGGATGTTGACCACCCCACCCGGCAGGTCGGAGGTGGCCAGCACCTCGGCGAGGGTGATCGCCGCCAGCGGCGACTCCTCGGCCGCCAGCACCACCACCGTGTTGCCGGTCACGATCGCCGGCGCGACGACACTGACCAGGCCGAGCAGCGCTGGCGTCGACGGCGCGACGACCGCCACCACCCCGGTCGGCTCCGGCGCCGACAGGTTGAAGTACGGGCCGGCGACCGGGTTGGCCCCGCCGTACACCTGGGCGATCTTGTCGGCCCAGCCGGCGTACCAGACCCACCGGTCGATCGCCTCGTCGACCTCGTCGGCCGGCAGCCCCAGTCCGACGAACTGGTCGCGGCGGCCCTCCAGCATCTCGGCGATCCGGTAGAGGATCTGCCCCCGGTTGTAGGCGGTCGCCCCGGACCACCCCTTCACCGCCGCCCGCGCCGCGACGACCGCGTCCCGGGCGTCCTTGCGCGAGGCCAGCGCCACGTTCGAGTCCTGCACCAGATACGACCGTCCCGACTCGCTGCGCGGGAACTTCCCGCCGACGAACAGCTTGTACGTCTTACGCACCGCCACCCGCTGCCGCTCAGACATCGAGGTACGCCTCCAGCCCGTGCCGGCCACCCTCGCGGCCGTAGCCCGACTCCTTGTAGCCGCCGAACGGCGAGGTCGGGTCGAACTTGTTGAACGTGTTGGCCCACACCACACCGGCGCGCAGCCGGTCGGCCATCCACAGGATCCGGGAACCCTTCTCGGTCCAGATCCCGGCCGACAGCCCGTACGGCGTGTTGTTGGCCTTCTCGACCGCCTCGGCCGGAGTGCGGAACGTCAGCACCGACAGCACCGGGCCGAAGATCTCCTCGCGGGCGATCCGGTGCGCCTGGGTGACCCCGGTGAAGATCGTCGGGGCGAACCAGAAGCCGCGGTCGGGCAACTCGCACGGTGGCGACCAGCGCTGGGCGCCTTCCTCGGCGCCGATGTCGGACAGCGTACGGATCCGGTCCAGCTGCTCCGCCGAGTTGATCGCGCCGATGTCGGTGTTCTTGTCCAGCGGGTCACCGACCCGCAGCCGGGCCATCCGCCGTTTCAGCGACTCCAGCACCTCGTCGTACGCCGACTCCTGCACCAGCAGCCGCGAACCCGCGCAGCAGACGTGGCCCTGGTTGAAGAAGATGCCGTTGACGATGCCCTCGACCGCCTGGTCGACCGGCGCGTCGTCGAAGACGATGTTGGCGGCCTTGCCGCCCAGCTCCAGGGTGACCTTCTTACGGGTGCCGGCCACCGAGCGGGCGATCTGCTTGCCGACCTGCGTCGACCCGGTGAACGCCACCTTGTCCACGCCGTCGTGCTCCACCAGCGCCCGGCCGGTCTCGCCGGCCCCGGTCACGATGTTGACCACGCCCGGCGGCAGGTCCGCCTGCTGGCAGATCTCGGCGAACAGCAGCGCGGACAGCGGCGTCGTCTCGGCCGGCTTGAGCACCACCGTGTTGCCCGCCGCCAGCGCCGGCGCGATCTTCCAGGCCAGCATCAGCAGCGGGAAGTTCCACGGGATCACCTGGCCGGCCACGCCCAGCGGGCGCGGGTCCGGGCCGTACCCGGCGTGGGTCAGCTTGTCGGCCCAGCCCGCGTAGTAGAAGAAGTGCGCCGCCACCAGCGGGATGTCGACGTCACGCGACTCGCGGATCGGCTTGCCGTTGTCGAGCGACTCCAGCACCGCCAGCTCCCGGCCGCGCTCCTGGACGATCCGGGCGATCCGGTAGAGGTACTTGGCCCGGTCCCGGCCGGGCATCGGGCCCCACACCCTGTCGTACGCCTTCCGGGCGGCGCGTACCGCGCGGTCGACGTCGGCCGCGCCCGCCTCGGCGACCTCGGCGAGCACCTCCTCCGACGCCGGGTTCACCGACTTGAAGCTGCCGCCGTCGGCCGGATCGACGAACTCGCCGCCGATGAACAGCCCGTACGACGGCTTGAGGTCGACCACGGCGCGCGACTCGGGCGCCGGGGCGTATTCGAAGACACCCATGATCAGTCCAGCGTGAAGTAGTCGGGGCCGGAGTAGGCGCCGGTGGTCAACTTGGTCCGCTGCATCAGCAGGTCGTTGAGCAGCGTCGACGCGCCGAACCGGAACCAGTCCGGGTCGAGCCAGTCTTCCCCGGCGGTCTCGTTGACCAGCACCAGGTATTTGACCGCGTCCTTGGTGGTGCGGATGCCGCCGGCCGGCTTGACCCCGACCTGCCGGCCGGTGCGGGCCCGGAAGTCGCGTACGGCCTCCAGCATCACCAGCGTCACCGGCAGCGTCGCCGCCACCGGAACCTTGCCGGTGGAGGTCTTGATGAAATCGCCTCCGGCCAGCATCGCCAGCCACGAGGCGCGGCGCACGTTGTCGTACGTCGCCAGCTCGCCGGTCTCCAGGATCACCTTCAGGTGCGCGGCGCCGCACGCCTCCTTCACGGCGGTGATCTCCTCGAAGACCTCCAGGTAGCGGCCGGACAGGAAGGCACCCCGGTTGATCACCATGTCGATCTCGTCGGCGCCGGCCGCCACCGCCGCCCGGGTGTCGGCGAGCTTGACCTCCAGCGGCGCCTGCCCGGACGGGAACGCGGTCGCCACGCTCGCCAGGTGCACCCCGGTCCCGCGCAGCACCTCGGCCGCCACCGGCACCATCGCCGGATAGACGCAGACCGCCGCCACCGCCGGACAGGAGGGGTCGGCCGGGTCTGGGCGCACCGCCTTCGCCGACAGCGCGCGGACCTTGCCCGGGGTGTCGGCGCCCTCCAGCGTGGTCAGGTCGACCATCCGGATCGCCAGGTCGATCGCCCACGCCTTGGCCGTCGTCTTGATCGACCGGGTGCCGAGCATCGCGGCCCGCTGCTCCGCGCCCACCTGGTCGACACCGGGCAACCCGTGCAGGAAAGCACGAAGAGCCGCCTCTGACCCTGTCACATGGGACAGCTCGGACACCGTTGTCGCCGTCATACGCCCGAGTCTACGCACGCGCCGATCCCGCGATCCGGCTCGCGCGCCCATCGACGGACGCCCCATCCACTCACGCCCGGTACGGGGCCGACGGGTACGCCCACGCCTCGGTAAGGGCAGGTGCGTACGGGCGGGTAGGTTGAGCGATCGTGGACGTACTCGTAGTTGATCATGTTCTGGCCGGCTCGCGACTCACCGCGATGCGCGACGCCCGCACCGACTCGGCGGCGTTCCGCGCCGCCCTGCACGAACTCACCACCATGCTCGTGTACGAGGCGGCCCGCACCTTCCCCGCCGAGCGCTACCCCATCGAAACCCCGGTCGGCCCCACCCAGGGCACCCGGCTCGCCAACCCGCCACTGCTCGTACCGGTCCTGCGCGCCGGCCTCGGCATGGCCGACGCCGCCCTCGCCCTGCTTCCCGAATCGTCGATGGGCTTCGTCGGCCTCGCCCGCGACGAACACACCTACGAGCCCCGCGCCTACATGGAGTCGCTTCCCGCCGACCTCACCGGCATCCCGGTCCTCGTCCTCGACCCGATGCTCGCCACCGGCGGATCGCTCGAACACTGCTGCCGGCTGCTCACCGAACGCGGCTGCACCGACATGACCGTGCTCTGCGTACTCGCCGCCCCCGAAGGCATCGACCGGCTGCGCCGCTCCGGCCTGCCGCTGCGCGTCGTCACCGCCTCCATCGACGAAGGGCTCAACGACCGGAAGTTCATCGTCCCCGGCCTCGGCGACGCCGGCGACCGCCAGTTCGGCGGTATGCCCCGGTTCTGAGTTTGCTGGCCTCGCCTGCGGCTCGGCTGGCTGAGCTGGCTGGCCCTCGCTCCGCGAGGGCTGGCTCGCTCCGCTTCGCGCCGCCTAATCGCACCGTCTTCGCCCTGCGGGCCGCGACCGCTTCGCGGCGCGGTCCTCGGGCTCCAGACGGTGCGGCGGCGCTCGGTCGACTCGCGACTCCGGTCACGGTCAGAGCTGTCCGTCGATTGCTTCTTCGGGGTGTTTCGGTTTGCGGTGGTTGCGGGCGAGTGGCTGTCTGCTTTGTCGGGATCGTTGGCTTTGTCTGAGGGTGTGCGTTGTTGATCTGAGCGGGAGAGACCCTATCCAGCCCGGATAGGGTCTCTCCCGCTCAGATCAACATCCTTCGGCGGCTTGCCGGCGAAGGGCAGCAGGCGGCGTCAGCTCCAGCTCCAGCTTTGGGCCTTGCCGTCCTTGAAGGGCATGACGCCGTGGAAGACGCGGGGCTCGGGGGCGAAGACCAGGGGCAGGAAATGGTGGTCGCTCTCCCACATCGGCACCCGGCCGGCCAGGATGTCGGCCAGGTCGGTCCAGAGCAGGGTGCCCTCGGGGCAGTCCTGCTTCGGCTCGCCGGTCCAGGACGGGATACGGAAGACGAAGCCAAACCAGTTCTCGCCGGACCGCCCGAAGCCCGGCCACGACACCGTGCCGGCCAGCTCGACGGTCTCGCAGTCCAGGCCGGACTCCTCGTGGATCTCGCGGCGCATGCCGGCGACCACGTCCTCGCCCGGCTCCAGCTTGCCGCCGAGGCCGTTGTAATACCCGTAGTGCAGGTCGTCGGGGCGGGCGTCGCGGCGGAGCATCAGCACCTGCCGGCGGTCGGGGGACAGCACGTAGCCGAGCGTCGCGATGATGGCCTGCACCGGGCCACCTTAAGCGAACCGGTCCGGCCGGGCCGGGGGGACCGTAGGCGCGGCCGTCCGGCGGCCCGACCGCGAAGAGCGGTCCGGCCGAGAGGAACGGTCCGGCCGAGAGGAACGGTCCGGCCGAGAGGAACGGTCCGGTGGCGAACAGCGGTCCGGTGACCGGGCCCGGTGGCGGGGGACCGGCCCGGGCGCTGGTGCGACGGTCGGTACACCCGGATACGGCGCCGCCGGCAGCGGCGACGGAGCGTGTCTACGATCGGACGGCCAGGATGGATGCGGGACATGCGCGGACCGACTACCGTTCCGGGCCATGACGTCTGTTGCTCTCGCCGAAGAGCTGCTGCTGCTGGCCTACGACGACGAGTCCGGTAAGGCGACCGGCTCGCGGATCGGCCTGGACCTGGGGATGGCCGCGGCGGTGCTGGTCGACCTGGCGCTCGCCGGCCGGTTGGCCTATTCCGATGGCTCGATGGTCGTGATCGACGAGACGCCGACCGGCTCACCGCTCGCCGACGAGGTGCTGGCCCGGATCGCGGCCGACACCCCGAACAGCCCGGCCGCCTGGGTGCAGCGGCTGCGGCACGGCCTGCGCGACCGCGTGCTCGCCGGCCTGGTCGCCCGTGGGATCGTCCAGGATGTCGACGAGACCGCCCTCGGGTTCATCCACGTGCACCGCTACCCGATGACCGACGCGACGGCCGAGACCGATGCCCGGGACCGGCTGGCGAAGGCGCTCACCGGGGACGGGACGCCCGACGAGCGTACGGCCGCACTGGCCACCCTGATCGCCGCCGTGCGGATGGAGCCGACCCTCGGGCTCAGCGGCTCCGCCATCGACGACGCGCACCGCCGGCTGCAGGAGATCGCCGGCAGCGCAGGGTTCGGCGGCACGGTCAGCCTCGACGAGTCGACCGTACGGCCGTCGGTGGCGCTGGTGATCGCCACGCTGACCCGGGCCATCGACGCCGCCCTCGGCGCCCGCGCCTGACCACCGGCCGCCGGGCCACCTGACCGTCCCGGCCGGCGGGCCGCCGAGCCCTCGAGCCGCCTGACCGTCCCGGCCGCCGAGCCCTCGAGCCGTCCGGCCGACGGGCAACAGCAGCCCGGGCGCCCGCACCGGTCGGCCCGGGCGCCCGGTGTCGGTCACCAGATACCGAGCGCGGCGGCGGTTTCGGTGCGCAGTGCCTGCAACGACGCGGCCGCCCGGCCCCGGGCCCCGGGGACGTCGTCCGCGGCGACCGGTTCGATCACCTCGAGGTACGCCTTCAGTTTCGGCTCGGTGCCGGAGGGGCGTACGACGACCCGGGTCGACGCGGTGCGCAGGATCAGCACGTCGGCGGCGGGCAGCAGGTCCTCCGTGGACGTGACCGGCTCGTCGAGCAGCGTGTCGGGGGTGCGGTTGCGGATGTGGGTCATGGCGGCGTCGATCTCGGAGAGGTCGTCGACGCGTACCGAGAGCTGGTCGGTGGCGTGCACCCCGAACTCGGCGGCCAGCTCGTCGAGCCGGCCGGTGAGCGTACGGCCCTCGGCCTTGAGCCCGGCGGCGAGTTCGGCGACGGTCAGCGCGGCGGTGATCCCGTCCTTGTCGCGTACGTGGTCGGGGGCGACGCAGTAGCCGAGCGCCTCCTCGTAGCCGTAGGCGAGGGGCTCGTCGCCCGCCCCGGCCCGGACGATCCACTTGAAACCGGTGAGTGTTTCGTCGAACGGCAGGCCGCGGGCGGCGCAGATGGTCCGCAGCATCGACGACGACACGATGGTGGTGGCGTAGAGGCCGGCCCGGCCCCGGCGGATCAGGTGGTCGGCGAGCAGTATGCCGACCTCGTCGCCGCGCAGCATCCGCCACTTCCCGCCGTCGGGTACGGCGACCGCGCACCGGTCGGCGTCGGGGTCGTTGGCGATGGCGATGTCGGCGCCGGTCTGCTCGGCGAGGGCTGTCAGCAGGTCGGTGGCGCCCGGTTCCTCGGGGTTGGGGAAGCTGACCGTCGGAAAGTCGGGGTCGGGTGCGGCCTGCTCGGTGACGACGGCGGGGGTGCCGAAGCCGGCGCGGGCGAAGGTGGCGGTGAGCACGGTAGCCCCGACCCCGTGCAGCGGCGTGTAGGCGATCGTCAGGTCGCGTGGCCCGTCCCGGTCGACCACGGCGGCGGCACTGTCCACGTACGACTCGACGAGGTCTTCGCCGAGGACGGTGCCGGGGTCGCCGAGCGGCACCGCGGACAGCGGTCCGACGGCCCGGATCGCCGCCTCGATCTCGGTGTCGGCGGGGGGCACGATCTGGGCGCCGGCGCCGGACGGGCCGCCGAGCGCGGTTCCCAGGTAGACCTTGTAGCCGTTGTCCTGGGGCGGGTTGTGGCTGGCGGTGACCATCACACCGGCCGCCGCGCCGAGCCGTCGTACGGCGTAGGCCAGGACCGGGGTCGGCAGCGGGCGGGGGAGCAGGACGGCCTCCCGGCCGGCACCGGTCGCCACCTTGGCGGTCTGCTCGGCGAACGCCCTGGAGCCGTGCCGGGCGTCGTACCCGATGACCAGCGGGCCGTCGGCGTCGCGGGCGGCGAGCCAGGCGACCAGGCCGGCGGCGGCCTGGGTGACGACGGCGAGGTTCATGCCGTTGGGGCCGGCCCGTAGCGGCCCGCGCAGCCCGGCGGTGCCGAAGGTCAGCGGCCCGGCGAACCGGTCGGTGAGTTCGGCCGCGCTGCCCGGCAGCCGGTCGATCACCTGCCGGAGTTCGTCGCGGGTGGCGGGATCCGGGTCGTCGTCGAGCCAGATCCGGGCGCGCTCGCGCAGTTCGTCTAGTCCGGTCGTGCCGGTGCCGGTTGCCATCCCGTCTTGATAACACGGGCCGGCCCGGTATGCCGCCCCGGCCCGGCCGTCCCGCCGGGACCGGGATCCGGCCGGGATACGCCGCGGCCCCACCCCGCCGGAGCGGGATGGGGCCGCCGGTGGTCTGGCGACGGCTATCCGTTGCCGGTCACCTGGAAGGTGCGGGTCATCTCGTCGAAGACCGGCCGGCTCTCCTCGAACCGGGTCTCGGGCGAGGTCAGGTAGAACGAGTAGGCCGTGCCGTTGGCGATGACGGCCTGCCACACGCCGTGCCGCTTGGTCTCGCCATCACCGCAGGTGTATTCGAGTTCGGCGGCCGGCTGGCCGGCGAGCTCGACCTGACGCAGGACGATCTGGTTGTACGGCTTGGCGCAGGAGGAGGCGTTCTTGTCCAGCCGCCCGGCGGCGGCCTGGAGGAAGCGCATCGGGTCGGTGTTGGCCTTCTCCACCAGGATGCGTACCCGCCGGCCGGAGTCCTCCGGGTCGGTGAAGTCGATCCACACCCCGGTGCCGGTCTGCTTCCAGTCCTTGGGCACGTTGACCGACAGCCCGCGTTCGGCGTGCGTCTGCACCTCGAACGCCGGCCCGGCGGGTTCGGTGGGCGCGACCACCGGTGGCGTGGACGGTGCCTCGTCGTCGGAGCCGTTGAAGACCACGAAGGCGCCGATCAGCAGCAGCACGGCCAGCCCGCCGGCGGCGGCGAGCTGGATCTTGCGCGGCCAGCCCTTCACTGTGGTGATCAGGGAGTTTCCGGTGCGCTGTACGCCGGCGACGGCCTGCGAAACGGCACCCGGCCCACCTTGGGCGGGCGGTGCCGGGGCGCCGACGGTGACGACCGGGGCGGCGACGGTGGCCGGGCCGGGCGGCGGCGACGGTCGGGCGGCGACGGTCGGGCCGACCTGGGTGGCCGCCGCGTTCACGCCGCCGGGCGCCCAGGCCTGGGCGGTCGGCTCGTCCCACCGTTGCGGTTGCGGTGCCGGCATCTCGCCGGTCGCGCCGGGGTTGTCGGGGTCGAGCCCGGCGGCCGCGTACTGGGCCGGGGTCGGCATCTGCCGGCCGGCCTTCCGCAGCGCGGCGAGCCGGTCGGTCAGCGACTCGCCGGGGGCGATCATCGCCCGGCCGCCGATGTTGCCGGTCGGCGCCGGCTGCGAGGGCTTCGCGGGCGGCGCCGCTGCCGGCGCCGACCCCGCTGGCGCCGCCGGGGGGGTCGGCGGCTGCCAGGCCGGCCGCTGCGCGGGTACGACCGAGTAGGGATCGGTCGTCAGGTGGCCCGGTGCCTTGCTGGCGAGCTGGCCGGCCAGTAGTTCCCGGAGCATGTTGCGGGCGGTGTGGGTGTCGAGCCGGCGGGCCGGGTCCTTCTCCAGCAGCCCCATCAGCATCGGTCCGAGTACGCCGGCCCGGGTCATCGGCGCGGGCGGGTCCTCGACCACGGCGTGCATCGTCTCGATCGGGTCACCGCGGTCGAACGGCGGACGACCCTCGACGGCGGTGTAGAGCGTGACACCGAGGGAAAAGAGATCGCTGGGCGGCCCGAACTCGCTGCCCATGGCCCTTTCGGGAGAGATGAAGTGCGGCGAGCCGAGAACCATGCCAGGGGTCGTGAGCTGCACGTCCGTCGGCATCCGGGCGACACCGAAGTCGGTGAGTACGCAGCGGCCGTCGGAACAGATCAGCACATTGGCGGGCTTCACGTCGCGGTGCAGTACTCCGATTGCGTGCGCCACCTCCAGTGCGCCGAGCAGCGCGATGCCGATCTTGGCGACCGCCCGGAGGGCCAACGGGCCGTCCTCGATCACCATGTCGGCGAGGCTGCGGGCGTCGAGCAGTTCCATCACGATCCATGGCCGACCGGCTTCGGTGACCACGTCGTAGACCTGCACGACCGCGGGGTGTTGCAGGGCCGCCGCGGCCCGCGCCTCGCGCAGTGTGCGTTCGTACATGGCGTCGCGGTCGCTGGGGGCGAGTCCGGGCGGGAGGATGACCTCCTTCACCGCCACGTCGCGGCGCAGCAGCGTGTCGGCTGCCCGCCACACCGTGCCCATGCCGCCGTGGCCGACGGCTGCGCGAAGTGCGTACCGTCCGCCGATTGTGGTGCCTGGTGCCGCGCGTCCGCTGGTAGGGCTGATTGGTCCGCCACTCCACGTCGGAATTTGAGTCACAGGAAATGCCGCCGAGGTAATCGAGGGTCCCGGATAACAACCCCTCTATCTTGGCGGTTGGGATGCCAGAAGGAAAAGGCGAGGGTGGACCTCGATCCGAAGTTGACTGGTTGCAGCCGCACCGTTGCCCTAAGTCCCGAAAGTTGTACGCAGCGTGCGGGATCCCTTACCCGTTCGGCGGAGTGTGGATCCGGCGAACGTGCTCCATTCGCCGAAAGGGGCGTCCCGCGGCCCGCATACGGTCGGCGAAGACTGTGGGACGCTGCGTAACGTGGGGTGTCCGGGTCGACGGGCCCCGCCGGGCCGAAGGTGGGTGCCGCTGCCGCGGACCGTCGTTTCGTCACGCCCCGTAGGGGCTGGGGTGTATCGGCCGGACCTGCGGGTACCTACGGTGGGTGACGGCGACGGACCGCCTGTGCGGGCGAAACGTGCGCGGGTGTGGCACGGTGGGGGCGGGCTCGGGTCTGATCGATGTTCGCCGTACGCGTTCGTCAGGACTGGACGACACCTCCACTTGGTGGTGGTCTAGGGGTTTACGTCCGTTTTGTTATGCACCCGACGTGACCATCGCGACTGTCACACGTTGTAGGAGGTGTGCGAGACATGGCGGCGAACGAAACCAGTGCACACGCTGCCGCGCGAGCAACTCAGCAGGGATTTCGTGACTCTGTGCGATCTGAATACTACCGTAACGAAGTTGCGCAGCGTCACCGTCCTCGGTCTAGGCTGTCCAACGGATCACAAACTTCTACTGATCGAGAATTCGACGTGACGAGTGCGTTGACACTGCCCACCAGCAGTCCACTGGCGTCGTCCTGGCCCGAAACTCCGCCCGGGGCCGACGCGTTGCCCGGTCAGCTCGACCGCTGGCTCGCCTCCCGTGGAGCCGAACTGGTAAGCGTGCGTCGCCACATCCACGCGCATCCCGAGCTGTCCCACCAGGAGTTCGAAACCGCCGCGCTGATCGCCCGCGAGCTGGCCGTGGCCGGTCTCAACCCGCGCCTGCTGCCCAAGGGCAACGGAGTCATCTGCGACGTCGGCGAAGGCGACCGGGTCATCGCGCTGCGCGCCGACCTCGACGCGCTGCCGCTGCCCGACACCAAGGACGTGCCCTACCGCTCCACGGTCGACGGGGTGGCGCACGCCTGCGGGCACGACGTACACACCACCGTCCTGCTCGGTGTCGGCCTCGCGCTCGCCCAACTCGCCGACCGCGACGAGCTGCCCGGCCGCGTACGCCTGCTCTTCCAGCCGGCCGAGGAGGTCATCCCGTCCGGCGCACCCGAGGTGATCGCCGCCGGTGGGCTGAACGACGTGGCCGCGATCTACGCGTTGCACTGCGCCCCCCAACTGGCCGCCGGCCTGGTCGGCGTCCGCTCCGGGCCGCTGACCGCCGCCGCCGACACCGTCGAGGTCCGGCTCACCGGCCGGGGCGGGCACACCGCCCGCCCACACCTGACCGCGGACCTGATCCACGCGCTCGGCCGCGTGATCGTCGACGTACCGGCCCTGCTCGACCGGCGGATCGACGCCCGCGCCGGCGTCTCCATGGTCTGGGGACGGGTGCACGCCGGCGAGGCGTACAACGCCATCCCCGGCGAAGGCAGCATCAAGGGCACCGTACGGATCCTCAACCGCGAGGCGTGGCGGGAGGCGCCCGAGCTGATCAGCCAGCTCGTCAAGGACGTCGTCGCCGGCACCGGTGCCGAGGCCGAGGTGGTCTACACCCGGGGCGTTCCGCCGGTGATCAACGACCGGATGGCATCGGCGATCGTCGCGGGCGCCGCCGGGGCCGCGCTCGGACCCGACAGTGTCGTCGAAGCCGAGATCAGCATGGGCGGCGAGGACTTCGCCTTCTACCTGGACCAGGTGCCCGGTGCGATGATCCGGCTCGGCACCGGCGTTCCGGGCGTCGACAGCGGCTTCGACATCCACCAGTCCGCGTTCGACGTCGACGAGCGGGCGATCGGGTACGGCGTGCGGGTGATGGTGCACACCGCGCTGGCCGCACTGGCCGCCGGCACGTTCTGAGTTGGTTGGCCCTCGCTCGGCGAGGGCTGGCTGAACTGGTTGGCCCCGCCTCCGGCGGGGCTGGCTCGCTCCGCCTGAACGCACCGTCTTCGCCCTGCGGGCCGCGACCGCTTCGCGGCGCGGTCCTCGGGCTCCAGACGGTGCGGCGGCGCTCGGTCGACTCGCGACTCTGGTCGCGGTGAATTGATAGCCCTGGTCGTGGTCTACCCGCGACCTTGCTCGTGGTCTGTTCGCGGCCCCGGTCGCGGTCGAGTTCGTCGTCGTCTGCTGCGTTGAGGGGCCGGGCCGTCATACGGCCCGGAAGTGGCTGACGGTGCTGGGCCGGTCCGCCCACCCACTCCCATAGGGGAGTTTGGGGTGGGTGGGCGGACGTGGCTCGAACCAGTGGCCGGCCCGGCGGTCGCCGGTCAGGACCGCGGGGGTGCGGTGACCGTGGCGGGCTCGACCGGCGGGCGGCGGTTGCGGCGCCGGAGCAGCCAGACGAGTGCGGCCACCGGCAGGCCGAGCACGATCAGCCACGGCAGCAGCGCGCCGACGATGGTCAGCAGCACCAGCAGCGATGTGACGAACATCTCCCAGCCACCCTTGAGGCCCTGGACGAAGCCGAGTTCCTCCCCGTCGCGCTCCGCCTCGGGGCCGAGCAGCACCAGGGTGATCGTGGACAGCGCGGTCAGGTCGTCCAGCCGGCGCTTCTTCGCCTCCAGCGAGGCCAGGTCGGCCTCCCGCTTGGCCAACTCGCTCTCGAGCATCACCAGTTCGGTGAGGTTGGTGGCGCGGGCCAGCAACTGCCGGCCGCTCTCCACCCGGGCCCGCTGGCTGGCGAGCCGGGCGTCGAGGTCGAGGGCCTCCTCGGTGACGTCCTGCGTACTGATGTCGCGCTGCTCCTGGTCACCGAGCCGGGCCAGGTCGTCGACGACCTGGCCGAACCGGTTCGCCGGGATCCGCAGCTCCAGTGAGGCGGTCGAGCGCCGGTCGTCGCTGGTGCGCTTGTCCACCCCGACGAACCCGCCGGCCCCGGTCGCGATCGCGGTCGCCCGTCCGGCGGCCCGTTCGACGTCGTCGACCCGTACGGTGATCGAACCGGTGTAGATGATCGCCCGCTCGTCGATCCGGAACCGCACCGGCGCGCCTGCCGCCGGCTGCCCGGCCCCGGGCCCGCCGCCGGCCTCCGGCGCCGCCGCCACGTCGTCCTGCCCGGACTGCTGCTGGTGGTACGGCGCCGCCGAGTCCGCCGTGGACTCCGTGGTCGAGCTGCACCCGGTGAGCGCGAGCGCGGCCGCCACGCCAACGGCGGTCAGGACCACGCCGACCCGTCGTACTGCCATGTCCCCCTCCGATCAGTGCCGTCGCCGGCCCACCCGGTGGCGGTTGCGTCCGCCCACCGTCCGGCGATCCGTCAGACGCGCGGCGCGGGTACGCCGGTTCCGGCAGACTTCCGGGGAGACATCTCGATTCGGTGCCGAGGGAGTCACGATGCAACTGACCAAGTACGGCCACTCCTGCGTCCGTATCGCGCACGACGGAGCGGTGCTGGTCATCGATCCGGGTGGCTTCAGCGAGCCGGCCGCGCTCGACGGGGTGGACGCGGTTCTGATCACCCACGAGCACTTCGACCACATCGACGTGGACGCCCTCGGTGACGCGCTCGCGAAGCGGGCCACGGTGACGGTGCACACCCACGCCTCCGTGCTGCCCAAGCTCGCCGGGCTCGGCGGCGTGGTCACCGCCGTGGAGCCGGGCGACACGTTCGCCGCCGCCGGGATGCGGATCCAGACGTTCGGCGGCTGGCACGCCGAGATCCATCCGGAGATCCCCCGGGTGCCCAACCTCGGCTTCCTGGTCAACGATCAGGTCTACCATCCGGGCGACTCGTTCGACGTGCCCGAGGGGGTGCAGGTCGACACGCTCTTCGTGCCGGTCTCCGCGCCCTGGCTGAAGCTCTCCGAGGCGGTCGACTTCGTCCGCGCCGTCGCCCCGCGCCGGGCCTTCGCCCTGCACGACGCCCTGCTCAGCGACGCCGGCCACACCGTCACCGACGCCAACATGAGCAAGCTGTCCGGGTGTGAGTACGCCCGCCTGGAGCCCGGCACCCGCGTCCGCTGACCCGCTGCGCGGCTCGGACGGACACGGCAGGATGGCGGACGTGGCCGATGACATCGAGCAGCGCCTCTACACGGTGCCACCGGACCGGTTCGTCGCCGCCCGTGACGACGCGGTCGCCGCCGCCCGGGCCGCCGGTGACCGCGACGCCGCCCGGCGGATCGCCCGCCTGCGCAGACCCACCCTCGCCGCCTGGCTGGTGAACCTGCTGGCCATCAACCGGCCGGAGCTGGTGGCCGACCTGGTCGAGTTGTCGGCGGCGTTGCGGACCGCCCAACGGGAGCTGCGCGGCGAGCGGTTGCGGGAGCTGTCCAACCAGCGCCGTGCTGCCGTGAACGCGCTGGTCGCCGCAGCCCGGGACCTCGCCCGGGCGGCCGAGCCGGCCGTCGCGGCCGGCAAGCTGCCGCTGCCCGAGGTCGAGGCGACCCTCAACGCGGCACTGTCCGACGCGGATGTCGCCGAGCAGGTGCGGTCAGGACGGTTGCTCCGGCCGGTCAGCTACGCGGGCTTCGGCGAGGTGCCGCGCCCCCAGCTGCGGCTGCTGAGCGGTGGCGCGGGCCCGGCGGAACCGGCGGCCGGCCCGCCGGGGAAGGGCGGGCGGGAGCGGCCCGGCGAGGAGCGGGCCGAGCCGGGGCGGGAGCGGGCCGAGCAGCGGGAGCGGGCCGAGCGGGAGCGCGCCGAGGAGGCGGCCCGGGCCGGGCAGCGCCGGGAGCTGACCCGCGAGCTGGCGGCGGCCCGTACCCGGCAGAAGCGGGCCGAGACGGACCTGCGCCGGTGCGAGGCGGCCGAACACGACGGGGTCGGGGCACTGAACCGGATCGAGGCCGAGTTGGCCGAGGTGGAGCGCCGGAGGGCCGCGGCCGAGGAGGAGGTCGGTCGGCGCCGGACGGCCCGTCGCGCCGCCGAGCGGGCCGCCAGCACCGCCCGTCGGCACGCCGGTGAGGTCGAGGCGGCGATCGAGGCGTTCGACGCCGAGACTGTTCCACAGGCGGCCCGGAGGGCAGACTCAGGGAGCGCCGGCCGCCGGCCGGCGCCGAAGGAGAGGCGGCGCGGTTGACCCCCGAACAGACCGCCGGCGCCGTCCGGGCCAGCGTGTCGGAGATCGGTACCGCGTTCAGCGAGTCCCCCCGCACGCTGCGCCGGGCCCGGCTGCTCGGCCTTTCCGGCTGGGCGTTCCACGTCGCCGGCCGGGCCGGCGCGCTGGGTGACGTACGTGCCGAGACGGTGGCGGCGGCCCTGGGCTTCATCGCCCCGGAGGCGGTCGCCGACGGCTGGGACGGGGCGCTGCGGGTGGCCGGCCCGGCCGACGTCGCCGCCCACAACCTCGCCGAATGCTGCCGGTGGGGGGTCGAGAACCTGGGCGACTTCCCACGGGTGTCCCGGCTGGTCGAGCTGGCCGGCCGGGTCGTCGAGGCCGCCGACCCGGCCGGTATGCCGCTCTTCGCCGCCTGGCGGGCGATGCCGGTGCCGGACGACTCGCCCGGTGCCCGGGCGGCGGTGCTGCTTCTGCTGCTGCGTGAGCACCGGGCCGGTGCACACCTGCTGGCCGTGCGGGCGAGCGGCATGACCCCGCTGGAGGCGATCATCGCCGGACCGGAGGGGGAGGGCGGGGCGCTCGCGTACGGCTGGTCGCCACCGTTCCCGCCGGCCGAGCCGCTGATCCGGCGCTCGCTGTGGGCCGACGCGGTCGCCGACGGGATCACCTCGGGCGCGTACGCCGTACTGGGCATCGCCGAGCGGGTCGAACTGGTCGGGCTGCTGGAGAGCACGGTGGCCAGGCTGCGTGCCGTACCCGCCGGTGACCTCGACGACCCGGTGGGCGGGCGGGCGGAGCCGGGCAGTCGGCATGCGGACAGAAGCCCGTAATTCAACGGCGCGGGGCGGCCCGTCACGGGTTCAATGCCAGGCGTGATCCTTCCTGACGGCTGGTCGACCCGGCCCCCCACCATCGACGACGTGCCGGCGCTGCTCAAGGTGACCCATGCCAGCGACATCGCGGCCGTCGGCTATCCCGATTTCCCCGAGTACGAGGTCCGGGAGGTGCTGGAGGCACCGCACACCGACCTCGCCCGCGACCAGCTGGTCGCCGTCGACCCCGACGGGACCGTCGTCGGCTGGGCCTATCTCGACAACCCCAACCAGGCCACCCGCGAGTTCGTCGAGGTCTACGTACACCCCGAACTCGGCGTCCCGGCGCGGGCGGTGCTGCTGTCCCGGCAGCTCGCCCGGGTCGCGGAGAAGGCGGCCGAACTCGGGCTCGACCGGATGACCGTCCGGGCCGGAGCCGTTCCGACCGAGACCGGCTGGGCCGGTGACCTGCGGGCGGCCGGCTTCGGGTTCGTGAAGCGGTACGCCCGGATGTCCCGCCCGCTGGACGGCGTGTCGACGACCCCGCCGGCGCCGCCCGCCGGGGTGGAGGTACGGGTGGTGGACCCGTCCTCCGACGACGACATGCGGACCTTCCACCGGGTGCTGGACACCGCCTTCCGGGACACCCCGGACTACGACCCGATGACCTACGAGCACTGGCGGGAGCGGATCGCCGCGCTGAGCAGCGTCGCCTACGACGAGTGGTTCGTCGCCACCGTCGACGGCGTGGTCGCCGGCATCCTGCAATCGTCCGACCAGGGTGTCGAGGACGACGAGGGCTGGGTGCGCTACCTCGCCGTGCTGCGCGAGCACCGCAAGCGGGGCATCGGCGCGGCGCTGCTCGGGCACGCCTTCGCCGGCTACGCCGCCAAGGGGCGCGAGCGGGCCGGGCTCGGCGTCGACCTGAGCAACCCGACCGAGGCGGCCCGCCTCTACCGCGCGGCCGGCATGACCGCGTCGTACGAGGCCGACATCTTCGAACGGACCGTCGAGGCGACCGCCGGGTGACCTGGCCAGCCCGGGTGCGGTGCCCCTCGGCGCCGCACCCGGGGGCGGACCGGGCTAGGGCGACGTGGTGCGGGTCGGCCGGGTCCGCAGCTGGGCGACGTAGTCGTCCGGCGCGCCCGCCTTCTCCGCCGCGTTGGCGATCTCCGACAGGTACCAGGCGGTCGGCAGGCCGCCCTCGTAGCCGTCGAAGACGAACACCCAGGCGGTGACCTCGCCGTCGAGGGTGGCCACCCGTACGTGTAGCTTGCGGTAGGTCCCGGCTACGACGCCTTCGACCTCGTCAAGCTGGGCAGCGTCCCAGGGATGTACGTCGTAGAGGGCGACGAACACGCGGTCGCCGGGCGACTCGACGACCGTGGTGACGGCACCTTCCCAACCGATCACCCCCTCCCCGGCGAAGGTGAGGCGCCAGCCTTCCAGCCAGCCGGTGCCCACCATTGGCGAATGCGGACAGTAGGCACGCATCCGAGCGGGGTCGAGGTTTGAGCCGTACGCGGCGTAATGACGCACGGCGATGACGATAGCTCGGCGAGGCGGTCGTGGAGAATACGACTGTGCGTGTCGGCACGGATCGAGGGAAGAAAGTCGCGGCGGGTGTTGCCGTGGATACCGAGGGTGACTAGGGAAGGGCGAGTGTCGTGAGCCGTATCGTGATCATCGGAGGTGGGCCGGCCGGCTACGAGGCGGCGCTGGTCGCCGCCCAACTCGACGCCGAGGTCACGGTGGTCGAGGCCGACGGCGCCGGTGGCGCCTGCGTGCTCTCCGACTGCGTCCCCTCGAAGACCTTCATCGCCAGTTCGGACGTGGTGACCGGCTATCGCGACACCGAGGAGTTCGGGGTGCACTCCGACGGGCTCGAGGCGGTCACCGTCGACGCCCTCGCCGTGCACGAGCGGGTCAAGCGGCTCGCGCTGGCCCAGTCCGGCGACATCCACGCCAAACTCGTCAAGGCCGGGGTGATCTTCGTCCACGGCACGGCGCGGCTCGGCGACGACACGCTCGGTCACACCCACCGGGTGTTGGTGACGCCCGCGCACGGTGACGCCCCGTACTCGATCGACGCCTCGACCGTGCTCATCGCGACCGGCGCGACCCCGCGCGTGCTGCCGTCGGCCCGACCGGACGGCGAACGGATCCTCACCTGGCGCCAGATCTACGACCTGCCGGCCCTGCCCGAGCGGCTCATCGTCATCGGCTCCGGCGTGACCGGCGCCGAGTTCGCCAGCGCCTACCTCGCGATGGGCGTCGACGTGACGCTGGTCTCCAGCCGCGACCGGGTCATGCCGCACGAGGACGCCGACGCCGCGATGGCCATCGAGCGGGTCTTCCGGTCCCGGGGCATGACCATCCTCAACAACTCGCGGGCGGCCGGGGTGACCCGTACCGCCGACGGGGTGCGGGTCGAGTTGGCCGACGGGCGTACGGTCGACGGCTCACACGCCCTGATGGCCGTCGGCTCGGTGCCCAACACCGAGGGCCTGGGCCTGACCGAGTACGGCGTCAACGTCGCGCCGGGCGGCTACGTCGCCGTCGACCGGGTGTCGCGGACCAACGTGCCCGGCATCTACGCGGCCGGCGACTGCACCGGAGTGCTGCCGCTGGCCAGCGTCGCCGCGATGCAGGGCCGGATCGCCATGTGGCACGCGCTGGGCGAGGCGGTCCAGCCGCTGCGGCTGCGGACGGTCCCGGCGAACGTCTTCACCGATCCCGAGCTGGCGACCGTCGGCGTCTCGCAGAACGAGGCGGACGCCGGCAGCGTCCCGGCCCGCCAGGTGATGCTGCCGCTGGCCGGCAACGCGCGGGCCAAGATGGCCGACCTCCAGGACGGCTTCGTCAAGCTCTTCTGCCGGCCGGCCAGCGGCCAGGTGATCGGCGGGGTCGTGGTCGCGCCGAAGGCCAGCGAGCTGATCCTGCCCATCGCCATCGCGGTGGAGAACCACCTGACGGTGAACCAGCTCGCCCAGACCATCACGATCTATCCGTCGCTGTCCGGGTCGATCACCGAGGCGGCCCTTCAGCTGATGCTGCACGAGCCGGAGTAGCGGCGCCACCGGCCCGGCGCCGGGCCAGCAGCGGCAGCGGCGTCACCGGCCCGGTCGGCCCGGCCCGGCAGCGGCGGCGGCCCGGCGGCCGGCCGGGTCGGCGAGCGCCAGCGCCCAGCCGGCGCCGGCGAAGACGACCGCGGCCAGCGCCGCCACCACCAGCAGCCGCCACGCCGACTGGGTGAGCGCCGAGCCGCCGACGTGGCCGACGAACCCGCCGTACGCCGCCCAGCCGAGCGCCGCCGCCGCGTCGTACGTCACGAAGAGCCGGGCCGGATAGCGTGCCCGACCGGCGTGGAAGCACGCCGCCATCCGGCCGCCGGGGACGAACCGGCAGATCAGGATGACCAGTGGCCCGGGCCGGCGCAGCCCACGACCGAAGCGGCTCGCCGCGCGGCGGGCCCGGGCCCACCGCCGGGCGGCACCGAGCAGCGGGGCCGTATCCCCGTCCGGCGGCTGCGTGCCGGCGGGGAGTGGTTCCGCGCCCGCGGGCGCGACCTGGCGGGGCCGGCGCAGGGCGGGCAGCCGGGCACCGGCCGGCGTCCACCGGCCGAGCAGGTAACAGGCCAGGTCGCCGGCGAACATACCGGCCGCGCCGACCAGGATGGTCAGCCGCAGGTCTAGCTGACCGTAGACGGTCAGCGCCCCGCCGGTGATCATCACCGCCTGGGTCGGTACGACGGGTACGACGGCGTCGACGGCCAGCAGCCCGAGCAACGCGAGATAGGCCCAGGTGGGCGACGCGGTGAGCAACTCGGTCAACGTAACCTCGGCGCGGTCGGCCAGCGGTGGAGAGCCGGCGGTGTCCGGCACTTGACGACGTCCGTCACGGTACGCGGCCGGACGCGACAGGTGCCGGACGTGCGCCCAGGTGTCGACCTCGGCACAGCGGCGACGGACCGCGCGTGCGCCGAACGCCCATCGGCCGGCGTACCTTTGAGATGCGCGGCCGTCGGCCTCCGGGTCCCCGTTCGGCGACGGGTCCGGCCGCCAGCGGGTCGCGGACAGGTCCCGTGTCCGCGACCCGCCTACGTGACCGCCGGCCGTCCGGTGTTACCCGCCCGCAACGCGACCGGCGTAGGTTCGACCCACGCGGGGTACGGGGGCATGGCGGACCGCGGTCGCGAGCGGAAGGCGGCGTTGCCCATGGCTGACCTGTTCGAGGACTACCGCCTCGGTCCGGGCTGGGACGAGATGTTCGTCGATCCGGGCCTGCCGCGCGAGACGTACGAGGCCCTGCACGCCACCCTCCAGCCGCTGTCCAGCGCCGAACTCGGCGTCCGCGCCGACGTGCTGGCCCGCGCCTTCCTCGACCAGGGCATCACCTTCGCGCTCAAGGGCGTCGAGCGGCCGTTCCCGCTCGACATCGTGCCACGCATCATCGCCGCCGAGCAGTGGCGGACCGTCGAGGCCGGGGTCGCCCAGCGGGTACGCGCCCTGGAGGCGTTCCTCGCCGACATCTACGGCGCCGGGCAGGTGCTCGCCGACGGCGTCGTACCCCGCCGGATCGTGGTCACCAGCGCGCACTTCCACCGCGAGGCGGCCGGCATCAACCCCACCAACGGGGTACGCATCCAGGTCGCCGGCGTCGACCTGATCCGGGACGAGCAGGGCACCTTCCGGGTCCTGGAGGACAACGTACGGGTCCCGTCCGGGGTCAGCTACGTGATGGAGAACCGGCGGGCGATGGCCCACGTGCTGCCCGAGGTCTTCGCCGCCACCCGGATCCTGCCGGTCGAGTCCTACCCGGCGCAGTTGCTGCGGGCGCTGCGCGCGGCCGCGCCGAACGGGGTCGGCGACCCCACGGTGGTGGTGCTCACCCCCGGCGTGCACAACTCCGCCTACTTCGAACACGCCCTGCTCGCCCGCGAGATGGGCGTCGAACTCGTCGAGGGGCGCGACCTGGTCTGCATCGGCAACGAGGTCGCCATGCGGACCACGGCCGGCGAGAAGCGGGTCGACGTCATCTACCGGCGCATCGACGACGAGTTCCTGGACCCGGTGCACTTCCGCGCCGACTCGATGCTCGGCGTCGCCGGGCTGCTCAACGCCGCCCGCGCTGGCCGGGTCACCATCGCCAACGCGGTCGGCAACGGCGTCGCCGACGACAAGCTCCTCTACACGTACGTGCCCGACCTGATCCGGTACTACCTGGGCGAGGAGGCGATCCTGCCCAACGTGGAGACCTACCGGCTGGAGGATCCCGACGTCCTCGGGTACGTCCTCGACCGGCTCGACCGGCTCGTCCTCAAGCCGGTCGACGGCTCCGGCGGTGCCGGCATCGTCATCGGCTCGCAGGCCACCGACGCGCAGCTCGCCGAACTCCGTACGCGGGTCAGCCACGACCCGCGCGGCTGGATCGCCCAGCGCGAGGTCGCCCTGTCGATGGTCCCCACCCTGATCGGCAACCGGCTGCGGGCCCGGCACGTCGACCTGCGGCCGTTCGCCGTCAACGACGGCGACAAGGTCTGGGTGCTGCCCGGCGGGCTCACCCGGGTCGCGCTGCCCGAGGGCGCGCTGGTGGTCAACTCCAGCCAGGGCGGCGGCTCCAAGGACACCTGGGTGCTCGCCGGCACCGCGTCGGCCGCCACCCCGGTCGACGACCCGCCGGTCCTCGTCGCGATCCCGGAGCCGGTGGAACCGGTCAGCGTGCCCGCGCCGCGCAGCCCCGATCCCGGGCCGGGGCTCGGCCCGGCGGTCGCCCAGCAACAGCAGCAACAGCAGTCCGCCCGGACGGTCGGGGAAGGGGCCGCCCGAATGGTCGGGGAGGAGGACGGATGCTGAGCCGGATCGCCGAGTCGCTCTACTGGATCGGCCGCTACGTGGAGCGGGCCGAGGACACCGCCCGCATCCTCGACGTACACCTGCACCGGATGGTCGCCGACCCGTGGGTCGACGAGGAGGTCGCCTGCCGGTCGCTGCTCGCCGTCATGGGCGTCGCCGGCGCCGACGGGCCGGTCACCTCGGCCCGGGTGGTGGGGCTGCTCGGCCTCGACGAGCAGAACCCGAGTTCGGTGGTCGGGGCGCTGGCCGCGGCCCGGGAGAACGCGCGTGGCGCCCGCGAGACGGTGTCGTCGGAGATGTGGGAGTGCCTCAACACGACCTGGCACGGGCTGCCGGACGCCCGGCGGCGGGTCGAGCAGCAGGGCGTGCACGCCTTCTTCCGCTGGGTCCGGGAACGCTGCTCGGTGATGGCCGGTCTCACCGACGCCACCATGAGCCGCGACGAGGGCTGGCACTTCCTGGTGCTGGGCCGCAGCGTCGAACGGGTCGACATGACCGCCCGGCTGCTGTCCACCCACGTACGCGCCGGCGGCAGCATCCCGTCCTGGCTGACCCTGCTGCGGTCCTGCGGGGCGTGGGAGACGTTCCTGCGCACCTACCGTGGCTCGCTCGACGACCGCTACGCCGCCGAGTTCCTGCTGCTCGACCGGCTCTTCCCGCGCTCGGTCTTCGCCGCGCTGTCGCGCGCCGAGGCGTGCCTGTCCGAACTGGAACCCGACCCGGGGCGGGCCGGGGTCGCCACCGACGTGCAGCGCATCGTCGGCCGGGCCCGGACCGGCCTGGAGTTCCGCGGCGCCGACGAGCTGATGACCGACCTGGGTGGCGTACTGGCCAGCCTGGAGGGAACCTGCTCGCAGATCAACGACGCGGTGTCCCGCCGCTACTTCCGGCAGACGTCGGCGGTCTCCTGGGTTTCCGAGGCCGTGGCATGACGAGTCCCGGTCCCCGATCCGCCGGTCGGCAACGGAGGTACGACGCGTGACGGTCAGCAGTTGGCGGTTGAAGATCCAGCACCGGACCGGGTTCACCTACGCCGGCAAGGTCGACTCGTCGTACAACGAGGCCCGGATGTCGCCGCGCAACGAGACCCGCCAGGCGGTGCTGGACGCGCGGGTGGAGGTGTGGCCGACGGCCCGGACCTACCGCTACGAGGACTACTGGGGCACCATCGTCACCGCGTTCGACGTGCACAGCGCGCACGAGTCGTTGCAGGTGACCGCCACCGCCACGGTCGAGACGCTGCCCGCCGGCGACCTGCTGCCGAGCACCGGCGGGGTCGGCTGGGAGGAGCTGGCGACACCGGCCAACGTGGACCGGTGGCACGAACTGCTGCTGCCGACCCCGCGTACCGCGATCGACGAGGAGCTGACCGAACTCGCCGAGTCGGTGCGGGCGGACCATCCGACCCCGCACGCGGCGGCGATGGCGCTCTGCGAGCTGATCCGCGCCGAGATGAAGTACGAGGCCGGGGCGACCGGGGTGCAGACCGACGCGGTGCAGTCCTGGCGCCAGCGCAAGGGGGTCTGCCAGGACATCAGTCACCTGGTGGTGGGGCTGCTGCGGGCGATGGGCACCCCGGCCCGGTACGTCTCCGGCTACCTGCACCCGAACCCGGAGGCGGCGGTCGGCGAGACGGTGGTCGGCCAGAGCCACGCCTGGGTGGAGTGGTGGGTGGGCCGCTGGACGGCCTTCGACCCGACCAACGGCGTACCGGTCGGCGAGCGCCACGTCGTCGTCGGCCGCGGCCGCGAGTACGCCGACGTCCCCCCGCTGAAGGGCGTCTATTCCGGCCCTCCGAACACCGGTCAGGGCGTGGAAGTCTCCCTGACCCGCCTCCGCTAGCCCTCCAAGATCCGCGTGATCAGGGACCTGGACGGGCGTGTCGTCGGCGTGTCGGGGTGCAAACTCCCTGATCACGGTGATCAGGAACGGGTGGCGGCGCGGGGCACGCGAGAGCTAGGCTGTGCGGCATGCGTAATGCGGCAGTGCTGACGACGACGCCGGGGAACCCCGGCGCGACGCGCTGACGTAACCAGTCGACGACGAAGCCCCGGGGCGACCGCCCCGGGGCTTCGTCGTGCTCCGCGAGTGGGTCGCCCCCGTACCCGATCGAGGAGACCGACATGGTCGACCACCGCAAGCTCGGCCGCGAGCTGGGCATCTTCCACTCCGACCCGCTCTCCGGGGCCGGCCTGCCGATCTGGCTGCCGGACGGCGCGGCCGCCCGGCACGCGGTCGAGGAGTACATCCGCGAACTGGAGCGCCGGGCCGGCTACCAGCACGTCTACTCACCCCCGCTCGGCCGGCGGGACCTCTTCGAACTCTCCGGCCATCTCGGGCATTTCGTCGACGACATGTTCCCGCCGCTGCGGATGGGCGACGACGAACTGATCCTGCGCCCGGCCCTCTGCCCACACCACTGCCTGGTGTACGCCGCCCGCGGCCGTTCCTACCGTGACCTGCCGCTGCGGATCGCCGAGATCGGCGGGATGTACCGTTCCGAACGGTCCGGCGTGCTCGGCGGCCTGACCCGGGTACGCGCCATCTCCCTCAACGACTCGCACAACTTCTGCGCCCTGGAGCAGGTCGGTGCCGAGGTGGCCGACGTGCTACGACTCACCTCCGAGGCGCACGCCGCGCTCGGCGTACGGCCGGCGGGTTACCGCCTGTCGTTGCGCGGGCCGGGCGGCAGCTACGTCGGGGACGACGAGTCGTGGCGGCGGGGCGAGCAGTTGCTGCGCGAGGCGCTGTCGGGGCTGCCGTACGAGGAGGCGCCCGGCGACGCGGCGTTCTACGGACCGAAGATCGACATCCAGGTACGGGACGCCGCCGGGCGCGAGTCGACCCTGTCCACCGTGCAGATCGACTTCGACAAACCGGAGCGCTTCGACCTGTCGTACGCCGATCGTGACGGTGGCCGGCGGCGGCCGGTGCTGGTGCACCGCAGCCTGGTCGGCAGCATGGAGCGGCTGTTCGCCTACCTGATCGAGGTGCACGAGGGCGCGTTTCCGTTCTGGTTCGCCCCGGTGCAGGTCGAGGTGCTGCCGATCGGTGCCGACCAGTTGCCCGCCGCCGAGGCGTTCGCCCGGTCGGCGGTCGAGGCCGGTCTGCGGGTACGGGTCGAGTCCGACGGGTCGCTCGGCGCCCGGATCAGGGACAGCGCGAAGCGGAAGGTTCCGTACGCGGCGGTGATCGGTGCCCGGGAGGCGGCGGACGGGCTGGTGGCGCTGCGTTCGCGGGACGGCCGGGCGCTGGATCCGCTGCCGGTGGCCGTGGCGCTGCGCAGGTTCACCGAAGCGGTCGCCTCCCGCTCACCGGCGCTGCTTTCCTGAGCGTGACGCGCCGGGCGTGCCGGATCATGGCAGCGCGGCGGCCACGGCCAGCGCGACGAGGAAGATCTGCTCGATGGTGCGGGGCACCAGTGGGGTGGCCGGCCGGCCTCCGAACGGGACCCCGCGCCGGGCCGCCGAGACGTTCGCCGGAAACATCGCGACCATCAGCAGCGCGAGGGCGACGGCGGCCCAGGGAGCGGTGGCCGGGATCAGCAGGCCCACGGCTCCGGCGAGTTCGAGCACACCGGTCACCGTGACCAGCAGTTCGGGGCGGGGCAGGCCGGGCGGGACCATCGCGACCAGGTCGGCCCGGAGCTTGGGTACGAAGTGCGCGCTGGCGGTGACGACGAACATCACGGCCAGCCCGACCCGTAGCGCGGGTTGCCAGGCGTCGAGGGCCCCGATCCCGAGCAGCCCGGCCAGGCGGGCGACGGCGAAGCCGGCGACAAGGGCGATCAAGGGAGCCACGGGTTCTCCTTGTCCAGGTGAACGAGAACTTGTCGACGTCAAGATTTGCTCACGGGAGCCAACTTGTCAACGACAAGATATGGTGGGGGTGTGAGCAAGAAGGATGGGGCGTACCACCATGGCGACCTGCGTCGTGCGCTGCTCGCCGCGGCGGTCGAGGCGATCGGTGAATCGGGCCCGTCGGCGGTCAGCCTGCGCGACCTCGCCCGGCGTGCCAGCGTGTCGCATGCCGCCCCGGCCCACCACTTCGGTGACAAGGCCGGCCTGCTCACCGTGCTGGCCGCGGAGGGCTTCGACCGGCTCGCCGACACCCTGCGACCGGTCATCGCGCAGACCGGAAGCCTGCTGGAGACCGGCGTGGCGTACATCCGGTTCGCCGTCGACCACCGGGCACATTTCGAGGTGATGTTCCGGCCGGAGCTCTACGACCACGACAATCCGGCCGTGGTCGCTGCCCGGCAGCGCGCCACCGACACGCTCGCCGCGGCGGTCGCCACCCGGGGCGAAGCCGGCGCCGACGCCCGGATGGACGGGCTCGCCGCGTGGTCGATCGTCCACGGCTTCGCGACCCTGTGGCTGGGTGGTGCGCTGCCCGCGGACCTGGGCCCGGACCCGGAGGCCGCCGGGCGGCCGGTCCTCCGCCGCCTCGTCGACCGGCCCTGACCGCGCCCGGCGCGGCTCGACGACTCCCCGGATCCGGTCCCGACCGCCGCCCGGGACCAGATCACCAACTTGTCGGCAGTGGCATCCCCTCGGTGTAACCGGCCGCGCTCTGCGTGCCCACCACGGCCCGGGTGTGGAACTCGGCCAGGTTTGCCGCGCCCGCGTAGGTGCACGCGCTGCGCACCCCGGCCACGATCTCGTCGATCAGGTCCTCGACCCCGGGGCGAGCCGGGTCGAGGAACATCCGCGCCGACGAGATGCCCTCTTCGAAGACCGCCTTACGGGCCCGGTCGAAGTGGCTGTCCTCCGCGGTGCGCGCACTCACCGCCCGGGCCGACGCCATTCCGAAGCTCTCCTTGTAACGCTGCCCGTCGGCGTCGGTGTAGATGTCGCCGGGGGACTCGTAGGTCCCGGCGAACCAGGAACCGATCATCACGTTCGAGGCGCCGGCGGCCAGGGCCAGTGCCACGTCCCGGGGATGGCGCACGCCTCCGTCGGCCCACACGTGCCGCCCGAGCCGGCGGGCCTCGGCGGCGCAGTCGAGCACCGCCGAGAACTGCGGTCGGCCGACCCCGGTCATCATCCGGGTCGTGCACATCGCACCCGGCCCCACGCCGACCTTGAGGATGTCCGCGCCCGCCTCGATCAGGTCGCGCACGCCCTCGGCGGTCACCACGTTGCCCGCCGCCACCGGCACCGGCGGGTCGAGGGCCCGGACCGCCCGCAAGGCCGCGATCATCCGCTCCTGGTGGCCGTGAGCGGTGTCGACGACGAGCGTGTCGACACCCGCCGAGATCAGAGCGGCGGCCTTGCCTGCGACGTCACCGTTGATGCCGATGGCCGCGGCGACCCGCAGCCGGCCGTGGGCGTCGAGTGCCGGCCGGTAGAGAGTGGCGCGCAGCGCACCCTTCTGGGTGAGCACGCCGACTAGCCGGCCGTCGGCGTCGACGACCGGTGCGAGCCGCCGGCGGACCTGGGCCAGCAGGTCGAAGCCGGCACGCGGGTCGGCGTCGACCGGCACGGTGTGCAACTCGGTGGACATGACATCGCGGAGCTGGGTGAACCGGTCGACACCCGCGCAGTCGGCCTCGGTGACGACGCCGACGGGCCGGCTGTCGTCGTCGAGCACGACCACCGCACCGTGCGCCCGCTTGGGCAGCAGGTGCACCGCGTCCCCGACCGTGTCGGTCGGGGAGAGGCTCAGCGCGGTGTCGTGCACCAGGTGACGTTCCTTGATCCAGGCGATCACGTCGGCGACCACGTCGATCGGAATGTCCTGGGGCAGCACCGTGATCGCGCCGCGCCGGGCGACCGTCTCGGCCATCCGCCGCCCGGCGACGGCGGTCATGTTCGCCACCACCAACGGGATGGTGGTGCCGGTGCCGTCGCTGGTGGACAGGTCGACGTCGAGCCGCGAGCTGACGTCAGACCGGGCCGGGGCCATGAAGACATCGCTGTAGGTCAGTTCGTGCGCGGGTGCCGCGCCGGATAGAAACCGCACAAGAGCATCATGACCCGCGCCGGCCGACCGTGCCGCCGGTGTCACCGGTAGCGTCGTACGAAGATCAGTGGATCTGGCCGGAGCACACCGCCCCACCAGGCGTTATCCGCCGGTGGCCTGCGACGACCCGGGATCGGGGATCAAGGCCGTCGTCAGGCGGACTCGGCGGCGGTGATGGTGCAGATCGCGGCGCCGGCGGTGACGACCGCGCCGACCTCGGCGGACAGGCCGCTGACCACCCCGGCCTTGTGCGCGTTGAGCGGCTGCTCCATCTTCATCGCCTCCAGCACCACGACCAGGTCGCCCTCCGCCACCGTGTCGCCGTCCGCCACCGCGATCTTCACGATCGTGCCCTGCATCGGAGAGGCCAGGGCATCGCCGCCCGCGGCACCCGACGCACCCGCCCCGCCGGCCTTCCGCTTCGGGCGGCGGGCCACGCCAGCCGGTGCGGCGGTGGCCGTGCCGGCGCCGAGGCCGGCGGGGAGACGGACCTCGAGCCGCTTGCCACCCACCTCGACCACGACGGTCTCCCGCTCGGCGGCCGGTTCGGCGGCGGTCGTCGCGCCGGTGAACGGCGGCACCGTGTTGTCGAACTCGGTCTCGATCCACCTGGTGTGCACCGCGAACGGCTCGGCGGTGAACGCCGGATCACGCACGACCAGCCGGTGGAACGGCAGGGCCGTCGCCATACCTTCGACCACCATCTCGTCGAGCGCCCGGCGGGCCCGTTCGAGCGCCTCGGTGCGGGTCTCCCCGGTGATGACGACCTTCGCCAGCAGCGAGTCGAAGTTGCCGCCGATCACGTCACCGGCGCTGATACCGGTGTCGACCCGTACGCCCGGGCCGCTGGGCAGGCGCAGCGCGGTGACCGAACCGGGCGCCGGCAGGAAGCCACGACCCGGGTCCTCGCCGTTGATCCGGAACTCGATCGAATGGCCGCGCGGCACCGGGTCACCGGTCAGCCGCAGCTTCTCCCCGTCGGCGATCCGGAACTGCTCGCGTACGAGGTCGATGCCGGCCGTCTCCTCGGTGACCGGGTGTTCCACCTGGAGCCGGGTGTTGACCTCCAGGAACGAGATCGTGCCGTCGGCGCCGACCAGGTATTCGACGGTGCCGGCACCGTGGTAGCCGGCCTCGCGGCAGATCGCCTTGGCGCTGTCGTGGATCTGGGCCCGCTGGCCGTCGGTGAGGAACGGCGCCGGCGCCTCCTCGACCAGCTTCTGGTGACGGCGCTGCAACGAACAGTCCCGGGTGCCGACCACCACCACGTTGCCGTGCTGGTCGGCGAGCACCTGCGCCTCGACGTGCCGGGGGCGGTCCAGGTAGCGCTCGACGAAGCACTCACCCCGCCCGAACGCGGCGACCGCCTCGCGGGTGGCCGACTCGAACAGGGCCGGAATCTCCTCCAGCGTGCGGGCGACCTTGAGTCCCCGCCCGCCCCCACCGAAAGCCGCCTTGATCGCGACCGGCAGGCCGTGCTCGACGGCGAAGGCGATGACCTCGTCGGGCCCCTTGACCGGATCGGGGGTGCCCGGCACCAGCGGGGCACCCGCCCGCTGCGCGATGTGCCGCGCGGTGACCTTGTCGCCGAGGTCGCGGATCGCCTGCGGCGTCGGACCGATCCAGATCAGCCCGGCCTCGATGACGGCCTGGGCGAAGTCGGCGTTCTCGGCGAGGAAGCCGTAGCCGGGGTGCACCGCGTCGGCACCGGCCTGCGCGGCGACCGCGACCAGCTTGTCGATCCGCAGGTAGGTGTCGGCCGCGCTGTCGCCATCCAACGCGTACGCCTCGTCGGCGAGCGTGACGTGCAGAGCGTCCCGGTCGGAGTCGGCGTAGACGGCGACACTGCCGAGGCCGGCATCGCGGCAGGCCCGCACGACCCGTACGGCGATCTCGCCGCGGTTGGCGATCAGAACCTTGCGCACCGTGTGCTCCCTCCGGCGGGCGATGACGGGCAGTTTATCGGCATCGCTGAACCGCTCGACCAGCGTTGAGCGTGTGGGATGTTGCACTCGGTGGGCGTATCCGCCGACCGGGGTGGGGGCATCACCGACCCACCCCGGCCTCGTCGTACGGGTCGGTCAGCGCTTGCGGGCCAGCGTCAAACCGTCGGCGACCGGCAGCATCACCAGGTCGACCCGGTCGTCGCGGAGCACCTCCTCGTTGAAGGTGGCGATCGCCCGGTCCGCCTCGGCCGTCGGGTCGAGCACCCGGCCGCCGCGCAGGACGTTGTCGACCACGATCAGACCTCCGGTACGGACGCGCGGCACTGTTTCGGCCCAGTAGACCGGATAGCCCGGCTTGTCGGCGTCGATGAAGACAAAGTCCAGGTACGGCTCGTCCGGCAGCATCCGCAGCGACTCCGCCGCCGGCCCGATCCGCAGGTCGATACGGTCCTCGACGCCGGCCCGCGCCCAGTAACGGCGCGCGACCGAGGTGAACTCGGCCGAGATGTCCAGGCACGTCAGGTGCCCGTCCGGCGCCAGCCCGCGCGCGATGGCCAGCGACGACATCCCGGTGAACGTGCCCACCTCGAGCGCCTGCCGGGCACCGGTCAACCGGGCCAGGAAGGTCAGGAAGCCGGCCTGCTCGGGCGCCACCTGCATGCCCGCCTTCTCCGGCAGGAGCGCCAACGTCTCCTCGATCAGATCCCGTGCCACGGGGTCCGGGGACGAACCGTGCGCGATGACGTACTGGTGCAGTTCATCGGTCAGTACCAGAGGCTTCGTGGTCATCCCCAGACGCTAACCGCGCGGAAGCCCTTCCGGGGTCACCGCCACAGGTCGAAGATCCGTACCCCCAGTTGGGCCAGCAGCCGGCGCAGCAGCGGCAGCGACAGGCCGATCACCGTGCCCGGATCACCCTCGATCCGCTCAACGAACGGCCCACCGATCCCGTCCAGGGTGAACGCGCCGGCGACGTGCAGCGGCTCCCCGGTCGCCACGTACGCGGCGATCTCGTCGTCGTCGACCTCCGCGAAGTGGACGGCCGTCGCGGCGACCGCCTCCGCGTGCAGACCCCGGTCGAGGTCGATCAGGCAGTGGCCGGTGTGCAACACCCCGGACCGCCCACGCATGCGTGCCCAACGCTTGGTGGCATCGTCGGCGTCGGCCGGCTTGCCGAAGATCTCACCGTCGAACGCCAGCACCGAGTCACAGCCCAACACCAGGGCGCCGGACCCGACCCGGCCATCGCGACGCAACCGCTCGGCGACGGCCTCCGCCTTCAGGCGGCTGAGCGTGAGACTCAACGTATCCGGGTTGGTCGAGTCGACAGTGGACTCGTCCACGCCACTGACCAGCACCTCCGGTTCGATGCCGGCCGCCTGCAGGGTCCTGAGCCGGGCCGGGCTCGCCGAGGCGAGGACCAGCCGGGGCGCGTCTGTCATTGCCACGGCGAGAACGCTACCGTCCCGGTCGATGCCCATCGGTGGTGCGTCGTCGCAGTGGGTTCCGCCGGTGGCCGGCGCGGGCTCAGCCGGCACCGCGGCGGCGACGCCGGCTGACGAACAGCGCGACAGCGGCCAGCCCTGCGGCGGCGACCGCGCCGAGCACGAAGAATCCCGGTCGCCAGCCCTCGGACGGCCTGTCGTCCGGTCCGTCACCGGCGGCCGACGACCCGCTCGGGCTGGGACTCGGGCTGGCGCTCGGGCCGGGGCTCGTCCCGAGCGGCGGTACGTCCGCGGTCAGCGCCGCCACGAGATCGAGAACGCCGTACCCGTACTGCTCGTCCCGGCCGGGCGGTCCCTTGTCAACGGCCGTGGCGGTCAGCCGGTGTACGACCTCTGCCGCCGACAGGTCCGGGAACTTGCTCCGTACGAGCGCAGCCGCCCCCGAAACAATCGCCGCAGCCCCAGACGTCCCCGTCCCCTTCCGGTAGCCGCCGTTGAGCCCGGTGCTGACGATGTCAACGCCTGGGGCGACAATCTCGACCTTGCTTCCGGTGACTGATGTGGGCGAATGATTGCCGTTACGATCCACAGCGCCAACCGCAACAACGCCCTCAAGGATTGCTGGAAAGGTGACTACAGAGTCCTCCGGGAAATTCCCGGCGCTGGCAAAGATAAGAATGTCTGCACGCATAGCGCGATCTATGGCCGACCGTAGACGGGGTGAGGGTCCGCTGCTGGATGAGATGTTGACTACCTTTGCACCTTCGGTTATCGCCGTTTCGATGCCGCCGGCGATCGAGTCTGCATCTCCCTTTATCCTTTCGGTTTCATCCCGGATGGGAAGAATCTTGGCTTGTGGTGCGATCCCGAGTATGCCATCTCGTTCTGCTTGCCCGTGGGCTGCGATCAGTCCGGCCATTCCTGTTCCGTGTGAGCTTCTATCCTGCCGGCCATCTCCCGAGCCGCCCTCGACTAGGTCGAAACCTCTCAGTAAATTCTTCCGTAGGTCCGGATGTGGTTCAACTCCTGTGTCGATGACTGCAACTGTAATTCCTTGGCCTCTGCTTATCTCGTGAGCCTCGGAGACTCTAAGGAAGTCAAGGTGCCATTGGCTGTTGCGGACTGGGTCTGCCAGGGCCGGAGTTGTGGAGGTGAGGACGAAGATTGCTGTGCTCAGCAGTGTCCCCAGGGGGCAGAGCGACTTGAGCTTCACCTGTGCTGGCCAATCGTTGGGCCAGGATCGAAATGGGTGGGCGCTGATGGTGGGAGAAGTATGGGTGTTACTCCGTGATCGATTAGCCATGGGTGATCTGGGTCCCACGGGCGGCTGATTTGGCTCTCGTGACGGATTGATTGCCTGATTGGCTCAGGTGCGGTATTTCTTGCTGGATGTGTACGGGCAATTGTCGCACTAGGGCTGCCGATTACGCCACCAAACGAATTGATCCGCCGAGCAGGTTGTGTGCTTGTGGGGGAATGAGTGGTGGTTGCGGTGGGAATTCCGCCAATCAACCCGCCGGGCGGCATTGCTCGCGGTGTTGCTATCGCATTGGCGTTGCTGCCTTGTCGCGTCATGTTGTTGGTGGATGGTGCTCCAATGGGTGTGCCGGAAGGGAGGGGTGGGGGTGGGGCTGTCGGAATAGTCGGTGTTGTAGGGGTGGCTATCGGTGGAGCGGTCGCCCCGGGGCCCGCTGGATGAGTGATGATCGCGGGGGGAGTTGTTGCGGGTGGTGGTGTTAAGGGTGTTAGTGTGCCGCTGCTGCCGAGTACTGGCCCACTTCCAGGCGGTGTAACGGTTGGCGCGAGTTGGGTGTTCGGTCGGCTCGAATTCGTCGCTTCTTGGGGAAGTATTGGCGTGATTGGTGGGATTGTCGGGGCGACAGAAGTGAACTCGTGCAGCACTGATTCGTTGGAATCGCGACTGAGTTTAGGGGGTGTATACGGCGGTGGTTGTTTGATTTGGATGCTGGCTTCGACGAGGGTGTTGCTGAGGCTGGACATGAGTGCGCGAGCGCGTGCGTTCAGTTCTTCCAGTTCACGCCGGGTGGCGGGTAGGTTCTCGAAATCCAGGTTGGGCGGCGTGGGCGCGTTCCGATCCTTGAACCGCCGCTCGTGCGACAGCCTCGCCTGGTACCCCGCCTCGTATTCGTCGTGGATCTTCTTGAGTTCCGCCCGCGATGCTGCGATGGCGGTCGTCACGACGCTGAGCGTGCTGAAGTTGGCGACCGCGACGTCGTGGACCTGCTGGACGTGCTGGATCAGGTAGTCGAGGCGGGCGCAGTAGGCGGCCGAGGCCGGGCTCTGTTCGGGTGGCCAGGCAATGGCCAGGCCTTCCCGGTAGGTCTTCAGTCTGAGCAGGTGGGTGGACGTCAGTTCGTAGGCCCTGGACCAGCCGGCGACGAGTCGCCAGTGGTTGTCGGTCTGCTGGTTTTCCATGAAGGCCCACATGGTTGGCACGTCGAAGAGGTGCCATCCGGTGCGCTCGCCGCGTTCGTTGACTTCGAGCCGCATCAGTTGGCCTGGTCGGTGGTTGCGGCGTCCGGTGCGGCGGCGGCGGTCCGGTCGAGGGCCTGGTTGACGTCGGTGACCGTGGCGGCGCTGAACGCGTCGGTGTCAGCGTATTTCCGGCTGATCTCAGCTGCCGAGGTGGCGAGGCCGCCGGTCACGTTGTGGTAGTGGTAGACGAGGTCGGACGTGCTCTGCTGGGACAGTTGGTGCACGGTCAGGAACGACACCAGTTCGGCGAAGAGTGCGGCGGGCTGCGGTATCTCGGTCGCCATGTGTTCGTAGACGGCTGACATGTGGGGCGCGTAGTTGTCGCGTACTTCGGCTGCCAGGTTGGCCGCGAACTCCTCCATGGCGCCGATGTCGGCCTCGATGTCGCCGTAACTGTGCAGCCACCGTGGACCCAGGTGGTCTTCGGCCAGCCCCACGGACCCTCCCCAGCGTCACGATGAGGTATCCGAGGGTAGCTGGCTGTCGGGTTGGTTGGCAGCCCCGAACCAGGGGCCGGGCGGGCTGCTGAGCGGTGAATCAGCGCGGGAGGGCGGATGCCCGCCAGCCGTCGGCACCCGGCCGGACGAGCGCGCCTCCGGCGCCGGGACGGGCGGCCCGGACCCAGGGGGAGAGCCGGGGTGCGGGCGTCGGAGCGGCGGCCGGTCGGGACCGGGCGAAGAGGACTCCGACGAGAGCGGCGAGTTCCTCGGCCGTGGGGGTGCCTCTTACCACGCTGAACTGCGGATCTGCCTCCGACATGCCAGGAGCGTACGCCGCCGCGCCGGCACCGGCACTGACGTACGCCTCACACCCGCGCGTGGCGCAGGTGTGACCCTCAACTCGTCCGGGTACCGTGCACGGGATGTCCGCCGTGCCGTCCCAACTTATCGCCGACCGTTACCGGCTAGTCGAGCCGCTCGGTCAGGGCGGCATGGGCAGGGTGTGGCGGGCCCGCGACGAGGTGCTGCACCGCGACGTGGCGATCAAGGAACTGGTGCCGCCGCCTGGCCTGACCGAGGACGAGCGCCGCGAGATGCGGGAGCGTTCGCTGCGCGAGGCGCGGGCCATCGCCCGCCTCAACCACATCAACGTCGTACGGGTCTTCGACGTCCTGCGCACCGACGCCGACCCGTGGATCGTCATGGAGTACGTCCCGTCGCGGTCGTTGCAGGACGTTCTCGCCAGCGATGGCCCGGTGACCCCGGCGCGTGCCGTCGAGATCGGCATCGGGGTTCTCGGCGCCCTGCGGGCGGCCCACCGCTCCGGGGTCGTGCACCGCGACGTCAAGCCGGGCAACGTCCTGCTCGGCGAGGACGGCCGGGTCGTGCTCACCGACTTCGGGCTGGCCACCGTTCCCGGCGACCCCAACGTCACCCGGACCGGGCTGGTGCTCGGTTCGCCGGCCTACATCGCGCCGGAACGCGCCCGCGACGGCAACAACGGGCCGGAGGCCGACCTCTGGTCGCTGGGCGCGACCCTCTACGCGGCGATCGAGGGCGCGTCGCCGTACGCGCGGCCGTCGGCGATCGCGACCCTCGCCGCCCTGGCCACCGAGCCGCCCCCGGTCTCCAAGAAGGCGGGCCCGCTCAAGCCGGTGCTCGCCGGCCTGCTGCGCAAGGATCCCGAGACACGGATCAACGCGGCCGAGGCCGAACGGCTGCTCCGTCGCGCCGCCGGCCGACGCCCGAAGATCGGTCTGTCGCTGTTGGAGGGGGCCCGGCGGCCGAGCCCGCTCGGGCCGCGCGAGCCCCGCCCGACCGTCGTTCCGGGGCAACGTACGCCGAGGACCGGCACGCCGGTGTCGCCGGCCCCCGTGTCGCCGGCCCCCGTGTCACCGGCACCGGTATCACCGGCAGCCGGCGACGACCCGGCTGTGTCCGTACCGACCGTGCCGGCCGACGAGACAGCGGTGGTGGAACAGTCCCCGGCCGTGGACCGCACGGCGGTGGTGGGCCAGTCGCAGCCCGCGGACCGTACGGCGGTGGTGAAGCCGGCCCGGTCGGAGTCGCCGACCGCGGCGGACCGGACCGTCGTGGTCCGGCAGACCGGAAACCTGACGGTGGGCAAGCCGGCCGACCGCGACGCCCGGTCGGAGCCGTCCGGTGCCGCGGCGGTCGCCGCGGGCACCGCCGCCGGGCAGGATGCCGCCGACACCGCGACGGCCGATACGCCCGAGCAGGCCGGCACAGTCAAGACCGGCCCGGCCGACGGGGCCATTGCCACCGAAGGCAAGACGGCCACCGAAGGCAAGACGGCCACCGAAGACAAGACGGGCACCGAAGACAAGACCGCCGTCGAAGACAAGGCGGCCATCGAAGACGAGGCGGGCGCCGAGGACAAGGCGGCCGCGCCCGAGCGCCCCACGCCGACGACGGCGAAGTCCACCCCCGAGCCGGCCGCGAAGCCGGCCAGGTCGACCCCGGTTGCCCTACCGGCACAGCGGACCGGAACGGACCCCGGTCGTACGACCGTGGTCAGCGGTGAGCCGACGACGGTGATCGGGGCCGCCGAGATACCCGGACGATCCAGCCCCGACCGGAAGCAGCGGATCTGGCTGGGCGCCGCGCTCGCCGTCATCCTGGTGCTGCTGGTCGCCATCCTGGTGCCCTATCTCGGTAACGATGACGGCGAGCGGTCCGTCGCCCCGCCGACGGACGTGCCCACCAGCGCCCCGGCCGAAACCGGTGCCGCCGAGACGCCGTCCGCGACACCCGAGCCTGCCCCGACCAGCGCCGCGCCTCCCAGCCCCACCCCAAGTCCGGAGCCGACCGGACTGGGCGACCCGGTGGTGCCGGAGGGCTGGCGGTTGCACCGGGACCCGACCGGCTTCTCCGTCCCGGTGCCCGAGGGCTGGCAGGTCCGGCGGGAAGCGACCCGGGTCAGGTTCGAGGAGCCCCGGTTCGGCCGGCTGCTGATGATCGACCAGACCGACCAGCCGCAACCCGACCCGGTCGCGGACTGGAGGTCGAAGGAGGGGCACCGGCGGTCGACGACGCGCAACTACCAGCGGGTGGGCGAGATCCGGGCGGTCGACTACTGGGACAAGGCCGCCGACTGGGAGTGGACCTACACCAGCAACCGGGGCAACAAGCTGCATGTCCGCAACCGTGGCTTCATCACCGCCCCGGACAAGGCGTACGCGATCTACTGGTCGACGACCGAGGACCGGTGGAACGACGACCTGGCGATGTTCGACGTGATCGCCGCCGGGTTCCGCCCGGTCCGTAGCTGATCTCGGCGTACGCGACCGGACGGGTAGGCTCGCGGACTGTGTCGATCGACGGGCTGACAGACCTCTGGAACCGCCTGTTCGGTGCGCAGCCGGACCCGCCGCCGCTGCTCGTGCTGGTGACGGCCCTGCTCGCGCTCCTGGTGGTGCTGACCCGGCTGCCGTGGCGGATCGGCCGTAACGCGATCACCATCGCCCACGAGGGCGGGCACGCCCTGGCGGCCCTGCTCACCGGGCGCAAGCTGCACGGCATCCGGCTGCATTCCGACACCTCCGGACTGACCCTGTCGGCCGGCCGCCCGACCGGCCCCGGGATGGTGTTCACCCTGCTCGCCGGCTACATCGCCCCGTCCCTGATCGGGCTCGCCGGTGCCTGGCTGCTCGGCGGCAACCGGATCACCCTGCTGCTGTGGATCGCGGTCGCGCTGCTGCTGGCGATGCTCGTGATGATCCGCAACGTCTTCGGCATCGTGTCCATCGTGGTCACCACCGGGGTGGTGCTCGGCGTCTCCTACTTCGCTCCGCCGGACGTGCAGGCCGCGTTCGCGTACACCGGGGTCTGGTTCCTGCTCCTCGGCGGGGTACGGCCGGTCGGTGAGCTGCAGCGGCTGCGCCGGCGCGGCGGGATGCCGGAGTCCGATGCCGACCAGCTCGCCTGGCTGACCCGGATTCCGGGGCTGGTCTGGGTCGGCGTCTTCGGCGCGGTCAACGTGCTGGCCCTGCTGGTCGGTGCCGCGATGCTGGCCGCTCCCGCGCTGGACGGGCTCGACCTGCCGCTCTGAGCGCGGTCCGGCCAGCCGGCGGGAAATTCTCAAGATCTGCAACCTCCGGCCGGGTGCCAGGCGTATTGCCTGCGACACCAGGGAGGTGCGGGTGCCCGATACCGAGGGCTTCGACGAGTTCTACCGGTGCAGCCGACAACGGGTGCTCGGGTACGTCTACCTGTTGACCGGCGACCGGTCCGAGGCGCGGGACGCGGTGCAGGAGGCGTACGTCCGGGCCTGGCAGCGCTGGTCAACCGTCCGCGACCACCACGACCCGGAGTCCTGGGTACGGGTGGTGGCCGCGCGGTCGCGGTCAGCCGCTGGCGCAGCCTGCGTAGCCGGGCCCGCGCCTACCTGCGGCACGGTCCGGCGGACGAGGCGGCGCCGCCGAGCACGACACGGGCGCGGTCGTGGCGGCCCTGCGCCGGCTGCCCGAGGAGCAGCGCACCGTGATCGCACTGCATCACCTGGTCGGGCTGCCGGTCGCGGAGGTGGCCCGGGAGACCCGGGCGCCGGTCGGCACGGTCAAGGCGCGGCTGTCGCGCGGCCGGGCGGCACTGGCCGATCTGCTCGCCATCATCGACTCGAAGGAGGCCATCGATGCGTGATTCCACAGGCGCCGTCCGTTGCCGACGGCGATCCCGTTCCCGGACCGGCGGTACCGCGGCAGTCGCACTCGACCTCGAAGGGGTCTCCTGGCCGGCGCCGGAGGAGATCCGTGCCCGGTCGCGCCGGCGGACCCGGGTACGCGCCATCGTCGGCGCTACTCGCCATGGTCTTCGGGTACCTGGCCCCACTGGGCGGTCCCGACGGGAGCCCGCCCGACGTGCCAGCGGGCCTGCCGGCCGGGCCGGGCGGCGTGCGGGTGGAGATCCCGGACAGTGCAGTGTTCCAACCGGAAGACGTCGGGCCCGGACTGTTCAGCCGTCACCCGGTCGGGCTGAACCCCGACGGCTCACGCATCGACCCGGACAAGCTCCCTTAGAAGGTTCCGCCCGGCCTCCCTCGTTGTTGCTGGGGGCCGCCCTGGCCCCCAGCATGTGGGCTCGACCGTACAACGCGACCAAGATCCTGTCCGACCCAGAGGCAGGCATATCGAGCCCGGTGATGGCGTCGCAGTGGGTGCTCCGACAGCCGGTGGAGGACGGCAGCAGCCCCGTCGTCGAGGAGGACGAGATCGAGTCAGTGCGGGTCCATATGTACGTGGCGCTACGCTTCGGCGACCTGTACGCGGTCGTGGTGATTGTGTCCGACGACCGGCAGCGGACCGACGCGATCGTGGCCCGGGCCGTGGAGCGGCTGTGCACCTTGGCCAACTCCGGATGCTGACCGACGCCGGGCGGTGGTCGCCGCCCGGCGGTCCGGGTTACAGCGGGATGTTGCCGTGCTTCTTGGGCGGCAACGTCTCCCGCTTGGTCCGCAGCACCCGCAGGGCGCGCACGATCTGCCGGCGGGTCTCGGACGGCGCGATGACCGAGTCGACGTAGCCGCGTTCGGCCGCCACGTACGGGTTGGCCAGGGTCTCCTCGTACTGAGCGATCTTCTCGGCCCGTACGGCGGTCGGGTCGTCGGCGGCGGCCAGTTCGGCGCGGTAGAGGATGTTGACCGCTCCCTGGGCGCCCATCACCGCGATCTGCGCGGTCGGCCAGGCGAAGTTGAGGTCGGCGCCGAGGTGCTTGGACCCCATGACGTCGTACGCCCCGCCGTACGCCTTGCGGGTGATCACGGTGACCTTGGGGACGGTGGCCTCGGCGTACGCGTAGATGAGCTTGGCACCGCGCCGGATGATGCCGTCCCACTCCTGGCCGGTGCCGGGCAGGAACCCGGGTACGTCGACGAAGGTCAGGACCGGGATGTTGAACGCGTCGCAGGTGCGGACGAACCGGGCGGCCTTCTCCGAGGCGGCGATGTCGAGGGTGCCGGCGAAGTGCATCGGCTGGTTGGCGACGACGCCGACCGGGCGCCCCTCGACCCGGCCGAAGCCGATCACGATGTTCTGCGCGTAGAGCGGCTGCACCTCCAGGAACTCGCCGTCGTCGAGGACGTGCTCGATGACCCGGTGCATGTCGTACGGCTGGTTGGCCGAGTCGGGGATGAGCGTGTCGAGTTCCCGGTCGGTGTCGGAGACCGCGAGGTCCGCCTCGACCGGGAACGTCGGCGGCTCGTCGAAGTTGTTGGCCGGCAGGTAGGAGAGCAGCGCCCTGACGTACTCGATCGCGTCGTCCTCGTCGGTGGCGAGGTAGTGCGCGTTGCCGCTCTTGGTGTTGTGGGTGCGCGCGCCGCCGAGGTCTTCCATCGCCACGTCCTCGCCGGTGACCGTCTTGATCACGTCGGGGCCGGTGATGAACATGTGCGACGTCTGGTCGACCATGACGGTGAAGTCGGTGACGGCGGGGGAGTAGACGGCGCCGCCCGCGCACGGTCCCATGACCAGGGAGATCTGCGGGATGACGCCGGAGGCGCGCACGTTGCGGAAGAAGATCTCGCCGTAGAGGCCGAGGCTGACCACGCCCTCCTGGATGCGGGCGCCGCCGGAGTCGTTGATGCCGACGATCGGGCACCCCGTCTTCATCGCCAGGTCCATGACCTTGACGATCTTCTGGCCGAAGACCTCGCCGAGCGATCCGCCGAAGACGGTGAAGTCCTGGGCGAAGACGCACACCTGACGGCCGTCGACGGTGCCGTAGCCGGTGATCACGCCGTCGCCGTACGGGCGGGTCTTGTCCAGTCCGAAGTTGGTGGAGCGGTGCCGGGCGAGTTCGTCGAGTTCGACGAACGAGCCCTCGTCGAGCAGCATCGCGATCCGTTCCCGGGCCGTCTTCTTGCCCCGGGCGTGCTGCTTCTCCACGGCCCGCGCGGACCCGGCGTGGACCGCCTCGTCGACCCGGCGTTCCAGGTCGGCCAGCTTGCCGGCGGTGCTGTGGACGTTGATCTCGGTGGCGCTCGGCTGTCCGGTCACGTTTGGGATCGTAACGATGGTTCAGGTGTTTGCCGTCGGGCCGTCGTGTGCATTTCACTACAATCCCGCCGGGCGTTTCGTGGTGATTGATCCGCTCGTTAGGCAGAACGTGCTGGTTCTGGGCGTCGCCCTGCTGGCCGGTGGCCTGTGGGTGCTGGTCGCGCTGCGTCGCGGCCGGTGGCCGTTCGGCGCCGACTCCGCACCGGTCCGGCACCCGACGGTGGACGGCCACGATCATCCCGGCGCTGTGGACGCGGGACCGGTCCGGGCGGCCGTCCGGCCGCCGGAGTCCGCCATCTACGTGGCACCGCCGCGTGGCACCGTCTACGGCAGCGGCACACCGCCGTACGACTGGCCGTAGGCTGGCCTGATGCCGGGCTCGCCGTACACCGATCTGGACCGTCCGCCGCTGGACCCGCGGGCACTGCGGCGGGCGCTGGTCGTACCGGGCGGGTTCTGGACCCGGATCGACGTACGCCGGGAGACCGGCTCGACGAACGCCGACGCGGTCGCGGCGGCCGGCGAGGGCACCCCGGAGGGGTTGGTGGTGGTCGCCGAGCGGCAGACGGCCGGGCGGGGCCGGCTCGGCCGGCAGTGGTCCTCACCGCCGCGGGCGGGTATCGCGGCCAGCGTCCTACTGCGACCGGGGGTCGCCGTGCCGGACCGGGACTGGCCGCCGGCCCCGGTCACCGGATACGGCTGGCTGCCGCTGCTGGCCGGTGTCGCGCTGGCCGAGAGCGTGCTTCGGCTGGCCGAGCTGCCCGCCGAACTGAAGTGGCCCAACGACCTGCTCGTCGGCGGGGCCAAGTGTGCCGGCATCCTCGCCGAGTCGGTGCCGTCGGCCGGTAACGGCGAACCGTCCGCGATCGTGGTCGGCATCGGGCTCAACGTCACGCTGCGCGCCGACGAGTTGCCCACCAACCCGGGCGGTCTGCCGGCGACGTCGCTGCGGCTGGCCGGCGCCGCGGCCACCGACCGCGACCCGTTGCTGCGGGCCCTGCTGCGTGGCCTCGCCGACTGGTACGGCCGTTGGCGGGCCGCGGCCGGCGACGCGGACGAGTGCGGGCTGCGCGACGCCTACCTCCGGCACTGCGCCACGGTCGGCCGCGAGGTACGGGTGTCGCTGCCGGGCGGCGAGACCCGCACCGGCACCGCGACCTCGGTGGACGGTGCCGGCCGGCTGGTCGTGGACACGGTGGACGGTCCGACGGCGGTCGCCGCCGGTGACGTGCTGCATCTACGTTGACCGTCGGACCGCCGCAGGACGCGACGGTCAGGTGACCCCATCCGGTGCGGCGAACCGCTACCGTCAGCGCGGATCGATCCGGTACGCGAGGAGGATGGCGTGGCGTTCCCCGATGACGTGCTCACTGAAGACGAGCATGTCGTACTGCACCTGCACCCACACTGGAAGGCGTTGATCCGGCCGGTCGTGGTGCTGCTCCTGGCCGTCGCCGCGGTGGTCGCGTCGATCGTGCTGCTGCCGGCGGGCACCGCCGGCACGATCGGCATGTGGGTGGTGGTCGCGGCGGCCGTGGTGGCTGTCGTGCCGTTCGCCGTCTGGCCGTGGCTGGTCCGGCGCACCACGCACTACGTGCTGACCAACGAGCGGGTACTTCTCCAGCACGGGGTGCTCTCCCGCGACCGGCGGGACATTCCGCTCAACCGGGTCAACGACCACTCGATGTCGCAGCGGTTCGTCGAACGGCTGCTCGGCTGCGGCACGCTGACGATCGAGTCGGCCGGTGAGCGCGGCCAGTCGGTGCTGGTCGACATCCCGCACGTGGAGCGCGTGCAGACCACGCTGTACGAGTTGATCGAGGCCAACCACGACAAGCACACCCTCGGCGACGGCGAGATGCGGGAGATCCTCAAAGAGGCGCGGGAGACCCGGCCAGCCGGGGAGACGGTGCAGTAGGGACGGTCCGGCCCGCTCAGGCCGGACCGGCACGCATCACGAACCAGCCCCGGAACCGGGTACGCAGCACCTCCCGCTCGGGGCGGCCGTACGCGTCGACCCTCGTCATGGTCGCGCCGAGGGTGACGGTGCCGAGGCCGGGGCGGGCCGTCGACGGCTTGCTGCCCAGCACGTCGAGCCGTACGGCCAGCCGGTCACCGGCGTGTACGGGAGTCAGCCAGCGCAGCTCCTCCAGCCCGGGGGAGGCGTCGGCGGCGGCCCGGGAGAGCAGGTGGTCGACGTAGGCGCGCATGAAGAGACTGACCGTGAAGAACCCGCTGGCGATCAGCCGGCCGTGGTGGCTGCCGGCGGCCGTCGCCGCGTCGACGTGGTACCACTGCGGGTCGAACCGGCGGGCGAACGCCACCATCTCGGCCTCGTCGACGGTGGTGACGCCCAGGTCGAAGGTGCGTCCGGGGGTCAGGTCCTCGAAGAACAGCTCGGCTTCGGCACCCGTTCCCGACCGCACCGGTGTCCCGGTCAGCGGGAGGCGGGACGCCGGTTGGCGGCGTCGAGTTCAGCGGCGAGTTCGGCTTCGAACTCGACGTCGATCGGGTTGGCCAGTTCGCGTTCGAGCGGGGTGGTGAGCCGGGTGAAGTCGATGTGCGGCGTCTCGCCGGTACCGGCAGCCTCCGCCGCTCGTGCGTCGGCCGGGTGGGTGTCGGCGTCGGCCTTCGCCGGGGCCGGGCGGGCGGGTTCGGTCTCGGCCGGATCGTCGTCGGCTTTCGGGCGGGCCGGCCGCCCCGGCGGGCCGCTGGTCGCGTCGGGCTCGTCGGTGGCGTCGCCGGGCGTCCCGGCGGGCGCGGCAGCGGCCGTGGGGTCGGCCGGGTCGGGCGCCGAGCTTGCGGCGGCGGCCGGCACCGGACGGAAGACGAACGTGCGGTAGGACCAGAACCGGAAGAGTGTGGCGAGCACGACACCGATGGTCTTGGCGATGTTGAGCGCGATCAGACCGTGGAAGCCGAGCCCGTACTTCGCCAGTGCCAGCACGCCCAGTTCGATCGCGAGGCCGGTGGCGTTGAAGAGGAAGAAGAGTGCGTATTCGCGGCGCATCGCCGACTTCGGCCGGTCCCGGTAGGTCCAGTGCCGGTTCATGAGGTATGAGGTGATCGTCGCCACGATGGTGGCGATCACAGTGGCCTTGAGCTGCCCGTTCGCGAAGATCGTCAACGCGAGGGCGTTGAAGACCGCGTAGTTGATGACCGTGTTGATGCCGCCTACGACGCCGAACTTGGCGGCCTCGCTGACGAACTTCTGCCATCGATCAGGCAGTAGACGGACAAAGGGCATTGGATCACCTTACGGCAGGAAGTCGTTCGGGCAGCGGCCCGACGAGGGGTGGCGAGGGCTCGGCGCTCAGTCGCTCTTCGCGATCACCTCTGGCGCGTCCACCCTGGCCGGCCCGACGAAGACGAAACGACGGTAGGACCAGAACCGGAACAGCGTGCCCAGCGCGGCGCCCACGAGGTTTGCCGAGATGTTGTCGGCGATCAGGGACTGGAAGATCCGGGGCCAGATACTGCCCAGGACGTAATGGCTGATACCCAGGCAGGCCAGCCCTATACCTAGCCCGACCGCGTTGAAGAAGAAGTAGAGCAGGTATTCCCGGGCCAGGCCGGAGCGCTCACGGTGGCGCCAGGTCCAGAAGCGGTTACCGATGAAGGCGACGGTGGCGGCCACCGCGGTGGACAGGGTCTTCGCGGCGAGGACCTCCATGCCCTGACCACGCGCCAGGTTGAAGATCAGCAGGTCGACGACGAACGCGATGCCGCCCACCGCGCCGAACTTGCCGAGCTCGCGGACCAGGTGACCGAAACGGTCGATGATCCTCCGGACGAGCCCTGGTCTATCGATGGAGTTTGGCGGCTGCTCGCCCGTCGCGGTCACTGGCACGCCGTCGAGCGTACCGGTTGCTCCCCATTCTGACGGGCGCGAGCGACGAGGTTTAACAGAGGCGCCCGTGGTCTCCGGGGTCGCTCGACACGGGGTGACCGGCGGGTGACCGAACGCAGCTCTCGCGGGCGGGGCGGGTGCGCGGGCGCCGGCCGGTCGGGGCGCACCCCGGCGTCGGGGCCATCCGCAGGTCGGCGTTCACCTCGTCCAGTTCCGTACGCAGACCGTGGCACGCCCGGCAGCGGCCGAGGTGGGTCTCGACCGTGGTACGGGCCCGCGTGGCGAGCCGTTCGCGGATGTACGCGGCCAGCAGTTGCCGGATCGGGTGGCAGTCCGGATCGACGGCGGTGCTGATGTGCTCCCGCAGGTACATCTCCCGCAGGCGCTCCCGTGCCCGGTAGGCCAGTGCGGCGACCCCGCCGGGGGTGAGGCCGAGCCGGGGCGCCACCTGCGCCGGGGTTTCCCCCTGCACCTCGGTGTGCCAGAGCACCAGCCGCCACCGGTGGGGCAGGCGGGTGAATGCGCGAATGGCGTACGACCGTTCGAGTCGGGCGAGGGTGACGTCCTCGTGTTGCCCACCCACCTCGAACCGGGTCAGGTCGTCGGTGAAGGCGAGGCGGCGGTCGCGGCGGAGCCGGTCGTGCCGGACGTGCCGCAGCGTGGTGTGCAGGTAGGGGCGGAAGACGACCGCCGGGCCGCGCCCCGCGCGGAGCATGGCGAGCACCTTGACGAAGGTCTCGGCGACCAGGTCGTCGGCGTCGGCCTCGTTGCTCACCAGGCTGTAGGCGAGCCGCCTGGCGGCGTGCGAGTGCCGGATCCACAGCGTCGCGTACGCCCCGGTGTCGCCGTCTCGTACGGCGGCCAGCAGGTCGGCGTCGGTGGCGACGCACGTGGCCACGGCAGCGGCCGGGCCGGGGTCGGCGGGGATCGTCACGGGTCCGCTCCAACGGTCGAGGGGGAGGGGTGGGGCGGCACTCTCCCGGGGCGGCACTCCGGGAGGGAGCGGGGCACTAGGGGAAAAGCACCCTTATGGGTCATAACCCTAGGACAAATCGGGCGGCAGGGGAAGGTGTGATACATGCCCCGACGTGCAATTGATCACGCACAGCGACGGTCGTCGACGGGTGGCTGTGATGATCTCCACGTAAAGTTTGCGCGAAACTGCGCAGGTAAGCGCGAAAAGATTCCCAATACGGCAGGTCGGCCGTACCTTGTGCACTTCTTCACAACCGACCCCACTGCCCAGGTCGGCGGATCGGTTTACGCTGAGCGCAACTTCCGTGACTTCATTACGGCGTGGCGGTTAACCGCCCGCCGGATTCGGGCATCCCGCATAACGGTCAGCGTCGACCTGAAGGAGACCAAGTCATGACTGCTCCGGCTACCAGCCGTGGCCTCGCGCAGGCCCCGACCTCGCACTCCAAACTGCTCGCGTGGGTTCACGAAGTCGCCGAGCTGACAACGCCCGACCAGGTCGTCTGGGTCGACGGTTCCGACGAGGAATGGCAGCGGCTCACCGACGAACTCGTCGCCGCCGGCACCCTCGTGCGACTCGATCCCGAGCACAAACCAAACTCCTTCTGGGCGCGCACCGATCCCACCGATGTTGCCCGCGTCGAGGAACGCACCTTCATCTGCTCGGTCGACGAGGCCGACGCCGGACCCACCAACAACTGGATGGCGCCCGACGAGATGAAGCGGACCATGACCGCGCTCTACCGCGGATGCATGCGGGGCCGGACCATGTACGTCATCCCGTTCGTCATGGGCCCCCTCGAAGCCGAATCGCCGATGTTCGGCGTCGAGATCACGGACAGTGCCTACGTCGTCGCGTCCATGCGGATCATGACGAGGATGGGCGCCAAGGTCCTCGAGGGGATGGGCGACGACGCCGACTTCGTGCACGCCCTGCACTCCATCGGCGCGCCGCTGGCCCCCGGCGAGGCCGACGTGCCGTGGCCGTGCAGCCAGACCAAGTACATCTCGCACTTCCCCGAGACCCGCGAGATCTGGTCCTACGGCTCCGGGTACGGCGGCAACTCGCTGCTCGGCAAGAAGTGCTACTCGCTGCGGATCGCCAGCGTCATGGCCCGCGACGAGGGCTGGCTCGCCGAGCACATGCTGATCCTCAAGATGACCTCGCCCGAGGGCAAGGTGCACTACATCGCCGGCGCCTTCCCGTCCGCCTGCGGCAAGACCAACCTGGCGATGCTGGAGCCGACCATCGCCGGCTGGAAGGTCGAGACCGTCGGCGACGACATCGCCTGGATGCGCTTCGGCGACGACGGCCGCCTCTACGCCCTCAACCCCGAGTTCGGGCTCTTCGGCGTCGCCCCCGGCACCGGCTGGACCACCAACGCCAACGCCATGCGGACCCTCGACCGCGGCAACTCGGTCTTCACCAACGTCGCCCTGACCGACGACGGCGACGTGTGGTGGGAGGGCATGGGCGAGCCGCCGGCGCACGCCACCGACTGGAAGGGCGCCGACTGGACGCCGGACAGCGGCGAGCTGTCGTCGCACGGCAACAGCCGGTTCTGCACCCCCATCAACCAGTGCCCGATCCTCGCCGACGAATACCACGACCCCAAGGGCGTGCCGATCGACGCGATCCTCTTCGGCGGCCGGCGCAAGACCACCGTGCCGCTGGTGACCGAGGCCCGCGACTGGGTGCACGGCGTCTACATGGGAGCGACGCTCTCGTCCGAGACGACCGCCGCCGCGGCCGGCCAGGTCGGCGTCGTACGCCGCGACCCGATGGCGATGCTGCCGTTCATCGGCTACAACGCCGGCGACTACTTCCAGCACTGGATCGAGATGGGCAAGGGCGTCGACGGCGACGCCGCCAAGCTGCCGAAGATCTTCTACGTCAACTGGTTCCGCCGCGACGACGACGGCAAGTTCCTCTGGCCGGGCTTCGGCGAGAACTCCCGGGTGCTCAAGTGGATCGTGGAGCGGCTCGAGGGACGTGGCGCCGCCGTCGAGACACCGATCGGCTACGTACCCACCGCCGACGCCCTCGACGTCGAAGGCCTCGGCCTCACCCGTGCCGAGATCGAGACCGCGCTCAAGGTCGACATCGACGAGTGGCGGGCCGAACTGCCGCAGATCACCGAGTGGTTCGAGAAGTTCGGCGACAAGCTGCCCGCCGTACTCTGGGCCGAACTCGACGCGCTGCGCGCCCGGCTCGACGGGCAGTCCGGCCCGACGGCCTGACCGCACCCTCCGGCCCGCGGACACCGGGCCGGCCCACCCGGCCCGCCGGTGTGCCGCTGGCGCCGGCCGGGCATCATCTCAGGCATGACGACGGCCGCCGCGACTCCGAAGGGGGTCCGGCGGCCGCCGGCCGTCCGGGGCCTGACCGCACTGCTCGCGACCACCGCCGCCGCGACCGTCGCGGTCGAGCTGCTCAACTGGTGGTACGCCCCCGAACAGGGCTTCGGGCTCGCCGTACGCAGCGGCTGGGCACTGCTGCGCTCGGTCGGCTTCCTGGTGCTCATCTGGCACGTACGCCGCGGCCGGACGGCGGCCCGCCCGCTCGGACTGATCCTCGCCGTCACCACCGTCTTCGCCGTCGGCCGGCTGATCGTGCCGCGCGCCGGCCTGCCACCGCTGCCGGGCCTGCTCGGCTTCGCCGCGCTCACCCTGCTCTGCGCCGCCGTCGTGTGGATGCTCTACCGCTCGCCGCAGGTCGACGCCCACCTCGTACGCCACCCCGGCCGGCTCGTCATCGACCGGCAGGGCATCTCCTGGCGGGCGACGCCGCCGCGCAAGCCGCCGGTCGCCGCCTGGCTGCTCACCGCCCGGGTCGCCGCGTTCACCTACAGCCCGCTCATGCTCGTACCCTGCCTGATCGCCGTCGGCACGATCTTCGACGGGAAGCTCGTCGCCGTACCCGCCGTGGTCGGCTGGTTCGTCGCCGGAGTGGTGGTGGGCAACGTCGTACTGCTCGACGCGTTCTTCCTGCTCCGCGGGAAAAGGTGGGCCCGGGGAGTACTGGTCGCCATCACCGTCGCCGTCCTCGCCGTCGACCTGCCGCTGTGCTGGTGGCTGCTCGGCGTCGACGGACTCGTCCGCGACGGCGCGCCGCTGGTCGCGGCCGCCGCGCTCACCTGCTACGCCCTGTGGCGCGCCGGCCGTGCCGGACCGGCCACCGCCGTACGCCCGCCGGAACACGCACCGTCCTGACCACCTGAGGTGCCCGGCTGCCTTCCACAGCGATGGTCGCTAGTCTGCAAGAGATGAAACTGCGGGACCTGCTCTACTCGGTTTACGAACGGCGGCTCACGGCGGGGCTCGCCGGTAAGCCGGTACCCCGCCACATCGGTGTCATGTGCGACGGCAACCGGCGCTGGGCCAAGGAGATGGGCTACGTCGACCCCAACGACGGCCACCGCGTCGGCGCAGTCAAGATCAAGCACCTGCTCAACTGGTGCGACCAGGCCGGCGTCGAACACGTCACGCTCTACCTCCTGGCCACCGACAACCTTCGCCGCCCCGCCAGCCAACTCGACCCGCTACTCAAGATCATCGAAGATCTCGTCGTCGAGTTCGCCGAGGAGGGCAACCCCTGGCGGCTGCGGATCGTCGGCGCCCTCGACCTCCTCCCCGCCCAGACCGCCGCCGCCCTCAAGGCAGCCCAGGAACGCACCCAGGAACGCACCGGCGGTGCCGAGGTCAACATCGCCGTCGGCTACGGCGGCCGCCGCGAGATCGCCGACGCCGTACGCTCCCTGCTGCACGAACACGCCGCCGCCGGCGGCACCCTCGAAGAACTCGCCGAGATCCTCGACGTCGAGCACATCGCCGAACACCTCTACACCCGCGGCCAACCCGACCCCGACCTGGTCATCCGCACCAGCGGCGAACAGCGGCTGTCCGGCTTCCTGCTCTGGCAGTCGGCCCACTCCGAGTTCTACTTCTGCGACGTCAACTGGCCCGACTTCCGCCGCGTCGACTTCCTCCGCGCACTGCGCTCGTACGCCCACCGCCAACGCCGCTACGGCGGTTAGTCGAGTCTGTGCTAGCTGGCCTCGCCTTCGGCTCGGCTGGCTCGCTCCGCTTCGCGCCGCCTGAGTGCACCGTCTTCGCCCTGCGGGCCGCGACCGCTTCGCGGCGCGGTCCTCGGGCTCCAGACGGTGCGGCGGCGCTCGGTCGACTCGCGACGTGAGTTGCGGTCACACCTGTCCGCCGATTGCTTCGCCGACCGGTTTCGGTTGGTCGTCGCCACAGCCGACGCCCCGCCGGACGTTTCGCAGGTTCCGCCAAGGGTGACGATCGGCGCCCGCCTGGTGGCTGGGCTCGCCTTGTCGGGAGCGTTGTTTGGTGGTCCTCCTTGCTGATCTGGGCGGGAGGGACCTTATCCACGCTCGATAAGGTCCCTCCCGCCCAGATCAACCACCCATCTCCGCGACCTTCCCCTCGCCGTGACAGACGTTCGGCGCATATCGCCCTGATGGTGCGGGCAGTGGACGCGAGGTCCCTCCCACGAACTGAGCGGGAGAGGGGTTATTCCGGCCGGATAACCCCTCCAGCGCTCAGTTCGTCAGCCGGGGCTGTCGGGTCGCCTGGGCGTTGTCGACGACTGGGCCGACCAAGTCCCGGCAACGCACACACCCGTCACGGCTTTTCGGCCGTGCGGTCGCCAGGGCTGGACAGTTCGTGGCCCGCAACCCCGCCACGACCCGACACGGATCGGCGAAGCAATCGGCGGACAGGTCTGACCGCAACTCACGTCGCGAGTCGACCGAGCGCCGCCGCACCGTCTGGAGCCCGAGGACATGCGGCGAAGCCGTCATGCCCGCAGGGTGAAGACGGTGCACTCAGGCGGCGCGAAGCGGAGCGAGCCAGCCGAGCCGAAGGCGAGGCCAGCTAACACAGCGAGGCCAGCTAACGCAGCACGTGGATGGCGTCGGTCAGGAAGTCGGCGAGAGCTTCGGGGGAGTCGAGGGTCAGGTCGGCCGCGCTGGCGACCTCCTGCCCGGTTTCGGGGTTGGCGACGGCGACGCAGACGCCGAAGAAGTCGGGGTCGGCGGCTTCGCGGGCGCGCAGCGCGTTGAACGCCTTGATGTCGGAGACGTCGTCGCCGAAGTACCAGGCGCATCCGGCGGAGCCGATCGCCTCTCCGATGACCTTGCCCTTGTCGCTGTCGACCGGCGGCTTGAGTTCGACGACCATGCGGCCGGCCTGGACGCGTAGGCCGAGTCGTTCGGCTTCGGCGGTGGCCCAGGCTTCGACGGTGGAGGCCAGTTGCGGGCTGGTCCGCCAGTGCAGGGCCACGGAGAGGCGCTTGTATTCGACGAGGACCGCCGTGGGCAGTTCGGTGCGGGCGCGGGTGGCGAGCTCTTCCATCGCGGGGATCCACGGGAGCGCCGCGGGTTCGGTGACGGTCTCACCGCCGCCGTGGCTGTGTTCGAGGCCGTAGAGCCCGTAGAGGTCGACGTGGGGCGCGGTCGCGAACCGGTCGCGCAGGAAGTCCACCGGGCGTGCGGAGACGATGGCGATGCGCTGGACGACTTCGGCCAGGGCGTCGATCGCGACCATCACCTTGGCGACGGGCTGCACCGTGGTGGGGTCGTCGCTGACCGGCGCCAGAGTGCCGTCGAAGTCGAAGAACAGGACGCACCGCCCGGCCCGGCCGGAGGTGGCCTTCCAGGCCTGCTCCGCGGTTACCGGGCGGGTCAAAAGCTGGTCACCTGTCTCGTACGGCCGCACACGAGCCACCCTACCTGGACGGTGGGGGAACCGAAGCCTTGATCAGCTTCGGTCGTCGCCACCGCTCATGGCCCGGCGGTTGCCCAGGCGCGGGCCGAACGGCACGACCGCCGCGTCCTGGCCGTGGCTGAGCAGGTAGCCCTCCACGAACCCGGCGTTGCGGTCGTTGGTGTTCATGTCAAGTTCATTCAGCCGGGCCACGAGGAACTCGGTGAGGGCGGTGATCCGCCCGTTGATCCGCTCGTACAGTTCGCCGACTATCGCCAGCACGATCCCGACGGCGGTGACGCCGACCACGACCATGTTGATGATGCCGGGCACTTCTTTGTGGGCGAGCAGGGCGACCAGGACGTTGATGGTGATGCACATTGTCGTGGAAACGGCCGCTGTCACGGTCGCTGTCGATTTCAGGGTCATGAGTAGACCCCTCCTTTTGTCCCGCAGGGCTGTGTTCGGCCTTGTCCCGTCCCCCCGCCGACGACGAGCCCAAGCAGTACAGATTGGGACGCTAGCGTGCCCGTTCGGTTGCCCGCACGGCATGTAAGGCCACCGGAACGCCTTCTTTCGCCATCTGAGGAAGTCGCCCCGGTTTGTGGGCACCACGTGCGGCCGTACCAGGCATGAAGGATCGACTGCGATGTCCGTTGCCTCGGATGGTGGAGGTGGGGGCGGCCGGCGGAGGCGGCCGAACCCCGCCTAGCTGGCCCGCCTGCGGCCCTTGCGCGGCTCGCTGGGGATCGGCGGGCGGTAGGCGAGGTAGCGGATCGTCTCGCGGATGTGGAACTTCTCCGCCTCGGAGACGTTGGGGTCGACCAGCCGGCGCAGCAGCGCCTCGACGTCGGGGTCCATCGGTGGGGCGGCCGGTGCGGGCCGGGCCGAGGTCTGCCGGTCCCAGCCGAGTACGCCGAAGGCGACGGTGGGGTTGATCCCGAGCCCTTCGCAGAAGGCGACGACCCGCTCCGCCTCGGGGTCGCTGGCCCACTCGCCGCGTACCCACCGGTTGATGGTCTGCCGGGAAACGCCGGTCCGCCGGGAGACCTCCGAGCCGGTCCAGGCTCGCGTGGTCCGCGCGTCGTCGAGAGCTTTACGGACGAAAGCGGCAAAGGCGATCTTGCGCCCGTGGGCGGTCTCCGGCACTGGCTGACGGTACGGCGAGGATTCCGCATCGCCGCCGGGATGGTCATCTTTGTATTGTGTGCGTGACAGGGGTCCATGATTCCCTGTTAACGAGTCAGTCCTTGTGTTGAGGGGTGTCACAAGTACAGACTAGGTGGACTTAGGGTCGGTGCTAATCGTACGAAAAGCTGATGCTGTCACGCACGTGGTACGGACTACTCTTTGTCACGTGATTGAGACGATCCGTGTTCAATCTGGTCACGCGTCTGGGACAGGAGGGAACTGGTGACCGAGCTCGCGACCCGAGCCCAGGCGTTCGGCCTGATCGCAGACGGGGTGGCCGCCGGACTCAGCGCGCCGTGGCGCATGTACCTGGCGCGAGGCTGCCGATACCTGTCCCTCAACGTCGGCGACCGGGCCGAGTGGAACTCCTGGCGCACGCACCTCGGCTGCCCGGAGTTGAGCGTGCGCGTCTACGACGCCGGTGGGGACATCCGCCGCGCCTCGATCGCCGAGGTCGTCATGGACGGCTGCCGGATCAGCGTCGAGCTGGTCGAGGAGGTCAGCACCGATGACCTGGACCGGCTGCTCACCGACGATCCGAGCTCGTTCGACACGGAGGAGACATGAGCGCCTTCTTCGCGGTGTTCCTGGTGCTGCTGCTGGCCTCGTCCAGCTACGCGGCGGGCCGGTTGCACGGTCAGCTCAGCTACCGCATCGGCTACCGGTTCGGATACCGGCAGGGCCATTTCGACGGCGACCGGGGGGCCTGGAACCGCCGGCGTCGAGAGGCGCAGGCGGCGATCGCCTCGGTGCTGGCGGTGCCATCACCCACGACACCCGACAACGCCCGCACCGACGTACGTCAGGGAACGACGTACACGGGCGCCTCTTTCGCGGGGACCGCGACCAACGGCGGACGGCACTCCATCAGACACGCTCGCCGGCCGGCATCCGTTGCCGGCGACGCGTGATGGGGTGAGCGGTCGCCCGCGATTGCGGTGCGTCGTCCGCGGCGGACACGCACCGTACGGGATCACCGTCAGACCGGTGACTGGTGATCCCTTACCGGCCGGGATGCGCGCAGGGGGCACGCATCCCGGCCGGTCCTCCCGTCGGCCGGGGATCCGTTCGCGGATCCCCGGCCGACGCTCATCCGGAATTCCCGATCGGTGCGGACTGTGACGAGATCCTCACAACTGCCGCCAACCTGTGGGCAGCTCTAGCCCAAGCGGCTTCCGGCCGGCTAGCGTTCCTGCCATGACCCGGGGGTGTCCCGGGTCAGCCGGCCGGCCTGGACCTGCGATTTCGGCGCGACGGGGCCCGCATCCGACCCCGTTCGTCCGGGCTCCGGACGAGGCGAGACGCGGGTGGCCGGGTGCACGCCCGCCGGAGCAGGCCTGTGACCACTCGCCGCACGAACACCCGGGCCGACCAGGACCCGGCCGCCGCCACCGCGACCCGGTCCGCCAGGACCACCCGGCGCGCTTCCTCCGCCCGTAGCGGGAACACCGCCGACAGTGCGGAGCCCGCACCAGCGCGCCACGCCTACGTCCTGGACACCTCGGTCCTCCTGTCCGATCCGGCCGCCTTCCACCGCTTCGCCGAGCACGAGGTCGTGATCCCGCTCGTGGTCATCTCCGAACTGGAGGGCAAGCGGCACCATCCGGAACTCGGCTGGTTCGCCCGTCAGTCGCTGCGCATGCTCGACGAGCTGCGGATCAAGCACGGGCGGCTCGACGAGCCGGTGCCGACCAACGACCTCGGCGGCACGCTGCGGGTGGAGCTCAACCACGCCGACGACACCGTGCTGCCGCCCGGATTCCGGAACGAGTCGAACGACACCCGGATCCTGTCGGTGGCGCTCAACCTCGTCGCCGAGGGGCGGACGGTGACCCTGGTCAGCAAGGACATGCCGCTGCGGGTCAAGGCGGCGTCGGTCGGGCTCACCGCCGACGAATACCGGCACGGCCAGGCCAGCGATCCCACGTGGACCGGCATGGCCGAGCTGGAGCTGGGCGAGGAGGAGATCAACCGCCTGTACGCCGGGGACGCGCTCGACGTCGACGAGGCGTCCAGCCTGCCCTGCCACACCGGGCTGGTGCTGCACTCGTCACGCGGTTCGGCGCTCGGGCGGGTGCAGCCCGACAAGACCGTACGGCTGGTGCGCGGTGACCGGGAGGCGTTCGGGCTGCGGGGCCGTTCCGCCGAGCAACGGGTGGCACTCGACCTGCTCCTGGACGAGTCGATCGGGATCGTGTCGCTGGGTGGCCGGGCCGGCACCGGCAAGTCCGCGCTCGCCCTGTGTGCCGGGCTGGAGGCGGTGATGGAGCGCCGCCGGCACAAGAAGGTGATCGTCTTCCGCCCGCTGTACGCCGTCGGTGGCCAGGAACTCGGTTACCTGCCCGGCTCCGAGGCGGAGAAGATGTCGCCGTGGGCGCAGGCCGTCTTCGACACCCTCGGTGCCGTCGTGCACGAGAACGTGATGGAGGAGGTGATGGCCCGCGGGATGCTGGAGGTGCTGCCGTTGACCCACATCCGCGGGCGGAGCCTGCACGACGCGTACGTCGTCGTCGACGAGGCGCAGTCGCTGGAACGTAACGTCCTGCTCACCGTGCTGTCCCGGATCGGGCAGGGGTCGCGGGTGGTGTTGACCCACGACGTGGCGCAGCGGGACAACCTCCGGGTCGGCCGGCACGACGGGGTGACCGCCGTCATCGAGGCGCTCAAGGGGCATCCACTCTTCGCCCACATGACGCTCACCCGTTCGGAACGGTCACCCATTGCCGAGGTGGTGACCGACCTGCTGGAGGACATCCCTCGTTAGGTGGTACGGCGCCACGCCACTTGGTCCCGGTTAGGGATGATAAGTGGCGTGGCGCACATCACAATGTCGTTGGTTGATTGCCCAACCGTCGCACGGTGCGTCAGGGTGTTCGGCGGCGTGGAATCCGATCGACGCGGTCGCCACGCCGTGTCCGTGCCCCCGACGAAGGGACCACTTCGTGACTCGGCCGTGGAGCCGGATCGGAGTCCGGTCGGCCGCTGTGGCGCTGCTCCTGACGGGCGTCGTCGGCGGTTACTACCTGGGCGAAGAGCAGGAAATCCAGCAGCAGGGCATCAACGACCAGCAGGTCGCCCAGGCTGAGGCGGCGGAACAGGCGCTGATCAAGGAGCGGCACGCCGCGCACATCGTGGCCAACGCGCAGAAGCGCCTCGCCGAGCAGGAAGCGGCCCGCAAGGCCGAGGAAGCGGCGAAGGCGGCCACTGAGCGGACCCGCAAGGCCGAGGAAGCGGCCAGTCGCAAGAAGCGGGAGGCGGCCGCCGCGGCCAACGACGCCAACGCGCCGGCCAAGCCCTACGACGGGCCGATCCCGGAGTCGTGCAACCAATACAGCGGCAACCGCCAGATCGGCTGCGCGCTGCTGCTCCAGAGCGGGTTCGGCCTGGACCAGATGCCCTGCCTGGACAAGCTCTGGACCAAGGAGAGCGGCTGGAACCCCAAGGCGCACAACCGCTCCTCCGGCGCGTACGGCATTCCGCAGGCGGTGCCCGGTAACAAGATGGCCTCCGTCGGATCGGACTGGCAGACCAGTCCGGCCACCCAGATCAAGTGGGGGCTCGGTTACATCAAGGGGCGCTACGGCACCCCGTGCAGCGCGTGGCAGACGTCGCAGAACCAGGGCTGGTACTGAGCCGCGATCCTGGTATCGAAGGCGCCCGCGATCTCAGGTCGCGGGCGCCTTCGTCGTTCCCGACTGGCGGCGGCCGCCGTGAGCTGATAGCTACTTGGGGGTGGCGTACGACCTGAACTCCCGGCGTGGCGATCCGCAGCGGTTCGGCACCGAGGCGTTCTACGCCGCCCTCGGCCGGGCCTTCGTCGCGATGTGCGCGGTCGTGCCCATCCTGTTCGTCATCGAGGCGCTCGACGTGTGGCTCGCGGCCGGTTTCGACCCCGCGCTCGGCATCATCCCGCGTCGTATCGACGGCCTCGACGGGGTCTTCTTCGGCCCGTTCCTGCACCACGGCTTCGACCACCTCTACAGCAACAGCGTGCCGCTGATCCTGCTCGGCACGTTCGTGCTCGCGGCCGGTGCCCGCCGGTTCCTCTTCTCCACCCTGGTGATCATCCTGGTGAGCGGTCTGGGCGTGTGGTTCACCGGCTCGCCGCACTCCGTCGTGGTCGGCGCGAGCGGGGTGGTGTTCGGCTACCTGGGGCTGCTGCTCATGCGCGGCATCGTGGAGCGGAGCTGGTGGAACCTCGGCGTGGTACTGCTGGTCGGCCTGCTCTACGGCTGGCAGTTGATCGGCATCCTGCCGACCGATCCGCAGGTGTCCTGGCAGGGGCACCTCTTCGGGTTCCTCGGCGGGCTGCTCGCGGCGATCCTCTTCCGGCGGCGCCAGCCGGACGCCGACGACGCGTACGGTCCGGAGTGACGTCCGGATACTCCTGACCGCCGCCGCGGGACGCCTGTTGCCCGGCCGGAGTTGGCCGCATACCGTCTTTGCCAAGCACGTTGGGTCCGGGGACGGAAGGCGGCGTGGCGCATGCGGGAGATCGATGTAGCGATCGTGGGTGCGGGTCCCTCGGGCCTGTTCGCCGCCTACTACGCCGGGTTCCGGGGGTTGTCGGTCGCGGTGATCGACGCGCTGCCCGAGCCCGGTGGCCAGGTCACCGCGATGTACCCCGAGAAAATGATCTTTGACGTGGCCGGGTTTCCGGCGATCAAGGGCCGCGACCTGGTCGCCAACCTCGTCGAGCAGGCCGCGCCCTACCGCCCGGACTACCTGCTCGGCGTACGCGCCCAGGAGCTGTCCTACCTCGACGGCCGCCCGGTGCTCCGGCTCGACACGGGTGAAGAACTGCTCTGCGGCTCGGTCATCATCACCGGCGGGCTCGGCAGTTTCACCCCCCGGCCACTGCCGGCCGCCGCCACGTTCGCCGGTGCCGGCATCGTGTTCTTCGTGCCGCACCTGGCCGACCTGGCCGGGCACGACGTGCTGATCGTCGGCGGCGGCGACTCGGCGTTCGACTGGGCACTGGCGTTGCAGCCGATCGCCCGCTCGGTCACCCTCGTGCACCGGCGGGAGAAGTTCCGCGCCCACGCCGCCACGGTGGCCCGGGTCCAGCAGTTGCCGGTCCGGATCGTGGTCAACGCCGAGATCGCCAAGATCCACGGCGAGACGGTGGTCACCGGCGCGGACATCGCGGTCAAGGGCGGCCCGGTCGAGACCGTGCCGGTCACCGCCGTGGTCGCGGCGCTCGGTTTCACCGCCGACCTCGGGCCGCTCGCCGACTGGGGGCTGGAACTCGACCGGCGACACATCCGGGTGGACAGCACGATGGCCACCAACCGGCCCCGGGTCTTCGCGGCCGGTGACATCACCGAATACCCGGGCAAGGTGCGGCTCATCGCGACCGGCTTCGGCGAGGCGGCGACCGCCGTCAACAACGCGGCCGTACTCATCGACCCGTCCGCCCACCTGTTCCCCGGCCACTCCTCCGACGCCGGCTGAGCCCGGTGCCGCGTTGGCCGGTGCCGGCCGGGCCGCGGCGCCGGCCGGCCCTCACCCCCGCCGACGCGGTGGCCGGAGCCCCCGTACGCCGGCGGCCAACAGGACCGCGACGAGGGTCAGGGCCGCGCCGACGACGGTGGTCACCCCCGGCCGCCCCGTCGGCGGCGGGATCAGCACGTCGAACAGCAGCGCACCGCCGACCTGCCCCGCGATCATCGACAGGCTGAGCAGCAGCACCCCGGTGTACTGCACCACGACCGCGGCCACCGCGATGAAGAACGTGCCGATCACACCACCGGTGTAGAGCCACGGTTCGGTCGGCCACTGGCCGTCCGGCCAGCCGCGTACGGCCACCACGACCACGAAGGCGAGCAGCAGGGCCGCCGTACCGGTGACGAAGTTGACGAACGACGCGGTGATCGCGCTGCCGGAGGCGATCCGTACGTGCCCGTTGACCGCCTGCTGCCAGGCGATCCCCATCCCGGCGAGGGCGGGCAGCAGGGCCAGGGCGAGCGCCGAGGGACTGCCCAGCCGGTCACCGACGGCGAGCAGGACGGCCAGCACGGTCAGCACCGCACCGGCGAGGCGGGGCGCGGTGACCGGTTGCCGGCCCGCCGGCCCGAATCCGGCCCGGTCGACGGCGAGGCTGCTGGTGGACTGGCCGGCGACCACGGCGACGATGAAGACGGCGACGCCGAGTGTGGCGACGGTCAGGCCCTGGGTGGCGACGAGGAACGCGCCGCAGACCCCGCCGAGGCACTGCCAGGGCCGCAGGCCGCCGTCGCGCAACGCCGTCCGCAGGATCCGTAGACCACGCCGGGCGGCCGGCACCACCGCCGTCAGGACGGTCAGGATCACCAGACCGGAGCCGAAGGAGACGACGGCGGCGGCGATGCCGTCGTGCAGACGTACCCCGAGTTCGCCGTTGACCCGGGACTGGGCGGCGAGGGCGACCCCCGCGACCACGCCGAGTACGACCCCGACCGCACGCCGGCTGGACGGGACGGTCGGGGTCGCGGCGGTACCCGGTTCGGTGGTGGTCACTCCTGCTCGGCGATCGGCCGGCCGTCGAAGTCGATGGCCGAGTAGAGGGCGAGCTTCTCCAGCCGGTGGTAGGAGTCGATCACCCGGATCGTGCCGCTCTTGGAGCGCATGACGATCGACTGGGTGTAGGCGCCGCCGGAGCGGTAGCGCACGCCACGCAGCAGGTCGCCCGAGGTGACCCCGGTGGCGACGAAGAAGCAGTTGTCGCCGGTGACCAGGTCGTCGGTGGTGAGTACGCGGTCGAGGTCGTGCCCGGCCGCGACGGCCCGCTCGCGCTCGGCGTCGTCGTGCGGCCAGAGCCGACCCTGGATGGCACCACCCATGCACTTGAGCGCGCAGGCGGCGGTGATGCCCTCCGGCGTGCCGCCGATGCCCATCAGCACGTCCACGTCGGACTCGAGCCGGGCGGCCGAGATGGCGCCGGCGATGTCGCCGTCGGAGATGAACCGGATCCGGGCGCCGGCGTCCCGTACCTCCTCGACGAGGCGCTGGTGGCGGGGCCGGTCGAGGATGCAGACGGTGACGTCCGAGATGCTGGACTTCTTGACCCTGGCGATCCGGCGCAGGTTCTCCGTCGCCCCGGCCGTGATGTCGATGACGTCCGCGCAGTCCGGGCCGACCGCCAGCTTCTCCATGTAGAACACCGCGCTGGGGTCGAACATCGCGCCCCGCTCGGCGACCGCGAGCACCGCGAGGGCGTTCGGCATGCCCTTGCTCATCAGGGTGGTCCCGTCGACCGGGTCGACCGCCACGTCCACCTCGGGACCGGTGCCGTCGCCGACCCGCTCGCCGTTGAAGAGCATCGGCGCGTTGTCCTTCTCGCCCTCGCCGATGACGACGACACCGCGCATCTGGATCGAGTTGATCAGCTTGCGCATCGCGTCGACGGCCGCGCCGTCGCCGCCCTCCTTGTCACCGCGGCCGACCCAGCGACCGGCGGCCATGGCGGCGGCCTCGGTGACCCGGACCAGGTCCAGGGCGAGGTTGCGGTCCAGGTTCTGCGGTACCCGGGTGCTAGTAGCGGTCATCGCGGTTACCTCACTCGTTCCGTCGGTCCGGTGTTGCCCGGCGGCTCGATCGCGTCCGGCGGCGTGGGCCGGCCGCGATCCCGCGTCCCGCGCCCATCGAACCCTCTTCCGGGGCCGGGCGGGGGCGGTTCGCCTCGATCCTGGCACGGTCGTGGGCTGAACGTCCGTTCGGGGCGCCGATGGTCCGGATCGTGGCGCTTACGGCGACTGCCAAGCTGGGGGCCGCCGACGGCGACTGTAAAGATGGGGTACGTGGAACCAGCCCAGCCCACCGAGCGTGGGCCCGTACCCCCGCCCGGGCGGACGACCGCCGACACCGACACCGACCTGCTCGCCGGCGCCGATCCGGCGTCCGCCGGGTCGACCGGTGAGGATCCCGACGTGCCGCCACCGGGTTCGGGTGAACCCACCGGGAGATCCGAGCGGTCGCCGAAGGACATGGCGATCTCGCTGCTCGTGCTGCTGGTGCCGATCGCCCTGATCTTCGGCATCTACCGGGTCTTCTTCGGCGCCGACCAGCCGGTGGTGATCGACCCCGCGCCGGCGGTGGCCCAGGCGCGGGCGTCCGGGGCGTTCGAGGTGATCGACCCGACCGGTGTCGACGACGACTGGCGGCCGGTCACCGCCAACTTCAACGGTGCCGACGGCACCGCGACCCTGCGCGTCGGTTTCGTCTCGCCCGAGGGGGAGGGGGTGCAGCTCGTGCAGAGCGACGTGCCGGCCGAGACCCTCCTGCCGCAGGAGTTGACCGCGGACGGCCAGCCGCAGGGCGTCATCGAGATCGGCGGGCGCACCTGGCAGCGCTACACGGCCCGGCCCGGCGAGCGGGCGCTGGTCCTGCTCGAACCCGAGCGCACCGTCATGGTGGTCGGCTCCGCGACCGAGGCGGAGCTGCGCGATCTGGCGGACGGCCTGGGGTAGGCCGGCGGGGCGGTACGGGCCGCTTCAAGTGTTCTTCAAGCGTTTCTTCCATGGGGCGTTCCTAGGCTTGCCGACGCAGCCGCCCGGCCGATCCTGGGGTCGGGGCAGACCCGTGGAGAAGCTTCTCGTGAAGACCATTCGGCGGACCCTCGCCGGGCTCGTCGCCGCCTCCCTGCTCGCCTTCGGCACGACCGGCTGCATACGGGTCTGGTCGCACAGCCCGCCGGAAGAGGACGCGACGCCCGGGGTGAGCGCGACGCCCGACCTGCGCCAGGCGCTGCTCGACTCGACCAAGGTGTTCGACCAGGGCAACTTCCTCTATACCGTCACCGGTGGCTCCGAGGACATCGTGGGTGTGGTGGATATGGCCAGCGAAAGCACCGCCGCCAAGCTCCTCTTCGACATCGACGGCGACCCGGGCACGTTGGAGTTCATCCTCATCAACGAGGACGTGTGGGTGCGGATCGACTACGGGGACGAACTCAACAAGGCCGCGGGCATCGACTCGTGGAGTGACAAGTACCTCCTGGTCGACCCGGCCCGCGTTCCGGACGTGCTGGACGTGGAGGCCGGGGAATCCGACTCGCCGGACCCGGCGCTCGCCGCGGCGCTCTTCCAGACGGCCACCGACGTGCGGGACACCGGGGCCGGCACCTACCGCGGCACCGTCGACCTCGGCAAGGTGGCCGATTCGGCGCTGCTCGACGAGGGGATGCTGGAGGCACTCGGCGCGGCAGCCGCGTCCATCCCGTTCGAGGCCCGGATCGACGCGGAGGGTCGGCTGGTCGAGCTGGGCATCTCGACCCCCGCCGCCGGGGAGGTCGAGGCACGGGAAATCAAGATCGTGTACAGCGAGTTCGGGACGGCGCCCCCGCCACGCCGGCCGACGGCCGCCCAGAGCATGCGGGCCCCCGAGGCGGCGTACGAGCTGTTGACCGACTGACCGCGGCTTCGGCGCGCGAAGACGTCCCGAAGCCGCGCCTCCCAGCGGCGCGGCAGAGGGGCTGACGCCGCCCGTCAGGCGCTCTCGCGGGCCTGGCGGGCGGCGTCCAACCGGTCGCGGGCGCCGTCCAGCCAGCGCTGGCAGGTGTCGGCGAGCCGTTCGCCACGCTCCCACAGTGCCAACGACTCCTCCAGCGAGGTGCCGCCGGCCTCCAGCCGCTCGACCACCGTCGCCAGTTCGGCCCGGGCCTGCTCGTAGGTCAGCCGTTCGTCGGCGGTGTCGCCGCCACGGGACTTCTGCTCGCTCAACGTGGTCCTTCCCACATCTCAGCCGTCGACGGTCGCCTCCAGCTCGCCCTCGGCGAGCCGGAGCCGGATCTGGTCGCCCTTCGTCACCTCGCCGGCCGCCCGGACGACGTGGCCGTCGGCGCGCTGCACGATGGCGTAGCCCCGCTGCAGCGTCGCGGCCGGTGACAGTGCCCGCAGCCGGGCGAGGGTCTGCCGCAGGTCGCCGGTGGCCGTGGTGAGCCGGTGGTCGAGGCAGCGGCCGGCCCGCTCGCGCAGGCCGCGTACGTCGACGACCCGCTGTTCGATCATCACCTCGGGCCGGGCGAGGACCGGCCGGGAGCGGACCGCGTCGAGGCGCTGCCGCTCGCGGTCCAGCAGGCCGACCACGGCGCGGTCGAGGCGCTGCCGGGCCTGCCGGATCAGCCGCAGTTCCTCGGCCAGGTCGGGCACGATCCGCTTGGCGGCGTCGGTCGGGGTCGACGCGCGTACGTCGGCGACGTAGTCGACCAGCGGGACGTCGGTCTCGTGGCCGATGGCGCTGACCACCGGGGTGCGGCAGCCGAAGACCGTCCGGCACAGCGCCTCGTCGGAGAAGGGGAGCAGGTCCTCGACGCTGCCACCGCCCCGGGCCAGGACGATCACGTCGACACCCTCGTCGGCGTCGAGCAGCCGGAGCGCCTCGATGATCTGCGGTACGGCCGTCGGCCCCTGGACCGGCACGTTGACCACCCGGAACTCGACCGCGGGCCAGCGCCGACGGGCGTTGGTGAGCACGTCGCGTTCGGCCGCCGAGGCCCGGCCGGTGATCAGACCCACCCGGCCGGGCAGGAACGGCGGGCGGCGCTTGCGGGCCCGGTCGAAAAGCCCTTCGGCGGCGAGCAGCTTCTTGAGCTTCTCCAGCCGGGCCAGCAGCTCGCCGAGCCCGACCTGCCGGATCTCGTCGGCGCGCAGGCTCAGCGTGCCCCGGGCCGCGTAGAACTCGGGGCGCGCGTGCAGCACCACCCGGGCTCCCTCGGCCAGCTCGGGCGCCCCGGCGTCGAGCACGTCGCGGTTGGTGGTCACGGTCAGGCTGAGATCGGCCGACGGGTCACGCAGGGTGAGGAACACGGTGCTCGCGCCCGGCCGCCGGCTGATCTGGGCCACCTGCCCGTCGACCCAGACCCAGCCGAGCTTGGCGATCCAGGCGCTCACCTTCTGGCTCACCACGCGCACCGGCCATGGCTCTTCGGGAGTGCTGCGGGGCGTCTCGGCCTGGGTCACCGGGCCAGCCTACGGCCGGCCACCGACACCGTCCGCGAGCCCGGCCGGCGTGCCGGTCCCGGTCCCGGCCGCGCGGGCGGAACCCGGGGTGGTGCGGCTCGCGGCCGCTGCCGCCCTCGGGCGGCCCACGTACGATGGGGCACGTGACCGAGGCTCAGGCGATCCCCCAGACCCGCAAGCGCGTGCTGCTGGCGAAGCCCCGCGGCTACTGCGCCGGCGTGGACCGCGCCGTGCAGACCGTGGAAGAGGCGCTCAAGCTCTACGGGGCGCCGATCTACGTACGCAAGCAGATCGTGCACAACAAGCACGTCGTGTCGACCCTGGAGCGGCAGGGCGCCATCTTCGTCGAGGAGAACGAGGAGGTGCCCGAGGGGTCGATCGTGATCTTCTCGGCGCACGGCGTCGCGCCGGAGGTGCACGAGCAGGCGAGGGAGCGCTCGCTGAAGGCGATCGACGCCACCTGCCCGCTGGTCACCAAGGTCCACCAGGAGGCGAAGCGGTTCGCCGCCGAGGACTACGACATCCTGCTCATCGGGCACGAAGGGCACGAAGAGGTCATCGGCACCGCCGGTGAGGCTCCGGCCCACGTCCAGCTCGTCGACGGCCCCGATGGTGTCGACAAGGTGACGGTGCGTGACCCCTCGAAGGTCGTCTGGCTGTCGCAGACCACGCTCTCGGTCGACGAGACGATGGAGACGGTCGCCCGCCTCAAGCGTCGGCTGCCGATGCTCCAGTCGCCGCCCAGCGACGACATCTGCTACGCGACCTCCAACCGGCAGCACGTGGTGAAGCAGATCGCCCCGGACTGCGACGTGGTGATCGTGGTCGGCTCCCGCAACTCCTCCAACTCCGTACGCCTGGTGGAGGTGGCCCTGGACGCCGGTGCGCGAGCCGGTCACCTGGTCGACTACGCCTCCGAGATCGCCGACGAGTGGCTCGCCGGGGCGACCACGGTCGGCCTGACCTCCGGCGCCAGCGTCCCCGACGACCTGGTGATGGAGGTGCTCGACCACCTGGCCGAGCGCGGCTTCACCGACGTGGCCGAGGTGACGACCGCCGACGAGCGGCTGACCTTCTCGCTCCCGCAGGAGCTCAAGCGGGACATGAAGGCGGCGGCCACCGCCCGGTCCGCCGAGGCCGCGACCCTCGCCGCCGGCGCCGGACGCGCCTGACCGGCGGCGGGATGGGAACGCCGCCGGCCGCCAGCGCGTCGAAGATCGTATGAAGACGTTCCGGAAGGTCCTGCCCGGCCTGGTGTTGTGCCTGCTGGTCGGGGCCTGTGCCCAGGACGGGACGGCCGCCCCGTCGCCCGGCCCGACGCAAGGAGGAACGGTGACCAGCCCGTCCGGATCCGAAGACCTGCCGGTGCCGACGGTCAAGCCGACCCCGGACCGGACGGCGACCGGCCCTGGCGCGACCGGCGCCCCAGGCCCCACCCGGCGCCCGCCGGGCCTGATGACCCTGACCGGCACCGTGACCGCCGGGGTCGAACCCAACTGTTTCCTGCTCGACGGCTACCTGCTCGTCGGCGGCACCCCCACGGTCCGGGCCGGCGCCCGGGTCACCGTCACCGGCCGGGTGCAGGCCGACATGATGACCACCTGCCAGCAGGGCACGCCGTTCGTGGTCGAGACCGCCGAACCCGCCTGAGCCGGCCCACGCCGCCGGGGCCCGGCCCCCGCCGCACCGGCCGGCCCGGACACGGAGGAGCCCGCCCCCACCGGGGACGGGCTCCTCGTCGTACTGCGAGCTGCGGTCAGCTCAGTTGACCGTACCGATCTCCAGGGCACCCCGGCCGACGACCGCGCCCTCGTCGGTGACGATCTGGAGTTCACCGGAGAGCTGCCGCCCGGCCGCCGGAACGGACAGGACGGTGACCGAACCGTTGAGGGTGCCGGTCGCCCCGTGTGCCAACACCAGCGGCGTGGTCGGCGCGGTGACCGCGCCGAGCGCCGTGCTGTAGAACACGTCGAGGTAGTCGTACTCGGTCGTCCCGGCCGGAACCGAGTACCCGTCGATCTCGATGGTGTACGTCCCGGCCGGCGGGTTGTTCAGCGTGACGGCCTCCTCGGAGCTGCCGCCGGCGCTGCGGCCGACCTCGGCACCGTTGCGGTAGATGAACAGGTCGAGGTCGGCGGCGGGGTCGGCCGGGTTGCCGATCCGCACCACGAGACGGCTCGCCCCGGCCGGCACCACGACCTGGTACGTCGAGACGGCGAGGTGCGCGATGGTGGGCCGCTGGCTGAGGGCGCTGCCGAGCTGACCACCGACGGCGGTGACGCTGATCGGACCGTAGTCGTTGGTCACCGACAGGCTGACCGGGGTCGGCTCACCGGCGGTGACGTTGGGCAGTTCGACGACCTCCGGGTCCACGGTGACGCCCTGGATGCGGGCCCGCAGCTGGTACGGGTTCTCCAGCTGCGGCGACGTCCGCCGCGACTCGACCTCGATCTCCCAGATGCCCGGCTGCGGGTTGTCGTACGACCGCTCGTCCGGCTTGCAGGGGCTGGGGTAGTTGGTGAAGCACTGCGTGCTCTGGGTGCTGTCGACCGGGATGCCCTGCGGGTTGAACGCGACGAACCGGGTCTGCGACCCCTCCGCGAGCCCGGACAGGTTGACCTGCAGCGACTTCGCGCCCTGCGGCACGTTGACGAAGTAGGTCTTGAACAGGTTGCGGTCGACGGTGCCGCTCACCTCGTACGAGAAGTCGGGCGCGGTGGTGGTCTTGGCGACCACGACGGTGTTCATGAACTCGAAGTCGACCCACGGGGTCGCCGGGTCGTCGACCCGCATGATGGCGCTGTGGTCGCCGTAGTCGCCACGCGCCTCCAGGTGGATCTTCACCGGCTTGTTCAGCGGCAGGATGATGTTCTTCGGCCCGTTACGGAACGTGCCGTCGTTGCCCAGCCACTGGACGTTGTGCTTGATGTTGCGGTCCGGGCCGGTGGTCCGGGTGATCGTCATCTCGTACTGCTTGGGCACGTTGCGGCTGTGCCCGCCATCGGTGGCGGCGCACCGGTTGTAGAGGCCGGTCCCGCGGTGCGGGGTGGCCAGGAAACCGGAGAGCGGGGTGCAGACCGGGGCGTCGACCGTGTACCCACCGGGCTGGACGCCGGCGGCGAGCAGGTTCCAGGCGTTGGGCACGTTGAACTTGCCGTTGCCCTGGCCGTTCGCGGTCACACCGGGGATCCAGTCACCCGTGGAGTAGATCGCCCGACGCAGCTGGGCCGGCGTGACGTCGCGGCTGGTGGCCTTGGCGGCCGACAGCAGCAGCGCGGCGGCACCGGCGGCCTGCGGGGCGGCCATCGACGTTCCGTTGCTCATCTGGTAGCCCGGCGGCAGCGGGTAGCCGGCCTCGGCGACCGGGCCGCCCGGCAGCCACAGCGGCGTGGTGGAGATCGCCGAACCCGGGGCGGTGATGTTCGGCTTGAGGCCGCCGTCCTCCCGCGGGCCGCGCGAGGAGAAGTTGAACAGCTGCTCCGGCGTACGGGTCACCGAGCCGTAGTTGGCCAGCCAGGTCGCCTGGCTGATGCTGGCGGCCACCGCGACGGCGTCGCTGGCGACCGACGGGTCACCGGAGGTGTTGACACCCGGGCCGTTGTTGCCGCCGGAGAGGAAGAGCTGCACCCCGTAGTCGTTGATCAGGGTGTTGTAGAGGTGCGTACGGGCGTTGTTGCCGTCGTTGAGGCCCGGCAGGCCACCGATCGACATGTTGACGACGTCCACGCCACGGTTGACGACGAGGTCGATCATGCCCTCGTAGAGGGCGGCCGCGGTGCAGCCACCGGCGAAGGTGCAGGCGCGGGCCGACACCAGCTTGGCACCGGGGGCGGCGCCGTCGAACACGGCGTTGCCGAACATGTCGTTGGCGGCGGTGATGCCGGCGACGTGCGAGCCGTGCGAACTCGAGGGGATGCCGATGTTGACGTAGTCGACCAGGCCGGGGCCGCCGGCGGCGGTGGTGTCGACGTCCTCGCGGAACTCGACGACGAACGGCATCTTCTCCTGGACCGGGGTGGCCGGGTTGTCGGTGCCGAAGTACCCGACGTCGAAGCGCTCGGCGTACGGCCGCATCAGCGCGTCGTCGGTGAAGTTGCGGTTCTGGTTGACGTCGACCCAGATGTCGTTGGTGACGGGGTTGTAGAGGATGCCCCAGATGTCGCTGGTGTCACCGTCGCGGTTGACGTCACCGGCGACCTCGCCGCCGGCCGCGGCCGACTCGGCGAAGGTGTTGAACAGGTAGGTGCCGGCGGGCGCGGTCCAGGTGGCACCGGCGGCGGTGAAGGTGGGGCCGGTGACCGAGGTCAGCATCGGCCGCCAGGTGCGGTCACCCTCGAAGACCGGGTCGGTGGCGGTGAACCAGTCGACGATCTTCCGCTCACCGGTCGTGGTGGTCTGCAGCGCCGGGTGGTCCAGGTCGATCCCGGAGTCCATGATGCCGATCGTGATGCCACGACCGTCCCAGGTCGGGTTGGCCTCCTTGAACGCGACCGAGCCGATCTCGTGGGTCGGCATGAAAGCGTTGGCGGCGGGGGTGTCGGCGCCGGGAGCCACGACGGCGGACCTGGCGGCGCGGGCGGCGGTGCCGTCCGTCACCGGATCCGGTGCCGGCAGCGGGACCGTCTCGTTGAGGTCGACCGCCGTGACGCCGGGGAGTTCGGCGGCGCGCAGCACGGCCGAGGTGGGGAGCTGCGCGCGGACGTAGCCGACCTCGTCGACCTGCTTGGCGATCTTGCCGCCGAGCTTGGTGAGCCCGGCGGCGACGTCCTTCGTCTCGCCCTTCTCGGTCGTGACGATCACGACGACGGTCTGTTCGCCCTTGCCGCGGGCCTCGGCGAGCAGTGCCCGGTCGTGGGCGCCCAGCTTGTCGCCGGGGCCGCCCTTGAGAACGTCCGGTCCGGTGGTCGGGTTGGCGTAAGCGATGCCACCACCCACCACGGTCATGGCGCCGGCAGCCATGACTGACGCGAGGAGCGCGGCGGAGGTACGCCTACTCCAGATGCGGGGTTTTGTCACGTTCTCTATCCTCCGGAGAACAAAGGCCCTGGGGTGCAGGGCACGTGTGACCGCATCCTTCGCGTTAGCCACGATGATTGTCACTATCTCGCCGGGCGTTGTGACCAGCCCGTGACATGAATTAGCGCATTGATGTCCGTAATTACCGCTAATTTGTCCGTAATGAAGTGGGTGAATTGGTGTCAGTGTGGACTTTGGGTAGAAAGTGGACTTTTTGGATTAGCTTCTGCTCCGCCGCAGGTCAGAGTGGTTGCACCCGGCCGGCCACCGGCCACCGTCGGAAACGCGACAGTCCACCGTGGAAAACTGTCCTGAGCGACTGGTCAGTGTGATCGGTCGGGCCCGCGGGCCGGCTCGGGCAGGCGTACCGCCATCGGCTGATCGACCAGTTCCGGAGCCTGCGCCTGCCGGGGTGTCACCTCGACCTGCGCCGGTGCCGGCAACTCGTCGCCGGACACCCCGAGATCGGCCAGCTTGCGTGCGCTCACCAGCACCCGCGCCTCCAGCGAACCCACCGCCCGGTTGTAGGCGGTCACCGCCGAGCCGAGTGACGCACCCAGTTTCGACACGTGGTCACCCAACGTGGACAGTCGGCCGTACAACTCCCGGGCCAGCGAGTGCACCGCCACCGCGTTGCGGGCCAGCGCCTCCTGCCGCCACGAGTAGGCGACCGTCCGCAGCAGGGCCACCAGCGTCGCCGGGGTCGCCAGCACGACGTCGCGGGCGAACGCGTGCTCCAGCAGCGCCGGATCACGCTGCAACGCCACGTCGAGGAACGGGTCGGCGGGCACGAAAAGCACCACGAACTCCGGCGCCTGGTCGAACGCCGCCCAGTACGACTTCGCCGCCAACGCGTCGACGTGCGCCCGCAGGTGCCGGGCGTGCGCGTCGAGGTGCGTGTCACGACCCCGCTCGTCGCGCGCCTCCATCGCCGACAGGTACGCGTCGAACGGCGCCTTCGCGTCGACCACCACCGACCGTCCACCGTGGAGACGCACGACCAGGTCGGGGCGGACCAGCCGCTCGTCGGTGGTGCCGGTCACCTGCTCCGAGAAGTCGCAATGCTCCAGCATCCCGGCCGCCTCGACGATCCGCCGCAACTGGTGCTCGCCCCACCGGCCGCGTACCTGCGGCGCCCGCAGCGCCGCCACCAGCTGCTTGGTCTCGGTCCGCAATTCGCCGGAGACCTGACTCATCGAGCGGACCTGCTCACGCAGTTCGGCGTACGCGTCGACGCGGTCGTGCTCCAGCTCGGTGACCCGCTGCTCGTACCGGCGCAACGTGTCGTGCAGCGGCGCGACCGCCCGCGCCACCGCCTCCTGCGACTGCGCGGTCGCCTCGTACGACAGCGCCCGCATCGACTGCTCCAGCCGGCCCTCGCCGTCGCGGGTCGCCCGCAGCGTGGCGTCGAGCCGGGCGATCTCGGTCGCCGACCGGGCCCGGGCGGCGAACCACCCCAGCGCGGCGCCGGCGGCCAGACAGACGACGATCACGGCCAGTGTCGAGGGCTCCACCGGTGGAGCATGCCAAACGGACCCGTACCGCCGGAAGTCGCAGCGCCGGGAGCCGGTGACCCGTACCGTCGGTTCTGCGGTATCGGCCCGAATCCGGGTTCGCCCGGACCGGACAACCCGAACCGTCGGGTAGGGCTAGCCGGATGGCGCCCCCGGGCCGGAAGAGGCAGAGTTCGCAGGTGTGAGTGTGGAGACCCGACCGTCGGCCGACCAGTCGCCCACCGGCCCGGAGCGGCCCGGCACCCGTACCCCGACCGGCCGCCGGCCCGCGTCCGGCCAGCGGCCCGGACGGTCCCGGCGGACCGCCGCCGGCTGGATCGGCGGGGCGGTCGTCGCCGCCCTCGCCGTGATAGCGGTCAACTCGGCGTCCCAGGCCCTCGGCCAGTTCCACTGGTGGGCCGGCTTCGTGCTGGTACCCGGCGCGCTGATCGCCGCCACCGGCGGTCCCCTGGTCGTCCGGGGCGGCAACCGGGCCTTCGCCGGCTACGTCATCGCCTGCGTCGGCGGCCTCGTCTTCGCCGTCGGCGCGCTGCTGATGTTCGGCGTGATGAGCCGGGGCTGGCCGCTGATGGTCGTGCTGCCCTGCCTGGCCGTCGCCGGCACGTACGGCTGGCAGTTGGAGCATCCGCTGGCCCGCGGACTGCACCGGGTGGTCGCGATGCTGGCGTCGACCGGGGCGGCGGTCGGCATCACCCTCCAACTGATCGTCCTGGACTGGGTGGAGCTGACCGGGGTCCACTGGTGGGGCGGGTTCATGATGCTCGCCGCCGTCATCGTCTTCTTCAACGCGCTGGAACTCGTCCGGCACCGCATGCAGTACCGCCTACAGGCGATCGCCCTGCTCGTCGGACCGGCCGTGGTCACCTTCCTGCTCGGGCTGCGCTTCGTGCGCGGCTGGTGACCCGCGCGGGTCGTCGAGGCGGGCCGCGCCGGAAACCGGTCCGGCGCGGCCCACACCCGGTCGTCAGAACGCGCAGGCCACCACGAGTTCGGTGGTGCGGTCCGGCAGGAAGTCCAGCTTGCCGATCCGGCCCGCCGCCCGCAGGTCGTCCCCGACCAGCGCCAACCGCTCCAGCATCGCCGCCGGGCCGAGCACCTCCGCCAGCGGCACGTCCGTACGCATCGACAGCTTGCGCTCCGACTTGGCCCGCCGGACCTGGGTCAGCGCCGCACCGGCGAGCCGCAACAGGTCGGCGTCACCGTCCTGCGCGGCCCGGCGCACCTCGTACGTCGTCGGCCACGGCGACCGGTGCACCGACCCGTACCGCCACCAGGACCACACCTCCTCGGTCACGTACGGCAGCACCGGCGCGAACAGCCGTAGCTGCACCGACAGGGCGGTGGCCAGCGCCGCCCGCGCCGAGTCGGCCGCCGGCCCCGAGCCGTAGGCACGTTCCTTGACCAACTCGATGTAGTCGTCGCAGAACGTCCAGAAGAACGCCTCGGTGGCCTGCAGTGCGGCGGTGTGGTCGTACGCGTCGAACGCCGCGCTCGCGGCGGCCACGACCTCGGACAACCCGGCCAGCATCGACCGGTCCAGCGGCTGTGTCACCTCGGCGCGCAGCGCGTCGGCGGCGCCGAGCCCGAGGGCGAACTTCGACGCGTTGAGCAGTTTCGTCGCCAGTCGCCGGCCGACCTTGATCTGGCCGGGGTCGAACGCCAGGTCCGTTCCGGGCCGGCCGTTCGCCGCCCAGTAGCGCACCGCGTCCGACCCGTGCTGCTCCAGCAGCGCCATCGGGGTGACCACGTTGCCCTTGCTCTTCGACATCTTCTTGCGGTCCGGATCGAGGATCCAGCCGGACAGCACCGCGTCCCGCCACGGCAGCACGCCGTGCTCCAGGTGGGACCGCACGACCGAGGAGAACAACCAGGTACGGATGATCTCCTGCCCCTGCGGACGCAGATCCATCGGGAACACCCGGGCGAACAGGTCCGGATCGGTCTCCCAGCCGCCGACGATCTGCGGCGAGAGCGACGAGGTGGCCCAGGTGTCCATGACGTCCGGGTCGGCGGCGAACCCGCCCGGCCGCCCACGCTGCGCCTCGGTGTATCCGGCCGGCACGTCCGAGGTCGGGTCGATCGGTAGCAGCGACTCGTCGGGCGTGAGAGGGTGGGCCAGGTCCGGCTCGCCAGCGTCGTCGAGCCGGTACCAGACCGGCACCGGCACGCCGAAGAACCGCTGCCGGCTGACCAGCCAGTCGCCGGTGAGGCCGCCCACCCAGTGCTCGTAGCGGTGCCACATGTGCGCCGGCACCCAGTTCAGCTCCCGGCCCCGGGCCAGCAACTCCTCCCGCAGATCCGCGTCCCGGCCGCCGTTGCGGATGTACCACTGCCGGGTCGACACGATCTCCAGCGGCGAGTCGCCGCGCTCGTAGAACTTCACCGGATGGGTGATCGGCCGTGGCTCGCCGATCAGGTCGCCGGAGGCGGCCAGCCGGGCGACGATCTCCCGCCGGGCGGCGTTGACCGACGAGCCGGCGATCGGCGCGTACGGCCCGGCCGGCACCCCGGGCGGGGCCTGCGGCAGCAGCCGGCCGTCCCGCCCGATCACGACCCGGGTGTCCAGGCGCAGTTCCCGCCACCAGGTTACGTCGGTCAGGTCACCGAAGGTGCACACCATCACCAGACCGGTGCCCTTCTCCGGGTCGGCGAGCGGATGGGCGTGCACCGGCACCTCGACGTCGAACAACGGCGTACGCACCGTGCGGCCGACCAGGTCCGCGTAGCGCCCGTCGGAGGGGTGGCAGACCAGCGCCACGCAGGCCGGCAGCAGTTCCGGCCGGGTGGTGTCGATCTCGACCGGCCCGGCCGGGCCGTGGAACCGCAGCCGGTGGTAGGCGCCCGGCCGCTCCCGGTCCTCCAACTCGGCCTGGGCGACCGCGGTGCCGAAGCCGACGTCCCACAGCGTCGGTGCCTGCGCCGAGTACGCCTCGCCGCGCGCCAGGTTGCGCAGGAACGCCCGCTGCGAGGTGGCCCGGGCCACCGGCCCGATGGTCGTGTACGTCAGCGACCAGTCGACGCTCAGCCCGAGCCGCCGCCACAGCGTCTCGAACACCTTCTCGTCCTCGACGGTCAGCCGCTCGCACAGCTCCACGAAGTTGCGCCGCGAGATCGACACCGGGTTCTTCCGGGCCCGGTCGTCGACCGGGGCGGCCGGCGGCTGCCACGCCGGGTCGTACGGCAGCGACGGGTCGCAGCGCACCCCGTACACGTTCTGCACCCGGCGCTCGGTCGGCAGGCCGTTGTCGTCCCAGCCCATCGGGTAGAAGACGGTGCGGCCCCGCATCCGCTGGTAGCGGGCGACGGTGTCGGTGTGCGTGTAGGAGAAGACGTGCCCCATGTGCAGTTCGCCCGATACGGTGGGCGGAGGTGTGTCGATCGCGTATACGTCCGAGCGGTCCTTCGACCGGTCGAACGCATACGTGCCCGCCTCCTGCCAACGCCGCGACCAGGTCTCCTCGATGCCGTCCAGGGTCGGACGTTCGGGAATCCCGGCGCGCTCGGGCGTACCCGTATCAGTCATGCGCCCGATGCTACGTTCGCCCCCGGATGGCAGCGACCTCGTTATCCGGCGGCCTCGTGGTCCAGCAGCCAGCGCTTGACCGGCAGGCCCCAGCGGTAGCCGCCGAGCGTGCCGTCGGTGCGTAGCACCCGGTGGCACGGCACGAACAAGGCGGCGGCGTTACGGGCGCAGGCCGCCGCCGCGGCCCGTACGGCGGCCGGCCGCCCAGACAACTCCGCGTAATTGGTGTAGGTGACCGGCCCGCCCGGCTTCACCTGACGCAGCGTCTCCCACGCGTGGGCCATGAAGGCGCCGCCGGTGCGCTGCTCGACCGGCACCGCGTCGATCGCGGTCAGGTCGCCGTCCAGGTAGGCCCGGACCGCCGCGGTCACCGGCCCGAGGTCCGGTCGCGGCCGTGGTTCGGCCCGCAGGTCCGGGTGCACCAGCGCCAGCAGGGCCGGGACGTCGGTGGTGAACCCGGCCGCGCGGACCGCCCCGTCCGGGCTCGCGAGGATGGTCAGCGGCCCGGCCGGCGTGTCGATGGTGCTGCTGTTCATGAGGTGACTCCCTTGTCCGGCGCGGCGCGCCACAGTCTGATCACGGCATACGACCGCCACGGCCGGAACCGGGCCGCGTACGCGTCGAGCGCCTTCGCCTCACCGGGCAGGCCGAGTGCGACGGCTCCCCGGCGTACGGCGAGGTCGGTGGGAAGGAACGTGTCCGGGTCGCCGATCGCGCGCATCGCGACGTACCCGGCGGTCCACGGGCCGATCCCGGGCAGTTCGGTCAGCCGGCGTACGGTCTCCGCCCGGTCGGCACCCGGATCGAGGTCGACGGTGCCGCCGGCGACGGCCGCCGCGAGGGTCCGGATCGTCTCCCGCCGGGCCACCGGCATCGCGTACACCTCGTCGGGCAGGTCGAGCAGCCGATCCGGGGACGGGAACGGCACCAACCCGTCGCCGGCCCCGTCCGGCGTGGCCGCCCGTACCAGGCGGGTCAGCACCGTACGGGCACCGGAGACCGAAACCTGCTGGCCGACGATCGCGCGTACCGCCATCTCGAAGCCGTCGACGGAGCGTGGCACGCGTACGCCGGGTTCGGCCGCGACCGCCCCGGCCAGCGCCGGGTCGGCGGCGAGCGTGCCGTCGACCGCCTCCGGGTCGGCGTCGAGGTCGAGCAGCCGGCGGCAGCGGGCCACCGCCGGGGCGAGATCGCGTACGTCGGCGAGCCGCAGCGTCGCCGCCACGTGCCCGCGGCGCGGCGTCAGTTCGACCGTGGCGAGTCCGTGCGGCAGCCGCAGCCCGCGCCGGTACGTGTCGCCTTCCATCTCCTCCACGCCGGGCAGCGCCCGCAGCCGCAGGAAGTCCAGCAACGCCCCGGCGTGCAGCGGCGACCGGTACGCCAGCCGCAGCGCGATCGCCCCGCCGGCCGGTTCCGGGCCGGGCCGGCGCCGGGCGCTGTCCCGCAGGCCGGACGGTGCCGTCCCGTACACCTCACGGATCGTGTCGTTGAACTGCCGTACGCTGCCGAATCCGGCCGCGAACGCGATCTCGGCGAGGCCCAGGTCGGTCGTCTCGACCAGGATCCGGGCGGTCTGGGCGCGCTGGGCCCGGGCCAGCGCCAGCGGGCCGGCGCCCAACTGCTCGGTGAGCATCCGGCCCAGGTGCCGTTCGGTGTAGCCGAGCCGGCGGGCCAGGCCCGGCACCCCGTCGCGGTCGACCACCCCGTCGCCGATCAGCCGCATCGCCCGGCCGACCAGGTCGGCGCGGACGTCCCAGTCCGGCGAGCCGGGGGAGGCGTCCGGCCGGCAACGCTTGCAGGCCCGCAGGCCGGCGCGCTGGGCCGCCGCCGCCGACGGGTAGAAGCCGACGTTCTCCCGCTTCGGGGTGACCGCCGGGCAGGACGGCCGGCAGTAGATGCCGGTCGAGGTGACACCGGTGTAGAACCGGCCGTCGAACCGCTGGTCACGGCTGTCGACCGCCCGGTAACACCGTTCGAAGTCCAGGTCCACGCCATCGATCCTGCCTCGCCGGTGGGCCGGGTGACTCGCGGAAATCGGACCTGATCGTGCCGGTCCCGGCGGCCACCCGGTGCTGCCTGCGCGGGTGCCGCGCGGGCTTCCGTAGGATCGGACGACGTGACCCTCTCGCTTGGCATCGTCGGCCTGCCCAACGTCGGCAAGAGCACCCTGTTCAACGCCCTGACCAAGAACGACGTGCTCGCCGCGAACTACCCGTTCGCCACCATCGAGCCCAACGTCGGTGTCGTCGGGCTGCCCGACCCCAGGCTGGAGAAGCTCGCCGAGATCCACGGATCGCAGAAGATCATCCCGGCGCCGGTCTCGTTCGTCGACATCGCCGGCCTGGTGCGCGGGGCCTCGAAGGGGCAGGGGCGGGGCAACGCCTTCCTCGCCAACATCCGCGACGCCTCGGCGATCTGCCAGGTCGTACGCGCCTTCTCCGACCCGAACGTCGTGCACGTCGACGGCAAGGTGTCGCCGGCCGACGACATCGAGACGATCAACACCGAGCTGATCCTCGCCGACCTCCAGACCATCGAGAAGGCGCTGCCGAGGCTGGAGAAGGAGGCCAGGGTACGCAAGGAGCGGGCCGGGATCGCCGCCGCCGCCAAGCAGGCCGCCGAACTCCTCGACGGCGGCACCACGCTCTACGCCGGCGCGGCCAAGGCCGGCATCGACCTCGCCGAGCTGCGCGAGCTGCACCTGCTCACCACCAAGCCCTTCCTCTACGTCTTCAACGTCGACGAGGCCGAACTCGGCAACGCGGCCTTCCTCGACGAGCTGCGGGCGCTGGTCGCCCCGGCCGAGGCGGTCTTCATGGACGCCAAGGTCGAGTCGGAGCTGATCGACCTGCCCGAGGAGGAGGCCCGCGAACTGCTGGAGTCGATCGGCCAGGCCGAGCCCGGCCTGCACCAGCTCATCCGGGTCGGCTTCCGGACGCTGGGCCTGCAGACCTACCTGACCGCCGGGCCGAAGGAGGCCCGGGCCTGGACGATCCCGATCGGCGCGACCGCGCCGGAGGCCGCCGGCGTCATCCACTCCGACTTCCAGCGCGGCTTCATCAAGGCCGAGGTCGTCTCCTTCGACGACCTGGTCGCCGCCGGCTCGATGTCGGCCGCCAAGGCGGCGGGCAAGGTCCGGATCGAGGGCAAGGACTACGTCATGCAGGACGGCGACGTCGTCGAGTTCCGCTTCAACGTCTGAATCCGGCCCGTTCCCGAGGTCAGGAACCGGTCTCGGGACGTGGGTGACAGGTCCGGCTTGATGAGTTCGTCGATCGAGAGCGGCACTTTGCGTTTTTCTGCTCGTTCGGGCCTGGCGGGCTGAAGAATGAGTCGGTGGCTGATGGTAGGGCCGGTGGCCGGTCGACCGGACGTGGCCGAAACCAGCAATCCCCTGGCCCGCTTCAACGTGTGCGGTCGGCGGTCACCAGTCGCGCCACTCGTCGGTGAGTTCGTGGCGGGACATGCCGTGTCGGGCGGTCAGTGCCGCCACATCGACTCCGGCCTCGGTCAGCGAGTCGTCGATGTACAGGCACAACTCCTCGCGCTCGCCGGTCTCGATACCGGTCCCGGTCTGTCGGTAGTTGACCTCGTTCAGTGCCTCGACGACACGTTGCACGACCTCGAAGACCTGCTTGTCGTCGGGGGCGGCCAGGGCGCGGACGTCGGCCTCGAAGGCGGTGAGCACCACCTCGGTGTCGGTGATGAGCTGTTCCGGCCAGAGCCGGTGGGCGTACGCCTTCTCGGCCGGCAGTGATCCGTCGGCCATGGCGGTCGCTTCTTCGTCGACCCGTCTGCGCCACTCGTCGGTCGGTCTCGTCGGCATCCGAGGAGCTTAGCGGCGGGGTCCGACGGTCACGGTTTGAACCCTTGCGGGTCGCTTCCGTGATCGGTTGACTACGCACCGACGGTGCGTCCGTCGATCCTCGACGGTCGCGCCGCCGGTCGGACCGGTGGGAGAGAGCGAGATCTACATGGGGCAGGCGAACGACCTGTTGCGGAATGCCCGGCTGAACCGGCCGTCCACGTCGGGCTCGGGCCGGGCGTTGTCCCGTCAGGAACTGGCCGAGGCGGTCAATGCCCGGATGTTCGCCGTGACCGGACGGGTGGGTGGCCTGGACGGCAACTACGTCGGCAAGCTCGAACGCGGCGAATACCGGTGGCCGGGCGCCGACTACCGGGCGGCCTTCCGCGCCGTGCTCGGCGCGGCCAGCGACGCCGACCTCGGCTTCTACGTGAACCGTCGGCCACCGGGCCGGCTGCCCGCGGCCGTCCGGCCGCCGGTGCCGGTCGACGGCCCGTCGGGTGGGGCGGCTGATCCGGACCGGGACCCGACGGCGCTGCGGCTGGTCGTCGTACCCGGCACCGCGATCACGGTCGCGGTCGGGTCGGTCCAGCTACGGATCGAGGCGACCCCGGAGCGGTCGGGGGTGGTGGAGCGGGCGGCGGTCGTCGCTGCCGGGGCCGGGGTCTACACGCTCCAGCGCCGGGCGGGCTGAGAGCGCGGCGGCACGTCTAGGAGATGTAGTGGAGGATCACGTTGTGCACGTGGTGGCTCTTCTGGTCGCCCCGGAACTCGATCTCGTAGGTGTGGGTGCCGACGTGGATCGCGATCGCCCCGGTGGAGAAGAAGTTGCCGGTCCATGACCGGTTGCTCACCACGCTGACGCTGGTGATCTTCGAGTAGGGGATGCTGGTGATCGCGATCTTCTTGCCGACGAACGACTTGTCCTGGAGGATCACCCGCCGGTTGGTGAGGCCGATGAAGCCGGTGCCGACGCCGATCGCGTCGTAGACCGCGATGATCTGCTCGTTCTGGAGCAGGCCGGACTCGATCTGCTGGAGTTGTTCCCGCCGGTCATAGGTCACGTTCGCCATGCGTCCGAGGGTAGATAGACAGCGCCACCGGGCCCGCCGGGTCGGGTGCCGGCGCCGGCGGCGAACCGGCGGACGGGCCGGTGGCCGCGGGTACGGCCGGGGTGGCACTCGGGGCCAGCTGGATCGGCGTGGCCGTCGCCGTCTGGGTCGGGATCCGTACGGTCTCGATCGGCGGCTCGATCCGGCTGGCCGGGCGCGGCCGGTCGGCGGCCGGCCCCCGCTGGGCGGGGGTACGCGGCTGCCGGGCCAACTCGTCCTGAAGGACGATCTTCGGGATCTCCATCGTGATGTCGCCGGCGTGGTCGGGCGTACCCGGCCGGGCGGGTCGAGCCTGGCCGGCCCGCTTCGACTGCCACACCTCGCGGCGCCACAGCACGATCGGCGTGATCGACACGAGCAGTGCGACGGTCGGCCACAGCAGGGCGGCCGGTGCGGCGTGGCCGAGGGCGAACGCGACGCCCAGCGCCCCGGCGAAGACCGCCATCCAGCCGATGTGGTTGCGGAACGTCCGTAGGCCGTCGCTGCTCGACGACTCGCCCTTGGGGGTGACGACGAACCGGGCCGGCCGGCGCAGGAACGTGCTCACCAGCATCGCCGCGTAGATCGGTGCGGAGATGACCGACATCAGCATGCCCTTGAGGCCGGCGGAGCCCTCCGCCTCGTACGGGCTGACGTTGTAGCGCCGGTTGCTCAGGTAGAGCCACAGTGAGAAGGCGGTGGCGTCGACGTACAGGGCGAACCAGATGGTGGGGGCGACGATGATGCCGCTGACCCCCAGCGCCAGGAACAGGATCGCGTTGACCGCGCCGAGTAGCCAGCCGACGGCCATCGAGGGATAGAAGGTGGTGATCAGCCCGTAGTGCAGCAGCCGGCCGGGGGAGAGCCGGAAGACCCGCTTCCAGAACTCGCCGTGCAGGATCTCGAAGGTGCCCCGCGACCAGCGGCGCTGCTGGCTGAAGTAGTCGGACCAGCTTGACGGCCCCTCACCGGCGGCGAGCACGTCGGGGGTGTAGACGGACTTCCAGCGCCGCCGGGTCTGCGGGTTGCGGGTGGTGTGCAGCTTCAGCCCGGTGGCCATGTCCTCGGTGATCGAGTCGCTGAGGCCGCCGATGCTGCGCAGCGCGGAGATCCGGATGGCGTTGTTGGTGCCGACGAGCATCGCCGCGTTGTATCGGTTGGCCGCCCGCTGGATGACACTGTGGAACGGGAACTGCTGTGATTCGGCGGCCCGGGTGACGAAGGTCTCGCTGTTCTTGTAGCACTGCGGGCCGACGACGTACGCCACGTCGGGGTCGCGGAAGTAGCCGAGGATGCGTTCGGCGAAGTTGGCCAGCGGCACGTGGTCGGGGTCGACGGAGAGGAAGACGTCGTACTCGTCGCCGTGCCGGTCGACCCAGGCGTTGTAGTTGCCGTGCTTGGTCTTGGCCCGGAACGCGCCCTTGCGCTGGTTGTAGTGCTCGATCCCGTTGCGGGAGAAGTGCCGTACGCCGAGTTGCTTGCACAGCGCGATGACGGCCGGGTCGTTGCCCTCGTCGAGCAGCCACACGTCGAAGACCCCGCGGTGCCGGATGCGCAGGGCGGCCCGCAGGGTGTCGCGTACGACCGACAGCGGCTCCTTGCTCGGCACGATCGTGGTCAGGAAGGCGACCCGTATCGTGCTGTCGGGCGCGACCGGTACGGGGTCGCGGGCGGCCAGTGAGGCCAGCGACAGCGACACCACATTGATCAGTCGGAGCAGTTCGACCAGACCGATCGAGCAGATCACGAAGACGTTGGCGACGGCCTCCCACCGGCCCGGGTTCGGTTCGGCGAAGTGGCCCGGCCGCAACAGCCAGAAGACGAAGAGGCCCTCGAAGGTCAGGTTGAGTACGGCGATGAACACCGCCTTGCTGAGCCGGCCGAGGCCGTCCGTCTTGCGCATGTCGCGGTAGCGGACCCGGTAGGGCCGGTCGGTCGGCACTTCCCGCAGCGGGCCGGCCAGCCGGCTGAAGGCTTCGAGCCGTTCCCAGGAGCCCGCTTCGGCTGACGGGTTTGACGATGGGCTCACGGTGTCCTCAGGTTCGGTCCGAGCTGTCGCGGTGGCGAGCATATGTGTGCGGTGGTCTTGATCGACAGACGTTTGTCTGCTTCGCGCCGTGTCCGTGGTGTCCGGGGCGGGATCGACGGGCGGGGAGGGTGGCCGGGCGGCTGCACTACGCTTTCCAGACGACGAGGAACGGATGGCATCGATGATCGTCAGTAGGTTCGGGTTTCGTGGCCGGCTGCTCGCGGGCACCGGCGCGGCCCTCGTGGCGCTGGTGGCCGGCTGTTCCGGTGCGCCCGACGAACCCGACCCGCCGCCGTCGACGCTCCGGGCCGACGGGCCGGCACCCGGGCTGGCCGTGCCACCGGGCGACAACCCGCTCGCCGGGATGACCTTCTTCGTCGATCCGGACACGCCCGCGGCGGGGCAGAAGTCGCGCTGGGCGGCGGCGGGCCGGACCGACGACGCGGCGCAGATCGACAAGATCGCCAGCCGGCCGATCGCGTACTGGCTGACCGCCACCGACCCGGCCGAGATCACCGCCGAGGTCGACTCGGTCGTCCGCCGGGCCGGTGCCGCCGGGCAGATGCCCGTGCTGGTCGCCTATCACGTTCCGCAGCGCGATTGCGGCAGCTATTCGGCCGGTGGCGCGGACAGCGCCGAGGAATACCGGGCCTGGATCCGGGCGGTGGCGGCGGGCATCGGCTCGCAGGCCGCGACCGTGGTGGTCGAGCCGGACGCGGTCGCGCACGCCCTCGACGGCTGCAAGGCGTCGGCCAGCGAGCGGTTCGCCCTGCTCGACGACGCGGTCACGGTGCTCAAGCAGGGGCCGTCGACCCGGGTCTACCTGGACGCCGGTAACCCGACCTGGATCCGCGACACCGGGGCGCTGGCCGACGCGCTGCGCAGGGCCGGGGTGGAGCGGGCCGACGGGTTCGCGCTGAACGTCTCCAACTTCGTCTCGACGCCCGACAACGTCGAGTACGGCGGGCGTCTCGCGCAGGCTCTGGGCGGTGCCCGGTTCGTGATCGACACCAGCCGCAACGGCGCCGGCCCGTGGCCCGGCGGGGAGGTCGACGGCGGGCCGAGCTGGTGCAACCCACCCGGGCGGGCGCTCGGCGCCGAGCCGACCAGCGACACCGATCTGCCCGGGGTGGACGCGCTGCTGTGGATCAAGCGCCCCGGTGACTCCGACGGTGCCTGCCGGCCGGGCGAGCCGGTGGCCGGCGAGTGGTGGCCGGACTACGCCCTGGGCCTGGCCACCCGGTCGTGAGGTCGGGACGTATCGGCCCGGGGTCGGCCGGGCCGACACGTCAGTCGACAACCTGGACCCAGTGGGCGGCCGACGGCACGCCCATCCGGTTGGTCAGGAAGAGCATGTAGTACCCCGGTGGTACGACCGCGGCCTCGGTCGGGATCGTCACCGTCACCTGGTCGCCCCGCTCGGTGAAGTCCAGCGCGATCGACCGCTGCTCGACGTTCGTGCTGTGGGTGACGGCGCTGGGCCGGACCAGCCGGGCCTTCTCGATGCCGGCGTAGTTCGCCGGCACGGTGAGGGTGGCCTCGTCGCCGTACCCGACGCTGGCCGGACCGGCGCTGATCACCGGCCGCGCGCCCTGGAAGAGGTAGGGCGGGCTGTAGATCTCCAGCCGCTGCTCGAACTCGCCCGGGATCAGGTTGTCCTTGTCCCGGAAGAGCGGGTCGGAGCCGGCGGTGAGGACGCGGCCGTCGGGCAGGAGGATCGCCGAGCCGTGGTAGTTGCGGCCGATGTTGGGGTCGGCGGCGAGCGTCAGGGTGTTGGTGTCCGGGTGGTAGATCCGGGCGTTGTGGTTGTCGCTGTTGCCCTTGCCCCGGTAGTCGCGGGACCCGTTGGTGATCAGCGTGGTGTCGTCGGGCAACTGGACCAGGTTGGGGTAGCGGGTGCCCTCCGGCAGGTCGGGGCCGGGTACGAAGCGTGGGGCGGCGTCGTCGAGCTTGATCAGGTCGATCCGGGCGCTGGAGCGGGGTGACTCGCCGATGCCGCCGCCGCCGACCACCATGATCGTCTGGTCCTGCACCGGGCCGACCCACCCCGAACCGCTGGTCTCCATCAGGTCGGCGTCACGCAGGCCGGGTACCGGCTCGAAGGTGTTGTCGTCGAGGTTCCAGAAGCCGGGCTGCCGGCCGTCGTCCTCGGGACCGTAGCCCGTGCTGGAGCCGGTGTAGAAGAGCCGGCCGGGGGTGCTGGTCTGGAAGAGCGCCGGATACGTCGGGAAGTACTTGTCCAGGTCCGGCTGTACGGTCCACTTCTTCGTCTTCGGGTCGTAGATCTCGTTCACCGAGCCGTCGAGGACCTGGCCGGCACCGTCGAGCCCGGCGACGGAGAGCACCTGCCCGTCGGGCAGCCCGGTCAGCGTCGGATACCAGCGCTTCTCGGCCATGTCGCCGACCCGCTCGTATTCCTCGGTGCGCGGGTTGAACTCGTAGGTCTCCCTGGTTCCCTGGTAGTCCTGCTTGTCCAGGGTCATCTTGTCGGCGAGGCCGTAGAGGTTCTGCCGGTCGACGCCGGTCAGCCCGGTGATCGCGTACTGGGTGGGGGTGGCGCTGACCGAGCCGCTGCCCTCCTCCACGGCGTCCACCCAGAGGCTCGTCTCGCTGGCCGTTACGGTCACCCGGCCGCCGCGGAACTCGGTCTTGGTGGCGGGCTCGACGATGAACTCGGCGGCGGCCACGTAGCGCCGGCCGTCCGGGGCGACGAACTCGGTGCCCTTGGGGAAGGTGCGGACGTCGTCGTCGGGGGACTCGTTCTTGACGATCATGGTCCCGCCGGCGCGGGTGACGTCCGGGGCGAGCACCTCGTAGCGCAGCGTGCCGCCGGCGACGAGCAGGTTGCCGTTCGGCAGGAACGCGTGCCCGGCGCAGAAGAGGTCGGTCGGGGTGCGTACGTCCTTGGTGTAGCCGCTGACCGGGTCGTAGACCAGGGTGCGGAACGATCCCGCCTCGAACTCGGCCCGGTTGTTGCCGGAGCCGGCGATCAGCAGCAGCTTTCCGGTGTCGAGCAGGGCGGCGTGGATGGCGTTGATCCGTACGTCGGACGGCAGTTCGATGACCTGCCACTGCCCGTGCCGGGCCTTGTATGCGTCGCTGTTGATCTCACGTTCGTGGGCGTACGCCGAGACGAAGTTGTAGATCGGTGGAGCGTTGGCGGTGATCAGTACGGCCACGGCGAGCGCCTGGAGCGCGATTCGCCGGGGGAAGAGCCTGCGGCGGCGCTTCTCAGTGGTCATCGAGCCTCCATCCGACTGAAGCACGGTAGAGGCCCGCTCGTCCCGGTTCAATGCCGGTCACGCGTCCCGGTGACGGGGGTGACGCGGACTATCGGCGGCTGATCAGCCCGAATCCGACGAATTGCTGAGAAAAGCCGAGACGAAAATCACCCTGTATCGGGGTTTGAGTCACGAGATGGCGGTAACCGTGCGATACGCATCCTCGATACGCGCGGCGAGTGCGATCTCGCCCTCCGTGATCGGACCTTCGTTGCGGCAACCCACCCTGATCTGGGTGTGCCCGTCGAGGCGCCGGATCTCGGGCTGCAGATGCAGGGCGTCCGAGACGACCTTGATGCGCTCGGTGAGGGCAGCGTGCTGGCTGTCGTCGATCGTCAGGGTGCGTTTGATCTGACAGCCCTCACGGGTCCAGCCGCTCAACTGGGTGAGGGCGTCGCTGAGGTAGTCGCGGCGGGGTCGACCGCTCCACAGGGCACGCATCGCCACACCTCCCAGGCGTCGTTGCCGGCTTGTGGCCAAATCGTCGCCTTCTCGTGTCATGGTCGGTGCTCCCAGTCTTGCCGCTGGGCGGCTGGGTGTCCACGCCCACATTTCCGTCTTCTGGTGTCCTACAGGACGGCTGCATTACCCGATTTACCGATTGATCTGGCACCCTGATTGCCCGTGGGGAACCAGGGATCGACCCGCCGGGTCGTGGGGGCGGCGATCGTCGAGGCCGGTCGCGTGCTTGCCTGTGCCCGGTCGAGTCCGCCCGAGGCGGCCGGGAAGTGGGAGTTTCCCGGCGGCAAGGTCGAGACCGGAGAATCCGACGTCGCGGCGCTGATCCGCGAATGCGAGGAGGAACTGGGCGTCCGGATCGAGGTCGGCGACCGGGTCGGGCACGACGTGCCGCTCGGACGCGGCGACGCGGTGCTCGGGGTCTATCTGGCCCGGCTGCGGGACGAGGTGCGGCCCAGGCCGCTGGAACACGCCGAACTGCGTTGGCTCGCCCCCGACGAACTCGACACCGTGACGTGGTTGCCCGCAGACGTGCCCATCGTCGCCGCCCTCCGTCCGATCCTGGCCAGCTACTCGCGCTGACCTGGTCCACCCTGCTCCGTCCGGCACGCCATCTCTGGCTGACACGCCGGGACTTATGCAATAAAACCGACATATGGCAACGGGGGCCGTGGGGGCACAGCCCCGCGACCCCCGTTGCCCGCGTCCTCAGTCGCCCTGCCGCGGATGGTGGTAGTTGAGCCTCTCGCTCGGCAGCGGGAACCGTACGTCGTCACCGAACGGCGACGGCGCGGCGGCGTTCTCCGACGTCAACTCGGTCAGCGGCAGCCGCCCGTTCTGGTCCACCGCCGAGGTCTGCGGCCGGGGCACCTGCCGGTGCCAGTTGACGCCGCGTTCGGCCTCCGCCTCCGGGCTGTGGTCGCCCCGGGCGGGCAGTTCCGACGCCGGCAGGCCGGTGGCGCCGACCTGATCGAGCTCGCGCTCGCTCTGGCCACGCCGGAAGATCTTGCTGCCCAGCCAGACCAGCGGGTCGTAACGCCGGTCGACGACCCGCTCCTTCATCGGGATGATCCCGTTGTCGGTGATCTTGATGTGCTCGGGACACACCTCGGTGCAGCACTTGGTGATGTTGCAGTAGCCCAGTCCCTGCGCCTGCTGCGCGTACTCCTTGCGGTCGCTCCGGTCGTCGAGCGGGTGCATGTCCAGTTCGGCGGCCCGGATGAAGTAGCGCGGCCCGGCGAACGCCTTCTTGTTCTCCTCGTGGTCACGCACCACGTGGCAGGTGTTCTGGCACAGGAAGCACTCGATGCACTTGCGGAACTCCTGCGACCGCTCGACGTCGACCTGCTTCATCCGGTATTCGCCGGGCGCCAGGTCGGCGGGCGGGGCGAACGCCGGGGTCTCCCGGGCCTTCTCGTAGTTGAAGGAGACGTCGGTGACCAGGTCCCGGATGACCGGGAACGTCCGCAGCGGGGTGACGGTGACGGTCTCGGTCTCCTCGAAGGTGGACATCCGGGTCATACAGCTCAGCCGGGGCATGCCGTTGATCTCCATCGAGCACGACCCGCACTTGCCCGCCTTGCAGTTCCACCGGCAGGCCAGATCGGGCGCCTCGGTGGCCTGCAACCGGTGGATGATGTCGAGGACGACCTCGCCCTCGTTGACCTCCACCTGGTAGTCCTGGAGGTCGCCGCCGTCCTCGTCACCGCGCCAGACCTTGAAGTGCCGCTTGCCCATCACGCCTCACCCTTCAGCGCGGTCTCGGCCGAGTCCGCGATCTGTCCGCTCGCCTTGCCGGCGTCGAACGCCGCGAGCTCGTCCTCGGTCAGGTACTTCGCCAGCTCGGCGCGATCGAAGAGCTGGACCAGGTCGGAACGCATCGTCGGCAGCGGCTTGTGCTCCAGCCGTACCTTGTCGCCGTCGAGCGAGCACACCAGGTTGACGGTCCGCCACTGGGCCTGCATGGCCGGGAAGTCCTCGCGGGTGTGGCCGCCGCGCGACTCCTCCCGCTCCAGCGCCGCCAGCGCCGTGCACTCCGACACGACCAGCATGTTGCGCAGGTCGAGGGCGAGGTGCCAGCCCGGGTTGTAGCGCCGGCCGCCGGTCGCCCGGACGTTGCGCAGCCGCTGGCGCAGCTCGGCCAGCCTGACCAGCGCGTCCTCCAGTTCGCCCTTGCGCCGGATGATGCCGACCAGGTCGCCCATCACGGCCTGAAGGTCCTGCTGGAGGTGGTAGGGGTTCTCGCCCTCGGTGCGGTTCAGCGGGGCGAGAGCGTGCTCGACCGCGTCGGCGGCGGCCGACTCGCCGACCTTCGGGCGCCTGGCCAGCCCGTCGACGTACGCGGCGGCGAACTCGCCCGCCCGCTTGCCGAAGACCAGCAGGTCGGACAGCGAGTTGCCGCCGAGCCGGTTGGAGCCGTGCATACCGCCGGAGACCTCACCGGCCGCGAACAGCCCGCGTACGGTGCCGGACGCCGCCGCGGTGTCCGGGTCGACCTCCACGCCACCCATCACGTAGTGGCAGGTCGGCCCGACGTCCATCGGCTGCTTCGTGATGTCCACATCGGCCAGTTCCTTGAACTGGTGATACATCGACGGCAGGCGGCGCCGGATCTCCTCGGCCGGCAGCCGGCTGGCGATGTCGAGGTAGACGCCGCCGGCCGGCGTACCCCGGCCGGCCTTGACCTCGCTGTTGATCGCCCGGGCGACCTCGTCGCGGGGCAGCAGTTCCGGCGGGCGCCGGTTGTTGTCCGGGTCGGTGTACCAGCGGTCCGCCTCCTCCTCGGTCTCCGCGTACTGCTTGCGGAAGACGTCGGGGACGTAGTCGAACATGAACCGCTTGCCCTCGGAGTTCTTCAGGATCCCGCCGTCACCGCGGACCGACTCGGTGACCAGGATGCCCTTCACCGACGGCGGCCAGACCATGCCCGTCGGATGGAACTGGAGGAACTCCATGTTGATCAGGGTCGCGCCGGCTCGCAACGCCAGGGCGTGCCCGTCGCCGGTGTACTCCCACGAGTTGGAAGTGACCTTGTAGGACTTGCCGACGCCGCCGGTGGCCAGCACGATCGCCGGCGCCTCGAAGAGGACGAACTCGCCGGACTCCCGGTAGTAGCCGAACGCGCCGGCGACCCGGTCGCCGTCGAGCAGCAGCTCGGTGATCGTGGTCTCGGCGAACACCCGGATCCGGGCGTCGTAGTCGCCGAACTCCTTCTTGTCCTCCTGCTGGAGCGACACGATCTTCTGCTGCAGGGTACGGATCAGCTCCAGGCCGGTGCGGTCACCGACGTGCGCGAGCCGCGGGTATTCGTGGCCGCCGAAGTTGCGCTGCGAGATCCGGCCGTCCTTGGTCCGGTCGAAGAGCGCGCCGTACGTCTCCAGCTCCCAGATCCGCTCCGGCGCCTCCTTGGCGTGCAGTTCGGCCATCCGGAAGTTGTTCAGGAACTTGCCGCCCCGCATGGTGTCCCGGAAGTGCACCATCCAGTTGTCGTTGCTGTTGACGTTGCCCATCGCGGCGGCGGCGCCGCCCTCGGCCATGACCGTGTGGGCCTTGCCGAACAGCGACTTGGAGATGATCGCCGTACGCTTGCCGGCCTGCCGGGCCTCGATCGCCGCGCGCAGCCCGGCGCCACCGGCACCGATGACGACGACGTCAAAGTGGTGTCGTTCGATTCGCGTAGTCATTTTTTGTCAGGGCCCTCAGTTGATGAACCGCAGGTCGTTGATCCAGCCGGCGGACAGCGCCATCACGTAGAAGTCGGTCAAGGCCAGCGTGCCGAGCGTGATCCAGGCGAGCTGCATGTGCCGGACGTTGAGCTTGGAGATGAACGTCCAGAACGCGTAGCGCACCGGGTGCTTCGAGAAGTGTTTGAGCCGGCCGCCGGCGATGTGCCGGCAGGAGTGGCAGGACAGCGTGTATGCCCACAGCATCACCACGTTGCCGACCAGGATGACGTTGCCGAGCCCGAACCCGAAGCCCTCGGGGCTGCGGAAGGCGAGGACGGCGTCCCAGGTGTTGATCAGCGAGATGATGACGGCGGCGTAGAACGCGTAGCGGTGCAGGTTCTGCCCGACCAGCGGGAAGCGGGTCTCGCCGGAGTAGGTCTTGTGGCCGTCGGGGACCGCGCAGGCCGGCGGGGAGAGCCAGAACGCCCGGTAGTAGGCCTTGCGGTAGTAGTAGCAGGTGAGCCGGAACAGCAGCAGGAACGGCAGGGTCATCGCCGCGTCCGGGATGATCCACCAGCCCGGCAGGAAGCGACCGAAGTGGGCCGCCTCAGGCACGCACCGTTCGGTGACGCAGGGCGAGTAGAACGGGGTCAGGTAATGGAAGTCCTCGACCCAGTACCACTTGTGCATGAAAACTCGGATGGTGGCGTAGGCGACCCAGGCGCCGAGGCCGATGACCGTGATAAGTGGGGGAAGCCACCAGCGGTCCGTACGCAACGTCTTCGCCGAGATCGCGGCGCGCCGCCGCGGTCCGCCCGGCCTCGTTGCCGTAGTCGTCATTACTGTCTCCCTGACGGGGCCCGGTCTGTGCGCCGGGCACGGAAATCAAGGCGGGGTCCGTGGACACGGGGGGCACATCCACGACCTCGCCACCGGGCGCTGCCTTACTGCGCCCACCGCATAACGGCGCAGTCCGGTGCACACGTTACGCCGCACGCGGCCGGCCGCACCCATAACAGCAGCCCGCGTGTGTCCCGCAGGTTACGAAAGAATCTGGCGTAATTCTAGTGTGGATGTGGGTATATCCATCAATATCACTGTTCGTCACAGGTCGGGGGCGGCCAGCCGCCGGACCGTGCCGGCGCACGACGGCGGCCCCTCCACCAGCCGGTCGACCACCGGCCGGCCCTCGCCCGTGCGGGGGGCGATGAAGAACGCGGGGTCGCCGCTCGCCGCCTGCCGGTCGAGGGCGTCGGCGTACGCCACCCGGGCGTCGACCAGGCGCAGCCAGCCCTGCTCCCAGCCGGACCGGTCGTCATCGTCGTCATCGTCGAGGTCGTCGAGGTCTCCGCCGTCGTGCCGCTGACGCAGTTCGTCGAGTTCGACCAGGAACGGCCGGACCGCCGCGTTCTCGTCGCGGATCGCGGTCGCCCGGCGTTGCGGGGTCGGCGCGGCCCCGGGTGGGGACAGCCGGTTGAGCCTGGTCTCCAGTTCGAGGCAGGCCGTCTGCACGCGGTCGCGCCCGTGGGTGACCCGCTCGACCTCGTCGGCCGTCCGGCCGAGCACGACGGCCAGCCCCGCCGCCCCGACGCACCCCACCAGGACCAGCGTGCCGAACACGCCGGCGGCGATGGCGATCCAGAGCCGGCGGCGGCGATGGGGCCGCTCGCCCGGCTCGTCCGGCCCGGTGGGCACGGTCTTCGCGGCTGACGGGTCGGCGGCCCGGCCGCCGGGACCGCCGGGAGTGGGGTCGGCTCGTCCGCTCGCGGGGGCGTCGTCTGTCACGCCCGACAGTCAAGCATTGATGGGCGACCGTGGCATCCCCCGCGTCGCCCGGTCCGTCGGGTGGCACGGCCGACCATGTCCGTGCCACCCGCAACCGGTTGGCCCTACTCGTGCGGTAAGGCTTACCTAAGCTACGACGACCTGATGGCTGCGTCAACGTCAGCCCGAGGCGCCGCCGGTGAAGTTCCAGGAGGCCAGCCGCATGGCCGGCGCCGACCAGGTCGACGGGTGCCACTCGTCCGGCAGCAGCGTGGCCCGCCGGCCCAGGGCGAGGACCGCACCCGGTGCCAGCGCCTGTGGATAGGACTGGGTGAAGCGCAGGTTGCGGACCGGCCTGGTGACCACCCCGTCCTCGATCAGCCAGACCCCGTTACGGGTCAGGCCGGTCATCACCAGACTGCGCGGGTCGAGCACCCGCGTATACCAGAAGTCGGTGATCAACAGGCCCCGCTCCACCCCGGACACCAGGTCGGCGCTGTCGGAGTCGACCGCCGGACCGGCCACCTCGGTCGGTGCGGGACCGCCGGACGCCGGAACGAGCCCCAGGTTGCCCGCTGCCGGGCCCCACGGGTTGTCGGTCGGCGGCGCGTGCCCGGTCGACGCCGTCCCGGCCGCGGCCGCCGTGCGCCGGTCGTGGGTGACTGCGGTGGTCCGTCCGGCATCGACCAGCGTCAGCGGCGCCCGCGGGGTGCCCTCGTAGTCGAACGGCAGGCCGAGCCCGTTCGGCGCGTCGTCGCGCAGCGTGATCGCCGGATCGAACTGCGGCTTGCCCGGCTCGGCGAACGAACGGCGCTCACCCACCACCTTGCCGTTGAACCCCCACAGCGCCAGGCTCTGCAGCAGGTCGGCGACGGCCGTCGGCTCCAGCACCACCTCGTAGCGGTCCGGCGACAACTCCACCGGATCGGCACCGGCCCGTGCCTTCGCCGCCGCCCGCGCCCCGAGCACGGCACCGTCGAGATCGGCGAGCCGGCCGGACGCGAGCCGGGCCACCCCGTCGGCGCCGCCGCGGGCGACACCGGCCATCGCGGTCGCCACGGTCCGGCCGGTCACCGCCTGGCCCGCGCTGTTGACGAAGGCCGCCGACCAGTTCCGGGTCAGGCAGTAGCCGGCCGCCTCCAGGCCGGCGGCGGCGTCGACGAACGCGCGTACGCGGGCGGCCCGGTCGTCGGCGGACGCGTTGGCGGTCGCCTCGTCGAACCGCCCCGGATCGACGACCGGGGCCGGCGGGGTCAGCCCCGGCCAGCCCGGATCCGGCGGGCAGACCCGGACGGCGGCGATCACCCGGTCGACCAGGGCCCGCAACCCGGGCTCGTCGACCATGGTCGTGGAGCCGGTGACCGTACGCCCGTCCAGGTGCAGCCGTAGCCGTACGGTGACCGCGGTGTCGGCGACGTTCTGGTGGATCGCCGAGTTGGCGAACCGGGTCAGAGCCTGCGCCACCCGGTCGGTGAAGACCTCCGCCTGGGCGGCCGGCCCGGCGGCCCGCCGGACGAGTTCGACCGTCCGGGCGGCGAGATCCAGTTCGGCCCGGCCCGAGAAGTCGGCGCTCATCCGCGCACCCCGATCCGTACGCCGGTGAACCGGGCGGGCGCCGCCGGATGGCCGGTGTGGCCGACCTGGCCGGGCTGCCCCTTGCCGCAGTCCGGCGTGCCCCACGCGAACGTCTCCGACGACAGCATGTCCATCGAGCGCCAGAACAGCGGCCCGATCCCGGTGTAGGTCGGGTTGCGCAGCATCCGGCCCCGCCGGCCGTTCTTGATCTCCCAGCCGATCTCGCAGCCGAACTGGAAGTTGAGCCGCTGGTCGTCGATCGACCAGGACCGGTTGACGTCCATCAGCACCCCGTCGTCGGTGGCGGCGATCATCTCCTCCAGCGTGTGCGGGCCGGGTTCGAGCCCGACGTTGGTCATCCGCACCATCGGCAGCCGGGACCAGCCGTCGGCGCGCACGCTGCCGGCGTAGTCGAGGCCGGCGGCCGCCGCCGAGTCCCGCCCGGCCAGCACGCCCACCCAGCGCCCCTCGCGTACGGCGTCGCGGCGGCTCGCCGGAGTGCCCTCGTCGTCGAAGCCGAAGCTGCCCAGCGCCCCGGGGATCGTCGGGTCGATCGTCACGTTCATCAGTTCCGAGCCGTAGCGGAGGCTGCCGAGCTGGCCGAGGTCGAGCCAGGAGGTGCCGGCGAAGGCCGCCTCCCAGCCCAGGATCCGGTCGAGTTCGATGGCGTGGCCGACCGACTCGTGGATCTGCAACGCCATCTGCTCGCCGCCGAGGATGAGCGTCGTCTCGCCGGCCGGGCACTGCGGCGCGGTCAGCAGCTCGCGCGCCTCCTGGGCGATCCGCGCCGCGTGGGCGTCGAAGTCCATCGCCCCGATCAGCTCCCAGCCCTGGGTGCCGTAGTGGCCCGAACTGCTCGGGTACGAGCGGCGCTGCGTCTCGCCGGCCCCGATCGCGGTCGCCCGGATGCCTCCGCCGCACTCCCGGACCCGCTGGTCGACCCGGTGCCCCTCGCTGGAGACGAACCACTTCGTGGTGTCCCAGACCTGGTAGTCGGCCTCGGCCAGGTCGGCACCGTTCGCGCGCATCGTCTCGGTCGCCCGGACCAGCAGGTCGCCCTTGTCGCTCAGCGCGATCGTCAGCGGGTCGATCTCGCACGGCGACGCCCACGAGCCGCTGCGGCCGTCGACCGGGATCAGGCCGCTGTCCCGGCCGGGCACCGTCGCACTCGCCGCGGCGATCTCCGCGGCCCGGGCGCCGGCCGCGCGGGCGGCGGCGTCGGAAAGCTCGGGTACGGCGTAGAAGCCCCAGCTCGAGCCCACCAGTGCCCGTACGCCGATGCCGGCGTCCTCGCTCTGGCCGAGCTGCTCGACCTCGCCGTTGCGGGCCGACATCGACTCGTGGCGGCGGTGCATGAGCCGGGCGTCGGCGTAGCGCGCCCCCGCGTCGAGTGCCGCCTGTACGGCCGCGGTGGCCGCGTCGAAATGCGTCATGCGTCTCCTCGCCGGTCGTCGCCGGGTCCCGGCCGGTCGAGCCGGGTCACAGTGAAGCCACTGTAGGCGAGGTGTCGCCCTGCGTCAGGTGTGCAGATCCTCGGGGCGGATGTCGACGGCGACCGGCTCGGTCAGTCGCAGCACCTCGCCGGGCCGCACGACCGCGTGCTCCACGTAGGACACCCCGCGCAGCCGGTAGAGGCGCAGGTTCTTCGTGTCCTGCTCGACGATCAGGTACCGGCCGATCTTCGCGGCGGCGTAGCAGTGCATCTTGAACACCTTGTCGGCGGCCGCGTTGCTCGCCGAGGTGATCTCCGCGATCAGATGCACCGAAGGGGCGTCCACCACCAGCCTGTCCAGGCCGATGTCGTCGATGACGACGACATCGGGGATAACCAGTCGGGCGTCCCTCAGGCGGACATTGATCGCTTCGAGAGCGCGGAGGCCGACTGCGCGTGCCGCTGAGCGAAGCGTCAACCACAACTCGGCGGACATGTTCTGATGCCGAAGGGTGGGTGCGGGGGTCATGTGGAGGCTTCCGTCGAAGAGTTCGACGCGTTCGGAGGTCTGGTCGAGGGCGAGGTACTCCTCCTCGGTCCACGGCCCGGCCCGATCGATCATCGCCACGGTCGTCGTCGCCCCTTCCGGCCGCATCGTGGTCGCGGCCACGGTCTCATCATGCCCCGTGTGCGGGAAGGGTGACGGAACAGGTGAATTACCGGGCGGATCCGCTTCGGTGCGGCCCGGGCCCGGGTTATTGACCTGCGTTCATGCCTGATGCACAGTCGTTACGCCGGGCGGGGTGGCCCCGCCGACCCTTCGTAGATTATTTTCGCGGGCAGAGGCTCATTGCAGGTTCCTTTCGCGGTCGTCGTCGATGCCGCCCGCGTCCGGGGGGACGGGGGAGCCGACGAGGGGAGGCGGCATGAGCGAGCAGCCGGTCGGCCTTGTCAAGGCCGCTGCGGAGCCGGACGAGAGCCCGCCGCCGGATGCCCCGGTAGGAAAGGCGGCGGATCGGATCGACATCGTCGGCCGGTCGCCCGGCCAGCTCGCCTGGCGGCGGCTGCGCCGCGACAAGGTCGCCATGGTCAGCGGCGGGATGCTGGTGTTCTTCGTCCTGGTGGCGGTGGCCGCGCCGCTGATCGAGCGGCTCTACGGCAAGGGGCCGCTCGACCGCTTCCCGGCGCGGCTGGACCGCAACGGCTTCCCGCTCGGCTACGCCGGTGTGGACGCCGACCACTGGCTGGGCATCCAGCCGAACATCGGCCGTGACGTCTTCATCCAGCTCGTCTACGGGCTGCGTACCTCGCTGATGGTGGCGTTCACCGCGGCGGTGCTGACCATCGCGCTCGGCATCCTGATCGGCATCTTCGCCGGCTACGTCGGCGGCCGGTTCGACGCGGTCGTGACCTGGTTCGTCGACCTGACGATGGCGTTCCCGTTCTACATCTTCTGTTTCGCGTTCATCCCGGTGGCGGTGAACCAGTTCTACGGGGTGCGTGACGCCGAGCCGACCTGGTTCCGGCCCGTACTGCTGATCATGATCTTCGTGATGTTCAACTGGACCTACACCGCGCGGTTGGTCCGCGGCCAGGTGCTGTCGCTGCGGGAGCGGGACTTCGTCGAGGCGGCGCGGGCGTCCGGGGCGGGTCTCGGGCACATCATGTTCCGCCAGTTGCTGCCCAACCTGTGGGCGCCGATCCTGGTCACCTTCTCACTCAACGTGCCGGCGCTGATCACCGCCGAGGCGGCCCTGTCGTTCCTCGGCATCGGCATTCTCGAGCCGACGCCCGACCTCGGCCGGCTGATCAGCGAGAGCGTCCGGTTCGTCCGCGAGGTGCCGACCTTCACCCTGGTCGGCGGCACCACCCTCTTCCTGCTGGTGCTCTCCTTCAACCTCTTCGGCGACGCGCTGCGCGACGCGCTCGACCCGAAGTCGGACCGGTAGGGGGCGGCGTGCTGCGGTTCGTCATCAAGAAGCTGCTGCTCGCGGTCAGCACCCTGCTCGCGGTGAGCGTGCTGACGTTCGGGCTGTTCTTCGCCGTACCGAACAACCCGGCCGAGCTGATGTGTGGCAACCAGAAGGTGTGCAGCCCGGACCGGCTCGCCATGATCGAGTCCCGGATGGGGCTGGACGCCCCGGTGCCGCAGCAGTACGGCGAGTTCATGAAGGGAATCTTCGTCGGGCGTACGTTCGGCGAGGGCGACGCGGCCCGGGAGTGCCCGGCGCCCTGTCTCGGCTTCTCGTTCCGCAACGACGAGCCGGTCTCGGAGATCGTCGGCCGGACCCTGCCGGTGACGCTGAGCATCGTCTCGGGCGCGGCCGTGGTGTGGCTGCTCATCGGCATCACCGTCGGCATGGTGTCCGCGCTGCGCCGGGGGACGGTGTTCGACCGGGGCGCGGTCGGCGTCTCGCTGATCGGTGCCTCGATGCCGATCCTGCTCTTCGGTCCGCTGCTGCTGATCGTGTTCGTCTACGAGTCCGGCCTGCTCGGCTACCCGACCTATGTGCCGATCACCGACAACCCGTTGGCCTGGGCGAGCGCGATGATCCTGCCCTGGATCGCGCTCGGCTTCCTCAACTCCGCGTCGTACGCCCGGCTGTCGCGGGCGCAGATGGTGGAGACGCTGTCGGAGGACTTCGTCCGTACGGCCCGGGCGAAGGGCCTGTCCAAAGGCCGGGTGCACGTGCGGCACGCGCTGCGGGCGGCGATCACGCCGATCGTCACCATCGCCGGCCTCGACCTCGGCACCTACCTGGGCGGCACGGTGATCACCGAGACGATCTTCGGGTTCACCGGGCTGGGCAAGGCGTCGCTGAACGCCGCGATCAACCTCGACATGCCGGTCGTGATGGCCACCGTGCTGCTGGCCGCGGTCTTCATCGTCGTCGCCAACGTCGTCGTCGACGCCCTCTACGCGGTGATCGATCCGAGGGTGCGGCTGGGCTGACCGGCCGCGCCGGCGACGCTCCGATCATCGATCGGACTCGTTGTCCACGCGTTATCCGAAAGAAATATACATTCATCATCATCTAGGCGGAGGATTTCTTCGTCTTCCAGTATCGGGAGGGACGACTGATGCGACCAAGACGTGCGGTTGCCGCGACGGGCGTGGCCCTGGTCCTGGCGTCGGCGTTGGCCGCGTGCTCGGAGAACACCGGCGAGTCCGGTACCGAGGACGAGAAGGTCCAGCAGAAGACCAGCGCCATCGCCACCGATCCGAAGGAGTCGCAGGGGCCGGCGCCCGAGGTGCCCGGCGCCAAGCGCGGCGGCACCATCCGGGTGATCCAGCAGAGCGACTTCGAGCACCTCGACCCGCAGCGGACCTACACCGTCAACGCGATGGCGGCGCAGCACATGATCGTGCGGACGCTGACCCAGTTCCGCGAGGACGGCGAGGGCAAGCTCACCCTGATCGGCGACCTGGCCGAGACCCCCGGCACCGACGTCAACAACGACTGCAAGGTCTGGGAATACAAGCTCAAGAAGGGCATCAAGTACGAGGACGGCACCGAGGTCAAGGCCGCCGACGTCGCGTACGGCATCGCCCGCTCCTTCGAGGAGACCATCGACGGCGGCGCCACCTACATCCAGGAGTGGCTGGCCGACAGCCCGGCCTACAACGAGACCTACAAGGGTCCGTACACCTCCGGCAACACCGACGTCCCGGGCCTCGAGGTCCGCGACGACCACACCCTGGTCTTCACCTTCAACCAGCCGCACTGCGACCTGCCGTTCGCGGTGTCACTCCCGACCACCGCGCCGGTGCCGCCGGCCAAGGACACCAAGACCGAGTACGACCGGCGGATCTTCTCGTCCGGACCGTACAAGATCAAGGAGTACATCAAGGACACCCGCCTGGTGCTGGAGCGCAACGAGCACTGGGACGCCGCCACCGACCCGCTGCGGCACGACTACCCGGACAGCTACGTCTGGGAGATCGGCCCGGACAACACCGCGCAGACCGAGCGGATCATCGCCGACGCCGGTGACGACGCCTACTCGATCAGCAGCAACGGCGCCCCGCAGGCCCTGGTCAACCAGGTGCTGAACAACGCGGCGCTCAAGGAGCGCACGATCTCCACGTCGCAGCCGTTCGTCTACTACCTGAGCATCAACAACGAGCGGATCACCGACATCAACGTCCGCAAGGCCATCGCGTACGCCATCGACAAGCAGGGCATCGTGCTGACCCAGGGTGGCGACGCCGGTGGCAAGGTGACGCACACGCTGCTGGCCGACACCACGATCGGCTGGACGGAATACCCGAACCCGTACGACGGCGGCCCGAACGGCAACCCGGAGAAGGCGAAGGAACTGCTCGCCGGCAAGCAGCCGGAGTTGGTGATGATGGCCCGGTCCAGCGCCTTCGGCCAGAGCACCCACCCGGTGGTCAAGGAGAGCCTGGAGAAGGCCGGCTTCAAGGTCACCGTCAAGACCGTCGAGACGCCGCAGCACAACCCGATCGCCCGGACCCGGGGCAACGAGTACGACATCTACATCTCCAACTGGGCCGCCGACTGGCCGAGCGCCGCGTCGACGATCCCGGTGCTGTGGGACGGTCGAGGGCTCGGCCCGCAGGGCAACTCGAACGTGTCGTACTTCAACTCCGACGAGGTCAACACCAAGATCGACGAGGCGGCGGCGCTGCCGGCCGGTGAGGCCGGTCCGCGCTGGGCCGAGATCGACCAGCTGATCATGGAGAAGTACGTGCCGGTCGTGCCGCTCTTCCAGAGCAAGTTCACCGGCGTCTACGGCTCGAAGGTCGGCGGGGTCTTCCTCTCCGACAACATCGGAACCCACATCCTCTACAACGCGTACGCGAAGTAGCCGGACCGGGGTGCCGCCCGTTCGGGCGGCGCCCCGCCGCGCTCACAGCGACCGGCGGACGAAGTCCAGTTCCAGCCGCAGCAGGCGGCCGGTCGTGCCGTCCGCGGCGGCGGACCCGGTCGCCGGCAGCGGGAGCACCGAGTGCGGCCGCCCGGTCGACAGCAGCGCCGCCGACAGGCGCAGCGTGTGCGCCGGCACCACGTGCCGGTCGGCGAGACCGTGGATCAGCAACAGCGGGCGGGCGTCGTCGGGCACCACGACCGGTTCCTGGGCCAGCTCGACCAGGCTGTGGTGGGCGTAGACCTCGGTCGCGTCGGCCGGCAGCCCCAGGTAGCGCTCGCTGTAGGCGGTGTCGTGGAGGGTCCAGTCGGTCACCGGCGTCCCGGCGATCCCGCACCGGAAGAGGTCCGGCCGGCGTAGCAGCGCCAGACCGGCGAGCCAGCCGCCGAACGAGAAGCCGCGGATCGCCACCCGCGCCAGGTCCAGGTCGGGATGCTTGCCGGCCAGCGTGGTCAGCCCCTCGACCTGGTCGGTGAGCATCACGTCCGCCAGCCGCCGGTGCACCGCCTTCTCGAACGACGGAGCCACGCCGGGCGTACCCCGGTTGTCGACGGTGACCACCGCGAACCCGGCGTCGGCCCACCACTGCCGCTCCAGCCAGGCCGACCGCTCGGCCCGCACCTCCTGCCGGCCCGGAGCGCCGTTGACGTCGACCAGCACCGGCAGCCGCCGCCCGGCGACGTGGCTGCGCGGATAGAGCACCGCCGCCGGCAGCCGCCGGTCGGTGACCCGTTCCAGGACCGGTCGCGGCGCGTACGGCGCGGACGCGGCGAGCGACCTGATCTCGGTCACCTCGACGTCGTCGTGCCACACCGTCCAGCGGGTGCCCGCCCGGTCCAGCGACCCTGCCCCGACCACCACCGTCGTGCCGCCGACCGCCCCGACGTGCCAGCCCGGCTCCGGGGTCAGCCGGCGGATCTCGATCCCGCCCGCGCCGACCGTCGTACGCACCCGGAAGAGGTGCTGCTGGCTCGGTTCGCCGTCGCTCGCCTCGACCAGCAGGTCGGGTGCCCCGCCGCCGCCGGACAGCCGGCCGACGACCCGCCGTACGTAGAGGGACGGCGGGGTCAGCAGGGTGCCGTCGGCGAAGAGGCACCGCGCGTCGTAGCCGTCGTGGGCCAGCTCGCCGCCGACCAGCACCCGACCGTCGGGCAGGTGCACCGGGGTGCCGGCGACCGGCTCGACCCAGCGCGGGTCGGCGAGTTCGGCGTGCACCTGCGTCTCGCCGGTGCGGGGATCCACGGCGAGCACCAGCCCGTGCTGCTGCAACCGGCGCAGCACGGTGATCAGCGGCCCGCCCTCGACCCAGTGCACCGAGACCAGGTAGGGGTAGGTCTCCCGGTCCCAGTGCACGTCGACCCACCCGCCGTCCAGGTCGAGCAGGTGCAGGCTGACCTGGGCGTTCGGGCCACCGGCCTGCGGATGGACGTACGTCCGCGGCGGCTCGTCGGGGTGGGCCGGATCGTGCCGGTGCCAGCGGGCCAGGCGCGAGTCGTCGACGCGGGCGGCGAGGATCGACCGGCCGTCCGGCGCCCACCAGTAGCCGCGGTCGCGGCCGAAGTCCGCCGCCGCGACCTGCTCGGCCACCCCCCAGCGTGTCCCGTTGTCCTCACCGGCGAGCAGCGTGTCGTCGCCGTCCGGCCCGACGACCCGCAGCGTGCCGTCGGTGACGTAGGCGATGCGGGTGCCGGTCGGGTCGGGCCGGGGATCGGCCACCGGCCCCGGCGCCGGGACCTCGACCACCCCGCCGTCGACCAGGTCGGCGCGGAAGAGGCGGCCGGCGAGCGCGAACGCGGCGACCCGCGCCGCCGGGTCGGTCGCGTAGCCGGCGATGCCCTCGACGGTCGCCGCGTCGTCGAGCAGCACGCCCGGGGCCGCGACCAGGTGCTCGGTCGCCGTCACCACGTCGAGCCGCCAGAGGGCGTCGGCCGGGTCCCGCGGCCCGGTGGACCGCAGGAAGAGCACCCGGGCGCCGTCCCCGGCGGCGGTCACCGCCCGCGGCGCACCGCTGGTGAACCGCCTGGTCTGCGCCGCCAGCTCGGGAAAGTCCACACCCGGATCGTAGGCCCGTGTGTTTGCCCGTGGGGCCGGTCGCGGCAGTCGACGCGCGGGTCGGCGTACGGGCGCTGCGGCCGGCCGCGACTGGACGGCGCGTAGAGTGACGCGGGTGGCACGACGACTGATGCTGGTCCACGCCCACCCCGACGACGAGGCGATCGGGACCGGGGCGACGATGGCCCTCTATGCGGCGGGTGGCGCCCAGGTGACCCTGGTGACCTGCACGCTCGGTGAAGAAGGCGAGATCCACGTGCCGGCGCTGGCCGGCCTCGCCGCCGCCGAGGCCGACCAGCTCGGCGGCTACCGGATCGCCGAACTGGACGCGGCGTGCCGGGCCCTGGGGGTCGCCGACCACCGGTTCCTCGGCGGCGCCGGGCGCTACCGCGACTCCGGGATGATGGGGCTGCCCACCAACGACAACCCGCGCGCGTTCTGGCGGGCCGATCTCGACGAGGCCGCCGGGCACCTGGTCGAGATCATGCGGGAGACCCGCCCGCAGGTGCTGGTCACCTACGACCCCGACGGCTTCTACGGCCACCCCGACCACATCCAGGCACACCGGGTGGCGATGCGGGCGGCCGAGATCGCGACGGTCGAGGGCTTCGGCCCGGCCAAGATCTACTGGACGGCGATGCCGCGCAGCGTGCTCGAGGCCGGCCTGGCCGCGTTCGGGGCGTCGACCGACAACCCGTTCGCCGGCATCGACGACGTCGACGGCTTCCCGTTCGGCACCCCCGACGAGCAGATCGCGGCCCGGATCGACGGCACCGACTGGCACGCCGCGAAGGAGGCGGCGATGCGGGCCCACGCGACCCAGATCCCGGACACCTCCTGGCTCTACTCGATCGCCGGCAACTTCGGCAGCGAGTTCATGGGTGTGGAGTACTACACGCTCGCGGTCGGCGAGAAGGGGCCGGGCAGCGGGCCGCACGGCTGGGAGAGCGACCTGTTCGCCGGGCTGCCGGATCCCGCCGACGTCACCCCGCCGACCCAGGCCGGCAGCACACCGCCCCCGGCCGAGGCCGGCGCGCCACTGCGCGCCGGGGCACGGTGACCGGCCCCGGCCCGGCACCGCTGATGACACCCGAGGCGCCGTCCGGGGCTCAGCCGCCCGAACCGGAAAAGCCCCCGGCGTACGCCGCGGCGGTCGACCTCGCCCTGCGGGTGGTGGGTGGCGTCCTCGCCGTGGTGGCGGCCCTGCTGACCGCCGTGCTCGAACTGCTCTTCGCGACCGTGCGCGTCGGTGGTCACCTGATCGGGGTGTCCGCGCTGATCGCACTCGTCGCCAACCTGGCCCTGAGCTGGTTCGCCTACCGCGCGGTCGGCAAGCGGTGGGCGGTCGCCCTGCCGGCCCTCACCTGGTTCGCGATCATGGTCGTGGCGGCCGGCCGCACCGACGAGGGCGACCTGCTGCTGACCGGCGACAACTGGGTGGGGCTGGCGACCATCGTCACCGGCTCGATGGCGTTTGCCATCATGGGCTTCCGGTTGATCCTGTCGCCGGCGCGCTGACCGCGCCACCCGCCGCCGGCCACCAATGGTGTCCAAGCGGTTATCCGTACCACCTGGCGGATCATCCACGGGAACGGTAAGAGTTCTAGCGGGAAGTTCACCTGGATGTCGGGAGGGCGTGCAATGAAGGACCGTTGGGTGCCGATCGGGGTGCTCGCAGGGGCGCTGTTCCTGGTGAACGTCGTCGCCCGGTTGGTCACCCGGTTCGGGTTCGACGCCAATCCCGAGGTCGAGGACCGGGTCTCGCTCGGCATGTTCGCCGTCATCGCGGTGATCCTGGCGGTGCTCGCGTTCCTCTGGGGGCAGCGGCACCCGCTGTCGAGGTGGGCCGCCGACGTGGCCGGCGCGGTGCTCGTCGCCATGCTTCTGACGGTCTTCGTCGGTCCGTTCGTCAGCGGCTCGTACCCGTTCGCCAACGGGGCCGGCTCGTTCTTCTCGCAGATCTGGCTCTACGCCGCGTTCACCTTCGGCGGCACCGTGGTCGGCTACCTCGTGCTGATCGCGCTCGGTCGCGACTACCGCTCCCGGTCGCTGCAGCAGTACAGCGAGGCCAAGCTGGCCAAGCCCCGGCGGGTCGTCCGGCGCTGACCCGCGCCGGTCGTCACGGCGCTACGCGGGTCAGATACGTGTGGTGGGTGGTGAAGCCGAGCCGCCCGTAGAGCGTGACCGCCGGCGTGTTGCGCTCCTCGACCTGCAGGAAGGCGTCGGTCGCCCCCGCCCCGGCCGCCCACCGGGCGAGCGCCCCGATCATGTGTGCGGCCAGGCCGCGCCGACGGGCGGTGGAAACCACCTCGACCAGCCCGATGCCCAGCCAGCGTCCGCCGCCGGTGATCGTGCCGCGGGCGGTGCCGGCCAGTTCGCCGTCGTCGTGCAGGTGGACGAAACAGACCCGGTCGACAGCGGTCAGCAGGTGGTGCGCGGCGTCCGGCAGACCACCCTTGCGGCCGGCGGCGACGGCCAGCCAGTCCGCGGACGGTGCCGGCTCCAGCCGTGCTTCCGGCAGGTCGTCGCGGGGCGGCAGGACCGCCAGCAGGTCGGTCAGGCCGGTGGTGCGGACCAGCGTCAACGGCCGCGCGTCCCAGCCCCGCTCGTCGAGCGCCACGCCGACCGGTCCGGCCAGCGGGAGCGGCACGTTGATCATCGCGGGCTGGCCACGGGTGGCGTACCAGTCCTGGACGGCGTCGACGGCCGCGTCCAGGGGCCGGTCGGGGTCGCCGACCGGCAGCGCCGAGTTGCCCCGCCCGGTCCAGCCCTGCGCGCTGCGTAGCAGCCAGTCGCCGAGCCGGTCCTGATCCGGTGCCGGCCACGCCTCGTTGGCCGCGAGTTCGAGGGCCACGACGTCCGCGGCGGTCGGGCGCCGCGAGGCGGGTACGCGCTTGGCCCGGTGCACCTCGGTCAGCGGTACGCTCAGCGGGCCAGTGGAGGTGGCGATGGTGAGATGCGTCTCGGTGAGATCGACGAGTTCGCCGAGCGCGTCGGAATACAGGGCTCTATCGTTTCGGACCCCGACAATTCGCCGGACCACGACCCGATGTCCCACATCCTGCTGCCTGAGCACGATCGACCCCCTCCCCGGCGAGATACTAGGCTCTTACCGCCGCGGATGATCGCGGCGTAGCTTGCGGAGGAGATGACCCGTGACGTACATCATCGCCGAGCCGTGCGTGGATGTGCTCGACAAGGCGTGCATCGAGGAGTGCCCGGTCGACTGCATCTACGAGGGCAACCGGATGCTCTACATCCACCCCGACGAGTGTGTCGACTGCGGGGCGTGCGAGCCGGTCTGCCCGGTCGAGGCGATCTTCTACGAGGACGACGTCCCGGAGAACTGGAAGGACTACACCACCGCCAACTACGAGTTCTTCGAGGACCTCGGCTCGCCCGGTGGTGCGTCGAAGGTCGGCAAGGTGGAGAAGGACGCGACGTTCGTCGCGGCGCAGCCGCCTCGCGGCGAGGGCCACTGAGCGGCGTGCCGGCCGACACACCGGCGGCGGGCCCACCGGTCACCGCCGTCTCGGCGGGGCTGCCCGACTTCCCGTGGGATCTGCTCGAGCCGGCCAAGCGGCTCGCCGCCGGGCACCCGGACGGCATCGTCGACCTGTCGATCGGCACGCCCGTCGACCCGGTTCCGGCGCTGATCCGGGCTGCCCTCGACGCGGCCTCGGACGCGCCGGGCTACCCGCTCACCGCCGGCACGCCGGCACTGCGGGCGGCGATCACCCGGTGGCTCGGCCGGTCCTGTGGTGCCGCCGCCGACGGGCTGGGTGTGCTGCCGCTGATCGGGTCCAAGGAACTGGTCGCGTGGCTGCCCACCCTGCTCGGCGTACGCGCCGGTGACGTCGTCGTCCTGCCGCAGGTCGGCTACCCGACGTACGAGGTCGGGGCGCGGCTGGCCGGGGCGACCGTGGTGCGTACCGACTCGCTGACCGCGCTCGGCCCGACGCCGCGGGTGCGCCTCGTCTGGGTCAACTCGCCGTCCAACCCGACCGGCCGGGTGCTGCCCGCGGCCCACCTGCGCAAGGTCGTCGACTGGGCGCGGGAGCGCGGCGCGGTCGTCGCCAGCGACGAGTGCTACCTGTCGCTGGGCTGGGAGGACGAGCCGGTCTCGATCCTCGATCCGCGGGTCTGCGACGGCTCGTACGACGGGCTCCTGGCCGTCCACTCGCTGTCCAAGCGCTCCAACCTGGCCGGCTACCGGGCCGGCTTCCTGGGCGGTGACCCGGCCCTGGTCGCCGAGCTGCTGGCCGTACGCAAGCACGCCGGAATGATCATGCCGGCACCGGTGCAGGCGGCCATGATCGCCGCGCTCGACGACGAGACGCACGTCCAGGAACAGCGCGGGCGCTACGCCGCCCGGCGTGAACTGCTGCGGGCCGCGCTCACCGGTGCCGGTTTCGAGCTGTCGCATTCCGAGGCCGGGCTCTACCTCTGGGCGACCCGGGGTGAGGAGTGCTGGGCGACGGTCACCTGGCTGGCCGAGCGGGGCATCCTGGCCGCGCCGGGCGCGTTCTACGGCCCGGCGGGGGAGCGGCACGTCCGGGTCGCGCTGACGGCCACCGACGAGCGGGTCGCCGCGGCGGTCGAGCGGCTCGCCCGCTGACCTTCCCGGCGCCCGCCGCCCCGGGTGGCTAGGCTGAGGTCATGGTCGATGGTCCGGTTCTGGCGGTACGCGGCGAGGCGACCCGGGAGGTCCCACCGGAGGTGGCCCGGTTCGCGGTGACGGTGGCGGCCCGGGACCGTGACCGGCAGGCGACCCTGACCCGGCTCGGCGAGCGGGCCGCCGCGGTCCGCGCCCTGATCGACGGCTACGGCGACGCGATCGAACGCCGGGAGACCGGCACCCTGCAGGTGCGCCCGGAGCTGAAGCGCTCCGGCGAGCGGGTGGTCGCCTACCAGGGCTCGGTCACCACCACGGTGACCGTCACCGACTTCACCGTTCTCGGCGAACTGATGTTGCGTCTCGCCGATCAGGAGCAGACCAGTGTCGCCGGCCCCTGGTGGGAGCTGCGCCCGACCAGCCCGGCCTACCGCGACGCCCGCCGGGCGGCGATCGACGAGGCGCTCGCCCGGGCGCGGGAGTACGCCGGGGCGCTCGGTGCCCGGGTCACCGCCCTGCTCGAACTCGCCGACACCGGCATGACCAACCAGCCGATGATGACCCGGGCCGCGTTCCATCTCGACGCGATGGGGAAGGGCGGGGCACCCGAACTCGACCTCGACCCGCAGGTGCAGACGGTGCAGGCCAGTGTGGAGGCCAGGTTCTCGATCAGCGAACCGACGGTGCTGGCCGACTGACCCGGCGCGGCGGCCCGCGCCGACGGCGGTGGCCGGGTGGGATAGTCGGCCGGTGACCGATCCCAGCCTGATCGCCCGCGCCCGTGCCCTCGCCGACGCGGGCCCACGCCAGCTGCTCGGCATCGCCGGTGCGCCCGGCGCCGGCAAGTCCACCCTGGCCGCCGGGATCGTCGCCGCCCTGGGAGACATGGCCGCTCTGGTGCCGATGGACGGTTTCCATCTCGCCGGGGCCGAACTGCACCGGCTCGGCCGGCAGGCCCGCAAGGGCGCGATCGACACCTTCGACGGCGCGGGTTATGTCGCACTGCTACGTCGGCTGCGGTTTCCCGACGACGCCACGGTCTACGCGCCGGAGTTCCGCCGCGAGATCGAGGAGCCCGTCGCCGGGGCCGTCCCGGTGCCGCCGTCGGTACGGCTGGTCGTCACCGAGGGCAACTACCTGCTCGTGCCCGAGCACCCGTGGGACGGCGTACGGCCGCTGCTCGACGAGGTGTGGTTCCTCGATCCCGGCGAGGACGTACGGCTGCGCCGGCTGACCGAGCGGCACGTGCGGTACGGCCGTGACCTCGCCGAAGCCACCGCCCGCGCGTACGGGCCCGACCAGGTGAACGCGGAACGGATCGCCGCCACCGCCGGTCGGGCCGACCTGGTGCTCAGGCCGGGGTCCTCCGTGGATCGATGATCTGCCAGATATCGGTCACAATCAGTGTCCGGCGGGGTGATGGCGGAGCGTGGGCCGGGCTGGTAAACCAAAGCGGCGGACGCGTCCACGCCGTGTCCACTGTGACGATTCCGGTGCCGGCAGGGGAGGCGCGTGTCCACGCGGAAGGCCGTCGTCGGCTATTGCTCGGTCATGGCGGTGCTCGGCGTCGCCGTGTTCGCCGTACCCCCGCTGCGTCCGGTCGCCTGGGCCCTGGTCGGGCTGGCCAGCCTCGCCGCGGTCCTGCTCGGGGTGCGCCGGCACCGCCCGCGCCGGCGCTACGCCTGGTATCTGATCGGGGCCGGGCTGGCCGTCTTCGCCGCCGGCGACATGAGCTACAGCCTCACCGCCGACTCGCGGGGCTCGGCGTCGGTGCTCGCCGACATCTTCTACCTGGCGATGTTTCCGCTGCTGGCCACCGGGCTGCTCGGCCTGACCCGGATCAGTTCGACGATGCGCGACCGGGCCCGCTTCCTCGACCTGCTGATCTTCACCACCGCCGCGATCTTCCTCGGCTGGGTGTTCGTGATCGGCCCGCTGTTCAACGGCGGGACGCGGGCCGTCGACCGGTCGGCGGCCGCGGCGTACATCTTCGGCGCCCTGCTGGTCTTCGCCACCACGGTCCGGTTGGCGTTCATCGCCCGGCGCAACACGGCGGTGCGGCTGCTGCTGATCGGGGCCACCGGGCTGCTGGTGTCCGATGTGCTCTACGTGCTCGCGTTGCGCGACGGTGGCTGGCCGGACGGCAACCCGGGTGAGATCGGCTGGTTGGTCTTCTACACCGCGTGGAGCGCGGCCGCGCTGCACCCGTCGATGACCGCGCTCACCGAGCCGGCCCAGCCCCGGGCCGCGCAGATCAGCCGGCTCTGGCTCGTCCTGCTCGGAACGCTCGCGCTGGTCGGGCCGGCGGTGCTGCTCCTGCGGGCGCTGGCCGGGCAGCCGCACGACGACGTCGTCATCTCGGTGGTGTCCGGGGTGATGTTCGTGCTCGTACTCAGCCGCTTCGCCGACGTCGCCGACGCACACCGCAGCGCCGTCGGCCGGGAGCGGGGGCTGCGGGTCGCCGGTGCCGCCCTGGTGTCCGCCGCCGGCGCCGACGAGGTGGCCGAGGCGGTCCGGACGACGGTCGCCCGCCTGATGCCGCGCGGCGCGACGCACCGCATGGTCTTCTCCGTCAACCGTTCCGACGGGGTGCCCGCCGCCGCGTTCAGCGTGTGGGGGCACGGGGCGCCGCAGCCCTACCCGATGTCCGGGGCGGCGGCGCTGCGCCGCACCCGGGTGCTGCGTACCGGCACCCTGCACCCGGGCCTGGCCAACCAGTTGCGCGACTACGAGCAGACGCTGCTGTGCCCGATGGTCCTCGACGAGGGCGCCGCCGGGATTCCCCGGGTCGGTGCCCTGCTCGTCGCCGCCGAGGCCGAGGTGCTGGTCACCCTGCGCGACGCGCTGGAGGCACTGGCCGCCCAGGCCGCCCTGGCGCTGCAACGGATCAGCCTCAGCGAGGAGATCAACCGGCGCAACAGCGAGGCGTACTTCCGGACCATCGTGCAGACCACGACCGACGTCATCCTGATCGTCGACGACGACCACCGGCTGCGCTACGCCAGCCCGGCGGTCGCCACCGTCCTGGGGGTCGAACCGGCGCCCGGCACCCCGCTCGGTGAGATCGTCGCGGCGGAGACCGGGGTGCCGGTCACCGAGCTGCTGGCCCAGGCGCGGGCGTCCGGCGGGCGGCCGGGGCAGTGGGCCGACTGGCGGCTGGTCCGGCCGGACGACACCCCGGTCCAGGTCGAGGCGAGCTATCGCGACCTGCGCCGGGACCGGACCGTACGGGGACTGGTCATCACCCTGCGCGACGTCACCGACCGGCGCCGGCTCGAACACGAGCTGACCCACGGCACCCGCCACGACGCCCTGACCGGGCTGGCCAACCGCACGCTCTTCCACGACCGGGTCAGCGAGGCGGTGGGGCGGGCCAGCGAGACCGGGCGGATCGTCGCCGCCCTGATCATCGACTTCGACGATCTCACCGCCGTCAACGAGACCCTCGGCCACACCGCCGGCGACGAGCTGCTGATCGCCGTCGCCCGGAGGTTGACCACGGCGGTCGGCGGGCTCGGCACGGTGGCCCGCAACGGCGGCGACGAGTTCGCCGCCCTCGTCGACGACCTGGGCAGCCCGGCCGAGGCGGAACTGGTCGCGGAGCAGGTGATCGCGGCGCTCGCCGAACCGTTCACCATCGACGGCGCGGAGGTCCGGGGCTCGGTGAGCATCGGTATCGCGACCACGGCCGACGCCGCCGACGCCGGCGAACTGCTCCGGCACGCCGACCTCGCGCTCTTCGTGGCCAAGGGCGACGGCAAGCGCCGGTGGCGCCGGTACGAGGCATCCGTACACACCGCGATCGTCGAACGGCTCGAACTGCGGGCCGCGCTCGCCCGGGCGGTCAGCGAGCGTACGTTCACCCTCGACTACCAGCCGATCGTGGTGATGGGCAGCGGTGCGATCCTCGGCTTCGAGGCACTGGTCCGGTGGCGGCACCCCACGCTGGGCTTCGTGCCGCCCGCGGAGTTCGTCGCCATCGCCGAGGAGACCGGGCTCATCGAGGCGATCGGCGACTGGGTGCTGCACGAGGCGGTCCGGGCGGTGGCCGGGTGGCGGCAGGTCCGCGCCGGGCGCGCCACGCCGTACGTCAGCGTCAACGTCTCGGCGCACCAGCTGCGGGCCCCGGCCTTCGTCGACAAGGTGAGCGCGGCACTCACCGCCGCCGGGGTCGACCCGTCCGGCGTGATGCTGGAGATCACCGAGTCGTCGCTGCTGCGCGACGACGACCGGGCCTGGGCCGAACTGGCCGCCCTGCGGCGGATCGGCGTACGGGTCGCCATCGACGACTTCGGCACCGGGTTCTCGTCGCTGAGCTATCTCCAGCGGATGCCGGTCGACGTGCTGAAGATCGACCGGTCCTTCACCTCGACCATCTCCGGCTCGCCCCGGCAGCGGGCACTGGTGGAGGCGATCGTCGGGCTCGCCGGCACGCTCGGGCTCGAGGTCATCGCCGAGGGCGTCGAGTCGCGGGTCGAACGCGACCTGCTCGGCGATCTGGGCTGCCCGTACGGACAGGGGTATCTCTTCTCCCGGCCGCTGGCCGCGGCGGCGGCGACGGCGCTGCTGAGCGGCCCGACCGCGGTCGTACCGCCGGCCCGCTCGACGCTGCCCGACCGCTCAGGGTGACCGTGGGGCGGACTCCGTCGGGCGGTCCGACGGCACCGGCGCCGCCTCCGTGGGCCGGTCGTCGGGGCCGTCCGCCCGGGTCGGCACCGGGGTGGCCGGCAGGTCCGGGACCGGTGCCGGGGGTCGGGCCGGCACCGTCGGCGTGGCCCGGGCGGTCGGCGTGGCGCTGCCGGTCGGGGCCGGCGGGGTCGGCCGGGCGGTGGCCGCCGGGCCGCCGAGCGTGATCAGATACCGGTCGCCGGAGAGTTCGATGGTGCCGGCGGAGCTGCCCGGTGTGGTGGATCGCCCGGCGGCACCGACGGCGAACGGCCCCAGCGCCGGGGTACGCCGGTCGGCCCGGCCGGCGGCGTACACGGTCAGGGTGGGGCCGGCCGGGTCGGTGTCGACGGTGACCGGCCGGGGCCGGCCGTCCCAGCCGGCGAAGACCGAGCCGGGCTCCGGCGGGCCGGGATAGACCACCACCAGGGTGGTCGCCGCGTCCGGGCTGGCCGGCCACTCCACGGTCCACGACGGGGCGTTCGGGCCGGTCGCCGGCACGTCACGCCCGTCGACGCGTACCGTGCCGTAGCGGGCCAAAGGCGGTGCCGGCGGCCCGGACGGCGCCGGGACCGGTGCGGGCGACGCACCGGCGGCCGGGCCGGGGGCGGTGATGGTGACCGGGTGGCTGCGTTCGCTCTCCGGGCCGGTCCAGTTGGCCTGCACCGGCCGCACGGTGTAGGTCCAGGTGCCCGGTGGTACGGCGGCGTCGGTGCAGTTCGAGCCGGTCACGATCTCCTCGCACACGCCCCGGGCGGGCTGTGCCCCGCCGGCGCGGTCGTACCGGGTGATCCGGTAGCCCGACACGTCGTGCCCGGCGACGATCTGGCTGGGTGCCCACCGCACGGTGACCGTGCCGCCGGCCGCGCCGACCTCCGGCCGGTTGCCGGGGGAGAGCGTCACCGCCGTGGTCGACATCGTGGTCGGTTCGCTGGTCACGACCCAGGCGGCCAGGGCGGTCGCGCCACCGGCGAGCACGGCCACCCCGGTTCCGATCGCCACCACGGCGGGAGACGCGGTGAGCAGGCGCCTCATTCGGCGGCGCTGACGCCGGCGAAGGTGAAGCCGAGGGTGAAGGTGGCGCCGGCGCAGGCGGCGGCGGACTCGTTGGTCATCCGGATCGCGCCGGGCAGCACGACGTCCTGCGGTCGGGCCTGGGCGTCGACCAGCACCGGCCGGGTCTGCGGCTTGAGCAGGATGCCGCTGTTGTCGGCGGTGCAGCCCGGCTTGTCGGTGGTGAGCTGCCCGAGGGCCAGGCTGGTCACCGCGACCTTGAACCGGTTGGGGTTGGTGACCCGAAGCCGTACGTCGGCGACCGCGCCGGGGTAGAGCTGGGTCACCGGCTCGGCGGTGGCGGTCAGTGCCTGCACGGACTGGGCCCGGGCGGTGGCCGTACCCGAGCCGGTGACCGACCACGCGGCCCAGGCGACGCTGGCCACGCCGAGGGTGACGACCGAGGCGAGCATGACGATGGCACCGCGCTTGGACAGTCTGATCACGGTGGATCCTCCGGATGGGTGCGGCGCCGGGCGGTGGGCGCGTGGGGGAGTCGGCGCGGCGCGACGGTCGCCGGCAGCCGCCGGTAGTCTCTTTTCGGGCTCAACCGGACGAATCTCGAGATGGTGATGGTCGGGTCGCTGTCGGCTGGCCGACAGTCCGTCGGGACGGTCAGTCGACCGAACCCTGGAAGAGCGCCGTCCCCATCCGGGCCGCCGGGGTCACCCGGACCTCGATGAGTGACAGGTCGCCGGTCGGGACGCTGAACGTCAGGTCGACCGTCTGCTGCCGGCCCGGCTCGACGACGCCCCGGAAGCCCGGGCCGGCGCCGTCGGCCAGGGTCGCCGGGGTGCGGGCCGCGCCGACGTTCGCGCGTACGACCGCGTCCGACACGTCGAGCGGTTCCGGCCGGCGGTTGGTTATGGTGACCGCGAAGCGTACGGCGGTGGTGTGGCCCGCCCCCGCCGTTCCGGGCAGGACGACCACCGGTTCGCCGGTGGCGACGGTGATCTCCGACGCGAGGGTGAAGGGCTCACCCCCCATCCAGGCGGTCCCCGGCGCGACGGTCAGCGGGATCTCCAGGATGTATCCGGGGGTCGGGCCGGCCGTGCCGGTGGCGGGGCGACCGGCGCCGCAGGCGGCCAACGGCAGCACCAGCATCAGTAGTGCGGTGGCGAGCAACCGGTGACCTGGCACGGACAGCCTTCCCTGGTGGTTAGGGGGGCAGGCCCATCATGCCCGGGAGTGGGAACGCCCTACGGCGGATGCTGGGTTATTTACATGATGTGCACCAGTTTGCCCAGCTCTGCCCGGGAAGCCTGATCGCACTGCTAGAGGCGCTGGCCGGGGACGGCGGGGCGGTCGGGTTCCAGTCGATTGCCACCTGATTCCCAACGGCGGGTGCCGTAATGATCCGATGAGACGTACCCGTGCCTTCGTCGTGGGCCTGCTGGCCGCCGCCACCGCCGTCGTCCTGCCCGCGGTCCCGGCCAACGCGGCGCCCTACTGCGACCGGCCGAACCCGCCGCCCATCTGCAACGAGGATCCCGGCGACCCGCCACCTCCACCCCCGCCGCCGTCGGACAAGAGTCCGGTCGGGGCGCTGGAGTCGTACCAGTACCTCGGCGGCGCGCAACTGCGCGTGTCCGGCTGGGCGTCGGACGCCAACGGCGGCCCGGTACGGGTCCGGATCCGGGCGTACAACTACGACTACGGCCTGTTCTACGCCGACCAGTACCACGCCGGCCGGGGCGGCTGGGTCGGCTTCTCGACCACGGTCCCGATCCCCGGCACGTATGGCACGCACGAGTTCTGCGCCTACGTCGAGAACTACCGCGACTGGACGACGCCGGTCGCGGCGGACCGCCTCCTCGGCTGCCACACCTACAAGGTCGAGCCGCCCGCGCCGACCGACCTGACCCTGTCGGCGTCGACCCACTACACCCAGAGCACGGTCCGGATGAGCTGGCTCGACAACTCCTGGAACGAGCAGCGCTACCAGGTCAGCGTCAACTGGATCCGCACCGTCTACAAGGCGTCCGGCCCGCCGGAGCGGATCCCGGAACGCCGCGACTTCTCCGTGGCGGCCAACCCGGGCAGCGGGCGGGTGTACTTCGACGCCACCGGCCTGCCGGCGAACACGTTCTTCAACGTCATCGTGAACACCGTGCAGGACGGCCGCTTCTCACCGGCCGCGACCGGCAGCGTCAAGTCGCCGGAGTGAGCGAAAGCCGTCGGCCCCCGTCCCGCCACTGCCTCGGCGGGGCGGGGGCCGACCCCTGATCCCGTTCGTCGCTCCGCCGGCCCGTTCGTCGCCGGCCCGGCGGCTCAGTCGTTGGCGTGCAGCGCGGCGTTGAGCTCGATGCCGGTGCCGGTGCGCGGCTTCGCCTCCAGCGCGCCGGTGACCGAGTTGCGCCAGAACAGCAGACCGTCCACACCGGACAGCTCGCGGGCCTTGACCACCCGGCCGTCGGGCAGGAGCAGCTTCGAGGCCGCGGTGATGTAGCAGCCGGCCTCGACCACGCAGTCGTCGCCGAGCGAGATCCCGACGCCGGCGTTCGCGCCGATCAGGCTGCGCTCGCCGATGCTGACCCGGTCCTTGCCACCGCCGGACAGCGTGCCCATGATCGAGGCGCCGCCGCCGATGTCGGAGCCGTCACCGACGACCACCCCGGCCACGATCCGGCCCTCGACCATCGAGGCGCCCAGCGTGCCGGCGTTGAAGTTGCAGAAGCCCTCATGCATCACCGTCGTGCCGGACGCCAGGTGGGCGCCGAGCCGCACCCGGTCGGCGTCGGCGATCCGCACCCCGGACGGCACCACGTAGTCGGTCATCCGGGGGAACTTGTCCACCCCGTACACGGCCAGGTGGCGGCCGGCGGCCCGCTCGACCAGCCGCAGTTCGTCGACCCGGTCCGGCGGGCACGGCCCGGCCGACGTCCAGGCGACGTTGGCCAGCGCCCCGAAGATGCCGTCCAGGTTCAGTTCGTTCGGCCGCACCAGGCGGTGCGAGAGCAGGTGCAACCGCAGGTAAGCGTCGGCGGCGTCCTTGATCGGGTCGGCCAGTGAGCCGATCTCGGTGACCACCACGACCGTACGCAGGCCGGGCAGCGCCCGGTCGCCGGTCGCGCCGGCGAGCCGGCTCTCGTCGGTGTCTGCCGGCCGGGCGCCGAGCCCGAGTAGGCCGGCCGGATACCAGGTGTCGAGCACCTGTCCGTCGGCGGTGGTCGTGGCCAGGCCGATGCCCCAGGCGGGCTGCGTGTTCGTCACGGCCTCGAAGGTACCGTGCGGGGCATGGTGAACCCGCTGACCCCCGAGGTACTGGCCGACCCGGTCGCGCTGACCCGCGCCCTGGTCGACATCGAGTCCGTCTCGCTCGACGAGAAGGAGATCGCCGACCGGGTCGAGGAGGTGCTGCGGTCGCTGCCCCACCTGACCACCCACCGGCACGGGAACACGCTGATGGCGCGTACGGACCTGGGCCGGGCGCAGCGGGTCGTGCTGGCCGGCCACCTCGACACCGTGCCGCTCAACGACAACTTCCCGTCCACGGTCGAGGGCGACCGGATCTACGGCTGCGGGACCAGCGACATGAAGTCCGGGGTCGCGTTCGCGCTCAACCTGGCCGTCACCCTGCCCGAGCCGCGCTACGACGTGACCTACTTCTTCTACGAGGCCGAGGAGATCGAGTCCCGCTACAACGGGCTCAACCTCGTCGCGCAGGCGTACCCGCACTGGCTGGAGGCGGACTTCGCGGTGCTGCTCGAACCGACGTACGGGGTGGTGGAGGCCGGCTGCCAGGGCACCATGCGGGCGACCGTACGGACCCGCGGCCGGCGGGCCCACTCGGCCCGCTCCTGGAAGGGGGTCAACGCGATCCACGCCGCCGGGGCGGTGCTCGACCGGCTGGCCGCCTACGAGGCCCGCACCGTCGAGATCGACGGCTGCACCTACCGCGAAGGGCTCAACGCGGTCCGCATCCACGGCGGTGTGGCCGGCAACGTGGTGCCGGACCTGTGCGAGGTCGAGGTCAACTACCGGTTCGCCCCCGACCGGACGCCCGACGAGGCGCACGCGCACGTACAGGAGGTCTTCGACGGTTTCGAGGTGACGCTGACCGACTCGGCGGCCGGCGCGCTGCCCGGTCTCACCGCCGCCCCGGCGGTGGAGTTCCTGGCCGCGGTCGGCGCGGCCCCGGTCGGCAAGCTCGGCTGGACCGACGTGGCCCGGTTCGCGGCGCTGGGCATCCCGGCGCTCAACTTCGGCCCGGGCGACCCGAACGTGGCCCACGCACCCGACGAGCACGTCGAGATCGGTCTGATCCGCGAGGGAGCCGCCACGCTGCGCCGCTGGCTGGCCTGAACACCGGCCGGCGGCCGGCCCGCGCCGGCGCCCGGTCAGGTCGTGGCCGGGCCGGGCTCCGGATCGTCGGCGCCGTCGGTCCGGCGCGGCGGCCGGGCGACCTCCACCCGGCGCTGGGCCACCACCTCACGGATTCGGCGCTGCATCTCCCGGCGCTGCCGGATGATCTCCGACCGGGTCATGGAGACACCCCGTCCGGTACGCCGCGCTCGCCCTGCGTGCGGTATTCGCTCATGGCGTTCCTCCCCCCGAAGGCCCCGGCGGCGGTGCCGGGGCGCCGCGCATACGCAGTATGTGGAATAAGAGACGCCGCCACCACCGATTTGGTTGCACCCGGTGCGGATCTTTTTCTCTCCACCGCTGGTGGGCGCGTTCATGCCGCCCGGCGCCGCCAACTACCGTGGGCGTCATGAGCGAGCGGAGCGAGCGAATCGGTTGGCCCAGGTCGGCTCATGGCGGCCGCGAGCGGAGCGAGTGGACGGCATGAGCGAGCGAATCCTTCCCGGCGGGCCGGAGTGGCACCGGGGCCCGGTGACCCTGCGCCGTGACGCGATCCCGCGGGCCACCGCCGACCAGGGGCTGCTCGACTCACGTGGCCGGGGCGACTGGAAGACCCGGGACGCCTGGCGGGCGCTGCGCATCCTGTCGGAGTTCGTCGAGGGCTTCGACAGCCTCGCCGACCTGCCGCCCGCGGTCAGCGTCTTCGGCTCGGCCCGCAGCAAGCCCGACAGCCCCGAGTGCCAGCTCGCGGAGCGGCTCGGCGCGGCCCTGGCGCAGGCCGGCTACGCGGTCATCACCGGCGGCGGGCCGGGCGTGATGGCGGCGGCCAACCGGGGCGCGACCGAGGCCGGCGGCCAGTCGGTCGGGCTCGGCATCGAGCTGCCGTTCGAGCAGGGCATCAACGAGTGGGTCGACCTGGGCATCAACTTCCGCTACTTCTTCGCCCGCAAGACCATGTTCGTCAAGTACGCGCAGGCGTTCGTGGTCCTGCCGGGCGGGTTCGGCACCCTCGACGAGATGTTCGAGGCGCTCACCCTGGTGCAGACCGGCAAGGTGACCCGCTTCCCGGTCGTGCTGATGGGCGAGGCGTACTGGCGGGGGCTGCTGGACTGGCTGCGCGACACGCTGGCCGCCGACGGCAAGATCGGGCCGGCCGACCTCGACCTGATCTGCGTGACCGACGACGTGGCGACGGCCGTACGGCACATCGTCGACGCCGACGCGGCGCTCGCCGCCGAGCAGGAGGCGATCCAGGAGACCGCGGCCGCCCAGGTCGAGGCGGCGCGGGCCGAGGCGAAGGCGATTGCCGAGGCGGTCGAGCGGGGGTCGGCGGGGCAGCCGTCGGCGACCGAGCGCCCGGCGGGCCGCTGACCATGGCCGCCATCTGCGTCTTCTGCGCCTCGTCGCGCACCCTGGACCGCCGTTTCCTCGACCTGGCCGACCAGGCCGGGCGGGAGATCGCCCGCCGGGGGCACACGCTGGTCTCCGGCGGCGGCTGTGTCGGCATGATGGGCGCGGTCGCCGACGGCGCCCGGGCCGGCGGTGGCCGTACGGTCGGGGTGATCCCGCAGGCGCTGGTCGACCTGGAGGTCGCCGACACGCACTCCGACGAGCTGGTGATCACGGCCGACATGGCGAGCCGCAAGACCGTCATGATCGACAAATCGGACGCGTTCCTGACCCTGCCCGGCGGCCTCGGCACACTCGACGAACTCTTCGAGGTGTGGACCACCGCGACCCTGGCCATGCACCGCAAGCCGATCGTCCTGGTCGACTCCGACGGCTTCTACGCCGGACTGGTCGACTGGCTGGCCGGCCTGCCGGACCTGCGGTTCGCCAAGGAGGCCGCGATCGACCTGCTGCTCGTCGTCGACTCGGTGCCCGCCGCCCTCGACGCCATCGAGGAGCGTCTCGGCTGAGCCGGCCGGCGGCCCGCCGCGCCACGGGTCCTGGGCCGTCGTGGTGTCGGTGCGTCATGGTGAGATGAGCGGATGCAGGCGTACCGGCTGGTCCGTCGGCCGGCCGAGGCCGCGCCGGCGACTGTCCGTGACCCCGGCCACGAGACGGCCGTCGCCCACGTCGACGGGCCGCTGCTGGTGGTCGGCGGGCCGGGCACCGGCAAGACCAGCACCCTGGTCGAGGCGGTCGCCGCCCGGGTCGCGGAGGGCACCGACCCGGAACGCGTCCTGGTGCTCACCTTCGGCCGGCGGACCGCCACCGCGCTGCGGCACCGGATCGAGGCCCGCATCGTCGGTGCCGCCGGCCGGGTGGTGCACGAACCCCTCGTCCGCACCTTTCCCGCGTACGCGTTCGGGCTGCTGCGCCGGGCCGCCGCCAGCCGGGGCGAACCGTCGCCCCGGCTGCTGACCGGCCCGGAGCAGGACCTGATCATCCGGGAACTGCTCGACGTGGTCGGCCCCGACGAGGACGGCGACGATCCGTACGGCTGGCCGCTGGACCTGCGGCCGGCGCTGCGCACCCGGGCCTTCGCCGGGCAGTTGCGCGACCTGCTGATGCGGGCGGCGGAGCGCGGCGTCGGGCCGGCGCAACTGGCCCGCCTGGGCGAGCAGCTCGACCGCGCCGACTGGCCGGCGGCCGCCCGGTTCCTGCGCGAATACGTCGCCGTGCTGGCCCTGCGCGACGCGACCACCCGCGGTTCGGTCGCCTACGACCCCGCCGAACTGGTCCGGGCCGCCACCGGCCTGCTCGCCGACGATCCCGAACTGCTCGCCGCGGAACGCCGCCGGCTCGCCCACGTCTACGTCGACGAGCTGGCCGACACCGACCCGGCCCAGGTCGAGCTGCTGGCGAGGATCGCCGACGGCGGCCGGTCGCTGGTGGCCTTCGCCGACCCCGACTCGTCGACGTACTCGTTCCGGGGCGCCGACCCGACCATCGTGGCCACGTTTCCGCAGCGGTTCCGCACCGTGTCCGGCGCCCCCGCCGCCACGGTCACCCTGCACACCTCCTACCGGGCCGGTGGCCGGCTGCTCGCCGCCACCAACCGGCTCGCCCGCCGGCTGCGCGGCCCCGCCGGCCACCGGGAGCTGCGCCCGCTGCCCGGCATCCCGCCCGGCTCGGTCGAGGTGCGCACCTTCCGGTCCGCGACCAGCGAGTCGACGTACGTCGCCCACGCGCTGCGCGAGGCACACCTGGTCGACGGCGTGCCGTGGTCGCGGATGGCGGTGATCGTCCGCTCCACCGCCCGCCAACTGCCGTCGCTCCACCGGGCCCTGCACGCCGCCGCCGTTCCCACCGTCGTGCACTCCGAGGACCTGCCGCTGCACCTGCAACCGGCGGTGGCCCCGCTGCTGCTGTTGCTGCGCTGCGCGCTGGAACCGGACCGGCTCGACGAGGAGGCGGCGGTGGCGCTGCTGCACTCGCCGCTGGGCGGCGCGGACCCGCTCGCCGAGCGGCGGCTGCGCCAGGGGCTGCGGGCCCTCGCGCTGGCCGCCGGCGACCGGCGGCCCTCCGGCGAGCTGCTGGTCGAGGCGCTGCGCGACCCGACCGAGCTGGTCGCGGTCGAGCGCCGCTGGGCGGCGCCGGCACAGACGGTCGCCGCCCTGCTCGGCACCGCGCGCGAGGCCGCCGCCGCACCCGGGGCGACCGCCGAGGACGTGCTGTGGGCGGTGTGGCGGGCCACCGGGCTCGCCGAGCGGTGGCACGGGCTCACCTCGCGCGGCCCGGTGACGCCCGGCGAGCCGGACACCGTACCCCGGATGCGGGCCGCGGCCGCCGACCGCGACCTCGACGCGGTCGTGGTGCTGTTCGACACCGCGGCCCGGTTCGTCGACCGGCTGCCCGGGGCCCGCATCGAGGTCTTCCTCGACCACGTGCTCGGCCAGCAGCTGCCGGCCGACACGCTCGCCCCGAGCGCCGACCGCGGCGAGGCCGTACGCCTGCTGACCGCCCACGCGGCCAAGGGACTGGAGTGGGACCTCGTGGTCGTCGCCGGGGTGCAGGAGGGGGTCTGGCCCGACCTGCGGTTGCGCGGCAGCCTGCTCGGCTCGGAGCGGCTGGTCGACGTGCTCGCCGGCCGGGCCGCCGGAGCCGGCACCGCGGCCGCGATGGCCGGGCAGTCGGCGGCCATGCTCGCCGAGGAGCGCCGCCTCTTCCACGTCGCGGCGACCCGGGCCCGGCGGCGGCTGCTGGTCACCGCGGTCGCCTCCGCCGGGGCCGGCGGCGGCGCGGACTACGAGGAACAGCCGAGCCGTTTCCTCTACGAGCTGGGCGCCGGCACCGTGGACCCGCCGACCGGCGACGGTTCTGGCGGTGCCGGCCCGCGTGGCGACGGGCCGGACGACGACGGGTCGGCCGGGTCCGGCGCGGCCGGGGACGGTCCGGGCGGGCCGGGGCCGGGCGGGGACGGTGCGGGCGGACCCGGGCCGGACGGCGACGGGCTGCCCGGCGACGGGCCGGACGGGGCCGGTGCCGGCGGGGCGGACGACGATCCGGTGGAGCTGCCGGTCAGCCGGCCGCCCCGGGCGCTCACCCTGGCGGCGCTGGTCGCCGAGCTGCGTACCGCGGTCACCGATCCTTCGACGGCGCCGGACCGGCGGCGGGCCGCCGCCGCCGAACTGGCCCGGCTCGCCGCCGCCGGCGTGCGCGGCGCGCATCCGGACGACTGGTGGGGGCTGCGCGCGCTCTCCGACGACCGGCCACTCGTCGACGAGGGCGAACCGGTGAAGGTCACCCCGTCCTCCATGGAGAGTGCGCTGCGGTGCAGCCTGCGCTGGCTGCTGGAGAAGCACGGCGGAAGCGCGCCGGCCGGGGCCGCGCAGGGCGTCGGCAACCTGGTGCACGCCGCGGCGATGCTCGCCGAGGACGCCACCGCCGACCGGGCGCAGCTCCTGGAGTACGTCGCCGCCCGGTTCGACGCCATCGACCTGGCCGCCCGGTGGATGGCCGGCCCGGAGCTGACCCGTGCCGAGGCGATGGTCGACAAGCTGCTGCGCTGGCTCGCCGGCAACCCCCGGCGGCTGCTGGCGATCGAGCACGAGTTCGCCGTACGCCTCGACGACCCGACCCGTCCGGTGGACCTGACCGGCCGGGTCGACCGGCTGGAGGTCGACGCCGACGGGCGGCTGGTCGTCATCGACCTGAAGACCGGCAAGTCGACCTCGGTGACCGCCGCCGAGTTGGCCGAGCATCCGCAGCTCGGCGCCTACCAGGCGGCGGTCGAGGCGGGCGCGTTCGCCGAGTTCGGCGACGAGGCCGGGGGAGCCGCCCTGGTCCAGCTCGGTACGTCCACGAAGGATGCCCGGGAGCAGGGCCAGGAGGCGGTCGGCGAGGCCGAGGACGCCGGCTGGGCGCGGGCGATGGTGCGCCGTACGGCCGAGACGATGGCGGCCTCGACGTTCTCCGCGGTGGCCAACTCGAAGTGCCGGGTCTGCCCGGTGCGGACGAGCTGCCCGGTCTCCGGCAAGGGCCGCCAGGTGGTCGAGCCCCCGACCCCACGCAAGCCGGAGACCAACCCGTGACCGAGCGGAGCGAGGGAGCCATCAGGCGCAGGTTCGTACGCGGTGGTGCCGAGCGGAGCGAGGGGGCCGTGACCGAGCGGAGCGAGGGAGCCATCAGGCGCAGGTTCATACACGGTGGCGCCGAGCGGAGCGAGGTGATGCCGTGACCCAGCCTTCGTTGTTCGCGGCGGCGCCGGCGCCCCGGCGGGCGCCCGACGCCGGCCCCCGTTACACCCCGCTCGAACTGGCCCGGCTGCTCGGGCAGCGGCACGCCCCGACCCTGGAACAGTCGGAGATCATCGCCGCGCCGGTCGAGCCGCTGCTGGTCGTCGCCGGTGCGGGGTCGGGCAAGACGGAGACGATGGCGGCCCGGGTGGTCTGGCTGGTGGCCAACGACTACGTGCGGCCGGAGCAGATCCTCGGCCTCACCTTCACCCGGAAGGCCGCGGGTGAGCTGGCCCACCGGGTGCGTACCAGGTTGGGGCAGTTGGTCCGCCGGCTCGGCCGGGAGGGGCGGGATCCGGCCCGGGATCTGCTCGGCGGCGAGCCGACGGTGGCCACCTACCACTCGTACGCGGCGCGGGTGGTCGGCGAGCACGGGCTGCGGGCCGGCTACGAGCCGTCGACGCGGCTGCTCACCGAGGCGTCCCGCTGGCAGATCGTGGACATGGTGGTCCGCAACCACGACGGCGACATGTCCGATGTGGACAGGATGCCGAGCACGGTCACCGACGCCGTACTCGCGCTCGCCGGCGAGCTGGCCGAGCATCTGGTCACCCCGGACGAGCTGGCCGCCTGGACCGGGCGCTTCTTCGCCGACGTGCAGGATCCGCCGGGCAAGGTCTACGCCGACGTACGCAGGTCGCTGGCCGTCCAGCAGTTGCGGCTCCGCCTGCTTCCGCTGGTCCGCGCCTACGAGCAACGCAAGCAGGACTTCGAGGCGATGGACTTCGGCGACCAGATGGCGCGGGCCGCCCGGGTCGCCCGCGACCACCCGGAGGTCGGCGCGATCGAGCGGGAGCGGTTCCGGGTGGTGCTGCTCGACGAGTACCAGGACACCAGCCATGCCCAGGTGGTGCTGCTGCGGTCGCTGTTCGGCGGTGGTCATCCGGTCACCGCGGTCGGCGACCCGTGCCAGTCGATCTACGGTTGGCGGGGGGCGAGCGCGGGCACCCTCGACCGGTTCCCCGGTGACTTCGCGACCGCCGACGGCCGTCCGGCGCGTACGTTGACGCTGACCACGAGCTGGCGCAACCGGCCCGAGATCCTCGGCGTGGCCAACTCGCTGTCCGCCCCGCTGCGGGTCGCCGGGGCCCGGGTCGCCGAGCTGGCGCCCGCGTTCCGGGTCGACGAGCCGATCGTGGGCAGGACCGCCCGGGGCCGGCCGGGCCGCACCGTCCACTGTGCGCTGACCGAGACCTACGTCGACGAGGCGGCCTGGATCGCCGACGGCATGCTGGCCGCCTGGCGGGGCGCGGCCGGGATGCCGGACGCGTTGCCCGAGCACATTCCGCTCGACCGCCGGCCGACGAGCGCCGTACTGGTGCGGCTGCGCAGCCAGATCCCGCCGATCGAGGCGGCGCTGCGCGCGCGTGGCCTGCCGGTCGAGGTGGTCGGTCTCGGCGGCCTGCTGGACACCCCCGAGGTACGCGACGTCGTCTGCACGCTGCGGGTGCTGGCCGATCCGACCGACGGCCCGGCCCTGTTGCGGCTGCTCACCGGTGCCCGCTGGCGGATCGGTCCGCGCGACCTGGTGGCGCTGCACCGGCGGGCCAAGGTGATCTCGGCCGCCCGCCGCGAGCTTTCCCGGGCCGACGGCGAGCCGGAGATCGTGACCGACCGCCTCGACGACGCGACCCTGGTCGAGGCGGTGGCCGACCTCGGGCCGGCGCAGACCTACTCGGCGGAGGGGTATGCCCGGCTGCGGGCGTACGGCCGGGAACTCGCCCTGCTGCGCCAGCGGCTCGACCAGCCGTTGCCCGACCTGATCGCCGACGTCGAGCGGACCATCGGGCTCGACGTCGAGGTGGCCGTACGCGCCGGTGCCGGCCGGGGCGGTGACGCCGGGCTGGCCCGTGGCCATCTCGACGCGTTGGGCGACGTCGCGGCCCGGTTCACCAGCGACACCGACGGCGCGGCGCTGCCCGGCTTCCTGGCGTTCGTCGCGGCGGCCGAGGACGAGGAGCGCGGGCTGGCTCCCGGTGAGGTCGAGGTGGTCGAGGGGGCGGTGCAGATCCTGACCGCCCACGCCGCCAAGGGGCTGGAGTGGGACGTGGTCTCGGTGGCCGGGCTGACCCGGGGGGTGTGGCCGGGCCAGGTCCGCGCCTCCGACCACCATCTCGCCGGGCTCGGCGTGCTGCCGTTCCCGCTGCGTGGCGACGCCGACGGGCTGCCCCGGCTCGATCTCGACGGCGTGCGGGACCAGCGGGCGGTGCACGCGGCGTTCGGCGAGTTCCAGCGGAGCTGGCAGGAGCACGACGAGCGGGAGGAGCGGCGGCTGGCGTACGTCGCCGTCACCCGGCCCCGGCGGCTGCTGCTCTGTTCCGGTTTCTGGTGGGGGGACGGGGTGCGCAGGGCACGTGGTCCCTCGGTGTTCCTCGACGAGATCCAGGAGCGCTGCCGGGCCGGTGACGGCGTGGTCGACGAGTGGGCGCCGGAGCCGGCGGGGGACGCGGTCAACCCGACCACGGAGATGGTGCTGCGGGCCGAGTGGCCGGCCGATCCGCTGGGTGCCCGCCGGCCGGCGATGGCGGAGGCCGCCGCACTGGTCCGGCGGCTGATGATCGAGGAGGCCCCCGCCGGGGACGTGCCGGCGGCGCCCGGGCCGGATGCTGCCGGGGTCGAGGAGCCCGGTCCGCCGGGCGTACCGGGTGCGGGTGAACCCGACGGTGGGGGCGACCCCGTCGTGCGGCGGTGGCGGCGGGAGGTCGGCATGCTGCTGGCCGAGCGGGAGCGGCTGTCCGGCGCCGGCTCGCGGGAGGTGGCACTGCCCGGCCACCTGTCGGTGTCGCAACTGGTGGCGCTGCGGCGCGACCCGCAGGCGCTGGCCCGCCGGCTGCGCCGGCCGATGCCGGCCCGACCCGACCCGTACGCCCGCCGGGGCACCGCCTTCCATGCCTGGCTGGAGCAGCGGTTCGGGGCCGGCCGGCTGTTCGACGTCGACGACCTGCCCGGTGCGGCCGACGAGGACGCCGCCCCCGACGAGGCGCTGGAGTTGTTGCGGCAGCGGTTCCTGGAGAGCGGGTGGGCCGACCGGGTGCCGTACGAGGTCGAGGTGCCGTTCGCCACGGTCGTCGCCGGGGTGGTCGTACGCGGCCGGATGGACGCCGTCTACGCCGACCCGGGCGGCCGCTACGACGTGGTCGACTGGAAGACCGGCCGCCAGCCGACGGGTGCCGAGGCAGCCGCCGCGGCGGTGCAGTTGGCGGCCTACCGGCTGGCCTGGGCGGAACTCGCCGGAGTGCCGGTCGAGCACGTCCGCGCGGCGTTCCACTATGTACGCGACGGGGTGACGGTGCGGCCGGCGGACCTGCTCGACGCGGCGGGGCTGACCGAACTCGTCGCCTCCGTGCCCGAGGCCACATCGTGACCTTCGCCGGGATCTGCCAGCATTGCCGTTTGTTGCGTGTTAGGCTGCGGACGTTGCTGCTTTGGTTCCCATGACCATGTTGATTGGTCCCAGCTCTGTGCGCGCCCGTGGGATTGCGACCGCGGGCGCCATTTGTTGTGTCCGGAGTTTCCGGCGGGGCGATCACGACCGCGACGACAATCCGCGCGTCCGGCGCGGACAAACACATCGGATCCCGCAACCGTGCGGGGCCGACCGTTCCGTCAAAGGAGACGAGACACAAATGGCAATTGGCACTGTCAAGTGGTTCAACGCCGACAAGGGCTTCGGGTTCATCACCCCCGACGGCGGCGGCGCCGACGTCTTCGCCCACTTCTCGGCGATCCAGAGCTCGGGCTACCGCAGCCTCGACGAGAACCAGCGCGTCGAGTTCGACGTGACCCAGGGTCAGAAGGGCCCGCAGGCGGAGAACATCCGCCCGCTCTGAGTGGCTCTGTCGACCGGCCCGCGCCATCGGCGCGGGCCGGTCGTGTATTGGAGTCGATTACGCAGCGTGACCGCCGGGTGGCGTCCGTGCCGCGTCTTTCTAAGGAATTCACCGAATCGCGTCTGATCGGCGACTGCATCCGGCACTCCGGTACGTAATGCTGTGAACTGGGGGATTCATCGGCGACCGGGGGGTGCCGATGACCGGGACAGGCGGTGGGGGAGGACGTGTGGAGGCGGGTGTCGGCACCGGTGCGGTGCGGGAAATCCTGGTGGTCGTGGGGGTTGCGGTGGGAGGTCTGCTACTCGCCGTAGTCGCAGCGTTCGCGCCCTGGTACAACGTGTCGGCCGGTCCCGGCGAGACGGAGGTCGTCGAGATGCGCGCGCCGGCCGGGCGCGTCGTCGGCGATCTGGCCACCTCGCCCGACGCCGGCTGAGGCGACCCGGCGGGTGGGGTTCGCGGCCGGGTGTTTCACTAGTGGAGATGTCCGCAGAGCCCCCGCCGCCGCAGCAGCCCCGATCCTCGTCGGGGCCGGACTGGTCGGCGGGTGCGGTCACCCGGCTGACCGTCCCGGCGCAGGCGCCGCCGTCGCCGCCACCACCACCGGCCGACCGCAGCGGGGCTGATCGGCGCCGGCTGTGGCTCTTCGGTGGTGCAGCCGCCGCGGTGCTGGTCGTCGGCCTCGTCGTGGTCCTGGTGATGGCGCTGTCGGGCAACCCGGATCCGTTCCGCCCGGACCCCGGTCCGGTTGTCGATGCCCGGCCGCCGCTGGCCAAGCTCTGTCCGGCGCCGACCGGATCGCCGCCGGCCGATCCGGCTCCCGCCGAACCGCTTCCGCCGGTGATCGGGAACCGGACCGTCGACACCGAGGCCGGTATCTCCTATCGGGCCTACGACGCGCCGTGGCAGCCGTGGAACACGGTGTGGAGCGCCGGCTCGCTGGAGGTGCCGTACAAGGTCGGTCAGCACTTCGTCACCGAGCGGCAGTACAACGGGTTCAGCGACTACCACGCCTCGATCCTGTCGGCGGCGGTGCCTGCGGCCGACAACGACGCCCTGTCGGTCAACATCGAGTGTGTCGGCCGGCAGGTGGCCGCCGACGTCCGGGCGGAGTACTACCCGCAGCCCAACCGGATGGAGATGATCCGCGACGAGCGGGCCGTCGTCGGTGGCCGGCCGGCGTGGGTGACGGTGTTCCGGCTGCACTTCACCCAGCCCGGCCTGCGGGCCACGAACGAGTTGGCCGCGGTGGCCCTGATCGACGTCGGCCGGCCGACCGCCGCGATCCTCTACATCTCGATCCCCGGCACCCACCGGCAGTACGACTACGTGGTCGACGACGCGCTCGCCTCGGTCCGCCCGCTCTGACGCCCTGCCCTGTCCCGGTGGAGGCTGGCGTTCAAGGCCCTCATTTCCTATCGTGCTTGTAGGAGTTCGGGTGGGCTCCCGGCGAGGGGGGACACGATGGCGGAGACGGTGGCGGTCGTCGGCGGTGGTTGCAGCGGCGTGCTGGTCACCCGGGAACTGTTGCGATGTACCACCGGCAGGGTGCTGCTGGTCGACCCGGCCGACGCACCCGGCCGCGGGCTGGCGTACGGCCCCGCCCACCCCTGGCATCTGCTGAACTCCCGGGTCGGGGCGATGAGTGCCGACCCTGACTCCGGCACCGACTTCCTCGACTGGTGCCGGCGCCGGCACCCGGCCGTCGGCCCCGACGACTTCGTGCCCCGGGAGTGGTTCGGCGACTATCTGCAGGAGACGCTGCGGGACGCCACCACGGTGAGCGGCGGCCGGCTGCGGGTGCACCGGGCCAGGGTCACCCGCATCACCACGGGCGACGGCCCACCGGACACCGCGCGGGTGTCGAGGGTCGGGCTGGAACTCGACGACGGCGGTCGGCTGCACGCCGACCGGGTCGTGCTCGCCATCGGGCATGCCGCGCCGGCCGACCCGTGCCGGATCGACCCCGCCGTCCGGGACCACCCGGGCTACATCGCCGACCCCTGGCGTCCGGCGGCGCTCGCCGGGGTACCCGTCGACCGGCCGGTGCTACTCGTCGGCACCGGGCTGACCGCGATCGACGTGACGCTCAGCCTGATCCGGGCCGGGCATCGCGGACCGATCGTCGCGGTGTCCCGGCACGGTCTGCTGCCCCGGATGCACCGCCGGCGCGGCATGCCGTTCCGCCCGCCCGCGACGCTGCCCGAGACCGCTCCGTCGCTGCGTGGCCTGGTCCGCCAGTTGCGCGCGCAGGTCGCCGGCGGCGCCGACTGGCGGGCGGTGGTCGACGGGCTGCGGCCGCGGCTCGACGCCCTGTGGGCGGACCTGCCGGCCGACGACCGCGACCGGTTCCTGCGCCACCTGGCCCGGCACTGGGAGGTGCACCGGCACCGGATGGCGCCGGCCGTCGCCGACGAGGTGGCCCGGCTACGCGTCGCGGGCCGGCTTGAGGTGCGGTCCGCCGCCGTGCGCGGGGTGGCCGCGCATCCCGACGGTGGCCTGCTGGTCGCCCTCGATCCCGGCTACGACCGCGTCCCCTTCGGCGCGGTGGTCAACTGCACCGGACCGGGGGCGCTGCCCGGCTCGACCGACCGGTTGGTCGGCGCGCTGATCGCCGACGGGGTGGCCCGACCGGGGCCGTACGGTCTCGGGCTGGACGTCGACGACGACGGTGCGGTGGTGGGCCGCGACGGGCGTCCGGTACTTCCACTATGGACGTTGGGTCCGCCGAGGCGGGGCCGGTTCTTCGAGACCACGGCCGTACCCGAGATCCGGGCCCAGGCCCGCGAGCTGGCGGTGCGGCTGGCCGCCGGTGCCGGCGCCGGGCGGACCACCGGCCAGGTGGCCGTGCCGGCGTGAGATCCGGCGCTACCGGATATCCCTATTTAACTGGTAGACATGATCGGCTGGCGGTCGTCAGCGAGGCACCGGCGGCGAGAGGCGGCGCGATGACCTTCCACTGGTTCCTTCCCACGTCCGGTGACAGCGACCAGGTCGGCGCGGCGACGGTCACCACCGGAGCCGCCCGGCACGACCGGACGGCGACGGTCGAATACCTCGGCGCGGTCGCCCGGGCCGCCGAGCAGGCCGGCTTCGCCGCCGCGTTGACGCCGGTCGGCTCCGGCTGCCCCGACCCGTGGATCGTGTGCAGCGCGGTCGCCCAGCACACGACGACGCTGCGGATGCTGGTCGCCGTACGGGCCGGGTTCGCCCTGCCGACCCTCGTCGCGCAACAGGCCCAGGCGTTCCAGGCGATCTCCGGCGGCCGGCTGGCGATCAACATCGTGACCGGCGGCGACCCGGCCGAGCAGCGGGCGTACGGCGACTTCCTGGACCATTCGGCCCGCTACGCGCGTACCGCCGAGTTTCTCCAGGTGTTACGCCTGGCCTGGGCCGGGCGACCGTTCGACCACAGCGGTGAGCACTACCGGGTGGAGGCCGGCGGGCTGGCGGTGCCGCTCACCGACCCGCCGCCGATCTACTTCGGCGGCGCGTCCCCGGCGGCCGAGGCGGTGGCGGCCCGGTTCGCCGACGTGCAGCTGATGTGGGGCGAGCCACCGGCGGCCATCGCCCACCGGGTGGAGCGGATCCGGCGGCTGGCCGCCGGACACGGACGTACCCTGCGCACCGGCATCCGGCTGCACGTCATCGCCCGGGAGACCGCGGCGGAGGCGTGGGCCGAGGCGGACCGGCTGCTGGCCGGCATGGACGCCGACCGGATCGCCGCCGCGCAGGCCCGGTTCGCCCGGATGGACTCGGTCGGTCAGGCCCGGATGACGGCCCTCAACGAGGGCACGACCACCGGGCTGACCATCGCGCCGAACCTCTGGGCCGGCGTCGGCCTGGTCCGCGAGGGCGCGGGCACCGCGCTCGTGGGCAGCTACGACGAGGTCGCCGCCCGGATCGACGAGTACGCCGCGCTCGGGGTGGACGAGTTCGTCCTGTCCGCCTGGCCGCACCTGGAGGAGGCCGTACGGGTCGGCCGGCACGTGCTGCCGCGCACCGCCGCCGGTCGGGCCGCCGCGACCCGAGTCGCGGTCTCGGCCGCGACATGACGCGCTAGGGTCGCCTTGTGGCTGCCCGCAGAGCAAGGATCCCGGCAACGAAATACCCCGTCGAGCGGCTGACGCTCGACAACGGCCTGCGGGTGGTGCTGGCACCCGACCGAACCGCGCCGGTGGTCGGCGTCGCCGTCGTCTACGACGTCGGCATCCGGTCCGAGCCCGAGGGCCGCACCGGCTTCGCCCACCTTTTCGAGCACCTGATGTTCCAGGGGTCGGCCAACCTGGAGAAGCTGGCGCACTTCCGGCACGTGCAGGGTGCCGGTGGCACCTTCAACGGCTCCACCCACTTCGACTACACCGACTATTTCGAGACGTTGCCGAGCAACGCCCTCGAACGCACCCTCTTCCTCGAGGCCGACCGGATGCGCGGCCCCCGGCTGACCGAGGAGAACCTGCGCAACCAGGTCGACGTGGTCAAGGAGGAGATCCGGGTCAACGTCCTCAACCGCCCGTACGGCGGCTTCCCCTGGCTGAAGCTGCCGCCGGTGCTGTTCGACACGTTCCCGAACGCGCACGACGGCTACGGCTCGTTCACCGACCTCGAAGGCGCCACCGTCGCCGACGCGGCCGACTTCTTCGAGCGCTACTACGCCTGCGGCAACGCGGTGCTCGCGGTGGCCGGCGACTTCGAGGTCGCCGAGGCGACCGCGCTGGTCGAGCGGCACTTCGGTGACGTACCGGCCCGGCCGGCGCCGGAGCGGCCGAGCTTCGCCGAGCCCGACCTGACCGCCGAGCGCCGGCAGTCCTACACCGACCCGCTGGCGCCGCTGCCGGCGTTCGCGTCGGCGTGGCGGGTGCCGGACCCGATCGGCGACTTCGACGCCTACCTGCCGTACGTGGTGCTGGCCGAGGTGCTGACCGACGGCGAGGCGTCCCGGCTGGTCGAGCGGCTGGTACAGCGGGACCGCTCGGTCACCAGCGTCGGCAGCTACCTCGGCTTCATGGGCGAGGCGTTCGAGGTACGCGACCCCACCGCGTTGCTGCTCCAGGCGCACCTGCCGCCGAGCGGCGACGTCGACAAGGTGCTGCGTACGGTCGACGAGGAACTGGACCGGCTGGCCACCGACGGGCTGGCCCCGGGCGAGCTGGCGCGTACCCAGGCCCGGATGGCGACGCACCTGTTGCGCGACAACGACGCGGTGCTCGGGCGGGCCCTCGGCGTGGCGGTGCTGGAGCAGCAACGCGGCGCCCCCGAGCTGATCAACGAGTTGCCGAGGCTGGTCGGTGCGGTGACCGAGGAGCAGGTGCGGGCCGCCGCCGCCACGTTGCGGCCGGAGCGCCGGGCGACGGTCGAGGTCATCGCCGGTGCCGCGGCCCCGGCCGGGAAGGGAAAGGCGAACCAGTGACGCACACGCTCCCGCCGCTCGGGCCCAGCCGCAAGCTCAAGCCGCCGAAGGAGACCGAGCGGACCCTGCCGAACGGGCTGACCGTACTGGCCATCCGGCGCCCGGCCGTGCCGCTGGTCGAGGTACGGCTGCGGGTGCCGTTCGCCCGCGCCCACCTGGCCCGGTCCGCCCTGCTCTCCCAGACGCTGCTGTCCGGCACCGCCACGATGTCCACGGTGGACGTTGCCGCCGAGTTGCAGACCGTCGGCGGCGCGCTGTCGGCGGGGCTGGACCCCGACCGGCTGGTCGTCTCCGGCAACGGCCTGGTGACCGGGCTCGACCGGATCCTCGACGTCCTCGCCGAGGTGCTCACCGGTGCCGCCTACCCCAAGACCGAGGTCGCCGTCGAACGGGACCGGCTCGTCGACCGGATCCAGGTCGCGCAGAGCCAGCCGAGCCACCTGGCCCGCGCGGCGCTGCTGCGCCGGATGTACGGCAGCCACCCGTACGCGGTGCAGACGCCGGAGGTCGACCAGGTCGAGGCGGTCCGGCCCGGCCAGCTGCGGGCGCTGCACGCGGCCCGGATCCACCCGGCCGGCGCCACCCTGGTGCTGGTCGGCGACTTCTCGCCCGGCAAGGCGCTCGACTCGGCCGAGCGGGCGCTGGCCGGCTGGACCGGTGCCGGCGCGAACGTGACGCTGCCGCCGGCCCCGCCGCTGGCCCCCGCCCCGCTGCTGCTGGTGGACCGGCCGGGTGCGGTCCAGTCGTCGCTGCGGATGGCGCTGCCGGCGGTCGGGCGGACCCATCCCGACCATGCCGCGCTGCAACTGGCCAACCTGGTCTTCGGCGGCTACTTCTCGTCCCGCTGGGTGGAGAACATCCGCGAGGACAAGGGCTACACCTACGGCCCGCACTCGTTGATCGAGCACAGCGAGGCGGGCTCGTCGCTGGTGCTGGCCGCGGAGGTCGCGACCGAGGTGACCGGCCCGGCACTGCTGGAGACGCTCTACGAACTCGGCCGGCTCGCCTCGTTGCCGCCGAAGGAGGACGAGCTGGAACAGGCCCGGCAGTACGCGCTGGGGACGCTGCAGCTCGGAATGTCGACACAGGCCGGACTGGCGAGCCTGGCCAGCACCTATGCCGGGTTCGGGCTGCGCCTGGACTACCTGACCGAGCACTCGGCGCGGCTGGCGAAGGCGACCCGCGAGGATGTCGCCGCCGCCGCCGCGAAATACCTCGCGCCGGCCGGTGCGGTCACCGTCGTACTCGGTGACGCGGACAAGGTCGGGGCCGCGGTGGCGGCGCTGACCCCGGTCGAGCGCGGGGTCGCGCAACCGTGACGGGATGGCCGGACGGCCCGGTGCCGCCGCTGGCCCGGTCGACCCTCGACCGGGCCGCCCACCGGCGTACCGACCCGGCCTGGCTCACCGACGCCTGGAAGCGGGCCCGGGTGCTGGTCGTCGACGTGGCGGGCGGTGGCCGGGCCCTGGTCGAGGGGCCGTCGACGGCACCGGTGCTGGTGCTCCTCGACGCCGACGCGGCACCGCGGGTCGACCCGGCGGGGCGGCTCTTCCTCGGTGTCGAGCCGGACGGCACGCCGCTCTTCGCGGTCGACGCGCCCCTACCGGTTCGGCCCGACGCCCGGGCGGTGAACCTGCGTGATGTCGGGCACCTGCTCGGCGACCGGGACGCCGGGGCGTTCACCAGCGCCACGGCGCTGGCCAACTGGCACGCCGCACAGCCTTACTCGCCGGCGTCGGGGCAGCCGACCGCGGTGGCCGGGGCCGGCTGGTCCCGGGTCGACGGGGACGGCGGGCAACTCTGGCCGCGCACCGACCCGGCGATGATCGTGGCGGTGCACGACGGGGTGCCCGGGCCGGACGGCCGCTGCCTGCTCGGCAACAACGCGGCATGGCCGGACCGCGACGGCGAGCTGCGGTTCTCCTGCCTGGCCGGCTACGTCGAGCCGGGCGAGTCGGCGGAGGCGGCGGTGCTGCGCGAGGTCGCCGAGGAGGTCGGCGTGACCCTCGACCGGATCGACTACGCCGGCAGCCAGGCGTGGCCCTTCCCGGGTTCGCTGATGCTCGGCTTCCTGGCCACGGCCGACCCGGGCCAGCCGCTGCGGCTCGACCCGGCGGAGATCGCGGTGGCCCGCTGGTTCACCCGGCGGGAAATCGCGGCGGTGCTGGCCGGGGAGCGGGTCGACGCGGGCGACGGTCGGGCGGTCACCCTGCCGATGGAGTCGTCGATCGCGTTCTTCCTGGTCAGCCGGTGGTTGGAAGGCTGATTTTCCGGGTTTTCACTCAAAGTAGTCGAATAGTTGCATATGGTCGTTCTCGAATGGACTGACGAGACGCCGCCGCCAGGCGTCCGCAGGCAAGGAGAAGCCCCTATGCGTACCAGAATCCTCGCGGCCGCGACCGCACTCGCCGTCGCCGTCCTGGCCACCGGATCACCGGCCGCCGCGGCACCCACCGGCGACACCACCGCCACGTTCACCATCGAGGCCGGAACCCTCGACGTCGTCGTACCGGCGACCGCGACGATCGACCCGACCGTCGTGGACGGCACGATCACCGGTGCCCTGGGCACGGTGACCGTGACCGACGGCCGTGGCGAACTGTCCGCGGCCTGGGCCGCGACCGCCTCCGCCACCGACTTCACGACCGGCGGCGGTACCGCTTCCGAAACGGTGCCGGCCAGCTCCGTGGTCTACACGACCGGGTCGACGACGGTCGTCAGCGGTGAGCCGACCGCGACGCCCGGCGCCCCCGGGCCGCTGGACGAGCCCCTGGAGGTACTGGCGGTCACCGCAGTCGGCAGCAACGCCGTCAGCTGGAACCCCACCCTCACGATCACCCTGCCGGACGCCCTCGTCGCCGGTACCTACACCGGAACGGTGACGCATTCGGTGGCGTGACCGGTTGCCGTCGCGGGCTGCCGTGGTCCTGGCGATCCTCATCGCCGGGGCCACGGCAGCCGCCGTCCCGGCCTCGGCCGACGACGGACGTATCGGCATCCGGCTCCTGGAGGCACCCGTCGACCGGCGCGACGACCCACGGGCCCGGGTGTACGTCATCGACCACCTCAACCCCGGCACGAAGATCGAGCGCCGGATCGAGGTGGCCAACAACGCGCCCACCCCGCGCACGATCGAGCTCTACCCGGCCGGCGCGGCGATCGAGGACGACGCGTTCACCATCGCCGAGGACCGGACGGCCAACGAGCTGTCGGAATGGATCTCGCTCGACCGCCCCTCGGTCGACCTCGACCCGTACAGCCGGACGACCGTGCTGGCCACCGTCGACGTGCCGGCCGCCGCGGCCAGGGGCGAGCGGTACGCCGTCGTGTGGGCCCAGGCCAGCGCGCCGACCGGGAGCCCGGGCGCGGGAAACGTCGGCGTCGTGCACCGGGTCGGCATCCGGGTCTATCTGGACGTGGGTCCCGGTGGCGAGCCCCCGTCGAGCTTCGAGATCGGCGACCTGACCGCGAGCCGGCGGCCGGACGGCGTACCGACGATCACGGCCGACGTACGCAACACCGGCGAGCGGGCCCTCGACCTGAGCGGGTCGCTGAACCTGGTGGACGGTCCGGGGGCGATGCGGGCCGGCCCGTACCCGGTGACCCTGGGCACCACGCTCGCGCCCGGCACCGCCGGCCAGGTGGTGGTCGAACTCGACGCCCGGCTGCCCGACGGCCCGTGGACGGCCGAACTGACCCTCGCCAGCGGCCTGCTGAAGGAGACGTCGACCGTGACGTTGACCCTGCCGCCGCCGGGCGCGTCCACCCGCGCCACGGCCGGCGACGGGCGTCCGTTCCTCGGGTGGACGCTGGTCGGGGTGGCGGTGGTCGCGCTGGTCGCGGCCGGACTGCACCGGGACCGGATCGCGGCACGGCGGCCCCGCGCCAGACGGGCGAGCGCCGGGGTACGGCCGGCGGGGCGTACCCGCCCCTGAACATGGTCTTGGCCCGTGACCATCGTTGCCGCGACGGCCACGGACCAAGATCCGGTCCCGTCGTTGCCGGTCGGGCGTTCTTGCACGGCGGGGGAGCCGCGCCGGCGACGACGGTGTCTCGGGGGTGTTCCGCTGTCGATCGGGTCGGTTGCTACGTGCGGCGGTGCCGTCGGCCCGGAACGGGCTCGGCGAGGCGTACGACCTTGACCCGCTGGCGGCCCGACCGCACCGCGCCCACCGAGGACGACAGGGCCCGGGCCAGCAGCAGCGCGGCGTCCCGGTCGTCGGCGCGTACGGTCTGGCGGCGCGGTTCCGGCGTGGTCTTCTCGTCGCGGAGCCGCTGGCCCTCGGCCCAGGCGGCGGCGAGGTCGTCGTCAGCGACGGCGCGGATGTCGGTCCGTACGATGAGAAACCGCATGGTGTCTCCCGGCTCGGGTTGAACCGTTACGGATAGTCAGTGGTGTTGCCCGGTCCCGGGCGGGTCCGAGCTGTGAACATTCATCTGTGGAACTTCCACGGAACACCCTTGGTTATGTTCGCCCAGGTGTTTCGGGCCGGCAAGACAAACCCGATGATCGGCTGTGAGGCCCGTCCATTCGGGGGACAAATTACATTGATGCAGTTCGTTGCTTGATCGCTGCCGGCCGCCGGTGGGTGTTCCACCAGCGGCCAGCCAGCCCTTGTCCGGGTCAACCGCGGTCGAACTCACCCGCCTTCGCCGCGCGGATGAAACCCGACCAGCGTTCGGCGTCGAAGGTCAGCACGGGGCCGCCACGGTCCTTGCTGTCGCGTACGGCGACCGGCGCGCAGGAGCCGGCGCCCAGCGCGACCTCGACGCAGTTCGCGGTCTGACTACGGGAACTCGTCCGCCAGGCGGGTGTGTCGCCGGTCGGCATGGTGGGTCGACGGTTCGTCATCGATCAACTCCTGGTGTTCGACGGCCCGGCACACGGCGCGGTGGCGCTCAGCGCCCCGGGTGAGGTTGGACTTCGCGGGTGCGTCACGCCGGTGGCCCGACCAGGGCGCCCGGTCCGGCGGTGGCGTTCGACGCGGCGGGGGCACTCGGGGTGGCGGTTCCTGGCCCGGCGCCCTCCGGCGCGGCCGTGGTCCTGCGGCGGTGCGGATGTCCCGGGCGCGGTGGCGGCACCGGCCGGGGTGCGGCGGCGTCGGCGAGCCAGGCGAGCGAATCCGCGGCCGACAACGCGGCCTCGCGGAGCCAGCCGAACACGGCCGTGTAGCGGTCGATCTCGGCGCGGTCGGTGAGCACCAGGTGGATGGAGAGCCCTTCGATCGCCAGGGTCTCCGGGTCCTGCGGGTGGTCGAACCCGTAGAGCGAGAAGCCGGTGTGCGGCAGGTACCAGTCGCCGATGGTGGCCGCCCGTGGCAGCACCCGCAGGGTCACGTTGGGCCGGGCCGCCAGCTCGTGCAGGCGGATCAGCTGACCGCGTACGACGTCCGGCGGTCCACCCCGGCTGCCGAGCGCGGCCTCGTCGACCACGGCCTCGTACCGCAGCGACGTGTCGTCGCGGGTCAGCAGCGACTGGCGGGCCAGCCGGGCGGCCACCTCGGTCTCGGCGTCGGTGCTCTCCGCCGCGCCGGCGGCGAGCGGCCGCGACGAGAGAAAGCGCACGCGGGCGTACTCGGGGGTCTGCAACAGGCCCGGGACCAGCACCGGCGCCCACTCGCGGATCTCGGCGCAGCCGGCCTCCAGTTCGGCGTAGCCGCGCTGGCGGGCGGTCATCACCGGGTACGAACGCAGCCAGGCGCGGGCGTCGCCGGCGGCCCGGGTGACCGCGACCAGATCGTCGCGCAGCGACCCGTCGACCGAGTACGCGTCCAGCAGGTCGAGCACGTCACCCAGGTCGGGGCGGCTGCGACCGTTTTCCAGCCGGGACAGTTTGGAGGCCGAGGCCCAGCCGACCCGGGCGATCACCTGCTCCCCGGTCAGCCCCGCGGCCTCGCGCAGCCGGCGCAACTCGGCTCCGAGCCGGCGCCGCGCGGTCGGGATCGACACTGGTGACACCGACACCACTCCCTCGTCCGAATCGGTTCCGACGAGGCCGGCTCGTCGGCGATCTTTCGGGTGGCGGCCCGCACCAGTATGGCCCGCATGTCCTTGTTTTGTCGGGCGGTTTACCAGGCGTGTCATGCCGTGGACCGGAGCGGTCCGGCCCGGGCGCGGTGAGATCGAGCCCTCCGCTGCCGGCGGACATCGGCGTCGCTCGTTACTCTCCGGCGGCGGCACGGCGGCGGCCGACTCCAGTCGCGCGTGGATGGCCGTCCGGGCGCGCCGGTAGGCGCTGAGGCGTCGGTGCGGTTCGGTGTCGGTCTGGCGAGACCAGGAGGCGCTACCCGGGTTCCGCAGTTTGTAGTTCAACGATCATCGGAATCTGGATGTGGAGCAGCGAAGATTGACGTGCGTCGAACAAGAGGCGTGTGTCTACGCCCTCTTGCCAGGATCTGATCTTGGCTACTGGGGGTCGAAGGCGGTGACCCGGGCCGGCGGCTGGACGGAAAGTGCCTGGTAGATGGCCTTGTGTTCGGGTCTCAGCGGGGTGGTCTGCACGACGGTGCCGGCGGGCCCGGCGAGGGTGACCTGGCTGATTCGTCCGAGTTGCCGGTTGATGTTTCGCCAGGTCTGGCCGGTGGCGCGTTCGGCGACGCGGATCAGCAGCAGGGCCAGCCAGCAGATGAGGACGTGGGCGCGGATGCGGTGCTCGAGGCGGTGGAACACCGGCCGCAGCAGCAGTTGCGACTTCAGGTCGCGGAACCCGCGCTCGGCCTCGAGGAGGTTCTTGTAGCCCAGCGCGACGTCCTCGGCGCTGATGTGCGGGTCGGAGGTGGCGATGAGGTACTTGCCATCGAGGCGTTCCTCGGCCTTGACCTTGGCCTTGTTGACCTTCAGTCGTCCGTTGGGCTGCTGGACGAGCCACCGGCCCAGGGTCGGGTGGTCGCGCAGGGCGCACTCGGCGCGGGCGTGCGCCGCCTCGTTCTTCTTACGGGCCTTGTCTGCGACGGGTCGTCTGGCGTCGCGTTCGCGCTGGTCACGGATGCGTTCGAGTTCGGCTTCGACGCGGGCGATCGCGTCGTCGCGGTGCTGCTTGTCACGCATCGCCTGGTCGGGGTTGTGGCAGATGACGAACCGCACGTCGGATCCGTCGATGCGTACTTCCTTGACGCGCAGGTTGTCCTTGACCTGCTGGTAGCGGCCCTGGCGGGCCAGGACCCGCTCGACGAGGGGGTTGCCGTCACGCATGCGCATCCCGGCGATGTAGTGCCCGCCGGCGCGGCGCAGGTAGGCCAGGTTGTCCGCGCTGGAGAACCCGCGGTCGACCACGGTGATCACGCGTCCGAGCTTCCAGTCGCGCATGTCGTCGCGAACCTCGGCCAGCACGGCCTGGTCATTGCTGTTGCCGGGCCAGCACCAGCACCGCACCGGGATGCCTTCCTTGGTCACGGCCAGGCCGATGACGATCTGCGGCAGATCCGAGCGGTGGTCCTTGGAGTGCCCGAACCGGCGAAACGCATCGTCGCCGTCGTCTTCGGTGTCGCGTTCGAAGTAGGTGCTGGTGGTGTCGAAGAACAACAGGTCGACTTCAAGGTTGAACAGGTTGGCCACGGCGAAGAACACCGCCTCCTGCACCCGGCCGCAGGTATCGGCGTCGATGAGCAGGTCCATCGCCCGGTACGCGTGGTCGTCGTCCATACCGGTCAGGCCCGGGATGACCGTGTCCTGCCCGGCCCACTCGGCGGCCGACAGCTTGCTCATCGGCGCCACAGCTCGGTTGGCGACCAGCGCGAACAGCACCCGTTCCATGTTCGTGGTGAACCTACGCGCGTCCGCAGCCGCCCGCACCGCCGCGCCGACGTCGAGGCGCCGCCACAACCCGTCGAGCAGCCATGTCGACCCGATCGACCGTGCGTCGACGACGTCGAGAGGTCCCGCTCCGGCCGCCAGGCCCGCTTCCGCACCCGCGCCGTCTTCGCCGAAGTGCTTGTCGATCGACGCGGCGAGCCGGCGCAGCCCTTCGACGTCGACCCGGTCGACGCGGCCCAGATTCATAAGCACATCAGGCTTGATCTTGCCGTCCACGCGCCGGTTGTGTGCCAACGCGACGTAGCGCACCACGCTGCCGTCGGCGTTGGTCCGCGAGGTGAACCGCAGATACATGACTACGAAGAAACCACATCACCACTGGCAGAACAAGATGTGAATCTCAGGTCGTGTTACTACACTTTCGGATCCGCCGGCCCAGTCCGAGGCATCTGCGAGCCCGTGACCAGCATCGACCCCGACCCGATCATGCTTGTGTTCCTACGAACTGCGGAACTCGGGCGCTACGGCGGTTCGTGGCGTGGCCCGACCATGTTGTGATCATGAAGCGCTACCGGCGGCGGGGCCGGCTGACATCGACCACCTGGGCGGCCGAGGGAGGCGAACCGTCGACCATCTGGCGGGCGGCCCGCGCGCACCTCACCGACCGGTGCGACTGACGGATCGCGGACGACCCGCAAGGCTCTGGAGAAACGCACAGACCCCGGCTCGCGGCCGGGGTCTTCCGCGTTGAGGGTCGCCGCGCGGTGCGGTCAGGCGGTCACGCCCAGTTCGGCCAACGTGTTCTTCACCTGGACGATCGTGGGGTTGGTCAGGACCGACTCGCCGCCGTTGGGGGAAACTATGCGGACCGTGGGTACGGTCTGGTTGCCACCGTTGACGCTCTCCACGAACTTCGCCGCCGCCGGGTCCTGCTCGATGTCGACCACTTCGTAACCGATGCCTTCGCGGTCGAGTTGCGACTTCAGCCGGTGGCAGTAGCCGCACCACGGCGTGGAGTACATCGTCAGCATGGTCAATCCTCCTGGGGATGAGAGATGTGTCCTTGATCGGACCCACCAGGAACTTCAACGTACGGAGAAGCTGCCATGATTCCTACCTGTGGGGGTTGATGCGGGGAGGCGTTCCGGGTTGCACGGTCCGGGGGCGGACCCTAGGTCGCACGGTCCGGGGGCGGACCCTGGATCGCACGGTCCGGGGGCGGGACGGGTGACGGCCGACCACGTCCTGGCCGGGCTCGACCCGGAGCAGCGGTCGGCGGTGACCGCCCCGGCCGGCCCGGTCTGCATCCTGGCCGGTGCCGGCACCGGCAAGACGAGGGCGATCACACACCGCATCGCCTATCGGGCCCTGTCCGGTGCGATCGCCGGCCGGCACGTGCTCGCGGTGACCTTCACCGCCCGGGCGGCGGCGGAGATGAGGGCCCGGCTGGCGTCCCTCGGCGTCGGAGGGGTGCAGGCCCGCACCTTCCACGCCGCCGCACTGCGGCAGGTCCGCTACTTCGCCCCCCGGCTGCTCGCCGGTCGGGAGATGCCCGAGCTTCTCGACAGCAAGGTCCGGCTGGTCACCCTCGCCGCCGCCCGGGCCGGGCTGCGCACCGACCGCGCCGCCGCCCGCGACCTGGCCGGTGAGATCGAGTGGGCGAAGTCGTCGCTGGTCGAGCCGGGCGACTATCCGGTCGCCGCGGCCAAGGCGATGCGGGAGACACCGCACGAGCCGGCCAAGGTCGCCGAGGTCTTCGCCGCCTACGAGAAGATCAAGCGCGGCAACGGTGTGATCGACTTCGAGGACATGCTGCGGGCCGCGGTCTGGGGGATCGAGGAGCACCGCGACGTCGCCGATCAGGTCCACGCGCAGTACCGGCATTTCGTCGTCGACGAGTACCAGGACGTCAACCCGCTGCAACAGCGGCTGCTCGACGCCTGGCTGGGCGGCCGCGACGACCTGACCGTGGTCGGCGACGCCAGTCAGACCATCTACTCGTTCACCGGGGCCACCTCCGGCTACCTGATCGATTTCCCGCGCCGGCACCGCGCCGCGGTCGTGGTCCGGCTCGTCCGCGACTACCGGTCGACGCCGCAGGTCGTCGGGCTCGCCAACGCGGTGATCCGGCAGGCCCGGGGCACCGAGGCCAAGTTGCGGCTCGAACTGGTCGGCCAGCGCCCACCGGGGCCGGAACCCGATGTGCGGATCTTCGCCGACGAGCCGGCCGAGGCCGCCGCCGTCGCCGCCCGCTGCCGGCAACTGGTCGACGCGGGCACCCCGACCCGCGAGATCGCCGTACTGTTCCGCACCAACGCCCAGTCCGAGGCGTACGAGAAGGCGCTGGCCGAAGCCGAGGTGCCATACGTCGTACAGGGCGCGGAGCGGTTCTTCGAGCGCCCCGAGGTGCGCCAGGCGGTGATCGCGCTGCGGTCGGCGGTCCGGTCGACACCGGGTGAGACGCCGCTGGTCACGGCCGTCGTCGACGCGCTCACCGCCGTCGGGTGGGCACCCGACCAGCCGCCACCCGGCGGTGCGGCGCGGGAGCGGTGGGAGGCGCTGGCCGCGCTCGTGCAGCTCGCCGAGGAGCACGCGGCCCGGCAGCCGGTGCTGCCGATCGGCGAGGCCGCGGCCGTCGAGCGTCCGGTCACCCTCGCCGACTTCTGCGAGGAACTGCAGCGGCGGGCCGCCCAGCAGCACGCCCCCACCGTCGAGGGGGTCACCCTCGCCTCGCTGCATTCGGCGAAGGGCCTCGAGTGGGACGCGGTCTTCCTGGTGGGCCTCTCCGACGGCACGCTGCCGACGACGTATGCCAAGACCGCCGAGCAGATCGAAGAGGAGCGGCGCCTGCTCTACGTCGGGGTGACCAGGGCGCGGGAATCGCTCTGGCTGTCGTACGCCGTGGCGCGCTCGCCCGGTGGCCGGGCGCGCCGGCCGTGCCGGTTCCTGCCCCAGTTCGACCGGCCGGGTGGCGATCGCGGCCGAGCCGCTGCCGGTGGCAGTCGGAAACCCGACGTTCGACGAAACCAGGTGGTTTCCTGCCGGGTCTGCGGCGACACCCTGCTGGCCGGCGTCGACCGCAAACTGGGCCGCTGCCCCGACTGCCCGTCCGACCTCGACGAGGAGTTGCTCGACCGGCTGCGCGAGTGGCGCGGCACGGTCGCCTCGACGCAGAAAGTCCCTGCGTACGTGGTGTTCACCGACGCCACGTTGATGGCCCTGGCGGAGCGCCGTCCGACCCGGTCCGAGGAGTTGCTGGCGATCGCCGGTATCGGCCCGCGAAAGCTCGCCCTCTACGGCGCCGCGGCGATCGCGCTGGTGGGCGGTGCGTCGGTGGCCGAAGTGACGCCGGAAAAAAGTTCTCCGGAAGAGCCGTAAAACCGTTTGCCCTCGCCCCCGATGCAGGCATAGCCTCATGGCACACCTCGCGAGCGGCGGCGTTGCGGCTGCTCAAAGGGTGTACGAGACCGTGTCAGTGACGAGGGAAGCGTGAGGAGGCGGCACCCATGGAGTTCTATGTCAACCAGCGTTCGGCGGGGCTGTCTGCTGCCCTCGTGTCGGTGCCAGTCGTCAGACTGCTGCCGGCCGCTGACGCTGCCCTGCTGCCCGTGACGCACCCGGCGCCGACCCAGGCCGAGCTGATCCTGGCGCCGAAATCCGTCCAGGGCAAGGGGATCAGTGGCTTCGCCGGCGGCGATGTCCCGAACGCTCCGAAGCGTATGGACGTCCGCGGAGTTCCACCTCGAGGAAGGCCGGTCTAGGAATAGACCACCGGCTCACCTCGAGGCCGCGGAACCCGTAACCGGGATCCGCGGCCTTAGTTTTTTGTCTCACCCAGCAACGACGATCCACAAGATCGAAGCGAGAGAGAGGTGACCGGGCGATGAGTCTGGCGCTGGCCCCCGTCGACGTCAACGTCGAACTGGAGGCGAACCTGCCCTGCCGGAAGTTCGACCCCGACCTGTGGTTCTCCGACGCCCCCGCCGAGCTGGAACTGGCCAAGTCGCTGTGCGGCGACTGCCCGCTCCGGGCCGCGTGCCTGGCCGGTGCGGTCGACCGCGCCGAGCCGTGGGGGGTCTGGGGTGGCGAGATCTTCGAGCGTGGCGCGGTCGTCCCGCGCAAGCGGCCCCGTGGCCGTCCGCGCAAGGAGGACGTCGCCCGCGACCAGGTCCTCCGGGTCGAGGTCGAAGCGCGGATGGCGGCCAACGGCCTCGCCGAGTCGCGCAGCAGCGTCCGGCTGGCGGCCTGACATGAACCCGATCCGTAAGTCCGCCGGTGTCGTACCGGCAATGAAGAACGAAATGACCATCGTCACTGCGACTCCGAGTGGGGCCGACACCATGTATCTCATCCAAGAAGCGTTGTCCCGAGCGCGAATGCGCCGGCCTCAGGCCGGCAAGACCACGCGCACTGAGGCAACCCGATCCGCCCGTACCATCTCGATGCAGGCCCGCCGGCAGGCGGCCCGGGACATAGGCGGCTACTGATAGATGACCGGTCAGGGGCTCGGCGGGGTATCCCGTCGAGCCCTGACCGTTTTCCGAACCGTCCTCGACCGGCCGGGGCGAGCGCCGCGCCGGTCGGCGGGTCAGGGGATCGGGGCGAAACCGGGCAGCCAGCGTTCCAGGATCGAGCGGTAGGGCGCCTTCGCCTCCAGTTGGGACAGCACCCCGATCGAGCCGAGCGTCACCCGGTGGATCAGCAGGTAGGAGGGTGGCAGGTTGAGGTGCCGGTTGAGCTGGTAGGCCGGTGACCTGGGGTTGCCCAGCCGGGTCGCCTCGGAGCGCAGCCAGGCGCGGGTGAACCGGAACTCGTCGAGGGCCACCGGTTCCAGCATCGGCAGGATGAAGTCGAGCAGCGCCTGCGCGTCGATGTCGTCGGTCTGCTTGACGAAGCCCTCCTCGCGGAGGCCGTCGATGACCGCCTGCGCGTCACCGGCCAGCGCGAGCCGGACCAGCCGGCCGATCGGCTCCGGGTGGCCGCCGGGCAGCCGGGCCACCGCCCCGAAGTCGATGACGCCCAGGCGCCCGTCCGGCAGCAGCCGGAAGTTGCCCGGGTGCGGGTCGGCGTGCAGGAGCCCGGCGCGGGCCGGTGCCGAGAAGTGCAGGACGGCCATCAGCCGGCCGGCCCGGTCACGCTGTTCCTCGGTGCCTTCGTTGATGATCTGCGACAGCGGGGTGCCCTCGACCCACTCGGTCACCAGCACGCGGGGGGCGGAGGCGACCACCTTCGGTACGAAGATCTCCTCGTCGCCGGCGTACGCCTTGTGGAACGCCCGTTGGGACGTCGCCTCCAGTTCGTAGTCGAGTTCCTCGGTGATCCGTTCCCGCAGTTCGGCGAGCAGCGGCTTGATGTCCAGACCCGGCTGGATGGCGCGGAACATCCCGCCGAGGCGGGAAAGTTGCTTGAGGTCGGCCAGCAGGGCGTCGCCGGCACCCGGGTATTGGATTTTGACGGCGACGGGCAGTCCCGCCTTGGCGCGGGTCTTCCAGACCGCCCGGTGCACCTGGCCGATGCTCGCCGCCGCGGCCGGTGAATCGTCGAACTCGACGAACTTCGCCCGCCAGTCCTCGCCCAGCTGCTCGGCGAGCACCTTGTGCACGGTGGCCGCCGGAAGCGGGGGCGCGGCTTCCTGCAATTTTGTCAGCGCCTGCCGGTAGGGGGCCGCGATCTCTTCCGGGAGTGCCGCCTCGAACACCGACAGCGCCTGACCGAACTTCATCGCGCCACCCTTGAGCTGCCCGAGGACGCTGAAGAGCTGTTCGGCCGTACGTTGCTGGATCTCGGCCGACACGACGTCGGAGGCCAGCCCGGTGACCCTCTTGCCCAGGCCGAGAACGGTCCGCCCCGCGAAGCCGAGGGGCAGAGCGGCGAGCTTGGCGGTGCGGGCCACGGCCCGACGCGGGATATCGGTCACCAGATCATTGTTACCGACTCGGCCCGTCGTTGGCCGCCATGCGGCGGTCGCCGGGGCCATTGGTGCCCTCGCCGTACCGGCGCCGACCGCGCCGGATGCAGTCGCAGCGTGGGTGGGGTGGCCAGGCCCGGCGCCGAATCCGCCCGGGTGCGCAGATTTCCACGGCCGCCCCCACCGTCTCCGGGGTGGCGCCGTCGAGGTGGGCAAGGATCTCCGCGGTGGCGAATCCCACCGCGGCGATCAGGGTCGCGGTGCTGCACGGCTCCTCGAAACTGCTCGCCGCCAGTTGGGCGGCCAGTGCCGGCCAGGCCGGATCGCGGTCCAGCCGGTGCAGGTCGAGACAGTGCAGGCAGGGGGAGCCGTCGGCCGGGACGAGTGGCCCGACGACCGGTGTGCCGTCGCGTACACCCAGCAGCAGGTGCGCCTGCCGGCGGGCGGCGAAGCCGGCGGCGAGCAGTTGCGCCGGCCGGTCCATGCCGACCTGCACGACGAGCCCGGCCCGGCCCCGGCGTACCGGACGGGTGTCGGTGCCTGGTGCCGCCCGGGTGATCGCGGCGGCGAGTGCCTCGGCCCGGGGCCGGCGTACGTCTCCCGGGCCGAAACCGCCACCGACCGTCTCGGTCGGGCCCACCTCTCCGTCGAGTTCCGGGCTGACGTGACCGACGCCGGACTGGGCCAGGGCCACCGCGACGGGGGCGGCGAGCCGGCCGCGTCCGGTGACCACCACCCGGGCGGCGGCCCGGCGTCGCAGGACCTGGGCCGGGCTGCCGGGGGCGTCGGCGCCGCGCAGGGCGATGGCGTTGGCCTCGGCCGCCAGCCGGCGCCGGGCGGGCTCCGGCAGGTTGCCGGGCAGCAGGGCGTGGGCGCCCAGGACCAGTCCGGCGGCCCGCAGCGCGTCGATCAGGGTGCGGACGTCGTCGCGCGGTACGCCGATGCGGGCCGCCCGGTCGAGTACGGCGCGTTCGCTGTGCGAGCCGTCGAGCAGGTCGAGCAGGCGTGCCGCTCCCGGGTGGGCGACCTCGACCACGACGGCGTGGGCGGGATCCAGCCCGAGCTGGAGGGTGTGCCGGTCACGCCAGAGCCGGACCAGACCGGGGAGCAGGGTCGGGCGGGGAAGCGACGTTCTCGTCATGAGATGACACGCTGTCACCGTTGCCGAGCGCTCTGTCGTTCGTTATCCACAGTCGGCCGCCGCCGTATCCGGCGTTATCCACAGCGAAACCGGGGTTATCCACAACCCGCGGGTAGCTAGTGTCGTGCCTCCGACACGCTGCGTCGGCACCTGGCGCGCGGGAGGGGGTGGCCACCGGCCACCCTCCCGCGATCGTTCCTCCGGATCCTCGGTCAGACCTTCGCCTTCCCCAGGATCCGGTTGACTGTTGTGCCGCAGACCGGGCACTTGCCCTTGGCCATGTTCATCCCGGTCTTCGACACGGTGACCGTGCCTTCGAAGTCGCGCTTCTCCTTGCATTTGACGCAGTAACCGTTGTAGGTCTGGGCCTGATCGGCCACGATGTCCTCCTCGTCCGTTTTGTCGGGCGGTTGACTCCCGACGTGCACCCCGCGGTGAGAGCCATCCGGGCTCCGGCGCTGGGGGAACCTGTGGGCCACCTGATGTGACCACCGGTCCGGCGGACCCTACCCAGGTGTGGTCGGGTTCATGTCAGCGACGCGTCGACCTGTGAGCAAGCCGACGACGAGAGTGTGCATGCCGGAATAGATCGCATAAGTCAGGTTCGCTGGGACACGCCGGGTGAAGGCCCTCAGAAGTCACCTCGGGGGGCGGTTGGACTCCCCCGTGGATGATCCCCTAACGTGGGATGGACCGCTCGAGAACGCGCCAGAAGGACCGCGTCTCGCGGTCAACTGGCGCATGCCGTCAAAGAATTTTTTCGGACGACTGGTCGCTAACCGTTACTTTCCTGGCGCAACTCGGCACGTTGACACTTGCGGTGACCAGGCCATCAGGCATTAGCGTGCCATCGTGAACCAAACCCGGGGCGACGCGGGCCGGTAATGGCTGGGGCGCGGAAGCCGGTCGTCGAGGTACGGCGCAGCCAGCGCCGGCGCCGGACGGTGTCCGCCTACCGGGAGGGCGAGCGGGTCGTCGTCCTGATCCCCGACCAGTTCTCCCGCGCCGAGGAGACCGAGTGGGTCGACCGGATGCTCGCCCGGCTCGCCGCCCGCGAGGAGCGCCTCTGCCGCTCCGACGCCGAGTTGCTGGTCCGCGCCCAGCGCTTGATCACCCGCTATCTCAGCGAACACGCCCGGATCGCCGTACCCGCCAGCGTGCGGTGGGTCACCAACCAGAACGGCCGGTGGGGCTCCTGCACCCCCGCCGACCGCACCATCCGCATCTCCCACCGAATCCAGGAGATGCCCGAGTGGGTCATCGACTACGTGCTCCTGCACGAGTTGGCCCACCTCGTCGTGCCCAGCCACAACGCCCGGTTCTGGGAGCTGGTGGGGCGCTACCCGAAGACCGAACGTGCCCGTGGCTACCTTGAAGGGGTGGCCGCCGCCACCGGGGTCGTACTCGCCGACTGAGGGCCGGCCGAGGGCCTGCCGTCCCGCCGCGCCGGCCGAGGGCCCGCCACCCTGTCGCGCCGACGGCGGACTAGGGTCTTGCGGGTGGCACGACGAGTGGTGGTGGCGCTGATCGGCCCGGTGCGCTGGGCTCCCCCCGGCATCGAACCGGCCGCCTGGCGGGCGGCGCTCGCCGAGGACGTGGTCGACCTGCTGGCCACCATGCACGAGGTCGAACCGGCCATCGCCGCGGTCGCCGCCGACCGGCCGCTCGCCGACGCGGTCGCCTGGCCCGGGATGCCGATCTACGACCTGCCGACGCGTGACGTCAACGCCGCCCTCGCCGCCGCCGCCCGGGACGGCTTCGAGCAGGCCGCCGTGGTCACCACCGACGCACCGGACGTGCCGGGGCTGATCCTCGGCAAGCTGCTCCGCCCACTGACCACCCGGCCACTGGCCGTCGCCCCGGCCGAGGGCGGCGGGGGCCTGCTCGGCGTGGCGAGCCGGCTGCCGGTGCCGGACTGGCTGCCGCCGGTCGACCTCGACACCGCCGACCCGGCCGCGGTGCGGGCGGCGGCGCCCCGCCCCGCCGACGTCGTGGTGACGCCGGCGTGGCGGCGGCTGCGTGGTCCGGCCGACCTGGCCGCCCTGGATCCGGCGGTCGAGGGCTGGGACAGCACTCGTCTCCTGCTCAGCCCCTGACCCGCGGCGTCAGCGCTGGTCCGGCTTGTCGCCCCCGAGGTCGGTGTCCGGGCCGAAGTCGAAATCGTCGAGATCGCCGAGATCGAGTTGGGTGCGGGCATACGCGTCCGGGTCGGCGAAGTCGTCGCCGGACGGCAGCAGGTCGGGGTGCCCCCACAACGCGTCCCGGCCGGAGATGCCCCGGTGCTCGGTCAGCGCCGCCCACACCGCCGCCGCCTCGCGCAGCCGGCGCGGGCGCAGTTCCAGCCCGACCAGGGCCACGAAGGTCTGCTCGGCGGGTCCGCCCGCCGCCCGGCGCCGCCGGAACGCCTCACCGAGGCGTACGACGTTCGGCAGCCGCTCGCCGGCCGCGCTGTCGACGACGTGGCACACCCAGCCCTCGACCAGGGCCAACGCGGTCTCCAGGCGGGCCAGGGCGGCCTTCTGGGCGGGCGTGTCCTCGGGCGTGAAGATGCCTTCGAGCGCGATCGCCTGCATCGACTCCGGGTTCATCGGGTCGACCCGGGTCATCGCCTCCTCGATCGCCTCGCGGTCGACGGTGATGCCGGACGCGTACGCCTCGACCGCCGTCAGCACGTGCCCGCGCAGCCACGGCACGTGGCCGAAGAGCCGCTGGTGCGCCGCCTCGCGCAGCGCCACGTAGAGCCGTACCTCGTCCTCGGGCAGCTCCAGGCCCTCGCCGTACGCCTTGATGTTGGCCGGGATCAGCGCGGCGGTGCCGGCCGGGCCGAGCGGCAGCCCGATGTCGCCGGCCGACAGCACCTCCGCGGCCAGCGAGCCGAGCGCCTGACCGAGCTGGCCGCCGAAGAGCGCGCCACCGAGCGCGGCCACCATCGACTGCATCGGTCCGAGCTGGGCGCGGGCCTCCGGCGGCACCAGGTCGCCCATCGCGCCGACCATGCGTCCGGCGACCGGGTCGCAGAGCTTCTGCCACACGTCGAGCGTTTTGAAGATCCACTCGTTGCGGTTCCACGCCACCGATTTCTTGATCCCTGACGGCAGGGAACTGGCCGGTTCGAGCCACAGGTCGGCGAGGCGCAGTGCCCCCTCGACGGTGTGGCGCTCATAGACGTTCACCGCCGGATCGCCGGCCGCGGCCAGTTGACCGGCCGCTACCTGGCGCGCCAGGTCCCAGTTGACGGGCCCGTTGCCGGGCGCCGCGAGCAACTGCTGCAACTGGGCCATGAACTGCTGCATCTGCTGCGGGTCGTTGGGGTCGGGCGGCTGGCCACCCGGGAGCGCGAAGCCGAACGGAATATCAGGCACCCGTCAACCGTACGCGCGTCGGCGGCCGTGATGCCCGCCCCCGGCTTCTGCTCAGGGAGAACTCCGGGCGGCACCGTCAGGGACGATAGGTACTCTTCCGCGCATGAGACGTCGCGGGGTCACGGTTCTGATCGGTGCGCTCTTCACCGCGTTGCTCAGCATCGGCGTGCTCGCCGCGCCGATCCCGTACGTCGTTCTCGGCCCCGGTCCGACGGTCGACACGCTGGGCACCGAGGACGACAAGGAGGTCATACAGATCTCCGGCACGCCGACGTCGACGTCGCAGGGCCAGCTACGGCTGACCACGGTCGGTGTGCAGCCCGACGTGAAGCTGCTCGCGGCGATCATCGGCTGGTTCTCCGACGACGAGGCGGTCGTACCCCGTGAGCTGATCTACCCGCCGAACGAGACCAGGGAACAGGTCGACCAGCGCAACGCCGAGGACTTCGCCGCCTCGCAGACCAGCGCGGAGACGGCGGCGCTGCGCAAGCTGGGTTATCCGGTGCAGGTGGTGGTCAAGGTGGTGAGCCCGGGTGGGCCGGCCGATGGCCAACTCCAGGTCGGTGACGTGATCACCTCGATCGACGGGCAGCCGGTGACGACCGCGGCCGGGCTGACCGGGGTGATCCGCGGCAAACCCGCCGGCAGCACGGTGACCGTCGGCTACACGCGGAACGGGGCCGCGGCGACCGTGCCGCTGACCACCCGGGCGGAGAGCGGCCAGCCGCCCCGCGTCGGCGTGGAGATCAGCCAGGAGCAGCCGCACCCGTTCGAACTCAAGATCGACCTGGACGAGATCGGCGGTCCGAGCGCCGGCCTGATGTTCGCCCTCGGCATCATCGACAAGATCGATCCGGAGGACCTGACCGGCGGGCACGTCATCGCCGGCACCGGGACCATCGACGACGTGGGCAACGTCGGCGCCATCGGCGGCATCCCGCAGAAGCTCGTCGGCGCCAAGGCGGCCGGCGCCAAGGTCTTCCTCGTACCGGCCGACAACTGCGAGGAAGCCGTCCGCAACGCCCAGCCCGACCTGCCGCTGTTGAAGGTCGGAAACCTCGACGAGGCCCTCGCCGCGCTGGAGGCGGTACGGGCCGGACGGGAGGCTCCCAGGTGCTGAGACCGACGGCGACCCGAGGCTTGACAAATCACAGATGGAAACACCCCGTAGTCTTGGTCACTGGTCGGAGCGGGTCGAACTCGAAGTGCGGAGCCAAACGTGGTCATGCGTAGCAGTCCCATGCCGAGAATGAGCCGACGCGGGCGGGTGACCGTCAGCGTGCTGATCGGCGTATTCCTGCTCTTCACCCTGCTCGGGTGGGGCGTGCAGGCGTGGACCGATTGGCTCTGGTTCGACGAGGTCGACTACACGCAGGTCTTCACCGGGGTGCTTACCACCCGCATCCTGCTCTTCCTGGCGATCGGCCTGGCGATGGCGGTGCTCATCGGCGGCAACCTGTGGCTGGCCTACCGGCTCCGGCCGCTGCTGCGCCCGCACTCGCCGGAGCAGGCCACGCTGGACCGCTACCGGATGTTGCTGAGCCCTCGGATCGGCACCTGGATCGCAGTCATCTCGATCGTCGTCGGCCTCTTCGCCGGCCTGTCGGCGCAGAGCCGGTGGAGCGAGTGGCTGCTCTTCCGCAACTCGCAGGAGTTCGGCGTCACCGACCCCGAGTTCAACGCCGACATCGGCTTCTACATCTTCGAGTTCCCGTTCTGGCGCTATCTGATCGGTGTCGGCTTCACCGCCGTGGTCCTCTCGGTGATCGGCGCGCTGGCCGTGCACTACATCTTCGGCGGGGTGCGGCTGCAGGGCGTGGGCGACCGGATGACCAACGGCGCGCGGGCCCACCTGACCAGCCTGGTCGCCGTCTTCGTGCTGCTCAAGGCCGTGGCGTACGTGCTCGACCGGCGTGCCCTGCTGCTGGAGTACAACGAGGAGGCGAAGATCTACGGCGCCGGCTACGCCGACATCAACGCGTTGCTGCCGGCCAAGGAGATCCTGGCCTACATCTCGATCGTGGTCGCCATCGCGATCATCGTCTTCTCCAACGCGGTGATGCGCAACCTCGTCTGGCCCGGTGTCTCGCTCGCCCTGCTGGGCATCTCGGCGGTGGCGATCGGCGGCATCTACCCGTGGGCGGTGCAGACCTTCGAGGTCAACCCGAGCCTGCGGGACAAGGAGTCGGAATACATCGGACGCAGCATCGAGGCCACCCGCCAGGCGTTCGGGCTGGCCGACGCCACGACCACACCGTACGGGGCCAACAACCTGACCCCGCCCGAGTCGCTGGCCACCGACACCAACGTCGTGCCGAACATCCGGCTGCTCGACCCGCAACTGGTCTCCGAGACCTACACGCAGTTGCAGCAGGTCCGTGGCTTCTACGACTTCGGTCCGAAGCTCGACATCGACCGCTACAACGTGAACGGCAGGACCCAGGACTACGTCGTCGGCGTTCGCGAGATCAACTACCGTGGCCTGAGCGAGCAGCAGAGCAACTGGATCAACCGCCACACCGTCTTCACCCACGGCTACGGTCTGGTGGGCGCGCCGGCCAACCAGGTGGTCTGCGGCGGGCAGCCGTTCTTCGTCTCCGGCTTCCTCGGCGACCAGGCCCAGGAACAGTGCTCCTCGTCGACCGAGCAGATCCCGGCGCAGCAGCCGCGGATCTACTACGGCGAGCAGATGGACGCCACCGACTACGCGATCGTCGGCCAGGTCGACGAGGGCCGCAACGTCGAGTTCGACCGGCCGACCAGCGGCGGCGGCGAGGACTACTACACCTACACCGGCGAGGGCGGCGTCGCGATCGGCTCGTTCGCCCGCAAGCTGCTCTACTCGATCAAGGAGCAGGAGACGAACTTCCTGCTTTCCGACGCGGTCAACGAGAACTCCAAGCTGCTCTACGTCCGTAACCCGCGCGACCGGGTGGAGAAGGTGGCGCCGTTCCTGACCGTGGACGGCGACCCCTACCCGGCCCTGATCGACGGCCGGGTCCAGTGGATCGTCGACGGCTACACCACCGCCGCGACCTACCCGTACGCGGAGCGGATCAACCTGCAGACCGAGACCGCGGACGAGCTGACCGGGCTGGGCACCTTCGCGCTCGCCCGGGAGAACGTCAACTACATCCGCAACTCGGTCAAGGCCACCGTCGACGCCTACGACGGCACGGTCCGGCTCTACGAGTTCGACGAGTCCGACCCGGTGCTCAAGGCGTGGAACAAGGCGTTCGGCGGTGACCTCATCACTCCGAAGGCGGAGATCCCGGCCGAACTGAACCAGCACTTCCGCTACCCCGCCGACCTGTTCAAGGTGCAGCGCAACCTGCTGGCGAAGTTCCACGTCACCGACCCGTCGGAGTTCTTCTCCGGGCAGGACTTCTGGGAGGTGCCGAACGTCCCGGACGCGCCGGACAGCAACAAGAAGCAGCCGCCGTACTACCTCTACACCCAGTTCCCGGGGCAGGAGGGGCCGCGCTTCCAGCTCACCTCGGCGGTGACCCCGGCCGGCCGGCAGAACCTCGCGGCGCTGATCTCGGGCTCCTACGTGGACGGTAAGCCGCAGTTGGCGATGTGGGAGCTGCCCGACCAGACGGCGGTCTCCGGCCCGGTCCAGGTGCACCAGCGGATGACCAACAACGCCACGATCCGGCAGCAGCTCAACCTGCTCTCGTCCAACCAGGCCCAGGTCCAGTACGGCAACCTGCTGTCGCTGCCGTTCGGCAACGGCATGCTCTACGTCGAGCCGGTCTACGTGAAGAGCAACCAGCAGAACGCCTATCCGCTGCTGCAGCGGGTGCTGCTCTCGTACGGCGACGGCGGCTCGTACGTCGTACTGGCCAACAACATCAAGGAAGGCATCGAGCAGCTCATCGAGCAGGGTCGCCAGGCGGGTACCGGACAGCCGCCACCGACCGGTAACGAGCCACCGCCGACCGGCAACGAGCCGCCGCCGATGACCGGTCCGCTCGCCGAGGCCGCGGCCCAGGTACAGACCGCCATCGCCGAGGTCAAGGCGGCGCAGACGTCGGGCGACTTCGAGCGGTACGGCCGCGCCCTGGCCGCGCTCGACCAGGCGATGACGGCGTTCCAGCAGGCCCAGCAGGCGGCCGGCGGTGGCGCCCCGGCCAACCCGCCACCGGCGTCTCCGTCGCCGGGCGCGTCGGAACCGCTGCCACCGTCACCGACGCCGTCGGGGTAACCGGCAGCATGCGAGAGGGGCGCGCCATGGCGGGCCCCTCTCGTTCTGCCCGGCCGTCGCTGCGATGTGTCGACGGACGGCGGGACTTCTCCTGGTCGGCGGCATTGCCCGGGGCTCGGCTGCGGGAGTGGACGGCGGTGCGCTAGTGTTATCCCGGCACGAACGAGCGAGACCACGGCCAAACCCCGAAACGGGTACGGCGCGAGTCAGCGGCGTGAGGCGACGCGGTGCAAAGTCAGCGCGGCGTCAGGCAGCGCGGGGTGGAGCAGCTCGGTAGCTCGCTGGGCTCATAACCCAGAGGTCGCAGGTTCAAATCCTGTCCCCGCTACCACGGAAACGGCCCCGAAGAGAGATCTTCGGGGCCGTTTCGCTGCGCCCGATGCGATCTGTCCGCCCGACCCGATTCTCAGGCAGTGATCTCGATGGTCCTGGCCGGCCTGATCCTCGCCGGGATGGGCGGTCCGACGAAGCGGGTCCAGGACACCTATGTCGCGGGCTCACCGGACGGATCCGCGATCATCGTGACCACGAAGGTGCCGCGTCCGGCCACCGTGGCGGCTCTGCGCGAGGCGTTCGGCACCGAGCGGGTCAGCGCGCTCGGCCTCGCCAGCCCGCCGCCCCCCGGCCGTGCCCGCGGGCAGTGGGCCGCTGACCTTCTGGGGCCAGTTCGACGCGGACAACCCGGTCGGGGCCTGCCTCGGCGGGTCCGCCGCGCAACGCCGACGACTGTCAGGCGATGACCGGATTCCCGGCGCAGCACACGCCGGTCATGGTGATCGACGCTGTCGACGTCGACGTGCTGCTCGGCCGGCCCGCCACCGGCGCGGAACTGGCGGCGCTGGACTCCGGCCGGGCTCTCGTCCTCGACCGCAGGCTCGCGCCCGGCGGCGTGGTGACCGCCCGGGCACCGGATCCGGCGGGTCAGCGGATCCCGGATCACGACGGTGCCCAGACGCGTGCGCTGAACTCGGGAAACCGTCTGATCCACCGGCGGAGCCCCGGCCCGTGGGTGCGCCAGCCGCGCCCGGGGCCGGGGCTGTTTTGCGGGTGTGACGATGGGTGCGCTAGTGTTGTCCAGGCACGAACGAGCACGGCAAGTGTGAGGCTGGACAGCCAAACACAAGCCATCGCTCAGGCTACGCGGGGTGGAGCAGCTCGGTAGCTCGCTGGGCTCATAACCCAGAGGTCGCAGGTTCAAATCCTGTCCCCGCTACGAGATGAACGGCCCCGGAGAGAGATCTCCGGGGCCGTTTCGTTTCAGCCGTGTCCGGGCAGCACCCGCCTCGAGGGGGCGAAATGAGTGAGCCGGTAGCCGACGTGGTGGCCAGGGGCTACGACCGGTTGGCGCAGGCGTACGCCGGGCTCGAGGACGGTGTCGAGTGGCCCCGACTGCGCCGGCTGCGGGAACTGCTGGCCCGGCTGCCGCAGGGGTCCCGGGTGCTCGACCTCGGTTGCGGCAACGGGGTTCCGGCCACCGCCGAGATTGCTAAACGGCACGTCGCGTTCGGTGTCGACGTGTCGCCCCGCCAGATCGAACTCGCCCGGCAGAACGTCCCGGACGCGACGCTGTCCGTCGGCGACGTCCTGGAGCTGCGCTACGAGCCCGGATCGTTCGACGCGATCGTCGCCTTCTACACCTTCGACCACATCCCGCGCGAGCGCCTGCCGGAGATGCTCGACCTGATGCGCGGCTGGCTCGCCGACGGCGGCTGGGCGCTGTTCACGGTCGAGGCCGAGGAGCAGGTCGACACGGTCGCGAAGTGGCTGGGCGAGCCGATGTTCTTCAGTTCGTACGACGCGGAGACCAGCCGGCGACTGGTCGCCGAGGCCGGCTTCGAGATCGTCGACGCCGAGGTCGAGGAGCAGTTGGAGGGCGGCCACCCGGTCAGCTACCTCTGGATCACGGCGCGTCGGCGCGAGGAGGAGCGGTGAAGAACCCCGACGAGTGGGACCGGGCGTACGCGGCCGCCGGCCTGGCGTTCGATGTGGAGCCACATCCCGAGTTGGCGCGGGCCGTCGGTGACCTGCCGCCCGGGCGGGCCGTGGAGTTCGGCTGCGGGGAGGGACGTCCGGCGATCTGGTTGGCCACCCGGGGCTGGCGGGTCACCGCCGTCGACTTCTCGCAGGTGGCCGTCGACCGCGGCCGGCAGGTGGCGGAACGGCACGGGGTCGAGGTCGACTGGCAGGTCGCCGACGTACAGGCGTACGAGCCGGCCGGTCCGATCGACCTTGCCGTGGTGCTCTACCTGCACATCGGCAGCGCGGAGATCGCGACGGTACTGCGCCGGGCCGCGGCCGCGCTGGCGCCGGGCGGCACCTTGTTCGTGCTCGGCTGGGACCGGAGCAACGCCGTCGCGGGGACCGGGGGCCCGCGCCCGGCCGATCTGCTCTACGACGCCGCGGAACTGACCCGGGCGGTCGCCGGGCTGCGGGTGCGGCGGGCCGAGGCGGTGCCGCAGCTCGGCTCGGCCGACGCGGCCGACCTGGTGCTGACGGCGTACCGGCCGCCGGCCTGACCGGACCGCCACACTCCGACTACCTCCCAAACGATCGTTTGGCTATCGTTCGGGGAAAGTCGCCGCTCCAGAAGTTGGTGGTCCGATGTCAGAGGCTTTCCTCGTCGGCGGGGTCCGCACCCCGATCGGCCGGTACGGCGGCGTGCTCGCCGGCGTACGGCCGGACGACCTCGCCGCCCTGGTGGTCGGTGCCGCCGTGGAGCGCGCCGGCGTCGAACCGGCGGCGGTGGACGAGGTGATCCTCGGCGCGGCCAACCAGGCGGGCGAGGACAACCGGAACGTGGCCCGGATGGCGGTGCTGCTCGCCGGCCTGCCGGACGAGGTGCCCGCGTACACGGTGAACCGGTTGTGCGCGAGCGGCCTGACCGCGGTCGCGAACGCCGCCCAGGCGGTCCGGGCCGGCGACGCGGACATCGTCGTCGCCGGCGGCGTCGAGTCGATGACCAGGGCGCCGTGGGTGACCGAGAAGCCGGCGACCGCCTGGGCGAAGCCGGGCGCGACCTTCGACACCGCGCTCGGCTGGCGCCTGGTCAACCAGCGGATGACCGGGCTCGACGGGGGCAAGGCCACGATTTCGATGGGCGAGACCGCCGAGGAGGTCGCGAAGCTCGACGGAATCAGCCGGTCGGCCAGCGACGCGTACGCCCTGCGCAGCCAGGAGCGGGCGGCGGCGGCGATCGCGGCCGGCCGGTTCGCCGCCGAGATCGTGCCGGTGCCGACCCGGACCGGACCTGTCGACACCGACGAGTGCCCGCGGCAGACCTCGCTCGACCGGCTGGCCGGCCTCAAGCCGGTGTTCCGGGCGGACGGCATCGTCACCGCCGGCTCGTCCAGCCCGCTGTCCGACGGCGCCGCGGCCATCGTGGTCGCCAGCGCCGAGGCCGTACGCCGGTACGGGCTCACCCCCCGCGCCCGGATCCTGGCCGGTACGTCCGCCGGGGTGCCGCCGCACCTGATGGGCCTCGGGCCGGTGCCCGCGACCGAGAAGGCGCTCGCCCGGGCCGGACTGTCCATCGGCGACCTCGACGCGGTCGAACTCAACGAGGCGTTCGCCGCCCAGGTGCTGGCCTGTGCCGGCCGGCTCGGCGTCGACGGGGAGCGGCTCAACGCCGACGGCGGGGCGATCGCGCTCGGCCACCCGCTGGGCGGCTCCGGCACCCGGCTGGTGGTCACCCTTCTCGGCCGGCTGGAACGCGACGGTGGCCGGCGCGGCCTGGCGACGATGTGTGTCGGTGTCGGCCAGGGCGCGGCGCTGCTGGTCGAGCGGTTGTAGATCCGGCCCGGTGCCGGCGCGGTGGCGGGTCCGGCCACTGTGTAGTGTCGGCCCGGCTCCGAGTCACGACCCGCGCGTGGGGTGACGGCTACGGGTTGGTAAATGTGTTGGCTGATCGGCTGAAGCCGTCAGCCCGGGACTCGACCTAGGCTCCGATGCCATGTTGTTATCCCATCGCCGGAAAGACACCGGCCCGGCCATCGCCGAGTTCTGGCGGTGGTGGCCACAGGGCCGCCCGTGCGTGGAAGCCGCCATCGCCGACGGCGACTGGTCGCCGGCGCTCGTCGCCGAGATCGCCGGCCGGGTCAAGGCCATCCACAAAGGTCTGGAGTGGGAGTTCTCGCGGGGCAACCGGTCGAGTCATCTGCTCGTCGTCTCCGCGGCCGGTGACGCCCGGTTGCGGTCGATCGCCGAACGGTGGCGGCGGGCCGCCCCACCTCCGGACCGGCACTGGGAATTCCAGTCCACCCGCCAGCCCGACCCCGACGCGCTGAGCGCTGCCCTCACGGTCGCCGGCTTCGAGGTCAAACTGCCCGACCTGGCGTACGGGTTCGCCGTCGACAGCGGTCGCCACGAGGTCGACATCGTGGTCTACCACCCGATGTTCGGGCAGATGCCGGTCCTGGAACGACTCCGGGTGGTGTTCCTGGCCCTGGACTGGCTGCTCGGCGAGGTCGCCGCCGAACTGTGGATCGGCACGGTCGAGACCGCCGTCGAGCCGACCCCCGACATGCGCGGCGGCGAGGCGCTGGTGGCGGCGGTGGCGCACGTGGCCGCCCAGGTCGACGACCAGACCTGGGAACTGCGGGAGTTGCGGGACGGCCGACGGACCTACATCGCCTCGCTCCGGCATCCGCTCAAACCGGTCCGGTGGCCGCATCTCGACACCCACCTGCGGGTCGAGGTCGGCTTCCCGGGCGTCGGTGACAGCGGGATGCCCGACGACACCACCCTGGCCGACCTGCGGGCGCTGGAGGCCCGGCTGATGGCGGCGCTCGGTGCCGACGCCGTACTCGTCGCGCACGAGACGCGCGCCGGGCGGCGGATCTTCCACTGCTACGCCGAGGCCGATCGGCCGACCGAGGCGCCCGCGGCGGCGGTGATCGGCGGCTGGGCACGGGGCCGGACCAGGGTCCGCTGCCGGCCCGATCCCGGCTGGGAGGGTATCCGTCACCTGGGCTGATCCGGGCTGTTGGGGTACGCGACTTGCTCCCGGCCGTCAGGATGGACCCATGTCTTCACTCGGAAAGTGGTGGGTGCGGCTCGGCGCGCTGGTCAGCACCCTGACTCTGGCGGTGTTCGTGCCGGCGGCGGCCTGGGCCGCCCAGACCGGCGTCGACGGGGTGGCCGGTGAACTCGCCCGTGGTCGCGGGCGTGGCTTCGGTGGCTTCCTCATCGGGCTGTGCTGTCTGTTCGTGGTCGGGATCATCGTGGTCGCGCTCGTGCTGGTGATGCGCAGGAGGGGTGGCGGCCGGCGCTGACCCGCCCCGGCCCGCGTGGTGCCGGCGTACGACGTCGGGGCCGCGCCGCGCGTTCAGGTGGCCAGGGCGGCGCGGGCCTCGGCGACGAACTCGTAGGCGGCCGTGCGCGGGGTGGCCCGGCCGAACTGCACGTCCTCGGCGTGGGCGACCAGCAGGGCACGGATCCGGGCGTGGCCCTTCGGCGGCGGTGCCGGCGCGGGGCCGAAGTGCTCCGCCATCCGGGCCTCGAACGTCACCGTGCGCTTCATCTTCTCGTCGGTCAGGTTCGCGTTCACCGCGTCCCGGACCCGGGCGTTCGGGCTCAGCCCACGCTCGGTGCCGAGGATGGCGCCAGCCTCCGGATCGTTCACCAGAAAGTTGATCACGTCGACCACGGTGTCGGCGTGCCGGGTGCCCCGGAAAGCCGCCCAGTACATCGACGCCTGCGTCCACTGCCCCTTCGGCGAACCCGGGTAGGAGACGACCCGGAGATCATCCTTGGTGTACCGCTGCAACTCGGTGAGCTCGTTCGACCACGCGAACGACGTGGCGGCCCGGCGGTTGACGACGAGTTGCCGGGCAGCCTCACCGCCGTTGGCCTGCTGGGTCACCGCCGCCGACGGGGTGGCCCGGGAGGCCCGCGCACGCTGCCACAGTTCGAACCAGCGGGTCACGTCCGACTCGCTGAAGCCGATCTCGCGGCCCTGGTAGAACTCCTTGCCCTGGGTCCGCAGCCACAGCCACAGCGCCCGGTGGTCGGCGGAGGCGTCCATCGTGCCGGCCGTCTGCCCGCCGCTCGCGCGGGTCACCTCCGACGCCCACCGGAAGAACTCGTCGTACGTCATGCCGATCCGCGGCTCGTCCAGTCCGAGCCGGTCGAGCAGCGACCTGTTGTAGACCATCGCGGGCGTGTTCGCGGCGGCGGCGACCGCGACGGTACGCCCGCCGACCTGCCCGTACTGGGCCAGGCCACGGGGGAACTGGCTGAGGTCGAGCGCGCCGGAGGCGACGTGACCGCTCAGGTCCAGCACGATGCGGCTGTCGACGTACTCGGTCAGGTAGTCGTCGTCGATCTGGAACAGGTCGGCGACGTTGCCGGCCGCGGCCTGGGTGGCCAGGCGCTCGTAGTAGCCGGTCTCGCCCTGCCAGGTGACCCGGAACGTGACCTCGGGGTGCCGGGACGAGTAGAGCTTCAGCGCCCGCTCGGTCAGTTCGGCGCGGCGTTCGCCGCCCCACCAGAAGACGGACAACTCGACGCGGTCCCCGCTGTCGACCGTACGGTCGTCGGTGCACCCGGTGAGGCCGATGGTGGCGAACAGGACGAGCGCCAGCATCGGGGAGAGTCGGCGTAGCCGGCCTGGGGCGGGGGAGAGCCGGCTCAGCCGGCCTGGAGTGGGGGCGTGGCGGCTCAGCCGGCCCGGGGCGGGGGTGAGGCGGCTCAGCCGGCCTGGAGCGGGGGAGAGCCGGCGGCGCGGCTGCCCCGGGGGCGGGGGCGGGGCGGGTACGGCAGGTAGCACGGCATCTCCAGATGGGCGCCGCCGGTGCACGGCGATCCGGATCATTTACACAGGTGGGCCGGCGGGGTGTCAACGGACTGCCGGTCAGGCTGGCCGGACAGGACGGCTGAAAGCGCCGGATGGTAGCCGGATCAGGTGGCGTGTCCGGGTGGCGGGCCGGCCCGGTGCCGGGGCGGGGCGAACGGGGCCGCGTGATGTACTGACCGGGTGAAACTGCTGCACTCGGGCAAGGTCCGCGACGTATACGCCGACGGCGACGATCTCATCCTGGTCGCCTCCGACCGGGTTTCGGTCTACGACGTCGTGCTGCCGACCCCGATCCCGGACAAGGGCAGACTGCTCACCCAGCTTTCGCTGTGGTGGTTCGAGCAGCTCGCCGACCTGGTGCCCAACCACGTCGTCTCCGCCACTGACGTACCGGCGGAGTTCGCCGGCCGGGCGATCCGTTGCCGCCGGCTGGAGATGGTTCCGGTCGAGTGCATCGCCCGGGGCTACCTGACCGGTCTCGGCCTGAAGGAGTACGAGCGGAGCGGGTCGGTCTCCGGCCTCCAGCTCGGCCCCGGCCTGGTCGAGGCGTCGAAGCTGCCCGAGCCGATCTTCACCCCGACGACCAAGGCGCCGGTCGGCGAGCACGACGAGTTCATGACGTACGCCGAGGTCGTCGACACGGTCGGCGCGGAGACGGCGGAGCAGCTGCGGGACATCACCGTACGGGTCTACCGGCGGGGCGCCGAACTGGCGGCCGAGCGGGGGATCATCGTCGCCGACACGAAGATCGAACTGGGCTGGGCGCCGGACGGCACCCTGGTGCTTGGCGACGAGGTGCTCACCTCGGATTCGTCGCGCTTCTGGCCGGCGGACTCCTACGAACCGGGCCGGCCCCAGTTCTCGTTCGACAAGCAGTACCTGCGGAACTGGGCGGCCGGCACCGGATGGGACAAGCAGGCGCCCGCGCCGGAGGTGCCGGCCGAGGTGGTCGAGATGACCCGGGCCCGCTACGTCGAGGTCTACGAGCGCCTGACCGGCCGCACCTGGTGACCCCGTACCCCGCGATCTGACCCGCTCCCCGCGCCGCGACCCGTGACCCCGTACCCGCGATCTTGCACTTGTCGCCGCCCGATCCGGGCGAATGGGGGAGACAACCGCAAGATCGCGGGAAGGTGGGGGTGGTCAGTCGACCCAGTCGAGGGTGCGGGCGACCGCCTTTCGCCACTGGGCGAGTTCGCGGTCGCGGTGCGCCGAGTCCATCGCCGGCCGCCACCGGGCGTCCTCGCGCCACTGGGCCCGTAGCGTGTCCAGGTCAGGCCAGTAGCCGACGGCCAGCCCGGCGGCGTACGCGGCGCCGAGGCAGGTCGTCTCGGCGACCGTCGGCCGCACCACCGGCACGTCCAGCACGTCGGCGAGGAACTGCATCAGCAACTCGTTGGCGGTCATGCCGCCGTCGACCCGCAGCCGGCGCAGTGCCACGTCGGAGTCGGCGTTCATCGCGTCGACGACCTCTCGGGTCTGCCACGCGGACGCCTCCAGCACCGCCCGGGCCAGGTGCCCCTTGGTGATGTAGCCGGTCAGCCCGGCGATGACGCCCCGGGCGTCGGTGCGCCAGTGCGGGGCGAACAGCCCGGCGAACGCCGGCACGATGTAGCAGCCGCCGTTGTCGTCGACGGTGCGGGCCAGCGTCTCGACCTCGGCGGCGGTGGAGATCAGGCCCAGGTTGTCGCGCAGCCACTGCACGAGCGACCCGGTCACCGCGATCGCGCCCTCCAGGGCGTACGTCGCCGGCCCGTCACCGATCCGGTAGGCGACCGTGGTCAGCAGCCCGTGGCCGGACACGACCGGGGTGGCACCGGTGTTCAGCAGCAGGAAGCTGCCGGTGCCGTACGTGCACTTGGCCTCGCCGGGCTGGAAGCAGGTCTGGCCGAACAGGGCGGCCTGCTGGTCGCCGAGGGCGCTGGCCACCGGCACCCCGGCCAGCGTGCCGCGCGCCTCGCCGTACACCTCGGCCGACGACCGGATCTGCGGCAGCATCGCGGCCGGGATACCGGCGGCGGCGAGGATCTCCTCGTCCCAGTCGAGCGTGCGCAGGTCCATGAGCAGGGTCCGGCTGGCATTGGTGACGTCGGTGACGTGCCGCCCGGTGAGCTTCCAGATCAGCCAACTGTCCATGGTGCCGAAGAGCACCTCACCGCGCTCGGCCCGCTCCCGCAGCCCGTCGACGTGCTCCAGCAGCCACATCAGCTTCGGCCCGGCGAAGTAGGTGGCCAGCGGCAGCCCGGTCCGGGCCCGGAATTGCTGTTCGCCGTACGCCTCGTCGAGCCGCCGCAGTTGCCCGCCGGTCCGGGTGTCCTGCCAGACGATCGCGTTGTGCACCGGCCGGCCGGTGTCGCGGTCCCAGACCACCGTCGTCTCGCGCTGGTTGGTGATGCCGATGGCGGCGAGGCGCTCCGGGACGATCGACGCGGAGGCGAGTGCCTCGCGTACGACGGTCTCGACGTTGGCCCAGATCTCCTCGGCGTCGTGCTCGACCCAGCCGGGCCGGGGGAAGATCTGCCGGTGCTCGCGCTGGGCCACGGTGACAATGGCACCGGTGGAGTCGAAGACGATGCACCGCGAAGACGTGGTGCCCTGGTCGATGGCGGCGACGTACGAGTCGGTCACCCGAGCACCGTAACGCCGGGGCCGGGCCTTCGCGAGCCGCTGGTAGCGTGCCGGGATGGCGTTGTTCGATCTTCCGCTGGACCGGCTGTGGACCTACCGGCCGGAGGTTGCCGCACCGGCCGATCTGGACGGATTCTGGGCCACGACGCTCGCCGAGGCGCGGGCCGGGGCCGCACCCGTCGAGGTGCGCCGGTTCGAGACCGCGCTGCGCGGCGTGACGACGTACGACGTGACGTTCACCGGCTTCGCCGGTCAGCCGGTGCGGGCCTGGCTCAACCTGCCGGCGGCCGCGTCCGGGCCGCTGCCGCTCGTCGTCGAGTTCATCGGGTACGGCGGCGGCCGGGGTCGCCCGCACGAGTGGTTGCTGTGGTCGGCGGCCGGCTACGCGCACCTGGTGATGGACACCCGTGGCCAGGGCGGGATGTGGCGGGGCGGGGACACCCCCGACCCGGGGCCGGACGGCGCCGGGCCGTCGGTGCCGGGGTTCCTGACCCGCGGCGTGCTCGACCCGGCCGGCTACTACTACCGGCGGCTGCTGACCGACGCGGTGCGGGCCGTCGACATCGCCCCGGAACTGCCCGGCGTCGACGCGTCCCGGCTGGCCGTGGTGGGCGGCAGCCAGGGCGGCGGGCTGGCGCTGGCGGCGGCGTCGCTGTCGGGCGGCCCGGTGCGGGCGGTCGTGTCGCAGGTTCCGTTCCTGTGCCACGTACGGCGGGCGGTGACGATCACCGACGCCGATCCGTACGCCGAGCTTGTGCGCTTCTGCCGGGTGCACCCGGAGCGGGCGGCCGCCGCACTGTCCACGGTGGACCACGTGGACCTGCTGCACCTGGTGCCCCGGGCGACCGCGCCGGCGCTGTTCAGTGCGGCGCTGATGGACCAGACGTGTCCACCGTCGACGGTGTTCGCGGCCTACCACGCGTACGCGGGGCCGAAGGAGATCGAGGTCTACGAGTGGGACGGGCACGAGGGCGGCCGGGCGCACTTCGCCGCCCGCAGCCTGGAGTTCGTCGCGGCACATCTGCCCTGACCGCCCTCTCCTTCCCCGCGATCTTGCAGTTGTCTCTCCCCCTTGTCGGGTTTGCCGGGCGACAACTGCAAGATCGCGGGGAGTGGGAAGGTCAGGCGCGACGCCACTTCTGGTTGGCGCCGCCGTTGCACTCCCAAAGCTGGAGCGGGGTGCCGTCGGCGGAGTTCCAGGCGGAGACGTCCACACACTTGTTGGCCTGTGGATTGACCAGGTCGCCGGCCGCGCTCAGCACGAACTGCTGGGCCGGATTGCCGCTGCAGTTGGCGAGCTGGATCGCCGCGCCGTTGGCGGACGAGCCCCACGCCACGTCCATGCACTTGCCCAGCGCGCGCAGCGTGCCGTCGCCGGGAGCGGTCCACTGCTGCGCGGCGGTGCCGTTGCAGGTCCAGAGCTGGAGCCGGGCGCCGTCGACGGAGTTGCCGCCGGGTACGTCGATGCACTTGTTGGCGTAGCCGACGATGGCGTTGCCGCCGCCCCCGCCGTTGTTCTGGTGGGCGTAGACACGTACGTAGTCGATCGTCATCTGCTGCGGGAACTGGGTGGTGCCGTCGGGGTAGCCGGGCCAGTGGCCGCCCACCGCCACGTTGAGGATCATGAAGAACGGGTGGTCGAAGACCCAGCGGTTGCCCCGGAGGTCGGCGGGGGTCTTGCGGCCGTACTGGATGCCGTCGATGTACCAGGTGATCGAGTCCGGTGCCCAGTCGACGGTGTAGACGTGGAAGTCGTCGGCGAGCCGCCGGCCGCCGGGCAGGGTGTAGCTGCTGGTGATGCCGGCGCCGCCGGAGTAGCCGGGACCGTGCAGCGTGCCGTGTACGGTGCTCGGCTCGCGGCCGATGTTCTCCATGATGTCGATCTCGCCCGAGTTGGGCCACCCGACGCTGCCGAGGTCGTTGCCGAGCATCCAGAACGCCGGCCAGATGCCCTGGCCGCGCGGCACCTTGATCCGGGCCTCGAAGCGCCCGTACGCCTGGGTGAACTTGCCGTTGGTCAGCAGCCGGGCCGAGGTGTACTGGCAGCGGCCGTAGTGGCAGTTGTAGTTGGCGGGGTTCTCCCGGCGGGCGGTGATCACCATGTTGCCGTTGCCGTCGAGCGCGGAGTTGCTGCGGCTGTTCGTGTAGTACTGCTGCTCGTTGTTGCCCCAGCCGCCGCCGCCGATGTCGTAGGACCACTTGCTCGGGTCCGGTGCGCCGCCGGCCGGCCCGTTGAACTCGTCGGACCAGGTCAGCGGGCCGGGTGCGGCCAACGCGGTGCCGGACGTCTGTGGTGCCACCAGCATGGCGGCCAGGCTGGCGCCGGCGACGGCCAGCGCGAGCAGGGTGCGGGGTCTGGTTCTGGACACGATGCACACTCCCTGTGGCTGATGTCCATCAATCAGTAAGCAAACTTTATAGATTGATGTAAATCAGAATTTATGTGCGGTTGACCACAGTGTCAAGAGAGCGCTCTCGCGTTGCCGTGGGTCCGGCCGTGCGAGGGCTGTGCGGCTGCGGTTGGCCTGGTCACGTCGCGCTGGGCCGGTGGTCCCGTGGTCCCGTGGGGTCCGTGGTCCCGTGGGGTCCGTGGTCGCGTGGTCGCGTGGGGTCCGGGCTGATCAAGGAGCAATCGTGGTCTGTGCGGGGCGGAATGCCGGATACATTCCCCTGATCGGTGTCGTGGGGTGGGGGAGCCGCGCCGGCCCGTGCTCGGCCATGCTGATCGAGGAGTAGTCGTGGCCTGTGCGGGGCGAATTGCCGGAGACATCCCCTTGATCGGCGCGGCCCCTCGGCGCGGCCCCTCGGCGCGGCCTCGCGGGCCCCGCGGCGCGACCGCACGGTGCGGCCGCACGGCGCATGGGCGGGCGGCGGAGGTCGGGCGGGGAGGCCGGGGGTGTACGGGGCTGGCCTAGCATGGCGGCGTGCGTGACATGGCGACGGAGCTGCGGGTAACCACCCGCAATGCCCGCTTCCAGCAGTGGTCCGCCCTGTTGGAGAACCGGAACCGCCGGCACCGCGCCGGCGAGTTCCTGGTGCAGGGCGTACGGCCGATCACCATGGCCGTCCGCCACGGCTGGGAGATCCGTGCCCTGCTCCACGACCGCAGTGGCCCGCTGTCCCGCTGGGCCCGGGAGATCCTCGACGCGACGCCGGCCACCCGGGTCGCGATGGCCCCCGAACTGCTCGCCGAACTGGGGGAGAAGGCCGAGGAGTCGCCGGAACTCGTTGCCGTCGTCGGGCTGCCCGCCGACGACCTGGAGCGCATCCCGACCGGCCCGGATCTCCTCGCGGTGGTCTTCGACCGCCCCACCAACCCGGGCAACATCGGCACCCTGTTGCGCTCGGCGGACGCGTTCGGCGCCTCCGGTGTCATCGTCACGGGTCACGCCGCCGACGTCTACGACCCCCGCGCGGTACGGGCCAGCACCGGTTCGCTGTTCGCCGTACCGGCGGTCCGGTTGTCCTCGGCCGAGCCCGTGCTGGACTGGTTGGACGCCCTGTGGGCCGCCGGGATCGAGGTCGACGTGGTCGCCACCGACGAGCGCGCCGAGGTCGACCTGCCGGACGCCGACCTGACCGGCCCGACGTTGCTGCTCGTCGGCAACGAGACCACCGGCCTCAGCGCCGCGTGGCGGGAGCGTGCCGACCGGGCGGTCCGGATTCCGATGGGTGGTTCGGCCAGCTCGCTCAATGCCGCCACCGCCGCGTCGATCGTGCTGTACGAGGCGGCCCGGCAGCGGTCGGCGGGTCACCCGGCCGGTTGAGCGGCGTTACCCCGGGCCGCCACCTCAGCGGTCGCGGCACGAACCGGACCGTCGGCGCCGGTCAGTCGCCGGAATCGGCTGCGACCGGGTCGGGGCCGAGTGCCGCGCTGATGCGTACGGTGGTGCCGGTCGGGCTGCTCCGCACCACCATCTCGTCGCTGAGCTGGTCGGCGAGCCACAGCCCCCAGCCGCCGGCGGTGTGCGGGGCGGGCCGGTCCCGGTTGCCGAGCCGCTCGGCGCCGATTCCGCCACCGGCGTCGGAGACCTCGCACAGGACGGTGTCCTCCTGGCTCCACAACCGCAGCCGGCCCCGGCCGCCGCCGTGCCGTACGGCGTTGGTGATCAGCTCGTTGACGGCGAGCACGAAGTCGTCGAGCCGTTGGCCGGTGAGCCCGGCGGCCGTCGCGCACGACGCGACGACGTGACGCAGGTTGGTCACCTGGTCACGGTCGAAGGTCTCGGTGAGCAGCGGCGGAGGTTCGATGGGCATAACCGTACGCGGTGGATGCTGCTCTGCGTCGGTCATGTGTTGTCCAGCCACCGATAGTCGGGTCCCCGGCCACACCACGCTACGTCGGACGACGGCGCCACGCATCCCTGACCTGCGCGGAGAAGCCTCACGATCGTTTATCAGTCAGGCATATGACATCGTCGGGACGTGATGGATTGCGGGGGTGGGCGGTGGCCCGCCGGTTCGGTCCGCCGGGCGGGCCGGTGACGACGATGGGGCCGGGCAGCCTCCAGCAGCCGATGTGGCGGGCCATCGCGGTGTTCCGGTTCGCCGCGCTGGCGTACGTGCTGGTCATCGTCGCCCGGGACGTGCGCGACTACACCCGGCCGCTGGCCGCGCTGCCGGTGCTCGTCGTGCTGCTCGGATGGACGGTCGCGACCGCGTACGCGTACGCCCGGCCGGTCTGGCGCCGGTGGCCGCTGCTCGGTGCCGATCTGCTGATGTCCGTCGCGGTCCTGGTGGTCACGCCGTGGGTGGTCGGCCGTACGGCGTTGAACGCGGGCGCACCCACGCTCGGGGTGGCCTGGCAGGCCGGGCCGGTGCTGACCTGGGCGGTGTCCGGTGGCCGGCGACGTGGCGTGGTCGCCGCGCTGGTGGTCGGTGGTGCCGACCTGGCAGTCCGGGAACGGCTGACCCGGTCGTCGCTGACCGGCACCGCGTTGATGCTGCTCGCCGCGCTCGCGGTCGGGCACGTGGTGCGGTTGACCAGCGCCGCCGAGGAGCGGTGGCAGCGGGCGGTGGCGCTGGAGGCGGCGACCCGGGAGCGGGAAGCCGCCACCCGGGAGCGGGAACGGCTGGCCCGGGGCATCCACGACTCGGTGCTGCAGGTGCTCGCGCTCGTACAGCGGCGGGGCGCGCATCTCGACGGCGAGGCCGGTGAACTGGCCCGACTGGCCGGTGAGCAGGAGGAGGCGCTCCGCGCGTTGATCGCGCGGGAGCCGGCTGATGACGACGGTCAGCTGCTGGACCTTCGTACGTTGATCGGCCGTTACACCTCCCCGCTGGTGTCGGTCGCCACGCCGGCCACTCCCGTACGCCTGCCGGCCGGGACGGCCCGGGAGATCGGCGCGGCGGTCGGCGCGGCACTCGACAACGTCGAACGGCACTGCGGTCCACAGGCCCGGGCCTGGGTGCTGGTCGAGGACGAGGGCGGCGCGGTGATCGTCTCGGTCCGCGACGAGGGGCCCGGTCTGCCCCCCGGCCGGCTGGACGAGGCGGCCGGCCAGGGACGTCTCGGCGTCGCCCAGTCGATCCGGGGCCGCATCGGCGACCTCGGCGGCACGGTCACCATCACCTCGGTGGCCGGTGAGGGCACCGAGGTCGAACTCACCGTCCCTAGGCTGGACCCATGAGCGAAGGCACACCAGAGCGAGGGGACGCGGTGAGCGAGCGGAGCGAGCGAGTCGGTTGGCTCGGGTTGACTCACGGCGGCCGTGAGCGGAGCGAGGGGACGCGGTGAGCGAGCGGAGCGAGCGAGTCGGTTGGCTCGGGTTGACTCACGGCGGCCGTGAGCGAAGCGAGGGGACGCCGTGAGCGAGCAGCCGATCCGGGTGATGGTGGTCGACGACCATCCGATGTGGCGTCAGGGCGTGGCGCGCGATCTCGACGAGGCCGGCTGCGAGGTGGTCGCGACCACCGGTGAGGGGCGCCAGGCGGTCCGCATCGCCGGGGCCACCCGCCCCGACGTCGTGGTGCTGGACCTCCAACTGCCCGACATCTCCGGCGTCGAGGTCATCCACGGCCTGGTCGCGGCCGTACCCGGCGTGCGGGTGCTGATGCTGTCGGCCAGCGGTGAGCAGCAGAGTGTGCTCGACGCGGTGAAGGCCGGCGCGACCGGCTATCTGGTGAAGTCGGCTGCGCCGCACGAGTTCATCGAGGCGGTACGGCGGACGGCCGCCGGGGACGCCGTCTTCACCCCGGGGCTCGCCGGGCTGGTGCTGGGGGAGTACCGGCGGCTGGCCACCGAGCCGGAGACGACCGACGACGCCGGTACGCCCCGGCTCACCGACCGGGAGACCGAGGTGCTGCGGCTGGTGGCGAAGGGGATGTCGTACAAGCAGATCGCGCAGCGGCTCGGCCTGTCGCATCGCACCGTGCAGAACCACGTGCAGAACACGCTGGGCAAGCTCCAGTTGCACAACCGGGTGGAACTGACCCGGTATGCCATCGAGCGCGGCCTGGACTGAACCCCGGCCACCCGGTCCGGTTCAGTGCAGCGGCGGTGGCTCGGTCTCGTGGATCGCCAGTTCCTCCTCGGTCGCGCCGCCACCGGCCGCGCCCGCGTCGTGGGCGATCGAGTCGGTTTCGCGGTCGGTCTCCAGGCCCTCGTCGGATTCGACCAGCCGGCCGACCGTCCCGCCGATGGAACTGTCCAGGCTCCCGTTGTCGTAGATCGACACCTGGGACGACGGGTCGGACGTCGGACCCGGGTTGAGCACGTCGGAGTCGAACTGCGCCTGCGCGGCGGCCTCCTCGCTGGTCGCCTCGTCGGCCAGCCTGGGATCGGCCGGGGTACCGAGGGGTTCCTCGACCGGGGGGTCGAGCCGCTCGCGGGCGATCTTGGCGTCCAGCGACTCGCCGTGCAGCTGCTCCTCGGCCGTGGTGCCGAAGCTGTCGACCGCCATCGGCTCGTCGGCCGGCAGGGTGGCCGGGTTGGGGCCGTCGGCTTCCCGGCCGGTGTCGACGCCGTCCTTGGCGGCGGAGTCGTCGTCGGCGACCCGGGGTATGCCGTCGGCCTCCGGGTCGGAGACCGGCTTCGGATACTCGTCAGCACGCATGCCATCCGGACTACCCAGCGGGCCACAGCGGTAACCGGATCTTCGCCGCGTCCGGCTTCCTGGAAGTCTGCTGAAAATGATCCGTCGATCATTGCCCCGCGCGATCAACGGCCAGTAGGGTCGCCGGCAAGAAGTCCCATGAACCGGACTTCACGGGGTGCTCAAGACGCGGGCATCAGTCAGCACAGCGGCGCTGTGCCGCGATCCTCCGCCAACCGCCCGGTGCGGTGGCGGCCCCCTGGAGGCTGCCCATGGTCCCTACGTCCGTCGCGACCGTACCGACCGATCCCGGCATGCTCGACGAACTGGCCGAGTCCTACGCGGCTCGGGTCACCGGACTGGCACCGGACGCCGCCGAGCGGTGCCGGCTCCGGGAGCGGCTCGTCCACGCCGCGCTGCCGCTGGCCGCCCGGCTCGCCCGTCGTTACCAGGGGCGGGGAGAGCCGCTGGAGGACCTGGAGCAGGTGGCCCGCCTCGGGCTACTCAAAGCCGTCGACCGCTACGACCCCGGGCGCGGCGCCTTCACCGGCTTCGCCGCCATCACCATGGCCGGCGAACTGCGCCGGCACTTCCGCGACCGCACCTGGGGCGTGCACGTCCCGCGCCGGATGCAGGAACGCAGCATGGAGGTCAGCCGGGTCACCGCGGAGCTGACCACCGAGCTGCACCGGGCACCGACCACGGCCGAACTGGCCGACCGGATGGGCACCGGCACCGAGGACATCCGGACCGCGCAGGAGACGTCGGCCGCCTACAGCGCGATGTCGCTGAACGCGCCGGCCCACGCCGACGCGACCGGCGAGCTGGCCGACCAGCTCGGCGACGCGGACGGCAACCTCGACTCGGTCGACGACCGGCTGACCGTCAGCGCCCTGCTGTGCCGGCTGCCGGCCCGTGAGCGGCGGATCCTCGCCCTGCGGTTCTACGGCAACCACACCCAGGCCGAGATCGCCGCCGAACTGGGCATCTCGCAGATGCACGTGTCCCGGCTGCTGGGCCGGGCGCTGGCCTGGCTGCGGGAGGCGATGTTCAGCGACGCGCCGCTGCGCTGGCAGGCCGGGGTGGTGCCGACCGACGCGCGGGACCTGTCGGTGCGGATCCGGCTCACCGGGGCGGTCGCGGTGGTCGCGGTCGCCGGCGAGGTCGACCGCGACAACGCCGGCCTGCTGCGGGACCGGTTGCTCGAAGCGGTCCGCCGGGGCGTTCCGGAGGTCGCCGTCGACCTGGGCGGCGTACCGTTCATCGACGCGGCGGGCATCTCCGCGATCCTGGTCGGCTTCGAGGCCGGGCGCGGCGCCGGGGTCCGGCTGCGGATCACCGCGCCCCGGCCGCAGGTGCTGCGTACGCTCCAGGCCGCCGGGCTGCAACCGCTGCTCGAATCGTCCCCGAAGTCCGCCGGCTGACGCCGGCGGTCGCCCGGCGACGGGCGGGATGTGGCTAGGTCGGCTCGTCGTCGGGGTGCAGCATCGCCCACACGACCTTGCCGTCGTCGAGGGCGGTGGTCCCCCAGCGGCGGGCGACCGTGTCGATCAGAAGCAGGCCCCGGCCGCCGGTCGACGACGGCGCGACCGGCCCGCCGAAGCGCGGCAGCACCGTCGACCAGTCCCGTACCGACAGGTGCAGGGCGCCGTCGCGGGCCGCCAACCGTATGGTCATCGGGGTGTGGGCGTGGGCGACCACGTTGTTGACCATCTCGGTCGCCGCGATGCACGCCGAGCCGGCGACCTCCGGCAGGTCCCACCGCCCGCACCCCTCGGTCACCAGGTCGCGGACCCGGCGGGCGGCTCCCACGACCGGCTCCAGGTCGTCCCGGAGCGTGGTCACCGGTCCCGGGGCGGCCAGCCGGGTGAACGCCTCGGGCAGGTCGCGCGCCACCGGCACCCCGGCCTCGCCCCAGGAGGTGTCCGGCATGCCGGGCGGCACGTAGAGCACGAACCGGCCGGCCGGCCACTGCTCGGCCTCGGCGGCGACCGCCCGGAACACGGTTAGCGCCGCCGGCTCGTCGACCCGCAGCCCGGACACGTCGACGACCACGGTGTCACCCCGGTCGGCGAGACATCTCAGCAGCGCGCCCCGCAGCGATCCGGCGGCGGACAGGTCGAGGACGCCGACGAGTTCGACGAGCCCGCTCGGGTCGTCACTCTTCACCAGGCATCGCACGTCGGTCGGCATGATCGCTCCATTGTGCATGTCGGTCCACCGGCGCGCAGCGGATGATTCCGCACCGATGGTCGCAGGCCGCCACGCACCCGGCCGGGTTCCGTGTTTCCGGTACCCCGTGCCACACCGGGACATGCGGCCGGGCGTTTCCCCGGGGCGATCTTCCGGGTACCGGCCCGGCCATGTGCCGGAACAGATCATGGTGGCCCACCGCCCGGGACCTGTCGTGACGGAGGGGCCGGATCCGCTCGCCGCCGTCGTCGAGCAACTCCGGGCCGAACGCGACGGTCTGCGTACCGCGATGCGCGGCCGGGCGATCATCGAACAGGCCAAGGGCGTGCTGATGGCCCGTGAGCGGATCACCGCCGAGGAGGCGTTCGACCGGCTCCGCCGGGTGTCGCAACGGACCAACGTCCGGCTGGTCGAGGTGGCGGCGCGTACCGTCGCCCGGGTCGCCCCGCCCCCGACCGTCGGCCGGCTCCGGGCCGCCGCCGCCCGGCCGTCGGTTCCGGCCGAGGACGACGGTACGACCGCGCCCGCGACCCCGGACCGGGACGACGGACGGGCCGGGACCGACCGGCTCGTGGCGCACAGCCGGCACCTGCTGATGGTCACCCGGGTGGACGCGGCGGAAGCGTACGACGACCTGGTGGAGGCGCTGGCGGAGACCGGACCGGACTGGCCCGGCCCCGGCTCGGTGGTGCTGGCGCTGACCGAACCCGACGGGGCACTGCGGGTCGTCGCCGCCCGTGGGATACCGGCCGAGCTGGCCAGCCAGTGGGCCCGGATACCGCCCCAGATCGACACCCCGCTGACCGACGCCGCCCGCGACCGGAGCCCCGTCCTGCTGCCCGACCGGGACGCGGTACGGCGGACGTACCCACGGCTTCTGGAGCTGAACGCCCGGCTGGCCGCCTGCGCGGCGCTGCCGCTCACCCACCGCGGCCGGCTGCTCGGGGTCGTCGGCCTGACCTGGCGGGTGCCGGTCGACCTCGACCACACCCGGCAGACCTACCTGATGGCGGCCGCCGACGTGGTCGCCCGTGGCGTGGTGCGGCTGACCGGCGGTGCCGGCGCCGCACCGCCGGACTGGATCCGGGCCGTGCTCGACGCGAGCGTGGTGCCGGCCGCCGCACTGCGGGCGCGTCGGGCCGGCGCCGAACCGGCCGACTTCGAGTTCGCGCAGTTCAACGACCTGGCCGCGCGGTGCGCGGACCGGCACGGCGTACGGCTGGCCGGCACGACCCTGCTGACCGCCCTGCCCGGTGTCGGCCCCGGCGAGCTGTTCCCGTTCTGTCGCGACGTCCTCACCGACGGGCTGCCCCGGTCCCTCGCCGGGGTCCGGCCGCCGACGGCCCAAGAGGGGCAGCCGGGCGGCGGGTACGAGGTACGGGCGGCGCGGCTCGGCGACCTGGTGTTGATGAGCTGGCGACCGGTCGCCGCCGACCCGGGCGGTCCGGCCACCGGACGGCGTACCGGCGACCGGGGCGGCACCGGCCGGTTCGGGGCCGACGGACGGCCACCCGGCGGCCGCCCCGCGCCCGGCCGACCGAGTTGACACGTTTCGTCTCCCCGCCCAGTGGTTAATGGGAGCCTCTGACCAGAGGCTCCGACAACCCTGACCGTCGCGGAGGTGAGCCTATGCGTGTCGGACTCGTGTGCGCCCATGCCGGACCGGTGGGTACGGACCGGACGACATCCGCCAGCACCCACGAGCACGTCGCCCGGGTCGCCGCCGAACTGACCGGCCTCGGGCACGAGGTACGGGTCTACGAACGGCGCGAGGATCCCGCCGCCGAGGCCACCGTCACGGTCGACGGCTACCGGATCGAGCGGGTCCCGGTCGGCCCGTCCAGCCGCACGCCCACCGCACCGCTGGTGCCGTACGTGCCCGAGTACGGCCGCTGGCTCAGCGAACGCTGGTCCGGCGGTGACTGGGAGCCGGAAATCGTCCACGGGCACTTCTGGCTGGGCGGGCTCGCCGCGGCCAACGCCGTCCGCGCCACCGACATCCCGGTCGTGCAGACGTTCCACTCGCTCGGCGCCGAGCAGTTGCGTCATCTCGGCCGTGACTACGACGGGCCGGGGGAGCGGATCCCGCTCGAACTCGCCCTCACCCGGGCCGTCGACATGGCCGTCGCGCAGTCCACCGACGAGGTCGACGAACTCACCCGGATGGGACTGCAACGGGCCGCGGTGACCGTGGTGCCGGCCGGGGTCGACACCACCCGGTTCCACCCCGACGGCGAGGCCGTACCCCGGGACCGCAAGCCGCGCATCCTGTCCGTCGGCGGTCTCGGGCCGCGGCACGGACACGACGACCTGATCCGGGCGATGCGGCTCGTCGGTGACGTCGAACTCGTCATCGCCGGCGGCCCGCCGGCCGGCGAACTGGCCAACCACGCCGAGGCCCGCCGGCTGGGCGAACTCGCCCGGCGCCACGGGGTCGGCGAACGGGTACGCCTGGTCGGTGCGGTGCCGCACGAGCAGATGCCGGCCTGGTACCGCTCCGCGGACGTGGTCGCCTGCACCCCCCGCTACGCGTCGGCCGGCCGGGTCCCGCTGGAGGCGATGGCCTGCGGCGTGCCGGTCGTCGGCTACGCGTTCGGCGGGATCACCGACACGGTCCTCGACGAGGTCACCGGCCGGCTCGTCCAGACCGGCGACGTACGCGGGCTCGGTATCACCCTGCGCCGGCTGCTCGCCGACGACGCGGGCCGGTTCGCGTACGGGCACGCGGCGGTGGACCGGGTCCGGTGCAGCTACACCTGGGACCGTACGGCCGGGGCGCTGGAGCGCCTCTACGAGCGGGTGGTACGCCGTCGCCGCCCGGCGGAGAACTGACCGACGGATCAGCGCCGGCCGACAGGGGCGGCCGACCGGGCATCCGTGCCGGCCGGCTGGCCGGCCACCGCGTGGTGGTGCTGCGGTTCGGCGTACCGGGTCAGGCCGATCACCGAAACCAGGGTGACCAGGAAACCGAGCGCGGCCAGCCACTCCCGGCCCGGCCAGATCTTGTCGTTGAGCAGGGCCAGGCCGACGACCGCCGCCGGCAGCGCGCCCGCCGCGTCCATCGCGGCCACCGCCGCCGTCGTCGAACCGCGCTGCATGGCCAGCGCGAGCAGCAGTTGCCCGACGACCGAGTGGGCGATCAGCAGGTGGAACAGCGGGCTGCGGACGCAGGCGCCCCACGAGTCGACCGACGCCAGCGGGCGGGCCGCCACCGCGGCGGCGGAGAACGCCAGCCCGGCGAGGGAACCCAGCGCCACCGAGCCGGGCACCCCGTGCAGGCGTACGGCGAACACCCCGAGCAGCGCGACCACGCCCAGGGCCACCACCAGCCCGACGACCAGGGCGATCCCGATCGGCTTGGCGGGCGCCGGCCGGGCCGACAGGACCAGCGCCCCGATCCCGACGAACAGCAGCACCAGCAACGCGATCTCCGCGCGCGGCAGGCGCCATCTCAGCACCAGTACGCCGAGCACCGCGGTCACCCCCAGCCCGGCGGCGACGCTGGACTGCACGAGGAACAGCGGCAGATCCCGACGGGCCAGGAAGGCCAGCCCGAAACCGAGGGTCTGGAAGCCCAGCCCGAAGAGGTAGACCGGCTGGCCGGCGAGCCGGACCAGCAGCCCCGGGTCGATCCGGCGGTGCACGCCGGTCCGGGTCGCGGCGATCGACTGGAGGAGGTTGGCGAGGCCGTACGCGGCGACCATCGCCGCCAGGAAGCACCAACCCGTCGAGATCACTGGGCGAGGATAGATGCTTCGGCGCCCCGCTTCATCTCGTGGTGCTCACGGCACCCGCGCCCGCGCGGGCCGACCGGTCAGCGGGTCAGCCGGAGCAGGATGTCCTCGTGCAGCGGGCCGTTGGTCGCCACCGCGCTGCCGCCGCCGGGGCCCGGCCGGCCGGCGAGGTCGCTGAACCGGCCACCGGCCTCGGTGACGATCGGGATCAGCGCGGCGAGGTCCCACAGCGACAGTTCCGGCTCCACCATCACGTCCACCGCGCCCTCGGCGAGGAGCATGTAGCCGTAGAAGTCGCCGTACGCGCGGGTGCGCCAGCTCTGCCGCATGATGCCGAGCATCGCGTCGAGCCGGCCGTTCTCCTCCCAGCCGGACAGCGACGAGTAGCAGAAGCTGGCGTCGCCGAGCCGGCGTACGGCGGAGGTCCGGATCGGGGTGGCGGCGGCGGTGTGCCGGCCGGCGTACGCCCCGTGCCCGACCGCCGCCCACCAGCGCCGGCCCAGCGCCGGTGCGGACACCAGCCCGACGACCGGCTGGTCGCCCTCCATCAGGGCGATCAGGGTGGCCCAGATCGGCACGCCACGCACGAAGTTCTTGGTGCCGTCGATCGGGTCGACGACCCACTGGCGGGTGCTCGGGCCGGCGGCGGCCTCGGACGCGCCGAACTCCTCGCCCAGCACCCCGTCGCGCGGCCGGGTACGCGCCAGCGTGGCGCGGACGGCCTTCTCCACGGCGGTGTCCGCGTCGGAGACCGGGGTCAGGTCGGGCTTGGACTCGACGTGCAGGTCCAGGGCGCGGAACCGGGCCATCGAGATCGAGTCCGCGGTGTCGGCGAGCAGATGGGCAAGGGAGAGGTCGTCGGCGTACCGGGCCATGGCGGGAAACGTAGCCGATGGCGGCGAGCGGCCCGCGCGCGGACCGCTATTCGATCTCGCCGGCCCGGGATGCCAGCAGGCGGCGGTAGGACTGCAGCCGGCGCGGGTCGGCGTTGCCGGCCGCCACCCAGGCGTCGAGGGCACACTCCGTCTCGCCGGCGGTGTGCTCGCAGTTGGGCGGGCAGTCGACGGTGCCCTCGACCAGGTCGGGGAAGCCGTGCAGCAGGCTCTCGGCCGACACGTGGGCCAGCCCGAAGCTGCGTACGCCGGGGGTGTCGACGATCCATCCCGGGTCGGTGGCGCCGGGCAGCGGCAGCGCGACCGCGCTGGTCGACGTGTGCCGGCCGCGACCGATGGCGCTGACCGTGCCGACCGCCCGGTCGGCGTCCGGAACCAGCCGGTTGACCAGCGTCGACTTGCCCACCCCGGAGTGGCCGACGAGGACCGAGATCCGGCCGGCGAGCCGCTCGCGCAACCCGCCCAGGTCGGAGTCCGGCCGCACCAGCACGTACGGCAGGTCGAGTTCGGTGTAGTAGTCCAGGACCGCCTCCGGGCCGGCGAGGTCGGCCTTGGTGAGGCAGAGCAGCGGCTCGATGTCGGCGTCGTACGCGGCGACCAGGCAGCGGTCGACGAACCCGGTCCGCGGCGGCGGGTCGGCCAGGGCGGTCACGATGACGAGCTGGTCGGCGTTGGCGACCACGACCCGTTCGAGCCGGCCCTCGGCGGTGGTCTCGTCGTCGTCGGCGGTGCGCCGCAGCACCGAACTGCGCTCGGCGATCCGTACGATCCGGGCCAGCGCGCCGGGCGCTCCCGAGGTGTCGCCGACCAGCGAGACGCGGTCACCGACGACGACCGACTTGCGGCCCAGTTCGCGGGCGCGCATCGCGGTGACCCGGGTGGCCGACTCGTCGAGCACGCAGGTGTAGCGGCCCCGGTCGACGGCGATGACGAAGCCGTCGACGGCGGCGGCGTGCCGGGGCCGGGTCCGGGTGCGGGGCCGCGACGATCTACCCGGACGGACCCGTACGTCGTCCTCGTCGTATTCCCGCTTCCGACCCGCCAGCGGTCCGCCCCCTCAGTCTCCGGCCACCATTGCCGACCATAGTGCCGGAAACTCGGGCTGTGTCTTCGCGGTGCACGTCACGTCGCTGAGTTCGACCCCGGGCACCGCCAGCCCGACGATCGCCGCGGCGTGCGCCATCCGGTGGTCGTGGTAGGTCTCGAAGCCACCGCCGTGCAGCGGACGCGGCCGGATGTCGAGGCCGTCGGAGGTCTCGGTGACATCGGCGCCGAGCCCGGTCAGCTCGCGGGCGAGGGCGGCGAGCCGGTCGGTCTCGTGGCCGCGGATGTGGGCGACGCCGCGCAGCTTCGACGGCGAGTCGGCGAGCGCGGCCAGCGCGGCGACCGCCGGGGTCAGCTCCGCCACCTCGGACAGGTCGGCGTCGATGCCGTGGACCGTCCCGGTGCCGCGTACGGTCAGCCCCTCGGCGTCGAGGGTCACCTGACCGCCGAGCTGGTGCAGCAGCGTACGGAGCTGGTCGACCGGTTGCGCGCTGTTGCGCGGCCAGCCGCGCAGGGTCACCCGGCCGCCGGTGACCAGGGCGGCGGCGAAGTAGGGCACGGCGCCGGACAGGTCGGGTTCGATGTCCCACTCGCGCCCGGAGAGCCGTCCGGGTTCCACGGTCCACACGTCCGGGGTGCCGTCGTCGACGGCGGCACCGGCGGCCCGCAGCATCCGGGTCGTCATCCGCAGGTGTGGCGCGGACGGGACCGGCGGGCCCTGGTGGCGCACCACCACGCCGCGGTCGAAGCGGGGCGCGGCCAGCAGCAGGCCGGAGACGAACTGGCTGGAGGCGGAGGCGTCGATGGTGACCTCGCCACCGGCCACCCGGCCGGTGCCGTGGACGGTCAGCGGCAGCCCGCCGGTGGGCGCGACGTCGAGGCGTACACCCAGCGTGCGCAGCGCCCCGAGCAGCGGGCCGAGTGGCCGGGTGCGGGCCACCGGGTCGCCGTCGAAGGTGACCGGCCCGTCGGTGAGGCCGGCGACCGGAGGCCCGAACCGCATGACGGTGCCGGCCAGCCCGACGTCGACGTGCGCGGGACCGCGCAGCGGCTGCGGCCGGACCACCCAGCGGTTGTCGTCGTTGGTGGAGACGCCGATGCCGAGGTTGCGCAGCCCGGCGGCCATCAGTTCGGTGTCGCGGGCGCGTAGCGGCAGGTGCAGGGTCGACGGCCCGTCGGCGAGCGCGCTGAGCACGAGGGCCCGGGCCGTGATCGACTTGGAGCCGGGCAGGTGCACGCCCAGGTCGACCGGATCGGTCGCGGTCGGTGCGGTCCACGGCTGGGGCGGGCGGGTCGCGGTCGGGTTGGCCACGCCTACAGTCTGCCGTGCCGCGCCGACCGGGCGGGACCGGCGCCGGGCCGGCTCCCGCTGATCGGGACGGGTGGTCCCGGTGGATTAGCGTGTGTCGCATGTGTGGGCGGTACGCGACGACCCGGAGCGCGACGGATCTCAGCGCGCTCTTCGAGTCGTACGACGACACGGGCGGGCGGGTCGGGGCCGACTACAACGTCGCGCCGACCGACCCGGTGCCGATCGTGCGGATGTCGACGACCCATGCGGGCCGGACGCTCTCGGTGGCCCGGTGGGGGCTCGTGCCGTCGTGGGCCAAGGACGCCCGGGGCGCCGCCCGCATGATCAACGCCCGGGCCGAGACGGTCGCCACCACGGCCGCGTACGCCCGTCCGTTCGCCCGCCGGCGTTGCCTGGTCCCGGCCGACGGCTGGTACGAGTGGGTGCGGGGCACCGGGGGTGCGCGAAAGCAGGCGTATTTCATGACCCCGCGCGACGGCGGCGTGCTCGCCCTCGCCGGCATCTGGTCGGTCTGGGGTGACGGGGCGGAGCCGCTGCTGACCTGCAGCGTGCTGACCATGGCCGCGGCCGGTGACCTGGCGCTGGTCCACGACCGGATGCCGTTGCTGCTCACCGCCGACCGCTGGGACGGCTGGCTGGCCGGTGGTGGCGAGCCGGCGGAACTGTTGGTGCCACCCGGCGACGAGGTGCTCTCCGGAATCGAGATCCGTCCGGTCGGACCGGCTGTCGGCGACGTCCGCAATGACGGACCGGAACTGGTTTCCCGGGTGCCGGCGGGGCCACTCGGAGCGCCTGCCGAAGCGCCGGTGGAATTGACATTGTTCTGAACAGAAGCCCATCCTGTTCATCGCTTTTAAGGGCGATATGTCGCCTTGTATTTTCCCCTGTTGGGCGGCAAACCCTTGTCTCCACTGCTGTTTGTGCGATACAACACAGCGCCGGCAGTGGGTGTCGATTCGCACCGGGCGAATGGCGTCCATGGATGCTTTGCCGGTCCCACGGGGGAGGTGGGTGGATGACACGGGCGCGGATGCCACGCCCGCACGAGGTTGCCGCGGCACGAAGGGACCCGAGACTGATCCGGGCCCTCGACGAGCGACAACTCGACGATGCCTGGCGGACCAGGGGTGTATGCCAGAGCGTGGACCCAGAGACGTTCTTTCCGGCGCCGAGCGAGCCGGCGGACGCGGCCATCGCGTTGTGCCGCACCTGCGACGTGCAGGGTGCCTGCCTCGCCTGGGCGCTGGACGTCGGTGACTGTCACGGGGTGTGGGGCGCGACGACCCCACGCGAACGGCGGGCGATGCTGGTGGCCTGGCGCAGCCAGCTCGGGCCGGACCCGGACGGGGCCGACGAGCCGGGGCCCGACCTACGCCAACTGCTCGACCTGGTGCCGACCCGCTGACCCGTGCGCCCGGGCCGTCCCGGGCGCACGCCGGAGGCGACCGCCACGCCGGCGACACCACGGGGCGATCTGCCGGGCCGTCGGGTCTACGCGACGCACAATGGCCGGATGGGGCGTACCTGGGAAGTTCCGACGCCGCGCGGACCCGCGCGGCTCGCCCTCGATCCCGCGGCCGGTCCGGCGCGTGGCCTGCTCGTGCTCGGCCACGGGGCGGGTGGTGACGTCGACGCGCCCGACCTGGTCGCCGTGCGGGAGCGGGCGGTCGCGGCCGGACTGACCGTCGTCCGGATGACCCAGCCCTACCGGGTCGCCGGCCGCCGGGCGCCGGCACCGGCCGCCCACCTCGACGAGGCGTGGACGGCCGCCGTCGCCGCACTGCGGGCCGACGGCGCGGTCGCCGCCGGCCTGCCGCTGCTGGTCGGCGGCCGGTCCAGCGGAGCGCGGGTCGCCTGCCGCACCGCCGCCGCGCTCGACGCGGCGGCGGTCGTGGCGCTGGCGTTCCCGCTGCACCCGCCCGGCCGGCCGGAACGGTCCCGGGCCGCCGAACTGGCGAGCGGGGTGCCGACCGTGGTCGTGAACGGTGACCGGGACGCCTTCGGGGTGCCGTCCGCGTCGCCCGGGGTCGAGGTCTTCGTCCGTCCCGGCGAGGGGCACGACCTGCGGCGCGGTCCCGCCACCACGGCCACGGTGGTGGTCGACTGGCTGCGCGCCCACGGCTTCGCCGGCTGACCGGCGCGTGGTCCGGGCACGGACCGTGTCCTGGCCCGCCCGGCCGTCGTTGCACCGGGTGAGCCGGCAGGCTCCCCGGACCGTCCGGCCGACACCGGCCGGGTCCGACTCTCCCAGGCCCTTCCTGGTCCCAGTGGTGGCCCACGCCACTGCCGGGACCAGGGTGGGTGGCCACCCGGACGGAATGTCGGGGCGGTAGCTGTGCGTTACAACCCCCGGAAGCTTCGCTAGCGAGGGGGGTTTGATCCGGTGCGAACCGAGACACGCGACCGGGAGCAGAGCGACCGGGAGGCGACGCGCGTCCAGCGGCTGCTCACGGCTCCCGAGTGGCCGGCGACGCCCGAGCCTGACGGCGTGACCGTCGGCACTCCCGCCCGAACCCGAACTGCCGGCGCTGTCGAGCGCGTATCCTCGGCGGGACGGGTCACGCGAGGAGACGTGCGGTTGACTTCAGAGAAGACGGACGAACGCCGGACACGGTTCGAACGCGACGCGTTGCCGTTCGTCGACCAGTTGTACGCCGCCGGGCTGCGGATGACCCGCAATCCGGCTGACGCCGAAGACCTGGTCCAGGAGACCTACCTGAAGGCATACTCCGCCTTCCACCAGTTCGAAGAGGGCACCAACCTCAAGGCCTGGCTCTACCGGATCCTGACCAACACCTACATCAACTCCTACCGGCGCCGGCAGCGCCAGCCGATCCAGGCGCCGACCGAGGAGATCACCGACTGGCAGCTCGCCGAGGCCGAGTCGCACACGTCGAGCGGGCTGAAATCGGCCGAGACCGAGGCGCTCGAGCGGCTGCCCGACAGCGACATCAAGAACGCCCTCCAGCAGTTGCCCGAGGAGTTCCGGCTCGCGGTCTACCTCGCCGACGTCGAGGGGTTCTCCTACAAGGAGATCGCCGAAATCATGGGCACCCCGATCGGCACCGTCATGTCCCGGTTGCACCGCGGACGCCGGAATCTGCGCAAGATGCTGGAGCGCTACGCTGCCGAGCGGGGCTTCAACGGGGTCCCGTCGACGTCCGGGACCGGATCAGCCGGTCAGGAGGTGTGAGCGACCGTGAGCTGCGGTGAACCACACGAGACCGACTGCACCGACGTCCTCGCCGAGGTCTACCTCTATCTCGACCTCGAGTGCGGCGACGAACGGCGCGACCTGATCCGCGACCACCTCGACGAGTGCTCGCCCTGCCTTCGGCAGTACGGCATCGAGCAGGAGGTCAAGGCGCTGGTGGCGCGCTGCTGCGGCAACGAGACCGCGCCGGTGGAGCTGCGCGCCCGGCTGCGGGCCCGCCTCGGCGAACTGGTCGTCGAGGCCGAGACCCGCGAATACCTGCCCGACTAGGGGACCGGCCGGCCGCGCCGGCCCGCCGGATCCACGAAACGACGATCGCCGCCGGCGTACCGGACTCCGGTACGCCGGCGGCGATCGTCGTCGGCGCTCAGGAGTTGGGGCGCTTGCCGTGGTTGGCGGCGCTCTTCTTCCGGGCCTTCTTCTTCCGGGACTTCTTCGCCATGCTGGCCTCCCTGAACGGAACGGCTCTCCCGTTTGGCGGGAGCGGACCCGATGATGCTAGTCCGGCCCGCCACCCTTCCCACCTTTCACCCTGCCGCATGCCGTCGCATGATTGGATACCGTTCGCACGCACACTCACCGACGAGGAGGGCGACCCGATGGCCGAGGAGATCCGCGCCGAAATGGTGGCGAACGTCTGGAAGGTCGTCGCGGCCGTCGGCGACTCCGTCGCCGACGGCGACACGCTGGTGATCCTGGAATCGATGAAGATGGAGATTCCGGTCGTCGCCGAGTCCGCCGGGGTACTCGCCCGGCTCGCCGTCAACGAGGGTGACGTGGTCCAGGAGGGCGACCTGATCGCCGTCATCGAATGAGCCCGGTGGTCGTACGGCCGGCCGAGCCGGCCGAGTTCGACACGGTCGCCCGGCTGACCCTCGCCGCGTACGAGGCGGACGGCCAGCTCAAGGAGGACCGCGGCTACGCGCCGACGCTCGCCGACGTGGCGGGCCGGGCCGCCACGGGTGAGCTGCTCGTCGCGGTCGACGAGGTGACCGGCCGGCTGCTCGGCTCGGTCACCTTCGTGCTTCCCGGTTCCAGGTACGCCGAGCTGGCCGGCACCGGCGAGGCCGAGTTCCGGATGCTGTCCGTCGATCCCGCCGCCCAGGGCCGGGGGGTCGGCGAGGCCCTCACCCGGGCCTGCCTGGCCCGGGCCGCCGAGCTGGGCTGCCACGCCGTGGTGATCTCCACCCGGACGTTCACCGAGCCGGCGCACCGGCTCTACCACCGGGTGGGCTTCGTGCGTACGCCCGGTGCCGACTGGTCGCCGGTGCCCGGGGTCGACCTGATCGCCTGGCGGTACGACCTCACCACCGCCGGGCCGTAGAACGCGGCTGCGCGGCTCAGCCGCGTCCGGTCAGCCAGCGGCGCAGGCGGCGCAACGGCCCGCCCCGGGCCGTCGCCGATTCCATGGCCGACGTCTCCTCGACGATCAGCCGGGCGGCGGTCGCCGCGGCGGCGTTGTCGAGCCCGGGGGTCGCCAGGGCGAGTTGCGCCAGCGACCAGTTGATCGTCACCGGCCGGGTGTTCGCCACCGTCACCCCGTCGGCCAGCCGCTCGGCCACCACGCCGGCCACGTCGGCGCGTACGGACGGGTCGACCCAGGCCGCGGTGACCAGGGCGAACAGGGCGGCCTCGGTGGTCCAGTCCTCGACGCCCCAGAGCAGGTCGACCAGCACCCGGCGGCGGGTCGACTCCGGCCACGGCTCGTCGGTGCGGTGGTGCAGCAGGCCGAGGCAGGCCCAGACCTGCACGCACCGTACCCACAGTGCCGGGTCGTGTTTCGCCAGCGCCGCCCCGAGTTCGGTGTCGGGTACGGGCGGCGGGTGCACCAGCAGGCCCAGCAGGTCGTCGATGTCGACGGCGGCGAGGGTGACGGCGCGGTCGTACGCGGCCGGCGGGTGTGGCCACGCCGGGTAGGCGAGATGACGTACGCGTTCACCGGCAGCCGCCGAAGGCGGGGGCAGTGCCGGGCTGGCGGTGGTGCCCTCGTAGCGCCACAGCTGGCGGGTGCCGGCGCGGCGCGGCCGCCGGATGTCGGGTTCGCCGATCCCGGTCACCACCACCTCGGCGTCGGGCAGGGCGGTGGCGACCGTACGCATCGCGCTCGGCGGCTCGAGGCCGCTGACGGTCAGCCGGTGCGGGGTCGCCTGTTCGGCGAGTGCCTGCCGCAGCACGTTGGCGACCGCCTCGGCGGCGGTCGGCAGGTGGCCCAGCCACGGCCGGTCCTGGCAGCACTCGGCGAGGTCGTTGTGCTCGTGGGAGTTGTCGGGGTGGTCGCGCTGGAAGTCAGCCAGGGCCACCAGGTGGGCGAGGTCGCCGTCACGCCGGTAGCGCAGCCGGTGTGCGGTGTGTACGGCGCAGTCGAACGTCGGGTCCTTGGCCAGTGCCCGGTCCGTCCAGCCGATGGCCTCGTCGAGCCGGCCGTGGTCGGCGAGGGTGCCGGCGATGTCGGCGTACACGGACAGGTCGTCGGGGTCGTGTTCGACGGCCCGGCGCAGCGCCTCGATCGCCTCGGTGGTGCGGCCCGCGCTGCGGTAGGCGTAGCCGAGCCAGACCTCGGAGAGCTTCGACGGCAGGGCGGCCACGCCCCGGCTCGCCCACTCGACGGCGAGGGTGACCTCGCCGAGCCGGCGGGCCAGCGCGGACGCCGCGCCGAGCAGCAGCCCGTGGCCCGGATACTCGTCGACCGAGTGCCGGGCCAGTGCCAGGTACGGCAGCAGCGGCGCCCGGTCGGCTTCCGGCACCGGGTCGCCGATGCCGGCGCAGACCTGCATCATGATCCGGGCCAGCAGGTCGGGTTCGAGGCGGGCCGGCAGTTCGGGCGCGGCGACCCAGGGCACCCCGGCCCAGTCGCCGCCGGGGGCGTGGCCGGTGGCCGCGGCGAGCAGTTCGAGCCCTTCGCCGGGCCGCCCGGCGGCGGCGAGCAGGTGGGCGCGGGCGACGGCGGTGCCGATGAAGACGTGGTCGTCGACGGGGAAGAGGGGGACCCCGCCCCCGGGGAGTACGGCGAACTGGGCGAGTACCTCGTGCACCTCGGGCATGGTGGGGGCGTGGGCGACCGCTCCGGCGACGTGGTCGGCGGCGTGCGACAGGTCGCCTTCGTCGAGTGCCAGCCGGGCGAGTGCCAGCTCCCCTTCCGCCGACAGGCGGGGGTCGTTCATTCCCTCGGACACGTCGTGGTTCCTCGTTCTCCGATCGGGCTCCGGGCTTGCGCAGCCTAGGCCATGCCGGCGAAGAGCGTGATCCACTGCGCATTGCTGCGCGAATAGTTGCGAGATTTGGCTGTACCGTGCAAAGCTGCGCATGAAACGCGCGGGAAGCGCGCATGAGCGGGGAGGTCGACATGGGGGAGAATCCGGTCCCACAGCCCGGCGCGGGCATGGCCGCCGACATCGCCGAACAGCCGGCCGGCTACGCCCGCCTGCTGGAGCCGGTCCACGCCGACCCGATCGCCGAGGTGGCCGCCGCCGTCGCCGCCCGCCGCCCCCGGCACGTCGTCTTCACCGCCCGGGGCACCTCCGACCACGCCGCGCTCTACGCCGCGTACCTCACCGAGATCCGCCTCGGCCTGCCCGCCGGCCTCGCCTCGCCGAGCGCCGTCACCGTCTTCGGCGCCCGCCCCGACCTGTCCGACGCCCTCGTCGTCGGGGTCAGCCAGAGCGGCGGCTCACCCGACCTGACCGAGGTGCTCCGGGTGGCGCGGGCCTCCGGCGCGCTCACCCTCGCCGTCACCAACAACCCGTCGTCGCCGCTGGCCGAGACCGCCGAACTCGCCATCGACGTCGCCGCCGGGCACGAGCGCGCGGTCGCCGCCACCAAGACGTACACGGCCGAACTGTTCGCCCTGCTCATGCTCGTCGAAGGCGTACGCGCCGGCGACGGCGTACTGCCCGCCGAGGAACGCGACGCCCTGGCCGCGCTGCCCGACCTCGCCGCCCGGCTGCTCGACGACCCGACCGCCCGCGGTCTCGCGCCGCGCTACCGGTTCGCCGCCCGGATGGTCACCACCGGCCGGGGGTACGCCTACCCGACCGCCCGCGAGGCCGCGCTGAAACTGATGGAGACGTCCTACCTGCCCGCACTCGCGTTCTCCGGCGCCGACCTGCTGCACGGGCCGCTCGCGATGGCCGACCCGGACGTGCCGGTGCTGGCCGTCGTCGGTGCCGGTCCCGGCGGGGAGTCGATGCGCGAGGTGCTGGCCAAGCTCGGCGAACGCCGGGCCGATGTCGTCGCGATCGGACCCGGCGACGTCGCCGGGTCCGCCAGCCGGATCGCCGTGCCGCCGGTGGACGAGAGGTACGCCCCGCTGCTCGACATCCTGCCGGTGCAGCAGCTCGCGCTGGCCCTGGCGCTGGCCCGCGGCGAGGACCCGGACGCGCCACGCGGCCTGAAGAAGGTCACGTCGACGCTCTGACGCCACCCGTGGGAGGCTGTCCCGGTGTCCACGCTGCGTGACCTCGTCGAGGAGCACACCGGGCTGCGCCCGGTCGACATCGACCACCTGCACCGCATCGCCGGCGACTGGCAGCTCCTCTCCGACCTGTCCTTCGCCGACCTGCTGCTCTGGGTGCCGATCGACGAGGACGCCGAGTCGTTCCTGTGCGTCGCCCAGGTGCGCCCGACGACCGCGCCGACGGCGTACCTCGACGACCAGGTCGGCCGGATCGTCGGTGGGCCCGAGGTCGCCCACCTGACCATCGCCTACCGACAGGGCCGGATCTGGCGGGAGGGCGACCCCGTCTGGTACGGCGACACCCCGGCCCGGCACGAGGCGATCCCGGTCCGGCTGCGGGCCGCCGACGGCGAGTCCGGCGAGGTGATCGCGGTCATCGGCCGGGACACCAACCTGTCCACCGCCCGCACCCCGAGCCAGCTCGAACTGAACTACCTCACCACCGCCGACGACCTCGCCCAGATGGTCGCCGACGGCACCTTCCCGCCACCGCGCCGGCCGGGAGAGACCACGTCGGCGCCGCGCGTCGGCGACGGCCTGGTCCGCCTCGACGCCAGCGGCAAGGTCACCTACGCCAGCCCCAACGCCCAGTCCGCCTACCGGCGGCTGGGGTTCGCGTCGCACCTGGTCGGCGAGGACTTGGCGGCGCTCAGCGGCCGGCTCGCCGACGACCCGCTGGAGGGCACCGAGGCCGCCAACCGGGTGCTCGCCGCGCTGGGCGGCGAGGCGCCGAGCCGGCAGGAGATCGACGCACGGGGCGCCACCGTGCTCACCCGTGCCCTGCCGCTGATGCCCGCCGGGGTGCCGATCGGCGCGCTGGTCCTGGTCCGTGACATCACCGAGGTACGCCGGCGCGACCGGGCGCTGATCACCAAGGACGCCACCATCCGGGAGATCCACCACCGGGTCAAGAACAACCTGCAGACGGTCGCCGCCCTGCTGCGCCTCCAGGCCCGGCGGGTCGGCATCCCGGCGGCGAAGGCGGCGCTGGAGGAGTCCGTACGCCGGGTCGCGTCGATCGCGATCGTCCACGAGACGCTGTCGATGTCGACCGACGAAGAGGTGGAGTTCGACCAGATCATCGACCGGATCGCGGTCGCGGCGGCCGAGGTGGCGAGCACCGAGACCCCGATCCGGATGCGCCGGGAGGGCACCTTCGGGGTCCTGCCGGCCGAGATCGCCACCTCGCTCGCGATGGTGCTCAACGAGTTGCTGCTCAACGCGGTCGAGCACGGGTTTCCGCCACCCGGCGAGGAATCGGCGGCCGCCGCGCCGGCCGAGGTCGTGGTCTCGGCCTACCGGTTCCGCAAGCAGTTGCACGCGACGGTGGCCGACAGCGGTCGTGGCCTGCCGGCCGACTTCGACGCCGAGCGGGGTGGCCGGCTCGGCCTGCAGATCGTCCGCGCCCTGGCCACCGGCGAGCTGCGCGGCACCATCGAGTTGCGCAACCGCGCCGAGGGCGGCACCGAGGCGATCCTGGTAGTCCCGCTGACCAAACGCTGACGCCCTCTCCTCTTCTCTTCTCTTCCCCCCATGATCCGCGTGATCAGGGACCAGGTCGGGCGTGTCGTCGGCGCGGCGGGGTGCAAACTCCCTGATCACGACGATCTTGCGGATCTGCGGCGAGGACCCGGGGCGGGGTCAGCGGGGGGTGGGTGACAGCAGGGCGACGGTCAGGCCGTCGACGGTCCAGGTGTGGTCCACGGTGAAGCCCGCCCGCAGCGCGCCCGCCTTCGGCTCCGGCACCGCCGCCAGCGGATCGGCGCCGTGCTCGCCGGAGAGCAGCAGCCATACCCGGCCGGCCGGCGCCAGACAGGGGGCCGGATCGGCGCACTCGTCGGCCCACAGGCTGCCGGCGCGTACCGGGTCCCGGACCGCGAGCAGGTCGTCCGGCCGTCCGTCGCGCAGGTGGTAGGCGAGCGCGAGGTCCAGGAACCGCCAGCCGTCGCGGGGCGAGTAGACGACGGCGTCGCCGGACCGGTCGCCCGCGTCGATGATCCGCGCCGCGGCGGCGTAGTCGACCGGCCGCGTCCGCGGCCACTCGTGGGTCCGGCGCATGCCGGCCTGTTCCGGCCCACCGAGTACGGCGACCACGGCGACCACCGGCAGCGCGGCGCGCACGTCGACGGCGGCCAGGGCGGCACCCGCGAGCAGGCCGGCGAACGGCACGGTGAAGACCAGGTAGCGGGGCACCCACAGCGGGGTCACCAGCCCCGCGACGAACAGCACGGCAACCGGCAGCAGCACGCACGCCCCGAGCACCACCGCCCACCCCCGCCGCCCGATGCGGCCTGGGTGGGCGGCGGCCGGGCCGCCCGGGTCACCCGTGCCGGCGTCGCTGTCCGCACCGGCCGGATCGGGCCGGGCGGCTCCGTCGGCCGTACCGGCCCGCTGGAGCAGCGTGGCGAGCCCGAGGGCGGCCAGCACGGCCAGCGCCCCGCCGACCGCCGCCGCGCCGGTCACCCCGCCGGGAAACCGCACCAGTTCGCCGAGGCCGGGCCGGCCCACCCAGTCGAGCTGCCGCTGGTGCTGCCCGCCGCCGAGCAGCACCAGCGGGGTGACCGCCGCCACCGCCGGCAGCAGGGCCACCGGCCAGCGCAGCAGGCGCCGGTCCCGGGTCCGCCGCAGGGCGAGCAGGACGGCGACGGCATGGCCGGCGAGCAGCGTCGCCGCGACGAGGTGACCGAGGCCGAGCCCGGCCACCGCGAGCCCGTACGCGAGCCAGCGCCACCACCCGGGCCGGTCGATCGCCCGGACCAGCAGCAGGGTGGCCAGCACGGCCAGCATCGTGACGAGCGCGTACGGCCGGGCCTCCTGCCCGTACCGGGAGGTGCTGGGCACGACGGCGAAGAGCAGCCCGGCGAGCAGCCCGGTGCCGGGACCGAGGAGGCGACCGCCGAGGACCGCGGCCAGCGCGGCGGCGGCGGTCATCGCCAGGGCGGACGGCAGCCGCAGCGCGGTGGGGGAGTCACCGAAGAGGCCGGTCCAGCCGTGCATGAACAGGTAGTACGGCGTCGCGCTGGCGTCGACGGTCCGGGCCATCCGGAGCAGGTCGGGCAGGTCGCGGGTGGCGGCGCTCCAGGTGGCCAGCTCGTCCCGCCAGGGCTGCGGCCGGCCGAGTTGGACCAGGGTCACCGCCAGTGTCGCCAGGGCCGGCCACCACCATGCCGTACGGCCCGGTCGAGGGTCGCCGCGTGACGCGATCCGAAGTGGCAAAATGCCCCTCTAGAAGGCATTGGCTCTGATTGGTCGGCTATTTCCCGCCTGTTGTGAAGCCTCCCACAGCCGGACCGTCATGTGGGATCGAAACCGCACACTCTGGCTGGTGGGACCCGGGTGTGGCAGCATGGTCGGCATGACCGACGCTGTCGACCGCCGTCTCGTGGCACGCCGCCACGTGGACTACGGCCGCGTCCGCAGCGCCATCTGTCCGGCCCACTGACCCCGCCCGAAACTCTCTCTCGGGCGCGCACCGCGCCGGCTCCCGACACCGACGTCGTCAGGCCCCGCATCACAGGCGGGGCGGCCGCTCGCACACCGCGTGTCCACCGCAGAGCAATCCCCAAGCAGGAGGACGCCGCGATGGCGGTCAGCGACACCCCGACCCGCGCCGGCGCGTCCGGCGGCACGGCAGCCCCGCGCCCGGCCGCCCGGGCGGCCCGTAAACCTCGTGGCGAGGGGCAGTGGGCGGTCGGCCACCGCGAGCCGCTCAACCCCAACGAGCGGACGAAGAAGGACGACAACCCGCTCAACGTACGGGCCCGGATCGAGAACATCTACGCCCGGGGCGGCTTCGCCTCGATCGACCCGCAGGACCTGCGCGGCCGGTTCCGCTGGTGGGGCCTCTACACCCAGCGCAAGGCCGGCATCGACGGCGGACGCACCGCCGTGCTGGAGCCGCACGAACTGGAAGACGAATACTTCATGCTCCGGGTCCGCATCGACGGCGGACAGCTCAACCTGGCCCAGTTGCGGGTCATCGCGGACATCTCGCAGGAGTTCGCCCGGGACACCGCCGACATCACCGACCGGCAGAACATCCAGCTGCACTGGATCCGGGTCGAGGACATGCCGGAGATCTGGCGCCGGCTGGAGGCCGTCGGCCTGGAGACCACCGAGGCGTGCGGCGACTGCCCGCGCATCGTGCTCGGCAGCCCGGTCGCCGGGGTGGCCGCCGACGAACTGCTCGACCCCACGTCGGCCATCGACGAGATCGTGGCCCGCTACGTCGGCGACCCCGCCTTCTCCAACCTGCCGCGCAAGTTCAAGTCGTCGATCTCCTGGCTGGCCGACACGCCGTACGAGGTCAACGACGTCTCGTTCGTCGGCGTCGACCACCCCGAGCACGGCCCCGGCTTCGACCTCTGGGTCGGCGGCGGGCTGAGCACCAACCCGATGCTCGCCCAGCGGCTCGGCGTCTGGGTGCCGCTCAGCGAGGTGCCCGACGTCTGGGTCGGCGTGGTGTCGATCTTCCGCGACTACGGATACCGTCGGCTGCGGCACCGGGCCCGGCTGAAGTTCCTGGTCGCCGACTGGGGCGTGGAGAAGTTCCGGGAGATCCTGGAGAAGGAGTACCTCGGCCGGACCATGCTCGACGGGCCGGCGCCCGAACTGCCCGGCAAGCCGATCGACCACATCGGGGTGCACGAGCAGAAGGACGGCCGGTCCTACGTCGGCGCCGCCCCGGTCGTCGGCCGGGTCTCCGGATCGCAGCTCGCCCGGCTCGCCGACGTGGTGGAAGCCGCCGGCAGCGACCGGGTACGGCTGACGCCGTACCAGAAGCTCCTGGTTCTTGATCTTGAGTCGGACCGGGTCGAGCCGCTGGTGACCGCGCTACGGGAGATCGGGCTGGAGGCCCGGCCGTCGGCGTGGCGGCGCGGCACGATGGCCTGCACCGGCATCGAGTACTGCAAGCTCGCGATCGTCGAGACCAAGGCCCGCGGCATGGAGTTGGTCGCCCGGCTGGAGGAACGGCTGCGCGAGTTCGACGCCGACATCTCGATCCACATCAACGGCTGCCCGAACGCCTGCGCCCGCACCCAGGTCGCCGACATCGGCCTGAAGGGCCAGCTCGTGGTCGGCCCGGACGGTCGCCAGGTCGAGGGCTACCAGGTGCACCTGGGCGGCGGCCTCGGCATGGCCCAGGGCCAGACCGCCGGGTTCGGCCGCAAGCTGCGCGGTCTCAAGACCACCGCCGAGGAGCTTCCGGAGTACGTCGAGCGGCTGGCCCGCCGCTACCTGGCCGGCCGGACCGACGGCGAGTCGTTCGCCGACTGGGTCGTCCGCGTCGACGAGGAGGAACTGCGGTGAGCGAGCGAACCATCGGGCTCCGCGTCGGACACGGCGGCGCCGAGCGCAGCGAGGTGACGTCGTGAGTGAGCGTAGCGAGCGAGCCATGGGGCTCAGTGGCGGACACGGCGGCGCCGAGCGCAGCGAGGTGACGTCGTGAGCGAGCGGGCGGCGCCGCTGTACTGCCCTTACTGCGGCGAGGAGAACCTGCGGCCCAACGAGGAGTCGCACGGCGCCTGGGAGTGCCACGCCTGCGCCCGGGTCTTCACCGTGAAGTTCAACGGCCTGCTCACGAAGGGGGTGACCCGATGATCCCGGTTTCCGCCACGGACCTCGGCCTGGTCAGTCTCGCCGGACCGGTCGCACCGGCGCGCCGGCGTCCCGAGGAGTTGAAGTCGCTCGCCGAGGAGGCGGCCCGCGAACTCGAGGGCGCCCCGGCCGAGGAGATCGCCCGCTGGGCGGCGGAGGAGTTCGGTGACCGGTTCTGTGTCACCAGTTCGATGGCCGACGCGGTGCTGGCCCACCTGGTGTCGCGGGTCGCGCCCGGCGTCGACGTGGTCTTCCTCGACACCGGGCTGCATTTCCCGGAGACGCTGAAGGTGCGCGACACGGTCGCCCGCACGCTGCCGGTCAACGTCCGGTCGATCCGGGCCCGGATGACCGTCGGCCAGCAGGATGGCGAGTACGGCCCGCGGCTGTTCTCGAAGGCGCCCGACGAGTGCTGCGCGCTGCGCAAGGTGGAACCGCTGGAGCGGGCGCTCGGCGACTACGACGCGTGGGCGGCCGGGTTGCGCCGCGACGAGTCGCCGACCCGCGCCAACACGCCGGTGGTGACGTTCGACGCCCGCCGGGGCCGGGTGAAGGTCAACCCGATCGCGGCGTGGACCCAGGGCGACGTCGACGCGTACATCTCGCGGTGGAACGTGCCGGTGAACGAGTTGTTCCGGCAGGGCTACACCTCGATCGGCTGCTGGCCGTGCACGCGGCGTACGAAGGCCGGCGAGGACCCCCGGGCGGGCCGCTGGGCGATGTTCGAGAAGACCGAGTGTGGCCTCCACACCTGACCGTTCCGGTGGTCGCAGCGGCCGGCTGACGGCGTCGCCGGTCGTCCTGGTCGCCCACGGCAGCCGCGATCCCCGGGCGGCCGCCGCCACCCGCGCGCTGGCGCGTGCGGTCGAGGCCGCCGACCCGGCCGTCGCGGTCCATCCCGCCTACCTGGACCACACCACGCCGCGCCCCGCCGACGTGCTGCACGCCCTGGCCGCCGCCGGGCACCCCGGGGCCACGCTGGTGCCGCTGCTGCTCACCGCCGCCTATCACGGCCGGGTCGACGTGCCGGCGGCGGTTGCCGACGCCTACGCGGCCGGGCTGCGGATCCCGGTACGGGTCACCGAGGTGCTCGGGCCGGCCGGTGGGATCGTCGACCGGTGGCTGCTGGCCGGGCTGGTGCGGCGGCTGGCCGCGGCCGGCACGGGGTTCGACGCCGTGGTGCTCGCCGCCGCGGGCACCCGGGACGCGGCGGCGCGGGCCACGGTCGACCTGGCGGCGGCCGCGCTCGGCACGGCCCTGGGAGTGCCCTGTGTGGCCGCGTACGCGTCCGCCGCGCCGCCGGCCGTCGGTACGGCGGTCGCCCGGCTCCGGGCCCGTGGCGCCCATCGGGTCGGGATGGCGGCGTATTTCCTCGCCCCCGGACGGTTGTACGCCGAGGCGGCCGCGGCGGCGCGGTCGGCGGGTGCGGTCGGCGTCGCCGGGCCACTGGAGGGCGCTCCGGAAATCGCCCGGCTGGTCCTCGCGCGGGTGGAATTGGCCGGCAGATCTCCGATACCACTCCTCGCGGCCTGACTGCCCGTATTCCTCACCGTTACCGAGTGAATAGTCGGCGTTCGATGGGGTGCCGATCCTTCGGCGGTTCGCATTCGCCGGGACGCACCCGCTGCGTAGCTAAAGGTGTACAGAACTCAGATACAGCGAAACGCCCCGGGAGTACCCGGGGCGTTTCGCTGTGAAGCTCGTTGGTCAGGCGGAGTGAGCGCGCAGGACCCGAAGGCCACCGCGGCGCTTAACGGCGCGCCGCTCTTCCTCGCTCATTCCGCCCCAGACGCCGGCGTCCTGACCGGATTCGAGCGCCCACTTGAGGCACTCGTCGGTCGCGGGGCAGCGCCGACAGACGGCTTTGGCCTGCTCCACCTGCAGCAGAGCGGGGCCGGACGTCCCGATCGGGAAGAACAGCTCCGGGTCCTCATCGCGGCAGGCAGCATGGTGGCGCCAGTCCATGGCGGCAACACTCCTCATTCTTGATCGGTGGTGATAAACACGCTGATCTTTATTTCCTATATGCATCCGCACGGCTGGTGCGCGACGGAGTGCAGCCGTCGGATCAGCAGTGCGTGAGCAAGCTTTGAAAACCTTGGGAGATCGATCGGCGCGTGCCGCAATGGGCACGTCCGCGCAACATCCCGGTAACTCAGTTCGCTTGTGAATGCTTTCACGAACTCTGGCGATGTCAAGGGTGGCGCTCAGAAAAAATCTGAACGGGTGAGCAAGCTCACGACCCCTTTGTCCGATTTCCAGCGCTTGCCGGCAACCGGTGTGCCACAGCCACTAGTCAATGTAGTACAGTCCGCCCGACATTGCAGGCATATCAGGCAGGTGTCTCGCGGCGCTCTTGTGCGACCGGTCGCAACACCGCTTACCCACGTCTCAGCAGATTACTCTTAACGCGTCCGTCACAGCTGTGAACCGGACCTTCTCCCGCTCGCCGAGGTAGTCGCCGTCGAGCTGGAACGCCTGCGGGCGGTCCGACACGAGGGTGAACTCCGCCAGGTCGTGCAGCCGCAGCACGTGCCGACCCTGCGGGCCGGCGTCGCGGGTGATGAACTGCGCCATCGTCAACGCCGTGGTCGGCACCCGCAGCCGGCGCAGCGCCAGCACGTCGAGCCCCAGGTCGAAGGAGGCGTTCGGGTTGGGGTTCACCGGCCGGTCACCGAGGTAGGTCCACGGCGCGGTGTTCTGGATGATCGCCGTCGCCAGCTCCGGCACGTCCTCCTCGCCCGGCCGCTCCAGCGTCATCGCCGGATGCCGGCGGTCCGACGCCAGGAAGTAGCGGTTGAGGATCGAACGCATGTAGAGCCCCGGCGTCGACACCCGACCGCGCCGGCGGGCGCCCTCGACCCGCCGGATCACCTCGGCGTCCAGCCCGAACCCCGCGCAGAACGTGAAGTAGCGGTCGTCGGCCAGCCCCAGCCCGATCGTGCGGTAGCGGCCCAGCCGCAGTCCCTCCAGGATCACGCTGGTGCCCTCCGCCCACCCCTTCGGCAGGCCGAGGGCACGGGCGAAGACGTTCGTCGACCCGCCGGGCACCACCGCCAGGGCCGGCAACCGGGTCGCCGGCGGCTGCGCCGGGTCGACGGTGGGCGGCGCCGCGGTCATCAGACCGTTCACGGTCTCGTTGACCGTGCCGTCGCCGCCCAGCGCCACCACCAGGTCGATGCCCTGCTCGGCCGCCTCCCGGGCGAGCGCCACCGCGTGGCCGCGCCGACGGGTGTAGCGCACCGTGAGGTCGACCTCGGTGCTGAGCGCCCGGACGAGCACGTCACGGCCGCGTTCGCTGGTCGTGGTGGCTTTCGGATTGACCACCAGGAGGGCCCGCATTCCCGGGACTGTACCGCGCACCGGCGCGGGTATCGTGGCGCCGTGACGACCTCGGACCAGGCGGCCCCACCACCGCCGCCACTGCGCTGGGCCGTACGGCTGCTGATCGGTGAGGCGGTCGCGCTCGGCCTGGTCGCGGCCTACCTCGTCTGGCAGGACCTGACCGCCACCGCCAACGATCTCGCGACCGCGCTGCTGCTGACCGCGTTCGCGGTCGCCGGGGCGCTGGCCCTCTGGGCGCTCGCGGTGGCGCTGCGACGGCGCCGGGCCGGCGCACGGGCGCCGGCGATCGTGCTCCAGCTCATGCTGCTGCCGGTCGGCTACTACATGATCCAGGGCGGCCTGGCCTGGTTGGGGCTGCCGTTGATCGTGCTCGGTCTGCTGGTGACCGCGCTGCTGGTGAGCCCGCCGACCACCAGGGCGCTCGGGCTGGGGTAGCCGGGCCGGCCGTCAGTGTGCGGTGGCGCGGCGGCTGAGCAGCCTGATCGTCGCCTCGCTGCCCGACGCGGTCGCCGAGGCCGACGTGGTCAGGGCGGTCAGCACCTTCCAGGCGAACGACGACTCCGACGGCAGCCGGGCCTCCGGCACCGTCGGGACCGTGACCTCGACGGTGAGCGCGTCGTCGGTCACCGCGAAGCGGCACCGCAGCTCGGTGCCCCGGGGGGCGATGGCGAGCAGCATGGCGCACGCCTCGTCGACCGCGATCCGCAGATCCTCGATCTCGTCGAGGGCGAACTGGAGCCGGGCGGCGAGCCCGGCGGTAGCCGTACGGAGCACGCCGAGGTAACCACCGTCGGCGGGCACGGTCAACAGCACGATGTCGTCATCGACCATCGGCTGGAAGTCTGTCGCGAGCTGGCCCACCATGCCCTCCCCCCGATGGCGGACTCTACCGCCCCGGAGCACCCCTCGTGCGCGGCGGTGCCGAAAGGGGGACGGGCTACCCCACCGGCGGGGTGACCGCCGCGGCGAGGGTGACGAGCGCCGGGCCCGTCAGGCGGTAGGGCACCCACTCGTCCATCGGCCCCGCGCCGATGGCGTGGTAGAAGTCGCGGGCCGGATTCCAGTTGAGCACCCACCACTCCAGCCGGGCGTAACCGCGCGCCACGCAGATGCCGGCCAGCGTCGACAGCAGCAGCCGGCCCGCGCCGGTGCCCCGGGCCGCCGGCCGTACGTAGAGGTCCTCCAGGTAGATGCCGTGCACGCCTTCCCAGGTGGAGAAGTTGAGGAACCACAGGGCATAGCCGACCGGCGTGTCGGCGGCGTCGACCGCCACGTGACCGAACAGCGCGGGTCGGGGGCCGAAGAGCGCGGCCGACAGTTGCGCCTCGGTCAGGTGGCACAGTTCCGGCGCCCGCTCGTATTCGGCGAGTTCGTGCACCATCGCGACGACGGCCGGCACGTCAGCGGGACGTGCCGGCCGTACGGTCGGGCCGGGTGGGGCTCCGGTCACGCCTGCTTGGTCTCCCAGAAGATCTTCGCGATCTCGTCGATCTTCTGGAGCAGCTCGTCCGCCTTGGCCAGGTCGGTCGAGCCCTTGGCGCCGGACGCGCCGGCCAGCTTGGTGGTCTCGTTGAAGAGCTGGTGCAGGTGCGGGTACTTCTCGAAGTGCGGGGCCTTGAAGTAGTCGGTCCACAGCACCCACAGGTGGTGCTTGACCAGCTCGGCGCGCTGCTCCTTGATGATGAGCGCCCGGGTGCGGAACTCCGGGTCCTCGTTCGCCTGGTACTTCTCGATGATGCCCTTGATCGACTCGGCCTCGATGCGGGCCTGGGCCGGGTCGTAGACACCGCACGGCAGGTCGCAGTGCGCGCTCACGACGGTGCGCGGGGTAAGAATGCGTGGAAGTCGCATCAGGACGCCTCCATGAGATGTTTGCGATGATCCGAGCCGACACTACTCCTGAGACCCGTGCCCCGCGGGACGGAGGTGAAACCTGTGCCGAACCCGTTCGGGCTGTTCGCCGTACTGGTCAGGGGACCGTCGATGGCGCCGACGCTGCGGCACGGCGACCTCCTGCTGGTCCGGCGCGGGGGGCGCGCGGTCCGACCTGGCGACATCGTGGTGGCGACCTTCCGGACCCGGCCGGACCTGCTGGTCGTCAAGCGCGCCGTCCGTGCCGACGACGGCGGTTGGTGGGTACGCGGTGACAACGAGCTGGTGACCGACGACTCCCGTGCGTACGGCGTAGCCGACGTACGCGGTCGGGTCCTGTTGCGCTACTGGCCGAGGCCCGGACGGCCGCGTTACCGACCGGTATGACCCTGGTCACAGGCGCCTTCCGGGGCCGACACTATGCTCGGTTGCCGTGAACCGGGTGACCCCCGCGCCGCACCGCCGGCCAGCGCAGACCTAGCACCCGAGCCGGTCGGACCGTACGCTCGACGCTCCAGGAGTCACCATGTCTTCGTCTATTGTGGACCCTTCCGATACCGTCGCTCCCTCGCTGGACGGCGACCCGGTCTTCGAGTTGCACCGGGGCGGCAAGATGGTCGTCGCCTCGACCGTGCCGCTCACCAGCCGGGAGGATCTCTCACTCGCCTACACCCCCGGCGTCGCCCGCGTGTGTGAGGCGATCGCCGCCGACGAGTCGCTCGTCGACGACTACACGTGGGTTTCGCACACGGTCGCGGTGGTCACCGACGGCTCCGCCGTACTCGGGCTGGGCAACATCGGCCCCCGCGCGGCGATGCCGGTCATGGAGGGCAAGGCGGTCCTGTTCAAGCAGTTCGGCGGCGTCGACGCGGTGCCGATCTGCCTCGACACCCAGGACGTCGACGAGATCGTCTCGGTGGTCACCGCGCTCGCACCGTCGTTCGGGGGCATCAACCTGGAGGACATCAGCGCGCCCCGCTGCTTCGAGATCGAGCGCCGGCTCGACGAGGCGCTGCCGATCCCGATCTTCCACGACGACCAGCACGGCACCGCGATCGTCGTACTCGCCGCGCTGCGCAACGCCGCCGCCCTGCTCGACCGCAAGCTCGGCGACCTGCGGGTGGTGATCAGCGGCGCCGGCGCGGCCGGGGTGGCGGTGGCGAAGATGCTGTTCGCCGGCGGGGTCAGCGCCGGTGACACCGTCGTCTGCGACTCCCGCGGGATCATCCACCGCGACCGCGCCGACCTCGGCCCGACGAAGGCCGAACTCGCCGAACTCACCAACTCCGCGGGCCGTACCGGCGGCATCGCCGACGCGCTGGCTGGCGCGGACGTGCTGATCGGGGTGTCCGGCGGCCAGATCGCCGAGGAGGCGGTCGCCGGCATGGCGCCGGGTGGCATCGTGTTCGCCCTGGCCAACCCGACCCCCGAGGTGCACCCCGACGTGGCCGCCCGGCACGCCGCCGTGGTCGCCACCGGCCGCAGCGACTTCCCCAACCAGATCAACAACGTGCTCGCCTTCCCGGGCATCTTCCGGGGGGCGCTCGACGCCCGGGCGACCGCGATCACCGACGGGATGAAGGTCGCCGCGGCGGACGCGATCGCAGGCGTGGTCGCCGAGGCGCTGAGCGCCGACGCGATCGTGCCCTCGCCGCTCGACCCCCGGGTGGCTCCGGCGGTCGCCGCCGCCGTGGCCGCCGCCGCCCGTCGCGACGGCGTCGCCCGCGCCTGACGGTTTCCGAACTGGGGCCGGCCCGAACGGGCCGGCCCCAGTTTCGTCGGGGCCCGGTCCGTTCGGGCCGTCAAGATCCGGGTGATCAGGGAGTACGTCGCACGACACACCGAGGACACGCCCGGCTTGGTCCCTGATCACCGTGATCGAGAGTGCATGATCTTGAAGGGGGTCGGGGGCGCTGCTAGCGTCCGGACATGCGCGCCGCCTACGCCTCGAAGTTCGACGATGACAACCCGCTCGCGGCCCTTGCCGTCGGCGACCGGCCCGAACCGGTGCTGCCCGACGACGACTGGGTGACCGTCGAGGTGCGGGCCAGCTCGCTCAACCACCACGACCTGTGGTCACTGCGCGGCGTCGGCCTCGGCGCCGCGCAGTTGCCGATGATCCTCGGCTGCGACGCGGCCGGGATCGACGACCGGGGCAACGAAGTGGTCGTCTACCCGGTGGTGCCGACCCCGGCGGATCCCCGGGGCATGTCCATCCTGTCCGAGCACCACCAGGGCACCTTCGCGGAGCGGGTGGCGGTGCCGCGCGCCAACCTGGTGCCCAAGCCCGCGGAGCTGTCGTTCACCGACGCGGCCTGCCTGCCGACGGCCTGGCTTACGGCCTACCGGATGCTCACCACGAAGGGGCGGGTCGACGAGGCCGAGGCGGTACTCGTGCAGGGGGCCGGCGGTGGGGTCGCCACCGCCGCCGTGGTGCTCGCCCTCGCGCTCGGCAAGCGGGTCTACGCGACCAGCCGCGATGCCGCCAAGCGGGACCGGATCGCCGGACTGGGGGCGACGGCGCTGGAACCCGGCGCCCGCCTGCCGGAACGGGTCGGCGTGGTGATCGAGACCGTCGGGGCGGCGACGTTCGACCACTCGCTGAAGTCCGCCGCGACGGGCGGCCGCATCGTCGTCTCCGGTGCGACCGCCGGACACGAGCCGAAGGTCAACCTGCGGCGGGTCTTCGCCATGCAGTTGGAGATCCTGGGCACGTCGATGGGCACCCCGGCCGAGCTGCGTGACCTGCTCGCCCTGTGTCGGGACCGGTCGGTGCGACCGGTGGTCGACAGCGTGCATGGGTTCTCCGCGGTGGGGGAGGCGTTCGCCCGGCTGCACTCCGGAAACGTCTTCGGCAAGGTCGTGCTCGACCACACCCGCTGACCGGTCCACCGACCCCTGGGCGGACCGGTGTGGACCACGCTCGTTCCGCAATCTGTAATCCGGACCTATGCGGCGTTTCAAAACGGACACTAAGGGAGCATAAGAGGCTGGAAAAGAACAAATAAGCTTCAGTAAAGGGTGACCTAAAGAAAACTAAAGGTTCGACGGGCGTCCTTGCCGCTGTGCAACTGATGAACTTCCCGGGCCGGGTAGAGTCGGTCCGTTCGTAACTCTGATCATCGCGAACGATTGTGTTCGAAGGAGTCAGATCTTGAAGTTCTCGGCAGCGCACAGGAGCACCGGGCGAGCCACCCACCGGCGCCCGACAGAGCCCCGGGTGCTCCGTCGTCCGACCCGCACACTGCTGGTTGTCCTGACCACGGTCGGCCTTGCTGTGACGGGTATCGGGGTTGCCGTGGCCGGTAGTCGCGGCGACTCCGTGACGGTGACCCGCGCCGGCACCGTCATCGACGGCGAGAAGATCAATGGTTATCTGCACATCAAAGCGAACAATGTGACAATCAGGAACGCCACTCTGCGTTACGCCGGCAATCATACGCTGCGCGTATTCAGTGGCTTCACTGGAACCGTCATCGAGGACACCAAGATCTATTGCGAGGCGGCGAAGACCAACGGTGTCGTGTTCGGCAACTACACCGCCCGCCGGGTCGACCTTTTCGGCTGCAAGAACGGATTCATGTATTCCGACTCGGCGCCGGCCGTCATCGTGGACTCGACATGGAACGGCAAGCCCGTCTCGGTCGGCTCGGACTCCGGCGGCCGGCCCGCGCCGGCCCCGTCACCGACCAGGTCGACCGCGCCGAGCCCGTCCCCGTCCCCGACGCCGAGCGCCACGACGTCGACCGCGCCGGCCCCGAAGCCGACCCGTACCACGACGTCCGCCCCGCCACCCCCGGCCGGCGGCGGCATCCCGGCGTCCTTCCCCGGACCGCACAACACCGGCGTGCCGGCCGGCGTGACGTTGAAGAACTCCGGCGGCATCACCGCCTCCCGCGACGGCCAGGTCATCAGCGGCCTCAACATCAACGGCTGCGTCACCGTCACCGCGAAGAACGTGGTCATCCGCAACTCGCGGATCAGTTGCGGCGGGACGTACTCGATCCGGACCAACGGGGCGAAGAACCTGGTCGTCGAGGATGTCGAGATCAACGGGCAGGGCAAGAACTCGGCCGCCGTCTGCTGCGGCGACTACACCCTGCGCCGGGTCGAGATCACCAACGTCATCGACGGGCCACGGCTCGGCAGCAACGTCCGGATCGAGGACTCCTGGATCCACCACCTGACCCGGGTCTCCGGCTCGCACAACGACGTACTCCAGACCACCGGGGCGTCCAACATCGTGGTGCGCGGCAACACGCTGGAGGCGTACAACCCGACGACGCGGGATCCGTTCAACGCCTGCCTGATGATCGGTTCGACGACCGGGCCGATCGTGTCGAACCTGACCTTCGAGCGAAACTACTGCAACGGCGGCAACTACTCCATCGGGGTCCGCGAGGATCTCAACGCCGCCAACATCGTCATCCGCAACAACGTCTACGGCCGTGACTACCGCTACGGCGTCATCGCCCGGCCGCAGCAGTCCGGCATCACCTGGGAGTCGGCCACCAACGTGTTCGCCGACAACCGCAAACCCGTCAAGTAGCGGGACCGACAAGCAGTTCGACGCCCTCCCCGGTGGACCGCGGGGCCGTGCGATCCGTACGGCCCCGCGGCTCGTCCACGCACACCTCCCGGTCGGCCGGGCGCCCGCCGTCCCAGCGGGTCGCCGTCCCAGGGCCGGGTACGCGACCGCGCGAGCCGTGCCGGTCAGAGCCGGTCGTCGAAGGCGGCGACCCCGTTGCGGCCGGCCCCGTCCGGCAGCCGGTGGCGGGCGTCCGGATCGCCGTAGAGCGTCCAGCGCAGGAAGTCCGTCGTCGTCTCGACCACCACCTCGAACGCCGGATCGCCGGTGCGCAGCAGCGAGCGGCCGTGGTCGCCGTCGGGCAGGCTCAGCATCGCCTTCGGCCAGGGCACCTGGTCGTACGCGGCCTTGCCGGAGGCGTACGACACCACCTCGTCCAACTCCCCGTGCACGAAAAGCTGCGGAGCGGCAGGTCCGCTGAACGTCGTACCGACCCCCAGCGCACTGCCGGCGAGCACGATCCCGGCGTCCAGCCGCTCGTCCCGGGCCAGGGTGAAGAGCCCCAGCGTGGTGATGCCACCGGCGGAGTGCCCGGCGGCGGCCACCCGGTCGGTTGCCAGCCGGCCGGCGAGCGGATCGCCGTCGCGCCCGCCGAGCGCCAGCACCTCGGTCACCACGTACGACACGTCGGCCGGCTGGTTCAGCACGTCGAAGACGTCCGGCTGGGTGGCCGTACCACTGGTCTTCGGGAAGCGGGGCGCCGCCACCACGAAGCCGGCCGCGGCCCAGCGGGTGAGTACCGCGGCGTACTCCTGGGGCGTGCCGGTGAGGCCGTGACTGAACGCGACCACCGGGAAGCGGCCGGTCGCCGCCCGCGCGCCGCTGCGGGGCGTACCGCCGGGTTCGCCGGCCGCCGGATACCACACCGTCACCGGCAGGGCCCGGCCGTCACGGGCGAGGTCGAGCTGCCGTACGCCGACCGCGAACGGCTCGGCCGGCGCGGCCCCGGGCGTGACCGGTGCGGCGCTCGCGGTGGCCGGTGCCGGCGCGGACGGGGCGTCCGTCGTGCCGCCCGAGTTCGGCGTGGGCTGCGGCGAGCAGCCGGCGACCGTCACCGCCAGCAGCGCGGTGACCAGGATCGGGATACGGCGGGAGCGTCGGGGCATCGCTCGATTGTGCCTCGCCACCCACCCGTCCCGTCCGGCCAACGGCCACGCCGGCAGCCGGCTACCCGCCCCGAGGCGCCCTTGCGCGCCGATCAAGGAGAAGTTGTGGCTTCGGCGGGGCGAGATGCCCGAAGTATCCCCATGATCGACGCGGCGTCCGGCGCGGCCGGCGGGGTGTCAGAGGCGGTTCTCGAATTCGGTTACGCCGGTCAGGTGGGCCGCGTCCGCGATCTTCTGCCGGGCGGCCTGGTCGCCCTGGAGGATCCAGCGCAGGAAGTGGGTCGTCGCGGCCATCGTCTGGGCGAAGCCCGGCCGCCCCGGCGTCAGGTAGGTGCCGTGGTCCTGCCCGACCAGGGTCAGGAACGCCTTCGGCCACGGCACCCGGTCGTACGCCGCCCGGCCCCGTGCCGCCTTGACGATCGGGTCGGCGCTCCCGTGCACGAAAAGCATCGGCGCGGCGGTGCCGCCGAACGCCACCCGGGAACCGCCGGCGATCACGATCCCGCCCCGCCACTGCTCGGCGTGGCCGTCGGTGAAGAGCCCGGCGGTGGTGAAGCCGCCCGCCGAGTGCCCGGCGGCGGCGATGTTCGCGGTGTCCAACCGGCCGGCGAACAGGTCGCCCGGCACCCGGTCGAGCCGGCTGAGCTGACGGATCACGTGACGGGCATCGGCCGGCTGGTGCCGTACGTCGTCCCGGTCGAACCGCCGGCTGCCGCGCTTGGTGTACGGGTATGCCGGCGCCACGACCACGAACCCGGCGGCCGCCAGCCGGGTCGTCACCGCCCGGTGCAGATCGGGCAGGCTGTCCAACCCGTGGCTGTAGAGCACGATCGGGAAACGCCCGGCGGCGACCTCGGCGTCGACCCGGGGCGTCGGGCCGGTCGGGCCGGCCGACGGATACCAGACAGTGGTGGGCAGCGGCCGGGCCGCACCCCGGCGCAGGTCCAGGGTCCGCACCCCGACCGGATAGCTCACCTGCGGCCCGGCGGCGGCACGGGGTGTTCCGGCCTGCGCCGGTTTCCCGACCGCCGGGGCGCAGCCAGCGAGCAGCACCGGCACAAGACCGATGATCAGTGCTGTGACCAGCCGTTTGGTGCCCACGCCTAGAAGGTAAGGGCGGGCCGGCGCGGCGAGGCCAGCTTTCCGGTTCCCCTGCGCCGGCCGGCCGGATGGTGTTGTCCCGATCATCGGCCGGCCGGCGCTGATCGTGATCAATTGCGGTGTCGGGAAGTCGCCGGTCGGAAAGGGGGTACGCCACGCCGACGGGAGCGGACCCACAACCGGACCCGACTTCGCTAGGGTCGTGCCCATGTCTGACGAGTACGTGGATCCGAGCGGGAACACGGAGGCCTTCCAGGCCTTCACACAGACGGCGGAACCGGCCGAATCGTCGTCGAAGCTGCCCCTGATCATCGGTGCGGCCGTCGCGGCGGTCGTGCTGCTCGCCCTGGTCGGCTGGCTGGCGCTGGGCTGACCCCAGGTCCCAGGGGAGCGCGGTCAGCCGCGCGCGGCCACGACGCTCCGGGTCTGCTCGGCGATCTCGCCCTCCTCGTCGGTGGGCACGACGCAGACCGCCACCGGCGAACCGTCGGGCGAGACGACCCGTTCCCCGGACCCGGCCGTGTTGCGCCCGGCGTCCACGGCGATCCCCAGCCGCTCCAGCCCGTCCAGTGCCGCCGCCCGCACCTCGGCGGCGTTCTCGCCGACCCCGGCCGTGAAGGTGATCGCGTCGAGCCGGCCCAGCAGGGCGTAGTAGGAGCCGACGTACGACCGGATCCGCCGGCAGTAGACGGCGAAGGCGAGCGCGGCGGCCCCGTCACCGGCGGCCCGCCGGGCCAGCACCTCACGCATGTCGTTGACGCCGCACAACCCGACCAGCCCGCTGCGCTGGTTGAGCAGGTCGTCGATCTCGTCGACGCTCATCCCCGCGGTGCGGCGCAGATGGAAGACGACCGCGGGATCGATGTCCCCGCTGCGGGTACCCATCACCAGCCCCTCCAGCGGGGACAGGCCCATCGAGGTGGCGACACTGCGCCCGCCCTCGACCGCGCACGCGCTGGCGCCGTTGCCCAGGTGCAGGGTGATCGTGTTGGTGTCGGCCGGGTCGCGGCCGAGCAGCCGCGCGGTCCGCCGGGAGACGTACGCGTGCGACGTGCCGTGGAAGCCGAACCGGTAGATGCTGTTCGCACGGGCCACCTCGGCGTCGATGGCGTACGTCGCCGCCTCCGGCGGCAGGGTGCGGTGGAAGGCGGTGTCGAAGACCGCCACCTGCGGTACGTCCGGCAGCAGTCGCCGGGCCACCTCGATCCCGGCCAGGTTGCCCGGATTGTGCAGCGGGGCGAGCGGGACAAGTTCCCGGATCCCGGCCACGACCTCGTCGTCGATCAGCGTCGGCTCGGCGAACCGCAGTCCGCCGTGCACGACCCGGTGCCCGATCGCCGCCAGCCCGCCCAGGTCGAGCCCGCCCATGATCTGCGCGAGGGCGGCTTCGTGATCCTCCGGGGCGTCGCCCGGCTCGCCGATCCGTTCGACGATGCCCCGGTCCACGACCCGGTCGCCGTCGTACAACCGGAACTTGACCGACGACGACCCGGAGTTCAAGACCAGGATTCGCATGGTCCTACCCCTTGTGTCCGGCGGCCTGGATCGCGGTGATGACGACCGTGTTGACGATGTCCTTCACCGTGGCGCCCCGGGACAGGTCGTTGACCGGCCGGCGCAGACCCTGCATCACCGGCCCGACCGCGACCGCGTTGGCCGAGCGCTGCACCGCCTTGTAGGTGTTGTTGCCGGTGTTCAGGTCGGGGAAGACGAACACGGTGGCCTGGCCGGCGACCGAACTGCCCGGCAACTTGGTCGCGGCGACGGCCGGGTCGATCGCGGCGTCGTACTGGATCGGGCCCTCGACCGGCAGGTCGGGCCGGCGCTGCCGGACCAGCGCGGTCGCCGCCGCCACCTTCTCGACGTCGGCGCCGGAGCCGGAGGTGCCCGTCGAGTAGGACAGCATCGCCACCCGCGGCGTGATGCCGAACTGCTCGGCGGTCACCGCACTCGACAACGCGATGTCGGCGAGCTGGACGACGTCGGGGTCGGGGTTGACCGCGCAGTCGCCGTAGACCAGCACCCGGTCGGCGAGCAGCATGAAGAAGACGCTGGACGCGACCGATACGCCGGGCACCGTCTTGATCACCTCGAACGCCGGCCGGATCGTCGCCGCGGTGGTGTGTGTCGCGCCGGAGACCATGCCGTCGGCGTGGCCGGCGGCGACCATCATCGTGCCGAAGTAGTTGGGGTCGGTGACCACGTCGCGGGCCAGGTCGAGGGTGACGCCCTTGTGCCGGCGCAGGTCGGCGTAGCTGGCCGCGAACTCCTCCCGCCAGGCGCTGGTCGTCGGGTCGACCGTCTCGATCCCGTCGACGTCGACGCCCAGCTCGCGGGCCTTGCGGGCGATCTCGTCCGGATCGCCGAGCAGGGTGAGGTCGGCGACACCGCGGCGGAGCAGCAGTTCGGCGGCGCGCAGGATCCGCCCCTCGGTGCCCTCCGGCAGCACGATCCGGCGGCGGTCGGCCCGGGCCCGGTCGACCAGGTCGTACTCGAACATCAGCGGGGTGACCCGGCCGGAGCGGGTGACCCGCAGCCGCCGGGACAGCTCCTCGGTGTCCACATGGGACTCGAACGCGCCGAGTGCCGCCTCGACCTTGCGCGGGTTGGTGGCGGTCGGCCGGCCCTCGATCCGGGCCGAGGCGGCCACCGTGTCGAAGCTGTCGGTGTGTGCCAGCAGCACGGCGAGCCCGGTGTCGAGCCCTTCGACCAGGCGCATCGCCCGCGGGTCGGGCCGTTCGCCCAGCGTCAGCACCACGCCGGCCACCGACACCTGGCCGGCGGCGTGCGCGGCGTGCGCGGCGACCAGCAGATCGGCCCGGTCGCCGGGGGTGATGACCAGGCAGCCGTCGGTCAGGTGGTCGAGCAGGGTCGGCACGTGCGCGGCACCGACGACGAAGTCCAGCACGTCCCGGGAGTACGCCGCGTCGGTGCCGGCCAGCCGGTCGGCGCCCAGCGCCGCCGCCACCTCGGCCACCGTCGGCGCCGACACCGCCGGCACCTCGGGGATCGCGTACGCCGGCACCGGCAGCCCGGGCGGCTCGGTCCCGGGCCGGACCCGGTTGGCCACCACGGCCAGCACGGTCGCGTCCAGGTCCTCCAGGTCGTGGTACGCGCTGCGGGCCGCCGCCGCGATCGCTTCGCCGTCCTTCCCCAACCCGTCGACCACCGGTACGACCACACTGCCGAACTCGGTCGCCAGCCGGGCGTTGAACGCCAGTTCGCGGGGCAGCCCGCCGGGGGTGTCACCGCCGTCGTCGTCGAAGTCGCTGCCGACCACCACCATCGCCGCGCAGCGCCGCTCCGCCGCCCGGTAGCGCTCGACGATCCGCGAGATCAGTTCCTCGCGCCGGCCGTCGGCGACCAGGACGGCCGCCTCGGCATAGGTGGTGCCGTACAGGTCGGCGTACGGCAGCTCGATCCGGTAGCGGTCGCGCAGCAGCGTGAGGATCGGGTCGTCGTCGCCGGTGACCAGCGGCCGGAACGCGCCGATCCGCTCGACCTGCCGGGACAGCAGCTCGGCGAGGCCGAGCGCGACGGCCGACTTGCCGCCGCCGGAGCCGATGCTGGCGATGTAGACGCTGCGGCGGTTCACGTCGGTTACTCGTCGTCCTCGTCGTCGAGGCGCGCCAGCCAGGTGGCGAACCGCTCGACCGGCGTCTCGAACTCCGGGTTGATGTCGACGAAGTCGCGCAGCCGCTCACCGAGCCATTCGATGGTGACGCTCTCTTCGCCCCGGCGCTGCACCAGTTCCTCGATGCCGCGGTCGGTGAAGTACATGGCCTGCTCCTCGATTCCGGGCGCGTCGCCGGCGGGCCGGTGGCGGGTCGTCGACCACACCACCGGCCCGCCGGTCGGGCGCGGATGTGCCGCCGGGCTACCGGCGGGGGAGGGCCGCCTCGAGCAGCGCGGCCTGCTCGGCGTCGTGCAGCTTCGCGGACCCGACCGACGGCGCGGCGGCCGCCGGGCGCGAGATCCGCTGGAGCCGTACGCCCTCCAGGTGCTCCAGCAGGTTGAGCGCGACGAACGACCAAGCGCCCTGGTTGGCCGGCTCCTCCTGCACCCAGGCGAAGTCCTCGGCGTTCGGGAATTCGGCCAGCGCGGCCCGGACCTCGTCGACCGGCAGCGGGTAGAGCTGCTCGACCCGGATGATCGCGGTGTCGGTGATGCCGCGCTCCTTCCGGGCCTGGACGAGGTCGTAGTAGACCTTGCCGCTGCACAGCAGCACCCGCTTGACCGACTCGGCCTTCAGACCGGCGTCGTCGCGCAGGACCGGCTGGAACGTGCCGCTGGTGAAGTCTTCCACCGAGGAGACGCACAGCTTGTGCCGCAGCAGCGACTTCGGCGTGAAGACGATCAGCGGCTTGCGCTTGGGCGACAGTGCCTGCCGGCGCAGCAGGTGGAAGTAGTTGGCCGGGGTGGTCGGGATCGACACCCGCATGTTGTCCTCGGCGCACATCTGCAGCCAGCGTTCCGGACGGCCGGACGTGTGGTCGGGGCCCTGGCCCTCGTGGCCGTGCGGCAGCAGCAGCGTCACCGCTGACGGCTGCCCCCACTTGACCTCGCCGGACGAGATGAACTCGTCGGCCACCGACTGCGCGCCGTTGGCGAAGTCGCCGAACTGCGCCTCCCACAGCACCAGCGCCTCGGTGTTCTCCACCGAGTAGCCGTACTCGAAGCCCATCGCCGCGTATTCGCTGAGCAGCGAGTCGTGCACGAAGAACCGGGCGCGGTCCCTGGTCAGCCGCGACAGCGGCAGGTAGTCGTCACCGCTGTTCGCGTCGACGATCGAGGCGTGCCGCTGCACGAACGTGCCCCGGCGGGAGTCCTGCCCGGCGAGCCGTACGGTCACCCCGTTGTCGAGCAGCGAGCCGAACGCGAGGATCTCGCCGAAGCCCCAGTCGATGTTGCCCTCGGCCGCCATCTTGGCCCGCCGGTCGAGCAGCTGCTGGATCCGCTTGTGCGGGGTGAAGCCCTCCGGCAGGCCCACGTGCGCCTCGCCGATCGCCCGGATGACGGAGGCGTCGACCGCGGTCTCCACCGCCGGCTCCGGCTCCTCCTGCCGGTTGCGGGTCACGCGGGGAGCCGCCGGTCCGGCCGCGTCCCGGGTGGCCTTGAAGACCTTCTCCAGTTGGGCGTGGAAGTCGCGCAGCAACTCCTCGGCGTCCTCGACGGTGATGTCGCCGCGCCCGATCAGCTCCTCGGTGAACAGCTTGCGGACGCTGCGCTTGCTGTCGATGATCTGGTACATCAGCGGGTTGGTCATCGAGGGGTCGTCGCCCTCGTTGTGCCCCCGGCGCCGGTAGCAGACCAGGTCGATCACGACGTCCTTGTTGAACGCCTGCCGGTATTCGAACGCCAGCCGGGCGACCCGGACGACCGCCTCGGGGTCGTCGCCGTTGACGTGGAAGATCGGCGCCTGGATCATCCGCGCGACGTCGGTGCTGTAGAGGCTGGACCGCGAGTATTCCGGCGCGGTGGTGAAGCCGACCTGGTTGTTGACCACGACGTGCACGGTGCCGCCGGTGCGGTAGCCGCGCAGCTGGGACAGGTTGAGCGTCTCGGCGACCACACCCTGACCGGCGAACGCGGCGTCGCCGTGCACCGCCAGCGGCAGGACCGTGTAGCCCTCCAGCTTGAGGTCGATGCGGTCCTGCTTGGCCCGGACGATGCCCTCCAGGACCGGGTCGACGGCCTCCAGGTGCGACGGGTTGGCCACCAGCGACACCGTGATCGAGTGGTCGCCCTCGGGCGTGGTGAACTTCCCGGTCTGGCCGAGGTGGTATTTCACGTCACCGGAGCCCTGGGTGGAGCGCGGGTCGATGTGCCCCTCGAACTCCGAGAAGATCTTCTCGTACGGCTTGCCGACGATGTTGGCCAGCACGTTGAGCCGGCCCCGGTGCGCCATGCCGATGACGACCTCGTCCAGGTCCGCCTCGGCGGACGCCTGGAGCACCTCGTCGAGCAGCGGGATCAGCGACTCGCCGCCCTCGAGCGAGAATCGCTTCTGCCCGACGTACTTGGTCTGGAGGAACGTCTCGAACGCCTCGGCGGTGTTGAGCCGGTTGAGGATGTGCTTCTGCTCGTCCGGGGTGGGCTTGGTGTACTTGCGCTCGATCCGGTCCTGGATCCAGCGGCGCTCCTCCGGGTCCTGGATGTGCATGTACTCGATGCCGACCCGGCGGCAGTAGGTGTCGCGCAGCACGCCGAGGATGTCGCGCAGCTTCATCTTCTGCTTGCCGGCGAAGCCGCCGACCGGGAAGCTGCGGTCGAGGTCCCACAGGGTCAGGCCGTGCTGGAGTACGTCGAGATCCGGGTGCTTGCGGATCTTGAACTCCAGCGGGTCGGTGTCGGCCATCAGGTGGCCACGGACCCGGTAGGCGTGGATGATCTCGATGACCCGGGCGGTCTTGTCGATCTGCCCCTCGGAGCTGACCGCCACGTCCCGCATCCAGCGCACCGGCTCGTACGGGATCTGCAGCGCGGTGAAGATCTGGTCGTAGAAGTTGTGCTCGCCCAGGATCAGCTCGTGCATGACCTTGAGAAACTCGCCGGACTGCGCGCCCTGGATGATCCGGTGGTCGTACGTGCTGGTCAGCGTGATGATCTTGCTGACGGCCAGCTCGGCCAGGGTCTCCTCGGACATGCCCGCGTACGGCGCGGGGTATTCCATCGCGCCGACGCCGATGATCGTGCCCTGGCCGACCATCAGCCGCGGCTGCGAGTGGACCGTGCCGATGCCGCCCGGGTTGGTCAGCGAGACCGTGGTGCCGGAGTAGTCCTCCATGGTCAGCTCGTTGCGCCGGGCCCGCCGGACGACGTCCTCGTACGCCTGCCAGAACTGCCGGAAGTCCATCTGCTCGCAGCCCTTGATCGACGGCACCACGAGGTTGCGGGTGCCGTCGGGCTTGACCAGGTCGATCGCGATGCCCAGGTTGACGTGCTCCGGCCGGACCACCGCCGGCTTGCCGTCGACCTCGGTGAACGAGTTGTTCATCTCGGGGTGCTCGGCCAGCGCCCGGACCAGCGCGTATCCGATCAGGTGGGTGAAGCTGACCTTGCCACCACGGCCCCGCGCGAGGTGGTTGTTGATCACGATGCGGTTGTCGACCAGCAGCTTGGCCGGCACCGCCCGGACGCTGGTCGCGGTCGGCACCGACAGCGAGGCGTCCATGTTCTGAACGATCTTGGCGGCGACGCCGCGCAGCGTGGTGGTCTTCGGGCCCTCGTCGGTGGACTTCGACGCCGGGGCGCTCTTCGCGGCCGGCGCGCCGGTGGGTTGCGGCGTGGCCTTCGGCTGCGGCGTGGCCTTCGGCTGGAGGGTGGCCTTCGGCTGGGGGGCAGCCTTGGGGGCGGGCTTCGCGACCGGCTTCGCGGCGGCGGGCTTCCCGGCCGGGGCCGGCTTGGCCGGGGCCTCGGCGGCCTTCGGCTGGGGGGAGGTCGGCGCGGCCGGGGCCGAGGTGCCCGCCCGCTCCGCGGTCGACGCCCCGGCCGTGGCGGTGGCCTCGGTCGGGGTGGCCGCGCCGGCACCGTCGCCGGACGGCCGGTAGTCGGCGAAGAAGTCGTGCCAGGCCGAGTCGACGCTGCTGGGATCGGCGAGGTAACGCTGGTACATCTCCTCGACGATCCACTCGTTCGGGCCGAAGCCCGCCAGTGGGTTGTCTTGCGAAGTCTGCTGCGTCGACACGGCCGGTAATCGCCTCTTTCACGCGGGGTGTGGTGCTCGCGGGATGCCGCCACCACTCGGGGGCTCGGGTCACAAAGTCGCGTACAAGGCTACGCTGTGCCCCGAGCGGGGGCATTGCCCCATCCGGCCCGTGTCGTGTTTCACAAGGTGATCATGGCTGACGACCACGGCGGATGGCGCCGGCTCCCGGCCCGCGCCACCCGCCGTAAGGTCAGGAGATGTCCCGCTTGCGGACGATGAGCGTGCCGACCACGCCGGTCACCACGGCGTAGCCGATCAAAACCACCGCGCCCACCCACTGCGGCGGGTTGCCGGGCAGGGTGGTGCCGGAGACCATGAGCTGCGAGGCCAGCGACGGCACCAGCACCTGCAGGTTGTTGATCCAGTCGCCGAAGCGGTTGGCGAACGTGCTGAAGAACAGCGCCGCGCCGATGAACCCGGCGAAGTAGAAGATGATGGCCGCCACCGTCGCGCCCATCTGGCTGCGGATCAGCACGCCGAAGCCGACGCCGAAGATCGCCCAGAGCAGGTACGCGAGCCCGTTGAGGCCGATCGCCTCCCACACACCGGACTGGTCCAGCTGCGCGCCCGTGTCGAGCCCGTTGAGGATCAGCGGGGTGACCACCAGGTTCGCCGCGGTCGTGATCACCCAGAACAGCACGCCGATGATCGACGCCGCGACCAGCTTGGCGACGATCACCGCGGTGCGGTGGGGCGAGGTCAGGAACGTCGTCGTCGCCGTCTGGTGGAAGAACTCGTTGGTCACCACGATGACGCCCAGCAGCATCACGATCAGCAACCCGAAGAGCTGGCCGTTGGTGTAGAGGTTCGCCGCCAGGTAGACGACGTCGGACACCGCCTCGAGCGCCGGGTCGTTCTCCGGCACGGTCCCGCCGAACTGCTCGGGGTCGAGCAGGAACGAGGTCTGGAAGTAGTTGAAGAACAGCGTGATCGCCCACAGCGGCACGGCGATGAGCGCGAAGACCCACCAGGTGTTGGTGGTGCGCAGCTTCAGCAGTTCGGCACCGATCAGCTTCATCGGATGACCGCCTTCCCGGACGTGAGCTCCAGGAAGACCCGTTCGAGGTCGGGCCGCTCGGGAGTCAGTTCGTGCAGTTCGGCCTGGGCGGCCAGCGCGACCCGGCCCACGAAGGCGGCGTCGCTGCCCTCGACCAGCAGCAGGCCGTCCTCGCCCCGCTGCACCTTGGCGTTCTGCTCGGCGAGCGCCTTGGCGAGCTGATCCGCGTGTGGCGTACGGACCCGGATCCGGGCGCCGGTCGTCATCGAACCCAGCACCTCGTCGACGGTGCCCTGCCGGACCAGCTTGCCGGCGGCGATGATCACCACGTCGTCGGCGAGCAGTTGCATCTCGGACAGCAGGTGGCTGGAGACCAGAACGGTGCGCCCCTCGGACGCGAGCCCCTTGAGGAACCCGCGCATCCAGCGGATGCCCTCCGGGTCCAGGCCGTTTGCCGGCTCGTCCAGCACCAGCACCTTGGGGTCACCCAGCATCGCCGCGGCGATGCCGAGCCGCTGCTTCATGCCCAGCGAGTAGCCCTTGAACTTGCGCTTCGCCGCCGGGGACAGCCCGACCATCGCCAGCGTCTCGTCGGCACGCCGCTTCGGCAGGCCCGAGGCGGCACAGATCACCCTCAGGTGGTTGATCCCGGTACGTCCCTTGTGCGCGCTCGATGCCTCCAGCAGCGCGCCCACGGTCCGCAGCGGTTCCTTGAGGTCCGGGTAGCGCCGGCCGTCGATGGTCGCCGTGCCCGAGGTCGGCGTGACCAGGTTGAGGAGCATGCGCAGCGTGGTCGTCTTGCCCGCGCCGTTCGGGCCGAGGAAGCCGGTGACCCGGCCCGGCTGGACCCGGAATGACAGGTTGTCGACCGCTTTGACGTTGCGATACTGCTTCGTCAGGCCGGCGACGATGATCTCGCCTCCGGCTGTGGGGCCTGTATGCCCGTCGGACATTTCTCTCCTCACTGTGTGCCGTGTGCACTCGTCGGGCGGATCCGGCGTGGAACCGCCGCCCGAACATCTCGCGCGTCGTCGCTCAGCGTGACGGTTGGTGGTGCGAAGGTCAATCCGCGCGAGTATCGAGGCGTGTCTCCTCCGCAGGCAGGAGATGGTCATACGTAGGCAGGAGAGCGCCCCGGAGTCCGACCGGGGGTTGCCCGCCGTACGGATCGTACGACGGAGATCATGCCGGGGTGGCGGACCGCCACACCCGGACCCGCCACGCGTCGTGACCGCCGCGCGCCGTGCCGGCCTGGTCCGGGTGGTCCGGTGGCGGCCGCCAACCGGCGGCGCGCAGTGCCGCCCGTACCTGCCCGGCGACCTCGGCCGGGCGCTGCCGGACGACCCAGGCGGGGAAGCGCAGGATGCGGTCGCCCCCGATCCACACCTCGTTCTGCCGCCGCATGTCCGCCGCCCACTCCCGTACGTCCATGTGGTGGGCGCCGTCGACCTCGACATGCAGTCTCCAGTCCCGCCAGTACGCGTCCAGGTAACGGTTGCGCCCCGCCGCGTCGGTACGCCGTTCCTGCGGGTCGGGGCGGGGGAGCACGTGCTGCCGGCAGAGTCGTACGAAGTCGATCTCGCTGAGCGCCTGCGCCCGCCGGCGACATCGTTCGCGGTCCGGAGCAGCAAGGCACGCCGACGTACCCGGGGCATTCTTCCGAGCACGGTGAGTATCTCGCCCGGTGTGGTCCGGCGCTGCTGGCAGGCGGCGGCCACCACCGTCCGGGCGTCGTCGTCGGTCGACGCCCACTGCGCCGCGTCGACGACCGACCGTGCCATCGAGGTGCGGTCGGGGCGGGCCCGCTGCCGGTCACCGGCGGGCAGGGCCCCGGTACGGCGGACCCGTACGGCGGGCAGTCCCAGCGGGAGCCGGCGGAGCAGGTCGGCCCGTCGTCGACCGGCCGGCACCAGCACGTCGACCACGTCGTGGCGTGGGTCGAGCCGAAGGCCACCAGCCCGGGCGGCCGCGAGGCCGGCCAGCACCGCACCGGGCCCCGCCGCGAGTACGGCGATCCAATGGTGCTGCTCGCGGGTGATCTCGCCGGAATGAGCGAGTAGTACGCCCCGGCAGATCCGCTGCCACCGTCCGCCGGCCACCAGATGCCGCACCTTTGCCGGGGACCGCAGGGCGACCGCCTGCTGCCAGGTCAGTACGCCGGACTGGGTGAACAGCAGCCAGTCGAGCGGGTCTGCGTCGTCGTGGGGGATCCGCATCCGGCGATGCAACCGCAGCCGCCGCTGCCCACGCAGCCCCGTCCCCGTCGAGCGGTGACCGCCGCCCGCTGCCCGGCAACTGCCCTGCCGATCTAGAACGTTTGTGGTCGTCCCGGCAGCCACAAACGTTCCAGATCCGTGCGGTGCGACGGCGCTCCGCGCTCCCGCGGGCCGGTGACGCGTCCCGTCCGGCGCGGAACCGGCGCGAAACCGGCGCGGAATCCGCCACGCCGACACGCGCGACGGGCTTGGCCGCCCCGTCGACGCTTTCGTCCGGGAGATGCGGATACTGGTAGGACGCGGACGACCGTTGACTGAGAGATCTCTCAGGGATCTTTCAGTATTCGCCCAGCGATGACCCAGCGGCGCGACAGATGATGGCCCCATGGCCGCCGCATCGCAGACCGAGGCAAGACTGCTCGTCGTCGAGGACGACCCCAACATCCTGGAGCTGCTCTCCGCCAGCCTGCGCTTCGCCGGCTTCGACGTGGCGACCGCCACCAGCGGCAGCGCGGCGGTCGCGGCGGCCAAGGACCGCCGGCCGGATCTTGTGGTGCTCGACGTGATGCTGCCCGACTTCGACGGGTTCGAGGTCATCCGCCTGATGCGTGAGGGCGGCACCCGTACGCCGGTGGTCTTCCTGACCGCCCGCGACGCGACCGACGACAAGATCCGCGGGCTGACGCTGGGCGGCGACGACTACGTCACCAAGCCGTTCAGCCTCGAAGAGTTGACCGCGCGGATCCGGGCGGTGCTGCGGCGTACGACCAGTGGTGAGCCGGTGACCGCGCGGCTCACCTTCGCCGACCTCGAACTCGACGAGGAGACGCACGAGGTCTACCGGGCCGGGCAGCGGGTGCAGCTCTCGCCGACCGAGTTCAAGCTGCTGCGCTACCTGATGCTCAACGCCAACCGGGTGCTGTCGAAGGCGCAGATCCTCGACCACGTGTGGAACTACGACTTCCGGGGCGACGACAACATCGTCGAGTCCTACATCTCCTACCTGCGACGCAAGGTCGACAACACCCAGCCGCGGCTGATCCACACGCTCCGGGGGGTCGGGTACGTCCTGCGTAAGCCGGCGGCCTGACGGTGGACTGCCTATGATCACCCGCGCCCCGCTGCGCACCACGCCGCTGCGCGTCAAGCTCGTGGCTGCGGTGCTGGTCCTGGTTGCCGCCGCACTGCTGGTGATCAGTGTCTCGACGACGTTCTTCCTGCGCAGCTACCTCGTCGGGCAGATCGACAGTGAGCTGCGCGACTACGTCGGCGACCTGAAGTCGGCGTCGTCGCTGCCCCGTCCCGGCGAGTCCGTCTGGGTCGGGCTGCCCACCGACTACCTGGCGGTGCTCGCCGACGACTCCGGCCACGTCGAACCCGCCCGCGACGTCCTCTACGACCGTGAGCGGATCGCCTGGGAGGACCTGCCCGCCTGGCCGGACAACGCCGCGGGCTTCGAGGAGCACCGGGACGAGATCGTCACGGTGAAGGCCCGGGACGGCAACCCCCGCTGGCGGATGTACCACGCCCGGCTGCCGAGCGGCCAGTACATCGCGGTCGGCCAGAGCCTCTCCGACGTCGACCTCGCCGTGCAGCGGCTGATCTGGATCGACGTGCTGGTCGGCGGGGCCGTACTGATCATCCTCGCGTCGCTGGGCGCGGCGATCGTACGCACCAGCCTGAAACCGCTCGACGAGATCGAGCGGACGGCGGCGGCCATCGCCGCCGGCGACCTGTCCCGCCGGGTGCCCGATCCCGAGCACGGGCTGGTGGTGCCGCAGACCGAACTCGGCCGGCTGTCGCGGGCGCTGAACACGATGCTGACCCAGATCGAGGCCGCGTTCTACGCCCGCGAGGCGTCGGAGTGGGCGGCCCGGGCGGCCGAGGCGGCGGCCCGCGACGCGCTGGTCTCCGCGCAGACGTCGGAGACCCGGGCCCGTCGGTCCGAGGAGCGGATGCGGCAGTTCGTCGCCGACGCGTCGCACGAGCTGCGTACGCCGCTGACCACCATCCGCGGCTTCGCCGAACTGCACCGGCAGGGTGCCGCCGCCGGGCCGGAGGACACCGCCCGGCTGCTGCGCCGGATCGAGGACGAGGCGGCCCGGATGGGCCTGCTGGTGGAGGACCTGCTGCTGCTGGCCCGGCTGGACCGGGAACGCCCGCTGGTGCTCGCCCCGGTCGAGCTGCGGGTGCTGGCCACCGAGACGACGCAGGCGACCCGCGCGGTGGCCCCGGAGCGGGACATCCGGATGGAGGTGGCGCCCGACGCCGGCGACCTGGTCGTGCTCGCCGACGACGCCCGGCTGCGTCAGGTCCTGGGCAACCTCATGACCAACGCGATCAGGCACACGCCGGCCGACGCGTCGGTGCGGCTGCGGCTGCGGGCCGAGTCCGGGTTCGCGGTGGTCGAGGTCGTCGACACCGGGCCCGGATTGACGGCGGAGCAGGCCGAGCGGGTGTTCGAACGGTTCTACCGGGCGGACGCGGCCCGGACCCGCCGGGACGGCGCCGCCGGCACCGGGCTCGGTCTCGCGATCGTTGCCGCCCTGGTGGCGGCCCACAACGGCCAGGTCGAGGTCGACAGCTCGCCGGGTGAAGGGGCGACGTTCCGGGTACGGCTACCGCTGGCGCCCGGGTCGGCGATTCCGTACGAGGAGTCCTGACTCACAGTCAACGTACAGTCCGGTTACAGGTGGATCGCAGTGCGAGGGGGGAAGGTGTAGGACATGAGCGAGCAGGAGACCAATCCGCAGCACAAGCCGGTCTGGCCCGGCGACGAGGTGACCCGCCCCGAGCTGTCCGGTGCCGGCCCGGCGCCGTCCGACTCCGCCGCCACCCCAGCCACCCCCGCTCCGCAGGCCGCCGCCCCACCACCGCCGGCGCCACCCACACCACCCACACCGGCACCGCCGGCGGCACCCGCCCCGCCGGCCGGCCCGACCCCGCCGGCCGCACCGGGTCATCCGGCGAATCCGTGGCAGTCCCCCGGCCCTCCGGCGAGCAGCCCCAGGCCGCCGCGCCGGCGTACGCGCCGAGCCCGTGGCAGGCTCCGCGACCCGACGCCACGCAGTCCCACGCCGTACCGGCGGGCGCCCCGCAGTCGGGCGTCCCGCACGCCCCGGCGCATCCGGGCGTACCGCATGCGGCGCCGCAGTCGGGCGTACCGCACTCCGGACCGCCGCACCAGCCGCACACCGCGCCGCCCTACCCCGGGCAGCAGCCGAGCCAGCCGCCGTGGGCGGTCAACGTGGGCCAGCCCGGATACCCGCACCAGCCGTACCCGGGTGGCAGCCCGTGGGCGCAGCAGCCCGGCGCCGGCCAGTCCGGCGGCAGCCGGGTCGGCCGGGCCTTCGCGGCCGGGGCGGTCGCCCTGGTGCTGATGCTCGGCTCCGGCCTGGCCGGCGGTGCGCTCGCGCTCGGCCTCAGCGACGAGCGGCCGGGCGGCAACCGCACCTACACGGCCGCGCCGATCATCAACAGCGCCGACCTGCCGGCCATCGCCGCGTCCGTACAGGACAGCGTCGTCTCGGTCACCACCGGTAGCGGCGGCGGCTCCGGCGTGGTGCTGTCCGCCGACGGCTTCGTGCTCACCAACAACCACGTGGTGGCCGGCGCCGACAGCGTCACTCTCGCCTTCGCCAACGGCCGCCGGGCCCAGGCGAGGATCATCGGCACCGACCCGAAGAGCGACCTCGCGGTGCTCAAGGCCGAAGGGGTGGGCGACCTGTCCCCGGCGACGTTCGGGGACAGCGACGCGATGCAGGTCGGCAACACCGTGCTCGCCCTCGGCAGCCCGCTCGGCCTGGAGGGGTCGGTGACGGCCGGCATCATCAGCGCCAAGGACCGCACCATCCGGGCCGGCGGCGACCAGCAACAGCAGGGGGCGGGCGCCACGTCGATCTCCGGCCTGTTGCAGACCGACGCCCCGATCAACCCCGGCAACTCCGGCGGGGCACTGGTCAACACCAACGGCGAGGTGATCGGCATCAACACCGCGATCCTCACCGCCGGCCAGAGCCAGGGCAACATCGGCGTCGGCTTCGCCATCCCGAGCAACAAGGCCAAGTCGGTGGCCGAGGCGCTGCAGCGGGGCGAGAAGGTGTCGCACCCGGCCCTCGGCGTCTCCGTCGGCCCCGCCGACGGCGGCGGCGCACTGGTCGCCCAGGTCGTGCCGAACGGCGCCGCGGCCCAGATCGGCCTTCAGCAGGGCGACGTCATCAAGGAGTTCGACGGCAAGCCGGTGAACGACTCCGACGACCTGATCAACGCGGTGCAGGCCCGCAAGGTCGGTGACCGGGTCGAGATCACGTACGAGCGAAATGGAACGGAAGTCAAGGCAACCGTGACGCTGACCGAAGCGTCGTAGGTAGTAGCAGACCGAGCTTTGTAGGGCGGAACCCTTTCGCAACGGAGTCCGCCTCCTCCCCAGAGCGGCGGGTGATGTGACCAAGGGGGTTGGTCACGTCGCCCGCCGCTCGCCCTTCGCGGGACCCGTGCTCCGCAGTGGACTGGTACGGTCGGCGGCCATGCGGACCGAGACGTTCGTCGACCGGTTCCCGGTCGCGGCGCCACCCGACCGGGTCTTCGCCCACCTCGCCGAGCCCACCAACTCGGTCGGTCTCTCACCGCTGATCGTGGCCGTACGGGACGTACGGCGGGAAGCCGGCGGAGCGGTCGTGCGGTTCGTGGCCGTGGAGAGGTTCCGGATCGCCGGCCCGCTGCGCTACGACAACATCCTCCGGGTGACCCAGACGGCGACCGTGCCGGACCGGCAACTGGTGCTCGACGTCCTCAGCCCGGCGCGGGTCACGGTGCGGTTCGTGATGGACCTCGCACCGCTGGACGACGGCGGCACCGAGGTGACCGTGACGGTGACCCTGAGGATGCCGGCGCCGCTGCGGGCCTACGTGCTGCGTACCGCCCGGCGGGTCCAGGAATATCGGGCCCGCGAACTGGCCCGGCGGATGGCCGCCTGAGACCCGGTCCCGCCCACCCGGTCCGGGTGACGCCGCCGGCACCGGTTTACCCGCCGGGCGGCCGGGAAACCGCCGCTCATCTCGTCAATACCGGCGCGTCATTTCCGGCCACGAGGGGGCTGCGGACGGTGACCCAGATTCCAGTCACATCGGCGGTAGGGCAGCGGCCGCTACGGATCGCGATGGTGGTGCCACCGTGGTACGAACTGCCGCCGCCCGGCTACGGCGGCCTGGAACAGGTGGTCTCGGCGCTGGTCGACGGCCTGGCCGCCCTGGGACACGACGTGACGCTCTTCGGTGCCGGAAGCGGGACCGGTACGGCCGCCGAGTTCGTCGGCACCGACCAGTTGCAGAACTCCCGGCTCGGCCAGGCCCTGCCCGAGTTGGCCCATGTCGCCCGGACCAACCGGATGATCGCCGACGGCGACTTCGACATCGTGCACGACCACACGACCATCGGCCCGCTGGCGGCGTCCCGCCGGGAGACACCGACGGTGGCGACGGTGCACGGGGCACCCGTCGGCGAACTCGCCGACATCCTCAAGGGCGTCGACCCGCAGGTCGCCCTGGTCGCGATCTCGCACTCGCAGCGCCGGATCAGCGCCAACCTGCCCTGGGTGGCGACCGTGCACAACGCGATGGCCGGCAGCGGCGTCAGCAAGCCGGCACCCAGCGACGGGCCGGTGGTCTGGCTGGCCCGGTTCTCCGCCGACAAGGGGCCCGACCTGGCGATCGAGGCGGCCCGGGAGGTCGGCCTGCCGCTGGTGCTCGCCGGCAAGTGCACCGAGCCGGGCGAGGTGCAGTACCTCGCCGAGGTGATCGAGCCGATGCTCGGCCCCGACGTGACGCTGCTGCGCAACCCGGACCGGGAGACGTGCGCGTCGCTGCTGCTCGAGGCCCGTTGCCTGATCATGCCGATCCGCTGGTCGGAGCCGTTCGGGATGGTCATGCTGGAGGCGATGTCGGCCGGTACGCCGGTGGTCGCGCTGAACCGGGGGGCCGTACCGGAGCTGATCCGGCACGGTGAGACCGGTTTCGTGCACGACGATCCGGCCGAACTGCCGCAGTCGCTGCGGGATGTTCTCGCACTCGACCCGGCCGCGTGCGTGGAGCACGTCCGGACCGAGTTCGGCGCCGACCGGATGGCCCGCGCCTACGAGCGCGTCTACCGGCGCTGGGTCTCCAACGACCGCTCGGCTCCGGCGGAACGGGAGATGGCGGCGTACTCGACGACCTGACCGACCGCCGGCCGCGCCGCCCTACGCGCCAGCGCGTCGCCCTACGCGCCGGCCGCGCCGTCAGCCGGCGCCGAAGCAGACGAAGGCGGCGGCGGTGGCGTGCTCCGCACCCGCCGGTCCGAACGCCGCCTGGGCACCGGCGAGCGCGCCGGCCGGCGGTGCGCCGGCCCGCATCCGCCGGTGCAGGTCGAGCATCAGCGCGGTGGTGAGATCCGCCGGTACGGGTAGCACGGCGGCGATCAGCGTACGGGTGCCCAGCGCCAGCAGCACCGAGCTGAAGCCCATCACCTCGTCACCGGGCCGGACCGCGGACAGCCCGGCGTCGCAGGCCGAGAGCACGACGCAGCCGGGCGGGCTGACCAGCCGTTCCAACTCGTAGGCGGTGAGCGGGCCGTCGGCCAGTTCCAATGTGGAGAACAGCGGGTTGTCGGCCCGGAACCGGCCGTGGGCGGCGATGTGGGCCAGCCCGGCACCGTTCAGCGCGGCGGTGATCGCCTCCGCGGTGGCGGCCGTACCGGCGAACAGCCGGGCGCCGGGCCGGACCCGCGCGAGGTGACGTACCTCGGTCCGGGCCGCGGGCAGCCGCGGCCCGGCGGCCAGGACGGTCGGGCCGTCGGGGGCCGGCCGTTCGGCGGCGCGCAACCAGGCGGTGGCCGAGGGGGTGACGGTCACCGGCCGGCCGGCGCAGGTGGGCAAACCCGACCACGGTACGGCGTGCAGCCCGCCGACCGGTGCGATCACCAGTGGGCGGTCGCGGAGGTACGGGCGCAGCGGGCCGAAGAGCTGCTCGTCGAGGGCGTGGGCGGCGTGCCCGGCGCCGGTGCGGGCGGCGGCCGAGTCACCGGTGGTGACCAGCCGGCGCAGCCCGAACCGGTGGGCGGCGGCGTGCCGCAGCGCGTCGGCGAGCGGGCCGAGATCGTGCAGGGTGGCCCGGCCGTCGCGGAGCAGCACCGCCCGCAGCCGGTCGCCGTGGGCGACCAGTTCGAGCAGTACGGCGGTGCCGAGCACCCCGGCCAGCCGGCGGATCCCGGGCGGGGTCACCAGGGTGCCGCCGCCGCCCGCGCCCCGGGCCAGCTCGCGGATGCGCTGTTCGAGCCGGGCCTGGTGGCGGCGCAGGCCGTGCACCGGACGGTCGGCGAGCAGGGCGTCCTCCAGGGCGGTGCTGACCAGCCGCAGTTCGGCCAGGGTGGCGGCCAGTTCGGGGTCCTGCGGCGGCAGCACGGGACGCATCCGCAGTGCGTTGGCCCGCCAGCGTTCCGCCCAGGCCAGCACCTGGGCCGGCGCACCGGAGCGGACCGCGATGTCGAGTCCTTCGGCGGCCAGTTCCCGCCCGTACGTGCCGCTGTGCGCCCGCAGTTCGGTGGTGCCGAGCGACGCCCGGTAGCCGTCGAGCACCGCCAGCCCGCGACGCAGCGCCCGGCCGGCGCCCCGTACGTCGTCGGCGATCCGGCGCGCCAGGGCGAGCGCGTACCAGCCCTGGGCCCGGTGCGAGGCGGTGCCGCGGTGGCGCGCCCGGGCGGCTACCGCCAGCAGTTCGGCGGCCCGCCCGGTGCGACCGAGTTCGGTGGCCAGCCGGGCGGCCTCGATCCGGGTGGTCAGGGCCGGATCGGGCCAGCCGGTCGCGTCGAGCCGGCCGGCCGTACGCACCATCGCGCCGAGCAGCGCCGGCGAGCGGGTGCCGCGGGAGAACTCGGCCCGCAGTTCGACATGCCGGGCGAAGGCTGCCCAGGTGCGGCGGCCCTGGCGCTGGAACCGGGTTCTGGCCTGGCCGGCGGTCGCGGTGGCGGTGTCCAGGTCGCCGGCGAGCAGGGCGGCCCGGGCCCGGGCGAGCAGTGCCTCGGCGAGGTCGGAGGACATGCCCCGGCGGCGGAGCTGGTCGACGGCGGCGCCGGCCACCTCGACCGCCTCGTCGACCAGCGGCACCGACAGCAGCAACTCGAAGCGGTCGAGCAGCAGGGCCGGGCGGGGTACGGCGAGCCGGTGGTATTCCTGTTCGACGGCGGCGAAACAGCGTAGGGCACCGGCCACGTCGCCGCGCTGGCCGGCGGCGATGCCGCTGTTCCAGCGGGCGTCGGCGGCGGCCAGGTCGAGGCCGAGCCGCTGGAAGATCGTGGCGGACCGGTCGAGGTCGTCGTCGGCGCCCCGGCTGGTGCCCCGGTGCGAGTTGAGCAGTCCGCGGTTGTTGCGGGCCCGGGCCTCCAGCAGCAGGTCGCCCTCGTGCTGGGCGATGTCGACCGCGAGGCCGTAGTCGCGGACCGCCTCGTCGAACCGGCCCCGGTAGTGCAGGACCACGCCGCGCTGCATCCGGGCCCGGCCGGCGTCGGCGCCGGTCAGCCGGGGGAGTGCGGCGGTCACCTCGCGCAGGGCGGCGGCGGTGTGGCCGGCGTTGGCCAGCACGTAGCCGAGGCTCATCCGGGCCAGCGCGCGGGTGCGCGGCGAGCCGGTGGCCCGTACCGCGCGGCGTAGGTGGCGCAGTGCGCCGGGCAGGTCGTTGAGTTCCCGCAGGGCCAGGCCGATGGCCCGTTCGGCCGTCGAACGCTCGTCGCCGGTCGGGGCGCCGGTGGTGAGCACCCGGTTCGCGATGGTGATCGCCTCGCGGGGGTAGCGCTGCACGGCGTCGAGTGCGCGCTGGGCCGTAACCGCACCGGTGCCGGTGAATTCGGCCATGCCAAGAGAATCGCCGAAGATTGATCTACAGTCAATATCTTCAATGTCTGAAGAATGCTGTTTATCGTTCGGTGGAGGATTGCTCTATTGACTGGAAACTATTGGTCTGAATAGAGTCCAGGACTGGCGAGCGTCCCCTCGACCGCTGCCGGCCTGCGCTCTTTCCCACCCTCAGGAGGACCGGTGCCGCCTGACAATCCCGCCGTGCCGCGCCCGGGCAGCCGGATGTCGCGGCGCCGACTGCTCGGCATTCCCGTCCTGGCCGCCGCCGCGGTGCCGCTCGGCGCCGCACCCGCCGTCGCCGGGCCGTCCCCCGGTGCCGGCCCCCGGTCGGGCGCGGGACTCGCCGCCGACCAGGCCGACCAGGCATACCAGCAACTGTTCCGGACGGCCGTCGCCGCTGATCCGGCCGTACGGCTGCACACCGTCCCCGGCCGGGAGTTCAGCTACCGGCCCCGGCAACTGCTCGTCGCCCCCGCCGACAAGGCGCGGGTGGTCGCCAGGCTGCGGACGTACGGTCACAACGTCACCGAGAACGCCGGATTCGCCGGGGTGGCCCGGCTGCTGGTCGAGTCCACCGCCGACATCCCGTCGCTGGTGACCAGACTGCGGGACCAGCAGCAGTGGCCGGGGCAGCCGGTCCCGCGCGTGCAACCGCACCACGTCGCGGTCGGATTCGGCAACATCATGGGCAACCCCGGCGGGCCGCCCCGCGCCACCGGCGCCCTGCCGGTCCCGGACCCGGCCCGCCTCGGTGAGGGCGCCGGAGTGACGGTGGGCGTCTGCGACACCGGCATCTGGCGACTCGCCGGCAGCCGCCATCCACAGTGGCTCGGCGGCCGCTACCTGCCCGAGACCGACGACGAGGACCAGCTCTACAGCCACCTCGACGTGCTCGCGCCGCAGGGCGGCCACGGCACCTTCGTGGCCGGGGTGATCCGGCAGGCCGCGCCCGGTGTGCGGTTCGACCCGGAGGCCGCGCTGAACGCCACCGGGGTCGGCGACGAGGAGATGCTGGTCGGCGCGCTGGGCCGGCTCGACCCGGCGACCTCGGTCGTCAACCTGTCGCTCGGCTACTACACACAGGACGACCTCGCCCCGCTCCCGCTCGCCAACGCGCTCGCCGCGTTGCCGTCCCGCACCGCCGTCGTGGCGGCGGCCGGCAACGCCGGCACCGCCCGGCGGTCCTGGCCGGCGGCGTTCGACCGGGTGGTGGCCGTGAGCGCGGTCGACGTGACCGGGACCGGACACCTGCCCGCGCCGTACAGCGGCTTCGGTCCGTGGGTCGACGCGTGCGCGGTGGGCGAGCACACCAGCACGTACGTCGACGGCCGGCTGCAGATGCCGGGCCAGCCGACCCGCTGGTTCCACGGCTTCGCGGCCTGGGCCGGCACCTCCTTCGCCGCCGCCCACGTGTCCGGGCGACTCACCGCCCTGATGACCGCCACCGGACTGGACGCCGAAGCGGCCCGCACGCTGCTGCTGTCCGGCCCGCGCTGGCACCCCGACTACGGCGTGCTGGTCGGATGAGCCGTTCCGCCACGCGTTGCGCGGTGTGCCGGTGACCGGCGGTGCGCCGCCCGGTCCGGAGACCGGCGGCGGACCGTGCCGCCAGCAGGGCGCACCGACCGGTCCGGCCCCCGACGCGGCGACCGCCCCGACGGGCTTCGCGGCGGCGGCCGGCCACGGGGCGTCGGACGCGCCGGCCGGTCCGGCCGGGCTGATCGCGGCGGCGTCCACCGGCGACGAACTGGCCTGGGCCGAACTGGTCCGGCGCTACACCCCGCTGGTGCTGTCGGTGATCCGCTCCTACGGGCTGAACCGTACCGACGCGGCCGACGTGAACCAGACCGTGTGGCTTCGCCTGGTGGAGCAACTCGACCGGCTGCGGGAGCCGAGGGCTCTGGCCGCCTGGTTGGCGACGACCTGCCGACGCGAGTGCTACCGGCTGGTCCGCATCGGCCGGCGCACCCAGCCCTTCGACCCGTACGACGACGCCGGGCACGCACCCGGTTCGCTGCTGGTCGACGTGGCGAGCCCGGACGAGGACCTGCTGCGCGCCGAACGGCACCAGGCGCTGCGGGAGGCGTTCGCTCAACTTCCGCCACGGTGTCAGAAACTGCTGTCGCTGCTCGCCGCCGACCCGCCGGCCAGCTACCGGCAGGTCGGCGAACGGCTCGGCATGCCGATCGGCAGCGTCGGCCCGACCCAGGGCCGATGCCTGCGCAAACTGCGGAGTTGCCCGGCCCTCGTGTCGTTCCTCGCGACGGGCCCCGACACCGAGCCGACCGGAGGTGAGCGCGATGCAGCCGTGGCTGCCGAATGCTGACGACAGCCTGCTCGCGGAGCTTGGTGCGGCACTGCGCGATCCCGGGCCGGTGCCCGAGGAGTTCCTGACCGCCGCCCTGGCGGCGTTCGCCTGGCGGACCGTCGACACCGACCTGGCGATCGCCGAACTCACCTTCGACTCGGCGTGCGATCCGGCGCCGGCCGGCCCGGTCCGGTCGGCGGGAACCGCCCGCTCCGCCCGTACCCTGGCCTTCCGCACCGGGCCGGTCAGCGTCGAACTCGAGGTCACCGGTGCCGGGATCGTCGGTCAGCTCACCCCGGCCAGCGGCGGCCTGATCACCGCTCGCACCCCGGACGGTCGCTACGACGAGAGCCCGATCGACCAGGTCGGCTTCTTCTCGCTGGGACCGCCGCCGGCCGGACCGGTCCAGCTCTGGGCGCGCACCGGCGGCCGTACGCTCGCGACCGCCTGGGTCAGTCTGCGCTGAGGCCGTACCGGCCTGCGTCGATCCGTCCGTGGTGGAGCAGGCCGTGGGTCCCGTCACGGCCTGCTCCGTACACCGGCCACCCGGCGTCTCCCCACCGATGTCGGCGGGTGGATATCAGTACGGAGGGCGATCGAGGCGGCGGGATACCTCGGCCGTGGCCGGGCATCGTCAGATGGCGAAAGCAGCGGCGAACGGGGCGTAACCGTCGGGCAGGTGATTCCCCGCCCTCGCCGGCCGCGCCGGGCGTTCAGGTCAACGCGTGGCGGGCGGTCCGGCTATATCCACTTTGGACAGCAGTGGGACGGCCGGGGTCATCGGGAGGTTGCTCGACCTCGCGGCTCGGTGGGCGGGTGGATGGCACCATTTCTTCTTACGGCGAAGAAAAAGAGTCGTCAAGTAACGAGATGGTCTCGGTGTGTGGGGTCGTGCCGTTCGAGCCGGGCGGGTGCCGATGAGTTTGAATGTTCTCCCAGCTCACGGCAGTGCTCGCGGTCCCATTGGACAGTCCACGGGGGGTGCGCGCGTTGCTGCCGCGCCGCTCGCGTCCGGCTGGTATGCCCTGCGGTCGGGGCACTTTGTTTCTTCGGGGAGGTAAGAAAGTCCCCGAGAACTATTGACGAGGAAGCGACAAGATCCTTAGCGTTACCGACCGAAGGCCTTCCGGTGGTAAGGAACCTCCCCTGCCACCGCTCCGTACCCGCTCGGTCATCCCCGCTGAGCGCGCGTCGTCGTGCCGTCGCCGCGGCGCGGCCGACCCGTAACCGTCAGTGAGACCGGATGTCGGTCTTCTGCCGGTTGCTAACCATCCAGCATGGCTGGGCGCGAAAGAAGCATCCGAGAGCCCCGGCCCGGACCCCCGACGTCCCCCCGGACGCAGCACCCTGTTCCAGATAAGAGGTATGCCCATGAGGTGGCGCACCACCGCCGTGATCGCCATGTGCGGTCTGCTCACACTGAGCCTGGCCCAGCCGGTTCAGGCGAACCCAAGCAAGGATGCCGTCGACCTGGACGTCATGTTCATCGGCGCGCACCCCGACGACGAAGCCGGCCAGCTCGGCATGTTGGGGTACTGGAACGAGTACCACGACATGAAAGCCGGTGTCATCACCACAACCCGCGGCGAGGGCGGTGGCAACGCCACCGGCCTGGAGGAGGGGCCGGAACTCGGCATCCTGCGCGAGGCCGAGGAGCGTCGCGCCGTCGGCTGGGCCGGCATCGAACACATCTACAACCTGGACGCGCTCGACTTCTACTACACCGCGAGCGCACCGCTCACCGAGCAGGTCTGGAACTACGAGAGCAGCCTGTCCCGGATCGTGCGGGTCCTGCGGATGACCCGTCCCGAGGTCATCATCACGATGAACCCCTCGGCCACCCAGGGCAACCACGGCAACCACCAGCAAGCCGCGATGCTCGCCGTGGAGGCCTTCTACGCCGCCGCCGACCCGGCGGCCTTCCCGGAGCAGATCACCGAGGAGAAGCTCAAGCCGTGGCGGGTCTCCCGGATCTTCCAGTCCGGCGGTAGCGGCTCGAGCAGCACCGGCCCCGCCTGCGAGACGACCTTCACCCCGGCCCGGTCCGACAACGTCATCTTCGGCACCTGGCAGGGCTACGAGTCGGCGCGGCACGACGGCACCCGGTGGAACCAGGTCACCACCTGGGCCCGCCGCGAGTACGTCTCCCAGGGCTGGGGCGGCAGCGCCGACCCGTCCTCGAACCCCGCCAACATCAACTGCAACCGGCTGACCCTCATCGACAGCCGTACGCCGTACCCGGACCCGAACGTCGGCGCCGGCACGGCGGCGCTGCAGGGCGCCACCCTCCGGGCCCCGGGCGGGCTGCCGCTCGGCACCGAGGTGCACGTCCAGCCCGAGCAGTGGGAGGTGCTCGCCGGCCAACCGTTCAAGGTCAAGACGGTGGTCCGCGCCGAGCAGGCGATCGCGGGCGGCAAGGTCTCCGTCGACGCGCCGGAGGGCTGGACCGTCAGCGGCAGCGGCAACATCGGCTGGATCGGCCCGCGTAAGGACATCGTCGCGACCTTCACCGTCACCCCGCCCCAGGACCTCACGGCGGGCACCCGGTTCCGGCTGAACGCCACGTTGACCAGCAAGAACGACGGTTCCGGAAGCAGCAGCGCCCTCGTGCAGGCGACGGCGCCGGTGCGCGGCACCCTCGAGCCGCTGCCCGAGATCGGCAACTTCCGGGAGTGGACCCAGCGCCACCAGGTGCAGTCGCTCGACGCGCTCATCGAGTCGATGCTGAGCATCCCCAGCGGCGGCACCCGCGACGTCCGGGTCGACCTCCACAACCACAGCCACGAGGCCCAGTCCGGCACGGTCAAGCTGCACGTACCGGCCGGATTCACGGTGGCCCAGCAGGACCTTCCCTACAGCGACCTGCAGCCCGGCGCCAAGGGGGCGGTGACGTTCTCGGTGACGAACTCCGACGCGTCGCTGCCCACCTCCAACCGGGCACCGAACAACGGCGCCTACCCGGTGCAGATCGAGACGACCCACAACGGCGGCAGCGCCACCGAGCCGGGCGTCCTCAACCTCGTGCCCGTCACCGCCATTCCGAAGGCGAGCAGCGCCCCGGTGGTCGACGGCACGGCCGGCCCGGGTGAGTACACCGGCGAGGTCATCGACATCTCGACGCGCTGGGAGGGTACGGCGGCGCCGGCGGAGGACATCTCCGGCACCGCACAACTGACCTTCACCCACGACGCCCTGTACGTGATGCTCTCCATCACCGACGACGTACTCGGCACCGTCCTGCCCGCGGAGGACTGCAAGCGTCCGCGGCGCAACGACAACGTGGAGTTCGGTATCGACCCGCGCGGCGACTCGGCCAACACCTCCACGGTGTTCAACGTCGCGCTCTTCCCGATCACCAACGACCCGGCCAACGGCAACCCGCCGTGCTTCGCCCGGGAACGGGACAACCACCAGGGCCCCGGCCCGGAGACCGCCCCGGGCATGGAGGTGGCGTCCGTCGTCACCAGCAACCCGTACGTCGGTTACCGGATCGAGGCGAAGATCCCGTTCAGCGTGCTGCCGGACGCGATCGACCCGGCCCGGATGGGCATGAACATCCTGGTCAACGACTCCGACACGCAGGACCTGACGGCGCAGACCCGGGTGGGTTGGTCGACCTGGAGCGGGGTACGCGCCGACCCGTGGCGCTGGGGCGTGGCGACGCTGGACGGACTGGCGAACCAGCCGTCGGCGCCGAAGGCCCCGATCATGCCCGACACCGCCGCGATGAGCGTCAACTCGCCGCAGACCATCCTGCAGTCGAGTTCGGACAAGGTCGCGCCGGGTGGCTGGCCGGCCCTGCCCAAGAACACGATCACGGTGCCGAAGCTGTTCGCGTCGGACGACGCGGTCACGTTGCGGCTGCGGGCGAAGGCCGCCGGTACCGCCAACGTGTACGTGTGGGACGGCAGCAAGGTCCTGGCCCAGAAGACGGTCGAGGTGACCGGCAACAACCTGGACCTGGTCCTGCCGCTGACCGCGCCGCTGCCGGACGGTTCGAAACTGCTCGTCTCCTACGAACGGGACGGCGCCACCACCGGTGTCGCCTACGTCCTGAGCTGACCGCGGAAACCTGATGGGCCGGACGATGTCCGGCCCATCAGGGCGTCCGGACCGGTCCGCGACGACGGAACCGTGACCCGTCGGTGGTGGACTTCGGCCGGATCACCGGATGCGGGGTGGCACGATCCGGGGATCAAGGCCGAGGTGGCGAGCCGTAGCGTGTTCGGCAGACAAGCCATTGAGGCGTCACGGAGGGAACGACGATGAGCGACTACTCGACCAGCATCGATGTTGACGGCGACGGCACCTGGGACGAGCACACCGTCCACGAGCAGGCCGACGGCAGCGTGGAGCTGCACGCGGACATGAACGGTGACGGCCGGGTCGACTTCATCGGCCACGACTACGACGCCGACGGCCTGGTCGACGCCAGCGAGTACGACCGCAACCACGACGGCGTCTTCGAGACCCAGATGCGCGACACCGACGGTGACGGCTGGCAGGACGAGGAGATCGCCGACCGCAACGGCGACGGCGCCGTCGACCTCGCCGGCACCGACTACAACGAGGACGGGACGCTGGAGAACGTCGTCCTCGACAACGACTTCAACGGGCTGATCGACACCTTCGTCCAGGACACCGACCTCGACGGCCGCCAGGACACCATCGGCTTCGACTTCAACGAGGACGGCAACACCGACGCGGTGGTGCAGCACCCGAACGTGACCGAGTACGTCGACCCGGTCCAGTACCCGAACGTCAACCCGCTGCTGTCGAACTGACCCGGGGCGTACCGACGGTGGTTTGTCGATGACGGTGGGTCGGCCCGGTGCCGGCCCACCGTCGTACGTTCCGAGGTTTTGCCAGCCAGACCCTGGCGTACGCCCGTCCCAGCGCTGACGATTGGGGCGGGAGGTGATCGCCTTGGTCGCCATCGCCACCGACCGGTTGACGAAGATCTTCGACGACGGCACCGTCGCCGTCGACGACGTGACCATCGACGTGCGGTCCGGGGAGTTCGTGGTCCTGCTCGGACCGACCGGGTGCGGCAAGTCGACGGTGCTCCGGCTGGTGGCCGGCCTGGAGCGGCCCACCTCGGGCGAGGTCCGGTTCGACGGCCGGGTGGTCGACGACATCGAGGCCGGCGACCGGGGCGTCGCCCTGGTACGTCAGGACCACGCCCTCTACCCGCACCTGACGGTGGCGCAGAACATCGGCTTCCCGCTGCGCTCGGGCAGCGACGCCGGTCCGGAGGTGACCGGCCGGATCGCCGAGCTGGCCGGGCAGTTAAGCATCACCGACGTGCTGCACCGGCTGCCCGGGAACCTGTCGGGCGGCCAGCGGCAGCGGGTCGCGATCGCCCGGGCGCTGGCCCGTCGCCCGGCGGCGTTCCTGCTCGACGAGCCGCTGTCCCACCTGGACGCCGGAATGCGCGCCGACCTGCGTGCCGACCTGACCGCGCTGGCCCGCCGCAACGGGACGACCACGATCTACGTGACCCACGACCAGGTCGAGGCGATGTCGATGGCGGACCGCGTCGCGGTGCTGCGCCGGGGGGTGCTGCAGCAGGTCGGCCCGCCGTCGCAGGTGTACGGCGACCCGGCGACCGTCTTCGTCGCCGCCTTCCTCGGCAGCCCGCGCCCCAACCTCTTCCAGTGCGCCGTGTACGCCGGCGACGGTCGGGTCGTCCTCGACCTGGGTACGCAGGTGATCGACTTTCCGTCCGACGATCCGCGCGGCGCGGTCCTCGCCGCCCGGCACACCGAGCGGGCGACGGTGGCCCTGCGGGCGGACGCCCTGCGCCCGGCACCGGCCGACGCCGAAGGGCCGGTGCTGCACGGCGTCGTACGGGTGGTGGAGAACCTGGGGCACGAGGCGCTGGTGCACCTGGAGACCGGTGGCGTGCCGACCTCGGCGGCCGAGTCGAGGCTGGAACTGCCGGATTCCGTACGGCCGCTGTCCGGGCTGCTGGCCGAGCCGGAGCGGCCGGCGCGGGGCGGGCGGTGGCCGGGGCTGGGGCGTCTCATCCCGCGCCAGCGCGACGGCGGGCGGCCGACGGCGCGGACCCGCTACGGGTTCTATCCCGTCTACGACCCGGAGTTGCCCGACGACGAGTCGGCCGCCGGTGACCTGGTGGTCCGGGTGCCGGTGCCGGCGACGCCCCGGACCGGTGAGCGGATGACGGTGTCGGTCGACCTGGACCGGCTGCTGCTCTTCGACCGCGCCGGCGACCGTATCCGGCTCTGACCGCCGCTGGCCGGCACCGACCCCGGCGACGAGCGGACCGCCCTGCCGGTACGGCGCACTTCAGGCAAATTTCAGGGACGTCGTCGGGCTCCGCCCTGGACATAAACAGTTAACAGTCCTAATAATTGGCCAACTGTTCGACAGCGGCCGATGCCGCGCCGGGTTGGGAGGGACTGGTGATGAGACGCTCCAGGTCGTTGTTGCTCGCCGTGGTGTCGGCGTTGGCCGTGAGTGCGGGGGCGGTGTGGGTGGCGGGGCCGGCCCTCGCCGCCGGCCCGTCCGCGACGTTCGTCAAGACGTCGGACTGGGGTTCCGGCTGGGAGGGGAAGTACACGGTCACGAACGGCGGGGCGACCGCCCTGTCGTCGTGGGCGGTGGCCTTCACCCTGCCCTCGGGTTCCTCGGTCGGTTCGTTCTGGGACGCCGACATGACCCGGTCGGGTCAGCGGTTCACGTTCCGCAACCGCTCGTGGAACGGCAGCCTGGCGCCGGGGGCGTCGGTGTCGTTCGGGTTCATCGCCACCGGTTCGGGATCACCGGCGGACTGCACGCTGAACGGCGCGGCCTGCGGCGGCGGCACCCCGCCCACCACGCCGCCACCCACGACCCCGCCACCCACGACGCCACCTCCGACCACGCCGCCGCCCACCACGCCACCTCCGACCACGCCGCCGCCGACCACCCCGCCGCCGAACTCCGGGCTGCCGAAGCGGGCGCTCATCGGCTACCTGCACAGCAGCTTCGCCAACGGCTCCGGCTACGTGCGGATGTCCGACGTACCGGCCTCCTGGGACATCATCAACCTGGCGTTCGGCGAGCCGACCTCGGTCACCTCCGGTGACATCCGGTTCCAGCTCTGCCCGGTCGCCGAGTGCCCGAACGTCGAGACCGAGGCGCAGTTCATCGCCGCGATCCGGGCCAAGCAGCAGCAGGGCAAGAAGGTGCTGATCTCGATCGGCGGCCAGAACGGGCAGGTGCAGCTCACCACCACCGCCGCCCGGGACCGGTTCGTCAGCTCGGTCGCCGCGATCATCGACCGGTACGGCCTCGACGGCCTCGACATCGACTTCGAGGGCCACTCGCTGTCGCTGAACACCGGCGACACCGACTTCAAGAACCCGACCACCCCGGTCATCGTCAACCTGATCTCCGCGGTCCGGTCGCTCAAGCAGCGGTACGGCAGCCGCTTCATCCTCACCATGGCGCCGGAGACGTTCTTCGTGCAGCTCGGCTACCAGTACTACGGATCGGGGCCGTGGGGCGGCCAGGACCCGCGGGCCGGCGCCTACCTGCCGGTGATCCACGCGCTGCGCAACGACATCACCGTCCTGCACGTGCAGGACTACAACTCCGGTCCGATCATGGGGCTGGACAACCAGTACCACACAATGGGCGGCGCGCTCTTCCACATCGCCATGACCGACATGCTGCTCGCCGGGTTCCCGGTGGCCGGCAACACCAACAACGTCTTCCCGCCGCTGCGTGAGGACCAGGTGGCGTTCGGCACCCCGTCGTCGACCTCGGCCGGCAACGGCTACACCGCCCCGGCGGCCGTCCAGCAGGCCGTCACCTGCCTGGTACGGGGCACCAACTGCGCCGGTTACACGCCGCGCAGCGGCACCAACCCCAACTTCCGGGGCCTGATGACCTGGTCGATCAACTGGGACCGCTACTACGGCTGGGAGTTCCAGAACTCGCACCGGCCATTCCTCAACGGGCTGTCGTAACACCCGTACGGGACGCAAGGGGGCGCGGATTCCGCGCCCCCTTCGCCGTCTGCCGGGTCAGGCCGGCGATGCCGATCCGGCGGCGGCGAGCCGGTCGAGCCCGGCGCGCAGCGCGCTGGCGTACTCGGGGGTGATCGCCCCCTCGTCGACCCGTAGCGCGATCTTGCTGCGCATGTGCTCGACCGGCCCGCCGACGTCGACCGGTCCCCGGGCCGCCGCGTTCCGCAGGTTGCGCAGGAGGTTCTGCAGGTCGAGCCCGGCGTCGTCGCGGATCGCGCCGGCCGCCAGCCCGGCGGTGACGATCTGGTCGAGATCGGCCACCGCCTCCGGCACGCTCGGGCCGGCGGTTCCGCCCGGCCCGGGCGTACCGCTTGGTGGTAGCCCGGTCGGCGGCGCCCCGGTCGGTGTCCCGCCGGGAGTGGGGCGGCCGGTCGGCCCCGGACCGGGCGACGGTCCACCGGTCGCCGGACCGTCGGGGGGCACGGCGTCCGGCGAGAACAGCGACGTCGGCCGGGCGGTGCCCGGTAGGCCGTCGGCCGCCGGCGGCCGGTGGTCGTCCCGGGGCCAGGTGAACGCCAGTACGACCGCCGCGAGCGCCGCGACCGACGCGGCGGCCAGCACGGCGAGCCGCAGCGGCACGGCGCGTGCGGGCGGCGCGGCCGACTCCGCGACGGGGGGTTCGGGCGTGAGCTGCGCGCGCAGCACGAGCCCCACCTGGTGGGCGGTGGGCCGGTCGCGCGGGTCGCGGGCCAGGCAGCTCAGGCAGACGTCGGCCACCGCCGGAGGCAGTCCCTCCACACCGGACAGGGTCGGTGGTTCGGCGTCCGGCCTGCTGCGGGCCAGGTCCTCCCAGGTGTTGGCCGGGAACGGCACCCGGCCGGTCAACGTCTCGTAGAGCAGGACCCCCAGCGAGTAGGTGTCGGTGGCCGGCTGGGCCGGGGTGCCGTCGAGCCGCTCCGGCGCGACGTACGCCGGCGTGCCGAACGTCTCGCCGTCGGCGTCCTCGTCGGGAGCGCCGACGTGCGTGGCGATGCCGAAGTCGAGCACCTTCGCACCGGTCCCGGTCATCATGATGTTGGCCGGGGTGACGTCGCGGTGGACGATGCCGAGCCGGTGCGCGGCGGCCAGCGCCTCGGCGACCTGGGCGCAGACCTCGACCGCCTCGGGCCACGGCAGCGGGCCCTCGGTGAGCCGGGACTCCAGTTCCTCGCCGGAGAGCAGTTCCATCACGACGAAGGCGGTGACGGTGCCGTCGGGCGCGACCGTCTCGCCGTAGTCGTGGACCGACGTGACGTGTGGGTGTACGAGTTGCGCGGCGGCCCGGGCCTCCTCACGGACCATGCCGCGGAACCGGGCGTCGGCGGCCAGTTCCTCCGCGAGCACCTTGAGCGCGACGACCCGGTCGAGCAGTTCGTCGCGGGCGCGCCAGATGACGGACATCCCGCCCGCACCGATGCGGTCGATGAGGCGGTATCGGCGGGCGAGCAGACCACCGGGGTGGAGCGAAGACATGTGGGCACCTGTCCGGGGTGGGGGGCGGTATCAGGCTGCGGGACGGAAAACACTCTGTCAACGGCTTGTAACGCATGGGTGCGAATCGTTTGAAACATGTCGCTCTCGGGCAACTCCGGGTAAGTGGCCGGCGGGGCGGGACGGACCCGAAGCCGGTCGTGCCAGGATGAGGCCATGGTCAACGGTCCGGTGGGGTTCGTGCTCGGCGGCGGCGGTGTGCTCGGCGCCGTCGAGGTGGGCATGCTGCGCGCCCTGTTCCGCGCCGGCTACCGCCCCGACATCGTGGTCGGCACCTCGATCGGCGCCGTCAACGGCGCCCTGGTCGCGGCCGACCCGACCGAGGCGGTCACCGAACGGCTCGTACGCCTGTGGGCCAGCCCCGAGGCGAGCGAGGTGTACGGCGACTCGGTCGCCCGGCAACTGCGCCGGTTCGCCGCCCGTACCCACCTGCACTCGCCCCGGCCGCTGCGCAAGCTGCTGGAGAGCGCACTCGGCGCGGAAACCACGATCGAGGAGCTGAAGGTGCCGTTCCGGTGCTGCGCGGCGAGCATCGAACGCGCCGCCGAGCACTGGTTCGACCGCGGCCGGCTGGTCGACGCCGTACTGGCCTCGGCGAGCGTGCCGGGGCTGCTGCCGCCGGCCGAGATCGACGGCGAGCACTTCGTCGACGGCGGCATCGTCAACTCCATCCCGATCGGCGCGGCCGTCGACGCCGGCGCGAAACTGATCTTCGTACTCCAGGTCGGTCGGGTCGAGCGGCCACTGACCCCGCCGCGGCGGCCCTGGGAGGTGGCGCAGGTCGCCTTCGAGATCGCCCGGCGGCACCGCTTCGCCCGCGAGATGGCCGCCCTGCCCGACGGCGTCGAGGTGCACGTCCTGCCGACCGGCGGCGGGGAGTCCCGCGACGACACCCCCTGGGCCTACCGGGACATGGCCGCCGTCGGGCGGCGGATCAGCCGCGCCTACACCGCCTCCCGCCGCTACCTGTCGACCAACGTGGCGGGCCGATGACCACGGCGACACGCACCGGGCGCCGCTGATGCGGATCCCGCCCCGCTGGCTGCGCCGGATCCTGCTCGGCCCGGCCGTCGTCCTGCTCACCTTCCTGTTCGTGACCACCCTGCCGATCTGGCTGCTGGTCGCCGCGGCCGCCTCGCCGCTGGTCCCCGGCTACCTGCGGCCGCTGCGTGTGCTGTGGATGCTGACCTTCTACCTGGTCTGGGACGCTGCCGCGCTGATCGCCCTCTTCGTCCTGTGGCTCGCGTCCGGGTTCGGCTGGAAGAAACGGTCACCGGCGTTCCAGCGGGCCCACTACGTGCTCACCGGCTGGTTCCTCACCGCACTCTTCTGGCAGGTGAAGTGGACGCTGCGGCTGGGTATCGAGGTGGTCGGCACCGACCCGGACACCGCCCTGCCCGGCCGGCCGGAGATCGTCGTGAGCCGGCACGCCGGGCCCGGCGACTCGTTCATCCTCATCCACGCGCTGGTCAACTGGTACGCCCGTGAGCCGCGCATCGTCCTCAAGGACACCCTCCAGTGGGACCCGGCGATCGACGTCATGCTCAACCGGCTGCCCAACCGGTTCGTCGCACCCGGACACCAGCCCGGCGAGACGATCGAGCAACAGATCGCGCACCTGGCGACCGGGCTCGACGACAACGACGCCTTCGTGATCTTTCCGGAGGGCGGCAACTTCACCCCCCGCCGCCGGCTGCGCGCCATCGCCCGGCTGCGGGCGTTGGGCCTGGAACGGATGGCGAAGCGGGCCGAGGGGATGCGCAACGTGCTCGCCCCCAAACCCGGCGGGCTGATCGCGGCGCTGGACGCCGCACCCGACGCCGGCGTCATCTTCGTCGCGCACACCGGCCTCGACCGGATGCTCACCGTCGCCGACGTGTGGCGCGAGCTGCCCATGGACAAGCGCATCATCATGCGGTTCTGGTCGGTGCCACCCGAAGACGTACCGACCGGCGAGGCGGAACGGATCGAGTGGCTGTACGACTGGTGGAAGCGGATCGACGAATGGATCGACGAGCACCGTCCCGAGCCCGGTGGGGCGTAGGGTCGGCGGGTGGACCAGATTCACGTCGTGACGACCGTCGTCGACGCCCGCTCGGTGGCCGAGGTGCTCTCCGCCGCGGCCGTGGCCGGCCGGCTCGCCGCCTGCGCCCAGGTGAGCGGGCCACTCGACAGCACCTACTGGTGGGACGGCCGGATGGAGAGCACCCGGGAGTGGACGGTGCGGTTCAAGACCGCGCCCGACCGGGTCGACGCGCTGGTCGAGCACATCCGCGGCGCCCACCCGTACGACGTACCGGAGATCCTGGTGGCCGCCGTCGGCAGCGCCAACCCGGCCTACACGGCCTGGGTACACGAGCACACCCGACCGGCCTGAGTAGTCGGACCCCGGCTGAGTACGCACACTCTGTGACCGCCCCGCCGGCGACGGAAATCATGCGACTGTGACCGAACCCGCGCCCGTCTACCCCTGCCCGGCCTGCGGCGGCACCGCCAACCTGGCGGTCGGCTGCCGCCGGTGCGGCCGGGCGCCCGACCCCGTCGCCGCCGAGGTGATCCGGCTCGACTACCAGATCCGCGTGCTCGCACCCCAGGTCGAACAGGCCCGCCAGCACCACCTGTCGCTGGCCGCCGCGCTGCGCGACGCCCAGCAGCGGCGCCAGGCCCTCGCCGCCCGGGTACGCGCCGCGACCCTCGCCGCCCGGCCGGCGACCCGGCCGGCACCCGTACTGCCGCCGGGCACCGTCGCGCCGCGTCCGGGGGCGCCGGTCCCGGCCGGGATAGGCACACCGGACGCCCCTACCGGGCCGGTGGGCCACGGCGCGGCCGGGGGAGCGGCGGGGTGGCCGGCCGCCCCCGGGTACGGCGTGCCGGGCGGCCCGGCCGTGCCGGCCCGGCCGGAAGCCTCCACCCGGACGGTGCAGAACATCCTGTTCATCCTCGGCGGCCTGCTCTTCGGCACCGCCGCGATCGTCTTCACCTCCGTCGCCTGGGCCACCTACGGCGTCGCCGGCCGGGCCGCGATCCTGGCCGTCGTCACCGGGCTCGCGCTCGCCGTACCGCCGCTGGCCAGGTGGCGCGGTCTCACCGCCACCGCCGAGACGTTCGCGACCATCGGCCTGCTCCTGGTCCTGCTCGACGGGTACGCCGCCTGGTACGTCGACCTCTTCGGCCTCGCCGGATCGGCGGGTACCCGGTACACCGGGCTGGTCTGCGCGGTCACCGCCCTGGTCGCCGCCGGCTACGCCGCGCTGACCCGGCTGTGGGCGCCACGCTACGTCGCACTGCTGGTCGCCCAGCCGGTCCTGCAGCTGCTGGCGTACGACCACCGGCCGGACCCACTCGGGTGGGCACTGGTCTACGCGGCGGTCGCCGCCGGCAACCTGCTCGTCCTCCGGCTGGCCCGGCACGCCGCCGTGCCCATATCCGTCGTGCCCGTAGCCGTCGTGCCCGGAGCTGTCACGCCCGGAGCCGTGACGCGGGGTGCCGTATTGCCGGGCGCCGTCGTGCCCGGCGCCGGTCCGGTGCCGGCCAATGCCGCGCCGGGCGGCGGCCGACGGGTCGCGTTCCGGGTCGTCGGCTGGGTCGGGTACGCCGTCATGCTGGCCGCCGCGACGATCAGCTCCCTGATCGCGCTGGTCGTCGCCGACGTGGCCGGACCGGTCGCCGTCGTCGGGCTGCCGCTCGTGGCCACGGCCCTGCTGCTGGTCGCCGCCGGTGCCGTGGCCGGCAGCGCGGTCCTTCGTGGACTGGCCGGCACCGTCCTGGTGGTCGTGCTCGCGGTCGCGGCCCTGCGCCCGGTCGCCGAGGTACGCCCGTCGCTGCTGCTGGTGGCCGCCGCCGTGGTCGCGCTCGGGCTGGCCGCCGTCGTCACGGTGACCGCCCGGCCGCTGCCCGCCGCCGTGCGTACCGGCCACCGGGTCGGCGCGCTGCTCGTCACCGGGGTCACCGCGCTGGTCACCGTGATCGCGACCGCTGTCGTCGCGGTGGCCACGATGGCCACCGCGCTGCCGGGCGACGACACCAGGGTCCCGTTCGACTGGCAGGTGCCGGTGGCGGTGCTGGTGGTGACCGGCGCGCTCGGGGTGCTGCTGCCGCGGGCCGGCCGCGACGCCACCGCCGCCGTCGGCGCGGGCCTGGCGGTGCTCGCCCTGCCGGCCGCCGTGCCGATGGCCGGCTGGCCGGTCGCGGCGGTGGACCTCGCCGCGATGGCGGCGCTGCTGTTCGCCGCGCTGTGGCACCGGGCCGTCGTCGGGGGCGTGGTCCGGGCCGGCACCGGCGCCGTCCTGACGCTCCACGCGGTCGGGGTCGGTCTCGCCCGGCCGTCCACGGCGACCGGCACGCTGGCCGTCGTACTGCTGCTCGGGCTCGCGGTGGCCGCCGTCGCCGACCGGCTGGCCGCCGGACCCGGCGGCGGCCGGCCCGCCGGACCGGGCGCCGCGGACGGTGCCGACGCCGCCGGCCCGCACCCCGGCGCCGTGGCCGGGCCGGCCGGCGGCGCGAACGTCACCGGCCTGCCCGGGCGCCCCGCCCACCGGCGGCCGATCGGCGGGCTCGCCTTCGCCGCCGCACTGGTCACCTGGCCGGCGCTGGTCGTCGCCGGGCTGGCCGCCGCCACGATCGCCGGCTGGTGGCAGGCGAGGGCCGCGCTGCTCGCCGTCGCGCTGCTGCTGCCGGTGCCGGTCCTGGTCCGGCGGCTGCGGCCGGCACTGCTGCCGTACGCCACCGCGGCGGTCGCGGTCGCCGTGGTCGCCACCGCCACGGCGGCCGGCGGCGGGCCGTACGACGAGCCACCGGCGGTGTACGCCGCCGTCGGCATCCTGCTGCTCGTCACCACCGCGCTGCTGGTCGCCTGGACGCCGGGGCGGATCCTCGCCGCCGCGGCGACCCTGCCACTGCTGGCGATCGCCGTTGTCACCGTCGTGCCGGCGGTCGTCGGGGTGCTGCTGGCGCCGTACGCGTGGCTCGGAGCGATCTGGTCGGGTTGGCCGAGCGGCGGAGTGCCGACCCCGTCGCGGCGGTGGTTGGTCGAGTCCGGGCTCGACTCCGCCGCGCCCGCCCTGGCGCTCGGCGTGCTCACGGTCGCGATCTGGCTCGCCGCCCATCTGCTCCGCCCGGCCACCGCCGGACCGGCCGCGGGTGGGCCGGCCATCGCCGGACCGGCCACCGCCGGCCCGGGCATCGGCAAGCCGGCCGCTGTCGAGCCGGCCACCGCCGGCCGGGGGATCGGGTGGTGGCAGGTGCGGGTCCGGCTTGCCACCACCGCGGCGCTGCCGGTCGGGGTGGCCGCCGTCCTGGTCGCGCTGACCGTCGCCGGCACACCGTGGCCGGTCGTACCGGCGGTGTCGCTGGCCGCCGGGCTGGCGTACCTGCTCACCGCCGCCCTGGTGCCGGTGCGGACCGGGGCGGTCCTGGTCGCCGTACCGGTGGGGGTCGCCCTGACCGGGGCCGGCCTGGCCGGTGCGTTGCCGACCGAGGCCTCGACGATCGCCGCCCTCGGCCTGGTCGTCGCCGGCGCCGCCACGGTCGGCGTCGCCGGCCGGGGCCGGGGCGGCCGGATCGCCGGCTGGCTGGTGGCGGTCGTGGCCGGGTTGACGCTGGCGGCGACCGTGGCGCTCGCGGCCGACCTGCCGCTGCGGCTGGTCGCGCTGGCGGTCCTCGGCGGCGCGGCGGTGGCGCTGGCCACCGGCACCGTGCTGCGGATCCGGCGGCCCGCCGAGTCGGTGGCCGTCGAGGCGCTCGCCCACGCCGGGGCCCTGGTCGCGCTGCTGCTCAGTCTCGGCGGGATCCGGTACGTCGCCGCGGTGTTCACGCTGTGGGGCGTCGCCGTCGGGGTCCGGGCGCTGTGGGCCGGACCGGTGCCGGGCGCGGCGTTCCTGCACCGCCGCCGGGTGCTGGTCTGGGCGGCTCTCGGCAGTGAGCTGGTCGCCTGGTGGCTGCTGCTGGTCGCCGACCGGGTGGCGGTCCTGGAGGCGTACAGTCTGCCGGCGGCGGCCCTCGCCCTCGTCGCCGGCTGGCTGGCCGCCCGGTCCGGGCTGGGGAGCTGGTCCGCGTACGGTCCGGGGCTGGCTGCCGGCCTGCTGCCGAGCCTGGCCTCGGTGCTGGTCGGTGACGACCAGCCGATGCGCCGGCTGCTGCTGGGCACCGGCGCGGTGCTGGTCGTCCTCGCCGGTGGTGCGGCCCGCCGGCAGGCGCCGGTGGTGCTCGGCGGGGCCACCGTCGTCCTGCTGGCCCTGCACGAGCTGGTCGCCGTCTGGGACCTGCTGCCCCGGTGGATCTTCCTCGCGATCGGCGGTCTCGCGTTGATCGCCCTGGCCGTGACGTACGAGCGCCGGCGGCGTGACCTGGCCCGGCTGCGCGCCGCCGTCGGCCGGATGACCTGACCCGGTAGGAGGGGACGTATGGGGGGGTGGGGTTAGCCCTACCCCCCATACGGGGGTGGCCAGGATTACCGAAAAGCCGGACTAAAAGGATGCTGGACGGCAGCGCGCGGCTCGACCACGGAGCGGCGACTGAGTGAACAGGGAGATCCATGACTGTCGGCGCGGTGGCGGAACGCACGCTGCAACGGGGAAGTGACTTCGCGCGGCTTTCCCGCCGGATCAACGAGGCCGGGCTGATGCGTCGCCGGCCGGGCTGGTACGCCGCGAAGATCGCGCTGACCGTGGGGCTCTTCCTGGGCGGCTGGGCCGCCTTCTTCCTCGTCGGTGACAGCTGGCTGCAACTGCTCGTCGCGGTGTTCCTCGCCTTCGCCACCACGCAGGTCGCCTTCCTCGGCCACGACGCCGGGCACCGGCAGATGTTCCGCAAGCGCCGGATCAGCGAGATCTCCGGTCTGATCGCCGGCAACCTCGCGGTCGGGCTCAGCTACGGCTGGTGGATCGACAAGCACAACCGGCACCACGCCAACCCCAACCACGAGGAGCACGACCCGGACGTCGAGGCCGGCGTGCTGGTGTGGACCCAGGAGCAGGCGGCGCAGACCAGCGGGTTCGGCCGGTGGATCGTCGAGCGGCAGGCGTACCTCTTCTTCCCGCTGCTCACCCTCGAAGGGCTGGCCCTGCACGTGGCGAGCGTGAAGGCGCTGCTGGGCAGCACCCCGATCCGGCACCGGCGCACCGAGCTGCTGCTGCTGGCCGTGCACACCGTCGGCTACTTCGCCGCGGTCTTCGCCGTGCTGTCGCCGCTCAAGGCGATCGCGTTCATCGTCATCCACCAGGGCCTCTTCGGGGTCTACATGGGCTGCTCGTTCGCCCCGAACCACAAGGGCATGCTGATGCCGACCGACGAGGACGACCTCGACTTCCTGCGCAAGCAGGTGCTCACCTCCCGCAACGTACGCGGCGGCGTCTTCGTCGACTTCGCGCTCGGCGGCCTGAACTACCAGATCGAGCACCACCTCTTCCCGAGCATGCCGAGGTCGAACCTGCGCCGGGCGCAGCCGATCGTCGCCGCCTACTGCGCCGAGAACGGCATCCCGTACGAGGAGACCAGCCTGGTCGACTCCTACCGGCAGGGGCTGGCGCACCTGCACGAGGCCGGTGCGCTCCTGCGGGCCGAGCGCCGCTGACGCCGTACGCGAAAATGGGCGACGCCGACCGGCGTCGCCCATTCTTTTGCCTTCGCTCAGCGGCCGAGGAACTGCATCAGCGAGTCGGGTGCCTCCACGGTCTGGCCCGCCGGCGGTGCGGTGACGTGGACCGGGGCACCGAAGTCGGAGTACGTCATCTTGAGCGTGCCGAGCGTCGGCTCGACCGATGTGAGGTCGATGTCGAGCCCGGTGAGCCGGCCCTGCGCGTCGGTCGTCGCGGTGAACGGCAGCGCCTTCGCGTTGTCGCCCAGCGCCTGCTGGATCCCGAAGCTGCCGGCCGGCGTCTGGCTCAGGTCGAGGGTGCCGGAGAAGTTGGTCGGGCCGTCGCGCCGCGCCTCGACGACCGACTTGATCATCCGGTCGGCGCCGGCCGGATCGCCCTCGGGCAGGATGTCGAAGTCGGTGCCGGCGAGCCGGGCGACGTCGACGCGTACCCATTTCTCGCCGACGTCGGGCAGCCCGGGGACCTTGAGGTAGACGGTCTTGTCGACCGCCACGACCTCGATCTGCACCGCCTGGCCCTGGCCGGTGTCCAGCGCCATCGTCATCGTGCCCCGGTCACCCTGCGGGTCGAGCTGGCCCCGGCTGCTCAGGCCGGTCGCCTCCATGGTGACCCGGAGGCTGTCGTCGTTGAGTCGCTTCGCCGCGGTGCTCAGCGCCTCGACCGCGGCCGGGTCGGCCGAGGGGGCGGAGGTCGCGGATCCGGTCGGTGCCGGGGACGCCCCGGTGCCGTTCTGGTCGGCGGGCGCGGCGCAGCCGGCCACGCCGAGCGTGAGTACGGTGACGAGGCCGAGCCCCGTGGTCGCCATGCGTGGAATCTGCCTCATTGGCACAGGGGTAACCGTTCGCGCGGAACGGTAAACATCGATCACCGCATGTCGGTGGGGTACGCGGCGCCCGGATCGCGGACAGCCGGCGGTGGCGGGCGCGCGGCGGGCGGACGAGACCGCCGGCGGTACAGTCTGCGCATGGCAAAGGTGCTGGACACGGACGCGTTGCGTGGCGAGCTGGCGGGGCTCGAAGGCGACTGGGCCGGCGACTCCACGGCGATCACCCGCACGGCGGAGCTGCCCGGTTTCGTCGAGGCGATCGCGGTGGTCGACCGGATCGCCGTGGTCGCCGAGGAACTCGACCACCATCCCGACATCGACATCCGGTGGCGCACGCTGACCTTCCGGTGCGCCACCCACTCCGAGGGTGGCGTGACGGAGCGTGACATCGAGCTGGCCCGGCGAATCGACGAGATCATCGGAGCGGCGACATGAGGTTCGAGATCAGCAAGGTCCTCGACGCGATCGAGGGCCGCCTGACCACCGACCCGAAGCTGGCCCGGGCCGTGCTCGACCTGGCCGAGGTGGTGCGCTACGTCGACTTCGACGGTGGCCGGCCGGCCACCCTGCTGCGGCTCGGCATGGTGGTCGACGCGCTCGGCCGGCAGCTCGCCGAGGAGAACGTCCCGGTCTACGTCGTGGTGCACCGGGCGCTGCTGTCGGACGCCGACCTGACCTCCAACGAGCGGATGGTGGTCCGCCGCTGGGCCGACGACGGCGTCGTCGAGGTCCTGCCCAATCCCGGTGAGCGGGTGCTGGAGGTCGCCGACCTGCTCGGGCTGCCGGTGCTGAGCCGGTCCCGCTTCGACAACGCCGTCGGCCGCTACCCGTGGCTGGCCGACCAGCCGGGCCGGCTGCTCGCGCCGGTGCCCGCGGCCGGCGGCCCGGCGCTGGTCGCCCAGGTCGGCGGCGGGCACGAACCGACCTCGGCGGCACCGTCGCCGGTCGGTGTGCAGTTGCTCGGCCGGATGTGGCGCTGCCCCGACCCGGAGTGCTCCAGCTTCGGCTCGATGCGGGTCGGCCGGCCCGGCGGGCAGCCGCCGCCGACGTTGCGGACCGGCATGCCGACCTGTCCCCGGCACGACGAGCGGCTCACCGACGCGGGGCACCGGCCCCGGGCGGAGCTGTTGTCGGTACGCATCGACGGGATGGTCCGGCGGCGGTTCGTGGTCGCCGCCGACGACCCGGTCGTGGTCGGCCGGGCTCCGGAGGGTGGCGGGATCATTCTCGGCCAGTGGCTGACCGACGAGGCCCGGCGCTGGATCAGCCGCAGCCACGTCCGCTTCGAGTTGCAGGGCAGCGAGCTGGTCGCGCACGACGTCAGCACCAACGGGACCGGGGTGCGGCCGGGCGGCTCGACCGACGACGACCAGCGGGAGACGCTCAAGCGGCAGGCCCGCCCGCTCGGCCCGACGGACGTGGTCGAACTCTACGCGGGGGTGCAGATCGGCCGGTCCCGGCTGTGGCAGACCGGCGGGGTGGCCAACCCGACGTCGGTGATGGCCGAGGCACCGACGATGGCGATCCGGATCGCCGACCGCTGAGCCGCCGGCCGTCCGGCCCGCCGTCGGCCGGACCGGCGGTCGACCGGGGCACGGGGCGGTCGGCTGAGGAGAGGCGGACCGCCCGGCCCGCGAACCGCGGGCCGGGCGGTCCCGGATCAGTGCAGTACGGCGGCGAGCTGGGCGATCGCGTGGTCGATCTCGGCCGCCTCGACGACCAGCGGCGGGGCGAGCCGGATCGTCGAGCCGTGGGTGTCCTTGGCGAGCACGCCCCGCTCGGCCAGTCGTTCGCACGCCTGCCGGCCGGTCATCAGCGCCGGGTCGATGTCGACGCCGGCCCACAGCCCCCGGCCGCGTACGGCGACCAGGCCCTCGCCGACCAGCGAGCGCAGGCCGGCGTGCAGCCGTACGCCGAGTTCGGTCGAGCGGCGCTGGAACTCGCCGGTGCGCAGCAGCCGTACGACCTCGGTGGCGACCGCGCAGGCGAGCGGGTTGCCGCCGAACGTCGAGCCGTGCTGGCCGGGACGCAGCACGCCGAGCACGTTCCGGTCGGCGGCGACCGCGGAGACGGGCACGATGCCGCCGCCGAGCGCCTTGCCGAGCACGTACATGTCCGGCCGGACCCCTTCGTGGTCGCAGGCGAACGTCTCACCGGTCCGGCCCAGACCGGACTGGATCTCGTCGGCGATGAAGAGCACGTCGCGTTGCGTGCACAGGTCGCGTACGCCGGGCAGGTAGCCCGCCGGCGGGACGACCACGCCCTGCTCGCCCTGGATCGGCTCGATCAGTACGGCGACCGTGGTGTCGTCGATCGCGTCGGCGAGCGCGGCGAGGTCGCCGTACGGGACGATCCTGAACCCGGGGGTGTACGGCCCGAAGTCGTCGCGGGCGTCCGGGTCGGTGGAGAAGCTGACGATCGTGGTGGTGCGGCCGTGGAAGTTGCCGTCGGCCACGATGATCGTCGCCTGCCCGTCGGGCACGCCCTTGACCTGGTAGCCCCACTTACGGGCCACCTTGATCGCGGTCTCGACCGCCTCGGCGCCGGTGTTCATCGGCAGCACCAGGTCCTTGCCGCACAGTTCGGCCAGCTCCCGGCAGAAGGTGGCGAACTGGTCGTGGACGAACGCCCGGCTGGTCAGCGTGAGCCGGTCGAGCTGGGCGTGGGCGGCGGCGATCAGGGTCGGGTGCCGGTGGCCGAAGTTGAGCGCCGAGTAGCCGGCCAGGCAGTCCAGGTAGCGCCGGCCGTCTACGTCGGTCACCCAGGCGCCCTCGGCCTGCGCGATGACGACCGGCAGCGGGTGGTAGTTGTGCGCGGTCCAGCGCTCGGCGTCGCCGACCGCCGCCGGGGTACGCATCCGTTCGACGATCACCGGTTCGCCTCCCGCAGTTCGAGGGTGCAGCACTTCGGGCCGCCGCCGGCCTTGCGCAGTTCGGACATGTCGACGCCGATGGTGTGGTAGCCCCGCTCACGCAGCGCGGCGGCCAGTCCGGTCGCCTGCACCGGCAGGACCACGTTGCGGCCGTCGCTGACCGAGTTCAGCCCGAACACCGCGGCGTCCTCGGGCGTGGCGATCACCGCGTCCGGAAAGAGCCGGCGCAGCACCGCCTGGCTGCCCGGCGAGAACGCCTCGGGCAGGTAGGCCACGCTGTGCTCGTCGAGCACGAAGAGCGCGGTGTCGAGGTGGTAGTAGCGCGGGTCGACCAGTTGCAGGGTCACCGTCGGTCGCCCGAAGAGTTCCTGCGCCCGGGCGTGCGCGGCGTGCGTGGTGCGGAAGCCGGTGCCGGCGAGCAGCAGGTCACCGACGAGCAGCAGATCGCCCTCGCCCTCGTTGACGTGCTTGGCCTCGTGCACCTCGAACCCGGCCCGCGACAGCCAGGAGGCGTACGCGGGTGCCTCGTCGGCGCGCTGCGGGTCGCGGAACTGCACGGCGAGGGCCTGCCCGTCGACGACGGTGGCACCGTTGGCCGCGAAGACCATGTCGGGCAGGCCCGGCACGGCCGGGATCTCCTCGACGGTGTGGCCGAGGTCCAGGTAGACCTGCCGCAGCGTGGTCCACTGCGCGATCGCCAGGTCGGCGTCGGTCGGCGCGGTGGGGTCCATCCACGGATTGATCTTGTATTCCACGGCGAAGTACGTCGGCCGGCACATCAGGTAGCGCCGGCTGGTGGCGTCCAACGACATCTGTCCTGCTCCCGTGATCGGCGCGCCCGGCCGGGTTCGGCCACTGGGCTGGCGCTTGCCGCCAACGCTATGCGGCCGGCTTCGGCGGCATCTACCGTTCAGGGTTGCGTTCTGTCGCGGATCGTTGCGTGGATCGGGGCAGCAACCGTCGAATCGTTGCGTCGCCCCGCGAGTGACCCCGGACAGCGTTGAGGGGCGGCGAACCGCCGCCCCTCAATATGTGCTCTGCCAGAGGTGAACCACTTCGGGCGAGACTGCGGAACCGGTGAACCACCGCTTCCGTGCCAGCTCAGATACCCGTCAGAAGCGCTCGATAAACTGTGTGTCAAGCCACTCTCGGAACCGCACGACGGTGTCACCGTCCGTGGTCGGCCAGGCGAACTGGCCGGTCATCGCCAGGATGCCGATGACGACCGCCGCGAGCCCCAGCGCCAGGCCCAGCAGGGCCTCCGTCTTGCCCGAGATGTGGCGCCGGGCGGTGGCCGAGATGCCCGCCACCCCGAGCAGGGCGCCGACCGCGCCGATCCCGATGCCGTAGCCGGCCAGCGCGCCGGTGAGCACGAAGAGGATGCCGGCGACACCGAGGATCAGGCTGATCGTGGCCAGCAGGCTGGTCCGGGGACGCGGGCCGGTCGGCGCGACCGGCCGCTCCTCCTCGGTCTCCGGCGTACGGTCGACGACCGCCGCACCGGCACCGCCCGTGTCCCGGCGGTCGGCGCTCAGGTCCTCGGTGACGATCCGGTCGGTACGTGCCATTTCATCCTGGTCTGACCTGCGGTCAGGTGCCGGCGGCAGCACCGGCTCCGGCTTGCGGGTCTCGGTCCGCGGCCTCGTCGGGGCGGCCCCGGTCGCCGACCGGCTGCGGTAGGTCGTCGCCTCGTCACCCGGGCGGCCGGCGGCCGGGGCGGCATCGGCGGGAGCGGGCCGGGCCATGGTGGCGGTCGGGGTCGGCGCTTCCGAGCCGGCGGGACGCTCGTCGTCCCGCGTCGGCGCCGTCTCCTCCCGGCGCGCGAACGAAGGGATCCTTACCACAGCACACCTCCTGGTCAGTGCGTGGTGCCTCGGTGATGGCGCCTACGCGGGGAACACCATCGGAGTACCCCGATGGCCGACGAACCATGCCCGGGCCGCGGGGATAGGGTTTCGCTGTGCCTGAAGGTCACACCATCCACCGCCTCGCCCGCCGCCACCGCGAGCTATTCGCCGGTGACAAGGTCACCGTCGCCAGCCCGCAGGGCCGGTTCGAGACCGGCGCCGCGCTGCTGTCCGGCACGGTCCTGCGCGACACCGAGGCGTACGGCAAGCACCTGCTGCACCACTACGAGAACGACCTCGTCCTGCACGTGCACCTCGGGCTGTACGGCAAGTTCACCGACGGCGCGGGGGAACCGCCACCGCCGGTCGGCGAGGTACGGATGCGGGTCGCCTCCGACGCGTACTGGCTCGACCTGCGCGGACCGACCGCCTGCGAGGTGCTCGGCCCGCCCGAGACCCAGACGTTGCGGGACCGCCTCGGCGCCGACCCGCTGCGTGACGACGCCGACCCGGGCGCCGCGTACGCGCGCATCCGGCGCGGCTCGACCGCGCTGGCCGCCCTCCTGCTGGACCAGTCGGTGGTGGCCGGCACCGGTCTGATCTTCGTGACCGAGGTGCTCTTCCGGGCCGGGATCGCGCCGACCACCCCCGGCCACCGGCTGACCCCGGCCGCCTGGGAGAAGATCTGGACCGACCTGCGCGAGCTGATGGCCACGGCGGCCGGGACGGGCGTCATCGACACCGTCCGGCCCGAGCACCTGCCGGAGGCGATGGGGCGGGCGCCCCGGGTCGACCGGCACGGCGGCGAGGTCTACGTCTACCGCCGGGCCGACCTGCCCTGTCACGTCTGCGGGACCGAGGTCCGGCGCGGCACGCTGGGCGGCCGCAACTCCTACTGGTGCCCGACCTGCCAACCGGCCGGCTGACGCTCAGCCGCCGGCCAGCGCCTCGACCGCCCGCCGGGCGGCGATCAGCACCGGATCCCAGACCGGTGCGTACGGCGGGGCATACCCCAGGTCGAGGCCGGTCATCTCCTCCACCGTCATCTGGTTCCACAGCGCGACGGCCAGCGGGTCGATCCGCTTCGCCGCCTCGGACCGGCCGACGATCTGGGCGCCGAGCAGCAGCCCGCTGCGCCGCTCGGCGAGCAGCTTGACCGTCATCGGGTCGGCGCCGGGGAAGTATCCGGCCCGGTTCGTCGACTCGACCTTCACGGTGACGAACTCGTAGCCGGCCGCCGACGCGTCCTGTTCCCGCAGCCCCGTACGCGCCACCTCCAGCTCGCACACCTTGGTGACCGACGTACCGATGACGCCGGGGAACGTCGCGTAGCCGCCGCCGATGTTGATGCCGGCCACCCGGCCCTGCTTGTTCGCGTGGGTGCCGAGCGGCAGGTGCACCGCCTGCCCGGTGAGCCGGTGCACGGTCTGCACGCAGTCGCCGGCCGCCCACACCCCGTCCACCCCCATCACCCGCATGCGCAGGTCGACCTGGATTCCGCCGGTCGTCCCGACCGGCAGGCCGGCCCGCCGCGCGAGCGCGGTGTTGGGGCGTACGCCCAGGCCGAGCACGACCACGTCGGCCGGCAACTCGCCGGCGTCGGTGACCACCGCCGCCACCCGGCCGGCGCGCTCGGTGAGCCCGGTGACGGCGACCCCGCTGCGTACGTCGATCCCGATCCCGACCAGCGCGTCGCGGACCAGGGCCGCCATGTCGGGGTCGACGGTCGACATCGGCTGCGGACCCCGCTCGACCAGCGTCACCGACAGCCCGCGCCGGATCAGCGCCTCGGCCATCTCCACGCCGATGTAGCCGCCGCCGACCACGACCGCCGTACGCGGCCTCGGGTCGCCGTCGAGCCAGGCCCGCAGCGCCGAGCCGTCGTCGAGGGTCTGCACCCCGAACACCCCGGCCGCCGCCGTCCGCGCCCACGGCGGGTCGACCGGCACCGCGCCGGCGGCGTACACCAGCTGGTCGAAGTGCTCGTGGACCTCGCCCCCGCCGTCGAGGTCGCGGGCCACCACCACCCGGCGGTCCAGATCGATGGCGGTGACCTCGTGCCGGAGCCGGACGTCGATCCGGTACTTGTCGCGGAACACCTCCGGCGCCCGCGCGACCAGGTCGTCGCGGCTGTCGACCAGGCCCCCGATCCAGTACGGGATCCCGCACGCCGAGTACGACGTGAAGTGGCCCCGTTCGAAGGCGACGATCTCCAACTCGTCCGGACCCAGCCCGCGGCGGGCCTGGGACGCCGCCGACATGCCCGCCGCGTCGGCGCCGACGACAACCAGCCGGGTCAACTCAGCTCCTCGTCGCCGTGGCCAGGTGGTCGACCACGCTGCCCAGATCACCCGTACGGTCGTGCACGGCGCGCTGGCGGGCCGCCCCGGAGCCCTGACGGCGCAGCTTCTCCAGCAGCGGGGTGACGGTGTCGAGGTCGCCGTGCCGGGCCAGTTGCGGGCCGACCCGGTCGACGAGCCGGAGCAGCAGTTCCCAGGCCGGCCGCAGGCCGCCGCCGAGCAGGTCGACGGCCAGCCCCTCCAGCCCGTCGTGTGCCGCCCGCCAGTGCGCCGACACCAGCAGGTCGTGGTCGATCCGGGGCGCCGGCCGGCCGGCGGCGATGTCGTCGAGGGCGGCGCCGACCAGACCGCGTACGAGGGCGGCGACCAGGATCGTGTCGTCGAGGCTGGCGCAGACGTCGCCGATGCGGATCTCGACGGTCGGATAGCGGGCGGACAGCCGCGAATACCAGTAGAGCATCCCCTCGTCGAGGATCACCCCGGACTCGATCAGCTCCCGCAGCAGCCGCTCGTAGTGTTCGTGCGAGTCGAGCCAGGGCATCGGGCCGACCGACGGCCAGCGGTTCCACAGCATCGAGCGCCAGCTCGCGTAGCCGGTGTCGCGGCCGGCGTAGAACGGCGAGTTGGCCGTCGCGGCGTGCAGGACCGGCAGCCACGGGCGCAGGTGGTCGAGCACCCGGACACCGGTTTCCGGGTCGGGTACGCCGACGTGGACGTGCATCCCGTTGAGGCCCGGCCCCGGCACCAGCATCCCGTACCGCTCGATCATCCGGTGGAACCGCGGATTGTCGACCAGCGGCGGCACCGGGCCGTCGACCGGGCCGGTGCCGACCGCGAGCAGCCGTACGCCGGCCTGTTCGGCGGCGTCGGAGACGCCGGTACGCAGCAGCCCGAGCGAGTGCCGCAGCGCGTCGAGGCAGAGCCCCGGCGGACTGCCGATCTCGATCTGGCTGGTCTGGAACTCGAACTGCACCTGACCGCGCAGCTCGGGCGGTACGTTCGCCAGGACCGCGTCGACCGCCGACGCGGCGATCCCGGTCGCGGCGTCGACGAGAAGGAATTCCTCCTCGACCCCCACGGTCAGTAACTCCGACGTGCCCGCCGTCGCGGGTCTCACCTGCTCGGCCACCCCACCGGCCATCGCCGCCACCGCCGTTCTTCACCCCGTGCCCGGGCGGATGCCCGCGCCTGCCGTCCTGACTACCCACCGTCGCCGGTCGGGAAAACGCATCCCTTCTCATCCGGCCGCGCGTCGGTCCGCTTCGGCCGCGTCCGTTAGGGCCGCGCGTCGGTCTGGCCCGGCTGCGTCCGTTCGGCCGCGCGTCGGTCCGGTCCGGCCGCGTCAGTCGACGCGGGGCGGTGTCGGAACTGGCGGCGGAGCCGTAAGCTGGGCTGCGTGCCGGGGATGCTGATGAGCCTGATGGGCCTGTGGGCCTTCGCCCTGGCCCAGTTCGCCGCGCACTCCGCACACCCCGCCGAGTTGCTGGCCGGGGCGACCGTCGCCGTCGCGGCGCTGCTCGCGGTCGCCGTCGCGGTCCACCTGGTGGTCGCCGGCCCGCGGGGCGCGGATGAGAGCACCCGCACCGGCGCGACGCTGCGTGAGCGGGCCCGTCGTCGATCTTTGCCCCGCCTGCTCGATCCCGACGCCGCCGGCCGGCCACGGCCGCGAGCACCCGCACCGGGCCGGGTCCATCCCGTCCCGGCCGTGTAGCACCACTTTTCCTCCGCCGCTGCGCGGTCGATTCCACCGCACCTAAACCGTCCACATCGGACTGTCAAGCCGGGCCGCCGCATGCCGCCCGGACACGGAATCGAACCCAGAGGGATCACCCATGCTCGCCTTCGCGCCCCTCGACGCCGCGGTCACCGCCGCGTCGACCGCCGTCACCGCCCTGGCCGACCTCGTCGCCCCGCTCGCCGGCGGCGCCGCGACCGCCGCCGCCATCGTCCTGTTCACCTTCGCCGTACGACTGCTGATCTCGCCGCTGAGCTGGGCGCAGGTACGCGGCGAGCGGAGCCGTGCCGCGCTCGCCCCGCAACTGCGGGAGATCCAGCGCAAGTACGCCGACGACCCGGCCAGGATGCAGGCCGAAGTCGTCGGCCTCTACCGGTCGGCGGGTGCCTCGCCGCTCGCCGGCTGCCTGCCGGCACTGCTCCAGGCACCGTTCTTCCTCGTCATGTACCGCCTCTTCACCACCGCGGACCCGGATTCCGGGCTGCTCGCCGAACGGCTCGCCGGGGTGCCGCTCGGGCACCACGTCGCCGACGGACTCGGCGGGGCGGCGGGGCCGCTGTTCGCCGTACTCTTCGCCGCCCTGCTGGCGCTGGCCTGGTGGTCGTCGCGGCGGATGCGCCGTACGGCCGCCCTGGCCGCGGCGGCCGGCGCCGGGGCCGCCGCGCCCGCGAAGGCGGTGGGCCGGGCGGGGGAGCCGCAGCCCGATGTGGCGGCGCTGCTCGGCCGGATCATGCCGCTGCTGCCGTACGGGACCCTGATCGTCGCGGCGGTCGTCCCGCTGGCGGCGGTGCTCTACCTGGTGGCGACGACGGCGTGGACGGCGCTGGAGCACGCGGTGCTGCGCCGGCCGCAACCGGCTCCACTGGCCGTTCCGGTGCCCGGCCGGTGAGTCGCCGGCCCGCCCGCCAACATCCGCGTGATCAGGGGCGGTGGTCGGCGACGCGCCGACGACCCGCGCGATTTGGTCCCTGATCACGGGGATCTTGGGGTGGGACTTTAGGCAAATTTCAGGGACGGGGTCGGGGAGCGCTCTGGACATTAACAGTTAACAGTCCTAATAATTGGCCAACTGTTCGACGGCGGCCGATGCCGTGCCGGGTTGGGAGGACTGGTGATGAGACGCTCGAGATCCTTGTTGCTCGCGGTGGTGTCCGCACTCGCCGCAGGTGTGGGTGCGGTCTGGGTCGCCGGCCCGGCGCTGGCGGCGGGGCCCACCGCGACGTTCGTCAAGACGTCGGACTGGGGCTCCGGCTGGGAGGGGAAGTACACGGTCACCAACGGTGGCGCGACCGCCCTGTCGTCGTGGGCGGTGGCCTTCACCCTGCCGTCCGGTTCGTCGGTCAGTTCGTTCTGGGACGCCGACATGACCCGGTCGGGCCAGCGGTTCACGTTCCGCAACAAATCCTGGAACGGCAGCCTCGCGCCGGGCGCGTCGGTGTCGTTCGGCTTCATCGGCACCGGCTCCGGTTCGCCGACGGACTGCACCCTGAACGGCGCGGCCTGCGGCGGCGGCACCCCGCCCACCACGCCGCCACCCACCACCCCGCCGCCGACCACGCCACCGCCCACCACCCCACCGCCGACGACGCCGCCACCGACCACCCCGCCGCCGAACCCCAACGACGGCCTGCCCAAGCACTTCCTCACCGGCTACTGGCACAACTTCGACAACCCCGCAGTCGAGCTGCGGCTACGTGACGTACCGAACGAGTACGACCTGATCGCCGTCGCGTTCGCCGAGGCGACCAGCACCCCCGGCCAGGTCACCTTCGGCATCGACCCCGGCCTGTCGGCGTCGCTCGGCGGATACACCAACGCCCAGTTCAAGGCCGACGTCGCGACCCTGCACCAGCGCGGCAAGAAGGTCATCATCTCGATCGGCGGCGAGACCGGCCGGGTCCAGGTCAACGACTCCGCCTCGGCGACCGCGCTGGCCAACAGCCTCTACTCGATCATGCAGGAGTACGGCTTCGACGGCGTCGACATCGACCTGGAGAACGGCCTCAACCCGACCTACATGGCGCAGGCGATGCGTGCGCTGCGTAGCCGGATCGGGGCCAGCCTGATCATCACGATGGCGCCGCAGACCATCGACATGCAGAACCCGACGGTGTCGTACTTCAAGCTCGCGCTCGACATCAAGGACATCCTGACCGTCGTGCACACGCAGTTCTACAACTCGGGCTCGATGCTCGGCTGCGACCAGATGCAGGCGTACTCGCAGGGATCGGTGAACTTCATGACCGCGCTCGCCTGCATCCAGCTGGAGGCCGGTCTGCGGCCCGACCAGGTGGCCCTCGGCCTGCCGGCCGGACCGGGCGCGGCCGGCGGCGGGATCGTCGCCCCCGCGATGGTCAACCAGGCGCTCAACTGCCTGGCCCGGGCGACCAACTGCGGCAGCTTCCGCCCGCCGCGCACCTACCCCGGCATCCGGGGCGCGATGACCTGGTCGATCAACTGGGACGTCTCCAACGGCAACAACTTCGCCCGCACCGTCAAGCCGCACCTGGCGACGCTGCCATGACGGGAGTACGCATGAAGATCAGACCGCTACGCACGGCGGCGATCGCCGCCGGCCTGGCCGCCGCCGTCGCGGCGACCACCCTGGTCCTGGCCCCCTCGGCCGCCGCGGCCACCGCCACCTACGTCCGCACCTCGAGCTGGGGCAGCGGGTACGAGGCCAAGTTCACCGTCACCAACAACACGTCCTCGGCGATCAGCTCCTGGACGGTCGCGTTCGACCTGCCGACCGGCTCGCGGGTCAGTTCCTTCTGGGACGCCGACCTGACCACCGCAGGGCAGCGGGTGACGGCCCGGAACAAGTCGTGGAACGGCGCCCTCGGGGCGGGGGCCACCGCCTCGTTCGGGTTCATCGTCGCCGGCTCCGGCGACCCGACCAACTGCACCGTCAACGGCACCTCGTGCGGCGGCGGACCGGTCCCGACCACGCCCCCGGTGACCACCCCGCCACCGACCACGCCCCCGCCGACCGACCCGCCCCCGAACGGGGCGATGCGGGCGGCGCCGTACATCTACTCGTGGGGCAGCGTGCCGCCGATCAGCACGATCATGCAGACGACCGGCATCCGCTGGTTCACCAAGGCGTTCATCCTGTCCGGTGGTGGCTGCACCCCGGCCTGGGACGGCAGCCGGCCGCTGCTCGGCGGCACCGACGCCGCGCAGATCGCCCAGATCCGGGCGGCCGGCGGCGACGTGATCCCGTCGGTCGGCGGCTGGAGCGGCAACAAGCTCGGCCCGAACTGCTCGACGCCGCAGGCCCTGGCCGGCGCGCTCCAGCAGGTCGTGACCGCGCACAACCTCAAGGCGATCGACCTCGACGTGGAGAACACCGACGAGTTCGAGAGCGAGGTCGTGCAGGACCGGATCCTGAACGCGCTGAAGATCCTCAAGCAGAACAACCCGAACCTGAAGACCATCGTGACCATCGGTACGGCGACCACCGGTCCGACGTACTGGGGCACCCGGATGATCAACCGGGCGGCGGAGTTGCAGGCCAACGTCGACGTCTGGACGATCATGCCGTTCAACTTCGGCGGCGGGGCGGACATGTACACCTCGACGGTCAGCGCCGCCGAAGGGCTGAAGAACACGCTGAAGACCGCGTTCGGCTGGTCCGACGCGACGGCGTACGGCCGGATGGGCATCTCCGGGATGAACGGCCGGTCCGACCAGAACGAGATCACCACACCACAGCAGTGGACGCAGATCCGCGACTGGGCGAAGTCGAAGAACCTGGCCCGGCTGGCGTTCTGGTCGGTCAACCGGGACCGGCCGTGCCCGGGCGGCGGGCTGAGTTCGGAGTGCAGCAGCATCGCGCAGCAGAACTGGGAGTTCACCGCGATCACCGCGGGATTCTGATCGGATGGTGGAAGGCTGACCGCGGCGGGCGGCAACCCGTCGCGGTCAGCTCCGCGTCATCCGGCGGAGGCGCGGGCCTTCGCCCGCCGCTTGCGGAGCTTCTTCACCACCCACCAGGCGATCAGCACCACGAACAGCCCGATGATCGCGTAGTCGAAGTAGTTGTAGTAGCGGTCGACCTGCTGCCAGCGTGAGCCCAGCGCGAAGCCCAGCCCGATGAAGATCGAGTTCCAGATCCCGCTGCCCAGCGTGGTCAACGCGGTGAACTGCACCAGCGGCATCCGGTCGGCGCCGGCCGGGATCGACACCAGGCTGCGTACGACCGGCACCATCCGGCCGAACAGCACCGCCCACCGGCCGTGCCGCTCGAACCAGCGGTCGGCCTTCTCCAGGTCTTCGAGATCCACCAGCGGCACCTTGTCGAGCCAGCGCTTCAGCCGGTCCTCGCCGACCGCCGCGCCGAGCCAGTAGAGCAGCAGCGCGCCGAGCACCGAGCCGGCGGTCGCGGCGATCGTCACCAGGACGACGTCGACCCGGCCCTCGCCGGCCAGGTAACCGGCCATCGCCAGCACGATCTCGCTCGGGATGGGCGGGATGAGGTTCTCCAGCGCGACCAGGAGGCCGACGCCGACCTCGCCCATCGACTCGATGACACCGGCGACCCAGCCGGTCAACCCGCCGATCTCGGTCGGCTCGGCGGCAACGGCCATGGGGCATGCTCCCTCACCTGGAATCTTGCCTGATTCCGCTCTCTACCCCGGTGATCACCGAATCACACCCGGTGGGGCGCCGGCATACCTCGCGGTCACCGGGCGGGCAGAATGGCGTGATGGACACGGAGGTGGTCGGAATGGCGCTGTTGCGGTGGGCGATCGGTACGGTGTTGCGGCGTACCCGGCACGCGCAGGGGCGGATCCTGCGCGAGGTCGCGGCGGCGGCCGGTGTCTCCGTGCAGTACCTCTCCGAGGTCGAACGCGGTCGTAAGGAGGCCTCGTCCGAGATCCTCGCCGGCATCTGCCGGGCCCTGGACCTGCCACTGGTCGACCTGCTCGAGGAGGTCCGCGCCGAGTTGCTGCGGGGCGGCCGGGGGGCGGCCGGGCCGCGGGTCCGGCTCCTGGCCGCCGGCCATGGATCTGCCGTGGGCAGATCCGCCTCGGGCAGAACCACGGGCGTCCGGGTCCGGCGGTCCCGCACGCTGGTCACATGCAGCAGCCCCCGACGTCGTACGACGCCCAGCTTTTCGACCAGCTCCTGAAGGAACGCATCGTCCTGCTCGGCAGCGAGGTGACCGACCAGACGGCCAACGCGGTCTGTGCCCAGTTGCTCCTGCTGGCCGCGGCCGACCCGAAGCGCGACATCCACCTCTACATCAACTCTCCCGGCGGCTCGGTGAGCGCCGGTCTCGCGATCTACGACACGATGCGGTTCATCGGCAACGACGTGGCCACGATCGCGATGGGCCTGGCCGGCTCGATGGGGCAGTTCCTGCTCTGTGCCGGCACCGCCGGCAAGCGGTTCGCCCTGCCGCACACGCGGATCATGATGCACCAGCCGTCGGGCGGCTTCGGCGGCACGGTCGCCGACATCAGGATCCAGGCGGAGAACATGCTCTTCGTCAAACGGACCGTGCAGGAGCGGATCGCGTTCCACACCGGACAGCCGGTCGAGCAGATCGAACGCGACGCCGACCGGGACCGGTGGTTCACCGCCGAGCAGGCCCGCGAGTACGGCCTCATCGACGCCGTCATCAGCGCGACCACCGAGGTGCCCGGGTAGCCGACCGGTGGCCGGCGGTCCGGCGCGCGGGCGCTCGGACGGTCACCGGGTTAGGCTGCGGCCCCAGGCCCGTCACCGGCGAAAGGTCGCAGCATGTTCGAGGAGTCCCGCGTCGCCCTTGTCACCGGTGCCGCCCGTGGCATCGGTGCCGCCACCGCCCGGCGGCTCGCGGTCGACGGGTTCACGGTGGCCGTTCTCGACCTCGACGAGGCGGCCTGCGCCGACACGGTCGCGCAGATCACGCGCGACGGCGGCCGGGCGCTGGCCGTCGGGGCGGACGTGGCCGACGAGACCCAGGTCGGGGCCGCCGTCGACCGGGTGGCGGCCGAACTGGGCCCGCCCACCGTCCTGGTCAACAACGCCGGCGTGCTGCGCGACAACCTGCTCTTCAAGATGACCGGGGCGGACTGGGACACCGTGCTCGGCGTGCACCTCAAGGGTGCCTTCCTGGTCACCCGGGCGGTGCAGAAGCACATGGTCGACCAGCGGTACGGCCGCATCGTCAACCTGTCCAGCACCTCGGCCCTGGGCAACCGCGGGCAGGCCAACTACGCCGCGGCAAAGGCCGGCATGCAGGGCTTCACCAAGACGCTGGCCATCGAACTGGGACCGTTCGGGATCACCGCCAACGCGGTGGCCCCCGGCTTCATCGCGACCGACATGACGGCGGCCACCGCGGCCCGGCTCGGCGTCGACTTCGAGCAGTTGCAGAAGCAGGCCGCGGCCGAGACCCCGGTACGTCGGGTCGGGCGGCCCGAGGACGTCGCGCACACCATCGCCTTCCTGGTCAGCGAAGGTGCCTCGTTCGTGTCGGGGCAGGTGATCTACGTCGCCGGCGGGCCGCGCGACTGATGATCTAGGTTGCCGGCGGGCCGCGCGACTGATCCGGCTCAGGCCCGGGCGGACCGGGTCCGCCAGAGCCAGAGCAGGCCGAGCACGGGCAGCAGGAGCGGAATGTAGCCGTACCCCTCGCCGAAGCCCGACCACACCGTGTCGTCGGGGAACGCGGACGGGACGAGCAGGCTCGCGGTGCCGACGACGAGCACCCCGACGAGTTCGATCGTGCAGCACACCAGCGCGATCCGCCGGCCGAGTTCGCCGGCCCGGGCCAGGCCGTAGGTGGCGATGATGTAGACCACCGCGGCGAACGCCGACAGCAGGTAGGCCAGCGGCGCCTCGCCGAAGCGGGTCGCGATCTGCAGGCCGGCGCGGGCGGTCGCCGCGATCGCGAAGAGCAGGTAGACGGCGATCAGCACCCGGCCGGGGCCGCCGTTGAGCATCCGCGACACCCGGGTGTCCGTACGCGGTTCAGGCACCGGCCACCTCCCAGGTCTGCTGCAGCCGTACGACCAGCACCGGGATGACCAGGCAGACGACGGTGACGATGATGGAGCCCCACCGGGTCGGTTCCATCCGGGCGAGCACGGCGGCGATCGGCGGCAGGCAGACGATCGTGGCGAGGTAGCCCCAGAAGGTGCCGGGCTCGGCGGGACTTTCCCCGCCGGCGATCGCCACCAGGGCCGCGACGCCGAGGGCGAGGATCGCGACCTCGACCACGGCGAGGCCGATCAGGTGGGACCGGTCGGGGGCCCGGTCGCGCACGGTCGCGACCAGCCCCCACGCCGCCAGCGCGAGGGCGAGCACGATCGTCAGGGTTTCGAGAGCGCCGTTCACGGCCACACTCTACTAACGCCTGTAGTAAGGCGATCCGCGGATGGCGCTTCTGGAATCGATCATGTGAAACAGATCAATATGCGGCTATAGTTCTCGGGCATGGGCGGGACGGGCATGTGGGCTTTGCCGGTCGTAGGCGGATGTGTCCTGTTGGCCATGGTCGTCCTCGCGTTGATCCTCGACCGTCCGCGTGGGCCCCGCCCCGACCTCGGGCAGCTCCGGGCCGAGGCCACCGGGCTGGCCGCGCACGCGGTCGCCGCCCAGGAGCGGGCCGGCCGGGCCGGTGCGGCCGCGGTCGAGGCCCGCTCGGCGGCGCTGGCCGCGCGGCGGGCCCGCGACGAGGCGTGGACCGCCCAGGAGCGGGCCGCGAAGGGCTACCACCTGGCCTGGCAGGAGGTGCTGGCGGCGCGGGAGACGGCGGGGGCGGTCGACGTCACCGGCGGCCGGGACCGGACGGTGACCCGGGCGGCGCTGTCGGCGTACCGGCGGGGCGACATCTCGATCGACGAGCTGCGCCGGGTGTGGTCCGGCGCGGACGGGGCCGACCCGGTGCTGGCCGATCGCGAGCGGGCCGCCGAACGGTGGCGGATGCGGGAGCTGGGGGCGCGGCGGGTCCACGACCGGGCCAACCTGGCGCTGCGCCGGGCCGACGAGGCGGCCGGGATCGCCGAGTGTGCGGCGCGGGCGCTGCTCGACGAGGCCGTGGTGGCGGCGACCGAGGCACACGAGGCGATGCTCGCGGTCGAGTGGCGGGCGAGCCGGTCCCGGTTGCGCTGACGTCACGTACGGGCGGGAGAATTCCGACAAAAGTGGCAAGTGTCGTCCGGGGTGGCGGCGGTCGGGACTGATAGCTTCCGCTCATGATCGATGGTGGTCGCCGGGTGGCCGTCGCCCTGCGGATCGTGACCGTGCTGGCGGTGCTGGTCGGGGTCGGGGTGACCGCGGTCGGCGCCGACACCCTGCCCGGACTGCTGCCCTACTTCACCATCCAGAGCAACCTGCTGCTCGGCTGCTTCGCCGCGTACGCCGCCCTGCTCGCCGGGGGCGACGGGCAGCCGCCGGCGGTGGTCAAGGGCGCGGTCACCACCTACATGGTCATCACCGGGCTGGTCTACCACCTCGTGCTGATGAACGGCTCCGGCGAGTTCTCCATGGCCGACGAGGCCGCCGCCGCGTCGGCGCTGCTCCAGCTCGGCAACCAGCTCACCCACACCCTGACCCCGATCCTCGCGGTCCTCGACTGGCTGCTGCTCGACCGGTCCCGGGCCCGCTTCCGGTACGCGCTGCTCTGGCTGGCGTACCCGCTGGCCTACCTGGCCTTCGCGCTGGTCCGCGGCCTGGTCGTCGGGACCTACCCGTACCCGTTCGTCGACGTGACCGAGCTGGGCTACGGCGGGATCGCCGTCAACACCCTGGTGTTCGGCGGCGCCTTCTATCTCATCGGGCTGGCCGTCGTGGCCGCCAACCGGGCGGTGACGGGACCGCGCCGGGGGCGCGGAACGGCCCCGGCCGCCGGTCGGGCAGACTGACCGGCGACGAGGCGACCGGAGGGGGCGGGATGGGACTGCGGTTCGGGCTGTTCGGCACCGGCAACTGGGCGGCGAACGCGCACGCCCCCGCGATCGTCGGGCACCCGGGGGCCGAACTCGTCGGCGTCTTCGGCCGCGACCCGGCCAAGGCCGCCGACCTCGCCGACCGCTACGGCGCCCGCCCCTACCACGACGCCGACGAACTCATCGCCGACGTCGACGCGGTCGCCGTCGCGCTGCCGCCCGACGTGCAGGCCCCGATCGCCGTACGGGCCGCGCAGGCCGGCAGGCACCTGCTCCTCGACAAGCCGCTCGCGCTCGACCTCGCCGAGGCCGACCGGGTGGTCGACGCCGTACGGCGCACCGGGGTCGCCTCGGTCGTCTTCTTCACCAACCGTTTCCGCGGCACCGTCGTCGACTTCCTCGACGGGGCGGTGACCACCGGCGGCTGGACCGGCGCCCGGGCGATCCTCTTCGCGTCGATCTTCGAGCCGGGCAGTCCGCACCTCGGCTCGACCTGGCGGCGCCGGCACGGCGGGCTGTGGGACGTCGGGCCGCACCTGCTCTCGGTGGTCGTACCGGTGCTCGGGCCGGTCACCCACGTCGCCGCGATGGACGCCCCGGACCACACCGTGCACCTGCTGCTGCGGCACGCCGGGGGCGCGGCCAGCACCATGTCACTGACCGTCGACGCCCCGCCCGCCGCCCGGACGAACGAGGTCACCTTCTACGGGACGGCGGGGCTGGCGACCGTGCCGCCCGGCGAGACCACCGCGGTCGAGGCGCTCACCACCGCCGTCGACCTGCTGCTCGACGAGATCGCCACCGGGGCCCGGGGCGGGCTGCTCGACGTCCGGTTCGGCCGCGACGTGGTTGCCGTACTCGCCGCCGCCGAACTGGCCCGGTCCGGCGCCGGCACGGTGGCGGTCGCCCCGGCCCGCTGACCGGCGGCTGGGGGACATCCCCCGTACGCCACTCAGGGTCGGTCTCCTACCCGGGGCCTACTCCGTACGGCCCGGTCTGCGCCGAAGGGGCAGGCCCGACTCCGCTGTCAGCAGGTCGCGGATGTCAGAGGGGGTGCCTAGGCTCGGTACGTGGAGCTGATCAGGGTGCAGGCACTGTCGACGACCCGTCTGGACGTGACCGTGGACGCCGCCGGTGACACGCTGGAGGTGCGGGTCGTCGGGGAGATCGACATCGCCAATGTCGACGAGTTCCGGGTGCTGCTGTGGTCGCTACCGGCCGGCGCGACGACCGCCCGGCTGGATCTGTCCGGCCTCGAGTTCCTCACCGCGGCGGGGGTCCGTGCGCTGATCGCCGCGCACCTGCGGCTGCGCGCCCGGGGCACCCAACTCGTGCTGTGCCGGCCGACCCCGCTGGTACGGCGCGTACTGCGGGTCAGCCGGGTGAACCGGGTCATCCCGGTCGTCGGCTCGGCCCGACCGGCGGCGGATCAGCCGTCCGCCGGACAGTGGGGCGGCGAATCGCGAGGAACCGAGCGGCCCGCCAGCCGGCCGGGCGTCGAGCGGCCGGGACCGGAGAAGGTGACGTCGGACAAGGCCGGCCAGCGGGTCTGGCAGCCCGGCCCGCTCCGCGACGCCCACCACCCGGTCCGCTGCGGCCGGGCCGCCTGACCAGGGTTCCGGCCGACCGGGCGAGCACCGGCCGGGTCCGCCCCGCCGGTGCCCGGGCCGTGTCGGCCAGGTGGCTCAGTGCCGGGCCATCGGGCCGGCCAGGGGGCTCAGTACCGGGCCAGCGCCAGCCAGTCCTGGCTGGTCACGTCGGTCCCCGGCTGGATGAGCAGGCGTTCGAGGGTGCCGGGGTTGGCGGCGGTCAGATCCCAGATGGCACCGCTCGGCAGCCGGGTACGGGCCAGCCGGGTGCCGGCCGAATAGACCTCGCCGGGCCGGACCAGCCAGCGCAGCAGCCGGGTCGAGCCGCCGGGGATGCCGAACGACAGCGGTGCGATCCGTTCCGGTGACGACCACGCCGGCAGTGTCCGCGGCCCGCTGCGGGCCAGCCAGCGGGCGGCACCGAGCACGGTCGCCAGTTCGGGGTCGTCGGCGGTGCGGATCGGGCGGCCGAAGGCACGCCGTACCGTCTCGGTGACCGCCGGCATCCGCGACCCGCCACCGACCAGCAACACCGCGTCGACCTGGTGGGCCGCGACGTTCAAATGGTCGAGCATGGCCGCGCAGCACTGCGTCGTACGGCTCAGCAGCGGCGCCGCCAGGGTGGCCAGCTCGGTGCGCGACAGCCGGTAGGCGGGCACGTCCGGCAGCAGGTAGTCCTCGACCGTGGCGGTGTCGCTGAGCCGGTGCTTGATCCGCTGCGCGAAGTCGGTCACCGCCATGCCCAGCCGCAGCGTCGCGGGCGCCGACGGGCTGGCCGCCGCGGCCCGCAACAGTGGAGCGAGCCACTGCTGCCCGTCGCTGTGGATCTGGGCGGCCAGCAGGGCGTCGATGTCGCGGCCCCCGTCGTCGATGGCCGCGTGCCCGAGCACCTCGTGCCGGCGTTCGTCGATCCGCACCAGCGCGGTGTCGAAGGTGCCGCCGCCGAGGTCGTAGACGAGTACCAGGTCGCCGTTGCCCAGCGGTGGCCCGGCGACCGGGGCGAAGGCGGCCGCGACCGGCTCGGGCAGCAGTTCGACGGTTTCGAAGCCGGCCGCCTCACCGGCGGCGACCATCTGCGCCCGGCGGGTGTCGGCCGGGGCGGCGGCCGTGGGATCGAGCGGGGTCGGCGCATAGGTGGCCGGTACGGTGATCACCGCCCGCTCGATCCGCCCGCCGTGCAGCCGTTCGGCCTCCGTACGCAGGGCCACGAGCACGGCCGCCACCTGCTCGATCGGCCGGAACCGCCGGTGCCCGAGCACGGTGGGGGTGTCGGCCGCCAGGCCGCGCTTGAACTCCGTGGCGTAGGCCGTCGGATCGGACCGTTTGCGCTGCTCGGCGGGGCTGCCGACGAGCATCTGCGCGCCGTCCCAGTAGACGGCCGAGGGCCAGCTGCGCAGGCCGGTCACCGGCTCGGGCACCAGGGACACCGAGTCGCCGCGGACCACCACGGCCGACGACGAGGTGGTGCCGATGTCGATGATCAGCACCGGCTTGTCAGACGTCGTAGACATCGACCAGGCTCCGTTCCTCGGACTCCCAGTTGACCAGTAGATAGCGGCTGTCGGCGCTGAACCCGACCCGGCCCTGGTGGCCGGCGCTGCCGCGCAGGCGGAACAGTTCGTGGTCGGTGGTCGTGTCGTGTACGGCGACGACCGGATCGCCGTTCGGCGCGGGGCTGGCGTCGGCCCTCAGCTGACCGTCGGGGCTGGTGGTCGTCGTGCCGAAACCGTCCCGGCCGCTGAGCTCGGCGAAGCCCGGATGCTGCCGGCGCCAGTGCTCGTCGCTCAGCCGTTCGAGCCGGCTGCCGGTGCGCAGGTCCCACAGCGTCGTCGCGGCGCGGCGGCGCAGCCCGACCCCACGGCTGCCGCCCTCGGTGGCCAGCCGCCACGCGGTCTCGTCGACCAGGACCTTGAACGGCCCGCCGGGATCGCGGAACCGGGTGTTGAGCTTGCCGGTCTCCACCTCCCACACCGAGAACCACCCGTCGGCGTCCCAGCCCACGAGGCAGAACCGCCCGTCCGGGTCGACGAACACCCGGCCCCTGGTGGTCGCGTCCACGCCGGCCTCGGGGCGGAAGTCGCCGAGCACCGCCCCGTCGAGCAGCGAACGCAGCCGTACCGACGGGGCCCGGGTGCACTCCACCAGCAACTGCCGGTCGGCGTGCAGTTGCCAGAGACCTCGCGACTCCAGGTGCAGGCGGCGGTTGGGCGCGTCGAGCGGCATGCCCCCGCGGTCGCGGGCGGCACCGGCGACCATGACCAAGCCGACGGGTCCGCCCGCGGCGGACCGGTGCGAGACCAGGGTGCCGGACCGGGCCACGGTGAGGTCGAATACCCGCTCGTCGGCGGTGCGGACCCGGGCGACCGGCTCGCCGGCCGCGAACGGCGCGCCCTCGGCGACCAGCCAGCGCTGCAGCCGTCCCACGCCGCCGGGGATGTCCCAGGTGAGTGGTTCGACCTGCCAGCGGGGTCGCTCGGCGGGAACGACCCGGGCGGCCGCGCCGGCCGCGTAGCGGGCCGCGCCGCGCAGCACCGCCAGTTCGGGCTCGCCGGAGCGGCGTAACGGGTGGGCGGTGGCGCCGTCGCGGAACCCCAGCCCGTCGAGCATCCCGGGTACGACCATTTGCAGCCGGGCGCCACCACCGGCGAGTACGACGGCGGCGACGTCGGCCAGGGTGAGCCCGCGCTCGCTGACGAGCGCGTGGCAGCTCTCCACCAGCCAGTGCAGCGCCGGGGTGGCGATCGCGGTGAGCCGGTCGCGGGTGAGCCGGTGCGGCGGGCTGAGCGCGGTCAGGTGGTCGACGACCTCCTCGCCGCCGCCGCTGAGCTGGTGCTTGAGCTGCCGGATGAAATCGATCATCTCGTAGTAGGCCCGCAGGCCGGGGTCGCCGGGCGCGGCGAGCAGCGGTTCGAGCCAGTCCCGGGCCCGCTCCCGCAGATCGTTGATCAGTTGGGCGTCGATGTGGTGGCCGGCGGCGTTGCCGCGCTGCGACAGCAGGGTGGTGTGGCTCCCGTAGACCTGGACCAGGCCGACCGTCCAGTTCGTACCGAGATCGCAGACCAGCACCAGCGCGCCGGCCGGAAGGTTGTCGCTGACGTCGGGGTCGAGTGCGGCGGCGACCGCGTCGGGCAGCAGTTCGACGTCGGTGAAACCGGCTGCCTCGCCGATCCCGATCATCAGGTCGCGGCGGGGGTCGCCCGGCTCGTAGTCGGCCGGGACGGCGAGCGAGAGGCGGGACGGCGGGCTACCCAGCAGCCGCGCCGCCTCGGCGCGCAGGACACTCACGAACAGGGTCAGCGCGTCGACCCCCCTGATCTCCCGGTCCTCCAACCGCATCGAGGCCTGGGCGTCGAGCGCCCGGCGCGGCCCCTCGATGTAGCGGCGGGGCAGGGTGCGCTTGCACAACTCGGCGGCGGTGCCGACGACCGGCCCGGCGTCGTCGAGGCAGATGGCGGACGGCCAGCTCGACCCGCCCCCGGGTTCCTTGACGAGGGTGACCTGATTGCCGTCGACGAGCGCGGCCCGGGTGCCTGACGTGCCGAGGTCGACCACCAGGATCGGTTCGCTCACCGTAATCCCCCACACGTCGTCGGTCATCACTATCCGAAGTAGTGCGGGCATAGTGTCCGCGAGGGGTACACGTTCCGTCCAGCCTTGATACGGCACTGTGTCCGCACCCCAGACGGAGTGCGGTTACGTGAAATGAGGCCGTAACCGAGCAGAACCGGCCATCCGGTCGAGGTGCTCCGCCGAATGCCGTACGCGCGGTCGAACGCGAGTGACGGAAGGCTGCCAGGCATGACGCTCCGTGACGGTTCAGCATCCCGTCGGGCCGGGCGCCTGTCGGTCGTACCCGACGGTCCGGGGACCGGGACGGGCGACGGAGGTCAGCCGGCCGGGATCGCCCTGACCTGACCGGACCCGCAGGGAGGGCGGAAAGACTCTTACCTACCCAATCGGGCGCATATCACGGCTTGTCGATGTATGGGGGTCGCCAAGCTCGCCGTGACTGTCACCGGGGTGGGGCTAGCCACACCCCGGGGTGGCGCGCAGGGTCAATGCCGGCACGAACACCGGTCGGCCAGACTGGGCGGCATGACAGGCGAGCTGGTCCGGCGGCACACGGGGGCCGTCGTACGCGGGCTCGCCCTCGGCGGGCTCGCCGTCGCCGCGGCCGCCTCGTTCACGCTGCAGATGGCGCTCTTCGTGCCGGGGTTCATCCTCGGCATGGTCTTCCTGCTGCCCCGGCCGCTGGTCGTCGCCAGGTGGCTGCCCAACCTGGCCCGCCGGCTGGCCGGGCGCTGGTCCGGCGTCGAGATCTCCTCGCCGTACCGGCCGCGCCCGCAGCCGCCGCAGCCCGGTCCGGACGGGCTGTACGAGCGGGACCGGCAGCTCTACCGCAGCCCGTGGTTCCCGGCGTACATGGACCGGATCGACTGGGTGCTCGGCGACACCGCCACCTGGCGCGACCTGCGCTGGACGTTCCTCGAACCGGTCGTCGGCGGCCCTCTCGCCCTGCTGCCCGCCGCACTGGTCGCCGGCGGCGGGTGGCTCGGGTACGCCGGTGTCACCGGTCCGGCCGGGACCGGCTGGTGGGCGGTCCCGCTCGGCCTGCTCGCCGTGACAGCCGGCGTCACCGCCGCACCGGCGCTGCTGTCGGCGCACGCCCGCTGGACCCGGCTGCTGCTGCGCCCGGTGGAGCCGACCCTCACCCCGGCCAAGCGCTGGATTCTCCTGCGGCTGCTGGTGCTGGTCCGGATGCTCGCCCTGCTCGGCCTGACCCTGCTCGTCGTACCGGTCGCCGTGCTGAGTGCGCTGGCCGTCGTGCTCACCTTCGGGTTCGGCCTCATCGTCGCCTTCCCGCCGGCCGTCGAGCACTCCCGTCCGCTGACCAACCTCCGCCGCCGGATGGCCCGCTGGTCCGGCGTGGAGGTGCCCGAGCCGTACCGGCCCCGGCCGCCCCTGCAGCGTCGCCCCGACGGGCTGTACCAGGTCGGCAAGTCCCTGTACGAGACGCCCCGGATGGCGGCCTACGCGCAGCGGATGGACTGGCTGGTCAGAGACCCGGCAAGCTGGCGGGACATCATCTGGCAACTGCTGGACCCGCTGGTCGGGGGAGCACTGCTGGCGGTGCCGCTCGGTGCGATCGGCTACGGCATCTGGGGACTGGCGCTGCCCCGGTTCACGGTTCTCATCGGCCTGCGGGGCGACGACCTCGGACCCTGGCACGGCAACGTCGCCGGGAACGGCGCGATCGCCGTACCGGTCGGGCTGGCGCTGGCCGTCGCCGGCCTGGTCGTCGCACCGTCGCTGCTGCGCCTGCACGGCCGCTGGACGGCGCTGCTGCTCGGACCGACCGTACGGGCCAAGCTCGCCCTGCGGGTGCAGCGGCTCACCGAGACCCGGGCCGACGCCACCGAGGTGCAGGCCGCCGAGCTGCGCCGCATCGAGCGTGACCTGCACGACGGCGCGCAGGCCCGGCTGGTCGCCCTCGGCCTCACCCTCGGCGCCGCCGAACAACTCGTCGAACGCGACCCGGCCGTCGCCCGCGAGCTGATCGCCGAAGCCCGCGACAACGCCGCCCGGGCCCTGACCGAACTGCGCGACCTCGTACGCGGCATCCACCCGCCGGTGCTCGCCGAACGTGGCCTCGGCGACGCCGTACGGGCGCTGGCCCTGGACTGTCCGCTACCCGTCGAGGCGACCGTGGACCTGCCGGGCCGCGCGGAGGCCCCGGTGGAGTCGGCGGCCTACTTCGCGGTCAGCGAGCTGATCACCAACGCGGTGCGGCACGCCGGGGCGGGCCGGATCGCCGTCGACATCGGCCACCGCGACGACGCCCTGCGGATCGTCGTCACCGACGACGGCCACGGCGGCGCCGACCCGACCCGCGGCACCGGGCTACGCGGCATCGAACGGCGGCTCGGTACATTCGACGGCGTCGTGACCGTCGACAGCCCGCCGGGCGGTCCGACGACCGTCGTATTGGAGCTGCCGTGCGTGTTGTCCTCGCCGAGGACCTCTACCTGCTGAGAGAGGGGTTGTCGCGGCTGCTCACCGCGCACGGGTTCGAGATCGTCGCGGCCGTCGAAACCGGCCCGGAACTGCACCGGGCGCTGATCGGGCTGCGACCCGACGTCGCGGTCGTCGACGTACGGCTGCCGCCGACCCAGACCGACGAGGGGCTACAGGCCGCGCTGGCCGCCCGCCGGGAGATCCCGGGCCTGCCGGTGCTGGTGCTGTCGCAGCACGTCGAGCAGTTGTACGCCCGCGAGTTGCTCGCCGACGGGTCGGGCGGGGTCGGCTACCTGCTCAAGGACCGGGTCTTCAACGCCGACCAGTTCGTCGACGCCGTACGGCGGGTCGCGGCCGGCGGCACCGCGATGGATCCCGACGTCATCGCCCGGCTGCTCACCGGCACCGGCCGGGCCGGACCGCTCGCCCGGCTGACCCCACGTGAGCGCGAGGTGCTGGAGCTGATGGCGGAGGGGCGCTCGAACAGCGCCATCGCCCAGCGGCTGTTCCTGAGCGAGAGTGCGGTCGGCAAACACACCGCGAGCATCTTCGGCAAACTCGACCTGGCGCAGTCGGACGACGACAACCGGCGGGTGCTGGCCGTGCTGGCGTACCTCAACGGCTGACGGCCCGGTCCCGGCCGTGGCCGGCCAGGGTCAGCGGAGCGGGCCGAGCGCGCCGGTGACCTCGGCGGCGGAGCCGAACCGGTCGACCGGCAGCGAGCGCAGTGCCTGCATCGTCTTGGTGTCCGCGCCGCTCTCCTGCGCCCGCCTGATCAGATCCTCCTTCGACACCGGATAGTCCAGGCCGCTGAGCTGTTCCTCCCACGGAAGCTGCTGACTGGTCATGACCACCCCCGTACCCGCAAACCCCCGCCCACACTCCCGCCCCGCCCCCTTCGCGTTGATCAAGGAGAAAGCGTGCCCGTCTTGTACGGGATTGCCGCTCAACTTCTCCTTGATCAACGCGGCGGGCGGGCGAGCGGCGGGCGGGGCGGCGGCGGGGCGGCGAGCGGTGGGGTGGCGGGGCGGGGTGGGGGTGGGGGTTTGGTGGTGGTAGGGGTGGGTAGGAGTTGGTATGTCCTTGTATGACGCTAACCTCGGCGAGAACGACGCCGGCTGGGGTGGGACGTTGGGGCGGATCGCCCACCGGCTGGCCGGCCCGGACGACTTCGACCCCCTCCTCGCCCGGATCGGCGACGCCCGGATCGTGCAACTCGGCGAGGCGAGCCACGGCACGTACGACTACTACCGGCTGCGCGAGCAGCTCACCCGTCGGCTCGTCACCGAGTACGGGTTCTCGTTCGTCGCCGTCGAGGGAGACTGGCCGGACTGCGACCGGGTGCACCGCTCGGTCACCGGCGTACCCGGCGCCGACCCCGACCCGCAGGTCGCGTTGCAGCGGTTCGAGCGGTGGCCGACCTGGATGTGGGCCAACGCGGAGGTGGCCCGCTTCTGCCGGTGGCTGCGGGCGTGGAACCTCGACCGGTCGCCGGAGCAGCGGGTCGGGTTCCACGGTCTCGACGTCTACAGCCTCTGGGAGTCGATCCACGCGATCCTCGACCATCTGGGGCAGGACGACCCGCCGGCCCGCCGCGCGGCGGAGGAGGCGTACCGCTGCTTCGAGCCGTTCGGTGGCGATCCGCAGGTCTACGCGATGGTCGACGACGAGTGCCAGGGCGAGGTCGTCCGGATGCTCACGCAACTGCGGACGCGCGCCGCCCGGGACGGCGCCGACCGCTTCTCGGCCTGGCAGAACGGCGAGGTGGTCGCCGGGGCCGAGCGCTACTACCGGGCGATGGTCCGGGGCGGCCCGGATTCGTGGAACGTCCGCGACACCCACATGGCCGACACCCTCGACCGGCTGCTGACCTTCTACGGCACCGGTGCGAAGGCCGTGGTGTGGGCGCACAACACCCATGTCGGGGACGCCCGGGCGACCAGCATGACCCGGTCCGGGCTGGTCAACATCGGCGAGCTGGCCCGGGAGCGGTACGGCCCCGACGACGTGGTCCTGGTCGGCTTCGGAAGCTATCGGGGCGAGGTGATCGCCGGCAGTGAGTGGGGTGCGCCGGCACAGGTGATGGAGTTGCCGCCGGCCCGCCCGGGTTCGCTGGAGGACCGGCTGCACACGGTGCTTCCGGAACGCGCCCTGCTGGTCTTCCCGCGCGAGGATCGGCCGGCCTGGCTTGCCGCGGAGTTCGAGCACCGGGCGGTCGGCGTCGTCTACGACCCGGAGGTCGAACGCTGGGGCAACTACGTGCCGACCCGGCTCGGCGACCGCTACGACGCCTTCGTCTGGTGCGACCAGAGCACGCCGTTGCACCCGCTGTCGGCCCGGATGGTGCCCGGCGAACTGGAGACCTATCCGGCCGGCGTCTGACCGGCGCCGGGCGGGTTCCAGGTGAACCTCGGTGCGCGGCGCTCGTGGAACGCCGCGACCCCCTCGGCCAGGTCACCGGCGGTCCGCATCTCCCGCTCCCAGTACGCCGCCCGCCCGACACCCGGGTCGGCGCCGCCGTGCCGGGCCGCGGACGCCAGGGCGACGTACTCCTTCGCGGCGGACTGGGTGAGCAGGGACCGTTCGGCCAGCGTCGCGGCGAGGGCGCGTACCCGGTCGGCCAGCCCGTCGGCGGGCACCACCTCGTCGACCAGCCCGATCCGGGCCGCGTGCGCGGTGTCGACGAGTTCGGCGGAGTAGAGCAGGTATTTCGCCGCGGCCGGCCCGACCAGTTCGACCAGCCGGCGGGTGGTGGGCAGCGGGTAGACCACGCCCAGCCGGGCCGGTGGTATCCCGAACCGGGTGCCGTCGGCGGCGATCCGTAGGTCGCAGGCGACGGCGAGCTGGCAGCCGCCGCCGACGCAGTGGCCACGGATCTCGGCGATCGTCGGTTTCGGGAACGCCGCCAGCGCCGTTTCGGCGACCACCGCGGCGATCTGGCCGTCCCCGCCGTCGCCGCCGACGCCGAGCAGTTCGTCGAGCGAGCCGATGTCCGCGCCGGCACAGAACGTGTCGCCGGCCCCGGTCAGCACGAGCACCCGTACCCGGGGGTCGGCGGCGAGCCGGTCGAGCAGCACCGGCAGCTCCCGCCACATCCGTACGGTCATCGCGTTGCGCTTGGCCGGGTTGTCGATCCGGATCGTCGCGGTGCCGCCGGCCACGTCGAGCCCGAGCCCCGGACGGCCCGCCGCCCGGTCCCCGCCCAGCGTCCTGTCGTCGGCCATCGACCACTCCTCCCACGCGTGCACCGACCCTACCGGCCGGTAACGCGAGCTGGCGCCACACCCGCCCCGGTACGGCGCGGGTCAGGCGCTCACCGGCTGCACGTGGCGGCGGCAGGCGTCGGCGTACGCGGCCGGGGTCATCCCCACCGCCGCGCTGAAGTCGCGGATGAAGTGCGACTGGTCGAAGTAGCCCAGGTCGGCGGCGACCTCGCTCCAGTTGGCCGGCCCGTCCTCCGCCAGCCGGGCGGCCGCCTCGTGCAGCCGGTAGCGCCGGAGTATCCACTTCGGACTGACTCCGACGTGGCGCTGGAAGAGCCGCTGCAACGACCGGGACGACAGCCCGAACCGGGTCGCCACCTCGTCGACCCGGACCACCGACCGGTCGTGCAACAGGGTGCGTACGATCCGCCCGACCCGCTCGACCTCGGGATCCGGGGCGGGCCGGCGGGCCCGCAGGTGGCGCTCGGCGATCGTCGCCAGCGTGTCGAGATCCGGGCCGGCGGCCGCCAGTTCGTGGGCCAGCCGGGCGGCGTCGGCCGCGCCCCAGAGCTCGGCGAGCGGTCTGGTCTGGCCGGTGAGCCGGGCGACCGGGCCGGCCAGGAACGGTGCGAACCCGCCCGGTCGGAACTTCACCCCGAAGACGTGGCCGCGCCCCCGGTAGCGATAGGTGAACACCGTGTCGCCGACCCCGGCCACGGCGACCGGTCCACCGGTGGCGAACAGGTTGACGCACGGGTGGGGGAGCAGGCTGACCGAGCCCTCCCGGTCCTCGGGCAGGTCCCAGCGGACCAGCCAGTGCCGCTCGACGAGGCCCGCGAGGTCGGCCGAGGCGGGCGCCCGGTCGAGGTCGAAGTCCCGGGCGCGCACGCCGAGCAGGCCGTGGCGGCTCGCGGTCGGCGCCGGTAGGTGTCGCGTTTTTCCAAGCGGTGGCCGGTCCACCAGAGCAGCATGCACCATATGACCGACAACAAAACCCCTGCTCGTGGGCCGGCACCGGCCGGCACGCAACGCCTGATGCCGTACGTCACCGTCAACGACTCGGCCCGGGCCGTCGACTTCTACCGCGACGTGCTCGGCGGGGAGGTGCTGACCAGGATCGACGGACCGGACGGCGAGATCATCCACGCGGAGGTGCGGCTCGGCGACTCGGTCTTCCAGTTGGGTGCCCCGATGCCCGACCTCGGCCTGGTCGGACCGCCGGAGCAGGGCAACGCTTTCACGTTGACGTACTGGGTCGAGGACCCGGACACCGTCTTCGCCCGCGCGGTGTCCGCCGGGGCGACCCCGCTGTCGGCGGTCGGCGACGCGTTCTCCGGCGACCGGATGGGAGTGTTCCGCTGCCCCTTCGGGCTGCGGTGGTGTGTGGCCCGGCACGACCGCGACATACCGGTCGAGGAGATCCGGGCCGCCGCGCTGGCCTGGACCGCCGAGGGCGACGACTGAGCGCACGGACGTGGTGCCGCCGGACGGCCGGCGGCACCACGGCTGTCAACGGGCCGGTGCCGCGTCGTCGAGTGCCGCCGCCTCCTGCGGCGTCGGGGCGCTGCCACCCAGATGCGCCGGCTGCCACCAGCCGTCCTCGGGCCCGGACGGCAGGTCCGGATAGTCACGCTGGGCGCGGTCGACCAGCGTGGAGAGCGCGGTGTGCAGTTCGGCGGTGACCGCCTCCTGATCACGCTGCGTGGGCACCGGCTCGCCGATCAGGATCGTGATCGGCACGTGGCGGGTGAAGGTACGGGGCCGGCCCTTCGTCCACAGCCGCTGGGTGCCCCAGATCGCCATCGGGATCAGCGGGACCTTGGCACTGTGCGCCATCCGCGCGGCCCCGGTCTTCAGCTCCTTGACGGTGAACGACCGGCTGATCGTGGCCTCCGGGAAGACGCCGACCACCTCGCCGTCCTTCAACTTGGCCAGCGCCTCACGGTAGGAGGCGATCCCCGCGTTGCGGTCGACCGGGATGTGCCGCATGCCACGCATCAGCGGCCCGGATATCCGGTGGTCGAACACGGACTTCTTGGCCATGAACCGCACCAGCCGGCGGGCCGGTTGGGCGCCGAGACCGCAGAAGATGAAGTCCAGGTAGCTGACGTGGTTGCTCGCGATCACCGCCCCGCCCTGCCGGGGGATGTGCTGCTCGCCCTCTACCCTGATCCGCAGGTCCAACACCCGGAACATCGCCTTTGCGGTGGCGATGACGGGCGGGTACACCAACTCCGCCATGGGATGAACCTAGCCGGCTTCGCTGGGAGGCGCCCGGCAGCCCGCCCGGCGGGCGCCGGACCTACGCCCGGTCAGCGCCGGTGGATGTCGAGCTGGTCCTGCATCTGGCGGGCGAAGCCCTCGGCGGTGGCGAGCTGGTCCCGTAGCGCCTGCACGCGTGCCATCGCCGCCCGGTGGAACATCGCCAGCCGTTCGAGCAGGGCGGTCCGCTCGTCGCCCGGGTCGGTGCCGGACAGCGCGTCGAGCAGGTCGAGCAGGTCGCGCATCTCCTCCAGGGTGAACCCGAGGGGCTTCATCCGCTTGACCACGGCGAGGCGGTCGAGGTCCGGCTGGGTGTAGAGGCGGAACCCGCCGTCGCTGCGGGCCGACGGGACGATCAGCCCGGCCTCCTCGTAGTGGCGGATGGTGCGGATGCTCAACCCGACCCGCTCGGCGGCCTCGCCGATCTGCATGAGCTGGCTGGTTCCCTCACTCCGCTCGGTCACGCGCCCCCCTCACTTCGTTCGGTGTTCGCATGACGGTGACTGAGCTGGCTGGTTCCCTCACTCCGCTCGCTCATGTCACCTAGTGTCCATCAGTGTCCGACCTTCGGTTGACCGCCCAGATTGGCGTGCGTCCGGGCGCTCGACCCGGTCAGTCCGGTGATCTCGACGGTGGTGCCGTGGGCCGCGTACCGGGTGGACGATCGCGATGGCGGCGGCCATCGTGAACGACGCGAAGAGCCCGAGCAGACCCTACTCTCCGGTTAGAGGAGAGTTCCCCGATCCGTGCCGTGCTGATCGTCACCGCCCGCCTGTCGGGACCGGCGCATCTGTCTTCTTACGAGAGAGTAGAGTTCCCGACCTTAGGATGGTCGTCATCCAGGGCGGCGCACGGATTGTTGGGGGCCAGCGATCGACCTCTTCGAGATCCTGCTGGTGGCCGTACGCCGCTGGTACGTCTCCGTGCCGGCGGTCCTCGTCGCGATCCTGACCGCGGTGGCGGTCGGATTCGTCATGCAGCCCGAATACAAGGCGTCCGCCACCGTCCTGCTGATCCCGCCGACCGTGAACCCCAACGACCGCCGGCCGACCCCGGCGAGCGCCACCCCCGTGGAAGGCAACCCGTGGCTCAGCCTCGGCGAGGTCGGCATGGCGCAGGCGGTCCAGGTTTCCGTCACCGCCCCGCAGGCCCGCCAGCGGGTGGAGGCCGCCGGTGGCGTCCCGGACTACGAGGTCGGGCACACCGTCCGCAGCGGCCTGCTCACCATCGACGTCGCGGCACCGACGCCCGAGCAGGTGGCGGTGACCGTCGACACGGTCACCGCGCTCATCGCCGAGGAGGTGGTCGAGCGGCAGCGTGACTACGATCCCGGCCCGGGCGAGGCGATCGGCACCCAGTTGCTCGACAGCGGCGCCGGCGTCGTCACCTCCCGCTTCCACATCCTGCGGACCCAGTTGATCGTCGGTGCCGTGGGGATGGTGCTCGCCACCGTGTTCGTGGTCTCCTTCCACGCGATCGCCCGCCGCCCGTCCCGGAGCCGCCGGGAGCAACTCGCGTCGGCCAGCCGGTCCGGCACGGGCAGCGTCGGAGTGGCCAGCGTGGGGGCGTCCCGGATCGACCCGGCGAGCCCCGAAGCCGCCCGGGTCGACCGGGACGTCCGCCCGGCGCGGCCCGGAAACGGCCGCGCCACCGGCGCCGCCTCCGTCGGCCGGGCCGGCAGCGTCGGAGTGGCGAAGGTCGTCGGACCGGCACCACCCTCGGCATCCGCGCCGCCACCCGCGCCGGCCACCTGGCCGCCCGCGCCGCCCGGCGGGCGCGGCTGAGGCCGTTACGCGATCCGGCCCGGCGCCGGGCGGCGGGCGAAGCGGGTCAGCCGTCCAGCCGGCGGACCATGTTCATGATGGTCTCCAACTGGGCTCCGCCCTTGATCGCGTAGTTGGTCGCGCCGAGGTATCCCCACCAGTCCCAGCAGCCGTTCGGGTTGACCGCCGACGGGACCGCCTGCGGGTACAGCACGACCAGGCGGTTGGTGTCGGCGTACTGGTTGAGGTTGGCCCGGTCGACGAAGGCCGTGCCCACCTCGGCGTGCCCCTGCTTGCAACCGTGCAGCGCGACCAGCAGCCGGCAGGACTGGCCGGCGGCGCACGACGCCGGCACGTACGCGAACCCGGTCGAGCCCATGCTCAGCCCGGGCGCGTAGCCGTTCACCGCGAAGCTGCTCTGGTTGAAGCTGATGAGCTGCCCGCCGAGCGCGCCGGTGTTGCGCGGGCTGACCGAGCCCAGCAGTTTGCGCAGGAAGGCGTTCTGCGGGTCGGTGCCGCAGTCGTTCAGGTACGGCTGTGCGGTGGCCGAACAGCCGACCGTCCCGTACGGCGTCACCCATCCGTGCCCGGCCGGCGAGCCGGTGTCGTACTGCACGCTGGCGCCGAAGTGCTGGTAGAAGTTGACCAGCGCGTCGTTGACCGGCTTCTTCACCACCGTGTCGCCGGTGCCGCGGAAGGCGTAGACGGGCCGGCCGGACAGGTTCGTGACCGGATCGATCCACCCGTACGCGGCCCACAGCGGTGGATACGTCTTCAGCGCCGCCAGGTTGGTCGGCCACAGGTCGTCCATGCAGCCGTACGTGGCCTGGGCGGCGTTGAACTGGGCGCAGTAGTAGGGGCCGGCGGCGAAGATCGCCGCACCCCTGATCCGGGCCGAGTAGGCCAGGTGCAGTTGGGTGGCCATGTAGCCGCCGGCCGAGACCCCGGCGACGTAGACCGCCGACACGTTGTAGGTGTTCAGCGAGCCGGGCACCGGCGGTCTGGTCGGTGGGTCGGCGGCCTGGGCGGCGGTCGCGGGTACGACGGTGAGCAGGGCCGCCGTGGCGGCCGCGGTGATGGCGCGGACGAGGAACTTCATAGGTCCTCCTGTTCCGGGCCGGGCCGGTGGGCGCGGCATGCGCCGAGGTTAGGGGCGGCGGGAGCCGGCCGTACATCGATGTGGGTGACATGTTTCGGCCGCCTGGAGTGTGGTGCACCCCACAGGTGGAGTTCGATCTAGCTCCAGGTGGTCGAGCCGTTCCCCACGCTGTGGCTCCGACTGTGGATCCCGAACCGGAACGGCACGCTCGTGCAGCGCGGCTACACCTTCGCCGGCATCGACAGGTCGGACGCCACCCTCACCCTCGACTTCGTGCTCCACGACGTCTCCGGACCGGCCGGCGTCTACGCCCGGGCGGCCGGCGAGAAGAACCTGGTGAAGGCGCTGCGTCCGGTCTTCGCCGAGCGGCTCGGGCTCGACCGGCGGCAACGCTTCACGCAGTTCTACTGGATCCGGGGCCGGGCCACCGGCTGAGCCCGGATCGACACCGGCTCGTGCGAACCCGCCACCGAGCCGAGCGTCGTCCGGAGGATCGCGCCGGCCAGGCTCATGTCGCCCTGCTCGCGGTGAACCCGGCGAGCGGCAGGATCACCTCGACCAGGCCACCGGATTCGTCGTTGGCGGGCGATGACGCCGCGGTCTGAAGCATGATCTGAAGCTGTGAACCGGTCGGACCCGCCACCATGAGGTCCACCGCCCGGGGCGAATGGGCGGACCACACCGGCGTGGGTGCGGAAAACCCCAGGTTCGGCTTGACGGCACTGCCGTGACCTGTATATTCAACTCATTGGTTAATCAACCAATTGGTTGAGAGGAGAGATGACGGCAGATCCGGTGAGCACCGTGTTCGCCGCGCTCGCCGACCCGACCCGCCGGGCGATCCTGGCCCGGCTGGCCGAGGGCGACGCGACGGTCAACGAGTTGGCGGAGCCGTTTCCGGTCAGCCTCCAGGCCGTCTCCAAGCACCTGAACGTGCTGGAGCGGGCCGGGCTGATCGTGCGGACCCGAGAGGCACAGTGGCGGCGCTGCCGACTCGACCCCACCCCGCTCCGCTCCGTCGCCGAGTGGATCGACCAGTACCGCCGGCACTGGGAAGGGCGGTACGACGTGTTGGACGACTACCTGCGTGAACTGAAGGAGAAACCGCGATGACCAACGACCTGAGCGTCGAGCACCCGTCCGACCTCGAGATCACCCTCAGCCGGGCCGTCGACGCCCCGCGTGACCTGGTGTTCGCCGCACACACCCAGGCAGAGCACCTGAAGCACTGGTGGGGCCGGGGCAATCCGCTCGACGTCGAGATCGACTTCCGGGTCGGCGGCAGGTACCGCTACGTCGAGCACACCCCGGACGGCGAGAGCCACGCGTTCCGTGGCGAGTTCCGGGAGATCGTTCCGAACGAGCGGATCGTGCAGACCTTCGAATACGAGCCGATGGCCGGCCACATCCTGGAGGAGACGGTGGTGTTCGAGGAGCGGGGCGGCCAGACCGTGGTGACGAGCACGTCGCGCTTCGCCAACAAGGAGGACCGGGACGGCATGGTCGCCTCCGGTATGGAGGACGGCGCCGCCGAGTCGTACGCCGTCCTCGACAGCTACCTCAAGACCCTCGCCTGACCGGCGGGCGTGGTGCCGGCCCCGTGCCGGCACCACGCCGCGTCCACCGAAAGCCGGGAACCGCAATTGCGGACATCAAGGTTCGGCGCCTGACCAGCCCGATCGATGCGAGGTGGTCGGCATCGGTTCACGCCGATGTCGACAGTCGATCGCCTGCGCGCCGCCCGGCCTCACCATGCTGGCCGCCGACCGGCGGGACCCGCCCGCCGCGGAGGGAGACCAGCGTGCGCAAGACACGCCGCATCACCACGGCGGTGCTGGTGGCGGCCACGGTGCTGGCCGGCACCCCGGCCCTCGCCGCCCCCGCCAAGGGCAAGACGTTCGACCTGCAGGCCCACCGGGGCGGGCTCGGCCTGCGGGTGGAGAGCAGCCTCGCCTCGTTCGGCAACGCGCTCCGCCTCGGGGTGAGCACGCTCGAACTCGACGTGCAGATCACCGAGGACGGCCAGGCCGTGGTCACCCACGACCGCCGGGTCGCGGCCAACAAGTGCGTCGACACCGCCCCGGTCACCCCGGGCGACCCCGAGTTCCCCTACGTCGGCAAGTACGTCAACACGCTGACCCTGGCGCAGGTCCGGACCCTCGACTGCGGCACGCGGACCCTGCCCGAGCATCCCGGCCAGCTCGCCGTGCCGGGCTCCACGATGCCGTTGCTGCGCGACGTGTTCGCGCTGGTCAAGCGGTACGGCGCCGACGACGTCACGCTCAACGTCGAGACCAAGGTCGAGGCCGGCGCGCCGCACGAGACCGCACCCCGCGAGCAGTTCGTCCAGGTCACCGCCGCCGAGATCCGGGCGGCCGGGCTGCTCAAGCAGGTCACCATCCAGAGCTTCGACTGGGGCGCGCTGATGCGGATGCGCCAGGTCGAGCCCCGGCTGCCGCTGGTCGCGCTGACCAACCACGACTTCCTGCAGACCGGCCAGCCGGGCCGGTCGCCGTGGCTGGGCGGCCTCGACATCGACGACTTCGGCGGCGACCCGATCAAGGCGATCAAGAGCTTCGGGGTGAAGACCTTCTCGCCGGTGCACGGGTTCCCGCAGAACGGCTCGGTCGCCGACCCCGGCTACCGGCCGTACGTGACGAAGGAGATGGTCGACCACGCCCACCGCAACGGCATCAAGGTGGTGCCGTGGACGGTCAACGACGTACCGACGATGGCCAAGCTGATCGACGACGGGGTGGACGGGATCATCACCGACTACCCGGACCGGCTGCGCGGGCTGATCGCCGGTCGCGGCTACCGGCTGCCGAAGGCGTACACGGCACCGTTCGACATCCAGGCGCACCGGGGCGGCAAGGCGACCCGGCCGGAGAACACCCTGCCGGCGTTCGCGAACGCACTGTCCGACAAGGACATCTCCACTCTGGAACTGGACACCGGCGTGACCTCCGACGGCCACCTGGTGGTGTCGCACGACCGCACCGTCAACGGCTCGCACTGCGTCGACACCGCACCGGTCCGCGCCCGCGACCCGAAGTTCCCGTACGTCGGCAAGCCGGTCCGGGAACTGACGCTGAAGCAGATCAAGACGATCGACTGCGGCTCGAAGACGACCGAGCCGACCCAGGTGCCGGTGCCCGGCGCCCGCATCCCCACCCTCGACGAGGTCTTCTCGCTGGTGAAGGGGAGCGACCGGCCCGACGTACGGCTGAACATCGAAACCAAGATCAGCCCGCTGGTGGCGGACACGGCCCCGTACCGCAACCTCACGGCGAAGCTGGTCCGGGCCGTCGAGAAGGCGGGCTTCGTCGACCGGGTCACCATCCAGTCCTTCGACTGGCGGACCATCCGGCACGCCAAGAAGCTCAACCCGCGGATCGAGACGGTCGCCCTGGTCTGGCAGTACGGCCCCACCGAGTGCGCCGGCCTCGCCGACGAGTGCTCGCTCCGAACGGTGTACGGCGACCCGTCGGTGCGGAGCCCCTGGACCGGTGGCCTGGACTGGTGGCGTCACCGTGACCTGGGCAAGCTGGTCCGCGCCGCCGGGGCCGGCACGGTCTCGGCGAACTGGCAGGTGCACGACCCGGGGCAGGGCACGGTCGCCTCGGCCGACTGGTACCTGCGGGAGAACCCGGCCTACTACCACGGGCCGGACGTGCCGGTGCTCCAGCGGCGCGACGGGCTGAAGGTGGTGCCGTACACGGTGAACGACCCGGTGATCATGCAGCGGGTGATCGATCTCGGGGTCGACGGGATCATCACCGACGACCCGGAAACGCTGATCCGGGTCGCCATCCGCAACGGCCTGCGCTGATCGGCGCGGGTGGCCCGGCCCGCCCGGGCCGCCCGGGCCGGGCCACCCGGCGGGCGGTTCAGGGGTGGCGGGCCGGCTCGCCGGGGAAGCCGGCACCGTCGCGGGGGCCGGCCAGCCGGGCGCCGATCCGGCGGCTGGCGGCCAGCGCCGCCCACGCGCAGAGCGCGACCAGGTCGGCGTCGGTGGCACCGGTTCGCCGGAACGCGTCGACGGCCGGCTGGTCCACCCGGTAGGCGGCGAACGCGACCAGCATCGCCAGCCGGCCGGCGGGGCGGTCGGCCTCCGCCAGCCCGGCCACCGGTCCGGCCAGCCAGGACGGGTCGAGCGGCCGGGCGGTGCCGTCCCAGGCGTCGAGTTCACGCCGCACGAGTTCGCGTACGGGGGCGGGAACCGACCGGGTGGCGGCGGCCTCGACGGCGGCGACGGCGGCGCCGAACGCCGCGGCGACGTTCGGGTTCGGCGCGGTCCACCACAGGTCGGCGGGTGGCTCGGCGGCCGGCAGCAGGCCGAGCGAGTGGCCGGCGGGGTGCGGTCGACGGGCCTGCCCGACGATCAGCCGGCCGAGCACCTTCATGACCGGCCCCAACGCCTGGCGCGGCACCCCGGGCGGCAGCGGAATGGAGTACAGCAGCACGTTGACGACCCGGTTCAGGTAGTGCATCAGCACCGCGCTGCCCACGATCTCCGGCGTGTGTGCGGGCGGGAAGGGCAACTCCCGCCCGGGGGACGGCGTCGTCACCCAGTCCGCGATGGCGTCGAGGCGTGGGTCGGGCCGGCCGGCCCGCGCGCCGGGCAGCATCGCCTGCCGGCCCAGGCTCTGCGACATCTCGTCGTGCACGGTGATGCAGTACGGGCAGGTGTTGGCCCGCGACACCGCGGCCGCGATGGTCTCCTTGGTCAGCCGGTCGACGGCGCCTTCGACGATCACGGTCTCGCGCAGCAGCAGCCAGCAGGCGGCGAGCACCTCGGGTGCCGGGGCGTGCAGCGCGACCGGCGGCGCCAGCACCCCGAAGTCGCGCTCCAGTTGCCGGTAGACCTCGGCGACCAGGCCGCGCGCCGCGCCTCGGCGGACCGGGGCCACGTGCCGGACCTGGGTGAGCCCCAGCATGCCGAGCACCGGAACCAGGAGCTTCTTCGACATCGCACTCTCCTTCCGCCGGGGGCACATCGGTCGGTGGCGCGGTCACCGCCAGCCGGCGAGGCCCGCCGCGAGCGCCGTGGCGAAGCCGGCCGGGTTTTCATCCATCATGGAGTGACCGGCGTCGGGCACCTCGTACGCCGGGATGCCGTGCGCCGCGAAGGCGCCGACGTCGACACCGGAGCGGGCGCCCACCACCACCGCCCGACCCATCGGCAGCCGGTAGAGCTGGTCCCGGAAACCGGGGTCGCGGGGTTGCCGCAGCGAGCGGCCGCTGCGGTGCATGGCGTGCGGTGCGGCGGCCCGGACCGCGGCGGCGAAGTTGCCGGCCCCGGTGTGCCCGTCGGCCGCGGCCTTCGCCAGCATCTCGACCAGTTCCCGGTGGCCGCGCTCGACGAACTCCGCCTCGTCGAGGTCGGCCAGGTAGGGGCTGAGCATGCCGCGCCCCCGGTCCAGCGCCGGTTCGGCGAGCAGCAGGTATCCGACGAGGTCGGGCCGGGCGGTGGCCAGGGTGATCGCGACGGCGCCACCCATGCTGCTGCCGACCACCGCGCAGCCGGTCAGGCCGAGGTGGTCGAGCAGGGCGGCGACGGTCGCGGCGTGGGCCTCGATCGTGTAGGAGAAGTCGGCCGGCCGGTCGCTGAACCCGACACCGAACGGGTCGACCAGGATCCACCGCCGGTCGCGGATCGCCGGATGCGCCGCGGTCTCCGGGAAGTCGGCCGACGCCGAGCAGGCCAGCCCCGGAATGTAGACGCCGGCGGGCCCGGTGCCGGGCAGGTCGTGGTAGCGAAGGGCACCGCCCGCGTCGGCGAGGTGCAGCGACTGCATCTGGCTCACCCCCCTGGTCGGTCCTCTTTATAACGAAAAACCGTTGTCCGGGACCGGAATCTTTCGCCGTACGGACAGCGCCCGCCGGGCCGACGGGGGTGCCGGCGGGCGAGGGGCTTTCGCCGCACCGACAGATGTGCACCGAGGGCCGTACGGCGTCGTTAGCGTCAATCCATGACTAGTGATGCGGTCCGTCCGGGGCACTGGGGCGGCGAAGTGGACAGTGACAGTGCCGGTTCAACCGCGACCGTGACCGCGCGGCGAGGCCCCGCCGACGCGACCACCCAGGACAACTGGGTCGCCTCGGCGTTGCTCGTGCTGCGGCTGGCCGTGGGCAGCACCTACCTTCTGCACGGCCTCCAGAACCTCTTCGGCGTGTGGACCGGATGGGACACCGCCAAGATGGCCGGATACCTGGAGCCGAAGGGATTCGGCGGCGCCTCGACGGTGTTCGCCTGGATCCTCGCCGTGACCGAGACGCTCGCCGGTCTCGCCCTGCTGCTCGGGGTGTTCACCGCGCTCGGCGCCTCGCTCGTGGTGATCATGATGGCCACCTCGGCGTCGCTCAAGCTCGGGGTCGGCTTCTTCATGCCGGGCGGGTTCGAGTGGGAACTGGCGGTGCTCGCCTGCGGGCTCGCCGTCCTGCTGGCCGGCGCCGGCAAGTGGTCCATCGACGCCTGGAAGATCCCGTCCCGTACGGTCTCCCGGGTCCGGACGATCGCACTCGGGATCACCATCGTCATGACGCTGGTCATGGTCGTGGTCACCTGGGGATCGCCGCCACCGCACGTGCAGTGAGTGTGTCGACGTCGGGGGTGCCACGGACGGACCGGTGGCACCCCCGGCGCGCTGCGCTACCCGCCGGTTCGTCCGCTATACGATGGTTGCGCCGGCCGGTCGCCGGTGACCGGCCATGCCGACGGCTGAGGGGGAGACACCGTGACCGAGACCATCGGGCAGCTCAACCGCGCAGTGTCCGGGGACTACCGTACGGCGCGGGCGGCGCTGCTCACCGCGGAGCGCGAGCTGCGCGACGCGACCGAGCGGGTGGCGGCCCTGCGCCGGGCACTGCCGCCCGGTCCGGTGGTCGCCGCCGACACCCCGCTCACCGCCCTCGACGGCACCGTGACCTCGCTGGGTGAACTGTTCGACGGGCACCCGACGCTGTTCACCTACAACCTGATGTTCGACCAGGACTGGCCCGAGCCGTGCCCGATGTGTGCGATGTGGATCGACGGGCTCGACCCGCTGGCGCCGCACCTGCGCGAGAACACCGGCGTCGCCGTGCTCGCCCCGGCCGCCCCGGACCGGCTCGCCGCCCTGGCCCACGCCCGGGGCTGGCACCGGGTGCCGGTCTACTCGACCCGCCCCGGCGACCTGAGCGACCAGCTCGGCCTGCGCCTGCCCGGCGGCGACATGGTGCCGGCGGCCACCGTCTACCGCCGCGACGGCGCCGACCTGCGGGTGCACTGGCACGGGACGGCCGACCTGACCGACCCCGCCGACCCGGAGGCGACGCCCTACCACGCCGGCGACGGCGGCGACTCCCGCGGCCTCGACCCGATCTGCGCGACCTGGCCGGTGCTCGACCTGCTGCCGCAGGGGCGCGGCGACTGGTACGCCAGCCACCCCGAGCCGACCGGCGGCGGATGCCACGCCTGAGCGAACCTTCGGCCGGCTGACAGGTCTGTCGGTCCCCGGCCACCGCTGCGGCACAGTGGAGTGACGGGCACCCCGGCCGGCGGTGTACGACCCTGGCGGCCCGCTGCGGGATGGGTGATCTGGTTGATCTCCGACTGTGCGATCGAGGTCGAGGGGCTGCACAAGCGATTCCGGCGTACGCACGCGTTGCGCGGGCTGGATCTGCGGGTGGCGGCCGGAACGGTCTGCGCGCTCCTCGGCCGCAACGGCGCCGGCAAGACCACCGCCGTACGGGTGATGACCACGCTGACCAGGCCGGACGCCGGCCAGGTCCGGGTGGCCGGCTACGACGTGGTGCGCGAGGCCGAGACCGTACGTCGCAACATCGGCCTCGCCGGGCAGTACGCGGCGGTGGACGACGACCTGACCGGCCGGGAGAACCTGTGGGTCTTCGGGCGGCTGCACCACCTCGACGACCGGACCGCGAAGGCGCGGGCCGCCGAGCTGCTCGCGCGCTTCGACCTCGCTGGCGAGGCCGACCGGCCGGTGAAGGGTTACTCGGGCGGCATGCGCCGCCGCCTCGACCTGATGGCCAGCCTGATCACCGCGCCGCCGGTGCTCTTCCTCGACGAGCCGACCACCGGGCTCGACCCCGGCAGCCGGCGGCAGATGTGGCGGCACATCGCCGACCTGGTCGCGGCCGGCACGTCGGTGCTGTTGACCACGCAGTACCTCGACGAGGCCGACAGTCTCGCCGACCAGATCGTGGTGGTCGACCAGGGCCGGGAACTCGCCGCGGGCACCCCGGCGGAGCTGAAGTCGGCCATCGGCATCCGGGTCGACGTGGTGCTCCGGGAAACCACCGAACTGGCCGCCGCCGCCGGCATCCTGGCCGGCTTCGCCAGCGCCGAGCCGGAGATTGACCATGATCAGCGTACGGTGCGGGTCGCCGTGCCGACCGGTGCGATCACCCTGCCGGTGGTCGTACGCCAGCTCGACGCCGCCGGGCTGGTGGTGGAGGACGTGGCGCTGCGTCAGCCGAGCCTGGACGCGGTCTTCTTCCGGTTGACCGAGCGGGCCGCCGGGGCCGGCGCGGACCGGGCGGGCGGCTGATCCGCCGACCGGCCGACCCACGCCGCCGCTGGCGCGCGGTACGTCAGCGGTCCGGCCGGCGGGGCCGACGGTCCTGGCGGGGGGTGCGGGTCGCCCGGCGCGGGGGAGCGGGGCGGTCGTCGTCGGCGGGGCGGGCCGGCCGCAGTGCCGGGGTCATCTCGACACCGAGGCTCTGGATGGCGCGGCGGTAGGCGACGATCGCCGCATCGGTCTCGCCGACCTGGGTCATCGCCTCGCCCAGCTGGGACCAGAGCCGGGACGTCTGTGCCGAGTCGGCCAGCTCCTCGAGCTCGTCGCGGGCGGTCCGGCAGGTGGTCCGGGCGCCGTCGGTGTCGGCGAGGATGGACTGGGCGGCGGCCAGCAGCAGCAGCGTGTCGATCCGTTCCGGGGTCGACCGGCCCGCCGTGCTGTCCAGCAGTTCGCGGGCACCGCTGACCGCCTCGTCGGGGCGGTCGAGCAGGATCAGTGCCGAGAGCAGGTCGTTGCGGCACCGGATGATCTCCAGCACGCTGCCGGTCGACCCGAGGTCGACCAGGGCCTGGGTGAGGATCTCGTGGGCCAGCTCCGGGTCGACCGGGGGCTGGCGCAGCAAGAGGCCGCCGTAGAGGGCCCGGAGCATCCCGATGATCCGCTGGTGGTCGTGGCCGAGGCTGGCGTCGATGGCCCGGCCGAGAAGCTCCATGGCCCGCCCCGGGTGTCCGGCCTCGGCGGCCGTGGCGCTGGCCCGGTGGTAGACCGCCATCAGGTCGTGCCGGTCGGTGATCTCCGGAACGATCTCCAGCGCCTCGGCGATGGGCTTGCGGGCGAGCCCGGGCTCACCGAGTTCACACTGGACACTGGCGATGATCGCGCGGATCTCGACCCCGACGTCGGAACGGTCGAGGCCGATCTGCTCGATGTGGTTGGCGGTGGACCGGGCCACCGCGAGCGCCTGCTCCGCCCGGCCGAGCTGGGCCAGGCACCGGGACAGCCCGAGGCCGGCCGACAGCCGGTTGCTGTAGCCGGTGTCGGTCTCCGCGGCCAGGCAGGTCTCGTAGTGCCGGGCCGCCTCGGTGGAGCGGCCGGCCGCCTCCTCGACCTGGGCGAGCCCGAGGGTCGCCTCGCCGAACACCGCCGGGACGGTGGGGTGGGCGTCGGCCAGCTCGGCGTACGCCGTCCGGGCCTGGTCCAGCTCTCCGGCGAGAAGTGACACCCTGGCCAGCTTGAGTTCGACGGTGGCGGTTCCCGGCGTGGGCTGGTCGGCTTGGGGTGGCATCCACAGATCCTCAGGGCGACAGGTCAGGCGCTCGGAGAGCTGGCGGACGACCCGCTCGGTGGGCGCGCGACGGTCGGACTCAAGAAAAGAGATATAGCTGGCGGATAGGTGTTCACCGGCGAGGTCGCGCTGACGTAGGCCGCGATCGAGGCGTAGCAGCCGCAGCCGGGTGCCGAATGACTGCGGCTGTGAGGACGCGTCGGGTGTCCGGGTCGAACCTGAATCCATCATGACTGCCAGCCTGTGAGATGCGTTAACAGCGGGTGGAGACGAGTAGTGGAGAGGACCGATGGTGCACCCATAGTAGTCGAACAATGGGTGGACAGAGGTGCCCCTTCAATACTCAATCACAGGCAAAGTCAACTTAGGATCACTGACTTGACAAGTTGATCACAGCAAGTCATCACTGCGGAACCGCATGGTAGCCGTTGGTCGCGGGCCGGGTGTGCTCAGTTGATCGGCCATCCGGCGGTGGGCGCGGCCTGACGGAACGCGAGCTGCGCGCTGAGTTCGGACCAGCGCGGCAGCGGCACCGGCGTGATCCGGCGGATCGAGTGACGGTGGTCGGCGCCCCGGTCCGGGCCGGTCACACCGGCCGCCGGCTGCCCGGCCAGCGCCGGGTCGAGGTCCGCCGTGGGGAGCAGTTGCTCGGCGGGACGCTCGTCGGTCGCGTCGGCCACGGCGCTCCACGGCTCGCCGGCCGCGCCGTCGAGCCGGGCGATGATCGTGTCCAGATCCACGATGCGACCGCTGCGCTGGAATCGGGTATAGAAGGCCAGACCCAGCCTGGCGGCCACCGTCTGGCGCGGGGCGCTGCCCACCGAGGTCTGCGACCAGGCGTGTTCGAGTAGTTCGATCGCATTGTCGAGACGCTTGTCGTCACCGGTGTGGCGGGCGTATTCCAGCATCGCCGAACCGAGGTCGCTGGCATGCGACCAGCACAGGTCGCGATGCCGATCGGTGGCATTGGTCTGGTTTCCGCGGGCCTTGGTGACGAGAAGGTCCTGGCAGCGGCGCAGCCACGGCAGGGGCCCCGGTTCGCTGGCGGGAGGGCTGTCGGTGGGCGGTCCGTCGACGCTATCGAGCGAGGTGGATCGACATCGTGAGTGCTCGTCCGGCTGCTGGCCTTCCATGCCCGCCCCCCACCGTAATGCAAAACTCGATCTTGGCCCAGGTGGAACATGGTCAAGGTTAATCGATGTCTCCGGAGGTTCGCTATGCCAAAGTAAAGAGACAGTGTGCCCGTTATGTCGGCAGAACATATGCAATAGCGTTCTTTTCACTACCGGAGATGGCGGGGTTGTTAACCTGCCCGCCTTCTTCTGCCACCGGAACCCGACCCGCCACCGTCGCCGGGCGTACGGCCCCGGGCCGGCGACACATCCCACGCCGTACGTCTTTCGCCCCGCTAACGGATGTCTGGCCGGCTGATCAGGCGTCCCATAACTTACGGGCATGGCTGCTGGGTCCGTCTCCAGACGCCGCTTGCCCACGGCCGGCGGCGCCGCCGGCGTGCCCGCCGAGGTGGACCTGGCCGTCGTGGCGCAGACCTACGTGGACAGCCGTACGCCCCCCGGCGCCCCGGGCGGCCCCGCCCTCGCCCGGCTCGCCGACGTCGCCGTACGTCTCGACGCCGACTACTGCCGCGCGGTGGCCGAGTATTTCGACCGCGCCCCCATGCTCGGGCTCGATCCGCGGCTGACCGAACTCTACGAAGGACTGAAGGCCGAGAACCGGCGCCAGTTCCGGGCCATCGTCGACGCCGGCATCGAGGTCCGGCCGTGGTCGGCGCCGGGCCAGCCGTACCACGGCTCCCGGGAACTGATCACCGGCGTCCGCGAGACCGGCGTGCTCTACGTCTACCTCACCAGCTCCGGGCACGGGCCGGCCGCGCCGACCGGGTTCCACCCGCTGCGCGAGCCGTCCGGCGTGGTGATCGACGGCGTCGAGCTCAGCCACAACGACGTCTTCCGCGCGGTCCACGACATCTTCGGTCATGTCATGTTCGGCAACAGCTTCGGGCCGGTCGGCGAGTTCAAGGCGACGTACTGCCACCTGCACATGTATCCGGCCGAACTGCACCCGGTGCTCTTCGTCGAGCACGTCGGGCAGCTCTGCTGGTTCTTCTACGGCCCGCACCTGCGCGACCCGCGGGGGCGGCTGCCCGCACCCACCGAACCCGGCTACCGGTCGCCGGCCAGCCGGCCGTACGCGCAACAGAAGGTGTTTCCGTTCCCCCAGGGCTACATCGACCAGTTTGTCAGCATGTTCCACTACCGGGAGCCAGCATGACCCAGATGCAAGATTCCAGGTTGGACGACCGGCGGCTCGCGGCGGTCAGGCAGGACTTCCCGCTGTTGCAGTCAGGGGGCGGCTCGCTCGCCTACCTGGACAACGCCGCCACGACCCAGAAGCCCACCGCCGTGCTCGACGCGATCGTCGACTACTACCGCCACGCCAACAGCAACGTCGGCCGTGGCTACCACCGGCTGGGCCTGGCCGCCACCGAACTGTTCGAGCAGGCCCGGGAGACCGTACGCGCCTGGATCGGCGCGGAGCACCCCGACGAGATCGTCTTCACCAGCGGCACCACCGCCGCCACCAACCTGGTGGCCGAGACGCTCGGCCGGCGGCTCGTCGGCGCGGGCGACCAGATCGTGGTGACCGCGATGGAGCACAACAGCAACCTGCTGCCGTGGCGGCGGCTGTGCGAGCAGGCCGGCGCCGAACTCGTCGTCGTGCCGGTGAACGCGGCTGGCGTGGTGGAGACGGCCGACTTCGCCGCGGCGCTGGGCCCGCGGGTGCGGATCGCGGCCTTCTCCCACGTGTCCAACGTGCTCGGCACCGTCAACCCGGTCCGGGAGATGATCGCCGCCGCCCACCGGCACGACGTGGTGACCGTCGTCGACGGGGCGCAGGCGGTCCCGCACCGCCCGGTCGACGTACGCGACCTCGACGCCGACTTCTACTGCTTCTCCGGCCACAAGGTCTACGGCCCGATGGGTATCGGCATCCTCTACGGCCGGCGCGAACTGTTCGCCACGATGGGGCCGTACCAGGTCGGCGGCGGCACGGTGAAGGGCGTCTCGTTCGAGGAGCCGGTCGCCTACCAGCCACTGCCCAGCCGGATGGAGGCCGGCACGCCGGACGTCGCCGGCGCGATCGGGCTCGCCGCCGCGCTGCGCTACGTCGACGGCATCGGCTGGGACGCGCTGCGCGCCCACGACGCCGACCTGGTGCGCGGCGCGGTCCGCGAACTGGGCCGGCTGGACCGGGTACGGATCATCGGCGACCCCGGGCTCGACCCGAGCGGCATCGTCTCCTTCGCGGTGGACGGGCTGCACCCGTACGACGTCGGCGGCCACCTCGACCAGCACGAGATCGCGGTGCGCTGCGGCGTGCACTGCGCCAGCACCTTCCTGGACAGCCTGGGCCTGGTCGGCACGGTGCGGGTGTCGTTCGCCGCCTACAACACCTGGTCGGAGGTCGAGCGCGTGATCGAGGCGCTCGGCACCGTACGCCCCGGCTTCTGGACCACCGAGCAGCCCACCACCCGGTTCCTGTGAACCGCGACGAGAGGAGCTAGCGGCCATGGTTTCGGCACTGGAGACGGCGGCCGTACTGCGCCAGCAGCGGGCCAACTGGGACGCGGTCGCCGCCGGCTGGCGGACCTGGACGGTGCCGTTCGAGCGGGGCGCCGCCGTGGTGACCGACCGGCTGGTCGCGCTCGGCGGGGTGGCGTCCGGCCGGCGGGTGCTGGACCTGGGCACCGGGGCGGGCGAACCGGCGCGTACCGCCGCCGGGCTCGTCGCACCGGACGGTCGGGTGGTCGGCGTCGACCCCTCGCCCGTGATGATCGAGGCGGCCCGGGAGCGGTGCGCCGGGCTCGGGGTGGACTTCGTGGTCGGCGACGTCGCCGCGCCGGAACTCGCCGACCAGCGGTTCGACACCGTACTGGCCCGCTGGTCGCTGATGTTCGCCGCCGACCGGGTCGACAACCTCGCCAAGGTGCGGCGACTGCTGGTGCCCGGTGGTGTACTGGCCGCCGCCGTGTGGGGACCACCGCCGGCCGTACCCATGATCAGTCTGGGTTTCGCGGTCGTCTCCGCCGAACTCGCGCTGGCGCCGCCACCACCGGGACCCGGCCCGTTCACGATGGCCGACCCGGAGCAGGTGGTGGCGGAGTTCACCGCCGCCGGGCTGCGCGACGTCACGGTGCACGAGCAGGTCGTGCCGTTCGTGCTCGACTCGGTCGACGACTTCGTCCGGTTCACCCGCGACGTGCTGCCGCCCCGGATGCGCCAGGTGATCCAGGAGCACCGCGGATCGGTCGACGACCCGGCGGTGTGGGCGGCGGTCGGGCGGGCCGCGCGGCGGTTCGTGAACGGGGACGGCCGGGTCGAGTTGCCGTCGACGGCGTACTGCGTGCGGGCCGTCGCGCCGGGGGCGGGCGGATGAGGTTCGACACCCGGCTGGTGCACGTCGGCCAGACCCCGACCCCCGGAACCGGGGACGTGGTCCCGCCGCTGCACCTGGCGACGACGTACGAGCGGTCGGCGCAGGGCACGCCCCGCTACTTCTACGGGCGGGGCGAGAACCCGACCCGGGAGGCCCTGGAGGCGGCGCTCGCCTCGCTGGAGGACGTCGAGCACGCCAGTGTCTACTCCTCCGGCCAGGCGGCCACCGCGACCGTGCTCTCGCTGCTGCGGCCCGGCCAGCGCCTGGTCGCCTCCGACGACGTGTACGGCGGCACCTGGTCGCTCATGCAGACCCTGCGCCGGTACGGCATACACGTCGAGCACGCCGACCTGACCGATCCGACGGTCGTGGCGGCGCTGTCCGACCCCGACCGGTTTCCCGACCTGGCGATGGTGTGGGTCGAGTCGCCGACCAACCCGCTGCTGAAGATCGCCGACCTGGCCGACGTGTCGGCCCGGGCCCACCGGCGGGACGCGCTCGTCGTGGTCGACAACACCGTGTGCAGCCCGGCGGGGCAGCAGCCGCTGCGCTTCGGTGCCGACGTCAGCGTCTACAGCACCACCAAGTCCATCGCCGGCCACCTCGACGTGATCGGCGGCGCCCTGGTCTGCGCCGACCCGGCGCTGCACGCGGCCTTCGTCGAACACCGCACCACCGCCGGGAACGTGCCCGGCGGGCTGGACTGCTACCTGGTCCACCGCGGCCTGAAGACGCTCTCGCTGCGGGTCGAGCGGCAGGCCCGGACCGCGCGGGTGATCGCCGAGGCGCTCACCCGGGAGCCGCTCGTCGGCCGGGTGCACTACCCGGGGCTCTCCGACCACCCCGGTCACGACGTCGCCCGCCGGCAGATGGCCGGCCCCGGCTCGATGATCAGTTTCGAGTACCGCGCCGACCCGGAGAAGCTGATGACCCGTACCGGGCTGTTCGCCTGCGCGGTCAGCCTCGGCGGCGTGCGGTCGCTGATCGAGTGCCCGGCGCTGATGACCCACCGGCCGATTCCCCGCGAGGTCCGGTTGCGGTCCGGCGTGACCGACGACCTGATCCGCCTCTCCGTCGGCATCGAGGACCCGGCGGACCTGCTGGAGGACCTGCTCAGCGCGATCCGGGCCGGCTGACCGGCCGTCCCGGCGGGACGAAGGAGGACGTCGAGGTGACCACAGACACGGCCGGTACGGAGCACCGGGTGCCGGAGGGGACCGGCGGATCGCTGGACGACCCCACGGTCTGGCGCCGGATTCGCGAGCTGTTCCTGCTCGACCCGTCGACCGTCCACCTCGACACGGCCACCGTGGGCTCACCGCCCCGGGCGGCCCTGGACCGGCTGGGGGTCGCCGACCGGGAACTCGCCCGCGTCCCGCGCGACCCGTACGACGACAGCGCCCTGGTCGACGTGCGGACCGTCCTGGCCGGCGGCTACGGCTGCGCGCCGGACGAGATCTGTGTCGCCGGCAGCGCCATCGACGCCAACACGAGGGTCCTCAACGGACTGGAGCTGGCCGAGGGCGACGAGATAGTCAGCACCGACCACGAGTGCTTCACCATCCGTACCCCGCTCAACGCGCTGGTCAACCGGCGTGGCGTGGTGGTCCGCCGGGCCGCGCTGCGGGTCGGGCCGGAGCAGCGGGCCGAGGACATCGTCGCCGCCTTCGCGGCCGCCATCGGGCCACGTACCCGGGTCCTCCAGTGGCCGGCGGTGAGCCTGACCACCGGGACCGTCTTCCCCAGCCGGCTGCTGGCCGAACTCGCCCACCGGCACGGCCTGGTGTCGGTGGTCGACGGTGCGCAACTGGCCGGGCAGCTCGAACTCGACCTGCACGCGCTCGGGGTGGACTTCCTGACCGGGTCGGGGGCGAAGTTCCAGTGCGGCCCGCAGGGCACCGCCTTCGTCTACGCCCGCAACCGGGTGCTGCCCCGGCACAACCCGCTTCCGCTGCCGGCCTTCTGGCCGGCGCCGTCGCTGGCGTACCCGGCACAGGGTGGCCTGCCGCCGCGCACCACCACAACCGAGCCCGCGTACGACCTGGCCGACCTGATGCAGCGCGCCGACACCGTCGACCTGTCGCGGGCGGCCGCCCTGCGGTTGTCGTGTCAGCTCTGGGACCGGATCGGGCGGGCCGAGATCGGCCGGTACGTCCGTGCGCTCGGCGACCGGCTGCTGTCCGGTGTCGCCGAGCACTTCGGTACGGCGGCGCTCTACAACTCGGTCGAGGACGCCCGGCTGCGCTGCGGGATGATCGCCTTCACACCGTTTCCCGAGGCCGCTGACGGGCCCGCGGAAATGGCGCGGTACGGCGAGTTCGCCGCCCGGCTGCGCGACGAATACCGGATCGTGACCTCGGTGACCGGTTTCGCTACGCCGAACAATTCAGGTATGCGATTCGCAATACGCGTTTCGCCGCACCTTTACAACACTTATGACGAAATTGATTCGGCGGTGGCTGCGATGGCGGCCCTGGCCAGCCGGGTGAGCTGACCTGTAATGCCTGCTCACAGCCGAGTTGTGGAGCGGCGTGCGGACCGAGTTGACAGAAGCTGTCAATGAAACTTGACTGCTGCCAATATTCGATGATAATCAATTGGCAGTGGTTGGCTCACACTGGAGGACCACGTGTTGCAGAAAGCCAACAAGCCTGCGTCCAATGATCTCGGCGCGTTTCCCGTGCAGTCCTGGCCATTGCCGATGCGCATGGCCGACTTCGCGCACCGCGGCTTCCGGTGCACCCGCCCGGAATCCCGCGCGCTGCTCGAACGGCACGCCCGCAGCTTCCTCACCGGCTTCAACCTCGCCGCCCGCAACCGCGGTGATCTGCACGGCCCGCTCGCGGCGGTCACCGCCGAGGAACGCGGGTTCGCGTACGAGGGCGCCGCGATGTTCGCCTCCATGCTCGACGTCGTACCGGCCCGCCGGCAGGCCCTGAGCCGGCTGCTCGCCGGCCCCGGCGACGGCTACACCCACCTGATCCACGTCGGCGCCGGCTGGACCTTCGCGCCGATGCGGCTGCCGCTGCCCAGGCTGCCGGTGGCCCCGCTGCTGCGCTGGCTGGCGCTCGACGGCGCCGGCTTCGCCGAGACGTTCTTCGGCGGGCCGGCGGCGCTGACCCGGCGCTGCGCGCGCCACAGCGGCGAGCGCTGGGAGGCCGTCGTCGCCGGCTGCGGGCGGGCGCTGTGGTTCCTCGAGTCCGCCGACGTCGACGGCATCGCCGCCGCGATCGAACGGCAGCCGTTCGCCGCCCGCGCTCCGCTGTGGAGCGGCGTCGGGCTGGCCTGCGGCTACGCCGGCGGGGTCAGTGAAGAGGAGATGGACCGGCTGCCGGTCCACGCCGGCGTGCACGCCGCGCACCTGCGCCAGGGCGTCACCTTCGCCGCCGGCGCCCGGGTCCGCGCCGGCATCGTTCCCGCGCACACCACGCTGGCCTGCCAGCGCCTGGTCGGCGTCTCGGCGGAGACCGCCGCCGGCTGGACCGACACCGACGCCGAAGACCTGCTGACGTCGACGGAACTGCCCGCGTACATGGAGTGGCGGGCCAGGCTGCGCCGCCGCTGCGACGCGCGCTTCTGACATCCGGTGCTGCCCTCGAGGAGGTAGACAGACATGCCGAAAGCCCTACGGCTTGCGCTTGCCCCGGTGTTGGGGGTGGTGCTGTGCGTCGCGCTCGGGTTGCTGGTCAGCCGACCAGCGCTCGGTGACGCCGAACGCGCCCGGACGGTGGAGCGCTTCGGGTTCGCCGTACAGAACCTCAACTCCACCCCGCCCGACGCGCGGTACATGCGGCCGGTCGCGCCCGCGTTGTGGGGGCTGCGGGCCTGGATCTCGGCCGTCGGCGCGGCCGTCGGCCTGGTCGACCTGACCGGGCAGGGCCGGGCCACCGACGCCTGCCTGGTCGACCCCCGCGACGACTCGGTCACGGTGCGGCCGGTGCCCGGCGCGGGCGGGCCGGCGTACGCCCCGGTCGAACTGCTCCCGACCGGGCTGCCGTACGACGCCACGATGGCGCCGATGGGCTGCGTGCCGGCGGACCTCGACGAGGACGGCGACCAGGACATCATCGTCTACTACTGGGGCCGCACGCCGGTGCTGTTCGTCAACACGGCCGGCCCCGCCACGACCCCGACCGCGGCCACCTTCCGGGCCGTCGAGATGGTCGTACCGATGCAGGTCTGGAACTCCACCGGCCTCAACGTCGCCGACGTCGACGGGGACGGCCACCTCGACGTGATGGTGGCCAACTACTTCCCGGACGAGGGCAAGGTCCTCGACCCCGCCATCACCAACGAGGCCCGCATCGCGATGCAGGACTCGATGGCGCTGGCCGCGAACGCCGGCATGAACCGTCTTTTCCTGGCCCGGCCGACCGGCCAGCCGGACACCCTGCCCGTGCTGACCGACGCCTCCACCGCCATCCCGGAGCGGGCCGGCACCTCGTGGACCCTTGCGATCGGCTTCCAGGACCTCACCGGCGACCACCTGCCGGAGGCCTACCTCGCCAACGACTTCGGCCCCGACCACCTGCTGGTCAACCACTCCACGCCCGGCAAGGCCCGGTTCGAGGCCGTGATCGGCGACCGGGACATGGTCACCCCGAAGTCGCTGGTGCTCGGCCGGGACTCCTTCAAGGGCATGGGCATCACCTACACCTACGACCGGGGCAGCGAACTGCCGATGATGGTCGTCAGCAACATCACCCACCCCTTCGGACTGCACGAGAGCAACTTCGCCTTCGTGCCCGACGGCAAGGGTGAGGACCTGCTGCGCGGCAAGGTGCCGTTCCGCAACGACAGCGAACGGCTCGGCCTGTCCCGGTCCGGCTGGGGCTGGGACGTCAAGTCCGGCGACTTCGACAACGACGGCGTCGACGAACTGGTCCAGGCGACCGGCTTCATCAAGGGCGAGGTCAACCGCTGGCCGCTGCTGCAGGAACTGGCGATGGGCAACGACGGCCTGACCCGTTTCCCGGTGTCCTGGCCGGTGTTCGGCCCCGGCGACGACCTGTCCGGGCACCAGCACAACCCCTTCTGGGTACGCGGGTCCGACGGCCGCTACACCGACCTGGCCAAGGATGTGGGCCTCGGCGCGCAGGACGTGTCCCGGGGATTCGCGTTCGGCGACGTCAACGGCGACGGCAAGCTCGACATGCTGGTGGCCAACCAGTGGGAGGACTCCCGGGTCCTGATCAACGAGGGGCCGGCCGGGCCGGGCGCGTTCCTGCGGCTGGAGATGCCGGCCGGTGCCGGCACCCGCCCGGCGATCGGCGCCAAGATCGAGGTGCACGACCCGGAGGGCGTCCGCCGGACCCAGTTCTTCCCGGCCAACGGGCACGCCGGCGTCTCCGCCGCCGAGGTCTCCATGGCCCTGCCGTCGACCGGCGCGACCCGGGCGACCATCACCTGGCGGGCCGGCACCACGGTGCACCGGGCCGACGTCCAGCTGACCGCCGGCCGGCACACGATTCTGCTCACCCCGAACGGAACGGCGGAACTGCGATGACGACGACGGCCGCACCCCCCACCAGTACGCCGGCCGACAGGCCGGAGCCGGTCGGCGGCACCACCACCGAACCCGCCGCCGCGGCGGCCAAGCCACCGACCCCGCCCCGGGTCAAGGCGCTGCAGCGGTTCGCGCTCTCCATCACCGTGTTCAACATCGTCGGGCACCTCTTCCTCGGCTTCGAGCAGTCGCCGATCACCCCGATCCTCGCGCTGCTCGGCAGCTACACGACCGCCCTGCTGATGGAATGGGTCGACAGCAGGGCACACGGCCGGGTGCCGGAGTTCACCGGCGGCACCGGCAACCTGGTGACGTTCCTGCTGCCGGCGCACATCGCCGGGCTCGCCTGCGCCATGCTGCTGTGGGGCCACGAGTCGATCTGGCCCTACCTGTTCGCGGTCACCGCCGCCAACGCCAGCAAGTACGTCATCCGGCTGCGCGAGAACGGCCGGCTGCGGCACATGCTCAACCCGTCCAACGCCGGTATCGCGCTGACCCTGGTGGTCTTCCCGTGGGTCGGCATCGCCCCGCCGTACCACTTCACCAACAACATCTCCGACACGCTGGACTGGCTGCTCCCGCTCGCGGTGCTCGGCGCCGGGACGATGCTCAACGCCGGGCTGACCAAGAAGATCCCGCTGATCATGGCCTGGGTCCTCGGCTTCGCGGCCCAGGCGTTCCTGCGCTGGCTGTTTCTCGACCACTCGCTGGTCGGCGCGCTGCTGCCGATGACCGGCTTCGCCTTCATCCTGTTCACCAACTACATGATCACCGACCCGGGCACCACGCCCAGATCCCGGCGCGGCCAGGTGATCTTCGGGCTGACCGCCGCCGCGACCTACTCGATCCTGGTCCTCGCCGAGGTCTCCTTCGGACTCTTCTTCGCCCTCGTCATCACCTGCATCCTGCGCGGCCTGATCCTCCTGTTCAGTCCGGCCCGCCGGGAGTCCAACCGGCGGGCGGCCGAGGCCGCCACGGCCGCAACCGCCACCGCCACGGCCGGCACCACCCCCGCCGCCCCGGTGGCCGAGCCCGCGAAGACAGTGGCCGGACCGCCGAAATGAGTACCGAACCGATCGCCATCGTGGGGATGGCCTGCCACTACCCCGACGCCACCGACGCCGGACAGTTGTGGCAGACCGTCCTCGGCCGGCGCCGAGCCTTCCGGCGACTGCCGGAACAGCGGCTCGGTGCCGGCTACCGGGGCACCCCGGACGAGGCGGACACGACGTACGTGACCCACGCCGGTCTCCTGCGGGACTGGTCGTTCGACCGGCAGCGGTTCGGGATTCCCGGACCGCTGTACCGGTCGGCGGACCTCAGCCACTGGCTGGCCCTCCAGACCGCCGCCGAGGTGCTCTCCGACGCCGGCCTGTCCGGACCCGACCTCGACCGGGCCGGGGTCGACCGCGACCTGGTCGGGGTCGTGCTCGGCAACTCGCTGACCGGGGAGTTCAGCCGGGCCGCCACGGTACGCGCCCGGCTGCCATTCCTGCGCGACGCCAGCGCCCTGGCCATGCGCCGCAGCGGGATCGAACCCGACCGGGTCACCGCCACCCTCGGCGAACTCGAACAACTCGTCGGCGACGCCTTCGCCGCGCCCAACGACGAGACCCTGGCCGGCGCCCTGTCCAACACCATCGCCGGCCGGATCTGCAACCACTTCGACTTCCACGGCACCGGCTACACCGTCGACGGTGCCTGCTCGTCCAGCCTGCTCGCGGTCATGACCGCCTGCCGGGCCCTGCGCGACCACGAACTCGACCTGGCCATCGCCGGCGGCGTCGACCTCAGCCTCGACCCGCTCGAACTCGTCGGCTTCGCCCGGGTCGGCGCGCTCGCCGTCGACGAGATGCGGGTCTACGACGCCAACCCGACCGGATTCCTGCCCGGCGAGGGCTGCGGGATGGTCGCGCTGATGCGGGCCTCCCACGCCGACCGGCTCGGCCTGCGCACGTACGCCACGATCGTCGGCTGGGGCACCTCCTCCGACGGCTCCGGCGGCCTCACCCGGCCCGAGGTGAGCGGCCAGACCCGGGCGCTGGCCCGCGCCTACCGGATGGCCGGCGTCGACCCGGCCGCGGTCGGCCTGATCGAGGGGCACGGGACCGGCACCGCCGTCGGCGACCAGGTCGAGATGCGGGTGCTGCGCCAGGTGCTGGAACGCGCCGGCACCCCGGCCGCCTTCGGCAGCATCAAGGCCAACATCGGCCACACCAAGGCCGCCGCCGGCGTCGCCGGACTGATCAAGGCGGCACTGGCGACGTACCACCGGATCCTGCCGCCCACCACCGGCTGCGAGGAGCCGCACGACCTGCTGCGCGGACCCGGCGTACCGGTCCGGATCCTCGCCGAGCCGCAACCGTGGACCGACCCGGAGCCGGTCGCCGGCGTCTCGTCCATGGGCTTCGGCGGGATCAACACCCATCTGGTCCTGCGCGGAGCCGGCAGCGGCGCCCCGCTGCCGGCACCCGCCGTCGCCCGCTGGGCGGCCCCGGTGCCGGAGTACGACATCGTGCTGCTGCACGGCCGCGACCGGGCCGACCTCGCCGACCGGCTCGACCTGCTGGCCGCCCAGGCCGACCGGCTCAGCGTCGCCGAACTGCACGACCTGGCCGCCACCTGCCACCACACCGGCGACCACGGCCCGGCCCGCGCGGCACTGGTCGCCGCCCGGCCCGACCAGCTCGCCGCCGCCGCCCGCCGGGCCCGGGAACTCCTGGCCGAACCCGTCGCGGTCGGCATCGACGAGCGGGCCGGGTGCGCGGTCGGCGTCGGCGCGCCGGCCCGGGTCGGCCTGCTGTTCCCCGGCCAGGCCGCGCCGGTCCGCGCCCGGCTGCCGTACTGGCTGGACCGGCCCGGCGTGCCGGTGGTCCCCGACGGGGTCGGGCTGCGCGACGGCGACGCCGCGACCCAGGTGGCCCAGCCGGCGATCGTCCGGCAGAGCCTCGCCGGCCTGGCCTGGCTGCACGCGCTCGGCTGCCGGCCGGTCGCCGCCGTCGGGCACAGCCTCGGCGAGATCACCGCACTGGTCCACGCCGGTGCCCTCGACCCGGTCGACGGGCTGCGGCTCGCCGCCGTACGCGGGCGGCTGATGGCCGACTACGGCCGGCCCGGCACCGGCATGGCCAACCTGGCCACCGACGCCGACCGGGCCGCCGCCCTGCTCGACGGCACCGGCGTGGTCGTCTCCGGCCGCAACGGCGCCCACCAGACGACGGTCGCCGGCCCGGTCCCGCGGGTGCGCGAGGTGCTGCGCCGGGCCGCCGCCGCGGGCGTCACCGGCGTCGAACTCGCCGTCTCGCACGGCTTCCACAGCCCGGCCATGGAACCGGTCGCCGACCCGCTCCGGTTCGCGCTCAGCGGCTTCACCTTCGGCGAGCCACGCGCGACGGTGGTGTCCACCACCACCGGCGCCCCGCTCACCCCGGCCACCGACCTCGCCGCCCTGCTGGTGGAGCAGCTGACCCGGCCGGTCGACTTCCTGGCCGCGGTGCGGGACCTGGCCGGCCGGTGCGACCTGCTCGTCGAGACCGGACCGGGCACCATCCTGACCCGGCTGGCCCCCGACTGCGGGGTGCCGCTGCCGGCCGTCAGCCTCGACTGCGGCGGCGGGCAGCGCCAGCACGCCATGGCGACCGCCGTACTCGCCGCCGCCGGCGCCGCCGACCTCGGCCCGTACTTCGCCGGCCGGGGCTACCGGCTGATGACCGCCGGGCAGCCGGTCGAACTGCTCACCAACCCGTGCGAGACGCTGCCGGTCGACGAGGTCGCCGACGTACGCCCACCGGCCCGCGCCGTCGCGTCCGCGCCGGCCGCCGCGCCCGTCGCCGAGGCCGCCGCACCGGTCACCACCGGCGGCGAGCCGCTGGCCGTCCTGCGCGAACACCTCGCCCGTACGCTGGAGTTGCCGGTCGCCGCCATCCGGCCGACCGCCGACCTCCTCGGCGACCTGCACCTCAGCTCACTGCAGGTGGTGCACACGGTGAGCGAGGTGGCCCGGATGCTCGGCCGCGACGTGAAGCTCACCCCGGTGCTGCTGGCCGGCGCCACCGTCGCGCAGGCGGCGGAGGTGCTCGCCAGCGCCGACCGGCCGGCAGCGCCCGTGGCGGCGCCCGACGCCCCGCCGGAGCCGCCGCCCGGCCCCCGGGTCTTCGCCCACCGCCTCGTCGAACACCGGACGCCGGACCGGCCCGCGCCCACCGTCGCCTGGCGGGTCGTCGCGCCGGACGGGCACTGGCTGGCCGAGCGGCTGGCCGCGCCGGACGACGTACCGGCGACCGGGCTGGCCGTGGCGCTGCCCGAGGTCGATCCCGGCGTGCCGAGCGACCACCTGGCCGGGCCGGTCGCCGAACTACTGGCCCGGATCGGCCGGGAGCGGCCGGAACGGCTGCTCGTGACGCACCACGGCCATCCCGCCGCCGCGGCCGTCGCCCGCAGCGCGGTCGCCGAGTACGGATGCCACGCCACCGTGGTCGAGCTGCCGGCCGACGCCCGGCCCGACGACCTGCCCGACCTGGTCGCCGACGGCTACCAGGAACTGCGGATCGGGTCCGACGGGAGCCGGCACCGGGTCGAGACCTCGGTCCGGGCCACCGGCGAGGGCGGCGACGCGCCGCTGCGCCCCGGCGACGTGCTGCTGGTCACCGGCGGGGTCGACGGCATCACCGCCGAGGCCGCGTCGGTGCTGGCCGAACGCAGCGGCTGCCGGCTGCTCGTGCTCGGCCGCACCGCCGCCGACGCCCCGGCCGTCGTGGCCGGCCTGGACCGCCTGCGCCGCCGCGCCCCGGCGACGTACGTCAGTTGCGACGTCACCGACGCCGACCAGGTACGGCGGACGCTGGCCGCGGCGGCGGCCGACGGGGTCGTCGCCGGCATCGTGCACGGCGCCGGGATCAACGAGCCCCGCCCGATGCCGGACGTGGACGCGGCGTCGCTGCACCGGGTGCTGCGCCCCAAGGTCGACGGCCTGCGGCACCTGCTCGACGCCGCCGGCCCCGACCTGCGGCTGGTCGTCGGCTTCGGCTCGATCATCGGCCGGTGCGGGCTGACCGGGCAGCCGGAGTACTGCGTCGCCAACGACTGGATGCGGCTGCTCGTCGAGCGGTGGGCCGCCGCGCACCCGGACCGCCGCGCCCTGGTGCTGGAGTGGTCGGTCTGGTCGGACCTCGGCATGGGGGTCCGGCTGGGCGCCGTCGACAGCCTCGCCCGGCGGGGCGTGGCGCCCATCCTCCCGGCCGACGGCTGCGCCGTTCTGCTCGACCTGGTCGGCGATCCCGGCGCCCCGGTCACGGTGACGGTCACCAGCCGGTTCCCGGCGATGCCGACGTTCGCCACCGCGACCGTCGAGGTGCCCGCGCTCCGGTTCGCCGAGAGCCGCCGCGACCTGCTGCCCGGGGTGGAGGTGGTGCTGGAGAACTCGCTCTCGCTCGGCGCCGACCCCTACCTCGACGACCACCGGCTGGACGGTACGGCGGTCTTCCCGGCCGTGCTCGGCCTCGAGGCGATGGCGCAGAGCGCCCGGTCGCTGCGGGGGCCGCGGCCGGTCTGGTCGGTGTGCGACGCGGAGTTCGCCGCCCCGATCACCGTTCCGGAGCGGGCGGAGCGGGCACTGCGCTGCTCGGCCGTCGGCGCGGCGACGAACCCCGACGCCGTCACCGTGACACTGCGCGACGACAGCGACGGCTTCGCCGCCGACCGCTTCCGGGGAACCGTCGACCCGCTGCCGCCGGCCGCGCCGCCCGACGCCGAGGTCGGGCCGGCACCGGCCGGTGCGGCGCCGCACCCCTTCTACGGCGACCTGCTGTTCCACAGCGGACGGTTCCGCCGTCTGGTCGGCTACGACCGGCTGTCCGCGTTCGAGGTACGGGCCTGGGTGGGCGCCGACCAGGCGGGCCGCTGGTTCTCCGCGTTCCACGGCGACGAGTTGCTGCTCGGCGACCCCGGCCTGCACGACGCCAGCATCCACGTGCTGCTCGCCTGCGTACCGCACCGGCGGGCGCTGCCGGTGGGGGTGGACCGGTTCACCGTGTGGCACCGCCCGGACGGCCCGGTCCTGGTGACCGCCGTCGAGCGCCGGCACACCGCCGACGACTACGTCTACGACGTCGAGGCCCGGGACGCCGCCGGCCGGGCGGTCGCCGCCTGGGAGGGGCTGCGGCTGCGCGCGGTGGGCCGGCCCCGGCCCGGTCCGCTGCCGGTGGCGGCGGTCGGCCCGTACCTGGCCCGCCGGCTCATCGAGTGCGGGGTCGCGGACACCGTAGACCTGTCCTCGGCACCGTCCGGCGCCGGCGTCCCGGGAGTGCTCGGCGCGGTCGCCGGCGGACCGGTCGGCCTGGAATGGCGGTGGGCCACCGACGAGGTACCGGCCACCGACGACGCCCCGGCCGGCGAGGGGGAGGGGTGGCAGCACCAGCTCGCCCGGGACGTCGCGGACAAGGCCGACGAACCCTTCGCGCAGGCGCTCGGGCGCGTCACCTCCGCCTGGGCCGCCCTGCGCCAGCTCACCGGCGGTACGCACGACCAGCCGCTGCGCGTCGACATCGTGGTCGACCCCGGCACCGTCGTACTGCGGGCGAACGGCACGCAGGTGCTGACCGCGCGGATGTCGCTGGTCGGCGCCGACCGGCCGGCGATCGCGGCGGTCGCGGTGGCCGTGGAGGGAAGGTGACATGACATGTCCGTGTACGTCTACCGGCACCTGGTGACCCTCGACGAGACGAACCTGGTGGGCAACGTCTACTTCGCCCACTACCTGCACTGGCAGGGGCACTGCCGGGAACGCTTCCTGGTCGACCACGCCCCCGGGGTGATGGCCGCGCTGAAGTCCGGGGAACTCGCCCTGGTCACCATCTCCTGCGGGATGGACTACTACGCCGAGTGCTTCGGGCTCGACCTGGTGGAGGTGCAGATGACCCTGCGCGACACCGGCGGCAACCGGATCGCGATGGACTTCAGGTTTCGCCGCGGTGACGAGACGGTGGCCGTCGGCCGGCAGACCGTCGGTTGCCTGCGCCGGGCCGAGCCGCATCCGGTGCCGGTCCCGGTGCCGGACGAACTGGTCCGGGCGGCGGCGGCGTTCCCGTCATGATCTTCACCGCGAAAACCTGTAGCTGCCGGTCCCGGCGTACGCGGTGGTCCCGATTCGCCCGGCCAGCCGCGGTCGCGCTGCCGGCAACGGCTGGATCTGTCCGGCGACCGTCACGTCATGGTTCTACCTGAATCATTTCTGTGATTGACTAACTACCCCTTTGAGGAGCAGATCAGAAAGTCGCCGGGCGCACGTCCGGCCGATCCGCGTGGGTGCGTCACGGGGCGCGGCCAGACCGGGCACGGTGGACGGTCGGTGGCCGGACGGCACGTGGTCCGCCCGCGCGACCGGCCGGGGGCGTGCCGATCGTTGGAGGGCAGGTCGTTGGTGGACAGGACGCTGGCGGGCAGGATCGCCGTCGTCGCGGGTGCGACGAGGGGCGCCGGCCGGGGCATCGCGGTGGAGTTGGGGGCGGCCGGTGCGACGGTGTTCGTCGCCGGGCGGTCGACCCGGCAGGCGCCGTCGGCGATGAACCGGCCGGAGACGATCGAGGAGACCGCCGAACTGGTCGACCGGGCCGGCGGGCGCGGCATCCCGGTCCGCGTCGACTTCTGCGAACCGGCGGAGGTCGACGCGCTGCGCGACCGGATCCGGTCCGAGGTCGACGGGCGGCTCGACATCCTGGTCAACGACGTCTGGGGCGGCGACCCGCTGGTCGAGTGGGGCAAGCCGTTCTGGGAGCACGACCTCGACCGGTCGCTGACCGCCTGGCGCAACGGCGTGCAGAGCCACCTGGTGTCGCTGCACCGCCTCGTCCCGCTGCTCATCGACCGGGGCGGACTCCTCGTCGAGATCACCGACGGCGACCGTGAGGACTACTACGGCTCGCTGTTCTACGACGTGGTCAAGGCCAGCGTCCGCCGTCTCGGCAAGGTGCTGGGCGAGGACCTCGGCAAGCACGGGGTCACCGCGGTCTCGCTGACGCCCGGCTTCCTGCGCTCCGAGGCGATGCTCGAGGGTTTCGGCGTCGCCGAGGGCAACTGGCGGGACGCGGCGAGGAAGGACCCCCACTTCGCCATCTCCGAGACCCCGCACTACGTCGGCCGGGCGGTGGCCGCACTGGCCGGCGACGAGAAGGTCGCCCGGTGGAACGGGCAGGTGCTGTCCTCGTGGCAGCTCGCCAACGAATACGGGTTCACCGACGTCGACGGGTCCCGCCCCGACTGGGGGAAGTACCGCGTCGACGTCTTCGAGAACGGTCGCAAGGACGTCGATCCGGAGGACTACCGATGAGCGCAGAGGTCACCAAACCCCCCACGGGTGGCACCGCACCGTCCGGGGCAACCGACACCGATTCTGGCGGCGGCGGCGGGCTGCTGCTCTGGGTGCTCTGCCTGGCCCAGTTCATGCTCATCCTCGACGTCGCCGTGGTCGCGGTGGCCATGCCCACCGTCCAGGGCGACCTCGGCATCGCCCCCGGCGACCTGATGTGGATCGGCACCGCCTACTCGCTGACCTTCGGCGGCTTCCTGGTCGTCGCCGGGCGGCTCGCCGACCTCCTCGGTGCCCGGCGGATGGTGCTGATCGGCCTCGCGGTGTTCGCCCTCGGCTCGCTCGGCTGCGGCATCGCCGTCAACGGCTGGACGCTCTTCGTCTCCCGGGCGCTGCAGGGCATCGGCGCGGCGATGATCTCGCCCGCCGCGCTGTCGCTGGTGATGACGAGCTTCGGCGAGGGCGCCGGCCGGGCCAAGGCACTGGGCATGTGGGGCGCCGTCTCCGCCGGCGGTGGCGTCGTCGGGCAGCTGCTCGGTGGTGTCCTCACCGACCTGGCCTCGTGGCGGCTGATCTTCCTGATCAACCTGCCGTTCGCCGCGCTGGTGGTCTTCGCCGTGCTGCGCCAGGTCGCCGCCGACCGCCCCGGCCAGTCCCAGGGCCGCACCGACCTGACCGGCGCCGGCCTGCTCACCGGCGGCATGGTGCTGCTCGTCGCCGCGGCCGGGCAGGCCGCCAACGGCTTCGGCCCGTTCGTCGCGGTGAGCGCGCTCGCCGGGCTCGCCGTACTGGTCGTCTTCCTGCTCGTGGAACGGCGGGTGGCGAACCCGATCGTCCCGCTCGGCCTCTTCAGCAACCGGCACGTCAGCCTCGGCAACGTCATCTGCTTCGCCTCGGCCGGCGCCACCATGGGCACCGTGTTCTTCGCCGCCCTGGTCATGCAACAGGTGCTCGGCGCGTCGGCACTGGTGGCCGGCCTGTCGTTCGCACCCGTCTCGGCGGTCATCACGATCGTGGCGCTGAAGTCGGGCGCCGCCGTCGCGAAGTTCGGGGTGAAGGCCGTCCTGCTGGTGTCCGCGGCACTGAACGCGCTCGGCATGCTCCTGCTGGCCAGTGCCCCCGCCGACGGCAGCTTCCTGCTGAACGTCGTACCCGGCCTGGTCGTCTTCGGCATCGGCGGCGGCCTCGGCTTCGCGCCGGCGATGTTCGTCGCGACCACCGGGGTCGCCAACGAGCAGCAGGGTCTCGCCTCCGGGCTGCTCTCCACGGCGCAGCAGATGGGTGGCGTCGTCGTGCTGGCCGTCCTCAACCTGATCGTCGTACGGGTGATCGTGGCCAACGGCGGGCCGGAGTCGGCGGAGGCGGCCATGGCCGGCTACCGGACCGGCTTCCTGTCCGCGCTGGTGCTGCCCGCCCTCGTGGCGATCTGCGTGCTGGCCCTGCCCCGCCAGCCGGCGCCGCCGGCACCGGTCAGCCCGGCCCCGGCCCCGGCCGGTCCGGCCGACTGACGGCACCACACACGCGAAAAGGTGGGGTGGTCACCTCGGTGACCACCCCACCTTCGTCGTACGGTCAGGTGAACACGTGCGGGGCGGGCTCCTCCTCCGCGGTGACCTCCGGGCTGAGCCGGCCGTAGCAGCGGGAGAGCCGCAGCACCGGATCCATCAGCGTGCTGTCGACCCGGCCGTCGCGCCACACGCCCGGCTCCACGTGCACGTGCACGACCCGGCCCAGCACCAGGTTGCCGTTGCCGACCGGGTGGATACCGGCGACCTCGCACTCCATGTGCGCCTTCGCCTCCCGGACCCGGGGCGGCCGGACCCGGACCGACGGCACGGGGGTCACCCCCACCTCAAGAAACTCGTCCTGGTCGGGGCCGAAGTGTGCGCCGGAGTTGTCGAGCTGCTCCAGCAGCCCCTGGTCGGCCAGGTTCACCACGAACTGGCCGGTGGCCCGGATGTTGCGCAGCGTGTCCTTCTCCCCGATGGAGCTGAACGCGACGTGCGGCGGGTGGTCGGCGACCAGGCTGAAGTACGAGTACGGGGCGAGGTTGCGCCGGCCGGCGGGCGACACCGTGGAGATCCAGGCGATCGGCCGGGGCACCACCAGCGAGGTGATGAGCTGGTAGACGTCCGGCTTCGACCAGTCGGCCGGATCGACTTCCAGGGGCTCGTCCAGTTCCCTGGGGGCGAGCGCGGGCTGGATGGTCATAGCGACTCCAATCGGCGGGTCAGCGCGACATCCGGGTCAGCCACCGGTCGCCGAACTGCATCAGCGGGCAGTAGTTGGCGGCCCTCATGTGGCGCATCTTCCGCAGGGTGCTCGTCGCGTTCTGGGTCGTCGTACCGGGCTGGACCAGGGACCGTTCCCCGCCGACCAGCACGGCCGCGAGCGTGATGTGCCGTTCGAGGTCGAGCAGGTCGGCCTCCAGCACCTCGTCGCGGGCGTCGGCCAGCTCGGGGCGGGTCAGCATCAGGTCGGCGTACGGCTCGGGCACGGCGGTGATCAGTTCCTCGACCGCGGCCCGGTAGCGGCGGTGCTCGATCTGCATGACGCCGGTGAGGTTGATCGGCACGTACGGCGGCGACATGGTCGGGCGGACCACGTCCTGGTAGTACTTCGCCGGCATCGCACCACTGTGGATCATCGCGGCGGTGAAGCCGCGGATCAGGACGGCGGCGTCGGCCAGGGCGGCCGCCGCGGGCCCGTCCGCGCCGGCCCGGGTGTGCTCCACCGCCCGGTGGATCAGCGCGGCGGCGTAGACGTTGAGCACGAAGTAGTAGTGGTGGACCAGGAACCAGCGGTCCATCCAGTCCCCGTCCGGCCGGTACGCCGCGGCAGACTCCGCCAGGTTGTCTGGCGCCGCCATGTCGGCGGCCGTACCGTTTGGCGCCGCCGTGCCGGCGGCCGTACCGTTCGGCGCCGCCGTGCCGGCGGAACCGTTCGGCGCCGCCGGCTGGGTCGGCGGTGGTCCGGCCGGTACGTCGACCGGGGGGCCGTCGGGGGTCGAGCCGTTCGTCCCGCCGGCCGACGCCGGCCGCAGCAGCCGGAAGAGCAGCGACATGCTGGCGACCTCGGCGAGCACGTCGTTGATCTCCAGCATGGTGAGGCGGAGGTCGGCGAGCGTACGGAACACCGCCACGGCGGTCTGCGCGGCCTGCTGGTGCGGTGTCAGCGGGGTGTGCCGGACCCGGAAGTAGTCGGAGTGCACCGGGACCGGGGGCGGCAACCGCCACGGCTCCTCGACCGGGGCGATCGCGTCGAGCCGGGCGGCCAGCGCGGCGGTGCTGTCCACGGCGAACTCGAAGCGCCGGGCGACCTCGGTGCTGTTGCCGCCGCGCTGCATGGCGTCCATCAGCATGCCGAGGCTGGCCTCGGCGCTGGCCCACACCGCGCGGGTCGACGCGTCGAAGCGGGCCCGTTCCCACTGCACCGGATAACCGACCACCAGCAGCGGTACGCCGCCGGACGGGGCGGGCTCGGCCGGGTCGACCATGACACTGCTCCTCATCGCAGAGGCGGGGACGCGCCTGAGGCCCGTCCCCGCCGAAATCTGAACCGACGTCTCAGCTTCCGACCGGCACCGCACCGGTCAGGCTCAGCGGGATGCTGGAGTGGCCACGCAGCGTGGCGTTCTCCCAGAAGTGCGTCTCGCCGCTGACCCGCAGATCGGGGTAGCGCTTGAGGACCGCGGTCAGGGCGACCCGTCCCTCGATCCGGGCGATGATGTTGCCGAGGCAGGAGTGGGTGCCGCGGCCGAAGCCGAGGTGCGGGTTCGGCGCCCGGTCCATCACCAGTTCCTCGGGCCGGTCGAAGCGCGCCGGGTCGCGGTTGGCGGCCGCCAGAACGATGACGACCATGTCGCCCTTGCGCAGCCGGGCCCCGCCCAGCGTGGTGTCCTCGGTGCAGACCCGGCTGACGACGTGGACCGGGCCGGAGAACCGGACCAGTTCCTCGACACCGGTGTCGACGTCCGACCACATCCGTTCGAGCGCGTCGGGGTTGGCGAGCAAGGTGGTCAGGGCGTTGCCGAGGAACCGGGCCGGTACCTCGAAGCCGGCGTGCCAGAAGGCCCGCAGCGAGTTGAAGAGCACGGCGTCCGGGTAGTCGACCTTGGCGCGGTTGGTGGCGACGTACCCGGAGATCCCGTCGGCGGGTCCGGTGGCCAGCCAGCGCGCGACGAAGTCGCTGAAGTGCTGCCGGGCGGTGAGACCGGCCTCCTCGCTGTTGGGGTCGAGGCCGGCGTCCATGCTGCGGTGCAGCTCGTCGTTGCGCTGCCGCCACTCCTCGTCCTTCTCCGGCGGCGGCATCCCGACGAGATCGGAGATGGTGCCCAGGGTGAAGGGGGTGGCGTAGTCGCTGACGAAGTCGATGCTGTCGCGTCCGGCCAGGTCGTCGAGCAGCCGCTCGGCGCGTTCGACCGCGTTGCGTTCCAGGGCGCCGAGGTCCTGGGAGCGCAGCGCGTCGACGGCGAAATGGCGCAGCGGGGTCTGGTCCGGCGGGTCGAGGGTTTGCAGGCTCAGCAACGGCCCCGGCGTGGGAATCCCGACCTTGCGGAAATCCGCCGCGAAGACGGCCGAATTCTTCAGCGCCTCGAGGCAGTCGGCGTGCCGGGTCAGGATCCAGGCGCCCAACTGCTCGTGCCAGTGCACCGGATCCGTTTCGCGTAGCTGCCGGTAGACCGGGTACGGGTCGCGGATCGTGTGCGGGTCGAGCGGATTGAAGATTTCCTTCTGGGAGCTCACTTCGGTCTGCCGATCTGGCCGGCGGGGCGGCCGGTGAGAAGTTTCCGTGGCCGAGAAGTGGTGCGTGCGATCGAGTGGGCCGTGGCCCGGCCACGCCGGCCGGGCCACGGCGCACTACCCTAGTTTCAGTGCAGGTAACGCATGGCCTTCCCTCCTTTCGCGATGGCGGACCGGGGAAAGCCAGGGACGCGCCCACGCGTTACGGCACTTCGCCCCTGACGACTGAGCCGGATAATGCGAATCGATTGTCTACCTGGGCGAGGCGTAACTGGATTCTTCGGCCCGGTGCGCAAACGGGTCAAGCGGATCTGACAGATCTTTCTAATTCCTGAAAGCGAACGGTCCGGCCGTCGCGCGGTGTTCCGGAAACGAAGTGGCCAGGCAGAGAGTCAGCAAGAAATCTATCAAGCATCAGCTTGTTTTCCGATCGACTCGTTAACGTGTAATCCGCGTTGATCCGCTCAGTTATTGGAGCCCTGGATCGAGAGAGGACGGAGCACACGGTGTCGAGTGTCCGCGAACAGGTAGCAGAGCTGTCCGATGAGGAGAAGCGTGCTCTCCTGGCCCAGTTGCTCGGCCAGGACGGCAACCGGGAAGGTGAGCGACTGCTGCCCCCGCAGCGTCGGTACTGGGTGTTGCACCAGGTCTCGCCACAGGTCCCCACCCATGTCGTACGCACCGTCGACGTGACGGGCGAACTGGACGTCAGCCGGTTGGAGCAGGCCTTCAACCTGCTGGTCGACAGGCATGAGCAACTACGCACGAGTTTCGTCAGCGTGGAGGGCCGGCCGGTGGCCGCGCTCGCCGACGCCGGCGCCGTACGGCCCGGCATCGCCACGTTCGAGGTCGGCGACGGAACCGCCGAGCCGGCGGAGGAGGCGCTGCACAAGGTGCGGGTCCGGGAGGCGGGCCGTCCCTTCGACCTGGACGTCGCCCCGCTGGCCCGGGTCGCCGTCGTACGGCGCACCGCCGACCACCACGAGGTGCAGCTCACCGCGCACCAGATGATCGCCGACGAGGTGACCGCCGACCTGCTGCTCGGCCAGCTCGCCGAGGCGTACGACGCGCTGTCGGCCGGCCGTGAACCGGCGGAGGCGCCGGTGGCGGCGTCGGTCACCGCGGTCGTCGACCGGCAGCGGAGCTGGCTCGGCACCGCCGCGGCCCGCCGCGAGATGGAGTTCTGGACCCGGCGGCTGGCCGCCGTGCCGAACCTCGACCTGCCGATCGACCACCCGCGTCCGCTCGACCGGATGCCGCTGCTCAAGGGTGCCCGCAGCACCGTGGAGCTGGGCCCGGAACTGGTCGCCGCCGCCCGCGAACTCGCCGCGGCGCAGGGCACCGACCTGTCGTCGGTGGCGATGGCCGGCCTGCTCGCCGTCGTGGCCCGCTACACCCGCGAGAAGGACATCGCCATCGGCATCCCGGTCGCCGGCCGCGACGACGCCGAACTCGCCAACACGCTCGGCACCCTGGAGAACACCGTCGTCGTACGCAGCGAGGTCGGCGCCGACACGACGCTGCGCCAGCTCGTCGACCAGGTGCACGCCAACACCGAGCAGGCCCGGGCGCACCAGCAACTGCCGTTCGAGCAGGTCGTGGCGAAGCTGCGCCCGGAGGCCGACTTCAGCCGCTCGCCGCTGCACCAGATCCGGTTCGTCGACAGCCAGCCGAAGTTCGACACCCGCGAGATCGGTGGTGCGAGCTGGCGGCTGGCGGACGTCGACAGCGGCCTGGCCGCCTTCGACCTGACCGTCTACCTGCGCCACACCGAGGACGGCCGGACGCTGCTGCACGGCGAGTACAACGCCGAGCTGTTCAAGTCCGAGACCATCGGCCTGTTCCTGGAGCACCTGACCACGCTGCTCACCCGGGCGCTGGCCGAGCCGGACCGGGGCTGCGCCAGCCTGCCGATGCTGTCGGAGGCCGAGACGGCCAAGGTGCTCACGGAGTGGAACGACACCGCGGTCGACTACCCCCGCGACGCCCTGCTGCACGACCTGATCACCGCGCAGGCCGCCCGTACGCCGGACGCGCTGGCGGTCATGGCCGGCTCGGACCGGATCACCTACCAGGAGCTGGACACGTGGTCGAACCGGCTGGCCCGGCGGCTGCGCGCCCTCGGGGTCGGCCCGGAGACGCTGGTCGGGGTGACCGCGAGCCGGAAGATCGGCACGGTCGTCGCGTTCCTCGGCGTGATGAAGGCCGGCGGCGGCTACGTGCCGATCGATCCGGACCAGCCCGCCGACCGGCTCAGCTCGCTGCTGGCCGACGCCGGCATCCGGGTGATGGTCGCCGCCGACGACCAGGCCGCGTTCCACCAGGAGGCGAGCGACGTGTGGGTCCGCCCGGACTCCGCCGACGTCGACGCGGAATCCGACGAGCCGCTGCCGAAGCTGGTCGACGCCGACAACGTCGCGTACGTCATCTACACCTCCGGCTCGACCGGCCGCCCGAAGGGCGTCGTCGTGCCGCACCGGCAGATCGTCAACTCGACGCTGGCCCGCGGCGGCTTCGGCCGCGAGGCGCCCGAGGCGTACGCGATCCCGGTGGCCCTGTCGTTCGACGCCTCGGCGGCCGGTCTCTACTGGACGCTGACCAGCGGCGGCCGGGTGGTGCTGCCCAGCGAGGACCAGGTGCGCAACCCGGCGCTGCTGGCCCGGCTGGTGCAGCACGAGCGGGTCACCCACATCACCCACATGCCGTCGTACTACCAGCTCCTGCTCGCCGCCGGCGGCCGTCAGCTGATCTCGCTGAAGGACATCTCGGCCGGTGGTGACGTCTTCCCGGCGCAGCTCGCCGTGGACCACTACAAGACCCTGCCATGGGCACACCTCTACAACGACTACGGACCCACCGAGGTCACCGTCTGGGCGACCGCCCAGCTCTCCACCGCGGAGGAGGACGGCGCGAGCGTCCCGATCGGGCGGCCGATCAACAACACCCGGGTCTACCTGCTCGACGAGCAGCTCAACCCGGTGCCGGTCGGCGTGCCCGGCGAGATCTACGTCGCCGGTGACGGGCTGGCCCGGGGCTACCTCGGCCAGGCCGGCGCGACCGCCGACCGGTTCGGACCCGACCCGTTCGCCAGCACCCCCGGCGCCCGCATCTACCGCACCGGCGACCTGGCCCGGCACCTGCCGGACGGCCGGCTGGAGTTCCTCGGCCGGGTCGACACCCAGGTGAAGATCCGCGGCTTCCGGATCGAACTCGGCGAGATCGAGAACGTGCTCCAGGGCCACGAGGGGGTGCTCAGCGCGGTCGCCGACGCCCGCCGCCACCCGACCGGCGACGACGCCGACCTGATCGCCTGGATCATCCCGGCCGACGCGGCCGCGCCGCCGTCGGAGACCGACCTGGTCGCGCACCTCAAGCGGCAACTGCCGCACTACATGGTGCCGGGCCAGATCGTGGTCTGCGAGGAGTTCCCGCTCAACGCGCACGGCAAGGTCGACCGCCGGGCCCTGCCCGACCCGGTCGCCACGCCGATCTCGCTGCCCAGCGGCGAGGTGCCGCGCCGGCGGATCGAGAAGGAGATCGCCGACGTCTTCTCCGAGGCGCTCGGTGTCGCCCGGGTCGGCCTGCACGACGACTTCTTCTCGTTCGGCGGCAGCTCGCTCCAGCTCTCCCGGGTCGGTGCCCGGCTGTCCAAGGCGTACGGCCTGGAACTGCCGCTGCACGCGCTGTTCAGCACGCCGACCGTCGCCGGGGTGGCGGCCCGCGTCGAGCTCTACGAGCGGGAGGGCTTCGAGGGTCTGAAGGCCACCCGGGACGCGGCCGACGACCTCGACCGCGAGTCGGAGCTGGACGAGACGATCACCGGCGAGAACCTGGCGCAGGCGGACTTCTTCGCCCCGAAGGCGATCCTGCTCACCGGCGCCACCGGCTACTTCGGCGTCTTCCTGCTCGACCAGCTCATCGACCAGACCGAGGCCGACATCTACTGCCTGGTCCGGGCCCGGGACGTACCGGGGGCGATCCGGCGGCTCAAGGAGACCTGCGCCCACTACGAGGTGCCGTGGGACGACCGGTTCGAGCGCCGGGTCAAGGCGGTCGTCGGTGACCTCGGCAAGCCGCTCTTCGGCCTGTCGCCGTCGATCTTCGACGACCTGGCCAAGCTGATCGACGTCATCTACCACAACGGCGCGCTGGTCAACTTCTCGATGCCGTACTCGGCACTGAAGGCGCCCAACGTGGACGGCACGGTCGAGATGCTCCGGCTGGCCTCGCGCTACAAGGCCAAGCAGGTGCACTTCGTCTCCACCATCGACGTCTTCATCGCCGGTCACATGAACCGGCCGTTCCTCGAGCGGGAGCTGCCGAGCCGTCCGCCGCAGGTGCCCTTCAGCTACCCGCAGAGCAAGTGGGTCAGCGAGAAGATCATCATGAAGGCCAAGCAGCGCGGCCTGCCGGTCAGCATCTACCGGCCGTCGATCATGATGGGGCACCCGAAGACCGGTGCCTGCCACGCGCAGAACTACGTGCTCACCGCACTGCGCGGCTTCCTGGAGTTCGGCATCCTGCCCGACTACCCGGAGTCGATGAACGCCATCACCCTCGACTACGCCAGCGCCGCGATGGTGCACGTGTCGCGGCAGGAGGCGTCGCTCGGCAACATCTACCACCTCTGGAACACCGAGGCGATCCCGCACAACGCGCTGTTCCCCTGGATCCAGTCGTTCGGCTACAAGTTCGACACCGTCGACTTCGACGAGGCCGTCCAGCTGGCGATCAACGCGGGCCCGGACCACCCGATCTACCCGATGGTCCCCGTCCTGCTGCTCTACACCAGCGGTGACGCCGGACTGGAGATGTCGATGGAGACCGAGGACGCCATCGACAACCGGTCGGAGTGCATCAACCTCCTCGACGGCATCAAGGGCACCGGCTACAAGCCCGCCCCGCTGGACGAGAAGTACATGCACGACTGCCTCGCCTACCTGGTCCGCCACGGCCAGCTCGACCCGCCGGAGGCGTTCCCCCGGCGGCGGTGACCCGGTGGCGCCTCCCCGTACCCCACCCGGGGAGGCGCCACCGTCACCCGCCAACGCCCCAAGACCGGCAGCGCGCGGTCACCCCGACCGCCGTACCCCCGAGGAGACGCACCGATGAGCACCGACACCGACCTGTCCACGTTCGCCGTCGTGGTCAACGACGAGGAGCAGTACTCGGTCTGGCCGGCCGGCCGTACCCTGCCCGCCGGCTGGCGGGAGACCGGGTTCACCGGGCCGCGCGGCGCCTGCCTGGCGCACGTCGACGAGGTCTGGACCGACCTGCGCCCGAAGTCGCTCCGGCAGCGCATGGGCGCCTGAATCCCCGATCCCGGAACCACTTGCGGAGGCAGGTAATGAGCAATCCCGAAGCCGGCCCGAAGCTGTCGGCGGCAAAGGCCGAGCTGCTGCGCCGCTGGCGCGCCGGTGAGTCGGTGGCCGGCACCCCGGCCGTCGCGGAGCCGACCATCCCGGCGTTCGGGACCGGGCCGGCACCGCTGACTCCGGCCCAGCACCGCCTGTGGTTCCTGGACCGGCTCTTGCCCGGCTCCGCCGCCTTCAACCTGAGCCACTGCGTCGCCCTCGACGGCCGGCTCGACCCGACCGCGCTGGACGCCGCGCTGACCGACCTGGTCGAGCGGCACGACGTCCTGCGTACGGTCGTGGCGACCGTCGAGGGTGAGGCGCGGCAGGTGATCCGCGACGAGGCCCGCCCCGTCGCCGAATGGGTCGACCTGACCGACCTGCCCGCCGACCGGGCCCGCGCGCAGGCGCTGGAGCAGGCCCGCGAGGCGGCCGACACCCCGATGGACCTCGCCACCGGGCCGCTGGCCCGGCTGGTCGTCTACCGGCTGCCCGACACCGACCTGATGCTGCTGGTGGTGCACCACGTCATCGCCGACGGCTGGGCGCTCGGCGTCGCGCTGCGCGAACTGTCCGGGCACTACCGGTCCCGGCTCGCCGGCACCGCACCCGCCGCCCCCGCGCCCGGCCCCCGGTTCGCCGACTTCGCCGCCTGGCAGCACGACACCGCCGGCGACCTGTCGACCGAACGCGACTACTGGCGCGACCGGCTGGCCGGGATGCGCGCCCCCGAACTCCCCACCGACCTGCCCCGCCCGCCGGAGTTCGGGTACGCCGGCGACTGGCGCCCGGTCAGCCTGCCGGAGCCGGTCGACCGGGCCGTACGCGACCTCGCGCGGGCCCAGGACGCCACCCCGTACCACGTGCTGCTGGCCGCCCTGACCGTGGTGCTGAACCGCTGGACCGGGCAGCGCGACATCGTCGTCGGCGGCGCGGTCACCGGCCGCGAACTCGGGCAGACCCACGGCATGCTCGGCAACTTCACCAACACGGTGGCGCTGCGCAACGAGGTGACCGCCGGCGCCACGTTCCGCGACCTGCTCGCCTCGGTACGCCTGAACACGCTGGCCGCCCTGGCCCACCAGCGGCTGCCCTTCGACCAGGTGGTCGCCGACCTGAACCTGCCACGCAGCGCCGCCCACGCCGGGCCGCTGCCGGTCACCTTCGTGCTGCAGCCCGGCGGCCCGGTACGCGACTTCGGCGGCCTCGCCGCCGAGCCGATCCAGCTCGGCTGGCGGACCAGCCGGGCCGACCTCGAACTGCACATGTGGGACCAGCCGACCCTGCACGGCGGGCTGGTCTTCCGCACCGACCTGTTCGAGGCGGTCACCGCCGACCGGCTGGCCGCCCGGCTCACCGCCGCCGTCGCCGACCTGGTCGCCCACCCCGACCTGCCGCTGGCCGAGCAGACGCTGCTGCCGCCGGACGAGCGCGCGGTGCTGGCCCGCTGGTCGGCCGGACCGAGCCGGCCCGCGCCGGCCGGGACGATCACCGAACTGGTCGCCGGGCAGGTACGCGCCCGGCCCGACGCGACCGCGGTCACCGGGGTCGGCGGCACCCTCGACTACGCCGGGCTGGCCCGGACCGCCGACCGGCTGGCCGCCCGGCTCGCCGCGGCCGGCGTACGGGCCGAGACCCCGGTCGCGGTCTGCCTGGAACGCGGCGCCGGCCTGGTCAGCGCCGCCCTCGGCGTGCTGCGTGCCGGCGGCTGCTACCTGCCGCTGGACCCGGCGTACCGGCCCGGCCGGCTCGCCGCCACCCTCGACGACGCCGGGGCGACGGTGCTGGTCTGCGCGAGCACCGACGAGGCGGCCCGGATCACCGCGGAGACCGGCCGGGAGCTGACCGTACTGCTCTGGCCGGAGCCGAACCCCGGCGCGGAACTTGCCGGGCCGGAATCGGACGCCGGCGCGGACGCGCCCGACACCTGGGAGCCGCCGGCGGTCGACCCGGACGCGCTGGCCTACCTGATCTACACCTCGGGCTCGACCGGCCGGCCGAAGGGCGTCGCGGTCACCCACCGGTCCGCGGTCAACTACCTGGTCTCGCTCGCCGAGGAACACGGCTTCGACGAGCGGACCGTGCTCGGCGCGATCGCCTCGCCCGCGTTCGACGCCTCGGTCGCCGAACTGTTCGGGCCGCTGTCGGTCGGCGGCACCGTCCACCTCGTCGACGCCGAGGACATGGTCGACGGCAACCGGCTGGCCAACGCCCTGCGGGCCGGCGCGGTTACCACGATCTCCGGCACCGCCACCGTCTGGCAGCTCCTGCGCGGCGCCACCGAGCAGGTCCACATCGACGCCCTCGTCGGCGGCGAGCGGGTCGGCGACGACCTGGCCCACTACCTGGCCACCACCCAGCGCTCGGCGTGGACCCAGTACGGCCCCACCGAGGCCACCGTCTGGGTCACCGTCACCCGGCTCGACCCGGACGGGCCGGTGTCGCTGGGCCGCCCGGTCCGCAACGTCACCTGTCACCTGCTGGACGAGGACCTGCAACCGGTCCCGATCGGCGCGGTGGGCGAGGTCTGCGTCGGCGGGGTCGCGCCGGCCCGCGGCTACGCCAACCGGCCCGGCCTGACCGCCGACCGGTTCGTGCCGGACCCGGCCGGCGAGCCCGGCGCCCGGATGTACCGCACCGGCGACTTCGCCCGCTACCGGCCGGACGGCACGCTGCAGTTCGCCGGCCGGCGCGACGAGCAGGTCAAGGTCCGTGGTTTCCGGATCGAGCTGGGCGAGATCGCCTCGGTCGCCGAACGGCACCCGGCGGTGGCCCAGGCCGCGGTCACCGTGTTCCCCGACCCGTCGACCGACGACCAGCTCCTGGTGGCGTACCTGGTGCGGCGGGCCCGGCCCGGCGACCCGGACACCGACCTGGTGCCGACCGTACGCCGGCACCTGCGCGACGCGCTGCCGGCGTACATGGTGCCGGACCGGTTCGTGGTGCTTCCCGAGCTGCCGGTGACCGGCACCGGCAAGGTCGACCTCAACGCGCTGCCGGCGCCGGCCGGCAACGTGCGCCGCACCGACGTCGCCTACGTCGCACCGCGCACGGCGCTGGAGATCGAGATCACCAAGGACGTCGAGGAGTTCCTGGAGATCGACCGGGTCGGCCTGCACGACGACTTCTTCGAGCTGGGCGGCCACTCGATCCGGGCCGCGCAGCTCGTGGTGCGGATGCAGGAGCGGTACGGCGTCGAGATCGTCATGCAGAAGCTCTTCGCCTCCCCGACGGTGGAGCACCTGGCCACGCTGATCTCCGCCGATCAGGACCGGCGCAAGCAGCTCGCCGACGAGCGCGAGGGGCTGCGCCGCATGGTCGGCGAGTTGTCGGACGACAAGCTCGACGGGCTGCTCGCCAGCCTGCTGGCGCAGCAGGGCCAGCGGCCGCCGGCCCCGTGACGGGCCGGCTTCCACCGGCGTCGTGACTTCGACCGCGTCCACCGGATCGTGACCTGGAGGAACCGATGCAGTTCGGCATGTTCTTCGAGCTTCAGCTGCCCCGGCCGTGGGCGGCCGACAGCGAACAGAACCTCATCAACAACGCCCTCACCTGGGCCGAGCTGGGCGAGGCCGCGGGCATCGATTACGCCTGGGCGCAGGAGCACCACTTCCTGGAGGAGTACTCGCACTCCACCGCCCCGGAGGTGTTCCTCGCCGCGGTCAGCCAGCGCACCACCCGGATGCGGGTCGGGCACGGCATCGCGCTGATGGCCCCGGCCTACAACCACCCGGCCCGGGTCGCCGAACGGGTGGCCATGCTCGACCTGGTCAGTGGCGGCCGGGTGGAGTGGGGGACCGGCGAGTCCAGCTCCCGGCTGGAACTGGAGGGCTTCCGCGTCAACTACATCGAGAAGCGGGCGATGTGGGCCGAAGGGGCCCGCGAGGCGGCCCGGATGATGGCCGCTGATCCCTACCCCGGCTACCGGGGCAAGTACTTCTCGATGCCGTCGCGCAACGTCGTACCGAAGCCGGTGCAGCGGCCGCACCCGCCGATGTGGGTGGCCTGCACCAACCGGGACACGTTGAAGATGGCCGCCCGGCTCGGCCTCGGCGCGCTCACCTTCTCCTTCATGGATCCGGGCGAGGCGCGTTTCTGGGTCAACGAGTACTACGAGACCTTCAAGCGGGAGTGCACCCCGATCGGGCAGACGGTCAACCCGAACGTGGCGATGCTGGCCGGCGTCATGTGCCACCCGGACGCCGAGGTCGCCCGGGCCCGGGGCCTGGAGGGGCAGCAGTTCTTCAAGTGGGCGCTGGCGCACTACTACCGGTTCGGCGCCCACGTACCCGGCCGGACCAATCTCTGGGAGGAGTTCAAGGCCAGCGAGCCGGAGCCGATGGCCGGGCTCGGCGGGGTCAACGACCCGGCCGGCGCGCGCGAGCACTTCCGGGGGCTGGAGGAGGCCGGCGTCGACCAGCTCATCCTGTTGCAGCAGGGCGGCCGGTACGAGCACGAGCACATCTGCGAGTCGCTGGAGCTGCTCGGCACCTCGGTGCTTCCGGAGTTCGCCGAGCGGCACGCGATCCGCCAGGCGAAGAAGCAGGCCGAGCTGGAGCCGTACATCGAGCGGGCGCTGTCGCGGGTCACCCCGATCGAGGCGGCGCCGGACGAGGTCGTCGAGTCGTACCCACGGCTGTGGGAGCGCGAGGGCGTCACCAAGGAGCACGTCGGCACGCAGCGGGCGCTGGACGCGGCCTCGCTGTGGCGGCTGCACGTCGGCGGCTCCGGTGCCGGGCGCCGGGGGCCGGGCAATGGCTGACACCCTGGCCGCCCTGGTACGCGAGCGCGCCGACCGGCAGGGCGACGAACTCGCGTACTCGTTCCTGGCCGACGGTGAGCAGGAGCGGCACGACCTGACGTACGGGCAGCTCGCCGACCGGGCCGGCGCGGTCGCCGCGTTCCTGGCCAGGCGGGTGGCCCAGGGCGGCCGGGTGGTGCTGGTCTTCGAGCCCGGCCCGGACTTCCTGGTGGCCTTCTTCGCCTGCCAGCTGGCCGCGGTCGCGGCGGTGCCGGTGTATCCGCCGTCGCCGGCCAAGCCGCTGCCCGGTCTGGCCAACCTGGACCGGGTCGTCGCCGACTGCCGGGCCGAACTGGTGCTGACCAGTGCCGCCGGCGCGGGGTTCGCCGCCGCGGCCGGCGGGTTCGGCGGGCTGGCGGCGGTGCCGTGGACGGCCATGCCGGACGCCGAGGCGGCCGGGCGGGACGCCCTGGCACCGGCCGTCCGGGTGACCCCGGACGCGCTGGCCCTGCTGCAGTACACGTCCGGGTCGACCGGCACGCCGAAGGGCGTCATGCTGCGCCAGGAGCACCTGCTGGCGAACCTCGACTCGATGCACTGGTTCGTCGGCCGCCCGGCGACCGGCACGGTCGTCTCCTGGCTGCCGATGTACCACGACATGGGGCTGATCGGGACCGCGCTGTACCCGGTCTACCGGGGCATCCCGGGGCACCTGATGTCGCCGGTGCACTTCCTGCACCGGCCGCTGCGCTGGCTGCGGCTGATCACCCGGGTCGGCGCGACGATCAGCGGCGGCCCGAGTTTCGCGTACCAGTTGTGTGCCCGCCGGGTGGCCGCCGACGACCTCGCCGAACTCGACCTGTCCACCTGGGAGGTCGCGTTCAACGGCGCCGAGCCGATCAACGCCGAGGTGCTTACCACCTTCGAGACGACGTTCGCCCCGGCCGGGCTGCGTCCGGGCACCGTGGTCGGCTGCTACGGGATGGCCGAGGCGGCGCTGCTGATCACCGGCGCGCGGCGCGGCGACGAGCCCCGGATCCTGCGGGTCCGCGAGGACGGCCTCCAGGCCGGCAAGGCGGTCGCCTGCGCCGCCGACGAGCCCGGCCGCAACCTGGTCAGCTCGGGCCGGCTGCCGCCCGGACACGACGTGCGGATCGTCGACCCCGACGGCGGGCGCGAGCTGCCCGACGGGCAGGTCGGCGAGATCTGGTTCGCCGGGCCGAGCCTCAGCCACGGCTACTGGCGCAAGCCGGCCCAGACGGCGGCGGCGTTCGGCGCCCGCCTCGACGGTGCCGGTGCCGGCGGCTTCCTGCGCACCGGCGGTTTCCTGCGTACCGGCGATCTGGGTTTCCTGCGGGACGGGCAGCTCTTCGTCACCGGCCGGGTCAAGGACCTGCTCATCGTCCGGGGCCGCAACGTCTACCCGCAGGACGTCGAGGAGACCGCGCAGAACGTCGACCCGCGGCTGCGGCGCGGTGCCGGCGTCGCCGTCAGCCGTCCCGGCCGGTTCGGCGACGGGATCACGCTCGTCCAGGAGGTGTCCACCCGCGACCCGGAGCACCTGCGCCGGCTGGCCGGCGCGATCCGGGGCGCGGTGCTGACCGAGCACCAGGTGCCGATCGACGAGATCTACCTGGTGGTGCCGCGCAGTGTCGGCAAGACCTCCAGCGGGAAGCTGCGCCGGGCCGCGACCGCCGCCGCGGTACGGGCCGGCGACGTCGCCGTACTCCACCACGACGTCCATCCGGAAGAGCACGACGTCCACCCGGAACCGCACGACGTCCACCCGGAACCGCACGACGTCCATCCGGAACAGGAGGAGACCGAATGATCCCGGCCGAGCGGGCGGACGAGTTCCGGAACTGGCTGGTCGGGCGGATCGCCGCCCTCGCCGGCCGCCCGGCCGGCGACGTCGACCCGACCGACACCTTCACCGCGAACGGGCTGGACTCGGTGCGGCTGGCCCGCCTCGCCGAGGAGGCCGGCCGGGAGTGGGGCGGCACGGTCGACCCGGTGGTGCTCTTCGAGAACCCGACCGTCGACGCCGTCGTCGACCACCTGACCCGCCCGCCGCGTCCGGATCGGGGGGCGGCGGCACCGGCCGTCACACCGGACGGCGGGCCGGTGGCGGTCGTCGGGCTCGCCTGCCGGATGCCGGGTGCCGCCGACGCGGCGGCCTTCTGGGACCTGCTGCTCGCCGGCCGGCCGGCCGTCGGGCCGGTCCCGCCGGACCGCTGGTCGGCCGACCTCGTCGCGACCGACCCGGCCGAGCCGGGCCGGATGGTCAGCGGGTACGGCGGATTCCTCGACGACGTCGCCGGCTTCGACGCCGGGTTCTTCCGGATCACCGGGGCCGAGGCCGACGGCATGGACCCGCAGCAGCGGCTGCTGCTGGAGACCTGCTGGGACGCGGTGCAGGACGCGGCGGAACCGGCCGCCGGGCTGCGCGGCTCGGCGACCGGCGTCTTCGTCGGCATCTCCACCAACGACTACGCGCACCGGCAGATCGCCGACCGCGAGCTGATCGGCCGGCACACCGCGACCGGCAACTCGCTGGCCGTCGCGGCGAACCGGGTCTCGTACGTCTTCGACTGGCGTGGCCCGAGCGTCGCGGTCGACACCGCCTGCTCGTCGTCGCTGGTCGCCGTCCACCTCGCGGTCCGGGCGCTGCGGGCCGGCGAGTGCGACCGGGCGGTGGCCGGCGGCGTCAACGTGATCCTCGACCCGGAGCTGTCGATCGGGCTCAGCAAGGCCGGGATGCTCGCCCCGGACGGGCGCTGCAAGACGTTCGACGCCGAGGCCGACGGCTACGTACGGGGCGAGGGCTGCGGGGTCGTCGTGCTGAAGCGGCTCGCCGACGCGGTCGCGGTCGGCGACCGGATCTACGCGGTGATCGGTGGCAGCGCGGTCAACTCCGACGGCGCCTCGAACGGGCTGACCGCGCCGAACCCGGCCGCCCAGCGGGCCGTGCTGCGGGCCGCCTGGGCCGACGCCGGGACCAGTCCGGCCGCCGCCGGCTACCTGGAGTGCCACGGCACCGGCACCCTGCTCGGCGACCCGATCGAGGCCCGGTCACTGGCCGAGGTCCGGGGCACGGCCGTGCCGGCCGGCGGCCCGGCCGCCGACGACGCGGCGCCCGGCGGTCAGGCCGCCGACGGCGGGACGCCCGGCGGGGACGCGCCGCTGCTGATCGGGTCGGTGAAGACGAACATCGGGCACCTGGAGTCCGCCGCCGGCATCGCCGCCCTGATCAAGACGGTGCTCGCCGTGCACCACGGCACGATCCCGCCCAGCCTCAACTTCCGCCGCCCCAACCCGGCGATCCCGTTCGACGACTGGGGGCTGCGGGTGGTCACCGAGCCGACCCCGTGGCCGGCCGGAACCCGGTACGCCGGGGTGAGCGGGTTCGGCTTCGGCGGCACCAACGCGCACGTCGTGCTGACCGCCGCACCCGCCGTACCGGCCCCGGCGGCGCCGGCCGGACCGCTGGTGGTGCCGCTGACCGGCCGCAGCCCGGCCGGGCTGGCCGCGCTGGCCCGGGAAACCGCCGAACTGGCCGCGGCCGGACCCGAGCCGGCCCGGCTGGCGGCGCTCGCCGCGACGATGGCGACGAGGCGCACCCGGCACCGGCCGTACCGCCTGGCGGTCGCCGCCGAACCCGCCGACCTGGTGCCGGCGCTGCGCGCGGCGGCCGACCGGCTCGCCCGGCCCGGTGACCCGCCGGTGGCCGCGCCACCGGCCGCGCCCGCCGTCTGCCTCGTCTTCTCCGGCCAGGGCGGCCAGTGGGCCGGGATGGGCCGCGAACTGCTCGCCACCCAGCCGCTCTTCCGGTCCACGATCCGGCGTTGCGACGAGGCGGCGGCCGACCTGCTCGACTGGTCGATCGAGGAGGCGCTGGCCGGCGACCGGCCCGCCGACCTCGACGACACCGCCGTCGCCCAGGTGCTGATCGTCGCCGTCCAGCTCGGCCTGGCCGCGGTGTGGGAGTGCTTCGGCGTACGCCCCTCCGCCGTGGTCGGCCACAGCGTCGGGGAGATCTCGGCGGCCGTCGTCGCCGGGGCGCTGTCGCTGCCCGACGGGATCGCCCTGGCCGTGCGCCGGGGCGCCGCCATGGGCCGCGGTGGGCCGGGCGCGATGCTGGCCGTCGGGCTCGACCCCGACACCGCCACCGCCCGGTACGGCGACCGCGTCGACCTGGCGGCGGTCAACAGCCCGGGTTCGGCGGTGCTGTCCGGCCCGGCCGCCGACCTCGACGCGATCGCCGCCGAGTTGGCCGGCGAGGACGTCTGGACCCGCCGGCTGCCGGTCGCGTACGGCTTCCACAGCCGGCTGATGGACGGCGCGGCCGCCGAGCTGGCCGGGCTGCCGGCGCCGCCGGTCCGCGAACCCGGTGTCCCGTTCTTCTCCACCGTGCTCGCCGGCCGGATCGGGGTCGCGGAGCTGACCGACGGCTACTGGGCGAGGGGCGTACGCGCCCCGGTCCGGTTCGCCGACGCGGTCACCGCGATGCTCGCCGACCCGGCCGTGGCCGGCGGTGCGGTGCTGCTGGAGGTCGGCCCCCGGCCGGTGCTCGGGTCGGCGCTGCGCCGGACCGCCCCCGCCACCCCGGCGGTGTCCACCGTGGATGGTGAGGACGGCCAGTGGCTCGGTGTGCTGCGGGCCGCCGCCGACCTCTACCGGTACGGCGTCGAGGTCGACTGGCGGCACGTCTACCCGGACCGGCAGCCGGTGGTGAGCACCCCCGGCCACCCGTGGGACCGCACCCGGCACTGGATCGAGCGCCGGTCGCCGGGCCGGACCTCCCCGGTCGGGCTGCTCGGCGCCCCGGTCGACCTGGCCGACGCCGGTGGCCGCCGGATCTGGCAGGCCGAGATCGACCCCCGGCTGCTGCCGTCGCTCGCCGACCACCGGGTCGGCGGCACCGCCGTGTTCCCGGCCGCCGGCTACGCCGAGATCCTGCTGCGGGCCGCCGAGGCACTGGACGCCGACCTGGTGCCGGCCAACCTCGCCTTCGTCCGGCCGCTGCCGGTCGACGGGCGCGTCCTGCTCCAGTGCACCGTCGACGAACGCGACGGTGGGCGTACGGCCACCGTGCACGCCCGGCCGGTCGACGGGACCGGCTGGCAGGTGCACGCCACCGCCGACCTGCTGCCCCGGGGCGCGGCCCCGGCCCGGCCGGACCTCGACGCGGTGCGCGCCCGCTGCCCGCACCCGGTGCCGACCGACGCCCTCTACGCGGCGCTCGCCGGGCGGGGCCTGTCGTACGGTCCGGCGTTCCGGGGGGTGGCCGACGTGCTGGCCGGCGAGAACGAGGCACTGGCGGCGCTGACCGTGCCGGCCGCGGACCCGGCGACCCGGCGGGCGCGGCTGCTCGACGCCGCCTGCCACGCGGTCGCGGCCACCGTCGCCGGCCGGTCGGTCGGCGGTGACGCGCCGGTGCTGCCGGTCGCCGCCGGCGAGCTGACCTGGTGGGGCGAACCCGACGCCGTCACCGACGTCCTGGCCACCGTCACCGAGGCGGGGCCCGCCGGCCTGGTCGCCGACGTACTGCTGCTCGGTGACGGGGCGCCGGTCGCCCTGCTGCGGGCGCTGCGGCTGCACCGCACGGCGGCGCCGGACGCCGCCGCGCCGGACGGGCTGCGCCACTACCGGCTGCTGTGGCGCGAGCAGCCGGCCGAACCGGTGGCCGGCGACCCGGGTCACTGGCTGGTCCTGGCCCCGCCGGCCGGACCCGGCCTCGACCTGGCCCGCAAGCTCGCCACCGACGCCGACCGGATCGAACTGGTGGTGTGTGCCGCCGATCCGGCCCGGGCGGCCGGGGAGACCTGGCTCGACCCGACCTCGCCGGCGGACTTCGCCCGGCTGATCGACCGGGCCGGCCCGGACCTCACCGGCGTGCTGCACCTGCTGGCCGTCGACGACGACCCGGCGGCCGGCCGGGCCGGCGGCGGGGACCCGGCCGCTGCCGGTGGCCCGACGGACCTCGACCCGGTCGCCCTGCCAGTGGAGTCCGCCCTGCACCTGATCCGGGCGGTCACCTTCGCGGCCGCGGCCCGCCCGCCCCGGCTGGTGCTGGCGACCGTCGGCGCCCAGCCGGTCGGCGACCGGCCGGTGACCGCGCCGCTCGGCGCCACCCTGTGGGGGCTGGCGAAGACGCTGCCCATCGAGCACCCGCTGCTGCCGCTGGTCTGCGTCGACCTGGACCCGGCCGGCGACCCGGTGCCCGCGCTGCGCTCCGAACTCGCCGCCGCCGGCCCGGACGCCGAGGTCGGCTACGCCGGCACCGCCCGCCACGTACGGCGGATCGTCGCCGAGCGGCCACCGGCCGGTGCGCCGCTGCGCCTGGACCCCGAGGCCGTCTACCTGGTGACCGGCGGCACCGGCGCGCTCGGCCTCCAGGTGGCCGGCCGGCTGGCCGACCGGGGCGCCCGGCACCTGGTGCTGGTGTCCCGGCACGGCGCGGACGGGCCGCTGCCGGCGACCCTCACCGACCGGTGCGACGTACGGGTGGTCCGCGCCGACGTCGCCGACCGGGGCGCCCTGGCGGCCGCGCTGGCGCCGGTACGCGACACCGGCCGGCCGCTGCGCGGGGTGGTGCACGCCGCCGGGCTGCTCGACAACGGCGCGCTGCTCGACCTCGCCCCGGCGCAGGTGCGCGCGGTGCTGGCGCCCAAGGTTCTCGGCGCGACCCATCTGCATGAGCTGACCGCCGCCGACCCGCTGGACTGGTTCGTGCTGTTCTCGTCCGCGGCCGGTGTCCTCGGCTCTCCCGGGCAGGCCAACTACACCGCCGCCAACGCCTGGCTCGACTCGTACGCCCACCACCTGCGCGCCGCCGGGCGGGCCGCCGTCTCCGTCGGCTGGGGACCGTGGGCCGACGCCGGGATGGCCGCCGAACACGAGGACAGCCTCGACCGCGAGCTGCGGGTCGGGGCCAGCGCCATCCTGCCGGCCGCCGGCCTCGACGCGCTGGAGGCGGCGATCGCCGCCGGCCTGCCGCAGCCGGTGGTGCTGCCGTTCGACCTCAGCGACCTGGTGCAGTTCTATCCCTCGGCGACCGGCCGGTCGTTCCTGTCCGAGATCACCACCGCCGACGCCGAGGCGTTGCACTCGATCGGTACGCCGACCTCGGTGCGGCCGGACCTGGCCGTGCCGTACGTCGCCCCCCGCGACGAGGTGGAACGGCGGATCGTGGCGATCTGGCAGAAGTCGATGGGCATCGAACCGATCGGCGTGCACGACCGGTTCTTCGAGCTGGGCGGCGACTCGGTCCTGGCCAACCAGATCCTCGTCGAGGTCAACCGGGTGCTCGGCGTACGCATCCAGCCGGACGGGGCGTTCACCGACTTCACCGTCGAACACCTGGCCCGGATGGCGCAGGAGCAGGTGCTCGCCATGCTCGACGGCCTCACCGAGGACGAGGCCGTACGGCGTCTGGAGGACGCCCACCCGGAAGGAACCACCCGATGAACGATCAGTCCGATCCGGTGCTCACCCGGCACCCGCTACCCACCGCCCCCGCCGCCCCGGCCGCCGCGCCCGTACCGCCGGCGTCCGGGGCCGCCGTGACCGAGCCGGCCGCCGCGCCGGCGGGTACCGGCCAGCTGCGCCCCAACGCCGTCGGCGCACACCACCTGGTGTTCTTCGTCGTCTCCTCGGCGGCACCGCTGACCGGCATGGCCGGGTTCATCGGGCTCGCCTTCATCCTCGGCGGGATCGTCGTACCGTCCGGGTACCTCATCGCCGGCATCACGTACGCGGTCTTCGCCGTCGGCTTCACCGCGATGAGCCGCCACATGCGCAACAGCGGCGCCTTCTACGCCTACATCACGGCCGGCTTCGGCCGGACAGCCGGCGGCGGCGCGGCGGTGCTGGCGTACGTCGCGTACGCGCTGGGCCAGGTCGGCTTCGCCGCGGCGGCCGGCGTCTTCACGTCGCTGATGCTCGACGCCGTGGCCGGCCTGACCGTCTCCTGGCAGGCGTGCGCGCTGGTGTCCGGGCTGGTCATCGCCGCGCTGTCGTACTCGAAGGTGACCATCGGCGCCCGGGTGCTGGCCGTGCTGCTGACCCTGGAGATCGGCATCCTGTTCGTGATGGCGGTCTTCGTGCTCGCGCAGGGCGGCCACGAGGGCCTCTCGTTCGCCAGCTTCAACCCGGTCAACCTGGTGACGCCGTCGATCGGTGTGCTGTTCGTCATCACGTTCATCATGTTCATCGGCTTCGAGCAGACCGCGATCTACAGCGAGGAGGCCCGCGACCCCCGCCGCACCGTGCCCCGGGCGACCTACTGGTCGATCGGGGTGCTGACGGTGACCTTCACGTTCATCTCCTGGGTCATCCTGATGGCGGCCGGCCCGAGCCGGCTGGAGTCGCTGCTCGCCGGCGACCCGTCCAGCCTGATGTTCAACCTGAACGACGAGTTCGTCGGCGAGGCGATGACGGCGGTCATGCAGATCCTGATCGTCACCAGCTTCTTCGCCTCGGTGCTCGCCTTCCACAACGCCGGCAGCCGCTACCTGTTCTCGCTCGGCCGCGAGGGCATCCTGCCGGCGGCCCTGGCCCGCACCGGCGGCCGGACGAAGACGCCCAGCGTCGCCGGGATCGTGCACACCGTGCTGGTGATCGGCCTGCTGGCCGGCTTCGGGCTGACCTCGCTCGACCCGTACACGCAGATCATCGCCTGGACCAACGCGCCGACCCTGGTCGGCGTGATCGCCCTGGAGATCGCCACCAGCCTCGCGGTGATCCGCTTCCTGGGCCGGTCCGGCACCGGCGAGAGCCGCTGGCAGCGGCTGATCGCGCCGGCCCTGGCCACCGTGCTGCTCGGCGGCGCGCTCGGGCTGATCCTGTGGCAGCTCGGCCTGCTGACCGGGCTCGGCTACGCCGGCAACGCCCTGGTGCTCAGCCCGCTGCTGGTCGGCTTCGTCGCCGGGGCGGTCCGGGCCCGCCGGGTGGGCCGCGACGGCGGGGTCGGTGACCTGATCCCGGCCCAGCGCACCGGCTCCGGCAGCTGAACCCGAAACGGCGGGGCGGGACGGTTCAACCGTCCCGCCCCGTGGTGATCGTTAGTTGTTCCGCCGTTGTCCGTACGGGGTGTCGTGCTGCTGGGCAGCTGATGATCACGGGCGCCCTGGCGGGCCGGGGGCGGCTCAGGCGCCGTCGGCGGTGACCGGCCCGGCCGGGTTCACCAGGTCGGGCGCGGTCCAGCCGTTGAGGTCGTACTCCGACAGGCAGCTGTCGACCAGGTCGAGCATGTGGCCGGCGAGCCCGGCCGCGGTGCCCTTCTTCAGCGTCTGGACCCGGGTCTCCTCGGCGTTGCCGGCGTGGCTGCGCTCGTAGAGTTCGTGCCGGCCGGCGAACTCGCTGCCGACGGAGTCCCACAGCAGCTTCATCACCTTGACCCGGTCGACCGCCGTGTGCCCGTGCGAGCCGCGCAGGTAGCGGTCCAGGTACGGGCGGATCTCCTCGGAGTGGAAGTCGGCCACGTTGGAGTTCAGGTAGATCAGCCCGCTGCCGGCGGTGTGCTGGACCAGTTCGCGGACCTTGCCGTACGCGATCGGGGCGAGTACCCGGTACGTCAGCGCGTACTCCTCGTTGGGCTGGACGAAGCCGCCCTCCCACGGCCGGGACCGTTCGATCATCGCGTCCGACAGCGCCCACATCAGGTGCCGCCAGACCATCACCTCGCCGATGTTGGCCTGCACGCTGCGGAAGTCCGAGGTGCCGTTGATCTCGACCGCCTTGATCAGCAGGCCGCAGATGAAGTCCAGCTTGACCGCCAGCCGGGTCACCCCGTGCAGGGTGAACCGGGGCAGGAAGCCGGAGTTGTGGAAGAACGTGTTGGCCTTCTCGGCGTCGCCGTAGACCAGCACGTTCTCCCACGGGATCAGCGCGGAGTCGAAGACGATCACCGCGTCGTTCTCGTCCATCCGGCTGGCCAGCGGATAGTCGAACGGGCTGCCGGTGCGGGCCGCGGTCATCTCGTACGAGGCACGGCAGAGCAGCTTGACCCCGGGGGTGTCCATCGGGGCGAGGAACACCACCGCGAACGGCTTCTCCTTGATCGGCAGGCCGTGGTGGGCGATGAAGTTGTAGTGGGTCAGCGCCGACCCGGTGGCGACCACCTTCGCGCCGCTGACGATGAGGCCGGCGTCGGTCTCCCGCTCGACGTGCACGTAGACGTCGGCGACCTCGTCGGGCCGGCGGTGCCGGTCCACCGGCGGATGCACCAGGGCGTGGTTGACGTGCAGCACCCGCTGCTGGGCCCGCCGGTACCAGGTCCGGGCGTTGTCGGCGTACGGCGCGTAGAAGTCGGCGTTGGCGCCCAGCGTGGCCAGGAACGACGCCTTGTAGTCCGGGGAGCGGCCGAGCCAGCCGTAGCAGTGCCGCTGCCAGGCGGCGATCGCGTCCCGGGAGCGGCGCAGCTCGTCGGTGTCGCGCGGCGCGCGGAAGAAGCGGTGCGTGAACCCGCCGGACCCGGTGTCGGTCGGCATGGTCAGCACGTCACGCTCGGCCTCGCCGTGCAGCGCGTCGTAGAGCCGGGCGACCATCCGGGCGTTGTTGCGGAACGCCGGATGGCTGGTGACGTCCTTCACCCGCTCGCCGTAGATCCACACCTCCCGGCCGTCCCGCAGGCTCTCCAGGTACTCCGCGCCGGTGAACGGCCGCTCGTCAGTGCCGGGTAGCGTCACGGCGCACCTCCTGCGTCGGCCGCCTGCGTGGCGGCGGTCTGGTTTGCGGCCGCGGGCGCGGCGGTATGGTCGGGGTCGGCCGCTGACGCGGCGGTGTGGTCGGGGCCGGCGGCCGCGTTGCGGTCCCGGACCAGGTGGGCCAGCCGGCGTACGCCCTCGGTGATCTGGTCGGGCGGCAGCGCGCTGCACGCCAGCCGGAGCTGGTGGGTGCCGCCGCCACCGGCGTAGAAGTAGCTCATCGGCGTCCACAGCACCTGGTAGTCGGCGGCGGACCGGGCCAGTAGCTCCTCGTCGGCGGGAAAGGGCAGGTCGAGCACGACGAAGAAGCCGCCGGCCGGCGAGTGCCACGACACCCCGTGCTCGGCGCGGCGGTCCGGCGGGAACTCGGCGGCCAGCCGGTGCAGCAGGTGACGCATGTTGTCGCGGTAGAACCGGGTCCGGTCCTCGTTGAGGGCGTCCAGCCGGCAGCCGGACCGGACCAGCATCCCGCCGATGACCGCCTGGGCGATCGCCGACGTGTTGACCGTGATCATGCTGCGGATCAGGCCGAGCTGGTCGGCCAGCAGGGTCTGCCGGCCGTCGCTGGTGCGTACCGTCTGGTCGGCGATGACGTAGCCGACCCGGGCACCGGGGAAGCAGGTCTTGGCGAAGGTGCCGATGTGCACGACGTGACCGGTGGTGTCCAGCGCCTTCAGCGCCGGCAGGCGGTCCTCCGGCGCGGCGAGGAAGCCGTACGGGTCGTCCTCGACGAGGAGCAGCCGCTGCTCGCGGGCCACGGCCAGCAGGGCCTCCCGGTCCGGTGTGGACATCGTGTGCCCGGAGGGGTTGGCGAAGTTCGGCACGACGTACAGGGCGCGCGGGGTGCGGCCGGCGGCCCGGACCCGGGCGGCCGTCGCCGCCACGTCGGCGGGACGCAGCCCGCCGGGCCCCTCCGGTACGCCGACCACGGTGACGTCGAGCAGGCTGGCCGCGCCGAGCATCCCGATGTAGCACGGGGTCGGCACCAGCAGCACGTCGTCGGGGCCGGCGCACAGCGCCCGGGCGGTGATGAACATGCCCTCCTGCGCCCCGGTGACCACGACCACCGACTCCGGGTCGACGACCAGCCCGGTGTCGTTGGCGACCGTACGCGCCACCAGTTCGTGGATGTGCCCGGCGGTGCGGCCGTACTGAAACAGGTGCCGGGTCACCGCCGCGTCGTCCAGCCCTTCGGCCCGCAGGTGGCGGACGTACTCGTCGACGAGACCGGTGATCTCGCCGGGGTCGAAGAACCCGTCGTACGGCCGCCCGGCGGCCAGCGAGATCGCGGCCGGGTGCCGGGAGGCGATCTCGTTGAGGAAGGTGGCCGATTCGATGACCGGGTCGGAGAGCGCGGCGCACAGGTCGGCGGCGCGCAGTTCGAGCCGTCCGTCCGCCGCCGTGGCGACCCGCGTGGCGGTCATTTGCGGTCGGGTGCCCCGGCGGTGAGCCGGTCGTGTTCGACGGCGGCGTACAGGGCGCGGATGTTGCCGCTGCCGAACGTACGGGCCTGGCGGCGCTCGATGATCTCGTAGAACAGCGTGCCCCGGGGGTGCCGCGACTGGGTGAAGATCTGCAACAGGTGTCCCCAGTGGTCGTTGTCGAGCAGCACGTCCAGCTCGCGCAGCGGCGAGATGAGGTCTTCCAGGTGGGGCAGCCGCTCCGCCAGCATCGGGTAGTAGCTGTCCGGCGCGGTCAGGAAGGTGATCGACCGGTCCCGCAGCGTCGGCACGGCGACGGTGATGTCCTCGGTGAGGAACGCGAGGTGCTGCACGCCGGGGCCGCCGTGGTCGGCGACGAACGCGTCGATCTGGCCGGGGGCGCGGCTGGTGTCCGGTTCGATCAGGGTCAGCGTGATGTCGGTGTGCCGGTTCTGCACCACGATCGAGTTCATCGCCTGGTCGCCGACCTCGATCTTCTCCTCGAAGATCGTCTGGAGCCCGAAGACCCGGCTGTAGAACTCGACGGTCGGTGCCAGCTCCCCGGCCGGGACGCACATGGCGACGTGGTCGATGAGGGTGAGCAGCGCTCCGTCGCGGGACGCGGGCGGCGCGGGCTCGAGCCGCTGGACCAGCGAGTGCACCAGGTCGCCCGGGCCGGCCACGACGGCGACCAGGCCGGGAGTGCCGTCCGGCAGCGTCCGGACCGCGGGCGCGGCGACCGACTGGCCGCCGCGGCGCAGCGCCGTCGCGTACGCCTCGGCGGCGTCGGCGACACCGAACGCGATGTCGCGTACGCCGTCGCCGTGCCGTTCGATGTACCGGGCGGCGCTGTCGTCTGCGGAGCCGGGGGTGATCAGCAGCCGGATGTCGCCCTGGGCGAGCAGGACGCGGCCTCCGCCGGCAGGGTCGCCCACCGGCCGGGCGGTGCAGCCCATGCCGTCGCGGAAGTACGCCACCAGCCGGTCGGGCTGGTCGGTGCACAGTTCGACGTGGTCGATGCCGGCGGGGTCCATCAGCGGGTCGCCTTCTTGCGTCGGATGAACATCATGCCGTCGCGCACACTGGCCAGCACGCAGACGAGGTCGGGCCGGGCGACGACGGTGTCGTTGAACCGGCGGATGCCCTCGGTGGCCGGCTCGCTGTCCTCCGGGTCGAGTACCGCGCCGCTCCAGAGCACGTTGTCGGCGACCACGACGCCGTCCTCGGACAGCAGCGGGAGCACCAGATCCAGGTATTCCGGGAAGTGCCGCTGATCGGCGTCGAGAAGCACGAAGTCGTACGGGCCGGTAAGCGTGGAAACAGTTTCCAGTGCCGGTCCGACGCGTACGGAAATGCGATCCCCGTAACCGGCGGCGGCAATGTGCTTACGCGCGATGTCAGCGTGTTCCTGACTGATCTCGCAGGTGGTGATCTCGGCGTCCGGCGGCAGTACCTCGATCATCGACAGCGAGGAGTAGCCGGTGAACGTGCCGACCTCCAGAACACGCTTCGGTTGCAGCGTGAGCAGAAAGAACTGGAGGAAGCGCGCCTCGACCGGGCCGATCATCATGTGCGGCCGCTCGCAGCGGGCCCGCGTTTCGGCGGCCAGGTCGAGCAGGTGGTCCGGATCTGCCGTGGTATGGGCGGCGGCATATTCCTCGACGCCCGGTATGGTAATCACCTTCACGCGACCGAAGTTAGTGCCGGTCGCGGACGTCGGACAACACATCTTTCAAGCGGTGGCAACAAGTCCGTGCGCTATTTGTGGGCACAGTTGCACGCTGGTTGGGCGCTATTGACCCTAATCTGTCGGTCAAGCAGTATGGCGCGTACCTAGGGGGTGCGTATGGCCGAGCCGCGCTGGCATCAGTTGGGACTCCGGACGGTGCAACTCGCCGGCATCGTCACCGGTCACGCGGTGGCGTCGGTCCCGGCGGTGGTCCGGGTCGCGCCCCGCGGCCGGAAGGCGGTCCGCGAGGCGTTGTGGACCCGGCTGCGTGGCCTGCTCACCGCGATGGGGGCCAGCTACATCAAGGGCGCCCAGTTGCTCAGCACCCGGCAGGACCTCCTGGATCCCGCACTGTGCGAGTCGCTGAGCAAGCTCCAGGACCGGGTGCCGGCGATGTCGGACCGGCAGGTGCGGGAGACGGTGGAGAAGGCGTACGCCGGCGGGGACTGGCCGTTCGCGGAGTTCGACTGGGAGCCGTTGGCCAGCGGCAGCATCGCCTGTGTCTACCGGGCCCGGCTGCTCGACGGCACTGACGTGGCGGTGAAGGTGCGCCGGCCCGGGCTGGACTGGCGGATGACCGCCGACTTCGGGCTGATGGCGACGGGTGCCGGCGTGATCCAGCGGATTCCGGGCTTCGCCCGGCTGCCGGCCGTCACGATGGTGCAGCAGATCCGCGACGCGGTGCTCGGCCAACTCGACTTCGACGCCGAGTCCGAGGCGCTCGACCTGCTGCGGGCCAACCTGGGCGACCTGAGCTACCTGCGGGTCCCGGCGCCGGTGCCGGACGCCAGCCGGGAGGGGGTCCTGGTGATGGAGTTCGTGCCGGGGCTGCGCCGCTTCCGGCGCGACGATCTCGCCCCCGAGGTCGCCGAACTCGCCGTACGCCGGGTGCTCCAGTGCGTCTACCGGATGCTGTTCATCGACGGGGTGGTCCACTGCGACCTGCACCCGGGCAACCTCTACCTCGATGAGGAGGGCGAGGTCGTGCTGCTCGACGCGGGCTTCGTCGTGCACCTCACGCCGCGGGTACGCAAGCTGTTCGCCGAGTTCTTCTTCAACATGTCGCGCGGCAACGGGCGGCAGTGCGCGTCCATCGTGGAGCGCAGCGCGCGCAACGAGGCCGGTACGGCCGATCTGGAACGCTTCCGGGCCGGCATCATCGAACTGGTCGAGGGCGCGCACGCGAAGCCGGCGGGGGAGTTCCAGCTCGCCCCGTTCGCGGCCACCCTGTTCGACCTCCAGCGCCGCTGCGGCCTCTTCGCCGCGCCCGAGTTCGTCTTCCCGCTGCTTTCGCTGCTGGTCCTCGAGGGCATGATCAACGAGTTCGACGCGGACGTCGACTTCCAGGCCGAGGCCAAGCCGGTGCTGATCCGGGCGCTGCTGACCGCCGTACCGAAGGAGAAGGCCGCCTGACAAGCTCGTCAAGCGGCCGGGGCACCCGTGTCAGGCCGGTACGGCGACCACCAGCAGCAGCCCGCCACGGACCCGGCCGGCGCGGACCACCCGCAGCCCGGCCGCCTCCACCAGCCGCCGTGTCGTCGCCTGGTCGTGGTGTGCCGGCAGTTCGCCGAACACCCGCAGCAGACGCCGGGACCAGGCCGGCGGCGGGGTGTGTTCGGCGAGCACGAACCGGCCCTGCGGGGCCAGCGCCCGGGCCACCTCGCGCAGCCCGGCGGGCTGGTCCGACCAGTGCCCGAACGACGTCGTGCTCAGCACCAGGTCGACCGTGCCGTCGGCGACCGGCAGGTGTTCGGCGGTGCCGGTGAGCAGGGTCGCTTCGGGCAGTTTGGTCCGGGCGACCCGGATCATCTCCGACGCCGGGTCGATACCGGTCAGGTGGGCCGCCGGCCACCGTAGCGCGACCCGGTGCAGCAGGCGGCCGGTCCCGCAGCCGATGTCGAGCACGGTGCGCGGGGACACCCCGTCGAGGGCGTCGAGGACGTCGTCGTCGGCCCGCCGGCAGCCGAACTGGCCGGGGTGGCGGTCGTAGCGGTCGGCGATCCGGTTGAAGTTCGCCACCGATCCGGGGTCGGCCATCAGTGCCGCCCCTCGCCGAACCGCCGCCCGGTGGGGCGTACGGCGAGGTCGGCCCGACCCCGCCGGTGGGTCCACCGCGGATACCGCCGGATCGTGCAGGGCTTGCGACCGGTCACTCGGTTCCTCCCTGGGCTCGACGGCCGGGCCGGTGCCGCACGGCCGTACCGCCCAGGCGACGCAGGTCGCCTGGGCGGCAGGTGTCAACGCTTACGGTGAAGGTCAGGCCTTCGCCGGGGCGCTGGTGAGGGTGCTGGCGGTACGCGCCCACTCCGCGGCGACTTCCTGGCTGGCCACGAAGTCCTCGTTGCGGGCGTTGAAGTCGCCGCTGACGTACTGGCCGACGATCTTGCGGGTGGCCAGCATGTACATGATCGGCTCGCTGTCCGGGTTGGCCTTGTCGTACATGCCGACCCGGTCGCCGGGGGCCATCTCGCCGACGGCACCGATCGGCGGCAGGGCGCCGAACAGACCCGAGATGTTGATCGGGTCCTTGTTGATCAGGGTCTTGCCCTGCTCCAGGAGCTGCAGCTCGAAGAACACGTTGAAGTAGCCCTTGAACCGCGTCGCGAACTCCTCCGGGGCGAAGGTCATTTCCTCGCCCATGGTCGGGAGCTGCGGGTTGATGGTGAAGAGGAACTCACCGAGGTGCTCGCTGTGGCCCCGCAGGTTCATCTGCAGGATCTGGACGATGATCTTGTTCGGGTCCTCGCGCAGCGGGAAGCTGCGGTTGACGACGAACCAGCCGTCGGCCTCGATCGTCTCGGTGTCGCCGGCGATCTCGATCACGGCGTCGGTCCAGAGGTGCAGGTAGTCGGTACCACCGGGCGGGAAGTAGTTCTGGGACATGCTGGGCTCCTCTGCTAGGAGTACGGCAACTGCTTCATAAGAATATAGTGACGGCCTTCCCGGTCAAGAGGTTCGTCGATGTCCGGCGCCCTGTTGATCGCCAGATCCCAGCGTTGAAGTGCGGAAACGTCGCCGATCGGTGGTCTGAAATCGTGGTTGAGAATTATGTAGTGAGGATCAACGGCGGGTGCTGCGGTGGTAGGCGGCGGCCGTCAGCGGCACGAACACCGCGCAGATGACGGCGGTCCAGACGAGAGCCCGGACCGCGCTCGTGCCGACCGGCTGGTCCAGCAGGAGCGCGCGGATGGCGTCGATGAACGCGGTGAGCGGCTGGTTGGCCGCGAACGCCTGGATCGGCCCGGGCATGCTCGCCACCGGTACGAACGCGCTGCTGATCAGGGTGAGCGGGAACAGCAGGCTGAGGCCGAGGGTCTCCACCATCTCCACCCCGCCGGCCAGCAGCGCGACCAGTGCGGTGACCCAGGCCATGGCGAAGGCGACCAGGAGCAGCAGGCTGATGGCGCCCAGCCAGTCCAGCGGCCCACCGGTCGGGCGGAAGCCGACGAGCAGGCCGGTGAGCACCATGGCCAGCAGCACCACCAGGCTGCGTACCAGGCCGGCCAGGGTGTGCCCGGCCAGCACCGAGGCCCGGGCGATCGGCATCGACCGGAACCGGTCCAGGGTGCCGCCGTGCAGGTCGCGGGCGAGGCTGGAGCCGATGGTGACCGCGCCGAGGGTGGCCGTCTGCACCAGGATGCCGGGCACCATGAAGTCCGCGTAGCTCCCGTCGACGCCGGTGTCGACCGCACCGCCGAAGACGAACCGGAACATCAGGACCAGCAGCACCGGCTCGATGATGGAGAAGATCAGCAGCGCCGGCCGGCGGCGCATCTGGATCAGGTTGCGCCGGGCGAGTACGACGACCTCGTCGACCCGGTTGCCCAGCGAGCGCAGCCGGTTCGCGGCGTACGGCGGGGGTGGCGGGCCGCTTCGGGGGCCGGCGGCGGAGCGCGGTGGCGGGGTCGGCGGGGCCGGGGTCGCCGCACCCGGGACGCCGGCCGGTGTCGTCGATTGCTGCACGGAGTCGCTCCCTGTGGTCGTCGCGGATCGCGCCCGGTCGCTGCCCATTCAAGTTCCGTCAACCGGCGGTTACGACGGCATCCGTCAGCTCGTTGACGGATTCGTCGTACGGTTGCCGGTACGCGTGCCCTCGGCGTGGGAAGCGTTGGCAGCAAAGCGATCCGGGGTGCCCCCGGGTAGACTTGACCAAACCCCGGTAGGGCGTTCGACTGCTTGTCAAGTGATTGACAGGGTCCGTGTCCGGATGTAAACCTGTCGATGGCCGGGCGATTCCTTGTCAATGACAGACACCCGGACTCTTCCCATCGGTAGTCCGCCAAGTGGTAGGTGAACCGTGACCGGAATCCACAACGATACGGATGTGAAGCTCGTTCGCTGGCCGGCGGAGGAAGTCCGGCGGGAACGGTACAAGGCCCTGGGCATACCCAGGCTGCTGGTCGTGGAGGGCGGCTGCCGGCCACCACTGTGCAGCGACGCCAAGGAGGACTGGGTGCGCGCCCCGGTCAGCCGTACGGACCTGGAAGCCCGCATGGCCACCCTGCGCGCGAAGGCATGGGTGGACAGCGTCCCGCAGATCGACCCCGTCGGCGTGCTGCGCTACGGCGGCCGGTCCTGCGCGATCTCGCCGACCGAGGCCGACATCCTGGAATGCCTGACCCGCAACTTCGGCGAGGTCGTGTCGCGCGGCGAGCTGCTGCGCTGCCTTCCGGAACGCCCCGCGCTGAGCCGGCGCAACGCGCTGGATCTGCACATCATGCGGGTCCGTCGCCGGATCGGCCCGTTGAACCTGGCCATCCGCACCGTGTGGGGCCAGGGCTACCTCCTGGAACTCGTCAAGTGACGCGCCGGCGCGACTGACGGCGTACCGGCCCCTGCGGATTCGTGTCGAGGAGCAGAGATGTTCGAGCGGTTCACCGACCGAGCGCGACGGGTTGTCGTCCTGGCTCAGGAAGAAGCCCGGATGCTCAACCACAACTACATCGGCACGGAGCACATCCTGCTCGGCCTCATCCACGAGGGCGGTGGGGTGGCCGCGAAGGCCCTCCAGGGCCTCGGCATCTCCCTGGAGGGTGTCCGGCACCAGATCGAGGAGATCATCGGGCAGGGGCAGCAGTCGCCGAGTGGACACATCCCGTTCACGCCGCGGGCGAAGAAGGTCCTGGAGCTGTCGCTGCGTGAGGCGTTGCAGCTCGGGCACAACCACATCGGCACGGAGCACATCCTGCTCGGGCTGATCCGTGAGGGCGAGGGTGTCGCCGCCCAGGTGCTCGTCAAGCTCGGCGGGGACTTCAACCGGGTCCGTGACCAGGTGACCAAGCTGCTCTCCGGGGAGGGCCGAGAGGCGATCACCCCCGGTGCGCACGCCCAGGAGACCGGGGTGCAGGTCAGCCCGGTGTTGGACCAGTTCGGTCGTAACCTGACCCAGGCGGCCCGTGAGGGCAAGCTCGACCCGGTCGTCGAGCGGGACCGCGAGATCGAGCGGGTCATGCAGGTCCTCTGCCGGCGTACGAAGAACAACCCGGTGCTCACGGGCGAACCGGGGGTGGGCAAGACCGCGGTGGTCGAGGGTTTGTCCCAGAAGATCATCAAGGGTGAGGTGCCGGAGACGCTGAAGGACAAGCAGCTTTACACGCTTGATCTGGGTGCTCTGGTCGCCGGTTCGCGGTATCGGGGTGATTTCGAGGAGCGCTTGAAGAAGGTGCTCAAGGAGATCCGTACCCGCGGCGACATCATCCTGTTCATCGACGAGATCCACACGCTGGTCGGTGCGGGTGCCGCGGAGGGTGCGATCGACGCGGCGTCGATCCTGAAGCCGATGTTGGCCCGTGGTGAGTTGCAGACGATCGGTGCGACGACGCTGGACGAGTACCGCAAGTATGTGGAGAAGGACGCGGCGTTGGAGCGGCGGTTCCAGCCGATCCAGGTGGGTGAGCCGTCGCTGGCGCACACGATCGAGATCCTGAAGGGTTTGCGGGATCGTTACGAGGCGCATCACCGGGTGACGATCACCGACGCGGCGTTGGTCGCGGCGGCGACGCTGGCGGACCGGTACATCTCGGACCGGTTCCTGCCGGACAAGGCGATCGACCTGATCGACGAGGCGGGTGCGCGGATGCGGATCCGTCGGATGACGGCGCCGCCGGACCTGCGGGACTTCGACGAGCGGATCGCGCAGGTGCGTCGGGACAAGGAGTCCGCGATCGACGCGCAGGATTTCGAGCGGGCGGCGCAGTTGCGGGACAAGGAGAAGCAGCTGCTGGGTCAGAAGGCGCAGCGGGAGAAGGAGTGGAAGGCCGGGGACCTGGACGTGGTGTCCGAGGTCGACGACGAGCAGATCGCCGAGGTCCTGGCGAACTGGACGGGTATTCCGGTGTACAAGCTGACCGAGGAGGAGACTTCGCGGCTGCTGCGTATGGAGGCCGAGCTGCACAAGCGGGTCATCGGTCAGGAGGACGCGGTCAGGGCGGTCTCCAAGGCGATCCGTCGTACCCGTGCCGGGTTGAAGGATCCGAAGCGTCCGTCGGGTTCGTTCATCTTCGCCGGCCCGTCCGGGGTTGGTAAGACGGAGCTGTCGAAGGCTTTGGCGGAGTTCCTGTTCGGTAGTGAGGACGCGCTCATCCAGTTGGACATGAGTGAGTTCCATGACCGGTACACGGTGTCGCGGCTGGTGGGTGCGCCTCCCGGATATGTCGGCTACGACGAGGGTGGGCAGTTGACGGAGAAGGTCCGTCGTCGGCCGTTCTCGGTGGTGTTGTTCGATGAGATCGAGAAGGCTCATCCGGATGTGTTCAACACGTTGTTGCAGATCCTGGAGGACGGTCGGTTGACTGATGGTCAGGGTCGGATCGTGGACTTCAAGAACACGGTGATCATCCTGACGACGAACCTGGGTACGCGGGATGTGGCGAAGGCTGTGTCTCTTGGTTTCCAGGCTTCTGAGGACTCGGAGTCGAACTACGAGCGGATGAAGACGAAGGTCAACGATGAGTTGAAGCAGCATTTCCGGCCGGAGTTCCTGAACCGGATCGATGACACGATCGTGTTCCATCAGTTGCGGCAGACGGAGATCCTTTCGATTGTGGACATCATGATCGGTCGGATCGAGACGCAGTTGCGGAACAAGGACATGAGTATGGAGTTGACCGACGACGCCAAGCGGTATCTGGCGAAGAAGGGGTTCGACCCTGTGTTGGGTGCGCGTCCGTTGCGTCGGACGATCCAGCGTGACATCGAGGACAACCTGTCCGAGCGGATCCTGTTCAACGAGTTGAAGCCGGGCCAGATCGTCGTCATCGACTGCGAAGGCGACCCCGACGATCTCGACGGCGCCCAACTCGTGATGCGCGGCACCGACCAGCCGGTGGAGACCGTACCCACCGCCGCCAGCACCCCGGGCGAGCCGGGCTAGGGACGCCACCGACCTCCGCGAGCGATCAGGAGTGACCATGACCGTCCCCAGCCGCATCTGGTCGCCGCCGCCGTCGCGCCGGCCGAGCCGGTCGGCGCCACTGGCGGAACTGCCCGCACCGGCGGCCGTCGAGGAGGCGGAAGCCTTCATCCGGCAGTACCACGCCGAGACGCCGGCCCTCGGCCCGCCGACGGAACGCGTCGCCGAGGTCCGCCGGCAGATCGCCGAGACCGGAACGTACGAGCAGACCGCCGACGAGCTGCGGTTCGGTGCCCGGGTCGCCTGGCGCAACAGCGACGCCTGCATCGGCCGGCTCTACTGGCGCAGCCTGCAGGTACGCGACCTCCGCACCGCCACGACCGGGCGGGACGTGATGCTCGCCTGCGTCGACCACCTGCGGGCGGCCACCAATAAGGGCCGGATCCGTCCGGTCATCACCGTGCTTCCGCCGGACCGGCCCGGCCGGCCGGGGCCCCGGATCGTCAACGACCAGCTCATCCGCTACGCCGGCTACCGCGAGCCGGACGGGTCGGTCCGCGGCGACCCGCGCAACGTCGAGCTGACCGAGCTGGCCCGCTCGCTCGGCTGGCAGCCGCCAAGCCCGCCCGGCCGGTTCGACGTCCTGCCGCTCATCGTCGAACCCGCCGGTGGCCGGCCGATGCTCGCCGAGCTACCGGCCGACGCCGTACTGGAAGTCGACATCGAGCACCCGGAACTGGACACGATCGCCGGCCTGGGGCTGCGCTGGCACGCCGTACCGGCGATCAGCAACATGGCGCTGCGGATCGGTGGCATCACCTACCAGGCGGCACCGTTCAACGGCTGGTACATGGGCACCGAGATCGGCGCGCGCAACTTCGGCGACATCGACCGCTACGACATGCTGCCGGCGGTCGCCAAACTTCTCGACCTGGACACCTCGGCCGAGCACACCCTGTGGCGGGACCGGGCCCTGGTCGAACTCAACCGGTCGGTCCTCTACTCGTTCCGTAAGGCCAACGTCACCATCACCGACCACCATACGGAGTCCGCCCGATTCATCACGCATCTGCGCAGTGAGGAACGGGCCGGCCGGATATGCCCGGCGGACTGGAGTTGGATCGTGCCACCGATGTCCAGTTCGCAGACCCCGGTATTCCACCGGTACTACGACACCGCCGAACTGCTGCCGAATTTCCTCGCCCCGGCGGCCACCCCGGCCACCGGCTGTCCGTTCAGTTCCGGTACGGCCACCACCGGCGACTCGCCGCCGTCTTCGGCGGCCGAATTAATGGCATCAGACATCTAACAGAATTTTCCAGCCGGTACGTACCGGCGTATAGCTTGCATGGAAATTGGCAACAGTCAGCAGCGTCACGCGCCGCCAGCCAGGGAGCGAACAAATGCCTGAGCAGGATTCAATTGACGTAGTCGTGGTCGGAAACGGCGTCATCGGCACCTCCATCGCCTACGAGTTGGCCCGGCGTTCCCCGGGGACGAGCATCGTCGTGCTCGGACCGCGGCACCGCTCGGGCGCCGCCTCGATGGCCGCCGGCGCCATGCTCAACACCTTCGGCGAGATCACCAAGTACACCCTGATGTCGCCGGCCAGCCAGGCCAAGTTCCAGCTCTGCCGCGACGCGCTGGACGCCTGGCCCGCCTGGCTGGAGCAGCTCAAGCAGGAGTCCGGCGTCGCCGACGTCGACAAGTCGCTGAGCCACGGCACGACCGTGCTGCTCAACGCCAAGTCCGGCCACCTGGACGACGAGAACTTCGCGGCCCTCCTGGCGGCGCTGGCCAAGTTCGACGAACCGCACGAGGAGATCGCGCCCGCCGACATCCCCGGCCTGGACCCGCTGGCCGAGGCCCGGCCGCTGCGCGCCCTGCACCTGCCGCGCGAGGGCGCGATCGACGCCCGCGCCGTCCTGTCGGCGCTGGAGACCGCCGCGACCCGGCACGGCGTACGGTTCGTCGACGGCGAGGCCGCCGGCTTCGAGGTGGAAAACGGCACCGTACGCGGGGTGAGCCTGGCCGACGGCAGCACGCTGAGCGCCGGCACCGTCCTGCTCGCCGCCGGTTCGTTCAGCGGCCCGCTCACCAGCGTCTTCGAGGAGGGCAGCGTCCCGGCGATGTTCGCCGGCAAGGGCATCGCGGTCCAGACCCAGCGGCGGGTCGGCGTCGGCTTCCAGCACGTGGTGCGTACGCCGAACCGCTCCGGCTCCTGCGGCCTGCACGCGATCCCGCTCGGTGACGGGGTCGAATACCTCGGCGCCACCAACCTGCTGTTCTCCGAGCCGGCACACACCCCCGACATCGGCATGAGCGAGTTCCTCGTGCAGGTGGCCCGCGAGCAGCTCGACCACCGGCTGTTCTACTCCGACGTGGTGAGCTGGCTGGTCGGCAACCGCCCGGTCGCGATCGACGGTTTCCCGCTGATCGGCCGTACGTCGATCGACGGGCTGCTGGTCGCCACCGGCACCTACCGGGACGGCTTCCACTGCTCGCCGGTGCTGGCCAAGCTCGTCGTGGACGACATCCTCGGCGAGGGCAGCCTCGCCGAGGCGGTGCCGCACTTCAAGCCGGAGCGGCGGCCGATCGAGTCGATGACGGTCGAGGAGGCGGTCAAGGAGTTCGCCTTCCACGGCGTCTCCGCCTCGATCGAGGCCGGCCTGCGGCTGCCCTCGCACACCGACACCACGGTGCTCGACGTGTTCTACCAGCAGGCGGCCCAGCGCTACTACGACGCCGTGGAGCACCCGATCGGGCTGTCGCCGGAGGTGCTGCTCAGCATCGTCTTCGACCCCGACCACGCCGACCACCGGATCACCCGCTACCTCAACGCCGTCCACGCCCGTTACGCGTAGGTTCCCCGGGCCGGGTCCGGCGGACCCGGCCCACCGATCCCGACTGGGAAGGTGAGTGCTGTGCCGACCGGCAGCGTCGAATGGTTCGACATCCGTACCCCGGACCCCGAGGCCGCGAAGGCGTTCTACGCCGAGCTGTTCGCCTGGACGTACCAGCCGTTCGCGCCGCTGGGAGAGGTCATCGGGGCCACCATCTGGCACGACGGCAAGGAGATCGGAATGATCACCCAAGCCGACGGGGCGATCGTCGGCACCGCCAGCACCGTGCTGTTCGTCTACACCGACGACCTGCGCGGCACCGTCGAGCAGGCGGTGAAGCTCGGCGGCACGGTCCGCTCCGAACCGTCCATGATGGATGCCGAGTCGGGCGCGTTCGCCGAGCTGGCCGACCCCACCGGCGTACCGATCGGCGTGTGGAGCATGACCCTGTAACACCGCCGGATCAACGGGCGGGCGAAACGAGGTGGGGGAGATGACGGACAAACCTGTACGGCGGCGCCGGCGGCTGGTGGGGCTCGGCCTGGTCGGCCTGCTGACCGTCGTCACGGCCGTGCTGGCCGTCCAGCTCGGCGCCCGTAACCTCGGCGGCGTCCCGCACCGCGACGTCGTCATCGACGGCCGCATCCCGGCCACGATGTACGTGCCGGGTGCGGTGCCGGGCAACAGCAGCACGGTCGACCTGCCGCCGTCGCCGCCCGGCGGCCTGCCGGCCGTCGTCCTGGCGCACGGCCACTCCGCGGACCGTTCGATGATGAACTGGCTCGCCCGCCGGCTGGCCGACGCCGGCTTCGTGGTGGTCACCTTCGACTTCCGCGGGCACGGCGGCAACACCGACCGGCACGAGATCCACGGCTTCGAGGGGCGCCGCGCCGACCTCGCCGCGGTCTTCGAATGGGCGGCCCGGCAGTCGTACGTGGACGAGCGGCGGATCGCCGTCGCCGGGCACAGCATGGGTGCCGCCGCCGTGGTCGACTTCGCCACCCACGACACACGGCCGGTGGCCACGATGGCGCTCGGCGGGTCGGTCGCCTCGGTGGAGGGCGGCGTCACCGCCCGCAACATGCTGTTCCTGGTCGCCCAGGGTGATCCGGTCCTGGTCCGGGACGAGGCGGTACGGACCGCCGAGGAGGTTTTCGGCGGCGACATCGACTTCGGCAGCGAGTACGGCGACATCGCGGCCGGGTCGGCGGTCGGGTTGCGCGAGATCGCCAACTCCAACCACCTGTCGATGCTGTACGCCGGGCAGACCGCCGACCTGATGGCCGACTGGATGGACCGGGCGGCGGGGCCGGGCGCGGCACCACGTACCACCGACGACGACACCCGGCTGCTCGCCGTGTTCTACCTGGCCGCCGCCGTCGGCGTGCTGTTCGGGCTGGGGTTGCTGGCCGGCACCGTCGCCGGGCGCCGGCCGGACCGCCGGGGCGCCGGCTGGCGCGCCCTACCGCTGGTGCTGGTCGCCGTGGTGCTCCCGATCCCGTTCCTGGCCTGGGGCGACGCCGGCCTGCTGATCGGCGTGGAGGCCGGTGGTGCGCTGGCGCTGCTGCTCGGGGTGGCCGGCGTCCTGCTGCTGGCCGTACGGCGCCTCGACCCGGTGCGGCGCTGGCTGACCCCGACCGGGCCGGTTCCGGCGTACGCCGCGACGGCATCCGTCGCACCACCCGGCGCGGCACCGGAGCGGGTCGCGCCGCCGGAGCCGGCACCGGAAGCGGTGGCGCCCCCGGCCGGGCCGCGCCCCGAAGCCCCGACGGCCGGGGTACGCCGGCTGCTGCTGCCGGTGGCGCTGGCCGTGGGCGGCCTCCTGCTGGTCCTGCTGCCGGTCGGGCCGACCGGACACACGCTGGTCCCGACCCCGGCCCGGATCGTGATCGCCCTGCTGATGGCGCTGATCATGCTGCCGTTCTTCCACGTCGTCGACGACCTGCTGCGGGCCGGCCCGCCGCTCGCCGCCAGCGGCTGGTCACTGGCCGCCCGCGTACTGATCCTGGGCGCCGTGATGGTCGGGGTCGGCAACGCGGTGCTGCCCGGCATGCTCGGGCTCTACCTGATGGTGCTGGCGCCGTTCCTGATCCTGCTCGAACTGGTCGTCGCCGGGGTCTACGTCGCCAGCCGGGACCCGCGACTCACCGCCCCAGTGCAGGCGCTCGCGCTGGGTTGGCTGCTGGCGACGCTCTCGCCGGTGGTCTGGTGAGCGACACCCTGACCGGTCCGGTCGAGGCCGCGGTCTGCCTCGACGACCTGCGGGCCGCCGCCGGCGCGACGACCACCGCCGACGCGTGGAACTTCGTCGAGGGCGGCAGCGGTGGCGAGCACACCATGCGGGAGAACGGGCTGGCGTTCGACCGGGTACGCCTGCTGCCCCGGGTCGCGGTCGACGTCGCCGGCCGTACGGCCCGGACCCGGCTGCTCGGCCTGCCGGTGCCGGTCCCGCTGGCGGTGGCGCCGATGGCCTACCAGACGTGGCTGCACCCGGACGGGGAGGTCGCCACCGCGGCGGCGGCCGCCGCGGCCGGGGTGCCGTTCGTCGTGAGCATGATGGCCAGCCGTACGGTCGAGGACATCGCCGCGACCGGTGCCGCCACCGTCATGCAGCTCTACTGGCTGCGCGACCGCGGGCTGTTCCGGGAACTGATCGGCCGGGCCGAGGCGGCCGGCTGCGCGGCCCTGATGCTGACCGTCGACGTACCGCTGCTCGGCCGCCGGCTGCGCGACATGCGCGGCGGCCTGGTCCGGCCGGCGACGGTGGTGGCGGCCAACCTCGGCGGCGCGGGCGGCGGCGCGGGTGCCGGCCGGGCCGGCAGGTCGGAGGTGGCCCTCCACACCAAAGTCCTGTTCGACCCCTCGTTGAGCTGGGCGGACGTGGCCTGGGTGCGCTCGGTGACCCGGCTGCCGCTGGTGCTCAAGGGAATCCTCGACCCGGACGACGCCGCGCTGGCGGTCGACGCCGGCGCCGACGCCGTGGTGGTCTCCAACCACGGCGGGCGGCAGCTCGACGGGGCGGTCGCGACGGCGACCGCGCTGCCGGCGGTGGTCGACGCGATCGCCGGCCGCTGCGAGGTGCTGGTCGACAGCGGCATCCGCGGCGGCGTCGACGTGCTCAAGGCCCTGGCGCTCGGCGCGGCCGGGGTGCTGGTCGGCCGGCCGTTGCTGTGGGGACTGGCGGCCGGGGGAGCGCCCGGCGTGACCCGGGTGTTCGACCTGATCAGCGAGGAGCTGCACGAGGCGATGGCGCTGGCCGGCTGCCCCGACGTGGACAGCGCGCGCCGGCTGCGTACGTCGGTCGCCGGCGGCGGGTGCTGAGCTACCGCGCGGAGGTCAGTGCCGGGTCGGCGCCGGTCGCCGGCCGGCGGGGCGTGCGGCGGGCCGGCCCCAGCAGGCTGCGCTCGGCGGGCTCCGAGCCCAGGCCCAGCAGGTAGAGGCAGCGCGGCACGGCGGCCGGCGGACCCTCGATGGTGACCGATCCGCTGAGCACCGCCTCGACCGGCTCGATCAGCCCCGAGCCGAGGTCGAAGAACGTCTGCGTGTCGGTGCCGATCCGCAGCACCGGGTCCGTCGCCGGCCCCGACCTGGTCGTGACCTTGCCGTCGCCGGCGATGACGTGGAAGACCTCGCCGGCGACGTCGAACTCGTACGTCTCGTCGGCGGTGGCCCGTTCGGCCTGGCACATCGCCTCGATCGCGAGCACCGCCCAGGAGGCGCGGGTGACCGTGGCCGGGCTGGGCTCGGACTGCCCGGACATGACGGCGAGGCCGAAGCGGGCCATGGCGAGCACGGGTTCGCGCAGCTTCTCGCCGAGTTCGGTGAGCGCGTAGCCGCCGGTGCGCCGGTCGGGGTCGGTCGGCTCGATCACCCCGGCCTGGGTGAGGAAGTTGAGCCGTTCGGCGAGCAGGTTCGTGCCGATGCCGGGCAGCGCGTCGAGCAGTTCGCGGTAGCGGCGGGGGCGCAGCAGCATCTCCCGGACGATGAGCAGGGTCCAGCGCTCGCCGACGATGTCCAATGCGTACGCCAGACCGCACTGCTGCCCGTACGTGCGCCGTTCGCGCTGCTCCTTCACCGTCGCTCCTCACCGGGCCGTCCCGCGGGCCGTGTTCCGGCCGCGGCGGCGCCTACCCGGGGCCGCGCGCCCGCGGCCCCACCACCACCCGGCCCCACCATCACCTGGTCCAACCGCTACTTGGCCAGAACACCACCTGGCTGAAGCACCACCCGACCCCACCCGGGCCGGGCGGCACCGCAGCGGGGCCGCCCTCCCAGCTTACCTTCAAAATCACGTAGTGCGGGGTACCCGTTCGGTGGGTGCCGGTGTGGTCGTTACATGATCCCGTTTGCCGTGCTAGACGATCTGCGATCGGCTCGCTACCGGCAGTGCCGAGGGGGTGGTGAGGTGAGCGTGGCGGCGCGGTTGGTATGTCCGGAGGATAGTAATCGGTCTCAGGTGGGTGGATCCGTCCGGGCCGGCCGGCGCCGGGCGAGCTTCCAGCCGATCACCACGAGGGCGACGACGTTGGCGGCCAGCACGGTGAGCGTCACCGGGTCGATCTGCCCCCCGTGGCCGGCGTGCCCGCCCGCCACGCGGGGCGGTGCGCCGTCGCCGACCCCGAACGACACCGTGCCGGTCGCGACCGCGCCGTTGGCGAACCTGACGTGGTACGTGGCCGAGTAGCCACCGGAGCCGCTGATCGAGACGGGCTGGCGGATCTCGTAGCGGTCCACGACCGGACGGCCGGCGATGACCGCCCGGCCGTCCGCGTCCAGGACCGTGACGTGCGCCGAGTCACGGTCGATCTCGCCGGCGAAGGTGAGCGAGACCGTCTGCGGTGCCGTCTCGACGACCGACTGGTCGGCCGGTGCCGCCGCCGCGAGCCCGACGGGTTCGTCCAGCACCAGCGGCAGCAGCCCGAGCAGCGAGACGGCGAAGATCCCGATGGCGACCGCGCGGCGCAGGGTCGCCGCGGTCATCGGGCCAGTGCGGCCGCCGTACGGGCCGGTGCGCAGCGGCAGGTCATCTTCGCGGCCTCGACCTTGGTCGGGCGCACGTGCAGGTACATCGCGATGATCATCGGCAGGAACACGATCGCGTTGTAGAAGAGGTGCAGCTCCACCCGGGGCACCACCAGCTGGGCGATGCTGACCGGGGTGGCGCTGCCGAGCAGGTGCGCGCCGGTGAGCGACTGGATGAGCAGCAGCAGGTGCTCGAAGTGGTGCCACACCTGGATGATCAGCGAGATCCGCCACCAGGTCCGCGACCGGCCGTGGAAGCCCGGCAGCAGGATGGCCAGCCCGATCAGCATCACCAGCGCGTATCCGTAGTGCAGCCACTCCTGCTGCACCAGCCAGGGGAACGGCATGCCGAGCACGCCGCGCGCCTCCGGCGTCGGCCAGCCGAGGCCCCAGATCTGCACCGCCTGGACGATGTGCTCGGCCCAGTGGGCGACCACGATGATCATGTAGATGGCGAGGGCCCGCTGGTGCAGCGGGCCGTTGAGGGTGGCGATCAGGCTCTTGGCCCGACTGCCGGATGACTGGGTGGCGGTCATTGACGCACTCCGTCCGGGGTGGTGACGAGGGCGGTCGCCCCCGTCCTGGTGGACAGCTCGGCCGGTCGAGGGCGCTCGACCGGTGGTGTACTTGACGACACCGTCAACCTACGATCGATCGATGTCATCCTCTCTGTGTCATGCGGACCTCTCGGCCGTCGTGGCGGCGATGCCGAAGGTCGAGCTGCACGTTCACGTCGAGGGGTCGATGCGCCCCGAGACGTTTCTGCGGCTGGTCCGCAAGCACCACCTCGACCTCGGCGTGCACACCGAGGCGGAGGTGCGTGAACTGTTCCGGTTCCGCGACTTCGCGCACTTCCTCGACCTCTACGAGAGGTGCACGGCGGCGATCCGCGAACCGGACGACATCTCTTTGATCACGTACGAGCTGGGGCTGCGCGCGCACGGTCAGAACGTCCGCTACCTCGAGGCGACGTACAGCCCCGGCCCCCGCTACCGCGGCCGGGGCATCCCGTACGACGAGCAGCTCGACGCGCTGTCCCGGGCGGCCGACCGGGTGCTCGCCGACACCGGCGTACGGATGCGCTTCGTGCTCGACCACGTCCGGGGCGAGCCGCTCGACGAGTGCTTCGAGGTGGCGGCCATGTGCGTGGCCGGCGCCCGCACCGGTGCCGTCGTCGGCCTGGGGCTCGGCGGCTTCGAACCCGGCCGGCCGGCCTCGCTGTTCGCCGAGGCGATCCGGTACGCCACCGCCAACGGGGTCGCGTTCGTGCCGCACGCCGGCGAGGCGGTCGGGCCGGAGGGGATCTGGGACTGCCTGGAGTTCGGGCCGGCCCGCATCGGGCACGGCATCCGGGCCGCCGAGGACCCGGACCTGCTCGCCGTGCTGCGCGACCGCCGGATCCCGCTGGAGGTCTGCCCGACCAGCAACCTGTGCACCGGCACCGTGCGCGACCTGCGCGAGCACCCGCTGCGGCGGCTGTGGGAGGCCGGGGTGCCGGTGACCGTCAACACCGACGACCCGTCGATGTTCCACACCGACCTGACCGACGAGCACCGGCTCGCGGTGGCGCACTTCGGGTTCAGTGTTGCCGAGCTGGCCGAGATGACGCTGGCCGGGGCCGACTCGGCGCTGCTGCCGGAGCCGGACCGGCACGACCTGGGCCGGCGGCTGCGGGCCGAACTGGCGGAGTTCCGGGTCAGCGCGCACTGAACCACGCTCCCGCCCCGGCGAACCCGGCCGCGGCCGCCGCCACGTGTGCGGGGGTGGTGCCGCAGCAGCCGCCCACGACGGACAGTCCGAAGTGGTCGCACCAGTCGGCCAGCAGGGCGCCGAAGCCGGCGGGACCGGTGTGCGGTGCGACGTACCGGTCGACCGCGGTGTTCGGCGCGATCCCCGTCCGGTCCTCCACGTTCGGGTACGCGCCGAACGGCGTACCGGTGCCGGCCAGCGCCGCCGCCAGGGCGGTCAGCGCGGTGCCGGTGTCGGCCGGCCCGGTGCAGTTGACCAGCACCGCCGCCGCCCCGGCCCGCACCAGCCGGGCCGCCACCGGTGCCAGCGGCTCGCCGGACAGCAGCCGGGCGCCGGGGGCGCACACCAGGCTGACCCAGACCGGCACGTCGTACGCCCGCGCCTCGGTCAGTGCCGCCAGCGCCTCGCGCGCGGTGTTGACCGTCTCGACCAGCAGCAGGTCCGCCCCGTTGGCGACGAGCAGCCCGGCGAGCCAGCGGGCCTCGGCCCGGATCTGCGCGTCCGGCGGCACCAGGTGCGGCTGGTAACAGTCCTCGGCCGGCCCGATCGAACCGGCGACCCGGGCCGCCGGCCGGACCGTGTCGCGGGCCGTGACCGCCAGCCGGACGGCGATTTCGACCAGGTGGCGGGCGGCTGGTTCGTCGAGTCCGGCGCGGTCCAGCGTCCGGCGGTTGCACCGCAACGTGTTGGCGGTGACCACGTCGGCGCCGGCGGCGAGGTAGCGCTCGTGCACGTCGCGGACCAGGGTCCGCCCGGCGGCGTCGCCGAGCGCCTCGCTGCTCCACAGTGGATCGCGCATCGACCGGCCGTGCCGCTGGAGTTCGGTGGCCATCGCACCGTCGAGGAGCGTCGGTCGCGCCGTGGGCACCGGCACCTCCCGGGGAAGTCGGCTCGAATCGATGCTCCGTCGCCGTTTCCGCGTAGTCCACGGGTCTTGCCGTCGGTTGCCATATTTCGCGGCCGGTCGATCTACGGCACCTATGGTTTTGCTCGTCCGAGCCGTCCCAGCCGTGAGGAGTGTCCATGTCACGACGGCGCAGCAGATTCCCCACCATGGCACTGGCCCTCGCGGTCGTGCTGCCGGTCACTACCGCGGTGCTGGCCGGTGGCGCGCAGGCGGCCCCGTCGACCACCGGTGCCCCGTACGCCGAGCCGTGGCTGACTCTCGTCACCGGTGACCGGGTGCTGTCCCGCCCGGACGCACCGGCCGGACAGGAACTGGTCGTGAAGCCGGCGCCGGGCCGCGAGTCGGTCCGGTTCCAGCGGTCCGTCCGGGGCGGCGACGTGCACGTCGTACCCTCCGACGCGGCCACCCTGATCGCCGCCGGCACCGTCGACGCGCGCCTGTTCAACGTCAGCCGCCTGCTCGAACTCGGCTACGCCGACGCCGACGCCCGTGAGCTGCCACTGATCGTGACCGCCGCCGACGAGGCCCGGGCCGCGGCGGCCGCCGGCGGCCAGGCCGTCACCCGGCTGCCGCTGATCGACGCGGCGGGGGTACGGGTGGCGCGCGACCGGGCCGGACAGTTCTGGTCCCGGCTGGCGCCGAAGAACGACGTACCCGTGCTGGGCGGCGGAGCCGCCGGGCTCTGGCTCGACGCCCCGCTCTCCGCCACGGCCGGTGGCAGCGGCGCGCCGGACCTAGGTGCCGACTCGGAGTCGCGGCTGATCGCCGGGATGCGGGCGGCCACCGAGCGCCGGGAGGCCGTCGTCGACCTCGCGGTCGTCGAGCGGTTCCCGGCCACCGGGGCCGGTCCGATCGACCTCGCCGTGACCGCCGGCGGGGCCGACGGCACCCGGTTCGTCCGGTCCGGCGCGGCGGCGCGTACGCCGGTCGTGACCCAGGCGAGCCACCAGCTGACCCTGGTCGCCACCGACCACAACGGCAACCCGGCCACGAACTGGACCGTCACCTTCAACGACGTGGAGCGGGAGAACGTCGTGACGGCGACGGACCCGTCCGGCACCGCCGTGGTCTCGCTGCCGGCCGGCAACTACTTCATGGAGGCCCAGATCGGCACCGGTGCGCTGAGCACCTACATCGCCGAGCCGCTGGTGGTGCACGACCGGGCCCGGACGATCGCGCTGACCGCCACCGAGGGCCGCCCGATCGGGCTGACCGTCGACCGGGCCGACGCCGAGCCGGGCGAGGTCGCCGCGATCTTCTCCCGGATGACGGTCGACGGCCGGATGATCGGCGGCAGCACGCACGGGGTGAACTTCGACGGCATGCTGGTCCGGCCGTCGGACAGTGCGGCACCGGCCGACCAGTTCGTCTTCTATGTCGCCGCCCGGCTGGCCCGGCCGGACGGCCAGGGCGGATTCGGCGGCAGCCCGTACCTCTACCACGTGCAGTGGCTCGAACCGGACCGGGTGCCGACCGACCTGATCCGGCACATGGGCGACGCCGAGCTGGGCAAGGTGCAGGCCCGGCTGTCCGCCGCCGCGCCGGGCAAGACCGGCCGCAAGGACTACCTGGTCCACGGCACGCTGCCGTTCACCATCACCGAGTACTACGTGCCGGACACCCCGTGGCTGTCGTCGGTGGGCACCTTCACCGGGGCGCCGAACGACAACCCGGAGACGATGCTCTACAGCGGGGCGCGCATGTTCGGCGTCGGCAACCAGGGCAGCGAGCGCTGGAACACCGGGGTGTTCGGCCCGTCGTTCCCGGCGAGCTGGCCGTGGTCGTGGACGAAGGCGACCCGCACCGGCAACCAGATCGACGTCGAGATCCCGCTCTTCACCGACCACGGCGCGAACCGTGAGGCGCGCTCCAACGTGACGGGCGCGTCGACGAAGCTCTTCCGGAACGGCTCGCTGGTCGGGCAGAACGCGCAGGTGGCGACCGGGTCGTTCGGCGTGCCGGCCGGGCAGGCGACGTACCGGCTGGAGGCGAAGGCGACCCGCAGCAGCGGGGTGGCCAGCCTGTCGACCTCGGTGTCGGTGCAGTGGACGTTCAAGTCGGCGACGGTTACGGCACCCCAGCGGCTGCCGCTGGCGGTGGTCCGGTTCGCGCCGAACCTCGACGACCACAACCGGGCGCCGGGCGGCACGGTGTTCTCCGTACCGGTCTCGGTGCAGCGCCAGGACGGATCGGCCGGTGCCGCGACGAAGCAGTTGACCGTCGAGGCGTCGTACGACGGCCGGTTCTGGTTCCCCGTGCCGCTGCTCGGGTCGGGTGACTCCCGTACGGCGCTGGTGCCGCACCCGCGGGGTGTGGACCACGTGTCGCTGCGGGCCACCCACCTCGACAAGGCCGGCAACCGGGTCGAGCAGACGATCACCCGGGCCTACCAGGTGCGCCGCTGACGCAGAACCGCGAACCGGGGTCGGCCCGTCGGGCCGGCCCCGGTTCGTGTGCCGGATCAGCGCACCGTGCCCCGTACGTCGACCAGGGCCGCTCCGGTGCCGGTCGTGCCGGTTTCGACGGTGACCTCGAACCCGTTGTCGGAGAGCAGCCCGCCGACCGTGTCGGCGATCTGGGTGGCCTTGCCACCGCCGGGCGGCTCCCACACCAGATGCAGCCGGCCTCCGGGGCGTAGCAGCCGCTTGAGCAGGCCGGACTCGGCGTCGGCGCGACGCACCCAGAAGAGGTTCACGTTGACCGCGAAGATCACGTCGAAGGTGGCGGCACCGAGGTCGACGTCTTCCAGCGCGGCCGTGTGCAGGACGACGCGGCCGGCGTCGACGTGCTTCCGGTTGCGCTGCCGGGCGCCGTCGATGGCCTTGTCGGAGCGGTCGATGGCGGTGATCGTTCCGCCGTCGAGCAGGTCGGCGACGAGGGCCACGGCGACGCCGCGGCCGCAGCCGATCTCGAGTACGTCGTCGCCGGGCTTCAGCCCGAGCCGGTCGACGGTCCATTGCAGACGCTCAGGAACGGACTGTGTGCCCATTTCACCATGTTAGCGGGTGAACCGGCGGAAAAGCGGCCCGTGGCGGGCTTACCAGTCGACGCGGTACAGCGCCTGCTCGACCTCGTTGGCGAACCCGCCGATCATCCCCTCCAGCGCCGTGTTGGTCAGCGACACCACGCTGACCTCGGCCGCCGGGTCGACGTAGCAGTGCGTGCCGTAGACCCCGCTCCAGCCGTAGCTGCCGACCGGCCGGGCGTCGCCCGCCTCCGCGCGGTCGCGTACGACCGAGAAGCCGAGCCCGAAGCCGTAGCCGGGCGCGATGTCCAGCGGGTGACCCTCGACCGCGTCGGTCGTCATCAGGTCCGTCGTGGCGGGGGAGAGGACCGGTGCGCCGCCCAGCCGAACCGCCTCCAGGAAGCGCAGGTAGTCGCGGGCGGTGCCGACCATGCCCATCCCCGCGGACGGGTAGGCGTCCGGGGCGGTGACCCGGTCCGGCGCGTAGCGGATCACTCCCGCCCCGGGCAGCGGCACCTCGTCGGCGGCGCCCATCCGGCGGGCCGGCCGGCCCGGCTCGTCGGCGTCGGCGTACGCGGCCGGCAGGCGGGCCGGGTCGGCGGCGTGGAAGACGGTGTCGCGCATCCCCAGCGGGCCGGTCACCAGGCGCTCCACGACGGCGGGCAGCGGCTCGCCGGTCAGCGCCTCGACCATCGCGCCGACCACGTCGGTCGCCAGCGAGTAGGACCAGGCCGTGCCCGGCTCGAACGACAGCGGCACGCCGGCCAGCCGGCGCAGGTTGTCGGTCAGCGTCGACGCGCTGACGTCGGCGCCGTCGGAGACCCCGGCGTCGGCGTACGGCTGGTTGTCCGGTTGCAGGAAGCCGTAGCCGAGCCCGGCGGTGTGGGTGAGCAGGTGGCGCAGGGTGACGTCCGGCGTGCGACCGTCGGCGAGCGTGGGGCGGAAGTACGGCAGCACCTCGTGTGCCGGGGTGTCCAGGGTGAGCCGGCCCTGCTCGACCAGGGCCAGCGCGGCCACCGAGACGAGCGGCTTGGTCATGCTGGCCAGCCGGAACTGGGTGCCGGCCGAGGGTCGGACCTGGTGCTCCCGGTCGGCCCAGCCGGCGTAGCGCTCGTAGACGACGACGCCGCGCCGGGCGACCAGGACGGCCGCGCCGACCACCCGCCCGCTGTCGACCGCGTCGTCGACGACCGGGTCGAAGTGCTTGGCCACCCCGGGATCGGGCGCGGCCGGATCGGCGGCGTGGGCCGGAGCGTGGGGCGTGATGGGCGCGGCGTCGGACACAGCGGGCCTCCCGGGTCGGGGTCGCGTCGCCGCCAGATCCTAACAGGATCGACCGGCCAGCTATATGAATCTTGCAATCCGTCGACGGCTTCCGTCCAGCAAAGATCTTTCAAAGCGTTGACAGATAAGGATTACGGCAGTAGGCGGACAGGTTCACGGGTATACATGGTCTTTCATCAACTCTATGATTTTCAAGTGACTGAGCACCCGGGTCTGTGATGGAGGAAGGCAAATGACGATCCCGCTCATCGGTACTCCGGTTCCCGCGACCGGCCTCGACCCGCTGGAGCCGAGCTTCCAGAACGACCCCTACCCCTACTACAACTGGCTGCTGCGCAACGACCCGGTCCACCAGGGCGCCGAGGGCACCTGGTACGTCACCCGCTACGCCGACGTACGGCTGGCGATGAGTGACAAGCGGTTCGGCTGCGCCAGCGTGCGTGACTTCTGGGAGGTCATGATCGGCCCCGGGCCGCTGAAGGACATCATGGCCTACACGCTCTTCTTCGAGGACGACCCGAACCACGCCCGGCTGCGGTCCCTGGTCGCCCCGGTGTTCGCCCCCAAGCGGATGCGGGCCCTCGGCCCCGACATCGACCGGACCGTCGACGACCTGCTCGCCCCGCAGGCCGTACGCGGTGAGATGGACCTGGTCAGCGACTTCGCCGCGCCGGTCGCCCTGGTCTTCGTCTGCGACCTGCTCGGCATCCCGCCGGAGGGCTACCAGGGCGTGCGCACCTGGTCGCTGGACATCGCCCCGACCCTCGACCTCGTGCCCAACGAGGAGGAGATCAGGAAGGGTAACATCGCGATGGGGGCCTTCGCCGACTACCTGCGCGAACTCATCGAGATCCGCAAGGCCCAGCCGCGCGACGACCTGATCAGCATCATGCTCGCCGAGGTCGAGACGAGCACCCGCGCCGGCGAGCGTCCGGTGAGTATCAACGAGATCATCAGCACCATCATCTCGGTCGTGTTCGCCGGCCACGACACGGTGACCAACCAGATCACCAACACCATCCTCGCCCTGCTGCGGCATCCCGAGCAGCTCGAGCTGCTGCGCCGCGACCGCGGCCTGATCCCGGGAGCGGTCGAGGAGGGGCTGCGCTACGACTCCGCGGTGCAGTCGAACAGCCGCCGGCTCGGCGAGGACGTGGAACTGGGCGGCAAGCTCCTCAAGAAGGGCGACTTCGTCGTCGCGCTGATGGGGGCGGCCAACCGCGACCCGCTCCAGTTCGACGACCCGGACCGCTTCGACATCACCCGCACCAACGTCCAGCCGATGTCGTTCGGCGCCGGAATGCGCTTCTGCCTCGGCGCGGTGCTCGCCCGGATCGAATTGCGGTCGGCGCTCGACCGCCTGGTCAACCTGGAGAACATGCGGTTGGCGTGCGCCGAGGAAGACCTTTCCTACCAGCGCAGCTCGATGTTCCGCAGCCTGGTCGACCTGCCGATCACCTTCGACCCGGTGCGCGACTACCCGCGCTGAGCGGACCGATTCCGATCAACCGCGGTCGATCGGGGAATCGGTCGCCGGATCTTGGTTTTCGCCCTGAGTGATGATCCGATGACATAAGATACGCCCGCACGGCCGCCCCTCCCGCCACGCGGGAGGGGCGGCCATCGTGCTCACTGGTGCGCCGCCGCCGTCCGCCGACCCCCAGGGAGATCCGCGCCGATGACCACCGAAGTCGCCAGCCCCCGCGCCGGACACCGCGAGTGGCTCGGGCTCGCCGTCCTCGCCCTGCCCTGCCTGCTGGTCTCCATGGACCTCACCGTGCTCAACCTGGCGGTGCCGCACCTCAGCGCCGACCTGCGGCCCAGCGGCGCCCAACTGCTGTGGATCGTCGACATCTACGGCTTCCTCATCGCCGGCTCGCTCATCGCGATGGGCACCCTCGGCGACCGCGTCGGCCGGCGCCGGCTGCTGCTGATCGGCGGCGCGGCCTTCGGGGCGGCGTCCCTGCTGGCGGCCTTCTCCACCAGCGCCGAGATGCTCATCCTGGCCCGGGCCCTGCTCGGCGTCGCCGGTGCGACCCTGATGCCGTCGACCCTCTCGCTGATCCGCACCATGTTCCACGACCCGGCCCAGCGGACCCTGGCCATCGGCATCTGGACGATCAGCTTCTCGCTCGGCGCGGTGATCGGCCCACTGGTCGGCGGCGTCCTGCTCGAACGGTTCTGGTGGGGTTCGGTGTTCCTGGTCGGCGTACCGGTCATGGTGCTCCTGCTGGCCCTCGGCCCGGCCCTGCTGCCCGAATACCGCAACCCGGCCGCCGGACGGTTCGACCTGCTCAGCGCGGCCATGTCGGTGGTCGCCGTGCTGGCGGTCATCTACGGCATCAAGCAGATCGCCGAGGGCGCCGCGGCCTGGACCGCCGTGGTCTCCATCGTGGCCGGCGTCGTGGTGGCCGTCCTGTTCGGCGTACGGCAGCGCCGCCTCGCCGACCCGCTGCTCGACCTGCGGCTGTTCCACCGCGTGGCGTTCAGCGCCTCGCTCGCCGCGCAGACGCTGGCGTTCCTGGTCGCCTTCGGCACCCTGTTCCTCATCGCCCAGTACCTGCAACTGGTGGTCGGGCTCTCGCCGCTTCAGGCGGGACTGTGGACCGTACCGTCGTCGATCGGGTTCATCGCCGGCGCCATGGCCGGACCGGCGCTGGCCACCCGGCTACGGCCCGGGTACGTCATGGGCGCCGGACTCGCCTGCGCCGCGATCGGGTTCGCCGTCCTCACCCAGGTCGAGGCGGGTGGGGGAGTCGTCGTGCCGGTCGTCGCCTCGGTCGTGTTCTGCGTCGGCCTCGCCCCGGTCTACATCCTGGCCACCGACCTGATGGTGTCGACCGCGCCGGAGGAGGAGGCCGGTGCCGCGTCGGCGATCTCCGAGGCCGGCTCCGAGTTCGGCACCGCCCTCGGCATCGCCATCCTGGGCAGCGTCAGCACCGCCGTCTACCGCGGCATCATGGCCGACACCACGCCCGTCGGGGTCGCCTCCGACGCCGCCGGCTCGGCCCGGGACACCCTCGGCGGCGCGGTCGCGGTCGCGGAGGAACTGCCCGGCCCGCTCGGCGCCGAACTGCTCGACGCCGCCCGCGACGCCTTCGCCCGGGCACTGGAGGTCACCGCCGTCATCAGCGTGGTGCTGACCGTGGCCATGTGCGCGGTCGCCGTCGTCGCGCTGCGCACCGTACGGACCGCGCCGGTCAAGACCGACTGACAAGTCCCTTTCAGGTTTCGGCCCGGCCCGTACGGCCGGGTGTAGAAAGCTCCTGGACGGCTGTCCGGCCCGCGCTGAGGAGGACCGATGAGCACCAACCCCACCGACAGTTCCACGATGGACTTCGAGGCGTTCTACCAGGGTGAGTCACCGGTCGAGGGGATGACCTTCGCCGCCGTCCCGTGGGACATCGGTGCGGTGCAGCCGGTCGTGGTCGACTGCGAGCGGGCCGGCCGGATCTCCGGCAGCGTGCTCGACGCCGGCTGCGGGCTCGGCGACAACGCCATCCACCTCGCCAAGCTCGGCTACCAGGTGGTCGCGGTCGACGTCGCCCCGACCGCCGTCGAGTGGGCCCGTAAGCGGGCCGACGCCGCCGGTGCCGACGCCGTCTTCGAGGTCGCCGACGCGACCAGCCTCGCCGCGTACGAGGGCCGCTTCGACACCCTGCTCGACAGCGCCCTGTACGACGTACTCGACGCCGAACAGCGCCGCGCCTACGCCGCCGCCCTCCACCGGGCCGGCCGTCCCGGCTCCCGGCTCAACCTCTTCTGCTTCGCCGACACGATGCCGTTCGACCTGCCCGGCGTCTACCGGATCTCGGCCGACGAACTGCACGGCACCCTCGGCGGCGCCGGCTGGCGGATCACCGACCTGCGGATCGGCACCTACCTGGTCAACACCGTCGCGGGCGAGTTCTTCAGCCGGGCCGGCATCCCGGTCGACAAGGACGAGCTGGGCCGCCCGAAGCTGCCGGCCTGGATCTGCGAGGCCGAGCGCGACTGACCGGGCGGCGGCCCGTTCAGGCCGTCGGCACCACCATCGGCGCACCGGTCGCCGGGTTGGGCATCACGATGCTCGGCAGGTCGAAGACCCGCCGCATCAGCGCCGCGTCCACGATGTCGGCCGGTGTCCCCTCGGCGACCACCCGGCCGTCCTTCATCGCCACCAGGTGGTCGGCGAACCGGCACGCCTGGTTGATGTCGTGCAGCACCGCGACGACCGTACGGCCCTCGTCCCGCAGGCGGGCGAACAGGGCGAGGAGCCCGTACTGGTGGGTGATGTCGAGGAACGTGGTGGGCTCGTCGAGCAGCAGGTACGGCGTCCGCTGGGCCAGCACCATCGCGATCCACACCCGTTGCCGCTGGCCGCCGGACAGCTCCTCGACCTGCCGCCCGGCCAGTTCGGTGACCCCGGCCGCCGCCATCGCCTCGTCGACGGCCCGCTCGTCGTCGGGCGACCAGGTCGACAGCAGCGACTGGTGCGGGTAGCGGCCCCGGGCGACCAGCCGCCGGACCGTGATGTTCTCCGGCGCGACGAGTCCCTGGGGCAGGAAACCGACCTCCCGCGCGAAGGCCTTCGGCCGGTGGGCGGCCAGGTCACGGCCGTCGAGGCGGACAGCTCCGGTCGCCGGGGTGAGCAACCTGACGAGGGCCTTCAGCAGCGTCGACTTCCCGCACGCGTTCGGCCCGACGATCGCGGTGAACGCGCCGTCGGGGATGTCGAGGTCGATCTGCGTCGACACCACCCGGTCGCCGTACGCGAGGGTCAGGTCCCGGGCGGTCAGCCGCGCCTTCACCGTCGCTTCACCTCCCTGATGAGCAGCCAGATGAGATAGCAGCCGCCGATCGCCGTCGTCACCACGCCGACCGGCAGCGCGACCGGGGCCAGCAGCATCTGCGCGACGAGGTCGGCGCAGAGCAGCAGCACCGCGCCGGTCAGCGCGGCCGGCAGCAGGGTGACGCCGGCGGCCCGGGCCAGCCGGCGGCCGATCTGCGGCGCGGCCAGCGCGATGAACACGATCGGACCGGCGACCGCGGTCACCGTCGCGGTGCAGCCGACCCCGACCAGGACCAGCAGCAGGCGGAGCCGGTTCAGGCCGACCCCGGAGGTGACCGCGAGCTGGTCGCCGAGTGCCGCCTGGTGCATCGCGTTCGACAGCGCGACGAGTGCGAGGGCGAGCATGCCGATCACGGCGAACGGCAGGTACAGCTCGTCCCAGTCGACGCCGTTCAGCGAGCCCGCGTTCCAGCCGGTCGCGGCGATCGCGACGTCGAGTTCGGCGCGCAGCACGATCCACGAGTTGAGCGCGGTCAGGATGGCGTTGACCGCGATCCCGGTGACGACCAGCCGCAGGCCGCTGAGCCCGGAGTCGAGCGACAGCAGGTAGATCGCCGCCGCGGCCAGCAGGCCGCCGAGCACCGAGCCGGTGGCGAGCTGTGCCGACGTCCCGTTCAGGACCGCGATCGCGACCAGCGCCCCGGTGTACGCGCCGGCGTCCAGGCCGATGACGTCCGGGCTGCCGAGCGCGTTGCGGGTCAGGTTCTGGAAGATCGCCCCGGCGAGGCCGAGGGCGGCACCGAAGACGAGTTCCGCGGCCACCCGGGGCAGCCGCCACTGGAGGATCACCACCGCCGAGTCGCCGCGCCCGGTCAGCGCCGCGAACACCTCCGGCGGTGTCGACCAGGTGCTGCCGTGGCTGAGGCCGACGAACGCCAGCAGCAGGGCGATGCCGAGCAGGGTCAGCGACACGGCGACCGTACGCCGCTCGACCAGGGCCGAGAACCGCCCGGCCCGGATCGCGACCGGGGGTGCGTCGCCGGTCACAGCGTTGCCGCCCCGTAGCGGCGGACGGCCCAGATCAGCACGACGCCGCCGATGAACGCGGTCACCACGGCCACCGGCACCTCGCCGGTGGGCAGCAGGACGCGGGCGCCGATGTCGGCGATCAGCAGCAGGACCGGCCCGAGCACGATCGCGTACCCGGTCAGCCAGGGGATCGAGCCGGCGGCCAGCCGGCGGGCCAGGTGCGGGACGATCAGCCCGACGAAGGCGATCGGCCCGGCCACCGCGGTGGCCGCCCCGGCGAGCAGGGTGACGAGCACCAGCACGGCGGTGCGGGTCCGCGCGACGTGGGCGCCGAGCGCGTGGGCGACCTGCTCGCCCAGGGCGACGGCGCGCAGCGGCCCGCTCACCACCATGGCGCCGACCAGGGCGGCCACGATCAGCAGCACCGGTACGGCCAGCGGTGTCTGCTCGGTGCCGGCCAGCGTCCCGACCGACCAGAAGCGGTAGCGGTCGAAGACGTCGGGGAAGAGCAGCCGTAGCCCCAGCGAGACGCCCATCAGGACCGAGGTGAGCGCGACGCCGGCGAGGACCAGCCGCAGCGGTGAGGTACGGCCGACGGCGTACACCACGAGGGCGGCGAGGGCGCAGCCGGCGACCGCGAGCCCCAACCGGGCGGACTGCGTGCCGGCGAGGCCGAACAGGACACCCAGGTTGATCGCGAACCCGGCACCGGCGGTCACCCCGAGGATGCCGGGTTCGGCCAGCGGGTTGCGGGTCAGGGCCTGGATCAGCGCGCCGGCGGTGCCGAGGGCGGCGCCGACGCAGATGCCGATCACCGTACGGGGGATCCGGATGTCGCGGACGATGAGGTGCTCGTCGGTGCCGGCGTAGTCGGTCAGGGCCCGCCACACCTCGGCCGGAGGGATCGCGTGCGCCCCGACGCTCACGCTGGCACCCGCCGCGACGACGAGCAGCGCGACGGAGCCGGCCAGGATGGCGACCTGCCGCGACAGCTCAGTCGTCGTCAAACCCGGCAACTCCGCGCTTCCAGTACCCGGTGAACAGGGCGTCGAGCCGGCCCCGGCTCCACGCCCGCAGCGGCCTGATGTCACCGGCCTCGCCGGCCGCGAAGAGGAAGTTGCGCCCGTCGGGCAGCGGCAGCGCCTCGACCGTGGCGGCCAGCCGGGAGCGGCCGTCGGCGCGCGGCAGCCAGGTCACTTCGACGCCGGCCCGCTCCGCCAGCGGGTACGCCTGCTCGTCGGCGTGCCCGGTCTCGATCACGAGGTGGGCCGAGACGTCGGCCGGCGACTCCTCCAGCCAACGGGCGGCGGCCGGCAGCGCGGTGGCGTCGACCGCGAAGACGTAGTGGTCGTAGTTGAGGGCGAACGCCTTCGAGCCGGGCGGGCCGGCGATGGTCACCTCGTCGCCGACCCGTACGCCGGCCGCCCAGGTCGACGCGATCCCGCCCGCGTGGAGCACGAAGTCGATGTCGAGTTCGCCGGCCGCCGCGTCGTACCGCCGTACCGTGTAGCGGCGGGTGGTGGGCAGCGGGTCCGGCCAGTCGAGCATCTGTCGGTCGTTGGGGACCGGCACCCGCCGGGTGCCGTCCGGATCCGGGAAGACGATCTTGATGTGGTCGTCGGCCTGGTAGGTGTGGAATCCGGCGAGATCCGGTCCGCCGACCGTGAGCCGCACCATGCGCGGGGTGACCTGTTGCCGGGCCAGGACCGGCACGGTGCGGACCCCGATCGGGTACGGCACGCGTGTCGTGCCGGTGCCCGTCCGCTGGTGGGCGGCCATCGCCGCACGCGGGTCGGGGCGGGCCTCGCTCATCGGGTGAGCAGCGGCGCGAGCGCCTGGTCGAGCGAGTCGAGGGTCTTCAGTGCCGACGCGAACGTCGCCGCCTCGGTGTAGCGCACCGGGAAGACCAGGCCGGCCTTGACCGCCGGCAGGTTCTTCCACAGGTCGGTGTCGAGCACCCGCTGCACCGCCTCGCTCACCGTGCCGTCGGCCTGGAGCGTGTACGTGATCGCGTCGGCCGCGCCGAAGCTCGCCGGCACCTCCTCGATCGACGGATACTCGGTGACGTCGAGCCCGCCGCCGCCCTTCTTCTTGACCTCGCCGTAGTACGTCACGCCGACGTCCTGGGCGATGTTGGTGCCCCACGAGCCGGCGAACTCGCGGTGGAACGTGCCGGCGGCGACGGCGCCGTACGCGCCGAGGTGGCCGAACTCGAGGCCGGCGAGGGCGTCGGCGTACTTCGTCTTGAGTGCGGCGGCCTTCGTCTCGTACGCGGTCTTGGCGGCCTCGAAGTTGTCGAGCCGGCCGGCGGCGTCGGACTGGCGCCGCGACAGGTCGCGCCACGCCGAGGGGACGGTGGGGCCGATGGCCACGACGGGCGCGATCGACTCCAGCCGGTCCAGGTCGATGTCGGCGAGGACCGGTGCCGGTACGCCGATGACGATGAGGTCGGGCTTCGCGTTGGCGATGGCCTCGTAGTTGGTCTCGGCGGCCGTCTCCCCGGCGATCTTGTCGAGGCCCTCGTAGGTGGCAAGGTCCTCCTCGGTCATCATCGCCAGCCCGCGCTTCCAGGTCGAGATGCCCACCAGGGCGGCGTCGGCCTCGATCAGGACCGGGACGGCGTAGCCGGTGGCCACCACCCGCTCGGGGTCGGCCGGGATCGTGATGTCGCCGTTGTCGGCCTGGAAGACGCGGGTCGCCACGTCGCCGCCGGTGTCGTCGGTGCCGGAGTCGGTGGCGCCGCAGCCGGCGAGCAGGCCGAGCGCCAGGACCGTGGCACCGACCAGGCGCCAGGAGGGTCGAGTTGACATTGCCTTGTTCCTTTGAACCGTCGCAGGTCAGAGCGGTGGACCGGCTTCACGCCGGAGCGTAACTAAGGCTAGCCTTAGCTCCGGTCGTGCGATGTCGACGGGAGGTCACGCAATGTCGAGCGGAGGTCAGTCGGTGACCGTGCAGGACCCGGTCGGCGCCGACCCGCACAGTTGCGAGGAGTACGGGTACGGCCTGGGCCGACCCGACGGGATCCTGATCCTCAAGTACCGCTCGGCGGCCCTGCTCGACTTCGGGGAGAGCCGGCAGGACTTCCTGCACCAGTTCTACTGGTCACCCACCGGCGTGCTCGCCACCCGGCACGGGACGCGGACCCGGTTCGTCGGCGGCGGGGAGGTGTTCTGGGTGCACCGGGCCGTCACCCACGAGGTGCAGGCGGCCGACCAGCAGACCGTCTACCGGGTCTGCCTGCGCCAGGTGCCGCCGGCGCTGGCCGACCTGCGCGCCGGCGCCGCCGCCATCGACGACGAGGCGGCCCGGCTGCTGCCGGTCATCGCCCGCAAGGGCTGCGCCGAGGACACCGCACTCACCGCCCGGGCCCGCATCATGGCCGGACTCGGCGCCCCGGTCGCCGAGTCGTCCACCGGTCCGGCCGGCGGCCCCGGATTCGCGATGACCGTCGCCCGGGCGATCTCACACGATCCCGGCGACCCGACCCGTCTCGACGAGTGGGCCGACCGGCTGCACATCAGCGTCAAGACCCTGCAACGCGACTTCGAACGTGAGTTCGGGATGCCGTACTCACGGTGGCGGACCCGGCTGCGCCTGCTCGCCTCGCGCGTGCTGCTGGAGACACATCCGGTGACCGAGGTCGCGCACCGGGTCGGGTACGCCAGCCCGTCGTCCTTCATCACCGCCTTCGCCCGGGAGTACGGCTACACCCCGGGCCGGCACACGCCCCGGGAGACGACCTGAACGGGGATCATGCCTACTCCCCGTGACTGTCCACGATCGGACTGACGCCAGGCGTGGCGGTGCCGACGATGGGGTGTAGGCCGTCGTAGACGATTCCGTTCCAGGTCCGCCGCCTCGGCCGCCCGGCCCGAGGAGGCCCGCGTGTCCGATCCGCAGCGTGGACGCCGCGTAGCCAGCGACGCCTTCACCCAGCTCACCGCAGACATCGACGACGACAGGTTCGCGGGCATCCCCGCGGACGCGCTGGTGGCGCACCGGCGCGACGAACACCAGATGCTCCTCGCCGGCCGGCCGGCGGACGCCCTGTCCGGGCTGGCGCCCGCCCGGCGGCTCGGGCCGTACCGGAACCGGGCCGGCATCGACATCTGGTTCGACGTGTTCGCCGCGACGCGCCGGCTGGAGGTCCGGGCCGGCGGGGTCACCGCACCGGCCCTGGTACTGACGGCGGCCCGACCGCCGGTGGTCACGCCGCGCACCACGACCGTCGACGTCGGTCCGGGCACCGTCTGGGTCCGGGGCGACCTGCTCGACGCCGCACTGCCCGCCGACGCGTACGTCGGGGTGCGGGTGCGCGCCGGGGCGCTGCGGCTCGCCGGCGCCGCGACGGTCACCGGCGACGTCGTCGAGTTCGGCGCGCCGCTGGAGGGCTCCGTACGGCTCGAACCGGAACCCGACGACCCGACGGCCCGCGGCTCCGTGCTCCCGGAGGCGTTGACGCTGTGGTTCCGTTCCGGCGGCAGCCGGGTCGAGGGAGCCGGTGGCCGGGCCGAGGTCTGGGGCCGGGTGTTCGACCTGCCGGGCCCGACCGGCGCCCGGACCTTCCTTGAGCCACTGTGGACGCTCGTGCTGGAGTACGACGTCGATCCGCGCACCCTCGACCCGGCGGCGGCCGACACCGAACTGGTCCGGTACGCCGGCAAAGGCCGGGTCACCGGCGCCGGCCTGGGGCTGCCGGTCGTGGTCGCGCCCGACCCGGCGATCCTCGGCGCGGCCGCCGTCACGCCGCACTGGTGCCTGCGGGTGAGCGGCCTGACCGCCCGCTGGTACGGGCCCGACTCCCGACCGCACGAACTCGGCGACGCGTGGCTCACCGTCGCCGGCACCGCCGTCACCGTCTTCGCCGAGCAGGTCGCCCCGCTGTCCGTACCCGTCACCCACGAATTCGACCTGTGGGCGATCAGCGACGGCGGCGGGCAGCGGCTGCCCTGGCGGCAGCGGTACGACGACACGTTCCTGTTCCACCACCGGTGCCACGTCGCCGACGGTGAACAGCTCATGGTGACCGGGCGCGCCGACCTGGCCGTCGACCGTCCGGTCACCAGCGACGGCCGTCCGGTCGTCACGCCGACCGGCGGTTCCGTGCTGCTGCTGCGCCACACGGCCGGCACGGTCACCGCCCGGCTCGGTGCCACCGTCGCCGGCGGTCCGGCCGTCCACCAGTTCGCGCTGCGCAACGCGCTGGTGTGGACCACCGCACCCACGCTCGTCATCGTCGACGGCACCCTGGTCGACGCCCGCCGGATCGACGCCGGCACCGCGCAACTTCTCCTCCAGGCGTACGCGTGGGCGCCGATCCTGCCCGACCCGTACGTGTCGAACGTGTCCGTGCGCCGGCCGCGGATCGGGCGGGAGCCCCGTACCCCGTTGCTGTGCCGGGTCACCTGGACGGCGCCGGAGGCCGTGGCGGTGTCGTTCGCCGGCCTGCTCGCCGGGAACCTCGCCGTCGGCGGGCGGACCGCGTCGCCGGGCGGGTCGCGGCCGGTGCCGGCTCCCGACGGTGCCCCGGACGTCGGCCTGACCCAGGTCGAACAGGGCACGCTCACCTTCGACCGCGCGGGCGCCGCCGCCTGGAGGACGGCGCGGACGGCCGAGGAACGCGGCCGTGGGCAGCGGGTCGAGGTGGCGCGGCGGGAGGACGAGCGGAGCCTCGCGATCGTCGACAACTACCTGACCGAGTTCCTCGGCCCCGCCCCGGGCCTGACGCTGCTCGACGTGTCGACGAACCAGGACCTGCTCGGCGTGGCGGTCGGTGACCGGTCCGACGGCCCCGCCCCGGCCGGCGCCTTCCCGGTGGACGGCCTCGCCGTGCGGTCCGAGGTCGCCCGGATGCGGGTGGTCGCGCTGCCCCAGCACCAGTGGGAGCCGGTCCGCACCCTGGACGAGGACCAGGACCTCGTGACGCTGGGCTGGTTCCCGACGCCGCTGGCCGCGGCCGGTGACGGCGGTGCCACCCAGGTCGGCGCCCGCTCGCAGCGGCTGATGCCGATCATCCCCGAGGACGCCCTGCACGGCACGGTCGAGGCCCACCGTGACGGCGAGACGGTCGCGGTCCGCACCACCTTCCCGTTCGGCCTGATCGCCGCGATCCGGTTGCAGCCGCAGGAGACGCCGGACCGGCGGGCCGACCTCTACGGGCTGACCCGGCCGGAGTTCCCGGAGGTGGCGTCGCGGGGCGGCATCCAGATCACCGCGCAAGCCGAGGGGAGCCGGCCGGACGACGGTGGCGTCTCGCCGACGTTCGCCGGCCGGATGCGGCAGTTGCTCAACGGTGTCGACCTCGCCTCCGGCGGGCCGCTCGGTCTGTCCGTGCTGGGCGCCACCGCCGGATCGGGCGGCAGCGTCGAGACGGTCTTCAACAACGACATGGCCGCCCGGCCCCGGGTGCCGGTCACCCGGATCGACCTGTCCGGCTACGGCGGTTCCAACTTCAGCGACTGGAACAACCCGTTCGCCGCGTTCAGCGAGGCGGCCAAGGTGCAGTTCCGGGTCCTGCTCGGCCGGACCGCCCTCGAGGTGGTCAAGGTCAACAGCGTGCTGCACCCGTGGGGCATCCGGGTCACCCGGTCGGTGACGATCGAACGGCGCCCCGGCGGTGGCGTGATCCGGCGGGACAGCGGCTGGCAGGCGTTCACCCCCGGCCTGTTCGACTACCGCTACTTCGACACCGCCGCCGGCGACATCGTGGTGGCGCCGTACGGGTTCGACGCCGGGTTGTTCCGGGGCCTGTTCGACGTACGCACGATCCGGCCCGCGCCCGGCGCGGAGTTCGCGCACGGCGGCGCCCGGTTCGTCCCGTACTACTTCGACGCCGACGTGGCCCTCGACGGGCGCGCCGGCCGTACCCCGGCCCGGGGTGTCCTCGGCTACCTCCAGACCGCGCCGAACGGCGTACCCGCCGGCGCCGACGCGCTGCGGGCGCTGATCGAGGCGCAGGGCCCGATCGGCGGGCCGGTCGACACCTGGCTCGACCTCGGCGGCAGCGGGCTGCCGTTCCGGGCCCAGCGGGTCGAGGTCGGCGTGGCCATGGCCGGCACCGACCCGCTCTTCGTCGCGACCGTGCGCGGCGTACCGAAACTGCCGACGACCGGGGCATGGTCGGTGGTCACCCGGCCGGTGGCGGCCGTGCCGCCCGGCGGTGGCGAGGCGGTCCCGGTCGCCGACAGCCGGGGCGTCCCGGTCGTCCGCCGCTACCCGATCGCCTACCCGGCCGACGACTCGCTCCACGCCGAACCGCCACTGGCCGGCGTGCCCGGCCCGTACCGGTTCGCCGACGCCGCCGACCTGCTCACCCCGGCGGCCCCGGCCAACGACTACGCCCTGCTCCAGAGCACCCCGACGCACGCCTTCCTGTTTCCCCGGCCCTCGGTGCCGGCCGCCGGCACCGCCCGGATCGAGGCCGGCGTACAGCCGGCGCTCGCCGACATCCTGGCCCGGTCGACGTCGAAGGGGGCGTTCCCGCCGCCGGCCAACACCATCGAGCTGACCGGAGGGCCGCACCTCGACGTCGGGCCGGGCGGTGAACTCGCCCTCTCCGCGCCGATCGAGGTCGTCAACCATCCGACCCCGCTGCGGCTGTCCGGCACCCCCGGCCACGGGTCGAGTCTCTTCTACGACAGCGCGACGCTGCGGCTGGACCTGCGCTTCGACCGGTGGGACGTCGACTTCACCGGGCTGCGGATCTGGAGCGACATCGCCGGCCTGGCCGGCCTCACCGGCTCGCAGTGGCACGTCGTCGGCGGCTCCGACCGCCGGCCGCAGATCGCCGAACTGACCTCCCTGCTCCTGCCGGAGATCGAGGAGATCCTGCGCTACATCCCGACCTTCGGGGCCCGGGGCAGCCAGGGGCCGGTCGACCTGGGGGCCAGCAACGCCAAGCACGAGATCAAGATCAGCGTCCGGGTCGGAAAGACCATCCCGCCGACCACCGCCGTCTTCCCGGCCGGCAGCGGCGTCAAGCTGACCCTGTCGATAACCCAGAGCGCCGGCGTCGACCTGGCGACCGGTGGGGCCAAGGCGTCGGCGGCGTTCGGCGCCGAACTGGAGGGCAAGGTCCCGCTGTTCACCGTCGGGGCCGCCGCCGCGTTCCTCGTCGTCAGCGGCAAGGTCAGTTTCAGCCTCTCGTCGGTGAACGGCGTGATCGACAGCGAACAGCTCGAACTGACCGCGTTCGTCGGCATCGGCGTCGAGGGCACCATCGGCCCGTTCAAGGCGTACGCCTTCCTCGGCATCGGGTTCGTCCTGGTCTACGACGCGATCGCGGACACGACGAAGTACGGCGGCCTCGTCGCGATGGAGGCCGGCGTCGACCTCGAAATCGTCAAGGTCAAGATCAGGGCCGAGCTGAAGGGCCTGGTCTACAAGGCCGACGGCGTCACCAAGTGCGACTACAGCGGATCGGTGAAGATCCAGGTCGACATCTTCCTGTTCCTGTCGATCAGCGCCACCTACCAGGTCACCGAGACAGCGGAGCTAGGGAGCTAGCGATGGCCACCCCACCCAGACTCACCCTCGTGCCGTACCTCCAGCGGTGGAACCCCGGCTCCCGTACCCTCTCGATCCGGCTTCTCGTCGCACCGACCGGCAACCCGCTCGCGCCGCTGCTCGCCGCGCCGCCCGCGGTTCCCGCGTTCGCCGACGCGAAGTGGGCCTTCACCGTCCACATCAGCGACACCGCCGGCGCGCTGCCGCAGCGCACCCTGGTCGACCAGACGGTGTCGCTGCCGGCCACCGGGACGATCGGACACCCGCACTCCCGGGCCGTCTTCACCGCCATCAAGGACGCCCTCGACATCCCGGACTCGCCCGCCGCCGACACGTTCGCCCCCCAGGTCCGCGACCTGACCCGGCAGGTACGCAAGTACCTCCCGGCGAGCTACCGGCGGTCCTTCCCGTTCGTCCGGCCCCGCACCTCGCTCGCCGTGGTCGACGACTCCTACCACTGCCTGATGAACTGCCCGCCGGAGCCCGAACCGGCCCCGCCGCCGATGGTCGTCGGCTGGGGCGAGGCCCTCGCGTACGCCCTGCGCCTGCCCCGGCTCGCCGAGGCGCTCGGCCTCGTCGTCGACCTGGACGTGCCGCTCGACGCCGCAACCCGGCTGGCCGGCGGCGGCTGGCTGTGGGCCGAACTCGCCCCCGCCGGCGACTACTTCGGCCACGTCGTCCCACGCCCGTTCGCGACCCGGGTCCCGGAACTGTCCGACACCGAACGGCCGGTCTTCACCCCGGTCGTCTTCCCGGTCTCCGACGACGCGACGGCCGCCGCCGCCCTCGGCAACTTCGACAAGGTGTTCGTCGAGGCGGTCCGGTTCGACGACGGGCACGCGAAGGTCGTGCACACCCGGCAGCCGGTCAGCGCCGACCCGCTCGACGAGGACGGCACCGGCGCGCCCATCGCCCGCGACGAGGGCATCCAACTCGCCTGGGACGACGAGGACATCCTCGAGGGCCAGAACCGGGCACTCGGCGCGCCGCCCGACGGCGAGGACCCGGTCCTCGCCCCGCGCGGCGTCCTCGGCTACCGCGTCGACGTACGCCCCGCCGGCGGCACCACCTGGACCTCGCTGTCCGTGGTCAAGGCCCCGCTCGACATCGGTGTCGACCTGGGTGCCGCCGTCGAGGAACGCTGGACCGAGGTGGCGCCGGCCGAGCACAGCGGCCAGACCTGGCTGCCGGCCTGGTTCGCCAACTGGCGCGGTGGTTCGCTCGTCGTGGACACCGTCGACGAGCAGCGGCTGATGGAGGTGCCACCGGGCCGTCCGGAACCCGCCACCCCGGTCGGCGCCGACGCCGTCGCACTCCGGTACGGCAACCGGTACGAGTTCCGGGTCCGGCTCGCCGACACCACCGGCGGTGGACCGGACGTCGACAGCGCCCCGGGGCGCAGCGGTGAGGCGCCGACCACGACCATCCACGTGAGACGCCACCGGGCGCCCGGCATGGTCGAGGTCGACCAGGTGACCGCGCCGCCGGACGGCGCCCTGCCCACCGTCCGGATCCGGCGACCACGGCTCGGCTATCCGGAGGCCGTCTTCGCCGCCGGCCCCGCCGCCCGCGCCGACCTCCTCGCCCAGATCGCCGCCAACGACGCCGCGCCGCCCGGCACCGCGAAGGCGCCGACGATCCCCGACCCGGACGCCACCCTCCTCCGGATCCAGGTGCTGCTCCGGGTGCCCACCTTCGACCCGCTCGCCGACGACGAGGGCTTCGTCGAGTGGTACACGACCACCCGTGCCTTCCCGGACGACCCGGCCGAGCCGCTCGACCTGGCCCTGTCCTGGACCGACGCCGCCGACTACCACGCCGTCGACGTCACCGCGCAGCACGGCACCGCCAGCGGACCGGTCACCCTGGTGACCGCCCGCGACGTCCGCCTGCGGGTACGTGCCCTCGGCCCGGACGACCCCGCCTACTTCGGCAGCCAGCGGGCCCGGACCGGGCCGCCGGAAACCATCGACCTCCACGCGACCGCCACCGAGACCGACCCGCTGCGCCCGCTGCCACCGGCGGACCGGCTGCGGTCGGTGTTCCTGCGCCCCGACCCGGTCGGTGACCGGGCCCCGTCCCGGCCGGTGGTCGCCCAGAACCAGCCGACCCCCGCCCTGCTCGGCCGGCTCGCCGGCGCGCTCGACCTGGTCGCCGACGGCCCACTGCTCACCGGGCCGCCCGGTGACCGGATCGCCTTCGGCTGCGCCGGGCTGACCCACCACGCCGCCCCCGACGCCTCCAGCCTCGAGTTCGGCGAACCCACCGAACTCGCCGACCAGTGGATCAACGCCGTCCAGGTCGTGGTCGACCGGGACTGGACGTGGCGCGGCAGCGGATCGCCGACGCTGGTCGTGACCAGGGCCGTCGACCTGCCCGACGCGCCCGGCGCGGCCACCGAGACGACCGACGTCGGCGCCATCGAACTGATGCACACCGTCGGCGTGCAGGCGGCGAACCGGCCCGACCGCTCGTCGGTCCGGCTGCTGTTCCTCGACGCGCTGCCGCCCCGGTCCGGCCCCGACGGGCTGCCGTACGAGATGGCCGTCACCTACCGGGCCCGGCTGCTCTTCGAGGACGGTGCCGCCGTCGACCAGACGGTCGAGACCCTGCTGCCGGTCGTCACCCCGCCCCGGCAGGCGCCGCGGGTCGTCGCCGCGGGCATCGCGCTCACCCCCTACGGCCACGACCCCGGATACGCCAGCACCACCCCGCGCGTACGGCGGCTCTGGCTGGAGTTCGCCGAGCCGCTCGCCGACCCCCGGGACGCGTACTTCGTCCGGCCGCTGACCGGCACCCCCGACCCGATGCTGCTGCCCGGCGTCGAGCCGGTCGCCGATCCCGTCGTCGTCGAAGGCGTCCCACTCGACCCCGAACCCGTCCGGGTGATCACCCCCGGCCAGGTGCAGGACCTTGCCGGCCTGGCCACCATGCAACGGCTCGAACCAGGCGCCGACAGCGACCGGCACTTCCTGGTGCCGCTGCCGCCGAACACCGACCCGAACTCACCGGAACTGTTCGCCTTCTACACGTACGAGATCCGGGTCGGCCACGACCGGGGCCCGGCGGCCGACCCGCTCTGGTCGACCGCGCAGGGCCGCTTCGGTGAGCCCCTCGTCCTCGACGGCGTCCAGCACCCCGCGCCCGAACTGGTGTGCTCGGTCGTCGCCGAACCGGACGGGGCCGTGCGGACCCGGGCCCCGTACGCCGCCCCGTACCTCGGACTGCGGCGGGTGCTGCCACACCCGCCCAACACCGAACTGTGGACCGTGCTGTACGCCCGGGTGGTGCAGGCCGACGGCAGCACGAGCCGCAACGTCCAGATCGACCTGCGCCGGATGCGTCCGCCCCGGAGGCGGCGGACCGACACCGTCCCGCTGGTCGTCGAGGGGGAGACCCGCTGGACCGGTGCCGAGGTGCGGGCGGCCCTGCAACTGGCCGGACTGCCGCCCGGAGCGCCGGTCAGCGCGCTCGCGGTCGAGTTGCTGCCCGAGCCGAACGGCGACTTCGCCGACCCGCTCGGCGGGGACCTCGGTCAGGTACGCATCCTGCGTACCTCGCCGCTGGCCGGGGTGAAACGCGACTGCTGCGCGCCGTAGCCGGCCGGTTGTCGGGAGCGCGGGTCAGCCGGCGTTGACCACCGCGATCCCGGCCTCGCCGTCCTCGAAGGAGGCGAACAGTTCTGGCAGGGTCGCCGGTCCGACGTGGTCGATGATCAGGACCGGCGGCATGTCGTCCGGACCGACGCCGACAATGAAGTCGGTGTCGGTCCGGATCTCGCGGTGCAGCAGCGTGACCCGGCCGTCCCCGATCTCGTCGGGCGGCAGCCCGGCCGCCGTGGCGGCCAATTCGTCGTCGCGCGACCGGAGGGTCCTCTCGATCACCGTGGGCCAGGCCAGCAGCCGGACCGAGACCCGGTCGCCGACCCGCTCGCAGCGCGCCAACAGATCGTCGGGGAGCAGGTAGAACACGCCCTCCTCGCCCTCGTGCCCGTAGCCGAGCAGCGCGGAGACGATCCGCTCGCCCGGTCCACCCTGGATGTCGACACCGAGCACGAGGTTGAGGCCGTCGGCGTCCTCCATCGGCACCGTGGTGATCCACATGCCGGCCGCCGGGGTGGCGTCGACCGGGGCTCCCGCTTCGCTCATGGGCCGCAGTCAACCAGCCGGTCCGCCACACCCGTACGCCGGGGCGGGGCGAACCGGCCGACGTCCGCCGGGGTCTTCAGATCAGCAGGTCAGAGCCTTACAGTTTCATGATCACGTGATCATCGGGACACACGCCGGACACGATCCGGCCAGAGATTGTGGCCATCCCTTCGCAACCAGGAGGTTCCATGCCCCCGACTCCTCCGACCGACGACGAACTGAACACGTTCATCCGCGCCCACCTCGCCTCGCTCGGCATCGACCTCGACCAGCTCCCCGCCGGCACCGCCGCCGACCCGGTCACCGGAACCCCCGGCCGGGACTCCGTCCTCGCCTCGCTGCGCTCCTTCGTGCGCGGCACGGTCCCGGTCCTCGCCGCCTACCAGTTGCCCACCCCCGGCACCACCGACCCGGCCCTCGCGATGGCCCTGTCCCAGCAGCCCGCGCCGATGCTCTACCCGTCGATCAGCACAGAGTGGCGGCAGTCGTGACGACCGAGACGACACCGGACCAGCAGCCCCTCGACCGCACGATCGACCGCCGCGCCTTCCTGGCCCGCACCGCCGCGCTGGCCGCCGCCTCCGCCGCCGGCACCGTGGTGCTGCCCGGCCTGGCCGGGGTCGCCGCCGCCGCTCCCGGCCCGAACAGCGCCCCGGCCGCGAAGTTCAACCCCGAACTGGACAAGCCGGCCGCGTACAACAAGCCGCGCGCGGACACCATGGCCGACCCTACGGAGTGGACGGTCTCCGAGGCGGCCTGGATGATCCGGCAGAAGAAGATCACCCCGGAAGAGCTGGTCAAGGCCTACCTCGACCGGATCGCCGCGTACGAGCCGACGTACCAGGCGTTCAACCTGGTCCTCGCCGAACAGGCGGTCAAGGCCGCCAGGCAACTCGCCAACCGGCCGCACCGCGGCCCGCTGCACGGCATCCCGCTGGCGATCAAGGACAACTACTTCACCGAGGGCGTGCCGACCACCGCGAACTCCTACCTGTTCAAGGACTTCGTGCCGCCGTACGACGCGACGTCGGTCGCCAAGCTCGTCGCCCAGGGCGGGATCGTGCTCGGCAAGACCCAGATGGGACCGCTGGCCACCACCCGGGCCACCACCCCCAACGGCGAGATCACCACGGTCAACGCCTGGACGCCGACGAACCCGGGCACCAACCCCGGCGGCTCGTCGACCGGCACCGCCACCGCGGTCGCCGGCCGGCTCGCCACCTCCGGCACCGGCACCCAGACCGGCGGCTCCATCACCGCGCCGTCGAACGCGCAGAACCTGACCGGCATCAAGCCGACCATGGGCCGGGTGTCGCTGGCCGGCATCATCCCGCTCAGCTACACCCGCGACCACCCCGGACCGCTGGCCCGCGACGCCAAGGACGCCGCCATCATGCTGATGGCGATGGCCGGCGAGGACCCGGCCGACCCGCGCAGCCAGGGCCTTCCGCCGGTGCCGAACCTGATCAACGCGGCCACCCCGCGGTACGACGGCGGCCGGCTGCGGATGCGCTGGAAGACCCGGATCGGCGTGCTCCCCGGATACGCCGACGGCACCTCGGCGACCGCGCTGGCCCGGCAGGCGTTCCTCGCCGCGCTGGCCGCCATCCCCGACGCCACCCTGGTCGACGTGCCGTACCCCGACGACTGGGACCTGCTCACCGGCACCGCGTTCAACAACGTACGGCTGCCCGAGCGCAGCGAACCGTTCATGCCGTACCTGCGGACCGACCTGAAGGGCTTCGGCGTCTCGCTGACCGGCTGGCTCCAGGGCGCGATGCTCGGCGCGAACGCCTTCGTCACCGGACAGCGGGCCAAGCTGGTGCTGCTGGAGCGGGTCTTCGACCAGATCTTCAGCAAGTGCGACGTGGTGGTGCAGACCAGCCCGAACCCGTTCGACGCGATCGGCCTGCCGGAGATCGGCTTCCCGATCGGGTTCACCGCCGCCGGGCTGCCGATCGGCACCATCCTCGGCGGCCTGCCGTACGCCGAGGACCGGCTGCTGTCGGTCGTCGCCGCCTACCAGGCGGTCACCGACTGGCACTGGCGCCGGCCGGTGGACCCGCCGGTGGGTGGCGCGCAGGCCCGGACGGCGCCCGGCTCCCGTGGTCGCCTGACCGCCGAAGAGGTCGCCGAACTCAGCCAGTGAACCGGTCCGGCCGGTGCGACGCGGCGTCGCACCGGCCGGGCGCCGGTCTACCTCAGGTACGGTCCGGTGTCGCCGACCTTGCCGGGGGCCGGGTTGCCGGGCAGGTCGAGCACGTACGCCCGCAGGTTGCCCTGGCCGCTGACGTTCGCGGTCAGGGTGCCGTTGGTGACGGTACGGCGGTCACCGGTGACCGCGTCGGTGTAGGTGCCGTTGGGGATGCCGGTGAAGGTGGCGGTGCCGGAGACGGTGACCAGCACGAAGCTGTCCACCCCACCGCCGGTGTATCGGCGCTTGAACGCCATGCCGCCGCTGATCCCCTCGGTGGAGTACTGGCCCTTCTGCAGCGCCGGGATCGCCCGCCGGATCTGGTTGAGCCGCTGGACGTGCTTGACCAGCGGCTTGTCCAGGGTCGCCGTGACCGGGCCGGTGGCGCCGGTGACCACCCCGAAGTCGGGGGCGGTGACGGTGCCCTCGATGTGGTCGCCGAAGTATGCCCGGCCGGTGGTGGCCAGCGGGCAGGTCGGCCCGCAGTCGATCCGGGCGCCCTTCTGGAACTCGATCTCCGAGCCGTAGTAGAGCGTCGGGATGCCCCGGAACGTCCACATCAGACTCATGTTCTCCGCCCAGGCGGCGGTGCCGCCGGTGTAGCGGACCGACGACTTGTTCGGGCCGTAGTCGTGGCTGTCGACGTACACGACGTTGTAGGTGGCGTCGTTGTAGCTGTCGTCGGAGTCCTTGCCGTTCCAGAACGCGTTCCCGGCGTCGCCGAAGTTCATGTGCATCCGCATGTCGATGACGTTCATGCCGGAGAACTTCGAGTGGTCGGGGGTGTGGTAGCTGTTGCCGCGCAGGAAGGCGTTGTCGCTGGTCGGCTGGCCGCCGGTGCCGAGCAGTTGCTCGTGGTCGTACTGCTCGATGGCGGCGCGTACGTCGTCCGGGCTGTACTCCCTGCGCTCCTTCCAGGTGAAGAACTGGGCGGAGTGGTTGACCGAGCCCCGGTTCCACTTGTCGTTGACGAAGGCGGCGACCTCGCCGAAGACGTAGAAGTCCTTGCCCTTCTCGCCGTGCTTCGCCACCGCGTGCTGCTGGATGGCGGGCAGGAAGCGCCGGTTCCAGGTGACCCGGGGGATGTGTACGGCGGTGTCGATCCGGAAGCCGTCGACGCCCATGTCGATGTAGCGGTTGTAGGCGTCGATCAGGTACTGCTGGACGGTCGCGTTCTCGGTGTTGAAGTCGGCCAGGTCCTCGTGCAGCCAGCAGCTGCGCGAGTCCTCGCCCTCCCAGTTGCCGATCCAGCACTGGTGGTAGAGGTCGGCGGGGAAGAGCTTGTTGGTGGGCGACGGCCACTGGCAGTTGTAGAGCGCGTAGCCCTCCGGGCTGGTGCCGTTGCGGACACCCCAGTTGAGGCACTGGTTGCCGGCCGGGGCGGTGGTCGACCAGACGTCGCCGTTGTACGGCCGGCCCTTGGCCAGCGCGTTCTGCGCCGGGGTCAGCGCCGGGTCGTTCCCCTGGTGCTCGACCATCGGGTCGTACTGGCGGCCGGCCTGCTTCTCGCTGTACATCCACTTCCACTGCTCGTCGCGTACGCCGTAGACGGTGGGGGTGAAGAGGTCCTTGGTGCCCCAGCGTGAGCTGTGGTTGTAGACGACGTCCTGGAAGATCTTGATGCCCTTGGCGTGCGCCTTGTTGATCAGGTCCTGGTAGGTGGCACCGGGCGTCTCCAGGCGCGGGTCGACCCGGTAGAAGTCCCAGCCGTGGTAGCCGTGGAAGTCGTAGTCCGAGCGGTTCAGTACCACCGGGGTGATCCAGATCGCGGAGAACCCGAGCCCCTTGATGTAGTCGAGCTTGTCGATCAGACCCTGGAAGTCGCCCCGGAGCATCGGGTCGTCGTTCGCGGCGTTGCCGGACCGTACGTGCTGGCTGCCGCCCCGGTTGTTGGACTCGTCGCCGTCGAAGAACCGGGCGGTCATCACGAAGTAGATGGTGTCCTCGCGCGGGTCGCCGCCGAGCGGCGAGCCGTTGGTCGGTGCCGGGGGAGCGTCGCCGGTGGTCGCCGACGCCGCCGCGCTGGCCGCCGACCGGTTGCCGGCGGCGTCGCGGGCCCGGACCGTGTACGTGTACCGCGTGTTCGGGGTCAGCCGGTTGTCGACGTGGCTGGTCGTGGTCGCGGTGAAGCTGGCGGTGCCCTGCGGCCCGCCGGTACGGGTGATCTCGTAGCCGGTCACGCCCCGGTTGTCGGTCGACGCCGACCAGGCCAGCGTGATGCTCAGCCCGCTCGCGGTCGCGGTGACCCCGCCCGGCACCGACGGTGCCTCGGTGTCCGGCGGGGGCGGCGGGCCGCACGGGTCGGTCGCGTTCGGGGTCACCACACCGGCCCGTACGGTGCTGCGGCCGGTGCCGAGGGTGTAGTCCGCGCCGTTGTTGTTGTCCCACTGGCCAGCGTTGTTGAACGCCGCCCGGAGGCCCCCGGCGGTGCCGAGGGCGACGACCTTGCGCACCCAACCGGCGCAGGCGGCCTCCATCGCCACCCCCGGCACGCTCGTCCAGCTCCCGCCGGTCGGCTGGTAGTGGATGTTCGCGCCGGACCAGCCCCGCGTGGCCGTGTGGTAGTAGACCTCGGCCGTGGCGCCGGTCGGCTCCGGCGTCGGCGCGCAGGGGTCGCCCGCGCCGACCGTGCCGCCGGAGACCCGGACGGTGCCGGTGCCGAGCCGGTAGTTGCGGCCGTTGTTGTTGTCCCAGACGCCGGAACCGTTGTTGAACACCACCTGGAGCCCGCTCGCGGTGCCGAGGTCGATGGTCTTCTTCCGCCAGCCCGTGCAGGCGGCCTCCATCGCGATGCCCGGTACGGCGGTCCAGGAGCCGCCGTCCGGTGCGTAGTGGACGTTGACCGTCGCGTTCCACGCGGACGGTGGCTGGTAGTAGACGGTGACGCTGTTCGCCGCCGCGGCGACGTCGAGGGGGAGCAGGCCCGCCGCCAGCGCGGCGGCGAGGGCGAGCCCGCCCCACCGTCTGCGAACCCTTGCTGTGCCTGGTCTCATGTGGAACTCCTGACCACGCGCACCGGCCCGGCCGGCACGATCGGTGGAATCTCTTGCAGACAGCGCAAGCAGCGGGCACGCCATGGACCGGTGCTGCGCATCAGTCGTGCCTTATTTGGACAGAGAGCAGTCAGTGTTTGACTTGGGTTGCAAGACCTTGCAGAGTTTCCAGAAAGTTACCAGGCCAACGTGCATGACACTAGAGGTTCACAATGATCGTCTATGTTGCTAGGTTGTTGAGCTGCGCTCCTGGAGTCGTCGTCATGTGCAAGAAGTTTCAGGTGCGCCGTGGAGCGTCGGTCGGGCGGCGGAGGTGCCGCCGGCGGCGCGGCTCTCCGGTCGCCCGGAGGGTGGGGTGCCTCCGGGAGTGATCCGGGGCAATGTGACGTATTCGCCCTAAAGCCGTGTTGGCCCTTGAAATGGGCCGCAGATCGTGAACTCGAATAACGGGGTGTTGGTGTACGGCATCCGGATGGGTGTGGTGAATTCCGGCACACCGGTCGCAAGTCGCTCAATCATTGCCCCGGGTAGCTCGATGTATTCACATCCTTGCCTTCGGAAGTGAAGGCTGTTAGCCTTCTGGCCACGGCCTTCTGATATGGGGCGGCATTTCATTTCGCTGTTCGCAGTTCTGTATTCGGAATCTCCCCGGCCAGCACGCTTTCGTTCATTGATTTGGACACTTATGCGATCAATGCGATCCATGTAATGGCAGCTCATTCGCCATCTGTCGTGAAAACGGAGGAAGACGCCCGTCGGAGCCGTGATTTCCGGCTCTATTGGATGGCCGGAGCCATCGACCAGATCGGGTCGCAGGCGTCCGGAATCGTGTTTCCTCTGGTGACACTCGCGGTGACGGGCTCACCGGCGGCGGCCGGACTGGTCGGCGCGCTGGCGCTGGCCGGCCGGCTCGTCACCGCACCGGTGGCCGGTGTGCTCGCCGACCGGTTGCCACGGAAGCGGATGATGATCGGCGCGCTGCTGCTCGCCGCCGCCGCGATGGCCGTGGTCTTCGTCGCGGTCGCGGCCGGGGTGCCGACGCTCACCCTGCTGGCCGGTGCCGCGTTCGTCGAGGGGATCGCGCAGAGCGGCTACGAGTCGGCCGGCGCCGGCGCCATCCGCCGGGTGCTTCCGGCCGACGACAAGAAGGCCCTGGCCCGGCTCGAGGCGCGCAACCACGCGGCGCAGATCGCCGGCCCGGTCCTCGGCGGCGCCCTCTACCAGCTCGGGCGCTGGGTCCCTTTCCTGGTCGACGTCGTGTCCTATGTGCTCGCCGCCGGTCTGGTGGCCGCCATTCGCACCGACCTCACGCCCGACCGGCAGGAGCGCACCTCGTTCCTGACCGATATGCGGGCCGGGCTGCGGTTCGTCTGGCGGCAGCCGGTCCTGCGCTTCGTGACCATCTGGGCGGCCGGGATCAACTTCGTCTTCGGCGCGCTCATCTATTACGCGATCCTCACCGCCGGCCGGGAGGGCGCCCCGGCCGTCTCGATCGGACTGCTGCTGACCATCGCCAGCGTGGGCGGGCTGGTCGGCGCGCTGGGCGCACCCCTGGTCTTCAGCCGGGTCCGCCCGATGACGGTCGTCGTGTTCGCGTCGTGGGCCATGGTCGCCCTGGTCGTCGTGATGTCCCAGGCCCGCCAGACCTGGAACTACGGGCTGCTGTTCGGGCTGGTCTTCCTGCTCAGCCCGCTGCTGGGGGTCATCTTCCAGTCCCGGGCGATCGAGCTGACCCCCGACGGGATGCAGGGCCGCGTGGCCACCGTGATGGGAACCGTGGGCGAGGTGCTCCAGACGCCGGCACCGCTGCTGGCCGGCGTACTGGTGGCGTGGCAGAGCCCGACCGTGGTCGCCCTCGTCTTCGCCGCCGCGCTGGCGGTGCTCGCCGCGTACACCACCGCCAACCTGCGCCGGCTCGCCGCCCACGTCGACACCGGGACCGGCCCCGGAACCGACCAGGCCGGCCGTGGAACCGAGCAGGATGCCGGCCCGGCCGGCCGGGAAACCCAGGCGACCGAGGAGGTCCGCGGATGAGTCGCGGCTACCGGCTCTTCTACCCGGCACTGCCGGTGCTGGCCGAGCACGCCCCGCACCGGGCCGTCTACGTCGGCGACGTCGACGGCCGGTGCGAGATCCTGGCCTGGGACCGGCGCGACGGTACCGTCCGGCAGGTCACCGACCGGGCCACCGGCACCATCCGCGCGGCCCTCGACCCCACCGGGAACACCGTGTGGTGGTTCGACGACGACCTCGCCGGCGTCGGCCGGTGGCGGATCTGCGACTTCGGCCGGCCGGACCGGTCCGTCGAGGCGCTGCCCGGGGTCGCCCCGGCCCGGCATGGCGGCATCGCGACGGCGACCGACGGCACCACCCTGGTCGGGCTCTCCGGCGACGACGGGCTCGTCCTGCACCTGCGCACCGCAAACGGGCGGGTCACCGAGGCCGCCCGGATCCCCGGGTACGCCTACCTGGTCGACCTGGACCCCGCCGGCCGGCTGGTCGCGGTCGGCGCCGACGCCTCGGCCGGCACGGCGGTCACCGTGCTGACCGCCGACGGCGAGCGGGTGGCCGGGATCGCCGGCCGGCCCGAGCGGCGGGTGTGGGCCCTCGGCTTCGCCCCCGGACCGGGCCCGGCCCGACTGCTGCTGGTCGTCGAGGACGGCGGCGGCTACCTGCCGGCGACCTGGACCGAGACGGACGGGCTGACCCGCCACGACTGGTGCCGGTTCGACACCGAGGTCACCGCCGGCTGGTTCGCGGACGGGCGGCGGATCCTGGTCCGGCAGGACCGGCACGCCCGCAGCCTGCTGTACGAGGTGGACCTCGACGGGCGCACCCGGACGGTCGTCGACACCCCGCCCGGCAGCATCCTCGACGCGGCCGTCTGGCCGGACGGCGACATCGCCTACATCTGGAGCGACTCGGTCACCCCGCCACAGCTGCGCTCCCTGCGTGGCGTGGAGCTGCCGTACGGGCCGACCGGGCCGGGCGGCCCGAGCGCACCGGACGACACGGCGACGACCGACTGCCACCGCGACGAGATCTGGGTGCCCGGACCGGGCGGCCCGATCCACGCGCTGGTGGCCACCCCCACCGACCGGGAACTGCCGCGGCCGGCCGTCTTCCTGGTCCACGGCGGCCCCTTCCAACACGCCCGCGACGCCTACGACCCGCTGGTCGAGATCCTGGTCAGCACCGGCTGCACGGTGGTCCGGGTCAACTACCGGGGCTCCAGCGGCTACGGATCGGCCTGGCGCAACGACTTCGGCGCCGGGGTCGGCCTCACCCAGTTGGAAGACCTCGCCGCGGTCCGCGCCCACCTGGTCGCGCAGGGCGCCATCGAGGACCGTCGGGTCGCCCTGTGGGGCACGTCGTGGGGCGGCTACCTGACCCTGCTCGCGCTCGGCCGGCAGCCGGACCTGTGGCGGCTCGGGGTGGCGATCAGCCCGGTCGCCGACTACGCCGCGGCGTTCGAGGCGGCCACCCCGGCTCTGCGGGAACTGGACGTCCTGCTGTTCGGCGGCACCCCCGACCAGGTGCCGCAGGCGTACGCCCGCGCCTCGCCGATCACCTACGTCGACCAGGTCCGGGCCCCGGTGCTCTTCGCGATCTCCACCGGCGACGTGCGCTGCCCGCCGGCACCGGTCGAGGCGTACGCGAGGCTGCTGGCCGCCCGGCGGGTTCCGCACCAGGTGGTCCGCCGGCAGGCCGGGCACGAGGACTTCGACGCCCAGAGCCACCTGGCCCTGATGCAGACGGTGCTGCTGTTCATGCAGCGCCACTTCGACGGCGTGCGGGAGGAGGGCACGCCGGTCGCGCTCGCGATGGCGCGACCGGCGGGCTGACCCGTCGGCACGCGACCCGGTCCCGGCGACGCGGAGAGGAGGTGAACGACATGCGCAAGAACGTTGTCGAGAACGACCCGATCAACGGCAACCGCGACCAGCTCCGCAGCTCGAACGTCACGGTCACGGTCACGGTCAAGGTCAAGTTCTAGGTCCGGCCGTACGGGGTGCGGGCCGCCGGGCCGGCGGCCATTCGTGCCGGCGTGGCGTCCCCACCCCGTATCCGGTCATCCGGCCCTGGCGGAAAACGAGAGGAGAGGTTACGTGCGGATTCTGCTGGTCAACATGCCATGGACTTCTATCGACGTCCCTTCACTGGCGCTGGGAATTCTCACCAACAGTGTCCGCCAGAAGCTGCCGGATGCCGAGGTCGAGGTTCTCCACGCCAACCTCGATTTTGTCGACTGGGTGGTCGACCGGACCGAGTTCGGATTGAGCGACTACTACTACTATTCGCTGTTCACCTATTTCGCCGGCTGCGGCGACTGGGTCTTCTCGTCGGCGCTGTACGACGATCCGCAATGGCGGGTGGAGGAGTTCACCAGCCGGGTCCGGGACCAGATGACCGAGCGGGAGCTGGCGCTCAACCTCGAGCTGCACCGGCTCGCCCCCGAATTCGTCGCCGAACTCGCCGGCCGGATCGTCGAGCGGGCCCCGGACGTGGTCGGCTTCACCTCGACGTTCCAGCAGAACGCCGCCGCCCTGGCCACCGCCAAGGCGATCAAGCGGCTGGCGCCCGGCATCCGCACCGTCATGGGCGGCGCCAACTGCGACGGCGAGCAGGGCGCGGCCATCCACCGCAACTTCGCCTTCATCGACTACGTGGTCCGGGGCGAGGGCGAGACGGCGTTCCCCCGGCTGCTCGCCGCGCTCGACGCCGAGCGAGCCGCCCCGGCCGCCGACCCGGCGGGCGCCACCGGACTGGCGGACGCGCTCGCCGGCATCGAGGGGCTGTGCTGGCCCGGCCCCGGCGGCCGGCATGTCGCCAACAAGATGAGCACCACGCCGCTGCCGCCGGCCGAGATCGTCGCCCCCGACTACTCGGGCTACTTCGAGCGCCTCGCCGGGTCCCGGGCCCGGCACTGGGTCGAGCCCCGGCTCGTCGTCGAAGGTGCCCGCGGCTGCTGGTGGGGCGAGAAGCACCACTGCACGTTCTGCGGCCTGAACGGGTCGTTCATGCAGTTCCGCAGCAAGCACCCGGGCCGCTTCTACGAGGAGATCATCGGCCTGGCCGAGCGGCACCAGGTCCTCGACATGTTCGTGGTCGACAACATCCTCGACATGTCGTACGTGACCTCGCTGCTGCCCCGGCTCGCCGAGTCCGGCTACGACCTGCGGCTGCAATACGAGATCAAGTCCAACATGAAGAGTGCCCAGGTGCAGGCCCTCGCCGACGCCGGCCTGGTCAGCGTGCAACCCGGGATCGAGAACCTGAACAGCCGGGTGCTGAAGCTGATGGACAAGGGCGTCACCGGCTGCCTCAACATCCGGATGCTCCGTGACGCCGAGACCAGCGGGATCACCATCGCCTGGAACTACCTCTACGGCTTCCCCGGCGAGACCGACGACGACTACCTGTCCGTCGTCGAGCAGATGCCGGCCCTGCACCACCTGTGCCCGGCCGACGGCAGCACCCGCATCGCCATCGAACGGTTCAGCCCGTTCTTCGTCAAGCCCGAACTCGGCTTCACCGACCTGCGCCCGGCCGCCCAGTACCGGCTCATCTACGACCTGCCCGAGTCCGAGCTGATGGACCTCGCATACCTCTTCGACGTACCACCACAGGGCATCGACGAGGAGACGGCCGACCGGCTGGAGCGGGCGGTCACCGAATGGCAGCACGAGTACGCCCGCAGCAGGCTCTCCCACCACGACCTCGGTGACCAGATCGTGCTGGTCAGCCGCCGGCGCCACTTCGACTGGCACGTCCTGCGGCTCACCGACCCGGTCGAGGTCGCCGCCTTCCGGCAACTCGACCAGCCGCACACCGTGGCCGCCCTCGCCCGCCGGCTGTCCAGCCCCGAGCCGGCCGTGGCGGCGCTGCTGCGGCGGTGGCGCGAACTGGGCATCGTCTTCGAGGACGCCGGCCAGTTCATCCAGATCGCGCCCAAGGCGATGAACCAGGACCTGCTCCGGATCGACCACCTGCACCAGGAACGGGAGGCGGCCCGGGAGGCCGCCGCCGCGCAGGAGCCCGCCGTACTGACCGCCGTCTGAGGGGACCGAACGTGCCCAGCACCGACACCGACCTGCGGCCCATCCCGGTGGGCCTCGCCCGCGACCACGACCCCGAGGTCATCGCCGTCCCCGGCATCGACATCGGCCCCGCCGAGCTGCGCGGCCCGGCCGCCGACGCCGTCGTGCGGTGGCTCCGGGACGGCGTACGCAAGGTCGTCCTGCCGGATCCCGTCGACCTGACGGTGGCCGGCGGTGCGCAGGCCGTCGACACCGTACGGCGCCTGGTCCTGATCCGCGAACTGACCAGCCACGGCATCGCGGTCGACTGGCGGCTGCGGCTGCCCGGCGAGGAGGAGCAGGAGTGGCTGCCGTACGGCCACCTGCGGCCGCCGCTGGAACTGCTGCCCCCGCCCGGGACGGGGGGCGGAGACCCGGTTGGGCAGCTCGCCGACTGGCGGAAGGCGTTCTACTTCGACAAGTGCACGTACCGGCGCGGCCCCGGATTCGTCCAGGTGCGTGACCGCCGGTCCGGCCGGCTCAACCTGATCACCATCGACGACCCGGCCTACCTGACGGTGCTCGACCAGCTGATGGACGGTGCCGACCTGACCGCCGTCGACCTCGACATCGCCCGCGACTTCGGCGAGGAGGGGCTGGTCACCAAGGTCGGCGACCTCCTGGTGTGGCTGCCGTACCGGCTGCGCCGCTGGCCGCTGCCGTCCATGGTGGTCTGACCCGGGTGGGCCGGGCTAGAAGCAACGCCGTTCAGTTAGGGCGGTGGCTGGTTGGTCAAGGTTCGTTGGTGATGACGTCGATGTTGGTGGTGGCCTTGTAGGTGCGGCGGTCGATGTTCGGTCCGCGGGCCTGGTATTTGGAGTTCGAGCGTTTGATCATGCGGGTCTTGGTGCGGATGCGGCGTTTGGGTAGCAGATCGGCCAGGACACGTTCGCCGATGGCGCCGACCAGGTCGATGACGGTATCGGCGATGACGCCGGCGGCGTGGACGACCTGGTCGCGGGCGGCGTTGAGGGCGGTGGTGAAACTGGCCCGGTCCGGGTCGAGGCCGGGCCGGCTGTCGGTGGCGTCGGTCATGGCGGTCCGTAGCAGTTGGTAGACGATCAGCAGGGCATGGATCTCCTGGTCGACGCCGTCGAGGGTGCGGGCACGCAGGACCCGGCCGCCGAGGATCGTGGACTTGAGTTCCAGGTAGGCGGTCTCGATCTCCCATCGCTGGTGGTAGAGGGCGACGAGGTCGGCGGCGGGGTAGCGACGCGGGTCGAGCAGGGTGGTGATGAGCCGGTAGTCGCCGGTGTGGCTGCCGGCGGTGGTGGTGATGCTGATCCGGGCCTCGATCACGCGGACGTGTCGGCCGCCGATGACCGACAGCCAGGAACCGTCGTGGTAACGGCGGATCAGGGGGAGCCTGCGGCCGGTCTTGCAGCGGATCAGCAGGTCCGCTCCGGTCGTGGTGATTGTGGTGATCAGGGCGGCGGCGGCGTAGTTGCGGTCGGCCAGGAGCAGCATCCCGGCGCGTAGGCTGCGGGCCAGTCGCTCGGCTTGGACTGTCTCGCCGGTGGTGCTCGGGTCGAACACGGCGTCGAGTATCGATCGGGTGCCGCAGGCCAGCAGGGCGCTCAGCCGCAGTGTCGGGTAGCCGGAGCCGCCGTTGTTACAGCGGTGTTTGACGTAGCGGCGCAGGTTGGCCGGCGAGTCCGCTACGGCGATGACGGTGCCGTCGATGACGACCGGTAGCAGGCCCCGCCACCACACCGCGGCGACGGCGCCGGTGGCCGCAGGGCCGCGTAGCAGGTCGAACAGGGCCCGTAACGGGGCTGGGCCGAGTCGTTGCCGGGCCTGCCGCAACGCACTGCCACTGGGATCGGCGACTGGTAGCCCGCGTAGGCCGGCGACGAGTTTCGCCCACACCTGCCGGTAGCCGAGGTCGGCGAACAGACAGCCGGCCAGTAGCAGGTACACCACGACCCGGGCCGGCAACAGACGGACCCGTCGCTGCGTACGCCGGGTCGTGGCCAGCACGTCATCGACCATCTCGAACGGCACGAGGCGGGTCAACTCACCGAGATGACCCGCCGCGAACGGTCCGGCAGCTACCGTGACCGTCCGTGTTATGGCAATCTGATCCACCAAGCGGGGTTCCTGGTTCGGGTTGTCTTGGAGTGACAAACCTTGATACCGGAACCCCGCTTCTCACTTCCTGATCAACACACCCCTTGACCAGCCCCGCCCACCCCTAACTGAACGGCGTTGGGGCTAGAAGTCGACCCGCATCACGACCCGCCGCCGGGTGGGCCGGCTGACCTCGGTGTAGCCGGCGGCGGCGAAGATGCTGCGGCTGCCGACGTACAGCTCGCCCCAGACCAGGTCCTGTCCCGCCTCCGTGATCATCGGATAGCCCTCGACGGCCCGGGCGCCGCGCTCGCGGGCGAAGTCGACGGCGGCCCGGGCGAGCGCCCGGCTCACCCCTCGGCGACGGAACCCCACCCGGGTGACGAAGCAGGTCACGGCCCAGACGCCGGGGTCGCCCGGGTCCTCGCCGCGCCCGCTCCACGGGACCCGGGCCCGCAGCAGGCGTACGTACTCGGTACGCGGCTCGACCGCGCACCAGCCGGCCGGTTCGCCGTCCAGGTAGGCGACGAGGCCGGTCGTCGTCTTCGCGTCGGGATCGCCGCAGTTGGTCTGCTCGCGCAGCCGGCGGGCCCGTTCCTCGACCGGAGCCGACCGCCACGACGAGTCGGCGTGCCGGAAGTGCTGGCACTGGCAGTTGGCGGCCTCGCCGCGGGTTCCGAAGACGGCCCGCAGGTCGTCGCCACTCGCCTCGTTGGCCGGTACGACGGAGATCTTGCCGCCCGCGTCCGTCCTGGTCGCGTCTGCCATCTCGAACAACCTCCACCGGCGCAGCGTGCCCGACCCGTCACGCTACCGGTGATGCGCCCTTCGCCCCTCCCGACGTGCCGGTCGTACCACACGCGTCGCTGTCCGGGGTGCTTTCCGGGCCTTCCCGTCCAGCCGCCGGTGCCGGCCGGCGTGGGCGACCACGGGGCATGACGAGTGCCACGATGAGGGCCGCCAGCAGGAGGATCGCCGTGGCGGTCAGCAGGGCGGCGTCGAACCCCGCCACGATCGCGTCCGGGCCCGGTGCCGTCCGCAGCGCCGCCGCGGCGGCGGTGGCCGCGACGGTGTTGAGCAGCGCGGTGCCGATCGAGCCGCCGAGCTGGGTCACCGCGTTCACGGCGGCCGACGCCGCGCCCGTGTCGGCGCCGTCCACGCCGCTGGTCGCGGCGGCGACCGCGGGATTGATCGCGCAACCGAGCCCCAGCCCGATCAGGATCTCGGCGGGCAGGAACCGGGTCAGGTAGAGCCCCTGTGCGTCGGGCGTGAGCCCGACCAGCAGCGCCATCCCGGCGGCCATCACGACGAGCGCGGGGACGATCAGGCGCCGGGCCGCCAGGCGCGGCGCGAGCAGGCCGGCGATCAGCGTCGATCCGACGGCGATCGCCAGCGCGAGCGGAAGGAACGCCAACCCGGCACGGATCGGTGGATAGCCGAGCAGTTGCTGGAACCAGTAGGTGAGCACGAGGAAGAACCCGAACAGTGCGAGTTGCGGCAGCCCGATCGCGAGCAGCGCGCCGCCCCGGGTCCGGTCCAGGAGCACGCCGAGCGGCAGGAGGGGGTGGGCGGCCGTCCGCTGCGCGATGACGAACACGACCAGCAGCAGCACCCCGGTCACCAACGGGACGACGACGAGCGGGTCGGCCCAGCCCCGGTTCGCGACCTCGGCGAGTGCGAACACCAGGGCGGCCATGCCGGCCGCGCTGCTGCCGGCGCCCACGAGATCGGGTCGCATCCGGCGGGTGGGCCGGTCAGCGGTCACCGTAAGGGCCCCGACCAGTGCGATGCCCGCGATCGGAATGTTGATCAGAAGGCACCAGCGCCAGTCGAGATACTGCGTGAGCGCACCACCCAGAAGCAGTCCGATGACCGCGCCCGCCCCGGTGAGCGCCCCGTAGACACCGAACGCGATGCCCCGCGCCCGGTGATCGGTGAACGCCGCCGAGATGATCGCCAACGCGGCGGGAGCGAGCAGGGCGGCGAACACGCCCTGCGCGGCCCGCCCGGCGAACAACAGCCCCGCGGTGGGGGTCAGGCCGGCGAGCGCGGACGCCAGCGCGAACCCGACCAGCCCGACCACGAAGGTTCGCCGGGCTCCGAGGGTGTCGCTGAGACGCCCGCCCGGCAGCAGCAACCCGCCGAACGCCAGGGCGTAGGCGGCGACCACCCAGCCCCGGGAGGCGTCGCTCATCGCCAAGTCCTGCTGGACCGAGGGCAGCGCGATGGTGACGACCGTCGAATCCAGCACCACCATCAACTGCGCCGATCCCGCTGTCGCGAGCACCCACCAGTGCCGGGCGGAGGTCGTCATCGAAGTCTCCTGAACATCGATCATCTAACTTACCAACGTTAACTTACGGACTCACGATACGAGCGAGCCGTGGCGGAACGCGACGGAATTCCGACGGTGAACGCGTTGCGGCGGAGAGAGTGCGAGCGGGAACCGTGTTCCGGGCTCAGGATTCGGTTGCGCGACGAGGCGGACCCGATGGGCGCCGGCAAAGGCGGCTGGATGCGATGAAGGCCGCCGACGGGTTGCCCCGATCAGCGGCCTAGGTGAAGATCATCGGTGGTGCCCCCGGCAGGATTCGAACCTGCGCCCCCGCCTCCGGAGGGCGCGCCCCGAACCGCTTGAAGGTGCCCATCTAGCTGGGCGACTGTGCGGGGTGCCCGTGCGGCCTGGTCAACTTCGGGGCGCCCTCGGGGCAAGCAGGGTCCACCAGGTGGCGTCGGTGGCGTGATCATGCTTGCGGGCGGGAGCCTGCCGTGTTCTGGCCACCTCGCCACCGTGCCTCACTGATGCCGCGGCGCGGGTCGGTGGACACCGTGCCAGGTGGACGGAGGAGCGGACTCACCCACACTCCCGGCGCACGAAACGACTCCTGCGTATACGGTGTTGGGTATACTGATGTTTGACCGGGCCTCGCGTAGGCCAAGCCGTCGAAGGGACGACAGCCATGGAGGACCCCGCGTACGTCTCCATCGCGGGCCAATACGCGCGGAAGATTCGCAGCGGCGACCTTCCGCCGGGGGTGCAGCTTCCGAGCTATGCCGAGATTGCCAAGGAAAACGGGGTGTCGGATATCGTCGTGCGGAAGGCAATCGAATTACTTCAAACCCAAGGTCTTGTAAGAACCGTTCAGCGCCGTGGCGTCTTCGTGACCGATCGTCCCAACCTTGTGCGAGTCTCGCCAGAGCGTCAGTTGGAGAGCGCGGAAACGACGTTCTCTAACGAGTCAGATCACGAAATCCAAGTCGAGCGCGAAAGCACTCAGGTTCGGGCGACCGACAGCCTAGCGGAGATATTTGGCGTCGCTCCGGGCGACGAAATTACGCATGTCGTAACCCGTGCCACAGAAGATGGTCGGCCGATCTCTATTTCGGATACGCACCTGGCCCCGGGTATTACCGACATATCAAGTGCGACAACTCTCGAAGAAACCCTAGCGGACCGGATTCCGTCGCCTACACATGCGGCATGGTTGGGTACGGCCCCTGGTGAACTGACGAAAACAGTTCACCAGCGGTTCTTCGCGGCAGATGGGCGGGCAATCATGGTGTCGGACGTGTCCTATCCATGGAACCGCTACGATGCATGGGCATTCAGGATGCCCATCGGTTAAAGACCCAAATAGCCCCCGGCTGGCGGTTCGCCGCGCGGCCGGGGGCTATTTGTTTACTGCCGAACCCAACCCTGGGCCACGTCCGACAGGTTCCACCACGAGACATAGCTCTCGTCTCGCGATTCCAGTCGCCAGGCCGTTGTTAGGCGCTCAAAGAACGCATCGTCGCCAGTCTTGCCACCCTTAGGTTCACCGATGAAGATGAGACGCTGACCTCCGGCGCGTTCAAAAGCGACCAGTGCATCTGACGCCATCGTGTCGCCCCACCCCGGGGGCCAACAAAGAAACAACACCTCATCCGAAGCGTTCTTCAAGCACGAAGTGAAGCCTGACAGGTCGCCAACGTCGTACCAGGTATCGGGCTGCCCTGGAGCGCGAGGGAATGACACATTCTGCGTTCGGTCGGGTGGCTCGGAATCAAAGGCGCGCACTGCGAGACCCGCGCGAGTTAGCTGAGCCGCCCAGTATCCTCGACCGGCCCCAAGCTCCACAATGGGACGATCGCCGCAAAATTGCGAGCACCACTGAATCGTCCCTGGTGCTGGAATGGCATATGCATAGTGTGCTTGTAGGGCCATCTGCGCAAATGCAAGTCGCGCACTGCCGTTGATATTGCCACCGTTTACCACCCGACGATTCTCGTACGCAAACACGGATGGCTCAACAAGGTCCCAATAGGGGTTCTCTGTCGCAGACTCTCCGCCAGTCAGATAGTGCGCGAATCGCAGGTCGAACGCATCGTCGGCGCGCCAATCGCCTGTTCCTGACAGCATTGGCGCCATCTCCATATATTCGGCCACATTGGGATACGTGGCGCGCAATCGCTGCTGGTCGCCCAGTAGCGCAAGAAGTTCGGCGCGACGTTCCGCAGTCAGCATCAGCTCAGCCACGCCCCAAGATTCTGCCGTCCTCCGGCGAACCGCGACAGTCGGCTCGCCGCTGGGCACGTCGCGTCGTGCCCACCTGCTCGGTCGGCGCGCGTCGCGTGCACCCGCCTTCAAGGGGGAGCGCAGCTGCGCATACGCAGAACTTGTGCGTATACGCAGCTGCGTATACGCTGAGCCCTGTCGCCGCTTGGCGAGCAAGGAAGCTGGTGATTCCACAGCCGGCGGAGGTGGCTTCGGCTGCGCCGCTCGTGAATCTGCTGGAAGCCGTGGCGCATGGCTCCACTTGAGAACTGCACAGAGGTCCGGGACGCAGGGAGATTCGTCTTCCTCATTGGTCCCGAGCATGCGATCTAGGGGTGGCAGGCGAGCGTCGGCCGTTGACTTGTCCGGCCGCAAGACTTGTCCGCTTTCAGGGGTTTGGCCCCTTGCTTGCCCAACCGAGGGTCGCCCGCGTGCTGTTCGCACGCCGCGTCGCCTGGGGAGCGCGGCCGGTGTTGGCCGCGCCCCGGTTGCTTGTCCGACCTGACTTGAGCTGGAGAGAGGTGAGCTGTCATGTCCGTGAGCATCGCCGCCGCCGTGCGGATTACGACCAGGAGCAGCGCCGTGTGGCGTGACTGCGGCGGGTGTGGCCGCCTCGCTCCGCTGGCCCCCGATGAGCGTCGGTGCCGGTCTTGCCGGCAGCCGTCGCGCTCTCGCCGTACCGGAAGGAACCGATCGAAGTGAACCCCGAACTGGACGGCCCGACCGCCGCCGACCTGGCCGCGATCGACCGTGAGTGGCCGCTGATCGCGGCCGAACTGGACCTGCTCGACGCGGAGATTTCCCTGATCTACGCCGCCGATCACGGCGGCCCGACCTCGCTCGACTGGCGTCGGGTGCGTCGCGCCGAGCACCGCGTCACGCGGGCCGCCGCCGCGATCAGCGTCCCGACCGCCCCGTTCCGGCTGGTCGCCTGACCTGCCTCTCACTGTGAAGGAGTTTCGTGCAATGACCGAACGGAAGTCCCGGCGGACGGTGTTCGCCGAACTGCTGCTGCTGGCCAACCCGACCGAGATTCGACAGGCAGGCGACGGGCAGAGCCTGCGCGTCGAGTTCGAATCGATCGCTGACCTGCGCTCCTGGCTGCACGCGGCCGGACTCAACTCGGATGACCTGACGACCCACGAGTTCACCGAGGTCAAGGACGACGGCACCCCGTACCGGACGCTGTACGCCTGGCCTAAGTGGCACGGCTGGAAGATCAGCGCCTACGCCACGGACCGCACCGACCCCGGCCCGCTCGACACCGACACGGTAGACAAGCTCGCCGCGCTGACGGGTGCCTGACATGGCCGACACCCGCCGCCGGTTGTTGCCGGGCTGCGGCCTGCCGGCCGGTATCCGAGTGGAGGCGTACCAGCGTGGCCTGCTCGGTCACCAGTACGCCGCCCACACCATCTACGCCTGCCCGGACTGCGCCGACGCGTTCGACGTGATCTTTCGGCGTAACGGCCGGGTGGTCCGGTCTGAGGTGCCGCCGTTCAAGCGGTGCGGCACCGGCTTCGACTGGTCTCGCCCCCGTGGTCAGGCATGGATCGAACCCAACCCCACTCCCGCCGCCTACGAGAGGACGGAGGACAACTGATGAGGTTCCGACGAAGTGCCGCGTTCGTGGACGCGGACACCGCTGCCGCGCACGCGGCGGCCCGGCGGGAAGCCGCCGCCGCCGAGGTCGAGCGGATGCGGCTGATGGCCCAGCTCGACCGGGAACGGCAGGACGCCGCCGCCGAGCAGGCCCGCCGCCGGGCGATCGCCGAAGACGAGGAACGCCAGCGGCGCGCGGCGGTCCGCCGCCGGGAGCGTGCCGAGAGCAGCGACCGGCGCCGCAAGGCACGGGCGGCGTTCGCGGCGAAGGTCCGCCCGGCGTTGCCGCTGCTGCTGATCAACGGTGGTGCCGCCTACGCCCAGGCCGCCTACGCCTTCTCCGAGATCGCCCCGGCAACGTGGACGGTTCCGCCCCGGCTGGCGTTCGCGCTGGCGTTCGCGCTGGCGCTGGAGTCGATTGCCGTCTACGTGCAGTGGCACGCCCATGACGCCCTGATGCTCAAGGCCCACGCCACGGCCGCGTCGCTGCGCAAGGCGGCATGGCTGATCGCCGCCGTGGTCGCCGCGATCAACTACGCCCACTTCGCCGACGGGATCAAGCCGACGGCTGCGGCGGTGGCGTTCGCCCTGCTGTCGCTGCTCAGCCCGTGGCTGTGGGGACTCCACACCCGCCGGGCACAGCACATGCAACTGCTCGCCGAGGACTCCAACCTCATCGATGACGCCGGGGTCGAGTTCTCCCCGAAACGACGCCGCGCGTTTCCGATCCGGTCGCGGATGGCCGAACGGTGGTCGATCGAGCACAACGAACGCGACCCCCGCAAGGCATGGGAGGGCTACAACACCGAACGCGCCGCCCGCCGCGCCGCCGCCGGCACCAACCGCACACGGGCCGCCTGGCACGCCTTGACCGGCAAGCCGACCCCCACGCCGGCCCTCCGACCGGTCGCCGTGACCGGCCCGGCCCCGGCCGCCGAGCCGGCTCCTGAGCCGGTCGTCGTCGACCAGCCGACCCCGGTTGAACCGGTCGCTCCGGCGCCGGTTGAGCCGGTCGTGGTGGAGCGGGTCACGCCGCGTTCCCTGACCGCCGCGCAGCGGGTCACCGCCGCACACGACGCCGAACCGGCCGCCACCCACGAGCGGATCGCGGACCTGGCGCGGGTCAGCGTGAGCACCGTCAAGCGCCACCGGCCCCGCACCGGGACCGGTTCACCATCCGGCCCGAACCCTGCGGAAACGCCCGCTTACAGCGGCCACCTGAAGGCCGCGTGATGGCCGACGTCGCCGGTCACCTCGCCGTGACCGCCGCCGGCTACCGCCGACAGATCGCAGCGGCCCGTCACCGGATCGACCAGCTCATCGGGCAGGCCGAGACGCGGCTCAACGACGAGGACGCCGACCGACAGGCCGTGCTCGAAGACCTGCTGACCGGCCTCGCCGTGCTGTGCGAGGACCTGAACCCCAACACCTGACCCGCCCACCGACAGACAGGAACCGACGTGAGCAAGAAGGACAAGAACAAGAGCACCGTCGAACTGGTCGCGCAGCTCATCGCCCGACAGCAGCCGACCCCGCGCCCGGACCTGCGGTGCGAGGACTGCCAGCGCGAGTCCATCGGCGTCTGCGAGGGCTTCGGACGACGGCACAAGAACCGCTGACCCCGCCCGGCGGCACGGCCTACGGCCTCGCAAACCAGTGCCGTGCCGCCGGTCTCCCCGTCCGTCACCAGACATCAGGAGAGACCACCCATGTTCCCAGACCCTTCCCCCGGCCCTGGTCGTGGCCGCATGAGCACGATCGGCCGACACCCGCTGATCCGCATGCTGCGCGCCCTGCACCTGCCCGCGACCGACTACGTCGTGTTCGGGTCCGGTCCGTTGCTCGCTCACGGCCTGCGTACCCAGCTTGGTGACCTGGATGTGGTGGCGCGTGGTGCGGCGTGGGACCGGCTGGCCGCCATGTCCCGACCGGTCACCGCGCCGTCCGGGCATGGCCGCATGGTCCGGCTTCAGATTGAAGCCGCCGACCGGTGGCTGCCCGGCTTCGACACCGACCACCTCATCCGGTCCGCCGAGTGGCATGCCGGTATCCCGTTCGCCCCGCTGTCCGAGGTCCGCCGCTCCAAGCTGGCCACCGCCCGCCCGAAGGACCGCGCTGACCTGGCCCTGATCGATTCCGCCACGCCCACCACCTGCCCGCGAGGGGAGTACCGCAGATGAGTACCAACGCGTTTCAGCCCGACGACTTCGACGACCGCACGATCGACGGCGAGGTGGTCGACGCCGAGGTGGTCGACCTGGACAAGGTCCGCAACCGCCGCGCCGGGGCGGGGGACACCTCCACCAGCCCGGCCGCCGACGACACCGACGACGACAGCGACGGGGATGCGGAGTCGCTTGACGACGACGCGCCGACGCTCGGTGCGCCGGTCGACCGGGACGACGACCCCGGTTTCACCCCGACCCGCCGTCCGGATCGGCGGGCGATCCTGCCCCGCTGGGCCTACACCTTGCGTGGCATCAAGGCCGCGATCCGCTGGCAGCTCAAGGACTTCGGCTACGTGTCCGCGTTCCACGCGGTCCGGCTGCCGAAGTACGCGGGCAAGCTGCTGGTGTGGTGCCCGGTCGGGCTGTTCAAGGGCACCGGCCGTCTGCTGTTGTGGGCCAGTGCCGAGGAAGGCAACTACGGGCTTCGGCAGGCCGCGGCCGGTCGGGGTTCGTCGTCGGACATCGATCAGTGGTTGAAGCTCGACGCGCGCCGTCAGCGTCAGTCGACGTGGCGTTGGTGGCTGCTCGCCGCCGGTGCCGGCGCGGCGACGGCGGGTGGCCTGGTCCTGGCCTACGGCCCGGTACCCGAGTGGGCGCCGTGGGCCGCGTCGGCGCTCACGGTTGGGCTGTTGGCGCGGGTGGGTCGGCCGGATGACAAGCCGATCACCGACCGGGTGACCGAGGCGACCCGCTACCGCAAGCTCACCGCCGAACTCGTCCGGCGCGGCCTGACGTCGCTCGGCCTGTCCGGCATCAACTCCGCGGTAGCCAAGGACCCGCGTGCGATCAGTTTCCCGGTCGACATCCACCGCGACGGCCCCGGCCACATCGCCATCGTCGACCTGCCGTACGGCGTCGAAGCCTCCGAGGTCGTCGCGCGGCGGGGCAAGCTCGCCTCGGCGCTGCGGCTGCCGCTCGACCAGGTGTGGCCCGAACCGGCCGACGGACACACCGGCCGCCTGGCGTTGTGGGTCGGCTACGAACCGGCGTCGCAGATGAAACAGCCCGCCTGGCCGCTGCTGTCATCGTCGGCGAAGGTCGACGTGTTCAAGCCGTTCCCCCTGGCCACCACGCCCCGGCTGGAGAACGTCGACGTCAGCCTGATGTTCCGCAACTACCTGTTCGGCGGCCAACCCGGCAGCGGTAAGACGTTCGCGCTGCGGGACCTGGTCCTCGCCGCCGCCCTGGACGCACGTACGGAGATCCGGGGCTACGAACTGAAGGGCGTCGGGGACTTCGCCGTGCTGGAACCGGTCATGACCGAGTACGGCAACGGCTTCGATGACGACACCCTCGCCCGCTGCTTCGCGTTCATCGAGTGGCTGTACGAGGAATGCCGCCGCCGGTCCAAGCGCATCGAGCACTACGCCCGGCTCGGCAAGGCACCGGAGAACAAGGTCACCCCGGAACTCGCCTCGCTCAAGGGTTCGGGCCTTCACCCGCTGGTGGCCTGGTTCGATGAGCTGCAAGAGCTGATGACCAGCAAGTACGGCAAGGACGCCGGGGAGATCCTGGAGAAGGTCATCAAGCTCGGCCGCGCGCTCGGCGTGATCATCCTGATCGGTACGCAGATCCCGGACAAGGACAGCCTGCCGACCGGCATCACCCGCAACGTCAACTCCCGGTTCTGCCTGTCGGTGGCCGATCAGACGGCGAACGACATGATCCTCGGGACGTCGTCGTACAAGCAGGGCTACCGCGCCACCGTGTTCCAGCCGGTTGATGAGGCCGGGTGGGGCATCCTGCGCGGCTTCGGCAAGCCCGCCTCGGTCCGCTCGTACTACGTCAACACCGACGCCGCCGCCCGCATCGTCGCCCGCGCCGTCGCGCTGCGGCAGGTGGCCGGGACGCTGCCCGAGCCGGACAGCCAGACCCGCGACGCCGCCCACATCGCCGACGTGCTCGCCGACCTCGCCCAGGTCTGGCCCGCCGGAGAGAAGTCGGCGTGGAACGAGACGCTGTGCACGCTGCTCGCCGAACTGCGCCCGGACGTCTACGGCGGTTGGGAGGCGGCGCAACTGACCGCCGCGCTCAAGCCGCACCCGTCGATCACCGTTCGGGACGTCGGACGGCGCATCGACGGCAAGCAGATCACCCGGCGCGGCTTCACCCACGCCCACCTCCTCGCCGCGATCACCGAACGTAACCGGAAGCGGTCGGCGGACTAGCCGGTGCGGGGCTGCTATCGATAGCGGCTCGACCTGCTAGCGATAGCAGCCCCGCTAGCACCCCATCGGAAACCTGAGCTGCGATCTAGCAGATAGCAGCTCACAGCCTCATGCACCCAAAAACCCGTCTGGGAGGCTGTTGTGGACACCCCCGCCATCGGTGCTGGCACCCTCGCCACCACCGCCATCCTGATCACACTCGGTTACGCTCTCGCCTGCTCGGTCTGGCCGTTCAAAGCCTGCCGACGCTGCACCGGAACCGGCCGCCGACGCTCCCCGTCCGGCCGCGCGTTCCGCGAATGCCGCCGCTGCGACGGCACCGGCCGCCGACTCCGCGCCGGCCGCCGGCTCTACAACCGCATCAACCAGGTACGCCGGGACGGCACCCGATGAACCGCCGCCGGCCCCGGCCGCACACCGACTGGTGCGCCCGCGACCACCGATGCAACCTCGCCGAACACCGATCGGAAGAGATCGTGGTCGACCTGCCCGGCCACGGCCGGGCCGTACTCACCCGCGTCCTGGTCGACGGCGGTGGCGAGTACGCCGACGTCCGACTGCGGATCGCCCTCGCCCCGGTCGAGTCGACCGCCCGCCGGCAGTTGCGCACGCTGCTCGGCGACCTGCGCACCCTGGTCACGCGCGCCGCGCTCGCCGGCCGGCCGACGCCGGACCGGTACCGGGGGGCGGCGTGATGAACGTGCTGTCGCTGTTCGCCGGGATCGGTGGTCTGGAACTCGGTTTGGAGCGGGCCGGGATGACGGTCGTCGGTCAGGTCGAGATCGATCCGTTCTGCCGTCACGTGCTCGCCGCCCACTGGCCGGAGGTGCCCCGACATGACGATGTCCGAACCGCTGTCGCCTGGTGGCGGTCCCGTCCCCGTCCCGCTGTTCACGTTGTCGCCGGTGGATTCCCGTGCCAGCCGGTCAGCGACGCGGGTCGCAAACTGGCGCAACAGGACCCGCGCTGGCTCTGGAACCCGATGGCCGACGTCGTCGCCGATCTGCGGCCCGAATGGGTCGTCGCCGAGAACGTGCCCGGTCTGCGAACCCGTGGCCTCGCCACTGTTCTTGCCGACCTGGACCGGCTCGGGTACGCCGCCCGTGCCGGCTACATCAGCGCTTGCGAGATGGGCGCCCCACACCCACGTAAGCGCCTGTTCATCCTGGCCCACCCCGAAGGCCAAGGACGGTGCCCGTGGCGGGCTCAGCGAACCGGCCCTGCTGCGCCGGATGGCCAGAGCGAAGGGGGGCACGGTCGACCTGGGGGACGCGATCGGTGGGCCACCGAACCCGACGTGGGTCGAGTGGCTCATGGGATTCCCCGTGGGGTGGACCGACGTCGCGCACTCGGAAACGCCGTCGTCCCCGACGTCGCCGAACACATCGGTCGACTGATCACCAACGGCGCCGTGTCGGCCACCGCCAGGCGGGCCGCGTGATGGCCCGGCCGGTCGCCAGCGTCGGAGCTGGTCTGGACGGTGGGCCACTGTTCATGCTCGGTAGTCACCAGCCGGGCTGGCTGTCCCGCGCACGGGTGCCGCTGTTCGTCTCCGACCGGCGGCTACGGGTCTACAAGACACTGCCCGTCGCAGCTGCGCCGTGGGCATGCGATTCCGGCGGGTTCACCGAGCTACAAAAGTACGGCCGGTGGACCGTCACCCCGGCCGAATACGTGGCCCGGCTACGTCGCTACCGCGACCACATCGGACACCTGCTGTGGGCGGCCCCGCAGGACTGGATGTGCGAACCGATCGTCATCGGTGGCGGGATCGCCGCCGGGCAACGGTTCGCCGGAACCGGCCTGTCCGTGGCCGAACACCAGCGGCGGACCGTGGCGAACTACGCGCAGCTGCGCGACCTCGCCCCCGACCTACCGATCATCCCGGTGGTGCAGGGCTGGCAGCCCGATGACTACCTGCGGTGCGTCGACCTCTACCAGTCGATGATCGGGCTCGACCTGACCACGGTGCCGCTGGTCGGACTCGGCTCGGTATGCCGCCGGCAGGGCACCCGCGACGCCGGGCTGATCCTGCGCGCCCTGCACCTACGCGGCGTGCGACGCCTGCACGGGTTCGGGTTCAAAGTCCTCGGACTGGCCGAACACGGCCACCTACTCACCTCAGCCGACTCGATGGCCTGGTCTATCGACGCCCGACGCCGGCCACCGCTGCCCGGCCACGCCGCCCGGCACAAGAACTGCGCCAACTGCCTGACCTACGCCCTGAACTGGGCCACCACCGTCCGCGCAACCGCCCGCAAGGCAGCCTGATGGGCCGACCGACCGGCATCCCCGACACCCTTCACCTGGCCGCCGCCTACATCGGCCGCCACGGCTGGACCCGCGACCACCGCCTCTACGACTCCCACGACAACTGCCAACGCGACTGTCCGGTGCATCGGACCGGCATGTTCCCGGCGTCGATCCTCGGCGCTGTCCGGGCCGCGCTTGTCGGCCGTCCGAAGTGGTACCTGACCAGCACACCGCCCGGCACGCCCGAGGCGTACGCGGCGACGCTCGATCACCTCAACTACCACCTGTCCAGCTACGGGGCGGCTGGGATGCGTGCCCCGGTCATCCCGTGGTCGAACGCCCCGCGCCGAACACTGGCTGAGGTGGTCGCCGCGTTGCGGGCCGCCGCGTCGACCGCGCCCCGGCGGGCGTTCGTCGGCCCGGTCGGGCTGGCGCCGGTCGTGCCGCTCCGCCCACGGACGAGCCGATCGGACCGGCCTTCGGCCGGGCTGTTCGACCTGCCTCACTCCGCCTGACTCCTGACCGACCGGAACGGAGAGAATTTCCATGCCTGACCTACTCACCGCTGCTCTCGGCTACGCCGAACGCGGCTGGTACGTCTTTCCGCTGATTCCTGACGACAAGCGGCCCGCGTTCCCGGACCGGTGCACCGCCGAGCGCTGCGACGGCACCGACCCCCGATGCCGTGCCGCCGGCCGCCATGTCGGGTGGGAGGAACGCGCCACCGTCGACCCGGACCGCATCCGCCGAGCATGGTCGACCCGCCCCTACGGGATCGGTATCGCGTGCGGCCCGTCCGGGCTGGTCGTATGCGACCTGGATACCCCCAAGCCCGGCCAGACCCCGCCGGCCGCATGGCGGCTCGACGGCGTACACGACGGCGGCGACGTGTTCACCGTCCTCGCTGAACGCGCCGGACAGCCGGTGCCGGACCTGACGTACACGGTCACGACCGGCCGAGGCGGTACCCACCTCTACTACCGCCACCCGACCAGCGGCCCGGCTCTGCGAAACACGGCGGGCCGGTTGGGGTGGCTGGTCGACACCCGCGCCCACGGCGGATACGTCGTCGCCGCCGGCTCGACCGCGAACGGCCGGCCGTACCGGGTCGCCGTCGACCTGGAACCGATGCCGCTGCCCGGCTGGCTGGCCGGGCTGCTCGCCCCGGCGCCGCTGCCGGCCCGCGGGCCGGTAACCGTGGCGCTGCCGACCAGTCGGCGCGGCGCGTACCTCGCGGCGGCGATCCGCCGGCAGGTCGCCCACCTGGCCGCCGCCCCGGACGGGCAACGCAACCGGGCGCTGTTCGTCGCCGCGGTCGCGCTCGGCCAGCTCGCCGCCGGTGGCGCCCTGACCGACGACGACGTGACGGCGGTACTGACCCCGGTCGCACTGTCCCGCGGACTACCCGCCGGAGAAGTCGCGCGCACGATCGCGTCCGGTCTACGGACCGGCGCGCGTCAGCCCCGAACCGTCGCCGCCTAACCCCGCCCCCGGAGCAGGAAGGAGAGCCCCGTGACCACCCGGTTGCAGATCGGCTCCGGCCCGGAAACGATCCGCGTACTCAAGAAGGCGCTCACCGAAGGACTACTGCCCGACACCTACGTGTCGGCCGGTGCGCTGGTCCACATGGAAGCCGTCTCCGGTGGCCTGGCCACCGCCGCCGACGAAGACTCACCGCTACCGGTCGCAGCCAGCACCGTCACCCCGGCCGGACTGGCCGGCCTGCTGGCCGAACACGCCTACGTCTACCGGCTCAAAACCCGCAAGAACGACAGCGGCGACCCCCAGGTCTACGAAGACGAGGTAACCCCGCCCCGCGACATCCTGGCCTCGGTCCTGGCCGGCAAGACCTGGCCCGGCGTCGCCCCGCTGCGCGGCATCATCGGCGCCCCGGTCCTACGCCGCGACGGCACCCTCCTACAGCAGCCCGGCTACGACCCGGCCACCGGCCTCTACCTCGCCGCCAAAGTCGCCCTGCCACCCGTTCCCGACGAACCCACCCCGGAACAGGTCAGCCAGGCACGCACGTTCCTGCTCGGCCAGTTCCTGCGCGATTTCCCGTGGGCCAGTGCCGCGGACCGCGCGAACTACGTCGCGCTGCTGGCCACCCCGATCCTGCGGCACTTCACCCGCTCGTTGACGCCGTTCGCGCTGATCGACGCGACCATGCCCTCGTCCGGCAAGACGATCCTGACCGCCGGTCCGGGCATGCTCTACGGCCAGCGCGTCATGCCCTGGGCCTACGCCGACGAGGAACTACGCAAGTCCATTACCGCGGTACTCGCCGAACAGGTCGGCGTCGTCATCTGGGACAACCTCGCAGAGGGCACCGTCATCGACTCGGCGGTACTCGCCCAACTCGTCACCAGCGGCGTGTGGTCCGACCGGCAACTCGGCGCGTCCCGCAACGTCGCCACCGTCAACGACCGGCTGTGGATGGCCACCGGCAACAACCTCCAGGTCGGCGGCGACATGGCATCCCGCACCGTCCGGGTACATCTCGACCCGGACATGCCCCGCCCCGAACTACGCGACCAGTCCGGATTCGGCATCCCACACCTTGACCAGTGGATCACCGCCCCCGCCAACCAACTCACCGTCCTGTGGCACCTACTCGTCCTGGTACTCGACTGGACGCGCCAAGGTGCGCCGCGGGCCGCCGGACTTTCGATGCGCCAATTCACCCCCTGGGCGCAAGCGCTCGGCGGCTTCCTCGCCCACCACGACATCGACGGCTTCCTGACCAACGCCGCCGACGTCCGGAAGATCGATGAAGACGAAACGCGCTGGCGCACGTTCCTCACCTGCTGGCACGACCGCCACGGCAACCGCCCCATGACCGCCGCCGACCTCCGCCGCGACGCCGAACCCACCCACATCGGCAGCGACATCACCGACCCATGGGACGGCCAGTTCATCACCACCAGCGCCGGCCGCCTACCCAACCCCCTCCAACTCGGCCGCCTCCTCACCGGCCAAGCCGGACGATGGCGCGGAGAACACGTCATCCGCGACGGCACCAACGAACGAGGTCGCGCCGTCTACTGGGTCGAACAACGCGACGCCTAGAAATCGCTGAACCAACTCGGCAACTCGGCAACTCGGCAGAACCGGCCCTCCACCAGCACAAACCCTCTGCCGAGACCCAACCAGTCGACAACCTTCAATCTCGGCAACTCGGCAACCCTCCTGCCGAGATGCCGAGACTGCCGAGATGAACCACCAGACCCTAAAAGATCTCGGCAGACATTTCCGCAGGTCAACCGCACCTTTGCCGAGATGCCGAGATGCCGAGATGGTTCAGCCCCCTACGCAAGAGCCAACGGACCGCGACCAACGCGCGGCCCGAGCCAGAGCGAACGACCCTCTGAGAGCGCCTGAGACGGTTCGGCGCATACCAACACACCAGGACACCCGAGATCTTGCGCCTACGGCCCTCTCAGAGGGCCGCTCTGAGCCCTTCTGTGGCGATACCTCCCTGATCCTCTACCGATGGCCACTTGCGTCCGAAAGGCGCCCACGATGCGAATCAGGCTGCACGGCACCTCCAGTGAGATGACTGCCGCACTTGCTGCCCTCGCCAAGACCTTCAATATCCGCTACGTCAGCCGCCGCTACCCCGACCGCTCACCCTCCACCTTGGAACGGATCTACCTCGACGCCACCCCAAGGAAGGACGTCCGGCCATGACCGCTCGGCGCAATGCGGCGGGGGCATCCCGCTCTGCTCGCCACCTGACCATTGCCGATGTCTGCGCCGACCTTGGTATTAGCCGATCGACCTTCTACGACTGGCGGGCAAAGCGGAAGGGACCGTTGTCCCGCAAGTTGCCTAACGGCGAACTCCGAATCGAACGTCGCGACTACGAGGCGTGGCTTGAATCGCTCTACGAGGAGGCAGCTTGACCACCACCTACGACGTCCGAATCTGGGCAATCGAGGTATACGAAGGAAAGCGAACCCAGACCTACTGGGTTTGCTGGAAGGTGGCAGGCGAGCGGCAGAAAGAACCCTTCAAGACTGTAGCTCTGGCTGAGAGTTTCCGGTCGGACCTGATTGCCGCGTCCAGAAAAGGTGAGGCGTTCGAAGTAGAAACGGGGCTTCCTGTTTCGATGCGTCGCAAGAACGCTTCAATGTCATGGTACGAGTTGGCTTGTTCTTTTGCCGACATGAAGTGGCCACACGTGGCTGCGACAACCAGGCGTACCCACGCCGAGGCGCTGACCGCCCTTACGGTTCTGATGCTGACCGGCACCCGAGGACGCCCAGACGGCAAGCTACTGCGCTACGCCCTCGGCCGGTGGGCATTCAACACGGCGCGCCGCACCGGTCAAGACGTCCCCGAAAGAGTGCGGTTGGCGCTTGACTGGGTGAAGCGCAATAGTCGAAACGTGTCGAGCCTGAGTCGGCCCGATGTGTTGCGCCCGGTGCTGGACGGTCTCACGGTGCGACTCGATGGCAAGCCGGCCGCGCCGAGCGTGATTAGTCGCCGCCGAAAGATCTTCAATACTGCGCTTGAGTACGGCGTAGAAAAGCGCCTGCTCTCGGCAAATCCGCTTCCCGACTTGAAATGGAAGCCGCCGAAAATAGTTACGACGATTGACAAGCGATCGGTTGCTAACCCCGTGCAAGCGCGAACCCTTTTGGAAGGCGTTCGAGAACAGGGGCGCATCGGCCCACGCATGGTCGCGTTCTACGCATGCCTGTACTACGCGGCCATGCGACCCGAGGAAGCGGTACGGCTTGCCAAGTCAAACCTTCACCTACCAAAAGAGGGGTGGGGTGAATTCATTCTGGACGGAGCCGATCCGTACGCCGGCAGTGAATGGACGGACAGCGGCAAGAACCGCGACAGTCGACAACTCAAGCAGCGGGCACGGGGCGAAACCCGTACTGCTCCGTGCCCTCCCGAGTTGACGGCGATCATCAATGCTCACATCGAGTTGTTCGGGTACGGCCCGAACGGTCGCCTGTTCATCGGAGAGCGCAACAAGGAAGATCTTCCAAAGGGGACGATCAACCGAGTGTGGCGCGACGCGCGCCGTGCCGTATTGGTTCCCGAGGTGGCCACCTCACCGCTGGCCGCTACGCCGTACGACCTGCGGCACGCCGCCGTGTCGACCTGGCTGAACGAGGGTGTACCCGCTACTCAGGTAGCAGAGTGGGCCGGACAGTCTGTGGAGGTGCTCCTCAGGATCTACGCCAAGTGCCTTGACGGCGGGGTCGCGGATCTTCGGCGGCGCGTCGAGAGAGCCCTAGGGCACGGCTGAACTGGCCAAAACTTCGGGACCACTTCGGGACAGATGGCCGCCAGCGGCCGTAGATGGCCGGACACAGCCGGACACGTGATAAAGGCCCCTGACCGGATTCTCCCTGGTCAGGGGCCTTTTCGTGCTGGTTATCGATGGTGCCCCCGGCAGGATTCGAACCTGCGCCCCCGCCTCCGGAGGGCGGTGCTCTATCCCCTGAGCTACGGGGGCTCAGCGACCACGGAAGAGTATCAGGACCCCTGCTGTCCCGCCCAACCGGTATCGCCCGTGTCTGCGCCCGGCCGGGTCGCGGTGCCGCGCCCACAGCTCGGCAGCGGGTGCAACACGATCCGGGCCGGCGTACGGCGGGGACTGTCGACCGAGGCCCACGATCCGTCGACGACGACGTGGACCGTACGGTGGTCGGCGCCGCTGAGCCGGAGCAGGAAGTCGCGGGGTACCGACCGGTCTGCCCACGGTGTGGTGATCATGAAACGGATCCGGCCCCGGGCGGAGACGGCCGACAGTACGTCGGCGGTCGGTGCCACGCCGTGCAGCCGGGTACGGCCGACCCAGTACAGCTCGGCGTGGTGGTCCAGCGCGCTGCGGACGATGGCGGGGTATTCGGTGTCGACCCAGTGGGCGACCGCGCCGGCGCACAGGCCACAGGCGCGTTCCACGGGCTCGCGCGGGCCGAGGCCCCAGCCGCGCAGGTAGCGGCCGATGATCCGCGGGGTCATCGGGATGTCGTAGAGGTGCTCGACGAGTTCGGCGACGCTCTGCCGGGTCCACAGTTCCTCGTCGAAGCCGACCTGGTCGGGCAGCCGGCCGCGGAGCACGTCGATGAGGTCGAGTTCCTGCTCACGGGTGAGCGGGTCCGCCTGCTCCGGCCCGTCCGTGCGGCGGGTGACGACCGCGCCGTCACCGCCGATCGTGTGCCGCCGGCACCAGCTGGCGACCGACCGCCTGGTGTCTCTCAATACAGCCCGCACGTCCGGACAACGAGCCCGGGACGGGCGGGGTGGCCGTTGGCGCAGGGAAACTACGCAAACAGCATGGTCGGACATTTCAGGAGGTAAGTCGCTTCTCGAGGATGTCGAAGTTGGCGAGCTCGGTCTGCTGGGTGTTCTTCATCGTGGTCGCGACCTTGATGACCTCGGAGTCGTCGGTCATCTCGATGATCGCGTCGGCCATGTGGATGCCGCCCAGGTGGTGGTCGCGCATCAGTTGGATGAAGAGCAGGTCGACCTGTGGCCCGGTGGCGGTACGGAGCGCGGCCATCTGCTCGGGGGTGGCCATCCCGGGCATCAGGTTGCCCCGGTCACGCATCGCCTCGACCCCGTCCGGCATCCACGCCATCGGCGCCTGGCTGCCGGACGGGTCGACGCCCCAGAGCCGCAGCCAGGTCTGCATCGTGCCGATCTCGCCCTGCTGGGCGGCGGCGATGTCGATGCCGATCTGCTGGGTGTCCGGGTCGGTGGCGTTACGGAAGGCGATGAGGCCCATCTCGACCGCCTGCGCGTGGTGCGCGGACATGTCCCGGGCGAACCCGACCTCGGGCGAACTCTCGCCGGGACGGGTCAGGGTCGGCGTGAGCCAACCGCCCGCGTAGCCGGCGAGCAGGCCGACGACGAGGGCGATCGCCACCACCGCCAGGCCGTAGCGCGGGGCGGGCCGGCGCTCGGTCGAGTCGCCGGGAGCCGAGGTGCCGGTGTTCGTCGGCACCTCGGCTTCCACGGATGTGGCCATCTGCGTTCCTTACCGGTTGGGGTGCGGGCTGCCGGACGGCTGGTTACTGGCCGCCACCGATGTTGCGCGGGGTGGTGCCGGTGGCGGTGATGCCCTGGGCGCAGAGCGCGTTCGGACCCTCGATCGACGCGTTGATCCGCAGCGCGCGGATGAAGTCGTCGATCCGGCTGTCGTCGGCGTCGTCGACCTTGAGCTGGTAGCCCCAGGCCTGGAGCGAGATCGCGGAGTCGAGGCCCTCGTAGGGGCTCATCAGCGTCTTGTCGGTGCCCTGCACCCGCTCGGCCAGCCGGGCGACCTGGTCCTGCGGCAGGTCGGGGCGGTAGGTGATCCAGATCGCGCCGTGCTCGAGGCTGTGCACCGCGTGCTCGTTGGCGATCGGCGCGTCGTAGACGTCACCGGAGCAGTTCTGCCAGGCGGCGTTGTGCGGGCCGGCGACCGGCGGGGTGATCGTGTATTGCACCGGGTCGGGGGTGTGCTGGCTGCCCGCGACGAGTTCGGGGTCGGTCTCCCGGAAGTTGGTGATGCCGGAGATGTCGGCGGCCCGGTCCTCCCACGGCTTCGAGCCCTGGAAGGCGGCGAAGGCGCCGTAGCCGATGATGCCGGCGGCCAGCACGCCGACCGCGACGAACATGGCGATCGGGCCCCAGGCCCGGCCCTGGCTCACCTTGACCGGCGCGATGGGCTTGCGGCCCTTGCCGCCGCCCTTGCCGCCGCCGGCCGGGCGCCCGCCGGGGCGGCCGGAGCCTGTCTTCGGTCCGCTCTTCGTGGCGGTGCCGGCCTTGCCGCCGGTCGTGGCGTTCTTGTCGTCCGTGTCCGGCTTGCCGTCGGCGGTGGCCTTGCTGGCCGGGGCCTTCTTACCGGTGCTGACCACGGAGGGACGGCGTTGGTTGCCACCCGGGGTGCTGATGCTCATGGGGCCTCGCCATATCGGGATCGGTCACGGGGGGACGTGTCGTACGCGGATCTTGGTGCTGTGGTGCTCGTCACTGCGCGTGTTGCGATCCGTGCTGAGATCCGTACCGCGTCCGCGGCACGGTCTGTTGCACGGGGCCGGCGGCTCCCGAGAACGCGCAGGGTCGCCGCCGAGTGACCGAGTCTACCCCCGGTAACATGCATCGGTGACTCCCGCCAAACTCGCCGAGGTCGTGCTCGCCGCTGCCCACGCCGTCTTCGACCAGCGCGGGCTCGACCCGTCCGTGCTGCCGGACGTAACGACGGTGGAGCGACCGCGTAATCCCGAGCACGGCGACTACGCGTCGACGCTGGCGATGCAACTCGCCAAGCGGGTCGGTGTGCCGCCACGCGATCTGGCCGCCAGCCTCGCCGAGCAGTTGAACCGGACGCCCGGTATCAAGTCGGTCGAGATCGCCGGCCCCGGCTTCCTCAACCTGCGTCTCGAAGCGGCCGCCGCCGGCCAGTTGGCCCGCGAGGTGGTCGAGGCCGGCCCGACGTACGGGCACAGCGACCGGCTCGCCGGCCAGAAGATCAATCTTGAGTTCGTCTCCGCCAACCCGACCGGCCCGGTGCACATCGGCGGCGTGCGGTGGGCGGCGGTCGGCGACGCGCTCGGCCGGCTGCTGCGCGCCACCGGCGCCGAGGTCGGCACCGAGTACTACTTCAACGACGCCGGCGCCCAGATCGACCGGTTCGCCCGCTCGCTGCTCGCCGCGGCCCGGGGCGAGCCGACGCCCGAGGACGGCTACGGCGGGGCGTACATCGCCGAGATCGCCACCGAGGTCCGGGCCCGCCGCCCCGACGTGCTCGACCTCGACGACGACGCCGCCCAGGAGGTCTTCCGGGCCGAGGGTGTCGCGCTGATGTTCGACGAGATCAAGTCGTCGCTGACCCAGTTCGGGGTGCACTTCGACACGTACTTCAACGAGAAGGACCTGCACGACCGGGGTGAGCTGGACCTCGCCCTGGCCCGGCTGCGCGACCAGGGCCGGGTCTTCGAGGCCGACGGGGCGACCTGGCTGCGCACCACCGACTTCGGCGACGACAAGGACCGGGTGCTGCGCAAGTCCGACGGCGACTGGACCTACTTCGCCGCCGACTGCGCCTACTACCTCGACAAGCGCGAACGCGGCTTCGACCGGGTCGTGATGATGCTGGGCGCCGACCACCACGGCTACGTCGGCCGGCTGCGGGCGATGTCGGCCTGCTTCGGCGACGACCCCGACCGGGCGCTGGAGGTCCTGATCGGGCAGCTGGTCAACCTGGTCCGCGACGGCCAGCCGATGCGGATGAGCAAGCGGGCCGGCACGGTCGTCACGCTCGAGGACCTGGTCGACGCGATCGGCGTCGACGCCTCCCGGTACGCCCTGGCCCGCTACTCCAGCGACTCGCCGATCGACATCGACGTGGAGCTGTGGACCCGGGCGAGCCGGGACAACCCGGTCTACTACGTGCAGTACGTCGCGGCGCGGACGGCGAGCGTGTCCCGCAACGCCGCCGACGCGGGGCTGAGCCGGGGCGACGCCGCGGACTTCCACCCCGAACTGCTGGACCACGACAAGGAGCACGAACTGCTCAAGGCGCTGGGTGAATACCCGGCGGTGGTGGCGGCCTCGGCCGAGTTGCGTGAACCGCACCGGGTGGCCCGCTACCTGGAGGAGCTGGCCGGCACCTACCACCGGTTCTACGACGAGCCGAGGTGCCGGATCCTGCCGCGCGGCGACGAGGAGATCACCGACCGGCACCGCGCCCGGCTGTGGCTCAACGACGCCACCCGGACCGTGATCGCCGCCGGCCTGGGCCTGTTGGGCGTATCCGCGCCGGAACGGATGTAGTGCGAGCCGGCGGCGCGTCACGGCCCGGCGTCGTGCCGTGACCCGCCGACCGCGAGCCGTAGGAGAGTAGGAACACATGCGCGCACACGAAGCGGGGGCGCTGCACGGCGACCTCGGCAGCCGGGGGCCGGCCTGGCTGCGTACCCCGGACGACGTCAACCACCTGGTGCCGCAACTCTGGCCGCGCAACGTGGCGCGCGACGCGACCGGCACGCTCGCCGTCGGCGGGCTCACCGCCGGGGCGCTCGCCGAGGAGTTCGGCACCCCGGCGTACGTGCTGGACGAGGGCGACCTGCGGTCGCGCTGCCGGGACTTCCGGGCGGCCTTCCCCGACCAGGACGTCTACTACGCCGGCAAGGCGTTCCTGTGCCGGGCGGTGGTCCGGGTCATCGCCGAGGAGGGGCTGCACCTCGACGTCTGCACCGGCGGCGAACTGCGGACGGCGCTCGCGGCCGGGATGCCGGCCGAGCGGATCGGTTTCCACGGCAACAACAAGTCGGTCGCCGAGCTGACCCAGGCGGTCGACGCCGGGGTGGGCCGGATCATCGTCGACTCGTTCGACGAGATCGACCGGCTGACCGGGATCGCCCGCGAGCGGGGCGTACGCCCCAAGGTGCTGGTCCGGGTGACGGTCGGGGTCGAGGCGCACACGCACGAGTTCATCGCCACCGCCCACGAGGACCAGAAGTTCGGCTTCTCGCTGGCCGGCGGGGCGGCGGCGGAGGCGGCTTTCCGGATCATCGACGAGGACGTGCTGGACCTGCGCGGCCTGCACTCGCACATCGGCTCGCAGATCTTCGACGCCAGCGGCTTCGAGGTGTCGGCCCGCCGGGTGCTCGGCCTCCAGGCCCAGATCCGTGACGCGCGCGGGGTGGAGCTGCCCGAACTCGACCTCGGTGGCGGGTTCGGCATCGCGTACACGACCCAGGACGACCCGGCGACGCCGCAGGACCTCAGCAAGCGGCTCAACAAGATCGTCGACAGCGAGTGCGCCGCGCTCTCGCTGGCGGTGCCGCACCTGTCGGTCGAGCCGGGCCGGGCGATCATCGGGCCGGCGGTGTTCACCCTCTACGAGGTGGGCACGGTCAAGGACGTCGACGGCATCCGCACCTACGTCAGCGTCGACGGCGGGATGAGCGACAACATCCGCACGGCCCTTTACGATGCGTCATATTCGGCGACGATCGCGTCACGATCGTCGGACGCGACGCCGATCCTCGCCCGCGTGGTGGGAAAGCATTGTGAGTCCGGGGACATCGTGGTGAAGGATGAATTCCTGCCCGCCGACGTGCAGCCCGGAGATCTTCTCGCCGTGCCCGGCACGGGTGCCTACTGCCGGAGCATGGCCAGCAACTACAACCATGTCCCGAGGCCCCCGGTCGTCGCTGTCCGTGACGGTAAGGCACGTGTGATCGTTCGCCGGGAGACCGAGGACGATCTGCTGGCACTCGATGTGGGGTGATCATGGTTAAGCCGGTGCGCCTGGCGCTGCTGGGGTGCGGAACCGTCGGCGCCGAGGTGGTGCGCCTGCTGCACGAGCAGGCCGCCGACCTGACGGCACGGGTCGGGGCACCGATCGAGATCGCCGGCATCGCCGTACGCCGGATGGGCCGCGACCGGGGTCCGCTGCCGGTCGACCCGGCGCTGTTCACCACCGACGCGCTCGGCCTGGTCAAGCGCGACGACGTCGACGTGGTCGTCGAGGTCGTCGGCGGCATCGAACCGGCCCGCACCTGGCTGGTCGAGGCGCTGCGGTCCGGCAAGAGCGCGGTGACCGCCAACAAGGCGCTGCTGGCCGAGGACGGCGGCTCACTGCACGACGCCGCCGCCGAGGGCCAGGCCGACCTCTACTACGAGGCGGCGGTCGCCGGGGCGATCCCGCTGCTGCGCCCGCTGCGCGAGTCGCTGCACGGCGACCGGATCACCCGGGTCACCGGCATCGTCAACGGCACCACCAACTTCATCCTGTCCGCCATGGACGCCACCGGCGCCGGCTTCACCGAGGCGCTGGAGGAGGCGACCGAACTCGGGTACGCCGAAGCCGACCCGACCGCCGACGTCGAGGGTTTCGACGCGGCGGCGAAGGCGGCGATCCTGGCCTCGCTGGCCTTCCACAGCCGGGTCACCGCGGCCGACGTGCACCGCGAGGGGATCACCGGGGTCACCGCGGCGGACGTGGCCAGCGCCAAGGCGATGGGCTGCACGATCAAGCTGCTCTGCATCGCGTCCCGGGGACCGGACTCGACCGGCGCCGACTCGGTCAGCGTGCGCGTGCACCCGGCGATGATCCCGCGTACGCATCCGCTGGCCAGCGTCGGCGACGCCTTCAACGCGGTCTTCGTCGAGGCGGAGGCGGCCGGCCAGTTGATGTTCTACGGCCGGGGCGCCGGCGGCTCGCCGACCGCGAGCGCGGTGCTCGGCGACATCGTGGCGGTGGCCCGCAACCGGCTCGCCGGCGTACGGGCACCGAGCGAGTCGGTCTACGCCGACCTGCCGGTGCGGCCGATGGGGGAGGCGGTCACCCGCTACCACATCAGTCTCGACGTGGCCGACCGCGCGGGTGTGCTGGCCACGGTGGCCGGTGTCTTCGCCAAGCGGGACGTGTCGATCGCGACGGTCCGGCAGTCCGGCCGCGCCGACGACGCCAGCCTGGTCGTGGTCACCCACGGCGCGCCGGAGGCGGCGCTGGCCGCGACGGTCGAGGAGTTGCGCGGGCTCGACATCGTCCGGTCGATCGCGAGCGTGCTGCGGGTCGAGGGCGGCGCCTGACGGTGCCGGCCGGCGGCCGGCGGGCCGCGCCGGGCCGCCGTCCCGCCAGGTGGGTAACCGGCGGTGCGACTTTCCGGCACCGGGTGGACTGGGGGACCCTGGGCTGACCACGGCCCGGGTGGGACGGACGGGTCGAGTTGCGCGAGGAGAGCGACATGTGGCGGGGTTTGATCGAGACCTACCGGGACCGGCTGCCGGTCACCGACTCCACGCCGGTCGTCACGCTGCACGAGGGCAACACGCCGCTGCTGCCGGCCCCGGTGCTGTCCCGCCGGCTCGACTGTGACGTCTATCTCAAGATCGAGGGTGCCAACCCGACCGGTTCCTTCAAGGACCGCGGCATGACCATGGCCGTGTCCAAGGCGGTCGAGGCCGGCAACAAGGCGATCATCTGCGCCTCCACCGGCAACACCAGCGCCTCCGCGGCCGCGTACGCCGCCCGGGCCGGGATCACCTGCGCGGTGCTGGTGCCGCAGGGCAAGATCGCGCTCGGCAAGCTGGCCCAGGCGCTGGTGCACGGCGCCACCCTGCTCCAGGTCAGCGGCAACTTCGACGACTGCCTCTCGCTGGCGTCGAAGCTGTCCCAGGACTTCCCGGTGGCGCTGGTCAACTCGGTCAACCCGGACCGGCTGCACGGCCAGAAGACCGCCGCCTTCGAGATCGTCGAGGCGCTCGGCACCGCCCCCGACATCCACTGCCTGCCGGTCGGCAACGCCGGCAACATCACCGCGTACTGGATGGGCTACCAGGAGGACGCCGACGCCGGCAACACCAAGGTCCGGCCGAGGATGTACGGCTTCCAGGCGGCCGGCGCCGCCCCGATCGTGACCGGCCAGGCGGTCCGTGAGCCGTCGACGATCGCGACCGCGATCCGGATCGGAAACCCGGCGAGCTGGACCAAGGCGCTCGACGCGCGCGACGCGTCCGAGGGACTGATCGAGGCGGTCACCGACCGCGAGATCCTCGCCGCCTACCGGCTGCTCGCCCGCGAGGTGGGCGTGTTCGTCGAGTTGGGCAGCGCCGCCAGCGTGGCCGGGCTGCTCCAGCAGGCGGCGGCCGGGCGGGTGCCGGCGGGGTCGACGGTGGTGTGCACGGTGACCGGGCACGGCCTCAAGGACCCGGAGTGGGCGATCTCCACCGCGCCGGCCCCGATCACCATCGCGAACGACGTGCTGGCCGCCGCCGCGGCGCTCGACCTGGCCTGACTCCGGCCCCGGCGTCAGGCCGGCAGCACGCCGTGCTCGCCGGCGTCGGCGATGGCCGCCCGGGCCAGCAGGGTCGCGGCCCGGTCGATGGTGTCCAGTTCGTCGACGGTGAGCTGTTCGAGCATCCGTTGCAGCCGTTCGATCCCGGCGGTGATGATGCCGTCGATCAGCCTGGTGCCGGCCGCGGTCAGCTCGATCCGCCGGACCCGCCGGTCGTTCGGGTCCTCGCGGCGGGCGACCAGGTCGTGGCCGACCAGCCGGTCGACGATCCCGGTCACGGTCGCCAGGCTGACCCCCATGATCCGGCCCAGGTCCTGGCCGGAGGCACTGCCCTCGAGCGAGAGCACGAGCAGCACCTTCAACTGCGGCACGGTGAGGTTGGAGTCGAAGAGCGGGTGCGACCGGTCGTAGGCGAGCTGGTGCTGTAGCTGCCGCTGGGAATCGATGATCCGGGCGATGATCCGCGCCTTGTCGATCATCGCACCTCCGCTGGCCGTTCCCTGATCGGACGCTATCAGCGACCCTGCCGGGAAGCGAATCGTACGCCTCGGGCAAACTGTTTGGGTCGAGCTAACCTAAGCCGTCAGGAGTCAGCCCGCTCATGTCGTTGCTCGCCAGACTCAGTCTTGCCAACCGGGGGCTCGTCGCACTCGTCGCGGTGGTGATCACCGCCTTCGGTGCGTTCAGCATCCCCAACCTCAAGCAGCAGCTCCTGCCGTCGATGGAGTTCCCGGCGGCCTTCATCATCGCCGCCTACCCGGGTGCCTCGCCCGAGATCGTCGAGGCACAGGTCGCCGAGCCGATCGAGAACAGCGTCCAGGGCATCGCCGGACTGAGCAAGGTCACCTCGACCTCCAGCGAGGGCATGGCGACCGTCCAGGTCGAGTACGAGTTCGGCACCGACCTCGCCGACGCGGTCAACAAGATGCAGACCGCGATCAACCGGGCCCCGCTGCCCGCCGACGTCGAGCCGACCGTCATCGCCGGCAGCACCGCCGACCTGCCCGCCGTGGTGCTCGCCGCGACCGGCACCGGGGACCAGCAGGAACTCGCCCGGAAGCTCGCCGACAACGTCGTACCCGAGATCGAGGCCATCGACGGTGTTCGCGCCGTCGAGGTCAGCGGCGCCCGCGACCAGGTCGTGCTGATCACCCCGGACCCGGCGAAGTTCGCCGCCGCCGGCGTCCAGCCCACCGCGATCGCCGGCGCACTGCAGGCCAACGGCATCGCGATGCCGGCCGGCGCGCTGACCGAGGGCGACCGGACGCTGTCCGTCCAGGTCGGCAGCCGGATCGCCACCATCGAGGACCTGCGCGGCATCTGGCTCGGCCCGGCCGGCTCGGCCGTCCGGCTCGGCGACATCGCGACCGTGGAGTCGCAGGCCGCCCCGCCGACCTCGTTCACCCGTACCAACGGCGCGGACAGCCTCGGCATCATGGTCACGGCCACGCCGGACGGCAACGCCGTGCAGATCTCCCACGAGATCCGCGACCAGCTCGAATCGCTCGGCGCCGGCATCGGCGGCGAACTGACGATCATCTTCGACCAGGCGCCGTACGTCGAGAAGTCGATCGAGACGCTGACCACCGAGGGTCTGCTCGGCCTCGTGATGGCCGTACTCGTGATCCTGGTCTTCCTGATGTCGGTGCGCTCGACCGTGGTCACCGCGGTCTCCATCCCGCTGTCGGTGCTGGTCGCGCTGATCGCCCTGTGGATCGGCGACTACTCGCTCAACCTGCTCACCCTCGGCGCGCTGACGATCGCGGTCGGCCGGGTCGTCGACGACTCGATCGTGGTCCTGGAGAACATCAAGAGACACATGAGCTACGGCGAGGACAAGCGCCGGGCGATCCTCACCGGCGTACGCGAGGTCGCCGGCGCGGTGACCGCGTCGACCCTGACCACCGTCGCGGTCTTCGCGCCGATCGCCCTCGTCGGCGGCTTCGTCGGCCAGATCTTCGCCCCGTTCGCGATCACCGTCACGGTGGCCCTGCTCGCCTCGCTGCTGGTCTCGCTGACCATCATCCCGGTGCTCGCCTACTGGTTCCTGAAGCCGGACGCCGGTGGCGAGAAGGCGCGGCTGGCCGCCGAGGAGAAGGAACTGCGCAGCCGCCTGCAGCGCAGCTACCTGCCGGTGATCCGTTTCGCCACCCACCGTCGCTGGACCACGCTCGCCCTCGGCCTGGTGGTCCTGCTGGGTACGTTCGCGCTGTCCACCCGGCTGGAGACGAACTTCCTCGACGACTCCGGCCAGGACACCCTGAGTATCTCGCAGGAGATGCCGGTCGGCACCAGCCTGGCCGCCACCGACGCCGCCGCCCGGCAGGTCGAGGCGGTCCTCGCCGACACCGACGGCGTCGAGTCCTACCAGGTCAGTGCCGGTGACAGCGGCGGGCTGTTCGGCGGGGGCGGCGGTGCGGCGACCGCGTCGTACTCGGTGGCCCTCGACGGCGAGACCGAGCCGGAGCAGGTCCGCGAGGCACTGCGCGAGCGGTTCGACGCGCTGACCGGTGTCGGCGAGCTGTCGTTCAGCGCCGCGGGCGGCCCGGGGGGTGCCTCGGCCAACCAGCTCGCGGTGATCGTGCAGGCCGCCGACGCCGACGCGCTGACCACCGCCGCCGAGCAGGTGCGCCAGGCGATGGCCGGGACACCGAACGTGACCGACGTCTCCAGCAGCCTCGGCGAGCGGGCCCCGCGTATCGACATCACCGTCAACCGGGCGGCCGCCGCCCAGGCCGGGCTCTCCGAGGCGGCGATCGGCCAGATCGTCGGGCAGGCGTTCCGGGGCAGCCCGGTCGGCCAGGTCACCCTCGACGGCGGCCGGCAGAGCGTCGTCATCGGCGGCGGTACGGCCCCGGCCACCATCGAGCAACTGCGGGCCCTGCCGATCGGGCCGGTGACCCTCGGCGACCTCGCCCGGGTCGAGCAGGTCGAGGGGCCGCTGTCGGTCACCCGGATCGACGGCGAGCGCAGCGTCACCGTCACCGGCACCGGTACCGGCTCCAACCTCGGCGCGATCACCAGCGCGCTCAACGAGCGGCTGGACGCGCTCGACCTGCCGCCAGGCGCCAGCGTCACCGTCGGCGGGGTCAGCGCCGACCAGGCCGAGGCGTTCGCCGACCTCGGGCTGGCCGTGCTCGCCGCCATCGCCATCGTCTTCGTGATCATGGTGGCGACGTTCCGCAGCCTGATCCAGCCGCTGATCCTGCTCGTCTCGGTGCCGTTCGCCGCCACCGGCGCGATCGGGCTGCTGCTGGTCACCGGCACCCCGCTCGGCGTACCCGCCCTGATCGGCGTACTGATGCTGGTCGGCATCGTGGTCACCAACGCGATCGTGCTGATGGACCTGATCAACCAGTACCGGGACCAGGGCATGGGCGTGCAGGAGGCGGTGGTCGAGGGTGGCCGGCGCCGGCTGCGGCCGATCCTGATGACCGCAATCGCGACCATCTTCGCGCTGACCCCGATGGCGCTCGGCCTCACCGGCGAGGGCGGTTTCATCTCGCAACCGCTGGCCATCGTCGTCATCGGCGGCCTGCTCAGCTCGACCCTGCTCACCCTGGTGCTGGTGCCGACGCTCTACACGATGGTGGAGAACACCAGGGAGCGGTTCCGGGCCCGGCGGGCAGGTGCGCCGGCCGAACCGCCGGCCGACGACGAGCCGGTCGCGGAGGCCCCGGAACCGGCCCTGGTCGGTGCGGGTGCGGCCGCCGAGGGCCGGCACGCCGCGCCGGCCCAGCACCGGGTCACCGAGCCGGAGCCGGGGCCGGCCCCGTCGGGCGCGCTGGTCGACGGCACCGACCAGTTCGAGGTGCTGCGCCTGCCCCGCTCCAACCGGTCCCCGCTGCCGCCCAAGGAGTAGCCGGACCCGACCGGTCCGCTGTCCGTGACCGAGGCGTCCGCACCCGGTGTCGACCGCGTGCGGGCGCCTCGCGTCGGTTCACACCCTCCGCCGGGGCGACGCCGGGCGGCCGGCGGGTAGGGTGCCGGTACGTGGCATCCCCTCTGTCGCTCCTTACCGGAAACCGCGACTTCCGCAACCTGTTCGGCGCGCAACTCGTGGTCTTCGGTGCCGACTGGTTCGTCATGGTGCCGCTGCTGGTGCTGCTTCCCGAGCTGACCGGCAGCGGTGTGTGGGGCGCGCTGGTGCTGGCCGTCGACACCGGCATCGTCGCGCTGCTGCTGCCGTACACCGGGACCGTCGCCGACCGGTTCGACCGCCGCAAGGTCATGATGATCGCGAACGCGGTCGCCCTGGTCGCGCTCCTGCTACTGCTCGGTGTACGCAGCGCGGGTACGGCCTGGCTGGCGGTGCTGGCGATCGTCGGTGTCGCGGCGGGCAAGGCGTTCTACTCCCCGGCCGCCCAGGCGGCACTGCCGAACGTGGTCGAGCCGGCCGAACTGGCCGGTGCCACCGCCGTCGCCGGCGCGGCCTGGGGAACGATGGCGATCGTCGGCGCCTCGCTCGGCGGGGTGCTGAGCAGCGCCGTCGGCCCGTACGCCTGCTTCTGGATCGCGGCCGGCGCCCTGGCCGTGGCGATCGTGCTGGCCGGCCTGATCCGCCGCCCGTTGCAGGCGCCGCGCGACGGTGCGCAGCACGTCCAGCACCCGGTGGCGGCGCTGCGCGAGGCGGTGCAGTACGTCGTACGACGACCGAGGCTGCGTGCCCTGGTGACGGTGAAGTCGGGGGTCGGTCTCGGCAACGGGGTGCTGACCGTGTTTCCGCTGCTGGCCGGGGTCTACGGGGTGGGGGCGCTGGGCGCCGGCCTGCTGTTCGCGGTGCGCGGTGTGGGTGCCCTGCTCGGTCCGATGCTGATGCGCCCGGTGCTGACCCGGCGGTCCTGGCTGCTGCCGGGCGTGGCGCTGTCGATGGTCGTGTACGGCCTGTCCTACGTGGGCGTGGCGGTGACGACCTGGTTCCCGCTGGTGCTGGTCCTCGTCTTCCTGGCCCATTTCGCCGGTGGCGGCAACTGGGTGATGTCCAACTACGCCCTGCAGCGGGTGGTGCCCGACCGGCTGCGCGGCCGGGTTTTCGCCGTCGACCTGATGGTGGCCACCCTGGCGATCTCGATCAGCCAGCTCGGCGTCGCCGCGGTGATCGACCACGTCGACGAGCGGGTGGTGCTCGCCGGCTGCGGCCTCGTCACGGTCCTCTACGCGATCGTCTGGCGGCTGGCGACCCGCAAGCTGTCGCTGGCCGACCCGGTCCCGGCCGGCTCCGAGCCGCCGGCCTAGCCGCACCGGCCCCGCCGGTATCCCACTTCCCTTCGGGCCGCCCTTCGGGCTAGCATGGTGATATCACTTCAATACCAAGGGGATGTCATGGAGAGACGCGCCTTCCGGTTTTCCGGATTCCTTGCCATCGCCGGCCTGCTGGTGCTGACCGCGGCCGCGCTCCTGGTGGTCGTTCCGCTGCTCGGCGAGCCCGGAGTCCACCCACTGATCCCCGTCGTCGTGGTGGTCTGGGCCCTGATCGCCGTGCTGGCGGCGACCGGATTCATCATCGTCAACCCCAACGACGCCCAGGTGGTGCAGTTCTTCGGCCGCTACGTCGGCACCATCCGTGAGCCCGGCCTGCACTGGACCTGGCCGCTGTCCGCCCGCAGCCGGGTCACCCTGCGGGTACGCAACTTCGAGACGGCCCGGCTCAAGGTCTCCGACGCCGACGGCAACCCGGTCGAGATCGCGGCCGTCGTCGTGTGGCGGGTGATCGACTCGGCCCGGGCCGTCTTCTCCGTCGACGACCACGTCGAGTACGTCTCCGTCCAGGCCGAGTCCGCCGTCCGGCACCTGGCCGCGAGCTACCCGTACGAGGCGCACGACAGCGGTCGGGCCAGCCTGCGGGACGGGGCCGTGGTCAACGAGGAGCTGACCAACGAACTGCGCGAACGGGTCGAGCTGGCCGGCGTCGAGGTGCTGGAGTCCCGCACCACCCACCTCGCGTACGCGCCGGAGATCGCGCACGCGATGCTGGCCCGGCAGCAGGCCAGCGCCATCGTCGGCGCCCGCTTCAAGATTGTCGAAGGCGCGGTGGGTATGGTCTCCAACGCCCTCGACCGCCTCCGCGAGGAGCACGTCGTCGAACTGGACGAGGAGCGCAAGGCCCAGATGGTGTCCAACCTGCTCGTCGTGCTCTGCGGCGACCGGGCGGCCCAGCCGGTGGTGAACGCCGGCTCCCTCTACAGCTAGGACGGCGCTGGGCTCATGGTCGAACGCAAGAAGCTGTTGCTCCGCCTCGACCAGCAGGTTTACGACGCGATCGCCAAGTGGGCGGCCGACGACCTGCGTAGCGTGAACGCGCAGATCGAATATGCCCTACGGATGGCGCTGCGGACCGCCGGCCGTTCCCCGAAACCCCCTCGGCCCGCGGATCCGGCTCCACCGCCACGAGGGTCCGAGCAGGCCGAGCCGGACGACGACTGAAACCGGGCGACCGGTCGGCACCGCGCCGGCCGGTCGCCCGCCGCTGATCGGGGTCCGGCCGGGCTCAAATAGCATGAGCCGATGGGCGTCGAATTCGTTTCCGGGCCGGTCCGCGTGCGGGTACCGGCCACCAGCGCCAACCTGGGGCCGGGCTTCGACTCGCTGGGCCTCGCCCTCGCGCTGTACGACGACGTCAGCGCCGAGGTGACCGCGGGCGGCTGCCGGGTGACGGTGACCGGGCAGGGGGCCGGCGAGCTTCCCACCGACGAGACCCACCTGGTCGTACGCGCCATGTTCGCCGCCTTCGACGCCCTCGGCGGGCGCCCGCCCGGGCTCGCCGTCGAGTGTCTGAACCGGATTCCGCAGGCCCGCGGGCTGGGATCCTCGTCGGCGGCGATCGTCGCCGGCGTACAGCTCGCCCGGGCGCTGGTCGTGGACGGCCCGGACCGGCTCGACGCCGCCGCCGCCCTCGACCTGGCCGCCGCGCTCGAAGGCCACCCGGACAACGTCGCGCCCTGCCTGCTCGGCGGGTTCACCATCGCCTGGTCCGGGGCCGCCCCCGGGGCGCGGGCGGTGACGCTGGCCCCCGCCGACCAGATCCGGCCGGTCGTCTTCGTACCCGAGGAGCGCGGGCTGACCGCGCAGGCCCGGGCGGCGCTGCCGGCGACCGTCCCGCACGGCGACGCCGCGTTCGCCGCCGGCCGGGCGGCGCTGCTGGTCCACGCGCTGACCCACGATCCCGCCCTGCTGCTGCCGGCCACCGAGGACCGGCTGCACCAGGACTACCGGGCGCCCGGCATGCCGGCCACCGCCGCCCTGCTCGCCGCGCTGCGTGCGGCGGGTGTGGCTGCCGTGGTCAGTGGGGCCGGACCGACCGTGCTGGCACTTTCCGAACCGCCGGAGGGTTTCGACCCGGGAATGGGCTGGGCCGTTCTACGGTTGCTGGTGGATGTAGCCGGTGCCCAGGTTGACAGGGGTACACTGGGACACGCCGAGCGGGACCCTGTTGCCGCAGGTCGGAAGAGTTGATTACGCTCTAGGCCAAGCACAGCCGCGAAGCACGCGATCTCCTGCGGAACGGCGCACCCCGAAAGCTTTCGGCGGTCAGCCGTCTTACCTCTGCCTAGGCATACGCCGCACCGCAGTTTCCACAGATCGCCGCAGACGGCGAGACGCGCACACCGAGCCATGGTGAGCCGGAATCCGCCGTGCTGTTGTGCCACAGACTCCCGCGACGCGTCACGCGAGGCGGGTGCACCGAGGCCGCCCGGCCACCAGTTTCTCCGATCCGGGCAGCCCCGGCCTTATCGAGGGAAGGAATCCATTGAGCGACACCACCGACGTGACGTCGGACGTTTCCAACGTCGCTGCTGACGCCACCACCGGTCCGGTCCGCCGCCGTCGGTCCGGCACCGGTCTGTCGGCGATGCTGTTGCCGGAGCTCCAGAGCCTGGCCGCGTCACTCGGCATCTCCGGCACCGCCCGGATGCGTAAGGGCGAGCTGATCTCGGCGATCACCGAGCGGCAGGGCGGCGGTGCGGCCGCCGCCGCGCCGGCGAACCCGCCCCGGCCCAGGGCCGAGGTCGCGGCCGCCACCGCACCGGCCCGCGAGGAGGTGCGCGCCGAGGTCCGCGAGGCCGACGGCGAGCGTCGTGGCGCCGACGCGGCGGTGGTCGAGACTTCGGCGCCGCCCGCCACCGAGGGGCGCCAGCGCGCCCCGCGCCGTACCCGGGCGACGACGGCCGCGACGGCCGCCGCGGCCCCGCCGGCCACCGCCGAGCCCCGCACCGAGGAGCCGGCGCCGGCCGAGCGGATCGAGCGTGCCGAGCCGCGCGGCGGACGCGAGCGTTCCGAGCGCGGTGAGCGCACCGACCGTGGTGAGCGGTCCGAACGCACCGAGCGTTCCGAGCGGTCGGAGCGCGGCGAGCGCACCGAGCGGTCGGACCGGGGCCCGCGCAACAGTGACCGGGACCGGGGCGCCGAGCGCGACAGCCGCAACAACGAGCGCGACAACCGCGACAACCGGGACAACGACGATGACGACGAGAGCGGTGGCCGGCGCAGTCGGCGCAGCCGCTTCCGGGACCGTCGCCGGGGTCGTGGTGAGCGTGGCGAGGGCGACACCGGCGGCCGCGAGCCGCAGGTCGCCGAGGACGACGTGCTCGTCCCGGTCGCCGGCATCATCGACGTGCTCGACAACTACGCCTTCGTCCGCACGACCGGCTACCTCTCCGGTCCGAACGACGTCTACGTCTCGATGTCCCAGGTCAAGAAGTACGGCCTGCGGCGTGGCGACGCGGTGACCGGCGCGGTGCGCGCGGCGCGTGAGGGCGAGCAGCGGCGCGACAAGTACAACCCGATGGTCCGCCTGGACACCATCAACGGGATGGACCCGGACGAGGCCAAGCGGCGCCCCGAGTTCTACAAGCTCACCCCGCTCTATCCACAGGAGCGGTTGCGGCTGGAGACCGAGCCGCACATCCTCACCACCCGGGTCATCGACCTGGTCATGCCGATCGGCAAGGGGCAGCGGGCGCTCATCGTCTCGCCGCCGAAGGCCGGTAAGACCATGGTGCTCCAGGCGATCGCCAACGCGATCACCCACAACAACCCGGAGTGCCACCTGATGGTGGTGCTGGTCGACGAGCGGCCCGAAGAGGTCACCGACATGCAGCGGTCGGTCAAGGGCGAGGTCATCGCGGCCACGTTCGACCGTCCGCCGCAGGACCACACCACGGTCGCGGAGCTGGCGATCGAGCGGGCCAAGCGCCTCGTCGAGCTGGGCCACGACGTGGTCGTGCTGCTCGACTCGGTGACCCGGCTCGGCCGGTCGTACAACCTGGCCGCGCCGGCCAGCGGCCGGATCATGTCCGGTGGTATCGACTCGACCGCGCTCTACCCGCCCAAGCGCTTCCTGGGCGCGGCCCGCAACATCGAGAACGGTGGGTCGCTGACCATCCTCGCCACCGCACTGGTGGAGACCGGCTCCATGATGGACACGGTCATCTTCGAGGAGTTCAAGGGCACGGGTAACGCCGAGCTGAAGCTCGACCGGAAGATCGCCGACAAGCGGGTCTTCCCGGCGATCGACATCCACCCGTCCGGCACGCGTAAGGAGGAGATCCTGCTCGCGCCGGAGGAGCTGGCGATCACGCACAAGCTGCGCAAGGTGCTGCACTCGCTGGACTCGCCGGCCGCGCTGGACCTGCTGCTGGACCGGCTCAAGCAGAGCCGTACCAACATCGAGTTCCTGATGCAGATCGCGAAGTCGGCGCCGGGCGAGTAACCCGCGCAAACGAGGAGGGGCCCGGCCGGGTATCGGCCGGGCCCTCTCTGTGTCCGGTGTCGCACATCGTGTCCGCCGTTCGGATGACGGCACGTGAAACCGTCCTCACACTGCGCGGTGAGATCGCCCGGTAGTGCCTCGGCGAGACCGGCTCCGGTACGGCGATCCCGCGGAAATCCGTCGCGAGGAGACACAGATGGCGATACCGGGTTATCGAGACGAGCCGTCGCCGGACCGGGACCCGTCGGCACCGGTCGACGTCGCGGAGGCCGAGGACTTCCTGCGGATGTGCTACGCGGAGAACCCCCGCTTCGGCGATCTCGGACCCCGGCTCGACGAGGTACGCGCCCAGATCGACGCCACCGGCACCTACACGCACAGCACCGAGGAGCTGACGTACGGGGCGAAGGTGGCGTGGCGCAACGCGAGCCGGTGCATCGGCCGGCTCTACTGGCGCAGCCTGGTGGTGCTCGACGAGCGGAAGGCCCGCGGCGCGGACGAGATCTTCACCCGGATGGTCCGCCACCTCCACCTTGCCGGCGGCACCGGCCGCGCCGATCGGGCGGCGGGGGCGATCCGGCCGGTCATCACGGTGTTCGCGCCGGCCGAGCCCGGCCGCCCGCACGCCCGGGTGTGGAACGAGCAACTGATCCGGTACGCCGGCTACCGCACCCCGGCCGGCGAGGTGGTCGGTGATCCCCGGTACGTCGACTTCACCCGGGCCGTACAGGACCTGGGCTGGAAGGGCGCGGGCGGGGCGTTCGACGTACTGCCGCTGGTGATCCAGACGCCGCAGGACGGCGTACGCCTCTTCGACCTGCCGGCCGACGCGGTGCTGGAGGTGCCGCTCGAACACCCCGAGTACGACTGGTTCGCCGGCCTCGACCTGCGCTGGCACGCCGTACCGGCGATCGCGAACATGCGGCTCAGCATCGGCGGCGTGGACTATCCACTCGCGCCGTTCAACGGCTGGTACATGGGCACCGAGATCGGGGCCCGCAACCTCGCCGACCCTGACCGCTACGACCTCGTCCCGGTCGTGGCCCGGGCGATGGAACTGGACACGTCGCGGGCCAGCACGCTGTGGCGGGACCGGGCGCTGGTGGAGTTGAACCGGGCGGTGCTCTGGTCGTTCGAGCGGGCCGGCGTGCGGATCAGCGACCACCACACCGAATCGGACCGGTTCGTCACCCACCTGGGCAACGAGCGGCGGGCCGGCCGGGAGGTGCCGGCGGACTGGACCTGGATCGTGCCGCCGATCTCGGGCGGGGCGACCCGGGTCTTCCACCGCTACTACCACGAGGCCGACCAGCGGCCGAACTTCTATCTCGACAGTGCGGCCCGCGACCTGGGCCGGTACGGGCACCTCGGTCCGTCGCCCCGGCACGCCGCCCCCGAGGACACCCCGGAGGGCGCCCCGGTCGCGGGGGAGCGTGCCCCGGTTGCCGGGGAGTCCGCCGGCCACACCGCCGCCCCCGCCTCCCGTGCCGTGCCCGGCGCCCGGACCCCGCTGCCGGCCGGCGGGGCGCCCCGGCAGTCGGCACCGGTGATCCGGCCGGCCTGCCCGGTGGCCCACTGAGGAGGATCGACTCTTTGGAGTTTTTCTTCAAGTAACCCGGTAGCTATTGAAAGTTCTATACGGGCTCGGGTTGACTACCGGACATGCGTACCCGCAGCCGATCACTCCGCCTCGTCGGCGTCCTCGTCCTGGCGCCGCTGCTGACGCTCGCCGGCCCGCTGCCGGCGTACGCCGAACCCCGGCCGGGCCTCACCGGCCCGGCCGGCACGGCCGTCGAGGACGCGCCCGCCGCCTCGTCCTACCCGGCGGCCGGCGCGTCGCCGCTGTCGGTCGAGCCGGCCGGCGGCATCGAGACCGCGACCCGGACCCGCCCGGTCGCCCCCGGCCTCACCCTGACCTCGTTCGACCGCTTCGACCCGGCGGGCTGGCTGCGCGCCGACGCGCTCACCGCCGACCTGTCCGGCGGCCTGACCGTCGACTACGTGAACTCCGGCGCGGTCGCCCGGGCCGAGCCGCTGCGTAGGGCCGTCGACGCGGCCGGCGCGGTCGCCGCCGTCAACGGCGACTTCTTCGACATCAACAACTCCGGTGCCGCCCAGGGCATCGGCATCCGCGACGGCGAGCTGGTCCAGTCACCGATCGCCGGGCACCACAACGCCGCCGCGATCACCGCCGGCGGGCTCGGCCGGGTGATCCAGGTGCACTTCGACGGCACCGCCACCCTGCCCACCGGCCCGGTGGCGCTCACCCAGTTCAACAACCTGGTCCAGACGGGCGGCATCGGCGTCTTCACCGCGCTGTGGGGGACGTACCCGCGCGCCCGGGCGGTGTCCGGCGCGGCCCGGGTGACCGAGGTCACGGTCGTCGACGGGCGGGTCGCCACGGTCGGCGGTGCCGCCGGTGAGGGCGCCATCCCGGCCGGTACGACGATCCTGCTCGGCCGTGACGCCGGTGCCGACGCGCTCGCCGCGCTGCGCCCCGGTGACCCGGTCACCGTCGCCTACCGGCCGAAGCCGTCCGACGGCAGCGAGCTGCACGCCGCCGTCGGCGGCAACCACGTCCTGGTCCGCGACGGGGTCGCCCAGAACATCGGCGACGTCAACCCCGAGCCGCGTACGGCGGTCGGGTTCTCCGCCGACGGCCGCCGGATGGTCCTGCTGACCGTCGACGGCCGGCAGGCCGACAGCCGGGGCGTGACGCTGACCGAACTCGGCCGGATGATGGTCGAACTCGGTGCCCACCACGCGCTCAACCTCGACGGCGGCGGCTCGTCCACGCTGCTGGCCCGGGAACCCGGGGCGGCCGCCGTACAGGTCGAGAACAGCCCGTCGGACGGCTCCGAGCGGGCCGTACCGAACGGGCTGGCGATCTTCGCGCCGCGCGGCAGCGGCCGGCTGACGGCGTACTGGGTGGAGACGGCGACCGACCCGTCCGCCGCGCCCGGCCTCGGCCCGGTCCGTGGCGGCCGGCCGGACCGGGTCTTCCCCGGCCTGACCCGCCGGCTGACCGCGGCCGGCCACGACGAGACGTACGGCCCGGCGGCCGGCGCCCCGAACTGGCGGGCCAACCCGGCCGTACACGGCGTGGTGTCCCGGGACGGTGTCTTCCGCGCCCTGGTACCCGGCCCGACCACGGTCACCGCGTCCCGGGGCGCGGCGAAGGGCGAGCTGAAGCTGACCGTGCTCGGCCCGCTGGCCCGCATCGACGCCACCGCCGACAAGGTCGGGCTGGCCGGCGCCGACGCGTCGGCCCTGGTCGGCATCGTCGGCTACGACGCCGAGGGCAACACGGCGCCGATCGAGCCCGCCGACGTACGCCTGGACTACGACCGCGACCTGCTCGCGGTCACCCCGACCGACGACGGCTTCCTGCGGGTGACCGCGAAGGCCGGTACCGGCGGCGGGCTGCTGACCGCCCGGGTCGGCACGGCGACGACCGCCGTGCCGGTCACCGTCGGGCTGGAGGAGGTGCCGGTCGCCACCTTCGACGACGCCGCCAACTGGCGGTTCAGCGCCGCCCGGGCCACCGGCTCGGCCGCCCCGGCACCCGGGCACACCGGCACCGGGCTCAAGCTGACGTACGACTTCAGCACCTCGACCGGCACCCGGGCCGCGTACGCCGACCCGCCGGCCTGGATCGAGGTCGACGGCCAGCCACAGGCGTTCGGGATGTGGATCCACAGCACCGGCAAGGGGGAGTGGCCCAGCCTGCACCTGCACGACGCGCTCGACCAGCAGCACGTGCTGCGCGGCCCCTACCTGGACTGGACCGGCTGGCGGCACGTCGAGATGGCGGTCCCGGCCGGCGTGCAGTACCCGGTCCGGATCCGGCGCTTCTACGTCGCGGAGACCGACGGGGCGGCGGCGTACACCAACGAGATCGTCATCGACGACATCGTGGCGAAGGTGCCGCCGACGGTGGAGGCGCCGGCCGAGCCGGCCCGTACCGACCGGGTGGTGGTCCGCGACGGCACCGTCGACGGCGCCGACTGGCGGTTCGCGGTCCTGTCCGACGTCCAGTTCGTCGCCGCCGCCCCGGACAGCGACCTGGTCGCCCAGGCCCGCCGTACGCTGCGCGAGGTGAAGGCGGCCCGGCCGGACTTCCTGGTCATCAACGGCGACTTCGTCGACACCGCCTACCCGGCCGACTTCGCGCTCGCCAAGCGGATCCTCGACGAGGAGTTGGGCGGCGAGTTGCCGTACTTCTACGTACCGGGCAACCACGAGATCATGGGTGCCCCGATCGCCAACTTCCAGGCGGTCTTCGGCGCCCCGTCGCGGGTCTTCGACCACAAGGGCACCCGCTTCGTGACGCTGAACTCGGCGACCGGCACGCTGCGCGGCGGCGGCTTCGACCAGATCCGCGCCCTGCGGGCCGCCCTCGACGGCGCGGCCACCGACCCGGCGGTCGGATCGGTGGTGGTGCTACACCACCACCCGCCGCGCGACCCGCTGCCGGCGAAGGCGAGCCAGCTCGGCGACCGCAAGGAGGCGGCGCTGCTGGAGCAGTGGCTGGCCGAGTTCCAGCACCGCACCGGCAAGGGCGCGGCGTTCGTCGGCGGCCACGTCGGCACGTTCCACGCCGACCGGGTCGACGGGGTCCCGTACGTCATCAACGGCAACGCCGGCAAGAGCCCGTCGACCCCGCCGCACCTGGGCGGCTTCACCGGCTGGACGATGTTCGGTGTCGACCGGGTCAGCGAACGCGACGCCGAACGGGCCCGCCGCAACCCGCTGGCCGAGGGGCCGCGGTGGATCAGCGCGCAGACCCGGGCGCACGTCGACTCGCTCACCGTGACCGCGCCGGCCACCGTCGCACCCGGCACCCCGGTGCCGGTGACCGCCACGGTCGGCCAGGCCGGCGGGCGGCAGGTGCCGGTGGCCGCGCCGCTCAGCGCCGACTGGAGTGCCTCCCCGAACGTCCACATCGGGGGCGTGCTGGGTCTGCGGCCCTGGCACGTGGCCTGGTTCGACCCGGACAGCGGACAGCTCAGGGCGCTGCGCGCCAGCGGGTCGGTCGTGCTCGCGGTGACCGTGAACGGGGTCCGGGCCGAGACGACGCTGACCCTGCGCCCGGCGGCCCGCCGGGCGGCCTGAGCCCCGATCGCGTGCCCCGGCCCGGTGGTCCCCCGGGCCGGGACACGCCTGCCCGACCCCCTGGCCCCTGGGGCCGGGCACCGTCGGCGGGCGGTTGTCCCGGTGGATTTCCCGGGCCGGTCGGGACAGCCGCCTCATGCGGCCCGAGTCAGTCCCCCGCCATCCTTCCTGGTGAACGCCGACACCAGGGAGGATCCGATGCACCCCACCATGTTCCGCGAGACCACGAACGCCGCCACGACCCCGGCCCCCGCGCGCCCCCGGCGGGGCTGGGCCCTGGCCGGTACGGCCGGCGGCCTGATCGGTCTCGTCGGCATCTTCGCCACCGCAAGCCTCGGCGGTGAGGAGCAGCGGGCCGACAACGCGGGCTACGTCGCCGCCATCGCCGACGGCGCCGCCTACGTCTGGGCGCACCAGGTGGTGTGCTCGCTCGCCATCGTCTGCCTGGCGATCTTCGCGGCGGGGCTGCGCCGGCACCTCGGCGCGCAGGAGCCGGCCGGCAGCCTCGTGCCGACCCTCGCCGCGACCGGTGTCGGCCTGGTGCTGGTCGGCCTGCTCATCGGTGGCGGCATCTCGACCCAGCTGTTCTTCGACCTCGGCGCGGCCGGCGAGGTCGACCCCGACACCATCGCCGCCGGAACGACGATCTTCGCCACGATGTCCTGGCTCTGGGGCGGCATCGGCCTGACCGCCGGCGCGGTCGCGGTCGGCGGGTTCCGGCACGGCTCGGTCAGCCGCTGGTTCGCCGTCTTCAGCGCGGTCATGGCCCTGCTGGTCGCCGCGACCCAGCTCGCGCCGGTGCAGTACATCTCGCTGGTCCCGGCCGGGCTCTGGGTGATCGTCGCCGGTCTCGTCCTGGCGTTCGCCGGCCCGCGCCCGGTCGCCGAGCGGCGGTGACGATGCGTCCCCGACCGGGACCGACCGGTTCGCACTGGGCCGGGCCGACCGTCCGGGCGCCGGGCACCACCCCCGGCGCCCGGCGCGCCGGGACGGTTGTCCCATGACAACGGGACACGACGATCACTAGTGTCGGCGACGAGATGACGACCGACCGTACGGCCAGGTGGGCGCGGCAGGCCGCCTGGCCGCTGTGCGGACTGACGCTGCTGCTGACCGCCGCCGCCATCTGGCTGGCGGTGCTGAACGGGGCGCCGGCCAGCGACCTGAGCCACCACCTCCTGGTGGTCGCCAGCGCGGTCGTCGGCGGGCTGGTCGCCGCACACCGGCCGGGCAACCCGGTCGGCTGGCTCGCCCTCACCAGCGGCCTGTGCTTCGCCCTCCAGGAGGCCTGCGGCCAGTACGCCGCCCACGGCGTCGTCGTCGACCCCGGATCGCTGCCGTTCGCCGCCGCGCTGGCCTGGCCGCAGAACTGGCTCTGGATTCCCGGCAACGCCGCCATCGCACTGATCCCGGCGTTCTTCCCCGACGGCCGGCTGCTCTCCCCCCGGTGGCGGCCGGTGATCTGGACGGTCGTGGCCCTCACCGCGCTCGCCGTGGTCACCAACGCGGTGCGGCCCGGCGACAACGAGCAGATCTACCCGGTCAGCGCGCCCAACCCGTTGGGCGTCACCGGCTGGCAGCCGCTCGCCGACACCACCGGCACCCTCGCCATCCTGGCCAGCGCGGTGTTCCTCTTCGCCGCCGGCGGCACCGTCGTCTGGCAGGCACGCAAGGCCCGCGGCGCCCGCCGCCAGCAGGTCAAGTGGCTCGGGTACGCGGTCGGCCTATCCGTACTCGTGGTGGCCGGTCGACTCGTCGTCGGCCTGACCGACGGCCACCCGGGCCTCTTCCCGTACGAGAACGCCGTCTGGGACTTCGCCGGCGGTGCCAGCGTGTCGCTGGTCCTGGTCGCGCTCGGCATCGCCATCCTGAAACACCAGCTCTTCGACATCGACCTGCTGATCAGCCGTACCGCGGTGTTCGTCACCCTGTCAGCCTGCGTCGGCGGCGCGTACGTGCTGGTCGTCGGCCTGCTCGGGGCCGGATTCGACACCTCGGCCAGCCTGCCGGTCTCGTTCGCCGGGGCGGCCGTCGCCGCGCTGATCTTCGCCCCGCTGCGGCACTGGCTGCAACGCCGGGTCAACATCCTGGTGTACGGCGAACGCGACGACCCGTACGCCGTGCTGGCCCGGCTCGGGCAGCGGCTGGAGCAGACCCAGGACTCCAGCGCCGTCCTGTCCACCAGCACGGCGACCGTACGCGAGGCGCTGCAACTATCCTATGTGGAGATACAGACCGTCGACGGGCGGTCGTACCGGCTGGGCAGCCCGCCCGCCGACCCGGTCCGGATCCCGCTGGTCGCCGGCGAGCCGGTCGGCGACCTGCTGCTCGGCCCCCGCAGCGGGGAGGTGTCGCTCGGCGACCGCGAACTGCGCCTGCTCGCCGACCTCGCCCGGCACATCGGCGTCGCCGTACAGGCGGTCCGGGCCCTCGACCGGGCCCAGTCGCTCGCCGCCGACCTGCAACGCTCCCGCGAACACCTGGTCGTGGCCCGAGAGGAGGAGCGCCGGCGGCTGCGCCGCGACCTGCACGACGGTCTCGGGCCGACGCTGGCCGGGTTGACCATGCGGGCCGAGGTGGCCCAGGAGATCGGGCCGGGGGAGCAGGCCAACCGCATGCTGGAGGAGATCGTCGTCGACGCGCGTACCGCCGTCGCCGACGTACGGCGGCTCGTCGACGGTCTGCGGCCGCCGGCGCTGGACACGATGGGGCTGGCCGGGGCGCTCCGGTCGCACATCGCCGCCTGGCCGGCGGCCGGCCCCCGGGTCGTCTTCGAAGCTCCCGAGGCACTGCCCGCGCTGCCCGCCGCGACCGAGGTCGCCGCCTACCGGATCGCCGTCGAAGCGCTGAACAACGCGCGCAAGCACGCCCGGGCGGACACCGTCGAGGTACGGCTGACCATCACCGGGCAGCAACTGCGCCTCGACGTCCACGACGACGGCCGGGGCCGCCAGCCCGGCCAGCCGGACGGCGTCGGCATGCACTCGATGCGCGAGCGCGCCGACGAACTCGGCGGCGAGTGCACCGTCACCTCGGCCCCGGGTACGGGCACCCGGGTGACCGCGATCCTGCCCACCACCACAGAGGAGACCGATGGACCAGATCCGGGTGCTGCTGGTTGACGACCACGCCCCGTTCCGGGCGGGGCTGCGCGCCCTGCTCGCCACCAGTCCCGAGATCGACGTCTGCGGCGAGGCCGCCAGCGGCGAGGAGGCACTGGTCGCCCTGGACCGGCTCCAGCCCGACGTGGTCCTGCTCGACCTGACAATGCCCGGTATGGGCGGCATCGCCGCGACCGAGCGGATGGTGCGGATGAGCCCGCACGTCCGAGTGCTGATCCTCAGCATGGCCGACGACGACGACTCGATCTTCGCCGCGCTGCGCGCCGGCGCCCGCGGCTACGTCCTCAAGGGCGCCCGGCGGCTGGAGATCATCCGGTCGGTTCGGGTGGTCGCCGACGGTGAAGCGATCTTCGGCCCGGCCATCGCCACCCGGCTGATGGGCTACTTCGCCGGGCTCAACCGGGCCGAACCGGCATTTCCGGAACTGACCTCGCGGGAGCGGGAGATCCTGGCGCTGATCGCCCAGCACCTGACGAACCCGCAGATCGCGCTGCGCCTCGGCCTGAGCCAGAAGACGGTCCGCAACCACGTCTCCAACATCTTCACCAAGCTCCAGGTCGCCGACCGCGCCCAGGCCATCATCATGGCCCGCGAACAGGGCCTCTAACTCCGACTCCTCTCGCTCCTCATGATCGTCTGCGGTTCAGGCGCTCGACACGCCGTTCGGCCAACGCCTGAGCCGCAGACGATCACCCGCTGACACGTCTACTTACGCCGCTACTTACGCTGCGACGGTCGGCCAGAATCGTCAGGACCTCCTTTCGGACCTCATCGGGCTGCCCTGTCAGTCGAGCGTGTGAGAACCGCACGACGAGTATCCCCACGGTGGCCAGGAGGGCGTCGCGGCGGAGATCTGTCTCGCGCTGCCGGGCGTCGCCGTGCGAAGCGGCACCATCGAGTTCGATGTCGACCCGCTCCCGTTCCGCGTAGACGTCGAGATAGGTGGTGCGCTGGCCGACCACGATGCGGACCTGCCGCGCGAACGACGGCATTCCTGGGCCGGTGAAGACGTGGTCGTGTCCCCAGATCTCCAGCGCACTCAGGCAGCCGTCGGCGAGCCGGTCCAGAAGGACGCGCAACTCGGCCCGGCCGCCGAGTCTCGGCGCGGTGGACAGAGCGGTGCAGACGCGCTGCGGGGTGGTCCGCCGGCCGTTGACGGCTTTGATGACCGGCCCCGGCCGCTCGGCCACCGGCAGCACGGGCCAGGCGTCGACCAGCGAGTTCTCGACCCTGGTGACGCATGTCCCGCGCCAGGTCAGGACTACGGATGCACGCCGGTGGTGGATCACCAGGCCGGGCTGGGTGCGCAGACCGGAGCCGACCGGAACGCTGGCGTGGATCGGCTCGCCGGGCGGCTGCGGACGTAGACCCCAGACGTCGAGGGCGGTCGTGTGACTGAGGCCGCCGTTCCCGGCGAGGTAGGCCAGTGCGGCACGGTGTCGCAGGGTTCGGTCGAGGGCGGCCAATGGGGGGCACGTGGGCGCTTCCTCGCCGCCGGGCCGCATGCGGCGGCGGTCAACGTAGACCTCGGGTAGCACCCGGCACAACTGACCGTTACGTCGGGCCGCGGCCAGCACCCACCGTGGTACCACCTCGCAGGCCTGGCCACGGGTCACCACCCCGCCACTGGCGTCCACAAGAGACCTAAGCGTCGGATTCATGCCGTCGAAGGTGCCACCATCGCGTCCCGGCCGCCGCCCGGCCATGGAAGTCTGTGGACGACGAGGAGACCTGTGGACGACGTGACGATCTTGCGCTGGAGGTGCTATGGGTGATCATCTGCAGTTCAGGCGTTGCCGACTCGGCGTGTCGAGAACCTCAACTGCAGACGATCATGGCGATCGGGTGGGGCGGGTCAGAAGTCGCCCTCGGCCACCTGGAAGACGGTCAGGCCCAGTTCGCGCCACATCCGGACGACCTGCATCCGGTCGTCGAAGACGCCGACGACGGCGTACCGGTCCTTGATCTCCCGTTCGAAGATCTCCTTCTTGACCACCGAGTCCTTGCGGGAGTCGCCGACAGGGCGCATGTACAGCCCCAGGTACGGCACCTCCACGTGCAGGTCGAGCCACGCCTCCGTGTCGGGCCGGGCCGACTCGTCGCGCCCGGAGCAGTAGACGACGCCGTACCCGGCGGCGTGCATGGCGCGTACGGCCGAGATGACCGCCCGGTTCGGCAGGTCCTCACCGACCCGGGTCATGTCGTACGGGCTGCGGCCGGCCATCAGCGCCACGGTGCCGTCGATGTCGACGAGGACCACCTCCGGTGCCCCGGTCGGCGGGGTGTAGACCACCGCCGGGCCACCGGTCTCGACGTACGGGACGGGCAGCGGCAGGTTGCGGCCGGCGAGGTAGCGCTCGTGCATCCGCCGGATGGCGTCCTCGCCGACCCGGTCCTCCTCGGGCCGTTCGGCGTCGCGCCGCAGGCACTCGTCGAGTGGCACGTCGGTGAAGTCGTGCACCTCGAAGGTGGCGCCGAAGCGGGCGGCGAGTTCGGCCCACTCCCGTACGGTCTTCGACCGCAGGTTGGTGTCGTCGACGCAGACGTCGGCGCGGGCCCGCAGCAGTGCCTCGACCTGGGCCCGCTGGGCGGTGGTCACCTGGGCCTCGGCCCACTGGGTGAACAGCCGGGTGCCGTGCAGCATCCGGCGCAGGTCGTCGCGGTTGACCCGGACCACGGACGGCTGGAGCTTGCGGGCGAAGGTGGTCTTGCCGGAGGCGGGCAGCCCACGGGTGACGATCAGTCGGGTCATTCGGCGCTCCGGTTGTGCGGGGTCCAGTCCGCGGCGGGCCGGACCTGCTGCCACAGCAGCGGACGGTAGTCCCTGCTGTCGAGGCGGAGGAAAAGGGAACCACGGTCGGGGTGCCGCACCGCGTGCGCGGCGAACTCGCGCCGGCCCCAGCCGTCGGGCAGGCCGGCCACGATCTCACCGTACGCGGACTCGACGGCGGCGGCGCGGGCGTCGACCGTACCGGTCAGTGCGGTGGCGACCGCCCGCGCCCAGGCGTGGAACTCGTCGGGCAGTGGCGCGATGACGGCCGCCAGGTCGCCGCCGGTGGCCAGGACCTCCCAGACGACGCGGGCGTTGAGGCCGGTGACGAGCTTGTGCAGCCGTACGTAGTCGGCGTACTTGATCTTCACCCGCTCGTCGGTCGCCGGTACGTGCACGACCAGCCCCTCCCGGTCGGGGCGGGGAGCGGCGGCGAGGGCGGCGCCGAGCGTGGCGTAGGCGAACGTCTCGACGACCGGGCCCGGCCAGTCCGGGACCGCCTGCGGGCCGTGGCTGCGCCCGGTGGCGATGTCGACCGCGCCGAGCAGCACGAGGTCGTCGAGGCCGGCGTAGTCGAGCACGATCCGGTTGGCCGGGTAGATGATCTCGACGAGCACGGTGAGTCCGGGCGGCGGGGTGAAGCCGGCGTACCGGGTCCGCAGCAGCGCGGTGGCGTGCCGGGCCTGGTCGGAGGCGAACGAGCCGCGGGTGGCGACCGCCCAGCCGGTGCCGTCGGGGTAGACGATGCCGAGCGAGCCGTCCGCTTTGTCGGTGACCGTCACCTCCGCGTCGAGTGCGACGACGGGTGCCCCGGGCTGGTCGTGGTTGAAGAACTTCCGGTACGGCCGCGCCAGCACGTTGCCGGTCGCGTCGTCCACGATCAGCCCCCGGCAGGCGAGCGTCACCGGTGTCCAGTTGCCGGTGTACTGGCACGCCTCCGTGTAGTTGTAGATCGACAGGGCGAGTTCGGGGTGTCGCTGGATCCGGACGAATCCCTCGGCGACCGCGGCGGCGAGGGCGGCGGTGTCCACGACGTCGGCGAGCGGGATCGCCGGATGCCCGAGGGTGCTGGTCACGGGAATGCCTTCCGGGATAACGGGAATGGATCGAGGAGGGCTCACGTTATCGAGGGTGGCCAGTGCCGAGCATCCCGGTTTCGTGCGAGGAGTGAAGCGAAGCGGAGCCCCGCAGCACGGAACGAAGGCCGGTCCCGATATCGAGCCATCGGGAGCGGCATGGCAAACTGGTCAACCGGCCACGGTTCCGGTTCACGCCCGAGTCAACCGCGCCCGCCGCGGAAGACGCAGACGGCGACCCGGCGACCCACGAAGAAAGGACCGAGGCAGCATGAAGCCCAACATCCACCCCGAGTACGGCGTGACCGAGGTCACCTGCTCCTGCGGTGAGAAGTTCACGACGCGCAGCACCGCCAAGGGCGGTTCGATCCACGTCGAGACCTGCAGCGCCTGCCACCCGTTCTACACCGGCAAGCAGCGCGTGCTCGACACCGCCGGCCGCGTCGCCAAGTTCCAGCAGAAGTACGCCAAGGTCCAGGCCAAGAAGGCCAAGTAGCGACGAAAACGGCGCCCGCCACCCGGCCAGTCCGGGTGGCGGGCGCCGTTCGCATGTCCGTGTCGGCCGATCCCATTCCGTGTCGTCTGATTGAGGTACGAGCATGAGCAACGAGCGTCTCGCCGGGCTTCTCGACGAATACGCGGAGCTGGAGAAGCGGCTGGCCGACCCGGCGATCCACGCCGACCAGAACACGGCGCGGCGGGTCGGCCGCCGGTTCGCCGAACTCGCCCCGCTGCACAAGGCGGCCGGCGAGCTGGAGCAGGCCCGCGCCGACCTGTCGGCGGCCCGCGAACTCGCCGCCGAGGACCCGTCGTTCGCCACCGAGGTGGACGCGATCTCCGCCACCCTGCCCGGGCTCGAGGAGCGGCTGGCCGAGCTGCTGATCCCGCGTGATCCGCACGACGCCAAGGACGTGATCCTGGAGATCAAGGCGGGCGAGGGCGGCGAGGAGTCGGCGCTGTTCGCGGGCGACCTGCTGCGGATGTTCACCCGGTACGCCGAGCGGCACGGCTGGGTCACCGAGGTAATCGACGCGCAGGACTCCGACCTCGGCGGGGTCAAGGACGTCTCGCTCGCGGTCAAGACCAAGGGGGTGCCCGACGGCGGCAACGGCGTCTGGTCGCGGCTGAAGTGGGAGGGCGGCGTGCACCGGGTGCAGCGGGTGCCGGTGACCGAGTCGCAGGGCCGCATCCACACCAGCGCCGCCGGTGTCCTGGTGCTGCCCGAGGCCGAGGACGTCGACGTCTCGATCGACCCGAACGACCTGCGCATCGACGTCTTTCGCTCGTCCGGCCCGGGTGGCCAGTCGGTCAACACCACCGACTCGGCGGTCCGGATCACCCACGTGCCGACCGGCATCGTGGTCTCCTGCCAGAACGAGAAGAGCCAGCTGCAGAACCGCGAGCAGGCGATGCGGATCCTGCGGGCCCGGCTGCTCGCCGTCGCCCAGGAGCAGGCCGACGCGGCGGCGTCCGACGCCCGCAAGGCCCAGGTCCGTACGGTGGACCGCTCGGAGCGGATCCGCACCTACAACTTCCCGCAGAACCGGATCACCGATCACCGGATCGGCTACACGGCGTACAACCTGGACCTGGTGCTCGGCGGCGACCTGGACGGGGTGCTGGACGCGCTGGCCGAGGCCGACCGGGCCGCCCGGCTGGCCGGCGACACCGACCTCGGCCGCCGGTAGTCCGTACCGCCACCCCGCCGTCGGCGGGTTCGACGGGTTGCGCGGATGACGAGAACCTTGCGCGGCAACAGGTCCCATCGATCGATGCTTGACTATTTTGTCGGTGGAACCGGAGTCCGGCCCGAGGAGACGTCATGCGTGGAGTCCGAAGGTTCGTCGCGCTCGCCTGCGTCGGTGGAGCGCTGCTGATCGGCGCCGCCGCCCCGGCCCACGCGGCGGCGCCGGCCCAACGTTCGGCGGTGACCGCCACCTACCTGTTCGGCTACTACTACACGCTCGACGCGTGCCGCTACTTCGGCGAGAGTCTCGTACAGGGCGGGGCGTGGGGCTCGTACAACTGCGTCTACCAGTGGCACCCGTACGACCAGCAGTCGTACTGGTACCTGTACATGTCGTAGCGGTCCCGCCGGCGATACACGTCGTAGCGGCGGTCCCGCCGGTCAGGTCGCGGCGCGGGCCCGGGACCGGGCCCGCATCATCTCCCGGTCGGCGACGTCGAAGGCGCTGGCCAGCGCCTCCCGCAGGGCGGCGCCCGAACCGGTCACCTCGGCGAAGCCGATGCTCACCTCGACCGGCGTGCCCGGCACCAGCGACTCCCAGTCCTCGGCGGCCACCGCCTGGCCGATCCGCCGGGCGACCTCGCCCGCCTCGGCCAGGCCCGCCCCGGTCAGCACGACCACGAACTCGTCACCGCCGTAGCGGGCCACGAAGTCGCCCCGCCGCATCACCCGGTTGATCACCCCGGCCACCCGTTGCAGCACCAGGTCACCCGCGTGGTGGCCGTGCGCGGTGTTGACCGCCTTGAACCCGTCGAGATCACAGATGCCGATCACCGCCGGACGACCCAGTGAGATCATCGTCTCGACGTACTTGTCGAGCTGGCGGCGGTTGGCCAGACCGGTCAGCGGGTCGGTCATCGCCTCGCCCGCGTACTGCTCGGCGGTGCGGCGCAACTCCTCGTGGTCGATGCGGGTCGCGATGCCGTCGACGTACATGTCCCGCAGCCGGTCGGTGCGCTGGACGGCCAGCCGGAACGCGTGCCGGTCGGCCCGGTGCGCCGCCGCGTGGTCACCGCTGTGCGCGTACATGAGGCTGCGCAGCCGGGCCGGCTCGGCCGCCCCCAGGGTCTCGGTCGCGACCGCCGCCGTGTCGAGCCGCGCCGCCGCCTCGATCAGCCGGCCGGCGGTGATCGCCAGGCAGACGTCGCCGAGCCGGCGCAGGTCGTGGCTGCGCGCACCGTAGCCGCCCCGGGCCAGCAGGGCGGCCGCGTCGTGGCCGCGGGCCCGCAGGCCCACCTGCTCGCCGAGGGCACCCCGGCGGGCCAGCGCGTAGCCGTATGCGGCCAGGCTGCTCGGCCGCAGCCGGGACGGGTCGCCGCCGGCCAGGATCCGGTCGAGGTCGGCCCCGATGTCGCGCAGCACCCGGAGACAGCCGTCGCTGTCGCCGTTGTGGTCCAGCGCCACCGCGTTGCGCAGCCGGATGCCGGGCGCGGCGAACATCTCCTCGGCGATGCCGGCCCGGGTGCCCAGGACCCGGGCCTGCTCGATGGCGCCGAGGGCGTAGCCGTGGAAACCCAGGTAGGAGTAGGCCATCGCGAGGTCGTGCCAGGCCCACGCGGTCTCCTGGTCGGGGTCGGTGACCGACTCCAGCGCCCGGACGCTGCGCACCAGATGGGTCACGCACCGGTCCAGGGCACCCAGGTCCTGCGCGGCCAGCGCCGCCAGCGCGTGCAGGTGCCCCTTGAGGTAGGGCTCGGCGAGGTCCTCGGCCGCGGCCAGCGCCACCTCGGCCGCCCGGGCGTATTCGGCGGTACGGCCCAGATTGATCAGCGCCGACAGCCGCTGCACCAGGGCGTCGGCCCGCGCGTACGGGTCGGTGGTGCGGGCGAGCACCAGGTCGAGCTGACCAACCGCCTCGGCGGACCGGTCGCGCTCCATCAGCTCCCGCGCGCGCGTCAGTTCCTCAACCTGGTCGGTGACCTGGTCGAGCCAACCCACGCCGGACCCCCTTGCGGAACGTGGTGGCAGCGCGCTGCCGTGCGGACGCGGCGTCGAGCCCGCGCAGGACACGGCCACGGGTTACCGCGTGACGGATCAGCGCGGCCGACGATTCATGATTATGGCGTGACATCGTCTCGTGAACACCCCCCCGAAGGGACCGAACGGACGCGACCCGGTCCGGTGCTGGCCACGGCCACCGCCGCGCTGTCGGCCGCGGGTGTCGGGTCGCCACGGGCCGACGCGGAGTGGCTGGCGACGTACGTGCTCGGGGTCGACCGGAGCCGGCTGCCGCTCGTGGCCGGGTTCACCCCGGACGAGCTGGCCCGCTACCGGCGGCTGGTGGCGCGGCGGGCCGGCCGGGAGCCGTTGCAGCACCTGCTGGGCTCGGCGGCGTTCCGCTATCTGGAGCTGGCGGTCGGCCCAGGCGTCTTCGTGCCCCGGCCGGAGACCGAACTGCTCGCCGAGTGGGGGATCGCGCGGGCCCGCGGGCTGGCCGCCCCGCTCGTCGTCGACCTGTGCAGCGGCTCCGGGGCGATCGCGCTGTCGGTCGCGCACGAGGTGCCGGCCGCGACCGTGTACGCCGTCGAGCGCTCGGCGGGGGCGCTGGAGTGGTTGCGGCGCAACGCCGCCAGCCGGGTCGCCGCCGGTGACCCACCGGTGCGGGTGGTCGCCGCCGACGTCACCGACCCCGACCTGCTGGCCGAACTGACCGGCCGGGTCGACGTGCTGCTGTGCAACCCGCCGTACGTGCCGGCCGGCACCGACGTACCGCCGGAGGTGGCCGACCACGACCCGGCGGAGGCGGTCTTCGCCGGCACGGACGGCCTCGGGGTGATCCGGCCGGTGGTCCGCCGGGCCGCCGAACTGCTGGCGCCCGGCGGGGTCGTCGGGATCGAACACGACGACACACACCCGGTGGCGGTGCCCGCCGTGTTCACCGCCGACGGCCGGTACGCCGACGTGACCTGCCATCCCGATCTGGCCGGCCGGCCCCGGTTCAGCACCGCGCGACGGGTGGCCTGAGCCCGACCCGGAAACCGACCGGCACCGCCGACGTCCCACGGGCGCGGGCGCGTGGCAGACTTTGTCCCCGTGATGCTCTATGACTGCCGGTCGCTCGCCGACCGCGACCGAGGCATCGCCGCGGCGATCGAGGCGGTCAAGAACGGCGAACTGGTCGTACTGCCCACCGACACCGTCTACGGCGTCGGGGCCGACGCGTTCACGCCGTACGCGGTGAAGGCCCTGCTGGACGCGAAGGGGCGCGGGCGCGACGTGCCGCCCCCGGTCCTGGTCGGCTCCCGGCACACCCTCGACGGCCTGGTCTACCTGCTGCCCCAGGCGGCCCGGGACCTGGCCGACGCGTTCTGGCCGGGTGCGCTGACCATCGTGGTCGAGCACTCGCCGAGCCTGCAGTGGGACCTCGGCGAGACCGGCGGCACGGTCGCGGTGCGGATGCCGCTGCACCCGGTGGCGCTGGAGGTGCTGCGCGAGACCGGGCCGATGGCGGTCTCGTCGGCGAACAAGTCCGGCCAGCCGCCCGCCGAGACCGCCGAGCAGGCCCGGGACCAGCTCGGCTACGCGGTGCGCGCCTACCTGGAGGCGGGGCAGTGCCCCGACCCGGTGCCGAGCACGATCGTCGACGTCACCGGCGAGGTGCCCCGGCTGCTGCGGGAGGGCGCGGTGCCGCTGGCGAAGCTGCGCGAAGTGCTGCCCGACCTCGTGGGTCGGGAGGGCTGAGGTGCCGCCGTTCACCGTCCTGCACGTCTGCCTCGGCAACATCTGCCGGTCGCCGATGGCCGAGCGGTTGCTGGCGCTGGCCGTACGGGAGCGGCTGGCCCGGCTGGCGGTCGCCGCGCCGTTGCCGACCGGCTTCGCCGACGAGTTGGTGCACAGCCACAGCGCCGGCACCGGCGGCTGGCACGCGGGCGAGGAGATGAACCCGCCGGCCGCCCGCCAGGTCCGGGCCCGGGGCGGCGACGTCGATGGTTTCCAGTCCCGCAAGCTGCTTTCGGAGCACATCGACGCCGCCGACCTGGTGCTCACCGCGACCGCCGACCAGCAGGAATACGTCACCGCGCTGCGTCCCGACGCGAGCGGCCGCACGTTCGTGCTGGGCGAGTTCGGCCGGCTGCTCGCCCAGGTCGACGCCGCCGCGCTGCCGCCGGCCGAGGCGACGCCGGCCGGCGTCCTCGCCCGTGGGGTGGCGCTGGTCGCCGCGGTCGACGCGGCCCGGCGCGACGCCCAGCCGCTGCCCGGCGACGATCTCGACGACCCGTGGGGGCGCGGCGACCAGTCGTTCGGCCGGGTCGCCGACGAGATCGAGGAGACCGTGGTCCCGCTGGCCGGGGTCCTGCTGCCCTGACCGCCGGCCGCCGGCAGCGGTCTCAGCGGGAGACCGTCGTCTCCGCGCCGCGCGCGATGTTGCGGGCCATCCCGCCGAAGACGATCGCGTGGAACGGGCTGACCGCCGCCCAGTAGGCGTGCCCGGCCAGCCCGCGCGGAGCGAAGACGGCCCGCTGGCGGTACCGGCTGCGGCCGGTCCCGGCCGGCTCGGCCCGCAACTCCAGCCAGGCCAGCCCCGGCAGCCGCATCTCGGCCCGCAGCCGCAGCAGTTCGCCCGGCACGATCTCCTCGACCCGCCAGAAGTCGAGCGCCTCGCCGACGTACAACCGGTCCGGGTGCCGCCGGCCGCGCCGCAGGCCCACCCCGCCCACCAGCCGGTCCAGCCAGCCGCGAACCGACCAGGCGAGCGGGAACGAGTACCAGCCGTGCTCACCACCGACCCCCTCGATGACCCGCCACAGCGTGGCGGGTGCGGCGGCCACCTCGCGTTCGCGTACGTCGGTGTAGAGCGAGCCGCCGGACCAGCCCGGGTCGGTCGGCAGCGGCTCGGCGGGCGCGGTCGGCCAGGTGGCGGTGGACCAGCGGGTCTCCACCTCGGCGTCACGGATCTTCGCCAGGGCCAGCCGGACCGCCTCGTCGAAGCCGATCGGGCCGCCCGGCGGGTCCGGCACGTACCGGGCGATGTCGTGCTCGTGGGCGACCGCCTCGTGGACCAGGCTGTCGACCAGTGGCCGGGCGATCGAGCCGGGGACCGGGGTGACCAGGCCGACCCAGTACGACGACAGGCCGGGGCTCAGGGCCCGTGCCGGCAGGACGATCCGGCGGCGCAGCCCGGCGACGGCGGCGTACCGGCGCATCATGTCCAGGTACGTCAGCACGTCCGGCCCGGCGACGTCGAAGCCCCGGTTCACGTCGGCGGGCAGGGTGGCGGCACCGACCAGGTGGCGGAGCACGTCGCGGACGGCGATGGGCTGGATCCGGTTGTGCACCCAGCGCGGGGTGACCATGACCGGCAGGCGTTCGGTGAGGTGGCGCAGCATCTCGAACGACGCCGACCCCGACCCGATGACGACCGCGGCGCGCAGTACGGCGGTCGGCGTGCCGCTGTCGAGCAGGATCCGGCCGACCTCCTCACGCGAACGCAGGTGGGCCGAGGTGGGGTCGCCGGGGGCGGGGCGCGGGCCGCCGAGGTAGACGATCCGTCGTACGCCGGCGGCCTTCGCCGCGGCCGCGAAGTTCTCGGCCGCCCGCCGGTCGATGGCCGCGAAGCCGCGCCGGCCGAGGGAGTGCACGAGGTAGTAGGCGACGTCGACCCCGGCGAGGGCGGCGGTGAGCGATTCCGGGTCGGCCAGGTCGCCCTCGGCGATCTCGACGTCGGCGGCCCAGGGCACGTCGCGCAGCCGTGCCGCCCGCCGGGTCAGGCAGCGCACCCGGTGACCCTCGGCGAGCAGCCGGGGCACGAGCCGGCCGCCGATGTAGCCGGTGGCGCCGGTGACCAGGCATCGCATGATCTCCATCATGCGTCCGGCCCGGCCGCACCGCCCGCCGGGCGCGCGGGCCCGCCCGCCTAGACTGCTGCGGGTGGAGACATTCTGGGGGCCCGATTTCGCCCAGTTGGAGGCGACCGATCCGGAGATCGCGTCGGTTGTCGTGGGCGAACTCGACCGGCTGCGCCAGGGCCTGCAACTCATCGCGAGCGAAAACCTGACCTCGCCGGCGGTGCTCGCCGCCCTCGGCTCGACGCTGACCAACAAGTACGCCGAGGGCTACCCGGGCCGGCGCTACTACGGCGGCTGCGCGCAGGTCGACCGGGCCGAGGAGATCGGCGTCGCCCGGGCGCGGGAGCTGTTCGGCGCCGAGCACGCCAACCTGCAGCCGCACTCCGGGGCGAGCGCCAACCTGGCGGCGTACGCGGCGCTGCTCGAACCGGGCGACCCGGTGCTGGCGATGGAACTGCCGCACGGCGGCCACCTGACGCACGGCAGCCGGGTCAACTTCTCCGGGCGGTGGTTCCGTACGGTCGGCTACCGGGTCCGGGAGGACACCGAGCTGATCGACTACGACGAGGTACGCGAACTCGCCCTCGAACACCGGCCCAAGATGATCATCTGTGGTGCCACCGCCTACCCGCGACTGATCGACTTCGCCGTCTTCCGGGAGATCGCCGACGAGGTCGGCGCCTACCTGATGGTCGACGCGGCACACTTCATCGGCCTGGTCGCCGGCCGGGCCGTACCGTCGCCGGTGCCGTACGCCGACGTGGTCTGCGCCACCACCCACAAGGTGCTGCGCGGCCCCCGGGGCGGCATGATCCTGTGCCGGGCCGAACTGGCCGCCCGGATCGACAAGGCGGTCTTCCCGTTCACCCAGGGCGGGCCGCTGATGCACGCCGTGGCGGCGAAGGCGGTCGCGCTGCGCGAGGCGGCGCTGCCGGAGTTCCAGTCGTACGCGAGCCAGGTGGTCGAGAACGCCCGGGCCCTCGCGGCGGGGCTCGCCGCCGAGGGGATGCGCCCGGTGTCCGGTGGCACCGACACCCACCTCGCCCTGGTCGACCTGCGCGATGTCGGGGTGACCGGGCGCGACGCCGAGGCGCGCTGTGACCTCGCGACGATCACCCTGAACAAGAACGCGATCCCGTACGACCCGCAGCCGCCGATGGTCGCCTCCGGCATCCGGGTCGGCACGCCGAGCGTCACCACCCAGGGCATGCGGGAGGCCGAGATGCGCCAGATCGCCACTCTCATCGCCCGCGCGATACGTACCGATCCGGGGCTGCCGGGCGGGGTGGAGACCCTTGCCGAGGTCGCCGCCGAGGTCGCGGAGCTGGCCCGCCTCTTCCCGGCGTACCCGCGGTGATGGCGCCCCGGCTCCGGCACCTGCGGGTGCCGCTGATCGTCTCGGCCGTGCTCCTGGTCGTCGCGGTGCCGGTCGGCTGGCTGGTCGACGGTGCCGCGGGCGCGGCCGGCGCGGCGGCCGGGGTGGCCGTGGTCACGTTCAGCTACCTGCTGTCGAGCCTGGCGGTGGCCTGGGCCGACTCCGTGCTGCCCAAACTCGTGCTGACCGTCGGACTGGCCACCTACGTGCTGAAGTTCAGCATCTTCGGCATGGTCATGTTCGCGGTGGCGGCGACGGGCTGGGACGGCCTGCGGATGATGGCCGTGGCCATGATCTGCGCCACCGTCGCGTGGGTCACGGCACAGGTCTGGTGGACCTTCAAGGCCAAGATCCCGTACGTCGAGATTCCCTCGAAGTAACCACCGGCCAACTGTCGCGTTTCCGTCAATCGGGGACGAGTCAGGGTGGCCGGTCTTCCGTACTGGCGTGACGGGAGTAGCGTGTCCGGAAGCCGCGACACGCCCCTCTGCGCCCACACAACTCGGTTGTGCGGGGGGTGACTCACAGCCTCATGTTTCCGGCTGATAGCGTTCGCCGCGTCATGGCTGACGACCAACCCACCAACGGCACCGGTCCTTCCGGCGCCGATGCGGGTTGGGCAGCCGTCGGTTACCTCCTCAGCGGCATGGGCATCTGGGGCGGCATCGGATGGCTCGTCGACCGTTGGCTGGACCTGCCAAACGTCGGGCTGCTGATCGGGTTGATCGGGGGCACGGCCGCCGGGGTCTATCTGACCATGAAGAGGCTGGGCGTCTGACACCGCCCGACCGACGGAGGGTTCGAATTGGCTGAGCTGCCGACCTACCTCGCTGCGGAGTTTCCCCCCGGCGTTGACAGCTTCAACTACAAAAGCCTGATCCCCTCGTTCGAAGACACGATGTGGGCGGGGGCCTTCACCAAGATCGCACTGCTGATCTGGATCAGTGTCGCGATCATCCTGGTCTTCTTCCTGGTGACCTACCGCAACCCCAAGCTGGTCCCGACCAAGGGCCAGTGGCTCGCCGAGTCGGTCTACGGCCTGGTCCGGGACAACATCGCCCGCGACATCATCGGACAGCAGGGCGTGCGCTTCGCCCCCTACCTGACCACGCTGTTCGTCTTCATCCTGCTGAACAACCTCTGGGGCATCGTCCCGTTCGCGCAGATCTCGCCGAACTCGCACATCGCCTTCCCGATCGTGCTGGCGGTCATGAGCTGGCTGGTCTACGTCGCCGTAGGTATCCAGAAGCACGGCTTCTTCGGATACATCAAGGCGAGCTGTTGGGTGTCCGGCGCCCCGCTTTGGGTGCAGCCGATCCTGGTGCCGATCGAGTTCGTCTCCAACCTGATCCTGCGGCCGGTCACGCTCTCCGTCCGTCTTTTCGCCAACATGTTCGCCGGCCACATGATCCTGCTGGTCTTCACGCTCGGCGGCGTGGCGCTCTTCCAGGCCGAGACGCTGCTCATCAAGCCGATCGCGTTCCTGAGCTGGGGCATGGCCATCGTCATGACGCTCTTCGAGCTCGGCATCCTGGCGCTGCAGGCATACGTCTTCACCCTGCTGACCGCCACCTACCTGCAGAGCTCGCTCGCCGAGGCGCACTGATCCACCGACACGCACCCGTGCCTCCGGGCACCGTACGCGCCTGCGCTCCACCGATCGACAACTGAAAATCTCACCCTAAACGTGCGCGTGATGGTCACGCGTTCAACGCAGGAGGAATCCAACCATGTTGCTGGCCGAGATCTCGGGCAACGTCAACGTCATCGGCTACGGCATCGCCGCCCTCGGCCCGGGCATCGGCGTGGGCCTGGTGTTCGCCGCCTACATCCAGGCGACCGCCCGCCAGCCGGAGAGCGCCGGTCTGACCCGCGTCTACATGTTCATGGGCTTCGCCGTGGTCGAGGCGCTCGCCCTGCTCGGTCTGGTGCTCGCGTTCGCGCTGCAGGGTGGGTCCTGACGGGCTCGGACCCACTCGGAGCTGACTTGGTGCCCGGCCCTCGACGGCCGGTCACCGCTGGAGGGGAGTGTCCATGTACATAGCCGCGGAAGAGGGCGGGAACATCCTGCTCCCACCGCTGTCTGAGATCATCGTCGGTCTCGTCGCCTTCGGTGTCGTCCTGTTCATCCTGGTCAAGTTCGTCTTCCCCCGTATGGAGGCGATGTACCAGGCTCGGGTCGACGCGATCGAGGGCGGGATCAAGCGCGCCGAGGCTGCCCAGGCCGAGGCCAACCAGCTCCTCGAGCAGTACAAGGCTCAGCTCGCCGAGGCCCGTACCGACGCCGCGAAGATCCGCGACGACGCGCGTGCCGACGCCGAGGGCATCCGGCAGGACGTCCTGGCCAAGGCGCGCGAAGAGTCCGACCGCATCATCGCGGCCGGCAAGGAGCAGCTCGCCGCCGAGCGCCAGACCATCGTCCGGGAGCTGCGTGCCGAGGTCGGCACCATCGCCGTCGACCTGGCCAGCAAGATCGTTGGCGAGTCGCTGGCCGACGAGGCCCGCCGCAAGGGCACCGTCGACCGGTTCCTGAGCAACCTCGAGAGCACGGGAGCCCGCTGATGCAGGCCGCCAGCCGGGAGTCGTACGCCGTCGCGGCGGAGCGCCTCGAGGCGTACGCCCAGGCGGCGCCGCCGCCCGCGGTCGCCGCGACCGGCGACGACCTGCTCGCCTTCGCGGCGCTGCTGCGCCGTGAACTGCGGCTGCGTCGGGCGCTGTCCGACCCGGCCCGCGGCGGCGAGGACCGGGCCGCGCTGCTGACCAACCTGCTCGGCGGCAAGCTCGGCGACGACGCGGTCGGGCTGCTCGGCACCCTGGTGTCGGGCCGCTGGTCGGTCCCGTCCGAGCTGCTGGACGGCGCCGAGCGGCTCGGTGTGGAGGCGCTGCTGGCCAGCGCCGACCGGGCCGGCGACCTCAGCGAGGTCGAGGACGAGCTGTTCCGTTTCGGGCAGGTCGTGACCGGTGACCCGGCGCTCGCCAGCCTGCTCGGCGACACGAGCGCCTCGGCGGCGCAGCGGGCCGAGTTGGCCGCCACCCTGCTCAAGGGCAAGGTCAAGCCGGTGACCCTGCGCCTCGTCGAGGTCGCGCTCGACGGCTTCGGCGGGCGGTCGTTCGCCGGGGCGCTGACCCGGCTCGTCGAGCTGACCGCGGACCGCCGCGACCGCCAGGTCGCCTACGTCACGGTCGCCGCGCCCCTTTCCGACGAAGAAGAGCGTCGGTTGGGTGCAAAGCTGGGCGAACTGTACGGTCGAGTGGTCACCGTGAAGCAGACGGTCGACCCGGCGGTCCTGGGCGGCATGAGCGTCCAGGTCGGTTCCGATCTCTACGACGGCACCGTCCTGCGCCGGCTCACCGACACCCGTAACGCGCTCGCGAAGCGCTAGAACCCAAATCGACGCCGCTCCGGCAAACCCGGGCCCTGAATAGAGGAAGCAGAGGATGGCCGAGCTGACCATCTCGTCGGAGGAGATCCGCGGCGCCCTGGAGCGCTACGTCTCCTCCTACACTCCCGACATCTCCCGCGAGGAGGTCGGTACCGTCTCCGACGCCGGTGACGGCATCGCCCACGTCGAGGGTCTGCCCTCGACGATGGCCAACGAACTGCTGGAGTTCGAGGACGGCACGCTCGGCGTGGCCCTGAACCTCGACGTCCGCGAGATCGGCGCCGTGATCCTCGGCGACTACTCCGGCATCGAGGAAGGCCAGCGGGTCAAGCGCACCGGCCGGGTGCTCTCCGTGCCGGTCGGCGACAAGTTCCTGGGTCGCGTGGTCAACGCGCTCGGCCAGCCGATCGACGGCCTGGGCGAGATCGAGGCCGAGGGCTACCGGGAGCTCGAGCTCCAGGCGCCGAACGTGATGGCCCGGCAGGGTGTCCACGAGGCCCTGCAGACCGGCATCAAGGCCATCGACGCGATGACCGCCATCGGCCGGGGCCAGCGCCAGCTCATCATCGGCGACCGCAAGACCGGTAAGACCACGGTCGCGATCGACACGATCCTCAACCAGCGGGCCAACTGGGAGTCCGGCGACCCGACCAAGCAGGTGCGCTGCATCTACGTGGCCATCGGGCAGAAGGCGTCGACCATCGCCTCGGTCAAGGGCACCCTCGAGGCGCACGGCGCGATGGAATACACCACCATCGTGGCGTCGCCCGCCTCCGACCCGGCCGGCTTCAAGTACATCGCCCCGTACGCCGGCTCGTCGATCGGCCAGCACTGGATGTACGGCGGCAAGCACGTCCTGATCGTCTTCGACGACCTGAGCAAGCAGGCCGAGGCGTACCGGGCCGTGTCGCTGCTGCTGCGCCGCCCGCCGGGTCGTGAGGCCTACCCGGGTGACGTCTTCTACCTGCACTCCCGCCTCCTGGAGCGCTGCGCCAAGCTCTCCGACGAGATGGGCGGCGGCTCGATGACCGGTCTGCCGATCATCGAGACCCGCGGTGGCGACATCTCCGCCTTCATCCCGACCAACGTCATCTCGATCACCGACGGCCAGGTCTTCCTCGAGACCGACCTGTTCAACCAGGGTGTCCGCCCGGCGATCAACGTGGGTACCTCGGTGTCCCGGGTCGGTGGTGCCGCCCAGGCCAAGCCGATGAAGAAGGTCGCCGGCCGGCTCCGCCTCGACCTGGCCCAGTACCGCGAGCTGGAGGCGTTCGCCGCCTTCGCCTCCGACCTGGACAAGGCGTCGCGTAACCAGCTGGACCGCGGTGCCCGCCTGGTCGAGCTGCTCAAGCAGTCGAACTACACCCCGTTCCCGGTCGAGGAGCAGGTGGTGTCGGTGTGGGCCGGCACCGAGGGCAAGCTCGACGACGTCGCCGTCGGCGACGTGTCCCGCTTCGAGTCGGAGTTCCTGGAGTTCCTGCGGCACCGCTACGCCTCGACGCTGTCCTCGATCGCGAACAACGAGTGGAACGACGACATCGTCGCCAGCCTCGACGAGGCGATCAACAAGTTCAAGCCGTCGTTCCTCGCCGGGGAGGGGGCGCCGATCAACGAGGCGCCGGCCGAGCCGCTCGCGGGCGAGCAGGACCGTGAGTCGGTGACCCGCTACACCGACCAGCCGGCCAAGAAGCAGTAGGGCGCAGCGTATGGCGGCCCAGGTTCGCGTTCTTCGCCAACGGATCCGTTCGGCGAAGGGCATGAAGAAGATCACCAAGGCGATGGAGCTCGTGGCGACGAGCCGGATCGCCAAGGCCCAGGCCCGGGTGGCGGCGTCCCTGCCGTACTCCCAGGCCATCACCGGGGTGCTGTCGGCGCTGGCCTCGAACGCGACGGTCGACCATCCGCTGCTCACCCCGCGCCCGAAGGTGCGGCGGGCCGGCGTACTGCTCGTCACCAGCGACCGCGGTCTGGCCGGTGGTTACAGCTCCAACGCGATCAAGACGGCCGAGTCGCTGATCGAGCGGCTCAAGGCCGACGGCAAGGACCCGGTGCTGTACGTCATCGGCCGCAAGGGCGTGGCGTACTACCGGTTCCGCAACCGGCCGATCGCGGCCAACTGGACCGGCTTCTCCGAGCAGCCGTCGTTCGCCGACGCCCGTCTGGTCGGCGAGACCCTCATCCAGGCGTTCACCCACGGCGCCGACGACGAGGGTGACGACCCGGGGCCGGACGGCGTGCTGGGCGTGGACGAGTTGCACATCGTCTACACCGAGTTCAAGTCGCTGATGACCCAGACCCCGGTGCCGCGGATCATCGGTCCGATGGAGGTCGAGGACCGGCCGCGGTCGGAGGGCATCCTGCCGGCGTACGAGTTCGAGCCCAACGCCGAGGCGTTGCTCGACGCCCTGCTGCCGAAGTACATCAACACCCGGATCTACGCGGCGTTGATCGAGTCGGCGGCGAGCGAGTCGGCGGCCCGGCGGCGCGCCATGAAGAGCGCGACCGACAACGCCGGGGAAGCGATCGAGAAGTACACGCGTGAGATGAACTCGGCCCGCCAGGCCGGGATCACCCAGGAGATCAGTGAGATCGTCGGCGGCGCCAACGCGCTGGCCGCGGCGGGAAGTGAAGTGTGATGACTGCTGCTGTGGAAACCAAGACGGCGACGGGCCGCGTCGTCCGGGTCATCGGCCCGGTCGTCGACGCCGAGTTCCCGCGCGACGCGATGCCGGACATCTTCAACGCCCTGCATGTGGACGTCTCCCTCTCCGGGGGTGAGAAGACGCTGACCCTGGAGGTCGCCCAGCACCTGGGCGGCAACCTGATCCGGGCGATCTCGATGCAGCCGACCGACGGTCTGGTCCGGGGCGCCGAGGTGCGCGACACCGGCTCGGCCATCACCGTGCCGGTCGGTGACGGGACCAAGGGGCACGTCTTCAACGCGATCGGCGAGTGCCTCAACCTCAAGGAGGGCGAGCGGCTCGAGATCAAGGACCGCTGGGGGATCCACCGCAAGGCCCCGGCGTTCGCCGACCTCGAGCCGAAGACCGAGATGCTGGAGACCGGCATCAAGGTCCTCGACCTGCTCGCCCCGTACGTCAAGGGTGGCAAGATCGGCCTGTTCGGCGGTGCCGGCGTGGGCAAGACGGTGCTCATCCAGGAGATGATCACCCGGGTTGCCAACAACTTCGGTGGCACCTCGGTGTTCGCCGGTGTCGGTGAGCGCACCCGTGAGGGCAACGACCTCATCGCCGAAATGACCGAGTCCGGCGTCATCGACAAGACGGCGCTGGTCTACGGCCAGATGGACGAGCCGCCGGGCACCCGGCTGCGGGTCGCCCTCTCCGCGCTGACGATGGCGGAATACTTCCGCGACGTGCAGAAGCAGGAGGTGCTGCTCTTCATCGACAACATCTTCCGCTTCACGCAGGCCGGTTCCGAGGTCTCCACCCTGCTCGGCCGGATGCCGAGCGCCGTGGGTTACCAGCCGACGCTCGCCGACGAGATGGGTGAACTGCAGGAGCGGATCACCTCGGTCCGGGGCCAGGCCATCACCTCGATGCAGGCCATCTACGTGCCGGCCGACGACTACACCGACCCGGCGCCGGCGACCACCTTCGCGCACCTGGACGCGACCACCAACCTGGAGCGGTCGATCTCCGACAAGGGCATCTACCCGGCGGTGGACCCGCTGGCGTCCTCGTCGCGGATCCTCGCCCCGGAGTTCGTCGGCCAGGAGCACTACACGGTCGCCTCCGAGGTGAAGCGGATCCTGCAGCGCTACAAGGACCTGCAGGACATCATCGCCATCCTCGGTATGGAGGAGCTCTCCGAGGACGACAAGATCACCGTCTCGCGGGCCCGCCGGATCGAGCGCTTCCTGTCGCAGAACACCTACGCGGCCGAGGTCTTCACCGGCATCAAGGGCTCGTACGTCCCGGTGAAGGACACCGTCGAGGCGTTCAAGAAGATCAGCGAGGGCGAGTACGACCACTTCCCCGAGCAGGCCTTCTTCATGTGCGGCGGGCTCGACGACCTCGAGCGCAAGGCGAAGGAACTGATGAAGGGCTGAGCATCGGCCCTGAGAAGGGGGTCGCACCGGCTGTCCGCCGGCGCGGCCCCCTTTTTTTTGCTGGGTGTTTCCTGGCAGTCGGGGGGATCACCGGCCCAGCGGTGGCGCTCTTGGGGAGGGGAAAGTTACTGTCGGCCCAACGCCCGGACCCGCGCGTCTGTCTGTGATAAGGGGCGGAGCGAACGGAGGAACGTGGTGAACAGGGTGGGCAGGCATCCGGAAGGCGGCCGGACGGCGCGCAGGTCGCGGTCGTTGATTCCCCGGTGGGCCCGGCTCTGCACCTTCTTCGGCGCGGTTCTGATGCTGCTCAGCGGTGGCGTGCTGGTCACCACCGAGGTCCTGCTCGCCCGTTACGAGGGCGCGGTCGGCAGCGGCGATCTCTTCGGCGACCAGGCGGCCGGCGCGCAGGAGCGTCGGTCCGACATCAAGGGCCCGCTCAACCTGTTGCTGGTCGGCATCGACCCACGCCCCAGCGATCCCAACCGGCCACCGCTGGCCGACTCGATCCTGGTCCTGCACGTCAACGAGGCCCTCGACGGCGCCTATCTGTTCTCCATGCCGCGTGACCTCATCGTCGACATCCCCCGGTTCGAGAAGGCCGGCTACCGCGGTGGTCAGGGCCGGCTCAACTCGGCGATGGAACGCGGCAGCCGGGTGCCCGGCCAGGAGGTGCCCAGCGCGATCCAGGGCTTCGAGTTGCTCTCCCAGACCATCAGCGCCCGGACCGGCATCACCCGCTTCGACGCCGGAGCGATCATCAACTTCACCGGCTTCCAGAAGATCGTCGACGCGATGGGCGGTGTCGAGATGTACATCGACACCGACGTCAAGTCGGAGCACCTCGAGCCGGACGGCAAGCATCGCAAGGGCAACCCGAACGGCGAGGGCTACATCGGGCCGCAGGCGGAGTACAAGAAGGGCACCATGCACCTGAAGGGCTGGCAGGCCCTGGACTACGTACGCCAGCGCTACACCCTGCCCGACGGCGACTACGGTCGCCAGCGCCACCAGCAGCAGTTCATCCGGGCCATGGTCGACCAGGCGTTCAGCGCCGACGTGGTGACCAACCCGGTCAAGCTCGACGCGGTCCTGCGCGCGGCCGGCGAGTCGGTCATCTTCAACGGCCGGGGCAACAGCGTCGTCGACTTCGGCCTCGCGTTGCGTAACCTCCGTTCCAACTCGATCACGATGATGAAGCTGCCCGGCGGTGGTGTCGGCACCGGTGACAACTACCAGGGCGAGCGGTTGGAGCCGGTCGCCGACGAGTTCTTCGCCGCGCTCAAGGCCGGTACGGTCGACGACTTCGTGATCGGCCATCCGGAGCTGATCAACAAGTAGTCCGGGTTACCTGCGCCACCCGCCGTGGGCAGCGGTGGACGGCGGGATTAGACTCGGCGCATCCGTCCCCCGCACCGGGTCGTCCCGCACAAGGAGACAGCGTGGCAAAGCTGCTGCACGTCGAGCTCGTAGCCGTCGAGGAAAAGATCTGGACCGGCGAGGCCGAGATGCTCGTCGCGCGTACGACCGAAGGCGAGCTCGGTGTGCTCCCCGGCCACGCGCCGCTGCTCGGCCAGCTCGCCGAGCCCGGCCAGGTGCGGATCAAGCTGGCCGGCGGCGAGCAGGTCGCCTACGACGTCGACGGCGGTTTCGTCTCGGTGACCGAGCGCGGTGTCACGATCCTCGCCGAGAGCGCCACGGTCGCCACTCCCGCGAACGCGCACTGATCGGCGACGTCGATGATGATCTTGGAATGGATCGGCATCGGCGTCCTCATCCTGTGCGCTGCCGTCCTGGTGCTCTTCGTGCGCCGGGCCTTCGTCGCGCGTGCCGGCGGCACGATCCGGCTCAGTGTCCGGGTCTCGACGATGGTCGACGGCCGGGGCTGGTCACCGGGTTTCGGCCGGTTCGCCGGCGACGAGCTGCGGTGGTACCGGATGTTCAGTTTTGCCCTGCGCCCCAAACGGGTGCTCTACCGCGAGGGGTTGGCCGTCGAGCGCCGTCGCCAACCCGAGGGTCAGGAGTGCCTGGCCATGCCGGCCGACTGGGTGATCCTGCGGTGTACCGGCTACCAGGCACCGATCGAGATCGCCATGGCGGAGTCGACGGTGACCGGATTCCTCTCCTGGCTTGAGGCCGCCCCGCCCGGGGCGGCCTTTCCGCGCTTGACGGCCCAGGACTGGCCGGCCGCGTAAGCGGCAGCCGCCCGTACGACGCGCGGCGCGGCGCTAGCCGTCGGCGACCAGTTCGACCTCGTAGCCGTAGCCGTCGGCCAGGTAGGCGGCGTACGTGTCCGGCCCGCCGGCGTACGGATGCCGGTCTGCGAAAAGCAGTGACCAGCCGTGCTCCGGCGCTCGGGTGACCAGCCGGTCCACGGCGTGGCGCGGGCCGGCGTGGAAGGCGAGATGGTTCAGGCCCGGCGCGTGCCGGTCGTGGACCCGGGACGAGAGCGCCGGCGACTCCTCCAGCACCAGATAGGTGCCGCCGAGCCGCCAGGAGCGGCCGTCCGGCCAGTCCTGGAACGGCTCCCAGCCGAGTTCCGCGAGCAGCCAGCCCCACGAGCGCCGGGCGCCGGCCAGGTCCGGCACCCAGAGCTCGACGTGGTGCAGGCTTCCCGTGGTCAGCGTCGGCCCCCTGGAACCCAGAGCACATCGCCGTCCGGGTTCGCGATTCTCGCCAGAATGAACAACAGATCCGACAGGCGATTGAGATACTTTGCCGGGAGGGGGCTGGTTCGGTCCGGTTCGTGACTGACCAATGCCCAGGCGCCTCGTTCGGCGCGTCGCGCCACCGTGCGCGCGACGTGCAGCAGGGCGGCACCGGGGGTGCCGCCGGGCAGGATGAAGGAGTCGAGCTTGGTCAGCCGGTCGTTGAACTCGTCGCACCAACCCTCGAGCCGGGTGATGTACTCCTCGGTGACCCGCAGCGGCGGGTATTCGGGATCCGGCTCCACCGGGGTCGCGAGGTCGGCGCCCACGTCGAAGAGGTCGTTCTGGACCGCGGCCAGCACGTCGCGGACCTCTTCGTCGAGCTGCCCGAGCGCCAGCGCGACACCGATGGCGGCGTTGCACTCGTCGACGTCGGCGTATCCCCCGATCCGGGGGTGCGTCTTCGCGACCTTCTCGTTGTTGACCAACCTTGTCGAGCCGGTGTCGCCGGCCTTGGTATAGATGCGCGTGAGGTGGACGGCCATGACGTACAGCCTACGGATGCCCGCCCCGCCGGGAACCGACCCCGCCCCGCCCGACGGCTGGAAAACGGCTGGTGGGCCGCACCTGCCCGACGCCCCTACGATGGCCGACATGGACGTGATCAGGGTGAACGGCGGCGCCCGGCTGGCGGGGGAGGTGCACGTCGTCGGCGCCAAGAACTCGGCGCTCAAGCTGATGGCCGCGGCGCTGCTCGCCCCCGGACCGAGCGTGATCACCAACGTACCCCGGATCACCGACATCGCGATCATGGCCGAGGTGCTGCGCCGGCTCGGCTGCGTGGTGTCGATCGACGACGACGAGCCGTCACGCGCCGGGAGCGGGGTGCCACGCTGCGCCTCGGTCACCATCGACGCGCCGGCCGAGCCGGGCACCGAGGCCGACTACGACCTCGTGCGCCGGCTGCGCGCCTCGATCTGCGTCCTCGGGCCGCTGCTCGCCCGGCGTGGCTACGTACGGGTGGCACATCCCGGCGGCGACGCGATCGGTTCCCGCGGCCTGGACATGCACGTGGCCGGCCTGGCCCGGATGGGCGCCGACATCTCCGGCGAGCACGGCTTCGTGATCGCCTCGGCCCCGTCCGGCCTGCACGGGGCGAACATCTGGCTCGACTTCCCCAGCGTGGGAGCGACCGAGAACCTTCTCATGGCGGCGGTGCTGGCCAGGGGCGTCACCGAGATCGACAACGCGGCCCGCGAGCCGGAGATCGTCGACCTGTGCGCGATGCTGACGCAGATGGGCGCCGACATCTCCGGAGCCGGCACGTCGACGCTGCGCATCGAGGGTGTGACCGAGTTGCGGCCGGTCCGGCACGCCACGGTCGGCGACCGGATCGTCGCCGGCACCTGGGGTTTCGCCGCCGCGATGACCCGTGGCGACGTCACCGTGACCGGTGCCAGTCCGGCCTTCCTCGAGGTCGCCCTTGACAAGATCATTTCGGCCGGTGGGCTGGTCGAGACCCGGGCCGACGCCTTCCGGGTGCAGATGGACCGCCGGCCCACCGCCGTCGACGTGGTCACCCTGCCGTTTCCCGGGTTCGCGACCGACCTCCTGCCGATGGCGATCGGGCTGGCCGCGATCAGCGAGGGGGCCTCGCTGATCACCGAGAACATCTTCGACGGGCGGTTCATGTTCGTCAACGAGATGGCCCGGCTGGGCGCCGACGTCAAGACCGACGGGCACCACGCCGTCGTACGCGGCCGGGAGCGGCTGTCCAGCGCGCCCGTACGCGCCACCGACATCCGCGCCGGCGCCGGTCTGGTGATCGCCGGGCTCTGCGCGGACGGCACCACCGAGATCTCCCACGTCCACCACATCGACCGCGGCTATCCCGACTTCGTCACCGACCTGCGCGCCCTGGGCGTGGAGGTCGAGCGGGCCCTCGCCCCCGAAGAGGCGACCTTCACCCTCTGAGGCATCGTTAAGGATTGCCGGTTAGGGTGCTCGGATAGCGGTGCGGAGGTGTCCGCATCCGCGAGAGCGGCGCGGGCGCCCGCCCGCGGTCAGCCCACGGCGAGGGAGATGCAGATGGCGGGTCGACTGGCGGTCATCGGGGCCGGTCTGATGGGTTCGGGAATCGCACAGGTGGCGGCGCAGGCCGGCTGGCAGGTGACGCTGCGCGACCTGGACGACGCGGCGACCGGGCGCGGGCTCGCCGGCATCCGCCGGTCGCTGGAGAAGTTCGCCAGCAAGGGGACCATCGCCACCGACGACGTCGAGGCGACGCTGGCCCGGATCAGCCCGACCACCGAGCTGGAGGCGGCGGCCGACGCCGACATCGTCGTCGAGGCGGTCTTCGAGAAGATCGAGATCAAGCACGAGGTCTTCCGGGCGCTCGACAAGATCTGCAAGGCCGACGCGGTGCTGGCCACCAACACCTCGGCCATCCCGGTCACCCAGATCGCGGCGGTCACCGACCGGCCCGAGTCGGTGGTCGGCACCCACTTCTTCTCGCCGGTGCCGATGATGAAGCTCTGCGAACTCGTACGCGGCTACCAGACCTCCGACGAGACGCTGGCGACCGTACGGTCCTTCGCCGAGGAGATCGGCAAGACCGTCGTGGTGGTCAACCGGGACATCGCCGGCTTCGTCACCACCCGGCTGATCGCCGCGCTGGTGGTCGAGGCCGTCAAGCTCGTCGAGTCCGGCGTGGTGTCGGCCGAGGACCTCGACACCGCCTGCAAGCTGGGCTTCGGCCACGCGATGGGGCCGCTGGCGACCACCGACCTGACCGGCGTCGACGTGCTGATGCACGCCGCGAAGAACATCTACACCGACACCGGCGACCCGAAGTTCTTCCCGCCGGAACTGCTCCAGCGGATGGTCACGGCCGGCGCCCTCGGCCGCAAGTCGGGCCAGGGCTTCTACGAGTACTGAGCCCCCGACGCCCCACTTGCCCTGCCTGCCCGCCCGCCCCGCCCCTGATCCCCGTGATCAGGGACCGGGGCGGGCGTGTTGTCGGCGTGTCGACGTACGTACTCACTGATCACGCGGATCATCAGGGCGCCGCACCGACGGGGTCAGCCGTCGCGTTTGGTGGTCCAGCGGAAGGTGGTCAGGCAGAGAACCAGGCCGATCACGCACCACGCGACCAGGACCAGGGCGACCCGGCCCAGTTCGAAGGAGCCGCCGGGTTCCTGGGTGCCGAACGACTCGGGCAGGAAGACCGACCGCAGCCCCTGACACATCCACTTGAGCGGGAAGATCGCCGCCACCTGCTGCATCCAGCCCGGCAGGCTGGTGAAGACGAAGAACACCCCGGAGATGAACTGCAACACCAGCGCCACCGGCGTCACCACCGCCGAGCCGCTGCGGGCCGTACGGGCCAGTGACGAGAAGGCGATCCCGCACAGGGTGCACGCCGCGATCCCGAGCACCGACACCCAGCCGAAGGTGAGCCACTTGCCGAGGGTGGCGGGCAGGTGCAGGTCGAAGAGGGCGACCGACACCGCGAGCAGCAGCGCCGTCTCGGCGATCCCGATCACCACGACCATGATCACCTTGCCGGCGAAGTAGACCCACTTCGGCATCGGCGTACCGCGCAGCCGCTTGAGCACACCCCGGTCCCGCTCGATCGGGATCCAGATGCCCAGGTTCTGGAAGCTGACCGTCATCAGACCGGTCGCGATCATCCCGGTGATGAAGTACTGCGTGTAGCTGACCCCGGGCGCGATCTCGTCGTTGAAGATCGCCGCGAAGATCAGGATCATGATCACCGGGAAGCCCATGGTGAAGACCACCGACTCGCGGCTGCGCAGGAACTGGCGCAACTCCAGCCCGCCCTGGCGCAGGGCCAGCCGGACCGGACCGACCCGGAGCGGAGTGTCGACCGTGGTCATCGGTGTCCGATCATCGTGAGGTAGATGTCTTCCAACGTCGGCCGGGTGACGGATAGCCCGGGCACCTCACCGCCGTACCGTGCGGCCAACTCGCCGACCAGCGCCGTCGGCGTCGCCGTCTCGGCACGCTCCACCGCGCCGTCCGCCGTACGCCAGCTCACCGTCGCCAGCGCCTGCTCCCGGTTGCCGAGCCGGGCCGGCGGCGCCACCTCGACCACCCGGCCGGCGGCGATCACCCCGACCCGGTCGGCGAGCGCCTCCGCCTCGTCCAGATAGTGCGTGGTCAGCACGATCGTGGTGCCGCTCGCGGACAGATCCCGGATCAGCTCCCAGAACTCCCGCCGCGCCTCCGGGTCGAACCCGGTGGTCGGCTCGTCGAGGAAGAGCAGTTCGGGGCGGCCGATGATGCCCAGCGCCACGTCCAGCCGGCGCTTCTGCCCGCCGGAAAGCGAGTGGGTACGGGCCTTCGCCTTCGCCGTCAGGCCGACCCGTTCGATCACCCGGTCCGGGTCGTCCGGCGCCGGATAGAAGGCGGTGAAATGGCGTACGACCTCACCGACGGTCAGCTCGTCGAACTCGCCCGTACCCTGCAGGACGATCCCGACCCGGGCCCGCCACCGCTGGTCGGCGCGGGCCGGATCGACGCCGAGCACCGTCACGTCGCCCGCGTCGCGCTGCCGGTAGCCCTCCAGGATCTCCACGGTGGTCGTCTTGCCCGCGCCGTTGGGGCCGAGCAGCGCGAAGATCTCGCCGCGACGTACGTCGAGGTCGACGCCGTCGACCGCGGTGTTGGCGCCGTACGACTTGCGTATCCCCCGTGCGGAGATCGCGAGACCGTCAGTCATGGCGTCAACTATCCGGGTCCGGCGATGCCCGCTGGCAGGCGGGGTCGGCGACCGGGGCCCTGGATCACCCGCCCGGTCGGTGTCCCGATCGCAGCTCGTGCCGCCCGCCGCCCGCCGTTCCCGTCGAGCCCGCGCCGCCTCTCCGGTTCTGCTCGCGTCGGGCTTGCCCGTGTCGGGCTTGGGTGCGGGCGACTGCTTGCGTCCGGCTGCTTGCGTCGATCAAGGAGAAGTCGTGGGGTATTGCGCCCGGCTTGTCCTGCGACATCCTTGGTCACGCGTAGGTTCCCGGTCGCCGCGTGGTTCGTGGTTCACCGAGGTCCGATCGGGGTCGGCCGCCACCGTGGCCGGGGGCGACGTCGGGAAGGGTGCTGTTGCCGTCCACAGCGAATTCGATGTGAGTACGCCGGATTCGCTGTGGACGGCATTACCTCGTCTCGGGTGGCCGGCGTCCGTGGTTTTGATCGTCTGCGGTTCAGGCGTTCCGGTCCCGGCGTGTCGAGTGCCTGAGCCGCAGACGATCACGACGACTCCCGGGTGTTTGCCTTGATCAAGGAGTTGTTGCGCGACGAACCACTGCAGAGCGGGCACGGTTTGTCCTTGATCGACGCGTAGACCCGGACGCGGCGCGGACGCGGAGCGCGGGTGCGGGGAGCGGCGGGGGATCAGTGGGTGAGAGTCAGGGAGAGGATGGTGCCGGCGGCCATACCGCCGAGCAGCAGCAGGCCGATCGCGCCCACGTCGAGCCGGCTCCCGGTGCGCCGTAGCCACCAGGCCACCGGTGGAATCGCGGTGAACGGCGCGACCAGGAACACCAGCCAGCCCAGCACGCGTGGTACCGACGCCGCGCCGTCCGGTGCGATCGCGACCAGCCCGGCCGCGACCAGCCCGGTGAGCGCGGCCAGCGCCGCCCCGACCAGCGGCAGGAAGGGCAGGACCAACCGGGGTACGGGTTTGCGGGGCGCGTCGGGGCGGGCGGCGGCGATGCGCTGCCTGGCCCGCTCCAGTGCCTGGGCCGCCGGCGACAGCCCGACGCCCGACCCGCCCGACTCCTGCCAAACCGTGGCCGCCCGGGCCGGCGCGGAGGTGGCCGCCTCCACTGTCGCCGCCGGAGCCGTGGCTGCCCCTGCCGTGGCTGCCGCGGATGTGGTCGTATCCGCCGCCCGGTCGGGCTCGGGCAGGTCGCCGACCGGCCGTCCGGGCCAGCGGCGCAGTGCCCGTAGCTCTTCCCACAGTCGGGCCGCTTCCCGGTCGACCAGGTGGACGGCCTCGGCGTCGGCGGCGGCCCGCCGCTCGGCCGCCTCGGCGTCGGCGGCGGCCCGGGCCAGTTCCGCCGAGGCGGTCGCCGCACCCTCTCGGTACGCCCGGTCGGCGGCGGCGAGGGCGGTGTCCCGCCGGGCCGCGGCCGCCCCGAGTTCGGCGACGAGCCGGCCGTACCCGGTCACCGGGGGTCCTCCGGCAGTTCGTACGGGATGACGAGCTCCGGCGTACGGTGCACCGCCCGGTCGAAGAAGAGGCCCCGGTGCGGGCGGGGGTACCAGTCCGGCCCGCCCGGCTGCGGGCAGAGCGGCGCCAACTCGCCGCCGTGTACGTCGAGCGCGACCCAGGCGCCGATCGCGTCGAACCGCGCCCCGATCCCACCGAGGTCGTCGCGTAACCGGGGGACGGTACGCCACCAGCCGAGCAGGTGCACGCGGTGCTCGGGTCCCCGGGCGAGCACCGCGCGCAACCGCTCGTGACCGGTCGGGCCGCCACCCGCCGGTTTGCTGGCCAGCCTGCCGGCGACCGCGTCGAAGGCGTAACCGACGACGTAGTGCGGCTGGTCCGGTACCGCCCCGGTCAGCCCGTCGGTCAGTTCGGCGAGGAGTTCGTCGATGCTGTCCGGGTCGTACCAGGCGGCGTCGGGCAGCGCGTCGTGCAGCAGCCGGGCGGACCGGTCGGCGTCGCCGTCGAGGCAGGCGATGCTGAACCGGGCGGCCGGCACCTGGGCCGCGAGCGACCGGGCCGCCGATCCGAGCACGGCGCACGCCTCCCCGGTCCGGGACCCGAGTACGGCGAGGTTGCGGCCGGGCACCCGGCCGAGCCGTACGACCGCCGGCCGGCCCCGTACGTCGATCGTTTCGCCGACGACGGCGCCGGGCGGCCCGGCACCCCCGGCCGCCCCGCCGGCCACCGCCCCGCCGGCCGTCAACGCGCCGACCACCGCCCCGTCCGGCTCGCCGGCCACCGCCCCGCCGACGGTCGAACCGACCGTCGACCCGGACGCCGGCCCGGCCAGGTCGGGGAAGTGGCCGGTGGCCGGGAAGACCGGTACGGCGTCGCCGTCGAAGAGGCGCGGCGGTGGCAGGCCGTCCGGCCGGGCCCGCCACTGCTCGTCCTGCAGCACCCGCCAGCCGGCCCGGTCGCCGGCCTCCGGCAGTCGGACGATCCGGTTGGCGTCGGGCACCCCGGAGTCGGTGTTCACCACCGCGTGGAACCGGGGGACCACATCGGCGGCGGGGTTGGTCTCGGCCAGGATCCGGCGGGCCTTGGGCAGGGCGATCCGGAGCGTGAACTGGGCGATGAGGCCCGACCGCCCCCACAGCGCCTCGATGCCGGACACGTCCTGCGAGGCGAGCACCAGGTGGATGCCCTGCGAGCGGCCCCGGCGGGCCAGGTCCTCCAGCAGGTTCACCGCCTCGGTGGCGACCGTGTCCCGCCCGGTCACCAGCACCTGGAACTCGTCGATCACGGCGACGATCCGGGGCCAGTGGCCGCCCGGGTCCTCGGCCCGGAGTTCGGCGAGCTTGCTGGCGTCGTACCTCTTGGCCGCGCGGGCCCGGCGGCGCAGCTCGTCGGCGAGGTGACGCAGCATCGCCAGCCCGAACTCGCGGTCGGAGTTGATGTTGACGCCGACCAGGCGGACCTGGGGCAGCCAGCTCGGGTCGCGCGGGCTCGGGGCGAACCTGGCGAACGACACCCCTTCCTTGAAGTCGAGCAGGTACAGCGCCAACTCGTCGGGGGAGTAGCGGGTGGTCAGCGCGCCCAGCCAGGCGTAGAGCAGGTTGGTCTTGCCGGCGCCGGACGGGCCGCCGACCAGGGCGTGCGGCGGGTCGTCACCGAGCGCCACCTCGACGAGTTCGCCGCCCGGCCCGGTGCCGACGGGGGCGCCGAGCCCGGCCGCCGAGCTCTGGGTCCACAGTTTCTCCGGGGCGAGGTCGGTGAACCGGACCGGGGGCGGGCCGGCGACCAGGCGTTCGGCGAGTTCCCGGCAGAACGCGGCGATCCGGCCGGCCGGCGGTGCGGGGTCGGGACGTACCGGTAGCGCGGCGAGGCTCGCGCAGCGGACCCGGCCGCCTTCGACGGTGACCGTCTCCACCGCCGGTCCGGGCCGCACCGGTAGGCCCCGGCTGACGACGTGCACCCCGCAGGCGATCCCGGTGCGTACGATCCGGTCGAGCTGGGCCCGCTGGGCGGCGGTCAGTTCGGCGGCGGTCGCCGCGTCGCCGAGCAGCACCAGCAGCCGCCACGGCTCGGGTCGCCGCGCGGCGGTGGTGGCGTCGGCGAGGGTCGCGTACTCGCCCGCCAGCACGCTCTCGTTGATCCGGCGGATCTGCTCCACGAGGTCGTCGAGGGTCCCGGTGAGCCCGCCCGGGCCGACGGAGGTGAGCAGCCCGGCGGCGCCCAGCGGGGCGAATCCGGCGAGGCCGCCGCCGAGGTGCTCGGGGTCGTAGACGGTGATCCGTACGTCGCCCGGCCGGGTCGAGCCCAGCACCCGCAGCAGCAGGCCGGTGATGATTCCGTCCACGACGGACTGGTCGCCGTGCAAGGTGAGGTGGGCCCGGTCGAGCAGTGGCAGCAGGGCCGGCACCGGGGGGCCGCACTCGCCGGGCCGGTCGGAGCCGATGGTGCCGATCCGGAGCAGGTCGCCGCCATGGCCGGGCGGCGGCTCGGCGGGTGCCCAGTCCCGCCACGGCGCGCCGGCCGCGCCGGGTGCCCGTACGGCCGCCAGCCGGGCGATGTCGCTGGCGAGCCGGGTGGACTCGCGCAGGTAGTGGCGGGTGATCTCGCGCCGGGTGGCGTCTCGCGCCTCGGTCAACTGGTGCAGACAGGCGGCGTGTGCGGCGCGTACGACCGCGTGCCTGGCGGCGGTGCGTGACCGGGCCGACCCGGCCGAGGCGGCTGCCGACCGGGCGAGCCCGCGCGCGGCGGCGATGTCCCGGCCGACGGCGGCGAGCAGTCCGGCCCAGCGGCTAGCCACCGGTGCACCCGTGCGGCGGGCCGACGTGGACCGCCGCTGTCGTTCCGGCGACGTTCGCCAACGGACCCCCCGACAATCGGAATCGCGTCTACTTTATCCCTTTTGTCGGTCTCATCCCTCTGTGTTCCGCCGCGTGTTGCCCCGCCGTCAGGTCGTCGCCAGGACCTCCGACAGCGCCGCCGGCTCCAGCCCGCGCTCCCGCAGCCCGGCCAGGATGTGTGGCAGCGCCTCGTCGGTCATCGCGGCGTTCGCCTCCGTGACGTGCATGATGATCACCGAACCGGGCCTGACCTTCGACAGCACCGCCGACACGATCGGCTCCCACGCGGTCGCGAAGGGATCGCCGCTGACCACGTCGCCGTCCACCACCGTCAGGCCGAGCGGGGCCAGCGCCGACAGCGCCGTACCGTCGTGGCAGAGGCCGGGGAACCGGAAGTAGCGGGTCTGCCGGCCGCCGTACGCCTCGATGACCTCGAAGGTCTTGGCCACGTCGGCGGTCATCCGCGCCGTCGGCAGGCGGGGCAGGCCGTAGCAGTCGGCGGTGAACGCCTCGTGGCCGTAGGTGTGGTTGGCCAGTTCGAACCGCTCGTTGCCGGCGATCCGGCGGGTCACCTCCGGATACCGCTCCACCCACTTGCCGGTCAGGAAGAACGTCGCCGCCAGCTCCTCGCGCTCCAGCAGGTCCAGGATCTTCAGGTTCGCGTACGACTTCACCTGGCCCGTACGCAGGCTGTGGAGCATCCCGTCGGTCATGTCGGCGTCGAAGGTGAGCGCGACCCGGTTGCCCGTACGCGGACCGTTGTCGACCACCGGCGGCCGGGTGCCGGGCCGGGTGGCGCCGGGCAGCGGCGGCACGACGGTCGGCGAGGCCGACGTCGGCGCCGGTAGGCCGGGTGCGGTGGCCGTCGGGGTCGACGCACTGCCGAACGTGGGCCGCGTGCCGGTGTCCCGGTCCCCGCCGGTGAGGCCGACGACCAGCGCGGTGGCGCCGCCCAGCGTGGCCAGTACGGCGGCGACGGTGACGAGGCGGGTGGACAGCGACTTCAGCACGAGGCGGATCATTCCAGCCCAGGCCGGCGGCGGTGGCGGGTACCCGTGGATCCCGGCAGTGCCGCGTAGGCCCGGTCGTTCTCCCGTGCGGGAGAGCGTCCTAGACCCGGAACCCGGCAGCCCGGGCCGCCTCACGTTCCGCCCGCCGGTCCCGCCGGCGCCGGCGCAGCCAGAACCAGAAGACCACCAGGAGCAGCAGGAACAGGATCACCAGCACCGGCAGCAGGATGGCGACCACCGACATCACCACGCTCGTGGCGTCTTCGGCCGTGCTCGCCACCGGTGCGCCGATCCCCGCCGTCATCGCGTTGATCACCGGCCGGGCGGCCGACTTGGCGCCGTGCACACCGAGCGCGATGAGCACCCCGGCCACGATCGGCACCCACTGGTTGGACGAGAAGAACTGCCCCGGGTCGGTGACCGTCACGGTCTCCGAACTCGACCCGGCACCGAACGCCAGGCCGCCCGCGGTCGGCCGGACCGCCGTCTGGATCACGTCGTTGACGTGGTCGACCACCGGCACCTTGTCGGCGACCACCTCCACGACCAGCAGCACGGCGAGGATGGCGAGCACCCAGCCGTTGGACAGCCACTGCCAGCCGGCCGGCAGGTCGATGACGTCGGTGTATCTGCCGAGCAGCCCCATCGTGAGCAGGGGAATGTAGGCGTTCAACCCGGCCGATGCGGCAAGACCGGTCCCCGTCAACGCTTCCAGCACGTCAACCAGCATCGCACCGCCGCGCCAGCGCCGTCGCGGCGTCGGCGGTCGCCTCCGCTACCCTCGTCGGGTGCGGTTGGTGATTGCGCGATGCGAAGTCAACTATGTCGGACGGCTCTCGGCCCACCTGCCGGCGGCCACCCGGTTGCTGATGGTCAAGGCGGACGGGTCGGTGTCGATTCACGCCGATGACCGCGCCTACAAGCCGCTCAACTGGATGAGCCCGCCGTGCAAGCTGGAAGAGGCACCGGGCGTGTGGCGGGTGGTCAACAAGGCCGGCGAGGAGCTGCGGATCACCCTGGAGGAGGTGTTCCAGGACACCTCGTACGACCTGGGCGTCGACCCGGGCCTGGTCAAGGACGGTGTCGAGGCGCACCTGCAGGAGTTGTGCGCGGCGTCGCCGACCGTCTTCGGGGACGGCTACACGCTGGTCCGCCGGGAGTACATGACCGCCATCGGGCCGGTCGACCTGCTCTGCCGGGACGCGGCCGGCGCGGCGGTGGCGGTCGAGATCAAGCGGCGGGGCGAGATCGACGGCGTCGAGCAGCTCACCCGCTACCTCGAACTGCTCAACCGTGACCCGCTGCTCGCCCCGGTCGCCGGCATCTTCGCGGCCCAGGAGATCAAGCCACAGGCCCGGGTGCTGGCCGAGGACCGCGGCATCCGCTGCGTCGTACTCGACTACAACGCGATGCGCGGCATGAAGCGCGACGAACTCACCCTCTTCTGACCGCCTCGCCACGGCGGCCCAGGCTTCGTCGCGCGTGCCGGCCGGGGTTTCGTCGCGTGCCGACCGGGGCTTCGTCGCGCGTGCCGTGCCGGGCGAGGTCGCTGTCGCGGCCCACAGCGAATTCGCTGTGGATACGCCGAATTCGCTGTGGCCGCCGACAGCACCACCCCGCCCGCTGACCGATGCCACCCGGAACCCGCACCGTTCGGCGAAGCAAACGACGGACCGCCTTAACGGTGACCAGAGTCGCGAGTCGACCGAGCGCCGCCGCACCGTCTGGAGCCCGAGGACCGCGCCGCGAAGCGGTCGCGGCCCGCAGGGCGAAGACGGTGCACTCAGGCGGCGCGAAGCGGAGCGAGTCAGCCTCGCCGAAGGCGAGGCCAAAGAAACAGGGGCCAGGCCAAAGAAACAGGGGCCAGGCCGGTCAGTTCCGCCCGTAGAGGGTCTTGACCAGCTTGACGATCCGGGCGACCTGGGCCGGCGTACGGTCGAAGGTCATCGCGGGCAGCATGGACGGGCCGCGGCGGCGGGTGATCGCCTTGGCGCGGGCGAACTCGCGCAGCCCGTCGTCGCCGTGGATGCGGCCGAAGCCCGAGTCGCCGACGCCGCCGAAGGGCAGCGTGGACATGCCGACGAAGGTGATCACCGAGTTGATCGCGGCCATTCCGGAGCGCAGCCGCCGGGCGATCGGGATCGCCTGCCGCTGGCCGAACACCGAACCGCCCAGGCCGTACGGCAGCGCGTTGGCGAGGGTCAGCGCCTCCTGCGCGTCGCGTACCTTCTTGATCGTCAGGGTCGGTCCGAAGGTCTCCTCCCGTACGGCGGCCGAGTCCTCGGGCACGTCGACCAGGATCGTCGGCCGGACGTACGGCGGCTGGACCGCGTCGGGGCCGCCCAGCACGGCGCGGCCGCCCCGGGCCAGCGCGTCGTCGATGTGCCGCCGGATGATGTCGATCTGCGCCGGCATGGTGATCGGGCCGAGGTCGGCGTCGCCCGCCGCTCCCACGGTCAGCCGGCCGGCCCGCTCGACCACCTTGGCCACGAAGGCGTCGTAGACCGGTGCGACGGCGTAGATCCGTTCGATGCCGATGCAGGTCTGGCCGGCGTTGGTCATCCCGCCCCATACGGCGGCCTCGGCGGCGGCGTCCAGGTCGGCGTCCGCGTCGACGATCATGGCGTCCTTGCCGCCGGACTCCAGCAGCACCGGGGTCAGTGTCTCGGCGCAGGCGGCCATCACCTTGCGGGCGGTGGCGGTGGAGCCGGTGAACGCCACCTTGTCGACACCGGACCGGCACAGCGCCGCCCCGACGTCGCCGAGCCCGTGTACGGCCTGCAGCACCGGCTGTTCGGGCACCACCTCGGCGAACGCGTCGACGTACCACTGGCCGGCGACGGGGGTGTATTCGCTCGGCTTGAACACGACCGCGTTGCCGGCGGCGAGGGCGTACCCGATCGAGCCGAGCGGGGTGAGCACCGGGTAGTTCCAGGGGCCGATCACCCCGACCACGCCGTACGGCTGGTATTCGAGGTGGGCGGCGAACTCGGCGAGGATGAGCCGGGACCGCAGTTGGCGGGCGCCGAGGACCCGGCGGGCGTTGCGGGTGGCCCAGTCCAGGTGTTCGATCGCCGACACGATCTCGACGATCGCCTCGGCGACCGGTTTGCCGCCCTCGGCGTTGACGAGTTCGGCCAGTTCGGTGATCCGGTTGGCGAGCACCGCCCGGAAGCGGAGCAGCCGTTCGCGGCGGCCGGCGTCGCCGAGTCCGATCCACCAGTTGCCGGCGGTCCGGGCCCGCTCGACCGCACGGGCGACGTCGTCGGCGGTGGCCACCGGCAGGCGGCCGGCCTCGTCGCCGGTGGCCGGGTTGGTGGAGATCAGTTCGCCGTCGGCGATCACCGGTACGCCGGGCACGCGGAAAGTGGTCATCGGCGCTCCTCGAGATGTTTGTGCCGAGTCTAAACCTGAGAAATACTCATTGCAGCCCGGTCGTGATCGATGGGAAGCCGCTCGGTGGTCATCGATGGAAAACAGTACCGGGCCAGGGACGCCGTTCGTCCGTGGTGGACGTACGGCGATCGTGGCCGGCCGATACGACCGAACCGGTGAGTGAGGTCTGGCCGGGGGACCGCGTAATCCGGTCCACCGGTGCGGTGATTACCTTGGCCGGGCTTGAAAAGCTGACCGGGGGAGCGACCGGGGGGGTCGTTCCCACCGACCGGAAAGGCGTTGTCGACACACATGTCCGATGATCTGCCCCTGCTTCCGCAATTGACGGTGACGAGCGGGCCACTGCGCGGTGCAAGCTTCCGGCTACGCCCCGGCATCCGGACGATCGGGCGGGAGGACGGCGTCGACATCGTCGTCGAGGACTCCCGGGTGAGCCGCCGGCACGCCGCCGTCGAGCTGACGGACGGCCGGGCGACGTTGTCCGACGTGGGCTCGACCAACGGCACCTTTCTCAACGATCGGCGGATCGAAGGCGTCGCGGTGGAGTTGCGGGACGGCGACCGGGTCCGGTTCGGCGGCGTCGAGCTTCGGTTCTTCGACCCGTCGGCCGCGCTGACCGACCCGGTCGGCTCCGTACGCCTGGTGGGGTCCATCCCGGCGCAGCGCGCGATCGGGGCGTCCGCCGAGCAGCGGTCCGCCGTCGGGGTGCTGGCCGAGCCGACGCAGGCGATGCAGACCGCGCGCCGGTCCGGCCGGCTCGTCCTGGTCGTCGGCGGCGTGGTGATGCTGGCCGGCTGGGTGGCCTGGGTGCTGATGGTCACCCGCTGAGCCGGTCCGGTCACCGGGCGGGGCCGGCCACACAGGTCGGGGTCGGACCATGTGGGTCCGCCCCACATGGTGACCGGCCCGGCCCGGTGCGATGATCCGGCGCATGGAGACCGAGACGGTACGCGTCGAAGCACGCGGGATCGCCCAGCACGTGCACGTCGCCGGGCCGGCCGACGGCACGCCGGTGCTGTTGATCCACGGCAACTGCTCCTCCGGGGCCTTCTGGTATCCGCTGCTGCGCCACCTTCCGGACCCGCTGCGGATCGTCGCGCCGGACCTGCGCGGCTACGGCGCGACCGACACCGCCCCGGTCGACGCGACCCGCGGGCTGCGCGACTTCGCCGACGACGTGGCGGCCCTGCTCGACCACCCGGCCCTCTTCGGCACTCCCGGCGCCCGGCCGGTCGTCGCCGGTCACTCGATGGGCGGCGGGGTCGCGATGCAACTGCTGGTCGACCATCCCGACCGGGTCGCCGGCCTGCTGCTCGAGTCGCCGGTGTCGCCGTACGGCTTCGGCGGCACCCGCGACCTCGCCGGCACGCCGACCACGGCCGACTTCGCCGGCACCGGCGGCGGCTCGGCCAACCCCGACTTCGTCAAGCGGCTGGCCGCCGGCGACCGGGGCGCCGACGGGCCGGCCAGCCCGCGCAACGTCATGCGGGCGACGTACGTCGCCGACCCCGCCGCGCTCGGCGCCGACGAGGAAGCACTGCTCGACACCGTGCTGTCGACCGCCACCGGCGACGACAACTACCCGGGTACGGCGTCCGTGGTGGACACCTGGCCCGGCGTCGCCCCCGGCGACCGGGGTGTGCTCAACACGATGTCGCCCCGGCACTTCCGGATCGCCGACGAGTTGGTCGCGGTCGCCGTCAAGCCGCCAGTCACCTGGATCCGGGGCGACCGCGACGTCATCGTCTCGGACACCTCGATGCTCGAGTTCGGGCAGCTCGGCGCCCTCGGTCTGGTGCCGGGCTGGCCGGGCGCCGACGCCTACCCGCCGCAGCCGATGGTCGGCCAGACCCGGGCCGTGCTGGACCGCTACGCCGCCGCCGGGGGACGCTACCGCGAGGTGGTGTACGAGGGCTGCGGCCACTCGCCGCACGTCGAGCGGCCCGCCGACTTCGCCGCCGCGCTGCTGGAGCTGCTGCCGTGACCGGCCCGGGCGGGGTGCCGTACGCCGTCGGGACGGTGCCGGTCGACGGCGGTGACCTGACCGTCGGTGTGTGGGGCGACCACGGCCCGCTGCTGGTCGCCGCGCACGGCATCACCTCGTCGCACGTGGCCTGGACCCTGGTCGGTGAGCGGCTCGGTGTCGACCACCGGCTGGTCGCCGCCGACCTGCGCGGCCGGGGGCGCAGCCGCGACCTGCCCGGCCCGTACGGGATGGAGCGGCACGCCGACGACCTGGCGGCCGTGATCGGGGCGTACGGCGGCGGGCCGGTCGTGGTGCTCGGCCACTCGATGGGCGGCTTCGTCGCGGTCGCGCTGGCCCGCCGCCACCCGCGGCTGGTCGAGCGGCTGGTGCTGGTCGACGGCGGGCCGCCGCTGCCGGCACCGGCCGGGATCGACGCCGCCGCCGACGAGGCGACGATCGCGGACGCCGTCCGGCAGACCATCGGCCCGGCGTTCGCCCGGCTGGCGATGACGTTTCCGGACCGGGAGGCGTACCGGGACCTGTGGCGGGTCCATCCGTCCTTCGTGGACTGGACCGACGCGGTCACCGCGTACGTCGACTACGACCTGGTCGGCGAGCCGCCCGAGCTGCGCCCGGCGTGCCGGCCGGAGGCGGCCGTCCGCGACGCCCGGGACACCTACGCCCTGCCCGGCGTCGTCCCGGCGCCGGTGGGGGTGCCCGCGGTCTTCCTGCGTGCCGAGCGCGGCATGCTCGACCAGCCCGACCAGCCGTTCTACGCCGAGGGGCACGCCGCGCACTGGCTACCCGGGACGACCGAGGTCACCGTGCCCGGCGTCAACCACTACACGATCACGCTCGGCCCGGCCGGCGCGGCGGCGGTGGTCGCGGCGGTACGCGGCTGACCGCGCGGCGCCAGCCGCGCGAGACGTCCGCCGCGGAGCCGAGAGTGGACCCGCGAGGGCGGACGCGGTCCGGTGGCCTGAGTTCTCGTTAAGTAGCCTGTGGGTGTTCAGGTCGCGGCCGGCCGGTTCGCCGGCCGGTGAGGAGGGCAGCGTGGCACGCGAAATCCACACCGTCGGGGTGGTCGGGCTCGGCACCATGGGCGCCGGCATCGTGGAGGTCTTCGCCCGCAACGGGATCGACGTCGTCGCCGTCGAGATCACCGAGGCCGCGCTGGACCGGGGCCGGGACAACCTCACCGGCTCCACCGACCGGGCGGTGGCCCGGGGCAAGCTCGCCCCCGCCGACCGCGACGCGCTGCTGTCCCGGGTGACCTTCGCCGTCGGGCTCGACGCGCTGCGCGAGGCCGACCTGGTCGTCGAGGCGGTGCCGGAGCGGCTCGACATCAAGCGGCGGCTCTTCGCCGACCTCGACCGCACCTGCAAGCCGGCGACGATCCTGGCCACCAACACCTCCTCGCTCTCGGTCACCGAGATCGCGGCCGCCACCGGCCGGCCCGAGCAGGTCGTCGGGATGCACTTCTTCAACCCGGCGCCGGTCATGCGGCTGGTCGAGGTGATCCGTACGGTGGTCACCGCACCCGAGGTCGTCGCCGACGTCGAGGCACTGTGCGCCCGGCTCGGCAAGACCGGTGTCACCGTCGACGACCGGGCCGGCTTCATCGTCAACGCCCTGCTGCTGACCTATCTCAACCAGGCGGCCGGGATGCTGGAGTCGGGCCACGTCGGCCGTGAGGACGTCGACACCGCCATGCGGCTCGGCGGCGGCCTGCCGATGGGGCCGCTCGCCCTGCTGGACCTGATCGGCCTCGACACCGCGTACGAGATCCTCGAGACCATGTACCGCCGCGGCGGCCGGGACCGGCGGCACGCGCCCGTACCGCTGCTGCGGCAGATGGTCACCGCCGGCTGGCTCGGCCGCAAGAGCGGACGGGGCTTCTACAGCTACGAGAAGCCGGGCTCGGCGGTGGTCGTACCCGACGGGTGGACGCCGGCGCCGGCGCCGGCCGGCACCGCCGCGCAGGTCGGCACGGTCGGCGTCGTCGGCTCCGGCGAACCGGCCGACCGGCTCGCCGGACTCTTCGCCGGTGCCGGGTACGACGTCGTCGCGGTGACCGGCGAACTCGACCGGCTCGCCGGCGCCGATCTCGTCGTCACCGCCGGCCCCGGCGACCCCGACGCCGACCGGGCGCTGTTCACCGCCCTCGACGGGATCTGCAAACCGGGTGCCGTGCTCGCCGCGTCGACCACCCGGCTGCCGGTGATCGACCTGGCCATGGCGACCGGACGGCCCGCCGACGTGCTCGGGCTGCACTTCCTCGACCCGGCACCGGACCGGGCCCTGGTCGAGATCGTCCACACCGTACGGACCGCGCCCGCGACGACCGCCACCGCCCGCGCCGTCTGCGCGCGGCTCGGCCGGGCCGCCGTGGTCTGCGCCGACCGGGCCGGCTACGTGGTCGACGCGCTGCTGCTGCCGTACCTCAACGACGCGGTGCGGATGCTGGAGGCGTCGTACTCGACCGCCGACGACATCGACCACGCGATGAGGCTCGGCTGCGGTTACCCGGTGGGGCCGTTCGAACTGCTCGACCGGATCGGGCTCGACGCGGCGCTGGCGACGCTGCGTGACCTCTACCGGCAGTCGCGGGAGCCGGGCCTGGCACCGGCGCCGCTGCTCGAACAACTGGTGACCGCCGGCCGCGGCTTCCGCGTCCACCCGGGGAACTGAGCCGGGCGGGCCCGGGGTTCCGCCCGGCGTCACTCCGCCGCGAGAGCCGCCACCGGGGGAACCCTGGCGGCCCGCCGCGCCGGTACCACCCCGGCCAGCAGCCCGACCACCGCCGCACCGACCACCACCAGGGCGATCCGGCCGTACGGCAGGGCGAGCACCAGCCAGTCGCGGGGGATCGCCGCGTAGGCGGCCGCGACCCCGAACCCGACACCGAGGGCGACCCCGACCACACCGGCGACGGTGGCCAGCACCACGCCCTCGGCGAGCAGCATCACCCGCAACTGCCGGCGGGCCAGGCCGACCGCCCGCAGCAGCCCGAACTCCCGGGTCCGTTCGAGCACCGACAGGGTCAGCGTGTTGGCGATCCCGGCGACGGCGATCACCACCGACAGCACCACCAGCGCGCCGACCACCGCCAGCAGCCCGTCGATGAGCGCCCCGGTCTGCTCGCCGCTGCTCTGCACGTCGGCCACGACCGCCAGCGGCTCGGTGTCGGTCACCGACGCGACGGCGATCCGGGCGGCCGGCGGTGGGACGCCGTCCGCCATCCAGACCAGCACCCCGTGCGGGGCCGGGGTGCCGACGACCACCGCCGCCTCGGCCGGGGTGAGAAGCACCTCCGGCAGTGGCGCCGACGGGACGGAGAGCACCGCCGACACCACCACCTCGACGGTGCCGTCCGGCCCCTCGACGGTGAACCGGTCGCCGGCCCGGACCGCCAGCGCCCGTGCGGTGTCCGGGTCGAGCACCGCGCCGCCGGCGGCGAAGTCCTCGACCCTGCCGGACCCGGCCGGCAGCGCGAACTCGCGGCGCAGGAGATCGGGGTCGAAGCCGCCGACCTCGGCCGACCCGGTCCGGGTGCCGGCCCGCAGTTCGCTGCCGGTGGCGGCCAGCGGCACCGCACGCTCGACCTCGGGCACCGCGGCGAGCCGGGCGGCCAGGTCGCCGGGCAGCCGGTGTCCGTCCGGCGCGGTCACCAGGTAGTCCAGCGGGTACCGCTTGCGCATCTGGTCGTCGAGGCTGTGTTTCAGCGTCTCGGCGCTGACCAGGAACGCCGTCACCAGCGTGATGCCGACGGTCAGCGACAGCGCGGTCGCGGCGGCCCGGCGCGGGCTCCGGTCGCCGCTCGCGGCGGCGAGGCGACCGGCGACCCCGAACAGCGCCGGAATCCGGCCGACGAGCCGGGCCAGCGGACCCACCACGACCGGCCCGAGCGCCAGCACGCCGAGGGCGACCGGCAACCCGCCGGCGACGGTCGGCATGATCGCGCCGGTGGCCGCGCCGACCACCACGAGCGCCGTACCGAGCAGCAGTGCGGCGATCCCGACGGCCACCCGCAGCACCCCGGCGCCACCGGTGGGTGCCAGGTCCGGCTGGTTGGCCAGCGCCGCGACCGGGGCGACCCGGGTGGCACCCCGGGCCGGCAGAGCCGCCGACCCGACGGTGATCCCGACCCCGACGAGTAGCGCCACGGCGACGGTGTTCGCCCCGACCTGGAGCGGTACGTCGAGCCCGACCCCGCTGGTCCGGCCGAGAGCGGCCGCGCCCAGCCAGCCGAGGCCCAGCCCGAGACCGAAGCCGATCAGCGCCGCCAGCACGCCGAGCACCGCCGCCTCGGCCAGCACCGAACCGAACACCTGGCCGCGACCGGCGCCGACGCAGCGCAGCAGGGCGAGTTCCCGTTGCCGCTGGGCCACCAGGATCGCGAACGTGTTGTGGATGACCAGTGCCGCCACGAGCAGGGCGACCAGGGCGAAGGCGCCGAGCGCGAGGCGGATCTGGGCGACGTCGCCGACCGCGGCCGAGGCCAGCGCGTCGGCGTACCGCGCGCCGGTGACGACCTCCACCGGTCGGCCGGCCAGCGCCCCGGCCACCGCGTCCCGCAGGTCGTCCTGTGCCACGCCCGGGCCGGCCAGGACGTCGACGGCGCCCCAGCCCGACTCCCCGGTGACCGCCGTCAGATCGGCGGCGGACAGGTGCACGACCGGCCACGACTCGGTCGTGTCGGCGGTCCCGGCGAGCCGGAACGTGACCGTCTCACCCGCCGTCGTGACCAGCCGGACCGTCGCCCCCGGCGGCCAGCCCTGGGCGGCTGCCGTGTCGCGGTCGACGACGATCTCGCCCGGCCCGGCCGGGTATGCCCCGGCGGCCAGGTCGAAGCCGGCGAGCCGGGGGTCGTCGGCGAGGGCCCGCAACGTCGAGTCCGGGTTGCCCAGGCTGGTCACCACCCGCCCGTCGGCACCGAGCAGCACACCGGTCGCCCCGGCCCGACCGGCCGCCGCCGCCACCCCCGGCACACCCCGTACGGCGGCCAGGTCGGCGTCGGTCAGCCGCCCGGACCCGTCGGCGGTGACCCGTACCGCCACGTCCCTGGCCTGCCGGGCGGTGCTGTCGTAGAGCTGGGCCGCGAGCGTGTCGGTCATCGCGACCGTGGCGACCACGAATGCCACCCCGAGCGCGACGGCGGCGGAGGTCAGCAGCAGGCGGGTACGCCGGGCCCGCAGCCCGGCCAGGATCACGTGGCGCATGTCGGTCGACGCTATGGCGCGGCGGGCGTCGCGGCGTCGGCCCCGGGTCGCGCCCGGCTCCGTCTCAGGCACGGTCCGTTCCGGGTACGGCGTACGACCCGGGTCGTACGCCGTACCCGGGCGCCCCCTACTTCTTGACCCGGACGATGATCGTCGCGTCGGACGTCTGTGCCCCGGCGGTGATCCGGTAGCCGAAGATGTCGCGCTTGTCGTGGCTGGTGTCGGTGCGGACGTACGCGATCGTGTTCTGCGCGGTCACCGTCGCGGTGCCGTACTTCGGCGGGGTGGTGACGGTCAGCACCGTGCCGGGGACGACGACGTCGTTGCCCAGCACCTTGATCCGCTTGCGGTTGGTCGGGCCGACGGTCACCCGGTCCTCGACGGCCCGGATGCCCGGCGTGAAGGTGCCGTCGCCGTTGTTGACGAACAGCCGGACGGTGCCGGACCAGTTCGTGGTCTGCACGTCGGGGCGGCCGTTGCCGTCGAGGTCGACGAGGTCGACCTCCCACCCGTCGTCGCCCCACTCGTCCTGCTCGAGATAGAGGGTGCTGCCGTCGTCGAGGACCACGGCGACGCCACTGAACGGGCCGCACCAGCCCTCGTAAAAGGCGATGACGACGTCGGTCGCGCCGTTGCCGTCGAAGTCGGCGAGTTCGAAGTCCGGCTGGCCGCCGCAGTATTCGACCGGGCCGGGCACCAGCGTGCCGGCCTCGGTGTTCAGGAACGTGCGGAACCCGTCGCCCTGGTCGGTCCACTCGTAGACGTCCTGCCGGCCGTCGCCGTTGAAGTCGGCCAGGCCGATGTAGCTCGGCTGGAAGATGGCGTCGAAGCCGCCGGCCGGGGCGTAGTCGCGCAGCACCAGCAGATCGTGGGTGACGCCGGGCGGCCGGCCGTCGAACCAGGCCAGCACCAGTTCGACGGTGCCGTCGCCGCCGAGGTCGACCACGACGCCCATGTCCGGGCAGTGGCCGGTGCCACCGCTCGGGTCGGGATAGCCGTGCACCGTTCCCGGGCCGTACCCGCCCCCGCCGGTGCCGAGTTCGACGGTGACCCCGCACTCGTCCGGGCCGCCACCGACCAGGGTCACCCGGTCGGTGACGTGGTCGCCGTCGACGTCGCCGAAGAGCGGATCACCCTGGAAACCGGCATGGGCGGCCGGTGCCGCCACCATGACGGCACCGGCGACCGCAGCCGCCAGTACGCCGCCCAGAACACGTCCACCACGCATGGTCGGACCTCCCCGATGCGGCCGGCCCCCGTGGCCGGCCCGCAACCCGGACGCTACGTGACCGGCGGTATCCCCAGTGGACGCTGACCGTGATCCGATATCGTCCACCGTGGACACGTCAGCGGCCGGCGCGGACCAGCCCGTGCTCGTACGCGTACACCACCGCCTGCACCCGGTCGCGCAGGTCGAGCTTGGTGAGGATGCGGCCGACGTGGGTCTTCACCGTCGTCTCGGCCACGAACAGCTCGGCCGCGATCTCGGCGTTCGACCGCCCGGCCGCCACCAGCAGCAGCACCTCACGCTCGCGCTCGGTCAGCGACCGGGTCGCCCGGTCGTCCGGCGCCTGCGCCGGATCGGGCAGGTAGGCGGCGAACCGGTCGATCAGCCGCCGGGTGGTCGACGGGGCCACCACCGCGTCCCCGGCGTGCACCACCCGGATCGCGGCCAGCAGCTCCTCCGGCGGTACGTCCTTCAGCAGGAATCCGGCGGCCCCCGCGCGCAGCGCGACGAAGGCGTACTCGTCGAGGTCGAAGGTGGTCAGTACGAGCACCCGGGGCGCGGCCGGGACGGCACAGATCCGCCGAGTCGCCTCGACGCCGTCCATCCGTGGCATCCGTACGTCCATCAGCACGACGTCGGCCTGGTGGGCACGCAACACCTCGATGGCGGCCGCGCCGTCGCCGGCCTCGGCGACGACCGTCATGTCGGGCTGGGCGTCGAGCATCATCCGGAAGCCGGTGCGGACCAGTTGCTGGTCGTCGACGAGCACCACGCGGATCACCGGATCATCTCCCATCGGTATGGCCGCCGTCACGGTCGGGTCCCATCAGTCGGACCGCCGTCGCGGTCGGGTCCCATCGGTCGGGCCGCCGTCACGGTCGAGCGGCAGGGTGGCCGCCACCTGGAAGCCACCCTCGGGACGGGCCCCGACCATGAGCCGGCCGCCGGCGGCGAGGACCCGCTCGCGCATTCCGATGATGCCGTGCCCGCCACCGCCGGTCTCGGCCGGCCCGGCGGCGCCGGTGTCGCCGCGCCGGGGGTGCGGCCAGGCACCGGCCGGCGGCCCGTCGTCGGTGCCGGACCGCTGGCGGTGCCCGTCGCGGTCGGGGCCGGGCGCGTCGCCGTCGGGGCGGCTGCCGTCGTCGAGGACCTCCACCCGCAGGTGGTCGCGTGCCCAGGCCAGCCGCACGGTGGCCCGGACCCCCGGACCGCCGTGCTTGAGCGTGTTGGTCAACGACTCCTGCACCACCCGGTAGGCGGTCAGCGCCGTGCCGGCCCCGACCGGCCGGGGGCGGCCGGCGACCGTGTGTTCCACCGCCAGCCCGGTGCCACGCAGTTGACCGACCAGCTCCGCGATCGAGTCCAGGCCGGGTTGCGGGGCCCGGTCGGCGGCCTCGCCGTCCGCCGTACGCAGCACGCCGAGCAGCCGGCGCATCTCGGTCAGCGCCTCCCGGCCCGTACGGGAGATGGTGCCCAGCGCCTCGCGGGCCCGGTCCGGGTCGCCGGCCAGCGCGTACCCGGCGCCGTCGGCCTGCACCACCATCACCGACACGTGGTGCGCCACCACGTCGTGCAGCTCCCGGGCGATCCGGGCCCGTTCCTCGGCCACCGCGACCCGGTCCAGCGCGTCGCGTTCGCGTTCCAGCCGGTCGGCCCGGTCGGCGAGCTGGGCGTAGAAGCGGCGCCGGATCCGTACCGAGTTGCCCCAGACCCAGGCGGCGACCAGCGGGGCGGCGAGCAGGCCGGTGAACACCACCATCTCGGTCAGCGGCCACGGGTTGCCGGCCCGGCGCATGCTGCCGTACGTGTCCATGGCCAGGACGGCGAGGACCGGGGCGACCGGAATCCAGAAGACGCCCAGCCGGCGGGCCCACTCCGGGCCGATCGCGGCGGCCGTGTAGAGCAGGATCGGCATCGCGAGGTGGGCCGGCACCAGCATGCCCAGCTGGCCGGACGCCACGGTGGCCAGGCCGACGGTGATCACCAGCAGGTAGGCGGCGGTGAACCAGACCCGGCGGACCACGACGGCGAGGATCAGGAGGCCGTCGAAGACGACGGCGACCGGATGGCGGGCGGTACCGGTCGCCGACATCAGGGTCAGCAGGATGATCGGCGCGGCGATCATCAGGTCGACGACGACCCGGTGCCGCTGGAGCCACAGGTGGAGCCGGTTCACCTGTCGAGGGTACGCATCTCACCGTTACTGTTGGTCGACGTGAGCCCCCGTCGCAACCGCCCGCGCCCCGAGGCCGGTCCGCCGCTCGACGACGACCGGGTGCGCCGTGGTGTCGACGCGGTCCAGACCTGGAGCGACGGTGAGTGGCAGGTACGCGCCATCCCCGGCGGCGCGGCGGTCAAGACGTACCGGTGTCCCGGTTGCGACCAGGAGATCCGGCCCGGCGTGGCGCACCTGGTGGTGTGGCCGGCCGACGGGCGTGGCGACCTCACCGACCGGCGACACTGGCACTCCGGCTGCTGGCGGGCCCGCGACCGGCGCTCGCCCGGCATCCAGCGTTCCCGCAGCGCCCCCCGCTACGGCTGACGCGCGCACTTCCCTGCGTTGATCAAGGAGAAGCCGTGGGGGATACGTTGGCTTTGTCGCTCAACAACCCCTCGATCGGCGGGTCGTCGCGGGCCGGGGGCGGGGCGCGGACGGGGCGTGCGGGCGTGGGCGGGGGATATACGTCACGTGGCGGGCGGCACGGGCTGACGGAGCGGTACGGCCGCGCGAGACTGGACCGGTGAGCGAACCAATCCGCGCGACCTCGATCCTGCCCGCCCACCGCGAGGACATCGACCTGCACACCGCCGACGGCCTACGCCTGGTCGGCGAACTCGCCCGGCCGCTGGACCGTGACCCGGTCGCCACCCTGGTCTGCCTGCACCCGCTGCCCACCCACGGCGGAATGATGGACAGCCACGTCTTCCGCAAGGCCGCCTGGCGGCTGCCGGCCCTCGCCGGCCTCGCCGTGCTGCGCTTCAACACCCGGGGGACCAGCAGCGTGCGGGGCACCAGCGAGGGCACCTTCGACGCCGCCGACAGCGAGCGGTTCGACGTGGCCGCCGCGATCGAGTACGCCGAGTTCGCCGAACTGCCCGACATCTGGCTGGTCGGCTGGTCGTTCGGCACCGACCTCGCCCTCAAGCACGGCTGCGACCCGCAGGTGTCCGGCACCGTCCTGCTCTCCCCGCCGCTGCGCTTCTCGACCCCGGACGACCTGCGCACCTGGGCCCGGTCGGGCAAGCCGGTCACCGCCCTGGTCCCGGAGTTCGACGACTACCTGCGCCCCGACGAGGCCCGCGAGCGGTTCGCGGCGATCCCGCAGGCCGAGGTGGTCGGGGTGCCCGGCGCCAAGCACCTGTGGGTCGGCGACGCGGAGACCGTGCTCGACGAGATCGTCCGCCGGGTCGCCCCGGATACGCCGGTGCCGCTGCCCCGGGAATGGGACGGGCCGATGGAGGTCGGCGACGCGAGCGCGTACGCCGACCGCACGGTGGCCGCCTTCGCCGACGTACCCGTGGCCGGCCCCCGCCCAGGCGGCGGCCCCACCTCGTGACCCCGCCGTGCCCGCGCCGCCACCCGGCGGCGCGGGACGCCGATCGAGGACTCGTGGAGTCGCAGCTTCCCTAGCCAGGCGGCCCGGAGCGGGCGGACCGGGCGGGCGGAGCGGACGGATCGGGCGGGACCGGGACCGGGACCACGGGCGGCAGTTCGGCGAGCGGTGGCCAGCCGGCGAGCCAGGTGCGGCGCTGGGCCCACACCTCCCGCCAGTAGCCGGCCCGGCCGGTGAGCCGGGCACCCGCCGCCCGTACCGCGATGCCGGCCGCCAGCAGCGCCCGGCCAACCGCCGCCCGCGACCCCGACCAGCGCAGCCGTACGTACGTCGTCTTGCCGCGCAGCACCATCACCCGCTTGCCGACACTGGTCGACGACGCACCGCCGATGTGCAGCACCCGGGCCGTCGGCACCAGCACCGGGGTCGCCCCCAGTCCGGTCGCCCGGTGGCACAGGTCGATGTCCTCGCTGTACATGAAGTAGTCGGGCGCGAAGCCGCGAAGTTCGGCGAACAGCGCCCGCTCGACCAGCAGCAGGCAGCCGGACGCGGCCGGCACCGGAGTCGGCCGGTTCCGGTCGAGGCCCGGCAACTCCTCCGGATTGAACAGCCGGGAGCCGCGGAACACCGTCGACAGCCCGGCGGCGAAGCAGAAGTAGCCCCACAGGCTCGGCAGCGCGAACACCGACCGGCCGTCGTCGGTGCCGTCCTGGCGCAGGGTACGGCCGGTGTAGACGCGATGCGCGGGGTTGGCCCGGGCGAACGCGACGAACTCGCCGAGCACGTCGCCGACGGGCTCGGTGTCCGGGTTCATCAGCAGCACGTAGTCGCCACGGGCCAGCTCGGCGCCGACGTTGACCGCCCGGCCGAAGCCGACGTTGTGCGCCAGCCGCACCACCCGTACCTCGGGCAGGGCCGCCGCGATCGCGTCGGCCGAACCGTCGGCGGAGGCGTTGTCGACCACGATCACCTCGTAGTCGACCCCGGTGCCGGTGTCCCGCAACGCGGTCAGCGCCCGCACGATCAGGTCCCGGGTCTGGTACGAGACCATGACCAGGCTCACCGTCGGGTTCATCGGGCCACCGGAGTTCGGCTCGACTCGTCGCGGCCCCACGCCGCGCCGGGGCCGGTGCGGCGGGCTTTGATCCCGGCGATGACGGTCAGCGCCAGGTAGCAGACCCCCGCCGGCAGCAGCCACGGTCGGGGCAGCACCACGTCGACCAGCCACGACATCTTGCGGGACGGGCGCACCTCGGTGTCGGTGGCGGCGGCCCGCAGCGCGGCGTTGCCGGCCCGGACCCGGCCGAGCCGGCGCAGCAGGTCGGCGGTGCGCCGTGGCGTGGCCACCACCGAGGCGACCCCCTTGACCTCGCGCTTCTCGGCGTCGGTGAAGAGCGAGTCGAGGAACAGGTCGTCGGCGATCACGTCCGGAAACCGCTCGAACCGGGCCCGGCCGGCCCGCGACAGCACGATCACGCCTCGGCCGAAGAGCGCGTCACGGAACGCCGGCAGCCGGCCGTTGATCGCGAAGTACGCCTTGACCAGCAGCGGCCGGCCGCTCGTGTCGAGGACCCGGCGGGGCGCGGCGGCCAGCGCGCTGTCGTCGACCGCGCGGGAGAGCGTACGCAGGTCGGCGGTCGACAGGGCGATGTCGGCGTCGAGATAGATCCGGGGCAGGCCGGTCGCCGCCCGGTCACCGGCGTTGAGCGCCGCCGACTTCGACGCCTCGGCCAACTCGACGACGGTCACCCCGGGCACGGCGCCGGCCACCTCGGCGGTCGCGTCGGTGCACCCGTTGGCGACCACGATCACCTCGAACTCGCCCGGGGTCGCGTTGGCGAGCATCCGGCGCAGGCACCGGTCGATCACCGCGGCCTCGTTGTGGGCGGCGATCACCACGCTGGTCACCACGGCGCCCGCCCGGTCAGCGCGCGCCGGATCCGGCGTACGGCGCCCCGGCGGCGGGCCCGCCAGCCGCCGTACTCGCGCAGGTCGAGGGAGGCGGCCTGGACCACCCGGGCCGAGTGCCGCATCTGCTCGGTCCACTGCGCGACCGTGGTCACCCCGGTGTTCTTCGCCGACAGCGGCCGCCGGGCCATGAAGTCCGCGTCGGTGTGGTAGATCGTGTGCGGGCTGCGCGGATCGTCCATGTGGTCCTCGGGCAGGAACGGGTGGTACCAGCCGTTGACCCAGCCGAGCCGGGCCGAACGGAGGCACCACGCGGTGAACGACTCGGTCGGCCCGATCGGCCCGGTCTGCGCGACGGCGGCCCGCTTGAGCAGATAGCCGCTGCCCTGCACCCAGTGGTTGCGCATCAGCCGGTGGCCACCCGGATAGTCGGCGAGCTTCTTCGCGACGAGCGCCTCGTCGACGTCCTCGTCGGGGAACCGCCAGGTGCCGATCACCCCGAACTCGGGTACGTCCTCGTGCGCCCGGCGCAGCGTCTCCAGCCAGTCCTTGTCGGGCAGGCAGTCGTCGTCGACCTTGCTGACGTACGCGCCGTCCGACTCGGCCCACAGCCAGTTGGTCGGCTCGCGCAGACCCGCGTTGGTCGGGCTGTGGTGGAACCGGTGCACCCGCGGGTGGTGCCGGAACTCCTCCACCGCTTCGAGGGTCGGCTGGTCGGTGCCGTTGTGCCACAGCCAGATCCGGGTGTCGGCGGTGGCGGTGGCCAGCAGGTGCGGCAGGGAGAGCCGTACGTACTCCGGCCGGTCGTACGTGATCATCAAGATGTCGATGCCGCGGTGCTCGGTCATGCGACACCTCGCTTCGCTCGGCGGTCGCATGACTTCAGGCTGTGCGGCTTGATGCCCTCGCGGTGCTCGGTCATGCGACACCTCGCTTCGCTCGGCGGTCGCATGACTTCAGGCTGTGCGGCTTGATGCCCTCGCGGTGCTCGGTCATGCGACACCTCGCTTCGCTCGGCGGTCGCATGACTTCAGGCTGTGCGGCTTGATGCCCTCGCGGTGCTCGGTCATTGTGCTCCGATGTGGTTGACGCGTTCGGCCCGGGTCACCCGCCACATCGCGCCGGCGAGCCCGAGGAAGAGGTGCACGGTGATCAGGTAGGTCGAGAAGTACAGCGCGTCGAAGGTGAACGCGGTCACCGCCGCGACCCCGATCCCCACCGCGAGTACGGCGGCCAGGTCCCGGTCCCGCTCGTTGGTGGCGAACCGGCGTACCCGGCCGGCGGTGACGATGCCGACGACGAAGAGCCCCGCGAGCCCGACGACCCCGAGGACGCCACCCGTGACCAGGGTGACCAGCCACTGGTTGTCGAGGAGTTGGTACATCTCCGGCAACCAGGTGCCGACACCGCGCCCGAGCCACATCCGTTCCTTGATGAACGGGGCGACGAACGCGTAGTCCTCCAGCCGGCCCTGCACGCTCGGATCGTTGTCACCGGCGAGCAGCAGGGCGCGCAGCGTCGCCAGCAGCCCGGGTTTGCCGACCTGGATGAAGGCCATCAGGAAGACGCCGATCACCAGCACGTTGAAGGTGGTGCGCAGCGGCCAGACCAGGATGAAGAGCAGGATCGCGGCGGCCAGCGCCAGCACCCCGGTGCGGGACAGCGAGATCGGGATGACGCCGGCCTGGATGATGGCCAGCGTGGCGTAGATCTGCCGGTTGCGCCGGCTGGTGGAGAAGCGGGCGAAGTGGATGGCGACGATGAGGCCGATCACCATCAGGACGCTGAACTCGATGTAGTGGCCGGCGGTGCCGGCCACCCGGACCAGCCCGCCACCGCCGCGCGCGTCGAAGCCGACCAGGTCCTTCTGGAACATCAGGACCGGCGGCAGCTTGAGGTAGTTGGTGAAGTCGATCCGCAGGATGAACTGCGCCAGCGCGAACAGCGCCATGACGGCCGAGCCCCAGCAGAACCACCGCAGCAGGTGGTCGATGCGGTCCCGGGTGAGCACCCCGTCGGCGGCGGCCAGCAGTACGCCGCCGGCCGCGAGCGCCATCAGGATGGTCCGGTCGGCGCTGTTGGCTTCCAGCACCTGCATGCCCCGGGCCTGTCCGGCGATGTAGGACACCCCGATCGTCACCAGGTAGCCGGCGAGCGCCCAGCGCATCGGCTGCTGCCCGCGGGTCACGAGGTTGGGGTGCAGGCGGGTCAGTGCCCACCACACCAGCAGGCCGAGGCCGACCATGACGGCCGGCCGGCCGAGGGTGGTCAGCGGCGGGAAGATCAGCCGGGCCGGCAGCAGGTAGGCCAGCATCACCGCGGCGACGACACCCGCCGTCGCGTCCGGGAAGTGCCGGGTCCGGGGGGTGAGCCCGTCGTACACCGTCGCTGAGCGTCGGGCGGAGAGGTAGGTCTGCACGGGACTCGTTCCGTCAGTACGTCGTCGGCGTACTTATCGCCTTGAATCGTCGGTCGGCGTGCGGACCGCGGTGAGGAGGATGGTGTCGTCGGACTGCGGCGCCCGGATGAAGTCGGCCGAGATCTGCGGGCCGCCACGGCCGTTGCCGCCGAGCGCCTGGGTGACCTCCGCGGACCGGCCCTGCTGGTGGGGGGCGCCTCCATGGCCGCCCGCGACGCTCGCCTGGCCCGCGTCGCCGGCCACCGGGCGGCGGCCGGACTGCCGGCTGGCCAGTCGGGCGTTGGCCCGCCGGCGCTGGATGGCGTCGTAGACGACGGCGACGACCGCGGTGAACAGCAGGCCGATCGCGATCACCACGATCTGCGCGCGCAGGACGTTGGAGCGCGACGGCGTGATCTCGGTGCCCGGGTCGAGGATCTCGGTGGTGATCTCCTCGCCGGCCTTGGGCTTGTAGGCCGTCTGGCTCTCCGACACCTCGTCGCTGATCAGCTTGGTGACCGCGACCACCGTGGCCAGCGCGGCCTCGTGGGTGGTCGCGGTGACGTCGACGGTCACGATCGAGCTGCGGTTCACCAGTCCGATCTCGTAGCCGGGGTCGCCGCCGGCCGCCTGGACCTTCTGCCGCGCGTCGGCGGCGGAGACGGAGATCTGCACCGCCTGGGCCATCGCGACCTCACCGACCTTCAGCCAGGGGTTGCCGGGCTGCGGGCTGGCGTTGGGTGCCGGCGCGGGCGGGTTGGTGGTCGGGGGCACGAGCAGTACGGCCGCCGAGGTCTTGTATTCCGGCTGGATCGACGAGCCGACGACCAGCGCCGCGCCGAGGGTGAGTACGACGACCGGGGCGGCGACGTACCACCGCCGGACCATCAGTCTCAGGAGGTCGAGAAGGTCCACAGCGTCGGCCCCTTCGGGTAGCGCGGGTCGTCAGGTCGTGAGGTTGGTCTGCGAGGCCCGGCCAGGGGCCTTGCCGCCGCCAGTTTCGTACCATGCGGCGTCGTTCACGCCTTGTTCGGCGTGGGCCGGGTCCATCGGTGGAGCCGGGGACGAGCCCGTTGGCCGTGGGCGCAGAAGCCGGTCCCACAGCCGGATGTACGCCCTGGCCTGATGGTCCCAGGCGAGCAGCTCGGTGAAGCGCCGCCGGGCCACGGTCCGCATCGCCGACCGGGCCTCCTCGTCACTGAGGAGCTGGTCGAGCGCTTTGGCCAGTTCGTCCGGGGAGCCGGTCGGCACGTAGGTCGCCGCCCCCTCGGCGGTGCGCCGCGTTTCCAGTAGGTCGACGGCTACGACCGGCAGCCCTCGTGCCACATACTCCACGGTCTTCGCCATTGTCGACAAGTCGGCCATCCGGGTCGGCGGGTCCGGCTGGATGGCGATCGAAGCGGAGCGCAGCAACGCGTCGACCTCGTCGGCCTCCAGCCAGCCGGTGAACCGCACCACGTCGTCGAGGCCGCGCTCGGTGACGAGTTGTCGCAGTCCGGGCAGGCTGTCGCCGTCGCCGGCCACGACCAGCCGCCAGTCGCCGCGACCGCGCAGGTCCACCAGCCGTTCGGCCGCGAGCACCGCGGCGTCGACGTGGTCCTGCGGATTGATGACGCCGAGGTAGACGACCACCTGGCGGTCGTCGTCGCCCGGCGCCGTGGCCGGCTCACCGGTGCGCTGCGCCGGGATCCCGGCCGCGCCGACCTCGGCCAGCGTCGGCCCGTTGCGGACGACCACGACGTCGTCGGGGTCGCAGCCGCCGCGGCTGATCGCCAGTTCCCGGTAGGACTCGTTGGTCGACACCACCGCCGACGCGCAGCGCCAGGACAGCCGTTCCATGAGCTTGAGGATGCGCAGTACGACCGGACGCGGGTTCTCGGTCTTGCACTCGTAGAGCTCCGGGCTCAGGTCGTGGTGGTCGAAGACGAACGGCCGGCGGAGCAGCCGCATGAGCAGGGCGATGGTCCAGAAGACGTCGGGCGGGTTGCAGGCCTGCACCGCGTCGACCCGGGTGCGCGCCATAACGCCCAGCAGGCGGGTGGTGACGGCGATCAGCGCCCAGGCGAACTCGGCGGCGAAGGAGAGCACCCCCGAGCCGGCGAGCGGCTGGGGGAAGGACCGGATCTGCGTCTCGGTGCCGGGCAGCACCCGCAGCTTCTGCGGGCCGCGCGGGCAGATGACCGTCACGCGGTAGCCGGCGGCCTCCAGCGCCCGGCACTCGCGGATGACCCGCCGGTCGCGTTCAACGGGCAGGTTCACCACCACGATGACGACGTGCGGACGCCGGTCGGCCATGTCTACCTCGTATCCGCCCAGAACTGGAAAGGATGGCATCGACGAACGGTCGCAGCGCCTCGTCGGGCTGCGACCGGAAGGGAAAGAAGCTATTGCAGAGCCTGCTCTATGCGGTCCGGTGCGGGCAAGTGACTCGCATTCTCGGACGATGTCGTCTTTCTAACATGAGTCGGACCAAGTGCCTGCTTCCTTGGTCATCGAATCGGTCAATGTCGATCATCCTTTTGGTCGCTTTGCGGCACTGAACTGATGATTCCACCAGGGTGGAACGTCGCCGAGATCCCTTTTTGTCGATCTTCGTCCTGATTCTTCGGTCAGGAACAGGACACCACTCAACATTCACCGCCTGGCTACTCTGTGCGCACGATCCCTCGTATCGACGGTCGTGGCTGGTGCGCGCCACCCGCGCACGTGTCTTCCGGGAGGGGTGCGATGACGCGCCTTCGACGCGGGTTGGGAATCGGCCTCACGTCCGCCCTGCTGGCCGGACTCCTCGCGCCGTTGCCGGGTGCCCCGGCGGCCGCCGTCGTGCTGCCGACCGGCTTCCAGGAGCAGGTCGTCTTCAGCGGGCTGAGCCAGCCGACGAACATCGAGTTCGCCGCCGACGGGCGGGTCTTCGTCGCCGAGAAGAACGGCCGGATCAAGGTCTTCGACGACCTTGCCGACCCCACCCCGACCCTTTTCGCCGACCTGTCCACGAACGTGCACAACGTCTGGGACCGCGGGCTGATCGGCCTGGCACTGGCCCCCGGCTTCCCGGCCGACCCGTACGTCTACGTGCTCTACACCTACGACGCCCCGCCGGGCCGGACCGCTCCGGTGTGGAACGACAACTGCGGGGACGCCAACAACGGCCAGTGCGTCGTCACCGGCCGGCTCTCCCGGCTGCGGGCGGCCGGAAACGTCGTCAGCGGCCCCGAGCAGGTCCTCATCCACGACTGGTGTCAGCAATATCCGAGCCACTCCGTCGGCGACCTGGCGTTCGGCGCCGACGGCATGCTCTACGCCACGGCCGGCGACGGCGCGAGCTTCAGCGCCACCGACTACGGGCAGCTCGGCAACCCGCGCAACCCCTGCGGCGACCCGCCGGGCGGCACCATGACCCCGCCGACCGCCGAGGGTGGTGCGCTGCGCTCGCAGGACGTACGCACCCTCGGCGACCCGACCGGCCTCGACGGCACCGTCATCCGGATCGACCCGGCGACCGGCGCCGCCGCCCCCGGCAACCCGCTGATCGCCTCCGCCGACCCCAACGCCCGGCGGATCGTCGCCACCGGCCTGCGCAACCCGTTCCGGGCGACCGTGCGACCCGGGACCAGCGAGGTCTGGCTCGGCGACGTCGGCTGGAACCTCTGGGAGGAGATCGACCGGGTCGCCGCGCCCACCAGCGGCGTCACCAACTTCGGCTGGCCCTGCTACGAGGGCAACGCCCGGATGGCCAGCTACGACAACGCGAACCTGAACCTCTGCGAGTCGCTCTACAGTGGAGCGGGCCAGACCGCGCCCTACTACGCCTACCACCACAACGCCGACGTCGTACCCGGCGAGAACTGTGGCGCCGGCGGTGACGCCGTCGGCGGCTTGGCCTTCTACCCCGGCAGCGGCGGCAGCTATCCGGCGGCGTACGCCGGTGCGCTGTTCTTCAGCGACTATTCCCGGAACTGCATCTGGGCGATGCGCCCGGGCAGCCCGGGCGGGCTGCCCAGCCCGACGAACATCACCCTGTTCGCCCAGGCCGCCGCCAGCCCCGCCGACCTGGCCGTCGGCCCCGGCGGCGAGGTCTACTACGCAGACCTGGGCGGCACGGTCCGGCGGATCCGCTACTTCCCCGGCAACCAGCCGCCGGTCGCCGCGATCTCCGCCACCCCCACCTCCGGCACCGCCCCGCTGACCGTCACCTTCGACGGCACCGGCTCCACCGACCCCGACCCCGCCGACGCCGGGCGGCTCACGTACCGGTGGGACTTCACCAGCGACGGCACCGTCGACGCGACCACACCGACCGCCACGCACACCTATCCGGCCAGCGGCACCTTCACCGCGACGCTGACCGTCACCGACACCCTCGGCGCGTCGAACAGCACCACGGTCCGCATCCAGCCCGGAAACAGCGCGCCGACCGCCTTCATCACCACCCCCACCACCGGCACCACCTGGCAGGTCGGTGACACCCTCGCCTTCGGCGGCCACGCCACCGACCCGCAGCAGGGCACCATCCCGGCGTCCGGGCTGCACTGGCGGCTGCGGATGGAACACTGCGAGTCGGTCGGCAACTGCCACACCCACCATCTGCAGGAGTGGGCCGGAGTCGGGTCCGGGTCGTTCATCGCGCCGGACCACGAATACCCGTCGTACCTCGAACTGGAACTCACCGCGACCGACGCCGACGGGCTGACCAGCACGACCGTACGCCGGCTCGACCCGCGAACCGTCGACCTGACCTTCGCGACCAGTCCGCCCGGACTGCAACTCAGCGTCGGCAACTTCTCCGGCACCGCGCCGTTCACCCGTACGGTGATCGTCGGCTCGACCAACACGGTCAGCGCGCCGAGCCCGCAGAGCGGCAACTCGCTCGTGCACACCTTCGGCAGCTGGTCGGACGGGGGCGCGGCGACCCACGTGCTGATCGCCCCGGCCACCGCCGGCACCTGGACCGCGACCTACACCAGTGCCCCGGGCTGCGCCGACAGCTACGGCTACACCTGCACCACCAGCACCGACCGGCCGTTCCTGCCCGCCGAGACCACGGTCCTGCCGCTGACCGGCGACGACGCGTACACCTCGGTGAGCCTGCCGTTCGCGTTCCCGTTCTACGGCGGGTCGCACAGCACCGCCTGGGTGTCGACGAACGGATTCCTGTCGTTCACCGACCCGGGCTCACCACTGGGCACCAACACCGCACTGCCCGACCCGGGGCTGCCGAACGCCGCCCTCTACCCCTTCTGGGACGACCTGTTCGTCCGGGCCGACTCCAGCATCCGTACGGCGACCACCGGCACCGCCCCGAACCGCAGGTACGTCGTCGAGTGGCGCAACACCGGCCTGTACGGCTCGACGTCGGCCCGGGTCACGTTCCAGGCCGTCCTGTCGGAGTCCGGCGAGATCGTCTACAGCTATGCCGACCTGTCCACGGCCGGCCGCGAACGCGGTGACTCGGCGACGGTCGGGATCGAGGACGGCACCGGCGCGGTGGCGCTGAGCTACTCGACGAACACGCCCGACCTGCGTAACGGGACGTCGGTGGTGTTCACCCCGCCCGGCGGCGCACCGCCGACCACCGGCGCGGTGTCCGGTGTGGTCACCAGCGCGGCGACCGGACTGGCCGTCGCCGGGGCGACGGTGACGCTGTCGCCGGGCAACCACACGACGACCACGGCCGGCAACGGCTCCTACACGCTGCCGTCGGTGCCGGTCGGCGCGTACACCGTCACCGGCACCGCACCCGGCGGCCTGGCCGGCAGCCGGTCGGTGAGCGTCGCGCCCGGCGGGTCGCACACCGTCGACCTGGCACTCGCCGCGCCCGGCGGCGGCGAGGGCGACTACACGGTCACCACCGGGCCGCGCCCGTTCGTGCCCGCGAACGGCACGGTGCTGCCGTTGACCGGCGACGAGGGGGTGACCCAGGTCAGCCTGCCGTTCGCGTTCCCGTTCTACGGCCAGCCGCGGTCGAGTGCGTGGGTCTCCACCAACGGCTTCCTGTCGTTCTCCGATCCGGGGTCGGCGCAGCCCACCAACGCCGCCCTGCCCGATCCGGCGGCACCCAACGGCGCGGTCTATCCGTTCTGGGACGACCTGGTGGTACGCGCCGACTCGACGATCCGTACCGAGGTCGTCGGCACCGCACCCAACCGCCAGTTCGTCGTCGAGTGGCGCAACATCGGCCACTACGGCTCGACCTCGGCCCGGATCACCGTCGAGGCGATCCTCGCCGAAAATGGCGAAATCATCTTCAACTATGCCGATCTGACCACATCGAAGCCGAGAGAACTCGGGGACAGTGCCACGGTCGGCGTCGAGGACGTCTCCGGTGCCGCCGCCGTACAGCATTCGTTCAACCAGGCGGTGCTGGCCAACGGAACGGCGATCGTGTTCCATCCCGTACCCTGACGGCGACGTCGCGTCCCGGGCCCGGCGGTCTCCGCCGGGCCCGGAACGCCGTTCCGTGACCAAGTGATCACTCAGCACCGATCGGCCGGCCGAAGTCGAGCCGTACGGCCGGGTAGTCCGGTCGGGCTACCGAAGCCATTCGGTTGGATCATGCGCGATGCTGTGGCCGCGTACTCTCTGCCGGCAACAGCCGCATCGACCTGTTTGTGCCACGGCCCTGCCGTGAGATGGGAGACCCGGGTGTCGCGAGCGATACGGCGCGCACTGTCCTCGGCGCTGGCCCTCGCACTGAGCGTGCCCGTCGGCCTGGGCCTGGTGCCCGGCTCGGCCGCGCCGGCGGAGGCGGCCGGTCCACCGGTCGGCTTCACCGAGCAGATCGTCCTGTCCGGACTCCACCTGCCGACCAAGGTGGTCTTCGCGCCCGACGGCCGGGTGTTCGTCGCCCAGAAGGACGGCGTCATCAAGGTGTTCGACAGCCTGTCGGACACCACCGCGACCGTCGTGGCCGACCTGCGCACCAACGTCTACAACTACGAGGACCTCGGGATGATCGGGATGGCGGTCCCCCCGAGCTTCCCGGCCGACCCCTACCTCTACGTCAGCTACACCTACGACGGGCTGATCGGCGGCACCGCACCCACCTACAACGACACCTGCCACGAGCGGAGCAGTTGCGCGGCCAGCAGCCGGGTCTCCCGGCTGCGGCTCGACGGCGACGTGATGACCGGCCCCGAAGAGGTGCTGCTGCACGACTGGTGCCAGCAGATCGAGAGCCACTCCATCGGCGAACTCCGCTTCGGCCCGGACGGCGCGCTCTACGTCACCGGCGGCGACGGCGCCTCCGGCACCTTCGTCGACTACGGCCAGGCCGGCAACCCGACCAACCCCTGCGGCGACCCGCCGTCGCCGGTCGGCGGCGCGATGACCCCGCCGACCGCGGAGGGTGGCGCCCTGCGCGCCCAGGACCTGCGCACCGGCGGCGACCCGACCGGCCTGTCCGGCACCCTGATCCGGGTCGACCCGCAGACCGCGGCGGCCATGCCGGACAACCCGATGGCCGCCAGCGCCGACGCCAACACCCGCCGCATCGTCGCGTACGGCCTGCGCAACCCCTACCGCTGGGCGTTCCGCCCGGGCACCGACGAGGTCTGGGTCGCCGACGTCGGCTGGCGCAACTGGGAAGAGATCAACCGGATCGTCGACCCGGCCGACGGACCGGTACGCAACTACGGCTGGCCCTGCTACGAGGGCAACAGCGTGCAGAGCGGTTACCGCGCGGCCCAGCTCGACCTGTGCCGCAGCCTCTACGCCGCCCCCGCCGGCACGGCCACCGGGCCGCACTACACCTACCACCACAACGACGTCGTCGCGCCCGGCGACGGCTGCCGGACCGGCGGCTCGGCCCCGACCGGCATCACGTTCTACCCGACCGAGGGCGGCAACTACCCGGCGCCGTACGCCGGCGCGCTGTTCTTCGCCGACTACTCGCGTGGCTGCATCTGGGCCATGCGGGCCGGACCGGACGGCGTACCGGACCCGTCCGACATCATGCCGTTCACCTCGACCGCCTCCGCGCCGGTCGACCTGGTCATCGGCCCGGACAACAACCTGTACTACGCCGACCTGACCGGCGGCACGGTGCGCCGGTTCCACTACAGCTCCGGCAACCTGCCCCCGCAGGCCGCGTTCACCGCGAACCCGACCTCGGGCAACGCGCCGCTCACGGTCTCGTTCGACGCCAGCAACACCACCGACCCCGACGCCGGCGACATCCTCACCTACCAGTGGGACTTCACCGACGACGGCACGTTCGACGCCAGCGGTCCGACCGCGACCCACACCTACACCACGACCGGCACCCACACCGCCCGGCTGCGGGTGTCCGACATGGCCGGGGCGGTCGACACCGAGACCCTGCAGATCTTCGTCGGCACCGACGCGCCGGTACCGGTCATCGACTCGCCGACCACCGCGCTGCGCTGGGAGGTCGGCGAGACGGTCTCCTTCTCCGGCCACGCGACCGACCCGCAGGACGGCACGCTGCCCGCGTCGTCGCTGTCCTGGCAGCTGATCAACCGGCACTGCTACTCCGCCGACGACTGCCACACCCACCACGTGCAGAGCGCGGAGGGCGTCGACTCCGGCACGTTCGTCGCGCCGGACCACGAATACCCGTCGCACCTCGAACTGACGCTGACCGCGACCGACAGCAGCGGCCTGACCTCCAGCACCACCACCCGGATCGACCCGAAGACGGTCAACCTGACCCTGGCCACCACCCCCGGCGGGCTGGAGTTGAACCACAACGGCGCACCGTTCAGCACGCCGGTGGTCCGTGAGGTCATCGTCGGCTCGACCAACACGATCAGCGCGCCCACGCCGCAGACCGCCGGCAGTTCGACGTTCACCTTCGAGGAGTGGTCGGACGGCGGGGCACAGACCCACGTCATCACCGCGCCGGCCGTCCCCACCACCTACACGGCCACCTACAGCGGCTCCGGCTCGTGCGCGGACACCTTCGGCTACACCTGCGACACGGTGACCGGGCGGGCGATCGTGCCCGCCGACGACACCGTGCTGCCGCTGGCCGGCGACGACGCCATCACCCGGGTCGACCTGCCGTTCGCCTTCCCGTTCTACGGCGAGACGTACGACGCCGCCTGGATCGACGTCAACGGCAAGCTGTCGTTCCTCGACCCGAACGGCTCGTGGGGCGTCAACACCCCGATCCCGGACGTGTCAGCGCCCAACGCCGCCATCTACCCGTTCTGGGACGACCTGTGGGCCCGGGACAACTCGACCGTCCGTACGGCGGTGACCGGCACCGCCCCCAACCGCCGCTTCAACGTCGAGTGGCGCAACATCGGCCTCTACGGCTCCTCGTCGGCCCGGTTGACGTTCCAGGTGCTGATGGAGGAGTCCGGCCGGATCACCTTCAACTACGCCGACCTCGGCGGCGCCCGTGAACTGGGCAACTCCGCCACCGTCGGGATCGAGAACGGCACCGGCACGATCGCCTTGCAGTACTCGATCAACGAGGCGGTCCTCGCCAACAACACCGCGATCGTCATCACCCCGCCCGGTGGTGGCGGCCCGACCGACCCGCCGCCGGTCACCGGCACCGTCAACGGCGTGGTCACCAGCAACGGCGCACCGGTGGTCGGCGCGACCGTGACACTGAACCCCGGCAACCTCACCGCGAGCACGGCCGCGGGTGGCAGCTACACCCTGGGCTCGGTCCCGGCCGGGTCGTACACCGTCACCGGCACCGGGCCGGGCGGACTGACCGGCTCGGGCTCGGTCACGGTCACCGCCGGCGGCACGCACACGGCCAACCTCACGTTGACCGGGCCGACCAACCCGACCCCGACGCCGACCCCGCCGCCCACCACCCCGCCGGCGACCACGCCGCCGCCCACCACGCCGCCGCCGGGCAGCGGTGGTGGTTCGTACACCAGGTCGACGGAGTCCCGGCCGTACACGCCGGTGTCGGGTGGTACGCCGATTCCGTTGACCGGTGACGACTCGGTGGAGCGGATCGACCTGCCGTTCGCGTTCCCGTTCTACGGGCACAGCTACAACTCGGCGTGGATCTCCGCCAACGGGTTCCTCAGCTTCGAGGACCCGGGCAACGGCCAGCCGATCAACGGGCCGATCCCCGACGCGTCGGCACCCAACGCCGCCGTCTACCCGTTCTGGGACGACCTGGTCGTCCGGGCGGACACGGTGGTGCGTAGTGCGGTCGCCGGCAGCGGCGCGGACCGTAGGTTCGTGTTGGAGTGGTTCAACCATGGTCAGTACGGTTCGTCGTCGGCTCGGGTGACGATTCAGGTGTCGTTGTCGGTGTCTGGTGAGATCGTGTTCAACTACGAGAGTCTGGCGCCGAGCAAGACGCGTGAGCGTGGTGACAGTGCCACGGTCGGGATCGAGAACCACGCGGGTACGCAGGCGGTGCAGCACTCGTTCAACGAGCCGGCCCTCGCCGACAACACCGCGATCATCTTCACCCCGTCCAGCGGCGGCCAGGGGCCGACGAACCAGCCGCCGGTCGACCCGACGCCGGCCACCACCGGCACGGTTTCCGGCGTGGTCACCAGCGGCGGTACGCCGGTCGCGGGGGCCGCGGTGACGCTGAACCCCGGCGGGCGGGCCGCGACGACCACGGCCACCGGCAGCTACACGATCGGTTCGGTGCCGCCCGGGACGTACACCGTCGCCGCCGCGGCGGACGGCGGGCGCACCGCCTCGGCCACGGTGACGGTTGCCGCCGCCGGTGCCCACACCACCAACCTGGCGCTGACCGCACCGACGACGGCACCACCCACCAGCGAGCCACCGCCGGCCACCACCCCGCCGCCGGCCAGCGGCGGTGGTTCGTACACCAGGTCGACGGAGTCCCGGCCGTACACGCCGGTGTCGGGTGGTACGCCGATTCCGTTGACCGGTGACGACTCGGTGGAGCGGATCGACCTGCCGTTCGCGTTCCCGTTCTACGGGCAGACGTACACGTCGGCGTGGGTGTCCAGCAACGGGTTCCTCAGCTTCGAGGACCCGGGCGGGGCGCAGCCGATCAACGGCCCGATTCCGGACACCACCGCGCCGAACACCGGGGTCTATCCGTTCTGGGACGACCTCGTGGTGCGGGCGGACACGGTGGTGCGTAGTGCGGTGGTCGGTAGCGGCGCGGACCGTAGGTTCGTGTTGGAGTGGTTCAACCATGGTCAGTACGGTTCGTCGTCGGCTCGGGTGACGATTCAGGTGTCGTTGTCGGTGTCTGGTGAGATCGTGTTCAACTACGAGAGTCTGGCGCCGAGCAAGACGCGTGAGCGTGGTGACAGTGCCACGGTCGGGATCGAGAACCACGCGGGTACGCAGGCGGTGCAGCACTCGTTCAACGAGCCGGCCCTCGCCGACAACACCGCGATCATCTTCCGCCCCCAGTCCTGACCCGCACCACCCCAGACGGTGGCCCCCAGCCCTCCGGGCTGGGGGCCACCGTCTTCCTTGCTCTCCCCGTCCCCCGCCCACCCGCCCCGCCCCAAGATCCGCGTGATCAGGGACCAAGTCCGGCGTGGCGTCGGCGTGCCGTGCGACAGAGTCCCTGATCACCGGGATCAAGGACCGGCGTCGCCCAGGCCTCACCCACCCCGCCCGCGCAAGATCCGCGTGATCAGGGAGTATTTCGTCCGCCACGCCGACAACACGCCCGGCTTACTCCCTGATCACGCGGATCTTGGGGGGTGGGGTGGGGCGGGCGGGAGAAGGGGAGAGGGAAGAAGGGCTACTGGGCGGGGGCCAGGGGGCGGCGGCGGGGGAGGCGTTTGCGGACCAGGGCGCGTACGCGCCGGTCGGTGGTCCACAGGATCGCCGCGGCGGTCAGGCCGCCGACCGCGCCCATCACCACCACACCCGCCAGCGGGGGCAGCTCGTCGACACCGAGCCGGTTGACGGCGTACGGAACCAGCGCGGCAGCCGTCGCGGCGACCACCGCCGGCAGCGTCGGCAGCAGGAACCGCAGCACCGAGGCACCGGCTGCCCGACGTACGGTGACCCAGATCGACACCGCGTTGACCACGACCTGGAGGCCCACCCCGGCAATGCCGATCGCGGTGGCCTGCGCCGCCGGGTTGCCGCTGGTGAACAGGGTGCCCAGCACGGCGAAGGTGGCCACCCCGAGCAGGCCCCGGGTCCACGAGATCGCGGCGAGCTTGCCCGGCTGGCCGATCGCCTGCAACGCGGGACCGAGCAGCACCCCGTAGACGTTGACCGCGCCGAACAGGCAGAGCACCTGCAACGGGACCTCGGTGCCGGCCCACTGCGGGCCGAGGAAGCCGACCAGCGGCCCGGCGGTGGCGGCCAGGACCCCGAGTACGGGCAGCCCGACGATGGCGCCGAGATGCTGGAGCTGGGTGAGGTGGGCGGCGAAGGCGGCCCGGTCGTTCTGCAGCCGGGACAGCGACGGCAACGCCACCTGCTGAAGCGATCGGACCGTCACGTCGACCAGCATGTCGGGCAGCCGGGCGGCCAGCCGGTAGATGCCGGTGGCGATCGGGCCGAAGAAGATCCCGGTAAAGATGAGGTCGGCACGGTTGCTGAGCATGACGCCCAGCCCGGCGTTGGCGGAGTGCAGCGAGAACGTCCACAACTCGCGGATGGCACCGAACCGGATGCGCCGGCTCGGTCGCCAGGGGCAGACGACCCAGAGCACGACCAGACCGATGAGGGCGTTGACCAACTGCTGGGCGACCAGCGCCCAGATGCCGGCACCGGCGAGGGCGAGCGCGATCCCGACCACGCCGCTGACGAGCGCGGCGACCAGGGTACGGATCGCGACGGCCCGGAACTGCAGCTCGCGGCGGAGCACCGCCTCCGGCACGATGGCCAGCCCCTGTATGACGACGAGCGGGGCGAGCGCGACGCAGACCACGGTGAGCCGAGGCTCCCGGTTGATCAGGGACCAGACCGGACTCAGGGCGGCGGCGAGGGCGGCGACGCCGAAGCCGGCGATGGCCAGCACCCCGAACGCGGCGTCGAGGTGGGCGCCGGTCAGCTTGTCGCGCTGGACGATCGCCGACACCAGCCCCTGCTGGAGGATCGTCTGGGCGATGGTCACGAAGACCAGTGCCATCGCCAGGATGCCGAACTCGTCGGGGCCGAGCAGCATCGCCAGCAGGAACGTGACGACCACCGAGGAGCCGACCCGACCGGCGGTCAGGACGTACGACCAGCCGATCGCGGACCCTACCTTGGACTTCGGCGGTGGACCGGACTGGACCGGCGCCGCCTCGACGGTGCCGGACGGACTCGCGTTGGTCACCAGACGCTGCCGCGTGCTGTCGCGGGAGCGGGGTGCCGGACCAGCTGGCGGCGCCACCGTCCGAACCGTACCCGGACCCGGCGCACCGACCAGGCGGTGAGGAACGCGCTGGCGTTGGCCAGCCGGGTCGAACGCGGCGCGTCGGCGGTGGCGAGCACGCGCAGGGTCTCGCCCAGCATCCGCATCCGGGGCGCGCCGGAGGTGCGCCCACCCTGGGGGGCGAACCAGGCGCTGGCGTCCGTCGCGTTGCTGTCCTTGGCCTGCCGCGTCGAGGCGCCGTGCACCCGGCGCATGAACAGCGGCTGGTCGACCTCGTGGATCTCACCCAGGGCGGCCACCTCGGCCATCAGCGTGTAGTCCGACGACAGGTAGGGGCGGATCATGCCGGTGCGGCGCAACGCTTCGAGCCGGAAGACGCCGAAGTGGGCGTGGCAGAGGCTGATGTGCGACGCCACCGCGGCGACCCGCCGCCAGGGGCGGTGGTGGCGCAGGTCCATGAGGTCAGCGTACGGGCCGATTGTTTCGCCTTCTTCGTCGATGAGAAGCGTCCGGGGATAGGCGAGCACCGTCTCCGGCCCGGCCGCGTCGAGGGCGGCGACGCAGGCGCCGAGGTGTCCCGGCAGGCACACGTCGTCGTACGCCGCCCACTTGAACAGTTCGCCACGGGCCAGTTCGGCGACCCGGGCGAAGTTGGCGTGACCGCCGAGGTTCTGCGGGTTGCGGTAGACCCGGATGCGCGGATCGATCGCGGCGTAGCGCTGGCAGATCTCCCAGGTGCGGTCGGTCGAGGCGTTGTCACTGATCACGACCTCGAAGTCGTGGTAGTCCTGGGCGAGCAGCGCGTCGAGGCAGCCGATGAGGTAACGCTCGGCGTTGTAGACGGGGACACCGATGGTGACGCGAGGGGTGCCGGGCATCGTCTTCCTCCGGTCTCAGGCGACCAGCAGTTGGGCGGTCACGCCGAGCTGGCGCAAGGTGGCGGTGATCTCCTTACGGTATGCCGGATTCGTAATGATCACTGACCCGGTGCCCAGTTCCGCGAGCGTCGCCGGATCGGTGACCTCGTGCCCGGTGACCGGCAGGTAGCGCCCCCACTTGCGCGGGTTGACGTCGACGACGGCGGCGAGCCGGTGGTCGGGGTCGGCGAGGTGCAGGAACTGTACGCCGCGGGAGCCGGCACCCCACAGCACCGGCCGGTCACCCTCGGCGATCAGTCGGTCGATGGTGGTGCGCCAGTGGTCGCGCTCGGCGTGGTGGCGGTCGGCGAAGCCGGCGATGGACGTGAGTTGCCGGTCCCGGTCGGCGGTGTCGGGCAGCGGCGCGTCGGACCGGGGCGGCCCGTCGGCGTTCACGGAGAACTCCACGAACCGGAACATCCCGGAGAACAGCGGCCCGGTCGCCTCGACCCGCCAGCCGGCCCGCTCGACGATCGACCGCAGCGCGTACGCGTCGAAGTACGACACGTGCGGGTAGATCACCTCCCAGCCGGCGGTGGCCAGGTCGTAGCAGGCGTCGGGAACCTCGATGTAGCCGTGGACGGTGCGGTCGCCGGCGAGTTCGCGGAGCCGGACCAGGAAGCCGTACGGGTCGTCGAGGTGCTCGAACCAGTGCCGCGAGGTGACGAAGTCGAACGCCGGAGTCGAGTCGTCGAGCGGGGCGTGGGTCGAGTGGAACACCGCGCCCGACGGGTCCTCGCCGACCGGGCCGGCGTACATCGCGTCGTAGCCGTGCCCGCGGGCGCCGGAGACGTGGCACAGCTCACGCAGGAACTCGCCCTGCCCGCAGCCGACGTCGAGCACGGTCGCGCCCTTGAGCGGGTAGCGGTCGGCGAGATGCCGGACCAGTTCGGCGGAGAACGTCTGGAACGCCGGTGAGTGGTGCAGGTTGGTGTCCATCGTGGTGTCGTAGACCAGTGCGGCCGGGTCGAACGCCACGTTGCGCACGTACGCGCAGGACGGGCAGTAGGCCAGCCGCATCTCGCCGAGCGGCGACGCCAGCGCCTCGTCGCGGCTGGCCCAGTGCACCCCGCAGAAGACCGGGATTGTCCCCAGGTCGGCGAACGGGACCAGTTCGGCGGCCCCGCAGGCGTGACAGGCCGTCCCGGTCATGCCGTGCCGCCGGCGGTCCAGCGCAGTTCGCCGTCGAGCCGACCGGCACCCTGCAGCGACTGGATCCGGCGCAGCCGCTGGTGCCGCTCGCCGCGGAAGTCCTCGATCGTCAGCCCGTGCCGCCGGTAGGCCTCGACCAGTTCCTCGACGCCCTTGCGGACCGTCCAGCCCGGCTGGAAACCGGGCACCTCGGCGGCGACCAGGTCGCAGCTCACCCGGTAGTTGCGGGCGTCGGCCGACGCCCCGCCGGCGAACGTCACGGTCGAGCCCGGGACCACCTCGGCCACCACCTCGGCGACGTCCCGGATCAGGTAGTTCTCACTGGTCTGCCCGATGTTGTACGCCTTGCCGTGCACCACCTCGCGGGGCGCCTCCAGCAGCGCCAGGAACGCCGCCGAGATGTCCTCGATGTGCACCAGCGGCCGCCACGCCGACCCGTCGGAGAGCAGGCGTACCTCGCCGGTCAGCAGCGCGTGCGCGGCCAGGTCGTTGACGACCAGGTCGCCGCGCAGCCGGGGCGAGAAGCCGTACGCGGTCGCGTTGCGCAGCGACACCGGGGAGAAGTCGTCGTCGGCGAGGCCGGCCAGCCCCTGCTCGGACAGGATCTTCGACTCGCCGTACGGCGTCACCGGGGCGAAGCCGGCGTTCTCGTCCAGCGGCCGGTCGTCCAGGCCGGCGCCGTAGAGGCTGCACGACGAGGAGAACAGGAAGCGCGTCACCCCCGCGGCCTTCGCCGCTTCGGCCAGCCGCACCGTGGCCCGGTGGTTGATGTCGTACGTCAACTCGGGGTTGAGGTTGCCGATCGGGTCGTTGCACAGCGCCGCCAGGTGCAGCACCGCGTCGAAACCGGCCAGGTGTTCCGCCGTGACGTCGCGCAGATCCACCCGTACGGCCGGCACCTCCGCCGGGGCGGGACCGATCAGGCAGTCGGCGAACAGGTCGATGTCGAGCCCGGCGACCTCGTGGCCGGCGGCGGTGAGCATCGGCGTCAGCACACTGCCGATGTAGCCGTGGTGACCGGTCACGAGAACGCGCATGGCAAAGCCCCCGCAGTGTCTTCGGGTGTGGGAGGCCGAGTCTATGAGGGGTGCGGTGACCGGGCCGAAGAGTGTCAGACTTCTTACTCAAGTGCCCTGGTGGGAGGCGCTCTGGCTAGCGTTTGCCAGACGCGCGTCGGGGACGGCGCGCCGGCGTCCCGCGCCCGGGAGCCGGCGGTGCCCCTGGGCCCGGACCCGACGGCAGCGTCGGGTGCGCCCACACCACGGAACGCCTCGACCGACATCCGCATACGCGTGGGGGAAGCTCAATGACCGTTGCCGAATGTCGGCTGTGCGCCACGGCGCTGACCGAGACCTTCGTCGACCTGGGCATGTCGCCCCTCTGCGAGAGCTACCTGCCGGCCGAACGGCTCGACTCCGCGGAGACCTTCTACCCGCTGCACGTCCGGATCTGCCCGAGCTGCCTGCTCGTCCAGCTCCCGGCATACGTGCCCGGGGAGGACATCTTCTCCGACTACGCCTACTTCTCGTCCTTCTCCGACTCGTGGGTGGCACACGCCAAGCGCTACGCCGACACGATGGCCGACACGCTCGGCCTCGGCCCGGACAGCCTGGTGACCGAGGTCGCCAGCAACGACGGCTACCTCCTCCAGCACTTCGTCGCCCGGGGCGTACCGGTGCTCGGCGTCGAGCCGGCCGCCAACATCGCCGAGGTCGCCAACGCCAAGGGCGTACGGACCCGGGTGCACTTCCTGGGGGCGGAGACCGGCGCCGCGCTCGCCGCCGAGTACGGCCGCGCCGACCTGGTGGCCGGCAACAACGTCTACGCCCACGTGCCCGACCTGGTCGGCTTCACCGCCGGGCTGGCCGCCCTGGTCAAGCCGGACGGGCTGATCACCCTGGAGTTCCCGCACCTGCTGCGGCTCATCGAGCGCCGCCAGTACGACACCATCTACCACGAGCACTACCAGTACCTCTCGCTGCTCACCGCGCAGCGGGCGCTGGCCACCGCCGACCTGGTCGCCGTCGACGTCGAGGAACTGTCGACACACGGCGGGTCGCTGCGGGTGCACGCCCGGCACGCGGCGGCGGCCGGTGAACCGTCCAGCAACGTCAAGTCGGTGCTGGAGGCCGAGGCCGAGGCGGGGCTGCACACCGTCGACGGGCACCGCGGTTTCGCCGAGGCGGTCTTCGACATCAAGCGCGATCTCGTCGAGTTCCTGCTCAACGCCCGTGCCGAGGGCAAGCGGGTGGTCGGCTACGGGGCCCCGGGCAAGGGCAACACCCTGCTCAACCACTGCGGCATCCGGTCCGACCTGCTCGAATACACCGTCGACCGGAGCACCTACAAGCAGGGCCTGTTCCTGCCGGGCACACACATCCCGATCAACGCGCCGGAGCGCATCGCACAGGACCGGCCCGACTACGTGCTCGTGCTGCCCTGGAACCTGCGCACCGAGATCTCCCAGCAACTCTCGTACGTACGGGAATGGGGCGGCCGGCTGGTCTTCCCGATCCCGGCCCTCGAGGTGGTGTGATGAAGGTCGTCCTGTTCTGTGGTGGCCTCGGCATGCGGATGCGGGAGGGTGCCGCGTCGGCGCCCAAGCCGATGGCGATGATCGGCGACCGGCCGCTGCTCTGGCACGTCATGCGCTACTACGCGCACTTCGGCCACACCGACTTCGTGCTCTGCCTCGGCTACGGCGCCGCCGCCGTCAAGGACTACTTCCTGCACTACGACGAGACCCTCTCCAACGACTTCACGCTGGCCCGCGGCGGTCGCGACGTACGGCTCTTCTCCTCCGACATCACCGACTGGAACATCACGTTCATCGACACCGGGCTCAACTCCACCATCGGCGAGCGGCTGATGCGGGTCCGCAAGCACGTCGAGAACGAGCCGATGTTCCTCGCCAACTACGCCGACACCCTCACCGACGCGCCGCTACCGGAGATGATCGAGCGGTTCCGGGCCTCGACGGCCACCGCCAGCCTGCTCGCCGTACCGGTGCAGTCGACCCACCACGTCATCGACATCACCGACGACGACCAGGTCACCCGGGTACGGCCGATCCGCGAGCTGATGCAGTGGGAGAACGGCGGCTACTTCGTCCTGCGCCCGGAGATCTTCTCCGCGCTGCGCGAGGGCGAGGACATGGTGCCGCACGCGTTCGAGCGGCTGCTGCCCGAGCGCCGGCTGCTCGCCCAGCGGTTCACCGGGTTCTGGCGGGCCGCCGACACGTTCAAGGACCGGGCCGAACTCGAGGAGCTCTACCACGCCGGCCGCTGCCCTTGGATGCTCTGGGACGGCAACCGCAACGGCGGCGGTGCCGCCAGCGCCCTGCTCTCGTCGCCCGGCGCCCCCGCGTTGAGCCGTTGATGCCGGGCCTGCGCCTGACCGGGATACGCCGGGTGGTGCTGCTGGGCGCACACCCCGACGACATCGAGATCGGCGCCGGCGGGCTGCTGCTCGGCCTCGCCGCCGCCAATCCGCGGTTGCGGGTGCACTACGTACTGCTCACCGGCAGCCCCGACCGCCAGGCCGAGGCGCGGGCGGCGGCCACCGCCTTCCTGGCCGGTGCCGAGCTGAGCTTCGCGCTGCACGACCTGCCGGACGGCCGGGTACCCGCCCGGTGGGGCGACGCGAAACGGATCGTCGACGAGACCGCGCGGACGTTCGGCGCCGACCTCGTCGTCGCCCCCGGCACCGACGACGCCCACCAGGACCACCGCACGCTGGCCGAACTCGTGACGACGTCGTTCCGGGCCGCGCCGGTGCTGCACTACGAGATCCCGAAGTGGGACGGCGACCTCGGACGGCGTAACTTTTACCTGCCGCTCAGCGAAGAGCGGGCCCGCCGCAAGGTTGAACTGCTGCACTCCAGTTTCCCGTCGCAGAAGGACCGGGACTGGTGGGACGACGAGGTCTTCCTCGGACTGGCCCGACTGCGCGGCATCGAATGCAGATCCCGGTACGCCGAGGCGTTCCGGTGCGAGAAAGCGGTGATCGAGCTGTGAGCGAGCGGAGCGTGGCGGCGGGATGAGCGAGCGAATCGACGGTGGGAGCCCGCTGTCGGCCTGCCTGTTCGGTGTACCCGGATCACATCTCAACCTCGGCGTCGGCGCGCTGCGCGCCGCCACCCTGGGCGGGCTGCTGACCCGGGAACCGGCCGCGGAGGTCACCGTCTTCGACGACGGCTGGGGGCAGCGGACCGGGCGGGCGTACGTCGGAGGGCGGCCGGTGCCGATCGGCCTGGCCGGCGCCCGGCACTCGCGCCGCTACCACCGGCCCGAGTCCTACCTCAACATGCGGGTCAGTGCCGCCCTCGGCGGGCTCGGCAACAGCGGCATCGCCAAGATCGACGCCGCGGACGTGGTGCTCGACGTCAGCGGCGGCGACAGCTTCAGCGACATCTACGGCGAGCACCGCTTCCGGACCGTCGCCTGGCCCAAGCGGCTCACCCTGCTGCGCCGGCGCCCGCTGGTCTTCCTGCCGCAGACGTACGGGCCGTTCAAGTCGACCCGGGTCCGCGCCGAGGCGGTCAGCCTCGTCCGCGGGGCGGCGATGGCCTGGGCCCGCGACCCGGAGAGCTACGCCGCGCTCGGCGAGCTGCTCGGCGCCGACCTCGACCCGGCCCGCCACCGCGAGGGCGTCGACGTGGCGTTCGGCCTCGAACCCCGCGAACCCGACGAGCCGGCCCACGAGCAGTTGGCGACCTGGTTCGCGGCCGTACCCGGGCCGGTCGTCGGCATCAACGTCAGCGGGCTGATGGTGCGCGCCGAGGGCGCCGCCCAGTTCGGGCTCGCCGCCGACAGCGGACTGGTCGCCCAGCGCCTCTGCGAACGCCTCCTCGACGAGTCGGACGCCCGGATCGTCATCGTGCCGCACGTGCGGACCCCCGGCGGCACCGACGACGACACCGCCGCCAGCGAGCGCCTGCACGCCGCCCTCAGCGCCCGGCACGGCGACCGGGTGATGATCACGCCGCCCGGCCTCGACCCGCACCAGGCGAAGTGGGTCATCCGGCAGACCACCTGGTTCTGCGGCATGCGGATGCACGCGACCATCGCCGCGCTGTCGTCGGCCGTACCAGCGGCGATCCTCGCCTACAGCCTCAAGGCCCGCGGCGTCTTCGCCAGCGTCGGTCAGCAGCGCCACGTCGCCGACGCCCGCGAACTCGGCGACGACGACCTGCTCGACGCCCTGTGGCGATCCTGGACGAGCCGGGCCGAGACAGCCGCCGAACTCGCCGAACGCACCCCGGTCGCGATCCGCCGCGCCGGTGAGCAGATGGACGAGATCGTCGCCCTGGCCCGCACCGAACACGCCAACCGCAGCACCGCCGGAGCCCGTTGATGCCCCAGCCGCAGACCGTCCACGACGTCGCCGACCACAAGCTCTGCACCGGCTGCGGTGTCTGCGCCTACCTCGCGCCCGACGAGGTACGCATGGTCGACGTGCTCGAGTACGGCCGCCGCCCGCTGCCGATCACCCCGGTCGCCCGCGACGGCGCCGGTGCCGCCGCCGCGGTCGCCTGCTGCCCCGGCGTACGGCTGGAGCACGACACCGAGCGGGCCGCGCCCGGCGAGATCGCCGAACTGCGCGCGGCATGGGGGCCGGTCCGGGCCATCTGGGAGGGGTACGCCGCCGACCCGCAGATCAGGTTCGCCGGCTCCAGCGGGGGAGTGGCGACCGCGCTGGCCGCCTTCTGCATCGAGCGGCAGGGCATGGCCGGCGCGCTGCACATCGGCGCCCGCAAGGACGTGCCCTACCTCAACGAGACCAAATACTCCCTGGGCCGCGACGACCTGCTCGCCAACGCCGGCTCCCGGTACGCCCCGGCCAGCCCCTGCGACCGGCTCGACCTGATCGAGTCGGCCCCCGCGCCGAGCGTCTTCATCGGCAAGCCCTGCGACGTCGCCGCCGTACGGATGGCCCGGCAGGTCCGGCCGGCCCTGGACGCCAAGGTCGGGCTGACCATCGCGGTCTTCTGCGCGGGCACCCCGACGACGCAGGGCACCCTGGAGATGCTCAAGGCGCTCGGCGTGGACGACCCCGGGCAGATCGAGTCGGTGCACTACCGGGGCAACGGTTGGCCCGGGCACGCCCGGACCCGCCTGGTCGACGACCCGCCGGGGCAGGAGCGCAAGCTCACCTACGAGCAGTCGTGGGGCGACATCCTGCAGAAGCACCGGCAGTGGCGCTGCTACCTGTGTGCCGACCACACCGGCGAGTTCGCCGACGTCGCCGTCGGTGACCCCTGGTACCGCCCGACCGACGGAGACCCGGGTCGCTCACTGGTCCTGGCCCGCACCGAGCGGGGCGTACGTCTCGTCGAGGCCGCCATCGCCGCCGGTGCCCTCGTCCTGGAGCCGGTCGAGCCGCGCATCCTGCCCGCCTCGCAGCCGAACCTGCTGCGGGCCCGGGGAGCCGTCTGGGGCCGCCTGGTGACGTTGCGGGCGGCGGGTCTGATGACCCCACGCCTGAAGCACCTGCCGATGGCGACCATGTGGCGGCACAACCTGTCGACGAAGGAAAAGTTGCAGTCGACGGTCGGCACGCTGCGCCGCGTCCGCCGCAAGCAGTTGCGCACCCGCGCCACCCTCACCCCCATGGACTGACCGCCCCGTACCCGCACCCACAGCCCCGTCCGCCCCGCCCGCCCGTGGCCGGCGGGTCGCGGGCTGCGGGCAGTGGGTCGCGGGCCGTGGCCGTGGGGCGCGGGCCGTGGGGCGCGGGGTTCCCCCACTGGGCCGATCAAGGGCTCGTCGTGGGTCTTCTGTCTGGATTGTCGCGTGATTTGTCCAAGGTCGACGGGGTCGGCCTGCGGAGAACGACGGCTCGGACCTGACCGGGGCGCGGCTGACCACCGGGCTCGGCGGTGTCGGGTACTGCTTTCACTGGCCACAGCGAATTCGCTGTGGATACGCCGAATTCGCTGTGGAGCCGAACAGTGATGTGCCCGCCGGGTCCCGACGGGTGGCGGCGCGAACGAGGGACCGAGCGCGCCGGGTATCACCGGCCGTCCCGCCGGGCCGGAATGCTGCGCCCCGTGCAGGCGGCGGGAAGCGCGACCTTGACCGTCACGTCACGTCACGTCCCGACCACGGCCGGCCCCTGAGTACGAGCCGGCCGCCGACCGTGGCCGCACCGTCGCCGAACCGCCGGCCCGAACCGCCGGCCCGAACCGCCGGCCCGAACCGCCGGCCCGGGCGTCGGTTCGAACCGCGGCCTGGGCCGGCGGCCCCCCACCGTTGGCCCGGGCGCCGGTCACCGGGCGCGGGCGTGGTCAGTCGGTGACGACCGGCTGCTTGTTGTCCAGGTAGACGTTGCTGGACTCCCAGGTGACGCCCGGATGGTTGTGCCGGGCGACCACGCCGTAGCGGAAGTCGCGGCCGAAGACGTTGCGGCGGAACACCACGTTGGACGCGTTCGTGTCGTCGCGGATGTTGATCGAGTAGTTGCCGCCGTTGCAGTAGTTGTCCTCGAAGGTCAGGTTGCTGACCTGCGGCCCCGTCGTAGAGCCGACCATAAGGCAGGCGTTGAACGGGTCGCCGGTGCTCGCCCGGTAGGTGTCCAGGCGGTTGTGCCGGACGACGATGTTGCTGGCGCCGGTGGTCTGCAACGCATCGTTGTGCGAGCCGCTGGCCCGGGCCAGGTCGTGGATCCAGGAGTCGACGATGGTCACCCGGGAGCCGAGCCGGGGGCCGTCGATCACGTTGTGGATGTTGACCCGGCGCAGGGTGTAGTTGCCGCAGCAGACCGCGGCCGAGTTCTGGCCGCCGCCGTTGATCTCGACGTCCTCGACGACGAGGTTGACGGTCGTGTCGTAGGTGCGGATCGAGTACGTGCTGCGGTCGCAGTTGATTTTGGACTTGCGGATGGTGACGTTCTTGGCGCGTACGTCGACGCAGCCGTTGATGTTCAGGCCGGAGACGACCTGCCCGTCCTTCTTCAGTTCCAGCGAGCCGGAGTTGGTGAGCCGGGTGCCGGCGGGCACGCCGGTGTTGCGCTCGTTCGGCCACGACGACGGCAGCGTGACCGCGCCGGAGCCGGCGGACCGGCTGGCCGACGGGGAAGGGGAGGCGCTCGGGGCGGCGCCGAGGAATCCCGCGCCGCCGGGGCCACTCGGGGTCGGGCCGGCGGTGGGCGGTGCGGCCTCGGCCCCGTACGGCTGGCCGTCGTGCCGGGAGTCGGCGATGACCGCGGGTGCCTCCGGCGTCTGGGCGTACGGCTCCCGGCAGCCGTAGGTGCTGACCCGCAGCGCCGTGTAGCCACCGGGGACGATGCCGTCGGTGTCCCGGGTGGTGCACCGGATCTCGGTGTCCTCGATCACGGTGCCCCGCACGCCGTCGCGGATCCGCAGGGCGGCCGAACCACCCGCGTTCAGCACGACGGCGCGGATGGTGACGTTGTCGGCGGCGACCTCGATCGGCCGTTCGATGGTCTGGTCGGCGACCAGCTTGCCCGGCTCGGTGATGACGAGCGGTGCGCCGCGGTCTTCGGGAGCGAGGAAGGTCCAGGCCGTGTAGCCGGCCGCGGCCACGACGGCCACGCACAGTCCGATGACGACGAGCAACGGCGGCCGTTTGGCGCGGTGCCGGCGTGGCCGTCGGCCCGGGGGCGGCTGCCTGACCTCGACGGGCATCGCGGCGGTGTGGGTCACGATTCTCCCTGAGGTCGCGATCGGCGCCGCTCGACGTGTGGCTCGGTGGGCGGGCCGGGGCTCCGCCGGGCTGCCGTGGCACCGGGTCGCCCGGCGCCGACCAGTCGAGCGGTCGGGCGGGTCTGCCGCCGGGCCTCCCGACGGACGCTGTGCTGCCCAAACCCGCTGAACCATACAAGTCCGCGACGACGGCTCACAACCCCGCGGCGGTTGAACTATGGGCCAAAATCAGCGGGACTCCTGCCGGGGCAGGACGACTTCACGCAGGACGAGTTGCACCGCGGCGACCGCCGGAATCGCGATCAGCGCACCGATGACGCCGACGAGGGCGACACCGAGCAGGGCGGCGACGATGGCGGCCACGTCGCTGACCTTCACCGACCGGCGCATCACCTTCGGATAGATGAGGTAGTTCTCGATCTGCTGGTAGACGACGAAGAAGACGACGCAGGTGATGCCGACCGGCAGCGACATGGCGAAGCCGACCAGGCTGACGATGACCGCGCCGAGGGTGGCGCCGATCTGCGGGATCAGGTCGCAGACCGCGACCACGACGGCCAGCGCGAACGGGTACGCCAGACCGACGATGGTGGCGAAGACGTACGCGCTGACGCCGGCGAGAACCGCGATCGACAGGGCACCCACCAGGTAGGCCCCGACCTTGGTCAGGATCTCGTCGCCGATGAGTTGCACCCGCTCCCGCCGGGAGGCCGGCACCAGCGCGTACGCCAACCGCTTCAGCCGCTCGAAGGTGGCCATGAAGTAGATGGTCAGCACCAGCACGGTCAGCACGTTGAACGCGGTGCCGAAGATGAACCGGGCGCCGCCGAAGACGCCGCCGAGGGCCCGGCCGATGGTGTCGGCGTTCGCGGCGGCCTGGACCTTCTCGATCACGTCGTAGCGCTCGACGAGTTCGTTGACGGTGTCGTTGCGCCGCAACTGCTCCACATAGGACGGCAGCTGCTCGATGAACTGGCTGGACTGGGTGACGACCGGTGGCACGAGGGCGAAGACCCCGCCGCAGAGCAGCAGTACGACGGTCAGTCCGACCACGGTCACCGCGAGCCCGTGCGGCAGTCCCCACCTGCGCAGCCGTACGACCGCGGGGTTGAGGCCGATGGCCAGGAACAGCGCGATGAAGACCAGGACCAGCATGGATGCCGCGTTGCGCAGGGCGAGGAACGCCGCGTACGCCAGCATGAGGCCGAGGCCACCGGTGAACCCGATGAGGAACGCGTTGCGGCGCAGCGGCGGGCCGGGCTTGCCGAACCGGCTCTCGATCCCGCTCGCCAGGGCATCCGCCACCCGGGCCTCGGCGGACCGGGCGGCGTCGGCCGACTGGCCGGTCTCGGCGGAGCGGCCGGCGTCGGCGGACCGGGCGGCGTCGCCGGGCCGGCCGCTGTCGGCGGCCGGCCCGCGGGCACCGGCGTCGGCCGGACCGGCGGGTTCGCCGGGTGTGGACGGCGGCGTCTGCCCCGGGTTGTCGTCCGGCACCGGGACCTCCCGACGTCTCGCCCCGGCAGGATGCCGAAAGCCCGAACCGGGGCGCCCCGGCCGACCGGCTGGTCGGACACTTCGGGCACCCCGGTCCGCAGACTAACCGGCCGGGCCGGCCTGGGCCAGCAAGGCGCTACTTGTCGGCCGCCACCTTCCGCGACCTGCCGTCGGTGCTCCCCGCCGCCTTCGTCGCCGGCTTGGCCTGGTCGCCGCCGCTCGCGACGGTGGCCGTGATGACCTGGGTGTCCTCGGCGTCGGACTCCGTGGCCGGCGGGGCGGTGTCGTCCGCCCCCTCGACCTCGCCGGCCGGCGTCCCCGCGCCGTTGGCGGTCGGTTCGGCCGTGGGCCGGCTGCCGTTGGGCGTCCCGTTGCTCTTCGCCCGGTCGCCCGTCGCCTTCTCGGCCTCGGCGCGGTCCGCCGCCGCGTTGTCCTCGGCCGCGGTCTGCGCGATCGCCCGGTCGGTGGCCGTGTCGTCGGTCTTGGCCCGGCTCTTCGCGGTCGTGATGACCTGGGTCGCCTCGGCGTCGGTCACCTCGTCGGCCGGAGCGGTGTCGGCCCGGCCCCCGGCGTCGCTCGTCGCCCCGTCGGGCCGGGCACCGTTGGCGTTCGCCTCGGTGCCGTCGGCGGCCGCCAGCGTCTTGAGCAGGACGGTCTGGTCCGAGATGGCGGAACCGTCGCTCGGGGCCTGGGCCAGGTCGAGTTCGGCCTGTGCCTCGACGGTGCCGCGTTCGGCCTTGCCCGCCGAGCGCTGCGCGTCGAGCAGGCGCTCCTGCTCGACCGTCAACTGCTGCTGCACCTCGGCCAGCCGGCGCTGCATCTGGTCGGACTCCTGGCGGGTCTTCACCGTCGCGGAGCGCATGTCGGCGAGCGCCTGCTGGGCCTGCGCCACCTCCATCGACACGTCGGCGAGGTGCTGTCGGGCGACGGCCGCCTCGTGCTGGGTCGTGGCGAGCAGTTGCTGCGTCGTGGCCAGGTGCTGCTGCGCGGTCGCGGCGTGCTCCTCGGACTGGCGACGGACGAGGGTGGCCTGCTCGTCGGCCTCCCGGCGGACGGCGGTGGCGTATTCCTCCGCCTGTCGCCGCGCGTTGGCCACGTGCTCGTCGGCCTGCCGGTGCAGCTGCGCGACGTGCCGTTCGGCGTCGGCCCGCATCGCCGCGATCTCCTGCTCGGTGGCCGTCCGCCACTGCGTGAGTTCCTGCTCGGCGGTGGCCCGCCGGGCAGCCAGCTCCTGGTCGCCGACGGCCTGCCGCTGGGCGATCTCCTGCTCCACGCTGGCCCGCCAGATGCCCAGCTCCTGCTGGGTCTGGGTGCGGACCTGCTGGACGTACGCGTCGGTCTCGGCGCGGGTGCGCTCGACGTACTGGTGGGTCTCCGCCCGGGTGCGCTCGACGTGCGCCTCGAGTTCGGCCCGCTGCTGCGCCACGTACGTGTCGATCTCACCGCGCTGCTGCGCGACGTAGCGCGCGGTCTCCTCGGCCGCCTCGCGGGCCTCGCGCTCGGTCTTGGCGCGGGCCTCCTCGTTGGCGGTGGTGAGCCGGACCGCCTCCTCGCGGGCGGCCGCGATCGACGCCTCGATCTCCAGGCGGCGGGCCTCGTCGGTCCGCTCTTCCTCCTCCCGCCGGGCGGCGAGGGCGAGCTCGAAGTCGCGGATCGCGTCGGCCGCCTGGGTACGGGCGTCGTTGAGCACCTGTTCGGCCTCGGCCCGACGCCCCTCGATCTCCTGGGCGGCGTCGACCTGGATCTGCTCGGCCTGCTGCTCGGCGAGGGTCATGATCTGCTCGACGAGCGGGCCGAGGTGCCGGAACGACACCTTGTCGACCACACCGACCTGATTACGGACCGTGGCCAGGTCACGCTGTAGCTGTTCGACCTGCCCGGCCAGGGTGTGGATCTGGGTATACGCCTGTTCACGTTCGGCGGCGAGGGTGGTGATCTCGTTCTCCGCGCGGACTACGTATCGATCGACCTGCCGTTTGTCGTAGCCCCGCAGGGCCGATTCGAAGCTCGGCTCCGTAGTCACATCTCCGCCAAGGTTGAACAGTTCTCCGCCGTGCGCCATGCACCCATCCTCACACGCGAGCTTCAGCCGTGCGGCGATACACACCGTCCCGAGGTGGCACAGGTAACTCCTTCTGAAATGGCCGAATGTGATGTATTTCCAACGGCTTGCGCAATGACGGGCCGCGCCGGAGAATCCCGGCGCGGCCCGTCAACGCTCAGCCATGCCCCTTGGCGCCTGGCGCCCGCCCGGGCGGTTGGCCTGCTCGGAGGGGTGCCATACGGTGATCAGCCGGCCGTTTTGGCCGCCACGCGGTCGGTCGCGTCTTCCTTGTCCGCTTTGGCGTCGGCCGCCTTGGCGTCGCCCGGCGGCTGCACGGTCGGCACGATGCCGGCCAGGCCGGAGAGCATCTGGCCGAGCTGCGCGGTCACCGCGTCCTTCTGCCGGGTGAGGTCCTCGACCTCGCGGCGGGCCGCCTGGGTGGTCAGCTCGGCCTCGGTGCGCGCCTCGTTGAGCAGGCGGGTCGACTCCGCCCGCGCCTCGCTGAGGGTCTTGTCGGCCAGGGCCTTCGCCTTCTCGACGGTTTCGGCGGCGCTGCGCTCGGACTCGATCCGGCGGGCCTCCGCCCGCTGCTCGATCTCCTTGGCCCGGTCCTGGGCCGCGCGGGCCCGCTCCTCGGCCTCGGCCACCATCTTCTGGGTCTGCGCGACCTGGGCGGCGTGCCGCTCCGACTCCTCGCGCTCGGCCTTCTCCCGCCGCTCGGCGAGTTGCAGCTCCAGGGCCTGCAGGTCCTTGTCCCGCTTGTCGCGGGCGTCGGTGAGCAGCTTGGTCGCCTCGGCGCGCTTCTCCTCGGCCTCGCGGGCCGCCTTGGCGCGTTGCTGGGTGATCTCCCGCTCCGCGGTGGCCCGCAGGGTGGCGACCTCGCGCTCGACCGTCGACTTCAGTTCGGCGACCTCGTGGGCGGTCACCGTACGGAGCTGCTTGGTCTCCCGGTCGGCGTCGGCGCGCAGGGTGTCGGCTTCCCGGCGGGCCTGCACCCGCACCTCGGCGGCTTCCCGCTCGGCGGCCGTGCGCACGCTGCCCGCCTCGCGTTCGGCGGTGGCCTTCATCGCGGCGGCCTCGGCGCGGGCCTTGTCGGTGATCTCGCGGGCCTCGAGGCGGGCGGCCGAGAGGATGCCCTCCGACTCGCGCTTGGCCTCGCCGCGGTGGTCGTTGGCCTGTTCTTCGGCCAACCGCAGGATCTGCTCGACCCGGGTGCCGAGACCGGACAGGGTCGGACGGTTGTTCTCTTCGAGTTGCTTGTTGGTGTCGGTGAGCTTCTGCTCGACCGAGTTGAGCCGTTGCTCGGCCTGGCGGAGCCGGCGCTGGGCGTCGTTCATCCGCTGCTCGGCCTCGCCCTGAGCCTGCTGAGCCTGGGTGAGCGCGGCGCTTAGGCGGCCGACGAAGTCGTCGACCTGCCCACGGTCGTATCCACGCAGGACGACGGTGAAGTCGTGCTGCGAGGTCGCGTTCTCGAAGAACGCAAGGGAGGATGGCTGCTGCTGGGGCATTGGGACATACTGGCAGACGCCCCGGGGGGCTTCGCAAGAGCGGACCCGGCCATGTCGCCGCGACCATCGCTTGGTCAACTTATGCCAAAGGCGCCAATGCCGAGGTAGGCCCGGCGTGTCGCGCTTTCGCCCTGATCAGTGCGTTGGCCAGCGCCTTCCCCATCATGTTGTCGACCCGCCGGAAGTGAATCGGAAAATCCCGGGCTCGATTGATAATCGTACGAACGTCGACAACGTACAGTGACCATGCGTGTTGATCTCAACGGAGTGGGGAACGTCATTGCCTGAATGTTCCGGCGCGCCGTTGTTCGGCTCGCCGGATCCGCCGGTTGGACGGTGTGGACGGTCTTCCGGTCTGTCCGGAAAGGACTTCGGGGGGACCGGTGGCGGGGGGGCGGAAGACGGCGCGCCGGCCCCGTCGGCTCGTGCCGAGATCGTTACTATCGGTTACTGTGTGAGGTCACCGGCCTGCCCGCCGGTCGCCGGTCGGCGGTCGCCATGGTGGTGGTGGCGCGCGCCGTGGGCAATCGCCCGTGAACCGGCCGCACGGCTACCCGATCGGGTGATCGATCGAGGCCGCCGTCGTACGGCGGCGCCCGGCCCGGCACCGGCCGGCGCCAGTGGTCGCCGACAATGCGCGGCCCGGCCGGACGGCGCCGGTCAGCGCCCGGCCAGCCGCGCGACGATCGGCGCCGCCGCGTCGAGATTGCCGCCCAGGTGCAGATAGTTGATGCCGTACCGCTCCCGGATCGCCAGCAGCCGGTCGACGCACTCGTCGACACTGCCGTGCAGCACCGAGGGCGACGCGGCCAGCGCCTCCGGCGGGGCCAGGGCGGCATGGCTGGACGTGGAACGGTGCTCCTGCCCGCGGTGGGTGACCCGTACGTCGAACATCCGCAACTGGAACTCCAGGCCGGCCGGGTCGCGGCCGGCCGCGACGGCCGCCGCCCGGGCCCAGTCCACCTTGCGGTCCATCCGCTCCGGGCTCATCTCGGCGACCGCCGACAGCGGGTCGACATCGGGGGCCAGCCGGGGGTTGATCCCGATGATGTCGGCGGTGCGCCCGGCGAGTTCGAGTACCCGCCGGCTGCCGCCGCCGACCAGCAGCGGGGGACGGGGCCGCTGGACCGGCTTCGGCAGCCCGTCGAGGCCGGTGATCCGGTAGTGCTTGCCGGCGAAGTCGACCGGGTCCGCGCCGAACAGGCCGGTGATCACCTCGATCGCCTCGGTGAGCCGGTCGACGCGTACGCCGGGCGGGTCGAACGGCAGGCCGGCGGCGTCGTGGTCGGCGCGCATCCAGCCGGCGCCGAGCCCGATCTCGACCCGGCCGCCGGAGAAGACGTCGAGGTTGGCCATCGACTTGTGCAGCAGCACCGGGTGCCGGAAGTCGTTGCAGAAGACCATGCCGAGCACCCGCAGGTGGGTGGTGGCCTCGGCGGCGACGGTCATCGCGACCAGCGGATCCATCGCCCAGCCGCCGGTGAAGTGGTCGGAGACGGACACCGAGCTGAAACCCAGGTCCTCGATCCGGCGGATCTCGTCACGCCACCGGGACACCGGCCGGTTCAGGCCGGGCATCGAAGCGGTGAAGCGGAACGGAAGCGGGGCGGCGATCGCGATCCTCCCTGGTGCCGGCGGTAGAGGCCGACTCTAGGCCAGCGGTGCGGTGCCCGCCGAGTCGCGCCCAGTCGGATTGGCGACAGGCTCCGTGGTCAGGGGCCGAAGTGCCCTTCCGGGAGGCCGGCCGGCGGCATACCGTGGCCACCGTTTACACCTGAACGCAGGAGGCCCCGATGACGGTGGTGTACTTCGACTCCCCGATGTCCGACGACGACCGCCGCCGGAAGCTGTTCGGCGGTGACCTGTTCGTCTACTCGCCGACGCGGCACTCGCTGGAACTCGTCGCGTTCGCCCGGGAGATGGCCGAAAAGGCGTTCGCCCCGCACTTCCCGCCGGACGCCCAGCACCACCTGGCCGGCCGCGAGTACGTCGACGTGCTCGCCGGCCTCAAGCCGGCCTTCATCAACCACCCGCGCAGCAAGGAACTGGTGGCCGGGATGCTCGCCGACCTCGGCGCCGACCTGGCCCAGACCTACTTCGACGTGCCCCGCCTGCGCTCGATGACCAGCGAATACCTCAACGCCGGGCTGACGCTGCAGTTCGAGTCGCACCGTGACACCTGGTTCTCCGCCCCGATGTCGCAGATCAACTTCTGGATGCCGGTGTACAACGTCGAGGAGGCCAACGTGATGGCCTTCCACCCGCCGTACTTCGCCAACGGGGTGCGCAACTCCTCGCGGGACTACAACTACGGCGAGTGGGTGGCCCACGGGCGCACCGCGGCGGCGCAGCAGATCGACACGGAGACCCGCAAGCAGCCGGAGGCCGAGGAGGAGATCCAGCGCGAGCCGGACATCCGGGTCATCACCCCGCCCGGCGGTATCCTGATCTTCTCCGGCGCCCAGTTGCACACCACGGTGCCCAACACGTCGGGCAAGACCCGGTTCTCGATCGACTTCCGGGCCGTCAACCGGCGTGACGTCGAGGAACGGGCGGGTGCGGCCAACGTCGACTCCGGGTGCACCGGTACGACCCTCGGCGACTTCCTGCGGGCGACCGACCTGACCCCGCTCCCACCGGAGCTGATCAGTTCCTACGACACCGTCCCCGCCTGACATCCGTCACGCTTCCGCCCCACCTCCCTGCGATCTTGCAGTTGTCTCCCGACAAACGCGACAAAAGGGGGAGATAACTGCAAGATCGCGGGAGTCAGGGGGTGGTCGGCGGCTCGACGAGTTCGATCAGCACGCCGCCGGCGTCCTTCGGGTGCACGAAGTTGATCCGCGATCCCGCCGTACCGCGGCGTGGGGCGTCGTAGAGCAGGCGTACGCCGCGCTCGCGCAGGGCCGCGCCGGCGGCCTCCACGTCGCTGACCGTGTAGGCCACCTGCTGCACGCCCGGCCCGTTGCGGTCGAGGAACTTCGCGATCGTCGACGACTCCGACAGGGGGGCGAGGAGTTGCACGAAGCCGCCCTCGGGCGACGGGCCGACGGCCATCATCGCCTCGCTCACCCCCTGTTCCTCGTTGACCTCGCGGTGCGCGCAGCGCATCCCGAAGACACGCTCGTAGAACTCGATGGCCGCGTCGAGATCGGCGACGGCGACCCCGACATGATCGATACGTAGCAGTCCGATGCCTGTGACAAAGTCCGCAGCGGGCTCGGCGGGGGAGTGGTCAGCCATGGCGCTAGTCTGGCCGAACTATCGTTAAGGTTCGCGCGCGGGTTCCCCTCTGGAGGCGATGGGCATGGCTTCGGTGATCGTGAGTGGTGCACGTACCCCGATGGGGCGGCTGCTCGGCAACCTTCGGGACTTCCCGGCCACCAAGCTCGGCGGGGTCGCCATCAAGGCCGCGCTGGAACGCTCCGGCGTCGCCCCTGACCAGGTCGAATACGTCATCATGGGACAGGTCCTCCAGGCCGGTGCCGGCCAGATCCCGGCCCGCCAGGCGGCCGTCGAGGCGGGCATCCCGCTGTCCGTGCCGGCCCTGAGTATCAACAAGGTCTGTCTGTCCGGGCTCGACGCGATCGCCCTGGCCGACCAACTGGTCCGGGCCGGCGAGTTCGACATCGTGGTCGCCGGCGGCATGGAGTCGATGACCAACGCCCCGCACCTGCTCATGGGGCAGCGGCAGGGCTACAAGTACGGCGACGTGGTGATCAAGGACCACATGGCGCTCGACGGGCTGACCGACGCGTGGGACTGCTGCGCGATGGGTGAGTCCACCGAACGGCACGGCGACCGCCACGGCATCAGCCGCGCCGAGCAGGACGCCTTCGCCGCCACCAGCCACCAGCGGGCGGCCGCCGCGCAGAAGAACGGCCACTTCGCCGAGGAGATCACGCCGGTCGAGGTTCCGCAGCGCAAGGGCGACCCGGTGCTGGTCACCGAGGACGAGGGCATCCGCCCCGACACCACGGTCGAGTCGCTGGCCCGGCTGCGTCCCGCGTTCACCAAGGACGGCACCATCACCGCCGGCAGCTCCTCGCCGATCTCCGACGGCGCCGCCGCCGTGGTCGTGATGAGCCGGACCCGGGCCCAGCAGCTCGGCCTGCCCTGGCTGGCCGAGATCGGCGCGCACGGTAACGTCGCCGGCCCGGACAACTCGCTGCACTCCCAGCCGTCGAACGCCATCAAGCAGGCGCTCAGCAAGGCCGGCCTCGGCGTCGAGGACCTCGACCTGATCGAGATCAACGAGGCGTTCGCGCAGGTCGGCATCCAGTCGACGCGCGACCTCGGGGTCAGCCCCGACATCGTCAACGTGAACGGCGGCGCGATCGCGCTCGGCCACCCCATCGGCATGTCCGGGGCGCGGCTGGTGCTGACCCTCGCCATGGAACTCCGGCGGCGCGGCGGCGGCACCGGCGCGGCGGCCCTGTGCGGCGGCGGCGGTCAGGGCGACGCCCTGATCATCCGCGTCCCGAAGGCATGACCGAGCGGAGCGAGGGAATCGGTCGGCTCAGTCGGAAGTCGTGCGGTCGCCGAGCGCAGCGAGGTGCCGCATGACCGAGCGGAGCGAGGGAAGCCGACCCACCGTACGGCGTAGCCGGGACGTACCGCTGCTGGTCGACCGGGCCCGGGACGGTGACGCGCGGGCGGTGGCCCGGCTGATCACCCTGGTCGAGTCGGGCGACCCGCTGCTGCCCGAGATCGCGGCGGCGCTCGCCCCGCACACCGGGCAGGCCCAGGTCATCGGCCTCACCGGCTCGCCCGGCGTGGGCAAGTCGACCACCACCAACGAGCTGGTCCGGGCGCTGCGCTCCCAGGGGCACCGGGTCGGTGTGCTCGCCGTCGATCCGTCCAGCCCGTTCACCGGCGGCGCGATCCTCGGTGACCGGGTACGCATGCAGGACCACGCCACCGATCCCGGTGTCTACATCCGGTCGATGTCCAGCCGGGGTCATCTCGGCGGGCTCGCGGCGACCACCCCGCAGGCGGTCCGGGTGCTCGAGGGGGCCGGCTGCGACGTGGTCCTGGTCGAGACGGTCGGTGTCGGGCAGGCCGAGGTCGAGGTGGCCTCGCTGGCCGACACGACCCTGGTGCTGCTCGCCCCGGGCATGGGCGACGCGATCCAGGCGGTCAAGGCCGGCATCCTGGAGATCGCCGACGTCTTCGTGGTCAACAAGGCCGACCGGGACGGCGCCGACGCCACCCACCGCGACATCCAGGGCATGATCGCGCTCGGCGAGCGCGGGCCCGGCGAGTGGCGGCCACAGGTGGTCCGCGCAGTGGCTTCGCGGGCCGAGGGGATCGACGACATCGTCGCCGCCCTGGAGAAGCACCGGAACTGGCTGGTCGAGCACGGCGAACTGCGCCGCCGCCGGGAGGCCCGGGCCGCCGCCGAGGTCGAGGCGATCGCGCTCGGCACGCTGCGTGCCCGGATCGGGTCACTTCGTTCGGGTACGACCCTCGGTGCGCTCGCGGCCCGGGTGGCCGACGGCGCCGTCGATCCGTACGCGGCCGCCGACGAACTCCTGATTGGACTCGGACGGGGCTGACGGCGCTTGTGTCGCCGGGTTAGGGTGCGCCGCAAGATCCGAAGTTTCTTCACCTATGGAGCCCGCGGCGTGCACAACCTGTCCGTCACGTTACGAGGAATCCGGCACCGCCGGGGCCGGTCGCTGATCGTCGTACTGCTTGCCGCGATCGCCACCGCGGCCGCCGTCGTCATCCCCGCCTACACCCGGGCGGCCCAGCAGTCGGTGCTCACCGACACCGTCACCGCCACCCGGCCGGCCACCGTCGGCGTCACCGTCAGCGGCCGGACGGGGGCTGCCGCCCCCGACCTCGCGGCCGTCCAGGCGTCGACGGACGCGGCGCTGCCCGGCACCACCGTCGCCGGGTTTCTCGACCCGCCGATCGGGACGCTGTGGTGGCAGACGCGGGACGGCGCCGCGAAGTCTTCCGTCACCCCGTCCCACTCCCCGACGGCCGCGGACGTCATCTACCGCACCGGCGTCTGCGACCATCTGGTGCTGACCGTCGGCGGCTGCCCGCGGCAGCGGGGCGAGGCGGTCGTGAGCGCCCGGTCGGCGGCCGAGACCGGCTGGCAGGTCGGCCAGCGGATCGAGATCATGCCGCCCGGGTTGGCCACCGGACTGCCGGCGATCCCGTTCACCGTCACCGGCCTCTACGTGCCCGCCGACGAGCAGGCGTCGTACTGGGGCAACACGACGTACCTCAACGGCAACAGGTACACCGACGACGACGCCTACATCGCCGACACGATCTTCGTCGGTGCGGAGTCCGACCTGCTCGGTGCCGACACCTTCCCGGAACCGCGGTTCTCGGTCGAATACCACCTGCGTGGTATCGCCGGGCTGCGGCTGGACCAGGTGCCGGTGATCCGGGCCGACCTCGACAAACTGAACCGCGAGGTCACCGCCGGCGCCGCCCTGTCGGGACTGCCGGCCTCGCTCGACGTGGCCGCCGAACACCAGGCCGTGCTCGCCCGAAGCGTGCCGCTGATCGCCGTACCGCTGGTGCTGCTCTGCTGGTTCGTGCTCTTCCTGGTGGTCGCCGCGCTGACCGAGGAACGCGGACCGGAGATCGCGCTGGGCAAGCTGCGTGGACTGCGGCTGAGCCAGGTCGGGTTCTTCGCCGTCGCCGAACCGATGCTGCTCATCGCGTTGGCGACGCCGCTCGGTGTCGCCCTGGGCCTCGGCCTGACCGAGGCCGGTGCGCGGGCCTTCCTCGCCGACGGCGGACATGTCGAACTCCGGGCACCGGTGCTGCTGGCCGCGGTGGCCGCGTTCGCCGGGGCCGGTGTCGCCGCCGCGCTCGCCACCCGTCGTACGGTGCGGGCCAGCGTGCTGTCGCTGCTGCGCCGGATCCCGTCGCGGGCGCCGTGGCGGGCGGTGGTGGTGGAGAGCGCGGTCGGCGCCCTGGCGCTCGTCGGGCTCTTCCAGGTCCTCGCCGCCGGTGACCGCACCTCGCCGCTGGCCTATCTCGCGCCGCCGCTGCTGGCGGTGGTCGCCGGGCTGGTCGCCGCCCGGCTGCTCACCGCCTGGGCCCGGCTGCGCGGGCGTACGGCGGCCCAGCGCGGCGACGTGTCACTGCTGCTGGCCACCGCCCAGCTCGCCCGCCGGCCCGCGACAGCGCGGGTCGTGGTCCTGATGACCGTCGCCGTCGCCCTGCTCACCTTCGCGGTCACCATCTGGGACGTCGCATCGATCAACCGGATGATCGCCGCCCGCGCCGAGGTCGGTGCGCCGGCCGTGCACACCGTCACCGCCACCGATCCGGCCGCCCTGCTGGCCGCCGTACGCGCCGCCGACCCCGACGGTCGGCGGGCGATGGCGGTGGCGTGGAGCAGCCAGCGGTACGCCGACGAGAATCTGCGGATCGCGACCGTCGACGCGCCGCGGCTCGGCGCGGTCGCGGGCTGGCCGGGCCGCGACGCCGCCCAGACGGCCGCGCTCGGCGAACTGTTGGCCCCGCCCTGGACGGACGGCCCCGCCCCGATCCCGGTGCGTGGCCCGGCGATCGAGGCCGACGTCGACGTCGGCCAGCTCGTCCAGACCGAGCCGATGAGGCTCGTCCTGCTGGTCGCCCGCGGCACCGAGCCGCAGGTGGTCAACCTCGGCCCGCTGCGCCCCGGCCGGCACACCTATCAGGGGCAGCTCGACGGCTGTGCCGACGGCTGCCGGCTGCTCGGGTTGTCGGTGCGGCGCTTCCCCACCGACTCCACCGAGTCCACGGTGGACCTGACGGTGGCCGCGCTGCGCGAAGGTGGCCGGCCGCTCGACGCCGGCCTGACCGACGACCGGGCCTGGCGCGCCCCGGCCGAACTGCCCACCGGGCTGCGGCTGACCGTCCGGCCGGAGGCGGGCGGGCTGCGACTCACCGGCACCAGTTCGTCGGCCGACCTGGTCGCCGAGTACGCCGACGGTCCGCCGGCCGCCCCGGTGGTCGTCGCCGGTTCGCCGCTGTCGGCGGACGGGGCGCCGCAGGAGTTCGGCTTCCAGACCTTCGGCGACGAGATCACCCGGATGCGGGTCGTCGACCGGTCGCTGGCACTGCCGGACTTCGGGCGGCCGGCGCTGATGCTCGACCTTTCGACCGTGCTGCGTCAGGCCGAACGGGACGGCCTGGGCGACACCAGAGGCTGGGAATACCAGGTGTGGACCACCGCTGACGCCGGCCCGGACCTGGTCGCCGCGCTCGCCGACGCCGGTGTCGAGGTGACCGGTACGCGCTTCGTCGAGCAGCGGCACGAGGAACTCGGCCGGCTGGCCCCCGCCCTCGCCCTGCGGCTCTACCTGCTGGCCGGGGTCGTCGCCGCGCTGCTCGGGATCGGCGTACTGCTGCTGAACATCCGGGTTGGTGCCCGCGCCCGGCTGCGGGACATGGCCGCGCTGCGGCTCGTCGGGGTGTCCCGGCCGGCACTGCGTAGGGCACTGCGCCGCGAGTACGGCGTGGTCGTCGCCGTACCGCTGGTGATCGGGCTGGTCGCCGGCCTGGGCGGCGCCGCGCTGCTGCTGCCGGCGATCCCGCTGGCCGAGGTCGGCCCCGACGCGCTCGACCCGGTCTACCGCGTCGGGGCGGTGTGGATACCGACGGCGGTCGCGGCACTGCTCGCCGCGCTGCTGCTGGCCGCCGCGAGCGTGCTGCGTACGGTCGGCCGGGCCGAACCCCGGCTGCTGCGGGAGGAGGCTCGGTGAAAGCGATTGGCGTGACCTGCCGAGGGCTGGTCTTCATCTACCGGCTGGAGGGCTACGACGTCGTCGCGCTGGCCGGCGTCGACCTGGACATCGAGGCCGGCCAGTCGGTGGCGCTGGTCGGGCCGTCCGGGGCCGGCAAGTCGACGCTGCTGTCGCTGATGGCCGGGCTGCTCAGCCCGTCGGCGGGACGGCTCTTCGTCGGCGAGCACGACCTGGCCAGGGCCACCGCCGCGGAGCTGCAGGCGATGCGGTCGACCGACGTCGGGGTGATGCTGCAGGGGGCCGGTCGTAACCTGTTGCCGTACCTGTCGGTCGAGCAGAACGTGCGGTTCGTCCAGCGTGGCGGACAGTCCCGTGACGCCTTGCCCGCGCCGCGCGAGATCCTGGAACTGGTCGGCCTGGCGGATCCGGCCCGACTGCGGCTGACCCCGGCGGTTCTCAGCCCGGGAGAGCGGCAGCGGGCGGCACTCGCGGTCGCACTGGCCAACCGGCCGGGGCTGCTGCTCGCCGACGAGCCGACCAGCCAGCTCGACACCGATGCGCGCGACGAGGTGCTGGCCGCGGTCGAGGCGGTCCGGGCGGCCGGTACGACGGTCGTGGTGGTGACCCACGACCCGGAGATCGGCGCCCGGATGAACCGTACGGTGACGATCCGGGACGGTCGGGTCGGCGCCGAGGGACGCAGCGGCGTGGACTATTCGGTGGTCGGCCGGGACGGGTCGGTGCACCTGCCGACCGAGGTGCTCGACGTGATGGCGCCGGGCACCCTGCTGCGGGTCTCCGTCCAACCGGACGGGACCGTGTTGCTGACCCCGAGCGAGGCGGTACCGCACGCCGGGGCTGGGCTGGGCCGGGAGGGGCAGCGGTGAGCAGGACGGTGGTGGCCAGCCGGGTCACGGTGGGATACGGCGGCGAGCCGGTGCTGCGGGAGGTGTCGGCGATGGCCGTACCGGGGCGGGTGCTGGCGGTGACGGGTCCGTCCGGGGCGGGCAAGACGACCCTGCTGTGGACGCTGGCCGGCCTGCTGCGGCCGGTCGCCGGTGAGGTGACCGTCGCGGGGCAGCCGCTGCGCGACCTGGACCACGCCGTGGCCGAGCGGATCGTGCTGGTGCCGCAGGACAACGGCCTGGCCGCGATCCTCACCGCCGCCGAGAACGTGCGGGTGGCGCTGCTCGCCGGTGGTGTGGCGGCCGACGAGGCCGGCCGGCGGACCACGACGGCGCTCGACCGGCTCGGGCTCGCCGGGCAGGCGAGTCAGCTCGTGGAGGAACTGTCGGGCGGGCAGCAGCAGCGGACCGCGATCGCCCGGGGGCTGGCGATGCACGGCGACGTGCTGCTGGCCGACGAGGTGACCAGCGAACTCGACGCGGCGAACCGGGGGCGGGTCCTCGACCTGCTGCGGGAGGAGGCCCGGCGGGGCGCGGCCGTGGTCTTCGCGACCCACGACCCGGAGGCGGCGGCGAGCTGCGACGCGGAACTCCACCTGGTCGACGGTCGGGCGGAAACGGTCCGGCGTTGACCCGATTCCAGGAGGCTTAGCGATCGTTCAGGGGTAGCGCCTACACTCGGTCGCAGGTCGAGGACTCAAGGAGGAGCCCCCCGGATGGACGCCCACGAGATCGCCGCCGGACGCGCCCGCTGGCAGGCCCGTTACGACGCCGCCCGCAAGCGGGACGCCGACTTCACCACGCTGTCCGGCACGCCCGTCGAACCGGTGTACGGCCCGCCGCCCGGCACCGACGTGCCCGGCTTCGAACGCATCGGCTGGCCGGGCGAGTACCCGTACACCCGGGGCCTGCACCCGACCGGCTACCGCGGGCGGACCTGGACCATCCGGCAGTTCGCCGGCTTCGGCAACGCCCGCCAGACCAACGAGCGCTACAAGATGATCCTCGGCGCCGGCGGCGGCGGACTGTCGGTGGCCTTCGACATGCCGACCCTGATGGGGCGCGACTCCGACGACCCGCAGTCGCTCGGCGAGGTCGGCCACTGCGGGGTCGCGGTCGACTCGGCCGCCGACATGGAGGTGCTGTTCGACGGCATCGACCTGGCCGCCGTCACCACCTCGATGACCATCTCCGGACCGGCCGTCCCGGTCTTCTGCATGTACCTGGTCGCCGCCGAGCGGCAGGGCGCCGACCTGTCCAAGTTGGACGGCACGCTCCAGACCGACATCTTCAAGGAGTACATCGCCCAGAAGGAGTGGCTCTTCGCCCCGGAACCGCACCTGCGGCTGATCGGCGACCTGATGGAGTACTGCGCGGCCGAGATCCCGCGCTACAAGCCGCTGTCGGTCTCCGGCTACCACATTCGCGAGGCCGGCGCGACCGCCGCGCAGGAGCTGGCGTACACCCTGGCCGACGGCTTCGGGTACGTCGAACTCGGGCTTTCCCGGGGCCTCGACGTCAACACCTTCGCGCCCGGGCTGAGCTTCTTCTTCGACTCCCACGTCGACTTCTTCGAGGAGATCGCCAAGTTCCGGGCCGCCCGCCGGATCTGGGCCCGCTGGCTGCGCGACGAGTACGGCGCCACCAGCGAGAAGGCGCTCTGGCTGCGGTTCCACACCCAGACCGCGGGGGTGTCGCTGACCGCGCAGCAGCCGGTCAACAACGTCGTACGCACCGCGGTGGAGGCGCTCGCGGCCATCCTGGGCGGCACCAACTCGCTGCACACCAACGCGCTCGACGAGACCCTCGCGCTGCCGACCGACGAGTCCGCCGAGATCGCGCTGCGTACCCAGCAGGTGCTGATGGAGGAGATCGGCGTGACCAACGTCGCCGACCCGCTCGGCGGCTCCTGGTACGTCGAGGCGCTGACCGACTCGATCGAGGCGGAGGCCGAGGCGATCTTCGCGCGGATCAGGGAACTCGGCGGCAAGGGGGAGCACCCGATCGGCCCGATGACCGCCGGCATCCTGCGCGGCATCGAGGACGGCTGGTTCACCAGCCACATCGCCGACTCCGCCTTCACCTACCAGCAGGCGCTCGAGAAGGGCGACAAGAAGATCGTCGGGGTCAACTGCCACACCGCCACGATCGCCAAGGATCTCGAGATCCTGCGCATCTCGCACGAGGTCGAGGTCGAGCAGAAGCGGCTGCTCGCCGACCGCAAGACCGGCCGGGACGACGCGGCCGTCAAGGCCGCCCTGCACCGGATGCTCACCGCGGCCCGCGGCGGCGAGAACATGATCCCGGCGATGCTCGACGCGGTACGCGCCGAGGCCACCCTCGGCGAGATCTGCGATGCCCTGCGCGACGAGTGGGGCGTCTACCGCGAACCGGCCCGGTTCTGAAGTCACGGCGACGGACGGCGGTGGTGCGCGGGGCGTGGTGGTCCGGCCGCGGAGGGCTGACCACGTGCGAGACTAGACAACCATGAGCGACCCACGGACCACCCCGTCGATCTTCACCCGCGGCGCGGTAGACCTCGGCGCGCTGCGCAGCGCCGCACCCACCCCCGCCCGGCCCGCGACCACCACACCCGCCGGGGGCCACCCCGTCCCCGGTGGCGTCGCGCCCGGCGCGGTCACCGTGATCGATGTCACCGAAGCCACGTTCCAGACCGAGGTGCTCGAACGCTCGATGACCACCCCGGTGGTGCTCGACTTCTGGGCCGAGTGGTGCCAGCCCTGCAAGCAGCTCTCCCCGCTGCTCGAACGGCTGGCCGCCGAGGGCGGCGGAAGCTGGGTCCTCGCCAAGATCGATGTCGACGCCAACCAGCGCCTCGCCCAGATGTTCCGGGTCCAGAGCATCCCGACCGTCTACGCCGTCATCGGCGGCCAGATGGCACCCGGATTCGCCGGGCTCCAGCCGGAATCGCAGATCCGCCAGTGGATCGGCGCCGTCCTCCAGGCCGGCGGGGTCACCGTGGAGACGCCCGAGGACCCGCGCCTCACCGAGGCCGACGAGGCACTGATCACCGGCGACCTCGACGCCGCCGAGCAGGCATACCGCAAGATCCTCGCCGAGTCGCCGGCCGACGCCTCGGCCGAGGCCGGGCTCGCCCACGTCTCGCTCGCCCGCCGGGTCGCCGGCGTCAACCCGGCCCAGGCCCTCGCCGCCGCGCAGGCCGGCCCCGACGACGTCGCCGCCCAGTTGCTCGCGGCCGACGTCGAGGTGCTCAGCGGCCAGGCCGAACTGGCCTACCAGCGGCTGGTCGACCTCGTCCGGCGCACCGCCGGCGACGACCGGGAGACGATCCGCAAGCACCTGCTGTCGTTGTTCACCGTCGCCGGGCCCGACGACCCGGCCGTGGGCAGCGCCCGCCGGGCGCTCGCCAACGCGTTGTTCTGATCCGTCGCGGGAGCGGGGAGCACACGCTCCCCGCACCCACCCGGCGGCCAACCGGTCTCCGCACCCCCGCGGAGCCGCCGACCAGGACGGGGAGCCCATGAATCGCCGGATCGCGATCCTCGACGCCCCGTCCAACCTCGGCCTGCGCCCGCCGACCACCACCTCGGTGCCCGGCTGCGCCAAGGCCCCCGGCGCGCTGCGCGATCACGGCCTGGTCGAACGGCTCGGCGCCCGCGACGCCGGCTGCCTCACCCCACCCCGGTACGACCCCGCCGACTGGCGCCCCGGCGACGGGGTCTGCCACGCACCGGCCATCGCCCGCTACTCGACCGCGCTCGCCGAACGGATCGGCGCGATCATCGACGCCGACGAGTTCCCGGTCGTCCTCGGCGGTGACTGCTCGATCCTGCTCGGCTCGGCACTGGCCATGCACCGCCTCGGCGAGGCGGTCGGCGGGCGGATCGGGCTGGTCTTCGTCGACGGGCACTCCGACTTCCGGCACCCGGGCAACGCCTCGTACGTCGGCGCCGCCGCCGGCGAGGACCTCGCCCTGGTGACCGGCCGGGGCCAGGCCGACCTGGCCGCCATCGAGGGGCGGCGACCCTACTTCCGGGACATCGACGTCGTCGTGCTGGGCATCCGCACCCAGGACGAATACCGGCTCGACCTCCAGGCCGCCGGGATCGTCACCCGGCCGGTGCCGCTGCTGCGCACCGAGGGCGCGGCCCGGACCGCGCAGTGGGCCCACGACCAGCTCGCCGACTGCGCCGGCTACTGGGTGCACGTCGACGTCGACGTCCTCGACCCGGCGGTGATGCCGGCGGTCGACGCCCCCGACCCGGGCGGCATCGCCTTCGCCGAGCTGGAGCTGCTGATCGCCGGCCTGGTCGACACGCCACACTGCCTCGGCATCGAGATCACCGTCTTCGACCCCGACTACGACCCGGACGGCTCGTACGCCGCCGAGATCGTCTCCACCCTCGTCGCCGGACTGTCCGCGGTGCGCCGGCCGGAGCCGGCGCCGGAGCCGGCCGCCCCGGTCCGGGACGGTGCGGACGGGCCGGCCGGGGTGGCCCCGGGTGCGCCGACCCCGGTGGGTGCCCCGGGTGCGGCGACCCCGGTGGGTGTCCCGGGTGTGGCGCCGGTCGAGCACCCGCCGACGGATGCCCCGGCCGTGGTGATCCCGCCTCCGGACCGTCCCGACCCGGTGGCCGGCCCTGCCCACCGGGCGGACTCGGTGATCGGGCTGGCCGAGCAGGTGGCCGCCGCCGGTGCCGCCGCCCGCGACACCGCCTGGCGGGCCGGCCGTACCCCCGAACCGCGATTCACCGTCCGCACCGCGGACCCGGCCGACGCGGCGGCGGGTGCGCCCGAGCCGGGCCTGCCGGCAGCCGAACCACCCGTGACCGAGGCGGCGGCGGCGGCGACCGCCGCCGGGGCGACACCGGAGGTGGCTGGGCCGGCCGGGCCGGCGTTGACCGATCCCGCGTTGACCGATCCGGCGTCGGACGGGACGGTGCCGGCGGAGGCGGTGCCGTCGGAGCAGTCCCGGCCGGCTGAGGTGGCGCCGGAGCAGGTGGCGTCGGGCTGGTCCGTGCTGACCCGGGCGGCACCGAGGCAGGTGGCGCCGGCAGAGCCGGCCGGACCCCCGAACGGACCCCCGGCTCCGGCCGATTCCGGCCGTCCCAGGCGTATCTCGGCCGCCGACATTTTGACCGGTCGTCCCGGCCTGGCACCTGGGCAGCGGCAGCCCGCCAGCGATCAGGGCGCGGACGCCGACCCCACCTGACGCCGTCCGCGTCGATCGTTTGTCGTCGCAGCAGCCGATCCACCGGTCGGACACCGTCTTCCACAGACGATCATGAAGGTCCGGGCGCGCCACAGTGTGGGCTTGTCGATCTGGGCGCCAGCGACCTTATCCAGGCTCCGTAAGGTCGCCGGCGCCCAGATCAACGGTGTGGCAGGCGGGCCTGCGTTGCCGGGCGCTACTGCCGTGCCGGGTCGCGTCCGGGGTGGTCAGGAGCGGGCGAGTTCGCGGAGGAAGCGTTCGGTCAGCGGAACCGCGCTGGTTGTGCTCGAACCGCCCTTCTCCACGAACACCGCGAACGCCACGTCGCCCTGCCAGCCGATGAACCAGGCGTGGGTGTTGGCCGGGTTGTCGTCGTACTCGGCGGTGCCGGTCTTGCCGTGCACCGGACCGCCGGGTACGTCCCGCAGCGCGGTGGCCGTGCCGGTGGTGACCACCTCGCGCATCATCGTGCGCAGCGGCTCGACCGAGGTCGGCTTGAGCTGCGGCCCGGGCGGCGCGGGCGTGGCCGGCGCCGGGTCGAGCAGCAGGGTCGGCTGCTGCCACTGGCCACGGGCGACCGCCGCGGTCGCCGACGCCATCGCCAGCGGGCTGACCAGCGTGGTGCCCTGCCCGAACGCGGCCGCCGCCCGCTCGGCCGCCGGGCCGCCGGTCGACACCTTGCCGCTGAACGCGTCGATCCCGAGGTCCCAGGCGCCCTCCAGGCCGAGGGTACGGCCGGCGGCGGCCAGCCCGTCCGGGCCGAGCTTCGGGGCCAGGTCGGCGAACGCGGTGTTGCAGGATCGGGCGAAGTCGACCCGGAACGGCACCGGGCCGAGTTCGAAGTTGTCGGAGTTCTTGAAGGTACGGCCGTCCACGGTGGTGTTGCGCGGGCAGGCGACCACCTGGTCGAGGGTGACCGCGCCGGCGTCGAGCAGGCCGAGTGCGCTGACCATCTTGAAGCCGGAGCCGGGCGGCACCTGGGCGGTGAACGCCAGGTTCTCCTGGCCACCGCCCGGACCGTTCGCGGCGGCCAGGATCGCGCCGTCGGTGACCCGTACGGCGACCAGGGCGGCCCGGCGGGTCTCGCCGGCGAGGGCGGCGTCGGCGGCGTTCTGGGCGCGTACGTCGATCGTGGTGCGGACCGGCTCGCCGGGCTTCGGCTCGCCGCGGAAGACCTCGGTGCCGGTCTGGGCGACGGTGCCGTCCGGCCCCTTGCGCACGATGGTGACGGCGACCCCGCCGGTGCCGCGCAGCCGCTGCTCGTAGCGCCCCTGCAGGCCGCCGTGGCCGACCAGGTCGCCGAGGACGTAGGCGTCGGGGTCGCGCTCCATGTCCTCCTTGGTCACCGCGTCGACGGTGCCGAGCAGGGCGCGGGCGAAGTCCCGGGTCGGCGCGAGGTCGCGGGTCGACTCCTGGAACTTGGTGCCGGGCAGGTCGCGGATCCGGTCCCGGATCTGGTCGTACGCCTCCCGGCGCAGGGTGACGACCTCGACGAACGCGTCGGGTTTGGCCTGGGCGAGCCGGTCCGGCAGCCCGCTGAGGTCGATCGCCGGGATCGCCGGCCGGATCGCCTTGAAGGCGGTGTCCAGTGCCTTGACCAGGGCCGGTGCGTCGTCGACCTCGCTGGGCTGCACCCCGACGGTGACCACCGGCCGGGCGGCGAAGACCGGCTGGCCGGCGCCGTCGAGGATACCGCCGCGCGGGGCGGGCAGCCGGGCGAGGCTCAGCTGGTCGCCGTCGGTGAGCTGCTCCTGCACCACCTTCGGCTCCCAGATCACCTGCCAGGCGTCGTCGGCGCCACGGGTGAGCCGTACCTGGGTCGGGTAGGTCCAGTGGGTGCCGCCGGGCAGCGTCCAGTCGACGGTGACGGTGGCGACCGCCACGTCGTTGGTGACCTCGGCCCGGCCGCTGCGCTTCAGGGCCGGCGGGCTGGCGGCGAGGTCGCCGCTGAGGTGCTTGATCTGCCCGGCGACGTCGGCCGCCGGCAGCTTGCGACCGGCCGGGTCGACGAACGCGACGGCGGCGAGCTCGCCGGTCGACCAGCCGCCGAGCAGCGCGTCGACGGCCTGGTCCGGCCCGTCGTCGGCGCCGCATCCGGTGAGCAGGCCGGCGGCCATCGTCAGGCCCGCCAGCGCCGCCACGATCCGCCGCCCGGCCCCGACCCTGTTGCTCGACCCCCGCATGTCAGCTCCCCCTCCCGACCGGTGTCGACCATCGACCGTAGTACGGCCGGCCGATTCGTGGTGTCCGGGTATCCGGGCACTGACCGGCGCGGACACCGGTGGTGCGGCGACCGAGGTGATGACGGCGGGCCGATGGGTACTACTCGCCGGTGCCACGTCGGGTTCCAGACGCTGGGCACACCGATCCACCGGACGGCGATCCGGACGGCAGGGCCTAGGCTGGGGCGGAGTGACCCACAGCGTAGTGGGCCGAGGGGAGTGCACGGATGGACCGGCGGCCGGTGACCAGACCGGAACCCGCCCTCCGGCAGGATGACAGCCGGATCGACGAGTTCCACACTTCAATGGTCGAGGCGGACATCGGAGTGAGCTTGGACACTCTCTACGAAGAGGGTCTAGCGATCAATCCGACCGCGGACGACATCGAGGATGTCGACCTTGACGAGCAGGTTCCCAGCGCCGAGCGGCTGGTCGCCCAGGCGGTGGCGCTCGCCGGGCGGGACCAGGACGCGGCAGCCCTGACCGACCGCTTCTGGCGGTTCGCCGCCGACGAGGAACTGGTCGGGTGTACGCCGGAGGAGATGGTCGAGGCCGCCCTGGCCCACCGCCAGCTCGCCGAGCAGCGGCTGCCGGGCGAGCTGAAGCTCCAGATCAGCCAGCCGGTCGGTGACCAGCAGCACACCGTGATCCAGATCGTCACCGACGACATGCCGTTCCTGGTGAGTTCGGTGACCGCGCTGCTCAACACCCGCCAGTTGGACCTGCACCTGCTGGTGCACCCGCTCGTGGTCGTACGCCGGGAGGCCGGCGGCCGGCTGACCGAGGTCGCCGCCGAGGTGGAGCCGGACGACGCGATCGACGGCGACCAGGTCGAGAGCTGGATGCGGCTGGAGATCGACCCGGTCCGCGACGCCGAGGACCGGGAGCGGCTGCGTGCCGACCTGACCCGGGTGCTCACCGACGTGCGCGAGGCGGTCGAGGACTGGCAGTCGATGCGCGAGCGCGCTCTCGCGCTGGCCGACGAGCTGGACACGGTACGGGTCCCGGAGACCCGGCTGCCGGTGCCGGAGAAGGACATCACCGACTCGGTGGAGCTGCTGCGCTGGATGGCGCACGAGCACTTCACGTTCCTCGGCTACCGCGAATACCGGCTGGCCGGGGCCACCGGCCGCCCGGACGGGGAGAACCGGACGCTGGAGGCGGTGCCCGGCACCGGGCTGGGCATCCTGCGCCAGGACCCGGTGGGGCAGCCCGCCGGGGCCGGCCAGCACGCGCCCCGGGCGCTGGCGTCGATGACGCCGGAGGCGGCCGACAAGGTGCTGGAGAAGCGTCTGCTGATCATCACCAAGGCCAACTCGCGGGCGACCGTGCACCGGTCGGCCTACCTGGACTACATCGGCTTCAAGACGTTCGACGAGCACGGCGAGGTGGTCGGCGAGAAGCGGTTCCTGGGGCTGTTCTCCAGCGCCGCCTACCGGGCCAGCGTCCGTGACCTGCCGGTGGTCAGCCGCAAGGTCGCCGAGGTGATGGAGCGGTCCGGGCTGAGCCCGCGCAGCCACTCCGGCAAGGATCTGATGCAGATCCTGGAGACCTATCCGCGCGACGAGCTGTTCCAGATCAAGACCGACGACCTCTACCACGCGGTGATCGGCGTGCTGCGGATGGCGGGCCGCCGGCAGTTGCGTCTCTTCCTGCGCCGGGACGGCTACGGCCGGTTCATCTCGTGCCTGATCTACCTGCCCCGCGACCGGTTCACCACCCAGAACCGGCTGCGGATGCAGGAGATCCTGCTCGCCGAGCTGAACGGGATCGGGGTCGACTACACCACCCGGGTCACCGAGTCGGTGCTCGCCCGGGTGCACTTCATCGTGCGTACCGACCCGGCCGACCCGCCGGGCCAGTTCGACGCCGACGCGCTCGCCGAGCACCTCGCCGACGCGACCCGGCTGTGGGGCGACGACTTCCGGCTGGTGCTGGAGCGCAAGCTCGGCGACGAGCAGGCCAAGGTGCTGCACGCCCGCTACGCCGACGCCTTCCCCGACGGCTACCGCGACGACCAGACGCCGTACGAGGCGTTGAAGGACCTGGCGAAACTCGAACTGCTCGAGGAACCGGGCCAGCTCGAGATGCACATGTTCCGCAAGCACAAACCGGCCGGTGAACCGATCGAGCCGGGCGACCGGACGGTGCGGTTCAAGGTCTACCGGTACGGCGAGCCGATGGTGCTGTCCGCCGTACTGCCGGTGCTGCACTCGCTCGGGGTCAGCGTCGTCGACGAGCGGCCGTACGAGATCACCCGCTCCGACGGGCGGATCTTCCTTTACGACTTCGGGCTGGAGTTGCCGCCGGACGCGCGGGAGCTGACCGGCGTACGCCCGCACGTGGAGAACGCGTTCTCGGCGACCTGGCGCGGCGAGGCCGAGGTCGACGGGTTCAACGAGCTGGTGCTGCGGGCCGGGCTGACCTGGCGGCAGGTGGTGGTGCTGCGGGCCTACGCGAAATACCTGCGCCAGGCCGGCACGATCTTCTCGCAGGAATACATGGAGGCGACGTTCATCGCCTACCCGGCGATCGCGGCGCTGCTGGTGCGGCTCTTCGAGATCCGGTTCGACCCAAGGCGTGGGCTGTCGGCCGAGGAACGCAACCTGGAGAGCAAGGAGCTGCTGACCGCGGTCGGGCAGCAGCTCGACGACGTGGCCAGCCTCGACCAGGACCGCATCCTGCGTTCCTACCTGACGCTGATCCAGGCCACCCTGCGGACCAGCTTCTACCAGCGTGGCGACGACGGGCGCCCGAAGTCGTACGTGGCGTTCAAGCTCGACCCGCAGGCGATCCCGGACCTGCCGGCGCCCCGGCCGAAGTACGAGATCTTCGTCTACTCGCCCCGGCTGGAGGGCGTACACCTGCGGTTCGGGCCGGTGGCCCGGGGCGGGCTGCGCTGGTCCGACCGGCGCGAGGACTTCCGTACGGAGGTGCTGGGCCTGGTCAAGGCGCAGATGGTGAAGAACGCCGTGATCGTGCCGGTCGGCGCGAAGGGCGGCTTCGTGCTCAAGCAGTTGCCGGGCGACCGGGACGAGGCGGTCGCCTGCTACAAGCTGTTCATCTCGGCGCTGCTCGACGTGACCGACAACATCGTCAGCGGCGAGATCGTCCCGCCGGCCGAGGTCGTACGCCACGACGGCGACGACCCCTACCTGGTGGTGGCGGCCGACAAGGGCACGGCGACGTTCTCCGACATCGCCAACGAGATCTCGAAGGCGCACCGGTTCTGGCTCGGTGACGCGTTCGCGTCCGGCGGTTCCGCCGGCTACGACCACAAGAGGATGGGCATCACCGCGCGCGGTGCCTGGGAGTCGGTCAAGCGGCACTTCCGGGACATGGGGCTGGACACCCAGACCGAGGACTTCACGGTGGTCGGCGTCGGTGACATGTCGGGTGACGTGTTCGGCAACGGCATGCTGCTGTCGGAGCACATCCGGCTGGTGGCCGCGTTCGACCACCGGCACATCTTCCTCGACCCCGACCCGGACGCGGCCCGCTCGTACGCCGAGCGCCGCCGGCTGTTCGACCTGCCGCGCTCCTCGTGGACCGACTACGACACACAGTTGATCTCCGAGGGCGGCGGCGTCTTCCCCCGTACGGCCAAGTCGGTGCCGATCTCGCCGCAGGTCCGCGCGGCGCTCGACCTCGACGCGCAGGTCACCTCGATGTCGCCGCAGGATCTGATGAAGGCGATCCTCCAGGCACCGGTGGACCTGGTGTGGAACGGCGGCATCGGCACGTACGTGAAGGCGGCGACCGAGTCCAACGCCGAGGTGGGCGACAAGTCCAACGACGCGATCCGGGTCAACGGGCGCCAGCTGCGGGCCCGGGTGGTCGGCGAGGGCGGCAACCTGGGCTTCACCCAGCTCGGCCGGATCGAGTACGCGATGGCCGGTGGCCGGGGCGGGAACACCGCCGGGCCGGGTGGCACCGGCGGGCGCATCTACACCGACTTCATCGACAACTCGGCCGGGGTCGACTGCTCCGACCACGAGGTCAACATCAAGATCCTGCTCGGCGGTGCGATCACCGACGGCGAGCTGACCCGCCCGGAGCGCGACGAGCTGCTGGCGGAGATGACCGACGAGGTCGCCGAGCTGGTGCTGCGCGACAACTACGAGCAGGCCAGGGCGCTGGGCAGCGCCCGGGCCGGCGCGCAGTCGCTGCTGCCGGTGCACCGGCGGATGCTGACCGAGCTGGAACGCGCCGGCCACCTCGACCGGGCGCTGGAGGCGCTGCCCTCCGACGAGGAACTCGCCGCCCGGGCCGATACCGGCCTGACCCTGCCCGAGTTCGCCGTGCTGATGGCCTACGTCAAGATCGTGCTGGAGCGGGAGATCCTCGGCGACGCCCTCGTCGACGAGCCGTGGACGGCGCGGGTGCTGACCGACTACTTCCCGACGCCGCTGCGGGACCGGTTCGCCCACCGGATGCCCGGTCACCGGCTGCGCCGGGAGATCGTCTCCACCGCGCTGGTCAACGAGGTGATCAACCGGGGCGGTATCTCGTTCGTCTTCCGGGCGGTCGAGGAGACCGGCGCGTCGGCGGCCGACGTGATCCGGGCGTACGTGGTGGTCCGTGAGGTCTTCGCCCTCGACGAGTTGTGGGCGGCGGTCGAGCGGCTGGACAACCAGGTGCCCACCGAGGCGCAGACCTCGGTCCACCTGGAGGCCCGGCGGCTGCTCGACCGGGCGGTGCGGTGGCTGGTGACCAATCGCCGCTCGCCGCTCGACGTGCCGGCCGAGATCGATCGGTTGCGGGCCGGGGTGTCCCGGTTGCTCACCCGGTTGGACGAGCTGTTCGCCGGCGCCGAGCGGGAGGCACTCCAGGGGCACGTCGCGGTCAACATGGGCCGTGGGCTGCCCCGCGAGGTGGCCGAGCGGGCGACCCGGATCATGTACAGCTTCGGTCTGCTCGACGTGGTCGAGACGGCTGCCGAGACCGGGCGGGACGTCGACGAGGTCGCCGGGGTCTACTTCGCGCTGTCCGAGCGGTTCCGGGTCGACGCGCTGCTGTCGAAGATCTCGCTGCTGCCGCGGGAGGACCGGTGGCAGACGCTGGCCCGGATGGCGTTGCGCTACGACCTCTACGCCGCCCTCGCCGCGCTGACCGTCGAGGTGCTCAACTCGACGTCGGCGGCCGACGACGCGTCGGAGCGGGTGGCCCAGTGGGAGGCGGGTAACGCCACCTCGATCACCCGTGCCTACAAGGCGATGGGTGAGTTCGACGAGTCGCGGGCCGACCTGGCGGCGCTGTCGGTGCTGCTGCGCCAGATCCGGACTCTGGTGCGTACGAGCGGCAAGGGCTGACGCCGGCGCCGAACGGATGCCGCCGCCCGGATCGGGCGGCGGCATCGGTGTCCGTGGGGTCAGGTGTCCGTGGGGTCAGGTGAGCCCGTCCAGCAGTTCCTGGCAGGCCCGCTCGCAGCGGCGGCAGGCCTCGGCGCAGACCCGGCAGTGTTCGTGCATGGCCGCGTGCCGGTCGCACTCCTCGGCGCAGCTCCGGCACGCCGCGACGCAGGCGACCAGCATGGCGCGGGTCACGTTGCGGTCGTAGCCGGTGTGCCGGGACAGCACCCGGCTGGTCGTCTCGCACAGGTCGGCGCAGTCGAGGTTGATCCGGATGCAGACGGTCAGCGCGGCGACCTGTTCCTCGCTGAGGCAGGCGTCGGCGCAGGCGGTGCACGCCTGGGCGCAGGCGACGGAGGCGTCGACGGCCGTGTTGAGCAGGGCCCGGTCGAGCCCGCCGAACTCCCCCGGGTGGCTTCCGAGTATCGAGCTGGCGTAGGACATCAGGACCACTCCCCGTTCGCGTCTGCTGAACCGTGCCCACGGCAGCCGGTGGGGTACCCCGCCCCCGGTGACCCAAACGGCCTGTCCTATACCGCTGGGGGGTAGGGGTAGGCTCGGTGGAGCGGAGAACCGGGCCGGCGGGAGGAGCGGGGTGGCCACCAACCTGATCGAGCTCACCATCGGCGGGATGACCTGCGCGTCCTGTGCGTCCAGGATCGAGAGGAAGCTCAACCGGATCGACGGCGTCACCGCGACCGTCAACTACGCCACCGAGAAGGCCACCGTCACCGCCGCGCCGACGGTCACCCCCGCCGACCTCATCGCGGTCGTCGAGCAGACCGGCTACACCGCCGCGCTGCCGGCCCCGCCCGCCGCCCCGGCCGACGACGACGGCGCCGAGACCGCCCAGGATGCCGAGCCGCGCCTGCTGCGCGACCGGCTGCTGGTCTCGGTCGTGCTCGCCGTACCGGTGATCGCCCTGGCCATGGTCCCGCCGCTGCAGTTCACCAACTGGCAGTGGCTCTCGCTCACCCTCGCCGCCCCGGTCGTGCTCTGGGCCGGCCTGCCGTTCCACCGGGCCGCCTGGACCAACCTGCGGCACGGCGCGGCGACCATGGACACCCTCGTCTCGCTCGGCACCCTCGCCGCCTTCGGCTGGTCGCTCTGGGCGCTGTTCCTCGGCACCGCCGGCCATCCCGGCATGACCCACGGCTTCGAGTGGACCGTGCCGCGCGGTGCCGGTGACGGCACCATCTACCTGGAGACGGCCGCCGGGGTGACCATGTTCATCCTCGCCGGCCGCTATTTCGAGGCGCGCGCCAAGCGTCGGGCCGGCGCCGCGCTGCGCGCCCTGCTCGACCTCGGCGCCAAGGACGTCGCGCTGCTGCGCGGCGGCGTCGAGACCCGCGTCCCGATCGCCGAACTCGCGGTCGGCGACACCTTCGTCGTACGGCCCGGCGAGAAGATCGCCACCGACGGCGTGGTCGACGACGGCACCTCCGCCGTCGACCTGAGCATGGTCACCGGCGAGTCGGTGCCGGTCGAGGTCGGCCCCGGCGACCAGGTGGTCGGCGGCACCGTGAACGCCGGCGGCCGGCTGCTGGTCACCGCCAACCGGGTCGGCGGCGACACCCAGCTCGCCCAGATGGCCCGGCTGGTCGAGCAGGCGCAGAGCGGAAAGGCGCGGGTGCAGCGGCTCGCCGACCGGATCAGCGGAGTCTTCGTACCCGTGGTCATCGCGCTGGCCGCCGGGACGCTCGGCTACTGGCTGGGTACCGGCGCCGGAACCGTCACGGCGTTCACCGCCGCGGTCGCCGTGCTGATCATCGCCTGCCCGTGCGCCCTCGGCCTGGCCACCCCGACCGCGCTGCTGGTCGGCACCGGCCGGGCCGCCCAGCTCGGCATCCTGATCAAGGGACCGGAGGCGCTGGAGTCGACCCGCCGCGTCGACACCGTCGTGCTCGACAAGACCGGCACCGTCACCGCCGGGCGGATGACCCTGGTCGACACCGTCGCCGCCGACGGCGAGGACCCGGAGCGCGTCCGGCGGCTCGCCGCCGCGGTCGAGGCCGCCTCCGAACACCCGATCGGCCGGGCCGTGGCGGCCGCCGTACCCGGGCCGCTGCCGCCGGTCACCGGGTTCGCCGCCGTCGAGGGACTCGGCGTACGCGGCACCGTCGACGGGCACGAGGTCGTCGCCGGCCGGGCCGCCTTCGCCGGCGAGCTGCCCGGAGCGCTCGCCGCCGCGGCGGCCGAGGCCGAGTCGGCCGGCCGCACGGTGGTCATCGTCGGCTGGGACCAGCGGGTCCGTGGCCTGCTGGTGGTCGCCGACACGGTCCGGCCGACCAGCCGCCAGGCGGTCACCGCGCTGCGCGGGCTCGGCCTGACCCCGGTGCTGCTCACCGGCGACAACGCCGCCGCGGCCCGGGCCGTCGCCGACGAGGTCGGGATCGACGAGGTGTTCGCCGGGGTCATGCCGGCCGGCAAGGTCGACGTCGTACGCCGGCTCCAGGAGCGGGGTGCGGCGGTGGCGATGGTCGGCGACGGGGTCAACGACGCGGCCGCCCTCGCCCAGGCCGACCTCGGACTGGCGATGGGCAGCGGCACCGACGTGGCGATCGAGGCCAGCGACCTGACCCTCGTCCGGGGCGACCTGACGGCGGCGGTCGACGCGATCCGGATGTCCCGGCACACGCTGCGGGTGATCAAGAGCAATCTGTTCTGGGCGTTCGCCTACAACGTGGCGGCGATCCCGCTGGCCGCCGCCGGGGTGCTCAGCCCCATGATCGCCGGTGCCGCGATGGCGTTGTCGTCGGTCTTCGTGGTGACCAACAGCCTCCGCCTGCGCCGCTTCCACCCGACCCGCCCCTCATGATCCCCGTGATCAGGGAGTACGCCCCGCGTGTCGTCGGCGCGGCGGGCCGCATTTCCCCTGATCACGGGGATCATGGCCGGGGCCGGCCCCGGGGCCGGGCGCCGGGCGCCGGGGCGGACCTGCTCAGCCGATCCGGCGGCGGGCCTTCGCGCCCCACTGGGCCACGGTCACCAGCAGCGCGCCGACCGCCAGCGTGATCGCGCCGAGCACGCCGACGGCGGCCGCCGAAGCGCCGGTCAGGGGCAGTTCCTGGTTGGCTGACATGCCGTACTCCTCATACTCGGGTGGGTTGCGGGGTGCCGATACGGGCGGGCGACGCCCACACGCAGCGGTCGACGGTCGGCTGGCGGATGGCCTTCACCAGCGCGTGCACCATGACGACCCGGTAGAGCAGGTCGGTCAGGGTGATCAGGGGCAGGAAGAGGACCAGCCGGGGCCGGCGCAGCCGCCAGGCGGCCAGTAGCACCCAGACCGACTGGCCGGCCAGAAGGAAAAGTAGTCCGGTGCCGACGCCGAGGCCGGCGGTGGCCAGCACCCACACGGTCAGCGGCGCGCCGACGACGTACAGCGCCCAGTGCAGCATCAGCAGCACGTACGCGTAGTCGAAGCGGGTGGCCCGGCGGCCGACCCGGTGGCCGATGACGCCCTGGAAGGTGCCCCACATCCAGCGCAGGTTCTGCCGGTACCAGTCCCGCATGCTGGTCGGATCCTGCAGGTGGGCCACGGCGCGCGGAGCGTAGACGACCCGCCCGAGGCGCCGCCGGTGCGTCTCCAGCACCCAGTACGTGTCGTCCACGATGTACGGCGGCCGCTGCGGCAGGACGGCGTCGAGCAGTTCGGTGCGGTAGAGCGAGTTGCTGCCGGAGATGCAGTTCATGACGTTGAAGTGGCTCTGGATCCGGCGGGTGAGCACCTGGTAGCTCCAGTAGCTGTAGGCCCGCTTGGCCAGCCACGGGTTCCACCGGCGCTCCTTCGGCCACCAGGTCACGTTGTGGCCGACGACGATGGCGGTCTGGTCCTCCAGGTGGGCCAGGGCCGCGCTGACGAAGCCGGCGTCGACGAGCACGTCGTCGTCGAGGATCGCGACCGCGCGGAACCTGGTGCCGAGCCCGAACCGCACGTACCCGGCGTGCAGTGCGGCGGGCTTGCCGACGTTGACGGGGAGGGTGAGGACGTGGGCGCCGGCCTCGCCGGCGATCCGGGCGGTGTCGTCGGTCGATGCGTCGGAGACGACGTAGACGGGGACGCCGGTGGCCCGGGCGGCCGCGACGGCCGACGCTATTGTTGACGCACCGTTACGGCAGGCGATCATGATGGCCACCTGGTCGGCGCGGACCGGGCCGTACCGGGGGTAGGCCGGTGGGCGGCGCCGGTGCGCGGCACGGTCCGGCCGAGCGAATCCGTACCCAAACGCGGCGACTACCGAGAGTAGTAGTAGCGCGCTGAAGATGACGGATGAGATCAGGAAGAACCGCAGCATTTGTGTGCCTTTGCGCAGGTGGCGGGCGTGGCGAAATGCCGCATCGGCGCGGCTGCCGGTAACGCTACGTAGCGTTCTCTAGGGCGCCAAGGGTGGCGCGTCCGAATTGGCCGTTCGGCCAACTTGGCTCGCATTTGCGGCTTACATCGGGAGGGGAACTGGTCGGCGCTTGGTCCTACTTTGATTACTCAGAGTGTCGATATCTGCCGGGGGCGACGCCGAACCGGCGCTTGAACGCATGGGCGAACGCGAACTCCGAGGCGTAGCCGACCCGGGCCGCGATCGAACTCAGCGGCGCGTCGGACCCGCGGAGCCGGCGGGCCGCGAGGGTCATCCGCCACCACGTCAGGTAGCCCAGCGGCGGCTGACCGACGAGTGCCGTGAAACGGCGGGCGAACGCCGCCCGGGACAGCCCCGCCTCGGCGGCCAGGGCCGCGACCGTCCAGGCGCGGGCCGGGTCCCGGTGCATCGCCCGCAGCGCGGCGCCGACCGCCCGGTCGGCGAGGGCCACCGGCCAGCCGGTGGCGGGGCCGGATGTCGACCGCTCCTCCAACCACGCCCGCAGGATGTGGAGCAGCAGGGTGTCGAGCAGGGCGGGAACGATGGCGTCGGTGCCGGGCCGGGGCTGCCGCAGCTCGGTGGTGAGCAGTTCCACGGTCGCCCGCAGCACGGGATACCGGTCGAGGTGCGCCGGAAGGTGGACGAGTTCGGGCAGGTCGTGCAGCAGGGGATGGGTACGGGCCGGTTCGAGCTCGTAGGCGCCGCAGAGCGTGACGGTGGCCGGCACGCCGCTTCCGGCGGGCGGGTCGACGGCGGTGTAGCGCCCGACGGAGTCCGGATCGCAGTCCGGTCCGGTGACCGGGGCCGACGGGCTGTCGGCCAGCACGTGCCCCGGCCCGTGCGGACGGAACACCACGTCACCGACGGCCAGCGACACCGGGTCGGTGTCCGGCCGGATCAGCCAGCACGGTCCCGCCAGGACCATCTGGAAGCCGGCCGAACCGGGTACGGCGGCGAACCGTTGCGCCCACGGTGCGGGCCAGGTCACCAGCGCGGCCCGTGGCCGGCCGGTCCGCAGCACCGCGAGCACGTCGCTGAGCACGTCCATCCCGGCCAGTATCCGACGCGAGACGATCGGGTATGGACCGAGGAGCCGTACGCATGGTCCGGTACCGCCGTCGTTCATAGGTTCGGAGACATGCGAGCCATGCGAATCCACGGGTACGGCGACGTGTCGGTCATCCGCCAGGACATCGTCCCCCGCCCGGTGCCGGGCCACGACGAGGTGCTGATCCGCGTCGCGGGGACCTCGTTCAACCCGTCCGAGATCGGACTGCGGTCCGGCCTGCTCAGCTCCGTCTTCCCGCTGGACCTGCCGTACACGCTCGGCTGGGACGTCGCCGGCACGGTCGTCGCGGTCGGCGACGGCGGGTCCACCTTCGCCGTGGGTGACCGGGTCGTCGGCCGGGTCGACAGCGGCGGAGCCGCGGCCGAGTACGTGACGGCCACGGCCGACCGTCTCGTCCGGGCGCCCGCCGCCGTCCCGCTCGCCGACGCCGCGGCCATCCCGGTCGCCGGTCTCACCGCGTGGCAGGCGGTGTTCGAGCACGCCCGCGTCGCGCCCGGGCAGTGGGTGCTCGTCAACGGCGCGGGCGGCGGTGTCGGCGGGTTCGCCGTCCAACTCGCCCGGTACGCCGGAGCACGGGTCGTCGCCACCGCCGGCCCGCGCAGCGCCGACGCCGTACGCCGACTCGGCGCCGACCGGGTCGTCGACTACACCACCACGCCACTCGACGACGCGCTCCCCGGGCCGGTCGACGCCGTGCTCAACCTGGTCGCGGCCGGTCCGGAACGGGTGGCGGCCCTGCTGCCGCTGGTCCGGCCGGGCGGCGTGCTGGTCAGCATCACCGTCGGGGTCGAGGTGCCCGCGGGCGTACCGGTGACGGCGAGCCGGTTCGTCGCGCGCAACGACCCGGCCCAGCTCGCCGAGTTGGTGAAGCTGGTCGACGCCGGCGTGGTCCGGGTCGACGTCGCCGCGTCCCGCCCGCTGGCCGACCTGGCCGCCGTGCACCGCGCCGCCGAGGCCGGCCTGACCCGGGGCAAGGTCGTCCTCGTCCCGTGACTACTGGCGCAGGCTGCGGATCAGCTGCATGACCTCGCGGGTCACGGGGCGCAGCACCCGCAGCCGGGACAGGCCGACCAGCCGGTCGATCAACGGGGTGGCCCCGTCGATCAACCGCCGGGTCTTGGCCTGCTCCGGCGACCGGTCGTGCACCCAGTAGAGGACCACCCCCATGTACGCCAGCCACAGCAACTCCGGCAGGTCGGCGCGCAGTTCCGGGTCCACCTTCGCCGTCGACCCCTCGACCACCTCGCGGAACAGCGCGATCGACGCCTCCCGTGCCCCCGACGACTCGGTCGAGAACGGGCTCAGCGGCGAGGTCGGCTCGGCGGCCGTCTTGAAGAACGTCGCCGCGAACGCGTGGTAGGGCGCGTTCGCGTCGATGCCGGCGTGCAGCACCCCGCGCAGCCGGGCCGCGAAGTCCGACTCGTGGCGCAGCACGGGTGTCGCCGCGGCCCGGTGTTCGACCTGCGTGCCGGCGTAGAACTCCTGGATCAGGTGTTCCTTCGAACCGAAGTAGTAGTAGGCGTTGCCGACCGCGACGCCCGCCTCCTTCGCGATCGCGCGCATCGTCGTCTGGGTGTAGCCGCGCTCGCGGAAGAGTCGCATCGCGGTGTCGAGGATGAGCCGGCGGGTCTGCTCGCCCTTGGCGGTCGCCGGCTCAGCCGCAGCGGTCGTCGGCACACTCGCTTCGCTCATCGTCACCACCGTAGTACGGCTCCCGGTAGCGTTCCCGCAGCGCCGACGCGGTCTTCACGACCCGCCTCGCCACCGGCAGCAGGTCCGGCCGGGCGAGCCGGTCGGCCAGTGCCCGGTAGTCGGCGAGCGCCCACAGGCAGGCCAGCCAGGCGCCGTCGCCGACGTACACCTCGCCGGTGTCGGCGATCACGGTGATGTCCCGCAGCGTCGCGGCGTGGTCGAGGTCGGGGAACAGCAGCCGGGCCTGGGGCGACCCGGCCGGCACGAACGACAGCGGTACGAGCTGGTCGCGCGCCGCGAGCCAGGCGCGCGCCGTACGGCAGACCGGGCACTGCCCGTCGTAGAGGACGGTGAACCCGGCGATCCCACCGCCCCCGTGTGCGGTGGGATCGCCGGGCCGGGCACCGGTCACGGCTGCGCCGGCGGCTGGTGCGGCGGCATGGGCGGCCCGGCCGGGGGAGCGGCCTCGGGCGACGCGCCGGGGCGGGCGGCGCGGGGATGCTGCGGCGGTACGGGCGGCCGGCCCGGCGGGAACCCGACCGGGCCACCGGCGTACGGGCCGGCCATGGCGAGCCGGCCGGCGGGCGGCACCGGCGGCCGGGGGGCCTGTTGCCGCAGCCGCCCGCGCCGGTAGCGGTTGAGGGCGAAGACGTTGAAGAAGTGCAGGATGCCCAGCACCAGGAGCATCAGGCCGATCTTCAGCGACAGTTCCTCCATCGCGTGGGCCATCGAGGTGATCCGGCCGCCGTAGCGCAGGTTGAACATGGCGAAGCCGAGGTTGAGCAGGTAGAAGCCGACCACGAGCAGGCTGTTGATCGCCTTTGCCAGCTTGCTGTCGTCGAAGACCTCGACGAGGAAGACGAGCCCGTTGCGCGACAGCACGCCGGCCACCCAGACGACCAACCCGATGCTGATCACGAGGTAGCTCAGGTACATCCAGACCTTCAGGTCCACCGTCGACCCCTTTCTCGAACGTGTTCAAGTTTTGGTCGCCCTGAGCGTACGACTGCTTTTGAACGCGTTCAAGCGAGACGCCCCTCACCCGGAACGGCGCCGCACCCGGGGTCGGGTGCGGCGCCGCCGGAGCGTGACCGGTCAGCCGGCCAGGCCGAGGGTTTCCGCCGCCGCGCGGCCGTTGGCGTGGCTGGCGCCGTACGTCGTCACGAAGGCGCGTACGCCCGCCGGCCGCCAGGGCGACGGCCAGCCCATCTCGACCAGGACCACCGGGTGGGCGGCGGCCAGCGCCTCGACCAGCGCCGGCGCCTCGGCCAGCCGGTGCACGTGCCGCCCGACCAGCACGATCGGCCGGCCGCCGGCCCGTTCCACCAGGTCGGGTACGTCGGTCTCGGTGGCCACCACGCGCAGTTGCTCGGCGCCGCCGACGTGCGGGCCGAGGCCCCACGGCACCCGCCCCTCGGCGATCGTCGACGACGACACGAGCTGCACCACGAGGGGCGTACCGAGGTCGGTGAGGGTGCCCTCGACGCGGACCGCGCGCCGGGCGGCGGCGTACCCGAGGTCGGTCGCCACGGTCTCGTCCGGCGCGGCGGCCCGGGTCCAGGCGGCGAGTTCGGCGGCGCGGCCGGCGGCCTGCTCGACCCGGGCGAGGTCGAGCAGGCCGTCGCCGAGGGCCGCGACGACGTGCGCCACCACCTCTTCGACCAGGGCCGGCTCGTCGATGTCGGCGCCGATGCAGAGCAGGTCGGCGCCGGCCGCCAGGGCGCGTACGGCCGCCGGGGCGACGCCACCGGCGGCGAGCGCGGCCCCCTTCATCTCCAGGGCGTCGGTGACGACCGCGCCGGTGAAGCCGTATTCGTGGCGGAGCAGGTCGACCAGGACGGCGCTGGTGAAGGTGGCCGGCGCGGGACCGGTCAGGGCCGGCACCCGGATGTGTGCGGTCATGACAGCCTTGGCGTCGGCGGCGATGACCGCCGCGAAGGGCGGCAGGTCGCGGGCCCGCAGCACGGACAGCGGTACGTCGACGGTCGGCAGTTCGTGGTGCGAGTCGGCGACCGTGGCGCCGTGGCCGGGGAAGTGCTTCGCGCAGGCGGCCACCCCGGCGGCCTGGAGCCCGGTGACCGCGGCGGCGGCGTGGGCGGCGACCCGGACCGGGTCGGCGCCGAACGAGCGGGTGCCGATGATCGGGTTGTCGTCGTGTGAGTTGACGTCGACGGTCGGCGCGAGGTTGAGGGTGACGCCGGCGGCCGCGAGTTCGGCGCCGATGGCCTGGTAGACGCGCCGGGTGAGGCCGACGTCGCCGACCGCGCCGAGGGCGGCGTTGCCCGGGTACGGGCTGCCGGTGGCGTGCGCGAGCCGGGTGACGTCGCCGCCCTCCTCGTCGATGGCGACGACGACGTCGGGGCGGGCCTGGCGCAGCGCGGCGGTGGTCGCGGCGACCTGGGCGGGGTCGACGACGTTGCGGCCGAAGAGGGTGTGTCCGGCGAGCCCGTCGGCGACCAGTTCGACCGCCCATCGCGGGGGTGCGGTCCCCGGGAAGGCCGCGAGCAGGGTGCGCAGCACGAGCCGCCGAAGTCCTGGGTCGATCGTCACCTGGTCTCCCTCTTGTCCCCGCCGGTGCGCGTCACGTGCCGGCAGGGGTCATCCTGTCGCCGGTGGGTGCCGGCCGTTGTCATGATCTGCGATTACGCTACGGCTACCGGTAAGGCCCAGTTATCGATAAGAAACTTTACTAAATATAGAGGACGTCTCCATGGCTTCCACCCGTCTGCCCGGCACACCCCGCCTCCTCCGTGCGCTCAACGACCGCGCCGCCCTGGAACTGCTGCTCGACCGGGGCCCGCTCACCCGCGCCCAACTCGGCGAGCTGACCGGCCTGTCCAAGGTCACCGCCTCCCAGCTCGTCGAACGCCTGGAGGAACGCGGCCTGGTCACCCGGGTCGGGGAGCAGGCCGGCGGCCGCGGCCCCAACGCCCAGCTCTACGCGGTCACCCCGGGCAGCGCGTACGTCGTCGGCGTCGACGTCGGCCCGGACCGGGTGGTCGCCGCCTGCGCCGACATCACCGGCGGGGTGATCGGCCGGGTCGAGCAGTCCACCCGCGACACCGACGACCCGGTCGGCGTGGTGCACAACGCGGTCGTCCAGGCGGCCGGCGAGGCGCACGCCCAGCTCGCCAGCGTGCGCCGGGTGGTGCTCGGCACCCCCGGTCTGGTCGACCCCGCCACCGGCGACATCACGTTCGCGTTCAACCTGCCGCGCTGGCACCGCGGGCTGCTCGCCGCGCTGCGCGAGGACCTGCGCATCCCGGTCGTGTTCGAGAACGACGTCAACCTGGCGGCGGTCGCCGAGGCGCACACCGGGGCGGCCCGTGGTGTCGACAACTTCGTGCTGGTCTGGGCCGGCGTCGGTATCGGTCTCGCCATCATGATCAACGGGCGGATGCACCACGGCAGCACCGGCGCGGCCGGCGAGATCGGCTATCTCCCGGTGCCCGGCGCGCCCATCCCGCGCGACGTGTCGCGCCGGGCCAAGCCCGCCTTCCAGCAGGTCGCCGGCGCCGACGCGATCCGGGCGGTGGCCCGCGAGCACGGCTTCCGGGCGGCCACCGCCGCCGAGGCCGTGCGCGCGGCGATCGCGGCCGGGACCGAGGGTGGCCCGTTCCTCGACGAGCTGGCCCGCCGGCTGGCCCTCGGCGTGGCCGGCACCTGTGTGGTGCTCGACCCGCCGCTGGTCGTGCTGACCGGCGAGGTCGGTCAGGCCGGCGGGAGCGCGCTCGCCGAGCGGGTGCAGCACGAGGTGGCCGCGATCACGCTGGTGTCGCCCCGGGTGCAGGTGACCGAGCTGACCGAGGAGCCGGTGCTCCAGGGCGCGTTGCGCACCGCGCTGGACGCGGTCCGGGACGAGGTCTTCGGGTCGACGGTGGGCTGAGCCGGTGCCCACGCCACATCCCGTCATGTGAAGGAATTCTTCAATAAAGTAAACAGTACTGCAAGCTCTCGACATAGATGGATATCTGGCTATACCGTTCGGTCACCCGACGTCCCCGGCGACCGGGGGCGTCCATCACTTCGGGAGGAGTGACGGTGACCGTACGAAACCCCCTGCGTCGAGCCGCCCGCCTGATCGGCGGCGGCGCCCTCGCCCTGGCCGTCGGCCTGTCCGCCCAACCGGCCCAGGCCGCGCCGGCCGACCGGTCGGGCGCCGCCGATCCGCTCGCCGCCGCCTTCGAGGCCGCGGCCGACCGCTACGACGTGCCGCGCGACCTGCTCGCGGCGCTCGGCTACGCCGAGACCCGTCTCGACGGGCACAACGGTGAGCCGAGCGCCTCGAACGGCTACGGCGTCATGCACCTGACCAGCAACCCGAACGTCCGGACCCTCGACGAGGCGGCTGCCCTCACCAGGCTGCCCGCCACCGAACTGCGCACCGACACCGCCGCCAACATCACCGGGGCCGCCGCCGTGCTCCGGTCGTACGCCGACGCGGCCGGGCTGACCGCCGCCCAGCGCGACGACGTCGACCGCTGGTACGGCGTGGTGGCCCGCTACGGCGGCGGCTCCACCCCGGCGACCACCCGCCTCTACGCCGACGCCGTCTACGACCTGCTCGGCACCGGCTTCGCCGCCGGCGGCGCGCTCCGGATCCCCGGCCGCCCGGTCGCCCCGCAGCGCGGCGCGCTCGCCTCGGTCGCCCCGGTCGGTGCCGCCGACCCCGGCGTCGGCACGCTGAGCGCCGACTACGGCCCGGCCGCCTGGGCGCCCGCGCACAGCAACAACTACACCGTGTCCAGCCGGGAGTCGACGTACGACATCCGCTACGTGATCATCCACGTGGCGCAGGGCTCGTACGCCGGCACCGTGAGCTGGTTCCAGAACCCCGGTGCCGGGGTCAGCGCCCACTACACGATCCGCTCGTCGGACGGCGCGGTCACCCAGTCCGTACGGGACAAGGACGTCGCCTGGCACGCCGGCAACTGGACCTACAACACCCAGTCGATCGGCATCGAGCACGAGGGCTTCGTCAACAACGCCTCGTGGTTCACCGACGCGATGTACCGCTCGTCGGCCGCGCTCACCCGGCACCTGGCCAACCGGTACAACATCCCGAAGACCCGTTCGTACATCCTCGGCCACAACCAGGTTCCGGGTGCCACGCACACCGACCCGGGGCCGAACTGGAACTGGACCCGCTTCATGGAGCTGGTCAACGGTGGCGGCACCACCCCGCCGCCGAGCTGGACGTCCACCGTCGACAACGACACCGCGGGCCGGTTCACCGCCAGCGGCAACTGGGGCTCGTCGGCGTACTCCAGCCAGCGGCACGGCGCCAACTACCGGTTCGCCGACCCGGTCCTGGCCAGCGACTCGGCCTGGTACAAGTTCAACATCCCGGCGACGGCGACGTACCGGGTCGACGCCTGGTGGCCGGCCGACGCGGGATACAACAACTCGACCCCGTACGTCATCGTCACCTCCGGCGGGAACCAGACGGTCAACGTCAACCAACGGCTGACCGGCGGCCAGTGGCGGGTGCTCGGCACCTACACCCTGACCGCCGGTGACGCCAACAAGGTCGCGGTGAGCCGCTGGACGAACGGCACCGGTCTGGTCATCGCCGACGCGATCCGCATCACCCGGGTCTGACCCGGCGCGCCACGCGCCCCACCCACGCCCCGCGATCTTGCACTTATCTCCCCCTTTCACGGCTTATGTCGGGCGACGAGTGCAAGATCGCGGGGGCGGGGGGCGGGGAACGTCGAGGTGGTGCGTGGTTGGATGGGCATCGTGGCGGACGAGGACCTGGTGATCGACCTCGACGGGGTCGGCGTGCAACGATCCGGCAACCACCTGCTGCGCGACGTGACGTGGCAGGTCGAACTCGACGAGCGGTGGGTGGTGCTCGGGCCCAACGGGGCCGGCAAGACCACCATGCTCAACCTCGCCGCCGGTCGGCTGCACCCGACCACCGGCACGGCCCGGATCCTCGGCGAACGGATCGGCCGCACCGACGTCAACGAGCTGCGTACCCGGATCGGCCTGTCGACGGCGGCGCTCGCCGAGCGGATCCCGGCGCGGGAGCGGGTCGTCGACGTGGTCGTGACCGCGGCGTGGTCGGTGGTGGGCCGGTTCCGGGAGAGCTACGACCCGGCCGACGAGGCCCGCGCCCGCGGGCTGCTCGCCCAGCTCGGGGTCGCCGGGCTGGCCGAGCGGGACTACGGCACCCTGTCGGAGGGGGAGCGCAAGCGGGTGCAGGTGGCCCGGGCGCTGATGACCGACCCGGAACTGCTGCTGCTCGACGAGCCGGCGGCCGGACTCGACCTGGGCGGCCGGGAGGACCTGGTCGCCCGGCTGGGTGAGCTGGCGATGGACCCCGACGCCCCGGCGATCGTGCTGGTCACCCACCACGTCGAGGAGATCCCGCCGGGCTTCACCCACGCCCTGCTCGTGCGTGACGGCGAAATCGTGGCGCAGGGGCTGATCGGCCGGACGCTGACCGGTGAGCTGTTGTCCAAGACGTTCGGCGTGTCGCTGACCGTCGACCGGCACGGCGACCGGTTCACCGCCCGGGCGGCCTGAATCCCGCTGCCACCGCCGTGTGGATTACTGTCGATGGGTTGACCTGACTGTAAGTCATCTTTACAGTTCTGTTTCGACGCGTGTCGGCAGCACCCCCACGACAGTAGAGGCAGTGAAATGTCCAGACTGCGCTTGATTGCGGCCGGGGTCTCCGCCGCCGCGCTCGCCCTCGCCGGCGTCCTGGTGGCCGCCCCCGGCGCACATGCCGCGACCGCCAGCTTCGCCAAGGTCCAGGACTGGGGCAGTGGCTACGAGGCCCGCTTCACCGTCCGTAACGACACCAGCAGCACGATCACGAGCTGGCGGGTCGACTTCGACCTGCCGTCCGGCTCGACCCTCGGCAGCTACTGGGACGCCCTGCTCACCAGCAGCGGCAACCGGCACAGCTTCACCAACCGGTCCTGGAACGGCACCCTGACCGCCGGTGCCACCGCCACCTTCGGCTTCATCGTCAACGGCACCGGGACCCCGGCCAACTGCACGGTCAACGGCGGCTCCTGCACCGGCGGCGGGAGCGGCGACACCCAGGCCCCGACCGTGCCCGGCAACCTGCGGTCCACCGGCACCACCTCGTCGAGCGTGTCGCTGGCCTGGAACGCGTCGACCGACAACGTCGGCGTGACCGGCTACGACGTCTACCGCGGCGGCACCATCGCCACCACCGTCACCGGCACCAGCGCCACGATCAGCGGCCTGAACCCGTCGACCTCGTACGCCTTCTCGGTGCGCGCCCGCGACGCCGCCGGCAACACCTCCGCGCAGACCGGCGCGCTCAACGTCACCACCGCGTCCGGTCCCGGGACCGGGGGCACCCCCGCCGCCATCAACGGCCAGCTCCGGGTCTGCGGCGTGCAGCTCTGCAACCGGTACAACCGCCCGATCCAGTTGCGCGGCATGAGCACCCACGGCATCCAGTGGTACGCCCAGTGCGTCAACAACGCCTCGCTCGACGCGCTCGCCACCGACTGGAACGCCGACGTGCTGCGCATCTCCATGTACATCCAGGAGGGTGGCTACGAGACCAACCCGCGGCTGTTCACCGACCGGGTGCACGACTACATCGAGCGGGCCACCGCGCGCGGCATGTACGCCATCGTCGACTGGCACATGCTCACCCCGGGCGACCCCAACCACAACCTGGCCCGCGCCCGCACCTTCTTCACCGAGATCGCGCAGCGCCACAAGGACAAGACCAACATCCTGTACGAGATCGCCAACGAGCCGAACGGCGTGAGCTGGTCGTCGATCAAGAGCTACGCCGAGCAGATCATCCCGGTCATCCGGGCCCAGGACCCGGACGGCGTCGTGCTGGTCGGCACCCGTGCCTGGTCCTCGCTCGGCCTCTCCGAGAGCTCGTCGGAAACCGAGATCATCAACAACCCGGTCAACGCGACGAACATCATGTACACGTTCCACTTCTACGCCGCGTCGCACGGCACGACGTACCTCAACGCGCTGTCCCGGGCCGCCGACCGGCTGCCGATCTTCGTCACCGAGTTCGGCACCCAGACCGCCTCCGGCGACGGGGCGAACGACTTCACCCGTGCCCAGCAGTACCTCGACCTGATGGCGACGAAGAAGATCAGTTGGGTCAACTGGAACTTCTCCGACGACTTCCGCAGCGGCGCCGTATTCAACACCGGCACCTGCAACAGCAGCTCGTACACCGGCACCGCGGTGCTCAAGCCGGCCGGTGTCTGGATCCGCGACCGCATCCGTACCCCGGACAACTTCCCGACCAGCTGACGGTTCCGCGGCGGGGCGGGACGGCCATGGCCGTCCCGCCCCGTCCGTCTGTCCCGGGCCCACGCCCGGGGGCAGGGGTACGACCCTCAGGACCGGGTGCGCAGGGTGGGGAGCAGTTCGTCGGCGGCGAGGGTGATCTGGGCGACGGCGAGCTGCGGATCGGTCGGCGGGCGGAGCACGATCGCGTCGGCCCCGGCCGCCCCGATCCGGTCGTACGCCGCGAGGCACTGTTCGGCCGTACCGGCCATCGCGAACCGGTCCACCCACGCCTCCGGCAGCGCCGCCGCCAGCCCGTCCACATCGGACGTCGCGGCGGTCAGGGCGGCCAGCTCGTCGGCGAGTTCGGCGTCGCCGGGCTGCAGGCGCCCGCCGGCCAGCCGGATCGCGATCTCGCGTCGGGCGGTCCGCCGGTCGGGGTCGAACTCGAAGTCGACGTAGACGGTCAGCCGATGGTCGTCGCTGCGGCCCGCCTCCCGCCGGCCCTTGTCGATCATCTCCCGGGCCCAGCCGATGTAGGCCGGGCTCGCCCCCTCGGCCAGGATCGTGCCGTCGGCGACCCGCCCGGACAGCCGCATCGACCGTTCGGCGCGTACGCCGAGGGACAGCGGCGGCACCTGGGCCGGCGGGAACTCCAGCGCCACGTCGGTCAGCCGGGCGTACCGACCGTCCACTGTGACCGTCTCGCCGGCGAGTAGCGCGCGTACGGCCTGGACGGTCTCGCCGAGCACCGCAAGCGGCGACGGGTGGGCGGCCCCGACCTGTTCGAGCCACCCGCCGACGCCGTGGCCGAAACCGGGCAGCACCCGGCCGGGGAACAGCCGGCAGAGGTTGGCCAGTTCCATCGCGGCCAGGGCGGGGTTGCGGAACGCCGCCGGCAGGATGCCGATCCCGACCCGAAGCCGTTCGGTGCACGCGAGGGCGACCGCCGCCGCCGACACCGCACCGGTGAAGAAGCAGTCCTCGACGACCCACAACTCGTCGTATCCGGCGCGTTCGACCAGCCGCGCGTAGGCCGGCAGGTTCTCCGGCGCGTTCTCGCAGCGGTACATGACCCCGATCGGCATCCGTCCCATGCCTGGCAAGCCTGCCAGACCGGACGCCCGCCCGCGCCCCGGCCACCGCCGGGCGCACCGGTCCATAGACTGGCGGCCGGATCGGGAGGTGGGTCGTGCAGCGTGTCCGGATCGCCGTCGTCGGCAGCGCCAACATGGACCTGGTGGCGGTGGCGCCGTCGCTGCCCCGACCGGGCGAGACGGTGCTCGGCACCGACTTCGTGATGGTGTCCGGCGGCAAGGGGGCCAACCAGGCGGTCGCGGTCAGCCGGGCCGGCGGCTCGTGCGTGATGCTCGGCGCGATCGGCTCCGACTCCTTCGGCGTCACGCTGAAGGCCCGCATCGCCGGCGCCGGTGTCGACGTGTCGCAGTTGCGGGTCGTCTACGGCGCGTCCGGTGTCGCGCTGGTGGTGGTGAACGCCGCCGGCGAGAACACCATCGTGGTCACCCCGGGCGCCAACGGTGCGTTCACCGCGCTGACCGGGCCGGAGTTGGACGCCGTACGGGACGCCGACATCATGATCGCCCAACTGGAGATCCCGGTCGAGACGGTGACCGAGGCGGCGCTGGCCGCCCGTGCGGCGGGCACCCGGGTGGTGCTCAACGCCGCGCCGGCACGGGCCCTGCCCACCGAGTTGCTCGACGCGGTGGACCTGCTGGTGGTCAACGAGGTCGAGGCGCAGGCGCTCACCGGCCGGGGCCGCGAGGAGCCGGCGGCGTTGCTGTCGGTCGTGCCGCGCGCGGTGCTGACCCTCGGCGACGCCGGCGCCTGGTACGTCGACCGCGACGGCACCGCCGCGCACGTCCCGGCGTATCCGGTGCGGGCGGTGGACTCGACCGCCGCCGGTGACGCCTTCACCGGGGCGCTCGCCGTCGCCTGGGCCGAGGGACGGGACCTGGTCGAGGCGACCCGCTGGGCGTGCGCGGCCGGGGCGGCGTGCGTACGCCGGGTCGGCGCCTCGGTCTCGCTGCCGCACCGCGCGGACATCGACGCCCTCTTCGGCTGACCGGCCCGGTGGGGGTGCCGGGCCGAACCGGCACCGTTGCCCCGATCGGGCACCATTGGTACATGATCCGCTTCATCCTGAACCTGCTCTGGCTCGTCTTCGGCAGCGGTATCGTGCTCGCGATCGGCTACGGCATCGCGGCGCTCATCTGTTTCGTGCTCGTGGTGACCATCCCGTTCGGGGTGGCGTCGCTGCGGCTGGCCTACTACTCGCTGTGGCCCTTCGGCCGCACCCTGGTGCCCAAGCCGGGGGCCGGCGTCGGGTCGGGCATCGCCAACATCCTGTGGGTGGTGCTCGCCGGCTGGTGGCTGGCGCTCATGCACATCGTCGCCGGGATCGGGCTGTGCGTGTCGATCGTCGGCATTCCGTTCGGGATCGCGAACTTCAAGCTGGTGCCCGCGGCGTTCTGGCCGCTCGGCCGCGAGGTGGTCGAGATCGACGACCTGCGCCGGCCGGGCACCGTCACGGCGTGACGGCGGCCCCGCCCGGCCGGACCGGCCGGGCGGGACCCGCGGTCAGTCGTTGTCGTCGGCCAGCCGCTCCTCGCCGCGCCGGCGCAGCATCCGCAGGCCGGGGATGCCGGCGACGGCGAGCTTCAGGTCGCGGGTCACCTCCAGCAGGTCGTGGATGTCCGGGCCGACCCGGTCGAGGGTGCCCAGGATCGGCAGCACGTCGGAAGTGAGGTGTTCGGTCAACCGGGGCAGCTCGTCGACCAGCCGGATCGCCGCGTCGACCTCCTCCGGGGACAGTTGCTCGACGAAGCGGACGGCCATCGGCGCGGCCTTCTGCAGCGTCGGCGCGTACGTCGTGAGCAGCTCGTCGGCCTTGCCCGCCGTGCCCTCCACCCGACCGACCACCCCGGCGGCCTTGGCGGCGACCGCCTCGGCCGCGCCGACCACGACGCCGGCCGAGCCGGCGACCTTCTCGACGTCGGCGAGCACCGTGCCGGCGGCGGTGGCGATCCGGGTCACCTCGGTGATCGTGGCCGACGCGGCGTCGGTGATCGTGTCGACCTGACCGACGGCCGCCTTCGCGGCGGTGGTGATCTCGTCGACGTTGCCGACGGCCCGTTTCGCGGCATCGGTGATCTCGCCGACCTGCCCGACCGCCCGCTCGGCGGCACCGACCGCGCTCTCGGCCCGGTCGAGGACCGTCTCGACCCGGTCGACGACCCGGTTGATCCGGTTGACCAGCGCCTCGACGCTGTCGAGCACGGCGAACGCGCGGGCCGGTACGGCGGCCAGCGTCCCGGCGGTGTCCACCGCCTGGCCGACGGCGGCCCTGGTCAGGTCGAACACGGCGGAGGGGCGGGGGAGCGGCAGCGGCATCCCCACATTGTGCGTCGGCGGGACCACCGTCGCCCACGCCGGCCCGGTCGAGCCGCCCACGCCGGCCCGGTCGAGCCGCCCACGCCGGCCCGGTCGAGCCGCCCACGCCGGCCCGGTCGAGCCGCCCACGCCGGCCCGGTCGAGCCGCCCACGCCGGCCCGGTCGAGCCGCCCACGCCGGCCCGGTCGAGCCGCCCACGCCGGCCCGGTCGAGCCGCCCACGTGGCCCGGTCGATCCGGCCCGGTCGATCCCGCCCGCGCCCGCCCGGTCGGTCCGGTCACGTGGTGCCGGCCGGCGCGGCGCCGGCCGCGCTCGCCCGCACGACGAGGTCGACGGGGAAGACCAGGCGCCAGCGGGCGGCGGCCCCGCCGTCGAGCAACGTCCTGGTCGCGGCGGCGGCCATCTCCTCGACCGGCAGACGTACGGTCGTCATCGGCGGGTTGACGGCCGTCGCGATGACGCTGTCGTCGAAGCCCACCACGCTGACGTCGTCCGGCACCCGGCGACCGGCGGCGGTGAGGGCCTGGATGGCGCCGGCCGCCATCAGGTCGCTGGCCGCGAAGACCGCGTCGATGTCCGGCCGGGTCGCGATCAGGCGGGCGGTCGCCCGGTAGCCCGCCTCCCGGCGGAACTGGCCGTCGCCGGTGATGTCGGGCAGGCCGGTGGCGCGGATCGCGTCGAGGTGCCCGACCCGGCGGCTGGCCGCGCAGGTGTTGCCGGCCGGACCGTGGACGGCGGCGATCCGGCGCCGGCCGAGGTCGTGCAGGTGGGTGACCGCGGCATGGGCGCCCTGCGCGTTCCGGGCCTCCACCGCGGGCACCCGGTCCGCCGTCGCGCCGAGGGACACGACCCGTTCGCACCGGTCGTGGAACCGGGTGGCCAGCGGGGGCGGGACGTTGACGAGGATCGCGCCCTGGGTCGTTGTCCGCGCGATCTCGTCGATCGACCGGTGTGCGGCGCCCTCGGCGAGGAGGCGTACCCGCAGGTGGGTGTCGGTGCCGGCGAGCGCCGCCAGGGCGCCGGCGACCACCCGGCTGAGGTACGGGTTGGTGCCGAACCGGGCCGAGTCCGTCTCGAAGCCGACGGCGACGAGGTCGATGACGTCGGTCCGGCCGAGGGCCAGCATGCGGGCCGCCGGGTTGGGCCGGTAGCCGAGCCGGTCGACGGCCTGGTGGACGCGCGAGCGTGCCTCGGCGGACGTGCCCCGGCCATTGTTGATCACTCGGGAGGCGGTGGCGCGGGAGACGCCGGCCACCCGGGCGACGTCCTCGATCGTCGGTCTCCGGTCCTGCATGTCGACGGCCTCCCTCCGGCCGGTGCGGTTCAACTCATCTAGAGAGCGCTCTCGCGACTTGGTCGCACTTATGCTGAATCAGGTGCTGATCCCCACACTGTGAGGCAGGTCAGGGTGTCAGAGTAGGTGAGAGAGCGCTCTCTTAGCTAGGGGCCGATCGGGTCGGCGCGACGCGCCGACCCGGCCACCCCGGATCGGTGACGCGGTGCCCGGCCGGACCCGCCGTCATCGCGGCTCACCGTGTTCGACGGCACGCTGCACGGCCCGGTAGATCTGCCCGAACCGGTGCGCGTCGGAGGTGCGCAGCAGCAGGACCTCCTCGCCGGCACACTGCACCCAGATCTCGTTCACGGCTCCACCCCGCGAGTACGAACGGTCGAGCCAGCCGAGCGGCACCTCCAGGAACGGTGCGAGCGCGAACGCCCCGACGGCGCAGACGGCGACGATGATCAGGGCCAGGCTCCAGTTGGCCCGGTCGACCGCGGAGTAGGCGAGCGAGAGCAGGCAGACGACCGCGACCAGCGGCGGGGCCGAGAGCAGAAAGATCAGCAGGCCGCGTACGGCAACCCGGGTCCAGGTCCGCGCCGACCCGCGCCCGCGCTGGTGCCAGACGTACGTCAGGTCGGCCATCCGGTAGCTGCGCCCCTCGACGTGGATCGAGGTCGAGGTCACTTGCACCGAATCGTCCCGATAGAAGAGCGTCACCCTTCCAGCAAAGCGCGTCGGCCGGAAGACGGACAGACCTTCTGTCGATCACCCGACGACAGTTACGTCGATCGTGGACCGGCCGGGCGCGGGATCCGCCCACCCGCCGGGGTACGGCGCCGGGCCGGTGCCGCGCCGGACGCCGGCGGAACCACTGACGCGGGACCCGGCGCGCGCCGCACCGGTGGCCCGGCCCGGCCGGGACTCGGCCGGGGAGCCGGCGGGGCCTCCAGCGCCCGCTGCAACGCCCGGTAGATCCGGCCGAACCGGGCGGCGTCGGGAGTGTGCACCAGCAGCACCGGCGCGCCCCGCACCTCGGCCCAGATCTCCAGGTCGTGCACGCCCCGCTCGTACGACCGGTCGAGGCGGCCGAGCAGCAGGTCGGCGAGCGGGCCGACGGCCAGCCCGACCAGCACCGAGGCGGCGACGACCGCGATCGTCACGGTCACCGAGGCACGGAGCTGCACCGCCACGGCGATGCCGAACGCGGCGGCGACCAGCGGGCCGGCCATGGCGACGCCGATGGCGCCCCGCCCGGCCAGCATCCGCCAGTTGCGGGTGCCCCGCTGGTGCCAGACCCGGGTCAGCGAGTCCAGCGGGTAGGCGCGCGGTCCCACCCGGATGGCCTCCGAGGTGACCTGCACGGCCCGGTCGCGGTAATAGGTGATCATCACAGTGCCCATGTCGAGTCCGTCTCCACGTAACCTACCCAGGACGAGCGGCCGTGGCGCCCGCACGACCGTGATCCGGCCGTGCGGCCAACCGGATGACGTAGACCTGATACGGACCGGACGGCCGGAACCGAGAGGAAGGCGGCACCGTGGGCGAATTCGTACGCGTGGAGATCAACGACGGCATCGGCACGATCCGGCTGGAGCGGCCGCCGATGAACGCCCTGAACAGCGTCGTACAGGAGGAGTTGCGGGCCGCGGCCCAGGCCACCACCGCCGATCCCGGCGTCAAGGCGGTGATCGTGTACGGCGGCGAGAAGGTCTTCGCGGCCGGCGCCGACATCAAGGAGATGGCCGGGATGTCGTACGCCGACATGGCCGACCGCGCCGTCGAACTGTCCGGCGCGCTCGGTGCCATCGCCCGCATCCCCAAGCCGGTCGTCGCCGCGATCACCGGCTACGCCCTCGGCGGCGGCTGCGAGCTGGCGCTGGCCTGTGACTGGCGGGTCGTCGCCGACGACGCGAAGCTCGGCCAGCCGGAGATCAAGCTCGGCGTCATCCCCGGCGCCGGCGGCACCCAGCGGCTGGCCCGCCTGGTCGGCCCGGCCCGGGCCAAGGACATCATCCTCTCCGGCCGGATGGTCGACGCCCAGGAGGCGCTGCGGATCGGGCTCGCCGACCGGGTGGTCCCGGCCGACCGGGTCTACGCGGAGGCGGTCGCGCTGGTCACCCCGTACGTCGACGGACCGACCCAGGCGGTACGCGCCGCGAAGCTCGCCATCGACGGCGGCCTGGAAATGGATCTGGCCTCCGGTCTGGCCTGGGAGAGCCAGCTCTTCGCGGCGCTGTTCGCCACCGACGACCGGCGGGAGGGCATGGCCGCCTTCGTGGCGAAGCGCAAGCCGGACTTCACCGGCCGCTGACCAGGACCGCCGGGCCGGCTCCGGAGATGAGCCGCGCCGGGCCGGCGGACCACCGCCGGCCCGGTCGCCCCGGGGGTGCCGGGCCGGCCCGTCGGGTGTCCGACGGCAGTGTCCTCGATCGACAGCGCGGCGGCCCGCCGGCCGTACACTCGGCGTCATGCCAGCCAACCCGGCGCCGCCATCCGGGCACGCCCTCGGCGTCGATTTCGGCACCTCACACACTGTCGCGGTGGTCCGATGGCCGGACGGCCGGGCCCGCCCGCTGCTGGTCGACGGCTCGCCCCTGCTGCCGTCGGCGGTCTACGCCGAACCGGGCGGGGGCATTTCGGTCGGCCGCGACGCCGTGCACAGCGCCCGGCTCGACCCGTCCCGGTTCGAGCCCAACCCGAAGCGCCGCATCGACGAGGGCACGGTGCTGCTCGGCGACCGCGAGGTGCCGGTGGTCGACCTCATGGCGGCGGTGCTCGGGCGGGTGGCCGAGGAATGGCGGCGTACCGTCGGTCAGGTCACCCCGCGACTGACCCTCACCTGCCCGGCGACCTGGGGTGCCACCCGGCGCGGCCAGCTTGCCGACGCGGCCGGCCGCGCCGGGCTGGGGCAGGCCCGCCTGGTGGCCGAGCCGGTCGCCGCCGCCACCTACTTCGCCGAGGTGCTCGGCCGGGACGTGCCGATCGGGTCGGTCGTGGTGGTGCACGACTTCGGCGCCGGCACGTTCGACGCCAGCGTCGTCGCCCGCCGGGCAACCGGGTTCGAGGTGCTGGCCGTCGACGGGTGCGACGACGTCGGCGGGCTCGACATCGACGCCGCACTGCTGGCCCACCTGCGCACCACCTACGCCGACCGCGGCAGCCGGGAGTGGGAGCGGCTCGCGAATCCGTCCACGGTGGAGGAACGGCGGGCCAAGCGGCAGCTGTGGGACGACGTACGGGTGGCCAAGGAGCGGTTGTCGAGGCGGCCGGCGGCCGACCTGGTGATCCCGCTGCTCGACCTGGAGGTGCACCTGACGCGGGAGGAACTGGAGGGGCTGGCCCGGCCGTTGCTGGAGCAGACCATCCGGGTGACCCGGGGCGTCATGGGCCGGGCCAACCTGGCCGACGGTCAGGTCGCCGGCGTCTTCCTGGTCGGCGGTTCCAGCCGTATCCCGTTGCTGGCCACGATGCTGCACCGGGTGCTGGGCACCGCCCCGGTCGTGATCGAACAGCCGGAACTGGTGGTGGCCGAGGGAAGCGTCCTGGCCGGCACGGCCCTGCTGGCCAGCCGCCCGTCAGGCGCCGAGCCACCCCCGCCGCCGATCCCCGGCCCGCTGTCTCCACCACCGATCCACGGCCCGGCGGTGCCGGTCTCCGGGCCGCCGGTTCCCGCGCCACCGGTCTCCGGGCCGCCGGTTCCCGCGCCACCGGTCTCCGGGCCGCCGGTTCCCGCGCCACCCGTCTTCGGGCCACCGGCCGGACATCCGGCGCCGACGTCCGGCGCGCCCGTCTCCGGGGCACCGGTGTCGGGTGCGCCCGTCTCCGGGCCGCCCGTACCGGTCTCACCGGTCGCCGGCCAGCCGCCACGCACCGTCGGGCGGGTCATCGTGCCCGACGCCGTACCGCCGCCCGGCCGGCCAGCCACCGGTCCGGCCGGCCCGCCGGTGGCACCCACCCGGCAACTGCCCCGGGTCCCCGGTCAGCCGCCGGTCGCCCCGCCATCGGCCGGGCCGGGCCGGATCGACCCGACCCGGATCGAGCCGGTGCCGCCCCCGCCGGGCCGCTCCCGTCGCCTCCGCGGCCGGCATCCAGGACCGCGCCCACCCGCCTCGACCCCGACCCGCCCCGGTTCGCCGCCGAGCCGCCCCGCCCGGCGGGCGTCCCGCTCCGGCCGGTGTCGCCGCCCCCGCGCCAGGTCCCCGTACCCCGCCCGGTGTCGCCGTCCCCGCGCCAGGTCCCCGTACCCCGCCCGGTGTCGCCGTCCCCGCGCCAGGTCTCCGTACCCCGGCCGGTGTCGCCACCCGCGCCGCCTCCGGCGTACCCGCCGGCGCCGGCCCGCCGGCGGCCGGGACCGGTCCGCCGGACCCTGCGCACCCTGTTCGTGCTCACGGTGCTGGTGGGTACCCCGGTGCTGGCCGGCGTGATCGCCTTCCGGGTCGGCGAGGGGGAGTCCTTCGGCGAGGTGGTGACCGACCTGCTCGGCAGGATCGGCATCAGCCTTAGGTGAGTCCTGTTCATGTTCTGTGAAACTGGCCGGTAACCTGCACCGTGGATCGACGACACGATGGGAGTGGATGGCGCATGACGGAGCAGATCGAGGGACACGGCGGGGAACTGGCCCTCGCGGCCCTGCGGGCGGCCGGGGTCAACGAGATGTTCACCCTCTCCGGCGGCCACGTCTTCCCGCTCTACGACGCGGCGCACAAGACCGAATTCCCGATCTACGACGTACGCCACGAGCAGTCCGCGGTCTTCGCCGCCGAGGCGGTCGCCAAGCTCCAGCGTCGCCCCGGCCTCGCCGTACTCACCGCCGGCCCCGGTGTCACCAACGGGATCTCCGGCCTGACGAGCGCCCACTTCAACGCCTCGCCGGTGCTGGTCATCGGCGGCCGGGCGCCGGCCTTCCGGTGGGGCTCCGGCAGCCTCCAGGAGATCGACCACCTGCCGCTGGTCAGCCCGGTCACCAAGAAGGCGGCGACCGTCTTCGCCACCGACGAGATCCCGGCCGCCGTACGCGACGCGCTCACCACCGCCCTCACCCCGCACCGCGGCCCGGTCTTCCTCGACCTGCCGCTGGAGGTGTTCTTCTCCACCGGTGAGGCCGACGCCCCGGCCGCCCCTGACGTCCCGGTCGTCGAGTACGACCCCGAGGAGGTGGCGCGGGCCGCGACCCTGATCGCCGGTGCCGTCCGCCCGGTCATCATCGCCGGCTCCGACGTCTACGCCGCCGACGCGGTCGCCGCGCTGCGCGAGGCGGCCGAGGCGTTGCAGGTGCCGGTCTTCACCAACGGCATGGGCCGGGGGGCACTGCCGCCGCAGCACCCGCTCGCCTTCGCCAAGGCCCGCCGTACGGCGCTGCGCGGCGCCGACGTGATTGTGGTCATCGGCACCCCGCTGGACTTCCGGCTCAGCTTCGGCGACTTCGACGGCGCCCAGGCGGTGCACATCGTCGACGCGCCGGGACAGCGGGCCACGCACGTCGAGGCGACCGTCTCGCCCGCCGGCGACCTGCGGCTGATCCTGTCCGCCCTGGCCGACCACCGGGGCGACCGCGAGGACCACAGTGGATGGGTCGCCGACCTGCGGGCCGCCGAGGACGCCGCCCGGGCCCGCGACGCCGAGGAGATGGCCGCCGAGACCGACCCGATCCGGCCCGCCCGGATCTACGGCGAACTGCGCCGCGTCCTCGCCGCCGACGCGGTCACCATCGGCGACGGTGGCGACTTCGTGTCGTACGCCGGCCGCTACCTCGAACCGTCGGTGCCCGGCACCTGGCTCGACCCGGGGCCGTACGGCTGCCTCGGCACCGGCATGGGCTACGCGATGGGCGCCCGGGTGACGTACCCCGACCGGCAGATCTGCGTCCTGATGGGCGACGGTGCCGCCGGGTTCTCGCTGATGGACGTCGAGTCGCTGGTACGGCAGAAGCTGCCGGTCGTGATCGTGGTCGGCAACAACGGCATCTGGGGGCTGGAGAAGCACCCGATGCGCGCCATGTACGGCTACGACGTCGCCGCCGACCTGCAGCCGGAGCTGCGCTACGACGAGGTGGTCCGGGCGCTGGGCGGCGCCGGGGAGACGGTGGCGAAGGCCGCCGACCTCGGCCCGGCACTCAACCGCGCGTTCGACGCCGGAGTGCCGTACCTGGTGAACGTCCTCACCGACCCCGCCGACGCCTACCCGCGTTCGTCCACTCTGGCCTGAGCCGTCGGTCCGTCGTGGTCCCCGCGCTGCAGCGGCAGCGCGGGGCCGGCATCGTCGCCGCCGGGTCCGACCAGCGCCTGCTCGGCGGCGGGGACGGTCGCCTTGTCGGTGCCGGTCGATCCGACCGGGCTCGCCGCGCCGTCGACACCCGAGCGCTGGGCCGGGGCGGTGGCCGGGGTGTTCCGGCGGACCGCCAGCAACGGCAGCAGCAGGACGCCGAGCACGTACGGCGCCGCCATGTAGCGTGCCGCCTGCACGTTGTTGACGATCATCACCGAGATCTGGTTGCCGGCCGACAGCGCGGCGAGGGCGAGCAGCGCCGGCTCCCGCCGCCGCCAGGCGGCGAACCCGATCACCGCGTAGGCCACGTACGTCCACGTGGCTCCCCGCCACAGCAGCCACTCCACGCCCGGTTCGTTGGCCAGCCGGGTGAGTTCCATGCCGATCCGGTGCGCCCGTTCGCTCAGCGGCCGCGTCCGTACGGTGTGGCTGAACGGGCTCTGCTGGAAGGCGGGGTCCCGCTCGATGAAGATCGGCAGACCCCACGCCGAGGGATTGCGGCTGATGGTGCCGGCCGGCAGCGGGTTCCAACCGATCGAGCTACGGCAGATCCGGGCGTCCACGATCGTGCCGGGCGCCCGCCGCAGCGCGGCGACCCAGACGTCGACGAGGGCGTCACCGTGGACCGAGGCCGCCCGCCGGTCGAACGGCCGGGCGTAGGTGAGGGTGTCGGCGTGGTAGCAGTCGGCGGAGTCGCGCCAGTGCGACAGGGGAGCGACCCGGGCCATCACCTCGGTGTGCTCGGTCGGGAAGGCGGCCGGGTTGGCGGCGTACGCGACCGAGATGTCGGCGAACATCGCCTCGTACGCGACGATCGATTCGCTGTCCCGTACCCCGAGTGCCGGCAGCAGCGCCCAGTTGGTCAGCAGTGCGGCCGTCACGGCGGCGACCGCCGCGAGCAGCAGCCGCCCGGCGGGCCGCAGCAGTAGCACGCCGGCGACCGCGACGATACCCACGACGATGAAGCCGTTCTGCCGGAAGAGGCAGATCAGCGTCATCTCCACGGCGGCGGCGACGAGCAGCCCGGCCGGCAGTACCGGCCGTAACCCGTCCCGGCGCCGGGCCACCGCCCGGGCCAGGGTGCCGAGCAGGAAGACGTGGCAGATGACGAACGGAACGTCTTTCCAGACGGCGATGACGAATCCGCCGACCGGCGGCAGGGCCACCACGACGACCGCGGCGCCGGCCGCCAACCAGCCGGGTACGCCGAGCCGGCGCAGCCCGCCGACGGCGTACGCCAGCCCGACCGCCATGGCCACGGTCTGCAGGAAGGTGAGCGCACCGAGCCCGCCGAAGACCTGCAACGACAGCCAGACCAGGCCCGTGTACGTGACCGGATGGTGGGTGTTCCAGGTGCCGGTCGTCGACTGGGTGATGTAGACCAGCGAGTCGGGACTGAACAGCCCGGGATGATGGACCGCCCACCAGAAGAGCAGCACGAGCTGGGTGAGGGCGTACGTGACCAGAACCGGACCGGGCACCCGGAGACCCGCCGCGGGGCTGGGCCGGCGGCCGGTGGCGACTGCGGTTCCGGCGACGTTCGGTGGCGTGCCGTCGTTCATGGAAGCCGTTTCTCGGGTCGCGCACCGGTCGGGGACGGTCGCGGGCTTGGTGGACGCCCGATTCTACGGCTTGTCGGAAACGGCACCGCCCCGCCGAGTTCAGTTCCGGCGTGGCGTCGCTAGTTTTCCGGCGTGGCGTCCCCGCGCGGCTGCTCGCCGGCCGGCCGGCGTACGTCGCTCTCCTGTTCACCGGCCTGCCGGCGCAGGTCACCCTCGCGGCGACGCAGGTCCTCCTCCCAGCGCTGGAACATCTCGCGGTCCTGCCGGGCCTGCTCGGCCTCCAGCGACCGCAGGAACTCCGGATCGTCCTCGGGCGCGAGCGGGCGCGGCCGCTCGACGACCGGCCGGGCATCCGGGCGGGCCGGCCGGCCGGCCCAGAAGTACGCGGCCGGGCCGAGCAGCGGAACGAAAAGGATGAGAAGGATCCACACGGCGCGGGGCAGGGCGCGGATCTCGGTCTTCTCCGGCGTCAGGCAACTGATCAGCGCGGCCGCCGCGAGTGCGACGTGTGCCACGAAAAGGAATAGGAACAGGCGGGCCATCCCGCAATGATGCCCCGCCGGAACGGCTCAGCCCAGGCAGACCAGAACAAGTACGGTCCCGAGTACGGCATAGCCCACGATGATCAGGGCGGCCAGCGGCAGGGTACGGCCGGCAACGGGCGGCCGACCGGCCCGCAGCGCGGCGGCCCGGCGCCGGCCCAGGACGAGCAGCCCGACCCAGCCGAGCAGTGCCGCCGTGGCGAGCAGCGCACCCGGGACCGGGCCGACCCCCGGCGCGGTGAGCACGGCCCGGGCGGCGAGTACGGCGACCGCGAGCGCCCCGATCGAGGTACGCCGCCAGGCGAGAGTGGTCCGCTCGGGCTGCAGCCCCGGATCACTCACGACGGGCCTGCGCTTCGCTCCGGCCCGTCGTGAGTGGCCCTGAGCTGTCTGGTTCGCTCGCTGCGCTCGCTCACGGCGTGCCCGCGCTTCGCTCGCTCACGGTGCCGGCTCGCCCCGGGCGGCCTGGATCAGGACGGCCACGATCAGCAGCGTGGCGCCGGCACCGATGACGGCGGCGAGCACGAGCGGGAAGCGTGAGGTCGGCAGGTCGGTGCCGAGCCGCATGGCCCGCTCGGTACGGGTCCAGTGCGCGACCGCCCGTACCGCCACGGCCGCGCCCAGCGCGAGCAGTCCCACGGCGATCACCTCCCGCAGGTACGGCAGCGGCAGCGGCGGCAGGAACTGGGCGGCGGCCAGCCCACCGGCGACCAGCGCGAGGCCGGTGCGGATCCAGGCCAGGAACGTCCGTTCGTTGGCCAGCGAGAACCGGTAGTCCGGCGTGTTGCCGACCCGTCTGGTTTCCTCGGGGTCGAACCACTGTCGGAGCATGAAACGGATTATCCGGTGGACTGGACCCATAGGCTGGTCAAGTGACCGATCTTGACATTGACGCGCTGCGCCGGACGTACGACAACCAGCTCCGGGCCCGGGTGCCCGATCCGCTGCCGGAGGGGACGGTGGTCGAGCACGACGGCCCGCTGGTCCGGATGCTCTACGCCGGCGAGGGCGGCTTTGTCACCTACCGCGACCTGGGCGGGCTCACCGACGCCGGGCTCGACGACCTGATCGCCAGGCAGCGGGACCTGTTCAAGACGCTCGGCCGGGAGGTCGAGTGGAAGCTGCACGGCCACGACGAACCAGCGGACCTCGGCGACCGGCTGCGGGCCGCGGGCTTCGAACCGCAGGAGCAGGAGACGGTGGTGATCGGCCCGCTCGCCCCGCTGGCGGCGATGCTGCCGGTGCCGCCGGAGGGGGTCGAGCTGCGTGAGGTGACCGCCCGGGCCGACCTGGACCGGATCGCGCGGATGGAGGAGCAGGTCTGGAACGATTCGCGGGGCTGGCTGGCCGACGGGCTGGAACGGGAGATCGCCGCCGACCCGCACTCGGTGACGGTCGTGGTCGCGGAGGCCGACGGTGAGGTGGTCAGCGCGGGCTGGGTGCGCTACGTGACCGGTACGCCGTTCGCCACGCTGTGGGGCGGTTCGACGCTGGAGAGCTGGCGGCGGCGGGGGATCTACCGGGCGTTGGTCACCTACCGGGCCCGGCTGGCGGGCGTCCGTGGCCACACGATGTTGCAGGTCGACGCCTCCGACGACAGCCGGCCGATCCTGGAGCGGCTCGGGTTCGTGGCGGTCACCACCACCACCCCGTACGTCTACACTCCCTGACCGTGGGTGAGGCACTGAGCGCGGACGAGAAGATGACCTTGAAGACCGCCGCGTTCGGGGCGGTCTTCCTGGTTTCCAACGCCGACCCGGGGCTGCGTGCCCTGGTCAGGGAGAGTTACGCCGCGTCCGGGGTGATCGTCGAGACCGGCGGGCTGGTGCGTGAGGCGCTGACCACCGGCGGCCTGCCCGATCTGCGGGGCGAGTCACCCACCGAACTCGCGACGGCCGTGTTGCCGGCGCTGGAGGAGTCGGTGGCGCTGCTGGCCGACCGGGCGCCGGACGAGTTGGCGAACTTCCGTACGGCGGTCATCAAGACGGCCGAGCAGGCCGCCGCCGCGGTGTCCGGGGTCAGCCCCGCCGAGGCGGAGATGCTGGACCGGATCCGGGCCGCACTCGGCGTGATCGGCTGATCCTTCCGCGACACGCCCTCGGCGTCTGTGGTGAGTTGTGTCACGTCGGGTGTCGGGTCGACCTAAGCTACTTGTGGGTAACATCGGTCGTGGGAAACTCCACAGCCGCCCCTTGTTGACCGAACGTTCAGGTAGGCGAGAGGCTGCGCCCGGGACCGGGTGAGCGTTTGTAACACCTACAGGAGGGTCGTCGAAACACGATGAACATCGTCGTACTCGTCAAGCAGGTGCCAGACTCCGGCTCGGAACGGAGCCTGCGCACAGACGACAACACCGTCGACCGGGAGTCGGCAAACAACGTCATCAACGAGATGGACGAATACGCCATCGAAGAGGCGCTGAAGATCAAGGAAGCGTCCGGCGGCGACATCACCATCCTGACCATGGGCCCCGACAAGGCCACCGACACCATCCGTAAGGCGCTGTCGATGAGCCGCGGCAGCGTCTTCATCGACCGGGCCGTACACGTCGTCGACCCCGCCCTGCACGGGTCCTGCGCCGTCGCCACCTCCAAGGTGCTCGCCGCCGCACTCGGCACCCTCAACGCCGACCTGGTCCTGTGCGGCGCGGAGTCCACCGACGGCCGGGTCCAGGTGCTCCCGCACATGCTCGCCGAGCGGCTCGGCATCGCCGCCCTCACCGGCGCGCGGAAGCTCACCATCGACGGCGGCACCCTCACCGTCGAGCGGCAGACCGAAGAGGGATACGAGGTCATCACGGCCAGCACCCCGGCGGTCGTCTCGGTCTGGGACACCATCAACGAGCCCGGCTACCCCTCCTTCAAGGGCATCATGGCCGCCAAGAAGAAGCCGGTGCAGACCCTGTCGCTGGCCGACCTCGGGGTCGCCGCCGGCGACGTCGGCTTCGACGGAGCCACCAGCGCGGTCGTCGAACACGCCAAGCGGCCGCCGCGCACCGGCGGCACCCGAATCACCAACGAGGGCGAGGGCGGCGTCAAGCTGGTCGAGTTCCTCGCTTCCGAGAAGTTCGTGTGAGAGGTAGCGGTCATGGCTGAGGTACTCGTCGTCGTCGAAGCCACCCGGGAATTCGGCGTCAAGAAGGTAACGCTCGAACTGCTCACCCTCGCCCGTCAGCTCGGCAGCCCCTCCGCCGTCGTACTCGGCGGACCGGGCGCCGTGGAGCGGTTGTCCGACAAGCTCGCCGAGTACGGCGCCGAGAAGATCTACGCGGCCGAGAGCGAGGAGATCGACGGCTACCTGGTGGCGCCCAAGGCCACCGTCGTCGCCGAACTCGTCAAGCGGGTCCAGCCCGCCGCCGTCCTGCTCGCCGCCAGCCAGGAGGGCAAGGAGATCGCCGGCCGGCTCGCCGTCAAGCTCGACAACGGCGTCCTGTCCGACATCGTCGACCTCGCCGCCGACGGCACCGCCACCCAGGTCGCGTTCGCCGGCTCGACGATCGTCAAGTCCAAGGTGACCCGCGGCCTGCCGCTGGCTACCCTGCGACCCAACTCGCTCGCCCCGGCGCCCGCCCCGGCCACCCCGGCCGTCGAGCAGGTCGAGGTGCAGCTCGGTGCCGCCGACAAGCTCACCCGCGTGGTCGAGCGGGTCGCCGAGCAGAAGGGTGCCCGGCCCGAGCTGACCGAGGCGTCCGTGGTCGTCTCCGGCGGTCGCGGCGTCGGCAGCGCCGACGGCTTCAAGCTCGTCGAGGATCTCGCCGACGCGCTCGGTGGCGCCGTCGGCGCCTCCCGCGCGGCCGTCGACGCCGGCTACTACCCGCACCAGTTCCAGGTCGGGCAGACCGGCAAGACCGTCACCCCGCAGCTCTACATCGCGCTCGGCATCTCCGGCGCGATCCAGCACCGGGCCGGCATGCAGACCTCGAAGACGATCGTCGCGGTCAACAAGGCCGACGACGCCCCCATCTGGGAACTGGCCGACTTCGGCGTCGTCGGCAAGCTCGAGGAGGTCGTACCACAGGCCATCGAGGAGATCCGCAAGCGCAAGTGAAACGAGCGGCCCGGTGACCGCCAGGTCACCGGGCCGCCGCATTGTCGACGCTGGCCGCGGGTGTGCCCGGCCCCGACGGATAGGCTGGAGAGCGATGGCCTATCTGGATCACGCCGCCACCACGCCGATGCTCGACGAGGTGATCGAGGCATACGTCGCCACCGCCCGCGAGGTGGGCAACGCGTCGTCGCTGCATGCCGCCGGCCGGTCCGCCCGCCGCCGGATCGAGGAGTCGCGCGAACGCGTCGCGGCGGCCCTCGGCGCCCGCCCGTCCGAGGTCATCTTCACCGGCGGCGGCACCGAGAGCGACAACCTCGCGGTCAAGGGCATCTTCTGGGCCCGCCGGGCCGCCGACCCGGGCCGTACGCACGTCGTCGCCAGCGCGGTCGAACACCACGCCGTGCTCGACACCGTCGAATGGCTGGAACGGCACGAGGGCGCCGGCGTGACCTGGCTGCCGGTCGACGCCGCCGGCCGGCTCGACCCCGACGGGCTGCGCGCCGTGCTCGCCGCCCAGGACGGGCAGGTCGCCCTGGTCACCGCGATGTGGGCCAACAACGAGGTCGGCACCCTGCAACCGGTCGAGAAGCTCGCGGCGGTCGCCGCCGAGCGGGACGTCCCGTTCCACACCGACGCGATCCAGGCCGTCGGCCAGGTGCCGGTCGACTTCGCCGCCAGCGGGGCCGCCGCCCTCACCGTCACCGGCCACAAGCTCGGCGGGCCGGCCGGGGTGGGGGCGCTGCTGCTGGCCCGCGAGGTGGCCTGCACACCGCTGCTGCACGGCGGCGGGCAGGAACGCGACGTACGCTCCGGAACCCTGGACACCGCCGGCATCGTGGCGTTCGCCGTCGCCGTCGAGATGGCCGTACGCGACCAGCGCCGGTACGCCGAGCAGGTCGGCGCGCTACGCGACGAACTCGTCCGGCGGGTACGGGCCGCCGTACCCGACGCGGTCTACAACGGTGATCCGGCCGACCGGCTGCCCGGCAACGCACACTTCTCGTTCCCGGGCTGCGAGGGCGACGCGCTGCTGCTCCTGCTCGACGCCGGCGGCATCGCCTGCTCGACCGGGTCGGCGTGCTCGGCCGGCGTGGCCCAGCCGTCCCACGTGCTGCTGGCCATGGGCGCCGACGACGACCGGGCCCGGTCCTCGCTGCGCTTCACCCTCGGCCACACCTCCACCGGCGCCGACGTCGACGCGTTACTGAACGTGCTGCCGGGCGCCGTCGAACGGGCCCGCCGGGCCGGGGCGGTCCGGTCCAGCCGTACCTGACCGGGGGTGGTGCGGGGCCGCGGCGCCGGCGTGCCGGGCGGGCGGTGCGGGCGGCTACCCTCGACGGAGCGAAAGGAGCGGTGCGGTGAAGGTCTTGGCAGCCATGTCCGGCGGGGTCGACTCGGCGGTCGCCGCCGCGCGGGCGGTGGCGACCGGACATGACGTCACCGGAGTGCACCTCGCGCTGGCCCGGAACCCGCAGACCTACCGGTCGGGCGCACGCGGCTGCTGCACGCTCGAGGACTCCCGCGACGCCCGCCGGGCCGCCGACGTCATCGGCATCCCGTTCTACGTCTGGGACATGGCCGACCGGTTCCACGAGGACGTCGTCGACGACTTCGTGGCCGAGTACGCCGCCGGCCGTACCCCGAACCCGTGCCTGCGCTGCAACGAGAAGATCAAGTTCGAGGCGGTGCTCGACCGGGCGGTGGCGCTGGGCTTCGACGCCGTCGTGACCGGTCACCACGCCCGGCTCGGCCCCGACGGGCTGCTGCGGCGCAGCGTCGACACCGCCAAGGACCAGTCGTACGTGCTCGCGGTGCTGCGCCGCGACCAGCTCGACCGTTCGATCTTCCCGCTCGGCGACTCCACCAAGGCGCAGGTCCGCGAGGAGGCCACCCGGCTCGGGCTCGCCGTCGCCGACAAGCCCGACTCGCACGACATCTGCTTCATCGCCGACGGCGACACCCGGCGGTTCCTCGCCGAGCGGCTCGGCGAGACGCCGGGCGACATCGTCGACGGCGCCAGCGGCGCGGTGGTCGGCGCGCACACCGGGGCATACGCCTACACGGTGGGCCAGCGACGCGGGCTGGCGCTCGGCGTACCGGCGCCGGACGGCCAGCCGCGCTACGTGCTGTCGATCACCCCGAAGACCAACACGGTGACGGTCGGACCGGCCGCGGCGCTGGAGGTGTCCAGCGTGACCGCCGACCGTCCGGTATGGACCGCCGGGCCGGCTCCCGTGGCGCCCGTCGAGTGCGAGGTGCAGCTGCGCGCCCACGGCTCGGTCGTGCCGGCGACGGTCACCGTCGACGACGGTGTGCTGCGGGCGGAGTTGCGCCGGCCGGTACGCGGGGTGGCGGCCGGTCAGGCGATCGTCGCGTACCGCCCGGACCCGGCCGGCGACATCGTCCTGGGATCGGCGACCATCCGCTGACGGCGCAGGCCGCCCACGGCTGGCGGGCCGGCGGGGGCCGGGTCGACGGCGACCGTTCGTGATCGTCTGCGGTTCAGACACCTCGGTTACGGCGTGTCGAACGCCTGTGCCGCAGACGATCGAGGCCGGGTGCCGGCGGTCGGGTGTCGGGTGCGGGCCGGATGTCGGGGCGGTCGGGTGTCGGACGGTCGGAGCGGCTGGTCGGGTGGGCTGGCGGGGCGGGGGTATCGCCGTTCCGGTCCACATCAAAGTCCGCGTATCCACAGCGAGTTTGCTGTGGACCGGGACAGCAACCCCGGTTTGCCGCCTGCTTTCAGGCTCGTGGTGATCGTCTGCTGTCCAGCCGTTCGACTCGCCGTGTCGTGACGGCGGAACAGCAGACGATCACGCACCCGACCGCCCCCGCCCGCTCTTACCTGCACAAGGCCCCGCCGCCCGGCCCGGCCCGGCCCCGCCGCCCGGCCCGGCCCGGCCCCGCCGCCCGGCCCGGCCCGGCCCCGCCGCCCGGCCCGGCCCGGCCCCGCCGCCCGGCCTGGCCCGCCCACCGCGCTTGGCCCCACTGCACTTCGCTCCACCCGCTCGGCTTCGCCTCACCCGCTCGGCTTCGCCTCACCCGCTCGGCTTCGCCCGATAACGTTTGGCCCCGCCGCGCCTGCTGCGCCCGCCTGGTCTCGCCTCGTCACGCTGATCAAGGTCTTGTTGACGGTTTTCCCACTTCGTTTGTCCTTTACATCCCCTTGATCGGCGCGGCTGTGGCGAGCGCGGGCTGTGGCGGGCCTTCGCGCGGCTGGGAGCCCGGCTGTGGCCGGCCTTCGCCGGGCGTTCGCCCGGCCGTGGGGCGGGCGTGGTGCGAGCCCGGTCCGGCGGGTGGTGGTGAGTGGGTGCGTAGAGTGAGCGGGCGTGACTGACGCTACGTGGCCGTGGCCGGTGGGTTCGGCGTCCGGGATCGGCTCGATGCCCGGGACCGATGTCGCGGAGGCGCAACGGATCATCTTCGGCGAGCTGCCCACCCTGCCCCACCTGCCCGAGCTGCCGGAGCGCGGACCGGGCGCCGACATGATCGGCCGGGGTGCCGGGCTGCTCGTCGACCTGCCGGTGGAGTTGTATGCCGGCCGCTGGCGCATCGCTGGACATCCGGGCCGTGACCTGCGTCGTACGCATGATCTGCTGGAACGCGACCTGGACCAGTTGACCGAGCAGGGCGACGGGCTGGCCGGGCCGGTCAAGATCCAGGCGGTCGGGCCGCTGACCCTCGCGGCCGGCATCGACCTGCCGATCGGTGGCCGGATGCTGCGTGACCATGGGGCGGTACGCGACCTGGCCGGTTCGCTCGCCGAGGGGTTGCGGAACCACGTCGCGGACGTACGGCGGCGGCTGCCCCGGGCCACCGTGTTGCTGCAACTCGACGAACCCTCGCTGCCCGCGGTGCTGGCCGGACGGGTGCCGACCGAGAGCGGCTTCAGCGCCTACCGGGCGGTGGAGACGGGCACCGCGACGACGTTGCTGCGCGAGGTGGTCGAGGCGGTGGACACGCCGGTGGTCGTGCACTGCTGCGCGCCCGACGTACCGCTGGACCTGGTGCGGGCGGCCGGGGCGACCGCCGTGGCCCTGGACCTGGCGCTGATCGGGCAGCTCGACCCGTTGGGGGAGGCCATCGACGCCGGGCTCGGACTTTTCGCCGGTGCGGCGTCGGCGGTGGCGCCGCCCGGCGCCCGCCCGCCGACGTCGGCCGGGGTCGCCCAGCGGGTCCGCCGGGTGTGGGACGAGTTGGGGTTCCCGGCCCGCCGGCTGGCCGAGCAGGTCGTGGTGACGCCCGCCTGCGGGCTGGCCGGGGCCACGCCGGCTTACGCCCGCGCGATCCTCACCGCCTGCCGGGACGCCGGCCGTCGCCTGCACGAGGACTGAAGTATCCGGCCCACGGACCGGGTGGGGTGATCGTCTGCTGTTCAGCAGTGCCCGGCCCGGCGTGTCGACTGCCGCAACCGCAGACGATCACCGGCGGGGGAAGCGCGAGCGGGCCGGGAAGCGCGAGCGGGCCAGCGCGGGCCAGCCAACGCGGGCCAGCCAACGCGGGCCGGCCAACGCGGGGCCGGCCAGGGCGGGCGGGCCGGACGCTGGCCCGGATGGGCGATCATGGTCGGCATGTCCCGATCCGACTCCGCCCCCCGTCGCGCCTCCGGTTCGCTGTTCGGTCTCGCGTACGGTGACGCGCTCGGCAAGCCGACCGAGTTCATGACCGTCGCGGCGATCACCGACCGGTACGGCCCCGACGGCCCGCGCGAACTGGCCGGGGATCCCGCGCTGGTCACCGACGACACCCAGATGGGCCTGGCCGTGGCGTGGGCGCTGCGCGAGGCACCCGCGGCGACGCCCGCCGTGCTGGAGCCGCTCCTGCGTCGACGGTTCCTCGACTGGGCGATCAGCCCGGACAACAACCGGGCGCCGGGCAACACCTGCCTGCGTGCCTGTGCCGGGTTGTCCACCGGTCGCCGGTGGCAGGAGGCGACGGTCGCCGACTCGAAGGGCTGCGGCGCCAACATGCGGGTCACCCCGGTCGGCCTGGTCCCCGGATACGACCTGGACACGCTCGCCGGTGTCGCGCAGTTGCAGGCCGGCCTCACCCACGGCCACCCGACCGGGCTCGCGGCGAGCGAGCTGACCGCGTACGCGGTCCGGGTCGTGCGCGACGGCGCCGACCTGGCCGATTTGCCGCGACTGCTGCGGGACCGGGCCGCCGGGCAGCGTCGGGTCTACCGGGGTGACTGGCTCGGCGACCTGTGGCGGCAGGGCGGCGCCGGCTCGCCGGAGGACTTCGTCGCCGCCGGCTGGGACGAGTGCCTGGCCGTGCTGGACCGGCTCGACGCGGCGCTTTCGCGGCGCGACGACGGCGGCGACGTCTGCCGCGACACCGGGGAGGGCTGGATCGCCGAGGAGGCGCTGGCCAGTGCGCTGCTCTGCGTACTGCGGCACCCGGACGACCCGGTCTCGGCGCTGGCCCGGGGCGCCACCACCGCCGGCGACTCCGACTCGATCGCCTGCCTTGCCGGGGCGGTGCTCGGTGCCGCGTACGGGATGGCCGCCTGGCCCGACGGGTGGGCCGAGCGGATCGAGTACGCCGACCAGTTGGCCACCCTCGGCGCCGGCTGGGACTGAACCGGCCCGGTACGCGTCCCACGTCGCTAGCGTCGGCGGGGTGAGCAGGAGTCCCCGCCGACGTGGCGGGTTACGGGTGGTGTTGCTGGCCATCGCGGCCGCGGCGCTGGTCTGTGTGCTCTGGATGGCCGGGGTCGCCGCCTTCCGGCTCTCGATCGGGCGGTAGCCGCCGCCCGGCCCGCCCACCACCGCTCACCTCCGCCCCGCCCGGCCGGCGAGCCCGCCCCGCCCGGCCGGCGAGCCGCGTGCCGCACCGGTCCGGGCGGTCTTACCGTGCTGGTGAGTGAGGAGGTGGCCGGTGTCCGAGGAACTGACCGGCGAACTGCCCACGCCCGAGCAGGAGGCCGGGGCGGGGGTCGAGCCGCCGCCGGACGTACGCGACCGGCACGCCACGCTGAGCGTGGAGGTCACCGACCACCAGTACCGCTATTACGTGCTCGACGCGCCGACGATCAGCGACGGCGAGTTCGACCGGCTGCTGCGTGAACTGGCGGAGCTGGAGGAGCGCTATCCGGCGCTGCGGACCCCGGACTCGCCGACGCAGCGGGTCGGTGGCACCTTCTCGACGCTGTTCACCCCGGTCGAGCACGCCGAGCGGATGATGTCGCTCGACAACGTCTTCGACGATGCCGAGCTGACCGCCTGGGCCGAGCGGGTGCGCCGGGACGCCGGCGGACCGGTGCCGTTGCTGTGCGAGCTGAAGGTCGACGGGGTCGCGATCAACCTGACGTACGAGGGCGGCCGGCTGGTGCGGGCGGCGACCCGTGGCGACGGCCGGACGGGGGAGGACGTGACCGGCAACGTCCGCGCGATCCGGGGCGTGCCGCGGCGGCTGTCCGGTGCCGGCGTACCGGAGCTGATCGAGGTGCGGGGCGAGATCTACTTTCCGGTCGAGGCGTTCGCCGACCTCAACGCGGGCCTGGTCGAGCAGGGCCGGCCGCCGTTCGCCAACCCGCGCAACGCCGCCGCCGGCAGCCTGCGGCAGAAGGACCCGCGGGTCACCGCCGGCCGGCCGTTGCGGCTGGTCGTGCACGGCATCGGGGCCCGGCGCGGGTTCGATCCGGCCACCCAGTCCGGGGCGTACGCGACGCTGAAGGGCTTCGGCCTGCCGACCGGCGAGCACGTCCGGGTGGTGCCGGACCTGGCCGGGGTACGCGAGTTCGTCGCCCACTACGCCGAGCACCGGCACGACGTCGGGTACGAGATCGACGGGGTGGTCGTCAAGGTCGACCCGGTGCCGATCCAGGGCCGGCTCGGCTCGACCAGCCGGGCACCGCGCTGGGCGATCGCCTTCAAGTACCCGCCGGAGGAGGTCACCACGAGGCTGCTCGACATCGACGTGAACGTGGGGCGGACCGGCCGGGTGACGCCGTTCGCCGTACTCGAACCGGTCCGGGTCGCCGGCTCCACCGTCGCCCTGGCGACCCTGCACAACGCCCGCGAGGTGGCCCGCAAGGGCGTGCTGATCGGCGACACGGTCGTGGTGCGCAAGGCCGGTGACGTGATCCCCGAGATCCTCGGCCCGGTCGTCGACGTACGCCCGCCCGACGCCCGACCGTTCGTGATGCCGGACCGCTGCCCGGCGTGCGGTACGGCGCTGGCACCGGCCCGGGAGAGCGACGTCGACATCCGCTGCCCGAACGCGCGGACCTGCCCGGCGCAGTTGCGCGAGCGGGTCTTCGCGCTGGCCGGGCGCGGCGCGCTCGACATCGAGGTGCTCGGCTACAAGGCGGCCGGCGCGTTGCTGGAGGCCGGGGCGATCGTCGACGAGGGCGACCTGTTCGATCTCGACGCCGGAAAGCTGGCGGGCGTGCCGTTCTTCGTCAACGCCGACGGCTCGCTGGGCGGCAACGCCGGCAAGCTGCTGGCCAGCCTGGGCGCCGCCCGCGGCCGCCCGCTGTGGCGGGTGCTGGTGGCCCTGTCGATCCGGCACTGCGGCCCGACCGCCACCCAGGCGCTGGCCCGGCACTTCGGCTCGATCGCGGCGATCGAGGCGGCGTCGGAGGAGGAGTTGGCGTCGGTGGAGGGGGTCGGCCCGACGATCGCGGCCAGCGTGAAGGAGTGGTTCGGCGTCGACTGGCACCGTGAGGTGGTGCGCAAGTGGGCCGCCGCGGGCGTACGGATGACCGAGGAGCGGGCCGCCGAGGGGCCGCGTCCGCTGGAGGGGGTCACCGTCGTGGTGACCGGCACGTTGTCGAACTACTCGCGGGACGGGGCCGCGGAGGCGGTGCGGGCGCGTGGTGGGCGGGTTAGTGGCTCGGTGTCGAAGAAGACCAGCTTCGTGGTGGTCGGTGACAATCCCGGCTCGAAGGCGGACAAGGCAATTTCCCTGAAACTACCCATTTTGGATGAGGCAGGATTCGACGTTCTGCTGATGCAGGGGCCGGAGGCGGCCGCTAGCGTTGCCCAAAGTAGTGAATCATGAGCTTTGGGTAGTAAATCGCGGGTATTCTGCAGTCAATCGCGGAACGTGAGTATTTTCGGCAACTGATTACGTATTCCAAATTAGTCACGACACACTCCCTTTGTCCCCCGAGGTCGCAGCCCTGGCCGGTCGGGGAGTTTGATGGAGCATCACCAGCGCGGCATCAGGTCGTGCCCCGGCGAGAGACGGCGGGAGGTCCGATGGAGGCCGCAGCGCAGCGGAACTCCGTTCCCCCCGAGCGGGCGTTGCCGTTCTTCACCTTCGTCACCGCGATCGTGACCCTGGCCGGCGCCGTCACCGCCGTGTCACTGGTCGCGCTCCCCAGCGAGATCCCGGCCCTGCCGGTCGGGTTCTGGCTGATGGCCGGCCTCGCCGTCGTCTGCGACGCCCGCCCCTTCACCCCGCCCGGCCGCCGCCAGAGTTCGGCGGTGTTCCCGTCGATCTGTTTCACCTTCGCCATCATGCTGCTGTGGGGCGAGGCACCGGCGATCGCCGTACAGGCGGCGGCCGTCGTCGTCGCCTCCTGGCGGATGCGGCACACCGTGTGGCGGACCGTGTTCAACATCGCCCAGTACGCCCTCGCCCTCACCGCCGCCTACACGGTCATTCGCCTGGCACCCGGCCTGCCGTACGTGGTGACGGTCGTCGCCGCGGCGGCGACCTGGTTCGCCGTCAAGTACGGCACCGTCACCGTCGCCATCCGGCTGCTGACCGGCGGCCACTGGTGGCGCTCGGTCAGCCACGGGCTCGCCTTCGAACTGCTCTCGACCGGTTCGCTGCTGCTGCTCGGCCCGATCCTGGCCAGCGCCGCGCGGACCAACGCCGCACTGATCCCGCTGGTCGTCGTACCGCTCTACGCCGTCTACCGGATGGCCCGGCTGTCGACCGAGCACGAACAGGTCGGCCGGCTCGACCCGCTCACCGGCCTGGCCAACCGCAAGGCGCTGCTCGGCGAGGTCGCCGACCGGCTGCCCGCCCACGCCGAGCGCGCCGCCCGGCACGCCGCCGAACGGCACCTCGCCCTGCTCGTACTCGACCTCGACCGCTTCAAGCACGTCAACGACGCGCTCGGGCACGCCGTCGGCGACCGCCTCCTCGTCGAGGTCGCCGGCCGGCTGACGGCGGCCGTACGCCCGCAGGACGTGGTGGCCCGGCTCGGCGGCGACGAGTTCGCCATCCTCAGCGGGCACCTCGCCGACCCGGCCGAGGCCACCGACCTCGCCGCCCGGATCGTCGAGGTGCTCGCCGAACCGGTACCGATCGACGGCCTCCCGCTCGACGTCGGCGGCTCGATCGGCGTCGCCGTCTACCCCGAGCACGGCGAGGACTTCGAGACCCTGATGCGGCACGCCGACGTCGCCATGTACGACGCGAAGCACCGCGGCGACGCCGTCGCCGTCTATGCACCGGACTCCGACCACAGTTCGCCGGAGCGGCTCAGCCTTCTCGCCGACCTGCGCCGGGTCCTGGAGACGACCGGCCCGCAGCACTCCGGTGGCGGCCCGGCGGCCGGCCGGGAAGCCGCCACCGCCGGTCGGGCCGGTGCCACCGCCGGCCGCGAGGCCGGCGGCGCGGGCGAGATCACCATGTACTACCAGCCGCAGGTCGAGATCGCGACCGGCGAGGTGGTGGGCGTCGAGGCACTGCTGCGCTGGCGGCACCCCCGGCGCGGGATGGTCGACCCCGAGGAACTGATCCGGGTCGCCGAGCAGAGCGCGGTGATGCGGCTGCTCACCCGGCGGGTCGTCGACGACGTGGTCGAACAGGTCGCCAAGTGGGCGGCGGCCGGCCTGCCGCTGCGGGCGGCACTCAACGTCAGCGTCCGCGACCTGCACACCGGTGAGATCGCCGACCAGATCGACGACCGGCTCACCCGCTACGGCGTACCGCCGGACCGGCTCCAACTGGAGATCACCGAGGGGGCGCTGATGGCCGACCCGCGCCGGGTCCTGGCCACCATCGCCCGGCTCGACCGGATCGGCGTCGCGATCGCGCTCGACGATTTCGGCACCGGCTACTCGTCCATGCAGCACCTGCGCCGGCTGCCGCTGTCCGAGGTCAAGGTCGACCGGTCGTTCGTACTCGGCATGACCGGCGACGCCGACGACGCCGCGATCGTCCGGTCGATCATCGAACTGGCCGGCGCGCTCGGGCTGCGGGTCGTGGCCGAAGGGGTCGAGGACGAGCGGACCTGGCGGATGCTGCACGAGGCGGGCTGCCACGTCGCCCAGGGCTGGTTCTACGCCCGCCCGATGCCCGCCGACGAGCTGGCCGCCTGGCTGGCCCGCTACCACCCCCTACGCCCCCACCTGACCACCTGAGCCGCCGCTGCCCACCGGCCGGTCCGGGCCCCGCCCGGCCCGGCCGCGCCGGCCCGGCGCCGCCCGCCGCAAGATCCGCGTGATCAGGGAGTTTGGCGGGCGGCGCGCCGGCGACACGCCAATAACAGTCCCTGATCACGGGGATCATGGGGGAGTTGGCGGGGCGGGGGGAGGCGCTGCCGGGGCGAGAAATAGACTCGGCCGGTCACGTTTACCCACGAAGGGGGCGCAGATGGCCGCCATCTCCCGCGAAGAGGTCGCGCATCTGGCGCGCCTGTCGCGGCTCGCAGTCACCGACACCGAGCTCGACACCTTCGCCGGCCAACTCGACGTCATCCTCCAGGCGGTCGCCCGGGTCGGTGAGGTCGCCGCCGCCGACATCCCGCCGACGTCGCACTCCGTGCCGCTGACCAACGTCCTGCGCGACGACGTGGTGGTGCCGGGCCTCACCCCCGCCGAGGCGCTGTCCGGTGCACCGGACGCCGAGGGCAACCGGTTCCGCGTACCGCGGATCCTCGACGAGGAGGCGTGACCATGGCCGACCTGACCAGACTGACCGCGACCGAGATCGCCGCGCGCATCGCGTCCGGCGAGGTCTCCGCCGTCGAGGTGACCGAGGCCCACCTCGACCGGATCGCCGCCGTCGACGAGCGGGTGCACGCCTTCCTGCACGTCGACGCCGAGGGCGCGCTCGACGCGGCCCGCGCCGTCGACACCCGCCGGGCCGCCGGCGAGGAACTGGGCCCGCTGGCCGGGGTGCCGATCGCCGTCAAGGACGTGCTGACCACCCGCGGCGTGCCGACCACGGCCGCGTCGCGCATCCTCGAAGGCTGGCGTCCGCCGTACGACTCGACGATCGTCGAGCGGTTGCGGGCCGCCGGCACCGTCATGCTCGGCAAGACCAACATGGACGAGTTCGCGATGGGCTCGTCGACCGAATACTCCGCGTACGGGCCGACGTTCAACCCCTGGGATCTCGGCCGTATCCCGGGCGGATCGGGTGGTGGCAGCGCCGCCGCGCTGGCCGCCTACGAGGCGCCGCTCGCGATCGGCACCGACACCGGCGGTTCGATCCGGCAGCCGGGTGCGGTCACCGGCACCGTCGGGGCGAAGCCGACGTACGGCGGCACCTCCCGCTACGGCCTCATCGCCTTCTCGTCCTCTCTGGACACCCCGGGCCCGTGCGCCCGTACGGTGCTCGACGCCGCGCTACTGCACTCGGTCATCGGCGGCCACGACCCGCGCGACTCGACATCGGTTCCGCAGCCGGTGCCCGACGTCGTCGCCGCCGCCCGGGCCGGGGCGGCCGGCGACCTGACCGGCATGCGGCTCGGCCTGGTCCGCGAGTTCGCCGCCGAGGCGGGCGGCGAGCCGGGTGTGACCGCCGCGTTCCGCGACGCCGTCGACGCGCTGACCAAGCTCGGCGCCGAGGTGGTCGAGGTGTCCTGCCCCCACTTCGAGTACGCCCTGCCGGCCTACTACCTGATCGCGCCGAGCGAGTGCTCGTCCAACCTGGCCCGCTTCGACGGCGTGCGCTTCGGCCTGCGGACCGGCGACGACGGGGTGCGGTCGCTGGAGGAGGTCATGTCGCTGACCCGCGACGTGGGCTTCGGCGCCGAGGTGAAGCGGCGCATCATGCTCGGCACCTACGCCCTCTCCTCGGGCTACTACGACGCCTACTACGGGCAGGCGCAGAAGGTCCGTACCCTGATCAGCCGCGACTTCACCGCCGCGTTCGAGCAGGTCGACGCGCTGATCTCGCCGACCACCCCGTTCGTGGCGTTCCCGCTCGGATCGCGTACGGCCGACCCCTACCAGATGTACCTGGCCGACCTGTTCACGATCCCCAGCAACCTGTACGGCGGCCCGGCCATCTCCGTCCCCTGTGGACTGTCGGAGGGGCTGCCGGTCGGGCTCCAGGTGATGGCCCCGACGATGGCCGACGACCGGATGTACCGGGTCGCCGCCGCCCTCGAATCCGCCGTCGGCACCCTGACCCCACCCGCCCTCTGACGATGGCGGGCGATGCTGACCAGGATCGAGATCGACGGGTTCAAGTCGTTCCGCGACTTCGAACTCGACGTACCACCGTTCCTCGTCATCATCGGCCGCAACGCGGCCGGTAAGTCCAACCTGTTCGACGCGATCCGGTTCCTCGGCCGACTGGCCGGGGAACCGGTTCTGGAAGCCGCCCAGCACATGCGTGGCGACCTGGTCGACCTGTTTCACCGACGCACCGACGGCGCTGCCGTCGACCAGATGTCCTTCGCCGTGGAGGTTCTGCTCGACCGCTCGGTCACCGACGCGTTCGGCGACACCGCCGAGGTCAACCACACGCGGTTGCGCTACGAGCTGACGATCGAGCTACGCCCGGGTGGACCTGGTGGAACCAAGCGGCCGTACGTGGCCCGTGAGTCGGTCCGCCGGATACGACGGGCCGCCGACCAGTGGGTAGAACAGTTCGTCGGCCCGCATCGAGATCAGTCGGTGGTCTACCGCAACGGCGCCGACCCGTTGGAGACGGAGACCGACGACCAGGGGCGGCCCGTGTTCAGCATCCGGCAGCAGGGTAACCAGGGCCGCAAGCGCCGATTGCCGGCCACTGCTGCCACCGCTACCGTCCTGTCGAGCCTGACGACCGCGACCGACTTCCCGCTGCTGTACGCACTGAAACGGGAGCCGTAGTCCTGGCGGTTGTTGCACCTCGATCCGAGCGCCCTACGCGCGCCGGACTCGTACGACGATCCGGACACGCTTTCGGAGAGCGGCGCGCACCTGGCCAACACGCTGCGTCGGTTCGCGGACGAGACCGGCAGGATCGCCCCGAAGGGGCGCTCAACGACCTGTCCGCGGATCTCGCTGCCGTCATTCCCGGGGTCGTGCGGGTCCGGCTGAACGAGGACGAAGCCCGCCGCCGACGGCAGGTTGAGGTCGTACAACGCGACGAGGCACCGTTCTCCGCCGAGGTCGTGTCCGATGGCACGCTGCGGGCGATCGCGTTGCTCGCCGCGCTCTACGATCCCCGCGGCGCGGGACTGATCTGCTTCGAGGAGCCGGAGAACGGCATCTACCCGCAGCACCTTGCCCAGTTCGTCAGGTACCTGCGAAACCTGGTCACCCGGGCCATCGATACGGCCCCCCAGCGTGGAACAGCACTGACCCAGTTGGTTCTCAGCAGCCACTCGCCCGCCATCCTGCGGGCGCTTGCCGAAGGGGATGCCGGGCGCCACGGCAACGCGGTGTTCCTGGATGTCGTGACCCGAGCCCGTCGTGGGGAACCGCGTAGCCGAGTGACCCGGCCCCGGTGGGTCGGCGGCAACCAGCTCGCCATCGACGAGGTCATGGACATCGGCTCGGTAGTCAGTCGGGCCGAGATCGCCGAGTTCGAGGTCATGGCCGCGTTGGACCGCTGATGCGCTACCTGACCTCCGCCGACCATTTCGCGCAACTGGGCCACGCTGGATGAGGTCGCTGACGCCCAATCGACGAGCGGTGTGGCCCGGGTCGGCGATCGGGTGGCCACACCCCGACAGGGCGGCGCGGTGCTGCACTAGGCTGGTGCACGTTCTGTCCGGATGCCGTCGTGAGCTGGAGTGTTGATGAGCACGATCGTCCTGCCGCCGTACGACGACGTCGTCGCGCGCTACGAGCCGGTGATCGGCCTGGAGACGCACGTCGAGCTGGGCACGAACACGAAGATGTTCTGTGGCTGCCCGACCGACTTCGGTGGCGAGCCCAACACCCGGGTCTGCCCGGTCTGTCTCGGGCTGCCCGGCTCGCTGCCGGTCGCAAACCGGGCGGCGATCGAGGCGACGATCCGGATCGGGCTGGCGCTCAACTGCTCGATCGCGTCGTGGTGCCGCTTCGCCCGGAAGAACTACTTCTACCCGGACATGCCGAAGAACTTCCAGATCAGCCAGTACGACGAGCCGCTGTGCGTCGACGGCTGGCTGGACGTCGAGGTCGACGGTGAGATGGTCCGGATCGGCATCGAGCGGGTGCACCTCGAGGAGGACACCGGCAAGACGCTGCACATCGGCGGCGCGACCGGGCGGATCCACGGTGCGACCGAATCGCTGGTCGACTACAACCGGGCCGGTATCCCGCTGGTCGAGATCGTCACCAAGCCGATCCCGGGCACGGGCGCCAAGGCGCCTGAGGTGGCCCGGGCCTACGTCACCGAACTGCGCGATGTGCTCCGTTCCCTGGGCGTCTCCGACGTACGCATGGAGGAGGGCTCGCTGCGCTGCGACGTCAACACGTCGCTGAACGTTCCCGGCGGCCCGTGGGGCACCCGCACCGAGACCAAGAACGTCAACTCGCTGCGCTCGGTCGAGCGGGCCGTCCGGTCGGAGATGCTGCGCCAGGCGGCGGTGCTGGACGGCGGCGGAAAGATCGTGCAGGAGACCCGGCACTTCCACGAGGACACCGGCGACACCACCCCGGGCCGCTCGAAGGAGACGGCGACCGACTACCGCTACTTCCCCGAGCCCGACCTGGTGCCGCTCGCGCCGGACGCCGCCTGGGTGGAGGAGCTGCGGACGGCCCTGCCCGAGCTGCCGCGGGTGCACCGCAAGCGGCTCCAGGAGCAGTGGGGCCTGTCCGACCTCGACATGCAGTCGGTACTGAACGCCGGCGCGGTCGAGCTGATCGAGCAGACCATCGCCGCCGGTGCGACGCCGGCCGGTGCCCGCAAGTGGTGGCTGGGCGAGCTGTCCCGGCGCGCCAACGAGCAGGGCATCGAGCTGGCCGCCGTGGGCGCCACCCCGGAGCACGTGGCCGAGCTGCAGCGGCTGGTCGACGAGGGCAAGCTCAACGACAAGCTGGCCCGTGGGGTGCTCGAAGGCGTCGTCGCCGGGGAGGGCACCCCGTCGGAGATCATGACCGCCCGTGGCCTGGAGGTCGTCTCCGACACCGGCGCGCTGACCGCCGCCGTGGACGAGGCGATCGCCGCCAACCCGGCCATCGCCGACAAGATCCGGGACGGCAAGGTCGCCGCCGCCGGTGCCCTGGTCGGTGCGGTCATGAAGGCCACCCGGGGCCAGGCCGACGCCAAGACCGTACGCGACCTCGTCCTGTCCCGGCTCGGCGTCGAGGGCTGAATTCGCCGATTCGGCCGGCGCCACGCGGGCGCCGGCCGAATCGTTCAGCGGGTCGGGGACGGGGTCGGTGCCGTCGGTGACGGCGAACCGTTGAGCGGTTCCTCCGGCACCTCGGGTTTGATCACGTGCCGCTCCAGTGCCACCTGCGACTGCCCGGTGCCGCCGACCTGGATGTCGTCGTACGCCTGGAGAGCCTTCTCGGCGTCGAAGTAGAGCACCGACATGGCCAGTGGCAGCGGCTCCTCGCCTTCGAGGCCGCGTAGCCCGGCGCCGCCGGTCGACCCCTGCACCAGCAGGCGGGTCGCCTGCTGGTCGGGGACCTGGCCCAGCATGCTCTCGGCACGTTTGTGGGTGTGGCCGGCCAGCACCAGCGGGGTCACGCCGGACAGCGGCCCGGCCGACGCCGGATCGTGGACGAGCGCGATGTCGACCGGCTCCGGGGTGGCCCGGATCGTGTCGGCGAGCCGCTGCCCGACCCCCTGGATCTGCTCCGTGGCCTGCTTCGTCTGGCCGGATCCGGCCGGGGACGTCTCCTTGTCCGGGGTGAAGCGCGGGTCGCCGATCCCGGCGATGCTCAGCCCGGCGACGTTCGCGACGGTGTTGTCGAGCACGACCGAGTTGCGCTGGCCGCCGATCGCCGCCTCGGTGGTCGGCGAGTCGTGGTTGCCGCGGATGTAGACGTACGGAACGCCGAGCAGGCCGATCGAGCCGACGAAGGACGCCTCCGGCTCGCTGCCCCAGTCGGTGATGTCGCCGGTGTCGATCACCGCGTCGATGTCCCACTGCTCGACGATGGTGCGGATGATCTGCCAGGCGGTCGGGTTGAGGTGCAGGTCCGACACGTGCAGGATGCGGGTCGTGCCCTCGGCCGGCTCGTAGACCGGCAGCGTCGACACCGTCGTGTAGATCCGGCCGACGTTGCCGATCAGTCGCTGCAACTGCTCGGAGTATTTCGTGTAGTCGTTGGCGATCCGCCGCGCGTCACCGACGATCGCCGGTGCGTTGACCAGGAGTCCTTCGTACCGTGGCTCCTCGATCGACTGCGGGCGCAGGGTGAGCGCGGCCGTGCCGAGACTGCCGGCGGTGATCGCGAGCGCCAGCGCGCCGGACCAGGCGACCCGGCGTACGTTTCGGAACACCAGCGCCGACAGCACGAGGGTGGAGAGCACGGACACCGCGATCGTCTGCGCGCCGAGCCGGACGATTCCCGTGGTCACGTCGTGTACGGCGGTCTGGCTGGCCCGGGTGATCCCGGCCGGGTCGCCGATGAGTGCCTCGGTGCGGCGCTGGTCGAGCGCCCCGAGCCGGACGTTGAGGTGGGCCGGCCCGTCGTGGCTGTCGAGTTGCAGGGCGCCCAGCGGCGGGATGCTGAACGTGGTGCCGCCGTCGGTCGACGGGGTGATCGACATTTCGGCGGTGAACGGCCCGACGTCGATCTGGTTGCGGGCCCCGATGAGTACGCCCGCCACGACGCCGACGAGGGTGACGACGAGGACGGCCAGCCCCATCCCGATCCGGCGGCTGGCCCGCGACGCGGCGGCGCGCTGGAGGTACCGGCCTGTGGCGCGTACGCCGCCCGGCAGCGGCCGGCCGCGCACCGCTGTCTCCGGCGTACCTTCGGCAGCACGGTCCTTGCCGGTTTTGTCCTCTTCCATGCTCACATCATCACCCTGCCCACGCGGCGATCTTGTGAAACGAACGCGCGTCGCGCGCGAATCTCGGCTGCCCGTCGTCAGCTCTTACCCGCTCCGCCGCCGGAGAAGACCAACCGGAGGATGCGGTCGTCATCCGGCGCCGGCTCCCCCCGTCCGTCGTGATTGGAGGTGGTGACCCAGACCGACCCGTCCGGGGCGGTGACGGCGGTACGCAGCCGGCCGTACTCGCCGGTCAGCATCGCCCGGGGCTGCCCGAACACGGTGCCGGATCCGGTCAGTTCGACCAGCCACAGCCGTTCGCCGCGCAGACACGCCGCGATCAGCAGCCGCTCCAGCGCCGCGACGCCCGAGCACGACGACTCGTCGGTCCGCCAGGTGACCAGCGGATCGACAAATCTGGGGTCGCTGCCCCTGCCTTCCTTCTCGGGCCAGCCGTAGTTCTTACCCGGCTCGATCAGATTAATCTCGTCCCACGAACTCTGGCCGAACTCGGTCGCGTAGAGGCGGCCCTCGCCGTTCCAGGCGATGCCCTGCACGTTGCGGTGGCCGAGCGACCAGACCAGCGAGTTGGGGAACGGGTTTCCGGCGGCGGGCTTGCCGTCCGGCGTCATCCGCAGGATCTTGCCGCCGAGACTCTCCCGGTCCTGGGCCAGCCCGCGCTCCGACGCGTCGCCGGTGGTGACGTAGAGGAAACCGTCCGGGCCGAACGCGATCCGGCCGCCGTTGTGGATGCCGGACAGCGGGATGCCGGTGACCACCGGGGTCGGCTCGCCGCCGAGGGTCAGCCGGGCGACCCGGTTGTCGTCCTCGGTCGAGTAGTAGACGTACACCGTCTGGTCGGTGGCGTAGTCGGGCGACACGGCGATGCCCATCAGCCCGCCCTCGCCGGCCGCGTCGACCTCGTCGAGGGTCTGCACGGTGGTGACCTTGAGGCCGTTCGTGTCCGACTCCGGACCGACCTTCAGGATCTTGGCGGTGTCCCGCTCGGTGACCAATGCCCCGCCGTCGGGCAGGAACGCCACCCCCCACGGCACGCGCAGTCCCTTGGCCAGCACCGTCGAGGCGACCTCCTGGCCGGCGCCGGCGGGCGGGGTCGCCGACACCGACGGGGTCGGGAACGTCGGCGGCTCGCCGGCCGGGTCCGGGGGCGGGTCGCCGAAGGCGCAACCGCTGGTCAGGAGGACCAGCGCGGCGACGGCGGCGACGGCCGCGCGGGTGCGGCCGACACGGGAGTACGGGGGACGGGCGTTCACCCCACCCACCCTATCCGGGTGACGCCCCGATCCCGTACGTCCCGTCCCGCCCTCCGCCCGCCGGGTCGGTCGCTCTCGCCCGGCGCTTCATGATCGCGCCGATCAAGGAGAAGTGGTCCGGCATTCGTCGCGTACCGGACGCGACTTCTCCTTGATCAGCGGGCCTGCCGGCCCCGGCGCGGGGCGGGCGCGGCGCGGGTCAGTCCTTGGAGGTGAAGGTGGACAGGAAGCGGTACGGCACCACGGTGCCGGCGTTGTTGAAGCAGATGATCGAGACGTTGGCGTCGAGTCCGACGTACGTCCACGGCCACGTCAGGTGGCAGTACTCGGGGCCGGTGCCCTGGGCGACCACCTGTGCGTGTGTCTCGGCGAAGGCGAGCTGGGGGTAGGTCAACTGCCAGATCGGCCCGCCGGACAGCGTGTTGAACCCGAAGCCGAGCAGATAGTTGAAGTTGGTCTGACCGGCGAACGGCGAGAAGTAACCGAAGTACTTCGGCGGCGCGAAGGAGCCGATCACCGACCGCTCGCGGTGGTACGACAGGTTGAATTCGGTGGCGGTCAGCACGCCGCCCTGGTTGAAACAGGTGACGATGGCGACGATGTCGAGCCCGCTGGGGCCCCAGTTACCGATCTTGCAGCGGCGCGGGGCACCGCCCGGGTTGATCGCCGTCACCTGGAGGTTGCCGGACGGGCCGGCGGTCCCCCCGACGCCCGCGAGGGTGACCTGGTACTGCCCGGGTGGGCCGGGAAGCACGCCGACGCCGCCCCCGGTCGAGTTGTACGCCTGCACGATGCCGCCGGCGGCGGTGGACCGTACGTAGGCGTGGGTGCCCTGGCTGACCGGGACGACGCCGGAACTCAACGTCCAGAGGATCGTGAACGCGGTGTCGGAGGGGCTGCCGCCGGGCGCGTGGCACTGCACGGTGACGAGCTGGTCGCCGCCGGCCGGGACCGAGCTGACCACCTCGCAGTAGTGGCCGGTGCGGTTGACCGGCGTCACGTGGACGATGCCGGGGACCGACGTGGCGAGCTGGGGGAACCTGACCTGGAACCGGCCGAGGGCGAGCTTGCCGCCCAGTGCCCACAGCCCCGGGAAGCCCGGCTTCCAGCTTCCCCACTGGCGGGTGGTGTTGAGGATGGACCAGGTGGGCACGGTCGGGTTGTCGACGAGGGCGAAGCCCCAGCGGTCGGCGGCGGCCGCCTGCGCCGGGGCGGCCCCGGTCGGTACGACGGCCACCAGTGCCGCGACGAGCGCGGCGGCGAGTATGAAGGGACGGATACGCATAACCACTCCCATCGAATGAGGTCGATTGGGAGTCGAGCATTACATTGTCAACTATCTATATCTGTCAGATCTTGCGCTCAGTCAGCATGGTGCCGAACCCGCCAACCGCCCCTATCCCGGGCCTCGACGCCACGATCCCGACCGCCGGCTGCCCCGGCGTCACAGCAGGCGGTACGGTTTGCGTCGCAGCACCGATCCCGGAAAGGGGAGCACGTGGCACGCTCGGACCAGCGGCCCGCGCGGGTTCGCCGGGTGGGGCCGGAAGCCGTCGCCGACGTGTCGGCCGTGCTGGCCGAGGCGTTCGACGGCTACCCGTTCACCGGATGGACGGTCGCCGCCGACCGGCACCGGGACCGCCTCACCGGGCTGTTCCAGCTCACCGTCGAGCGGGTCGGCGTGCCGTACGGGGAGGTCTGGGCGGCCGACGGCGCCGACGGCCGGATCGCCGGCGCGGCCGTGTGGCTGTGGCCGGACCGGGAGATACCCGCGCCGGTGTGGGCCGGGCTCGCCCCGATGGAGGCGGAGTACGCCGGAGACCGCCGCGCGGCGATGGAACTGGCCGGCACCATCTCCGCCGAACTGCGTCCGGACAGCCCGCACCTGGTGCTCGCCACCGTCGGCGTACGGCCCTCCGCGCGTGGGCGGGGGATCGGGCCGGCGCTGCTCGCGCCGGCACTCGCCGAGGCGGACCGCACCGGCACACCGGCCTACCTGGAGACGTCGGCCCCGGCCAACCTCGACTTCTACCGCCGGCTGGGTTTCGCCGTACGGGCCCGGGCCCAGATCCCCGGCGGCCCCCAGGTCTGGGCGATGCACCGCCCTCCGGCCGTACCGCCCACCGCCACCTGAGCCGAAGCGGGCCTGCCGGGACCGGTCACGGCAGGCCCACCCGCTCATTCCGTACGCAGCCCGTCCGGGCGCATCAGCCGCCACAGGACCGGCAGGCTCAGTACGGTGACCAGCAGCACCACCCCGGCGGCCACCCCGGTGATCTGGCCGATGCTGGTCCAGTCGATCCGGACCGAGAGGTCGACCATCGACATCAGCACCGCGCCGAGCCCCAGCCCCACACCGATCGCCAGGGCCAGCCCGAGCACCACCGGTACGGCGGTCTGCAACAGCACCGACCAGGTCAGCGTGCTGCGCCGGGTCCCGAACGCGACCAGTACGGCGAGCAGCCGCTGACGTTCCCGGAGCTGCTCCAGGGTGGTCACGAGCATGCTGGCGCCGATCAGCAGCAGGGTCAGCACGGCGCCGACGAACAGGCCCAGCCGGATGTCGGCGAACCGGTCGTTCTCCCGCAACGCCACCCGCTCGATGACCGAGAGGTAGGGGCTCGCCTTGACCGCGGTGGTACGCAGGTGCTCGACGGCGTCCGGCTCGGCCGGGTCGAGGTTGACGTAGAACTCGACCCGGCCGTGTCGCAGGACGTCCGGCGGTAGTGCCTCCGGCGTCACGTACAGCCGGGCGGCGTCCTGTAGTGGTGAGTCCGGGTGCGCGGCGACCATCCGGGTGCCGGCGGGAATCGTCCACTCCGTCGCCGTACCGCCGCTCATCACGACCCGCTCACCCGGCTTCGGCGCCGGCGCGTCGGGGACCGGCTGGGCGGCCTCGCTCATGAAGACGTCCCCGGCGGCACAGCTTTCCAACCGGGCGAACTCGGCCAGCATGGCGCAGTCGCCGACGACCAGGTGCACCCCGGCCGGCAGGCCCCCCGGCGCGGGCTCGGCGACGCTGGCGGCGTACACGGTGCTGAAGCCGGAGACGTCGCGTATCCCGGTCGTCTCGCGCAACCGCCGGAGGGCCGACTCGGTCTCCGAGTGGCCGCCCAGGGACCAGCCCCACACCTGGAACTGGGCCCGCTCGGGGTCCTGCCCCGTCTCCTCCACGTAGTCGGCGCTCACCCCGGCGAAGAGCATCTGCAGGGCGATCGCGCCCGCCGAGGCGACCGCGATGCCACTGACGACGCGGGCCGACGTACCGCTGCTGAGCTGTAGCCGCCGGGTGGCGAGCTGCCACGGCACCGCGCCGCCCGACAACCGCCCGACCACCGCCTCGACCAGCCAGGGCAGCAGGACGGCCACGCCGATCAGCAGCAGCACCGCCCCGGCCGCGATCTGCGTCTCGTTGCCGCCCCCGGATTCCGCGTCGATCGTGCCGATCAGCGGGGTGAGCAGGGCCAGCCCGAGGACCGGGGGCACCAGCCGCCACCAGAGCCGGCGCCGGGTGCCGGCGGCGTGCCGGACCACACCGAGCGGTTCGATGACCACCCGGCGCAGGGCGAAGACGGTCACGGCCACCGCGGCGGCGGGTACGGCCAGCACGATGAGCAGGGCGAGCGGCAGGGTCGGCCGGATGTCACCGGCGAAAAGGGTCACGTCGGCGACGGTGACCAGCTCCACCAGTTGCCGCCCGGCGAAGAAACAGACGGCGCCGACGCCGAGCCCGAGGACCGACGCGAACGCCGCCTCACCGGCGGCGATCCGGCGGGTCATCGCGCCGTCCGCGCCGACCAGCCGCAACGCGGCGAGCCGTCGGTCCCGGCGGTCGCTGCCGGACCGTACGGCCGCGCCGATGAAGACCGCGACCGGCAACAGCAGTACGGCGAGGATGACCACGGTGAGCATGAGGAGGACCGGGTCCAGCCCTTCGCTGTCGTCCGGCGTCCCGAACCCGTCGATCCGGCGGGCGTGATCGGGGTCGAGGCTGTCGCTGCCCAGGTAGAACGCGTGCTCCAGCGCGCCGCCCAGCCCCTCGTCACCGATCGTGCCGACGATCCGGGCGTCGAGCCGCTCGCGCAGCAGGGCACCGTCCGGGCCGGTGAGCAGTTTCTCCAGGCTGGGGGAGACGACCATCTCGCCCGGACCGGGCAGTTCGGTCACCCCCGGCGGCCGGGGTGCGTCGGGCCCCTCGGGTTGCAGCATCCGGCCGTAGACGTGCTCGCCCCGGTATCTGGTGCCGACGTCGACGATCAGCAGCGTGTCGTCGCCGGCGGGCAGTTCCTGTTGGGTGAAGCGCAGGTCGGAGCGGGCGGAGGTGCGTTCCGAGCGCGCGTCGAGCATGTTGGGAATGGCGGCGGAGACCAGCAGCAGGGCCACGCCGAGCCCGACCCCGACCGCGGTCAGGACCGTACGCGTCCAGCCCTCCCGGCCGCCGCTGACCGCCAGCCGGCAACCGAGGACCAGGTCGGTGATCCACCGCCCGACGCCGACCCTTCGCCTACTTCGCTCGGTCATGCGTCACCTCGCTTCGCTCGGTGGCCGCATGACCGGGGCAGAACCCGCGCTCGGTCATCGGCCGGTCAGCTCCATCTCGCGGGTCCGGCCGTCGCGCACCACGATCTCCCGATCCGAGTACGCCGCGACGCGCGGCTCGTGGGTCACCAGCACCACGGCGGCGCCGGTCTCCCGGGCGGCCTCGGTCAGCAGCGTCATGACCCGCTCGCCGTTGAGCGAGTCGAGGGCACCGGTCGGCTCGTCGGCGAAGACCACCCGTGGGCCGGTGACCAGCGAGCGGGCGACCGCGACCCGCTGGCCCTGGCCGCCGGAGATCTCGCCGGGGCGCTTGTGCGCGACGTCGGTGACCTCCAGCCGCTCCAGCCATTCGGTGGCCCGGCGTTCGGCCGCCCGGCGCCGGTGCCCGTCCAGCCGCAGCGGTAGGGCGACGTTTTCCAGGCAGGTCAGTTCGGGCACCAGTTGGCCGAACTGGAAGACGAACCCGAACTCGCTGCGGCGCAGCGCGCTGCGGGCGGCGTCCGACATGCCCGACAGTTCACGGCCGCGGTAGACGATCCGGCCGCTGTCGGGAGCGACGATCCCGGCCGCGCAGTGCAGCAGGGTCGACTTTCCGGAGCCGGACGGTCCCATGATCGCGACGACCTCGCCCGCGGCGAGTTCCATCGACGCGCCGGCGAGGGCGGTGGTGGGACCGAACGACTTGTGCAGGTCGACGGCGGTGAGCAGGGTCTCGCTCGGCAGGCTCCGGGCGCCCGCGTCGGTCGCGTGTTTCATGGCCGTACCTCCTGCGCGAGTTGGTCGAGGCGGGCGGCGGTGAGTTCGAGCCACCGCAGGTCGGCCTCGAGGTGGAACAGCGCATAGTCGCAGATGAGGTGGTCGGGCAGGCCACCGTTGTTCTTGCGGCGGGTCAGTTCGCGCATGAGGCGCAGGTGTTCGGCCCGCTGGGTGTCGAGGATCTCGGCGGCGGGGCGTCCGGTCAGCAGCGCCAGCACGACCTTGGAGTAGAGGGTGTTCTGGAGGTAGAGGTCGGGCTTTTCGGGCTGGGCGAGCCAGCGTTGCACGTCGGTGATCCCGGCGTCGGTGATGGCGTACCGCTTGCGCTCCGGGCCGCCGCCGGGCTCCACCCCGTCGACCTCGATGAGGCCGTTCTTGAGCAGCCGGGAGAGGGTCGCGTAGACCTGCCCGTAGGCCAGTGGCCGGCCCTGGCCGAACCGTTCGTCGTATGTGCGCTTCAGGTCGTAGCCGTGCGACGGCCGAGACTCCAGCAGCCCCAGGAACGTCTGTCCGATTGCCATGGGGGGGACACTACACCACGCGTATACACCGTGCGTATACGCGTGGTGTGTACGGCGTTTTGTCTGGTCGGTGGCGACTGCGGGGAGCCGGCCCCCGCCGGGTCGGTAAGCCGTGAAAGACTGCCCGGCATGGTCACCGAGCAGGCTCTCGCGCCCGCCCCGGTGACCAGCCGACGGTGGCGACCCACCCCCGTCGGGGTCGCGCTGGCCCTCGCCGTGGCCGGCGTCGGCTACCGCCTCGCGGTGCTCCTCGCGCAGGCCCCGCCGACCAACAGCGACGAGGCCACCACCGGCCTGGTCGCCCTCCACATGAGCCAGGGCCGGGAGTTCCCGCTCTTCTTCTACGGCCAGCACTACATGGGGGCGCTGGAGTCCTACCTGGCCACGCCGCTGTTCCTGCTGGCCGGGCCGTCGGTGCTCGCCGTACGCCTGCCCAACCTGCTGCTCTACACCGCCTTCCTGGCCCTGATGTGGCGGCTGACCAGCCGCCTCTACTCGCCGTGGCTGGCCGCCTTCACCGTCGGCCTGCTGGCGCTGGGCTCCGACCGGATCCTGAAGAACCAACTCGTGGCCGGCGGCGGCTATCCCGAGATGAATCCGGCCGGCGCCCTGCTGATGCTGCTCGCGGTCAACCTCGGCCTGGGCGTCGTACGCCGCCGCACCGCCGCGTACGCCGTCTTCGGTCTGGTCGCCGGCCTCACCCTCTGGGACGACTGGCTGGTCCTGCCGTACGTCGGCGCGGCCGGCCTGCTGCTGCTCGTGACCGGCTGGCGTGAGCTGCGGGGCCGCCCCGGCGCCGCGCTCGCGGCCGGGCTGGTGGTGGGACTGGTGCCGATCGTCGTCCACAACCTGACCGCCGCGCCGGAGCACCGGTCGCTGGCCGTCTACGCGAACCTCAGCGGTGGGGTCGACGCGTCCTGGCCGGACCGGCTCTTCGGCGGCGTGCTCTTCGGCCTGCCGATGGGCACCGGGCTGTGCGACCCCGGCCGCTGCGCGCCGTGGCAGCTCTTGTGGGGGGTGCTGGCGCCGGTCCTGCTGGTCGTCGCGGGCGTGCTCGCCTGGCGGGGACTGCGCCGGGCACCGGCCGGTGCCGGGTATGCCGGTCCCGGCCCGCGGTGGGTCGTGCCGGCCGGCCGGCTCGCGCTCGTCGTGGCCGCGGCGCTGACCCTGCTCGCATACGCGTCCAGCGGCGCCGCCGGCAGGACGCCGGTGGAGAGCGCCCGCTACCTGTCCTGCCTGCTGATCTCCCTACCGGCCCTGCTCTGGCCGCTGTGGACGCTGGCCACGCGGGGGCGGTGGCGGGTGGCCGGTCGCGTCACGCTGGCGGCCCTGGCCGCCACGATGGTCGCCGCGACGGCCGCGCTCGTCGCCCACCTGCCGGCGTACGGCCGGCAGGCCGACGCCCGCGCGGAGCTGATCGCGGCACTCGACGAGCGCGGGATAACCCGCTTCTACGGCGGCTACTGGACCTGCCTGCCGATCACCCTCGCCACCCGGGAACGGATCGTGTGCGCGGTCATCGACGACGACCTGCGCCCCGGCTGGGACCGCTACGGCCCGCACCGGGACCTGGTCGCAGCCGCCCCCGACCCGGCGTACGTCCTGCCGGCCGGCAGTCCGGCCAGCCGGGCGGTCGGCGCGGCGATCGCCGCGGCGGGGGTGCCCTCGACGATCACGACCGTCGCCGGCCACGACATCCACCAGCCCGCCGGCCGGGTCGGCCTGCCCCGCCGCTGACGAACCCCGGTCGAACCGGTCCACCGCCGGCCGACCTGGCCGGCCGGGGCCGGCGGCCGGCGACTAGGGTCGGGTCATGATCACACGGGTGCTGTCGTGAAGGTCTGGGTCGCGCACGAGCACGGCGTCGGGCTGATGGGCGGGCTGCCGGACGGGGTCACGGTCGAGATCGTGACCGGCCCGGACCGGCTGCCGTCGGACCCCGCCGGGGTGTCGTTCTGGGTCCCGCCGTTCCTCGCCCAGGGCGGCACCGTACGCCTCGCGGAGAAGCTGCCCGACCTGAAGGTGGTGCAACTGCTCTCGGCCGGCGCCGACGCCTGGGTCGGCCGGCTGCCCGCCGGCGTCACGCTCTGCGACGCCCGGGGTGTGCACGACTCGTCCACGGCCGAGTGGGCGGTCACCGCGATCCTGTCGTACCTGCGCGCGTTCCCGCCGTTCATCCGGGCGCAGGCCCGCGGCGAGTGGGCGTACGCGGACTTCACCCCCACCGACGAGCTGGCCGGCAAGCGGGTGCTGATCGTCGGCGCCGGCTCGATCGGCGCGGCACTGGCGGCCCGGCTGGCGCCCTTCGAGGTCGAGCTGACCCGGGTGGCCCGTACGCCCCGGCCGGACGAGGGCGTCCACGGGGTGGCCGACCTGCCCGCCCTGCTGCCCACGGCCGACGTGGTGGTGGTGATCGTGCCGCTGACCGACCAGACCCGGGGCCTGATCGACGCCGGGTTCCTCGCCGCGCTGCCGGACGGGGCGCTGCTGGTCAACGCGGCCCGCGGCCCGGTCGCCGACACGGCGGCCCTGGTGGCCGAACTGTCCACCGGCCGGATCGGCGCGGCGCTCGACGTCACCGACCCGGAACCGCTGCCGGCCGGCCACCCGCTGTGGACGCTGCCGAACGTGCTGATCACCCCACACGTCGCGGGTTCGGTGAAGGGCGTGCTCCCGCGGGCCTACCGGCTCGCCGGGGCCCAGTTGCGCCGGTTCGCCGGCGGTGAACCGCTGGTCAACCAGGTCGCCGACGGATACTGACACCCGCGCGGGCCGGCGGTCAGCCGGTCGCGTCGACCCGGTTGCCGCTCGCCTCGACGAGCCGGGGCAGGTCGGCGGCCCGGACCGCCGGCAGGCCGACCGCGTGCCCGTCGGCCAGCAGCACCATCGCCCGCCCGCGCCGGTCGGCGGCCAGTTCCCGGATCTGCGACCAGGCGATACGCCGGCCGCCGAGCAGCGCCCGGATCCGGATGCCGGCCGGATCGGCGTCGGTGCCGGCCCGCCACGCCCACATCGCCAGCGCGAGCGGCACCAGCAGGATCGGCGCGAGGAACCACGAGACGCTGGCCAGCGGGATCGCGCCGACGAATCCGACGATCGCCGCCACCAGGATCGCCTGCGGATAACGGAACTGGACTGGTCGGGCAGTGGTCACCCCACCATCCTGCCACCCGCCACGGCGCCGGGGCGTAACCTGGTCGCCGCACTCCTCGTTGACCCGTTGATAGGTGCGGTGCCGCCGCACCACGAAACCCTCGCCCCCTCCGCGAAGGTGACCGCCGCCGTGTCAGTGGAACCCCTCCTGCGTGCCCCCGCCCGCCCTGTGCCGATCCGCCTGGTGACCCTGTTCGCCCCCGCCGTCGTGGCGCCGTTCGCGATCGCGGCCGCCCTTTCCGGGGCGGTGTCCGTGCTGGTGGCCGTGGCCGCCGCCGTCGTACCGGTCGCCGCGGTCTGCGCCGCCCGCCTGATCCGGCTCGCGTTGTCCTTCCGGGCCATCGAGAAGCGGACCGGCGGGTGCCGGGGTGCCGGCCTGCTCGGCCTCGGCGTGCTCGCCACCGGCCTGACCGCCGCCGCCCTGCCGCTGGTGCCGGCCGGCCGGCTGCCGTCGGTGGCGCTGGCGGGCCTTGCCGCCGCCACCGTGCTGAGCGTGCTCGGGCTGCTGCTCCTGCCCGGCGCGGCCGTCACCATCTCGGTCCGGCTGCGGCGCGGCTTCGACGGCCTGAGCATGGGCGCCAGCTTCGCCTTCGCCGGGTGGCTGCTGCATCCGGACGGGGCGACTCCCGGGACGGCGCTCGCGGCCGGGCTGGTCGCGGCGGCCGGGCTGTCGATCATCGTGATCACGGCACTGCGCGCGGCCCGCTTCCGGCGGGCCGCACTGCTTTCCGGTGCCGGGGCCAGCGCGACGGTACTCGGCATGACCATTTTTACCTGGCTGCTCGCGTACGACGCGCCGCCCGCCACGCTGCTGGCGGCCGGTGCCGTGCTGGCCGGCGCGCCGCTGCTGACCTGGATCGGGGCGTCGCGCACCGAGGTCGGTGGCCGGCCCCTGGCGCACGGTGAGGCCGAGGGGAACTTCTCCGCCTACCCGCTGCTCACCGTGCCGGCCGTGATCGCCACCCTGGCCGCCGCATACCACCTGGTCACCGTCGGGTCCTTCAACGTGACCTCGATCGTGCTCGGCCTCGCGGTGATCCCGACCCTGGTCGTGCGCGAGGTGCTCTCGGCCCTCGACGTCCGCCGGTACGCCCGCCGCCTCGCCGAACAGGAGGCGCACTTCCGGTCGCTGGTCTCCGGCGCCAACGACCTGACCCTGGTGGTCGGCGAGGACCTGTTGATCCGCTGGCAGTCGCCGGCCGCGGCGCGCCTGTTCGGACTCTCCGACGCCGACGTCCTCGGCCGGGCGTTCCCCGAACTGATGCATCCCGACGACGCCGCCGACGTGACCTCGGCACTGACCGGGGTCCTCACCCGGCGGGCCGCCGACGGCGGTCGCCCGCCGCTGGTCACCGCCCGGCTGGTCGACGGGCACGGGGTGCTGCGCGACACCGAGTCGACCATCAGCGACCAGCGCGGCGTGCCCGAGGTGGGCGCGCTGGTGGTGCACGTACGCGACGTCGGCGAGCGCCGCCACCTCGAACGCACGCTGCACGAGATGGCGTTCACCGACCAGCTCACCGGGCTGGCCAACCGCCGCGAGCTGATGCGGACCATCGTCACCCAGCGGTCGGTGTCCGGGCACACCGGGGCACTGCTCGTCATCGACCTGCACGGCATGGCCGGTATCAACGACGTACGCGGCCGGGAGGTCGGCGACGCGGTGCTGATCGAGGTGGGGCGGCGGCTGCGGGCCACCATCGACCGTGACGACGTCGCCGCCCGGCTGGCCGGCGACGAGTTCGCGATCGTCACGGTCGAGGGGCCGATGCTGGCGTACACCCTGGGCACCCGGCTGCTCGCCGCCCTCACCGAGCCCTACCAGTTGCCGGGCGCGGTCGTGCACCTGCACCTGAGCATCGGCCTGGCCGAGCTGGCCGGCGGGGACGGCGTCGACGACGTGCTGCGCCGGGCCGACCTGGCCCGCCGCCGGGCCCGGCAGCTCGGCCGCAACCGGATCGAGTGGTACGACGCGTACCTCGAGGAGCAGCTGGTTCGTCGGATGGACCTCGAACGGGAGCTGTCCGGTGCCGCCGGACGGGGCGAACTCGACCTGGTCTACCAGCCGGTGCTGGGCCTGCACGACGGTCAGCCGGTCGGGGTGGAGGCGCTGCTGCGCTGGCGCAGCCCGGCGCTGGGCACCGTGCTGCCGGCCGAGCTGCTGCCGGTCGCCGAGGACCTGGCCATCGCCGTCGAGATCGGACGGTGGGTGCTGGACCGGGCGTGCCGCCAGCTCGCCACGTGGTCGCACCCGAGCCGCCCACTGTGGATGGCGGTGAACGTGACGCCGCACGAGCTGGCCGCGCCCGACTTCGTGTCGACCGTGGCGGCCACCCTGGCCGCCCACCACCTGGCCCCGGAGCAGCTCGTCGTCGAGGTCGCCGAGGCCCGGGTCGCCAGTGACGTGCCGACCGTGGTCACGCAGCTCGCCGGCCTGCGGGCCCTCGGCGTACGCACCGCGCTCGACGACTTCGGCGCCGGCCAGGCGTCGCTGGCCCAGCTCCGCCGGCTGCCGGTCGACATCCTCAAGATCGATCGGGCCCTGGTGGCGGATTCCGGCCGGGGCACGCAGAGCAAGCCCCTGATCGACGTGGTGGTCAGCCTCGGCCGCCGGCTCGGGCTGGAGATCGTCGCCGAGGGGCTGGAGACCGACGGGCAGGTCGACCAGGCGCGTGCCGCGGGCTGCCGCTACGGGCAGGGCTTCGCGCTGTCCCGCCCGGCGCCGGCCGAGCGGATGGAGGCGTTCCTGGAGTCCTTCCAGTCCCCGTCCCTGTGAGCTGATCCGGCCGGGGGCCGGTCAGGTGTCGCGGGGCGGGGGACCGGTGCTGCCGCGTGGTGTCAGGTGGGCGGTCTGGTCCTGGAAGTCGTCGACCGGGTCGCCGGCGACGACGGCGAGCAGCCGGCGGGCGGCGTTCGCGCCGTACGCCGGGATGTCGCGGCCGAGTGCGGTCAGCGCGGGATGGACGAGCTGGCACAGTGCCGAGTCGTCCCAGGCCACGATCGACAGGTCGGCGGGTACGGACAGCCCCATCTCCTGGGCCACCGCGAGGCCGGCGATGGCCATCACGTCGTTGTCGTAGAGGATCGCGGTCGGCCGCTCCGGCGAGCTGAGCAGCCGCCGGGTCGCCCGCCCGCCCTCCTCGCCGGTGTAGTCCGACGGCACGGTCACCGCCCGCGACAGCCCGAGCCGGGCGCACAGGTCGGTGAAGGCGCGGGTGCGGATCTCGGTGTGCAGCAGGCCGGGCAGGCCGCCGACCCGGGCGATCCGGTGGTGTCCCAGCGCGACGAGGTATTCGACGGCCTCCACCAGCGCCGCCCCGTCGTCGCACCACACGTTGGCCAGGGTGCCGGTGTGGCCGGGGCCGCCGATCACCATGGCCGGCAGTTGCAGCCGTTCGAGGACCGGGATCCGCCGGTCGTCGACGCGTAGGTCGCAGACGAACACGCCGTCGACGCGGCGTTCGCCCCACCAGCGCCGGAAGACCGCGATCTCGGCCTCCGGGTCGGCGACGACCTGGAGGGTCAGGGCGTACGACCGGGCGGACAGTTCCGCCTCGACGCCGCTGATCAGCTCCATGAAGAACGGTTCGATGCCGAGGGTGCGGGCCGGCCGGCAGAGGGTGAGCCCGACGGCGTTGGCGGCGGCGCCGGACAGGGCGCGGGCGGCGCTGTTGGGGTTGAAGCCGATCTCCTGCGCGATCGCGATGATCCGCTGCCGGGTGGCGGCGGAGACCCCGGGCAGGCCGTTGAGCGCGTAGGAGACGGCGCCCTTGGAGACCCCGGCCCGCCGGGCGATGTCGGCGATCGTCGGCCGTTTCACCGGTCTCCTCTCGGTGTCGCGGGCGGCCGGGCCGTCGACGGCCCCGGCACCGGGCGGGCCCATCAGGTTACCGGTCCGGGGCGGCCCGGCCCACCGGTCAGTTGACCTTTCTCGGTTAAGCAGTGATGGGACCGAGGCAGGTTACCAGTTCGGCATGCGCAGGACACGGGATTGACATGTTCCGATGCCGCCCGTACGGTGTCGTCACTTATCCGGTTCAGTCAACGCTCCTCGATCTTGGGAGCGTTCCCATGATGTGCTCGGAGGATGACATGAAACGATCCCGGATCGTCCGGATGGCCGCCGCCGGCATGGCCGGCCTGCTCCTGTTCACCGGATGCAGCGGCAACAGCGGTGGTGGCGGCGACGGCACCGTCACGCTGAAAATCAACTTCTGGGGCGACTTCGGCCTCGACGAACTGAAGGGCCGCTACGAGGCGGCGAACCCGAACGTCCGGATCAGCCTCAACACCGGCGAGTACAACGCCCAGCACGAGGATCTCCAGAAGAAGCTGATCGCCGGCTCCGGCGCCCCGGACATCGCCGCCATCGACGAGGGCTTCGTGATCCAGTTCCGGGGCCAGGCCGACAAGTTCGTCAACCTGCTCGACCAGGGCGCCGGCCAGTACCAGGAGCGCTACCTGCCCTGGAAGTGGCAGCAGACGCTGTCGCCCGACGGCGCCACCCAGATCGGGCTCGGCACCGACGTCGGCGGGCTCGCCATGTGCTACCGCACCGACCTGTTCGCCGCGGCCGGGCTGCCGACCGACCGCGACCAGGTGTCGGCGCTCTGGCCCACCTGGGACGCGTTCATCGCCACCGGCCAGACCTACACCGGCCGGACCGGCCGCAAGTTCATCGACGCCGGCACCAACATCTTCAACCCGGTGCTCGGGCAGCAGCCGGTCGGCTTCTACGACCAGAGCGAGACGCTGCGGATGGAGGGCGGCCCGAAGGTGGCGTTCGACGTGGCCGCCAAGGCGATCGGCGCCGGGCTCTCGGCCGACCTGGCCGCCTTCTCCCCGGAGTGGAACGCCGGCTTCGTCAAGGGCGACTTCGCGGTGCTGGCCTGCCCCGCCTGGATGCAGGGACACATCCAGAACACCGCGCCGGACACCAGCGGCAAGTGGGACATCGCCGCGATCCCCGGCGGCGGCGGCAACTGGGGCGGCTCCTTCCTGACCATCCCCAAGCAGGGCAAGAACATCGACGAGGCGTACAAGTTCCTGGAGTGGCTGATCCAGCCCGAGCAGCAGATCGAGATCTTCAAGAAGGTCGGCAACCTGCCCTCGCAGCCGGCGCTCTACGACGACCCGGCGATCCGCGACTTCACCAACCCGTTCTTCGGCAACGCCCCGGTCGGCCAGATCTTCAGCGGCACCGCCGAGAACCTCACCCCGCAGTACCTCGGCCGGCGTAACGGGCCGACCCGGGTCGCGGTGGAGAACGTGCTCAACCGGCTCGCCAGCGGCGACCTGAAGGGCAAGGCGGCCGACGCGTGGACCGAGGCGGTCAAGGAGGCCCAGAAGGCGGCGGAGGCGTGACGACCCAGCCGCACGGCTGGCGCAACCGGCTGCTCCGCTTCGACCTGCGCTACACCCCGTACCTCCTGATCGCGCCGTTCTTCCTGCTCTTCGGGGTCTTCGGGATCTTCCCGATCGTCTTCAACGGGGTCGTCGCGCTGCGCCACTGGCGGCTCGACGACCCCACCCTGACCGGCTGGGCCGGCTGGGCCAACTTCGAGCGGCTGCTGGCCGACGACGCGTTCTGGAACGCCCTGCTCAACACGTTCGGCATCTTCCTGCTCTCGACGGTGCCGCAACTCACCCTCGCCCTGATCGTGGCCGGGCTGCTCAACCGCGGGCTGCGGGCGCAGACCTGGTTCCGGGTGGGCGTGCTGCTGCCGTACGTCACGCCGCTGACCGCCTCGACGCTGATCTTCGCGGTGGTGTTCGCCCGGGACACCGGGGTCGCCAACTGGGTGCTGTCGGTGCTCGGGATGGCCGAGCCGATCGACTGGCGGGCGGCGAAGTGGTCGTCGTGGATCGCCATCGCCACGATGGTCAACTGGAAGTGGATCGGCTACAACGCGCTGCTCTACCTGGCCGCGATGCAGTCCATCCCGCGCGACGTCTACGAGGCGGCGGCGGTCGACGGGGCGGGGCCGTGGCGCCAGCTGTGGCGGATCACCGTACCGATGATCCGGCCGGTGGTGATCTTCACGGTCATCCTGTCCACCATCGGCGGGCTGCAGCTCTTCACCGAGCCGATGCTCTTCCAGCAGAACACCGCGGCCGCCACCGGCGGCGCCAACCGGGAGTGGCAGACCATCGCCCTGCTGATCTACCAGGTCGGCTGGAAGGACCTCAACCTCGGGTACGCCGCCGCGATGTCCTGGGCGCTGTTCCTGATCATCATCGTGGTCGCCGTGCTGAACGCGGTCGTCACGAACCGGCTCGGAGGAGGCCGCCGATGACGACCGTCACGACGCGCAAGCCCGACACCCGCAGGTCCGGCGATCCCGGCGGGGCCGGACCGGCCGGGCGGGCACCACGCCACCGGGCCGCCGGTTTCTGGAGCTACCTGTTCCTGTCCGTGGTGATCCTGTTCTCGGCCTTCCCGATCTACTGGATGTTCGTCGTCGCCACCAGCACCGACGCCGCCCTCGCCGAGATCCCGCCCCGGGTCGTGCCCGGCGGGATGCTGCTCACCAACCTGCGCGAGGTCTTCTCGATGCAGGACGTGTACTTCGTGCAGTCGCTGGCCAACAGCGCGATCGTGTCGGGCGTCGTGACGTTCTCGGTGCTGTTCTTCTGCTCGCTGGCCGGGTTCGCCTTCGCCAAGCTGCGGTTCCGGGGCCGCAACGCGCTGATGGTCTTCGTCGTCCTCACCCTGACGGTGCCCAACCAGCTCGGCGTCGTCGCCCTCTACATCCTGATGGGGGAGATCGGCTGGAACGGCACCCTGCTCGCGGTCATCGTGCCCGGTCTGGTCAGCGCGTTCGGCGTCTTCTACATGCGACAGTTCACGATGGAGGCCGTACCGGACGAGCTGATCGAGGCGGCCCGGATCGACGGCGCGACGACGATGCGGATCTGGTGGAGCGTCGTGCTCCCGGCGGTGCGGCCGGCCCTCGCGGTGCTCGGCCTGCTCACCTTCGTGGCCACCTGGAACGACTTCCAGTGGCCGCTGATCACGCTGGGCGGCACCGACTACCCCACCTCGATGGTGGCCCTGTCCGACCTGGCCAGCGGCAACTACGTGCTCTACCGCCGGGTGCTCGCCGGCGCGCTGGTGGCCACGCTGCCACTGCTCGTGATGTTGTTCATCGGTGGACGTCAGATCGTCCGAGGAATCATGGAAGGCGCGGTGAAGTCTTGACCCACGGTGCGAACGCGGCGGGCCTGCGACCGCTGCACGACGGCTGGACCCTGCGGGCGGTGCCCGGCGGCGACCCCGGAGCCGGTGTGCCCGAGGAGGTCGCCGGCGCCGTCCTGCCGGCCACGGTGCCCGGCTGCGTGCACACCGACCTGCTCGCCGCCGGCCGCATCCCCGACCCGTACCTCGACGACAACGAGACCCGGCTGGCCTGGATCGGGCACACCGACTGGATCTACGAGACGACGTTCACGGCCGGGCCGGCCGCCGGCCGCGCCGACCTGGTCTGCGCCGGGCTGGACACCGTCGCGACGGTGAGCCTCAACGGCGTCGAACTGGGCCGCACCGCCAACATGCACCGCGGCTACCGCTTCGACGCCCGCCCCGCTTTGCGGGCCGGCGACAACACCCTGCGGGTACGGTTCGACTCCGCCTACCGTTACGCGCTGGCCCGTCGCGACGAGTTGGGGGAGCGGCCGAACTCGTATCCCGAGCCGTTCAACTTCATCCGCAAGATGGCCTGCAACTTCGGCTGGGACTGGGGGCCGACCCTGGTCACCGCCGGCATCTGGCAGGGCATCGGGCTGCACACCTGGCGGGTCGCCCGACTGGCCCACGTGCGTCCACTCACGACGGTCGAGGCCGGCGCCGGGCGGGTCGAGGTGCACGTCGGGATCGAGCGGGCCGACCCCGGCACCGGCCCGCTCACCGTACGCGCCACCGTCGCCGGTGCCACCGGCGAGACCACGGTCGACGCCGGCCGGGACACCGCCGTGCTGACCCTGACCATCGCCGACCCGGAACTGTGGTGGCCCCACGGGTACGGCGAACCGACCCGGTATCCGCTGGAGGTGACCCTGCACGCCGCCGACGGCGACCCGCTGGACGCCTGGCAGCGGCGGATCGGGTTCCGCACCGTACGCCTCGACACCACCGCCGACGCCCACGGCAGCGCCTTCACCCTCGTCGTCAACGACGTGCCGGTCTTCGTCCGCGGCGTCAACTGGATCCCCGACGACGTCTTCCCGACCCGGGTAACCCGGGAGCGCTACGCGCAGCGGCTCGCCCAGGCCCGCGACGCCAACGTCAACCTGATCCGGGTCTGGGGCGGCGGCCGCTACGAGTCCGACGACTTCTACGACCTCACCGACTCCCTCGGGCTGCTGGTCGAGCAGGACTTCCTCTTCGCCTGTGCCGCCTATCCCGAGGAGGAGCCGTTCGCCACCGAGGTCGCCGCCGAGGTCCGCGAGCAGGTCACCCGGCTGGCCAGCCACCCGAGCCTGGTCATGTGGGTCGGCAACAACGAGAACATCTGGGGCTGGCACGACTGGGACTGGCGGGAGCCGCTGGGCGACCGGAGCTGGGGTGCCGGGTTCTACTTCGACCTCCTGCCGGCTGTCGTCGCCGAACTCGACCCGACCCGGCCGTACTGGCCGGGCAGCCCGTGGTCCGGCGACCACGACCGGCACCCCAACGACCCGGCCCACGGCAGCACCCACATCTGGGACGTGTGGAACACCGACGACTACGTCCGCTACCGGGAATACGTGCCCCGGTTCGTCGCCGAGTTCGGCTACCAGGCCCCGCCGGCGTACGCGACCCTGCGCCGGGCGCTGCGCGACGATCCGCTGGCCCCCGACTCGCCCGGGCTGCGGCACCACCAGAAGGCCGCCGACGGCGACGCCAAGCTGCGCCGTGGCCTCGACGCCCACCTGCCCGCGCCCCGCGACTTCGACGACTGGCACTACCTCACCCAGGTCAACCAGGCCCGTGCCATCACGCTCGGGGTCGAGCACTTCCGGTCGCACCGGCCGGTCTGCATGGGCACGATCGTGTGGCAGCTCAACGACTGCTGGCCGGTCACCTCCTGGTCGGCCGTCGACGGCGACGGGCGCCGCAAACCCCTGTGGTACGCCCTGCGCCGCGCGTACGCCGACCGGCTGCTCACCGTCCAGCCGCGCGACGGCGTACCGGCCCTGGTGGCCGTCAACGACGGCGGGCGACGCTGGACGGCCCGGGTGACGGTCGCCCGGTACGGGCTCGACGGCGAACCTCGGGCGAAGGCGGTCGTGGAACTGGACGTGGCGCCGTATGCGACGGCGACCGTGCCGCTGCCGGCGGACCTGGCCCAGCCCGGCGACCCCCGGCGCGAACTGCTGGTCTGTGCCAGCGGTGACCTGCGGGCCTGGTGGTTCTTCGCCACCGACCGGGAGATCGCCTACCCGCCGGCGGCCTACGACACGACCGTCGAGCCGGTCGACGGCGGCCTGCGGCTGACCGTGACCGCCCGTACGGTGCTGCGCGACCTGACCGTGCTGGCCGACCGGCTCGACCCGGCGGCCGTCGTCGACGACGCGTTGGTCACCCTGCTGCCGGGCGAGTCGGTGGGCTTCACCGTCCGTACGTCCCGACCGGTGGACCCGGCCGCCCTGGCCGCCCGTCCGGTTCTACGCTGCGTCAACGACCTCACCGCCGGCACGGTATGAACCCGTCCGTTCGGGAACACGGTGTGACCAGGTCAGGGGCCGGGACGACCGGCGGCCTGCGTCGTAGGTCGTGACGGATCGACCGGACGGAGCGAGGTGACGGTGTGACGGGTCCCGTTCTAGCTGTTGACGTGGGTGGCACGAAACTGGCCGCGGCGGTGGTCGAGCCGGACGGCACGATCGCCACCCGCGCGGTGGTACCGACCCCCGTCAGCCCCGACGCGCAGACCGTGGCCGCCGCCCTCGACGGGCTCGTACGCGAGGTCGCCGAGCGGGGGCCGAGCCGGCGGCTGGTCGGTCTCGGGGTCGGGTCGGCCGGGCCGCTCGACCCGCTGGCCGGCACGGTCAGCCCGGTCAACATCACGGCCTGGCGCGACTTCGGCATCCTCGACGCGTTGCGCGACGTGCTGCCCGGCCGGCCGGCGGTGCTGGCCGGCGACGGGCACTGCATGGCGCTCGGCGAGCACTGGCGGGGCGGGTACGGCGACCGCTCGGTGCTGGGCATCGTGGTCTCGACCGGAGTCGGCGGCGGCCTGGTGATCGGCGGCCGGGTGCATTCCGGCGGCACCGGCAACGCCGGGCACATCGGCCACATCGTGGTCGACCTGGGCGGGCCCGACTGCGCGTGCGGCGGCCGGGGCTGCGTGGAGGCGCTCTCCAGCGGGCCGGCGATCGCCCGGTGGGCGGTCGAGCAGGGCTGGTCGCCGGGAGACCGGCCGGCCGACGCCCGGGCCCTGGCCGACGCCGCCCGGGCCGGCGACCCGGTGGCGCGGCGTGCCTTCGACCGGGCGGCGCTCGCCCTGGCCGCCGGCATCGTCTCCGCCGCCGCGCTGATCGACCTCGACGACGTGGTGATCGGTGGCGGCGTGTCCGGCGCCGGCGACGTGCTCTTCGACCCGCTGCGGGCGGCGGTCGCGGAGCTGGCCGGGCTGCCGTTCGTGACCCGGGTACGGATTCACCCGAGCACCCTCGGCGGCGACGCGGGGCTGCTCGGCGCGGCCGCACTGGCGATGGAGGCCGCCCGCGCCTGACCCACGCCGCGCGGATCGCCCGCGCCGCGTGATCGTCTGCTGCTCCGCCGGCCTCGGACGGCGTGTCGTCCGGTCGGACAGCAGACGATCGTCGGTGTCCCCGTGGCGGGCGACCGGGGGTGGGCCACCGGGTATGTCGCTGTCGCGCGCCACAGCGAATTCGCTGTCGATACGCCGATTTCGCTGTGGACCGCGACAGCAGTACCCGCCGGGCGGCCGCACGATCACGGCGCTCCCGACCCGGTGGACGTCGTCCGGGCCGGGAGCGACGCTCCCGGCCCCGCGACGAAGGTGTTACTCGCGACGAAGGTGTTACTCGGGCACCCGGCGGTAGGCGCCGTCGCTGGCCGAGGTGGCCATCGAGGCGTACGCCCGCAGCGCGGCGGACACCGGGCGCTGCCGGTCGACCGGCGTGTACGGCCGGTCCCGCTTGTCCTGGGCGATCCGGCGCGCGTCGAGCACCTCGTCCGGCACGTTCAGCCGCAGCGACCGGGCCGGGATGTCGATGACGATCTCGTCACCGTCCTCGACCAGCGCGATCAGCCCACCGCCGGCCGCCTCCGGCGAGACGTGACCGATCGACAGGCCCGAGGTGCCACCGGAGAACCGGCCGTCGGTGATCAGCGCGCATGCCTTGCCGAGCCCGCGGCCCTTGAGGAACGAGGTCGGGTAGAGCATCTCCTGCATGCCCGGCCCGCCCTTCGGACCCTCGTAGCGGATCACCACGACGTCGCCCGGCCGCACCTCCTTGGCGAGGATGCCGCTGACCGCGTCGTCCTGGGACTCGAAGACTCGGGCCGGCCCGCTGAACCGCCACAGCTCCTCGTCGACGCCGGCGGTCTTGACCACGCAGCCGTCCGGGGCGAGGTTGCCGTGCAGGATGGCCAGCCCGCCGTCGGCGGTGTAGGCGTGGGCCCGGTCGCGGATGCAGCCGGCCTCGGCGTCGGTGTCCAGCCGGTTCCACCGGTTGGTGGTGGAGAACGGCTCGGTGGTGCGTACGCCGCCCGGCGCGGCGTGGAAGAGTTCGACGGCCTCCGGGCGGGCCTTGCCGCCGCGGATGTCCCAGTCGCCGAGCCAGGTGTCCAGGTCGGGGGAGTGCACGGCGCGTACGTCGCGGTGCAGCAGCCCGGCCCGGTCGAGTTCGCCGAGGATGGCCGGGATGCCACCGGCCCGGTGCACGTCCTCCATGTGGTACTTCGGGCTGTTCGGGGCGACCTTGGCAAGGCACGGCACCCGGCGGGAGATCGCGTCGATGTCGGCGACGCCGAAGTCCAGTTCGGCTTCGCGGGCCGCGGCCAGCAGGTGCAGGACGGTGTTGGTCGAGCCGCCCATCGCCACGTCGAGCGCGACCGCGTTCTCGAACGCCGACCGGTTGGCCAGCGCGCGGGGCAGCACCGAGGCGTCGTCGTTTTCGTACCACTGCCGGGCGATCTCGACGATCAGGCCGCCGGCCCGGACGAACAGGTCCTTGCGGGCGGCGTGGGTGGCCAGCGTCGAGCCGTTCCCGGGCAGCGCCAGGCCGATCGCCTCGGTGAGGCAGTTCATCGAGTTGGCGGTGAACATGCCCGAGCAGGAGCCGCAGGTCGGGCAGGCCGACCGCTCGATGCTGTCGAGCTGTTCGGTGGTCACCGCGTCGTTGGACGAGGCGATCATGGCGTCGATCAGGTCGATCTTCTCGTGGACTATGCCCTCGATCGCCACCGTCTTGCCGGCCTCCATCGGGCCGCCGGAGACGAAGACCGTGGGGATGTTGAGCCGCAGCGCGGCCAGCAGCATCCCCGGTGTGATCTTGTCGCAGTTCGAGATGCAGACGAGCGCGTCGGCGCAGTGCGCGTTGACCATGTATTCGACGGCGTCGGCGATCAGTTCGCGGCTCGGCAGCGAGTAGAGCATTCCGCCGTGACCCATCGCGATGCCGTCGTCGACGGCGATCGTGTTGAACTCGCGTCCCACCCCACCGGCCGCGGCGACCGCGTCGGCGACCAGCCCGCCGAGGTCCTTGAGGTGTACGTGCCCGGGCACGAACTGGGTGAAGCTGTTGGCGATGGCGACGATCGGCTTGCCGAAGTCGTCGTCCGTCATGCCGGTCGCGCGCCACAGGGCGCGGGCTCCAGCCATCGTCCGCCCGTGGGTGGAGGTCTTGGACCGCAGGTCAGGCATGCCCCCCAGTGTTGCACCGCGACCCGTCCACCGGCCGCCGCGCCGTACGGCGGGTCCACCACTCGGGAAAAGGTGTGGTGTCCGCCATAGCCGCCGGACCCGCTGTCGCACACCCCGTCCCCCCACGCCAGGTCGCCATCCGGCAGAGTTGATGTGTGCACTTCCCCTCGGGTGTCGAGATCGCCGCCGTGGCCGGTGGGTTCACCGCCGTGATCGGCACGGTGATGCTGGTCTGGTCAGCCCGCCGGCACTCCGGCGCGAGCCGGCGCGCCCGCCTGGTGCTCGCCGCCGGGGCCGGGGTGGCCGCCGCCAGCCTGGTCGTCGGTCTCGTCGGCCTGGTCGCGATGGTTCCGGACTGGTCGGCATACCGGGAGCAGCGGGTCACCCTGGCCGGTGTCGTGTCGATCGGGGTCGTGCTCAGCGGGGTCCTGTTCAGTGTCGGGCTGCTGCGGATGCCCGGCCTCGCCGGTGACACCCGCACGGTGGCCCGCCACCTGCTCGACGCGGTGGTCGTCGGGGCCGCGCTGTGGTTCGTCGGCTGGGTGCTGCTGTCCGAGCCGACCCGCATCCTGGGCGCGGCGACCCCGACCACCTGCACGGCGATCCTGCTGGCCAGCGTGGCGGTCGCGATCGTGGTCGGGGTGGCCGTGGTCGCCGTGCTGCGCACCGCCCGGCCGCGCCGTGGGCTGATCCTGACCGGTGCCGGCATCGTCACCACCGCCGTCGGCGGGCTCGGCGTGGCCACCGGCGTCTGCCAGCCGGGCACGGCGATGGTGCTGGCGAGCACCGTGGCGGTGCCGGTCGGCGTGCTCGTCCTCGTCTGGGCGGTCCGGTTCCCCGACACCCCCGGCGAGCCGCACGGCGACGTGATCCGCCGGGGCACCGCCTACGCCTTCCTGCCGATGCTCGGCATGGCCGCCTCGGCGGTCTACCACCTGCTGCTCGAGGGCCGGTTCACCGCGCCGGGGATCGCCGCCGGCATCGCGGAGGGGTTCGCGCTGGTCGCCCGGCAGTACGTCGCGCTGCTCGACGTGCGGGCGTACGCGCACCGGCTGGCCGAGAGCGAGGCGCACTACCGGGACCTGGCGCACACCGACGCGCTGACCGGGCTGGCCAACCGGCGCGGACTGCTGGAGGAACTGCGCCGGGTGCACCAACGTGACGTACCGGTGGTCCTGCTGGCCCTGGACCTCGACGGCTTCAAGTACGTCAACGACATGCGCGGCCACGACGTCGGCGACGCGGTGCTCGGCGACGTCGGCGCCCGGCTGCGGCAGAACCTGCGGCCGGGCGACCTCGCCGCCCGGCTGGGCGGTGACGAGTTCGCCGTGCTGATGCGCACCGGGCCGGCCGAGGCGCAGCGGGCGGCGGACCGGCTGCTGGGGGTGCTGTGCCGGCCGTACGAGCAGGGCGACGGCATCGTCTTCCTGTCGGTCAGCATCGGTATCGCCCGGCGCACCGGCGGGTCGGACGTGCCCACCCTGCTGCGCAACGCCGACCTGGCACTGCGCTACGCGAAGCAGCGCGGCAAGAACCGGGTCGAGCAGTACGACATCGCCTACGACCAGTTGCTGCGCCGGCGGACGACCCTGGAGCACGAACTGCGCGGTGCGGTCGAGCGCGGCGAGCTGCACCTGGTGTTCCAGCCGGTGGCGGAGATCCCGGCGGTCCGGCCGGTCGGCGCCGAGGCCCTGCTGCGCTGGACCCACCCGCGGCTGGGCAAGGTACGCCCCGACGAGTTCATCCCGCTCGCCGAGGAGTGCGGGATGATCGCCACGCTCGGGTCGTGGGTGCTGCACCAGGCGTGCCACCAGCTCGCCCTGTGGCGGGCGGCCGGCCACGACGTGTGGGTGTCGGTCAACGTGTCGCCGCGCGAGCTGCACGCCCCGGAATACGTCGAGCAGGTGGCCGAGGCGCTGCGCGCCCACCGGGTGCCGTCGCAGCGGCTGGTGCTGGAGGTGACCGAGCACACCGTGGCCACCGACCTCGACGAGTTGATCAAGCGGTTGCGGGCGCTGCGGGCCATCGGCGTACGGATCGCGCTGGACGACTTCGGCGCCGGTTACTCGTCGCTCGGCCAGCTCCGGCACCTGCCGATCGACATCCTGAAGATCGACCACAGCCTGGTGGCCGAGCAGAAGTCGCCGGTGGACGGCCGGCCCGACCGGGTCTTCGCCCCGTACGTCGACGTCGTGATGCGCCTGGGGCACCAGCTCGGCCTGCAGGTGATCGCCGAGGGGGTGACCAACCAGACCGAGATGGCGGCCGTGGTCGAGGCGGGCTGCCGCTTCGGGCAGGGGCAGCTCTTCGGCTGGGGGGTTCCCGCCGAGCACCTGGAGGCGCTGCTGGAGTCGGCGACGTCGCCGGGCGCGCGGGCGGTGCCGGCCGTTCCCCGGCAGATCGGCGGGCGGGCCGACGGGGGCGTGGGCGCGCCGGTGAACCGTACGCCGGACGCGGACCCGGCGCAGTCGTCGCACGAGGTTGACCAGCGGAATCCGACACGCGGTGACCAGGATGTGAGATCAGTTGACTCAGCGCGTGAGATGCGTCAGGCTTAGCCCCATGTCGCCGACCAGGTCGTTTCGAGTACTTATCTGAGCGCACTCTCATCGTTCGAGAGTGCGCTGGCCCCGTGCATCTGCACGTGGGCCGTTTTTATTGGCCAGCCACCCGTCGCCCGTCCGGGCGCGGGTCCGCCCGCGCGGGCACCGGTCCGCGCCGAACCCGCATCACGCGTAGAGCGTGCCGCACCGACCGAAGGCCAGAATTGCGATGACTAGACCAACGCCAGAGACGCTCGCCAACCGCGTCCACGCGACGCCCAGCCCGGCCACCCTCGCCACCGGGTCCGGCTCGGCGGCCGTGCCCGTACCGCCGCCCGGCCCGGCCCAGGTCTCCGGTGCGGGTTCGCTCGTCAGGTCGCTGGAGGCGCTCGGCGTCGAGGTCGCGTTCGGCATTCCGGGCGGCGCCATCCTGCCGGCGTACGACCCGCTCTACGACTCGACGGTGCGGCACATCCTGGTCCGGCACGAGCAGGGGGCCGGCCATGCCGCGACCGGCTACGCGCAGGCCACCGGCAGGGTCGGGGTCTGTATCGCCACCTCCGGTCCGGGCGCGACCAACCTGGTGACGCCGATCGCCGACGCCTACATGGACTCGGTGCCGGTGGTGGCGATCACCGGTCAGGTCGCCCGTCCGGCGATCGGCACGGACGCCTTCCAGGAGGCCGACATCCAGGGCATCACCCTGCCGATCACCAAGCACAACTACCTGGTGCAGACGCCGGAGGAGATCCCGCGCATCCTGGCCGAGGCGTTCCACCTGGCCTCCACCGGCCGGCCGGGCCCGGTCCTGGTCGACATCCCCAAGGACGTGCTGCAGGCGCAGACGACGTTCTCCTGGCCGCCCACCCTGGAGCTGCCCGGCTACCGGCCGACCCTGCACCCGCACGGCAAGCAGATCCGCGAGGCGGCCCGGCTGATGAACGCCGCCCGCCGTCCGGTGCTGTACGTCGGCGGCGGCGTGCTCAAGGCCGAGGCGACCGAGGGGCTGCGCAAGCTGGCCGAGCTGACCGGTATCCCGGTGATCACCACGCTGATGGCCCGGGGCGCCTTCCCCGACTCGCACCGGCAGCACCTGGGCATGCCCGGGATGCACGGGACCGTCGCGGCCGTCTACGCGCTGCAGAAGGCCGACCTGATCGTGGCGCTCGGCGCGCGGTTCGACGACCGGGTGACCGGCAACCTGGACTCGTTCGCCCCGGGCGCGGCGATCGTGCACGCCGACATCGACCCGGCCGAGATCGGCAAGAACCGGGCCGCCGACGTGCCGATCGTCGGTGACGCCCGGCACGTGATCGACGAGCTGATCGCGGCGGCGACCGTCGAGCAGAGCGGCGGCCGGACCGGTGACCGCACCGAGTGGTGGGCGCAGCTCGACGACCTGCGCGACCGCTACCCGCTGGGCTACGACGAGCCGGCCGACGGCACGCTGGCCCCGCAGTACGTCATCCAGCGGATCGGCGCCATCGCCGGCCCCGACGCGGTCTACGCCGCGGGTGTCGGCCAGCATCAGATGTGGGCGTCCCAGTTCATCTCGTACGAGAAGCCGCGGACCTGGCTCAACTCCGGCGGTGCCGGCACGATGGGCTACGCGGTGCCGGCCGCGATGGGCGCGAAGGTCGGTATGCCGGACACCACCGTGTGGGCGATCGACGGCGACGGCTGCTTCCAGATGACCAACCAGGAGCTGGCGACCTGTGCCCTGGAGGGCATCCCGATCAAGGTCGCCGTGATCAACAACGGCAACCTGGGCATGGTCCGCCAGTGGCAGACGCTGTTCTACAACGAGCGCTACTCCAACACCGACCTGGGCACCCACAAGCACCGCATCCCCGACTTCGTCAAGCTCGCCGAGGCGCTCGGGTGTGTCGGGCTACGCTGCGAGAACGCCGCCGACGTGGACAAGACGATCGAGGCGGCGATGGCCATCAACGACGCCCCCGTGGTGATCGATTTCGTGGTCGGCAAGGACGCCATGGTGTGGCCGATGGTCGCCGCCGGCACCAGCAACGACGAGATCATGTTCGCCCGTGGGGTTCGCCCCACGTTCGACGAAGACGACCTGTGACCGCGCCGGCGGAGTTCGAGGAGAAGGCATGAGCAAGCACACGCTGTCGGTGCTGGTGGAGAACAAGCCCGGCGTCCTGGCCCGGGTGGCCGGCCTCTACTCCCGGCGCGGGTTCAACATCGACTCGCTGGCGGTCGGGGAGACCGAGCACCCGGAGGTCTCCCGGATCACGATCGTCGTCAACGCCGACGAGTCCCCGCTGGAGCAGGTGACCAAGCAGCTCAACAAGCTGGTCAACGTTCTGAAGATCGTCGAGTTGGACCCGGGGGCCGCGGTCGCCCGCGAGCTGCTGCTGGTCAAGGTCCGGGCGGACCGGGCGGCGCGGGCGCAGGTGCTGGAGACGGTCGCGCTCTTCCGGGCGCGGGTCGTCGACGTCGCCCCGGACACGCTCACCATCGAGGCGACCGGCACGCCCGACAAGCTCGACGCGCTGCTGCGCGACCTCGAACCGTTCGGAATCAAGGAAATGGTGCAGTCCGGCCTCGTGGCGATCGGGCGCGGCTCGCGCTCGATCACCACCGGCCCGGCGCTGCGTGCCGCTTAGTGACGGCGGGTCGCAGGGGCCCGTCGCAGGAAAGGGAAGTCATGACCGCTGAGGTGTTCTACGACGACGACGCCGACCTGGGCATCATCCAGGGCAAGAAGGTCGCGGTGATCGGCTACGGCAGCCAGGGGCACGCCCACGCGCTGTCGCTGCGCGACTCGGGTGTCGAGGTCGTCATCGGCCTGCCGGAGGGCTCGAAGAGCCGGGCCAAGGCCGAGGAAGAGGGCCTGCGGGTGCTGACCCCGGCAGAGGCGTCGGCCGAGGCCGACCTGATCATGGTGCTGGCGCCGGACACCGTGCAGCGTTCGCTGTACGCCGAGTCGATCGCGCCGCACCTGTCGGCCGGCAAGGCGCTGTTCTTCGGTCACGGCCTCAACATCCGGTACGACCTCATCAAGCCGCCGGCCGACGTGGACGTGGCCCTGGTCGCCCCGAAGGGGCCGGGTCACCTGGTCCGCCGGCAGTACGTCGACGGCAAGGGCGTGCCCGCGCTGGTGGCGGTGGAGCAGGACGCGACCGGCAACGCGCTCGCGCTCGCGCTGTCGTACGCCAAGGGCATCGGTGGCACGCGGGCCGGTGTGATCAAGACCACGTTCAAGGAGGAGACCGAGACCGACCTGTTCGGTGAGCAGGCGGTGCTCTGCGGCGGCGCCTCGGCGCTGGTGCAGACCGGCTTCGAGGTGCTGACCGAGGCGGGCTACGCCCCGGAGGTCGCCTACTTCGAGTGCCTCCACGAGCTGAAGCTGATCGTCGACCTGATGTACGAGGGCGGCATCGCCCGGATGCGCTACAGCGTCTCCGACACCGCCGAGTACGGCGACTACACCCGTGGTCCGCGGGTGGTCGACGCCCGGGCCAAGGAGGAAATGCGCAAGATCCTGGCCGAGATCCAGTCGGGTGAGTTCGCCCGCGAACTGATCGCCGAGGACGACGCCGGCCGGCCCAACTTCAACAAGTGGCGGGCCGAGGGCGCCGCGCACCCGATCGAGGAAACCGGTCGGAAATTGCGCGGGATGATGAGCTGGGTCGATCGACCGATCACCGAGACCGCCTGACGCCCAAGGGCAGCGAACGGCACTTCATCGAGGCGTTCCCGACATGTCGCCTGGGCGGCAACGGGAACGCCTCGATCATTGTGCGTTACGTCCAGGTTGCGATTCGGCGTCCGTTCGTGGCGGAAGTCGAGCGCTGTGCCTATTTGACCGTTGGTTACAACCAGTTAATCTAAGTCTCCGGTACTGTCGCCGCATGCGTCTGGAGCACTCGCACCGTACCGAACGCTTCGGCGCCGTTCGCATCCACGAACTTCAGCGCGTTATCGAGCTGGACTCCGGGGATGCCACGGGGGCCCGGGGCAGTGGCATCGTCTCGCACGATGCCATCCGCGCCATCGAGCGCGAGATGGTAATTGTCATTCCGTGCATGAATGAGACACGGAGGGTGATCGAGGGTGTGCTCTCCGGTATCCCGCACGACTGTCTGATCGTGCTGGTCTCGAACAGCGACCGACATCCGGTCGACCGGTTCGAGATCGAGGCGCAGACCGTCGAACAGTTCTGCCAGTCGGCCGAGCGCCCCGCGATCACCATCCACCAGCGCGACCCGGGTCTCGCCGCGGCCCTCAAGGCGGCCGGGATGCCCGAGCTGGTCGGTGACGACGGGATGGTCCGCGCCGGCAAGGGCGAGGCGATGCTGATCGGCATGGCCGTCGCCGCGATGACCGGACGGGCCTACATCGGCTACGTGGACGCCGACAACTACGTGCCCGGCGCCGTGCACGAATACGTCAAGGTCTACGCCGCCGGCCTGCACCTGGCCGCCAACCCGTACGCCATGGTCCGGATCTCCTGGCACTCCAAGCCCAAGCTGCGCGACGGGCGGCTCTTCTTCAGCCGACGCGGCCGCAGCTCCGAGATCACCAACCAGTTCCTCAACCGGCTGGTCGCCGAATACTCCGGCTTCGGCACCGAGGTGATCGCGACCGGCAACGCCGGCGAGCACGCGCTCAGCCTCGACCTCGGGCTGCGGATGCGCCTGGCCGGCGGGTTCGCCGTCGAGCCCTTCGAGTACGTCGACCTCTTCGAGCAGTTCGGCGGGGTGCTGCCCGCCTCCTATCCCGAGGTCATGACCAGCTCGGTGCCGGTCCTGCAGATCGAGACCCGCAACCCGCACTTCCACGACAACAAGGGCGAGGACCACGTCCAGGGCATGCGGATGCAGGCGCTGAACGTGCTCTACCACTCGCCGGTGTCGCTGCCGGCGGTGCGTGAGGCGATCCTCGACTTCATGGTCGCCCAGGGGGCGCTGGCCCCCGGCGAGGAGCCGCCCCGGGAGCGGATCTACCCGCCGGTGGGGTCGCTGGACTTCGACCTGTTCTTCGACACGCTGACCGCCGAGGCGAACAGTTTCCGGCAGGTCGGCACCGGTCCAGCCGTGGAAAGACCGAGCCCGCGAGGCCGCACTCCGGAGACCGCAAGCCCCGCGTGAGGGGGCTCACCTGGAAGCGGTTGCGCGGGCGTTAGGTCGGGTTTGTGAGGGCACTCACGCGGGGGTGCGGGCCGTGGTGGCGCCGGTGGCGCCTACGATCGCGGTAGGCCGCATCCCCGTTGTGTATCCCGCTCGGGGGAGTGCTGGGCGCAGAGCGGCGCCCCCGCCGCCGCACACCACCCGCCCCTGACGATATCTACGAGGACCGATGACTCCTGTCGTACTGATCGCTGAAGAGCTCGCCCCCGCCGCGCTCGACGTCCTGGCCCACGACTTCGACGTACGGCACGTCGACGGCACCGACCGGGTCGCCCTGCTGGCCGCGCTCGCCGAGGCCGACGCGGTAATCGTGCGCAGTGCCACGCAGATCGACGCCGAGGCCGTGGCCGCCGCGCCGCGGCTCAAGGTCGTCGCGCGGGCCGGCGTCGGCCTCGACAACGTCGAGGTGCCGGCCGCCACCGCCCGCGGCGTCATGGTGGTGAACGCGCCCACCTCCAACATCGTCTCCGCTGCCGAGCAGGCCGTCGCCCTGCTGCTGGCCGTGGCCCGCAACACCGCCAGCGCCAGCGCCGCGCTCAAGGCCGGCGAGTGGAAGCGTTCCAAGTACACCGGCGTCGAGGTGCAGGGCAAGACCGTCGGGGTGGTCGGGCTCGGCCGCATCGGCGTGCTGTTCGCCCAGCGGATCGCGGCCTTCGGCACCCGCCTGATCGCGTACGACCCCTACATCCAGCCGGCCCGCGCCGCCCAGCTCGGCGTACGGCTCGTCGGCCTGGAGGAGCTGCTGCGCGAGAGCGACTTCATCTCCATCCACCTGCCGAAGACCCCGGAGACCGTCGGCCTGATCGGCGAGAAGGAACTCGCGATCGTCAAGCCCGGCGTCCGGATCGTCAACGCGGCGCGCGGCGGCCTGGTCGACGAGCAGGCCCTGGCCGACGCGATCGCCGAGGGCCGGGTCGGCGGCGCCGGTGTCGACGTCTACGCCAAGGAGCCGTGCACGGCGTCGCCGCTGTTCGCGTTCGACAACGTCGTCGCCACCCCGCACCTGGGCGCCTCGACCGCCGAGGCCCAGGACAAGGCCGGCCTCGCCGTCGCCAAGAGCGTCAAGCTGGCGCTCCAGGGCGAGTTCGTGCCGGACGCGGTCAACGTCCAGGCCGGCGGCGTCGTCGCCGAGGACGTCCGGCCGCTGCTGCCGCTCGCCGAGAAGCTCGGCAAGGTCTTCACCGCGGTCGCCGGCGGGATCGCCGCCAGCGTCACCGTCGAGGTCCGTGGCGAGATCGTCGCCAACGACGTCTCGGTGCTCAAGCTGGCCGCCACCAAGGGCCTGTTCACCTCGGTGGTCGAGGAGCAGGTGACGTACGTCAACGCGCCGCATCTGGCCGCCGACCGGGGCGTGGCCGTCGAGCTGGCCACCTTCGCCGACACCGCCGACCAGCCCAACCTGGTCACCGTGCGCGGCGCGCTGCCGGACGGCCGTACCGTCTCCGTCTCCGGAACCGTGGTCGTCAGCGGCACCCGCGAGGTCATCAAGCTCACCGAGGTCGACGGCTTCGACCTGGAGTTGGGCGCCGAGGGCATCCTGCTCTTCCTGCGCTACGTCGACCGGCCGGGCGTGGTCGGCACGATCGGCTCGATCCTCGGCGAGTCCGGCGTCAACATCGCCGCGATGCAGGTGGCCCGGCGCGAGGCCGGCGGTGAGGCGCTGATGACCCTCACCGTCGACTCGGCGGTCGGCGTCGAACTGCTCGCCTCGGCCGCCGACGCGGTCGGCGCCGTCGCCGCGAGCGCGGCGGACCTGCGCGACGAGTAGGCAACGGCGACCCGGCGGGTGTCCGACCGCGGTCGGTCACCCGCCGGCCCGTTGCGCCGCGGCCGGCGGCGCCCCGGTCCGGCGGCGCGTGATCAGCGTCCTACGGTGGCCGGTGGTGGATACACCGAGCCGTCCTGCGGGTCGAACAGCAGCAACCCGTATACGCCGGCGAGTCGCTCCACGGTCAGCAGCACCTCGTCGGCACAGGTCTCGGTCAGGTTCATCTCCAGGTGGTCGGCGGCCAGATGCAGTGGTGTCACCGCCCACGGGGAGTTGGCGGCCCGTTCCGGATAGCTCGCGGTCAACGCGGCGTGGAACGCGAGGATGCGGCGATCGGGCGGCCCCGCCCGGTGCTCGCCCCGCCGGCACGACTCGTGGGCGGCGCGCACATTCGCCGCCGTGGCGCCCGTTGCGTCAAGGGCCCACACGACCAGATCGAAACTCACGCGCCACAGACTGCCATCCGACCGGGGTCAGGTTTCGCGCAACCCCGGATCGACACGCGGTGGACGTACCTCTTGCGCTCGGTGAGCTGCAATCGATAGCGTATCCGCGCGGTTACGCAGCGATTCCCGGGCGTGGGCTCGTCTTCGGGTGATGGGACACCACGTCGGGTGCGTGCCGACACTTGTGCGCGAGCCACGCGTACTCGTCTTCGACCGGCCCTCGCGATCTGTTGCCGAGATCGTGGGGGCCGGTCGTCTTTCCGGGCGGCCGACCGTCCGCTCAGCGGGTCGGGGCGAGCAGCGCCCGGTAGCCGTCCGCGGTGGGAAACCAGGCCAGTCCGGCGCGGCCGGCGGCGAAGAGCGCCGTCGCGTAGGCGTCGGCGACGGCCAGGTCCGGGCCGGTCACGGTGGCGGCCGCGAGGTGGTGGACCGCCTCGCCGGTGTGCGGGTCGACGACGTGGTTCTGGTGGCCGGCCACCCCCGAGGTGCCGACCGCACCCCCGGTCATCGCCAGCATGATCGGTGGCCGCTTCGTCTGGTAGGGGTGGTGGATCGCGACCCGCCACGGCCCGCCGTGCGGCGCGTGCCCGCGTACGGTCAGGTCGGCCCCGCTGACCACGGCGTAGTCCTCGATGCCGGCGGCGCGCAACCGGGCCGCGGCCCGCTCGACCGCCCAGCCCTTGATCAGGCCGCTGGGGTCGAACCCGCCCGGCACCGCCCAGGCGTCGAACCAGCCGTCGGTCGCCGCCCGCATCGCGTTGCACCGCTCGACGATGTCGAGCAGCGGCGGGTAGGCCTCGGGGGCCACCTCGCCGCGGCGCAGCCGGGACACCAGGCTGCCCTCGCGCAGCGGGCTGTAGGTCACGTCGATCGCCCGCAGTTCGGCGACCGCGTCACCGATCGCCTCGCTCAGCATCCGCCGGGTCATCCAGGCCGGCCCGTTGAGGACCAGCGAGTAGTCCGCAGTCGAGGTCTGCACGGTGTGCCGGGCGACCAGCCGGTCGGGACCGGCGCCGGCACTCGTTGGCCGGGACCTCGCGGCCGGGCCGCCGAGGCGTACGTCGGGTCTGGCCGGTTGGTCACCGGGAGCGATGGTTCGGACGGTGTCGGTGTTGCGGGTGGTGCGGTGGATCGGCATTGCCTTCGGCCCCCCTCTGCCGGACGTCACCCAACCTAGGCGCCGGACGTGACCTCGTGGTGGATTTTCGCTGTGAAGCTTCTGTACGGCAGAACTTTCCAAACCTTGGGAAGCGCGTACCGGAGGACGGGACGATCGCCTAACGTTCGGTAAACAGCGAGGGCTAAGGAGTTCGACGTGTCGGTGGCACGGATCGCGGTGGTGGCCGGTGACGGCATCGGGACCGAGGTGGTCGCCCAGGCCCGCAAGGTCCTCGACGCCGTACTGCCCGGAGTGGAGGCGACCGAGTACGACCTCGGGGCCGCCCGCTACAACCGCACCGGCGAGGTGCTGCCCGACTCCGTGCTGGCCGAACTCGCCGGACACGACGCGATCCTGCTCGGCGCCGTCGGCGACCCCAGCGTCCCGCCGGGCGTCCTGGAGCGCGGCCTGCTGCTCAGGCTCCGCTTCGCCTTCGACCAGTACGTCAACCTGCGCCCCTCCCGGCTGTGGCCGGGCACCGCGAGCCCGCTCGCCGGTGTCAAGGCGGGCGAGATCGACCTCGTCGTGGTCCGCGAGGGCACCGAGGGGCTGTACACCGGCGCGGGCGGCTCGCTGCACCGCGACACCCCCGCCGAGGTCGCCACCGAGGAGAGCCTCAACACCCGGCACGGCGTCGAGCGGGTCATCCGGGACGCGTTCGCCCGCGCCGAGCGCCGCGAGCGCCGCAAGGTGACCCTGGTCCACAAGACCAACGTGCTGACCCACTCCGGTTCGCTGTGGGCCCGGGCGTTCCAGGCGGTCGCCGCCGAGCACCCGGACGTCACCACCGAGTACCAGCACGTCGACGCCGCCGCGATGTTCCTGGTCACCCAGCCGCAGCGCTACGACGTCGTGGTCACCGACAACCTCTTCGGCGACATCCTCACCGACATCGCCGCCGCCGTCAGCGGTGGCATCGGGCTGGCCGCCAGCGGCTGCATCAACCCCGAGCGGGCCTACCCGTCGATGTTCGAGCCGGTACACGGTTCGGCGCCCGACATCGCCGGCAAGGGCGTGGCCGACCCGGCCGCCGCCGTACTGTCCGCGGGGCTGCTGCTCGACCACCTCGGCCACCCCGAGGCGGCCCACCGGGTATCCGAGGCGGTCGCCGCCGAACTCGCCGCCCGCGTACCCGGAGCACCGCTGCGTACCGAAGAGGTCGGCGACCGGCTCGCCGCCCACGCGGCCGGCTGACCCCGCCCCGCAAACCGCCGGCCGGGCCGGCCGGACCACGGTCCGGCCGGCCCGTACCGATCTGTTTCGCCCACCCCGACCGGGGACTCCACCGGCCGTCCGCGACCGTCACCGCGCCGTCGACGCACCTGGCCGGGCCATCGCCCATGAACGACCGTTCGGGGTAGATTCCAGGCACCAGTCCCGTTCCCCTGGCGTGCCCGTGTTCGCACGCGCCCAGCAATCTGGAGGTCAAACGCGATGAGCGGTGGTGACAAGCTCGACTTCGAGATCCGTCCGAATCCTGCGCCGGTATCCGCCGCCGAACGAGCCGCGCTGATGGCCAACCCGGGATTCGGCCGGATCTTCACCGACCACATGGTCACGATCCGCTACGCCGACGGCAAAGGCTGGTACGACGCCCGGGTCGAGGCCCGCGCGCCGATCCCGATGGACCCGGCCACCGCGGTCCTGCACTACGCCCAGGAGATCTTCGAAGGGCTCAAGGCCTACCACGCCGGCGACGGCGGGGTGACGCTCTTCCGCCCGGAGGCCAACGCCGCCCGGTTCACCGCCTCGGCCCGCCGGATGGCGATGCCGCCGCTGCCCGAACCGGCGTTCCTGGACTCGCTGCGGCACCTCGTCGAGGTCGACCGCGAGTGGATCCCGGCCGGCGACGACGGCAGCCTCTACCTGCGCCCGTTCATGTACGCCAGCGAGGTCTTCCTCGGGGTCCGGCCGGCCGCCGAATACCTGTACGTGCTGATCGCCTCGCCGGTCGGGTCGTACTTCTCCGGCGGCGTCAAGCCGGTCACCGTCTGGGTGTCGCCGCACTACACCCGGGCGGCGCCCGGCGGCACGGGGGCCGCGAAGTGCGGCGGCAACTACGCCGCCTCGCTGGTCGCCCAGGCCGAGGCGATCGAGCACGGCTGCGACCAGGTGGTGTTCCTCGACACCGTCGAGCGTCGCTACGTCGACGAACTCGGCGGGATGAACATCTTCTTCGTCTACGACGACGGCACGCTGGTCACCCCGCCGTTGACCGGGACGATCCTGCCGGGCATTACCCGGGAGTCGGTGATCACCCTGGCCCGGGAGGCCGGGCACGAGGTGGTCGAGCGGCCGGTCGCCTTCGACGAGTGGCAGGCCGACGCGACCAGCGGCAGGCTGCGGGAGGTGTTCGCCTGCGGGACCGCCGCGGTGATCACGCCGATCGGCCGGGTGCGGTTCCCGGAGGGCGAGTTCGCGGTCGCCGACGGCGGGCCGGGCGAGGTCAGCATGGGAATCCGGCAGCGGCTGGTCGACATCCAGCGGGGCCGGACCGACGACCCGTACGGCTGGGTCCACCGGGTGTTCTGATCCGCTTGATCCGCGTGATCAGGGACCTTGTCGCGCGGCGCGCCGACGACGCGCCGGAAAAGGTCCCTGATCACGGGGATCTTCGTCATTCGAGGAGGTGGGTCCGCATCGCCTCCAGTTGGGCCGGGGTGACGCCGGCGCCCAGCAGGTAGTTCTCGATCGAGCCGTGCCGGGTCCGCAACTCGGTGAGGAACAGCAGCATCGCCTGGGCCGGCGACGCCAGGAACGGCGCCGGGATCGGGTGGTCCGGGAACTTGCCGCGGATCCAGGCGGCGAACCGTTCCGACGCGGCCGAGGTCAGCGCGTAGTCGGCGGCGATGTCCTCGTCGCTCACCCCGAGCGTCGACAGCGTCAGCGCGCACACCACGCCGGTCCGGTCCTTGCCGGCGACGCAGTGCACCACGGCCGGCGCGGTGTCGGCGTCGGCGACGATCCCCACCGCCCGGCCGACCCCGGCCGCACCCGTCTCGGCGAGTTCGAGATAGCGGTCGGCGAGGTAGCGGCCGACGCCCAGCGTCTCGTCGTACGGGATCTCGATCCAGTCCCGGTGCTCGGGATGGATGTGCCGGTAGTCCAGGCCGACGAAGTCGGGCACCCGCCCGTCGCGGCTCACCTCGGTGGGCCGCCGCAGGTCGATGACGGTCCTGACGCCGAGCAGCGCGAACGCGTCGCGGTCGGCACCGTCGAGGCGGTGCAGCGAGTCGGAGCGGTAGAGCCGTTTCCAGCGGACCGTACGGCCGTCGAGACCGGCGTAGCCGCCGATGTCGCGGAAATTGAACATGGTCGAGAAGGACAGGGAACGGTTGACCGGGGTGACATCCACGCCCTCACCGTAGCGCCGGCCGGGTGTGGTGCGGGACACCGGAAAACGGAATGACCGCGGCCCCGTCCGGTGCTTACCGTACGTCGTGCACAGCTATCGCCGGGACCTGCAACTGCTGCGCGACAGGCGCTTCGCCCTCCTGCTCGCCGCCCGTACGGTCTCCGTGCTCGGCAGCGCCTTCGCCCCGGTGGCGCTGGCCTTCGGCGTACTGGAACTGGCCGGTGCGAACGCCACCACCCTGTCGGTGGTGCTGGCCGCCCAGGCCATTCCCCAGGTCGTGTTCATGCTCGCCGGCGGGGTGCTCGCCGACCGCTTCCCGCGCTACCGGGTGATGATCGCCGGTGAGGTGCTGTGCGCGGCGGCGTACACGGTGCTCGCCGCGATGCTGGTGACCGGGTGGGCGCCGCTGCCCGGCCTGGTCGTCGGCGCGGTGCTGTCCGGGATCGGGGTGGCGCTGTTCTACCCGTCGCTGGTCGGGATCGTGCCGGAGGTGGTCGCCGCCGAACGCCTCCAGGCCGCCAACGGGCTGCTGCGGCTCGGCACGAACTTCGCCCGGATCGCCGGGTACGCCCTCGCCGGCGCCACCGTCGTGCTGGTCGGGGCGGGGCCGGCGCTGGCCGTCAGCGCCGCGATGTTCGCCGGGTCGGCCCTGCTGATCGCCGCGCTGCGGCTGCCGGCGCGGGTACGGTCGGCGACCGGAACGGGGACGAACCCGCTCGCCGATCTGCGCGACGGCTGGCGGGAGTTCGTCTCGCGGCAGTGGATCTGGGTCATCGTGCTCCAGTTCGCGTTCCTCGTCATGGCGCTGCAGGCGGCGCACGGGGTGCTCGGCCCGGTGGTGGCCAAGGAGGAGATGGGCGGGGCGGCGGCCTGGTCGGCGGTGCTCGCCGGCGAGGCGGTCGGCATGGTCGTCGGAGTGGTGATCGCGATCCGCATCCGGCCGCGCCGGCCGATGCTGGTGTCCGTGCTGCTGACCGTGCCGACCGCGTTGCCCTACCTGCTGCTCGGGATCTATGCACCACTGTGGATGGTGGTGCTCGGGGCGGTCGTGATGGGCATCTGCTTCGACATCTTCGGCGTGCTGTGGGAGACCAGCCTCCAGCGGGAGATCCCGCCGGACGCGCTGAGCCGGGTCAGTTCGTACGACGCCCTGGGCTCGCTGATGTTCGGGCCGGTCGGGCTGCTGGTCGCCGGCCCGGCGGCGGCGGTGTTCGGCGCCCGCCCGACGCTGATCGCCTGCGCCGGGCTGATCGTGCTGTCGACGCTGGCGGCCCTGTGCTCGCCGGGCGTACGGAACATGCGCCTGAGCGATCCGGGGCCGGCCGCCGAGCCAGCCCCGGCGGCGGCCAAAGTCGCCGTACCGGCGGCCTGAGCGGACAGTTCGGGAGACGCCGACGGCCGGCGGGGCGAGGCCCCGCCGGCCGTCGAAGGTTCGGTCCGCCGCCTACATGATCTGCGGAGGCAGGGCGGTCGTGCCGGGGGAGCCGTACGAGTCGCCGTAGTGGCCACCCAGCTTCTCCCGGTACGCCGGATCGTGGTGCCGGTCCGGGTCGAACTCGGGTGCGGCCTTGATGTGTGCCTTGTCCTGGTTGACGTAGACCTTCTGGTCATCGTGGTCGACGTGGTTGACCACGCCGGCCGGCAACATCACCTTGTTGCCGAAGATCCACGGTCCGGTGTCGACCACGAGGTAGCTCGAGTTCACCTCGTAGCTCGCGGAATCGATCTTTCCGATCCCGCCGTCGGTGGCCTCCACCTTGTAGCCGACCAGGTCGGCACCGGTGACCCCGGCGTCTTCGCGGTAGCTCCATGGATCGAAGGCGCCCGCGGGAGGACCGCCCGGAACGACGCCCTGGGCGCCGTCGTACATCGGGTCCTGTGTCGGGTGCACCGGATCCTGGGTGCCGTACGGGGTCGTCTGAGGGTCGAGCCGGGTCATCTGGCTGCCTCCTCTTCTCGACGTTGACTTTCCTCGGTCGAGAGGATTCCTACCCCGGTCCGGCCGCGGCGACACATCTTCATCGACGGACGTGCCGCCGGGCCGGGACGCGTCGGGGTCAGGCCAGGGCGGTCTCGGCGTCGAGGGTGACCGCGGCGGCGTGCACGACGGCGGCGATCCGCAGCGCCTCGTGCACCTGCTCACGGGTGAATCCCGTGCCGCGCAACGTCTTCTCGTGCGACTCCAGGCACACCCCGCAGCCGGTGATCGCGGAGACGGCCAGGCACCACAGTTCGAAGTCGCCCTTGTCGACGCCGGGCCGGGCGATGATCTGCATCCGGAGCCGGGCCGGGATCGTCGCGTACGACTCGTCGCCGATCAGGTGCTTGGCCCGGTAGTAGACGTTGTTCATCGCCATGATGGCCGCCGCGCCCTTGGCCGCCTCGACGGCTTCGGGCTTGAGCGTGCCGGCGGCCTCGGCGGCGATCTCCCGCAGCACGACCGGGTTGCGGGCGGCCACCGCGCAGGCCAGTGCGGTGCCCCAGGACTGTTCCGGGCTCAGGGTCGAGGTGCCCACGGTGGAGCCGAGGTTGAGCTTGATGTCCTTGGCGTAGTCCGGCAGGGCCGCCTTGATGACGTCGAGGCCCATGGATCAGGCGCCCGCGAGGAGCTTCTTGGCGTCGAGGGTCTCGCCGCCCTTGTTCCAGTTGCACGGGCACAGCTCGTCGGTCTGCAGCGCGTCGAGGACCCGCAGCACCTCGGAGACGTTGCGGCCGACCGAACCTGCGGTCACCATCGCGAACTGGATCTCGTTGTTCGGGTCGACGATGAACGTAGCCCGCTGGGCCACCCCGTCCTCGCCGAGCACGCCGGCGGCGGCGGACAGTTCCCGCTTGATGTCGCTCAGCATCGGGAACGGCAGGTCGCGCAGGTCCGGGTGGTCCTTGCGCCAGGCGTAGTGCACGAACTCGGAGTCGACCGAGACGCCGAGCACCTGGGCGTCGCGGTCGGCGAACTCGCCGTTCAGGCGGCCGAACTCGGCGATCTCCGTCGGACAGATGAACGTGAAGTCCTTCGGCCAGAAGAAGACGACCCGCCACTTGCCCTCGTAGCTCTTGTTCGTGATCGTCGTGAAGGCGTCGTCGGCGTCGAGCGAGACGCAGGCGGCGAGTTCGTACTGCGGGAAGTGGTCACCGACGGTGAGCACGGTACCTCCTGGTGGGCCGTATCTGGATTCGATCCAGATTTTGCCCGGCTCCTGTTTCGGTCCGATGGTGCAGTGATGAAGTGTGAATCCTGTCACGGGCTGACAAAACGGACCGATCGACGGGGTCCACTGCGTCCCGAATCGGGCTTCCCGAAATATGGATTCCTGCTCTCGAATCCTGGCGGAGGTGGCAGAGTGTGACGGGTGAACAGCCTCGCCCTCATTATTGGCACCTAGCGCGCCGGCAGCCCCCTCGCCGAGCGCGCAGACCTCCCGCATCCGCGGGGGGTCTTTTTGTTGGTCCGGACCCGCCGCGAATCGCCGCCCAACCGGCTCGAAAGGAACCTCCCATGACCTACCAGGTGTACGACACGACGCTGCGCGACGGGGGACAGCGCGAGGGAATCAGCTACTCCGTCGCCGACAAGCTCGCCATCGCCCGCCTGCTCGACGAGTTCGGCGTCGGCTTCATCGAGGGCGGCTGGCCCGGGGCCATGCCCAAGGACACCGAGTTCTTCCGCCGCGCCCGCACCGAACTCGACCTGAAACACGCCGTCCTGGTCGCCTTCGGCGCCACCCGCAAGGCCGGCGTCGCCGTCGGGGACGACCCCCAGGTACGCGCCCTGCTCGACGCGCAGACCCCGGCGGTCTGCCTGGTCGCCAAGTCAGACATCCGGCACGTCGAACGGGCCCTGCGCACCACCGGGGCGGAAAACCTCGACATGGTCCGCGACACCGTCGCCTGGTTCGTCGCGCAGGGCCGCCGGGTCTTCCTCGACTGCGAACACTTCTTCGACGGCTACCGCCACGACCCGGCGTACGCCGGCTCGGTCGTCGCCACCGCGCTGGCGGCCGGCGCCGAACGGGTGGTCCTGTGCGACACCAACGGCGGCATGCTGCCGTCGCAGGTGACCCGGGTGATCGGCGAACTGGTCGACCGGCTCGGGGTACCCGCCGAACGGTTCGGCATCCACTGCCAGAACGACACCGCCTGCGCCGTCGCCAACACCGTCGCCGCCGTCGAGGCCGGCGTCACCCACTTCCAGGGCACCGCCAACGGATACGGCGAGCGCCCCGGCAACGCCGACCTGTTCGCCGTCGTCGGCAACCTGCAACTCAAGCTCGGGCTGCCCGTCCTACCGGACGGCTGCCTGGAACAGATGGTGCGCGTCTCGCACGCCATCGCCGAGATCGCCAACATCGCCCCCGACACCCACCAGGCTTACGTCGGGGCCGCCGCCTTCGCCCACAAGGCCGGGCTGCACGCGAGCGCGATCAAGGTGGATCCGCTGCTCTACAACCACGTGGACCCGGCGGTGGTCGGGAACGACATGCGGATCCTGGTGACGGAGATGGCCGGCCGGGCCAGCATCGAGCTGAAGAGCCGCGAGCTCGGGCTCGACCTGGCCGGCCATCCCGAAGCCGTCTCCCGGGTCACCAACCGGGTCAAGGACATGGAGGCCGGCGGCTGGTCGTTCGAGGCCGCCGACGCGTCGTTCGAACTGCTGGTCCGCTCCGAACTCCCCGGCGCCGAGGTGGTCCGGCCGTTCACCTTGGAGTCCTACCGGGTCATCGTCGAGCACCGCGAGGACGGCGCCGTCGTCTCCGAGGCGACCGTCAAGGTCCGGGTACGCGGCGAACGCGTCATCGCGACCGCCGAGGGCAACGGCCCGGTCAACGCCCTCGACGAAGCGCTGCGGCTGGCCCTGCTGCGCCACTACCCGCAGCTCAAGGGCTTCGAACTCGCCGACTACAAGGTCCGCATCCTGGAGGGCACGCACGGCACCGGCGCGATCACCCGGGTGCTGGTCGAGACCGCCGACGACGGCGGTCGGGACTGGACCACGGTCGGCGTGCACGAGAACGTGGTCGAGGCGAGCTGGTGGGCGCTGGTCGACGCGCTGACGTACGGGCTGGCCCGGACCCCGGCGGCCTGACGCCCACGGCCCTGCCGGCCGGACGGGCGTTATCCGGCCGGCAGGGCCAGCTCGGCCAGCACCGCCCGGTGGTCGCTGCCGGCCACCGGGTGCACGGCGACCGCGCGCACCCCGATCCGCCGGTCGACCAGCACGTGGTCGATGGCCACCGGCGGGATCGGGTCGCCGTCGTACGGGCCCCAGGTGCCGAGCAGCCCGGCACCCCGGGCGGCGGCCGCGTCGACGTACCCGGTGTCGATCAGGTCCCGCAGCGGGGCGTGGTCGAGGGTGGCGTTGAAGTCGCCGGCCAGCACCCGCAGCGGCCCGTCCGGGGTGGCCACCGGCTGCGCCGCCAGGTCGGTGCGCCAGTCGTCGATCACCGACAGGGCGTACGGCGCCGCCGGGTGCACCGACTCGGCCACCACCGCCGGCCCGCCCGGCACCAGGACCGTGCCGTACGCCTGGCTGAAGCCGCCGTCGTTCCACCGGATCCCGGTGTCGGTCAACGGGAACCGGGAGTAGAGCGCGGAACCCTGCGTGCCGACCATCGGGTTGGTCACCCGGTGCGGCAGCACGTCGGCGACCCCCAGCGCGTCGAGGGCGGCCTGCGTTTCCGGGCTGAACTCCTGCACCGCCAGCACGTCCACCCGCTCCGCCCGCACCAGCGCGAGCACCGCCGCCGGATCGCCCGCCCCGGCGAGCACGTTGCTGGTCAGCACCCTGAGGGCCGGACCGTCCGGCACCGGTCCACGGTCCGGCACGACCCGCGGCACGACCACGCCCAGCAGCGCCAGCGCGGCGACCGCCGCCACGCCGGCGGCCCACCACCGGCGCAGCGCGAGCGCCAGGACCACCGGCAGCACGCTCCACGCGGCCACGTACGGGGTGAAGGCGACCAGTTGCACCAGCGGCCCCCGCTCCAGCCCGAAGAGCCGGACGACGGCCCAGAGCAGCCCGGGTACGGCGACCAGCCAGCACAGCACCGCCAGCGCCCGGGCGCCCCGGCGGGCCGGCCGCGCCGACACCCGTTCGACGCCCGCCCGCCCCACATCCACGCTCACCCGGCGCACGGTAGCCGACCCCGTCATCCGCCCGGCCGGGAAACCGTCCCGCTTCCTTCGGCCCGCTTTCGGTCCGTCCTGGTGACATGTGGCAGACGGGCGCACCGGCCTGCCGGCCGGGGGCGCCACACGCGCGACGGAGGGGAACCGACACGATGCGGATCAAGACCATCGCCGGGCTGGCGTTCGCCGGGGCGGCCGCCGCGGCCGGGACCTTCGGCGGCATCGCCCACGCCGCCGACCAGTGGCACCCGGAACCCGTGCTGCAGATCGTGACCGACGCGCCCGAGCCGGGCGCCGGGCGCGACTGCCCCGGGAAGGCCACCGACACCCCGGCGGCCGACCTGTGAGCGCCGCCGACGCGACCGGCGAGATCCCGGTCGCCACCATCGACCGGGCCAAGACCGACGGCCGTACGGCCACCGAACTCGAACAGACCCTCTTCGAGGTCAAGCGGGTCATCGTCGGGCAGGACCGGCTGGTCGAGCGGCTGCTCACCGCGCTGCTCGCCGAGGGGCACTGCCTGCTGGAGGGCGTACCCGGGGTGGCCAAGACGCTGGCCGCGCAGACCCTGGCCACCGCGGTCGGCGGCACCTTCTCCCGGGTCCAGTTCACCCCCGACCTGGTGCCGTCCGACATCGTCGGCACCCGCATCTACCGGGCGTCCAAAGAGGACTTCGATGTCGAGCTGGGCCCCGTCATGGCCAACCTCGTCCTCGCCGACGAGATCAACCGGGCCCCGGCGAAGGTGCAGTCGGCGCTGCTGGAGGCGATGGCCGAACGCCAGGTCTCCATCGGCGGCCGCAGCTATCCGGTGCCCGACCCGTTCCTCGTCCTGGCCACCCAGAACCCGATCGAGTCCGAGGGCGTCTACCAGCTCCCGGAGGCGCAGCGGGACCGGTTCCTGATGAAGGTCGTCGTCGGCTACCCGAGCGACGAGGAGGAACTCGGCATCCTCTACCGGATGGGCACCGCCCGCCCGGCGTCGCGCCGGGTCCTCGACACCGACCGGCTGCGCACCCTCCAGGAGGCGGCCCGTGGCGTGTTCGTGCACCACGCGCTGGCCGAGTACGTCGTACGGCTGGTGCTCGCCACCCGCGACCCGGCCCGGTTCGGCCTGCCGGAGGTGGTGCCACTGCTGGCGTACGGGGCGAGTCCCCGGGCCACCCTCGGGCTGGTCGCCGCCGCGCGCGGCCTGGCCCTGCTGCGGGGCCGCGACTACGTGCTGCCGGAGGACGTCAAGGAACTGGCCGTCGACGTCGTCGCGCACCGGCTGGTGCTCTCCTTCGACGCGGTCGCCGACGGCGTCGCCGCCGAGTCGATCGTGCGCCGCGTCGTCGAGGTCGTCCCGCCGCCCCGGATCGCCCCGGCCCAGGACGTCCGCCGCGTCGGTATGCCGGCGGCGGCATGATGCCCGGGACGGCCGGCCGCGGCCCGGCGGGGACCCGCGGCGGTGGCGCGGCGGGCGGCGACGGCCCGGCGACCATCCACGAGCTGGCTCCCGAACGGCGGCTGCGCCGGCTCGAACTGACCATCACCCGGCGGCTCGACGGGCTGCTGCACGGCCAGTACCTCGGCCTGCTGCCCGGCTCCGGCAGCGAATTCGCCGGCAGCCGCGAGTACCGGCCCGGCGAGGACGAGGTGCGCCGGATGGACTGGGCGGTCACCGCCCGTACGGCCGTGCCGCACGTCAGGCAGGTCGACGCCGACCGCGAACTGTCCACCTGGCTGCTCGTCGACGGCACCCCGAGCATGGACTTCGGAACCGCCGACCTGGAGAAACGCGAACTCGCGGTGGCCGCCGTCGCGGCGGTCGGCTTCCTCACCGCCGGGATCGGCAACCGGCTCGGCGCACACGTGGTGACCCAGGAGGCCGTACGCCGGTTCCCGGCCCGCGGCGGCCGCAACCACCTGCTCGCCGTACTGCGGTTGCTGCTCGCCGCCCCGCGGCTCGACGGGGCCGGGCCGGCCCCGGCGCTGGCCGGCGCGATCGACGGCCTGCACCGGTCCACCGCCCGGCGCGGGCTGATGGTCGTCGTCTCCGACTTCCTCGACGGCCTGCCCGACGACGACATCGGTGAACCGGCGTGGGAGACACCGCTGCGCCGGCTCGGCGCCCGGCACCAGGTGCTCGCCGTCGAGATCACCGACCCGCGCGAACTCGAACTGCCCGACGTCGGCCTGATCACCCTGGTCGACCCGGAGAGCGGACAGCGGCGCGAGGTGTCGACCGGCGACCGCCGGCTGCGCGAGCGGTACGCGGCCGCCGCGACCCGGCAGCGCCAGCTCGTCCGCCGGGCACTGCGCCGCAGCGGCGCGACCCACCTGGCGCTGCGCACCGACCGGGACTGGGTCGCCGACCTCGTACGGCACGTGCAGGCACAGCGCCGCCTCGCCGGCACCCCGCGCGGCCGTACGCCCGGCTCGGATCCCGGCGGTGCGGCATGAGAGGGGGATCGAGATGAACTGGCAGTCACCCGAGCGGCTCTGGCTGCTGCTCGGCGTGCTCGCCCTGGCCGGCGGGTACGTCCTCATGCAGCGCCGCCGCAGCCGCTACGCCGTGCGGTTCACCAACCTGCGGTTGCTGGACCGGGTCGCCCCGAAACAGCCCGCCTGGCGCCGGCACGTGCCGGCCAGCCTCTTCCTGGCCATGCTGGCCCTGCTCGTCGTCGGCTTCGCCCGCCCGATGGACGACGTACAGGTGCCGCGCGAACGCACCACCGTCGTCATCGCCGTCGACGTCTCCACGTCGATGCTCGCCACCGACGTCAGCCCGGACCGCCTCGCCGCCGCCAAGTCGGCCGCGCTCAGCTTCGTCGAGGGGCTGCCCGACCAGTTCAACGTCGGACTGGTCGCCTTCGCCGGGAACGCGTCCGTCTTCGTCGCACCCGGCACCGACCGGGAGGCGATCGCCGGTGGCATCGACCGGCTCGCCGAGGGCAGCACCGGCATCCAGGGCACCGCCATCGGGGAGGCGATCAACACCTCGCTGGAGGCCATCCGCTCGCTGGACGCCAAGGCCGCCGACGACCCGCCGCCGGCCCGGATCGTGCTGCTCTCCGACGGCGCCAACACCTCCGGCCGGGAACCGGACGAGGCGGCGACCGACGCCGTCGCGGCCGGCGTACCGGTCGACGCCATCTCGTTCGGCACCGACTCCGGCTACATCAGCCAGGGCACCGGCCGGCCGATGCGGGTACCGGTCGACGGCCAGAGCCTGCGTGACGTCGCCGAACAGACCGGCGGCGGCTACTACGAGGCCGGCAGCAGCGAGGAACTGCGCGCCGTCTACGCCGACATCGGCAGCTCGGTCGGCTACGAGGTCGAACGCCAGGACGTCTCCGCCCGGTTCATCGGGTTCGGGCTGCTGCTCGCGCTCGCCGCCGGGGCCGGCTCGATGCTCTGGTTCTCCCGGCTGCCCTGACCCGACCCGGCCGGCCCGCCCGGCCGCCCTGACCCGACCCGGCCGGTCCGCCCGGCCACCCTGACCCGGCCCGGCCGCCGGACAGAACCCGCCCCGCCGCCCCCACGGCATCCCACGAAGGAGGGGATCGATGAGCACACCAACCGGGCTCGGCGAGCCGCGTGGTCCGTGGTTCGTCTCGCCCCGGATCGACCCGTACGGGCCGCCCCGCGTCGACGTACCGGAGGAGCAGCCGGCGGTGGCGCGGGCCGCGCGGTGGCGGCGGACCCTGCTCGCCGGCCTGGCCGTGGTCGCCCTGTCGACGGTCTCCGGCGCGCTCGCCGGCGGCTACGTCGCCAGCGGCGGCGACCCGCCCCGGCCCGGGGCCAGCGTCGCCGCCCAGCCGAGCCCGACGCCGGCGGTCGCCAACGTGCCACCGGACCTGGTCGCGGCCGCCGCGACCGCGCTGCCCGGCGTCGTCTCGGTGCAGGTACGCGGCAACGGCGGCACCGCCGGCGGATCCGGGTTCGCGATCGACGACAAGCAGCACATCATCACCAACGACCACATCCTCGACGCCGGCAGCGGTGACGACGTCATCGTCGTCGCACCGGACGGGCGGACGTTCCCCGCCGAGGTCGTCGGCCGCGACCCGGGCAGCGACATCGCCGTCCTGCGCGTCGACCCGGCCGCGAACCTGACCCCGCTCGCCATCGCCGCGCCCGGCACCACCAGCGTCGGCGAACCGGTCCTGGCCGTCGGGTCACCGCTCGGTCTGTCCGGAACCGTCACGGCCGGCATCGTCAGCGCGTTGGACCGCGAGGTGAGGCTCGGCACCGGCGGGCGGCAGAAGGCGGTCCAGACCGACGCGTCGATCAACCCGGGCAACTCCGGCGGCCCGCTGGTCAACGCGCGGGGCGAGGTCGTCGGGGTGAACACGGCGATCGCCACCCTGGAGGGCGGCGGCTCGATCGGAATCGGCTTCGCGATCCCGATCGAACGGGCCCAACAGTCGGCGGACGGCATCATCGGTCGGGGCGGCTAGTTTCGGAAGGTCCCGGGTCCGCCGCCGTGCGGCGGCGGACCCGGGTGGTGCGACGGCCCGGGAGCGGGGCGGTGCGGAAGGCGAGGGTTGCGCGGATGCGCCTGCTGGTGGTGGAAGACGAGGAAGACCTGGCGGAGGCGGTCCGCCTGCGGCTGGTACGCGCCGGCTACGCGGTCGACGTGGCCGGCGCGGCCGCCGGCGCCCGGGACCGGCTGGCCGTCAACGCGTACGACCTGATGCTGCTCGACCTGAACCTGCCCGACGACAACGGCTTCGACCTCTGCCGCGAGATCCGCTCCGGCGCCATCGAGGTGCAGGGCGGTGCCGACCTGCGGGTGCTGATGCTCACCGCCCGCGGTGGCCTCGACGACCGGGTCCGCGGCCTCGACGAGGGCGCCGACGACTATCTCGTCAAACCGTTCGCGCTGGCCGAACTCCTGGCCCGGGTACGCGCCCTGCTGCGCCGGGACACCGGCGGCACCACCGCCGTCGTGCAGGTCGGGGCCCTGCGGCTCGACGCGGCCCGGCACGCGGCCAGCCTCGACGGCGACGCCCTGCACCTGACCCGGAAGGAGTTCGGCGTGCTCGAGTATCTGATGACCCGGCCCGGCCACGTCGTCTCCGCCGAGGAACTCCTCGAACACGTCTGGGACGAGAACGCCGACCCGTTCACCCAGACCGTACGGGTCACCGTCGGCACCCTGCGCCGCAAGCTCGGCCCGACCCAGCTCATCGAGACCGTGGTCGGGCGTGGCTACCGCCTCAAGGAGGCGATGTGAGGACCCCGCGCCTGTTCCAGTCGATCCGGTTCCGGCTGACGCTGCTCTACTCGACGCTGCTGTTCGCGCTCGCCGCCACCGCGCTCGGTGTCACGTACGTCGCCGTCGAACGCACCACCGACCCGAAGCCGATCACGGCCCAGCAGGCCCGCATCGTCAAGGAGAAGTCCGACGGCCAGGTCATCCCGGTCGGCACCGTCGATGTCGCCGACGTCGACGAGATCGAGTCGGCGGTCAACTTCAACACCTTGAAGACCATGCGCAACTACTCGGCGATCGCGCTCGGCGGGCTGTTCGTCGCCAGCCTCGGCATCGGCTGGGTGCTGTCCGGCCGGGCCCTGCGCCCGGTCGGCGCCATCGCCCGTACCGCCCGCGAGATCCAGGCCACCGACCTGTCCCGGCGCATCCGGCTCGACGGCGCCCGCGACGAGCTGCGCGAACTCGCCGACACCATCGACTCGATGCTCGACCGCCTCGACGACGCCTTCCGCGCCCAGCGCCAGCTGATCGACGACGCCTCCCACGAACTGCGCAGCCCGCTCGCCATCATCCGGGCCAACCTCGACGCCTCCCTGATCGACGCCGCCGAGGCGACCGGCGCCGAACGCGACCGCGCCATCGCCGTCATCGACCGGGCCACCGACCGGATGTCCCGGCTGGTCGAGGATCTGCTCGCCACCGCCCGCCGGGACGCCACCGGCCTCGCCGACACCGACGTCGACCTCGGCGCCGTCGCCCGGGAGGCCGCCGACGAGTTCGCCGCCGTCGCCGCCGAACGCCGGATCGACCTGCGGTACGCCGTACGCGACGGCCTCGACCTCATCGGCGACCACGACGCGCTGCGCCGCGCCACGGGAAACCTGCTCTCCAACGCCGTACGGCTCTCCCCGGCCGGTGGCGCGGTCACCGTCACCACCGGACGGACGGGCGGCTGGCTGTGGCTCGCCGTCACCGACGAGGGGCCGGGGATCGCCGACGCCGACCAGCCCCGCGTCTTCGACCGGTTCTGGCGCGGCGAGAGCGGCCCGTCGGGTTCCCGGGAGCGGCGTACCGGGCTGGGGCTGGCGATCGTGCGGCAGATCGCCGAGTCGCACGGCGGGCAGGTCGCGGTCTTCTCCACGCTGGGCCGCGGGAGCACGTTCCTGCTGTGGCTGCCGGCCGCGGACCGCGCGGACGAGCTGCCACCGCCGGCGTCGTCACCGCTGGACGGGACGCGGGGTCCCCGCCCGGACGCCGTGATCGACCTCGGCCGCATCCCCGCCCAACCCTCCGGCTGACCGTCTTCTCGCGCGTCGATGCCCTCCGGCGCGTCCATGCCCGGTGGCGCGTCGATCGAGGAGCAACCGTGGGGAATCCCGCCCGCTTCGGGACGATGATCCCCTTGATCAGCGCGGCGGTCGGGCGCGCGGTTAATCACTGGCGGGGTAGGGCATGCTCGGAGCATGGCCGACGAACTGAGGATCAACGACCGGCTCACCATCCCCGGTGGTGAGCTGCGCGAGCGTTTCTCCCGGTCGTCCGGTCCGGGCGGCCAGGGGGTGAACACCACCGACTCGCGCGTCGAGCTCTCCTTCGACGTCGGCTCCTCGCCGACCCTGCCCGACTGGATGCGGGAACGGGCCCTCGACCGGTTGTCCGGCCGGCTCGTCGACGGCGTACTGACCATCACCGCCCGCGAGCACCGCGCCCAGCTCGCCAACCGGGAGGCGGCCCGGGCCCGGCTGGCCGCCCTGCTCGCCGACGCCGTCGCGCCGCCCCCGCCGGCCCGCAAGCCGACCCGGCCGAGCCGGGCCGCCAAGGAACGCCGCCTGGAGGCCAAACGCCGCCAGTCCCAACTGAAGCGCGGCCGCGGGGCGGTGGGCGAGTAGCGGTTCACCCGTCCGACGCGGGAAGGTGCCGCCGGCACTCCGCGACGAGACGTTCCCGCAGAGGGGCGGCGCGTTCGGCGAAGCCGCGTTGCAGTACGGCGTACTCGGAACGGCCCTCCGGGGTCTCCACCCGGACCGGCGGATGACCGAGCGCCGCCAGGTCGTACGGCGACGCCCGCATGTCGAGCGTCCGGATCTCGCGGGCCAGCTCGAAGCAGTCCGCCACCAGTTCGGCCGGCACCAGCGGCGACAGTTTGTACGCCCACTTGTAGAGGTCCATGTTGGCGTGCAGGCAGCCGGGCTGCTCGTTGGCGGCCTGCGCCGCCCGGGTCGGCTGCAACAGGTTCAGCGGCCGGGCCGGTGCGGTGAAGAACCGGAACGCGTCGAAGTGGCTGCACCGGATCCGGTTCGCCTCGACCGTGGCCGCCGTCTCCGCCGGCGACAGCCGCAGCGGCCAGGCGTTGTGGCGTATCTCGTCCTGGGTCTGGCGGTAGACCATCGCCCACTCGTGCATGCCGAAACAGCCGAGGTGCGCCGGCCGGCCGGCGGTGCGGGTGAGCAGGTCGTGGATCCAGGCGACCGACTCGGCCCGGCGCCCCCGCAGCGCCTCGGTGTCGACCGTCACCCCGTCCGGGGTGACCCGGTAGTCGCGGCCGAACCCGGCCACGTCGGCGTCGTCGAGCGCCACCCCGGCGCCGGGATGCCAGCGCCGCAACTGCGCCGGCCGGTAGGAGTAGTAGGTGAACAGGAAGTCCTCGACCGGATGCCGCACCCCGGTCCGGCGACGCTCCAGGTGCGGCGTGAGCCACCGGTCGACGCGCTCCTCGTGTGCGGCACGCCGGGCCCGCCACACTGCCGGTGGCAGCACGGCGACGGTCGCGGCGGGAGCGGTCACCCACCCAGGGTACGGCGGGCGGATCGCCGTACCCGGCGGGCCTTTCCGGCACCGGCGGGGCGGGCCTTGCGCCCCATGGGCAGCGTGGCCGGCGGTGCCGCGGCTACGGCAGGCGGACGGTGACCCCGGCGGAGAAGACCCCGCCGCGCAGTTCGATCCGGTCCGGCCGCGTCCCGCCGTCGACGGTGAACGCGAGCGGGAAGAGCAGTTTCTCGCCGGCGGGTACCGGGGTGGCGAACAGGTCCCGGCCGCCGTTGACCGCCCGGGTCGCCTCCTCGTCGACGCTGACCCAGTTGCCGTTCGGCTGGTACGCCCGCTGGAGCATGCCGTACCAGGGTTGGCTCTCGCCGCTGACGTTGCGCAGCCCGACGACCGCGAGGCACCGGCCCTTGCCGCCCGCCGGCGGCTCGCAGGTGATCCGGTAGACGGCGAACTCGAAGTACTGCTCCCGCATCGGTGCGCCGAGCTGGCCCAGCGTGGTGTCGCCGATCCAGCCCTTGCCCTCCTCCAGCGCGGCCCGGGTCGTCTCGCTGGCCCGGTTGAACCGGACCACGCCCTGCCAGGCGGCGAGCGCGCCGACGGCGGTCACCAGCGCGGCCGACAGCAGCACGAGTGTCCACACCGGAGGGCCGTACCGCCAGGTGTAGCGGGGCATCTCGCGGCGGAACCGTTCGGCGCGGGCGAGCCGGCGGGGCTTGCTCCACCGCCGCCAGGTGAGAATCGCGGCGGCGAGCAGCACCACGCCGATCGAGGCGATCAGGGCGGGCAGCGTCATCCACCACGGTGGCGCCGCTTTCACGACGGGGAGCGGGGGTGCGGCCCAGGTCGCGGAGGCACAGTCGTACGGCTGGTCGCCCTGCGTCGGGTACGCGCAGACGGGTACGACGACCTCGCGCATGGTGCCGGCCGGGGCGAGCGACGTACTGCGCTGGAGGGTTTCGCCCGGCACGAGCCGGACCCGCCAGGTGACCTCGTCACGTGCGGGGTAGCCGCCGTCGCTCACCGCGGCGACGGCGGTGCCCGCCGGCACACCCTGCCGTACGACCACGTCGAGCGGCTCCGGGCTCTCGTTGTGTACCTCGGCGCGGTAGTACGGGGCGGAGCCGCCGCTGCTGGAGACCTTGACGGTGACGGCGTGGGCGCCGGTCCGCGCCGCGCTGGTCGGTGTCTGGGTGGAGCCGGCCGCTACGGCTGTGGCCGGGATGGCGACGGACGCCAGGACGGTCAGCGCGGCCAGGCGGAGCGAGGATCGGGTCATCTCGGTTCGGGACCTCCCGCACCGACGCTAGGCCGGACGTCGGTGCGTTATGCGAGAAAGGTCTGTTCCGGAAACCGCCCGGGGCCCCGCTGGTACGCTCCGCCGCCCAGGCCACCGGCCCGGCGGACTAGATTGGGCAGGTGCGAATCGCTCGTTTTGCCCATGCCAGTGGAATGTCGTTCGGGGTCGTCGAAGGCGAGGCCGGAGCCGGCCCGGAAGGGCTGACCGTCGCCGAGATCGAGGGACACCCGTTCGGCCGGATCACGTTCACCAACCAGCGGTGGGCGCTCGCCGACGTACGCCTGCTCTCGCCGATCCTGCCCAGCAAGGTCGTGTGTGTCGGGCGCAACTACGCCGACCACGCCGCCGAGCACGGCGCGGAGGTCCCGGCCGAGCCGCTGCTCTTCCTCAAGCCGTCGACGTCGGTGATCGGCCCCGGCGACGCGATCCGGCTGCCGGTCCAGTCGAAGCAGGTCGAGCACGAAGCCGAACTCGGCGTCGTCATCGGCCCGCCGGGCGCCCGTCGCGCCGACCGGGCCGCGGCCGAGAAGGCCATCTTCGGGTACGTCGGCGCGAACGACGTCACCGCGCGGGACCTGCAACGCTCCGACGGCCAGTGGACGCGGGCCAAGGGGTTCGACTCGTTCTGCCCGCTCGGGCCGTGGATCGTCACCGGCCTCGACGTCAGCGACCTCGAGGTCCGCTGCGAGGTGGGGCGCAAGCCCGAGGAGATGGAGGTACGCCAGCTAGGCCGGACCAAGGACATGGTCTTCGACGTGCCGGCCCTGGTGTCGTACATCTCGCACGTGATGACGCTGCTGCCCGGCGACGTGGTGCTGACCGGCACCCCGGCCGGGGTGAGTCCCGTCACGGCCGGCGACACCGTGGTCGTCCGGATCGAAGGGCTGGGCGAGCTGGCCAACCCCGTCGTCGCGCTCGACTGAGTCGGGCCCGTGCCCCTGCCGGCGCGGTGCGCCGGCGCAGGCCACGGTGGTTTGGGGGCCGGTGGGGGGATCGGATTTGGCACCCTCCACCGGGTCCGGTAAAGTTCACCCCCGGTGCCGCAAGCAGCAGGACCACGAGTTGCATCAGTCGCGTTGCATCAAGTCACACCGACTTGAGTAACAGCGCAACAAGTGGGAACGCTGTGAGCAGGAAGGCCATAGGCACCAATGGGGTATGGGGTAATTGGCAGCCCAACTGATTCTGGTTCAGTTAGTCTAGGTTCGAGTCCTGGTACCCCAGCAACCGATGTCCGAATAGGGCGCCGGCGCTGGCCTCTGATAGAGTTCAGCACCGTTGGACCGCAAGGGAAAACGGCAAAAAGTGAAGAAAGTCCTGGCCCCGTCGTCTAGCGGCCTAGGACGCCGCCCTCTCAAGGCGGTAGCGCGGGTTCGAATCCCGTCGGGGCTACAGTCGACAGTCCGTGCCACTCCGGTGGCACGGACTTTTCGGTTTCTCTGGACTCCCTCGCGTCCCCCTCATACCCCCTTCACCCCCGTTGATCCGCGTGATCAGGGATTAAGTCGCGTGTGTCGCCGGTGTGTCGGGTGTCGTACTCCCTGATCACCGGGATCAAGGAAGGCTGAGCTGGCGGGGCGTCCGCGCCCCGAAGTGCTGCCGAGGGCCGGCTGGTCCGGTGGCGGCTGGGCTGGACCGCTCCTGTGGGCCGAGGCGGGCCGGCGGCCCAGCGGTCCGGCGGGCCGGGGCCAGCGGTTCGGCGGGCGGGCGGTCTGGCGGTCCGGCGGCCCAGCAGTCCGGCAGTCCGGCAGTCCGGCGGGCCAGCCGGACTGCGGGCCGGTGGCCGAGGTGGCAGGGCGGTGGTGGGTGGTGTCCTCCTTGATCCCGGTGATCAGGGAGTACGACAGGCGCCGCGCCGGCGACACGCGCGATTCAATCCCTGATCACGCGGATCAAAGAGGGGGAGTGTCAGAGGCCGCTCAGGCGTTGGCCGGCGCGGACGACCGCCATCGCGTGGCGGTCGCCGGGGCGGCGGCCGAGGCGCTCCAGCGGACCGGAGACGCTGATCGAGGCGATGACCCGGCCGGTCCGGTCGCGGATCGGGGCGGAGACGCTCGCCACACCGGCCTCCCGTTCGGCGACCGACTGGGCCCAGCCGCGGCGGCGTACCTCGGCCAGGGTGCGGCCGGTGAACTTGCAGCGGGGCAGCAGTGGCATGACCGCCTCGGGCGGCTCCCAGGCGAGGAGGATCTGCGCGGCGGAGCCGGCCGTCATCGGCAGTACGGAGCCGACCGGGACGGTGTCGCGTAGCCCGCTGGCCCGTTCGGCGGCGGCGACGCAGATGCGTTCGTCGGCGCGGCGCAGGTAGAGCTGGGCGCTTTCGCCGGTGGCGTCGCGCAGTGCGGCGAGCAGCGGCTCGGCGGCGGTCAGCAGCACGTCGGGGGCGGCGTTGGCGAGTTCACCGAGCCGGGGGCCGGGGCGCCAGCGTCCCTGGGTGTCGCGGACCAGCATCCGGTGGATCTCCAGCGCCTGCGCGAGGCGGTGCGCGGTGGCCCGCGGCAGCTTCGTACGGTCGACGAGTTCGGCCAGGCTGGCGCCGTCGACGCAGGCGGCGAGGATGACGACCGCCTTGTCGAGAACGCCGACACCGCTCATACTGTGTCCCACAAGCCGAAACATACCTCCCAGAATTTAGGATGTCCAGATGGTGGGAGTCACTCCGAAGCCAACATCGCCCAGGACCCTGGCCGAGAAGGTCTGGGACGCTCACGTGGTGCGATCCGCCGAGGGTGAGCCGGATCTGCTCTTCATTGATTTGCATCTGCTCCACGAGGTGACCAGCCCGCAGGCGTTCGACGGCCTGCGGATGGCCGGCCGCCGCGTGCGACGTACGGATCTCACGCTCGCGACCGAGGACCACAACACCCCGACCGGGTACGACGATCCGTCGTTCAACGCCCGCCGCGGTGACCTGCTGACGATCGCCGACCCGACGTCGCGTACCCAGATCGAGACGCTGCGCCGCAACTGCGCCGAGTTCGGCGTCAAGCTGCACGCGCTCGGCGACGACAACCAGGGCATCGTCCACGTCATCGGCCCGCAGCTCGGCCTGACCCAGCCCGGCCTGACGATCGTCTGTGGCGATTCGCACACCGCCACCCACGGCGCGTTCGGCGCCCTGGCGTTCGGCATCGGCACGAGTGAGGTCGAGCACGTGCTGGCGACCCAGACGCTGCCGCAGGCCCGGCCGAGGACGATGGCGGTCAACGTGGTCGGTGAACTGGCGCCCGGCGTCACGGCGAAGGACCTCGTCCTCGCCCTGATCGCCCAGGTCGGCACCGGCGGCGGCCGCGGCCACATCGTCGAGTACCGCGGCGAGGCGATCCGCGCGCTGTCCATGGAGGGCCGCATGACGATCGCCAACATGTCGATCGAGTGGGGTGCCAAGGCCGGCATGATCGCGCCGGACGAGACGACGTACGCGTACCTCAAGGGACGGCCGAACGCGCCGCAGGGCGCGGACTGGGACGCCGCGCTGGAGTACTGGCGCAGCCTGCCCACCGACGAGGGGGCGACCTTCGACACCGAGGTGACGCTCGACGCCGGCCGGATCAGCCCGTTCGTCACCTGGGGCACCAACCCGGGCCAGGGCGCCGCCCTGAACGCCGCGGTGCCGGCGCCGGAGGACTTCGACAACGACGCGGAGCGCACCGCCGCCCAGCGGGCCCTGGAATACATGGACCTGCGGCCCGGTACGCCGCTGCGCGACGTGCCGGTCGACGTGGTCTTCGTCGGCTCGTGCACCAACGGCCGGCTGGAGGACCTGCGGGCCGCCGCCGACGTGCTGCGCGGGCGCAAGGTCGCCGACAGCGTACGGATGCTGGTGGTGCCGGGTTCGGCCGCGGTGCGGGAGGCGGCCGAACACGAGGGGCTGGACAAGGTCTTCATCGACGCCGGTGCCGAGTGGCGCTTCGCCGGCTGCTCCATGTGTCTGGGCATGAACCCCGACACGCTCCGGCCCGGCGAGCGATCGGCGTCGACGTCCAACCGCAACTTCGAGGGCCGGCAGGGCCGTGGTGGGCGTACCCATCTGGTGTCGCCGCCGGTCGCCGCGGCCACCGCCGTGACCGGCCGTCTCGCCGCTCCCGCCGACCTGTGAAGGGCTGAGAAGACGATGGAAAAGTTCACCGTTCACACCGGCGGCGCGGTGCCGCTGCGGCGCTCCAATGTGGATACAGATCAGATCATCCCGGCGGTGTATCTGAAGCGGGTGACCAGAACCGGCTTCGCCGACGGTCTGTTCAGCGCATGGCGGGAGGATCCCGCATTCGTGCTCAACGATTCGAGGTATTCCGGTGCGTCGATCCTCGTCGCCGGGCCGGAGTTCGGCACCGGATCGTCGCGCGAGCACGCCGTGTGGGCGCTGCGCGACTTCGGGTTCCGGGCCGTCGTCTCGCCGCGCTTCGGCGACATCTTCCGCGGCAACGCGCTCAAGGAAGGTCTTCTGCCGGTCGAGCTGGAATTGGCTGTCGTCGAAGAATTGTGGACCCGGCTGGAGGCCGACCCGGCCACCGCGGTGACCGTCGACCTGACCGCCCGCGAGGTCCGGGTCGGCGACGCGGCCTGGTCGTTCCCGCTCGACGACTTCAGCCGGTGGCGGCTGCTGGAAGGCTTGGACGACATCGGTTTGACGCTCCGGCACGAGTCGGCGATCGGCGCCTACGAGGAGCGGCGGCTGCCCTTCCTGCCAGTGGTCGCCTAGGCCGTACGCCTGACCGCACAGCGGTTTTCGCCCCCGTCGGCCTGGCCGACGGGGGCGAATCCGTTACGACACAACGACTTTTTTCCGGCGGATGTTTGTGTACTGGTGGCAAAGGGCATACCGTGCGCGCAGAATGGCTCGCGTTGAGTCCAGAAGTACATTCGGGAGGGAAAGTCGTGAACAAGGCCGAGCTCATCGAGGCGCTTGCCGCTCGCCTGGGGGACCGGAAGACGGCGACTGCGGCGCTCGACGCGGTTCTCGCAGAGGTCCAGGCGGCGGTCACCAAGGGCGACCGCGTTGCACTGACCGGTTTCGGAGTCTTCGAAAAGCGTGTGCGGGGACCGCGAACAGCCCGCAACCCGCGCACCGGCGAAGCGGTGAAGGTCAAGAAGACGGCGGTGCCGGCGTTCCGGCCGGGCGCCGGCTTCAAGGACATGGTCGCCAGTGGCAAGGCCCCGAAGGCCGCCGCGGCACGCAAGACCGCCGCGGCCACGAAGACCACGGCGGCGAAGGCCACAACGGCGAAGGCCACGACCGCGAAGGCCGCCCCGGCCAAGACGGCCGCGGCGAAGAAGACCACCGCCGCCAAGACCGCCACCGCTGCCAAGACCGCCGCCGCGGCGAAGACCACCGCCGCGGCCAAGAAGACCACCGCAAAGGCGGCGCCGGCCAAGACGGCGGCCGCGAAGAAGACGGCGCCGGCCAAGACGGCCGCTGCCAAGAAGACCGCGACCAAGGCGGCCACCAAGGCCACCGCCACCAAGGCCGCCGCGACCAAGAAGGCCGCGCCGGCGAAGAAGTCCGCCACCGCGGCCAAGAAGGCCGCGGCGACCAAGAGCACGACCCGTACCACCGCCGCGAAGAAGGCCCCGGCCCGCAAGGCCGCGGCCCGGAGCTGACCCGGCGCGTACGGCGTAGAAGGCGCTCATCCCCGACGGGATGGGCGCCTTCTCGCGTGCCGGGGCCGGCCGCCCCGGATCGCGGCCCTTGGCCGGCGGGGAATCGCGGCCCCTGATCGGTGGGGAATCGCGGCCCGTGGGTGGCGGAAAACGCGGCCCTTGATCGGTGGGGAATCGCGGCCCGTGGGCGGCGGAAAACGCGGCCCTTGATCGGTGGGGGATGGAACACGAGAATGACTCGGGTTGTCCCGCCCGTCCGAGAGGGACCGCCAACCCGAGGGGGAACCGTGCGCCGGTCGTCCATGTCGGTTGCCGCCACCGCACTTGGCATCGCCCTGCTCGTCGACGTCCTGCGCGTCTGGCTGCCCTCGATCATCACCATCTTCGGCCAGGCCGCCGCCACGCCCGCCGAACTCATGGGCGCCTTCGCCCTGATGTGGTTCGTCCTCGCGCTCGGCGCCCCGCCACTGGTCCGCCGGGTCGGTCCACGTCCCGTGCTGCTCGCCGCCGCGATCGTGCTCGGCGGTTGCCGGGCCGGCCTCGGCGCCACCGACGGCGGTCAGGTGCAGCTCTACGTGGCCAGCTTCGGCCTGCTCGCCGGACTGGTGTGGCTCGCCGCCACCGCCGCCGGAACCGCCGATCCGACCCCCGGACTGGTCCTCGGCCTGGCCGCCGGCACCGTACTGCACACCGCCCTGGACACCCTGGACCTCACCTGGCGGACCGATCCGCTGTCCTGGGTGCTGACCGGTGCCATGGTCGCCGCCTTCCTCGCCCTGAGCTGGCGGGCCGAATCCGCACCCGGGCCGGTCCGGGCCGCGCCGTGGCTGCTCGTCGGGCCGGCCCTGCTGCTCTCCGGGATGATCGCCGGATCGCCGGCCCTGGCCACCACGGCGGTGTCCTATCTGTACGGCGGCGCGGCCGGAACCGCCGGATCCACCCCGCTGGGCGACACCTGGCCCGGGGTGGTCACCGCGGCGGCGGTCGCGCTCTTCGCCGGCGCCGGGCTGGCCCGCCCGCCCCGCGGCCCGATGCGCTGGCTGGCACCCGTGCCGTTGCTGGCCGGCACGGTCATGTTCGTCGTGCCGCCGACCACCCTGCTGATCCCGGCGATCCTGCTGACCGCCGTCGGGCTCGGTGCCTGCCTGGCCCAGGCCGCCCCCGCTGCCCCCGCCGCCCCGCAAGCCCCCGCCGCCCCGCAAGCCCCCGCCGCTCCGGAAGCCGCCGCTGCCACCGGTTCCGCTGCCGCCGCCACCACCCGGGGACCGGCCGGGGTGCCGGGCTCCGGGCGACCCGGAATGCGCGCCGGATTCGCCGTCGTGGGCGGGATGGTGGTCTTCGCCGTCGGCGCGGTGCTCTACTACTCCGCCTACGACCTCGGCTACCCCAACCAGTGGGTACCGGTCGTCCTGGCCCTGTTCGTCGCGGCGGTCGCGATGCGGCGCCCCGTACGCCGACCGGGATCCGCGGTGCGCCGGCCCCTTCTCGTGACCGTGGCGGCGGCCGTCGCCACCCTGCTCGCCGCGGTCGCCGTACCGAACAACGCGGTGCAGGTCCGCGAACCGGAACCCGGCCCGGTCCGGGTGGTCGCCTACAACGTCCGGATGGGCTTCGGGCTCGACGGGCGCTTCGACCTCGCCGGGCTGGTCGACGTCGTCGCCGGGCAGCGGGCCGACGTCGTCGCGCTCAGCGAGGTCGACCGGGCCTGGCTGCTCAACGGCGGCCACGACACCCTCGCCCTCATCGCCGACCGGCTCGGCATGCGGTACGTCTTCGCGCCCGCCGCCGACGCCGTGTGGGGCGACGCGATCCTGACCCGGCTGCCGGTGACCGAGACCCGTACCGTGCGTCTCACGCCCGTCGGCGCTCCCACCGGGGCGCAGGCCCTGGCCGCCGTCCTGGACACCGGCATCGGCGAACTGGTGGTCGTCTCCACCCACCTCCAGCCGCCACCGGACGACGGGCCGGTCGTGCAGGCCGGCGAGGTGGTCCGCTTCGCCACCGGGTACGCCGCCGGGCGGCCACTGGTGGTCGCCGGCGACTTCAACACCGAGCCGGGCGATCCGGCGTTCCAGGTGTTCACCGACGCCGGCCTGGTCGACGCGCTGGCGCCGGCCCGACCACTGCCGACCGCGCCGGCCGACGCCCCGGACGAGCAGATCGACCACATCTTCGTCTCGGCCGGGCTGACCGCGACCGACGCCGCCGCGCCGCCCAGTACCGCCTCCGACCACCTCGCGGTCGCCGTCACCCTCGACCGCGCCCGGCCGTGACGCCGCTCGCCCGATCCGCCCGCCCGCCGCGCGCCCGACGGCGCCCGACGGCCCGCCCGCCGCTCGCCCGGACCGGTACCGCTGTTCGACGCCACAGCGAATTCGGCGTACGCACAGCGAATTCGCTGTGCGCCCGGGCGGCACACCCGCCACCGGGCGGACACCCGACACCCGGGCGGGCCGAAGCCGGACGCTGTCCGGGATCAGGCCGCGCGTCCGGGGTCAGACGGCCGCCGGGTCGAGTCGGTCGGCACCGACCAGACGCTCACCGGCGAACGCCAGCAGCCAGCCGGTGCCCTTCGGCGTGTAAAAGTCGCCCGCAGCCCCACCGGCCAGGGCGGCCAGCGCCGCCGGCAGCACCTTGCCCTGACTGCACACCACCGACCGCCGCCCGGCCGTCGCCAGCTCGACCAGCCGGCCGGCGGCGGCCAGGGCGTTCTCGTCCCCGTCCTGGCCCGGCACCGGCTCGTCGAAGCCCGAGTCGACCTCGATCGGCAGGTCGAGCCGGTCGGCGAGCGGGGCGAGCGTCTGCACGCACCGCCGCGGCGCCGCCGACACCAGCCGCTCCGGCCGGACCACGGCCAGCAGTCCGGCCAGCCCGGCCGCCTGGACCCGCCCGGCCGCGTCCAACTCCCGGGCCACGTCCGGACCGGTCCAGGTCGCGCGTTTGCCGGCCCTGGCGTGCCGTACGACGGCCAGCACGGCCGTCACCCGGGGCAGCAGGGCGAACTCGCGTACGACGGTCGCGTCGTGCGCGTACGTCAGCAGTCCCGCCGCGGCCCCGACCGGCAGCCAGCGCATCGCGTCGACCTCGGTCTCGTGCTGGAAGCCGCCGCGGTCGACGGCCCGCACCGACCAGTAGTCGACCGACTTCGGTGTGCCGTCGCGCATCCCGTAGCGGATGCCCGACAAGCGGACCTGCGGCACCCCACCGACGTCAGCCTCTTCGGCGATCTCCCGCACTGCCGCGAGCAGCGGATGCTCACCCGGTTCGAGCTTGCCCTTCGGCAGGGTCCAGTCGTCGTAGCGGGGCCGGTGCACCACACAGACCTCGACCTCGCCGGAGCCGGCCGGCCGCCACACCACGCCGCCCGCGGCGCGGATCGGGACGGTCACGGCAGCCACGCGACGAGCTGATGCTCGGTGGCCTGGCTCCACCGCTGCGGGAACTCGGCCCGGACCCGGTGGATGATCTGGCGTTCCCGCTCGGCGAGTCGCCCGGCGGTCACCGCGAGCGCGTGGTCGGCGGGGTGCTCGGCGGCGATCGACAGCCAGGCGTCGGCGGCCACCGCCGCGTCCTGGTGCTCGCCGAGCAGATCCTGCACCTTCGACAGGGCCTTGCCCAGGTTCCGGGCCGGTGCGCCGACGACCGGCTTGACGGCGTTGACCGCGTACCTGGCCTTCTTGCCGTCGATCCGGGTGTCGTGCCAGCGCTCGTCGGGATCGGTCGGGCCGAGTTCGCCGGCACCGTCGACGCCGTCCGCGCCGAACACCAGCCGGCGCCACGGCTTGGCCACCAGCCGGGGGAGTACGTCGGCCGCCGGCTGCCCGGCCCGCTTCGTCAGCCGCGGCTCGCGGGCGGCGGCCACCAGCTCCTCGACCAGGGCGGCGTAGCGGTCGGACGTCAGGACCTCGTCGAGGGCCGCCAGCGCCGACTCCTGCCGTACGGCCAGCACCTGGTCGATCCGGGCGACCGCCGCCTCGTCGAGCGGGCTGAGCGGGTCGCCGGTGGCCGTGCGGCGCAGCCGGTCGCGCAGCACCTCGGCGTCGCGTGGCCCGCCGAGCGCGTCGGCGAGCCACTTCACCTCGTCGCGCAACGCCCGCGACCATGACGACTTCGTCAGCGGCCGGAACGTACGCAGGTCGCTACGCAGCCGCCGGCAGCCGACCCGCATCTGGTGCACGGCGGTGTCGTCGCCGACCGGCACCCGCAGCCGGACGAGCGGGTCGTGGGCGAGGATCCGCCGGACGTGCTTGCGAACCGCGTCGGTGACCACGTCGCCGGCCGTCGGCTCGTCCGGCAGCCCGGCCGGGGCGACCAGGTCGGGACCCTCCTGCGCGGCGGGGCCGAGGGCGCGTACGAGCTTGGGGGTGAACCCGCCGGACCGCGCCCCGGCCGCGCACAACACCTCACCGACCCGGTCGAGCAGTTCGGCGTCGCCGTCCCCCAGCTCGACCTCGATCTCGCGGAACGTGGCGCGGACCTTGCGCCCGTCCAGCACGGATACCGCGTCGTCGGCGACCTCGGCCAGCAGCCGGTCGTCGGCGTCCCGCAGCTCGTACGCCCGGCGGACGGTCCGCACGACCGCGACCGGGGCCAGCGCCGCGCCCCGCGAGTAGGCGGTCACCAGCGCGGACAGTTCGGCCGGCAGCCGGCCGGGCCGGCCGGGCCGGGACACCTCGTGCCGCCGGCCCGGCAGGTCGGCCGGGAACTTCACCGTCCACGGCAGCGGGTCGCCCTTACGGTGCCGGAGCGACGCCCCGGCCCGCGCCAGCCGCAGATCGGACGTGTCGAGATAGGTCGCGGTCAGGGTGGCCGGCGACCGCTCCACCACCCGTCCCCCGTCCGGCAGGGCCGGGGCCAGGTCGGGGACCGCGTACGCCGGATCGGCCTCGTACTTGCGTTCCTCCTCCAGCATGCCGGCCAGCCTAACCAGATCTTCCGGCCCGCCGCTCAGCTCGCGCCGCCGACGACGCGGCGCAGCAGCGCCTCCTGCAGGTGCACCAGCGGGGTGTCGTCGCTGCTGACCCGCCGGGCCCAGGTGCCGTCACCGGCCAGCTCGAACGCCTCCACGTCGTCACTCATGCACGACGAGATGATGTGGTCCAGTTCGGCGCGGGCGACCGGGTCGGTGACCCGTACCAGCGCCTCGACCCGCCGGTCGAGGTTGCGGTGCATCAGGTCCGCCGAACCGATCCAGAACTCGGCCGACTCGTCGGCGCCGAACCGGAACACCCGCGAGTGCTCGAGGAACCGGCCGAGGATCGACCGGACCCGGATGTTGTCGGAGAGCCCGGGTACGCCCGGCCGCAGCGTGCACATCCCGCGGATGACCAGTTCGACGCGTACGCCCGCGCGCGACGCCCGGTAGAGCGCGTCCACGATGTCCTCGTCGACGAGCGAGTTCACCTTGATCTGGACCAGGCCCCGGCCGCCCCGCCGGGTCTGCTCGATCTGCTGGTCGATGCGCTCGATGATGCCGCTGCGCACCCCGTGCGGCGCGACCAGCAGCCGGCGGTAGGCGGTCTGCCGGCTGTAGCCGGTGAGGACGTTGAACAGGTCGGTCAGGTCGGCACCGACCTCCGGGTCGGCGGTCAGCATCCCGAAGTCCTCGTACAGCCGGGCGGTCTTCGGGTGGTAGTTGCCGGTGCCGATGTGGCAGTAGCGGCGGATCTGGTTGCCCTCCTGCCGTACGACCAGCGCGGTCTTGCAGTGCGTCTTGAGCCCGACCAGGCCGTAGACGACGTGGCAGCCGGCCCGTTCCAGCATCCGCGCCCAGCCGATGTTGGCGACCTCGTCGAAGCGCGCCTTCACCTCGACCAGCACCACCACCTGCTTGCCGGCGGCGGCGGCGTCGATCAGCGCGTCGACGATCGGCGAGTCGCCGGACGTACGGTAGAGGGTCTGCTTGATCGCCAGCACGTTCGGGTCGGCGGCGGCCTGCTCGATGAACCGCTGCACGCTGGTGGAGAACGAGTGGTAGGGGTGGTGGACCAGGATGTCGCCGTCACGGACCACCGAGAAGACGCTGCGCGGCACCTCGCCCTCGACCAGCCGGGGATGGGTCGCGGGTACGAACGGCCGCTCCTTGAGATCGGGCCGGTCGACGGCGTCGTAGATCTGCCACATCGACGACAGGTCGAGCAGGCCCGGCACCCGCAGGACGTCGTGGCTGTCCATGTCCAGCTCACGTACGAGCAGGTCGAGCACGTGGTCGGAGACCGACGCGGCGACCTCCAGCCGGACCGGCGGGCCGAACCGGCGCCGGGCCAGTTCCCGCTCCAGGGCCTGGAGCAGGTCCTCGTCGCGGTCCTCGTCGACCTCGACCTCGGCGTTGCGGGTCACCCGGAACAGATGGCACTCGACGACCTGCATGCCCGAGAAGAGCTGCCCGAGCTGGGTGGAGATCAGGTCTTCGACCGGCAGGAACCGGGCCGGCCGGCTCGGACCCACCGGCACGAACCGGGGCACGTTGTTGGGCACCTTGACCCGGGCGAACAGTTCCGACCCGCCATCGGGGTCACGCACCACCACGGCCAGGTTCAGCGAGCGGCTGGAGATGTACGGGAACGGGTGCGCCGGGTCGACCGCGAGCGGCGTCAGCACCGGGAAGATCGCCTCCCGGAAGTAGGTCCGCAACTGCTCACGCTCGCCGGCGTCCAGGTCGGCCCACCGCACCAGGTGGACGTCCTCGGCGGCGAGCCGCGGCAGTACGTCGTCGACGAAGCAGCGGGCGTGCCGGGCGACCAGGCCGGCGGTCTTCTCGGCGATCAGCTCGAGCTGGGTGCGCAGCGGCAGCCGGTCGCCGCCGCGCATCGGCAGGCCGGCCTGGAGGCGGCGCTTGAGACCGGCGATCCGGACCATGAAGAACTCGTCGAGGTTGCTGGCGAAGATCGCCAGGAACTTCGCCCGCTCCAGCAACGGTGTCGCCGGGTCCTCGGCGAGGGCGAGCACCCGGGCGTTGAAATCGAGCCAGGACAACTCCCGGTTGAGGAACCGGTCCTCCGGCAGCGGCTCCAGCGTCGCCGGGTGCACGCCGTCCGGCGGCGGCGAGTCGGTCGGGTCGTGCGCGACCGACGGCGCCCGGTCCGGGTCGGGATCACCGGTGCCGGCCGGCGGCTCGGGGCGCGGCGGAACACCCGGGCTCAGCGCCGTCGTCGAGTTGTCGCGCCGGACGAATCGCCCGTTGGAACCACGCCGTCGGACCTGGCCACGCGGCACCGGCGGGCGCTCGTCGTCGGGCGTCGGTGACTGGTCGGCACGGGACTGGCGCTGGTGCGGGGGGCGGCGGCCGGCTGGATTCGTCACCCATTCATCATCACCCGATCCGGGTGACCGCCAAATCAACATGCCACATTTCGATCATTGAAATGTAGGTAACGTGACCCTGCTGACCTGCCCGGACTCGTCGTGCTCGACCCGGACCCGCTGACCCGGGCGCAGCAGCCGCAACCCCGACGCGTCGAAGGCCGGCGCCCCGAACGCGATCTCGTCGCCGTCGTCGAGCAGCAACGTCCCGGAGCGGGTGAGCGGATTGTAGGTGGCGACGGTCCCCTGCATGCCAGCACCGTACCCGCGCGCCTCGTGCCCCGCACCTGTCACGCGTCGCGCCCCGCCCCCTGCCGCGCCCCGCAGCGCCGCCTGCCGCGCCCCGCAGCGCCGCCTGCCGCCCCCGCAGCGCCGCCTGCCGCCCCCGCCGCCTGCCCCCGCCGCCCCCGCCGCCCCCAGTCCGCCGATCATGGAGAAAACGTGGCGTTTCCCGCCCGACTTGTGAACATCATCCCCATGATCGCGTGTCGGGTCGCGTGAACGATGTGCGTGGATGGGGCGGGTCGCAGGGGGACGCGGTTGATCTGGGCGGGAGAGACCTTATCGAGCCTGGATAAGGTCTCTCCCGCCCAGATCAGCAAGGACCACCAACGGGCGCTTCCACGACAACCGCCCCAGTCCTCCGTAGTCGGGCGGTTCTCGCCGTCACCTTCGCTCATCTCCGAGGTGTCCGGCGGCGGCCGGGACGAGGGCGGCGCTGTGGCGACCCAGGCCGAGGCCGGCGGCGGCGGCGAGGTCGGCGGGGGTGTCGACGTCACGGCGTAGGGTCGGCCACCCGCCGGTGAGCGGCAGCGCACCCGAGGCGGCGTGCCGGGCGGCGGAGTCGACCCCGAAGCGTGGATCGAGGGGTACGCCGGGCGGGGCGGTGAGCAGCACCGTGCCCGTGCCCGGCGCGTCGGCCAGGAACCGGCGCCCCGGCCGGCCCGGCGCCGGCCGCCGCGCGGTGGGGAGCGGAGCCCCACCCGGCACCGCCCAGGTCGACCGCCCCGCCCATGGCCGCCCCGCCGGGGCCGCCCCGCCCGCGCCCGGCCCGCCGACGCCCGGCCCGCCCTCGCCCGCCCCGCCGACGCCCGCCCCGCCCGCGGCCGGCCCGCCCTCGCCCGCCCCGCCGACGGCCGGCCCGCCCACGGTCAGCCCTCCCAGGGCCTCCCGCAGCGCGCCGGCGAGGTCGGCCGGGCGTAGTGCCGGCAGGTCGGCGGCGAGCGCCGCCACCCACCGGTCGGTAGCCAGCGACGCACCGTGGGCCACGGCCGCGTTGAGGCCGGCGTCCGGGACGTCGGGCACCACCGAGGCGCCCAGCGCGGCCAGGGCCGGCCCGGCGATCGGGTCGTCGGTGACCACCAGCACCCGGTCGACCGGCGGGCAGGCGAGCACCGCGGCGACGGTGTCGAGGGCGATCGCCAGCGCCAGCCCCGCGTGCGCCTCGGCGCCCGGGTCGGCCAGCGCGCCGCGCAGCCGGCTCTTCGCCGTGGCCAGACGCTTGACCGGCACCACCACGACCCACGTCGGCTCCCGCACGCGCCAATCCTGCCAGCCCGGCACGTGGCCGACCCTGCCTGGTCGTACCCAGGTGGAACGGGCATGATTTCGCTTCGAGCCCCCGGTACCCGGAGAATCGGCCGCGGCAACGATCGCGGCACCGGTCGGACCGTGGTCGGTGTGGAAACGAGGAGGCAGCGTGGCGCGGCGCAGGCTGGGGTTCTGGCGGCGTTTGGTGGTGGTCGTCGTCAAGCCGGTCCTCACCCTGTGGACCCACCGGACCTGGTCGGGTGCGGAGCACCTCGCCACCGGCGGCGGCGTCATCGTCGTGGCCAACCACATCTCGCACGCCGACCCCCTGGTCTGCGGGCACTTCGTCTACGACGCCGGCCGCTGGCCGCAGTTCCTCGGCAAGGCGAGCGTGTTCCGGGTCCCGGTCGTCGGCCGCATGTTGCTCAAGGTCAAGCAGATTCCGGTCGAGCGGGGCACGACCGACGCCGCGAAGTCGCTCGACCTGCTGGTCGCGGCGGTCAAGTCCGGCGGTGCCGTGGTGGTCTATCCCGAGGGGACGACCACCCGGGAGCCCGAACTGTGGCCGATGCGGGGCAAGACCGGCGCCGCCCGGCTCGCCCTGGCCACCGGTGCGCCGGTCGTGCCGGTGTCGATGTGGGGCCCGCAGCAGATCTTCGACCCGCGGACGAAGAGGTTCAGCCTCCGGCCGCGTATCCCGGTCGAGGTGAAGGCCGGGCCGCCGGTGGACCTCGAACGGTGGACCGGTGCCGCACCGACCAAGGCGACCCTCGACGAGATGACAGAGGAGATCATGTTGCACTTGCGTGACCTGCTCGCCGAGATCCGTGGCGGCACACCCCCACCGCTGTGGCAGCCGACCGCGCCGGAATCCGGGGCGGGCCGGTGAGCGAGCGTAGCGGGCGGGCCCCGGGTGGGCACGTGGCGGTGCTGGGGGCCGGCTCCTGGGGAACCGCCTTCGCGAAGGTGCTCGCCGACGCGGGCAACGAGGTGACCATCTGGTCGCGGCGCGAGCAGGTCGCGGCGACGATCCGGGCCACCGGCACCAACCCCGACTACCTGCCCGGCCTGCGGTTGCCGGCGAACGTGACGGCCACCGCCGACGCCGGCAAGGCCATCTCCGGGGCGTGGCTGGTCGTGCTGGCCGTACCGTCGCAGACCCTGCGGGGCAACCTCGCCGAGTGGGCCTCGTTCGTCGGTCCCGACGCCACCCTCGTCTCGCTGATGAAGGGCATCGAACTCGGCACCACCAAGCGCATGAGCCAGGTGATCGTGGAGACGGCCGGGGTGGCCGCCGACCGGGTCGTCGTGGTCTCCGGCCCCAACCTGGCGCCCGAGATCGCCGCCGGGCAGCCGGCCGCCACCGTGGTCGCCTGCACCGACACCGACCGCGCCACGCTCGTGCAGAACGCGGTGACGACGTCGTACTTCCGCCCGTACACCAACGGGGACGTGATCGGGACCGAGCTGGGTGGGGCGGTCAAGAACGTGATCGCGCTCGCGTACGGCATCGCGACCGCGATGCGGCTCGGCGACAACACCAAGGCCACCCTGATCACCCGTGGGCTGGCGGAGACCGCCCGGCTCGGTGTCGCGCTGGGTGCCGACCCGCTCACCTTCGCCGGTCTGGCCGGCCTCGGCGACCTGGTCGGCACCTGCACCTCGCCGCTGTCACGCAACCGGACCTTCGGCGAGCACCTGGGCCGCGGTGAGAGCCTGGAGCAGGCGCAGGCCGCGACCCGGCAGACCGCGGAAGGGGTCAAGAGCTGCCTCGCCATCCGTGACCTGGCCCGCGCCCACGGGGTCGAGATGCCGATCACCGAGCAGGTCGAGCGGGTCTGCCACGAGGGGGTCGATCCCCGGGTGGCGCTGACCGCGCTGATGAGCCGTACCACCAAGCCAGAGTGACGCCGACGTACCGGGAGCGACGATGAGCCAGACCGACGGGTACGGCGACGGCACCCGCTGCGTGCACGCCGGGTTGCCCGAGCCGGCGCCGGGGGAGCCGTTCCTGCCCGGGCCGGTGTTCGCCGCGCCGTACCACCTCGATCCCGCCGGCGGCGACGCGGCCGCGGGCCGGGACTGGTACGGCCGCCCCGGCAACCCGACCCGGCGCAACCTGGAAGCCGCCATCGGCGAACTGGAGGGCGGCGACTGCCTCGCCTTCGCCAGCGGGCAGGCGGCGCTGACCGCGCTGCTGCTCTCCCTCGTGCGGTCCGGTGACACCGTCGTGCTGCCGGCGGACGGCTACTTCACCGTGCGGGCGTTCGCGGACTCGGTGCTGGCGGCCAACGGGGTGACGGTGCGGACGGTGCCGACCGCCGGTCCGCACCCGTCGTTCGAGGGTGTACGGCTGGTGTTGCTGGAGACCCCGGCCAACCCCGGCCTGGACGTCTGCGACATCGCCGACCTCGCCGCGCGGGCGCACGCCGCCGGCGCCCTGCTCGCCGTCGACAACACCACCGCGACACCGCTCGGCCAGCGCCCGCTCGACCTCGGCGCCGACCTCGTCGTCGCGTCCGGCACCAAGGCGCTCACCGGCCACTCCGACCTGCTGCTCGGCTACCTGGCGACCCGGTCACCGGAGCTGCTGGCAACGGTCCGCACCTGGCGGGACACCACCGGCTCGGTGCCCGGCCCGTTCGACGCCTGGCTCGCCCACCGCTCGCTGGCAACCCTCGACCTGCGGCTGGCCCGGCAGTCGGCCAACGCGGCCGCCGTCGCCCGGGCGCTGCGGTCGCGCTCCGACGTCTCCGGCGTACGGTGGCCCGGCCTCGGGGACGACCCGGCGTATCCGGTGGCGAGCACCCAGATGCGGCGGGTGCCCGGGATCGTCGCGTTCGACCTCGGCAGCGCCGAGCGGGTGGCGCGCTTCCTGTCGGCCGCCGAGCTGGTGTTCGCCGCCACGTCGTTCGGCGGCCTGCACACCACCGCCGACCGGCGCGCGCAGTGGGGCGACGACACCGCACCCGGCTTCGTACGCCTCTCCTGCGGCGTCGAGGACACCGCGGACCTGGTGGCCGACATCGGCCGGGCGCTGGACCGGTCGGCCTAGCCGGTGCCGGACGTCGCCGCGATCGTCGGTCGGCTGCGGGCCGCCGGCTGCGTCTTCGCCGAGGAGGAGGCCGCGCTGCTGGTCGCCGCCGGCGGTGGCGCCGCCGACCTGGCCGACCGGGTCGCCCGCCGGGTCGCCGGCCTGCCCCTGGAGCACGTGCTCGGCCGGGTCGACTTCGCCGGCCTGCGGCTCGCCGTCGAACCCGGGGTGTTCGTGCCGCGCCGCCGTACCGAGCTGCTCGTCCGCCGTGCCGTCGAGCTGACCGGGCCGGACGCGACCGTCGTCGACCTGTGCTGCGGCTGCGGCGCGGTCGCCGCCGCCGTGGCGCACCGGATCCGGCCGGCCCGGCTGGTCGCCGCCGACGTCGATCCGGCCGCCGTCGGCTGCGCCCGGCGCAACCTCGCCCCGTACGGCGGGCGGGTGTACGCGGGTGACCTGTTCGACGCGCTGCCGGCCGGGCTGGCCGGCGACGTCGACCTGCTCGTGGCGAACGTGCCGTACGTGCCGACCGACGCGGTGGCGCTGCTGCCGCCGGAGGCCCGGCTGCACGAGCCCCGCGCGGCGCTCGACGGCGGCCCCGACGGCCTGGACGTGCTGCGGCGGGTCGCCGGTCGGGCCACCGGCTGGCTGGCGCCGGGCGGGCACCTGGTCGTGGAGACGGGTGCGGCGCAGGCGGTGGCGGCCGCGCGGATCATGGCGGACAGCGGGCTTGCCGCCGCGGTCGTACACGATGAAGATCTTGGAGCCACCGTCCTGTCCGGCCGTCGCCCGGCGGATGGGCTTACTCCGGTCATCGACCCGCGGACCGAGCACGCAGAGTAGGGTCTGCCGGGTGGACGCGGGTAGCGCCGCGACGGACCGGCTGCGCCAGATCCGGGCAGCCGAGAACGAGTAAGGAGCCTGCGTGACGAGCCCACGGAAGACCCGGGTCGCCATCGTCTTCGGCGGTCGCAGCACCGAACACGGGATCTCCTGCGTGAGTGCCGGTGCCGTGCTCGCCGCCCTCGACCCCGACGAGTTCGAGGTCGTGCCGATCGGCATCACCCGCGACGGCCGCTGGGTGCTCACCGACGGTGACGCTTCGCAACTCGCCATCGCCCAGCGCCGGCTGCCCGAGATCACCGTCGACTCCGGCCGGATGGTGGTGCTGCCCGCCGACCCGGTCGGCAACAACCTGCTGATCCTCGACCCGATCCGCGGCGGCCAGGCACTCGACGGCGTCGACGTGGTGTTCCCCACCCTGCACGGCGCGTACGGCGAGGACGGCACCATCCAGGGCCTGCTGGAGATGGCCGGCATCCCGTACGTCGGGGCGAACGTGTTCGCCTCGGCGGCCGCCATGGACAAGGAGTTCACCAAGAAGCTCGCCGCCGTCGAGGGCATCCCGGTCGGGCCGTACGCGGTGCTGCGCAACGGCGTGACCCTGTCCGATGAGGACAAGGAGCGCCTGGGGCTGCCGGTCTTCGTCAAGCCGTCGCGCGCCGGGTCGTCGTACGGCATCAGCAAGGTCAGCGACTGGGCCGACCTCGACGCGGCGGTGGCCGCCGCCCGGCAGATCGACCCGAAGGTGCTGGTCGAGGCGGCGATCGTCGGTGCCGAGGTGGAGTGCGGCGTGCTGGAGGGCGAGGCCGGCGGAGCGCCGGAGGCGTCGCTGCTCGCCGAGGTGCGTGTCGTCGAGCAGGGGCACGACTTCTACGACTTCGAGGCGAAGTATCTCGACAACTCCTGCGAGTACGACATCCCGGCCAACCTGCCGGAACACGTGGCCCGACAGGTCCAGGAGTACGCCTGCCGTACGTTCACCGCACTCGACTGCGCCGGACTGGCCCGGGTCGACTTCTTCGTCACCCCGGACCACACGGTCTATCTCAACGAGATCAACACGATGCCGGGGTTCACGTCGACGTCGATGTTCCCGCGGATGTGGGCGGCCACCGGGCTGGAGTATCCGAAGCTGGTCAGCCGGCTGATCCGTACCGCCCTGCGGCGCGGCTCCGGCCTGCACTGAGCGACCGGCCCGCCGGGCTTTCCCGGCCGGCGGGATACGCGGGCCGCCGGGATACGCGGGCCGGCGCCGCCGGCCCGCGGTCAGCCGGTGCAGCCGGAGGGGATTCCGGACGTCGCCGACGGGACCGACTCGACGATCGAGTCGGACAGCGGCGCCAGCCACTGCAACGCCTCCGGGTAGGCGCGCGGCACGGTCACCCGCACCGGCACCTCGCGGTCGACCGTGGTGAGGACCACCGCGTCGGCCTGCTCGACCGAGTGCCAGCAGACCCGGCTGACGACCCAGACCGGGTCGGTGGGCGGGAACTCGGCGGCCGGCACCCCGCAGGCGACCGTGATCGGCGGCTCGCCGTACGCCGCGTTCTGTTCCGCGCCGGCGGTCACCGGCCGCTGCCGCAGATCGCGCACGGTCGGCGGGATCTGCGACAACAGGGCACGGCAGACGACGGCGGGCCGCTCGGCCAGCTCCGGTGCGGCCATCTCGACCGGCGTCGCCAGCTGCCCCGCGGCCGGGTCGGCCGACGGCGAGGGGCCGGCGGCCGGTCCGCCGCCGTTGATCTGGGAGAAGGCGAAGAGCCCGACGAGGACGGCGATCGGCAGCGCCACGACGGTCGCCCAGATCGCCGCCTGCCGGGTGGTGCGGTCCGGACCCGCGTCGCGGTCCGGTTCACGCGTGGGAGTGATCTGATCCACCACCTAGAGATGCACCACCGAACAGGTCAACGTGCGGGTGATCCCGGGCACCATCTGCACCTTGCTCACGATCAGCTTTCCCAGCTCGTCGACGGTGTGCGCCTCGCAGAGCACCACCACGTCGTACGGCCCGGTGACCGCGTCGACCCGGACCACGCCGGAGATATCCGTGATGGTTGCGGCCACGTCACGTGCCTTTCCGACCTCGGTCTGGATGAGGATGTACGCCTGGACCACGACCCCACTCCTGTCCGCCGCCGAGCGGCTCGCAGGTGAAACTACCGTACGGAGTAGGGGCTAACCATCACGGTAGCCAAGGGAGGCCGTCGCGTGAGTGTGGCGAGGACCGGTGAGTTCGGGCTGATCGCCCGGGTCACCGCCCGGTTGCAGGTGGGGCCGACCGCGCTGCTGGGCCCGGGCGACGACGCGGCGCTGGTGGCGGCCCCGGACGGGCGCGTCGTGGCATCGACCGACGTGCTCGTGGAGGGGCGGCACTTCCGGCGTGACTGGTCGACCGCCGAGGACATCGGGCACCGGGCGGCGGCGGCCAACCTCGCCGACATCGCGGCGATGGGGGCCGGCCCGACCGCGCTGCTCGTCGCGCTGTGCGTACCGCCCGGGCTCGACGTGCGGTGGGCCGAGGACCTCGCCGACGGGCTGGCCGCCGAGGCGGCGAAGGTGGGTGCCTGCGTGGTCGGCGGCGACATGTCGTCGAGCCCGACCCTGACCATCGCGGTGACCGCGCTGGGTGACCTGCACGGCATCGCCCCGGTGCTGCGCGGCGGCGCCCGGCCGGGCGACGTGGTGGCGCTCGCCGGCAGGGTCGGCTACGCGGCGGCCGGATACACCGTCCTGTCCCGTGGGTTCCGTACCCCGAAGCTGCTCGTGGAGTCCTACCGGCGGCCGGACGTGCCGTACGCGGCCGGGCCGGCGGCGGCGCGGCTCGGGGCGACGGCCATGATCGACGTGTCGGACGGGCTGCTCGCCGACCTGGGCCACATCGCCACCGCGAGCCGGGTGGCGGTCGACGTGACGCGGGACGCCTTCGAGATCCCCCGGCAGATGCGGGACGCCGCGCACGCCCTGGGTGTCGACCCCTACCAGTGGGTGCTCGGCGGCGGCGACGACCACGCGCTCGCGGCGACGTTCCCGGACACGCTGGCGTTGCCGCCGGAGTGGAAGGTGATCGGCCGGGTCGTCGAGGGGGATGGCGTCACGGTCGACGGCCGGCCGTACAAGGGGCCGTCGGGCTGGGACCACTTCCGCTAGGCCCGCCGCCGCCTCCGGGCCGGCCGCGCTGCCGCCTCCCGGCCGGCCCCGCCGGGCGGTCGGCCGGGGCGATCGTGACCCCCACCCCACAGGGGTAAGGGCCCTTGGTCCATCTACCCTTTACCGGTGAGTGACATCGAGATCCGCACGGTCCGCTACGGCTCGCTGGTCGCGCAGCAGCTCGTGGCGAGTGCGCTGGCAGACCTGGGCCAGCGGTACGGCGGCAGCGGCGACGACACCCCCGTCGACGCCGCCGAGTTCGACCCGCCGGCCGGTGCCTTCCTCGTCGCGTACGTCGACGGGGAGCCGGTCGCCTGCGGCGCGTGGCGCAGTCACGGCGACAGCGGCGAGGTGGGCGAGATCAAGCGCATGTACACCGCGCCCGCGGCCCGCGGTCGTGGCCTGGCCCGGGTGGTGCTGGCCGCGGTGGAGCGGTCGGCGCGTGAGCACGGCCGGAAGCGACTCGTGCTGGAGTGCGGCGACAAGCAGCCCGAGGCGATCGCGCTCTACGAGTCGTCCGGCTTCGAACGGATCCCCAACTTCGGCTACTACCGGGACGCGCCCGGCTGCATCTCGTTCGCGCGCGCCCTGTAGTCAGCGGTTGCCGGTCCGGACCGGGCCGGCAACCGCCGATTCGGCGCACGCGAACAGCCGCCGGGTCGTGGTGACCCGGCGGCTGGCCGGAAGAATGCGGTGACGCGGACGCGTCAGGCGCGGGTGACCTTGCCCGCCTTGATGCAGGAGGTGCACACCTTCAGCTTGCGGGTGGTGCCACCACCGGCCGGGGTACGCACCGACTGGATGTTCGGGTTCCAGCGGCGGTTGGTCCGCCGGTGCGAGTGGGAAACGTTGTGGCCGAAGCCCGGTCCCTTGCCACAGACGTCACACACGCTAGCCACGGGATACTCCTGGGGAATCTGCTCGTTCGGTCGATCGCCGGCGGGAACCTGGCCGGTCACCGTCCCGCTCGCGGGCACGGATGACCAGGGTCGCCGGGCAACCTGGTCAGGTTACCCGATACCCCGGCCGACCAACGAATCGCCCCCGGCCCACCAACATGATCCGCGTGATCAGGGGCCTGGCACCCCGACCCGCCGACGACACGCGCGACGCGTTCCCTGATCACGCGGATCGTGGCGCTGGACGGCGGGTGTCGGGCGGCGCAAGTAGGCTCATCGCCGTGCTGGACACCCTGGACGCCGCGGCCGTGCGTCGATGGTGTGCGGACGGCCTGGCCGCGCTGCGGCGCCACCAGGAGGAGATCGACCGGCTCAACGTCTATCCGGTGCCCGACGGCGACACGGGCACCAACCTCGTGCTCACCCTCGCCTCGGCGCACCAGGCGCTCACCCTCGACCTCGACAACTCGCCCGAGGGATCGCGCCCGCCGCACAGCCGGGTGCTGCGGCTGATGGCGCGCGGGGCGCTGCTCGGCGCGCGGGGCAACTCGGGCGTGATCGTGTCGCAGATCCTGCACGGGCTGGCCGACGCGCTGGCCGGCGCCCCCGAGGTCCGGGGCCGTGACCTGGCCGGGGCGCTCGACGTGGCGGCCTCGGCCGCCTACGCGGCGGTCGCGAGCCCGGTCGAGGGCACGGTGCTGACGGTCGTGGCCGCCGCGGCCCGGGGCGCGGCCACCGCCGACTCCGACGACCTGGCGACCGTGGTCCGGGCGGCGTCCCGGTCGGCCGCCGAGGCGCTCGCCCGCACGCCGGAGCAGTTGCCGGTCCTGGCCCGGGCCGGGGTGGTCGACGCGGGCGGACGCGGCCTCTGCGTCCTGCTGGACGCCCTGACCGCGGTGGTCACCGGAACCGGGCCCGAGCCGCCCGGAACGCGGCCGACCGAGACGACCCCGCCGGCCCCGACCCCGCCGGCCCCGACCCCGCCGGCCCCGACCCCGCCGGCCCCGGAGCCGCCCGCCGCCGCGGACCCGCCCGCCGACGGCAACCGGACGTCGGTCCGGGCGCCGGCCGTCGTCGCCCGCGAGGCCGGCTCGCCGGAGTTCGCGTACGAGGTCCGATTCCTGCTCGACGCGCGGCCGCCCGCCGTCGAGCGGATGCGCGCCACCCTGGCCGCCCTCGGCGACTCGCTGGTCGTGGTCGGCACCGGCGCCGACGACGAACTGCCCACCTGGCACGTGCACGTGCACGTCAACGACATCGGCGCGGCGATCGAGGCCGGGATCGCCGCCGGCCGGCCCTACCAGATCGCGGTCACCCGCTTCGCCGACCAGGTCGACGCCGCCCCGGCGGTGGAACCGACCGGCCCGCCGGCCGGCCCGGCGGGCCGGGGCGCCGTCGTGGTCGCGGCCGGTGACGGCCTCGCCGCCCTGTTCGTCGCCGAGGGGGCGGTGGTGGCCGCCGGCCGGCCGTCGACCGGCGAACTGCTCGACGCGATCCGGGCGACCGGGGCGATCCACGTGGTGGTGCTGCCCAACGACCCCAACGCCCAGGCGGTCGCCCGCGCCGCCGCCGAGGAGGCCCAGCACCTCGGGCTGCGGGTCAGTGTGGTGCCGACCCGGTCGCCGGTGCAGGCACTCGCCGCGCTGGCCGTACGCGATCCCGGTCGCCGGTTCGACGACGACGTGATCGAGATGGCCGAGGCGGCCGGGGCGTGCCGGTCGGCGGAGGTCTGCTTCGCCAGCCGGGAGGCGTTGACAATGGCCGGCCGGTGCCAGCCGGGCGACGTACTGGCGCTGGTCGAGGGTGAGGTGCACGTGATCGGCACCGACCTGCTGGCGACCTGCGAGGCGCTGCTGGACCGGATGCTCGGCGGCGGCGGCGAGCTGGTGACCATGCTGCTCGGCGCCGACGCCCCGACCGGCCTGGACGAGGCGTTGCGCGGCTACGCGGCACACCGGTGGCCGTTCGTCGAGGTGCAGACCTACGACGGCGGCCAGCCGTTCTATCCGTTGCTGGTGGGGGTGGAATGACCGAGCCGTCGACGGCGGACACGCCGCTGAAGAAGCTGGTGGGCGACAAGACCGCGCGGGCGCTGGCCGACAAGCTCGACCTGCACACCGCCGGTGACCTCGTCTACCACTTCCCGCGCCGTTACGACGAGCGCGGCGAGCACACCGACATCCGGTCGCTGGAGGTCGGCGAGGACGTCACCGTCCTCGGCCAGGTCCGGCAGGCGACCGTACGCCCGATGCGGCAGCGGCGCGGCAACCTGCTGGAGGTGACCGTCGGCGACGGCTCCGGCGGGGTGCTGACGCTGACGTTCTTCGGCAACCAGGCGTGGCGCAGCCGGGAACTGACCCCGGGCCGGTGGGGGCTGTTCGCCGGCAAGGTGACGGAGTTCCGTGGCAAGCGCCAGCTCAACGGGCCGGAATACGTGCTGCTCGGCGACGGGCCGGCGGACGGCGAGGTGGCGGCCGCGGGCGAGATCGAGGAGTTCGCGGGTGCGCTGATCCCGGTCTACCCGGCCGCGGCGGCGGTGCCGACCTGGACCATCGCCCGGTGCGTACGGGTCGTCCTGGACACCTTCACCCCGCCGGACGACCCGCTGCCGGCGACCGTACGCGCCACCCGGAACCTCGTCGGGCTGGGCACCGCGCTGCGCGAGATCCACCGGCCGTCCACGAAGGAGGAACTATTCCGGGCCCGGCGGCGGCTGAAGTGGGACGAGGCGTTCGCCGTGCAGTTGACCCTGGTGCAGCGCAAGCACCGGGCGGCCGACCGGCCGGCCCGGGACCGGCCCGGGACCGACGGGGGCGTGCTCGCCACCTTCGACGGCCGGCTGCCGTACGAACTGACCGCCGGGCAGCGCGCGGTCGGCGACGAGATCGCCGCCGACCTGGCGACGGCCCACCCGATGCACCGGCTGCTCCAGGGCGAGGTCGGCTCCGGCAAGACCGTCTGCGCGCTGCGCGCGATGCTCCAGGTGGTCGACGCGGGCGGCCAGGCGGCGCTGCTGGCCCCGACCGAGGTGCTCGCGGCCCAGCACCACCGGGGCATCCTCGGCCTGCTCGGCCCGCTCGGCCGGCCGGGTGAACTGGACGGTGACCCGGCCGGCACCGGCGTCGCGCTGGTCACCGGTTCGCTGGGCGCCGCCGCCCGCCGGCAGGCCCTCGACGAGGTCGCCAGCGGCCGGGCCGGGATCGTGGTCGGCACCCACGCCCTGCTCTACGAGGGCGTCGAGTTCGCCGACCTCGGCCTGGTGGTCGTCGACGAGCAGCACCGGTTCGGGGTGGAGCAGCGTGACGCCCTGCGGGCCAAGGCCGAGCAGCCGCCGCACGTGCTGGTGATGACGGCCACCCCGATCCCGCGCACGGTGGCGATGACCGTCTACGGCGACCTGGAGGTCTCGACACTCTCCCAGCTGCCGCGCGGCCGGTCGCCGATCGCCTCGCACGTCGTACCGGCCAGCGAGAAGCCGGCCTACCTGGAGCGGGCCTGGCGCCGGCTGCGCGAGGAGGTGGCCGCCGGCCATCAGGCGTACGTCGTCTGCCCGCGGATCGGCGAGGACTCGTCGTCGCCGGAGGAGGCGGCCGCCGAGGTCGACGAGTCGGGGCGCCGGCCGCCGCTGGCCGTGCTCGACGTCGCGCCGCTGCTCGCCGACGGGCCGCTGCACGGCCTGCGGATCGGGGTGCTGCACGGCCGGCTGCCGGCCGACGAGAAGGACGCGGTGATGCGGACGTTCGCCGCCGGTGATCTCGACGTGCTGGTCGCGACGACGGTGATCGAGGTCGGGGTCGACGTACCCAACGCGACCGTGATGATCGTGTTGGACGCCGACCGGTTCGGGGTGTCGCAGTTGCACCAGTTGCGCGGCCGGGTCGGCCGGGGCCAGGCCGCCGGGCTCTGCCTGCTGGTCACCGAGATGGCCGAGGGATCGTCGGCCCGGGAGCGGCTCGACGCGGTGGCGTCGACGACCGACGGATTCAAGCTGGCCGAACTCGACCTGGAACAGCGCCGGGAGGGCGACGTGCTGGGGGCGACGCAGTCGGGGCGGCGTTCGCACCTGCGGCTGCTGTCGTTGCTGCGCGACGCGGACCTGATCCGCGACGCGCGGGCGGAGGCGATCGCGCTGGTCGAGGAGGATCCGGAGCTGCTGCGGCATCCGGCGCTGGCCGCATCGGTGGCCGCCCTGGTCGACGAGGAACGGGCCGAATACCTGGAGAAGGGCTGACGGACGGGAGGGCCGGTCCGACCTCACGACAAACGGGGCGCGCCGGTCCGGTCGGACCGACGCGCCCCGTGGCACGTCATGCTCAGGCGGTGAAGGTCACCCGACGGCGACGGGCCAGGTAGAACAGGACGCCACCGACGGCGAGTAGCAGCGCGGCACCGGCCGCGATGCCACCGGCCGCGGCACCGGTCAGCGGCAGGTCACCGCCGCCACCGCCGCCCGGCGCGGGGCAGTCCTCGGGCTTCTCCTCGTCCCAGGCGAAGGTGACCACGTCGTCCTCGTAGCCCTCGATCACGGCGTCGATGGTGAGGCCGGCGGAGCCGGCGAACTTGACGCTCTTGGACTCGCCCGGGGCGACAGTGATCTTCTGGACGTCACCGGTGCTCGGCGTGAAGACGGCGGTGAACGGCTGGCTGCCGTCCTCGGGGTTGGTCAGGCTGAAGGTCATGTCCTCGCAGCTGACCTCCAGGCCGGCGGTGGGGCAGCCTTCCGCCTCGGGCGCCGAGCCGGTGAACAGCGGCTTCTCCTGGCCGGCCTCGGTGACCGTGATCTCGCCGGCCTGCTCGGCCGGGATCTCCACCGTGTTCTCCTCGCCCGGGGCGACCTCGACGGACTTCTCGAAGCCCTCGGCGGTGACGACCTTGAACTTGGCCGGAGCGGTGGCGTCCTTGCCGTTGGTCAGGGTGACCTCGACCAGGCCGTCACAGTCGGTGACGATCGTGTACGTCGGCGCGGCCGTCGCCGGCGGCGGCTCCTCCTTCTCGCACACCCCGCCGAGGGTGATCGTCTTCTTCTTCCACTTGGTGTCCTCGTGGCCGCTGTCCCAGGCGCCCTTGACCTGCAGCGAGGCCGTCTGGGTGGTGCCCGGCAGGCGCTGGGTGCCGGTCAGCGGGGTGTGCGGGTCGAGCGGGTAGCCGTCGCCCTCGGTGACGGCGATGCCGGTCACCGGGACGGGCTTGGCGAGGACCTCGTAGAGCCGGTAGCCGGTCGACTCGGCGGGAGCGACGCTGGTGACGGTCCAGTCGACGACCCATTCACCGGTGGTGGTGTCGCAGGCGGCCTTGCCGTCGACCACGCTGTGGTGGGCGCTGGCGGGCGAGGCGACCGCGACCGCGGCGGCTAGGCCGAGGAACGCGGCGCCGACGACGGCGAGCGGTCGCCGCAGCGACAGCTTGGAAGAGATCACGCGTACTCCTGGGGTGGAAGCTCTCAGGCACGACGCCGGGGGGTGGTGGCGCGCTCACCGAACGGGCGCGACCAACGGCGGCGACGTGCGCCGGCGGCGAACATGCGCCGGCACAGCGCCAGACCATATCGGCTCGCGGCGCGCACCGGTGGCCCTCATGGACCGCTAAGGACGCTGATACGCATCCGAGATCTTTGATCTACGGAAAGCTGCCCGCCGCGCACCGAGGGTGGCATGGTCATCGTCCGACCGGCGGCCGGACGGCGCTGCTCGTCGCGTAGCGTCGAGGCGGTCCTCGCCCGTGTGGACGGCGACGGGACGGACGGTTGGAGGTGTCATGACGCGGATCGTCGCCGGGACGTTCGGCGGACGGCGGATCGCCGCACCGCCGGGTGGGCAGACCCGGCCGACCTCCGACCGGGTCCGTGAGGCCCTGTTCAGCGCGTTGGACACCCGGGTCGACCTCGACGGGGCCCGGGTCGCCGATCTCTACGCCGGGTCCGGCGCGCTCGGCCTGGAGGCGCTGTCGCGGGGCGCGTCCCACGTGCTGCTCGTCGAGTCCGACCAGCGGGCCGTCCGGACCATCCGGGAGAACGTGGCCGCCCTGCGGGGCGGCCCGGCGGTCCGGGTCGTGACCGGCAAGGTCGGCACCGTGCTGGCCGCCGGGCCGCCGGACGGGGAGCCGTACGACGTGGTCCTGGCCGACCCGCCGTACGCCGTGCCGGACGACGAGGTCACCGCGATGCTGGCCGCCCTCGTCGATGGCGGTTGGCTGGCGGCGGACGCCGTCGTGGTGGTCGAACGGGCGACCCGGGGCGGCGCGGTCACCTGGGTGGAAGGAGTCACCGGCGAGAACGTCCGGCGTTACGGCGAGACCACGCTTTGGTACGGTCGCCGATCATGAGACGTGCGGTGTGCCCAGGCTCGTTCGATCCGGTGACCAACGGACACCTAGACATCGTCGGCCGGAGCAGCCGGCTCTTCGACGAGGTGATCGTCGGAGTGTTGATCAACCAGTCCAAGCAGGGCCTGTTCACCGTCGACGAGCGGATCGAACTGCTGCGCGAGGTCACCGCCTGCTACGGCAACGTACGGGTCGAGTCGTTCCGCGGCCTGCTGGTCGACTTCTGCCGCGCGCAGGAGGCGAGCGTGGTGGTCAAGGGGCTGCGCGCGGTCAGCGACTTCGACTACGAGTTGCAGATGGCCCAGATGAACATCGGGCTGGCCGGCGTCGAGACCCTCTTCATGCCGACCAACCCGCTCTATTCCTTCGTCTCGTCGAGTCTGGTGAAGGAGGTCGCGAAGTGGGGCGGGGACGTGTCGGCGCATCTGCCGGAACCGGTCCTCGCCCGCCTGGCCGACCGCCTGCGCTCCGCGGGGGCGTGACAGGTCCGACGGGTGGTTTTCCGGCGGAAGGTCCCCGTACGGTCCGGGGTGCTCGCTTCGTCCGGCGACGCGCCGTGTCGGCCCGGGTCGGTCCTCCTGTCGCTCCCGCACCGCATGATTGGTTGAGCAGGGATCTGGGTCGACCCCGCATCATGTAGGTCGGCCGACGAACTACAGGGGTGAGGTGCCGGGTGGACCCGCTCGACCGCATCGACGAGATCATCGCCATCCTGGAGACGGCGCGGTCCGTCCCGATGTCGCGCAACAACTGCATGGTCGATCGTGGGGAGATGATCGGCATCCTCGACGAGTTGCGCGCCGAACTCCCCGGTGACCTGCGCAGGGCGGCGGCCCTGCTGGAGGAGCGCGACAAGATCATGGACGCCGGCAAACGCGAGGCGGACCGGATCATCAGCGAGGGCGAGGCCGAACACGCCCGCCTCGTCTCGGTCAACGAGATCACCGTCTCGGCCGAGCACGAGGGCGCCCGGATCGTCGCCGAGGCCCGCGCCGAGGCGCAGCGGCTGCGTGAGGAGGTCGACGACTACGTCGACACCGCGCTGGCCAACTTCGAGCAGTTCCTCACCCGGGCGCTCGCCTCGATCGAGCGGGGGCGGGACAAGATGCACGCCCTGCGCGAGATCGGCAACTTCGGTGGCGAGGACACCGAACGCCCGCTGACTTTCTGACCACCCGTTCGGGGCCGCTGCTACGGTGCCCCGGTTCGACGCTGAGGTCCCTGCTCAGGTAACCTTCAACGTCGGCCTCGCACAGGCCGGAGTCTGACTATGCCCAAACATTCGCCGATCCACCTCGACCCCAGGTCGCCGCTGGTCCTCGACACGAGGGAGCTGCCGCGCCGGCCTGGCGCGTTGCGTACGGTCAAGCGGGTGGTGCCGGCGCCGGCAGACCTCGGACTGGAGCTGATCGGTGTGCCGGAAGGCGCCGACCTCGACCTCGACCTGAGACTCGAATCGGTGTCCGAGGGTGTGCTCGTCTCCGGAACCGTCAGCGGTTCCGTCCAGGGCGAGTGCGGGCGGTGCCTGCGCGCGATCGGCGACTCGCTGACCGTCACGGTCCAGGAGCTGTACGCCTACGAGAACAGCACCACGGACGAGACGACCGACGAGGACGAGGTGGGCCGGCTGCAGGGCGACCTGATCGACCTGGAGCCGGCGCTGCGGGATGCGGTGGTGCTCGCACTGCCGACCAACCCGCTGTGCCGAGACGACTGCCCAGGGCTGTGCCCCGAGTGTGGGGTGCAGTGGGACGAACTGCCGGCTGACCACAGCCACCAGCAGATCGACCCGCGCTGGGCGAGCCTGTCGCAACTGACCCGTAAAGAGGAGTAGGAACCGTGGCCGTCCCCAAGCGCAAGATGTCGCGCAGCAACACCCGGTCCCGCCGGGCGCAGTGGAAGGTCGCGGCGGTCGCGACTGTGGCCTGCCCGCAGTGCCGGTCGCCGAAGCTGCCCCACACCGCCTGCACCGTGTGCGGCACCTACAACGGCCGCCAGGTCATCGAGGTCTGACGCCGGCCAGCGTGACGCCTCCGACTTCCGGTCAGGCGGCGCGCAGGCCCTGGCCATCGCCCGGTGCCCCGGCTCCCGCCGGCCGCGACTCGACGGCCGGGTCCGTGGAGCCGGGGACCGTGCGGATCGCCGTCGACCTCCTCGGCGGGGACAACGCTCCCGCCGTCGTGGTTGACGGCGCTCTGCGGGCATGCGACGCCGATCCTGGACTGCATCTGCTACTCGTCGGGCCACCCGAAACGGCCGACGAGGTCTTCGCCGTGCTCCCGCCGGCCCAGCGTGACCGGGTCGCCGTACGCCCGGTCAACCACGCGGTCGGCATGGCCGACGCACCCACCCGGGCCAGCCGGACCGACACCACCGTCCGGGCCGCCGTCGCCGCGGTCGCCGAGGGTGCCGCCGACGCCGTCGTGTCGGCCGGTGCCAGCGGGGCGACCGTCACCGCCGCCGTACTCGGCCTGCGCCGCTGGCCCGACGTCCGGCACCCCGCGCTGGTCGCGAGCCTGCCGGCCGTACACGGCCCGGTCGTGTTGCTCGACGTCGGCGGCTCCCTGGAGGCCCGGCCGACGACCCTGGCCAGGCACGCCATCCTGGGTGCCGCCTACGCCGCCGTCGTCCACGACATCGCCCGGCCCCGGGTGGGCCTGCTCTCCGTCGGCGCCGAGCCGGGCAAGGGCGACCGGGTACGCCGGGCCGCCGACCCGCTCCTCGCCGCCGTCGGCCTGCCGGGCGACGCCACCTACGAGGGACTCGTCGAGGGCTACGACCTCGGCATCGGTGACCGTGCCGATGTCGTGGTGACCGACGGGTTCACCGGGAACGTGCTGCTCAAGGGCATCGAGGGGGCGTACGCCATGGCGGGCGGGCCACCCGCGGCCGGCGGTGTGCCCCGCGCCGCCGCCCTGCTCGGCGTGCCCGGCACGGTGGTGGTCTGCCACGGTGCCGCCGACGGCGCCGACGTCGCCTCCGGCATCGCGCTCGCCGCCCACCTGCACCGCCGCGCCGCGACCCGCACCGTCGCCACCCTGCTCGCGGCCTCGGCCGAGGTGACAGCATGACCGAGCGAAGCGAGGGGGGCGCATGCGAGCGAAGCGAGCGGAGCGAGGGGACCGCATGACCTCGACTTTGACGGCACCGGCCACGGTGCACCCGATCCACGGCGACCACAGCGGCGAGGTGAGCACATGAGCAACGACAGGCGCAGACGGCCGTCGATCGGCGACCTGGAGGCGGCCTTCGGGATCTCCCTCGACCCCGAACTCCTGGAGCGGGCCCTGACCCACCGCTCGTTCGCGTACGAGAACGGCGGCCTGCCGACCAACGAGCGGCTGGAGTTCCTCGGCGACTCGGTGCTCGGCGTGGTGATCACGGCGGCGCTTTTCCACAACCACCCGGACCTGCCGGAGGGGCAGCTCGCCAAGCTGCGGGCCAGCGTGGTCAACATGCGGGCCCTGGCCGACGTCGCCCGCGGCCTCGGGCCGCAGGGCCTCGGGCCTTACCTGCTGCTCGGCAAGGGCGAGGAGACCACCGGCGGCCGGGACAAGGCGAGCATCCTCGCCGACACCCTGGAGGCGCTGCTCGGCGCGATCTACCTCCAGTACGGGCTGGACACCGCCTCGATCGTGATCCACCGCCTGTTCGACCCGTTGATGGCGGACTCCGCCGGGCGCGGCGCGGCGTTGGACTGGAAGACCAGCCTCCAGGAGCTGACCGCGGCGCTCGGGGTCGGGGTGCCGGAGTACCGGATCGACGACGCCGGCCCGGACCACGCGAAGACGTTCACCGCGTGGGTGGTGGTCGCCGGCGAGCGGTACGGCGGCGCCGACGGCCGCAGCAAGAAGGAGGCCGAGCAGCGGGCCGCCGAGGCGGCCTGGCGGACGCTGTCGGAGCAGGTCGCCGAGCCGACGGAGGTGCCGCCGGACCGGCCGACCGCGGCCCCGGACGCGACCGGCCTGGACGCGACCGCCCCGGCAGACGCCGTCCCGGTGGGGGAGCCCGGTGCGGGGGCCGGCCCCGTCCCGGCGGCCGCCGACGGGGTGTCGATCCCGGATCCCGACCCGTCCGGCAGCCGGCGTGCCTGAGCTGCCCGAGGTCGAGACGGTCCGGCTGGGGCTGGCCCGGTGGGTGACCGGTCGCCGGTTCGCCGCCGTCGACGTACGGCACCCGCGGGCGATCCGCCGCCACCTGCCCGGCGCCGCGCACTTCGCGGCGGCGCTCGCCGGCCAGCGGGTGGTCGACGTCCGCCGCCGGGGCAAGTACCTGTGGCTGCCGCTGGACAGCGGCGACGCGGTGATCGGGCATCTCGGCATGTCGGGGCAGCTGCTGATGCAGCCGGCGGGGACGCCCGACGAGACGCACCTGCGGATCCGGTTCACCTTCGACGACGGCGGACCGGAACTGCGCTTCGTGGACCAGCGCACGTTCGGCGGACTATCGTACTCCGAGGGCGGCGCCGACCTGCCGACGGAGATCGCGCACATCGCCCGTGACCCGATGGACCCGGAGTTCTCCGACGCGGACTTCGTGACCGCGATGCGACGGCGGCGCACCGAGGTCAAGCGGGCCCTGCTCGACCAGACGCTGATCTCCGGCGTCGGCAACATCTACGCCGACGAGGCACTGTGGCGCGCGGGGCTGCACGGGTTGCGGCCTACCGCCGCGCTGACCGGGCCGGCCGTGAGCCGGCTGCTCGGGCACGTACGCGACGTGCTCGGTGCGGCGATCAAGGCCGGCGGCACCAGCTTCGACGCCCTGTACGTCGACGTGAACGGCGAGAGCGGCTACTTCGAGCGGTCGCTCGACGTGTACGGCCGGGAGGGGCTGCCGTGCCACCGGTGCGGGGCCCCGATCCGCCGCGAGCCGTTCATGAACCGCTCCTCCTTCAGCTGCCCGCGCTGCCAGCCCCGCCCGCGCCTCCCGCGCCCCTGACCGGGCGCCGGGCCGGGCCGCCCCGGCCCGGCGATCGGAACCGGCCGGGCGATCAGTAGAGGCCCGGCGATCAGAAGAGGCATGGCGCGCGCCAGGCACCCAGTTCGCGGCTCTTGTGTATCGACGCGAAACCCAGCGCGCGCGTCGTCGGGCAGAACTCGGTGGTGTCGGCGTCGTACTCGACGTGGAAGACCGGCTTGTCGGCCGCGACGAACGGCAGCAGCCGGTCGCACTCGGCCGCCACGTAGCACTCCTCGTTGACGGCGAAGTCGAAGTCGGGTTCCAGCGCCGCGACCTGGTCGATGTCGTTGACCAGGCCCGGCGAGAGCCCGAGCGAGCGGGCCAGGTCGGCCAGCCGCCGGTTGAAGACGATCTGGTCGTCGAAGGTCAGCGGCAGGCCGGGGTCGTGCGCGTAACCGTCCACGTCGTACGGCGCCACCGCGTGGAAACCCTTGCCCCGGCAGAGCCGGAACCGGTCGGTCAGGATCGGTTCGAGGACCCCCCACTGCCGTATGTCGACCCACCACTCGCCGGGCCGCCCGGTGGGTTCGCCGAGCAGTTGGGGCGGGAAGCGGCCGGCGTCCGGTCGCGACGTGCGCAGCACTCCGACCTCGACGTGGCAGACGGCCCGCTTGCCCCGGGCGCGTAGCCGGTCGACCTCGTCGGCGGTGGCGGTGAACCCGTCGAGGGCGAACACGTCGGCGTCGACGGTGACGTCCGGTTCGCCGGTGAGCTGCCACTGCCAGGTCAGCGCCGTCTGCGTCGGCCAGGGGCGGGGGACCGGCGGGTCGCGGTCGTCGCCGCAGGCCACCCCGGCCACCAGTACGACCAGCACCACGGCCACCGACCCGGCGGTGCGGGTACGCGGCGCGCACGCCCCGGGCATGTCAGCGCGCCGGGGTGGGAACGTCCAGGCGGCTGGGGAGCCCGCCGTACGGGTGCGGCAGCCCCCGGTCGGTGACCAGCCCGAACCCGGCGCCCCGCCAGTCCATCAGCCGCCGCGCCGCGGCGAGCTGCGCCGGCGGCACCGAGTGCACCAGGTGGCCGTCGCCGAGTTCGCCGCCGGCACCGGTCCACCGCCGGTAGTCCGGCCAGCCGCCCTCGAAGGTGCAGATGGCGACGCCGAGCCGGCGGTAGAGCGGGTCGGTGGGGGCCCCGGGGTTGAGGACGACCTCGGTCAGCCCGGCCCGCCGGGCCGCCCGTACCGCCAGCGCGACCGGGCCGACGGCGGCCGGGCCGGTGGGGGTGCGGTCGAGGAAGACGCCGGCGACGGGGTGGCCGGTCCAGCCGTCGACGTCGGCGAGTACGTCGGCGAGCGGCCGGGCGGCCCGTGCCAGGTCGACGTACCCGAGCACCGGCACGCCGGCCGCGGCCAGCCGGGCGGTGACCCGGCGGTAGGCGGGGGCGTCGTGCCCGTCGACCACGACGGTGGCGCCGCGCAGCCGGTCCGGTTCCCACGCCGCCGGGTCCACCGCCGGATGGACGTAGAGAGGCAGCAGTACGGTCATCGATGAGCTCCCCCGGGCTCTGGAACGGCGCGGGCCGTGCTGGCCAGGCCGGGGCGGGGTGCCGCCGACGACGCCGCCCCGCCGTCCGGCCGCGGCACACCGCTCCACCCGGGGTCAACGAGCCGGAAGTGTCCGGCGGCACGGCCGCGGGCGGCCCGGCCGGGCGCGCGATCCGGACGGCGTGGGCACCGGGCGCGGGCGGCGCGACCGGGGGAGCCGGCCGCCCGGGGGATCAGGCGGCGGAGCCGAACATCTGGGTCCAGTAGATGGTGCCGTCGCCCGACCGGGCGATTCCCATGCCGATCGCCTTGGCGTCGCAGTTCAGGATGTTGGCCCGGTGGCCGGGGCTGTTCATCCACCCCTCCATGACCGCGGCCGGGGTCCGGTAGCCGGCGGCCACGTTCTCGCTGATCGCCCGCTGGTAGCCGGCCTGCTCGGCGCGCTGCCACGGCGAGCTGCCGTTGCTGCCCTCGTGCGACATCCGGTTGTGCGCCGCCTGGTCCTCGCTGTGCAGCCGGGCCGCCTTCGCCAGGTCGGCGTTGGTGCGTACGGCGCCGCAGCCGGCCTCGGCCCGCCGCTGGTTGACGATCGCGACGACCTGTTCCTCCTGGCTGCCGCCGCCGGATTCGGTACGTGTCGTGGGCGTACGGCTCGGCGTGCGCCGGGGCGTGGCGCTGGTCTTCGACGCCTTCGGGGTGGGGCTGGGGCCGGCCGAGGTAGGGGTGGCACTCGGTGACGGGCTGCCGCTCGGGGTGGCCGGGGTCGACGGCTCCCCGGTCGGGGTGGCCGGGTCGGTCTGCAGCGGCAGTTCGTCCGGGCTGACCAGACCGTTGCCGGCGCCGTCCCCGGTGGTGACCCCGGTCGAGGTCGATTCGGGTCCGCCGGCGAGGTACGACGGCAGCAGGGCCGCGCCGACGCCGAGCCCGACCAGCAGCACGCTGACCACGGCGGCGAGCCCGAAGAGGCCGGGCAGCCGGCGCGGGCCGCGGTGCCGACCCCGTCCGCGCAACGCCGGTCGCCGGTCGGTGTCGTGGCTGTCGCCGTACACGCTGTCGCCTCCGTCTGCTCGGGTCGGCCGGGGTCGGGGCCGGTGCGACCGTACGCAGCCGGCCGTCGCCCGGGCAATCCGGCTAAGGAAGACATAAGGCTGGGAAGAGATCATCGTTAGCGGGCCGGAAACGTCCGGTCGGTAGCATCGGCGGCGTCCGGACAGTGATCTCTGTCTGTAACCGGAGGTGGCCGCCACGGCCGGGCGGGGTGCCGTGAGAGTGATCCGTGCCCCGCGCAGCTTGACGTTGCCCCGACATCGGCGGACTATAGAGGTGTCGCCAGTCGCGCCCGATCCTGTCCCCGTGTGCCCGGGGACTTCGCCGCGACCAAGCTGGGCGCGCGTTTGACCGGCCTTTCCGGCAGCGCATTACAAGGAGTTGATATGGCGAAGGCCCTCTACGGCCACGTTGGCGTGGCGCCCGACCGGCGCCTGCTCGACGAGGTCACCCGACTGCGTGCCAGGGTCGAGGCACTTGAGTTCGAGATCACCCGCCTGCGCGCCGACAACGATCGGCTCGCCGCGGCTGCCGCCGAAGCAGACGAACTGCTGCGGCTGGCAGAGCCGGCAATGGCCTGATCCGAGCTGCGGAGGCCGGTGACCCCGGCGCCGTTGCCCGCACATCTGAATCGCACCACACGAAACGCGCGCCGACCATTCCGTGTCGGCGCGCAGCTTTTTGCCCTCGGCCCGACCGGCCGGCGCGTGCCGTTCCGTCGACCGTGCCGATGCGGGTTACGCTGCGCAATGGCCGGGACCGTCCGCCCCGGTGACGGGCCGACCGGTGGCCCCCGACGAGCTGAGGAGTGGGCACCGCGGCCGCGGCCCGGCCGGCGGCCAGCGCCGGGCCGGCAGCCCGGCGGCCACGTCGACGAGGATCGGAAGCGTGCATCTCAAGAGCCTGACGGTGAAGGGCTTCAAGTCCTTCGCCTCCGCCACGACATTGAAGCTGGAACCGGGCATCACCTGCGTGGTCGGTCCCAACGGGTCCGGTAAGTCCAATGTCGTCGACGCGATCGCCTGGGTGCTCGGCGAGCAGGGCGCCAAGGCGCTGCGGGGCGGCAAGATGGAAGACGTGATCTTCGCCGGCACCGCGGGCCGGGCGCCGCTGGGCCGGGCCGAGGTCACCCTCACCATCGACAACACCGACGGTGCGCTGCCGATCGAATACACCGAGGTCTCGATCACCCGCCGGATGTTCCGGTCCGGCGAGAGCGAATACGAGATCAACGGCGACTCCTGCCGGCTGCTCGACATCCAGGAGCTGCTCAGCGACTCCGGCATCGGCCGGGAGATGCACGTCATCGTCGGGCAGGGCCGGCTCGACGCCGTACTGCACGCCAAGCCGGAGGACCGGCGCGCCTTCATCGAGGAGGCCGCCGGCGTACTCAAGCACCGCAAGCGCAAGGAACGCGCGCTGCGCAAGCTCGACGCGATGCAGGTCAACCTCAACCGGCTCACCGACCTGACCGCAGAGCTGCGTCGCCAGCTCAAGCCGCTTGGTCGGCAGGCCGAGGTGGCCCGGCGGGCCGCCGGCATCCAGGCCAACCTGCGCGACGCCCGGCTGCGGCTGCTCGCCGACGACCTGGCGACCCTGCGTTCCACGCTGGACAAGGAGATCGCCGACGAGGCGGCGCTGCGCGAGCGTCGCGAGATCGTCGAGGCCGAGCACGCCGTGGTGCAGGAGCGGCTGGCCGAGGTGGAGGCGGCGCTGGCGCAGGACGCCCCGCTGCTCGCCGCCGCCCAGGACACCTGGTACCGGCTGTCCACGCTCCAGGAGCGGTTCCGGTCCACCCAGCAGCTTGCCGGCGAGCGGCACCGGCACCTCAGCGTCGCGCCCGAGGACGAGCGCCCGGGCCGTGACCCGGACCAGCTCGCGGCCGAGGCCGAGCGGGTCCGGGCCCAGGAGGAGGACCTGCGGGCCGCGCTGACCGAGGACCAGGTACGCCTCGCCGAGGCGGTCGAGGGCCGCCAGGAACTGGAGCGGCAGCTCGCCGAGGCGGAACGGGCGCTGGTCGTCGCCGCGAAGGCGATCGCCGACCGGCGGGAAGGGCTGGCGAAGCTCACCGGCCAGGTCAACTCGGCGCGGGCCCGCAGTGGCTCGGCCGCCGAGGAGATCGCCCGGCTGGCCGCCGCGCACGCCGACGCGCTGGGCCGGGCCGAGAAGGCGCAGGCCGAGGTCGACGCGGTCGCCGCCAGTTCGTCGGAGGCCGACCGCGACAACGCCGACCTCGACGCCCGGCACGACGAGGCGGTGGCCGCGCACGAGGCGGCCGGCGCGACCGTACGGCAGCTCTCCGACGCCGAGCGGGCCGCCGAGAAGGACGCGGCGACCTGGAAGGCGCGCGAGGAGGCGCTGGCGATGGGCCTGCGCCGCAAGGACGGCGCCGGGGCGCTGCTGGCCCGCGCCGACCAGGTGCCGGGCCTGCTGGGCAACCTCTCCGCGATGCTGACCGTCGAGCCGGGGCACGAGGCGGCGCTGGCCGCCGCGCTCGGCGGGCTCGCCGACGCGGTCGCGGTCAGCGGCGTCGACGAGGCGACCGAGGCGATGCGGCTGCTCAAGATCTCCGACGCGGGGCGGGCCGACCTGCTGGTCGGTGGTCCCGACGGTCCCGGGATGACCGGGTCGGCCGACGCGCTCCGCCCGGCCCTGCCCGAGGGCGCCCGCTGGGCGCCGGACCTGGTCAAATGCCCCGAAGAGGTACGACCGGCCGTGCACCGGGCGCTGCGGGACGTCGTACTCGTCAATGATCTTGAGGCGGCGGCCCGGCTGGCGGCCCGCAACCCGGAGCTGCGCGCGGTCACGCCCGACGGCGACGTGGTCGGCGCCTACGCGGCGGCCGGCGGCTCGGCGAAGGCGCCGAGCTTCATCGAGGTCCAGGCCGCCGTCGAGGAGGCCCGGGCCAACCGGGTCGCCGCCGAGGCGACCAGCGCTGAACTCAAGGAGCAACTCGTCGCGGCCCGGGCCGAGGTCGCCGACCGCAAGGAGGCCGTCTCGGTCGCCGCGGCCGCCAAGCGCGAGGCCGAGGGGCAGCGCAACGCCGCCGCCCGCCGGCTCGCCGAACTCGGCGCCGCCGCCCGGTCCGCCAAGGCCGAGACCGAACGGCTCGCGGCGTCGCGTGACCGGGCCGAGCAGGCCCGCGACCGTGACCTCGCCGGCATCGCCGAGCTGGAGGAGCGGCTGCGGCTGGCCGAGGCCACCCCGATCGACGAGGACCCGTCGACCGACGAGCGCGACCAACTCGCCGCCGCGCTGCCCCGGGCCCGGCAGAACGAGATGGAGGTACGCCTCGCGGTCCGCACCGCCGAGGAGCGGGTCGCCTCGATCGCCGGCCGGGCCGACTCGCTGCTGCGCCAGGCGAACGCCGAACGGGCCGCCCGCGAACGCGCCGCCGCCCGCAAGGCCGCCCGGGTCCGCGGCGCCGGCATCGCCCGCGCCGTCGAACTCGGCGCCCGGGACGCGCTCGCCCGGCTGGCCGGCTCGCTGGCCACCGCCGAACGGGCCCGCGACGAGATCGCCCGCGCCCGGGCGCACCGGGAGGCGGAACTCCAGCAGACCCGGGCGACCGCCAAGCGGCTCGGCGCCGACCTGGAACGGCTCACCAGCGAGGTGCACCGCGACGAGGTGGCCCGGGCCGAGCAGCGGATGCGGATCGAGCAGCTGGAGGCCAAGGCCGCCGAGGACTTCGCCCTCGACGTGGCGACCCTGATCGCCGAGTACGGCCCCGCCAACCCGGTGCCGCCGACCCCGGCCGACGTGGCCGCCGCCGAGAAGGACGGCAAGCCGGTCCCCGAACCGGTGCCGTACGACCGGCCGGCGCAGGAGAAGCGGGCGGCGAAGGCGGAGCGCGAACTCACCCTGCTCGGCAAGGTCAACCCACTGGCCCTGGAGGAGTTCGCCGCGCTGGAGGAACGGTTCAAGTTCCTCTCCGAGCAGTTGGAGGACCTCAAGGCCACCCGCCGCGACCTGCTCACCGTGGTCAAGGACGTCGACGACCGCATCCTGGAGGTCTTCGCCAGCGCGTACGCCGACACCGCCCGCGAGTTCGAACAGGTCTTCACCGTGCTCTTCCCCGGCGGCGAGGGCCGGCTGGTGCTGACCGAACCCGACGACCTGCTCACCACCGGGGTCGAGGTGGAGGCCCGGCCGCCGGGCAAGAAGATCAAGCGGCTGTCGCTGCTGTCCGGCGGCGAACGGTCGCTGACCGCGGTCGCGATGCTCGTGGCGATCTTCCGGGCCCGGCCCAGCCCGTTCTACATCATGGACGAGGTGGAGGCGGCGCTCGACGACGTCAACCTCGGCCGCCTGATCACCCTGATGGCCCAGCTACGGGAAAAGAGTCAGCTCATCATCATCACCCACCAGAAGCGCACCATGGAGGTCGCCGACGCGCTCTACGGCGTCACCATGCGCGGCGGCGTCACCCAGGTCATCAGCCAGCGGATCAACACCGGAGGCGAGGAATGAGCCAGCGCAAGCGCGTCACCGCCCTGTTGCTGGACCTCGACGGCGTGCTCCGCCGCTGGGATCCGGCGGTCACCGCCGTCGTCGAACGCGAGTACAGCCTCGCCACGGGCAGCCTGCACGGCGCCGCGATGGCACCGGAGCGGCTGAACCCCGCGGTCACCGGGCAGGTCAGCCACGCCGACTGGATGGCCGGGGTGGCCGAGGCGCTCGCCGAGCAGGCCGGTGGCGTGGACACCGCCCGGGCCGCCGTCGGCGCCTGGCAGGCGTACCGGGGCGAGGTCGACCCCGACGTGCTCGCCCTGGTCCGCGAGGTCCGGGCCGCCGGCGTACGGGTCGGGCTGGGCACCAACGCCACCGACCTGCTCGACGCCGACCTGGCCGCGCTCGGGCTCGCCGGTGAGGTCGATCTGGTGGTCAACTCGTCGGTCGTCGGGGCGGCCAAGCCGTCGCGGGAGTACTACCACGCCGCCGCCACCGCGCTCGCCACCGTGCCCGACCAGGTGCTTCTCGTCGACGACGACGACCGCGCCGTACGCGGTGCCCGCGCCGCCGGCCTGTCGGCCCTGCGCTGGAGCGGTCCGGCCGATCTCCCGTACGTCCGCGCCGCGCTGGCCGCCTGACACTCGTCGGGCGCCGCCTGACACTCGTCGGGCGCCGGTGGCGCCCCGCGTCAGTCGCCGGTGGCGCCGTCGATGCGTTCGCGGATGAGGTCGGCGTGGCCGTTGTGGCGGGCGTACTCCTCGATCATGTGTAGGTAGATCCAGCGCAGGCTCATCTCGGCCCCGCGACGCTGGTGGAAGAACGTCTCGTCGAGGTCGTGGCCGGCGGCCGCGGCCCGGGCCAGCTCGATCTCCCGCTGGAACGCCGCGAGGTCGGCCGCGGCGTCGGCGGTCGCCACGTCGTCGAAGTCGCCGTCGGGGTTGGCCTCCGAGCAGTGGACCTCACCGATCGTCTCGCCGGCGAACCGCCTGCGGAACCAGGCCCGCTCGACCTCGGTCATGTGCCGGACGAGGCCGAGCAGGGTCAGGTTGGACGGTTCGGCGCTCGCCGTACGCAACTGGTCGGCGGTGAGCCCGGCGCACTTGGTCAGCAGGGTCTGCCGGTGCCAGTCGAGCCAGCCCTCCAGCATCGGGCGTTCGGGTCCCGTGTACGGCTCGGTGGCGCGTTCGGCGGGTGGGGCGGTCCAGGTCATCCCGGCATCTTTCCACCTGCCGCCAGGGCCTGCTGTGCCACGATCCGCAACTCGCCGTCCTTGCGGGTGCCCTCGACGGTCACCCGCGCCGACCGGCCCTCGTGCAACAGGGTGCTGATCGCGTTGCCGAAGTAGGGGCCGGCGAGCTTGCGCCAGCCGACGACCGGGCGCCGCAGCCCGGCGGAGCGGGCCAGCGCCCCGGCCGCCGACGCCGGCCCGCGCCACCAGCCCAGCCGCATCACCGGCCGCATGAACGCCGGCACCTGGTTGTGGATCGGCGAGCAGGTCAACTGGTGCACCGGGGTGGTCACCTCGACGGCGAAGTGCGCCCGGGCCACGTACGAGTGGTGCACGTCGCCGCCGAGCACGCTGATCGACGCCGGTGGCGGGTAGGCCGGCCCGGCCCCGACCCGTTGCCCGCCGGCCGTACCGCCCCCGGCCCCGGCGGCCTCACCGGCCCCGCCGGTCCCAGGCCCGGCGGTCCCGGACGCGGCGTTCCCGGCCCCCGCCCCGGCGCCGACCCGGTCCGGGGCCGCCGCGCGCCCGCCGCTGCCCAGCCGGGCGAACAACTCGGCGAGGTCGTCGAACGAGCGGTGGAAGGCTGCCCAGTGTTCGAGGTCGAAGACCTGGCGGATCTTCTCCGACAGGGCCGCGACCCGGGGCCGCGCCGACCCGGCCAGCCGCTCGTTCCACGCCTCCAGGTGGTGGATGCCGGGCGGCAGCAGCCACGGCAGCGACGCCCCGACGACCAGGTGGTCGTAGTCGCCGTGGGTCTGGTCGACGAACCACGACCACTCGTCCGGCGGCAGCATCGCCCGCGACCCGTTGTCCAGCACCCGGCTGCACCGGTTGTCGAGCACGACGATCCGGGTCCGTCCGACGTCGACCCGGTAGCTCCACCGGTAGCCGCGCGCCGGCGGCGACGAGTCGGACTCGGCGTCGACCCGCGCGCCGAACTCCCGCAGCACCCCGGTCGCGTCGTCGGCACCGACCACCGCGGCGTAGACCGGGTCGGTGGCGATCTCCTCCGGTTCGAGGTTGCCCAGGTGCTGGTAGACCCAGTACGAGGCGAGCCCGCTGGCGATCCGTTCGGCCCACCACGGCTCCCGCCGTACGTCGTCGCGCCACGACCGGGAGGTGTTCCAGTCGTCGATCACCTCGTGGTCGTCGAAGATCATCACACTCGGTACGGTCGCGAGCAGCCAGCGGATCTCCGGGTCGCGCCACGACTCCAGGTAGAGCTTGGTGTACTCGTCGTAGCTGACCACCTGCTCGGCGGGGGCGCCCGCCGGCCGGTTCCGCCGCCCGCGCAGCAGTTGGCGGACCTTCGGCGACGTGTTGTCGGCGTAGACCTGGTCGCCGAGCAGCACCATCAGGTCCGGCCGCTCCGGCGAGTCGGACCCGCGCGTCATCAGCCGCCGGGCGTACGCGTCGAGGGCGTCCGGCCGCAGCCGCCGGGTCGTCGAGTGCTGGGTCGTCTCCCGGCAGGAGCCGAAGATCAGCCGTACGGCACCCGCGTCGTCGCCGTCGCGCCGCCGGGTCCGGATCACGCTCGCCGGGTACGGCGAGTCCGGCAGCGGCCAGACCCGCTCGTCGTCGATGAAGACCTCGTACGGCGTCACCGCGTCCGGGGCCAGCCCGTCGACCACGACCAGCGCGTAGTGGTGATCGAACGCGGTGAACGTGGCCGCGGAGCCGCCCGCCCCGTCCGGCGTACGCACGCTGACCGTGCCGGGGCCGCTGGTCTCCACCCAGACCGTGGCGCGGGTGCCGACCACCCGCCGCAGCAGCGGCCCGATCAGCAGTTCGGCGGTGGCGCTGGGCATGGGCTGGACACCCATGGTGGACCTCCGGGGGTGGGGGCTTGGAAGCCCATCCTTGTTACCCCGGCGCCCCGGCCGCTACCCCTGCCCGACCGTGGGGGTGACGTTTACCGCCCGACGGGTGCGGTGCCCGACACACACCGGGCGCCATCTGACAGGATTTCCCGCATGGATTACGTCGTCCTCGCTCTGATCTTGCTGGGCGTCCTGGTGCTCGGTGGTCTCGGACTGATGGTGCCCCGGCTGCGCCGGCGCCCCGGCCCCCCGCCCGGCGGGACCACCACCGGCACCAGCGTCGAGGACCGGCCGGTGCCGCCACCGGTGCTGACCCCGGAGGCCGAGCAGGACGTCCTGGTCGCGCCGCCGCCGGTCGAGACGCCGACCGTGCCCGCCCCGCCGGCGCCGCCACCGGTCGCGCCACCGACGGTGGAGAAGCCGGAGCCGACCGCCGGCCGGCTGGTCCGGCTGCGGGCCCGGCTCGCCCGTTCGCAGAACGTCTTCGGCAAGAGCCTGCTCGGTCTGCTCTCCCGCGACCACCTCGACGAGGACGCGTGGGAGGAGATCGAGGACAGCCTGATCACCGCCGACGTCGGGGTGGACGCCACCCGCGAGATCGTCGACCGGCTCCGCGAGCGGACCAAGGTGCTCGGCACCCGGTCGGCGACCGAGTTGCGGGCGCTGCTCGCCGCCGAGCTGGTCAACGCCCTCGACCCGGCGATGGACCGCTCGCTCAAGGTCAATCCGACCGCTGCCGGTGACGGCGTCCGTAACCCGGCCGTCGTGCTGGTCGTCGGGGTCAACGGCGCGGGCAAGACGACGACCTGCGGCAAGATCGCGCGGGTCCTGGTCGCCGACGGCCACAGCGTGCTGCTCGGCGCCGCCGACACGTTCCGGGCCGCCGCCGCCGAGCAGCTCACCACCTGGGCCGGCCGGGTCGGCGCCGAGGTGGTCCGTGGCCCGGAGGGCGCCGATCCGGCGAGCGTCGCGTTCGACGCGGTGCGCCGGGGGATCGACACCGGCGTCGACGCGGTGCTGATCGACACCGCCGGCCGGCTGCAGAACAAGGTCGGCCTGATGGACGAACTGAGCAAGGTCAAGCGGGTGGTCGAGAAGCACGGCCCGGTCGACGAGACGCTGCTGATCCTCGACGCCACCACCGGCCAGAACGGGCTGAGCCAGGCCCGGGTGTTCACCGAGGTCGTGGACGTGACCGGGGTGGTGCTGACCAAGCTCGACGGCACCGCCAAGGGCGGCATCGTGATCGCCGTACAGCGGCAGTTGGGCATCCCGGTCAAGCTGGTCGGGCTGGGTGAGGGCCCCGACGACCTGGCCCCGTTCGACCCGGCGCAGTTCGTCGACGCGCTCCTGGGTACCGAGCCGCTTGGCACGGACGCGTAACCTCGGGTGACTTACCGCGATCAGGCGCTACGCCACGGGAGACCGCACGTGACTTCGCAGGAGATCCCGCTCCACGGCGGCAACGTGAGCACCGTCGTGCGGGTGGGTGACACCGTCCGGCGCAACGTCGGGCCGTGGACCCAGTCGGTCCACGCCCTGCTGCGCCACCTGGAGTACGTCGGTTTCACCGGCTCGCCCCGCGCCCTGGGCATGGACGAGCGCAACCGCGAGGTGCTGTCGTACCTGGAGGGGGAGTGCGGCGAATACCCGCTGGCGCCGCACTGGGTCACCGACGAGGCGCTGGTGACCGTCGCGACGATGCTGCGGATGTTCCACGACGCCCAGTACGGCTTCCAGCCGCCGCCGAACGCGGTGTGGCGCTCGTTCGGGCCGCCGCCGCCGGACACCGAGGTGATCTGCCACCACGACGCCGCCCCGCACAACGTGATCTGGCGGCCGGACGGCACCCTCGCCCTGATCGACTTCGACCTCGCCTCGCCCGGCGCCCGGATCTACGACGTGGCGTACGCGGCGTGGACGTGGGTGCCGCTCTTCTCCGACCGGGACTCCTACACGCTGGGCTGGAAGCGCCCCGACCGGCCGCGCCGGCTGCGGCTGTTCGCCGACGCGTACGGGCTGATCCCGCGCGACCGGCACCGGCTGGTCCGCACGATCCGCAAGCGGGTCGTCGACCACGTCGAGGGCATCCGCCGGATGGCGGCGGCCGGTGACCCGGCGTTCGTGCGGATCGTGCACAAGGGGCATCTGCGCCGTCCGATGCGCGACCTGCGGCTGCTCGACTACGAGCGGCACACCCTCGAATACGCACTGCGTTAACAAGCGCGGTACACCTGTCACCTCTTCGACAGCTGGCATGGGCTATTCGGTTGATATGCCCCTGTCCGTTCCCGCTGTTGTGAGGTTTTCTTCACACGTGCGAAACAACCCGTGACGTGGTCGAAACCGCGTGGTGACGGCGGGTGAAACAGCGGCGCCGGAAGCTTCCCAGCAACCGGCGTCGGGCGATGCTGCCTCATAGGCCGGTGGTTATCTCACCTGAGAGGAGGCAGCGTGCCGGAGCTAGATTCTGGTGCCACCGCCTGGATTTTGACGTCCGCCGCCCTGGTGTTGCTCATGACACCCGGTCTGGCGCTGTTCTACGGCGGCATGACGCGTTCCAAGTCCGTACTCAACATGATGATGATGAGCTTCGGCGCGATCGGACTCGTCAGCCTGCTGTGGGTCTTCTACGGCTACAGCATCGCGTTCGGCGAGGACATCGGCGGGATCACCGGTGACCTGTCCGCCGCCGGCCTGCGCGGGATGCTGGAGTCCGGCACCGAGGGCGGCATCCCCGACCTGCTGTTCGCCGGCTTCCAGCTGATGTTCGCCGTGATCACCGTCGCGCTGATCAGCGGCGCCATCGCCGACCGGGCCAAGTTCGGCCCCTGGCTGATCTTCGCCGGCCTGTGGGCCACCCTGGTCTACTTCCCGGTCGCGCACTGGGTGTGGGGCGGCGGCTGGATCTTCGAGATGGGCGTCCTGGACTTCGCCGGCGGCACCGCCGTCCACATCAACGCCGGTGCGGCGGCCCTGGCCCTCGCCCTGGTGCTCGGCAAGCGGGTCGGCTGGCCGAAGGACAAGTTCAAGCCGCACAACCTGCCGATGGTCCTGCTCGGCGCCGGCCTGCTGTGGTTCGGCTGGTTCGGCTTCAACGCCGGCTCCGCCGGTGCCGCCAACGGCACCGCCGCCATCTCGCTGATCAACACCCAGGTGGCCACCGCCGCCGCGGTGCTCGGCTGGATCGTGGTCGAGTGGCTGCGCGACGGCAAGCCGACCACCCTCGGCGCGGCCTCCGGCGCCGTCGCCGGCCTGGTCGGCATCACCCCGGCCTGTGCCTACCTGGAGCCGCTGGGCGCCATCGCCCTCGGCCTCATCGCCGGTGCCGTCTGCGCCGCCGCGGTCGGCCTGAAGTACAAGCTCAAGTACGACGACTCGCTCGACGTCGTCGCGGTCCACATGGTCGGCGGAATCATCGGCTCGCTGCTCATCGGCTTCCTCGCCGTCGAGGTCATCGCCGGTGAGGGCAACGCCGGACTGCTCTACGGCGGTGGGATCGGCCTCCTCGGCAAGCAGGCACTCGGTGTCGTCGCGGTGATGGTCTACAGCTTCGTCGTCGCCTACGTCATCGGCTTCGCCATCGAGAAGACGATCGGCTTCCGGGCCAGCGCCGAGGCCGAGGTCGAGGGCATCGACAACGCCGAGCACGCCGAGTCGGCGTACGAGTTCTCCAGCACCGGTGGCGGCTTCGCCTCCATCGTCGGCAAGCCGACCAGCGCCGCGCCGACCGCGTCGACCGAGCCGGCGGAGCCGGCCGCCCCGGCCACCGAAAAGGTCGCCGGTTAAGTTCCAGCGATGGAGGGACTGGACATGAAGCTGGTGACCGCGGTCATCAAGCCGCACCAACTGGACGCCGTCAAGGAAGCACTGCACGCCCTGGGCGTGGCCGGGCTCACCGTCAGCGAGGTCCAGGGCTACGGCCGGCAGAAGGGGCACACCGAGGTCTACCGGGGTGCCGAGTACACGGTGGAGTTCCTGCCGAAGATCCGGGTCGAGGTACTGACCGACGAGATCGACGTCGACAAGGTCGTCGACGCGGTGGTCGCCGCCGCCCGTACGGGCAAGATCGGCGACGGGAAGGTCTGGGTCACGGCCGTCGAGGACGTGGTCCGGGTCCGTACCGGTGAGCGCGGGCTCGACGCGCTCTGAAAACCCCCGCGATGACGAACGCCATCGGCGCCGCCGCACGTGTCGAACGTGCGGCGGCGCTCGACGTCTGGCTCAACTCACTCCTGCCACGCGGCGTCCCCGGCGTCGCGCTCGTGGCCGTCGGCGGGCTCGGCCGGCTGCAGTGCGCCCCGTACAGCGACCTCGACCTGGTCCTCCTGCACGACGGAGTGCCCGGGACCGACCAGCTCGCCGCCGCCATCTGGTATCCGATCTGGGACGCCCGGGTCGGCCTCGACCACTCCGTACGCACCATCCCCGAGGCGCTGTCCGTCGCCCACGACGACGTCAAGGTCGCCCTCGGCCTGCTCGACGCCCGGCACGTCGCCGGCGACCGGGAACTGACCGGCCGGCTGCTGGCCGCCGCCACCGACCAGTGGCGGCGCACCGCCGTCCGCCAGCTGCCCGCCCTGCGCGAGGTCACCGCCGCCCGCTGGAAGGCCCACGGCGAACTGGCCTTCCTGCTCGAGGGCGACCTCAAGGAGGCTGCCGGCGGGCTGCGCGACGTCGGCATCCTGCGCGGCATCGCACTGGCCGGCATCAGCGACGCGATGCGGCCCGCCGTACAGGCCGCCCAACTGCGCCTGCTCGACACCCGCGACGCCCTGCACGTCGCCGTCGGCCGGCGTGTCGACCGGCTCCTCGCCCAGGAACGCGACGCCGTCGCCAAGCTCCTCGACCTCGACGACGGCGACGCCCTGCTGCGCCGGGTCGCCGGGGACGCCCGTACGGTCCGGCACGCCCTCGACGACGCCTTCCGCGCCGCCGACCGGCTGCGCACCCGCCGGCGGGGCGCCGACAACCGCCCGGTACGCCGTCCCGTCGCCCGCGACGTCGTCGAACACGACGGCGAACTGGTGCTGGCCCGTACCGCCATCGGCGCCCGGCCCGACCCCAGCCTGTCGCTGCGGGTCGCCGCGGCCGCCGCCGTCGCCGGGCTGCCGATCGCCCGCGCCACCTGCGAATGGCTCTCCGCGTACTGTCCGCCGCTGCCCGCGCCGTGGCCGGACGCCGCCCGCGCCGCCCTCGTCACGCTGCTCGGTGCCGGCGACGGCCTGGTGCCCACCTGGGAGACCTGCGACCGGTACGGCCTGATCGACGGCTGGCTGCCGGAATGGACCCGGATGCGCAGCCTGCCCCAGCACAACCCGGTGCATCGCTACACCCTCGACCGGCACCTCGTGCAGGCCGCCCAGGAGGCGACCGCGTACACCCGCGAGGTCGACCGGCCAGACCTGCTCCTGCTCGGCGCCTTCCTGCACGACGTCGGCAAGGGACTGCCCGGCGACCACAGCGTCGCCGGCGCACCCGTCGCCGGGAAGATCGCCACCCGGATCGGGCTGCCGCCCGCCGACGTGGCCATGATCGAGAAACTGGTCCGGCTGCACCTGCTGCTGCCCGAGGTCGCCACCCGCCGCGACCTCGACGACCCGGTCACCGTCGCGGGCGTCGCCGAAGCCGTCGGCGACACCGCCACCCTCAACCTGCTGCACGGCCTCGCCCGCGCCGACGCCCGCGCCACCGGCCCCGCCGCCTGGTCGGACTGGAAGGCCCGGCTCGTCGCCGGCCTGGTCCGCCGCGTCCACACCGCCCTCGACACCGGCGCGCTGCCCGAACCGCCCGTACCCGACCCGGCCCTCGTGGCCGGGCCGCTGCCCGCCGTACACCTCGACGGGGAACGGGTCGCGGTGGCCGCCGCCGACCGGCGCGGCCTGCTCGCCGCGGTCGCTGGCTGCCTCGCCCTGCACCGCCTCGACGTCCTCACCGCCGACGCCTCCACCGTCGACGGGACGGCCCTGGTCGAGTTCCGGGTCCAGCCCCGCTACGGCACCCCGCCCGACTCGATCGCGCTCACCGTCGACCTGCGGCGGGCCGTCACCGGCGACGTGTCGGTGACCCAGCGGCTGCGCGGCCGGGCGATGGCGGCCCGGGCCGGCGGCGCCGCACCGAAGATCGTCTGGCACCGGGCGGCGGCGACGGACGCGGTCGTGCTGGAGCTGCGCGCGGCGGACGCGACGGGGCTGCTCTACCGGGTCACCAGCGCACTCGACGAGGCCGGCGTCCAGGTCCGGGCCGCCCGGATCTCGACGCTCGGCGGCGACGTGGTCGACGCGTTCTACCTCGTCGGCACCTTCGACGACGCCGAACTCACCCGCATCGAGACAGCCGTCCTGGCAGCGATCTGACAACGCCCGGCGGGGCCGGTGCGATCGGCCCCGCCGCCCCGCCGCCCCGCCGCGCCGCCGCGCCGCCGCCCCGCCGCCGCGCCGCCGCGCCGCCGCCCCGCCCCGCCCCTCCGCCCCGTCGCGCGCCCCGCCCCGTCGCGCGCCTGCCCCGCCGCGCCGCGTGCGTCCCGCCGCCGGCCGCGCCGATCAAGGTGATACTTGCCGCAGAACGGGCACGAATCACCATGTTTTCTCCTCGATCAGCGCGATCACGCGGTGCGGTCCGGCCGACGGCGCCCGCATCGGGCACGCGATGCGCTGATCAAGGGGATGTTCGCGGCAAAGCGGGCAGGTTTGGGGACGACTTCTCCTTGATCGGCCCGGCGGAGAGGGGCGGCTCCGACGGCGGCTGACCGGTCCGGCGGAGAGGCCGCGGCCCCGACGGCGGCTGATCGGCGCGGCAGGGGGAGGCTCGGTGGCAGTGGGGGCGGGCCGGCGGGCCGGCAGCGGGAGCGTGGGGTGGATGGTCGGGGGTGTCGTGGCGGGGGTGCCGGGGTGGGTGGTGGGTCGGTGGGTGGGGACCGGGTGGGGGGTGGGCGGTTACTCTTGCGACGTCGGTCTCCAACGCGACCCGGCGCCCGGTCTCCGTCGGGACCCGGGTGTCCGGTGCCGTTGCGGCCGGGTGCCGGTCTCCGCCGCGGCGCGGCGCCCGGTTCCCGTCGCGGCCGACGAGGTTCTGCCCGCGGAAATCTGACGAACGGGATGTTGCGTCGTGTTTGACACCTTGAGTGACCGCCTCAACGGGATCTTCGGCAAGCTCCGCGGGAAGGGCCGGCTCAGCGACGCCGACATCGACGCGACCGCCCGCGAGATCCGGCTCGCGCTGCTGGAAGCCGACGTGGCGCTGCCGGTCGTCAAGGGGTTCATCGCCAAGGTCAAGGAGCGGGCGCGGGGTGCCGAGGTCTCCCAGGCGCTCAACCCGGCCCAGCAGGTTGTCAAGATCGTGCACGAGGAGCTGGTCGGCGTACTCGGCGGGGAGGCCCGACGGCTCCAGTTCGCCAAGCAGCCGCCGACCGTGATCATGCTCGCCGGTCTCCAGGGTTCGGGTAAGACGACGCTGGCCGGCAAGCTGGCCCGCTGGCTCAAGGCGCAGGGGCACCAGCCGTTGCTGGTCGCCGCCGACCTCCAGCGTCCCAACGCCGTCGGCCAGTTGCAGGTGCTCGGCGGCCGGGCCGGTGTCGAGGTCTACGCGCCCGAGCCGGGCAACGGCGTCGGCGACCCGGTGCAGGTCGCCAAGGCGTCGATCGAGCACGCCCGGCGGGCCGCCCGCGACATCGTCATCGTCGACACCGCCGGCCGGCTCGGTATCGACGCGGAGATGATGGCGCAGGCCGCCGACATCCGCGACGCCGTCGACCCGGACGAGGTCATCTTCGTCATCGACGCGATGGTCGGCCAGGACGCGGTGACCACCGCCGAGGCGTTCCGCGACGGGGTCGGCATCACCGGCGTCGTGCTGTCCAAGCTCGATGGTGACGCGCGCGGTGGTGCGGCGCTGTCGGTACGGCAGGTGACCGGGCAGCCGATCCTGTTCGCCTCGACCGGCGAGAAGCTGGAGGACTTCGACGTCTTCCACCCCGACCGGATGGCGAGCCGCATCCTCGGCATGGGCGACGTACTCACTCTGATCGAGCAGGCCGAGCAGGCCTTCGACGCCGATCAGAAGGAGAAGATGACCGCCAAGCTGATGGGCGGCGAGCAGTTCACCCTGGAGGACTTCCTCGACCAGCTCATCGCCGTACGGCGGATGGGGCCCATCGCCAACGTGCTGGCGATGATGCCCGGCATGGGGCAGATGAAGGACCAGTTGGCGGAGGTCGACGACAAGCACTTCGACAAGGTCACCGCGATCATCCGGTCGATGACGCCGGGGGAGCGGACCAACCCGAAGATCATCAACGGCTCGCGCCGGGCCCGGATCGCCAGCGGTTCCGGCGTCACCGTCATGGACGTCAACCAGCTGCTCAACCGCTTCGCCGACGCGCAGAAGATGATGAAGCAGATGGGCGGCATGATGGGGCTGCCCGGTTCGCGGCGTAAGGCGACCAAGTCGCCGAAGAACAAGCGCAAGGGCAACAAGGGCGGCGGGCGGCCCCGCGCGGCCGGTCACGCGGCCGGTGGCGGCTTCCCGGGTGGCATGCCGCAGCTCCCGCCCGGCCTCGACCCGGGCGCGCTGCAGGGTGGCCAGGGCCTGCCGCCCGGCTTCAAGCTGCCGAACCTCGACTTCAGCAAGCTCACGAAGCGCCCCGACGGCAAGTAACCGGCCGGCCGCCCGTCGGGGCGGCGGGTCGACGGGGCGGCGGGGCGACATCGGGCGAGCGGAACGGCGGGTGGCGATGACGGCTTGGCACGTACGCGGGGTGGTGCTGCCCGACGACGAGGTACGCGACCTGTGGCTGGTCGGCGACCGGGTGACGTACGAGCCGGTCGCCGGGGCCACCATGATCGTCGACGGCGGGTTCGTCCTGCCCGGCCTGGTCGACGCGCACTGCCACATCGGCATCGCCCCGGGCGGCGCCCCGATCGACTCGCTCGACCGGGCCCGGGAACTGGCCGCCGTCGACCGTGACTCCGGGGTCCTGGCGATCCGGGACGCCGGTTCGCCGTACCCGTACCCGGAACTCGACGACGAGCCCGGGCTGCCGCGACTGGCCCGCGCCGGCCGGCACGTCGCGCCGCCCCGGCGCTACCTGCGCGACATCGGTGTGGAGGTGGCGGCGGCGGACGTGCCGGCCACGGTCACCGCGCAGGCGCACGCCGGCAACGGGTGGGTGAAGCTGGTCGGCGACTGGATCGAGCGCGACGCCGGCGATCTAGCCCCGGCCTGGGACGACGCGACGTTGGCCGCCGCGGTCGACGCGGCGCACGCCGCCGGGGCCCGGATCGCGGTGCACACCTTCTCCGAGTCGGCCGTCGAGATCATGGTGCGGGCCTGCGTCGACTCGGTCGAGCACGGCACCGGGCTGAGCCTCGACCTGATCGACGTGATGGCCCGGCAGGGGACCGCGCTCGTCCCCACCATGATCAATATCGCGACGTTCGGCAACATCGCCGATCGGGCGCGGGACAAGTTCCCCGGGTACGCCAAGCACATGCTCGCCCTGCGCGACGGCTTCCCGGACGTGGTCCGGGCGGCGTACGAGGCGGGCGTGCCGGTCTACGTCGGCACCGACGCCGGTGGCGGGATCGCGCACGGGCTGGCCGCCCGGGAGATGCTGATGCTGCACGAGCGGGCCGGGATGCCGGCCTCCGACGTGCTGCGGGCCGCGTCGTGGGGCGCCCGGGAGTGGCTGGGATTCCCCGGCCTGGTCGAGGGCGGCCTCGCCGACCTGGTCGCCTACCCGAGCGACCCGCGCCGCGACCTGCGGGTGGTCGAGGCGCCGCAGCGGATCGTGCTGCGCGGCCGGATCGTCCGCTGAACGCCGGTGCCGGGCGCGGGCTCACCGGGCCCCGGCGCGGAACATCCGCACCGCGGGACGGGGAGCGTCCACCCGCCGGTCTAGGATGTGCGGTCATGGCACGCGTGCTCACTCCCCGCGCGGAGGACTTCCCCCGCTGGTACCAGGATCTGATCGCCAAGGCTCAGCTCGCCGACAACGGGCCGGTCCGCGGGACCATGGTCATCCGACCGGCGGGCTACGCCATCTGGGAGCGGATGCAGTCCGAGATGGACGCCCGGATCAAGGCGACCGGCGCGGAGAACGCGTACTTCCCGCTTTTCATCCCGGAGAGCTACCTCAAGCGCGAGGCCCAGCACGTCGAGGGCTTCTCGCCGGAGCTGGCGGTGGTCACCCACGGCGGCGGCAAGCAGCTCGCCGAGCCGGTCGTGGTCCGGCCGACCTCGGAGACCGTGATCGGCGAGTTCATGGCCAAGTGGGTCGACTCCTACCGCGACCTGCCGCTGCTGCTCAATCAGTGGGCCAACGTCGTCCGCTGGGAGCTGCGCCCCCGGATCTTCCTGCGGACCAGCGAGTTCCTCTGGCAGGAGGGGCACACCGCGCACGCCGACGAGGCCGACGCCCGGGCCTACGCCCGGCGGATCCTGCACGAGGCGTACGAGGACTTCATGGTCAACGTGCTGGGCATCCCGGTCGTCGTCGGCCGCAAGACCGCCCGCGAGCGTTTCGCCGGCGCGACCAGCACCTACACCCTCGAAGGCATGATGGGTGACGGCAAGGCGCTCCAGATGGGCACCAGCCACGAACTGGGGCAGAACTTCGCCAGGGCGTTCGACATCACCTACAGTTCGGCCGACCGGACCGTCGAGCACGCCTGGACCACGTCCTGGGGGACGTCCACCCGGATGCTGGGCGGACTGATCATGGCGCACGGCGACGACGACGGGCTGCGGGTGCCGCCGCGGATCGCCCCGATCCAGGCATACGTCATGATCGTCAAGGCCGGTGACGGCGTCGGCGAGGCGGCGGGCAAGCTGCGCGACGCGCTGCGCGACGCCGGGGTCCGGGTCGCGCTCGACGACCGGGTCGACACCCCGTTCGGCCGCCGGGCCGTGGACGCCGAGCTGAAGGGCTACCCGGTACGCGTCGAGGTCGGCCCCCGCGACCTCGCCGCCGGCAACGCGGTCGTCGTGCGCCGTACCGACGGCTCGAAGACCCCGGTCCCGGTCGGCGACGTGGTGTCGACGGTGCTCGCCGCGCTCGACGCCGACCAGAAGACGCTGCACGACAGCGCGCTGGCGTTCCGCGAGTCCCGCACCGTCGACGTCAAGACTCTCGACGAGGCGCTGGAGGCGTCGGCGACCGGCTGGGCCCGGCTGCCCTGGGCGGCGGTCGGCACCGAGGGTGAGACCCGCGCCAACGGCCAGGGCGTGACCGTGCGCTGCCTGGTCCGTCCCGACGGCTCGGTTCCGGACAGCGAGGACGAGCCGGACCTCGTCGCCATCCTCGCCCGCGCCTACTGACCGGCCGCCGCGCCGCACGCCCGCCCGGGCCGCACACCGGCCCGGCGCGGCGGGGTGCGGCCCGGCGGTGCCGGGTCGATAGGGTCGGCGCATGCGTTTCGAGCCGGGCCAGTTGATCGTGCACCGCAACGTACGGCGTGGCCGGATCGGCTGGGTGCGTACGGCGCGGGTGGTCAGCGACGACCCGCGCGGCCTGCTGCTCTGGATCGACCGGGGCTCGGCGGTGGCCAACGAGGTCGCCGACGACGGCCGTGGGATGCGGGCCATGCCGTTCGCCGAGTGGACCCGCCGGTCCTACCGGCTGCTCCCCGGCCGGTGGAGCGGCCCGCCGGTGCTGAAGTTCCTGCCCTCCGGCGCGGCCCATTCGGTCTGGTGGTTCCGCGACGACGCCGGTGTCTTCGCCAACTGGTACGTCAACCTCGAGGAGTCCGGGGTCCGCTGGGACGACGGGCGGCTCGCCGGGATCGACATGGTCGACCAGGATCTCGACGTGGTCGTCCGCCCGGACCTGTCCTGGCAGTGGAAGGACGAGGAGGAGTTCGTCGAGCGGCTCGCGTTCCCGGACCACTACTGGGTGCGGGACGCCGAGGAGGTGCGGGCCGAGGGCAAGCGGGTGATCGCGCTCGCCGAGGCCGGGGCGTTCCCGTTCGACGGCACGTGGTGCGACTTCGTACCCGATCCGGGCTGGCATCCGCCGGCCGCCCTGCCGGACGGTTGGGACCGGCCGCCGGTCGAGCGGTGAGCCGCGGCGGCGGATTCCGGTCGCGGTTCGCGGTCCGGTGTGAGCACGCCGGGGTGGATCTGGCAGAATGGTTTGCTGGTATCCGGCACGCGTGCGGCGCCCTCTAACCCGGGCGCGTTGCCAGTCCATCCGAGCAGTCACCGGCCCAACCCCACTGTGCCGGTCGGCTCTCACCCGTGCACACCGCCCGTCCGGGCAGGTGCGACTCGCAACAGGAGCGAAACACGTGGCCGTAAAGATCCGGCTTCTGCGGATGGGCAAGATCCGCAACCCGCAGTACCGCATCGTCGTCGCCGACGCGCGCACCAAGCGTGACGGTCGTGCGATCGAGTACGTCGGGATCTACCACCCGAAGGAGCACCCTTCGGTGATCGAGGTCAAGTCCGACCGCGTCCAGCACTGGCTGTCCGTCGGCGCCCAGCCGAGCGAGGCCGTCCAGCGCCTGCTCGAGAAGACCGGTGACTGGCAGAAGTTCAAGGGCCTGCCCGCGCCGCCGCCGCTGCTGACCAAGGCGGAGAAGGCCGACCGCAAGGCCACCTACGAGGCCGAGGCCCAGGCCGCCGCCGGTGTCGCCCCGACCCCGGCGAAGTCCACCAAGAAGAAGGCCGACGAGCCGGCGAAGGCCGAGGAGCCGGCTGCCGCGGACTCCGGTGAGCAGGCCTGACGTGGCGTTGCGGCCCGCGCTCGAGCACCTGGTCAAGGGCATCGTCGACCACCCCGACGACGTGCGGGTGCGGCTCGTCGACTCCCGGCGGGGCAAGCGCCTCGAGGTCCGTGTGCACCCGGAAGACCTGGGCACCGTGATCGGCCGGGGCGGGCGCACCGCGAAGGCCCTGCGCCAGGTGATCGGCTCGATCGGTGGGCGTGGCGTGCGCGTCGACATCGTCGACTCGTACTGATGCGCCTCATCGTGGGCCGGATCGGCCGGCCGCACGGCATCCGCGGTGAGGTCACCGTCGAGGTGCGGACCGATGAGCCCGAGACGCGTTTCGCCGCCGGGTCGGTGTTGGTCACCGATCCGGCGGCGTCGCCGGTCGCCCCGGCGCCGTCCGCTCCCGGTCACCTCGTACGGGTTCCCGACCGGTTGACCGTCGAGTCGATCCGGTGGCACCAGGGCCGGCTGCTGGTCTGCTTCGAAGGGGTCGTCGACCGTGACGTCGCCGAGGTGCTGCGCGACACGATCCTGACGGTCGACAGCGCCGACGTGGCCGCGCCGACCGACCCGGACGAGTTCAACGACCACCAGCTCGTCGGGCTGACCGTGGTCGACCCGGCCGGCGAGACGCTGGGCGAGGTGGCCCGGATCGATCACGCGCCCGCCTCCGACCTGCTGGTCGTGCGCCGCCCCGACGGGCGTACGGCGCTGATCCCCTTCGTCAAGGCCATCGTGCCCGAGGTCGACCTGGCCGGTGGCCGGGTCGTGGTCGACCCTCCCGGCGGGCTGCTCGACCTGTAGCCCCGGTCACTTCCGGAGGCAGTGATGCGTGTCGACATCATCTCGATCTTTCCCGAATACTTCAGCCCGCTCGACCTGTCGCTGATCGGCAAGGCGCGGGCCACCGGCCTGCTCGACCTGGCAGTGCACGACCTGCGCACCTGGACCCACGACGTGCACCGTACGGTCGACGACACGCCGTACGGCGGTGGCCCGGGCATGGTGATGCGGCCGGAGCCGTGGGGGGAGGCGCTCGACGCCGTCCTGCCGTCCGGCCCGCCGGCCCGGCTGGTGGTGCCGACGCCGGCGGGGGAGCCGTTGCGGCAGTCGCTCGCCCACGAGTTGGCCGCCGAGCCGCACCTGGTGTTCGGCTGCGGCCGCTACGAGGGCATCGACCAGCGGGTGCTCGACGACGCCGCCGCCCGGGCCCGGGTGACCGAGGTGTCGCTGGGCGACTACGTGCTCTTCGGCGGCGAGGTGGCGGTTCTGGTGATCCTGGAAGCGGTGACCCGGCTGCTGCCCGGTGTGCTCGGCAACGCCGATTCGCTGGCCGAGGAGTCGCACGCGCACGGGTTGCTGGAGGGGCCGGTCTACACCAAGCCGCCGGTGTGGCGGGAGCGGGAGGTGCCGCAGATCCTGCGGTCGGGTGACCACGGTCGGATCGCCCGCTGGCGACGCGACGAGGCGTTGCTGCGTACCGCGCGGCGCCGGCCCGACATGCTGGCCGCGCTGGCCCCCGACGAACTGGACAAACGGGATGTCGCGGCGCTGACCGGGGCCGGGTTCCCTGCGCCGGCCGAGCGTATGGCAGAGTAGTGAGGTTGCCGTGGTCGGCCGCGCCGCGGTCGGCTACGAGGATCTCCGGGCCCGCCTCCTCCCCACCAGCAATCCGGGGTGGACCGATGCCGGGGATCAGAATCACCCATCCGCGCACCGACGACCGGTGCGCCGTGATCTTCGAGGATGCAGCGATGAACACCCTGGACGCGTTGGACGCCCAGTCGCAGCGGACCGACATTCCGACTTTCCGGGCTGGTGACACCGTCAAGGTGCACGCCCGGGTCATCGAGGGCAACCGGTCCCGGGTCCAGATCTTCCAGGGCGTCGTGATCCGCCGCCAGGGATCGGGCCTGCGTGAGACCTTCACCGTACGCAAGATCAGCTTTGCGGTCGGGGTGGAGCGGACCTACCCGTTGAACAGCCCGGCCATCGACCGCGTCGAGGTGGTGACCCGGGGCGACGTCCGCCGGGCCAAGCTCTACTACCTCCGCGAGCTGCGGGGCAAGAAGGCCAAGATCAAGGAGAAGCGGGAGAAGGTCACCGCTCCGGTCGCCTGACGGCGGGGCGAGACTTTCAGCCTTCTCACAGTGCCGTGATCGCTCGATACCTCTACGCTATGGAGAGTGACAGGCGAGACTGTGCTGCGCGGCGCTGAGGAGACATCGAACGCCGCCAGTCAGTGAGTGGCGACGAACGCTACGTCCGCGGTGCGAGCCGCGGGAGCGGGACAGAATCGCTCTACCGCCCGTGGCGCCCTGACGGGGCCGCCGCGGGCGGTAGAGCTGTATATCGGGACCGGGGAGATTCGTAGCGTGGACGCGGAAGACGACCTGCGGGACGAGGTCGAGCCCTGGCGTCGCCGGGCCGACCGTCGACGCCAGCGCAAGCCCATGCCGCTCTGGCAGGAGTTGCCCCTCCTCCTCGTCGTCGCGTTCTGCCTCGCGGTGCTGATCCGCACCTTTCTGCTCCAGGCGTTCTACATCCCGTCCGGGTCGATGGAAGACACCCTCCTCGTCGGTGACCGGGTCCTGGTCAACAAGGTCGTCTACGACATGCGGGACCCCGTACGCGGCGAGGTGGTGGTGTTCCGGGGCACCGAGGCGTGGGCGCCGCAGCTGGAGGAGGAGCCGGCGGGCGGCTTTTTCGCCCAGCTCGGCCGTACGCTCGGCGACCTCGTCGGGGTGGGCCGCCCCGGCGAGAAGGACTTCATCAAGCGGGTCATCGGGGTGCCCGGCGACCGCGTTCAGTGCTGTGACGAGCAGGGCCGGCTCACCGTCAACGGCCATCCGCTCGACGAATCCAGCTACGTGTTGCGGAACTCGCCGCTCGAGCTGCCGCCCAGCGCCGGCGACTGCGGGCCGCGGCGGTTCGAGGAGGTGGTCGTACCGCCGGGGCAGCTCTTCGTCATGGGCGACCACCGGCTCGTGTCGCAGGACGCCCGCTGTCAGGGGCCGGTGCCGATCGACAACGTGATCGGCCGCGCGTTCGCCGTGGTGTGGCCGTACTCGCAGTGGAGCAGCCTGTCGGTGCCGGAGACGTTCGATACGCTGCCGCAGCCCATTGCCCTGGGGCCCGACGCGACACCCAGCAAGTCCGAGAATCCGGGAGGTATCGCCGTTGTTGTGCCTATTTTGGGTGGTTTCCTGTTCGCCGCGCGTTCCCGACTCCGGCCGCCGTCCCGTCGTCGTAGGCTCGTCCCGTGATTGACGAGCAGACCGACAAGCCCAAGAAGAACTCGTTCTGGCGCGAGCTGCCCATCCTGCTCGGCGTGGCGATCCTCGTCGCCGTCCTGGTACGGGCGTTCGTCATCCAGACCTTCTACATCCCGTCGCAGTCGATGGAACACACCCTCGACATCAACGACCGGGTGCTGGTCAACAAGCTCGTCTACAACTTCCGGTCGCCGGAACGGGGCGAGATCATCGTCTTCCGGGCACCCGGCGCGTGGCACGGGGGCGAGGAGGGCTCGGACTTCATCAAGCGGGTCATCGCCGTCGGCGGCGACCGGGTGGTCTGCTGCGACCCGCAGGACCGCTTGATGATCAACGGGCACTCGCTCGACGAGCCCTACATCTTCTCCGAGGGCGGCGTCTCCGACCCGGCGGCCAGCCAGGAGTTCGACGTCACCATCCCACCCGGACGGCTGTGGATGATGGGCGACCACCGGTCCGCCTCGGGCGACTCGCTGGAGCACTGGAACCGCTCGCAGGACATCGACAACGCGACGATCCCGGAGGACGCCGTCGTCGGGCGGGCGTTCGTGCTCTTCTGGCCCTTCGGCCGCGCCACCTGGCTGTCGATTCCCAGCACGTTCGACTCCGTGCCCGGCCCGCAGAGCTGACCGGCGCCGGCCCGCGCCGCGCCCCGGCCGGCGCGGGCCGCCCACCGGCCGCCCCGGCTCGGCGTCCCGAGCCGTACGGCCGGCACACCGGGCGTCCGGCCGGCCGCCGGAACCACCACCTAGGCTGGTGCGGTGCCTGACTTCATCCTCCGGCGGGCGGCCCGGGTGCTCCTCGTCGACCGGGCCGGACGGGTGCTGCTCTTCAACGGGTTCGATCCGGCCCGGCCCGACCACCGCTACTGGTTCACCCCCGGTGGCGGGCTGGAGCCGGCCGAGTCGCCGGCCGCCGGTGCGGCGCGCGAGCTGGCGGAGGAGACCGGCCTGCAACTGACGCCGGCCGAACTCGGCGACCCAGTCCGGCACGAGGAGGTCGAGTTTCCGTTCGACGGCCGGTGGTATCGCCAGGAACAGGACTTCTTCCTGGCCCGGGTCACGTCCTGGCAGGTCGACACGAGAGGGTTCGACGAGGTGGAACGACACAGCATCGAGTCGCACCGATGGTGGTCGGCCGACGAACTGGAACGGACCGCCGAGCGGTTCTATCCCGAGGATCTACCGGGCCTGCTGCGCCAGTTGACCGCCGTACCGTGGGAGCCGGCGTGCTGACCCCGCCGCGCGCCGTGGTCCGCCGGGAGAGCGGCATCTACGCCCTGGAGCGCGTGCTGCAGCGCCGGGGTTTCCCGAACGTGGCCGGGGCGGACGAGGCCGGGCGCGGCGCCTGCGCCGGCCCGCTGGTCGCCGCCGCCGCGGTGCTGCCCGAGGGACGGCGCGGCGAGATCGACGGGCTGACCGACTCGAAGCTGCTCACCCCGGCCAGCCGCGAGCGGATCTACGCCGAGGTGGTCCGGCGGGCCCTGGCGTACGCGGTGGTGGTGATCCCGGCCGAGGAGGTCGACGCGCTGGGCCTGCACGTCTGCAACCTGGCCGCGATGCGCCGCGCCCTCGCCGCGCTGTCGACCCGGCCGGACTACGTGCTCACCGACGGGTTCGGGGTCGACGGGCTCGGCGTACCCGGCCTCGCGGTCTGGAAGGGCGACCAGGTGGCGGCGTGCGTGGCCGCCGCCAGCGTGCTCGCCAAGGTGACCCGGGACCGGATCATGGTCGAACTCGACGCCCGTTTCCCCGGCTACGGGTTCGCCGAACACAAGGGCTACGTCACCGCCGACCACAACGAGGCGTTGCGACGGCAGGGGCCCTGTGCCGAACACCGTTTCTCGTACGTCAACGTCGCCACCGCGTCGGGGCGTGCCGGCAGCCCGCCACGGGCCCGCCGGCCGGAAGGGCTCGGTCGACCGGGCGGCGGGGCCGGCGGCACGGGTGGGGCCGACGGCGTGGACGAAGCTGGCGCGGCCGGTTCGGGCGCGGGTGGCGCGGTGGGTTCGGGCGCGGCTCCGACCGCCCGCGATGGAGGCGAGCCGATGGAGCGCAGCGGCCTCGCAGGGAGTACCGTCGGCGTGGCGTTCGGGGAGCACCCTCGGCTGCCGGCGCCGGTGGGGGAAGATGTGGCAATGGAAGGCGGAGTGCGATGAGCGCGGAAGATCTCGAGAAGTACGAAACCGAGATGGAGCTGCAGCTCTACCGGGAGTACCGCGACATCGTCCGTCAGTTCTCCTACGTGGTCGAGACCGAGCGACGCTTCTATCTCGCCAACCAGGTGGACCTGCACGTGCGCAACTCGGAGGGCGAGGTGTACTTCGAGGTCGAGATGCACGACGCCTGGGTGTGGGACATGTACCGCCCTGCGCGGTTTGTCAAGAATGTCCGAGTCATGACTTTCAAGGATGTCAATGTGGAAGAGTTGGAGAAGCCTGATATCTCCCTTCCCGCAGACTCCGGATTCGGCAGCTGACTCCTTGTAACACTGCCATCACTGTCCGGATGGCGCAATGCCCGTCCCACGTTCCGGCGCTCTCCACAGTGTACGGATCGGGCACCGGCGATCCACAGTGGACCCGTCGCTGGTCGCCTGTCGCCGTCCCCTCCGTGCGGCGTTGCCCCCGCCATAGCAGATCCACCCGCCGGACGGCGGTTGTCCACAGTCCGCCCACCGTCCACAGGGCGTAGCCGGCGTCGTTGCGCCCGTGCCGGCCGCCGGCCAGGCTGCTCGACCATGACCCGGTACCTCTCCCGGCCGCCCCTCTTCCCGTCCCCGTCCCGCGTCGGCCGGCCGCCGGCGGGGTGCGTACCGCCAGCCCCGCGGAGGGTGCCCGCATGGCGGCTGCTCCTGGTCGCCGGGCTCGCGGTCGTGATGGGTGTCGCGACACCGGTGCGGCCCGGTGCGGCCGGCCCGCCGGACACCCCGCAGCCGGCTATGCAGCGGCCCGCCGGGGCCTTCCGCTGGCCACTCGACGGCACCCCACGGCCCGTACGACGCTTCGACCCGCCGCCCCGCCCGTGGCTGCCCGGCCACCGGGGCGTCGACCTGGCCGCCACGACCGGTGTCCCCGTGCTCGCCGCCGGCGCCGGCACGGTGTTCTTCGCCGGCCGGATCGCCGGGCGGGGCGTGGTCAGCGTGGTGCACGGCAACGGCCTGCGCACGACGTACGAACCGGTGCTGCCCGCCGTCACGGGAGGCGCGGCGGTCCGGGCCGGCGACCCGATCGGGACCCTGGAGGCCGGACACCCGGGCTGCCCGGTCGAGGCGTGCCTGCACTGGGGCCTGCGCCGCGGTGACGAATACCTCGACCCGCTGGCCCTGCTCGGCCTCGGCCGGGTCCGGCTGCTGCCGCAGCACCTGGCCGGCCCGTCGACGGTCGGCGGGGCCGCCGGCGGCCGTCGGGGGCGTCGACGGTCAGCGGGACGGCCGGCGGGCCGGTGAGGGGCCGCTCGGGCGGGGTGGGGGCGGTCAGCGGCCGGCGAGGAAGGCGGGCAGTTGCCGGGCCAGCCGGTCGAACTCCTCGGCGCGGTTGTAGACCTGCGCGCTCAGCCGGAGCAGCCCCTGCCCGCGCCAGGCGTTGATCGCCACCTCGACGGCCAGTTCGTCCGCGATCCGCTGGCGCAGGGTGTGCGCCTCCCGATGGTCGGTGACCAGGCCGGTCGGCAACGGGACGAGCCGCATCGCGACGGAGTCACCGCCGGGGCGGGGCAGCTCGACGGCCGGGATTCCCAGCGCGGCACCGACCACCCGCTGCCCGTACGCGGCCAGTGCCGCGTTGTGCGCGCGTACCGCCTCGACACCGAGGGTGCGCAGTGTGAAGAGCCCGGTCGGGGCGGCCAGCCACGGCGAATAGTCGAGGGTCCCCTGTAACTCGACCGACCCCGGGAAACCGGCGGGCTGTTCCCACGAAACGACCAGCGGCTCGATCTGTTCCCGCCACTTCGCCGCCACCACCAGCACGGCGGTGCCGCGTGGCGCGTACGCCCACTTGTGGAAGTTGCCGACCCAGAAGTCCGCCCCGATCGCGTCGACCGCGACCGGCAGGTGACCCGGCACGTGGGCGCCGTCGACCAGCACCGCGACGTCGTGCGCCCGGGCCACGGCGGTGATCGCCGCGACCGGCAGCAGGCGGGCGGTCGGCGAGGTGATGTGGTCCACGATCAGCAGCCTGGTCCGGCCGGGGCGCAGCGCGGCGCGTACCGCGGCCACGATCTCCTGGTCGTTGGCCCGCAGCGGCACGGGCACGGACCGGGCCACCGCCCCGGTGCGGCGGCATTCCCGTTCGACGGCGAGCGACACCGCGCCGTATCCGTGGTCGGTGTGCAGGATCTCGTCGCCGGGGCGCAGCCGCATCGACCCGAGCACGATCGCGGCGCCGGTGGTGGCGTTGCCGACCAGGGCGGTGCCGTCCGGGTCGGCGCCGAGGAAACCGGCCAGGTGCCGACGGGTGTGCGTGATCCGCTCGACCAGGCCGGACTGGAAGAACCGCATCGGGTTGGCGTCGACCTCGTCACGGATGCGCTGCTGGGCGCGCTGCACCCCGATCGGCACCGCGCCGAACGAACCGTGGTTGAGATACGCGACGGCCGGGTCGAGTGAGAACAACAGCCGGGCGCCGGTGATCGGTTCGGGTGGTCGCGGTCCGTCAGCGGTCACGGCGCGATCGTAGCTTCTGGCGATCATCGGCCTCCAGGTCTTGCCGGCGGCGTGCTCGGCAGCCCGGGGCTGGCTCGGAGCGGTCGGCGCCCACGGTGCGAAGACGGCGCGTTCGGTGTCCGCCGGTGTGGGCCGTGGTCCGGTGCGCGGGTGGACCTGGAGTGCGGCCGGCGAGATGTGCCGCCGGCTGGGTCCCGGTGTGCCTGCTGGGCCCCGGTGCCCCGGCAGCCCTCGGTGTGCCGCCGGCCCGGCTCGGCGGTCGAGAACGAGGCTAGGCGCGCGGGTGGGCCTGCCGGTAGGCGGCGCGCAGCCGCTCCACCGACACATGGGTGTAGATCTGGGTGCTCGAGAGCGACGAGTGGCCGAGCAGCTCCTGCACCGCCCGCAGGTCGGCACCGCCCTCCAGCAGGTGGGTCGCCGCGGAATGGCGCAACCCGTGTGGGCTGGTGTGCGGCAGGCCGGCGGCCCGGGCGTAGCCGCCGACCACCCGGCGGGCGATCGTCGGTTGCAGCCGCCCGCCCCGGGCACCGAGCAGCAGGGCGTTCCCGCTGTCCGGGGTCGCCAGGTCGGGCCGGCCGAGCCGGAGCCAGTCGTCGACCGCCTCCTCGGCCGGCAGGCCGTACGGCACCGCGCGCTCCTTGTCACCCTTGCCGATGACCCGTACGACCCGCCGCCCCCGGTCGACGTCGGCGATGTCGAGCCCGCAAAGTTCGCTGACCCGGATTCCGGTCGCGTACAGCAGCTCCAGCAGCGCCCGGTCCCGCAGCAGCACCGGCGCGGCCTCGTCGCCGGGGGCCCGCACCAGCATGGCGGCCTGGTCGGCGCGCAGGACGGTCGGCAGTTCGCGCCGCCCCTTCGGGCTGGCCAGTTGGGCGCCGACGTCGGCGGCGAGCAGCCCGCTGCGGTGGGCCCAGGCGCTGAACGTGCGCCCGGCCGCCGCCCGACGTGCCAGCGAACTGCGGGCCGCGCCCAGCGTGCGCAGCCTGGCCAGCCAGCTACGCAGCACGGCGATGTCGAGTTCTCCCGGTGCGGTGCAGCCCATCGCGCTGGCGTGGTCGAGCAGTGAGACCACGTCGGCGACGTACGCCCGTACGGTGTGCGCCGACCGGTTGTCGACCCGGGACAGATGGCGGGCGAAGTCGTCGACCGCGTCCCGCATCGCCGGCGGCAGCTCTTCGTGGGTGACCTGCGTGCTTCGGCTCATCACCGTGACGGTGTCCGGTGCCGGGCACCGCGTCAAGCGGCCACGCCCCGGACCCGGGCACGCCGACGGGTCACCGGGACGGGCGTCGGCCGCTCGCCGCACGGGTCACGCTGATCGGCCGCCGGGTGCGGGTCATGCCGGTCGATCAGCGGGTGCGGGTCGTGCCGGTCGGTCGCCGGGCGGGCCCGACCCGCGGGACTTCGGGACCAGCGCGTAACCGTCGTCGTGGCGTACGACGAATCCGAGCTGTTCGAGCAGCGCGACCTTGCGCATCGCGGTCCGTACGTCGACTCCGGCCCGGGCGGCCAGCGGGTCGAGCCCGATCGGACCGCGCCGGGGCATCGCCTCCAGCAGTTGCGCGGCCTGGTCGTCGAGCCGGTCACGGGGCTGCTCGGGCGCGCGAACGGGCGGGGCCAGGTCCGCGCCGATCCGTCCGACCTCCTCGAGCACGTGCGGCACACCGGTGACCAGGCGGGCGTCGGGCTGGTCGCGCAGCAGTTCGTGGCAGCCGACGGACATCGCCGAGGTGACCGGTCCGGGCACGACCATCGCGCGGCGACCGATGCCCAGCGCCCGGCGCATCGTCTGGGTGGCACCGCTGCGGGCCGCCGCCTCGACCAGCACCGTGCCGGCGGTGCCGGCCGCGATGACCCGGTTGCGGATCAGGAAGCGGTGCCGCAGCGGCTCCTGGCCGGGCAGCCACTCGCTGACCAGCAGCCCGGTGTCGGCGATACGGTCGAAGAGCGCGGTGTTGCCCGCCGGATAGGGCCGGTCGAGCCCGCAGGCCAGCACCGCCACCGTCGTACCGTCGGCGTTCAGGGCGGCCCGGTGCGCCGCCGCGTCGATGCCGAACGCACCGCCCGACACCACGGTCCAACCGCGCTCGGCGAGACCGAAGCCGAGTTCCCCGGCGACGTGCAGGCCGTAGGGGCTGGCCGCCCGGGCACCCACGACGGCGACCGCGCGGTCGAGCGCGTTGGCGAGGTCGAGGTGGCCGCGCACCCAGAGGCACAGTGGCGGCGCGGTCTCCCGGTCGACCCTGCGTTCGGCGTCGAGGGCCAGCCGGGTGAGATCGCCGACCGGCCCCGGCCACTCGTCGTCGCCGGGCACCACGATCCGGGCGCCCAGCCGTCCGGCCCGTTCGGCCGCGGCCTCGGCCACCGCCCATGGATCGCCGCTGGCGAGCCGGGCCCCGACCGCCGTACGCAGCCCGGGGTCGGGCACATCGCCGTCGACCATCCGCTGTAGCGCGCGTACCGGGCCGTCGGTGGCCACCATCCGGTAGGCCGCCCAGTTGCCCGGCTCGGCGAGCCAGTTCACCGCGACCCGGGCCAGCCGGGTCCGGTCGATGCCACCCATCGTGCACTCCCTTCGAAGGCGGCCGGCGGGGCCGGCCATGGTGGGTACCGGGTGCCGGTCAGGCCGACCGGCCCGAGCGGAGCTGGCTCGCCTCGGCAACGTCGTCGGCACCGGGGCGGTCCCGCCCGTCGAGGTCGGCGATCGTCCAGGCCATCCGGATCACCCGGTCGTAGCCGCGGGCGGACAGCGCCCCGGTGTCCAGCGACCGGCGCAACTGCTCGGTGTCGCGGGCCGGCAGCCGCCAGCGGGTCCGTCGCAGGTGCGGGCCGGGTACGTCGGCGTTGACCCGCCAGCCCGTGCCGGCCCACCGCTGCGCGGCCGCCGAACGGGCGGCCCGGACCCGCTCGGCGACCACCGCCGACGGCTCGGCCGGGGTCGCGGCGGCGACCAGGTCGGCGGCCCGCAGCGGCACGAGCGGCACCTGCACGTCGATCCGGTCCAGCAGCGGCCCGGACAATCGCCCGATGTAGCGACGCCGGGCCAGCGGGGTGCACTCGCACGCCAGGTCGCCGGACGGCTTGGCGCACGGGCACGGATTCGAGGCCAGGACGAGCTGGAAGCTGGCCGGGTATTCGGTCGCGCCACGGCTGCGGGTGATCAGCACCCGGCCGCTCTCCAGCGGCTGCCGTAGCGCCTCCAGGGCCCGGACGTTGAACTCGGCGGCCTCGTCGAGGAAGAGGACGCCCCGGTGGGCCAGCGACACCGCGCCGGGGCGGGCGAGGCCGCTGCCGCCTCCGACCAGCGACGGGACCGTCGCGGTGTGGTGCGGGGCCTGCAACGGCGGCCGGCGCAGCAGCCGGCCGCCCGGCGGGAGCAGACCGGCGATCGAGTGCAGGGCGCTGACCTCGAGCGCCGCCTCGTCGTCGAGCGGCGGCAGGATCGACGGCAGGCGTTCGGCCAGCATGGTCTTGCCGGCGCCGGGCGGCCCGATCAACGCGACGTGGTGCCCGCCGGCCGCCGCGATCTCCAGCCCGCGCCGGCCGAGCCCCTGCCCGGCGACCTCGGCGAGGTCGGGCCCAGCCGGCGGGGACACCGGGTCCGGCTCGGGCGGTTCGAGCAGCCGGCCGCCGTCGCGGACGAACGCCACAAGCCGGTGCAGCGAGTCGACGCCCTTGACCCGTACGCCGGGCACCACGGCCGCCTCGGCGGCGTTCGCCAGCGGCACGACCACCCGGGTTATCCCGGCCCGTACGGCGGCGACGACCATCGGCAACACCCCGCGCACCGGGCGTACGGCCCCGTCGAGCCCGAGTTCGCCGAGGATCGCCACCCCGTCCAGCGGGGCCAGCGGCAACTCCCCGGAGCCCCCGAGCAGTGCGCAGGCGATGGCGACGTCGAACCCCGAACCGTGCTTGGGCAGGGTGGCCGGCAGCAGGTTGACGGTGATCCGCCGGTTCGGCCAGCTCTGGCCGGAGTTCACGATCGCCGCGCGGACCCGGTCCCGGGCCTCGTTGAGCGCGGTGTCGGGCAGGCCGGACAGTGCGACCGCCGGCAGGCCGGCGGCCAGGTCGGCCTCGACCTCGACCAGATGGCCGGTGACCCCGACCAGGCCGACCGAGAGCACGCGGGCGTAGCTCATCGCCGCCACCCGCCCGCCGCGCCGCCGACGGGCCACGGACCGCCCGCCGCCACGCTGCCGGCAGCCGTGTCGCCCGCCCCCACGGCGCCGGCCGGCCCGGTGCCGACCGCCCGGCCCGACGGAGGTTCCCGGCGAGGACCCGGCATCAGAACGCCGCCCGCACATGTTCCACCGCGGCCGGACCGCGCCCGGTGGTGTGCACCGCGACGACGTCGAAGCGGACCTCGCGCGGGTGTGTGGCGGCGCCGGCGAGCCAGGTGGCGGCGAGCCGGCGCAGGCGCCGTGCCTTCGCCGGCACCACCGCCGCGGCCGGTGGCCCGTACGTGGTGCTCCGCCTGGTCTTCACCTCGCAGAACACCAGGGTCTCGCCGTCCCAGGCGATGATGTCGACCTCGCCGTGGACGCACCGCCAGTTGCGAGCCACCACCCGCAGCCCCGCCGCGACCAGGTGCTGCACCGCACGGCGTTCGCCGTAGGCGCCGACCGCCCGTCTCACCAACGTCATGCCACGAGGCTGGCCGTCCGGGCCGCTCAGGGGTAGGGCGGCCGGTCCGCCTGTGGACGGCGGGCATCCCTGTGGACAGCCGGACGATCAAGTGGTCGCCGTGCTATGGCGTACCGCTCCGGTCGTGCGGGCCGGTCCGGGGCAGGATCTCGACGGCGCCGCCGGTCGGCTCATCCTGCGACGCGGCGGCCCGACATCGGCCCGGCGTCCGAAAAGGCGTGGACCCACCTATCCGCGGCGATTGGCCGTCCGACTCGCACCGTGCGTGGCGCCGGGACGTATCGGCCGGTTCGGAGTGTTCGCCGCGGATGTACGGGAGATCCGGGCCGGCGATCCACCCCCGCCTTGAGGCCGGCGCCCGCGACACGTGACAGGCGGCGGGCCGGTACGGGCGACCGGTTGGCGATGATTGCCAGGGTCGAATACGGTGCGGGACCGTGGACGGTCAACGTAACTACCCCGATGAGCAGGAACCCCGCTGGTACGCCGGTGAACGCGGCTACTCCGAGTCCGGCTGGCGTGGCCGGGCGGACGAGCGCTACCCCGACGACGGCTACCGGGTGCCCGAGCAGCGCTCCGGCGAGGTCGAGGAGAACCGCTACGCCGCGCTGGCCGACCCCGGGCCGCGTCATGCCGGACCGGGCGGCTACTCCGACGGTGACCGCTACACCGACAGCGACCGCTACGCGGGCGGTGACCGATACGCCGACGACGACCGGTTCGGGGCCGACCGGCACCGGGAGCCGGAGTCCCGGCACGCCGAAGAGCTCCGCACGCAGCTCGACATCGAGGTGCGCGACGACCAGGGGCGTGCCGGCTACGGAAGCGGCGAGGCGGCCCGGGGCGCCCTCGGCTCGATCCGGCTGCCGCTGGAGCCTCCGTCGCGCGGCACCGGTGGCGGCGCAGACCTGCTGGACAGCGGGCGTGGCGAGCCGCTCGACACCCGGCGTGGCGGTCCCGAACGGACCGGGCTGGTGGAGATCGGACGCCGGCCGACCGAGCCGGGACGGCCGGTGTCACCGGCGGGGCCGCCGGCCCCGGAGCCGGCCCGGTCCGTGATCGACGTACCGGTCCCGCCGGTCGAGCCGGGGCCGATGGCCGAGCCGCCGCGCGCCGCCGAACCGCAGCACCGGCCGGAGATGCACCACCACGCCACCGAGGCGTTGCGGGCACCCTCCGACGCACACCGCATTCCGGACGCTCCCCGTGTTCCGGACGCCGGCCGGACGATCGACGCGAACCGGGACGCCGATGCGCACCGGCCGCTGGAACTGCCGACCGGGCCGATGCCGGCCGTCACGATGCACCAGGCCGAGGCACCGCCCGGTGACGGGCCGCGATACCCGGGCGACCCGTTCGACCGCGCCGCGCCGCGCCGCCCCGGCGGCACCGCGCCGGTCGGCGACGGCGTGTACCGAACCCGCCGCCCCGGCCTGGCGGTCGCGTACGCCCTGCTCGTCCTGATCTTCGAGGTGCCCGCCCTGGTGCTTCTCGCCAATGCGCTGCTCGCCGACCCGATCTCGTTCGGCGGGGTGGTCGCGGGCGTCATGCTGGTCCTCGGGCTGCCGGTGTTCGGTGCCGGCCTCTACGCCCTGGCGACCGGCGCGGCCGGGCTCGCCGAGCCGGGTCGTGCCTGGCTACGGCCGCCGACCGCCTACCTCACGGTCGGCCTGGTGCTCTTCGTCGCGGCGGCGCTCGCGGCCGGCTGACCCCAGCCGGGTCCGGCCGGGCGCGGGCGTCCGGCCGGGCCACCAGCCGGGTCGGTCCGGCGCCGGTCACCGGCGGGTACGGGTCGGGGCCGGAGCGGCCACGTCAGGGCGTACACTTATCGACTGGCGACCGCCATGCGGTCGACCTCGCGCGCCCTCCCCGCGGTCATCCGTGGGGCGACGGCCCCCTGGTCCCGACTCCGTTCGGGTCCGCCATGGCCGACGACCCGGTGCCAGGATGCCCGGCCGGCCGGCCGGGCGTGACAACCAGGGACCACAGAAGGAGCACCCCACCATGGCCGTAGTGACCATGCGTCAGCTGCTGGAGAGCGGCGTCCACTTCGGGCACCAGACCCGGCGCTGGAACCCGAAGATGAAGCGCTTCATCTTCACCGAGCGTAACGGCATCTACATCATCGACCTGCGCCAGACCCTCGACTACATCGAGAAGGCGTACGAGTTCGTGCGTGGCACCGTCGCCGAGGGCGGCAGCATCCTCTTCGTCGGCACCAAGAAGCAGGCGCAGGAGGCCATCGCCGAGCAGGCGACCCGGGTGGGCCAGCCCTACGTCAACCACCGCTGGCTGGGCGGCATGCTGACCAACTTCCAGACGGTCTACAAGCGGCTCCAGCGGATGAAGGAGCTGGAGGCGATCGGCGACCTCAGCGGCACCGCGCAGGGCTACACCAAGAAGGAGACGCTCCAGCTCTCCCGCGAGAAGATCAAGCTCACCCGCACCCTGGGTGGTCTGCGTGACATGCAGAAGGTGCCGGCCGCGATCTGGGTCGTCGACACCAAGAAGGAGCACATCGCCGTTGACGAGGCCCGCAAGCTGGGCATCCCGGTGATCGCCGTGCTCGACACGAACTGTGACCCCGACGAGGTCGATTTCCCGATTCCGGGCAACGACGACGCGATCCGCTCCGCCGAACTGCTCACCAAGGTCATCGCCGCGGCGGTCGCCGACGGCCTGATCGCCCGCTCCGGACGGCAGCGCGGCACCGACGAGAAGCCCGAGCCGGGTGTGGTCGCGGCCGACGAGCCGCTGGCCGAGTGGGAGCGCGAGCTGCTGGAGACGCCGGAGAAGAAGGCCGACGAAGAGCAGAAGGCTGCCGAGCCCGCGGCGGCTGCCGCCGAGTGACCTCACCGTCGGGCCGGGCCGGACGCGAACCCGCGGCCGGCCCGCCCGATCGGGTACGAGGGCACGGTGCGCCCCGGATTGGGTAATCCCCAACTGACCACCCCACCCACAGCCTCAAACATCGAAGAGAGAGTCATGTCCAACTTCACCGCCGCGGACGTCAAGAAGCTCCGCGACCTCACCGGCGCCGGCATGATGGACTGCAAGAAGGCGCTCACGGAGACCGAGGGCGACTTCGACAAGGCTGTCGAGCTCCTGCGGATCAAGGGTGCCAAGGACGTCGACAAGCGTGCGGGTCGCACCGCCGCGAACGGCCTCGTGGCCCACTCCGGCAAGGCGCTGCTCGAGCTCAACTGCGAGACCGACTTCGTCGCCAAGAACGCCGACTTCATCGCGCTGGCCCAGCAGTTGGTCGAGCACGGCGAGCAGGCCGACGTCGCCGACGCCGAGGCGCTGCTGGCGTCGACGCTGCCGGACGGCCGTACCGTCGCCGACACCGTGCTCGAGCAGTCGGCCAAGATCGGCGAGAAGCTCGTGCTGAACCGCTTCGCCAAGGTCGACGGCACGGTCGCCGTCTACCTGCACCGCAAGGCGCAGGACCTGCCGCCGCAGGTCGGCGTGCTGGTCGAATACGCCGGCAAGGCCGACGAGGCGGGCGACGCCGACGCCCGTGCCGTGGCGATGCAGATCGCCGCGATGCGGCCGAAGTTCCTCACCCGTGACGAGGTGCCGGCCGAGACGGTCGAGTCCGAGCGGCGCATCGCCGAGCAGAGCGCCCGCGAGGAGGGCAAGCCCGAGGCTGCCATCTCCAAGATCATTGAGGGTCGCGTCAACGCCTTCTTCAAGGACTTCGTCCTGCTGGAGCAGGCGTCTGTCACCGACAACAAGAAGTCGGTCAAGCAGGTCATCGGCGAGGCCGGCATCGACGTGACGCGGTTCGTCCGGTTCGAGGTCGGCCAGGCCTGACCGAGCCCGACCGTGCGGTTCTCCCGCCCCTCGCGGGCGGGACGGCCGCGTGGGTATAGACAATCCGAGGAGGCCGCTGGTGTACGTGATAGGCACCGCGGCCTCCTCGTCCCATAAGGTGGGCGGCGGCACCCTCCGGTGCCACCGCGCGGCGGGCTTGCCCCGCGCATGAGAGGCGGGTCGGATGACGCAGACCGTGAATGAGCAGACCGCTGTGCAGGACGATCCCACCGCACCACCCCCCGGCCGGTCCCGGCGGGTCGTCCTGAAGTTGTCCGGCGAGGTCTTCGGCGGCGGGGAGGTCGGCGTCGCTCCCGACGTCGTACAGGCCGTCGCCCGGCAGATCGCCACCGTCGTCCGGCGTGGGGTGCAGGTCTCCGTGGTGATCGGCGGCGGCAACTTCTTCCGCGGCGCGGAGTTGCAGAAGCGTGGCATGGACCGCGCCCGGGCCGACTACATGGGCATGCTCGGCACCGTCATGAACTGCCTCGCGCTGCAGGACTTTCTCGAGAAGGAGGGCATCGAGACGCGGGTACAGACCGCGATCACGATGGCCCAGGTCGCCGAGCCCTACATCCCGTTGCGGGCGATCCGTCACCTGGAGAAGGGCCGTGTGGTCATCTTCGGTGCCGGCGCCGGAATGCCCTATTTCTCTACCGACACGGTCGCTGCCCAGCGGGCGCTGGAGATCCGTGCCGACGTGGTGCTGATGAGCAAGAACGGTGTGGACGCCGTCTACACCGCCGACCCGCGCACCGATCCCGATGCCCGCCGACTCGACACCGTCACGTTCGCCGAGGCGCTGAGCCGCGGCCTGCGGGTCGCCGACGCCGCGGCGTTCAGCCTCTGCATGGACAACGGCCTGCCGATGCTGGTGTTCGGCGCGGAGGGCGAGGACACCATCATCCGGGCGGTCGGTGGCGAGCGGATCGGGACCCTGATCACGGCCTAGGCCGTCCGACGACCTACGAGCAAGAGAAGGAGGCGACGGAGCAGGTGATCGACGACACGCTCCTCGAGGCCGAAGAGAAGATGGACCGCGCGGTCGAACACGCCAAAGAGGAGTTCGGCGCGATCCGGACGGGGCGGGCCAGCCCGGCGATGTTCTCCAAGGTCATCATCGACTACTACGGCACCCCCACGCCGCTGACCCAGATGGCGTCGGTGGGTGTGCCCGAGCCCCGGATGGCCATCATCAAGCCGTACGACGCGTCGCAACTCCAGGCGATGGAGAAGGCGATCCGCGACTCCGACCTGGGGGTCAACCCCAACAACGAGGGCAACCAGCTCCGGATCCTGCTGCCGCAGATGACCGAGGAGCGGCGCCGCGACATGATCAAGGTGGCCCGCAACAAGGGCGAGGAAGCCAAGGTCGCGATCCGCAACGTGCGGCGCAAGGCGAAGGAAGAGCTGGACCGCATCGTCAAGGACGGCGAGGCCGGCGAGGACGATGGACGCCGTGCCGAGAAGGAACTCGACGACCTCACCCACCGCTACGTGACACACGTCGACGAGCTGGTCAAGCACAAGGAAACCGAGCTGCTCGAGGTCTGATGTCCTACCTCGACCCTCATCCCGGATCGGGCACCGACGCACATCGGGCGCGGCACACCGGTGCCGCGCCCGATCCCTACGCCCGGCACTCGCGCCCCGACGCCAACCCGTCGCCCAGCCCCGACGACTGGCCGCCGCGTAACGGCAACGGGTACGCCGTACCGGGTCGGCCGCCCGGTGGGCATGGCGGGTACACGAACGGTGCCGTCCCCGCGTACCCGCCGGGTGCCGGTGACGATCCCGAGCCGGTGGTGGACGAGCAGACGGCCGCCTACCCGATGGTGGACGCGGACGCGCAGACGGCCGCCTACCCGGTGGTGCAGCCGCCGGAACCGTCGGAACCGCCGCGTCGACGGCAGCCGGGGAAGCGCCGGGCCGGCCGCGCGGGTACGGCCGCCGGGCCGAAACCGCCGAGCCGGGCCGGCCGCAACCTGCCCGCCGCGATCGGGGTCGGCGTCACCCTCGGCGCGGTGCTCGTCGGCACCCTGTTCGCCTACCGGCCGGCGTTCCTGGTCGTGATCGCGCTGGCGTTCAGCGTCGGAATCTGGGAGATGACCCGCGCGGTACGCGCCGTCGACGCCCGTCCACCGATGGTTCCGCTGCTCGCCGGCGGCGTACTCATGACCGGTCTGGCCTGGCAGGTCGGTCCGGACGGGCTTCTTCTCGGGCTCGTGGTCACGGTGCTCGCCGCCCTCGTGTGGCGGATCGGCGACGGGTGGGCCGGCTACCGGCGCGACCTGACCGCCTCCGTGCTCATCGCGGTCTACGTGCCGTTCCTCGGCGGGTTCGCCGCGCTGATGGCCGCCATGCCGGACGGTGACTGGCGAATCTTCGTCATCCTCGCGGCCGTGGTCCTGTCCGACACCGGCGGTTACGCCGTCGGTGTCCTCCTCGGCCGGCATCCGATGGCCCCGTCGATCAGCCCGAAGAAGTCCTGGGAGGGGTTCGGCGGCTCGGTGACCGCCGCGGCCGTCGGCAGCGCTCTGCTGCTCTACTTCCTGCTCGATGTAGCGCCCTGGTGGGGAGCGGTCTTCGGGGTGGCGGTCTCGGTGGCCGCGGTCCTCGGCGACCTGGCCGAGTCGATGATCAAACGCGATCTCAACATAAAGGACATGAGTAACCTACTGCCCGGGCACGGCGGTCTGATGGACCGGCTCGACTCGGTCCTCTTCGCGGTGCCGACCGCCTACTTCCTCCTGACGCTGTTCGCCCCACCCGGCTGAGGGATGGTGCACGTTTGGGGGTCCTCGGGGCCGGGTGGTCCGGCCGGCGCGTGGGACACTGGACAGGCCATGAATAGCCTGCCAGTGATCCCGATCAGCCCCACCGGCACTGCCGGCACGACCAGCCCCGCCGGTTTCGCCGACCCGGCCGGCCCCGCCGGCACGCCCGGCCCGGCTCCCGGTGCCGCCCGCCGGGCCTCGATGCCGCCCCGGCACCTCGCCGACCTCGACCTCGCCGGCCGGCGGGCCCTCGTCACCGAACTCGGCGAGCCCGCCTTCCGGGCCCGGCAGATGTCGACGCACTACTTCGGCCGGCTGGTCCGCGACCCGGCCCTGATGACCGACCTGCCGGCCGCCGCCCGGGACCGGCTGGCGGCGGAGCTGCTGCCCACCCTGCTCACCCCCGTACGCGAGATGGCCTGTGACGACGGGGCCACCCGCAAGGCCCTGTGGCGGCTGCACGACGGAGCGCTCGTGGAGAGCGTGCTCATGGGTTATTCCGACCGGGTCACGGTCTGCATCTCCAGCCAGGCGGGCTGCGGGATGGCGTGCCCGTTCTGCGCCACCGGGCAGGCCGGACTGACCCGTAACCTCTCGACGGCCGAGATCGTCGACCAGGCCGTCTACCTCGCCGGTGTCGCCGCCTCCGGTGTGGTCGCCGGCGCCCCACCCCGGTTGTCGCACGTGGTGTTCATGGGCATGGGGGAGCCGCTGGCCAACTACGCCCGGGTCGTGGCGGCCGTACGCCGGCTCTGTGCACCGGCACCGGAGGGGCTCGGGCTGTCCCAGCGGCACATCACCGTCTCCACCGTCGGGCTGGTCCCGGCGATGCGCCGGCTCGCCGACGAAGACCTCTCGGTCACCCTTGCGCTGTCGCTGCACGCGCCCGATGATGAGCTGCGCGACGAACTCGTGCCGGTCAACCAGCGCTGGAAGGTCGCCGAGGTGCTCGACGCGGCGTGGGCCTACGCCGACCGGACGGGGCGCCGGGTATCGATCGAATACGCGATGATCAAAGAGGTGAACGACCAGCCGTGGCGAGCCGACCTTCTTGGCCGGCTGCTGGCTGGGCGGCTGGCCCACGTGAACCTCATCCCACTCAACCCGACCCCCGGCAGCCGCTGGGACGCCAGCCCCAAGCCGGTGGAGCGGGAGTTCGTCCGCCGCTTGCGCCAGGCCGGCGTCTCGACGACCGTACGCGACACCCGTGGCCAGGAGATCGACGGCGCCTGCGGGCAGCTCGCCGCCGCCGAGGTGGACCGGTGAGCGGGCGGAACGGGCGGACCCACGACCGCTGCCGGCGCGGCGGATGGGCGTCAGAATGGCACAGTTGGCGTGCGGGCCGGCCCGGGCCCGCCGGCCGGTTGCCGGGTGACCAGGCGTGACGAGCGAGCGAACCAGGAGACATAGTGGCGAGTCAGGGTCAGCGTTTCCGGCGTAAGGCGCTCCGTCGGGGTTACAAGGTCGACGAGGTGGACACCTTCCTCGACCGGGTCGAGGCCACGCTCGCCGGTGAGCCGGTGGGCTCGCCGGTCGCCTCGCAGGAGGTCCACGACGTGGTCTTCCGGGTCCGGTTCGGCGGCTACGACGAGTGGCAGGTGGACCTGCACCTCGACCGGGTGGAGCGGCAGCTCGCCGAGTTCGAGGAGCGCGGCGGCCCGGCCCACGCGCCGGAGCCCCGCGCCGTCGAGCGGTTCGACCGTGGCGGCCCGCCCGACCGTAAGGCCCCCGACCGGATGGGTCCGCCGGACCGTCTCGGCCCGCCCGACCGGATGGGCCCGCCCGACCGTCTCGGCCCGCCCGACCGGATGGGGCCGCCGGACCGGATGGGTCCGCCCGGACCCGACCGGATGCCTCCGGTCGGGTCCGCCCCGCCGCCCCGCGCGATGCCGGCACCGGCCGGCCCGCCGCCCGGCGACCCCTACGGTCGCTACGACGAGCCCACCGGGTCGTTCGGCGGTGGCTACGACGGCCCCCGCGGCTACGACGGCCCGCCCGGCCCGGCGGGTCCTCCGCCGGGTGCCGGCCCGCGCCGGTTCGACGAGCCCGATGACCGGTTCGACGGTTTCGAGCCCGGCCGGCACGGCCGCATGGACATGACCGCCGAGATCCGGATGCCCGACCGTGACCCGCGCGCCGCCGGCCCGCGTACCGGACCGGCCGGCCCGCCGCCGGACCGGCCCCCCTACGATCGCCCACCGGTGGCCCGCGCGCCGTTCGACGGCCCGCCGGTCGACCGCCCGCCGCTGGAGCGGCCGCCCTACGACCGGCCCCAGTTCGACGGTCCGCCGCCGTTGGACCGGCCCCAGTTCGACGGTCCGCCGCCGTTGGACCGGCCCCAGTTCGACGGTCCGCCGCCGTTGGACCGGCCGCCGTTCGGCGGCCCGCCGCCCGCCGGTGGCGACGCGCAGCGGGTCGACGAGATCCGGCGTACCTTCCAGGTTCGCCGCTTCGGCAGCGGATACGACCCGGTGCAGGTCGACCGGCTCTTCGACGGGATCCTCATGGCGATGTCCGGCCGTGGCCCGATGCCGGTCGACCCGGCCGCCCTGGACAACACCCGGTTCGAGTTGGTGCCGGGCGGCTACTTCGAGGCCGAGGTCGAGGCGGCACTCAAGGAGGTCCAGGACATCCTGCGCCGGCACTGAGCCGCACGCACGATGGGCCCGTTCCGGTACGTACCGGAACGGGCCCTGTGTGTTTCCGGGGCCGGTCTGGTGCCGCGACCCGGCACGGGCCGACGGCTGGTGCCGCGAGGGTGGTCGCGGCGCGGAGCGGCCGGTGTCAGTTACGCAGGCCGTTGCGGCGCAGCACGATGTCGCCGACGACGATGAGCAGCAGCAGCGCGGCGAGGCCGACCAGCCAGATGTCCTCGACGCGGCCCTCGTGGTTACCGATGACCATCGACAGCAGCAGCAGTGCGGACACCACCGCACCGATCTGGCCCGCCTTGCGGTGGCCCGGCTTGCGCTGGTCGGGTGAGGTTACCGGCTCGCTTCCCGCCACGGTGAGGTCCTTTCCCAGGTGATGCGATCTGGGTAAGAGTCTGGCACGGGCCACCCGGCCCGCCGCCAGTGGGCCGTACGACCCGTTCGGTGGCGTCGGCGAACCGCGGCACCGCCGGCTCCGGTAGCGTTTTGCCGTACACCTTGATGGTCTTGATCTAGGAGGTCTGTGCGGTGCGAGTGACCGGTACGGGGCACGCCAGCATGCGGATCGACACGGCCGCGGGCAGCATCCTGTGCGACCCGTGGGTCAACCCGGCCTACTTCGCCTCCTGGTTTCCCTTCCCGGACAACTCCCAACTCGACTGGGAGACGCTCGGCGACGTCGACTACCTCTACGTTTCGCACCTGCACCGTGACCACTTCGACGCGGCGCACCTGCGCCGCTTCATCTCGAAGAAGGCGACGGTGCTGCTGCCGGAGTATCCGACCTCGGAACTCGAGGACGAGCTGCGCGAGGTGGGTTTCACCCGGTTCATCCGGACCAAGACCAACGAGGTGACCGAACTCGACGGCGGCCTCAAGGTGCTGATCCAGGCGCTGACGTCGCCCACCGACGGCCCCATCGGGGACTCGTCGCTGTGGGTCGAGTACGACGGCGTCCGGCTGCTCAACCAGAACGACGCCCGACCGACCGACCTGACCATGTTCGCCGAACTCGGACATGTGCACGCGCACCTGCTCCAGTTCTCCGGCGCTATCTGGTACCCGATGGTCTACGAGCTGCCCAACGCGGCCAAGACCGCGTTCGGCAAGCAGAAGCGGGAGCGGCAGTACGACCGCACCTGGCGCTACATCGACGACCTGAAGGCGTCGCACGTCTTCCCGATCGCCGGTCCGCCGTGCTTCCTCGACGACGAGTTGTGGCAGTTCAACGACATCCACGGCGACGAGGGCAACATCTTCCCCGACCAGTCCGACTTCCTGCGCGAATACGCCAAGGTCGGCGGCAGCAACGCGATCGTGCTGCTGCCCGGCACGGTCACCGAGCTGACCGCCGACGGTGGGGCGCGCACCGAGCACCCGGTGGCGGACCTCGACGAGTTCTTCGCCAACAAGGAACAGCACCTGCGCGAATACCAGGAGCGGCAGCGGCCGGTGATCGAGGCGGCGAAGCAGTCCTGGCGGCACCCCGAGGTCGACGTGCTCAAGGAGATGAAGCGGCGGATCGAGCCGCTGCTCGAGGAGTCGGTCTACCTCGCCAAGGGCGTCGGTGGCCCGGTCCGGTTCGACCTGGTCGGCTACGACGGCGAGTCGATCGAGTCGGTCGTCGTGGACTTCCCGGGCAAGCAGGTTCGCCCGTACGCCGACGAAAAGGTCCGCTACCGATTCCGCACCGAGCGCGCCCTGATCGAGCAACTGCTGCACTCAGGTGAGGTCGACTGGGTCAACTCGCTGTTCCTGTCCTGCCGGTTCTCCGCCGCCCGGATCGGGCAGTACAACGAGTTCGTCTACGCGTTCTTCAAGTGCCTGTCGGAGGAGCGCCTCCAGTACGCCGAGGGCTGGTATGCCGAACAGAAGCCGGACGCCGAGGACATCAAGCTGGGCGACTGGATCGTGCAGCGTCGCTGCCCGCACCTGAAGGCGGACCTGACCCGGTTCGGGATCGTGGAGGGCAACCAGTTGACCTGCCAGCTCCACGGCTGGCGGTTCGACCTGCCCAGCGGGCGCTGTCTGACCAGCGTCGGCCACGAGGTCCGGGCCCGCCGCGCCGGGACGCCGGCACCAGCCGAGGCAGAACCGGCTCCCGCCGACCCGGCGGCCGGCTGACTCGTCACCGCGTCCGCCTCTTGACGGCGGGTGCCGTGCGCGCCAGCCGGCGCGACCGCGTGGAGCGGAACTGCGCGCCGGCCGGCACGTGACCAGGTGGAGAGAGCGAAACGGAGAGAGTGGCCGTCCGGTGCGGGGAGGCCACTCTCTCCGGCTTCGCGCGAGTTCGGGGTCGGCCTGAACTCGGCGCTTTTGCCCATTCAACGCAGTGTGTCCGGAGTTGCGGGCACTAACAGGGGTTTGTCAACCGGTTGGCCGCCAGGTCGGGCCGATTTCCGGTCCGACCTGGGGTGATCAGGGATCTTCGGTAGCGACACGCCCGAGACTCGCCCGCTGCCCGCTGCCCGCCGGCTGCCGTGCGTTCAGGTGGCCAGCGTGCGCTCAGGTGGCCAGGTCGGCGAGGATCCGCTTCGCCGCGTTGTGGCCGGCCGCTCCGATGACGCTGCCGGCCGGATGGCAGCCGGCGCTGCCGGCGTAGAGGCCGTCCAGCCCGGTCGCGTAAGGCATCCGGTCGGTGAACGACACCGTGTTGTCGACGTGGTGGATGTGCCCGCCGGTGATGCCGAAGTGCTCCTCGATGCCGGGCGGCGTCAGCGGCATCATGTCGGCGACCAGTTCACCGGTGCCGGGGGCGTAGCGTTCACAGACCGCGAGCAGCTTGTCCACGTAGGACGGCAGGGCGTCGGCCCAGGTCCCGTCGGCAAGCTCGTACGGCACCGACTGCACGAACAGCGCCGACGAGTGGTGGCCGGCGGGGTCCTGCAACGAGGGGTCGACCGTGGTGTGCAGGTACCACTCCATCGTCGGCTCCTCGGGCAGGCGGCCGGCCTGCACGTCGGCCCACATGGCGCGCAGCGCCGCCATCGGCGACTCGCCCGCCCCGTCACCGACCAGCGACGCCGAACCGGGCAGCAGGTGGATCGTCGAGCCGAAAGGGCTGGGCGCGTCGTCCGGCAGGCAGGCGAAGCGCGGCAGCCCGGAGAGCGCGAGATTGATCTTCAGTGTGCTGCCCGGTCGCCGGGCCGCCGCCATCCGGGCGGTCAGTTCGGCCGGCAGCGCGTTGTCGGGCACCAGGTCGATCAGCCGGTAGGGATCGCAGGCGCCGAGCACCACCCGCGCGCCGACCGTACGGCCGTCGGCCAGCACCACACCGCTGGCCGCGCCGCCATCGACGGTGACCGACCTGACCGGCGTGCCGGTGAAGATCTGTGCCCCGGCGGCGCGGGCCGCGTCGGCGAAGGTGCGCGACACCGTGCCCATCCCGCCCCGGGCGATCATCCACGTGCCGTCGGCCCCCGGCAGCCGGCACATGTTGTGCACCAGGAAGTTGTGCCCGGTGCCGGGATCGTCGGGACCGGCGTTGAGGCCGGAGAGGCCATCCGTCACCGCGTACATGGCGACCAGCAGTTGGGACCGGAACTCGAACCGGGCCAGGTAGTCGGCGACCGAGCCGCGTACGAGGTCGACGAAGACCTGCCGCAGCGCCGGCCGGACGTATCGCTGCGCGGTCTCCTCGACGGCGGACGGCTCGGCCAGCCAGGCCGGCGCGAGGTCCTTCCGTAGGGCCGCCAACTCGGCCTGCATCGCGTCGTCGGCGGCGATGTCGGCGGGCGAGAAGAAGGCCGCCATCTGCTCGCGGGTCGCCGCCCGGTCGGATCCGAACAGCAGGTAGGGCGAGCCGGCACCGCCCGGCGTCGGCAGGAAATAGTGCGGATCGCGGCGCAGGACCGGGATCTCGACACCGAGTTCGGTGATCAGCTCCGGCGGCATGAGGCCGAGCAGGTAGGAACCGGTGGAGTGGCCGAGGCCGGGGACCTTGGCGAACGGCCGCTCGGTGCGGGCGGCTCCGCCGACGACCTGCGCGGCCTCCAGCACCACCACGTCGAGGCCGGCGCGGGCCAGCAGGACGGCGGAGACCAGACCGTTGTGGCCGGCGCCGACGACGACCACGTCGGCACGGGAGGGCAGTTGGGCGCTCGACCGCTCATTCATGCCCGGCAGCGTAACGGCGCGGGCCGTCTCACTGCGATGCCCGGCTATGCGATCAAGGGATCTTCGTGGGGGAGCGGAGCTGCTCGGCCAGGCTGGCCAGTTCGGCCTCGAAGAGGGGTTCGGGATCGGTGACGGCCCACCCCAGGTGGTCGAACACCTCCATCGCGACCAGGCCGTAGAGGCGGGTCCAGGCGGCGAGGAACAGGTATGCGACCTCCACCGGCACCTCGCCGTGCCGGCTGCGCAGCGGCGCGAGCGACCGCTCCAGCGCCTCTCCGGCCGGCGCGCGAAACGGGGCGCGTTCCCACAGCACCGTCAGCTGCCGCAGGAACGTGGCGCCGAGCCGGGCGCCCGGGTGCCCGGCGTCGACGCAGGCCGCCTCGGACACTCCGGTCCCACCGGCGGGGTGACCCATGATCAGTGTGAACTCGTCCGGGTGGGTCACCGCCCAGCGCCGGAACGCCCGGGCCATGTCCAGCAGTTGCGCGAGCGGGTCCGCCCCGGCGGCGTCCCGGGCGGCCTCGACGGTCGTACGCACCTCGTCGTACAGGTCGCCGGCGAGGGCGGCGGTGAGCGCGTCGAGGCTGGGGAAGTACCGGTAGATCGCCGGGGCGGTCATGCCCATGTCACGGGCGATGGCCCGCAGCGAGATCGCCGGTGGCCCGCCGGCCCTCAGCAGTCGGCGGGCCCCCTCCTTGATCTCGGTGACGGTCGCCGTACGAAGGCGTTCGCGTCGCGTCGGTGCCGTCGTCAACCGCCACCTCCTCGTCGCCACGGGCCGCGTCGCCGGATGAACGCCGTTCACTGCGCTAACCGGCTCTAACAGACTATCCGTTCCCGATCCCGGTTCCGGCCGGCCGGAACCACCGGCGCGATGGGGCGGTCGGCGCCACCGGTGGCCCGCCGGACCCACCGGGCGCTGCCCGCCAGCGTCGCCGAATAGCCGGTGAGCACGATCACGTGGAAGAGGTACAGCCACAGCAGCACCGCGACGACCGCGCCGATCCCGTCGAAGCCGCCGAACGGTACGCCGAGATCCAGCGGCAGCGAGCAGAAGAGGACGAACCCGTGCAGGAAGCCGGACAGGTTGGCCGCGGTGAACGAGCCGACGACGGCGGTCGACGCCCAGTCCGGCCGGGCCGGCCCGACCACCCGGAACACCCAGACCAGCACCGGCGTCAGCCCCAGCCAGACGGCGAGGAAGGACAGCACCACCCCGAGTACGCCGGCCCAGCCGCCCTCGCCGACCAGCCCGGTGGTCAGTGGCAGTGTCAGCAGCACCGACAACAGCAGCGCCGGCGCGGCGGCCAGGACCGGCAACAGCAGCAACCGGCCACGCCAGCCGATCAGCCGCCCGGCCGGTGGCGCCGGGCGGGCGACGGACCCGAACGCCCGACGCAGCCCTTCGCCGTACAGCGACGCCGGCAGGAGGGCGGCCAGTGCGAACAGGGGAGTCAGCCCCAGCCCGGCGTCGATCAGCGCGGCGGCGGCCCGGTCGGCGCCGATCTGGTCGGGCAGGGTCTCGATCGCGTGACCGGCCAGCCGTCGTACCCGGTCGGCGCCGGCGACCAGGCCGGTCGCCCAGACCGCCAGAAGGGCCACCGGCACCACCGCCACCGCGCCGTAGAACGTGATCGCCGCCGCGTGCAGTGCCAGGTCCCGGCCCCGGACCGGCCGCAACGCCGCGCGGGCCAACCGGCGCGGCCACCTCCAGCCGGATTCCATCACTCCTTCATTCCCCGACCCGGCCGTCCGCACGCCCGTACGCTGGCCGGCCCTTGATCGAGGGCGGCTCCCCACCGGCTCCCAATCCCGCTCGGCCACAATGGGCGGCGTGAGTTCACCCCGCGACATCGTCCTGCTCGGCTCGACCGGCTCGGTCGGCACGCAGGCCATCGACATCGTCCGCCACGCACCCGACCGGTTCCGGGTCGTCGGGCTCGGCGCGGGCGGCGGCAACGTCGCCCTGCTCGCCGCCCAGGCGCTGGAACTCGGCGTCGAGGTGGTGGGCGTGGCCAAGGCGTCCGCCGCCCAGGACCTGCAGTTGGCGTTCTACGCCGAGGCGGCCCGGCGCGACTACCCCGCCGGCGGCTTCAAGATCCCGAAGATCGTGGCCGGCCCGTCGGCGATGGCCGAGCTGGCCGAGCTGCCGGCCGACATCGTGCTCAACGCGGTCGTCGGCTCGCTCGGGCTCGCGCCGACCCTGGCGGCCCTGCGCGCCGGGCGGACCCTCGCCCTGGCCAACAAGGAGTCGCTGGTCGCAGGCGGCCCGCTCGTGAAGGCCGCGCTGGCCCGCCCCGGGCAGATCGTGCCGGTCGACTCCGAGCACTCGGCCCTGGCGCAGTGCCTGCGCGGCGGCTCCCGCGAAGAGGTGCGCCGGCTGGTGCTGACCGCGAGCGGCGGCCCGTTCCGCGGGCGGCGCCGCGAGGAGCTGACCGGGGTCACCGTCGAGCAGGCGATGGCCCACCCGACCTGGAACATGGGGCAGGTCGTCACGATCAACTCGGCGACCATGGTCAACAAGGCGCTGGAGGTCGTCGAGGCACACGAGCTCTACGACGTGCCGTACGCCGACATCGAGGTGATGGTCCACCCGCAGTCGGTGATCCACTCCATGGTCGAGTTCGTCGACGGCTCCACCCTGGCCCAGGCCAGTCCGCCGGACATGAAACTGCCGATCGCGCTGGCCCTGGGCTGGCCAGACCGGGTGCCGGGAGCGGCCGCCGCCGTCGACTGGACCGCCGCGCACACCTGGGAGTTCGCCCCGCTCGACGACGAGGCGTTCCCGGCCGTACGGCTGGCGAAGGCGGCGGGCGAGGCCGGCCGCTGCCGCCCGGCGATCTACAACGCCGCCAACGAGGAGTGCGTGGCCGCGTTCGTCGCCGGTCGGCTACCGTTCCTCGGCATCGTCGACACACTCGAGCGGGTGCTCGGGGCGGCCCCCGATTTCGCCGAACCGGGTACCGTCGAGGACGTGCTCGCCGCGGAGACCTGGGCACGGGCGCAGGCGCGGCAAATCATCGGGGCGTCTGCGGAGGGAGCTTGATGGCGTACCTGCTCGGGGTTGTGCTGTTTGCCCTGGCCATCCTTGTCTCGGTGAGTTTGCACGAGGCCGGGCACATGCTCACCGCCAAGAAGTTCGGCATGAAGGTCAGCCGCTACTTCGTGGGCTTCGGCCCCACCATCTTCTCGTTCCGGCGCGGTGAGACCGAGTACGGACTCAAGGCCATCCCGCTCGGCGGATTCTGCAAGATCGTCGGGATGACCCCGCAGGACGACGACGTCGAGCCGGGCGACGAGCACCGCGTGATGTGGCGCTACCCGGTCTGGAAGCGCACCATCGTGATGGGCGCCGGCTCGGCGACGCACTTCATGCTGGCGATCGTTGCGCTGTGGCTGGCCGCCATGTTCATGGGACTGCCCAACAAGGCCCTCGCCGGTCCGCTTCCCGCCCACGTGAAGATCACTGACTGTGTCGTCGTGGCCAACGAGTCGCGCGAGTGCCTGCCGAGCGATCCGGCGGGCCCGGCCCGCCAGGCCGGCCTCCGGGACGACGACAAGATCACCTCGATCAACGGCACCCCGGTCGCCACCTACACCGACCTGGTCAACGTCGTCCGCGGACTGCCGCCCGGTCAGGCCACCATCGGCTACGAGCGCGCCGGCGTGCCGGGCCAGGTGACCGCCGACCTCGCGGCCGTGCAGCGAACCCCGCTGGACAACCCCGAGGGTGCCGCCGTCACCGTCTCCGCGCTCGGTGTCGCCGGCCCGGTGCCGCCCCCCGGGGTTCCGCTGATGGTCACGTACGGTCCGATCGAGGCGATCGGGGCCACCGCCGAATACACCGGCGACATGGCGGTCGGCACCGTCCGGGCGATGCAGCGCATCCCCGAGAAGATCCCGGCGCTGTGGGCGGCGATCACCGGCGACCAGCGCGACCAGGACACCCCGATCAGCGTCGTCGGCGCCAGCCGGCTCGGCGGCGAGGCGGTCGAGAACGACGCGTGGGAGATCTTCGTCCTGCTCTTCATCTCGCTGAACTTCTTCGTCGGTGTCTTCAACCTGCTGCCCCTGCTGCCGCTCGACGGCGGGCACATCGCGATCGCCTGGTTCGAGCGGGCCCGCTCGTGGCTCTTCGCACGGCTCGGCAAGCCGGATCCGGGGCGGGTCGACTACTTCAAACTCATGCCAGTCACATACGTGGTGATCCTCGTCGGTGGTGCCTTCACGCTGCTGACCGTCACCGCCGACGTGATAAATCCGATCACGCTCTTCTCAAGGTGAGTACCCAGTGACCGCAGTCAGCCTCGGCATGCCCGCCGTACCGCCCCCGCCGCTCGCCCCGCGCCGACACAGCCGCCAGATCATGGTCGGCCAGGTGCCGGTCGGAGGCGGCGCCCCGGTGTCGGTCCAGTCGATGACCACCACGCTCACCGCCGACGTCAACTCCACCCTCCAGCAGATCGCCGAGCTGACGGCGTCCGGCTGTCAGATCGTCCGGGTCGCCGTGCCGTCGCAGGACGATGTCGAGGCGCTGCCGGCCATCGCGAAGAAGTCGCAGATCCCGGTGATCGCCGACATCCACTTCCAGCCGAAGTACGTCTTCGCCGCGATCGACGCCGGCTGCGCGGCCGTACGCGTCAATCCCGGCAACATCCGGCAGTTCGACGACAAGGTCAAGGAGATCGCCGCGGCGGCCTCGGCGGCCGGCATCCCGATCCGGATCGGGGTCAACGCCGGCTCGCTCGACAAGCGTCTGCTCGCCAAGCACGGCAAGGCCACCGCCGAGGCGTTGGTCGAGTCGGCGCTGTGGGAGTGTTCGCTCTTCGAGGAGCACGGCTTCCGTGACATCAAGATCTCCGTCAAGCACAACGATCCGGTCGTGATGGTGCGGGCCTACCGGCAGCTCGCCGAGCAGTGTGACTACCCGCTGCACCTGGGCGTCACCGAGGCCGGGCCGGCGTTCCAGGGCACGATCAAGTCGGCGGTGGCGTTCGGCGCCCTGCTGGCCGAGGGGATCGGGGACACGATCCGGGTGTCGCTGTCCGCCCCGCCGGTCGAGGAGATCAAGGTCGGCAACGCCATCCTGGAGTCGCTCGGGCTGCGCGAGCGGGGTCTGGAGATCGTTTCCTGCCCGTCCTGCGGCCGGGCCCAGGTCGACGTCTACACCCTGGCCGAGCAGGTCACCGCCGCCCTCGAGGGGCTGCCGGTGCCGTTGCGGGTGGCGGTCATGGGCTGTGTCGTCAACGGCCCGGGGGAGGCCCGGGAGGCCGACCTCGGGGTGGCCTCCGGCAACGGCAAGGGCCAGATCTTCGTCAAGGGCCAGGTCATCAAGACCGTGCCGGAGTCGCAGATCGTGGAGACCCTGGTCGAGGAGGCGATCCGGCTCGCCGACGAGATGGGCGCCGAGCTTCCCGAAGAACTGCGTGACCTGGTCAGCGCCCCGTCCGTGACGGTCCACTGACCCACGCCGGATCCGCCGACGGCCCGCCACCGATGGTGGCGGGCCGTTCCGCTGTCCGGGCCGGGCACCGTGCCGGCAGGCGCCCTCACCCCCGCGGCCGGCAGCCGCCACCCGTGGCCGACGGCCGGCAGCCGCCACCGCCGTGGGCGATGGTCGGCCGCGGCTGCGAGATCCCGGTGATCAGGGGCTGGTGACCGCGGCACGCCGACGACACGCCCGCCCTAGTCCCTGATCACCGCGATCATGGCGGTGAGGAACCCGGAAGCGTGCTCACTTCTCCTCGGCGAGGATCGCGTAGAGCTTGCGCCGGGTCTCGTCGAGCACCTGGGCCGCGCGGGCCCGCTGGTCGTCGGTGCCGGTCGTCATCACCTGCCGCAGCGCCTGCATCGCCTGCATGCTGGCGTCGCGGATGTCCTGCCAGCTACCGACGCTCTCCTCGAACTCCGCCCACGGCGGAGCCTCGGCCGCCGTGGCCGCTTCCTCCCGTCCGGCCTCGGTGAGCGCGAACCGCTTGCGCCCGCCGCCGGACTCCTCGGTGCTGGCGACGATCAGGCCCTCGTCCTCCAGCAGTTGCAGCGTCGGATAGATCGACCCGGGGCTCGGGCGCCATGCCCCGCCGGTGCGCTGGTCGAGTTCCTGGATCATCTCGTAACCGTGCATGGGCCGCTCGGTGAGCAGGGCGAGCACGGCGGTGCGGACGTTGGGCCGCCGGCCCCGCCCGCGCCCCCGGCCGTGACCGTGTCCTGGACCGAAGCCCGGTCCCGCGCCGAAGCCGGCGCCGAACCCGGGGCCGAAGCCGCCGGGCGGGAACGGCCGGAAGCCCCGCATCCGGCCCTCGTGGGCCGCGTGGAAATCGCGTCGGAATCCCATTTCAGTCTCCCCTCAGACTGTCGTTGATGGCTCGACGATATATCGGAAAACTATCGCCGACAAGACGACAGAGACGTCCACCACGCGAGGCCGGGCTTCTTGATCCCGGTGATCAGGGGATTCGAACCACGACACGCCGGCATCACGCCCGACTTGGTCCCTGATCACGGGGATCGTCGAGGGGGGAGTGGGGAGTTGGCGGCTGACCGCACCTGGGCGCCGCGAATCTGGCACGCTGGTAAGCGTGCTCATGGTGCCCGTACGGCAGCTCGGGGAGACCGAGCGCGGTGCGGTCGAGAGGCTCCTCGACCTAGACCCGTTCGCCGCCGCCCAGGTCGCCGAGCGGGTCGCCGCGCACGGCCTCTCCTGGTGGCGGGCCGACGGGCGGATCTTCGGCTACGGCTCGCGCCGCCAGGTGGAGTCGCTGTGCTGGCTCGGCGGCCACCTGACCCCGATTCTCGCCTCGAAACCCGCGGTCGCCGCCTTCGCCGAGCGGATCGGCTCCGAGGAACGGCTCTGCTCCTCCATCGTCGGCCGCGCCGACGCGGTGCTCGGCCTGTGGGAGCGGCTGGAGAGCCGGTGGGGACCGGCGCGGGACGTACGCCCGAACCAGCCGTTGCTGGCCGCGGAGGGTCCGGCACCGGTGCGCCCCGACCCCGACGTGCGGCTGGCCCGCTCCGACGAGATGGACCTGCTCTTCCCGGCGGCGGTCGCGATGTACACCGAGGAGGTCGGCGCGTCGCCGCTGGTCGACGACGGCGGGCGCGGCTACCGGCGCCGGGTGCTCGACCTGGTACGCGCCAGGCGGGCGTACGTGAAGGTCGTCGACGGTGAGGTGGTCTTCAAGGCGGAGTTGGCCGTCGTGACCCGGCGCACCGCGCAGATCCAGGGGGTCTGGGTCGCTCCGGAGTGGCGGGGGCGGGGGATCGCGACGGCGGCGATGTCGGCGGTGATGCGCGACGCGACGGGCCGGGTCGCCCCGACCGTGAGCCTCTACGTCAACGACTACAACGTGCCGGCCCGCCGGGTGTACGAGCGGTGTGGTTTCCGTTCGGTGGGCACGTTCGCAACCGTCCTCTTCTGACCGGTTTCCCGCCATTTGGGAGAATGGTAGCTATTTTCAGTATGCTGCCAGCCAGGTGATCCCGCTGATGCCTACGCTTCGTAACGATCGTTGAGGGAACGGGTTACGGTCAGCGAGGTGAGGGGCCGAAATGGGGCGGATCGTCAAGCAGGTCTCCGAGGGCACCACCAAGTACTACTGGTATCCGGGCGACAAGCGGGAGTGGATCCGCGCCGCCGTCGCCCTCGGGCTCGGAGCGCTGGCGTTCGGGCTGCTCCTGCTGCTGGCCCGGGACCTGCTGGCCGCGACCGTCGTCGGCACGTCGGTGGCCGGCGGGGTGGCCGGGGTCAACTTCGGCCGCCGGGACGCCCGTGCCCTGGCCGGCTTCCCCGACCTCGGCGACCGGGCCGCCCGGCGGGCCGCCGTCGGCCACACCGGTCGCGCCGTGTGGCGCGCCCTGGCGCACGGGTTCGGCGGCGCCGCCGCCGCGGTGCTGATCCTCAACCTGCCGCACCGCGGCATCGTCGCCGACTGGATCCTGCCGATCGTGCCCACCGTCGTCGGTGCCCTCGCCCACCAGGGCGGGATGCTCTACGAGCGGCTCGGTACGTCGGCGGCCACCCCCGGCCCGGCCGCCCAGCCGGCACCGACCCTGGAGGCGGCCAAGTAGGGGACAGCGGCGATCAGGTCAGGATCGCCACCGCGAGGATCAGCCCGCCGCTCACGACCGCGCCGATCGCCGCGCCGGTCCAGCGCACCCAGGGCGTGCCCCGGCCGGTCACCGGCAGGCCCGGCAATCGGAACACCGCCAGCACCACGCCGGCGACCGCGAACCCGACCGCCACCGGCCACAACACCGCCGGAACGTCGAGCCACGCCCCCGCCCGGTGCGCCAGCACCAGCGACGCCGCCGCCGACAGCACGCCGCCGGCCAGCCCGAGCCGGTCCGGTGCGGGCCGCCAGGTGCTGCCGGTGCCGGTCGCCGTCGCGACCAGGCCGAGCCCGCCGCCGACCAGCAGTACGACGGTGACGGCGATCAGCAGCCAGTTGGCGTCCGGGCCGTCGGTCGGCCGGTCGACGCCGAGCAGTCGCAGCCCGACCGCCTCGACACCACGGTCGGTGTTGCCGAGCAGCACCACGCCCCGGCCGGTCGCCCGCTCGAACCCGACGTACGTGCTGAAGCCGCCGGTCGCGCCGTTGTGCCAGACGATCTCGCGGTCGTCGTACCGGGTGGTGAACCAGCCGTACCCGATCCGCTCGTCGTCCGGGCCGTACCTGGGGGTGGTCGCGTCGGCGCCCGGCGCGGTTCCGGCCATCGTCGCGGCCAGCAACCGGGCCAGGTCGTGCGCGGTCGTCCACATGCCGATGCCGGCGGCGGCCAGCCCGCCGGCCCGCCACGCCCGCATGGGGCGACCCGCACCGGTGCCGCCGGTCGCGGCACCCGCCGGCAGCGGATCGCCTTCGCCGACGAAACCGGTCGCGGTCATGCCGAGCGGGTCGAGCAGGCGCTGGCGCAGCAGTTCCGGGTAGGCGGTACCGGCCCGTTCGGCGAGTGCCAGGCCGAGCACCGCCATGCCGAAGTTGGAGTACGTCACCTCACCCCGGTGGTCGCGGACCCGGGTGCCGGACAACGCGTCGAGTACGTGGGTGGCGTCCTGCCCGGCGTACGGGTCGGTGCCGCGGACCGCCGCGACGACGGTGCTCAGTGGCCCGCCGGGCGCGGGGGCCAGCCGGGGCAGCCCGGAGGTGTGACCGGCCAGCTCGGCCAGGGTGACGTCGCCGACGGCCGGGTCCTCGAAGGCGCGGCCGGGGAACAGTTGCCGCAGCGTGTCGTCGGGCGTCACGACGCCGTCGGCGACCAGGTCGGCGAGGAGCATGCCGGTCATGACCTTGGTGAGCGAGCCGGACTCGAACCGGGTGCCGGCGTCGACGTCGCCGCCGGCGGTGCCGCGTTCGCCGATCCCGGCGACCCGTACCTGGCCGCCGTCGACGGTGGCGACGGCGAGGCCGCGGTAGCCGGCGGGGTCGTCGACAGCGTCCCGGACCCGGGTGGCGGGTCCGGTGTCGCCGGTGCGGTCGCCGGCCAGCCCGGCGGGTGAGGGGGCGGCGAAGGTCGCCAGCCCGGCCGCGACCAGCCCGGTCAGGGCGGCGGCGACCAGTGGTCGGGTGATCTTCATCGGGTCGCCGCCGTCAGGATCGTGAGGAGCGGCACCACCCGCTCGGGCGGCACCGTGTAGTGGCCCCGCGACGACGGGCGCAGCCAGCCGGCGCCGACGAGCTGGCGCAGGTGGTGGTAGAGCTGACCGGTGGTGCCGAGCCCTTCCTGTTCGGCCAGTTCGGCGGTCGTACGGCAGCCGAGCAGCACCTGGCGCAGCAGGAGCAGGCGTACCGGGTGGCCGAGCGCGGCGAGGGTGCCGGCGTGTTCGGACCAGTCGGTGCCGAGCAGGTCGTCGACCGGCCGGCCCAGTTGCCACTCGTAGTGCTCGCCGGTGGGCAGGTCGACGGTGCCGGTGAAGAGTACGGCGCCGGCCTCGGCTTGCGGCGGCAGCCGGTCGCGCAGTCCTTCCAGCGCCCAGAAGGTGTCCGGGCCGGTGGGGCCGGTACGCGGCTCCGGCGTGGCCTGCCGGGTCAGCCGGGCCACCGCCTCCTCCAGGGCGGCCACCCGGGCGGCGAGATCGTCCTTCGACATGTCTCCAGTATTACGTACCTACGTAATTTCGCATCTTGGCGGGGCGGGACCGGAGCCGCCCGACCCCGACCAGCACGCCGCCGGCGAGCACCCAGGCGGCCGCCTCGACCAGCAGCACCCGTTCCACCAGGGCGACCACGGAACTGCGGCCCAGCACGAGCATGGCGATCCCGACCGTGGCCGACAGCGGCAGCGCCACGGCCGCCGCGACCGCCGACAACCGGCGCAACGCCCGCGGGGTGGCCGGCGACCAGGCCAGCGCGACCATCGCGAAGACGCACGACGCGACCGCGGCGATGCTGGCCGCACCGTGCACCAGGTCGGCGGTCGTCGCCGGCTCGAACGGCGGCAGCGGGCAGCCGGCACTGCACGTCACCGCGCCGGACAGCACGGTGCAGGCGGCGCTGGCGACCAGCAGCGCCCCGGCGGTGCGGACCAGGTCGGGCAACACGACGCCACCGACCCGCATCGCCGGCCCGCCCCGGCTTCCCGCGCCGCCCCGCACCGCCGGGTCGCCGGCGGGCGCCCACGGCAGGGCCAGCGCGAACAGCAGCAGGCCGGCCGCGAGCACGAAGATCCCCAGCCGGTACGTCGACGCGTACCCGCTGGATTCGACGCCGGCCTCGCTGACGTACCCGGTCAGGCCCGGACCGGGCCCGGCGACCACCGCGACGGTGACCGCGACCGTGCCGGCGACGGCGCAGGCCGCCGCCCCGAACCCCGCCGCCGCCCGGAGCGGTTCAGCCACGCCCGTGCGGCGTGGTCCAACCGGACAGGTCGGGACCCAGCGGCACGATCCCGGTCGGGTTGATCGCCGGGTGCGTGCCGTAGTAGTGGCGCTTGATGTGGTCGAAGTCGACGGTGTCGCCGAACCCCGGCGTCTGGAAGAGATCGCGGGCGTACGCCCACAGCACCGGCATCTCGGTCAGCTTGCGCTGGTTGCACTTGAAGTGCCCGTGGTACGCCGCGTCGAAGCGCACCAGCGTCGTGAACAGCCGTACGTCCGCCTCGGTGATCGTGTCGCCCATCAGGTAGCGCTGCCCGGTGAGCCGTTGCGACAGCAGGTCGAGCCGGGCGAACAGGTTGGTGAACGCCTCGTCGTACGCCTGCTGCGTCACCGCGAACCCGCACCGGTAGACGCCGTTGTTGACGTCGCGGAAGATCTCCGCCATCAGCGCGTCCAGTTCCGGCCGCAACGCCTCGGGATAGAGGTCCGGGGCGCCCGGCCGCTGGTATGCCCGCCACTGCGTGCCGAAGTCCAGCGTGATCTGTGGATAGTCGTTGGTCACCACCCGTCCGGTGACCGTGTCGACCAGCGCCGGCACGGTCACCCGGCCGGCGTAGTCGGGATCGGTCGCCCGGTAGACCTCGGCCAGGAATTCCACGCCCAGCACCGGGTCGCGTCCGCCCTCGTCGAGGGTGAACCGCCAGCCGGCCTCGTCGCGGATCGGGTCGACGGTGCCGACCGAGATCACCTCGTCGAGTCCGAGCAGGCCCAGCACGATCCGGGCGCGGTGCGCCCACGGGCAGGCCCGGCACCAGACCAGCCGGTAGCGGCCGGGTTCGACCGGCCACCGCCCCCGCGAGTCCGGCCCGCCACCGGGCGGCGACTGGGAGTCGGCCGTGATCCGGTCGGTGAATCGGTTGGGCTGGCGGACGAACTCGCCGCCGCTGCCGGTCTCCCGGGTGAACTGCGCCTGCGCCATACCGCCAACCTATCCGTGCCCGGCGGGCGCGCGCCGCCGATGATCGAATGACGGGTATGGGGCAGCGCAGGACGGTGGTCGTCACCGGTGGCAGTTCGGGGATCGGGCTCGCGGCGGCCGTCGCGCTCGCCCGTGCCGGCGACGACGTGGTGCTGCTCGGGCGGCAACCGGCGAGGCTGGCCCACGCCGCGGACCGGGTCGCCGCAGTCGTCGGCCGCCCGCCCCGCACCTACCGGGCCGACTTCGCCCGGCTCGCCGAGATACGCGAGGTCGCCGACCGGTTGCGGGCCGACCTTCCCCGGGTCGACGTACTGGTCAACAACGCCGGCCAGTTCGCAGCCCGGACCCGTGCCACCGTCGACGGCCACGACGTCACGATGCAGGTCAACCACCTCGGCGGCTTCCTGCTCCCCGGCCCGGTACGGACCCGGTTCGGGCGGGGCAGCCCGCTGTCACCCTGGCCCGCCCGGTCCCGCTGCTGTTCCGTACGCCGGAGCGGGGCGCCGACACACTGGTCTGGCTGGCCACCGCCGACGACGCGCTGGTACCCGGCGGTTACTTCGCGTTCCGGGCCCCGTTCGCCGCCTCGCCCCGCTCGACCGACCCGGACCGGGCCCGCCGGCTCTGGACGGCGAGCCTGCGCGCGGTCGGGCTGCCGGCGACGGCCGGGACGGCGTGACCACGGTCACCGCACCTCGGCGCGGGGCGGTTATGCTCGGGCCGGCCAGGGACCCCCTCAGATTCCCCGGACTACCCGAAGGCGACAGATGGACCAGTCGAGTGGACCGCCGACCGAGATCGACATGAACCGGCCCAGCGCGGCCCGGGTCTACGACTACTTTCTCGGCGGAGCGCACAACTTCGAGATCGACCGCCAGCTCGCCGCGCAGATCGCCGGCATGACGCCGAATCTCGCCGACACGATGCGGGCCGGTCGGGCCCTGCTGCGCCGGGCCGTACGCGTCCTGGTCGCCGAGGGGATCGACCAGTTCCTCGACATCGGCTCCGGCATCCCGACCGTCGGCAACGTCCACGAGGTCGCCCAGGCCGCCAACCCGGAGGCCCGGGTCGTGTACGTCGACATCGACCCGGTCGCCGTCGCGCACAGCCGTTCCATCCTCGACGGCAACGACCGCTGTGCCGTGCTGCACGCCGACCTGCGTGAACCGGAGCGGATCCTGGCCGAGGCGACCGCCACCGGGCTGATCGACCTGGGGCGCCCGGTCGCGATCCTGCTCGCCGGCGTCGTCCACTTCGTCCCGGACGCCGACGACCCGGGCGCGATCCTGGCCACCCTGCGCGGGGCGACGGTGCCCGGCAGCTACCTGCTGATCTCGCACTCGACGTTCGAGGACCAGCCGCAGGAGATGCTCGACGCGCAGCGGCTCTCCGCCCGCACCTCCACCGAGATCACCCTGCGGTCCAAGGCCGAGGTCACCGCGTTCTTCGGCGACTTCACCATTCTCCCGCCCGGCGTCGTCCACATGCCGCTGTGGCGGCCCGACGTACCGTCCGACGTGGACGATCATCCGGAGCGGTTCGGCGCGTTCGGCGCGCTCGGCCGCAACGACCGCGCCGACGGGTAGCCGTGACAGGGCCCGCGGACGATCCAGCCGGCGCGACACCGGGTCGGTCCGATGTGGACGGCTTCAGCCACGCCGGGGCGGAGCTGTTCGCCCGGGACTGGGCCGCCGCCGTCGGGCGGCTCGGCTTCGTGCCGGTCAGCTCGGTCGAGATCGAGCAGATGCTCCTGGCGCACACGGTCCGGCTCGCCCGGGCGACGCTCGCACCGCAGTTCACCGACCGGCCGGGGCACGACGTCGGGACGGCCCTGGTGGAGGCGCACCTGACCGAGCCGGCGGTGCTCGGCTGGACCGTACGCGCGCTCGGCGAACGGTTCGTCACCCACGTACTGCCCGACCTGGCCGACTCCCCGGCGGTCCGGCAACGGGCCACCGCGCTGCAGGGCGCGCTCGCCGCCGGCTTCTCCGCCGCGCTGCGCGACCGGACCTTCGTCCAGCAGGAGCGGCTCAGCCGCTCGGTGTGGGCCGCCCGCAACGAGGCGGAGCAGGCCCTGCGCGACAGCGAGGCACGCTTCCGCGCGATCTTCACCGGGGCCGCGATCGGTATCGGCATCGCCGACACCGACGGCCGCATCGTCGAGGTCAACCAGGCGCTCGCCGACATGTTCGGCTACACCCCGGCACAGATGCGGCAGGTCAACGTCGCGCAGCTCTTCCACACCGACGACCCCGACGGGATGTGGCAGCACTACACCGACCTGATCCAGGGCCGCCACGACGCGGCCCGGATGGAGAAGCTCTACCACCGCAGCGACGGCACCGCCTTCTGGACCAACCTGGCCGTGTCGCTGGTCCGCCACGACGACGGCCGGCCGCGCTTCACGGTCGCGATGATGGAGGACATCACCGACCGCTACGAACTCCAGGAGCGGATGCGGTTCCAGGCCCAGCACGACCCGCTGACCGGGCTGCCCAACCGCACCCTGTTCTTCGACCGGCTGACGGCGGTGCTCGGCCGGGCCGCGCCCGGCGACCGGATCGGGGTCTGCTTCATCGACCTCGACGGCTTCAAGGCGATCAACGACAGCCTCGGGCACGACCTGGGCGACCGGCTGCTCAGCGTGGTCGCCAACCGGCTGGCCGACTGCGTGGCCGACGGCGGGCACCTGGTGGCCCGGATGGGCGGCGACGAGTTCGTCATCCTGGTCGAGGGCAGCACCGGCCGCCAGGACGTGGTCGGGGTCGCCGAGGCGGCGCTGTCCGCCGTCGCCGAGCCGGTCCGCATCGGCGAACACCAGCTCGCCGTCTCGGCCAGCATCGGCATCGTCGAGCGTCCGGTCGCCGACACCGATCCGGCCGACCTGATGAAGGCCGCTGACACCACGCTCTACTGGGCCAAGGCCGACGGTCGCGGCCGCTGGGCGGTCTTCGACCCGGTACGCAGCGCCCGCGACCGGGCCAAGTCGGCACTCGCGACCGCGCTGCCGGCCGCGCTGGAGCGTGACGAGCTGGTCCTCGAATACCAGCCGATCGTCGCGACCGGCGACCGGCGGCTGATCGCCGTCGAGGCGCTGGTGCGTTGGCAGCACCCGCAGCTCGGCCGGCTGGGGCCGGACCGGTTCATCGCGCTGGCCGAGGAGACCGGGCTGATCGTCGACCTCGGTGAACGGGTGCTGGCGACCGCCTGCGCCGACGCGAGTCGCTGGCTGGCCGAGTTTCCCGACGCCCGGCTGCGGGTCAGCGTCAACCTGGCGGCGCGGCAGGCCAGCGAAGCGGCGCTGGTCGGCAAGGTCGCGGCGGTGCTGAAGCGCACCGGCCTGCCCGCGGAGCTGTTGCAGCTGGAGCTGACCGAGAGCGCGGTGATGGCCACGACGGGGGAGCCGTTGCGGTCGTTGCGCCGGCTCGCCGCGCTGGGCGTACGGCTGGCGATCGACGACTTCGGCACCGGCTACTCCAACCTGGCCTATCTGCGCCGGCTGCCGATCCACTCGCTCAAGCTGGCCGGTGCGTTCGTGGAGGGCATCCGGGGCGACGATCCGGTGAGCCGGGTCGACGAGCGGATCGTCGACGCGTTGGTGCGGTTGGCGCACGCGCTCAACCTTTCGGTGACGGCGGAGGCGGTGGAGACCCGGCACCAGGCCGACCGGCTGTCGGCGCTGGGCTGCGACACTGGTCAGGGCCGTTTCTACGGGCCGCCGCAGGAGGCGGGCGGCATCACCGCCCTGCTGCGTGGCGCGGCCGGCGTCGCCTCCCGCCGCTGAGCCGTAACTCAGCGCCAATGTCGGCGAATGCTGCACATGGGACAAGTCCGATATGTAAAAGTTTCTCTCATCTCAGGGTGTCCGGTCGGATGCCCGTACGGAGGGAGGCGTCATGGCGGTGACAGCGGATCTTGCCAAGTTGCTCGACAAGTCGTACGAGGACAAGGAACTCGCCGAACTGGTCAACGCGCCGGTGGCCGCACTGGCCGGCGTGACCGACGACGACGCGAAGCTGCTCAGGGAAGCGCTCAACATCAAGACGATCGGCGATCTCGGCCGCAACAAGTACTTCCGCGCGGCCACCGCCCTGGTCACCCTCGCCGACGGCGGCCGGTAGCCAGGGTCCGGTGCCGGCCCGTCGTGGCCGGCACCGGCAGCCGGTGACCCATCTTCGGGGCAGACGGTCTTCGCTGAAGAACGTCGCGAATTGTGATCTTCTGGCTGGACAGCAGGGCTTGTTAGGGTCGTCGGTATGGACAACACCCCGCCCGCCTCCGCCCTCGGTGCCCCGGCGGGCGCGTCGCTCGCCCACGACCTCGGGTTCAACCTCGGGGTGCTGTTCCGCGCGTACGTCAAGGCGTCCAACGAGGTGGTCAGCGACATCCCGGGCGGGCCGCGCGGATACCAGGTGCTCGCGGCGGCGGTCCACGGCGACGCCGGCAGCCAGTCCGCCCTCGCCAAGCGGCTCGGCATCGACCGCACGGTGATGACCTACCTGGTCGACGATCTGGAGACCGCCGAGCTGGTGGCCCGCCGGCCCGATCCGGCCGACCGGCGCAACCGGCAGATCGTCGCCACCGACAAGGGGCACCTCGCCTGGAAACTGGCCGAGCGTCACCTGCGGGCGATCGACACGCACCTGCTCGGCGAGGTCTCCGAGGACGAGGCGCGGGTGTTTCGCGACGTGCTGCGGCGCCTCGCGGTGCGCGCCAACGAGGCCGACCGGCTCGACAACGCCTGCGAGCTGGTCCAGGACCTCGGTTCCGGCCCGGCGCCGACCCCGAAGCGACGTGTTCGGCGCGGCTCGGCCGACCGTCGGGCCGACGCGGCCTCCTGACGCTTCCTGTGACGAGCGTGACGGCACGTGCTGGTCGCAAAATGAGTGGTCCGACATACGATTGGCATCCCAGACAGTCGTCATCACCACTCGATCGGAGGGCGTCATGGACTACGGGCACCCGCTGCAGTTCGGCACGTTCATCACCCCGACCGTCACCCCGCCGGACGCCGCCGTCGCGCGTGCCCAGCTCAGCGAGGAACTCGGCTACGACCTGGTCACCTTCCAGGACCATCCCTACCAGCCGGGCTTCCTCGACACCTGGACCCTGATGACCTGGGTCGCCGCGAAGACCCGATCCGTGCACATCTCGGCGAACGTGCTCAACCTGCCGCTGCGCCCACCGGCCGTCACCGCCCGCGCCGCCGCCAGCCTCGACCTGCTCTCCGGCGGCCGGTTCGACCTCGGCCTCGGCGCCGGCGGATTCTGGGACGCGATCGAGGCGATGGGCGGCCGCCGGCTGACCCCCGGGCAGTCGGTCGACGCCCTCGACGAGGCGATCGACATCATCCGCGGGATCTGGGCTGCCGACGAACCCGGCATCCTGAAGCACGACGGCGACCACTACCGGGTACACGGCGCCAAACGCGGCCCGCTGCCCGCCCACGACATCCCGATCTGGCTGGGCGCGTACAAGCCCCGCATGCTGCGCCTGGTCGGGCGCAAGGCGGACGGCTGGCTGCCGTCGCTGCCGTACCTGAAACCGGGTGACCTGGCCGCCGGCCAGGCGGTGATCGACGAGGCGGCGCGGGAGGCCGGCCGCGACCCGCGCGAGATCCGCCGGCTGCTCAACATCAGCGGCACCTTCGCCGCGTCCCGGCGCGGCTTCCTCGACGGCCCGGCCGACCAGTGGGTCGAGGAACTGCTGCCGCTGGTGCTGCGCGACGGCATCGGCACGTTCATACTGATGGCCGACGACCCCGACGTCGCACGCAGGTTCGCCGAAGAGGTCGCGCCCGCGCTGCGCGAGGCCGTCGCCCGGGAACGCGGCCCGCGGGCCGAGCCCGAGCGGCGCGGCGCCGCCGCGCTGGCCCGCCGCCGCACCGGCATCGACTACGACGGCGTACCCCCGTCGCTCGCGGCGGTGACCGTCGAGCCGGGCGACTTCGGGTACGCCCGCGTCCGCTCGTCGGCGATGCGGGCCGGTTCGCCCGGGCTCGTCATCCAGCCCCGGAACCCCGCCGAGGTGGTCAACGCGCTCGCCTTCGCCCGCGAGCAACCGGTGCCGCTGTCGGTCCGCAGCGGCGGGCACGGCATCGGCGGACGCTCCACCAACGACGGCGGCATCGTGATCGACCTGGCCCACCTCGACACGATCGAGGTCGTCGACCGGGAAACCCGCCGGGTACGTATCGGGCCCGGGGCCCGCTGGGGCGACGTCGCCACCGCCCTCGCCCCGTACGGCTGGGCGCTCACCTCCGGCGACTACGGCGGGGTCGGGGTCGGCGGGCTGGCCACCTCGGGCGGGATCGGCTGGCTCGTCCGCCGGTACGGGCTCACCATCGACCACCTGCTCGCCGTCGACCTCGTCCTCGCCGACGGCACGACGGTGCGGGCCAGCGCCGACGAGAACCCCGACCTGTTCTGGGGCGTCCGTGGCGCCGGCGCCAACCTCGGCATCGTGACGTCGTTCGAGTTCGTCGTCGACAAGGTCGGCGACGTCGGCTTCGGACAGTTCGCCCTGGACGCGAGCGACACCGCCGGCCTGCTGGAACGCTTCGGCGCGGTGCTGGAGGCGGCACCGCGCGACACCACCGCCAACCTGATCATGGGCGGGGCGCGGCGCGGTCGACCGCCGGTCGCGCAGATCCTCACCGTCGTCGACGCCGCCGACCCGGACACCGTGGGCGAGCGGCTCCAGCCGATCGCCGGGATCGCACCGGTGCTCGACCAGGCCGCGCAGATCGTGCCGTACGCCGCGCTCATGCACCACGTCGAGGGCTCGCACCAGGGGCAGGGCGAACCGGTCGCCCGGTCCGGCCTGCTCGAGCACCTCACCCCGGAGTTCGCCACCGCGGCGGCCCACCTGGTCGCCAGCGGGGCGGTGTACTTCTTCCAGATCCGCGCGATGGGCGGCGCCGTCGCCGACGTCGACCCCGACGCGACCGCCTTCGCGCACCGGTCGGCCAACTTCCAGGCGGTCGCGTTCGGGACCGACCGCCGGCGCCTCGACCGGCTGTGGGACGACCTGGCCCGGCACTTCTCCGGGCTCTACACCAACTTCGACACCGACCTGCGCCCGGAACGGATCACCGACGCCTTCCCGCCCGCGACGCTGCGGCGACTGCGCGAGCTGAAGCGGCGCCACGACCCCGGCAACCTGTTCCGCGACAACTTCAACGTGGCCTGACCCCGCCGGCCGGTCGGCTGGCCGGCGGGTCGGGTCGGTCCGGTGCAGTCCGGTCCGGTGCGGGCCGGGCCGGCGGGTGCGGGGCGGTGCAGGCGTACAAGAGGCTCGGTCCCGCCGATTGATACATATCGCCCGACGCTTTTTCCATTCACGTTTTCCCGCATTCGACAAATGGCCACTCCCCGGCAAAAGTGGGCACGTCCCCCAATTGCTTTTATGCAGTTATTCCATTGCCGTCCGTCGCTGAACTACAGTATTCCCGCCGGCTCTAGAGAGTGCTCCCCGCTGCTCGACACCCCAGTTCTCGACGGGAAGGAAAACCCATGAACGCATCAGTTCCGCGCGGCCGCAAAGCGGTGGCGCGGCTGTTGTTCGGCGCGGCATTGGCGGCGCTGATGGCCGTTTCCACCGGTGGTGCCGCCACGGCCGGCACCACCGTCGACGCCGGCCCGGGCTCCGGCTCGACGGTGTCGTCGCGCACCGACGCCTACCTCAAGGACACCTCCTCGGACGTCGGCTTCGAGCCTCACGGCGCGATCCTCTCGTCCTTCTTCAACAGCCCGGACGTCAAGGTCTGCCCGAATACGTCGCCGGGCTGCGTCCACTCGAACCCGGTCGTCGGGTCGACGAGCTACATCCACGCCAACCTCCGGGCCAACGGGCCGTACGGGGCGGGTGTGAGCTTCGGGACGCTGAAGGCCTACTACACCACGTCCGGTGGCGGCGCGAACTGGCCGGGCGACTGGACCCCGATCGGCTCCCGCACCATCGCGGTCGCCCCCGGCGGGGTCACCTCGACGTTCATCACGTGGCCCAACGTGCCCTCCCTCGGCCACTTCTGCATCCTGCTCCGCTGGGAGTCGGAGACCGACCCGATGCTCTTCGAAGGGCCGGCCACGTCCATCAACACCCAGTACAACAACAACATCGTCTGGAAGAACGCCGACACCGTCTCGGTCGGCGGCGGCGGAATCATCGTCGACCGGCCGTTCGCGGTGGCGAACGCGCTCAACGTCGCCGCCCCCTTCGACATCGCGGTCCGGCCGCTGGCCGAGCCCGTCCCGGGGCTGCGGCTCGTCGCCGACCTCGGTCCGGAGCTGTTCGCGCGCTGGCAGCGGGGCGGCCAGCAGGGTGAGGGCATCCGGGTGGTCGGCCGCACCCAGATCGAGTTCGCCGACCCGCAGCGGGCTGCGATCAAGGGAATCCTGATCAACCCGGGTGAGCGTCCCGTGCTGAAACTGAGCTTCTCGGCGGCCCAGCCGCTGCAGAAGTCGTACGGGCTCCAGATCACCCAGGTCGGGCCGCTGCGTGAGCCCGGCGAGAGCTTCGTCGTCGGTGGCGTGGACTACACCATCGAGCCGGGCAGGCCGCAGGCCTAGCCAGCACGTGAAGGTGGGCCGGGAGTCGTGGATCGCATCCGCGGCGCCCGGCCCACCGGCGTGCGAGCCGGGGGCGAAGGGCGGCGGCGCGGGGCGGGCGCTGGCACGGCGAACGCCGTACGGGTGAGAGAGGTGAGCACGCCCCGCGCCGCCGCGGTGCCGGGTCGGCCGAAGACCCGGCGGGGAAGTCGTCAGGCGACTCCCGGGGAGGGACCGGGCCCTGCCGGGCCCGGTGCGCTAACGACGCCTGAGGACCCTTCGCAGGACCACGCTGTGTGCGCGCCGGTGCCGGCGCGCTCCGTGGTGCCTTGTCATGCCAACGAGCATGCGCCGGCCCGCCCCGATCGGCAACGCAATTACGCCGCGGCGGGGTGCTGAGCAGGGCGACAAGTCGGCCGTAAGAGACCCGCAAGTGTGGCCGGGCGCAATTGGCGGCACCACACGAAGGAGAAGATGGTGGACTTTCGTCGCCGTCGCGGCCACCGGCACCGGTGGTACGCGATGACACTCTGTGCGGCTCTGGTGCTGGGGCTCGCCGCCCCGGCCCGGGCCGCGGACCCGGTCGCCTACGACGAGCCGGGCACCCACGACGCGCTGTTCGCGGCCGCGGTCGGCGTACGCGGTACCGGCACCGCCGCACTGGTCGACACGGTGGTCACCGCCGAGCTGCTGGACTGGCGGGCCAGGAACCCGACCGCCGCCCGGCCGGAGATCCAGCAGCACCTCACCGTCACCACCACGGCGGTGACGCAGGCCGTCCGCGCCGACGACGAGTCGCCGGCGAAGCTGCTGCTGCTGGCGGCGTCGATGGCGAAACTGGCCGAGACCGAAGGGGCGTACCTGGGCGGGCCGACCGTCGGCGCGCTGCTGCGCACCACCACCGGCGAGGAGTTGGGCGGCATCGTGCCGCCGATCGAGCAGATCCGCACCGGCACCCAGGAACACGTCTGGGAGATCCTGTTCCGGGGTGCGCAGACGCAGGTGTGGCGCACCTTCCACCGGCAGGGTGCCACCGACGCCGACCTCGCCGCCGTCTGGAACGGCGCGTACGGCGACCGGCTCGGCGTCGCGCTGGGCGCCAGCGCCACCGAACTGGCGGCCCTGCCGGAGCTGGCCGGGCACCTCGACCTGGCGGCGATCACCGCCGAGCGTGGCGACAAGGAAGCGTACGACGCGGTCGTCCGGGCCCAGCTCGACGCGGCCCTCGCGGCCCTGAAGGCGCGGGCCGAGGCGACGGTCACGAGCGTGGTCGCCGCGTCGGACAAGTTCCCCGTCGACGGCCCGAACAAGCCGACCAGCACCGACGAGGCGGCAGCGAAGGCCGCGGCCGAGGCGAACAAGAAGGCCCTGGAGGGCCTGGGGCAGGCGGTCTCCGTGCTGTCCTTCCTGGCCGGCCTGGTCGACAAGCCGTTCGGCAAGCAGATCGAGATCATCGGCAAGGCCGTCGTCGGCGCGGTCAGCGCGATCAGCACGTACGTGACGACGATCTCCGCCGCGACGATGACCGCGGCCAGCCTGGCGCTGGCCTCGATCACCCTGGTCGGCGGACTGGTCGGTGCCGCGATGCTGCTGCTGCCGCTGTTCACCGGCGGCGGCACCGACTCGGCGGTCAGCCAGCAGATCGCGCAGTTGCGGGACCAGGTGACCCGGCTCGCCGCCGGGCTCGACAAGCGGTTCGACCGGATCGAGAAGATGCTCGGCGCCATGTACGACGCGCTGTCCGCCCAGCTCACCGCCCTGTCCCGGAGCGCCGCCGAGGTACGGGCCCAGCTGACCGTCATCGCCGGCCAGCTGCTCGTCCTCGACCAGCGGGTCGACGCGCTCGCCCTGGCCAGCCAGGCCGCGTTCGAGGAGGTGGCGCAGAAGCCGCTGAAGACCACCATCGACCGGTACGTGCACCGGCAGGCGCGCGGCGTGCCGGCGATCGGCTCGTACGAGATCTACTTCGACGAGGCCGACTCGCCGACCCGTACGTTCGCCGTCGACGACGCCCGGCGGGCGCCGTACGTGGTGCCGGTCGGCGCGTCGTTCGCCGACCCGGTCGCGACCGTCGACCTGCACCTGCCCAGCGGTTCGATCGACTACCTGGCCCGGTGGGCCGGCCAGCGCGGGATCGCGCTGACCCCGGCGCCCGGCGACCAGCCGGCGGCGGAGGTGGCCAACCCGGCCGCGTGGCTGCTCGGCGCCCGGGCGAACCTGGTCATCGCCCTGCAGAACCCGGTCTACGCCGGGCAGCTTCCGGCGACCGAGACCGGCACCACGATCTCGGCCGGCGAGGCGATCAACCGGCGGGTCCGGCAGTTCAGCGCCCCGGCCGCCGGTGGCGACACCAACGCGCTGTTCAAGACCCTGCTCGCCGACTACGACTCGGCCATGACCGGCTGGTCGGTGGCGCTGGCCGAGGTGGGCCGGGCGGTCCGCTGGGTCGAGACCGACCGCGAGTACGACATGTGGGGCAGCCCCGACCAGGCCATCCCGGCCGGCGGTCGGGTGGCGGACGTGGCGACGATGCCGTACTGCGAAAACAACGGCCGGGCCGTGTCCACGCCGACCAACGTGAACCGCTCGGCCCTGCCGAACGTCTACCACCTCGGCAACTACGGCATGCCGCCCGGGCACCGGCCCGAGCTGCGCAGCTGCCTCGAGGCCAGCTACGAGAACCTCCGGACCACCACCGGACCCCGGTCCGAGATCACGTCCGGGACGCTGAAGCTCGTCGCCCGACAGCAGGCGAAGTGGGTCGGCGGGCAGTGGCGGGACGTCCGCGCCGTCACCTGGCGGACCGGGCTGAGCGACATCTGCACGTGGACCGTCCGGGACCCGATCCCGACCGGCTACTGCAACGAACCGGACCACTACGTGACCAAGAACTGGGCGTCGACGTACCGGTCGAAGATGGAGACGGTGGGGACCGTCGTCGACGACCCGGCCGTCCTCGAGGAGGCCCGGGTCAAGGTCCGGGCGATGCTCACCGGCAAGCAGAAGTACTTCTACCGGGTCGCCGCCCTCGGCACCGGCACCGAACGGCCGCCGGCCGGCAGTTGGTCGCCGTCCCAGCAGCTCTGGGACGCCGGACACAAGGTCAGCGACGCGGTACGGATGCTGCAGATCTTCACCGAACTCGGCTGGGCCTCGGCCCTGGAGCGGGACGACGTCATGAACGCCCAGCTCTTCGGTGACCGGCCGCTGCCGGCGGACTTCGGCCTGCCGCGCAGCCAGAACAGCCACGACCCGGGTTCGCAGTACCTGCGCAACGCGTTCCACCGGGCGGTGGCCAACTACGCCCCCTGCCAGCAGTATCTGGACTGGGATCCGTGCCAGGGCGACCTGACCGGGCACGACCCCCGGTACGACCAGGAGCGGTTCGGTCCGGCCTGCGCGCTCTCGACCGCGGCCGACCGGCCGATCGACCCGCTCGGCTCCTGTGTCTTCCAGGCCGCGCGGACCGGGACGGACACCCTGGCGGCGCAGTACCGGTACTGGTCGGGCCGGGTCGGTGCCGGCACGCACCGGGAGGGGTTGCCGGCGGTGACGACCGTCGTCGACCTGTTGCGGGCGACGAACGAACACGTGCACGCCGCCACGAACTGACGTGGCCGCCCGATCGGGGACCCGGGACACCGGGTCCCCGATCCGCGTCGTGTGCCCGGTCGCGGCCGGTCAGGGGAGGGCGGGCCGGCCGGGGCCGTGACAGGATCGGGTCAGGGGGCGGCCGTGGCGGGGCCACGACCGCCGCGACCGGGGAGTGGATGCCGTGAAGTTGCACGAGGAGATCGGCGGCCGGCTGCGGGACTTCATCGAGGCGCAGGTGATGTTCTTCGTGGCCACCGCGCCCAGCGGTGCCGACGGCCACGTCAACGTGTCACCGAAGGGCATGACCGGCAGCTTCGTGGTGCTCGACGCGCATCGGGTCGCCTACCTCGACTACCACGGCAGCGGCGCCGAGACGATCGCCCACCTGCGCGACAACGGCCGCATCACGATCATGTTCTGTGCCTTCCAGGGCCCGCCGAACATCGTCCGGCTCTACGGCCGGGGCACCTTCGTCGCGGTCGACGATCCGGCCTGCGCCGACCTGCTCGCGCTCTTTCCGGACCCACCCGACCTGCACGGGCTGCGGGCGGTGATCACCGTCGACGTACACCGGATCAGCGACTCCTGCGGCTACGCGGTGCCGCTGATGGCGTACGAGGGCGACCGCGACCTGCTGGTCCGGGCGCATTCCCGGCGCACCGGGGCCGATCTGGTCGAATACCGGGCCACCCGCAACGCGGCGAGCATCGACGGGCTGCCCACCTTCTCCTGACCCCGCGCGGTCGGGGCGGTTCCCGCGCCGGCGTGCCGTGTTACTTTCCCGGGCGGCCAGGGTAGAAGCCGCAGCCGACGGGCCTGAGGGTCCGTCGGTTCGTGCTGTCGTCGGTTGGAGGTGCCATGGGACCGGATCCGCTTCCCGCCGATCTGGCTGCCGCGCTCGACGCGGGCGGTGAGATGGGCGCCCGGATCCGTGACCTGGACTGGGCGGCGACGCCGATCGGGTGTGACCTCGCCGACTGGCCGGCCCCGCTGCGCCACGCAACCATACGCATGCTGGCCTCCCGTGCCCAGATCGTCATCTTCTGGGGGCCGGAGCACGTCGCGCTCTACAACGACGCCTACGTGCCGACGATGGGCGACAAGCACCCGGACTGGCTCGGGTGCCCGGGGCGGGAGATGTGGAGCGAGGCGTGGGAGGTGCTCGGCCAGCTCTTCGCCGAGGTGGCCGCCACCGGCCGGTCGTTCTGGGCCACCGACCACCCGTTCATGCTGCACCGGCACGGGTTCCTCGAAGAGACGTACTTCGACATCTCCTACGACCCGATCCGTGCCGACGACGGTTCGGTGGTCGGGGTCTTCTGCATCGTCAGCGACACCACCGGCCGGGTCCTCGGCGAGCGCCGGGTCGGCGCGCTGAGCGCGCTCGGCGTCCGGCTGGCGGACGCCTCCGGGCAGGCCGACCTGGGGGACCGCGTCGCGGCCGTGCTGGGTGAGCACCCGAACGACGTGCCGTTCGCCCTGCTCTACCTCGACGACGCCGGGACGGCTCCGCCCGCCGGTCCCGCACCGCAGCCCGCCGCCGACGCCCCGGAGCCGGCCGCCAACGAGCCGGCGGTGGCGCTGGTGTCAGCGGCCGGCGTGCCCGCACCGACGGTCCGCGTCACCACGGTCGGCCCACACACCCGGGGGGCCGGAGCGGCCCTGCTGCGCCAGGTGGTGGCGCGGGGGCGGCCGGCCGAGGCCCCGGTGTCGGCGTTCCTGTCGTCGGTGCCCGACCACACCGCCGACGAGGTGCTCGTGCTGCCGGTCACCGGTGGCGGGCGTACCGTCGGCGCGCTGGTGCTCGGCGCCAGCCGCCGGCTCGCCGTCGACCAGCGTTACCGCGACTTCTTCCGGCTGCTGGCCGCCCAGGTGTCGGCGGCCGTGACCAACCAGCGGGCGTACGAGCAGGAGCGGGCCCGGACCGCGCAGCTAGCCGCCCTCGACCAGGCGAAGACCAACTTCTTCTCCAACGTCAGCCACGAGTTCCGCACCCCGCTGACCCTGATCCTGGGGCCGCTGGAGGAGGCGCTGGCCGCCCCCGACCTGTCCGTCGCCGACCGCGAGGCACTGGAGCTGATGCACCGCAACGCCCTGCGGCTGCTCAAGCTCGTCAACACCGTCCTCGACTTCTCCCGCATCGGCTCGGGCCGGATCGACGCCAGCTACCGGCCGACCGACCTGTCGGACTACACCGCCCGGCTGGCCGGCAACTTCCGGTCCGCGGCCGAGCGGGCCGGGCTGCGGCTCGACGTCGACTGCCCGCCGCTGCCCGGTCCGGTGCACGTCGACCGGGAGATGTGGGAGAAGATCGTCCTCAACCTGCTGTCCAACGCGCTCAAGTTCACCTTCGCCGGCCGGATCACCGTACGGACCCTCGCGTCCGGTGGGTCGGCGGTGCTCGAGGTCTCGGACACCGGCGTCGGTATCCCCGAGGCCGACCTGCCGCTGGTCTTCGAGCGGTTCCAGCGGGTCGTCGGCCGCCGGGCCCGCAGCCACGAGGGCACCGGCATCGGCCTGGCCGTGGTCCGCGAACTCACCGAACTGCACGGCGGCCGGGTCGCGGTGCGTAGCCGGCCCGACGTCGGCAGCACGTTCACGGTCACGCTGCCGTTCGGTGCCGGGCACCTGCCCGCCGACCAGGTGGGCACCGGCGACACCCCGGTGGACGAGAGCGACACCGCCCGGCTCTACCTCGCCGAAGCGGTGCGGTGGGCGGGCGGGGAGGTCGTCCCGGCCCCCGCGGTGGCCCCGGCCGGGGGGTCCCGTCCGGTGGGCGGCGACGACCGTACGGCCGGGCGTGGCGGCCGGATCCTCGTCGCCGACGACAACGCCGACCTGCGTGACCATCTGACCCGGCTGCTGTCGCCGGCCTTCGAGGTGGTGGCGGTCGCCGACGGCGTGGCCGCCGCCCAGGCCGCCGCCGACAGCGCGTTCGACCTGGTCATCACCGACGTGATGATGCCACGAATGGACGGGTTCGAGCTGTTGGCGGCGTTGCGCGCGGATCCGCGCACCCGGCACCTGCCGATCGTGATGCTCTCCGCCCGTGCCGGTGAGGTGGCGGCTGTCGAGGGCCTGTCCGCGGGCGCCGACGACTACCTGGTCAAGCCGTTCTCCGGGCAGGAGCTGATCGCCCGGGTCCGGTCCAACGTGGAGCTGGGACAGCTCCGGGGCCAGATCATCCGGCAGTTGCGGGCCCTCACCGACGCGGCGGTGGCGGTCAACACCGCCCAGTCGACGGCCGAGGTGACGAAGGCCGCGGCCGAGCACGCGCAGCTGGCCGTCCGCGCCGCCCGGGTCGTGGTCAGCGTCCCCGGCGCCCGCTTCGAGGCGGACGGCGGCGGCGAACTGCCCACGGACCCGCCGCTGGTGGTGCCGCTGTCCGGCATGACCGGCGAACCGTTCGGCGAACTGCGGGCCTGGCCGTACCGCGGCCCGGTCACCGACGCCGAGGAGGAGGTGCTCGCCCAGCTCGCCCGGCTGGTCGGCGTACGGCTCGACAACGCCCGCCTCTTCGAGGCCGAGCACCGGATCGCGATGACCCTCCAGCACAGCCTGCTGCCGCAGTCGCTGCCGCAACTACCCGGTGCGATCGTCGCCAGCCGCTACCTGGCCGGCAACAGCGAGGTCGAGGTCGGCGGCGACTGGTACGACGCGATCCCGGTCGACGACGGCCGGCTCGTGCTGGTCATCGGCGACGTCGTCGGCAAGGGGGTGGGGGCGGCCGCCGCCATGGGGCAGCTCCGCAACGCGCTGCGCGCGTACATGCTGGAGGGGTTCGACCCGGGCGCGGCGCTGACCCGGCTGAACCGGCTGGTCGGCACGGTCGGCCGGCGCTCCTTCGCCAGCGTGGTGTGCGTACGCTTCGACCCCGTCACCGGCCGGCTCCGGTATGCCAGCGCCGGGCATCCGCCGCCGGCGCTGATCGAGCCCGACGGCACGGCCCGATTCCTCTACACCAGGGCGCTCGGCCCGCCGGTCGGCGCGCTGCCCGACGCCGAGTACGCCACCGTCGACGGGCAGCTCGATCCGGGCGCCCGGATCCTGCTCTACACCGACGGCCTGGTCGAGGACCGGCGGCAGGGCATCGACGACAGTCTCGCGCAGCTCCTCACCGACGCGGCCCGCCCGACCGACCACGTCGACGACCTGGTGAACGCGATGGTCGGGCGGGTGGCCGGCCGGCCCCGACGCGACGACGTCGCGGTGTTGGCCCTGGAGGCCGCCGAGCCCGACCGGCTGGTGCTGCGCCTGGCGGCCGACCCGGCCCGGCTCAGCGTGCTGCGCCGGCGGCTGGAGAATTTCCTGACCGGGCACGGGGCGCCGGAGAACGACGTGTTCGACCTGGTCGTGGCGGTCTCCGAGGCGGCCGCCAACGCGATGGAGCACCCGGTCGGGCCGGCCGAGGAAACGATCAGCATCGAGGTGACCATCGGCCGTGACGAGGTCGCCGCCGTCGTCCGGGACAGCGGCCGGTGGCGGGAATCCGACGGCGCCGGGTTCCGGGGTCGGGGCCTGGCGCTCATCGGCGCGCTCGCCGAGCTGACGGTGCACCGGTCCGACAGCGGCACGACGGTGACCGTACGCCGCCGGCTGGGCGGGTGAGCGCCGCCGGCAGGTCGGTGGGTGCCGCCGTCAGTCGGCGAGCCAGGGCTGGTCGCCGAGGCCGGAGATGTCGAGCACCCGGCGCACCTGTGGGGACGGCAGCACCGTCAGCGCGTCGGCGTACAGGGCGCCGAGCCGGACCAGGGCATGGATGGCGGCCGAGTCGAAGAACGTGACCGCCCGCAGGTCGAGGGTCAGCCGGGCGGCGCCGGACGGTGTCGCCGCCGCGTACATCGTGTCGGCGGTGGCCATGTCGACCTCGCCGGTGACATTCACCGTCACGTGGTCACCATCTGCCTGGGCGGCGGCGGAGAAGTTGGAATCCGCACCCTGTTGATCCACGGCAAGTACCTTGGCACAGTGGTTGCCGTACGGCAACAAGCGCCCCCTGGCTCCGTGGTTCCCGGCACCGGCGGGCGATCCGTCGGCCCCCGCCGACGGCGGCGATAAGCTTACCGCATGACCGTCCGTGCGCCGTTGACCCCTGGCACGCGCTCCCCGTGGCGACAGGTGCCCGCTCACATCCCCCGTCCGGAATACGTCGGCAAGAAGCGGCCGAAGCCGTGGACCGGGTCGCACGTCCAGACGCCCGAGACGATCGAGAAGATGCGGGTCGCCGGGCGGATCGCGGCGCAGGCCACCCAGCTCGCCGGTGAGCACTGCAAGCCCGGGGTCACCACCGACGAGATCGACCGGGTGGTGCACGAGTTCCTGGTCGACCACGACGCCTATCCGTCGACGCTGGGCTACAAGGGCTTCCCCAAGTCGTGCTGCACCAGCCTCAACGAGGTGATCTGCCACGGCATCCCGGACTCGACGGTGCTCGAGGACGGCGACATCGTCAACGTCGACGTGACCGCGTACATCGACGGCGTACACGGCGACACCGACGCGACCTTCTGCGTCGGCGAGGTCTCCGAGGAGGCCCGCCTGCTGGTCGAACGTACCCACGAGGCGATGATGCGCGGCATCCGCGCGGTCGCGCCGGGCCGCCAGATCAACGTCGTCGGCCGGGTCATCGAGTCGTACGCGAAGCGGTTCGGCTACGGCGTGGTGCGCGACTTCACCGGCCACGGCATCGGTGAGGCGTTCCACAGCGGGCTCTACATCCCGCACTACGACAGTCCCCGGCCGACCGACGTGATGGAACCCGGCATGACCTTCACGATCGAGCCCATGATCACACTCGGCACGTACGAGTACGACCTCTGGTCCGACGGCTGGACGGTCGTGACGAAGGACCGGCGGTGGACCGCCCAGTTCGAGCACACCGTCGTGGTGACCGAGGACGGCGTCGAGATCCTCACCCTGCCCTGACCGGGCCTGACCGCCCGCTCAGGCGTCGAAGAGGTCGGCGACCGTGCCGTCGACCGGCCGGCCCCGGGCGGCCAGCTCACCGGCCTGGGCACGCAGCACCTCGCCCAGTTCGGTCAGGTCGGCGCCGGCGAGCCCGGCCCGCCGTACCGCGTCGGCGCCGTCCCGGAAATAGGTGCGGGTGAGCAGCCCCACCACGTTGGCCGCGGCCAGCCGGGCCACACCGAGGCCGACCAGGGCGCCGTCGGTGTCGTACCAGGCGGCGAGCCGGCCCGCCAGCGCGTGCGCCGACGCCGCCTCGCACCACGCCTCCCGGGCGAGCGTGCTGAACTCGGGGGCCCGGGCCTGCGCGAGCCGGCCGAGGTGCGCGTCGCGGAGCTGGTCCAGCCAGCCGGTCGGGTCGTAGAGCGGTCTGGTCGTCACATACCGGTCGGCGGCCAGCGGCCAGGACGTGTCGAGGGTGCGGGCGCGGCGCAGGCAGCGGTCGGCGTCGACGACGTCGAGTTTGACCAGCACCCCGTCGATCCGTCGCCGGGTCGGGCGCGGCCCGCCGGACTCCCGGTAGGTCACCACCACCAGGTCGATCCCGGTGGTCTCGTCGTCGTCGCCGTGGGCCAGCCGGCCGTACGCCCCGATGGCCAGGACGTCGGCGGGGAAACGTCGCCGGGCCGTCTCGGCGACCCGTTCGGCGACGGCCCACCGCGGATTCGCGAGGTACGGATTGTCCTGCGGCACGGCCGCAATTGTGCGCCATGAGCGGGCTCGCGGCGAGTTCGGCGGTGTCGGCCGGCCTGCGTGGCCGGTGCTGGTGGGGGAATCCGTCAGGTCGGCCCGGCCCAGAATCGCGTGTTCATCTCGTCCTCCCCGTCGGCAGCCCCGGAGGTGGGGTGCGCCGATACCAGGATGGGCGCGGCCGGCGGCCCGGAGCGGTCCGCGCGGCGGGTCTGGCACCAAGGGGGGAGAGGCCGTGATCAGCCGGCCGGCGTGAGCCGGAACACGTGTACCGGCCGGCCGCCGGCCCGGTCCACATAGGTGTCGTACGCCGGCCACTCCCGGACCAGCAGGCCCCACAACCGGTCCCGTTCGGCACCGGTGGCGAGGTGGGCGCGGACCGGGACCCGCCGACCGGCGACGGTGACCGTGGCGGCCGGATCGGCGAGCAGGTTCAGCGCCCAGGCCGGCGGGCGGGCCTGCCCCCAGTTGGAGCCGGCGACCACGAAGGCGTCGCCGTCGCGGACGTACAGCAGGGGGTTGCCGCGCGGCTGCCCGGACCGCCGTCCGGTCGTGGTGATCAGCAGTGACGGCACCAGGCCGAGCGCCACCACCCGGCCCCTGGTCAGCCGGCTGACCAGCCGGTCGGCGGGCACCAGGACGCGGGCGGCGGCGGCGAACCACCGGCGGTGTCCGAGGCGACGGGTCACGTTTCGCAGGGCCGGCACCGGCACAGTCTGCCGCCCCGCGCCGCCGGAGGACAGCCCCGGCGGACGGGTCAGACGATCCGTCGCTCGACCGGCAGGCGGGACCGGGTCAGCAGGCCCGCGCCGAGCATCGCCACGACCGGTACGGCGAGCACGACCGTCAGCATCGACCACGGCACCGTCACCGGGTAGGTGCCCCCACCGGGCCAGTCCGCCCGGCCGGCCTCGTTGAGGGCGAACATGACGACGACGGCACCGGTCAGCCCGGCGACCACCCCGAGGAGCGAACCGAGCCCGGCGATCATGCCCGACTGGCAGAGCGACAGCAGCCGGCGTACCCGCGGACTGGCCCCGACCGCGGCGAGGGTCGACAGGTCCGCCCGGCCGTCGGCGGCCGCGAGCCCGGTGGCGATGCCGGCGGCACCGAGGGTGACCACACCGGCGGCGATCGCCAGCAGGATCGCGTCCAGGTCGCCGTAGCCACCCGGGCCGCGCTCGACGGCCGGCACCGGGCTGCCGGGCAGTGCGCGCAGGCCGTCGCGTAGCCGGTCCTCCTGCCCGGTCGTCGGCTCGGTGGCGGTCGCCAGGACGAAACCGGTGTGGGCGGCGGCCAGGCCGAGCCGGTCGACCGCCGCCGGCGAGTAGACGACCCGCTCGGCGGAGAGGCCGGACGTGAGGGCGTAGCCGGGCAGCCGGACCGTGTCGACGACGGCGCGCCCGCCACCGGGATCCGGTGGCAGCGCCGGGTCGTAGCGACGGACCTCCACGGCCACCTGCCCGTCGACGACCAGACCGGGCTCGGTGACCACCACCCCGCCGGCCCGTAGCATCTCGGTGGCCCGGCGCAGGTCGTCCGGGTCCGCGCCGGTCAGCAGCGGTAGCGCCGACCCGTCGTCGACGACGGAGTCGGCGAGCACCCCCGAGATCGTGTGGTACCCGACGGCGCAGCGCGGATCCTCGGCCGCCCGGCGGCGGTCCCGCGCCTCCAGGGCGCCGGACGGGTCGTACGGGCACGCCCGCCCGGCGGGGACCGCGACGGTCAGGCCGCAGGAGATCCGTTCGGCGGTGCCGGGCGGGCAGGTCGGCTGGTGCAACCGGGCCACCGCGCCGACCTCGATACCGGCGTCGCGGGCGGCGGCGGCGACCCGCTCGACCGGTGCCGGATCCGAAGGTGGCGCGAAGCCGTCGTACCAGGCGGTGACGTAACCGTGCGGAAGGGCCGGCTGATACCCCTCGACGCTACGGGCCCGATCGCTGGCCAGGTACACGCCGATCATCACGCTGCCGGCCACCGCGGCCATCACGGCGGCGATCGCCGGCGCGGCCGCGGCCCGGTTGCGGGCGGTGTCGCGCAGCGCGATCCGGGGCGCCAGCGGCAGCAGCCGGCCGAACCTCGCGAGCAGCCCGATCAGGCTCGGTGTGCACAACACCAGGCCGAGTTCGGCGAGCGCCAACCCGGCCAGCATGACCGTTTCACTCACCCACGCCGCGCCGGCGGCCGCCAGGGCCGTGCCGGTGGCGGCCGCGAGCAGGCCGACGACCAGCCACCGCCGGCGGGACCGGACCGCGCCGCGCCGGCCGCTGAGCGCGGTGACGACGTCCTGCCGAGCCGCGGTGAACGCCGGCACCATCGCGGCGAGCACCCCGGTGGCGACGGCCAGCCCGGCGACGGCGAGCAGCGCCGGCGGCAGGACCCGGTATCCGCCGGCCCGGGCCTGGGCCACGTACTCCTCGACGAGCGGGCGGCCGGCGAACGCGGCGGCGATGCCGAGGACGATGCCGACGGCCGCCCCGACGACCCCGAGCACCACGCCGTCGGCCAGCACGATGCGGCGCAGGTGGGCGGGGGTGCCGCCGTTCGCGGCGACCAGGGCGAGATCGCGTCGCCGGCGGCGGGCGCCGACCGCGAACGCCGGCCCGGCGAGCAGGACCACCTCCAGCACGCCCAACCCGGCGACCAGCACGCCCGTCCCGACGACCGTCGCGTCCGCGTCGGCGACGGACGGGTCGTAGCGGGGATCGGCCGCCGGGTCGAGCAGCACCGTCCGTAACTCGACCAGGAATCCGCGCTGGTTGAGTTGCTCGACCTGCTCCCAGGTCACCGGTTCCGGGGCGTCGACCAGCCACCGCTGCGCCACCGGGCCCGCGTCCGGCGGCAGCGCCACCATCTCGCCCAGGTCCGCCGGGAACTCCACCACCCCGGTCACCCGGTAGACGCGTACGCCGTCGGCGCTCGTCACGTCGTCGCCGAGCCCGACGCCGAGCCGGCGCAGCGCCTCGGCGCTGACCGCCATCTCGCGGTCGCCGGCCGGCGCACGGCCCTCGACCACCGACGCGATCCCGCGGACCATCGGGTCGGCGAGGTCGACCACGGTGGCCGGCAGCTCGCCGACGCCGGTGGTGGTACGCAGCGCCAGCCTGGTCTCGCCGAGCGGGACGACCCGGCTGCCCGGCGGCAGCACGGCCCGTACCTCGTCGAGCGTCGGCGCCGTGGTGGGCGGATCACCGGGGATCACCCATCCGCCGCCCCGCAGGTTCTGGGTCAGCGGCCCGTCGACCAGCCAGGTCAGCGACGCGTCGGCAGTGCCGAGCCGGCGTTCGGCCCGCTCGGCGGGAGTCAGCCGGAACATGTCGTAGTTGACCGCCACGTACGACAGCGCCAGCACCGGCAGCGCGATCATCGCCACCACCAGCGCCGTACGCGCCCGCGCCCGGCGGGCCTCCCGGGCGGCGATCCGCAGCGCGGCCCGCCAGGACCTCACCCGATGTCCTGGAGCAGGTGCTCCGGCCCGTCGAGCGGCCCGGACGTGTCGACGGCGAGCCCGTCCCGCAGGAACACCACCCGGTCGGCCCACGCGGCGTGCCGGGCCTCGTGGGTCACCAGCACGGCGGCCGCGCCGGCGTCGACCCGGCCGCGCAGCAGCCGCAGGACCGCTTCGCCGGTCTGGGAGTCGAGCGCGCCGGTGGGTTCGTCGGCGAGCACCAGCCGCCGTTCGCCGACCAGCGCGCGGGCGATCGCCACCCGCTGCTGCTGGCCGCCGGACATGTCGTCGGGGAACCGGTCGCCGAGGTCGGTGAGGCCGACCTCGGCCAGCGCCGCGACCGCGAGCCGCCGGGAGTGCCGTACGCCCCGGCCGTCGAGTTCGAGCGGCAGCGCGACGTTCTCCACCGCGGTGAGGCTGGGCAGCAGGTTGAGGTCCTGGAAGACGTAGCCGACCGAGCGGCGGCGCAGCCGGGCCAGCCCGCGCCGGTCGAGGGTGCCGAGATCGGCGCCGGCCACCGATACCCGGCCCCGGGTCGGCCGGTCGAGCCCGCCGGCCAGGTTGAGCAGCGTCGACTTGCCCGAGCCGGACGGCCCCATCACCGCGACCAGCTCACCCGGCCGGACGGTCAGGTCGACCCCGCGCAACGCGTGTACCGCGCCCGCGCCGCAACCGTGCGTCCGGTGCACGTCGCGAAGTTCGAGCAGGTTCACCGTTCCGCCCGCGCGGGGGCGTCCGGCGCGTCCGCGCCGACGGCGGGACCGGCGGGGTACGGGCGCCCGGGAGACCGGTCGGTCGGCACGGCGCCGCCGGGTGCGGCGGGCCGGTGCCGGACCAGGCTGACCTCGCAATGGTCCAGCCAGCGGATCTCGGCCTCGGCCTGGAAGAGCATCGAGTCCAGCACCAACCGCCAGGACAGGTCGCCCGGCCGGTCGTCGCGCACCTTCAGCCGGGTGAGTTCCTGGAGGGTACGCATCGTCGCGGTGCGTTGGGTCTGCACGACGGCCCGCACGTCGACGCCCGGGGTGGTCAGCGCCAGCGCCAGTTTGATCGCCAGTTCGTCGCGGGGGCGGTCGTTCCGGCTGATCGGAGTGCCGAACCAGGCGGCGAGTTCGGCCCGGCCGGTGTCGGTGATCTCGTACGGCCGCTGCCCCCCGTCGTTTTCCGGCAGGGGCCGTACGAGACCGTCCCGTTCCAGCCGGGCCAGCGTGGTGTAGACCTGCCCGATGTTGAGCGGCCAGGTCGCGCCGGTGGACTCCTCGAAGGCGGCCCGGAGCTGGTAGCCGTACATCGGCTGGCGCTCGAGCAGGGCGAGAAGACCGTGGCGGATCGTCATACTCAACCAGTATACGTACTGGGTATGCAAGGGTTCCCGGTGTCACCGGCGCCCCGTCCGGGCCACCGGTGAACGGGACGGCGCGGACCCGGAACCGCCGGGTCAGCTCACCTTGCCGGGAAACGCGACCGTGAGCGGGACGCCGCCGGCCGTACGGCGCCACCGGGTCGCCCGTACCGCGCAGTCGGTCAGCGCCGCGAGCGCCTGACCACGCTGGTCGCCGGTGGTGACCGGCAGCGCCGCCCGCCACACCGCGGCCGTACGCTCCTCGATCTCGACCGCCAGCCGGAGTGCCGAGGCGACGTCGGTGACCGGGTACGGCAACACATACGACGGTTCCGCCGGCGGTGGCGTGACCGACGTCTCGTTCAGCAGGACCGTCAGCGCGTCCCGGCGAGTCCGGTGGGCCGCCTCGGCGGCCCGCGCGTCGGCCGCGGCGGCGTCCGCCAGCCGCACCCCGATCACCCCGTACGCGTGGATCGCCGCGTATTCGGCGGTCAGCGCCGCCGCCAGTCCCGTACTCACGGCGTCACCTCGCTTCGCTCGGCGCCGCCGTGTTCATCGTGTTGCCTGATGGTTCGTTCGCTGCGCTCGCTCACGCCGTCATACTCCGCTTGCTCACAGCACCTCCAGGTGGGTCGCCCGGGCGGCCGTGATCGAGCCGAGCAGCGCCGCCCGCTCCGCCGGGGCGGCCAGGCAGGCGTCCTGGGCCAGCTTGTGGCCCGCCTCCTCGGCCGTACGCAGCTCCGCCAGGGCGGCGTCGGCTTCCGCCGGCACCTGCGGCGCCACCCCGGTGGCCCCGGACGGCGACGGGGACGGTGACTCCCGGGTCACCCGGACCAGCTCCGCCTCGTGCGCGCGGTGTGCCTGCGCGATCGGCGTCAGCCGGTCGGCCAGGGCGGGATGGGCCGCGGCCGCGGCCTCGTGCCGGGCCGCGAGGCCACGCGCGTCGGCCAGCAGCGGGGCGAGCGGGTCCGGGGCCGGTGGTGGGTCGTCGCCGTCGAAGAGGCCGCAGGCCGACAGCACACCGGTGGCCGCCAGACCGGCCGTGGCGCCCGCCATCCGCAGCAGCCATCGCCGGGAGCGTCCCGGTCCGATGTCGTGGATGTAGGTGTTCCCGCTCCGCACCGGCCAAGTCAACACCATCCGCGCCGCCCGTGGGGCGCCCCCGCCGTCTCCGGCCCGCCGGGTCGGTGCGCCGGCCGATCGGAAGAGCCGTTCGCGCGTTACGCTCTGCGCAGCCGCCGGGCGCGAACGCCCGGTGGCGTACTGGCATGGTTACCCAGCGGCATTGCCCGCCGGGGCCGACGATGGTGAAGGGGTCCGCCAGATGACGCAGCGTGGCCGCGCCTCCGGCAGGCCGGCACCCGGATCGCGCGGCGAGGCCCGGCCGCGCGGCGGCGAGCGCCCCCGTCCCGCCGACCGGCCCCGCGCCGACCTCTCGGCTCGCCGCGCCCGGCTGCGCGCGGTGATCGAACCGGTCGTCACCGCCGCCGGCTACTTCCTGGAGGACGTCTCGGTCTCCCGGGCCGGCCGCCGGCACGTCGTACGGGTGATCGTCGACGGTGAGGCGGGCATCGGCCTGGACGCCGTCGCCGACGTCTCGCGGGCCGTCTCGGCGGCGCTCGACGCCGCCGAGGAGGACGGCACCGAGTTGCTCGTCGGCGAATACCAGCTCGAGGTCAGCTCGCCCGGCGTCGACCGCCCGCTGACCCTGCCCCGGCACTGGCGGCGCAGCGTCGGCCGGCTGGTCAAGGTCACCGCGGGCGAGCGGCAGGTGACCGGACGGGTGGTCGCCGCCGACGACGCCGGGGTGGCCCTCGACGTCGACGGTGTCACCCACGAATGGAAGCACGTCGACCTCGGCCCCGGCCGCGTCCAGGTGGAGTTCACCCGGCTCGACGAGGTGGCCGACGACGATCTCGACGAGATCGACGACGCCGACGAACCCGACGACGACGAAGTGGAGGGCGAGCAGAGGTGAACATCGACCTCGCGGCGTTGCGCGCACTGGAACGCGAGCGGGAGATCCCGTTCGACACGATTCTCGCGGCGATCGAGACCGCGCTGCTCACGGCCTACCGGCACACCGAGGGCGCGGAGCCCCACGCCCGGGTGGAGATCGACCGCAAGAACGGGGCGGCGCTGGTCTACGCCCAGGAGACGGACCCCGACGGCACCGTCGTACGGGAGTGGGACGACACCCCGCACGACTTCGGCCGGATCGCGGCGATGACCGCCAAGCAGGTGATCCTCCAGCGGCTGCGGGAGGCCACCGACGAGGTGCACTTCGGCGAGTACGTCGGCCGCGACGGCGACCTGGTGACCGGGGTCGTGCAGGCGCACGAGGCGCGGGCCGAGAAGGGCATCGTCACCGTCGACCTGGGCAAGCTCGAGGCGGTGCTGCCGCAGTCCGAGCAGGTGCCCGGCGAGGTCTACGAGCACGGCCAGCGGATCCGGTGCGTGGTGGTCCACGTGGCCAAGGGCTTCCGCGGCCCGCAGATCACGCTCTCCCGGTCGCACCCCAACCTGGTCAAGAAACTCTTCGCGCTGGAGGTGCCGGAGATCGCCGACGGCACCGTCGAGATCGCCGCCATCGCACGTGAGGCAGGTCACCGTACGAAGATCGCGGTGCGCTCGACGGCGCCCGGGGTCAACCCGAAGGGCGCCTGCATCGGCCCGATGGGGCAGCGGGTCCGGGCGGTGATGAGCGAGCTGCACGGTGAGAAAATCGACATCATCGACTGGTCCGACGACCCGGCGGCGTTCGTCGGGTTCGCGTTGTCGCCGGCCAAGGCGCTGCGGGTCGAGGTCGTCGACGCCGCGACGCGTACCGCCCGGGTCACGGTGCCCGATTTCCAGCTCTCGCTCGCGATCGGCCGCGAGGGGCAGAACGCCCGACTTGCGGCCCGGTTGACCGGTTGGCGGATCGACATCCGGCCCGATACCGAGCAGTCGGCTCCCGGCGACCGGGGCGTACGTGATCACGCCGCCGAGCCGGGCGGAGCGGTTGCCGGCGCGTAGGGGTAGACTTTCTCGTGGTTCGTCGTGCGTTGCCGGTCCGCACCTGTGTGGGTTGCCGGCGTCGTGCGCCGGCCGCCGAACTGTTGCGGATCGTCGCGATCGAGATCGGTGCTGGTCACAGCCTCTGTCCCGATCCGCGCCGCAGCCGGCCGGGTCGGGGCGCGCACCTGCATCCTGATCCGGCTTGCTTCACGCTGGCGCAGCGACGCCGCGCCTTCGGGCGGGCGTTGCGCATCACCGGGGCACCTGACACCGGTGAGCTGGCCGAGTACCTCCGCGCGTCAACCACTACGTCCGGTCATCCGACCGGACGAGGGTCGCAAGCAAGGTAGGACGACCGACATGAGCACACGATGAAGTCCCTGAAATGACCAGGCTTCAAGTGCACGAGTGAGGTCGCTGCGGGATCTGCCCGCACGACCTCGGAGTGAGGAGTGCAGTGGCAGGCAAGGCCCGCGTACACGAGCTGGCAAAAGAGCTCGGGGTCGAAAGCAAGACCGTTCTCGCCAAGTTGAAGGAGATGGGCGAGTTCGTCAAGTCCGCGTCGAGCACCGTGGAGGCACCCGTCGCCCGGCGGCTGCGTGGCGCGTTCGTCGCATCGTCGGAGCAGCCCTCGGCCCCCGCCGCCCCGACGCCCGCAGCACCGAGTCCCGGCAGCCCCGCCAGGATCTCGGCCAAGCCCATGCCGCCCCGCCGACCGGCTCCGCCGGTCCGGCCGAAGGGGCCGGTTCTCGGCCCGCCGCAGCCGCCGGCAGCACCGGTGGCCAAGCCGGCGAGTGCCCACGACATCGAGGTGGCGGCCGCCGAGGCGCGCGCCGCGGCCCTCAAGGCCGAGCAGGAGGCCGCCGTCAAGGCGGCGCAGGCTGCCCGGCAGCAGCAGCGCGAGGCGCCGGCCCGGCGGGAGCCGCCGGCCGACGGCGGCGCGCCGCGACCGAAGCCGGGTCCGACCTCGGTTCCCCCGCGTCCGGGTTCGCCGGCCGCGAACCGGCCGAGCGCGCCCGGCACGCCGGCTCCGGCGCCGGGTCGTCCCGGTGGCCGGCCGCCCGCGCGTAGCGGCGGCAACAACCCGTTCGGCATCACCCCGGGTGGTCAGCGTCCGGCACCGCAGACCGGTGGCGGCCCGCGGCCCAACCCGGCCTCCATGCCGCCGCGGCCGAGCCCGGCTTCCATGCCGCCGCGGCCGAGCCCCGCGTCGATGCCCTCGCAGCGTCCGGGTCGCCCGGGTGGCGGCCCCGGTGGCGGTGCCGGTCGTCCCGGCGGCGGTGCCGGTCGTCCCGGTGGTGGCGGCGGCGGCTTCCGTCCCGGTGGTGGCGGCGGTGGCGGTGGCTTCCGTGGCGGTCCCGGTGGTGGCGGCGGTGGCGGTGGCTTCCGCGGTGGCCCCGGTGGTGGCGGCGGTGGCGGTGCCGGTGGTGGCTTCCGTCCCGGTGGCGGCGCTCCGGCCGGTGGCGCGGGTCGCCCCGGCGGTGGCGGTCGTGGCCGTGGCGGCGGTGCCGCGGGCGCCTTCGGGCGTCCGGGTGGCAAGCCGACCCGTGGTCGCAAGTCGAAGAAGCAGCGCAGACAAGAGTTCGACAACCTGTCCGCACCGACCATGAGCTCGGGTGCCCCCCGGGGTCAGGGTCAGGTCGTACGGTTGTCGCGCGGCGCCTCGCTGTCCGACTTCGCCGACAAGATCAACGCCAACCCGGGTTCGCTGGTCCAGGAGATGTTCAACCTGGGCGAGATGGTCACCGCGACCCAGTCGTGCTCCGACGACACCCTCCTGCTGCTCGGCGAGCACCTCGGCTTCGACGTGCAGATCGTCAGCCCGGAGGACGAGGACCGCGAGCTGCTGGCCCAGTTCAACATCGACCTCGACGCCGAGGTCGCCGAGGACCGCCTGGTCAGCCGGCCGCCGGTGGTGACCGTCATGGGTCACGTCGACCACGGTAAGACCAAGCTGCTCGACGCGATCCGCAAGGCCAACGTCGTCGCGGGCGAGGCCGGTGGCATCACCCAGCACATCGGTGCCTACCAGGTGCACGTACCGCACGACGGCGTCGACCGCGCGCTGACCTTCATCGACACCCCGGGTCACGAGGCGTTCACCGCCATGCGTGCCCGTGGTGCCCAGGTCACCGACATCGTGGTCCTGGTCGTCGCGGCCGACGACGGCGTCATGCCGCAGACGATCGAGGCGCTCAACCACGCCAAGGCGGCCGACGTGCCGATCGTGGTCGCGGTCAACAAGGTCGACAAGCCGGAGGCGAACCCCGACAAGGTCCGCCAGCAGCTCACCGAATACGGGCTGGTCGCCGAGGAGTACGGCGGCGACACCATGTTCGTCAACGTGGCCGCCAAGCCGGGCATCGGCATCGACGAGCTGCTCGAGGCGGTGCTGCTGACCGCCGACGCGTCGCTGGAGCTGACCGCTCCGATCGACGGGCCGGCCCAGGGTGTCGCGATCGAGGCCCACCTCGACAAGGGTCGTGGTGCGGTGGCGACCGTCCTGGTCCAGAAGGGCACCCTGCGGGCGGGCGACTCGATCGTCGCCGGTGGGGCGCACGGCCGGGTCCGGGCGATGCTCGACGAGAACGGCAAGCCGGTCAGCGAGGCCGGTCCGGCGCGTCCGGTCCTGGTCCTCGGTCTGACCGCGGTCCCGGGCGCTGGCGACACGTTCCTCGCGGCCGAGGACGACCGCACGGTGCGTCAGATCGCCGAGCAGCGGCAGGCCCGGCGGCGGGCGGCGAGCTTCGCCAACAGCCGTGGGCGGGCCACCCTCGAGACGCTCATGGAGCAGCTCAAGGAGGGCGAGAAGACCTCGCTCAACCTGGTGCTCAAGGGCGACGTCTCCGGTTCCGTGGAGGCGCTCGAGGACGCGCTGTTCAAGCTGGACATCCCGGAAGAGGTCCAACTGCGGATCATCCACCGGGGCGTCGGTGCGATCACCGAGAGCGACGTCATGCTGGCGAGCGCCTCGTCCGAGGCGGTCACGATCATCGGCTTCAACGTCCGGGCCTCCAACAAGGTCCGGGAGATCGCCGACCGCGAGGGCGTGGAGATCCGGTACTACACCGTCATCTACCAGGCCATCGAGGAGATCGACGCCGCGCTCAAGGGCCTTCTCAAGCCCGAATACGAAGAGGTCGAGCTGGGCAGCGCGGAGATCCGCGACGTCTTCCGCTCGTCCAAGGTCGGCAACATCTCCGGCTGCATCGTGCGGTCGGGTGTCATCCGGCGTAACGCCAAGGCACGTCTCCTGCGGGACGGCGCGGTCGTGGCGGACAACCTCACGATCAGCTCGCTCAAGCGCTTCAAGGACGACGCGACCGAGGTGCGCGAGGGCTTCGAGTGCGGTCTGACCCTGAGCGGTTACAACAACGTCCAGGTCGGCGACCTCATCGAGACCTTCGAGATGCGGGAGAAGCCGCGCTCCTGACCGATCCGCGTTGATCCGGGGAGGGACCCGTACGGGTCCCTCCCCGGATCGCGTCCTGCCCCGGCCCCTGCACCACCGAAACGGAAGAACCCCACGATGACCGAGTACGCCCTGCTGCTGGCCCCGTCGGCCAACCGCGTCTACGCCGACGCGGCCGGCCGGATGACCCGGGCCGAGCTGGCCGTGCTGGCCGCGGCCGGGGTCCTCGACGGGCCGGTCGGCGACATCGCCGAGCGGGAGATCGCCGGCGTCGGCTACGTCACCTTCGAGGCGACCCCGAGCCGGCGCGACGTCGACCGGCTGGCGAACCTGTCGGCGGCGTACGCGCTGTTCGAGCGGGTCGGCGACGACCTGCTGCGCCCCGTACCGCTGCACCCGCTGGCGCGCTTCGACGACGACCTGATCACCATCCCGAAGTACGCCGGCAAGACCAACGAGCAGTTCACCCGGCTGCTGCTCAACGTCACCCTGCTGGCGTCGGCGTCCGCACCCGGCATGCTCGACCGGCAGCTCGTCGTGCTCGACCCGCTGTGCGGCCGGGGCACCACCCTCAACCAGGCCCTCATGTACGGCTACGACGCGATCGGGGTCGAACTGGACGGCAAGGACGTCGACGCGTACTCGGCGTTCCTGCGTACCTGGCTCAAGCGCAAGCGGCTCAAGCACACCGCGGAGACCACCCCGGTACGCCGGGACCGGCGACTCGTCGCGCGGCGGTTCGAGGCGGTCCTCGCCGGCTCGAAGGACGACTACCGGTCCGGAGCCACCCAGCGGGTCACGGTGCTGCACGGCGACACCGTCCGGGCCCGGGAGTTCCTGCGGGCCGGCTGCGCCGACGTGGTGGTCGCCGACGCCCCGTACGGGGTCGCCCACGGCAGCCGTACCGAACAGGGGTTGTCCCGCCGGCCGTTGGACCTGCTGGCGGCGGCGGTGCCGGTCTGGGCCGAACTGCTCCGCCCCGGCGGCGCGGTAGGCATCTCGTGGAACACCCACGTCGCCCGGCGCGACGAGGCCGCCGCCGTGCTCGCCGACGCCGGCCTGGTGCCCGTGGACGGGCCGGGCTACCTCGACTTCTCGCACCGGGTCGACCAGGCCATCGAACGTGACGTCCTGGTGGCCCGCAAACCCGGGTGAGCGGGAAACCCGGGTGAACCCCGGGGACCGGTTCGCTACGCTGACCGGCGATGTTCACCGGAACCGCGGTCTTCGACCTGCTCCTGCCCGGCGACTCCCGGTCGCTGAAGGCGAAACGCTCCTACGTACGCCCCATCGTCGCCGCCCTGCGCCGGTTCGAGGTGTCGGCGGCCGAGGTGGGCGCCCTCGACCTGCACGGCCGCGCCGAGATAGCGGTGGCCGTGGTGGCCGCCGAGGCGGCCCACGTCCGCACCGTGCTCGACTCCTGTGAGCGGCTGGTGGCCGGCCGCCCCGAGACCGAACTGCTGTCGGTCCGGCGCCGGCTGCACGGCCCCGACGACTGACCGCCCGGGCCGGTGTGACCGGGGTTGCGCCGGCAGGTGTGGCCGGCCGCGGCGAAGGTAATGTTCCAGTCATGGGCACCGGCCCGGTCACCGGCGGCACGACGATCCGGTCGGCCGCCGGCCCGCAGGTACGGAATGTCCGTTGACGGTTGAGCACTGTCCTGGAACGCAGGATGCCGTGGAGGTGGCGAGATGTCGGACCCGGCCAAGGTACGTCGGCACGCGGAGCGGGTACGCGAACTGGTGGCTTCGGTGGTGCGTACCCAGATCAAGGACCCCCGGCTCGGCATGATCACGATCACCGACGCCCGGATAACCGCCGACCTGCGGGACGCGACGGTCTACTACACGGTGCTCGGCGACGCGGCGGCCCAGGCCGGCACCGCGGCCGCGCTGGAGAGCGCCAAGGGCATGCTGCGCAGCACCGTCGGCAAGGCCCTGGGGCTGCGCCACTCGCCGACCCTGACGTTCGTCCTGGACAACGTGCAGGACCAGGTGAAGCACATCGACGAGCTGCTCGCCGCGGCCCGTAACGCCGACGCCGAGGTGCAGCGGCTCGCCGCCCGGGCCCAGCACGCCGGTGAGGCGCAGCCCTACCGGGTGGAGGACACCGACGACGACAGCGACGGCGAGGGCGACGAGGACCGGGTCGGCGGCACGGGACCGGCCGACGCCGCGGAGCACCGGCGGTGACCGACGCCTCGGGCGGCGGCAACGGGGCGGCTCTGGCCGAGCCGCCCGCACCCGGCGGGCCGACGGAGGAGGACTGGGCGGCGGCGGTGGCCGCCGTCCGGTCGTTGCCGGCCGGCGGGCGGGTGCTGCTGATCTGCCACGTCAACCCCGACGGGGACGCGCTGGGCAGCATGCTGGGGTTCGGGCTGGGGCTGCGCCGGCTCGGCGTACGCCAGCTCCAGGCCACGTTCCCCGGCCCGCCCGAGGTGCCGGAACCATTCCGGGCGCTGCCCGGCCTCGACCTGCTGGTGCCCGCCGCGCAGGCGATCGCCGATCCCGACCTGGTGCTGTGCTTCGACGCGGCCAGTGAGTCGCGGCTCGGCGACCTGGTCGACCGGCTCGACCGGGCGCCGGCGATCGTGCTCGACCACCACGCGTCCAACACCCGCTTCGGCGGGATCCACCTGGTCGACCCGGCCGCCGCCGCGACCTCGGTGGTCGCCGAGCGGCTGCTCACCCGGCTCGGGGTGCCGCTCGACCAGGAGATCGCCGAGTGTCTCTACGTGGCGTTGGCCACCGACACCGGCTCGTTCCGGTTCGACATGACCACCCCGGCGGTGCACGAGATGGCGGCCCGCCTGCTCGCCACCGGCATCCGGCCGGGCGAGATCTCCCGGCGGATCTTCGACACCCGCCCGTTCGGTGCGATCCGGTTGTACGGCGAGGTGCTGAGCCGGACGACGCTCGATCCGGCCGCGGCCGGTGGTCACGGCATGGTGTGGACGTACGCGACCCAGGACGACCTGGCCCGGCACGGACAGCGGCCGTACGTCCTGGAGCCGTTGATCGACTCGGTCCGGTGCGCCGCCGAGGCGGACGTGAGCTGCGTGGTCAAGCAGACCGGCACCCGGGAGTGGGCGGTGTCGATGCGAAGCAAGGGCGCGGTCGACGTCAGCCGCGTCGCGGTGGCGCTCGGCGGCGGCGGGCACCGGCTCGCCGCGGGGTTCACCGGGCGTGGCACCGCCCACGAGGTGGCGGCGGCGATCCGGGACGAGTTGGACACGGCACTGATCGATCCGGAGGTTCCGGGACAAGCCGGAGTCTGATCCGGGTTTCCGTCGCACCGGACAGCAGGTGACAATCGGTTGATGGAACAGCCGCAGGAACTCACCGCGTCGGTGCCCCGGGCCTGGGACAGACCACTGGTCACGGTTCCGGTGCTGGCGTTGCTGTCGGTGATCGGGGGTCAGTTCCCGTCGTTCTCCACCCAGGCGAACCTTTACGCGATCGGCACCGGCGGCACGCTGGTCTGGTTGGGGCTGTCCAACCGGTTGCCGCGCCGGCCGGCGCCCCGCTCGTTCGGCCGGCCCGCCGTCTGGTGGGTGCTGCCGGCGGTGATCTTCGCCGTCTTCGAGGGGGCGACGTTCTTCCTCGGGTCGTCCGAGGAGTTCCCCACCTTCTCCAAGCTCGCCGACCCGCTGCTCGAGGAGCCGCTGATCCGTTCGGCGGCCTACTTCGCCTGGCTCGCGGCGTTCTGGGGACTGGTCCGGCGATGAGCGGCACCCGTCTGCTGGCGATCGGCGGCTTCGCCGTGGCCATCGTGCTGTTCCTGGTGATGGAGTGGGCGGCGCGCCGGGAGGGTTCGAGGATTCCGACGCTCGGCGACGTCTGTGCCTACGTGATGCAGTACGAGGTCGGCCGGGTGCCGGTTGGCCGGATCGGGGTGTTCGGCTTCTGGTGGTGGCTGGGGTGGCATTTCTTCGCCCGCTGACCTGGTGATCATTCTCGCATCACGGGAATGGTGCGCAGGATGTGGACCTGAACGATAGCTTGGGTGACGGTGCGCGCCGTGCCCGTCACCGCGCTGCCCCCGTGGGTGGCGATCCGGGCGAGGCCCACCACGTTCCGACCTCCAGGGTCGACCAGACCCGGGCCGGCACGCTGCCCCGGCAGTCCGCTTCCGGTGATCCCGGACGGCCGCCGCCGGCGACCAGCACCACCGCCCACCGCCGATCCGGCCCGCGCCCGACACCCCCGCGTGTCCGCCGCCGGCCGGACCTCCCGGCGCACCCTGGAAGGAACCTCCCATGGCGAGCAAGCCGAAGCCCGAGACCAGCGACGAGGCCCGCGAGCAGGCCCGCCGCGCCCTGCAGACCTCGATGGACACCCGCCAGTAGCGCCGGCGTCCATCGCCGGCCGGGCCGTCCCGGACACCCGGGGCGCCGGCGGCCCACCGTCGCCGTACGGCCGCCGGACGCACGCCCCGGCGATACGATCGGGCCGTGCGCCGGATCCTCGTCGTCGGCAGCGGCGGCGCGGGCAAGTCCACCCTCGCGCGGCAACTCGGCGAGCGGCTCGAGTTGCCCGTCGTGCACCTCGACCGGCACTACTGGCAGCCGGGCTGGGTGGCGACCGAACCGGACCGCTGGCGGGCCACCGTCGGCCGGCTGGCCGCCGCCGACGCCTGGGTGATGGACGGCAACTACGGCTCCACCCTCGACCTGCGGCTGCCCCGCGCCGACCTGCTCGTCCTGTGTGACCTGCCCCGACCGGTCTGCCTGTGGGCGGTGATCCGGCGTCGCTGGCGGTTCCGCGCCACCGGCCGCCCGGACCTGCACCCCGGCTGCCCCGAACGGCTCACGCCGGCGTTCCTGCGCTGGATCTGGAGCTATCCCGGTCGGCCCCGGACCCACCTTCTCGCGGCGGTCGCCGCCCACACGCCACGACTCGCCGTCGTACGGCTGCGCAGCCGGCGCGAGGTGCGCCGCTGGCTCGCCGGCGGCATGGCGTACGGGCGACCGCCCGGGTAAGTGGTCAGGAGGTTGTGACCCATTACCGACCCGTGTGAGGATGCGGGACGATGAGTCACCCCACGGCCCTACCCGCGACATCCCGCGCCACGCTGCGCCGGATCGCCGGCCTCGCCCTGCCCGCCCTCGTCGTGCTCGCCGCCGAGCCCGTCTACGTGCTCGTCGACACCGCCGTCGTCGGTCACCTCGGTCGGGTGCCGCTCGCCGCGCTGGCCGTCGGCGGAACCGTACTGACCCTGATCGCCTGGCTCGGCACCGTCATGGCGTACGGGACCACCGGGCGGGCCGCCCGCCGCTTCGGCGCCGGCGACCGGGCCGCCGCCGTCGCCGAGGGCGTCCAGGCGTCCTGGCTCGCGTTCGCCGTCGGCGTCGCCGTCGCGCTCGGCATGCAGGTCGTGGCCGGGCCGCTGGCGCGTACCCTCGCCGGCGGCGGCACCGAGGTGGCCGACGCCGCCGCGCAGTGGATGCGGATCGCCGCGCTGGGCGCCCCCGGCCTGCTCCTGGCCGCCGCCGGCAACGGCTGGATGCGGGGCGTGCAGGAGACCCGCCGGCCGGTGGTCTACGTACTGGCGGCCAACGTCCTGTCCGCGATGCTCTGCCCGGTGCTGGTCTATCCCGTCGGCCTCGGGCTGCCCGGCTCCGCCATCGCCAACGTCGTCGCCCAGAGCCTCGGTGGGCTGCTCTTCGCCCGCGCCCTGCTCGTCGAGCGGGCCGCCCTGCGCCCCGACCCCTCGGTTATCCGTCGCCAGCTCGCGGTCAGCCGGGACCTGCTGATGCGGGGCGCCGCGTTCCAGATCTGCTTCCTGTCCGCCACCGCCGTCGCGGCCCGCTTCGGCGCCGCCTCGGTCGCCGCCCACCAGATCGCCGTACAACTGTTCTTCTTCACCGCGCTGGCCCTCGACGCCGTCGCGATCGCCGCCCAGTCGCTGGTCGGCGCCGCCCTCGGCGGCGGCGACGCCGACGGCGCCCGCTGGCTGGCCCGCCGGATCGCCCTGCTCGGCGTCGCCTGCGGGCTGGTGTTCGCGGTGCTCATCGCCGTCGGCTCCGGCGTCGTGCCGGGGTGGTTCAGCCCGGACCCGGCAGTACGCGACCAGGCGATGCTGGCCTGGCCGTGGTTCGTGGCGATGCAGCCGCTGGCCGGGGTCGTGTTCGCCCTCGACGGGGTGCTGATCGGGGCCGGCGACGTCCGCTACCTGCGCAACCTCACCCTGGTGGCGACACTGGGCGGGTTCCTGCCCGCCATCTGGGCGGCGTACGCCCTCGACCTCGGGCTGGGCGGGATCTGGGCCGGACTGGTGCTGATGGTCGTCATCCGGCTGGTCGGCCTGCTGCTGCGGACGCGTTCCGGCCGCTGGGCGGTCGTCGGCGCGGTCCGCTGACGCCGCCCCGCGCACCCACCCGGCGCCCCCGGCCGACCCGTCCCGGCCCCCGGTCCAGCTCCTTGATCCCGGTGATCAGGGAGCGGGGAGGCCGGCGCGTCGGCGACACGCCCGACCTGGTCCCTGATCACGAGGATCACGGGTGGGCCGCGGGGAAGGGGAGACGGGGGTCTGGCAGGGTGGACGACCGTGCATAGTGACGGGCTCATCGTGGTTGACAAGGCCGGCGGGATGACGTCCCACGACGTCGTCGCCCGCATCCGGCGACTGGCCAGGACGCGGCGGGTGGGACACGGCGGCACCCTCGACCCGATGGCCACCGGCGTACTGGTCGTCGGCGTCGGCCGGGCCACCCGGCTGCTGACGTACGTGATCGGGTCCGACAAGGGCTACACCGCCACGATCCGGCTCGGACAGTCGACGGTGACCGACGACGCCGAGGGCGAGGTGATCGCCACCACGGCCGCCGACACGGTCACCGACGACGCGATCCGGGCCGGGCTCGCCGCGCTCACCGGCGAGATCGACCAGGTGCCCAGCGCGGTCAGCGCGATCAAGATCGACGGGCAGCGGGCCTACAAGCGGGTACGCGACGGCGAGCAGGTCGAACTCGCCGCCCGCCGGGTCACCGTGGCCCGCCTCGACGTGCTCGCGATCCGCCGCGACCAGCCCGGCGTCGTCGACGTGGACGTCGACCTCGCGGTGTCGTCCGGCACCTACGTGCGTGCCATCGCCCGGGATCTCGGCACGTCGCTGCGGGTCGGCGGACACCTGACGGCACTGCGCCGTACGTCCGTCGGCGGGTTCACCCTGGCCGAGGCGGCCACCCTCGAGGAACTGGAGCGGCGGGCGCCGGACGTGGTGAACCTGCCGCTCACGCAGGCCGCCCGCCGCTACTTCCCGCAGCGCGAGGCCGACGCCGCCGAGGCGAAGGTGCTGTCGCACGGCGGCCCGCTGAAGCCGGCCGGCATCGTCGGCCCGTACGCGGTCTTCGGCCCGGACGGCGGCCTGCTCGCTATCGTCAGCGAACGGGAGGGGCGGGCCCGGGCCGAGATCGTGCTCGCCCCGGCATGACGCGACAGGCGGGCGCGGGGCACGACGGGGGGAAGGAAGGCTGATGCAGCGCTGGCGGGGGTATGACGCGGCACCGGGCGGCTGGGGTCGCGCGGTGGTGACGATCGGGGTGTTCGACGGCGTCCACAAGGGCCATCAGGCGACCATCACGCACGCCGTGAAACGGGCCGGCGACCTCGGCGTGAAGTCGGTGGTGGTGACGTTCGACCCGCACCCGGCGGAGGTGGTCCGGCCCGGATCGCACCCCGCGGTGCTGACCGAGCCGGCCCGCAAGGCCGAGCTGATCGAGGCACTCGGCGTCGACGTGCTGTGCGTCCTGCCGTTCACGGCCGCCTTCTCCCGGCTGCCCCCGGAGGGGTTCGTGCACGACGTGCTGGTCGAGCACCTGCACGCCGCGCTGGTCGTGGTGGGGGACAACTTCCGGTTCGGGCACCGGGCGGCCGGTGACGTCGAGCTGCTCGGTCGGCTCGGGCGCACGTTCGGCTTCGCGGTCGAGGGGGCGCCGCTGGTGTCGCAGGACGGCACGGTGTTCTCGTCGACGTACATCCGGGCCGGGGTCGACGCCGGCGACGTCGAGGCGGCGGCCCGCGCCCTGGGGCGCCCGCACCGGCTGGAGGGGGTCGTCGTACGCGGTGACCAGCGCGGCCGGGAGATCGGCTTCCCGACCGCCAACCTGCTGTGCCACCGCTACGCGGCGGTGCCCGCCGACGGGATCTACGCGGCGTGGCTGGTGTGCCGGGGGCAGCGGCACCGGGCGGCGGTGTCGATCGGCACCAACCCGACCTTCAGCGGCCGGGAACGGCGGGTCGAGGCGTACGTGCTGGACTTCGACGGCGACCTCTACGGTGAGCGGCTGGCGCTGGACTTCGTGGCGCATCTGCGGGAGATGCGCCGGTACGACGGCGTGGAACCGCTGGTCCGGCAGATGGCCCTGGACGTCGAGCGGACCCGTGCGGTGCTCACCGACGGGTGACGGCGACCGGCGGCCCACCGGCCAGGCAGGACGTGCCCGGTGGGCGGTAGCGCGAAGGCGCGGTTGCGGGCTGGTAACCTGGGCGGGACGTCGGGTTACCGACGGTGGGCCTCGCGTGCCTGCACGACGCCGCGGGTGCGAGGTTTGCGATCCAAACCCACGGAAACAGGGAGAAAATGGCGCTCGACCAAGAGTCCAAGGCTAAGATCCGCCAGGAGTACGCGACCGTCGAGGGTGACACCGGTTCGCCCGAGGTGCAGGTCGCGGTGCTGACCAAGCGGATCGCGGAGCTGACCGAGCACCTGAAGGTGCACAAGCACGACCACCACAGCCGTCGTGGTCTGCTGCTGCTGGTCGGTCGCCGCCGCCGGCTGCTCAACTACCTCCAGAAGAAGGAAATCAACCGCTACCGGTCGCTCATCGAGCGGCTCGGCCTGCGTAGGTGACTTGTCGGGGGAGCGGCCGGTGCCGCTCCCCCCGAGTCCGTCACCACGGAACACGTCGCCGACCCGGCGACGATCGAGACCACCCGTCGCCGCCGAGGCGACACTCGAGACCACCGTCGCCACCGGCGACGGCACGACAGGGCACCAGCGCCCTTGCCATCGTGAGCCGGTCAGCGCACCGGTCCTCGGTAGTGGCCCCCGGGCCAGCCGGCCGTTCCGAGCCGGCTCCCCCGGGCGCTTCGATCGAAGACCGGCTGTCTGAACAGCTCCGGCGGGGTCGTGGGCCCACGATCGAAGGAGCACGAAACACCTATGACCGAGCAGACCAATCTCGGCAACCAGCACAGCAGGGCCGTCATCGACAACGGTGCGTTCGGCACCCGTGAGATCGTCTTCTCGACCGGCCGGCTCGCCCGGCAGGCCGCCGGATCGGTGCTCGCCCAGCTCGGCGAGACCGTCGTCCTCTCCGCGACCAGCGCCAGCAAGCAGCCGAAGGAGCACTTCGACTTCTTCCCGCTGACCGTCGACGTCGAGGAGCGGATGTACGCCGCGGGCCGCATCCCCGGCTCGTTCTTCCGTCGCGAGGGCCGGCCGAGCGAGGACGCGATCCTCACCTGCCGCCTGATCGACCGCCCGCTGCGCCCCTCGTTCGTCAAGGGCCTGCGCAACGAGGTCCAGGTCGTGGCGACGGTGCTCGCCCTCGACCCGGCGCACCCCTACGACGTGGTCGCGATCAACGCGGCGTCGATGTCGACCAAGCTGTCCGGCCTGCCGTTCTCCGGCCCGATCGGGGCGACCCGGGTCGCGCACGTCGACGGCCAGTGGGTCGCCTTCCCGACCCACGAGGAACTGGCCCGGGCCACCTTCGACATGGTGGTCGCCGGCCGGGCGCTGCCCGACGGCGACGTGGCGATCATGATGGTCGAGGCCGAGGCGACCGAGCACACCGTGGCCCTGGTCGCCGGTGGCGCGCCCGCCCCGACCGAGGAGGTCGTCGCCGCCGGCCTGGAGGCTTCCAAGCCGGCCATCCGCGAGCTGTGCCGGGCGCAGAGCGAGCTGGCCGAGGTGGCCGCCAAGCCGGTCGCGGAGTTCCCGGTCTTCCTCGACTACTCCGACGACGTCTACGAGGCCGTCGCCGCGGCGGTCCGCGGCGAGGTCGCCGAGGCCCTCAAGATCGCCCCGAAGGCCGAGCGCGAGGACGCCCTCGACCGGATCAAGGACAAGGCTTACGAGCAGCTCGCCGCCACCTTCGAGGGGCGCGAGAAGGAGGTCGGCGCGGCCTTCCGCTCGCTGACCAAGTCCGAGGTGCGGGCCCGCGTACTGCGCGACGAGATCCGCATCGACGGCCGGGGCCTGCGCGACATCCGCCCGCTGACCGCCGAGGTCGGCGTGCTGCCCCGGGTGCACGGCAGCGCCCTGTTCGAGCGCGGCGAGACCCAGATCATGGGCGTCACCACGCTCAACATGCTCCGCCTGGAGCAGACGCTGGACACCCTGTCGCCGGAGAAGTCCAAGCGCTACATGCACAACTACAACTTCCCGCCGTACTCGGTCGGCGAGACCGGCCGGGTCGGTGCGCCGAAGCGGCGCGAGATCGGGCACGGCGCGCTCGCCGAGCGGGCCCTCATCCCGGTGCTGCCCAGCCGCGAGGAGTTCCCGTACGCCATCCGGCAGGTCTCCGAGGCGCTCGGCTCCAACGGCTCGACCAGCATGGGCTCGGTCTGCGCCTCGACCCTCGGCCTGCTCTCGGCCGGTGTGCCGCTGAAGGCACCGGTCGCCGGCATCGCGATGGGCCTGATCTCCGACGAGGTCGACGGCAAGACCCGCTACGTGACGCTGACCGACATCCTCGGTGCCGAGGATGCGTTCGGCGACATGGACTTCAAGGTCGCCGGCACTCCCGAGTTCGTCACCGCGCTCCAGCTCGACACCAAGCTCGACGGCATCCCGTCCGACGTGCTGGCCGCCGCGCTGCAGCAGGCGTACGAGGCCCGGCAGACCATCCTCGACGTGATGCGCCAGGCGATCGAGGGCCCGGCCACGATGTCCGACTACGCGCCGCGGGTGACCACGGTGAAGATCCCGGTCGACAAGATCGGCATGGTGATCGGCCCGAAGGGCCAGACCATCAACGCGATCCAGGACGAGACCGGCGCCGACATCTCGATCGAGGACGACGGCACGATCTACGTCGGCGCGACCAACGGGCCGGCCGCCGAGGCGGCGGTCGAGCGGATCAACGCGATCGCCAACCCGACCCTGCCCAAGGTCGGCGACAAGTTCCTCGGCACGGTGGTCAAGACCGCCGCGTTCGGCGCGTTCGTGTCGCTGCTGCCCGGCCGGGACGGCCTGCTGCACATCTCCAAGGTCGGCGACGGCAAGCGGGTCGAGCGGGTCGAGGACTTCCTCAACGTCGGCGACAAGGTCGAGGTGCAGATCGCCGACATCGACGCCCGCGGCAAGATCTACCTGGACAAGGTCCGTCCCGAGGGCGAGGAGGCCCCGGAGGCGGCCGAGGCCGAGGCCGGTGGCGAGCGTCCGCCGGCCCGGGACCGGTCCGACCGCGGCCCGCGCGACCGTGGTGACCGGGACCGCGGCGACCGCGGCCCGAGCCGTGGTGACCGGGGCGAGGGCGGCGAGGGCGGCGGCGAGCAGCCGCGCCGGCGCCGCAACCGGCACAGCTGACCCGTCGGGCCGTACGTCGAGCTAGGAGCAATGGTCACTTGAACCGGGCGGTGCGACCCACATTGCTCCCAGCTCAGCGCACCGGCGGTCGATCCGATGGCCGCGCGGCCGCCCGATCCAGGTCGGGCGGCGGCGGCCGGGCGGTCACCCGCACCCTGGGCGGCACGGTACGCCGTACCGTGCTGCCCAGCGGGCTGCGGATCCTCACCGAGGCGATCCCGACGACCCGCAGCGTCTCGTTCGGGGTGTGGGTCGCGGTCGGCTCGCGCGACGAGACCAGGCCGCAGTGCGGCGTCTCGCACTTCCTCGAACACCTGCTCTTCAAGGGCACCCACAAGCGCGACGCGTTGCAGATCTCCGCGGAGATCGAGGCGGTGGGCGGCGAGACGAACGCCTACACCACCAAGGAATACACCTGCTACTACGCGCGGGTGCTCGACGAGGACCTGCCGCTGGCGATCGACGTCGTGGTCGACGCGGTCGCCGACTCGATCCTCACCCCGGCCGACGTCGAGACCGAGCGGGGCGTGATCCTCGAAGAGATCGCCATGCACGACGACGAGCCCGGCGACGAGGTGCACGACCTGCTCGCCCGGGCGGTCTTCGGCGACCACCCGCTCGGCCGGCTCATCTCCGGCACCGAGGAGACCATCTCGCCGATGAGCCGGGCCCAGATCCAGGGCTTCTACCGGCGCCGCTACACCGCACCGTCCATCGTGGTCGCCGCCGCCGGGAACCTCGAACACACCGAGGTGGTCCGGCTGGTGCGTGCCGCGCTGCGCGGCGGGCCGCTGGACACCGGACCGGCCGCGCCGGCACCGCGCCGGTCGGCGATCCGCCCGGTACGCACCCGGCGGGCCGACACCGTCGTCGAGCACAAGGACACCGAGCAGGCCCACCTGGTGCTCGGCTGCGCCGGCTTCGGGCGGCTCGACGAGCGGCGGTTCGCGCTCGACGTCCTCAACAACATCCTCGGCGGCGGCATGTCCAGCCGCCTGTTCCAGGAGATTCGTGAGAAGCGCGGGCTGGCCTACTCGGTCTACTCCTACTTCAGCCAGTACGCCGACGCCGGCATCTTCGGCGTCTACGCCGGCTGCGCCCCGGGCAAGGTCGACGAGGTGCTGGAGCTGATCCGGGCCGAGTTGGCCGAGATGGCCGCCCACGGCGTCACCGAGGCGGAACTGGCCCGCGGCAAGGGCATGACGCGCGGCGGCTACGTGCTCGGCCTGGAGGACACCGGGTCGCGGATGAGCCGGATCGCCAAGGGCGAGCTGCTTTTCGGCGACCTGATGACCGTCGAGGAGTTGCTGGCCCGGGTCGAGGCGGTCACCACCGCCGACGTCAACGCGGTCGCCGCCGACCTGCTGTCCCGCCCGATGTCGCTGGCCGTCGTCGGCCCGTTCGACGACGGCGATTTCACCACCGCCTGAACCGGCCCGCACGTCGTACCCGGACCGGGCCGGTGGGATAGGTTGTGCCCCGTGACTGACGAGCGTGAACCCAGGGACCGGACGGGTGGACCGATCCGGGTCGGCGTGCTGGGCGCCCGGGGACGGATGGGCCTCGAGGTGTGCCGGGCGGTCGACGCGGCCGCCGACGTCGAACTCGTGGCGGCCATCGACCAGGAGGACCCGCTGACCGCCGCCGCCGACGCCGGCGCGCGGGTGATCGTCGACTTCACCACGCCCGACGTGGTCATGGACCACCTGAGCTGGGCCGTCGACCAGGGCATCCACGTGGTGGTCGGCACCAGCGGGTTCACCAACGAGCGGCTGGACCGGGTACGCGGCTGGCTCGCGGACCGGCCGGACGTCGGCGTCGTCATCGCGCCCAACTTCGGCATCGGCGCGGTGCTGATGATGCAGTTCGCCGCCCGCGCCGCCCGCTTCTTCGACTCCGTCGAGATCATCGAGCAGCACCACCCGAAGAAGGTCGACGCGCCGAGCGGCACCGCCCTCCACACCGCCCGCGTGATCGCGCAGGCCAGGGCGGCCGCCGGATCGGCGCCGATGCCCGACGCCACCGCCGACGAGATGGCGGGCGCGCGGGGCACCCTGGTCGAGGGCGTACGCGTGCACTCGGTGCGTGCCGCCGGCCTGGTCGCGCACCAGGAGGTGCTGCTCGGTACGGCCGGCGAGACGCTGACGATCCGGCACGACTCCCTCGACCGGGCCTCGTTCATGCCCGGCGTGCTGCTGGCCGTCCGCGAGGTGTCGCGCCGGCCCGGTCTCACCCTCGGCCTCGACGCGCTCCTGGACTGACCCCCGTCGGTCCGCCGTCACCGGCCGTCCCCGGCCGTCCGGCCTCGATCGTCTGTCGTCCGGACACTCGACACGCCGGCGCGGGAGTGCCTGAGCAGCAGACGATCACCACGACCGTGAGCCGGGCCGTGCCGGCAGGGGCCGCACTCCGGGCTGCGCCGGTCAGGGCTCGACGTCGACGGTCAGGCCGGCGGGCAGGCCGCTGATCCGGGCCGTCCCGTCCCGGTCCACGGCGACGTCGACCGGGCTGCCGGCCACCCGCAGCCCGCTGACGCTCAGCGCGCCGAACGGGCCGGGACGCAGCGGACGCAGGCGCACCCGGCCGGCCGGCACGTCGGGGTCGAGGCCGGTCGCGGCCTGTAGCAGCACGACGGCGACCGCCGCGGACCATGCCTGCGGCCGGCAGGCCGCGGGGTACGGCACCGGGCGGCCGACCGTCCGGTCGTCGCCGCCGAAGAGTTCCGGCAGCCGGTAGTCGAACGCCTCACCGGCGGCGAGCAGGCCATCGGCGAGCCGGGCCGCCGGCACGCTGAATCCGCCGCGGGCGAGGCCGGCGAGCACGATGGCGGTGTCGTGGGCCCAGACCGAACCGCAGTGGTACGACAGCGGGCTGAACGCCGCGTCCAGGTCGGACATCGTACGCAGGCCGAAGCCGCCGGACAGCGCGACCGAGGAGAGCAGTTCGGCGACGGTGGTCGACTCGGCGCCGGTGAGCAGGCCGGTGCCGAGCAGGTGGCCGATGTTGCTGGTCAGTGAGTCGACCGGGCGTTTGCGGCCGTCGAGGGCGAGTGCCGGCTGGGGGCCGAGCGGGCCGTCGACCCAGAACCGGGTGCGGAAGCGTTCGGCGAGTCCGGCGGCGTAGCCGCGCCAGCGGTCGCCGCCGGGGCGGCCGAAGGCGTCGAGGAGGGCGGCCCCGGCGACGGCCGCCTCGTACGCGTACCCCTGCACCTCGGCGAGGGCGACGGGTGCCTCGGCGAACCGGCCGTCGTGGAACCGGACCGCGTCGAAGGAGTCCTTCCAGCCCTGGTTGGCCAGGCCGTGCCCGCTGGTGTCGACGTACTCGACGAAGCCGTCGCCGTCGGCGTCGGCGTGGTCGGCCAGCCAGCCCAGTGCCGCCTCGAGGTGCGGCAGCAGGTCGGCGACCTCGGCCTCGGGCAGGCCCCAGCGCCAGGCGTCGTGCAGCAGCGAGATCCACAGCAGGGTGGCGTCGACGGTGCCGTAGTAGGCGGCGGGCAGGCTGAGACGGTCGCCGCGCAGGTGGAACTCGTGCCGGCGCAGCTCGTGCATGATCTTGCCGGGGGCCTCGCCGGACTCGCCGTCGACCCGGGTGCCCTGGCGGCGGGCCAGCGTGCGCAGGGTGCCGCCGGCCAGTTCGGTGCCCAGCGGCAGGAGCATCCGGGCGGCCCAGATGCTGTCCCGGCCGAAGAGGGTGAGGAACCAGGGCACGCCGGCGCCGAGGAAGACGTCGTGCGGGGTGTCGGCGGTGGCCAGCCGCAGTGCGGCCAGGTCGTCGACGGACCGGTCGACCAGGCGGCGCAGCCGGTGGTCGTCGGCGGTCACGGTGGGCCGCGACCAGGCGGTGTCGCCGACCGGGCGGACGACGACGGCGCGCGGGTCGTCGACCGCGAGCCGCCAGCGCAGCGTGGTCCGGGCGCCGGGGGCGAGCCGGACCGGCCAGGTGATCCGGTACGCGCCGGTCGGGTCGGCGGCGGTGGCGGTGCCGACCGTCGCGGGCCGGACCGGACCGCTCACCTCGCCGGCTTCGGCGGTGACCGTGACGGTGGTGCCGTCGGCCGCCCAGACCAGTTCGCCGGGCCGGCCGGTCTTGGCGGTCAGCGGTTCGCCGTGGCCGCCGGACTTGACCACCTCGATCGGGGCGAGGTCGCAGGCCAGGTCGACGGTGACGGTGGCGGTCACCGGCAGCCCGGCGGTCGAGGTCACCCGGATCTCCTCGGTGAGGCCGGCCGGCGTCATCCGCCGTACCCGGTCGAGGCGGACGGTCGGGTCGGGGGTGGGGTCACCCAGCCAGCGGGCGAGCGCCACGAAGCGGGCGCCGTACGGGCCGTCGGGGGCGTGGGTGAGCGGCTCCGGCTCGCGGTCGTCAACGCGTAGCAGGGCCTGGGAGAGCACCCGGGCGTCGGCGTGGAAGACCCCCTGGACCCCGGCGGCGCGGATCTGGCCGTCCGGTCCGGCCAGCGCGCTGGTCGGGGCCAGGACGAGGCCGACGAGATCGTGCAGCAGCGGTTGCAGGCGGCGGTCTTCCATGGGCGCTCCTGTTCGCAGGGTGGAGGACAGGGTCGCGGACGCGTTGTCGGGGAGTTGACAGAACCGTGTCCGCAGTGTCAAAGTGCGAAACATTCCAGAAACTTGAACGATCTAATCATGCACTATCCGAATTGGAACGTTCAAGCAGGTCAGGAGGTGGTGGATGTCGCAGAAGGTAACTATCGCGACTGTTGCCGCGTATGCCCAGGTGTCCCGGCAGACTGTTTCGAACGTCATCAACAGCCCGGACATCGTGCGACCGGAAACCCGGGAGCGGGTGCGCGCGGCCATCGCCGCCCTCGGCTACCGCGCCAACCAGGCCGCGCGCCAGATGCGTACCGGCCGGTCCCGCCTCCTCGCCGTACGCATCGAGCCGGCCGGTGACGGCGTCAACGGGTCGGTCGCCGACCGGTTCCTGCACGGGCTGACCGACGCCGCCGGCGCGGCCGGCTACCGGGTGATGCTCTACACCGCCCGCGACGACAACGACGAGATCGCCACCTACGACGACCTGCTCGGGGCGTACGACCTCGACGGGTTCGTGCTCACCGGGACCGGGCACGGCGACCCCCGTACCTCCTGGCTGGCCCGGCGCGACGTGCCGTTCGTGACGTTCGGCCGCCCCTGGGACACCCCCGACCTGCACCTCTGGGTCGACGTGGACGGCGCCGACGGCGTCGCCCAGGCGACCCGCCGGCTGCTCGCCACCGGACACCGGCGGATCGGCTTCATCGGCTGGCCGGCCGGCTCCGCGGTCGGCGACGACCGCCGCTCGGGCTGGGAGTCCACTCTCGCCGAGGTCGGCCTCGACCCGCACGGGCTGGCCCGGGAGACCGTCGACGGGATCGCCGAGGGCGAGGCGACGGCCCGCGAGCTGCTCGACCTCGACGACCCGCCGACCGCGCTGGTCTGCGTCAGCGACTCGCTCGCGCTCGGCGCGCTGCGCGCCGACCCCGACCCGGCCGGGTCGCTGGCCGTCATCGGCTTCGACGACACGCCGGTGGCCGCCGCGATGGGGCTGACCAGCGTCAGCCAGCCACTGCGCCAGGCGGCCGCCGGCTGCGTCGACCTCATGGTCGCGATGCTCGACGGCCCGCCCGTACCCCCGACCCCCCTGCTGCTGCACCCGTCGCTGGTGCTCCGCCAGACGGCGTGATCCCACCGGAACCACCTGGAGACGACATGACCAACCGGCCACTCCGGCGGGCCGCCCTCGCGGGTGTCACCGCCATCGCGCTGCTCGGCACGGCCGCCTGCGGCAGCGGGTTCGACGACGACAGCGGCCCGGCCCAGCAGGACGGTCCGGCCGCGCTGCAGATCCTGATCGGGTCGTCCGGCGACGCCGAGACCAAGGCGGTGCAGGACGCCGCCGCGGCGTGGGCGACCGCGTCCGGCAACACCGCGACGGTCACCCCCGCCCAGGACCTCACCCAGCAGCTCGGCCAGGCGTTCGCCGGCGACAACCCGCCGGACGTGTTCTACGTCGAGGCCGGCCGGTTCGCCGACTACGCCGCCGTCGGCGCGCTGGAGCCGTACGGCGACAAGATCAGTGAGTCCGGTGACTTCTACGAGAGCCTGCGCACCGCCTTCACCCGCGACGGCCAGCTCTACTGCGCGCCGAAGGACTTCTCCACCCTCGCCCTCCAGATCAACACCGACCTGTGGACGCGGGCGGGCCTGACCGAGGCGGACGTCCCCACCACCTGGGAGCAGCTGACCGCCGCCGCCGAGAAGATCAAGGCGGCCGGGATCATGCCGCTGACCGTCGCCGACACCCGCGACCGCGTCGGTGCCTTCATGGTCCAGGCCGGCGGCTGGATCACCAGCCCCGACGGCACCAAGGCCACCGCCGACACCCCGGAGAACCTGCGGGCCCTGGAGTACGTCAAGACGCTCGTCGCCGGCGGGCTCGCCGCGTACCCGAAGCAGCTCGACGCGGGCTGGGCCGGCGAGGCGTTCGGCAAGGGCCAGGCGGCCATGACGATCGAGGGCAACTGGATCAAGGGCGCCCTGCAGAACGACTTCCCGGACGTGAAGTACGCCGTCCACCCGCTGCCCGCCGGACCCGCCGGAACCGGCACCCTGTCCTTCACCAACTGCTGGGGCATCTCGGCCAAGAGCAAGTACAAGGAACAGGCGATCAGCTTCGTCGAGGCGATGACCACCGTCGACCAGCAGCTGACGTTCGCCTCGGCGTTCGGCGTCATGCCGTCGCGGGAGTCCGCCCGGGACCGGTACCTCCAGCAGTTCCCCGGTGACAAGCCGTTCATCGACGGCGCCGAGTACGCCCAGGGCCCGGTGAACGCCCCGAAGATGGACAGCGTCCTGGTCGACTTCGACGCCCAGCTCGGCGGCCTGGCCGGCGGCGACCCGAAGGCGATCCTGCAGAACCTGCAACGCAACACCGAGGCGGTGCTCGGCGGCTGACCCGCGACCGGGGGGCGGCCGGACCGGCCGCCCCCCGGCGCGGTGACCGATTCGTGGGGGAGGGGAAGATGCCTGACGTCTCCGGTACGCGAGCGAAGGCGGGCCGGCGGCCGGGCTCCGGCATCCGGGGCAACGAGGCCGTCGCCGGCTGGTTGTTCGTCGCCCCGGTGGTGGTGATCCTCGGGCTGTTCCTCCTGCTGCCGATCCTGATGGCGCTGTGGGTGAGCCTCACCGGCTGGAACGGCCAGGGCAGCCCGTTCCGGGCCGGCGTGCCGTTCGTCGGCGTCGACAACTACACCCGGCTGTTCGCCGAGGACGGCCTGGCCCGGCGCGACTTCATGACCGCGATCCGCAACAACCTCTACTACGTGGCGATCGTGGTGCCGGTGCAGACCGTGCTCGCGCTCTTCCTCGCCCTGGTGGTCAACCGGCGGATGCTGAAGGGGCGGTCGTTCTTCCGTACCGCGTTCTACTTCCCGTCGGTGACCAGTTCGGTCGCGATCAGCGTGGTCTTCCTCTTCCTGTTCGCCAACTCCGGCGCGGTCAACGGCCTGCTCGCCCTCCTCGGCATCGACGGGCCGGCCTGGTTCTCCGACGCCCGCGGCGTACTGCACATCGTGTTCGGCGTGTTCGGCGTCGACAGCGCGCCGGCCGCGCTGGCCGGCGGCGGGCCGTTCGGGCTGACCTGGTGGGACTGGCTGTCCGGGCCGAGCGTGGCGATGTGCGCGATCATCGCCCTGGTCGTCTGGACCACGTCCGGCACCTTCATGCTGATGTTCCTGGCCGCGCTGCAGAACGTGCCGGAGGCACTGGAGGAGGCCAGCACCCTCGACGGCGCCGGCCGGTGGCAGCGGCTGCGGTACGTGACCCTGCCGATGATCCGGCCGACCCTCTTCCTGGTGCTGACCCTCGGGCTGATCGGCACCTGGCAGGTCTTCGACCAGATCTACGTGATGAGCCAGGGCAATCCGGCGAAGACGACGCTCACCCCGGCGTACCTGTCCTACCGGACCGCGTTCCGCGACTTCGAGTACGGCTCCGGCGCGGCTATCTCGTTCGTCCTGTTCCTGATCATCATCGTCCTGACGCTGGTCCAGCGGCGGGTCCTGCGCGAGCGTGACGGCGACCGGCCCCGACGGTTCCGGCGCCGCGCCGAGCGGAGGTCCTGACATGGCCGTGACCACCGACCCGGGACGGCGTACCGGCGGCGCGGCGAAACGCCCCCCGCGTGCCATGGGCCGGCCCGCCGGGCCGCGCGGCCTGGTGAGCAACCTCGTCGGGTACGCGATCCTGGTCTTCTTCGCCCTGGTCTTCCTCTACCCGTTCGTGATCCAGATCGCCGGGTCGTTCAAGACCGAGCCGGATGCCGCCGCCAACCCGCTGTCCCCGGTGCCCGACCCGGTGGACCTCGCCAGCTTCCAGCGGATCTTCGAGGGCACCAACTTCCCACTGTGGATGACGAACTCGCTGGTCGTCACCGTCGTGGTGACGATCGGCCGGATCCTGCTCGACTCGCTGGCCGGCTACGCCCTGGCCCGGCTGCGCTTCCGCGGCCGGGGCGCGATCTTCGCGGCGGTGATCGCGGTGATGGCGGTGCCCGGCGTCGTGCTGCTGATCCCGAAGTTCCTGGTCCTCAACCAGCTCGGCATCTACGACACCTACACCGCGCTGATCCTGCCGCTGCTCGTCGACGCGGCCGGCGTCTTCATCATGAAGCAGTTCTTCGAGTCGATCCCGGTCAGCGTCGAGGAGGCGGCCCGCATCGACGGGGCCGGCGTGTTCCGTACGTTCTGGTCCGTGGTGCTGCCGATGGCCCGGCCGGCGCTGATCACGCTGACCATCCTGTCGTTCCAGGGCTCGTGGAACGAGTTCCCGCACACCCTGGTCGCCGTGCAGGACCCGGCGCTGTTCACCCTGCCGCGCGGGCTGGCCGACCTGGTCAGCGGCTCGCTCGGGGCCGGCTCGCAGTATCCGCTCAAGCTCGGCGCGGCCCTGCTGGCGACCATCCCGGTGGCGGTGATCTTCGTGATCTTCCAGCGCTACTTCATCCGCGGCGCCAACGAGGGCAGCGACAAGGGCTGACCGGCGCTACGCCGCCGGTCCCGCCTGAGCCGGTCCCGCCTCGGCCGGCGGTGCCCCGGCCGGCCCGGTCTCGGCCGGCGGTGCCGGCACCGGCTCGTCCGGCACCCGGACGTGCAGCCGGAACTGGGGGACGAGCATGTCGTCCACGTCGAGCGCCCGGGCCGCCCCGTCCGGCTCCCAGCCGGTCGAGGTCAGGAACTTCCGGGTCGCGTCGTCGCCGTCGAACGCCCAGGCCACCGCCGTGGCGAAGCCGTCCTCGCGCCACAGGTCGACGGTGGCGGCGAGCAGCCGGCTGCCGTGCCCGCGCCGGCCCCAGCGCGGCTCGACGAGCAGGTCGGTGACCGCGGCCGTGTGCGGCGGCAGCGCCGGCTCCTCCGGGGCCAGGGCCTGCTCGTCGGCCGGCCCGGACGCGGCGAAGCCGACCAGGACCGACTGCTCGGCCTGCTCGATCGCGACCAGTACCCGGTGCCGTGGCGACGGCGGCGACTCGACCGCCGCACTCCACTGCCGGGCCAGGAACGCCTCGTCGAGCCGGTCCAGCACGTGTCGCGGCAACAGCCGGCGATACGCTACCCGCCAGGTCGCGAGTTGGATGCGTGCGATCTCGCCGGCGTCCTGTGGACGCGCTGGACGGACGTACCCGAGCGCCATGACCGGTGAGCCTACGGACCAGGGGAGACGTGATGGCGAAGGGGGCGGGTTCCGGCACCGCGCGCCGGGTGCTGGTGGTTGTCGTACTCGCCGTCGCGGTCGCCGCGTTCCTCGCCGTCGCCGCCGAACGGCACGGCTTCTTCGACCTCCAGGTCTACTACGGGGCGATCAACTACTGGGCCAACGACGGCGGGCACCTCTACGACTGGATCCGCGTCAACACCCTGTACGGGTTCACCTACCCGCCGTTCGCGGCACTGGTCATGCTGCCGATGGCGCTGGTGAGCTGGCCGGTCGCGATCGTGGTCAGCGTCACCGCCTCGGCGGCGGCGACCCTGCTGCTGCTGTGGTGGCTGGTCGACCCGGTCGCCCGGCGGCAGGGCTGGACCCGCTGGTTCGCGCTGGCCGTCGTCGCCTGCCTCGCCGCCGCGTTCGAGCCGTTGCGCGAGACGGTCAACTTCGGCCAGGTCAACATGCTCCTGCTGATCCTGGTCGCCGCCGACCTGGTGCTGTTCACGTCCCGGGGCAGCCGGTGGGCCGGGGTCGGTATCGGCCTGGCCACCGCGATCAAGCTCACCCCCGGCCTGTTCATCGTCTACCTGCTGGTCACCGGCAGGTGGCGGGCCGCGCTCACGGCCAGCGGCACGGCCACCCTGGTCACCCTGGTCGCGGCCGCGCTCTTCCCCGACGCGTCGCGGGAGTTCTGGACCCAGGCGCTGTGGAACACCGACCGGGTCGGGGTGCTGTCGTTCGTCTCCAACCAGTCGTTGCAGGGCATCGTGGCCCGGCTCGACCCGGTCCACCCGAGCCGGGCGCTGTGGCTGGTGCTGGTGGCCGTCGTGGTCGCGTACTGGGTGTGGCGGGTCCGGGCCGCCGTCGCCCGCGGCGACGAGATGACCGGGCTGGCGCTGACCGGCATCGTCACCTGCCTGGTCAGCCCGGTCACCTGGGTGCACCACCTGGTCTGGCTCATCCCGGCCCTGCTGCTGCTGGTCGACAACGGGCTGGCGGCACCGGCCGGGAGCCGGCGCCGGCGCGCCCTGCTGGGGCTGGCCGCCGTCAGCTACGGATTGCTGGTCAGCCGGCTGGTCTGGCAGTGGCAGGTCGACTTCTCCGGCGTCGACGGGTTCCTCGGCAGCAACGCGTACGCCTGGATCAGCCTCGTCCTGCTCTTCGCCCTGCCGATCCGGGACCGGTCAGGCGGCGTCGACCGGACCGCGGTAGCGGATCTCGGGGAAGACGTACGGGGCGAGACCGCCGGGGCGGGCGATCCGGTAGACGCTGCGCGCCCCGTCCGGAGCTAGCCCGGCCCGCTCGTAGAAGCGGCGGGCCCGGACGTTGTCGATCAGCACCCAGAGCCGCAGTTCGGTCCAGCCCCGCTCGGCCAGCGCCTCACGGGCCGCCGCGAGCAGCCGCCCGCCGACGCCGGTGCCCCAGTGGTCCGGGTCGACGTAGAGGCCGAGGATCTCGCCGTACGCCGGATCGAGGTCGTCCTCGTCCTGCTCGTTGCGGTACGGCCCGAAGCGGACGTGACCGACGATGCCGGCCGGCCCCTCGGCGACCAGGGTGGTGAACGGCTGGTCCGGGTCGCTGGTGCCGACCTCCCGCCGGCGCCGTGCCCAGGTGCCCACGTCGAGCCGGGCCAGCACCTCGTCGGGCAGGATGCCGGCGTAGCCGGCCTGCCAGCCCCGTACGTGCACCAGGGCGGCCGCCGCCGCGTCGTCGGGCCGCTCGCGCCGGATCGTCAGCACCGCTCCGGTCTACCGCCTGCCCGCCGGCCGGGCAACCCGAAACGCCGCCGCGCGGGACGGTGGAGTGTCGGGGGTATCGGCTAGCGTGCGTGCGGTGGCCGTACCCGAATCGCTCTCCCTCGCCCAGGCCCGGCGGATCACACTCGCCGCGCAGGGCTTCGCCGACCCGGTGCCCGGTGGCACCCCCGACCTGCGGCACCTGCGCCGCGTCCTGGGCCGGGTCGGGCTGCTCCAGATGGACTCGGTCAACGTCCTCCAGCGCGCCCACTACCTGCCGCTCTACAGCCGGCTCGGGCCCTACCCGACGGCGTTGCTCGACCGGGCCGCCTACCAGCGCCCGCGCGAGCTGTTCGAATACTGGGGGCACGAGGCGTCGCTGATCCCGGTCGCGCTCCAGCCGGCACTGCGCTTCCGGATGGCGGCGGCCCGGGTCGAGTCGTGGGGCGGCATGCGGCGGATCGCCGCCGAGCAGCCGGACCTGGTGCGCTGGGTGCTCGACGAGGTGCGCGCCAACGGGCCGCTGACCGCCGGCGACATCGAGCACGACACCCCGAAGGCGAAGGACAACTGGGGTTGGAACTGGTCGGCGGTCAAGCGGGCGCTGGAGTTCCTGTTCTGGGCCGGCGAGGTGACCGCCGCGTCCCGCAACACCGCCTTCGCCCGGCTCTACGACGTACCGGAGCGGGTGCTGCCGAAGGCGGTGCTCGACACCCCGACGCCGGCCCCCGCCGACGCCTACCGTGAGCTGGTCGCGGTCGCCGCCCGCGCGCTCGGGGTGGCCGCCGAGCCGGAGCTGCGTGACTACTTCCGGCTGCCGGTCGACGCCGCCCGCACGGCGGTGGCCGAGCTGGTCGAGGCCGGTGTGCTGACCCCGGTGCAGGTGGCCGGCTGGCGCCGGCCGGCCTACCTGCACGCGCAGGCCCGGCTGCCCCGCTGGATCCGGGCCAACACCCTGGTCAGCCCGTTCGACCCGCTGATCTGGGAGCGGGCCCGCACCGAGCGGCTCTTCGGATTCAACTACCGCATCGAGATCTACGTGCCGGCGCCGCAGCGGGTGTACGGCTACTACGTGCTGCCGTTCCTGCAGGGCGACCGGTTCACCGCCCGGGTCGACCTGAAGGCCGACCGCAGGGCCGGGGTGCTGCGGGTGCCGGCGGCCTGGGTCGAGCCGGGCGCCGACGTCGCCGGCACCGCGCTGGCGCTCGCCGACGAGTTGCGCCGGCTCGCCGGTTGGCTCGGCCTGTCCGACGTCGCGCCGCCCGTCGCGGGCGACCTGCGCGGTCCGCTCGCGGCCGTGCTGTCGAGCCCCGCCGGTGTACGGTGAGACGAGCGCGTGCCGGGCGGGAGATGCCCGGCGTGCCGGTGGGTCCGAGACGGGGTGGGATGGCGATCGTGGTTGACCCGAAGGCCGGCCTGACGACGGGCGCGCCGGCGCCGGACGGCCCCGAGCAGGGCCCGCCACCCGTGCCCGCCGGCCAGCCGACCATGATGCCGCCCGCCGGCTGGCAGCCCGGCCCGGACGGGCAGTGGCAGGCCGCCCCGGAGGGCTGGCAGCCGGGCCCCGACGGGCAGTGGCAGCCGGCGCCGGCCTTCGTGCCCGCCGAACCCGACCGCTTCACCCGCTTCATGACCAAGCTGTGGAACCGGGCGCCCCGCTGGGCGGCGCCGGTGGCCGCGCTCGGCTGCGTCGCGGCGGCGCTCGGCACCGTGCTGGTGATGGACCCGACCCGCAGCTCGCCCGACGCGATGCCGTCCTGCCTGCTGAAGATGACCACCGGGCTGGACTGTCCGGGGTGTGGCGGCACCCGTGCCGTCTGGTACCTGATGCACGGCGACCTCGGCGCCGCCGCCCGCCACCACCTGGTGTTCGTGTTCGTCGTACCGTTCCTGGTCTATCTCTACGTGGCCTGGGCGGCGCAGCACATGTTCGGCCGCCGGCTGCCGCAACTTCGGATCACCCCGAAGACGATCGGCGTGGTCCTCGCCGTGTGGTTCACCTTCTCGGCGCTGCGCAACCTGCCGTGGGCGCCGTTCGACTGGTTCTACGTCTGACCGGTTCCACGTCTGACCGGGGCCGCGTCACAGCGTCTTGGCCGGGGCGACCCGGTGCACCTCGATGTCGCCGCTGGCGCTGCGCAGCGCCAGGCTGAGCTGGTGACCGTTCGGCGGCACGGGGGCGCCCATGTCGAGCCCGTTGCGGGCGGTGCCGGACAAGGTGCTCACGTCGAGCCATACCCCGGTGCCGGCGGTGACGCCGACGCCGATGTCACCGGACGTGGTGCCGACATCGACGGTGCCGCTGCGGGCCGCGCCGATGCGGACGTCACCGGAGGCGTTGCGGGCGTGCACCCCGGCCATTGCCTCCCGGATGTCGATGTCGCCGCTGGCCGCCTTGGCGACGACCTCGCCGCCGACGTACCCGGCGTTCAGGTCGCCGGACGAGCAGGTCAGGGTGAGCCGGCCGTCGACCCGCGCCGCGGTCACGTCGCCGCTGGAGCTGTGCAGGGTGGCGTCGCCGGTGACGTGCTCGACGTGGATCTCACCGGACGCCGTGTCGACGGAGGCGGCGGCGTAGCGGCCCCGGCAGTCGACGTCGGCGGAGGCCGCCTTGACCCGCACGGCGCTGTGGTGGGGCACCCGGATCTCGACGCGTACGCCGCCGGAGCGGCGGAACAGGCCGGCGCCGTGGGGCGTGGTGACGGTGAGCGTGTCGCCGCGCAGTTCGACGCTGGTGCGTTCGGCGAGCGTCCGGGACTGCTCGTTGTCGGCGTACGGCCGCACGTCGACGGTGGCGGTGGTCCGCTCTTCGGCGACGATGTCGAGTGCGCCGGCACTCAGCTTGACGACGACGGTGACCGGGGTGTCGCGCGGGAACTCGTTCATGACGTCCTCCTGGGGTCGGTGCCGCCGGCACTGGTCCGGCGGCGGGGTTCAGGCCTGGGCGAAGCCGGTGATCCGGCGGCCCGACCGGTGGCTGGACGGCGGGCCGGTGTGTCCGGTGTGTCCGGTCTGGACGGCGCCGGCGACGGCCCGGACCAGCCAGGCGTTGACCGAGACGCCCTCGGCGGCGGCGGTCCGCTCGACGGCGTCCTTGAGTGCCTCGGGCAGGCGCAGGGTGATGCGCGACACGTCACCCCCGGTGTCGACGGGCGGCGGTTGGGGGGCCGGCGCGGACGCCGGCTGGGTCTCGGTCACCACGAACTCGGCCTGCCGGCCACGCAGACGCACCTCCACGCCGGCGCCGGACAGTTGCGTGGTGATCTCGTCGGCGGCGTCGGACAGCGCGTCCAGCAGGCAGAGCCGGGCGCTCGGTTCCAGCGAGCCGGCGAGCAGTTCGGCGGCCCGGCTGATCTCGGCACCGCCGGGTGCCGCGGTCGCGGCGAGGTCGCGACGCAGGTTGTCCAGGTACGGCGTGAGGTCCATGACGTCACTATGGCATCGCCGTGACGTCATAGCAAGCCGTGTGTGCTGTCTTCATGGTGCGCGCGTGGCGTCGCGGGGGGCCGTCACCCGGCCCCGCCGTTGGCGGTTACAGTCCTGGGACACCAGCCATGACATAGGGGGATCACCGTGCCGGAGATCATCGAGCCGCAGGTCAGGCTCATCGGGTGGACCCACTTCGAGGCGCCGGAGGACGTCGCGTGGTCGACCGACGCCGAAGGCGGTCAGGCCCTCGCGGAGTTCGCCGGCCGGGCCTGCTACCAGTCGTGGAAGAAGCCCAATCCGGCCACCGCCACCAACGCCGGCTACCTCGCGCACATCCTGGAGGTCGGCCACCTGTCGGTGCTGGAGCACGGCAGCGTCACGTTCTACTTCACCGGCGTGTCGCGCTCGTTCACCCACGAGCTGATCCGGCACCGGCACTTCTCGTACTCCCAGCTCTCCCAGCGCTACGTACCCGAGCGCGACGCCGCCATGGTCGAACCCCGGGTGATCGCCGAGGACCCGGAGCTGCACAAGAAGTTCGTCGAGGCGACCGAGGCGAGCGTGCGCGCCTACACCGAGCTGCTCGAGGGGCTGGAGGCCCGGTTCGCCGACGTCGAGCACGCCACCCTGCGCCGCAAGCAGGCCCGGCAGGCGGCGCGGGCGGTGCTGCCCAACGCCACCGAGACCCGGATCGTCGTCACCGGCAACTACCGCGCCTGGCGGCACTTCATCGGCATGCGCGCCACCGAACAGGCCGACGTCGAGATCCGCGAGCTGGCCGTGGAGTGCCTGCGCCAACTCCAGCGGGTCGCGCCGAACGTGTTCGCCGACTTCGTCGTCACCCGGCTGCCCGACGGCACCGAGGTGGCGACGAGCCCGTACGCCGAGCTGTCCTGACACGGTGCGGGAGCGTGGAAAACCCGCTGCCGGCGTCCGCTAGGTTGTGTGCATGACGCAGGACCCATCCGCCACGCGCGCGAGCGCACCACGCCCGTTCGGGCGGCTGCTCACGGCCATGGTCACGCCGTTCTCCGCCGACGGGGCGCTCGACCTCGACGGTGCCGGGAAGCTCGCCGGCCACCTGGTCGACGAGCAGGGCGCCGACGCGGTCGTGGTCAACGGCACCACCGGTGAGTCGCCGACCACGACCGACGCGGAGAAGGAGGCCCTGATCCGCGCGGTGGTCGAGGCGGTCGGCGACCGGGCGCTGGTGGTCGCGGGCGTCGGCACCAACGACACCCGGCACACGGCCGAGTTGGCCGCGACCGCGCAGAAGGCCGGTGCGCACGGGCTGCTCGTCGTGACGCCGTACTACAACAAGCCGCCGCAGGCCGGCCTGCTGCGCCACTTCACCGCGGTCGCCGACGCGACCGACCTGCCGGTGATGGTCTACGACATCCCGCACCGCGCCGGGGTGCCGATCGCGACCGAGACCCTGGTCCGGCTCGCCGACCACGAGCGGATCGTCGCGGTCAAGGACGCCAAGGCCGACCTCACCGCCACCTCCTGGGTGCTCAGCCGCACCGGGCTCGCCTACTACTGCGGCGACGACGCGCTCGCCCTCCCGGCGCTGTCGATCGGCGCGGTCGGCCTGGTCGGCACCTCCACGCACTTCACGGGTGCGCTGGCCAAGCGCATGATCGAGGCGTACGACCGGGGTGACACCGAAGAGGCGCTGGCCCTGCACCGGCGGCTGCTGCCGCTGTTCACCGGCATCTTCCGGACCCAGGGGACGATCCTCGTCAAGGCCGGTCTGGCACAACGCGGCCTGCCGGCCGGACCGGTACGGCCACCCCTGGTCGACGCGACCGAGGCCGAGATCGACCAGTTGCGCAGCGACTGCGCCGACGCCGGACTGGAGCTGCGGTGAGTCAGGCGCACGTCGAGATGGAGCTGCCCCCGCCGCTGCCCGAGGGCGGGCTGCGGGTGATCCCGCTGGGCGGGCTCGGTGCCATCGGCCGCAACATGACCGTCTTCGAGTTCGGCGGCAAGCTGCTGATCGTCGACTGCGGCGTGCTCTTCCCGGACGTCGAGCAGCCGGGCGTCGACCTGATCCTGCCCGACTTCGCGCCGATCCTGGACCGGCTCGACGACGTCCAGGCGATCGTGCTCACCCATGGGCACGAGGACCACATCGGAGCGGTGCCCTACCTGCTCGCGCACAAGGCCGACATCCCGCTGGTCGGCTCGCAGTTCACCCTCGCCCTGGTCGAGGCCAAGCTCGCCGAGCGGCGGATCGAGCCCTACACGCTGACCGTCCAGGAGGGCGGCCGCGAGCGGCTGGGCCCCTTCGAGTGCGAGTTCTTCGCGGTCAACCACTCGATCCCGGACGCGCTCGCGGTCGCGATCCGGACCCCGGCCGGTCTGGTGCTGCACACCGGCGACTTCAAGATGGACCAGTTGCCGCTCGACGGCCGGGTCACCGATCTGGCCGGCTTCGCCCGCCTCGGTGCCGAGGGCGTCGACCTGCTGCTGTCCGACTCGACCAACGCGGAGATCCCCGGCTTCGTCACCCCCGAGCGGGAGATCGGCCCGGTCCTGGACTCGATCTTCGCCAAGGCCCGCGGCCGGATCATCGTGGCCTCGTTCGCCTCGCACGTGCACCGGGTCCAGCAGGTGCTCGACTCGGCCGGCGAGCACGGCCGCAAGGTCGCCCTGATCGGCCGCTCGATGGTGCGCAACATGGGCATCGCCCGTGACCTGGGCCTGCTGCAGATCCCGCCGGGTCTGGTGGTCGGCCTCGACGAGGCGACCGCGCTGCCCCCGGACCGGATCGTGCTGATGTCGACCGGTTCGCAGGGCGAGCCGATGAGCGCGCTGGGCCGGATGTCCACCGGCGACCACAGGCACATCACGATCGCCCCCGGGGACACCGTGGTGCTGGCCAGCTCGCTGGTGCCGGGCAACGAGACCTCGGTCTACCGGGTGATCAACCAGCTCTCCCGGGCCGGCGCGACCGTGATCCACAAGGACGTCGCCAAGGTGCACGTCTCCGGGCACGCGCCCGCCGGTGAGCTGCTCTACCTGCTCAACGTCGTACGGCCGAGCAACCTGCTGCCGGTGCACGGCGAGTGGCGGCACCTGCGGGCCCACGCGCGGCTCGGCATCGAGTCGGGCGTGGCGCCGGACCGGGTCGTGCTGTGCGAGGACGGCGACGTCGTCGACCTGGTCGAGGGGCGGGCGTCGCTGGTCGGGCACGTCAAGAGCAGATACGTCTACGTCGACGGGCTCGCCGTCGGCGACGTCGGCGAGTCGCTGCTCACCGAGCGTCGCATCCTCGGCGACGGCGGTTTCATCGCGGCGACCGTGGTGGTCGACTCGGTCACCGGCAAGGTGGTCGGCGGGCCGACGGTGTCGGCGAAGGGCTTCTCCGACGACCCGGCGGCGTTCAACCCGGTCATCCCGTTGATCACCGAGGCCCTCAACCGGGCCGCCTCGGAGGGCATCACCGATCCGCACCAGCTCGGCCAACTGGTCCGGCGCACGGTTGGCCGCTGGGTCAACGACGCCTACCGGCGCCGGCCGATGATCGTGCCGACGGTCGTCGAGGTCTGAGCGGCCGCCACCGGCAACTCCGTACGCGTACTCAGTACCGCCCGGGTCCGATGCGTATGGCACGTCCCGCCGGCCGCCATAGGCTGGCCGGCGGGAGGACCGATGGGCTACGAACTGCTGACGACCGTGATCCTGGTGCTGCACTTCGCCTTCGTGGCGTACGTCGTGCTGGGCGGCTTCATCGCGTGGCGCTGGCCGCGGACGTTCTGGGCGCACGCTGTCGCCGCGTCGTGGGGGCTGATCGTGGTGGCCGCCGGGTTGACCTGTCCGCTCACGACCGCCGAGGCGTGGTCGCGGCGGCAGGCGGGTGAATCGGGCTACACCGGGGGATTCATCGACCGCTACATCGAGGGTGTGCTCTATCCGGAGCGCTTCACCCCGCTGGTCCAGGCCCTGGTGGCGGTCGCGGTGCTGGGCTCGTGGACGGTGCTGCTCCTGCGTCGCCGGGCCGCCTCGAGACTCCGGGCCGACCAGCGTAGGTAGCCGGCCGCACCGGACGATGTGGCCGGTGCGGGTGGGCGCCGGAAAAGTTGGTCACGGTGAGTATTAACATGTATGCGTTGGGTAGTGGGTCGAGGTAGGCAAGTCATCGACCCAAGGAGGTAATTCCAATGGCCAACGATCTGATCGGCGTCGTCACCGACTTCATCACCGGCCTGCTCGGCGTCATCGGCGGCCTCGTTCCCGGTGGCCTGCCGGACCTTCCGCTCTGACCGCCCGGGCCGTGACGGCGGGGCCCGCCGGGTGTCCACCCGGCAGGCCCCCCCGCCGCTCGTCTCGCGCCGGCGGCCGCTACGGCAGCTCGTCGACCGCGGTGGCGAACGCCGAACCCGTCGCCAGCGTGGCGTTGACCAGCACCGCGAGCTGCGGCGCCGCGACCCCGTGCTCAAGGTCGGTGGTGACGTCGCCGGCCAGGATCAGCTCGCCCTCGCCGGTGTCGTGCACGTACGCCTTCGGCAGCAGCCGGTCGTGGTTCCAGGCGTTGCAGAACTCGTACGCCTCGGCGAGCCGGTCGACCGACAGGCGCCGCTGCGCCACCACCCGGGCGTGCAGGATCTCCCGGCGCTCGCCCAGCCGCTCGAAGTGGACCAGCGCGTCGCCCCACCGGCCGCCGACCGTGCCGTCCTCGTCGACGAAGTAGTGGTCACCGCGCTCTTCCAGCGCCGCGACGATCGCCTCGACCGTCAGCGGCGCCACCACGTCGTCGCGGCCCTCCACCGGCAGCCCGGCCGGTACGGCGGCCCGCGGCGGCTCGTCCGGCGGCAGCTCGAACGGCTCGGTGAGCGGGCGGGCGGCCAGCCACGCCGCGATCCGGCCCGACTGGTGCGCGGTGCCGTTGCGGGCGTCGAACCGGCCGGCCAGATCCTGCGCGGTCGCGACGAGATCGGACGCCAGCGCGGTGACCGTGACGTCGGCGGCCGCCCGGTCGCCGTGCTCCGGGCGGTGGATCGTCCGCCGGCCGAGGCCGGCCTCGTCGGCGAGCCGGCAGACCAGCGCGCCGGCCGCGGCGAACTCCATCGCGGACGCCTCGTCGTAGGGCCGGTCCAGCCAACCCAGGTGCTCCTCGAGGATGGTCAGACCCCGCTCGTGGTGCCCGGTCAGCGCGCAGAACCGCAGGTGCTCGGGAAGGAACGCGAACGAGTCCCGCTCGTACCGGTGCCGGCGGTAGGCGCGTACGTGCGCCTGCGCGGCCTCCTCGAACCGGCCGAGATGCAGGTAGGGGACCATCACCGCGACGAGCGCCTTCTCCGGCTGCTCGGTGCAGCCGAGCACACCGCTGAGCACCGGCTCGGCGATCTTCAGGGCCTCCTCCCACTCGCCCCAGCCGGCGAGCAGCTCGGCCTGCCGGGACGGGTCGCAGCCGGCACAGTCGCTGTTCTCGTCGCGGGGCGTCGTACGCCACTTCGCCAGCCACTCCCGCGCCTCCGCCTCGTCGCCGAGGTGGTCGGCGACCTTGCAGCGCAGGTTGTAGATGGTCTGCAGGCTCTGGCCGCCCTCGCGGAACCGCCGCTCCATGTCGTCGAGCGCGGCCCGGGTCTGGGCCAGCCCGACCCGGGGCGTACTGCGCAGCGTCGCCACCGCCCACTTGTGGTACCAGCGCAGCATCTCGGCGTCCCAGTCGTCGAACATCGACGGGTCGCGGTCGAACGCGGCCAGGCACCAGCCGAACGCCGGCAGCATCCGCCACCGCTCGGTGTGGTTGTTGTACGCGTCGATCAGCGCGTACCGCGCGTCGAAGCCGAGCCGTACGTCGGCGAGGGCGTCGGCGTGCGCCACGATGCGTTCCAGTTCGGCGATCTTGCCGTCGCCGTCGGGGAGGTCCTGGGCGTCCTCCAGGGCCTCGGTCAGTTCTTCCTTGCTGGTCACGACTTCTCCTCGGTGGGACCGTCGCCGGTCCAGCGGTTGGGGGGACCGGTGAACGCCCGGTCGAGCAGGGCGAGGAACGAGCGGTTCAGCGCCGCCGTGTCGACCGCCCGGAGCGGATGGTGGCCGGCGAGCAGCGCCTGACCGTAGAGCGCCTCCACGGCGTGCCGTACCGCCGGGCCGGACGGGTCGGCGGCGATCCGGCGGACCAGCGGATGGCGCCAGTTGAAGACGAGTTCCGGCCGGTGGTCGACCTCGACGTCGTCGAACGCCGACAGCACGTCGGACCACAACTCGTCGGAGGCCTCGATGCTGCGCCGCAGCGAGTCCTGGTTCGCCGCCTGCTGACCGACGATGTAGAGCGCGGGCACCGTCACCGGGTCGAACTGGCGCAGCAGCGGCTTGCAGCCCAGGTCGGCCAGCACCGTGCGGGCGGTCTCCAGGAAGCCGGCGGCGGCCGCCTCCTGGCCCGGCGGTAGCGGGTCGAGCCGGGCGGCCAGCTCACCGGGGTCGAGGCGACGTACCTGGATCGTCGGGTCGACCCGGCGCAGCCGTTGCAGGATCTCGCTGTCGTAGGCGTAGCCGGCGTTGACCAGCGGCGTGCCGGCGGCGCTGGCGATCGCGGCCAGCGAGCGGAACTCGTCGACCGTCTCGACGTAACGGACCATCGACAGGCCGCGGCGGAACACCCGCAGCGGCATCGCGCCCCGGCTGGTCTCGAAGGGCAGCCAGGCGTCGACCAGGCGCAGCATCTCGTCGTCGCGTACGGCGAGGGCCTTGACGCCGAGGTGGTGGACGCGCAGGAAGGCGGACAGCCGGTCGGGGTGGTTGACCGACAGGTCGAGAAGCCAGCCGCGGATCTGTTCGCCGAGCGACTGGCGTACCGACGACAGCAGGTCGTCCTCGTAGAGCGCCTCCCGGCTGGCGGTCGGCCGCAGCACGGCGGTGTCGACCACGCAGCGGATGAAGAACGCCCACTCCGGTACGACCTTGCTCGCGTCCTCGCTGAGCAGCATCCGCTTGAGGTAGACGCGGTGGCCGCCCTGGCCGACCGCCGACGCCGAGGGGAGCACGAACCCGACGCCGACCAGGCCCGCCTCGGGCACCCGCAGGTCGATGACGTCCATCGGCCGGGTGCCGAGCAGTTGCCGGCCGTAGTCGATCAGGGCGGCGTGCCGCTCCTCCGGGCTCGGGTGATCGATCTCCCACGGGGCCCGCTCGTCGGTGAGCCGGACCGGGGCCGCGTCGGGGGCGACCAGTTCGACGTCGACGTCGAGCAGGTGGGCGTAGAACCGGACGAGTTCGCCGACCCGGTCGGGGACCAGCCAGTGCCGGGTGTCGGTCCGCGGTCGCAGGGTGACCGTGGTGCCGACCTCCGCGCGGGCGGTGTCGTCGGTCTCGGTGGTGTAGCGGCCGTCGGCGTGGCCGGTCCAGCGTACGGCCGGCCCGCCCTTGGCCGAGCGGGAGACGACCTCGACGGCGTCGGCGACCATGAAGCACGACAGCAGGCCGATGCCGAACTGTCCCAGGAAGTCCTGCCGGGCGAAGCCGAGGTCGTCGCGCTTGGAGGTGCGGCCGACGCTGGCGAGGAAGAGGTGCACCTCGGGCTCGGTCAGGCCGATGCCGTTGTCGTGCACCCGCAGCGCGCCGTCGGGCAGCGGTTCGACGACGATGCGGCCGGGTCCGGCGGCGGCGTCGAACTCCCGCCGGGCGGTGATCGCGTCGGTGGCGTTCTGCAGCAGCTCCCGGGCGTAGACCCGGGGACTGGCGTAGAGGTGGTGGCTGAGCAGGTCGACGATGCCGCGCAGGTCGACCTGGAAGCGATGCTCCATGGTGGACACCCGCGGTCAGTCCCGCAGTTCGGCGACGGCGTCGGCCATCTGGCAACCGGTGGAGACACCGCAGTTGAGGAGCTGGTCGAGCTGGGCCGTGGTCACGCCCTGTTCGAGGTCGGTGATGACCTCGCCGCAGACCCGGACGCTGCCGTCGTCGTTGACGTGCACGAAGGCCTTGGGCCACAGCCGGTCGTGGTTCCACTCGTTGCAGAAGGCGTAGAGCCGCGGCACGTCGTCGATCCCGAACGTGCTGGCCGCCATCGTGCGGATCTGGAGCAGTTCGCCCGCGTTGCCGAGCCGGAAGAAGTAGATGAGGTTGTCGTCCCACTTGCCGAAGATGTCGCCGTCCTCGTCGGTGTGGAACGAGTAGTCCCGCGCGTCGAGCACCGAGGCGATCAGTTCGTGGCTGAGCGGTTGAAGTGTCTGCAACTGACCACCGCTGGTGGGTTCGTCTGAAGTGTCCTGGAAACCCGGCGGTGGCATGTGCGGCGTCCTTCCTGACGTGCGGGGGCGGGGGTGACGGACCACGGGCCCGAGTGGATCGCGGTCCGGCAGACAGCACGGTAAGGCCGCGCCGCCACCCCGCGTGTTGTGTGGCTTGTGCCGGTTGGTCCGCCCATGATGCTAGGCGGGTGTGACAGCCGGCACCGCCACCGGCGACGGACGGCGGGACACGGCAGTCAAAAGCGAGGATTAGTCGGACCGCGCGGCTACCGTGTGACTCTATGGCGGGGCGGACCTCTTCGGCTAACCGGCGTCGGAGCGCGTCACCGGCGCGCGGCGCCGCGACGCCGCGCGCCCGCCAACCGGCGAAGACCCGGGCCGCAGCCACCCCCCGCAAGCGGCCGGCCCGCACCCCGACCCGCGGCCGGGCCAGCCCCGCCGTCCACCTCGGTCGCGGCGTCCGTGCCGTGTGGATGGGACTGGCCCACTCCGTCGGCTGGGCGGTGCGCGCCGTCGGCCGCCAGGTCGCCCCCGCCCGCGACCTCGACCCGGGCCACCGCCGCGACGGCGCCGGCCTGTTCCTGCTCGGGCTGGCCATCCTGACCGGCGTCGCGGTCTGGTTCTCCGGCGCCGGGCCGGTCGGCGCCCGGGTCGCCGACACCGTGCGGCTCTTCCTCGGCGCGATCGCCGCCGCCGTCCCGCTGCTGCTGCTCGTCAGCGCGGTCAAGCTCATGCGCGAACCCGGCGACCCCGCACACCGGGGCCGCAGCCTCGTCGGCTGGACCGCGCTGATCGTGTCGACCGCCGGGCTGCTGCACATCGGGCAGGACCCGGTCGACAACGCCCAGCGCGACTACGCCGGCGGCCTGATCGGGGCCGGCGTCGGGCAGCTTCTGGTCAAGGCGGTGACCGGCTGGGTCGCCGTACCCCTGCTCGTGCTGCTGATGCTCTTCGGGCTCCTGGTCATCACCGCCACCCCGATCAACAAGGTGCCGGAACGGGTCGGCATGCTCGTCGGCTCGCTGCTCGGCCGCCCGTCGGGTCCGTACGACCCCGACGACGACATCGACGACGCCGACGGTCCCGACGGGGAGGACGAGGAACCACCGCCGTCCAAGCGCCGCCCGGCCCGCCGCCGGGTCGCCACCGCCGCCGAGCCGGAACCCGCCGAGCCCGGATACGACGACCAGGAGGTCGTCCACGACACCGTGGTGCTGCCGCGCAAGCCGGCCGGCAAGGGCGCCGCCCGCAAGCCCGCCCCGCCGCCCGAGCACTCCCCGGCCCCGACCCGGGCCGAGCAGTTGGCCATCTCCGGGATGGCCGGCGACTACCGGCTGCCCCCCGCCAACCTGCTCAAGGGCGGCAGCGCGCCCAAGACCCGCAGCAAGGCCAACGACGACGTCATGGCCGCCCTCGAGGGCGTCTTCGACCAGTTCGGCGTCGACGCGGCGGTGACCGGTTTCACCCGCGGCCCGACCGTCACCCGCTACGAGGTCGAACTGGGCCACGGCGTCAAGGTCGAACGGATCACCCAGCTCTCCCGCAACATCGCCTACGCGGTCAAATCGCCCGACGTACGCATCCTCAGCCCGATCCCGGGCAAGAGCGCGGTCGGCGTGGAGATCCCCAACTCCGACCGCGAGGACGTGGCACTCGGTGACGTCCTGCGCTCACGGGCGGCGACCAGCGACCACCACCCGATGGTGGTCGCCCTCGGCAAGGACATCGAGGGCGGCTACGTGGTGGCCAACCTGGCGAAGATGCCGCACATCCTGATCGCCGGCGCGACCGGTGCCGGCAAGTCCTCCTGCCTCAACTCCCTGCTGGTCTCGCTGCTGAGCCGGGCCACCCCCGACGAGGTACGGCTGGTGCTGATCGACCCCAAGCGGGTCGAGATGAGCGCGTACGAGGGGATCCCGCACCTGGTGACCCCGATCATCACCAACCCCAAGAAGGCGGCCGACTCGCTGGACTGGGTCGTGCGCGAGATGGACATGCGCTACGACGACCTGGCCGCCGCCGGGGTCCGCCACATCGACGACTACAACCGCAAGGTGCGCGCCGGGCAGGTCAAGCCGCCGCCGGGCAGCGAACGGGAGATCCGCCCCTACCCCTACCTGCTGGTGATCGTCGACGAGCTGGCCGACCTGATGATGGTCGCCCCGCGCGACGTCGAGGACTCCGTGGTCCGGATCACCCAGCTCGCCCGGGCCGCCGGCATCCACCTGGTGCTGGCCACCCAGCGGCCCTCGGTCGACGTCGTCACCGGCCTGATCAAGGCCAACGTGCCCTCCCGGCTGGCGTTCGCCACCAGCTCGCTCGCCGACTCCCGGGTCATCCTCGACCAGCCCGGTGCCGAGAAGCTCATCGGTCGCGGCGACGGACTCTTCCTGCCGATGGGCGCCTCCAAGCCGGTCCGGATCCAGGGTGCCTGGGTCGGCGAGTCCGAGATCAACGACATCGTCAAGTTCTGCAAGGACCAGCGCGAGCCGGAGTTCCGGCCGGACGTGCTCGCCCCGGCGCAGGACAACAAGAAGAAGATCGACGAGGACATCGGCGACGACCTGGACGTGCTGATCCAGGCGATCGAGCTGGTGGTGACCTCGCAGTTCGGGTCGACGTCGATGCTCCAGCGCAAGCTGCGGGTCGGGTTCGCCAAGGCCGGCCGGCTGATGGACCTGATGGAGACCCGCGGGATCGTCGGCCCCTCCGAGGGCTCCAAGGCCCGCGACGTGCTGGTCAAACCCGACGAACTCGAGGAGGCGCTCGTCGCGCTGCGGGCCGACGACTGACGCCGTACGGGTGCCGGGGGGCCGGGCTGTCAGCCCGGCCCGGTACCCTCGGGAGGTGTCTGTGACCTCCTCCTCCCCACCTCCCGACGGCCGCCGGGTGGCGCTGCTGACCCTGGGCTGCGCTCGTAACGAGGTCGACTCGGAGGAGTTGGCCGCCCGCCTGCACGCGGACGGATGGCAGGTCAGCACCGACGGCGAGGGCGCCGACGTGGTGCTGGTCAACACCTGCGGCTTCGTCGAGAAGGCCAAGCAGGACTCCATCCAGACCCTTCTCGACGCCGCCGACACCGGTGCCAAGGTGGTCGCGGCCGGCTGCATGGCCGAGCGCTACGGCCGCGAGCTGGCCGGCAGCCTGCCCGAGGCCCAGGCGGTGCTCGGCTTCGACGACTACCCCGACATCTCCGCCCGGCTCCGGTCGGTGCTGGCCGGGGAGCAGCTCGACGCGCACGTCCCGCGCGACCGGCGCGAACTGCTGCCGCTGACCCCGGTGTCCCGCCGCGACAGCGCGGTCGTGGTGCCCGGCCACGCGACCGTCGACGCGCACACCCCGGCCCACCTGCGGCCGGTGCTGCGCCGCCGGCTCGACGCCGGGCCGGTCGCCTCGCTCAAGCTCGCCAGCGGCTGCGACCGCCGGTGCTCGTTCTGCGCCATCCCCGCCTTCCGCGGCGCGTTCGTCTCCCGTACGCCGGACGAACTGCTGGCCGAGGCCGAGTGGCTGGCCAAGACCGGGGTCCGCGAACTGGTCCTGGTCAGCGAGAACTCCACGTCGTACGGCAAGGACCTCGGCGACCCGCGGCTGCTGGAGAAACTGCTGCCCCAGCTGGCCGCGGTCACCGGCATCGTGCGGGTCCGGGCCAGCTACCTCCAGCCGGCCGAGACCCGGCCCGGCCTGGTGGAGGCGATCGCCACCACGCCCGGTGTCGCGCCGTACTTCGACCTGTCGTTCCAGCACTCCAGCGAGCCGGTGCTGCGCCGGATGCGGCGGTTCGGGTCGACGGCCCGCTTCCTGGAGCTGCTGGAGTCGGCCCGGGCGCTCGCCCCGGAGGCCGGCGCGCGCAGCAACTTCATCGTCGGCTTCCCCGGTGAGACCCGGGCCGACGTCGACGAGCTGGTCCGCTTCCTGACCGACGCCCGGCTCGACGCCATCGGCGTCTTCGACTACAGCGACGAGGACGGCACCGAGGCCGCCTCGCTGCCCGGCAAGGTGTCGGCGGCGACCGTGAAGCGGCGCTACGACAAGCTCGCCGCCCTGGCCGACGAGCTGTGCTCGCAGCGTGCCGAGGAGCGGATCGGGACGACGGTCGAGGTGCTCGTCGACTCGGTCGAAGACGGGCTGGTCGAGGGGCGGGCCGCCCACCAGGCGCCCGAGGTCGACGGTTCGACGACCCTGGTGGCGCCACCGACGGGCGGAGTGGACCTCGCCGTCCTGCGCCCCGGCGACCTGGTGCGGGCGACCGTGACCGGCACGGAGGGGGTCGACCTCCTCGCGGTGCCGGTCGAAATGATCTCGGCAGCGGCGTGACCGGGGCGGCCCACCGGGTCCGGCCGCGGCACGACCGGGCGGGGACGTGCTGATGGAGACGACGAGTCACCCGCCGTCCAGTTCGTCCTCCGTCGCCGGCCAGGTGCCACTGCTCAACGCCGCCAACGCGCTGACCGCCCTGCGCATGGTGCTCATCCCGGTCTTCGCGGTGCTGGTCGTCACCTCGGCGATGACGCACTCCAGCACCCGGATCGCGGCCTGCGTGACCTTCGCGGTCGCCTCGGCGACCGATCTCGTCGACGGCTGGATCGCCCGCCGGTTCGGGCTGGTCACGGCGTTCGGCAAGGTCGCCGACCCGATCGCCGACAAGGCGTTGACCGGGACCGCCCTGGTCCTGCTCTCCTGGTACGACCAGTTGCCCTGGTGGGTGACCGGGCTGATCCTGGTCCGCGAGTTCGGGGTGACGCTGATCCGGTTCTGGGTCATCCGCTACGGGGTGATCGCGGCCAGCCGGGGCGGCAAGCTGAAGACGGCGCTGCAGACCCTCGCCATCGTCTGGTACCTGTGGCCGGTGCCGGCGGCCCTGGCCGGGGTCGGTCCGTGGATCATGGCCGCGGCGGTGCTGGTGACCGTGCTCACCGGGCTCGACTACGTGCTGCGCGCCCTGCGGCTGCGCGGCCGGGCCGGATGACCGCCGGCCGGCCGGCCGGCGTCGACCCGGCGGGGCTGACCGGGCTGGTGGACCGGCTCAAGGCGCGGGGATCGACCCTGGCGACCGCCGAGTCGCTGACCGGTGGCCTGCTGGCGGCCACCCTGGTCGAGGTGCCCGGGGTCAGCGCGGTCTTCCGGGGCGGGCTGGTGGTCTACGCCACCGAGCTGAAGGGGTCGCTGGCCGGCGTACCGGCCGGTCTGCTGGCCGAGCGCGGTCCGGTCGACCCGGACGTGGCGGTGGCGCTGGCGGACGGCGCGCGGGCCGCCTGCGGGGCCGACTGGGGGCTGGCGACGACCGGGGTGGCCGGGCCGGAGCCGCAGGACGGCAAGCCGGTGGGGCTGGTCTACGTCGCGGTGGCCGGTCCGTCGGGGCCGGCGGTCCGCCGGCTGACCCTCGACGGCGACCGGACCGCCGTTCGGGCGGGTACTGTCGTCGCCGCGCTGCGCCTGCTGGCCGAACAAATCGACGCCGCCACCGGCGTCGGAGGAACGGCCGCCGCCACCGGCGTCGGAGGAACGGCCGCCGCCACCGGCGTCGCAAAAGCGGCCCCCGCCACCAGCGCCGGGCGGGGTGACGAGCCGCCGGAATCTGGCTGAAAGCAGCGAGATGTGCCCGATGGGTGGGATTCTGGGCCCCCGCGGCGGACTGATCACCGCGGGGGGATGGTGGACGAATGCCCCGGCGGGGCAGGATGTCTTAAGGGCTCCGCAGCGGGTACGGTTGCGGGAAGCCTCCGGCAGACGCCGGTTGGCCCCGCGTGAGGAGGAGGTGCCATGGTCCTGCTACGCCGGGTGATCGGTGACGCATTGCGCGCGCGCCGGCAGGGACAGCACCGCACCCTACGCGAGGTCTCCACCGCCGCCAACGTCAGTCTCGGCTATCTGTCCGAGATCGAGCGGGGTCAGAAGGAAGCGTCCAGCGAGCTGCTCGCGTCGATCTGCGACGCGCTCGGCGCCCACCTGTCCGACCTGCTGCGCGAGGTCAGCCACACGGTCGCGCTGGCCGAGCAGATGCAGGGCGTGCTGGTGCCGGTGCAGGACGCGCCGGGTGCCGATCCGGCCGTCGGGCGCGAGGTGCGGCCCGCCGGCGCCGCCCGTCCGGCCCGGACCGCGGTCGGCGCGGACGCGCGTGCCGCCCGGGCCGCCGAGGTGCGGCCCACCGCCGACGCCGGCCGGCTGCCGGTCGGTGAGGCCAAGGTGCGCCAGGTCACCTCCGACGGCAAGGTTTCGGTGTCGGTGCGCCAGGAGGGGCCGCTGAAGGCGACCCTGCGGACCACCCGCACGGTGCGCTCCGGCAAGAAGCACGACCTCGACGTCGTCTACGCCGCCTGATCAATCGCCCGCGCTACCCGGTGTGTCCGTACGGGCACGCGCCGGCTCGGCAATGCTGGCCGGGCCTGGGTAAGGTTGATCTCCTGACCGGACCGTATCCCCGGATATCCCCCTGAGGCCGGGTGACGCGCTGGCGCCGGGCTGGGACGATGGAGACGTGCCGTACGGTCGCCCGGGTCGGGTCGACCCGGGCGGGACACCGCACTGATGACACTGAGGGGACACGCGAATATGGCGAACCCGTTCGTCAAGGGCTGGCGCTACGTGATGGCGCTCTTCGGCGCCAAGATCGACGAACATGCCGATCCGAAGGTGCAGATCCAGCAGGCCGTCGAGGAGTCCCAGCGCCAGCATCAGGCGCTCGTCCAGCAGGCAGCCGCGGTGATCGGCAACCAGCGGCAGCTGGAGATGAAGCTGTCCCGCCAGATGTCCGAGGTCGAGAAGCTCCAGTCGATGGCCCGGCAGTCGCTGGTGCTCGCCGACCGGTCGCGGGCCTCCGGTGACGAGGCCGAGGCCGGCAAGTACGAGCAGACGGCGCAGACGCTGGCGACCCAGCTGGTCTCCGCCGAGCAGTCGATGGAGGACCTCAAGGCGCTGCACGACCAGGCGCTGGCCGCTGCGGCCCAGGCCCGCCGGGCGGTGGAGAACAACGCGATGGTCCTGCAGCAGCGGCTGGCCGAGCGCACCAAGCTGCTGAGCCAGCTCGAGCAGGCCAAGATGCAGGAGACCGTGGCCCGGTCGCTGGAGTCGATGTCGTCGCTGGCCGCACCGGCCAACACCCCGTCGCTCGACGAGGTCCGCGACAAGATCGAGCGCCGTTACGCCAACGCGATGGGCCGGGCCGAACTGGCCAGCAACTCCGTCGAGGGCCGGATGCTCGAGGTGCAGAAGACGACGCTGGACATGGCCGGCTCGTCGCGGCTGGAGCAGATCCGGGCCAGCATGGCCGGTGAGCAGCTGGGTGGCCAGCAGCAGGCCGCCGGGCAGCCCTCCGTCGGCCAGGCCGCGACCGGTGACCCGGCGAGCGTGGCCCGGCTGGACGAGATCCGGGCCAGCCTGTCCAAGGAGCGCAACACCGGCGATCAGAGCGCCGCCGGCTGACCCGGCCGGGGCGGGGGAGGAGCTTCACGTGGCCGACCAGCGGGCGCGCTACTTCCGCCGGCTCCGCAAGCTGCGCCGGTCCGCCCGGCGCTGGACCGTGCTCGGTGGCGGCTTCGGTGGGGCCGCCGCCATCCTGATCCCGTACGCCGGGATCGGGCTGCCCGACGCCGCCTGGGCCGCCGCCGCGGGTGGTTCGATCGCGCTCGCCGCGTGGCGGTGGATCGACCTGCGGGCGCTGGCCGCCCAGCCGGCGCCGCCCCCGCCCGAGCCGGTGAGCCCCGAGCAGGCCCGGGCGCGGCTGGTCGCGGCGGTCGAGCGGCTGCCCGTCGGCAAGACCGCGATGGAGGAGGTCCGCCGGCAGCGGTCCCGGATGGCCCTGCGCGGCTCCTCGGCGGCCGAGCCGTCGGCGCGGCTGGACCGGGCGTCGGCGGCGATGGCCGGGCTGGCGGGCGACCTGACCGGCTCGGCCGACGCGGCGGTGCTGGACGCGGCGGTGGCCGAGCGGTCTTTGCGCGAACTCGCCCAGCGGGTGGCCGGCGTGGAGCGGGCGCTGCGGGTCGCGCCCGCCGACTCCCGTGACGGTCTGGACGAGGCGCACCGCAACCTGGTCGACCAGTTGACCGGGGGCGTGACCGCCTACGAGCGGCTGGTCGCGGCGGCGGCGGGGTATGTGGCCGAGGACGGCCGGGGTGCCGTGGAGCATCCGGCGGTGTCGCAGTTGGCCGACGCGAGCGAGCGGCTGCGCGGGGTCGCCTCGGACCTGGCCGAGTTGCGCAAGTTCGCCGACCCGATGCGGGCCCAGCAGCAGCACTGACGGCGGCCGGGCACCGGGTGCCCGGCCGGCGGTCCCGACCGGCGTCGCCCCTCGCCCACGCGGGTTCTGGATTGCGGATCAATCCGGCGAATCGATCAAGCCGATCTTGTGTTTACGTAACCGTTACCAATGTTGGCTTGTCTATGTCTTGCGCCGTCGGGGCGTACCGGGGCTAATTTGTTCAACCACCCTACAAAATGGAGCGGGCGACCTCGGCGGGTCGCGCGCGCCTGAACCCCACCACCCGACTCCGGCCCTTCGGCGAGCTGGCGACGGGACTCATCCCTGTCCTCGACAGATGATGGAGATCCCCGTGTCCCCAACGCGCCGATCGCGATCACCGCGCGCCCTGACCCGCCTCCTGCTCACCGGCACCGTCGCCCTCGCGCTCGCCGCGACCGGCGTGGTGGCCGGCCCGGCACCCGCCTCCGCCGCGCCCGTAGCCACGCGCGCCGTGACGGCGGTCGACCCGTACTCGGTCCTGGTCTTCTCCAAGACGGCCGGGTTCCGCCACGACTCGATCCCGGCCGGCATCGCCGCGATCCAGCAACTCGGCGCCGACAACGGGTTCACCGTCGACACCACAGAGGACGGCGCCGCGTTCACCGACGCCAACCTCGCCCGGTACGCCGCGGTGATCTGGCTGTCCACCACCGGCGACGTCCTCGACCCCGACCAGCAGGCCGCGTTCGAGCGGTACGTGCGGGCCGGCGGCGGCTACGTCGGCGTGCACGCCGCCTCCGACACCGAATACAGCTGGGAGTGGTACGGCGGCCTCGTCGGCGCGTACTTCTCCGCCCACCCGGCCAACCAGCAGGCCACCATCAAGGTCGAGGACCCGGCGCACCCGTCCACGGCGGCGCTGCCGGCGAACTGGTCCCGCTACGACGAGTGGTACAACTTCCAGACCAACCCGCGCGGCGACGTACACGTGCTCGCCAGCCTCGACGAGCGGACGTACACCCCGGGGGCCGGGGCGATGGGCGCCGACCACCCGATCGCCTGGTGCCACGACTACGACGGCGGCCGGGCCTGGTACACCGGCGGCGGCCACACCAACGAGTCGTACACCGAACCGGAGTTCGTCGCGCACCTGCTCGGCGGCATCCAGACCGCCGCCGGTGCCGTCGACGCCGACTGCCGGGCCACCCTGGACGACAGCTTCGAGAAGATCAGTCTGGACAGCAACACCAACAACCCGATGGAACTCGACGTCGCCGGCGACGGCCGGGTCTTCTACGCCGAGCGGGACGGCCGGGTCCAGGTGATCGACCCCGAGACCGGGCTGACCAGCACCGCGATGACCCTGCCGGTCTTCACCGGCAACGAGGACGGCCTGATCGGGCTGCGGCTCGACCCCGGCTTCGACACCAACGGCTGGATCTACCTCTACTACGCGCCGGCCGGCGGCGGCCCGCGCAACCTGCTCTCCCGCTTCACGGTCACCGGCACCACCATCGACCCGGCCAGCGAGAGCGTCGTCATCCAGGTCGACACCCAGCGCAACACCTGCTGCCACGCCGGCGGCAGCATGGTCTTCGACGCCGACGGCAACCTCTACCTGGCCACCGGCGACAACACCAACCCGTTCGAGTCCAGCGCCTACACCCCGATCGACGAGCGGCCGGGCCGGCAGGACTACGACGCCCAGCGCAGCTCCGGCAACACCAACGACCTGCGTGGCAAGGTGCTGCGGATCCACCCGGAGGACGCCGGCGGCTACACCGTGCCGACCGGCAACCTGTTCCCGGCCGGCACCGCGCAGACCCGCCCGGAGATCTACGCGATGGGCTTCCGCAACCCGTTCCGGATCGGCATCGACCAGCAGACCGGCGTGCTCTACGTCGCCGACTACGGCCCCGACGCCGGCACCGCCAACCCCAACCGGGGACCCGAGGGCCGGGTCGAGTGGAACGTCGTCGACGCGCCCGGCAACTTCGGCTGGCCGTACTGTCACGGCAGCAACCTGGCGTACAACGACTTCACGTTCCCGTCCGGACCGAGCGGGGCGAAGTTCGACTGCGCGGCGCCGGTGAACAACTCGCCGAACAACACCGGCCTGACCAACCTGCCGCCGGCGATCCCGGCCACCGTCGACTACGGCTACAGCCCCGACCCGCGTTACCCGGAGATCGGTGGCGGCGGCGCGCCGATGGGCGGCCCGGTCTACCGGTACGACCCCGAACTGGCCTCCGACACCAAGTGGCCGGCGTACTTCGACGGCAAGGCGCTGTTCGGCGAGTGGAACCAGTCCAAGATGTACACGTTCCAGGTCAGTGCCGACGCGACCGAACTGGTCGACATCAACAACCTGCTGACCGGCATGGAGTTCATCCGCCCGATGGACTTCGAGTTCGGCCCCGACGGCGCCCTCTACATGATCGAGTGGGGCAGCGGGTTCGGCGGGAACAACGACAACTCCGGCGTCTACCGGATCGACTACATCGCCGGTGACCGGGCCCCGATCGCGGTCGCCAGCGCCGAGCCCACGTCCGGGCAGGCGCCGCTGGCCGTACAGTTCTCCAGCGCCGGCTCCCGCGACCCGGACGGCGGCCAGATCACCTTCGCCTGGACGTTCGGCGACGGCGGCACCTCGACCGCCGCCAACCCGGCACACACGTACGCCGAGCCGGGCAACTACACCGCCCAGCTCACCGTCACCAACGAGAAGGGCCGCGACGCGGTCGCGAACGTGCCCGTCACGGTCGGCAACACCGCGCCGACGGTGACCATCGAGTTCCCGCCGGACGGCGGCTTCTTCGACTGGGGCGACCAGGTCGAATACACCGTGCGGGTCACCGACCCCGAGGACGGCGAGATCGACTGCGACCGGGTCGTCCTGCAGTCGTTCCTCGGGCACGACGAGCACTCCCATCCGCTGGACACCTACCACGGCTGCACCGGCACGGTGCAGACGTCGCTGGCCGCCGGGCACGGTGCCGAGGCCAACGTGTTCGCGGTCTTCGAGGCCAGCTACACCGACAACGGCGGCGTCGGCGGCGCCAGCCCGCTGACCGGCCGGTCCATCGAGCGGTTGCAGCCCAAGCGCAAGCAGGCCGAGTACTTCACCGCCACCGGCCGGACCGCCGACGGCACCGGCGGCGGCGACCCGGGCGTGCAGAAGGAGACCACCGGCGACACCGCCGGCGGCTTCCAGAACATCGGCTTCATCGAGGACGGCGACTGGTGGTCGGTCGCGCCCGCCAGCCTGTACAGCATCGACCAGCTCCGGTTCCGGGTCGCGTCCGCCGAACAGGGCGGCCTGATCCAGGTCCGCAGCGGCGCCGTCGACGGTCCGCTGCTGGTCACCGCCACGGTGCCCGGGACCGGCGCCTGGCAGACGTACACCGACGTCACGGTCGACCTGACCGACCCGCCGGCGGGCAGCGCACCGCTGTTCTTCGTCGCCAAGCATCCGAGCGGCGGCGCCAACTCGCTGTTCAACGTCAACTGGGTCGACTTCCTCGGCCGCGGCGTCACCGAGAACGCCCCGCCGACGGTGACCGTCGCCGCCGACCCGACGACCGGCACCGCCCCGCTGACCGTGAACTTCACCGGGACGGCGACCGACCCCGAGGGCGAATCCCCGCTGACGTACCAGTGGGACTTCGGCGACGGCGGCTCGGCCACCACGGCGAACGCCACCCACACCTACACCGTGCCGGGCACGTTCACCGCCACCCTCACCGTCACCGACGCGCGGGGCGCCAAGGCGTACGCCAGCACCACCGTCCGCGCCGAGGCGCCCAACACGTCCTGCTTCGGGGCGCGTTCGGACGACTTCGCGGGCAACTCGCTCGACAAGACCCGGTGGACCACCGTCGTACGGGAGAACCAGCTCTACTCGGTCGCGGACGGCGTGCTGAAGCTGCCGACCTCGGTCGGCGACCTGTACGGCGCCCGGACCGACGCCACCAACATCGTGCTCCAGCCGGCGCCCGGCGGGGCCTGGCAGGCGACGACGAAGGTGACGGTGCCGGTCACCGCCAACTACCAGCAGGCCGGCCTGATCGTCTACGGCGACGACGCCAACTGGGCGAAGCTCGACCTGCTCTTCGGCGATTCCCGGAAGATCGAGTTCATCCGGCAGACCGCCGGCACCCCGCGCAACGAGGGGGCCGACGCCGCGCCGGCGCCGGCCGGTGACACCGTGTACCTGCGGATCATCAGCGACGGTACGACGCTGACCGCCGAGGCGTCCGGCGACGGGCAGAACTTCACCCCGGTGGGCCGGTCGGCCGTGCTCGCCGGCATCGAGAACCCGAAGATCGGCCTGTTCGCGCTGAACGGCGGCACCACCGCGCCGGTGGTCGAGGCCCACTTCGACTGGTTCCAGATCACGCCGGACGAGCCGGCCGGACCGGTCGAACCGTCGGACGAGTTCGACGGCACCGCGCTCGACAAGTGCCGGTGGGACGCGATCCTGCGCGAGGACGCCACCGCCTACCGGCTCGAGGGCGGGTCGCTGAAGATCGACGTACCGAACGGTGACATCTACACCGGCAGCAACACCGGGCCGACGAACTTCATCATGCAGGGCGCGCCGGAAGGCGACTGGACCCTGGAGACGAAGGTCGACGGCAGCCTGCTGAACGAGCAGTACCAGCAGGCCGGGCTCATCGTGCACGCCGACGACGACAACTACCTGAAACTCGACTACATCGTCGACAACACCCCCGGTCAGCCGGTCTCCCGCCGGATCGAGTTCCGCAGCGAGATCGGATCGGTGGTCCAGAACCCGCAGCCCCAGGTCACCAACCTCACCGACTCGGTGTGGCACCTGCGGCTGAGCCGGACCGGGAACGTCTACACGGCGTCGTACTCGCTCGACGGGCAGGAGTGGACGAGCTTCGAGCCGTTGACGAACGCCGCCGTCGGGGCGACGCCGAACGTCGGCCTGTTCACCCTCGGCGCCAACCAGACGGCGTCGAAGACCGCGTCGTTCGACTACTTCCGGCTGACCACCGAAACCGCCGACGGCACCGCGCCGGTCACCACCGGCACCGTCGACGGGCCGGGGACCGCCGGCTGGTACACCGGCCCGGCCACCGTCACCCTCACCGCCACCGACGAGGCCGGCGGCAGCGGTGTCGCGTCGACCGAGTACCAGCTCGACGACGAGACCGGCTGGACGGCGTACACCGAACCGGTGGTGATCAGCGGGGACGGCGGCCACGAGCTGCGGTTCCGGTCGACCGACGAGGCCGGAAACGTGGAGGAGACGAAGACCGTCGAGGTCCGGATCGACACCACCGCGCCGGTGACGGCTGCCGAGTTCGCCCCGTCGAACGACAACGGCTGGCACGCCGGCACCGTCCCGGTCACCCTCACCACGACCGAGACCGGCTCCGGCGTCACCAAGGTCGAGTACGCGCTCGACGGCGGTGACTGGACGCCGTACACCGAGCCGGTCGACGTCAGCGGCGACGGACAGCACGAGCTGCTGTACCGGGCCACCGACGCCGCCGGCAACGTCGAGACGCTCAAGTCCGCGATCATCAAGATCGACGGTACGAAGCCGACCGTCATCGTCGCCGGGCTCGCCGACGGCCAGCTCTACGGGGACAGCCAGGACGTCCGGGTCACCTTCGCGGCCGTCGACCCCACCAGCGGCATCGAGGCCACCGTCGGGAAGCTCGACGGGGTGACGTACCACAGCGGGACGCTCCAGGCCATGTACGAACTGACCCTCGGCATGCACGAGCTGACCGTCACCGCCACGGACAAGGCCGGGAACGAGACGACCTCGACCGTACGGTTCTTCGTCACCACCTCGTTCCGCGACATGCAGAACCTGATCGACCGGTTCAAGGCCACCGGGCGGTTGTCGAACAAGGCCCACCGGCAGCTGACGAACAAGCTGGCAGCTGCCCGGCTGTCCGAGGCCGAGGGGCGTGACAACCGGGCGATCCAGCAGCTCACCGCCTTCCGGGGGCTGGCGTCGGACACCGCGCTGGTGACCGACGCCGAGGTGCGCGCGGTGCTCGTCCGCGACACCGACGCGATGATCGTCCGGCTGGGCGGTTCGGCCAGTACGGCCGGCGTCAGGGCCAACGACGGGAAGTCCGTGAAGGGGGCCGGCCGGGTGGCCGAGGACCCGACCCGGATCGCCCCCGGCGGCAAGCTCTAGGAACCACCGGTCGCCGGTAGGCGGCCTGCAAGGGGAAGTTCGGTCGCCGGTAGGCGGCTTGCAAGGGGAAGTTCGGTCGCCGGCAGGCGGCTTGCAAGGGGAAGTTCGGTCGCCGGCGGGCGGCCTGCAAGGGGAAGTTCGGTCGCCGGTAGGCGGCCTGCAAGCAAGGAGGTGCGGGGCGGTCGCCGGACGGCCGCCCCGCATCCCGGCCACGGCGCCACCCGGCGCCACTGGAGGTTTGGTCAGATGCGACTGCTCAGAATCGTCCTCGTCACCCTGCTGGCCGCCCTGCTCGTCGCGGTGGGTGGCCAGCCGGCCGCCGCGCACGGTGGCAAGGTCACGCTCGAGGTGGCCGGTGACGGTGGTGCCGGGGTGACCATCCAGGCCCGGTACGAGGACGGCCACCCGGTCGACAACGGCATGCGGCTGGTCCTTAACGGCACCGGCGAGGGCGGTCGGATGGTCGGGCCGGTGCAGGTCGGCCCGTCGAACGAGGGGCTCGGTTTCTACCGGGTCGGATCGCTGCTCTCGCCCGGCGACTGGGAGATCACGGTCGACACGCCGCCGCCGAACCCGACCCGGGTCACCACGTCGGTGCGGGCCCGCGTACCGCAGGAGGCTCCGCCCGGCGCGGCCGGGCCGGCCGCCGCGGACGCCGGGGAGGGGTCCGGGATGCGATGGTGGCTTGTCGGGGGAGCGGCGGTGGTGGTCGCCGGCGCCGTGGGCCTGGCCGTGGTGAACCGGCGCCGTCTCGTACCGGTGCGTGCCCGTCGCTGAGCCGCCGGTCAGTGGCACCGGTCACCTGTCGGCCAGTCGATAGTTACGAGTGTCCTGGCCACACCCCTGTCACGCTGGACTGGAACCGACACACCGTCTGAAGTGGACGGAGCGGTTCCGGGCGGACCGGGGGGCACCGCCCTCTCCACGAGAGAGGGACGACGTGAGAAGACTCATCCAAGCCGCGGTCGTCGCGGCGGTGGCCGCGGCCGGGGGGATGCTGGCGCAGGTGGCCCCGGCCCATGCCAGTCCCATGTGCGACCGGCCGAAACCTCCGCCGGCCTGCGACACCGGCGGACCCGGGCTGCCCCCGAGAGGGAAGCTCGGCACCGCGACCCGGGTGCCGGCCGGCGTCGCCGTGACGGGTCAGGCCGAGGATCCGGACGGCGGCAACGTCCGGGTCGACATCACCATCGGCGGTAAGAAGGCCGGTTCGGTGACGGCCGGTGCCGACGGCCGGTTCTCCGGCACGGTGCCGGCGGTCGTCGGCGGCAACGTCTGCGCCACGGCGATCAACAACGGGCCCGGCCACGACGTGGGGATCGGCTGCGTACCGCTGGCCGTCGGGGTCGACCCGGTCGGCTCGTTCGACCGGATCGACCGGTCCGGAACCACCGTCACGCTGCACGGCTGGGCCCTCGACCCGGACACCGCCGGTGCGGTCGACGTGCAGGTTCTCCAGAACGGCTCGCTGGTCGCCACCACCCAGGCGAACCGGGCGCTGGCCGCCGCGCCGGCCGGGTACGCCGCCTACGGCACCGCCCACGGCTTCACCGTCCAACTGCCCGAACACCCGTCCGACGGGGAGCACATCGTCTGTGTCCGGGCCGTCAACGTCGGCGCGGGCAGCGTCAACACCCAGCTCGGCTGCCGTACGTACACGGTGCGGCACGACCCGATCGGCACCGTCGACGAGGTCACCCGCGTCGGCGGCACCGTCCGGGTCCGGGGCTGGGCAGTCGACCCCGACGAACCCCGCGCCCCGGTGCAGGTCGAGATCTACGAAGACGGCGCCCTGGTGCGTACGGTGACCGCGAGTGCCCACCGGCCGGAACTCGGCCCGGAGTACGGCCCGGCACACGGGTTCGACGTGACGGACCTGCCGGCGACGATGCGGCCGGGAGCGCACACCATCTGTGTCCAGGCCGTCAACCGCTCGCACGGCGGAAACGACCGGGTCCAGTTGGGTTGCCGCGACTACACGGTCCCGGTGCCGGTCCCCACGCCGGTGATCGAGCCGTTCGGGCAGTGGTCCATCTACTCCACCTCGATCGCCCTGAGGTGGGCCGGCAACACCACCGGTGTGACGGACTACCGGGTCGAGCGGTCGACGACCGGCGGCGCGTGGCACGAGATCTACCGTGGGCGCGCCGACATCCGCTGGCTGACCGACCGCGACGTCACCCCGGCCACCCGCTACTGCTACCGGGTGATCGCGTTCAACGAGGCGTCCCAGGCCGCGTCGGAGACCTGTGCCACCACCCTCCACCCGGCGCTGCCGAAACCGAGCGGCCTGACCGTGGTCGCCGAGGGGGAGGCGTCGCTGCAGATCCGGTGGAACGACAACGCCGAGGGCGAGGACAACTACGTCGTCGGATGGCGCCCGGTCGGCGAGGAGACCTGGAAGAACGTCACCATCCCGGCCAACCCGGGCACCGGCGTGATGACGTACACCATCAAGGGCCTGACGTCGTCGACCCACTACGAGTTCGGTGTGCTGCCGCGCAGGGCCGGCCACGACGCCGGGGAGAGCCTCAACGGCACCGCGTGGACCAAGGGCGCCCCGAAGGTCGAGAGCTTCACCTCGTCGCCGGCGGCGGTGCAGGCCTGCGTCAACGCGAAGATCACCCTGAGCTGGCGGACCACGGGGGCGAACCGGGTGGTGGTCAAGCGCGGTGACGCCACCCTGTACGACAAGACCCAGAACACGGTCGCCAGCTGGACGGGTGAGGTCGCCGGCGGCACCCACGACGGCAACGTCGCCTACACGCTGACCGCGTACGGCCCGGACGGCCGTACGACCACGGCGACGGTCGGCGTGCAGCGGGTCAGCCAGTACCCGTTGCTCGGTGCGCTCGAGTTCACCAACACCGGCTGGTACCAGCTGGAGGCCTGGTACTTCGACCTTCAGGGCAACCCGATCAAGAAGATCGCCGACGTGCCCTCCGGCGGCCGGACCCTCATCCGGCCGGAGCACTGCACCCTGGCCCGTATCCAGGTGATCGATCCGAACACCAGGCGGGTCGCCTTCAACTACCCGACGATCGTGCTCGGCCACAAGGAAGGCCACCTCGACCAGCGGGCCGGCGGCTGATCCGACCGCCTGACCGGCAACCCGGGCCGGTGGGACCGCGTACGCGTGGTCCCACCGGCCGCGCCGTTCCGACTCGCCACTATCGGGCAAATGTCCGTTCCATTGTCTTGCCTGCCATTTGCCCGATATAACGCTCTTATGGTGGACGCAGCGGTGAACCCGGCATGAGCGGCGAACCGGCGACTCCCGACGAGCGAGTGGAGCCGGCCGAGGAAGCGGTACGTCAGGCGGCGGGCGAACGGCGTACCCCGGACCCGGTGGTCGTCGGGGTCGGCCTGCTCGGGGTGCTGGCGGTGGTGCTGTGGGGGATCTTCTCCCAGGAGTCGCTCGGCGCATTCGGCGCGCGCGGACTCGACTGGACCATCGCCACCTTCGGCTGGTTCTTCGTCATCGCCGCCAACGCCTTCCTGGTGCTCGCCATCGTGATCGCGCTCAGCCGGTTCGGGCGGATCCGGCTCGGCCGCGACGACGACGAGCCGGAGTTCAGCAACCTGGCCTGGATCGCCATGATGTTCAGCGCCGGAATGGGGATCGGCCTGGTCTTCTACGCGGTCGCCGAGCCGATCGACCACTTCCGGGTCCCGCCCCCGGCCAGTGGGGTGGCGCCCGAGACGGGCGCGGCCGCCTCGGTCGCGATGCAGTACACGCTCTTCCACTGGACCCTGCACCCGTGGGCCATCTACGCCGTCGCCGGGCTGGCGCTGGCCTACGCCACCTTCCGCAAGGGGCGCGGCAACCGGATCTCCGCCGCCTTCCACCCGCTGATCGGCAAGCGCGCCGACGGTGTCGCCGGGCAGGCCATCGACCTGCTGGCGATCTTCGCCACGGTCTTCGGCACCGCGACCAGCCTCGGCCTGGGAGCGTTGCAGATCGCCGCCGGCCTGCACATCGTCGCCGGTGTCGAAGAGGCCGTCTCGGTCGAGTTGATCGTCATCGGCGCGCTCACCCTGGCCTTCGTCGTCTCCGCCTTCTCCGGGCTGCACAAGGGGATCAAGTGGCTCTCCACCACCAACGTGGTGCTGGCGGTGGCACTGATGTTCTTCGTCTTCGTGGTCGGGCCCACCGTCTACATCCTCGACGTACTCCCCGCCGCGGTCGGCAACTACCTCGCCGGCCTGGTCGAGATCTCGACCCGTACCGGGGCGTTCGCCGGCTCGGAATGGCTCGGCGTGTGGACCATCTTCTACTGGGCGTGGTGGATCTCCTGGGCACCGTTCGTCGGCACCTTCATCGCCCGGATCTCCCGGGGCCGGACCGTACGCCAGTTCCTGGTCGGCGTGCTGCTGGTGCCCAGCGGCGCCAGCGCGGTCTGGTTCGCGGTGATGGGCGGAAGCGCCCTGCGGGCCCAGACCACCGGGTCGCGTGACCTCGTCGCCGACGTCGAGGCCGGCACGGAACAGGCCCTCTTCGGACTGCTCGACACGCTGCCGCTGGCCGCCGTCACCAGCGTGGTGGCCATGGTGCTGATCGGGATCTTCTTCGTCACCAGCGCCGACTCCGCCTCCCTGGTGCTCGGCTCGCTCTCCTCCCGGGGCGCGCTGTATCCGCACCGGGCGCTGACCGTGCTCTGGGGGGTCATGATCGGCGCCGTCGCCGCCGTACTGCTGGTCGCCGGCGGCCTGGGCGGACTCCAGCAGGCGACCATCATGGTCGCGCTGCCGTTCGTCGTGGTGATGCTCGGGCTGGCGGTCGCGCTGCTCAAGGAGATGGCGGCCGACCCGATGGCCGGCGGCGGACCACGGCGGACCCGCCCGCACGGCCTGGCCGAGGCGGTCCGTACCGCCCGCTCCTACCAGGAGGAGCGGCTACCGCGGACCCGCCCGGTACGCCGCTGGTATGTCCTGCGCCGGCCGGAGGAACCCGACGACCGGGAGAACCCCGAGCGCCCGCGACCATGATCCGGCCCCGTGGGTGGCCCGCCGTACGTGCTCAGGGCGACCGACGCCCGCGTGCCCACTCTGGAACGACCGACTCCATCGAATATATGATGGTCGATACGTGATCGTGCGACGCCCCGGAGGCCGCCATGCGCCCGTCGATCCGCCGCATCCTGGCCCTGGCGGCCGCCACCGCCGCCACCGTGGCCGTCACCGCGGTTCCCGCCCAGGCCTACGTGACGACCTGGTACGGGCCGTACGGCTACTACGAGTGCGAGGCCGCGTACAACGACCTCATGACCAGCGGCGCCCCCGTCCCCCGGACCATCGACTGCCAGTACCGCAACGACCCCATCCCCGGCTGGTACTACGCCACCCTCACCTGATCCCGGACCGGCTCGGCCCGGTGCCGGGTCCGGGCTGGCAGGTGGGGCACCAGAACGTGATCCGTTCGCCCTGGTCGGCACGGCGGACCAGGGTGCCGCAGCGGTGGCAGGGCCGGCCGGCCCGGCCGTACACGTAGTTGGCCTCGTCGCGGCGCAGCGAGCCGGTGGTGGTCTGCAGCCAGCGGCCCCGGTTCGAGGCGAGCAGGCGCTGCGCCAGCCCGACCAGGGCCGGCAGGTCCGGCACCTCGCCGACCGGGGTCCACGGCCACAGCCCCCGCAGGAACAGCGCCTCGGCCTTGTAGAGGTTGCCGATGCCGGCGAGGTTGCGCTGGTCGAGCAGCGCGTCGGCGATCTCGACCGCCGGGGCGGCGGCCAGCCGGCGGGCAGCCTCGGCCGCGTCCCAGTCGGCGCCGAGCAGGTCCGGCCCGAGATGGCCGACGAGGCTCGACTCCTGACCCGTCGGTACCACGGCGATGTCGTGCAGGTGGTATCCGACCGCGACCGCGTCCGTGGTCCGCAGCACCACCCGGATCAGGTGCGCCGGCCGGGCCGTCCAGCGCTGGCCGGGGGCGTACGTCCGCCAGGTCCCGTCCATCCGCAGATGCGAGTGCAGGGTGAGCCGGCGGTCGGAGTCGGGGTGGCGCAGCCGCAGCAACAGATGCTTGCCCCGGCTGGCGGACTCCAGCACCGCCCACCCGGTCAGGTCGGTGGCCGCCAGTCGCGGCACCCGGAAGTCCGACCCGGTCAGGGGCCGGCCGGCCAGCGCGCGTTCCAGCACGCGGGCCGTGTTCCAGACGGTGTCGCCTTCGGGCACCCGTCAATCCTGCCGCACATCAGCCACACCCCCGCTGATCCGTCACGCGATCTGGCGGAGGTCGTTCCCGTAGTCGAAGATGATCCGCATCCGGGCGCCCAGCGCCCGTGCGTACCGGCTCAGGGTGGCAACCTCGTTGGCGTCGAGATCCCCGTTCTCGATCTGGCTGACCCGACCCGGGGTGACGCCCATGAGGTCGGCGACCTCCCGTTGGGTGAGTCCGAGTCGTTTGCGCTCTTCCGCGAGGTGGAACGCGCTGACCCAGGCCTCGGTGCGGGCGCGCTCCGTGTCAAGCGCGTCGCTGTCTCCGTCGTCCAACTCGGCCCGGATGTCCTCCCAGTCGTGAAACTCTGTCACGATTCCTCCCTCCGCTTCCGTTCGAACGCCAGCCAGGTTTCGTAGGCGATCTCCGCGGCCGGGATCGCGGTCTTGTGCCACCGTGCCCAGTTGCCGGCCTTGTTGCCGCCCACCAGCAGCACCGCTTGCGACCAAGGGTCGAACACGAAGAGCACCCGGATCGCGATTTCACGGCCGGACCTGGGCCGTAGCTCCTTCAGGTGGCCGATCCTCGATTCCCGGAGCGAATCGACGAGCGGCCGACCGAGTCCGGGACCGACCTCTGCGAGCATGTCGATCGCGACGCTGACCGAGCGGTATGTCTCGGGGTCGGTCTGACGCAGGGAGCGCAGCCATTGGCGCACCTCGGCCGTCGTCTTGATCGTCCACCGCCGGGAGGTGTGCTTCACCACGACCAGACTATAGCTCTGCCTAAACATCAACAGGGAGAGCTGGAAGGGACGGCGGCGAACTGAACGTGAGCGGGGTTATTCGCGCGGCATGACCCCACTCACGCTCAGGTCGTCAGTCGCCGGCCGGGAGGGTGGCGACGACCAGGTGGTCGGTGTCGGAGCGGGTCAGCAGGGTCTGCCGTACGTCGGTGAAGCCGGCCTCGGCCAGCAGGTCGGTCAGCTCGTCGAGGCCGTACGCCCGGCCGCCCTGGGTGTGGAACAGGTTGAGGCTGAACATCCGCACGAACGACTCGCCGACCCCCGGCGGGCGCTCCGGTACGTCGGCGAGCGGTTCGAGCAGTGCCACCCGGCCACCGGGGCGCAGCGCGGCGGCGGCGCGGCGCAGCAGGGTGAGCACGTCGTCGCGCTGGTAGCCGTGCACGATGTTGAACAGCAGCACCAGGTCGTGGCCGGTGCCGATCTCGGTGCCGAAGAGGTCGCCGGGGCGCAGGTCGACCCGCTCGGCGACGCCGGCGGTCGCCACCGTCTGGGCGCCCTGGCGCAACGCGCCCCCCAGGTCGACGACGGTGGCCCGCAGTTCCGGGTTGGCGCGCAGGAAAGCGACCGAGTAGCTGGCGTGGCCGCCGCCGAGGTCGACGAGGCTGGTCGCGCCGGCGCCGAGCGGGACCAGCGGGACGATCTCCTCGCCGAGCCAGTCGGCGAGCCGGCGCAGCATGGTCTGGAAGTCGGCGAGGGTGTCCGGGCGGGTCTCCAGCCAGGCGTAGAAGTCGCCGGTCGGGCCGCCGCGGCGGACCGACTCCTCCAGGTCGTGCCACCAGTGCGTGACCAGCGCCGACCAGAACGACAGCACCGGGGCGAAGGTGCCCGGCGCGGAGCGCAGCAGCCAGCGGGCGGTGTTGGCGCTGTTGGCGTAGCCGGCGTCGGTGCGCTCCAGGTAGCCGTACCCGGCCAGGGCCTCGACCAGCAGGCGCAGGCCGAGCCGGTCGGTGCCGGTGCGCTCGGCGAGCGCGTCGAGCGGCAGCGGCCCGTCGGCGAGCGCCTCGAAGACGCCCAGCCGCAGGCCGGCGCCGGCGGTCCGGAACGACACCGCGTTGAGCAGGTCGAGGTACGCGGCGGGCGCCTCGTCGGTTTCGACGAACTGCTTGAGTTCGTCGGGTTGGATCGGCACCGGCATGGCTGGGCTCCTTCGGGCGGTTCTGGTCAGCGGGTGGCGGGTGCGGCGTCCGGCTCCGGTTCGCCGGCCGGCTTCGGCACGGGCGCCGGCTCGATGTCCGGTACGGGGCCGGCCGGTGCGGCTGCCTTCGGCGCGGCCGCGCCGGCGACATCCTCGGCGGCCTCGGCGGAAGCGGCCGCCGGTTCGTCGGGCAGGGCGTCGGGAAGGTCGTCGACCCGCCGTACGCCGGGGGTGGCCCAGGCGACCGCGGCCAGCACCACCATCACCGAGCCGGTGATCACGAACAGCAGCGCGATGCCCCGGCCCGGCCCGGTGCCGATCACCGAGCCGACCGAGTCCGCCAGCGCGCCGCCGGGCTGCAGCAGCGGCTCGAAGAAGCCGTCGACGAGCGGGCCGGCGATGACGTACGCCAGCGGCACGCTCGCGTCGCCGAGCACCCGGGCGGTGGCGAGCACCCGGCCGAGCACCGACGGCTCGGTCTTGGTCTGGATCAGCGTCATCGTGGAGCTGTTGATGATCGGCAGCATGAACAGGAACAGCGGCGCGACGATGCCGATCAGCCACGCCGACGGCGACAGCGAGTGCAGCACCAGGGCGACACCGCCGCCGGCGAGGCCGCCGCAGACCGCGTTGATCCGGCGCTTCGGGCCACCCCAGGCACCCATGACCAGGCTGCCGGCGAAGAGGCCGGCGCCGCCGGCGAACATCAGCACGCCGAGGGTGTCGGCGTCGGCGAACGACAGGATCAGCGGCTGGACCAGCACCCCGGCGATGCCGAAGAGGAAGTTGTAGACGGCGAAGACGACCATGAGCTGGAGCAGTCCGGGCCGGTCGCGCAGGTGCCGCCAGCCGGCGGCGGCCCGGCGCAGCAGCGGTTCGGCCGCGTCGCCGCTCTTCGGCGGGCGGGTGATCGAGGACGGGATCCTGACCAGCATAAGGGTGGTCGCCGCGATGACGAAGGTGACCAGGTCGATGGCCATCACGCCGGCGACACCGATGGTGACCACGAGTACGCCGGCGAGCAGCGGGGCGGCGATCTGCACGGCCCGGGAGACCTGCATCAGGCCGTTGAACCGGCCGAGGTGCTTCTTGCCGACCAGCGACGGGGTCATCGACTGGTAGGCGACCCCCTGCACGGTCGACGCGGCGGCGGTGACCGCACCGGCGACGTAGATGTGCCAGACCGCCAGGTTGTCGCTGGCCACCAGCAGGGCGAGGGCGGCGGTGCCGAGCGCGGCGACGGTGTCGCTGACCAGCATCAGCTTGCGCCGGTCCCGGCCGTCGGCGAGCACCCCGGCGAACGGGGCGACCAGCACGGCCGGCAGCGTCGCGGACAGGAAGATCATCGCGAACTGGGTGACCGACCCGGTCTCCTGGTAGACCCAGACGCCCAGCACGAACGCGGTGAGGCTGGATCCGATCAGCGAGAGGAGCTGGGCGAGCCAGATGGCGACCAGCCGGCGGGCGGGGATGGCGAGGTCAGCCATTGCTGCTCCCGGTAGATGGTGGGTCGAGGAAGCCGGCCCGGACGAACGCCGACAGGTAGGTGTGCACCAGGGCCGCGTCCGCCGGCGGGCAGACGATGCCGGCGGCGGCGAGCGTGGCCTCGGTGGCCGAGCAGTCGAAGGTCGGCTGGGTACGTACCGGCGTCTGCGTGCCGAACATCGGGGCGAAACCGGCCAGCGCGGCGTCCGGCCGGTCGAGCAGGGCGGCCCGCCACGTCCCGTACGGCATCAGCTCGGCGGGGTAGCCGAAGCTGGTCAGCGCCTCGGCGAGGCCGCCGAAGCTGATCGTCCGGTTGTTGTAGAAGTGGTGGTCGCCGGTCGACCCGCTCCGGGTCAGGTGCCCGATGCCGGCACCGACGTAGTCGACCGGGGCGAGGTCGACGGCGTCGTCGATGTCGGGTACGCCACCGAGCTGCACGCAGGTCTTCAGCAGCCGGCTGAAGTAGTCGTCGACGTTGCCGGTGCCGGAGACGGCGTCGCCGGTGATCCGGGCCGGCCGGTGCACACCGACCCGCATCCCCCGGTCGCGGGCGGCGCGGACCAGCGCGTCGGCGACCCACTTGGTGGCGTTGTAGCCCTCGCCGATCCCTTCGCAGTCGTCCGGCCGGTCGCCCTCGCGGACCAGCCCGAGGGTGTTCGACGGGGTGAGGAAGACACCGAGGGTGGAGACGAAGTGGACGGCGGCCGGCCGGCCGGTCCCGGCCAGCCGCAGCACCTCCAGGGTGCCGCCGACGTTCGCCGGCCGCAGCGCCGGATACGCCTGGAGGAAGTTGACCACGCCGCCGTTGTGCACGACGGCGTCGAGCCGGCCGGCGAGATCGTCGAACCCGGCCGGGGTCAGCCCGAGCCGGGGTTCGCCGAGGTCGCCGGGCACGCCGACGATCCGCTCGGCGTACCCGTCCCGCCACTTGCCGTACTTGCGCAGGTTGGCGCGTACCCGCTCGGTGGCGGCGGCCGGGGTCGCGGCCCGGACCAGGCAGTGCACGGTGGCCGCGGTGTGGTCGAGCCAGTCGGCGAGCAGGTAGGCGCCGAGGAAGCCGGTGGCGCCGGTGAAGAGCACCTCGGCCGGTACGGCGGCCGGTTCGCCGGCGGGGACCGGCAGGTCGTCGCCGAGCCGGGCCTCGGCCCGCAGCAGCTCCACGCCGGCGGCGGCCCGGTCGGTGCCACCGCCGTCGACCAGGGCGGCGAGGCCGGCGAGGTCGGCGGTGTCGAACAGTGCCCGCATCGAGACGTCGACGCCGAGCCGGGCCCGCAGCGCGGCGACGAACGGCGCGGCGAGCAGCGAGTGGCCGCCGAGGTCGAAGAAGTTGTCGTGCGCGCCGACCCGCGCGCCGTCGAGCAGTTCGGACCAGACGGCGGCGACGGCGTGTTCGGTGTCGGTGCGCGGCGGCACGTACGGCGGCCGGTCGGCCTCGCCGGGGTCGGGCAGGGCGGCCAGGTCGAGCTTGCCGTGCCGGTTGACCGGCAGGTCGGGCAGGACGACGAACGCCGACGGCACCAGGTGGTCCGGCATCCGCCGGCGCAGCGCGGCCCGGGCCGCCGGTACGTCGACGTCGCCGGCACCGGGCACCAGGTAGGCGACCAGCCGGGGCCCGGCGGTGCCGTCGGCGACCACGACCGCGGCCCGGGCCACCCCGGGAAGGTCGGCACAGGCCGCCTCGACCTCGCCGATCTCGATCCGGTGGCCGCGGATCTTGACCTGCCGGTCGGTGCGGCCGAGGAACTCCAGGGTGCCGTCGGACCGGTGCCGGGCCAGGTCGCCGGTGCGGTAGAGACGGTCGCCGGGAGCGCCGAACGGGTCGGGTACGAAGCGGGTGGCGGTCACCCCGGGCGCGCCGAGGTAGCCGCGGGCCGGTGCGGTGCCGCCGACGTACACCTCGCCGGGGGTGCCGATCGGCACCGGGCGCAGATCGGGGCCGAGCACGTGCACCCGCACGTTGGGCACCGGACGGCCGATCGGCAGCCGGGTCAGGCCGGGCAGCTCCGCGCCGTCGACGGTGGCGTACGTGGTGGCGCAGACCGTCGCCTCGGTCGGCCCGTAATGGTTGTACAGCGAGATCTTGCCGTTGGTGCGGGCGGCGAAATCCCGTACGGCGGACAGCGGCACCCCCTCGCCGCCGACCATGACCGCCCGCAGCGGCCCGGTGTCGACGGTGTCGCCGGCCGTGGCCAGGTCACCCACCCAGCGAATCCACAGTGGAGCGGCGGTGTCCACCAGGGTGATGCCGTGCCGGTGGCACAGGTCGAGCATGCCCGGACCGGTCAGCGCGGCCGGTTCCCGGTGCAGGACCACGGCGGCCCCGCTGACCAGGGCGGGGAAGAGGTCGCCGACCGAGGCGTCGAAGCTCAGCGGCGGCAGCATCAGCAGCCGGTCGCCGGGGCCGATGTCGTGCAGGTCGGCGAAGGCGAGCGCGAGGTTGGCGGCGGTCCGGTGGCCGACCATGACGCCCTTGGGGGTGCCGGTCGAACCGGACGTGTAGATGACGTACGCGAGCCGGTCCGGGTGACCGCCGGCCGGGACGGGGTCGGCCGCCGGCCCGTCGCCGGTCGGGTGTCCGTCGGCGTCGAGCACGACCAGGGTGCCGGGCCAGCCGGCGAACGCGGCCGCCCCGGCGGCACCGGTGACCGTCACGGTCACCCCGGCGTCGTCGAGCAGTGCCCGCAGCCGGGCCGGCGGGTGGGTCGGGTCGAGCGGTAGGTAGCCGGCGCCGGCCCGGAGCACGCCGAGGATGCCGGTGACGGCGGCGACGCCGGCCGGCAGCGCGACGGCGACCGGCCGGTCCGGGCGTGCCCCGGCGGCCCGCAGCCGGGCGGCGAGCACGCCGGCCCGGTGGTCGAGTTCGCCGTACGTCACCACGGGGGTGTCGGAGACGGCCGGCGGCGGTGCCGACCCGTCGGGGCGGGCGGTGGCCGACCGCGTCCCGGCGTCCGCGTCGGGGCTGGCGTCGAGCAGCGCCGGGGCCTCCGGGGCCAGGGCCGCCTGCGCGGCGAAGAGGTCGTACAGGCCGGCACCGGACTGGTAGTCGCGGCCGGTGTCGTTCCAGCGGGCCAGGTCGGCCAGCTCCGCCGGCCCGGTCAGGTCCAGTGTGGACAGTCGTCGGTCGGGCTCGGTGGCCAGCGCCGACAGCACCGCCAGGAACCGGGCGACGAGACGGTCGATGGTCGCCGCGTCGAACAGGTCGGTGTTGTAGTCCATCACCCCGGCGAGCCGGCCGGCGAACTCGTACGCCGCCACGGTCAGGTCCATCCGGGCGGTGTCGCGGGCCAGCCCGACCGGCCGCAGCGTCAGGTCCTTCCACGGCCGGGTCACCCCACCGGGGTTGATCAGGGCCATGACCTGGAAAAGCGGGTTGCGGCTCAGGTCGCGGGGCAGCTTCGCCAGCTCGACCACCTGCTCGAACGGCAGCTCGGCGTGGTCGAGCGACTCGACACAGGTCCGCCGTACCCGGCCCAGCGCCTCGGCCAGCGTCGGGTCGCCGGACAGGTCGGTGCGCAGCGGCAGGCTGTTGACCATCAGGCCGACGATCGACTCCTGCTCCGGCCCGCGCCGGATCGACACCGGCGAGCCGACGATCACGTCGTCCTGGCCGCTGAGCCGGCACAGCAGGATCTGCGTCGCGGCCAGGAACACCATGAACCTGGTCGAGCCGGTCCGCTTGGCCAGCGCGTCGACCGCGGCGGCCAGCTCGTCGGGAATCGGGAACGAGCGGGTCTTTCCGGCGAACGTCTGCTTCGCCGGCCGCGGCCGGTCGGTGGGCAGCTCCAGCATCCCGGTCGCCCCGGCGAGTTGCCCCGTCCAGAACTCCCGCTGCTGCTGCGCCGCCCCGGCCGCCATCCGGCCGTGCTGCCACACCACATGGTCGGGAAACTGCACCGCCGGCGGCTCCGCCGCCCCCTCCCCGGTGCGGTGCCGGTGCTGGCCGTCGAGGATCTCGGTCATCACCACACTGACCGAGCGGTCGTCGGCGACGATGTGGTGCAGGCTGACCACCAGCAGATGGTCGTCGGCGCCGAGCCGGGACAGCCGTACCCGCAGCAGCGGTGGCCGGCCCAGGTCGAACCCGGTCTCGGTCTCCGCGCTGGCCGCCGCGACGATCGCCGCCTCCAGGTCGGCCTGATCCGACACGTCCTCGTAGCAGACGGCCGACCGGGTCCGCGGGTCACCGGCCGGCAGCACCACCTGTTCGACCCGGCCGTCCCGCTCGGTGAAGTACGTCCGCAGCGCCTCGTGCCGGGCCACCACGTCGTCGACGGCCGCCTGTACGTCCCCGTGGCGCAACGGGCCGCCGAGCCGGGCCGCCTGGCTGAGGACGTACGCCGGGTTGCCCGGCTCCAGCCGGTCGAGGAACCACAGGCCCTCCTGCATCGGCGACAGCGGGATCGGGGCATCCGCCGGCCGGCGCGGGATGCCGGCCGGCCGGACCGCCGTCGCCAGCCCGCGCCGGGCCATCAGCTCCCGGATCAGCCGCTCCCGATCGACGTCGGTCACGCCCCCACCTCGCTCCGCTCGGCGGTGGCGTGACTTCCACTGAGCCTGCCGATTCCCTCGCTGCGCTCGGTCATGCCGTCACCTCGCTCCGCTCGGCGGTGGCGTGACTTCCACTGAGCCTGCCGATTCCCTCGCTGCGCTCGGTCATGCCGTCACCTCGCCGGGACCGGACATGCCTACCTCGCTGACCCCGGTCACGACTGCTCGCCCAGCAGCGCGCGCAACTCCTCGGTGGACAGCCCGGCCACCTCCTGCCGCAGGGCGGCGATCGTGTCGACGTGCCCGGCGGCCGGCTCGCGGTCGCGCAGCGCCCCGGCCATGGTGGCCACCGTCGGAGCCTCGAACAGCACCCGGATCGGCACCTCCATCTCGAACGTCGCGCCGATCCGGCTCAGCGCCTGCGCCCCCAACAGCGAGTGCCCGCCGAGCCGGAAGAAGTCGTCGAACGCCCCGACCCCGTCGACCCGCAGCACCTCCTGCCAGATCTCGGCGAGGACCCGCTCGACCGGGTCGCGCGGCGGCACCCGCTCCGCCTCCGGGTCACCCCACCGCGGCTCGGGAAGCGCGTTGCGGTCGACCTTGCCGTTGGCGTTGAGCGGCAGCGCGGTCAGCGGCATCAGGGTAGCCGGGATCATATACTCCGGCAGCCGTCCGGCCAGGGTGGGCCGGACCGCCGTCCACAGTGCCTCCGGGTCGGTGCCCGGCGCCGGTACGGCGTACCCGACCAGCCGGGCGTCGCCGCCCTCGCCGGCCCAGGTGCCGACCACCGCGTCGGCGACCAGTTCGTGCTCGCGCAGCGCGGCCTCGATCTCGCCCAGCTCGATCCGGAACCCGCGCACCTTGACCTGGTGGTCGATGCGGCCGAGGAACTCCAGCCGCCCGTCGGACCGCTGCCGCGCCAGGTCGCCGGTGGCGTAGATCCGGGCACCGGGCTGGTCGGAGAACGGGTCCGGCCGGAACCGCTCCGCGGTCAGGCCGGCCCGGCCGTGGTAGCCGCGCACCACACCGGCGCCGCCGATGTGCACCTCGCCGACGACCCCGACCGGCACCGGTTGGAGGGCCTCGTCCAGGACGTACAGCCGGGTGTTGGCGATCGGGGCGCCGAGGTCGATGGCGGCGTCCGGCGCGACCGGGGTCGCCGCCGACCAGACCGTGGTCTCGGTGG
>NZ_CP122282.1:0-1540000 GCF_045781765.1 Polymorphospora sp. A560 | reverse complement strand
GGCTGGCCGTGCTCGGCGTCCTCCTGCAGGGCTGACCACTCCCCCGAACCGGGGGCAGGCCGCCCGGCCCACCCGGACAGCGGATCAGGGCGGCGGATCAGAGGCGGCGGTTCGCCAGGCTGGGCAGCTCTTGCCGGATCCGGTGCAGCCGCTCGAGGTCGAGGTCGACCACCGTCACCCCGACGACGTCCGGCGCCTGGCCGAGCACCGTCCCCCACGGGTCGACGACCATGCTGCGGCCGAAACAGGTACGGCCGGGGTCGTGGTCACCGATCTGGCCGGCGGCGACCACGAAGCACTGGTTCTCGATCGCCCGGGCCCGCAGCAGGATCTCCCAGTGGTCGCGCCCGGTGTGCAGCATGAACGCCGCGGGCACCACCAGGATCTCGGCGCCGGCGACCGCCAGCCGGCGGTAGAGCTCGGGGAACCTCAGGTCGTAGCAGATGGACAGGCCCACCGGCACGCCCTCGACGTCGACCACGACGGGTTCGGTGCCCGGCGCCACCCCGGCCGACTCCAGGTAGGAGACCCGGCCGGGGATCTCGACGTCGTACAGGTGGATCTTCCGGTAGGTGCCGGCGAGACTGCCGGCCCGGTCGAAGACCAGCGACGTGTTGTACGTGTGCTCCGGGTCCGGGCCGGCCTCGTGGAAGGAGCCGGCCAGCACCCACATCCCGAGTTCCCGGGCCGCGTCGGCGAAGAAGGCGCCGAACTCCCCGTCGACGGGCTGCGGTTCGGGCTGCTTGGCCGAGGGGCCGAGGTAGTCGACGTACTCGGGAAGCACGGCGAGGTCGGCACCGGCCGCGGCGGCCCGGCGCAGCAGGTCGTGGGCGGTCTTCAGGTTCTCCTGCGGCTCGTCACGGGCGTTGAGCTGGCACACGGCGACACGCATGCTGGCAGCCTACGGGCCGGGTGACGAGCCGGCCAGAGGCGACGGCTCAGGCCGACTTTTCCTCACGCTGGTCGCGACGACCCCGCCGGCCGGTGAACTCACGCGGCACGATGGTCGGGTTGACGTTCTCCAGCACCACCTCACGGGTGATGACCACACGCGCGGCGTCGGGGTTGCTGGGCACCTCGTACATCACCGAGAGCAGCACCTCCTCCATGATCGCGCGTAGGCCGCGGGCCCCGGTGCCCCGCAGCATCGCCTGGTCGGCGATCGCTTCGAGGGCGGGCGCGTCGAACTCCAGCTCGACGCCGTCGAGCTCGAACAGGCGCTGGTACTGCCGTACGAGTGCGTTGCGCGGCTCGGTGAGGATGCGGACCAGCGCCTCGCGGTCGAGACTGCGGACGTTGGTGATCACGGGAAGCCGGCCGATGAACTCCGGGATCAGGCCGAACTTCAGCATGTCCTCGGGCATCACCTGGCTGAAGATGTCGTCGGTCGACCGCTCCGACACGGCCCGCAGGCGGGCGCCGAAGCCGGTGCCACCCTGGCCGGTGCGGGACTCGATGATCCGGTCGAGGCCGGCGAACGCACCACCGACGATGAAGAGCACGTTGGTGGTGTCGATCTGGATGAACTCCTGGTGGGGGTGCTTGCGCCCGCCCTGTGGCGGCACGTTGGCGACCGTGCCCTCCAGGATCTTCAGCAGTGCCTGCTGGACGCCCTCGCCGGACACGTCGCGGGTGATCGACGGGTTCTCCGACTTGCGGGCGATCTTGTCGACCTCGTCGATGTAGATGATGCCCGTCTCGGCCCGCTTGATGTCGTAGTCGGCCGCCTGGATCAGCTTGAGCAGGATGTTCTCGACGTCCTCACCGACGTAGCCGGCCTCGGTGAGGGCTGTCGCGTCGGCTATGGCGAACGGGACGTTGAGCATCCGGGCCAGCGTCTGGGCCAGGTGTGTCTTGCCGCAGCCGGTCGGGCCGATCAGCATGATGTTGGACTTCGCCACCTCGACGGCGTCGTTGCCCGACCCCGGCGCCCCGGCGGCCTCGGCCTGGATGCGCTTGTAGTGGTTGTAGACCGCGACCGCGAGTGCCTTCTTCGCCTGGTCCTGGCCGACCACGTACGAGTCGAGGAACTGGCAGATCTCCATCGGCTTGGGAAGCTCTTCCCACTTCACCTCGCCGGACTCGGCCAACTCCTCTTCGATGATCTCGTTGCAGAGGTCGATGCACTCGTCGCAGATGTAGACCCCTGGGCCCGCGATGAGCTTCTTGACCTGCTTCTGCGACTTACCGCAGAAGGAGCACTTGAGTAGGTCGCCACCGTCACCGATCCGTGCCACCTACGTTCTCCCTGCGCTCATCGGCCGGTTCGCTCACCGGCCCTGGCCTGAGGACGGGGTGCCCCGTCGCTCCGATCGTCGTCGTCCCGGTCCTGCACGTCCGGCTCGATCATCCACGATCGCTGTCGATCGCAGTCATCAGCCCTGGTCGTTGATGCCGGTCTGTCGATCACGTCGGTCTGTGGTTCGCGTTGTTGCCCCGGCTTGCCGCCGTGGTGTTGCCGCGCTTCCCGATCGTTCCGCCGGTCGGGCCGGCCGAACGGTGCAGTCTCGACGTTACCCGCTGCCGGGGATTTCTCCGACCCCCGAAACGGGTGTGTCAGGGGCCGGCCGGCTTTCGCGGGCCGGCCGGCCCCTGACCCGGGTCGGATCAGCCCGCCGCGTTGGCGGCGAGCAGGCCCTTCTTGCGGCTGGTGAGGATGGTGTCGACGAGGCCGTACTCGCGCGCCTCCTCAGCCGTCATGATCTTGTCACGGTCGATGTCCTTACGGACCTGGTCGAGCGGCCGGTCGCAGTGCCGCGACAGCATCTCCTCGAGCTGGGTACGCATCCGCAGGATCTCCCGGGCCTGGATCTCAATGTCCGAGCCCTGGCCGTAGCCGCCCTCGGTGGCCGGCTGGTGAATGATGATCCGCGAATTGGGCAGCGCCATCCGCTTGCCCGGGGTGCCGGCCGCGAGCAGCACCGCCGCCGCGCTGGCCGCCTGCCCGAGGCACACGGTGAGGATGTCCGGACGGACGTACTGCATGGTGTCGTAGATCGCCGTCATGGCGGTGAACGAGCCACCGGGCGAGTTGATGTACATGGTGATGTCGCGGTCGGGGTCGGTGCCCTCGAGCGTCAGCAACTGCGCCATCACGTCGTTGGCCGACGCGTCGTCCACCTGGACCCCGAGGAAGATGATCCGGTCCTCGAACAGCTTGTTGTACGGGTTGGACTCCTTGATCCCGTACGAGGTCTTCTCGACGAAGGACGGGAGGACGTAGCGGTTGTGCACCGCGGCGAGCTGCGGCGGCAGGGTCAGGTCGCTCATGGTCGCCTTCCTCAGTTGCGGGTGCCGGCGCCGGTCGGGACCTGCGTCGCTCCGGTGATCACTTGGTCGATGAAGCCGTAGTCGCGTGCCTCGGCGGCCGTGAACCAGCGGTCACGGTCGGAGTCGGCCTCGATCTGGGCCGGGTCCTGACCGGTGTGGTGGGCGACCCGCTCCTGGAACATCCGCTTCGTGTACAGCATCTGCTCGGCCTGGATGGCGATGTCGGACGCGGTGCCCCCCATGCCGCCGGACGGCTGGTGCATCATGATCCGCGCGTGCGGCAGGGCGTAGCGCTTGCCCTTGGTGCCGGCGCAGAGCAGCAGCTGCCCCATCGACGCCGCCATGCCCATCGCGATGGTCGCCACGTCGTTCGTGACGTACTGCATGGTGTCGTAGATCGCCATGCCGGAGTAGACCGAGCCGCCGGGCGAGTTGATGTAGAGGTTGATGTCGCTCTCCGGGTCTTCGGCGGCGAGCAGGAGCAGCTGCGCGCAGATCCGGTTGGCGACCTGGTCGGTCACCTCGCTGCCCAGGAAGATGATCCGTTCCTTGAGCAACCGGTTGTAAACCGTGTCGTCGAGGTTGCCACTGAGGGAGTCCCCACCACGGGCGACGATCGCCCGCGACGGCACCGCTGGGATGTGCAGTTCGGTCATGGCAGCCCTTCGCTCTCCGTGCGTCTTACGCCCGACACTAACCGCTGCCGGGGGTCGCAGCTTCCTTCCGCGCACAGTGTTCGCTCTCAGCGCAGTGGGCCGGAGCCGGCCCACAGAAAGGGATTCGGCCGCCGTACGTCCGAGGACGTGCGACGGCCGCCCGTCGAACGACTCAGTGCTCGTGGTTGTGCTCGCTGGCAGCCCGCAGCTCGTCGATGCTCAGCGCGTTGCCCGCGGTGTCGGTGATCTTCACCCGCTCCAGGACGGCGGTCAGCGCCTTGCCCCGCCGTACGTCGCCGAAGACGGCGCCGGCCGTGCCGGACCGGACGAGCTGGTCGTAGTACTGCTGGGGGGCGACGCCGGCCCGCTGTGCGCGGTGCACGATCTCGTGGCCGAACTCGTCGTCGCTGACCTGCACGTCCTCGGCGTCGGCGAGCGTGTCGAGCAGGAGCTGGATCTTGACGCCCTCGGTCGCGGCGGCGTTGAGCTCCTCGTCGACCTGCTCCTCGGTCTTCTCCTCCGACGTGAGGTAGTCCTCCATCGAGGCGCCGATCCGCTCGAGTTGGTCGATCATGGCCTGCTTGCGGTGCTCGACCTCGTCGCGGACCACGCCCTCCGGCGCCGGTACGTCGGCGGCCGCCACGATCTGCTCCAGCGCCTTGTCCCGCGCGGCGTAGATCTGCTCGACCTTCTTGACCCGGGTGACCCGCTCGCTCAGGTCGCCGCGCAGCTCCTCCAGCGTGTCGAACTCGCTGGCGAGCTGGGCGAACTCGTCGTCGAGCGGCGGAAGCTGCTTCTCCTTGACCGTGCGGACGGTCACCGCCACGTCGGCGTCACGGCCGGCGAAGTCGCCACCGACGAGCTGGGTGACGAAGGTCGCCTCGTCACCGGCCGACATGCCGACCAGCACCTCGTCCAGGCCGGGCAGGAGCTGCTTGCTGCCCACCTCGTGGGAGATGTTGCTGGCGGAACCGCCGGGCACCTCGACACCGTCGACGGTCGCCGCGAGGTCGATCTGGACGTAGTCGCCGTCGGCGGCCGCCCGCTCGACCGTCTTCAGCGTCGCGAACCGCTCCCGCAGCCCGTTGAGCTGCTCGTCGATCTCGTTCTCGCCGACCTGGAGTTCGTCGACGGTGACCTCGATGCCGGCCAGGTCGGGAATGGCGATCTCGGGCCGGACGTCGACCTCGGCGGTGAACTTCAGCGGCTCGCCGTCGGTGAACTCGGTGATCTCCACCTCGGGGCGGCCGAGCGTCTTGACGTCGTGCTCGCGCACGGCCGCGAGGATGTTCTCCGGGATCGCCTCCTGGACGGCCTCGTTGAGCACCGTGCCGCGGCCCACCCGCTGGTCGATGACGGCGGACGGCACCTTGCCCCGGCGGAAGCCCGGGATGTTGACCTGCTGGCCGATCTCCCGGTACGCCTTCCTGAGGCTCGGCTCGAGCTCGACGAACGGCACCTCGATGGCGAGCCGGACGCGCGTCGGGCTCAGAGTCTCGACGGTGCTCTTCACAGGCGTACTCCTTGACGGATCTCAGTCTTGGTCTGGGCGTGATTCAGCCCATCGAGTGTAGGCGAGCCGGTCGGCCGGCCCGGCGGGCACCCGACACCGCTGGTGGATCACAGTCGGGGTGGCGGGATTTGAACCCACGGCCCCTCGCTCCCAAAGCGAGTGCGCTACCAAGCTGCGCCACACCCCGTGGCGGAGAGAAGTGTATGACGTCGGCGGCCGGGCGCGCCGCCTGGTATCCGTCTCCGGGCGGGCCGGGGCCGGGAACGCACTGGGAACCGGGTTGCCGGACCCGCTATGCTGTGGCCGTACCTCGGGTGATCGAGGTGCATGCGGGCGTAGCTCAATGGTAGAGCCTCAGTCTTCCAAACTGATTACGCGAGTTCGATTCTCGTCGCCCGCTCCGCGTCTCGTCTCGTACCGTCCAGGGTCTTCCCCCGTGACACCCGCTCGCCGATGGTCCCTGCGCGACCGTGCCGAAGGTCCCGTCAGGAGCGGTCTCCCGGCACTGATCGCAGCCCCTCTCCCGGTGGTCGAATTGATTCGTCAGCGAGAGTCAGGAAGGCGTGAACGGCCATGACGACGATCGAACGCACCGCCAACCACCGGGTGACCACCAACGCGGTGATCCCGCCGGTCACCGGAGCCATCCGCCCGGCCGAGACCACCGGCCGCAAGGCCACCCGCTACACCCTCGCCGGGCTGCGGCTGGCGCTCGGCTGGATCTTCCTCTGGGCGTTCCTCGACAAGCTCTTCGGCCTCGGCCAGAGGACCGCCGCGGAGCAGGCCTGGGTCAACGGCGGCAGCCCCACCAGGGGCTTCCTCGGCAACGCCGTGGCCGGTCCGTTCGCCGACTTCTACCGCGGCTTCGCCGGGGCGGCCTGGGCCGACTGGCTCTTCATGATCGGGCTCGCCGCCATCGGCACCGCGCTCATCCTGGGCGTGGGCATGCGGGTGGCCGCCGCGGCCGGTGGCCTGATGATGGTGCTGATGTGGACCGCCGTCCTGCCCCCGGCGAACAACCCCTTCATGGACGACCACCTGATCTACGCGGGTGTGCTCCTGGTCCTGGCGCTGACCGCGGCCGGTGACACGCTCGGCCTGGGCCGGCTCTGGGCCCGCGTCCCGATCGTCAAGCGCCTTCCCTTCCTCAGGTAGCGACCCGGATCCTCAGGTAATGACCCGAACACGAACTCGCCGGCGGCTCGACCCGCCGGCGAGTTCCGTGTGTCACCGCCACCTGCAAGATCCCGGTGATCAGGGAGTTCACCGGCAGACGCGCCGGCGACACGCTCGACTCAGTCCCTGATCACGCGGATCTTGGGGGGTTGGTGGTCGGGGAGGTGTCGACCGTCTGGGGGGTCGGCAGGCGGGGGGTGTGGGCCGGGCCGGCGTGCTCGGGGTCGGCCACCCCCAGGCGGATCACCAGGTAGGGCCAGCCCAACTCGGCGACCAGCCGGCGCAGCGCCGCCCGGGTCGCGGTCACCTCGACCACCGCGCTCAGCGGCAGCACCGAGGCGCCGAGCCGGGTGGCGGTCAGCCAGGCCGCGGAGAGCGCCTCACCGGCCCGCAGCCACCACAGCGGCTCGTCGCCGTCGCCGTACAGCAGGCCGTAGAACGCCGCCCGGTCGTGGCCCGGCGCGATCGGCAGGGTGCCCGGCTGACCGAAGTCCCGCCCCGGCACGGTCGTCGCCGGCTGGACCTCGGGCAGGGCGTGGGCCGGGACGCCGAGCCCGTCGCCGCGCCCGATCCAGTACGCCAGCTCCTCCTGGACCGCCGGGTCCTCCCGCTCGGCGGTGCCCGCCCGGTCGGCCGCGGACGCCAGGTCGTAGACCTGCTCGCCGGTGAGCACATGCAGGTGCGGCCCCTCCGCGCGGACCGCCTCCGAGATCGTCTTCAGGACGTCGTCGGTCAGCACCTCGTCGCTGAGCGGGCGCCGGTCGGTGTGCCGTACCGACATGGTCTGGACCAGGCGCACCGCGGCCTGGTCGGGCGTACGGTGCCCGCCGGGGGTGAGCACGGCCAGCAGGTCGGGGCGGTCGGGGTCGGACAGCCGCCGCACCGCGCAGTCCCAGCCGTCGGCGGCGAGCGCCGTCCGGGCATGGTGCAGCGCGGCGCCGCAACTGATCATCAGCAGCCGCCCCTCCGGGTCGGTCGCGGCGAGCTGCCGGTCGCGTACGGCGGACAGCTCGAGCCGGTCCGGATGGACCGTCCACCGCCACGGTTGCGTGTTGTGCACCGACGGGGCGTGCCCCGCCATCGCGGCGGCCCGGGCCAGAGCCTCCGCCGCCTTGTCGGTCTGGGTCACAGCCGTCCCGCCTCAGTCTCGGATCGGATCCCTGCTTCGGTCAGTATCCCAGCAGCGCCGGTCCGGAACCCCGGCTACCCGCCGGAGCCGGCGTCGCCCGCGCGCCGTCCGGGTGTCGCCGGGGTGGACCGACCCGCCGTACGGACACGGGTGGCGACCCGGGGGTGGTGCGGCTACGGTCGGGCGGCCAGGGTCGCCGGGGACCGCCGTCCCCGTTCGAGGAGGGCGTCGCCGCCGTGTCGCTGCTGAAGCGGTTGTCAGAGTCGCCGGACGAGCGGCCGGACGCGGTCCGGGTCGCCGGCAGCGCGCTGTCCGGCGCCGAACTGCTGCGGTGCGCGGCCGCGGTCGCCGACCGGGTGCACGGGCTGGAGCGGGTGGCGGTCGAGGCGACCCCGACGATGGAGACGGTGGTCGGCGTCGTCGGGGCGCTGCTCGCCGGGGTGGCCGTGGTGCCCGTACCGGCCGACGCCGGGGCGATGGAGCGCCGGCACATGTTCGCCGACTCGGGTGTGGCGGCACTGCTGGCGGCCAGGGGCAGCGACGTGGCGCCGGGCGGGCCGCCGGTCGTACCGGTGGATCTGGCCCAGCGGTCCGACCGGACGTGGCCGGAGCCGGAGCCGGAGCGGGCCGCGGTGATCCTCTACACCAGTGGCACCACCGGGGCGCCGAAGGGCGTGGTCGTCTCCCGGCGGTCGATCGCGGCCTGTCTCGACGGGCTCGCCGACGCGTGGGCGTGGACGCCCGACGACCTGCTGGTGCACGGGTTGCCGCTGTTCCACGTACACGGGTTGGTGCTCGGGGTGCTCGGGCCGTTGCGGCACGGCAGCCGGCTGGACCACGTCGGACGCCCGCAGCCGCGGCGGTACGCGGCGGCGGGCGGCACCCTCTATTTCGGGGTGCCGACGGTGTGGTCGCGGGTGGCCGCGGACCCGGATTCGGCGCGGGCGCTGCGGGGTGCGCGGCTGCTGGTGTCCGGCAGCGCGGCGCTGCCGGCGGCGGTCTTCGCCGACCTGCGGGAGCTGACCGGGCACCGGATCGTGGAGCGGTACGGGATGACCGAGACGCTGATCACGGTGAGCGCGCGGGCGGACGGTGCACGCCGGCCGGGCACGGTCGGGACGCCGCTGCCGGGGGTACGGACCCGGCTCGCCGACGAGCGGGGCGGGCCGGTGCCGGCCGACGGCGAGGCGATGGGCGAGCTGCTGGTGGCCGGGCCGACGCTGTTCAGCGGCTACCTGAACCGGCCGGACGCGGACGCGGCCAGCACCGCCGGGGACGGCTGGTTCCGCACCGGCGACGTCGCCACGATCGGGCCGGACGGGGTGCACCGGATCGTCGGCCGGGCCTCCACCGATCTGATCAAGAGCGGCGGTTACCGGATCGGGGCCGGCGAGGTCGAGGACGCGCTGCTGGCCCACCCCGGTGTTCGGGAGGCGGCCGTGATCGGCGTACCGGATCCGGACCTGGGGCAGCGGGTGACGGCGTACGTGGTGGCCGACGGGGTCACCGGCCCGGAGCTGGTCGAGTTCGTGGCCCGCAACCTGGCCGTGCACAAGCGGCCGCGGGCGGTGCACCTGCTCGACGCGCTGCCCCGTAACGCGCTCGGCAAGGTGCAGAAGAAGCTACTGGGCTAGCGTGCTCTCCCGGGGCACGAGGTGGAACGGCGGCCGCACGTCGTACGGGGGATGGACCGGTCTGCCCTCGATCCGGGCGACCAGTGACCGTACGGCCAGCCGGCCGATCCGCTCCTTGTCGGGCGAGATCGTGGTCAGGGTCGGGTTGCTGAACCGGCCCTCCTCGATGTCGTCGAAGCCGATGACGGCGATGTCGTCGGGGATCCGCCGGCCGGCCTCGCCGATGGCGCGCATGGCGCCGATCGCGATCAGGTCGTTGTAGCCGAAGACCGCGTCCGGCGGCTCGTCGAGGGCGAGCAGGTCGCGCATCGCGCGCAGCCCGTCGACGCGGCGGAACTGCGTGGTGGCCGCGACGAGGGTGGGCTCGAACGGCAGCCCGGCGCCGGTCAGGGCCTCGCGGTAGCCGCGTAGCCGCAGGTGGGCGGATTGGCGGTCGTCGGCCTGCGCGCCGACGAAGGCGATCCGGTGCCGGCCGATGGACACCAGGTGCTGGACGGCGGCGTGGCTGGCGGCGATGTTGTCGATGGCGATGTGGTCGTGTGGTACGTCGTGGACGCCTTCGCCGATGAGCACCAGCGGGGTCGGGTCGGTGCGGGCGAGGATCTCGTCGCGGCCGATCCGCACCGGGCTGAAGATGAGGCCGTCGATGACGGGTCGGCGGGAGCCGTCGGTGAGGGCCAGTTCCCGGTCCCGGTCGGCGGCGGTGTCCTCCAGGACGAGGGTGTAGCCGAGGCTGGCCGCCTCGCGGATGGCGGAGCCGGCGAGTTCGGCGAAGTACGGGTTGTTGAGTTCGGGAATGGCCAGGGCGATGAGACCGGTCCGGCCGCGGCGCAGGTGCCGGGCGCCGAGGTTGGGCGCGTACCCGAGTTCGTCGATCGCCCGCTGCACCCGCCGCCGGGTCTGTTCGCCGACCGGGCGGTAGCCGTTGACGACGTTGGAGACGGTGGCCAGTGACACTCCGGCCCGCAGCTCGCCGTCGGTCGTCGCGTACGTCGTCTACAACGAGGGCTGGGGCGAGCGGGCGCTGGCCGACACCCGTCGGGTCGGCCAGAACGTCAAGAACCAGGACCCGACCCGCCTGGTCAACACCCACAGCGGACACAACTGCTGCCAGTCGCTCGGCAACCCCGGCAACGGCGATATGGACGGCTTTCTCACGTACGACCGGCAGGTGGTCAAGATGGACCAGAACCGGGTACGCGCCGCCAACCAGGCGCTGATCGCGGCGTCGAAGGCGCTCGGCAGCTCCGGCCCGGTCACCCTGCCCGTCCACACCCGACGGTCGTTGCAGGTGACCACCCCCGGCTTCACCAACCGCTACCTGCGGCACATGAACGGCCTGGCGTACACCGAGGTGGTCGACGCGGGCAGCCCGACGGTGCTCAGGCAGGACGCGACGTACACGGTCCGGCCCGGGCTCGCCGGCACGGGCTGCTACTCGTTCGAGTCGGTCAACTTCCCCGGCCAGTTCCTGCGGCACGTCGATTCCCGGGTCCGCAACTCCCCCGACGACGGGTCGGCGCTGCTGCGCGCCGACGCCACCTGGTGTGCCCGTACCGGGCTGACCGGCGGCGGGGTGTCGTTCGAGTCGTACAACTTCCGGGGGTCCTACCTGCGGCACCACGGCGCGGAGGTGTGGCTGAGCAACGGCGCCGGCGGACCGGCGTACAACTCGCCGGCGTCGTGGCTGGCCGACGTGACCTGGAACGTCACCGGCCCCTGGGCGCCGTGACCGGCCGGTCCTGACCCGCGGGTCAGGACCGGCGGCCGGCCAGGTAGGCGTCCTCGGCCGGGTAGTCGAACATCGGGGCGAACCAGTCCGTGTCGACCCCGGCCGGGACGCCGGCCCCGCGCGTGGTGGCCTCGACCAGCCAGTCGATCTCGGCGGCGACCGTGGCGGCGAAGTCGCCGGCCGGGACGTAGCCCAGGTCCAGCGCCGCGGTCATGTCCAGCACGATCGGGTACGGCGCCGGCCACGGGTGCTGCCCCAGCGCCGGGTCGGCGTCCCCGTCGAGCAACACCTCCGCCCACTCGTGGCCGAGGTGGCGGGCGACCGTACGGGCGATCTCCAGCGCGCTCGGCGCGTCCGGGTCGGCGCTGTTCAGGATCCGCCGCCCCGGCCGGGCCGCCACCACCTCGACCAGGGCGGCGATGTTGGCGGCGGCGGTCGTGTGGTCGGTGCCCTCGCCCCGGTCCGCGAGGAACACGGCGGGCCGCCGGTCGAGGACCCGCTTGACGAAGACCCACTCGCGCGGCCGGACGGCGCCCGTACCGTGCACCTTGGAGGGACGGAGCACGGTGACCGGGGCGCCGCTGTCGAGCAGCACCCGCTCGGCCGCGACCTTGTTCGGGCCGTAGCCCTCCCGGGTCTGGTGGTCGCCGTCGCCGGGCGCCAGGGTCGGTTGGGTCTCGCGGACCGGGCCGGCGAACCGGGGCGGCGCGTCGGAGTTGGAGTGGTTGCCGTCGGCGTCGACGTAGACGGCCTTGCTGGAGATCATGACCGTCGAGCCGGCGTCGCCGGCCAGCGGCAGCAGCGCCTCGGCGTCCCGCGCGGTGTAGCAGACGCAGTCGACGAGCAGGTCGGCGCCGGTGCCGAGGGCCGTACGCAGCGCGGCCGGGTCGGCCCGGTCGGCGGCGACGAAGCGGGCGCCGGCGGCGGCGAGGTCGGCCGGCAGGTTGGCCGGATTCCGTCCGGTGACGTCGACCCGCCAGCCGGCGGCGAGCAGGCGGTGTGCGGTGGCCCGGCCGATCAGGCCGGTCCCGCCGATGATCAGGGCACGGGGCATCCGGCCAACCTACCCGCGCTCCCGGGCGCGACCGCCTCCCGGCCCGGCCGGCTCCGGGACGCGACCGGCTCCCGGCCCGCGCGTCCGGCCCGGCCCGCCGGTCAAGATCCGGGTGATCAGGGAGTCTGTGGCGCGGCACGCCGACGACACGCGCGATTCAGTCCCTGATCACGCGGATCATGAGGGGGTCAGCAGGGTGCCGAACTCCTCGTAGGGCGGCAGCGCGGGCCAGCTCGCGGAGAGGTTCTTCTGGAAGTAGGCGGCGCCGGGGTCCCAGGTGTGGCCGGTGGCTCGGCGGTGGTAGACGTAGCCGAGCGGGTGGGTGCGGAAGATCAGGCCGCCGTGGCGCTTGACCCGGTCGATCAGCCCGAGGTCGACCGAGCCGGGCACCGGGCGCCAGCCGCCGACCTCCTCCAGGTCGCCCCGGCCCATCATCATCGTCCCGCCGGCGATCACCTGCGCGTCCGACTCGGCCGCGCCGGCGGACCGCCGTACGGTGATCCCCTTCGACTCCAGGAACACGAACTCGGCGCCCTTGCCGACCAGGGCCGCGCCCGAGAACTGCCGGGCCAGCACCAGATCCCAGACGTGCTCGGCGCCGTACGTGTCGTCGTCGTCGAACTTGGTCACCAGGCTGCCCCGGGCCCGGGCGGTGGCCAGCCCCAGCGCCTCGCCGAAGCTGACCCCTGCCGGGACCTCGACCAGTTCGATCGGCCGGTCGTAGCCGGGCAGGCTGGCCCGCAGCGGCTCCGGCGCCTCGACGCCGTGCAGGCACAGCACGATCTCCAGCTCCGGGTAGGTCTGCGCGGCGATCGCCCGCAGCGCGCCCGGCACCATGTCGAGGCGGCGGGTGACCAGCAGCGCGCTGACCGCCGGTGGACGGCGCAGGCCCGGAAACGCCGCGCCGGTCGCCGCCGGCAGCGCGAAGGCGGTCCCGTGGTCGCGCATCGCGGCCCGGCGCTGGGCGACGCTGCGTACCTCCAGGGCGAGCGGTTCGGTGCCGTCGACAACGGTGGTGACCAGGCGGCGCAGTTCCGCGCCGAGCAGGTCGCCGACGGTCGGCGGCAGGTGGGGTACGTACAGCACCGCGCCGGTCATCGCCAGCTGCACGAACGTGCCGGCGACGGCGACCGGGTCGTTGACCGGGACCCGCGGGCACTCGACGACACCGACCCCGCGCAGGGCGGCGAGGGTCGCCGGGTCGGGGCCGCGCCCGTCGACGGCTGCGCCGGACGGACGGAAGTCCAGGCGTACACGGGGGGCGTCGGGGGCGTACGCGCCGGCGGTGCGCCCGCGCGGGTTGACCCGCTGGGCGTCGACCAGGATGGTGGTGCGTCCGGCCGTGCGCAGCCCGTACGGGGTGGCGCCGGCCGTCGCCGCGTACCGGTCGGGTTGGTCCGGTGCGCCGCCGGGCGGGCACAGCAGCAGGTCGTGGGCGCGTACGTCGTCCTGGCCGGCCGGGTCGCCGGTGACGACGGTGGCCGGTGGGCGGATCGGCAGGAAGCCGGGCAGGGTGTCCCGGGCGGTCAGCCGGGCGCCGGCCGGGCGGGGCAGCGGCCGGGTGGGGCTGAGGGCTTCCAGCGCCGCGCCGACGACGAGGCGCAACTGCGTCGGCCGGCGCAGCGTGACCCGTACGACGGCCGGCCCGCGCCCGCCCCGGGGCAGCGTCACCCGGTGGCCGACCAGGTGGTCGAGCCAGCCGACCCGGCCCGACCAGCCGTGCCGGGGGCTGCGCCACCAGCCGACGGTGATCACGGCGCTGGTGACGGTGCGCAGCGTCGACGGGGCGGTGACCAGGTGCCGCAGCCGGTCGACGGAGCCGGCCAGCACCGCGACCGATCCGATCCCGGTCGGTACGACATGGGTGCCGACCGCGCGGCTGATCCGTTCCGAACGGGACACCGGCAGGGCTCCGGTGAGCCGCCAGGTGATGCCCGCGGTCCCGGCGCCGGTCATCGGGCCAGTCCGCGCCCGTCGGTCAGCTCGGGTGTGGCGGCACGGGGTTGCGGCGTCCGGGTGGCCGTGTCGAGGCGGCCCTTCTTGACCGCGCGCAGCGCCTCGAAGAGGCGGTAGGCGCCCCGGCCGACGAGCCGGTGCTTGAGCCCGGCGGCGCCGCCCGGCATCGGGTAGCCGGCCGGTGGCAGATATCTCCGGTAGTGCTGTGCCATGCGGGTGAAGAACTCCTTCCGCCGCATCTTGGGCACCCTGTGTGAGTGCCCCAACACACTGAGATAGTGCCAGATCATCCGCTGGAAAATGAGCGGTCGCACGGACCCGGTCTCGGCGGGGTGCTCGTCCATGAAGGCGAAGACCCGCTCCCAGTGCGGGAAGACCTCGAAATGCCGGTCGCTGACCGTCTGGGTGATCGCGCCGGCCTGCCGCTGGCGGTAGGCGTAGCAGTCGCGGTCCAGCAGCGCGATCCGGTCGGCGGCCAGCATCAGCGGGAGGCTGAACGACACGTCCTCGTACCAGCCGGGGCCGAACCCGATGCCGGTCTCGGCGAGGAAGTCCCGCCGTACGATCTTGTTGCAGGCGATGTGCAGGACGTTGAGCATGCTCGGCTGCCCGGCCAGCGTGAAGGTGTCCGGCATCGGCCGGCCGCCGGTCACCTTGGCCAGCGACTCGTACCGCCGGGTGCCGTCGGGGTAGACCCGCGCGTAGCCGACCACCAGCAGGTCCGGTTCGGTGTCGGCGAGCCGCGCGGCGACGGCTTCGAGGGTGCCCTCGGGCAGCCAGTCGTCGCTGTCGACGAACCAGACGTAACGGCCGGTCGCTGCCGCGAGACCGGCGTTGCGGGCGGCGCCCAGCCCGCTGTTGCGGCTCAGCGTGACGACCTTCAGGCGCGGCTCACGGGCGGCGTGACCGGCCAGGATCTCGGCGCACCCGTCGTCGGACGCGTCGTCGACGGCGACCACCTCGACGTCACCGAACGACTGCCCGAGGATGGAGTCCAGACACTCGGCCAGGTATTCCTCGACCCGGTAGACCGGCACGATCACACTGAGCAACGCCACCTGGGTCGACCTCTCCGTCCGTCGGGCGGAGCAATTATGCGGCAGCCGGGTCGCACGCCGTCAAATTCCACGGCCCGCGCCCCGGCCGCTCAGAACAGCGCGGCGAACCAGTTCCAGATCCCCATCACCCACTCGGTCTGGCGCAGGTAGGCGATGCCGACGCCGACCAGGAACACGCCGGTCGCCAGGTGGGCGCCCTTCGCGGTGCGCCGGACCCGGCCGAGCTGGCGCTCCAGCACGACCCGGCCGAGCAGCCGGGACAGCCCGAAGACACCGGCGGCGACGAAGAGGGTCAGGACGAACGTGACGACCGGGCTGGTGAGGTCGCCGCGGGCCGAGATGGCCCAGATTCCCCAGCAGACGAAGGCGAAGAGGCCGCCGACGATGCTCCACTCGCTGCCCAGCCGCAACTGGCGCATGTGGTAGCTGAGCGGCATCCGGGGCTGGTGCGGGTCCGGCGCCCCGGGCCAGCCGGTGCCGGTGGGCTCGTGCTCGTGGGCGGCGGGAAACGACTCGGTGGGGGCGGGACGCGGGCCGACCTGGGCCACCCCGCGCCGGAACGGTGCCGGCCCGAGCGGCACCTCCTGCCGGGGCACCTCGACGGTGCGCTCCCACGGCTGGCTCTGGTTCGGCTGGTCTGCCATGCTTCCTCCCCGTCGGTGGCGCATCGACCCGGCGCCGATCCGTCGGACCCTGGTCGATCCGCACCGGGATCGACCGCCCCTGCCCCTTCGAGCGCCGGCCACCGTTCGCATACGAGGGTACCGAGCCGACAAAACGGTCGCCCACCGTGCGCCGATCGGCTAGACACGCAACATGACCGAAGCCGAACTGCCGATCCAGCCGGCCACCCCCGACGACTGGGACGAGGTCGGCGCCCTGATGGCCGCCTCGTTCCACCATGCCCTGGAGTCCGACGTCCACGAGAGTGAACGGCTGGTCTTCGAACCCGACCGGTCACTGGTGGTCCGCGACGAGGGACGCGTCGTCGCGCACGCCGCGGCGTTCACCCGCGACCTCACCGTCCCCGGAGCGGTGGTGCCGGCGACGCACGTGACCATGGTCGGGGTCGCGCCCACCCACCGGCGCCGCCGGCTGCTGACCCGGCTCATGGAGCGGCAGCTCGGCGAGGCCCGCGACGCCGGCCGCGAGCCGGTCGCGGTGCTGTGGGCCAGCGAGGGCCGGATCTACCCGAGGTTCGGCTACGGCCTCGCCAGCCAGCGCCTCGTCCTCGACGTCACGGCCCTGGAGGCCGGCCTGCCCGAGGCCGCCGGGGGCCGGCTGCGGACCGGCCCGCCGGACACGTTCCGGACCGAACTGGCCGACCTGTACGACCGGCTGTTGCCGGACCGGCCCGGCTGGTCCAGCCGCCCCGGCCGCTGGTGGGACCACCTGCTCGGCGACTTCCCCGGTCAGCGCGACGGCGCCACGGAACGCCGGGCCGTGCTGTACGAGGGCGCGGACGGCGTCGAGGGCTACGCGCTGTGGCGTACCAAGGGCGGCTGGACCCCGGGCGGACCCACCGGCGAGGTACGCGTCCAGGAGGTCGTCGCGGCGACCCCGGACGCCTACCGCCAGCTGTGGCGGTTCCTGCTGTCGATCGACCTGACCCGGACCGCGACCTATCCGTTCGGGTCGCTCGACGAGCCGTTGCAGCACCTGGTCGCCGAGCCGAGGCAACTGGTCCCCAGGGTCGCCGACGCGCTCTGGGTACGGCTGCTCGACGTCGGTGCCGCGCTGGCCGCCCGCCGCTACCGGACCCCGGTCGACGTGGTGGTCGACGTCACCGATCCACTGCTGCCGGACAACACCGGCCGGTGGCGGCTGACCGGCGACCGTACCGGCGCCCACTGCGAACGCACCGGCGGCCCGGCCGATCTCACCTGCGACGTCCGTGACCTGGGCGCGGTCTACCTGGGCGGGCCGGACCTGAACGCCCTCGCCGCCGCCGGCCGGGTCGGCGAGCTGGTTCCCGGCGCGGTGGCGCGTACCGCCGCCGCGTTCGGCTGGGACCGGGCTCCGGCGTCGCTGGAGGTGTTCTGACCGGGCCGGGCCGGTACCGTCGGCACATGGCGGATCCCGAACGCCGGCGGCGCCGGCTGCGGCACACCAAGGCCGGACGCGTCCCGGTCAACCCCGACGACCCGGCCGAGGGCGGGGCCGGACCGGACGGACCCGCCCGGCCGGCCGCGTGGCCGGACGACTCCGGGCGGCCGGACGGGCCGTCGGCGTCGACCGCACAGGTGCACGACCCACGGCCGGAGCCGTCGGCGCCCCGGCGGCGCGACACCGGCCGGCCCACCGACTCCCGCCGCGGCACCGGCCCCACCGGCGGCGGAACGACCGCCGCCGGTGACGGACCGGCCGCTGGAGCTCCGGCCACCGGTGGTGGTCGCGGTGCCGGTGGGCGGGGCAACGGGCGCGGCGACGGCAGGCGCGGCAACGGCGGCCCGCCGGCCGACGACCGGGAAGCCGAACGGGGGCTGCGCGGGCTGATCGGCTCCGGGACCTCGCAGGTCGACGTACGCGCCGCACTGCGGGCCCGGGACGCGTCCCGGCCGACCGCCGCCGACCTGGCCGAAGCCGAGGATCGGCTGGTGGTCGTACGCCGCAACTGGGTGCCCCGCGAAGACCTGCCGCGCAACCGCTGACGGCCGCCCGGCTACGGCAGCGGGGGCAGTTCGGTCGTCGCCTCGTACCCGGTGATCGTCGCGATCCGGCGCGCGTGCCGGTCGTTGCCGGAGAACGGGGTGGCCAGGAACGCCTCGACGATCGCGGTCGCCTCGTCGAGGGTGTGCTGGCGGGCGCCGATCGCGACCACGTTGGCGTCGTTGTGCTGGCGGGCGAGCTGCGCGGTGTCGATGTTCCACGCCAGCGCCGCCCGTACCCCGTCGACCTTGTTGGCCGCGATCTGCTCGCCGTTGCCGGACCCGCCGATGACGATGCCGAGGCTGCCCTCGTCGGCGACCACGCGGGCCCCGGCGTGCAGGCAGAACACCGGATAGTCGTCGTCGGGGTCGTAGTGGTGCGGGCCGACGTCGACCAGGTCGTAGCCCTGCTTGGCGAGGTGGTTGGCCAGGTGTGCCTTGAGCTCGAAGCCGGCGTGGTCGGCTCCCAGGTATACGCGCATGACCGGCAGTCTGTCAGCCGCCGGCCGGAGCCCGGCGCCGGGACACGGCGCCGGGCGATCGGTCACACCAGCGCCGCGCGCAGCGCCGCCGCGATCTGGTCGGTGGCCACCGCGGCGGCGTCGAAGATGGCGAGCTTGCGGACGAAGCCGTGGTTGACGCCCTGGTAGCGGACGGTCACCACGGGCACGCCGGCGGCGAGCAGTTCGACGCCGTACCGCTCGCCCTCGTCGCGCAGGACGTCGTACTCGGCAGTGATCAGCAGGGTGGGCGGCATGCCGGCCAGCGGCGCCGCGAGCGGTGCCACGTCCGGCGCGGCCCGGTCGGCGGGGTCGGGCACGAACAGGTCCCAGAACCGGGCCATGGTCGCCCGGTCGAGGCCGGCCCCACCGAGGTCGCGGTAGGAGTCCGAGGCCATCGCCGGGTCGATGACCGGATAGATCAGCACCTGGTGGGCCAGCGGCCGGCCGGCGTCGCGCTGCCGGCGGGCGACGACGGTGGCCAGATGGCCGCCGGCGCTGTCGCCGCCGATCGCCACCCGGCTCACGTCCAGCCCGAGACCTTCGCGGCGCAGCCAGGTCAGCGCGGTCTCGACGTCGTCGACCCCCGCCGGGTACGGGTGCTCGGGCGCGAGCCGGTAGTCGACCGAGAGCACCGCGCAGCCGGACCGGTCGGCGACCCGCCGGCAGAACGCGTCGACGATCTCCACGTTGCCCATCGCCCAGCCGCCGCCGTGCACGTAGACGAGCACCGGTACGCCGGGAGCGGGCGCGTAGAGCCGGCACGGCACCCCGTCGGCGTCCACATCGGACACAGAAGCGACCGGAACCGGAGGTCCGCACTCCGCCGGCACCGCGGCGAGCATGGCCGCCCGGCCGGCCGCCAGCGCCGCGAGCGGATCGGCGTCGACCACCTCGGACGCCGGCCGTGGCCGTACCGCGAGCGCGGCCACCACCTGCGGGTGAAGGGTCACGCGCTCACGCCCCTGCCCCGTCGTCGCCGAGCTGGGCGAGGACGAGGCCGGCGCGGGCCTTCGGGGTGAACCAGGTGCTCTTGCGGGGCAGCTTCTGGCGGGCCAGGTTGACCGCCACGAAGTCGTCGACGGTCACCGGGGCGATCAGCACGGCCAGCTCCGCCCGTCCGGCGTCGACCTCACCGGTCAGCCATTCGGCGGGGTAGTCGCCGCCGACGTACGTGATCCGCTTGTCGCCCGGGTCGAGGCCGAGGACGCCGCGCAGCAGCACCCGCTCGACCAGGGCGTGGTCGAGATTGTCGACGACGCCGCCACCGGCGGTGGCCGGCAGCTTGACCGCCAGGGTGCGGCCGGCGGTGTAGAGGTGGACGACCCCGCCACCGGTCGGCACGGTGGCCGGACCGGCGACCGGTTCGACCGTGGCGCCGGCGGCGGTCAGCTCGGCGACCAGTTCGTCGGGAGTCACGGTCAGCTCGGCGACCAGCCGGTTGTAGGGCTGGATGGCGACCGACGCCGGGGTGGTCACCACGGCCAGGAAGCGGCGCAGGCCGCCGGTCTGCGCCGCCAGGCTGCGGTGGTTGCCGTCGGCGACGACGAGTTCGCCGCCCCCGGCCAGCGCGGTCAGCTCGTCCTGCTCGGGGCCGGGCCCGACGAGCCAGATCGCGTGCGTACGCCCCGACTGGTCGACATCGGTCGCCGCCGGTGCGCCGGCCCGCTCGGTCGCCGCGGCCAGCGCCGTGTGCAGTTCCTCGCCCCGCCCGGTCTGCAACAGCAGTACGGGCGACAGCAGGTGCCCGGTCTCCTCGGCCAGCGCGACCCGCTCGCGGACCTTCTCGATGAACACGTCCTCGTTGCGGATCACCAGCCCCGGTTCGTCGGCGCTGGTCGAGATCTGGTCGGTGTCGACGGCGGCGAAGAGCCCGTACGCGGCGCCGTCGCTGGCCGGCTCGGAGATCCGGTAGAGCACCACGACCCGCTCGGCCGGGGTGTAGCTGCCGTCGGCCTTCGCCTCGGCCAGCCGGGCGACGGCGGCGGGCAGGCTGTCGAGGAAGGAGCGGCCCTCGGCGTCGGGTGCCTTGTGCGGCATCTCGATCGCCAGGGCGCTGTGCGGGTTGGCCCCGATGATCGCGGTGATCTCCGCGTCGTCGGCGAACTCGTCGTAGTTTTGCGCGCCGGTGCCGCCAGTGGTGATCCAGGCCCGGGCGATCGGATGCACGACCGTCATGTTCGGTGACGCTACCGTCGCACCCCGGTGTGACGCCCGATACCCCGGCGGTTCACCGCCTGATGGGCGGGGCCGCGGCGGCCGTCCGGACGTACCGGCTGGTCCGGGGGGTCGGGTCAGGCGGCGCGGGCCGGGCGGCGGACGGCGGGCCGGACCGGATTGTCGCGCGGGGTGCCGGACCCGACGACCGCCATCCGGCGGCGGCGGGTCGGGGCCGCCCTGCGCACCGGCACCGCTGCCGCCGCCGGCACCGCAGCCTGCGGTGCTCCGGTGGCCGCCAGCACCGACACCACCACGGGCGGCGCCAGCAGGTCGGCACATCCGGGTGGAAGCCGGTCACTCCACCGGCCGACCTCGACCGCCCAGCGGCCGCCCAGACATTGCGCGACCTCGGCGGGCTCTGCGGGCTCCGCGGCTGGTTCGCGGGTCTCGACCATCGAAATGCCTCCGCTGCGGCGATAGCACGACCCGTTCCGGGTCGCCGTGATGAACACCCTGCGCAACGAGGCTGTCGACCACTTGTCACGGCGCCGTCAGCCCCACGATAGGCGGATACCGCCGCCGGCCGGGCCGTTTCCCGCCGGCCGCCGCCCCCGTGCCCTTCGTGGCGGGGCGGCGGGTGGTGATCGTCAGTTGTCCCGCCGTTGCAGGTACGGCGTGTCGAACTGCTGGGCAGCAGATGATCACGGATGCCCTGGCGGTGGCCACCACCACCTCGTCCCGGCGCCCGCGCCTGCCGGGGAAGGACCCCTCAGGTGTTGCGGTCCACAGCGAATTCGGCGTACGTACAGCGAATTCGCTGTAGGGCGTGGCAGTGGTATCGGGCCTCCGGGTGGGCCGGTGGACCGGGCCGGCACCCACCGCCCTGAGCGCTGCCCGGCCACGGCGAGCAGTTCGGTACGGTGCCGGGACACGCCAGCCGCTGACTGGCAGTCAAGCTCCTGACCAGGCCAAACGTCTCCCGCCGGGCCGGCGCCGGCGGTAGCGGGCGGACAGGTCGTGTCGAAGGCACGACGCCGGCCAGACGAAGGGTCACGCCCACTACCACCAGCATCAGCTCACCACTGGTGAACCGACCCCGTCGACGCAGTCCTGGGCCAGGCCGACGCCGACCCCGCCATGCTCACAGTCAGCCGAAGGACGGGTCCTCGTCGCGGGACCGCTTGAGCTCGTAGAAGCCCGGCGTGCCCGCGACCAGCACGACCCCGTCCCAGAGCCGACCGGCGGCCTCGCCCTTCGGCGCGGGGGTGACGACCGGCCCGAAGAACGCGACCGGCTGGCCGGGGACCGGGCCGGGCGCGTGGATGACCGGGGTGCCGACGTCGGTGCCGACCGGCTTCATGCCGGCGTTGTGGCTGGCCACCAGCGCCTCGTCGAACTCGGTGGAGTCGGCGGCGTCGGCCAGCGCCGGATCGAGGCCGACGTCGGTGAGCGCGTCGACGTAGAGCTGCCGGCCCAGTTCCTGCCGGCCCAGGTGGATCCGGGTGCCGAGCGCGGTGTAGAGGTCACGCAGCACGGCGGCGCCGTGCTCGCGCTCGGCGGCGATGCAGACCCGTACCGGCCCCCAGCCGGCCTCCAGCAGCTTGGCGTACTGCTCCGGGACGTCCCGGCCGGAGTTGAGCACCGACAGGCTCATGACGTGGAACCGCATGTCGAGTTCGCGTACCTTCTCGACCTCGAGCAGCCAGCGGGAGGTGACCCAGGCCCAGGGGCAGATGGGGTCGAACCACATGTCGACGGTCTCGCGCTCAGCCACGATGCTGTCCTTTCCCATGGTCGGCGCGGGATGTCGCGCCCCTGCGCCGAATCCTTCCCCCACGAAGGCCGTGACGGCACCATTACCAGAACGTGACCTGGACCACCCCCGCCAGTTGTTTTTCGACATGGAAGACTCGACGCGGGCCATCATCGTCGTGGCCCGTTCCTGTCAACGGGGACAGCGGGTAAGACGCGGATGGAGAACTGATAGTGCCCGGAGTGCGCAATCTGAACCAGGTCGAGGCGACCGAGCGGGCCCGCCTGCTCGACGTGACCGGCTATGACATCAACCTGGACCTCTCCTCGGCCGGGCGGGCCGCGGACAACCGCACCTTCCGGTCGGTGACCGAGGTCCGGTTCACCTGCGCGGAGCCCGGGGCGTCGACGTTCATCGAGGTCGCCGCCGAGACGGTACGGTCCGCGACGCTCAACGGCACGTCGCTGGATCTCTCCGGGTGGTCGGCGGAGAAGGGGCTGACGCTGCCCGGCCTGGCGGCCGACAACGTCCTCGTCGTCGACGCCGATTTCGCGTACTCGGCCAGCGGGCAGGGCCTGCACCGCAGCGTCGACCCGGTCGACGGCGAGACCTATCTCTACAGCCAGTTCGAGACCGCCGACGCGCAGCGGGTCTTCGCCTGCTTCGACCAGCCCGACCTGAAGAGCGTCTACACCTGGCACGCCACCGTGCCGGCACACTGGACGGTCGTCTCGAACTCCACGGTGGACCGTGTCGAGCCGGGCGACGACACCAAGACCGTCCACTTCGCCACGTCGGCGCGGATGAGCTCCTACATCACGGCCCTGTGCGCCGGCCCCTACCACGAGGTACGGCGCACCCACGACGGCATCGACCTGGGCTACTTCTGCCGGGCGAGCATGGCCGAGCACCTCGACACCGACAACCTGCACCTGATCACCACGCAGGGCTTCGACTTCTTCCACGAGCAGTTCGGCGTGCGCTACCCGCTGCCGAAGTACGACCAGCTCTGGGTGCCCGACTTCAACGCCGGCGCGATGGAGAACTTCGCCTGCGTCACCCACTCCGAGGCGCACTACCTCTTCCGCTCCCAGGTCACCGACTTCGAGCACGAGCAGCGGGCCAACACGATCCTGCACGAGCTGGCGCACATGTGGTTCGGCGACCTGGTCACCATGCGCTGGTGGAACGACCTGTGGCTCAACGAGTCCTTCGCGGAGTGGGCCAGCCACTGGGCCAACACCCACGCCACCCGGTTCACCGACGCGTGGACGACGTTCCTGTCGGTCCGCAAGAACTGGGGCTACCGGCAGGACCAGCTCTCCTCCACGCACCCGGTCTACTGCGAGATGCCGGACCTGGAGGCCGTCGAGGTCAACTTCGACGGGATCACCTACGCCAAGGGCGCCAGCGTGATCAAGCAGTTGGTCGCCTACGTCGGGCTGGAGCCGTTCCTGGCCGGGCTGCGGGCATACTTCGGCAAGCACGCGTGGGGCAACGCCACCTTCGACGACCTGCTGTCGGAGCTGGAGGCCGCCTCCGGCCGCGAGCTGCGCAAGTTCGCCGCCCAGTGGCTGGAGACCGCACAGGTCAACACGCTGCGCCCCGAGGTGTCGATCGGCGCCGACGGCACCTACGAGCGGGTGACCGTGCTGCAGGAGGCGCCCGCCGACTACCCGACGTTGCGCACCCACCGGATCGGGGTCGGCCTCTACGACCTCGACGGCGAGCGTCTGGTCCGGCGCGACCTGATCGAGATCGACGTCACCGGGGAACGCACCGTGGTCGAGCGGCTCGCCGGGGTTCGGGCGGCCGACGTGCTGCTGCTCAACGACGAGGACCTGACGTACGCGAAGCTGCGGCTCGACGAGCGGTCGATGGCCGCCGTCGTGCAGCACATCGGCAAGTTCGAATCGTCGCTGTCCCGCGCGCTGTGCTGGTCGGCGGCCTGGGACATGGTCCGCGACGCCGAACTGGCGGCCCGCGACTACGTGGCGCTGGTGCTGGCCGGGCTGCCCAGCGAGGGCGACATCAACCTGGTCACCCAGACGCTGCGGCAGGGCGCCAGCACGCTGGCCAACTACGCCGACCCGACGTGGGCGCCGCAGGGCTGGGCGGAATACGCCCGGACCGCGCGCGCCGCGCTGGCCGCCGCGCAGGCGGGCAGCGGGCTGCAACTCGCGTGGGCGCGGGCCTTCGCGACCGCCGCCCGGTCGGCCGAGGACCTGGCGGTGCTGCGCGGCTGGCTCGACGGCGCCGACGTCCCGGCGGGTCTGACCATCGACACCGAGCTGCGCTGGGCGCTGTTGCAGGCACTGGTCGCCAACGGCGCGGCCGGCGCCGACGAGATCGACGCCGAACTCGGCCGGGACCGTACGGCCAGCGGTGAGCGGGAGGCGGCGCTGGCCCACGCGCTGGTGCCGACCGTCGCCAACAAGGAAGCGGTGTGGGCCCGGCTCACCGGTGGCGAGGCCCTGCCGAACTGGCAGAACCGCGCGCTGCTGCGCGGCTTCCACCACCCGGCGCAGGTCGAGCTGACCGCCGGCTACACCACCCGCTTCTTCGAGGCGGTCGGCCAGGTGTGGGCCAGCCGGGACAGCGAGCCGGCACAGGAGTTCGTACTCCACGCCTACCCGGCCTTCCAGGTCAGCGAGGAGACGGTGGCCGCCACCGACGCGTGGCTGGCGCAGGACGGGCACCCGGCGCCGCTGCGCCGGCTGGTCGGCGAGGGCCGCGACGGGGTCGTACGCGCCCAGCAGGCCCGGGCGAAGGACGCGGCCGCCGGCTGAGCGACCGGACGTGAAGAGGCCCCGGGCTGGTCGAGCCCGGGGCCTTCTTCGTCGTTCGTGGTGGAACCTTCGCCGTTCGTGGTGGAGCCGGAAGACCGGCTCGCGGGGTCACCCCTTGCGGGCCCGGCTGGCAAGCTGGTCGAGCCCGGTGACGAGGCCACCGGCGAGGTCACCGCCGCCGAAGGACGCCACCATCGACAGCGCGGCCAGCTTGGCGTCGCGGTCCGGGATGCGCTTGCGCACCTCGGCGCCGGTGACCACCTCGAGCCGGCGCTGGTTGGGCGAGACCGCGATCAGCACCGCCCGGTCGGGCTCGGTGATCTGGCCGTGCAGCCGCTCGGCGTGCTCGCGTACCGGCTCCTCGAGGTCGCCGACGTAGATGCTGAAGATGTAGTCGGTCGACTCGTCGGCCAGCCGCAGCGCCTCGTCGATCCGCAGCAGTTGGCGGGTGGAGAACGGCCCGTCGAGCACCTCCGGCCGCCCGCTCAGGCTGGGGGCCGTCAACTCACCAGCGGTCACTTGCGCCTCCAGTCCCGCGCGCCGCGACCGGCGTGCCCTCGTTCTCGGTGCCACCGGTCAGTTCGCGCCGCTGCCCGCCCGCGGGCAGCGCGGCGGCCTCGGCCCCCGGCGACACCTGCTCGGGCGAGGACAGGAACCACACCGGCGTGAAGTCGAAGGGTCGACCGGGCCGGTAGCGCGGCGTGCCCCGGCCACCGCCGCCGACCATGCCGAGGCCGGCGATCACGAGCACGATGAGGGCCGGGATGCCGACGTAGATGAGCACCGTGTTGGTAACAGACAACTCAACGCCCCCAGGCGGGAAAGCGGACCAGGGTCACCGGCCGGTCGGCCAGTTGGCCAGCCCCGACTCAGGTGATTCACGGTAGCGGAGGGCATCGTACGGCAGTTTTCCGGGTGCCGGTACGGCGGTTTCGACGGCCGGTTCGGCAGTCCACGGTCGAGGTGGCGGCGATGTTCGTACGGTCGTCCCTGATGCCCGTTTCACCACTATCGCACCCCGTCGGACTGCCTGATTCGAAGGATTTTGCCCCGTTACCAGTGCGACGATGACGGGGACAGAAGAGCGGTCCAGCCGTGCCAGGAAGGGGCCAGCATGGGGATCCGCAGACTTGTCAGCCGTACCCGCACCGCACTGGCCGTGACGGTCGCCACGGTATGCGCCGTACTACTGCTCGGCGCACCGGCCGCACTCGCCCAGACGGTCCGGATCGACCTCAATCCGCCCACCGTCCAGGCCGGCAACCGGGTCGGGATCACCGCCAACTGCGGGGACAACCTCAACCAGGCGCGGGTCGAGTCGGACGCCTTCGGCCAGGTCATTCTCCAGCCCGAGAACGGTGTGCTGACCGGCGCGGTGACGGTGCCCGGCAGCAAGGCACCGGGCAACTACAACGTGCATCTCACCTGTGCCAACGGGAGCACGGCCGACACCAACCTCAACGTCATCAACCAGACCCGGCCGACCCAGGGCCCGGCCGCCGGAGGCGGCGGCATGGCGGGCGGCCTGGACGGCCGTACGGTGCTGATCGGCGGGCTCGCCACGCTCGCCCTGGGCGCCGGGCTGGCGCTGGCGACGGCGCGACGGCGCCGCGACGGCGCCCGTGCCTGAGCCGGGCACCGGCACCACCGGGCGGCGCCGGGCCACCGGCACCGCCCGGGTCACCGGGCCGAGGCCGACCAACGGATCGGGCGGCGGGTGGGTCACCGGCCCCTGGTCGGGTCAGGCCGGGCCGGACCGGGCGGTCGGGCGCGCCACCGTACGCGGGGTCAGCCCGGCACCGGAGGGGTCGCTGATCGCCGCGCCGCCGCGCAACCGGCGCGGCACCGGCTCGATGTCGGTGGTCATGCTGCTCGTCGGCATCTTCGTCACCGGTCTCGGGCTGGGCCAGCTCGGCGGTCTCGACCTGGTGACCTTCCGGCCGGGCAGCAAACCGCCGCCCCGGGAGTTCCCGGTCATGGAAGCGAGCCGGCCGGTCCGGGTCACGATCAAGGACATCGGGGTCAGGACGCCGGTGCACGACGTGGGGATCGGCGCCGACGGCACCATCGAGGTGCCGGGGCTCGAACGCCGCAACGAGGCCGGCTGGTACGAGCAGGGGCCGACGCCGGGCGAGTTCGGCCCCGCCGTGATCGTCGGGCACGTCGACGGACCCACCGGCCCGTCGGTGTTCCACCGGTTGACCAACCTGCACGCGGGTACGCGGATCGAGATCGCCCGCAAGGACAAGTCGGTGGCCGTCTTCGAGGTCAACTCCGTCGAGCGCTTCGACAAGGGCAACTTTCCGGTCGACCGGGTCTTCGACGACTTCAGCCGCCCCGGCCTGCGGCTGATCACCTGCGGCGGCCAGTGGGTCGGCGGCACCACCGGATACGCCGACAACGTGATCGTCTTCGCCTCGCTGGTCAAGGCCCGCACGCGCTGAGGCCGCCGGCACCGCCCGGGCGGTGCCGGCGGCGCTGACCGTGGTCGGTCAGGCGGCCTCGGTCTCCGGCAGGTCGAGCCAGCCGGCCCAACGCGGATCCGGTGCCCGGTGGCCCAGCACCCGCCACGCCGTGCCCTTCGGGGCGGCCGGGGCGCTGTGCAGCCGCCAGCCCAGCTCGGCCGGGGTCTTGTCGCCCTTGGTGTGGTTGCACTTCGCGCAGGCGGCGACGACGTTCTCCCAGGCGTGCCCGCCGCCGCGGCTGCGCGGGAAGACGTGGTCGATGGTCTCGGCCGGGCCGCGGCAGTAGGCGCAGCGCCAGCCGTCGCGGGCGAAGATGGCCCGGCGGGACAGGCCGACGTGCGAGCGGTAGGGCACCCGGACGAAGCGGGTCAGCCGGACGACCGACGGCACCGGCAGCGCGTGCCGGGCACTGTGCAGGACGCCCTCGCCGTCGGCGACACAGACGGCCTTGGCCGACAGGACGAGGATCGCGGCCCGACGTACCGATACGACACACAGCGGCTCGTAGCTTGCGTTGAGCACCAACGCTCCGGAGCCCACCGTGGGTCGTATGTCAGGCATCGCGCTCACCTCTCGGTTTTCGGTCTCACCCGTTCCGTAGTCACCCGCGTGCACAGCGCAGTCCGGCCAGCCCGGACCGCGACCGACGCCGGCTGGTCACCGGCGTCCGTGCGCCAATAGTCCCCGATGACCCGACCAATTGCACGTACTAATCGGGGGGTCCCGCATGAAGCTTTCGTGTCCCGTGGCAAGATGACCGGTTCCGTAGCGTTTGGTTGGGCCGAACGGCGCTGTCCCTCACGGCCGTACGGGGGCGGCGTGGAGCCCGTCCGGCGGGTGCGGTACGAAGACAGTCGTGACGACCGGCATCTCAAAATCCGACATTTCTTCGATCGTGCTGGCCCAGCCGACCCCGCCGGGTCCGGTCTCGCCGGCACCCGAGGAGACCCCGGAGCCGAGTGCGACCTGCGCGGGCGACCTGCTGTGCAACCAGCTCTTCGAGTGGACCGGGCTGCCCTGGTTCGCCGAGGGCAGCTACTACATCCTGGTCAAGCCGCTGCGCATCGTGCTCATCGTGGTGGTCGCGGTCATCATCCGCTACCTGCTGCACCGCGGGATCAACCAGTTGGTCCGCCGTACGTCGACCACGGAGGTGCCGACCATCCTGCGGCCCCTGCGGGAACGCATCCCCACCGCGGCCAGCGACCCCACGGCGGTCTTCCCCGAGCGACGACGGCAGCGTGCCGAGGCGATCGGGTCGGTGCTGCGCAGCACGGTCACCGCGGTGGTCTTCTCGATCGCGGCCCTGCTGGTGCTCAGCGAGCTGAGCTTCAACCTGGCGCCGTTGCTGGCCAGCGCCGGCATCGTCGGCGTCGCGCTCGGCTTCGGCGCGCAGTCGCTGGTCAAGGATCTGATCGCCGGCCTCTTCATGCTGCTGGAGGACCAGTACGGCGTGGGCGACACGGTCGACCTGGGCGACGCCACCGGTGTCGTGGAGGCGGTCGGCCTGCGGATCACCACGATCCGTGACGGCCGCGGGGTCCTCTGGTACATCCGGAACGGCGAGATCATCCGGGTCGGCAACAAGAGCCAGGGCTGGGCGATGGTCATCGTCGACATGCCGATCGGATTCGGCGGCACCGAGAAGGCGACCGAGATCATGCGGGTCGCCGCCGCCGCGGTCGCCGCCGATCCCGACCTGGTCGAACACATCGTCGAGCCGCCGGAGGTGCTGGGGGTGGAGACGGTGACGGTCGATGGCACGGTAATCCGGACAATTGCCAAGACGACCGCGGAAGGACAGTTCGCGGTCGGCCGGGAATTGCGCCGTCGACTGGCGGAGGCACTGGAGAATTCCGGCATCACGGCACGGCTGGCGGCCTCCAGGATGTACGCCCAACCGGCCGCGACGGCCGACGAGGGCGGAACCGGACAGGGTGGCGCCACCTGATCGGATAACCAGGACAACCCGGGTCGCGCGGCCACCGGACGGGGTCGCGCGCCGGGTGGGCGGTCCGATATCGTCCGTTCGTTCAGTCGCACTACCGACGCATTGACCATTCGCACTAGCCAGGCGTCGGACGATCGGGCAGAATCCGTGACAAGCTCGCTTTCAGAGCGTCACGAAGATGTCACCCACCCCTACGTCTGGCAGGCGTTCCCGACTTCCATCACAAATGGTCACGGTCACGGAACGTATGGAGGCCCCCGGTGTCCGAGGAGACCCAAGCCCCCCTGAGACCCGCCACCTTCCGTGAGGTCTTCGCCCAGGCCGAGTTCCGGGCGCTCTACTCGGCCACCACACTCACGTGGATCGGTGACTACCTGGCCAAGGCCGCGATCACGGTGATGGTCTACAACGAGACCCGATCGGTCGCGATGTCGGCCGCCGCGTTCGCGGTGAGTTTCCTGCCCTGGATCATCGGCGGCCCCCTGCTGGCCACCGTCGCCGAGCGGCACCCCTACCGGACGGTCATGGTCACCGCCGACCTGATCCGGATGGTGCTGATCGCGCTGGTCGCACTGCCGTTCCTGCCGGTCTGGGCGACGATCGGGCTGCTGTTCCTGATGACGTTGGCCAACCCGCCGAGCCAGGCCGCCCGGTCCGCGCTGATGCCGGTCCTGCTCAAGGGCGACCGGCTCGTGGTGGGCCTGTCGGTCACCACCAGCACCAGCCAGGCCGCCCAGGTGGGCGGCTACGTCGCCGGTGCCGCGATCGCCGCCGTCAACCCGCGCATCGCCCTGGTGATCAACGCCGCCGCGTTCGCCGCCTCGGCGCTGATCCTGCGACTCGGCGTACGCAAGCGGCCGCCGGCGATGACCTCGGCGCACCGCAGCAACCTGTTCCGGGAGACGGGCGAGGGCTTCCAGATCGTCTTCGGCACCCCGGTCCTCCGGGCCACCGCCGTGATGGTCTTCGCCGCAATGCTGTTCGCGATCGTGCCGGAAGGGCTGGCCGCGGCCTGGGCCGCCGAGCGCCCGCTCGGCGACGACGAGAGCCGCCGGGGCCTGTCCCAGGCGCTGATCATGGCGGCCGGACCGGTGGGCTTCATCCTGGGCAGCCTGGTCGTCGGCCGCGCCATCCGGCCCGACATCCGCCGCGCGCTGATCCGGCCGTTCGCCGTACTGGCCCCGCTGGCGCTGGTGCCGGCCCTGCTCAATCCCTCGCCGACGGTGGTCGCGCTGCTGGCGGCGGTCTCCGGGGTGGCCATCGCCGGCCTGCTCCCGGTCGCCAACGGCCTCTTCGTGCAGGCGCTGCCGCACGGCTACCGGGCCCGGGCGTTCGGTGTGATGCAGACCGGCATGCAGGTCACCCAGGGCGGCGCGGTGCTGCTGACCGGCCTGCTCGCCTCCCGCTTCTCGATCCCGACCGTGGTGGGGGTGTGGAGCGCGGCCGGCGTGCTGCTCATGCTCCTGACCGCGGCGCACTGGCCCAGCGCCGAGCGCTTCAACGAGGCGATCGCGAAGGCCAGCCGCCAGGGCCGCGAGCAGGCCGACCCCGACCCCGCCGGACCGGCGCAACCCGACGGCCCGGACCGCACCGCCGTACCGTCCCAGCCCCGCCCGGCCGCCTCCAAGCCGGGCGTCGGCGCCCTGTGACCCCGGGTCGGGCCACCGATCCGTCCCCCGGAACGCCTGGCAGGATGGAATGGTGAATCCAGCAGCGGAGCCAGCACAGGGCCAGCCGTCGGCTGACCAGACCTCGCCCGAGACCTTCTTCGCGCTGATCGGCGGCGAGCCGACCTTCCGCAAGCTGGTCGCCGAGTTCTATCGGGGCATCGCCGCCGATCCCGTACTGCGCCCGATGTACCCGGAGGCCGATCTCGGACCGGCCACCGAGCGCATGACGCTGTTCCTGATGCAGTACTGGGGCGGTCCCAACACCTATTCGCAGCAGCGCGGCCATCCCCGGCTGCGGATGCGGCACGCCCCGTTCCGGATCGGCCCGGCCGAGCGCGACGCCTGGCTGGGCCACATGCGGCAGGCCGTCGACAGCATCGACCTGCCGCCCGACCAGGCCGCTACCCTGTGGGACTACCTGGAACGGGCCGCGTACTTCATGGTGAACACGATGGACGACATTCCATCGGGAAACGGCTAGAACCACCCCATAACGCGTCGCCCGCCGTCCTCGGTCGTTGATCCGCACGTAGTCAACGACCGGGGGCGCCGACTCCCGGCCACTCTGCCGCCGAGGAGTCCCCCACACCATGCGCCGCCGCCTCATCGCAGCCGCCACCGTGCTGGCCGTCTCCGGCCTCGCCGGCGTACTGCCCGCCGTCGCCGACATGGCACACCCCGCCGTCGTGTCCGACGACCCGGTCGACTGGACGCCGCACATCCTCGACGGAACCGTCCGGGCCATCACGGTGGTCGGTGACACCGTCGTCGTCGGCGGCGACTTCACCGCCGTGACCGACAGCGACCGCCGCAATCCCCAGCGCCGCCAGTACCTCCTCGCCTTCGACGCCGGCGACGGCACCGTGCGGTCCTTCGCACCCCGCCTCGACGGCCCGGTGTACGCCCTCGCCCCCGGCGCCGACGGAACCATCTACGCGGGCGGCGCCTTCCGTACGGTCAACGGGGTCCACCAGCGCGGGCTGGCCCGGCTGTCGCTGGCCGACGGCGCCCGCGTCCCGGGGTTCGCCGCGAGCATCAACTGGGGTGACGTACGCGCCCTGGCCGTCTCCGGTGCCCGGCTCTACGCCGGCGGCACCTTCAGCCAGGTCAGCGGGGTGAACCGGACCGCGCTGGCCCGCCTCGACGCGGCCACCGGCGCCGTCGACGCCGGCTTCGACGCCGCGCTCACCGGGCAGGGCCTGCCCCGGGTACGGGTCGAGGACTTCGCCCTCTCCCCCGACGGGAACCGGCTCGTCCTGGCCGGTGCGATCACCCACGTACGCGGAGTGGCCCGCCCGCAACTGGTCATGCTGGAGACCGGCGGCCCGAACGCGGTGCTCGCCAACTGGTACACCGACGCCTACCGGCAGACCTGCGACGGCGACTACGCCACCTACCTGCGCGGCGTCGACTTCGCGCCGGACGGCTCCTACCTGGTGGTGGTGACCACCGGCCACGACTCCGGTCCGGGCCGGCTGTGCAACACCGCCGCCCGCTTCGAGACCACCGGCACCGGCCGGCACAACCCGACGTGGATCAATCACACCGGCGGCAACACGCTCTACTCGGTCGCCGTCACCGGCAGTGCCGTGTACGTCGGCGGTCACCAGCGCTGGCTGGACAACCCGTACGGCGACAAGTCGGCCGGTCCGGGTGCGGTGTCCCGGCCGGGTATCGGCGCGATCGACCCGCGTTCGGGCAAGGCACTGCCGTGGAACCCGACCCGTAGCCGTGGTGTCGGGGTGCGCGCGTTCCTCGCCACACCGAAAGGGCTCTGGGTCGGCTCGGACACCGACCAGCTGGGCCGGGAGTACCACGGCCGGATCGGCATGTTCCCCATGCCGTGAGCGAGCGGCCGGCCGAGGCCGGCACCCCCGCCCTCGTGGCCGGTCGGTCGCCCGGCGGGGGTGGGCGGCCGGCCGGTGCCACGAGGGGGTCGAGGGTCAGATCAGAGCAGGGCACCCTCGTCGTGCAGCCAGTCGACGAACGCGGCCGACATGGTCTGCCCGGAGTCGACCATCTCGACCAGCAGCGCGTCGTGGGCGCCGGCGCGCAGCGGTACCTGGATCTCCGCGTAGACCGGCAGTTGGCCGCGTTCGGTGGGGTCACCGACGTACGCCTTGCCGAACCGGCCGGCGAGGTTCCATTCGTTGACCACGCGGTAGGCGCGGTCGGCCCAGTCGGGCGGGACGGTCGAGTGCGGGCGGGCCCGCATGACCAGGATCTCGTCCTCCGGCCCTTCGAGGGCGAAGAGCACGGCGTGCCGCTCCCACATGGCCAGCAGGCTGCCGTAGCCGTCGGCCAGGTAGCGGATGTCGAGCAGATCCAGCGCCTCACCGATTCGGCAGAGGGTCACCGGCGCGACGGTCGTGGGCATGTCCTTCGTGAGCGTCCGTTCGGTGGACGCGCGGTCGTGGGCGGGTTCCCGTTGTGCCGGTGGCCCTACCCTGATGTTGCCGTCCTCTGCGATCCTGCTCCGGGTCTCCGGCTCTACGCCACCGGCGTGGCCGGGGCGCCATGACCACCACGGCATAGCTTGTGCACCTCGCTCCCCAGCGGATCCAATCGCCTACTTTGCGTTCGGCCCGAGGCAAGACGGTACCCGGATAGCCGACAGAGGGCATCCCCCCAACGACACCAGAAACCCAGACGGCCCATGCCGTCTCATACTTTCGGACGATGTCTGGTCGGACTTATCGCAAATTGCTGCACCGGGGGCAACCAGGCGGTCCCAAAAGGTGCCGCGAGGCCGATCCATCGACCGGCGAGACGTACCCGGACGGGGCTTTCGACGGTGGTGTCGACGGTGCCGAGGAAGCCCATCCGGACCACCGCCTGGACGAGTCGCTGCGGCACCTCCACCCGGCCCGGCCCGGTGCCGTCGACCGGCCCGTGCTCCACCACCACGGCGACGTGGTCGAGCAGGGCGTCACGCAGCGCCCGCTGCCCCACCGCCCGGCCGCCGACCCCGGCGGTCGACGCGGCACGCAACGTGCCGGCGGCGGCATCGGCCACCCGCCGTACGTCGGCACCGGCCATCGTCTCCACCACCCGGCTCGCCGGCGGCGGCAGCGGCCACCGCCAGCGGGCGTCGCACCGGGCCGGCAGGTCGCCGCCGCCACGGCCCAGCTCGGCCAACAGGTCGGCGGCGGCAACCGTCGCGTCGCCGGGGACGGCGCCGGCAACCACCCGGGTCACCAGCACCGACCAGGGCAGCCACCCCCACAGCGCGGTCACCGCCGGGCCGTCGCCGGCCGGGACCGGCCGCAGCCGTACGACGGCGGCCCGGTCGAGCCGGGTCAGCCGGGCCAGGAAGGCCGCCGCGTCACCGCCGGCGGCCAACCCGTGACCCGTCCCCGCCACTACGACCGACCGGACGTCGTGGGCACCGGCGGCTCGAGGACGTACGGCCGCAGGAACTCCCGCTCGTCGTCGGACAGCCGCCGGGACCGCTTGGCGGCGAGATCGAACGGCACCAGCACGGAGCGGGCCCGGCTGGCCAGCACCTCGCCGTCGAACAGCTCGTAGGCGATGGTGAACCGGGATGCCCGGACGTCCTCCACCCACAGCTCGATGCGGACCGTCGGCGGCTGGTCGGCGGTCGTCCGGGCGGTGCTGTAGTCGACCGGCCGCAGGTAGTCGACCTCGTGCCGGGCGATCACCACGCCGTCGGCGAACGAGCCGACCCCCCAGGCCCGCCCGCCGATGAACATCAGCGCGACCCGGGCCTCCTCGTAGAGGGTGAGGAACCGGGCGTTGTTGATGTGGCCGTACGCGTCGAGGTCGGACCAGCGCAGGGCGCAGTGGTAGACGAACCGGTCAGTCACGCGTCAACTTCCGGTACGTCACCCGGTGCGGCCGGGCGGCGTCGGCGCCGAGCCGGTCGACCTTGTTCTTCTCGTACGCCTCGAAGTTGCCCTCGAACCAGAACCAGTTCGACGGGTTCTCCTCGGTGCCCTCCCAGGCCAGGATGTGCGTCGCGACCCGGTCGAGAAACATCCGGTCGTGGGAGATGACCACGGCGCAGCCGGGGAACTCCAACAGCGCGTTCTCCAGCGACGACAGCGTCTCGACGTCGAGGTCGTTGGTCGGCTCGTCGAGCAGGATCACGTTGCCGCCGATCTTCAGCGTCAGCGCGAGGTTGAGCCGGTTGCGCTCGCCGCCGGAGAGCACCTTGGTCGGCTTCTGCTGGTCGGGGCCCTTGAAGCCGAAGGCGGCCACGTAGGCCCGGGACGGCATCTCGACCTTGCCGACCATCAGGTGGTCGAGCCCGTCGGAGACGACCTCCCACACCGTCTTGTCGCCGTCGAGGCCGGACCGGTTCTGGTCGACGTACGACAGCTTGACGGTCTCGCCGACCTTGACCGAGCCGTCGTTCGGCTGCTCCAGCCCGACTATGGTCTTGAACAGGGTGGTCTTGCCGACGCCGTTGGGGCCGATGATGCCGACGATGCCGTTACGCGGCAGCGAGAAGCTGAGGTCGTTGATCAGCACCCGCCCGTCGAAGCCCTTGGTCAGGTCGTCGACCTCGATGACCGTGTTGCCCAGCCGCGGGCCCGGCGGGATCTGGATCTCCTCGAAGTCCAGCTTGCGGGTCTTCTCGGCCTCGTTGGCCATCTCCTCGTAGCGGTCGAGGCGCGCCTTGGACTTGGTCTGCCGCGCCTTGGCGTTGGAGCGGACCCACTCCAGCTCGTCGGCGAGCCGCTTCTGCATCTTGGCGTCCTTGCGCCCCTGCACCGCCAGCCGCTGGGCCTTCTTGTCCAGGTAGGTGCTGTAGTTGCCCTCGTAGCCGATGGCCCGGCCGCGGTCGAGTTCGAGGATCCAGCCGGCGACGTTGTCGAGGAAGTAGCGGTCGTGGGTGATCGCCATGACGGTGCCGGCGTACTTGGCCAGGTGCTGCTCCAGCCACTGCACGCTCTCGGCGTCGAGGTGGTTGGTCGGCTCGTCGAGCAGCAGCAGGTCGGGCGCCTCCAGCAGGAGCTTGCACAGCGCGACCCGGCGGCGCTCACCGCCGGAGAGCTGGGTGACGTCGGCGTCCGGCGGCGGGCACCGCAGCGCGTCCATGGCGAGTTCGAGCTTGGAGTCGATGTCCCACGCGTCGGCGTGGTCGAGCTCCTCCTGGAGCTTGCCCATCTCCTCCATCAGCTCGTCGGAGTAGTCGGTCGCCATCTGCTCGGCGATCTTGTTGAACCGCTCCAGCTTGGCCTTGGTCTCCGCGACCGCCTCCTCGATGTTGCCGAGGACGGTCTTGGCCTCGTTGAGCGGCGGCTCCTGGGCCAGCATGCCGACGGTGTAGCCGGGCATGAGCCGGGCCTCGCCGTTGCTCGGTCGGTCCAGACCAGCCATGATCTTGAGCAGGCTGGACTTACCCGCGCCGTTCGGGCCGACCACGCCGATCTTGGCGCCCGGCAGGAAGCTGAGCGTCACGTTGTCGAGCACGACCTTGTCGCCGTGCGCCTTGCGGGCCTTCTCCAGGACGTAGATGTACTGGGCCACGGTGCGGCCTACCTCCAGAATCGCTGCGAAAGTCGGCGAACGCCGTCGTCAATCCTGACAGGTCGGGGCCGGTGGACGCACATCACCCCGACAGCCAGGTCAGATCGCGGCCTGGGTCTCCGTCCCGCCACCCTCGTGCTCGATCACCAGCTTGTCGGCGGTCACCAGGTAACGGGTGGTCCCCCGGCCGGTGTGGTTGGTCGCCAGGTAGCCGCCGCCGGCCGCCGAGACGTCGGTGAGGAACAGCGCGTTGTGACCCTCGACCAGCTTCTCCCCCGGCTGCCCGGAGTGGCCCTGGTAGAACAGCGTGCCGTGCCGGTCGGTGCAGATCCACACCTCGGAGTGCCGGGTGCGCAGGTAGAGGGTGAGCGACAGGTCGCCGGCCGAGCCCGCCTCCCTGGCCAGGGTCTCGGTGTGCGCCGGACAGGTCGTCGGGCGGCCGTGCCCGGCCGCCGTCGTGCGGACCGGCTGCCCGGCCGGGGTCGTGGCGTACGTCGGGTCCGGGGCGTATGTCGGGGTGTCGGGTGTCGGGGTGTCGGGCGCCTCGGCGACCAGGGTCGGGCTCACCGTCGGCCCCGGGCCGGCGCCCGTCCCGCGCCCTCCGTCGCCGCCGGTGTTGGCCAACAGGAAACCCACGGCGCCGCCGATCACGGCGAGCAGGACGACCGCGATGGCGAGCGGGCCGAGCCACGCTCCGCGCGGCCGGTCGGTATCGAAGACTGACACGGTCTCAGCGTGCCATCCGCCGGCAATCCACCCCGCGGGTGCCGAATGCCGGCACCGGAGCGTGGCGTAGACCGCAGACGTCGGGTGACGCAGGCCCCACAATCAGGGGTACGGCCTGCGGGTTTGACGGTCGCGGCGGGCTGGGCACCAAAGACAACCGGGGACGCCGGCGGACCAACCGCGCGAAGTAGGCTCTCCGCGAGACCCGTAATCACCGGAGGTGTACGGAGCGTGACGGTTCGCAGCTCATTCGTGGTCGTAGCCAACCGCCTGCCCGTCGACGAGGTAAACACACCCGAGGGCCGGCAATGGCGGCGGAGTCCGGGTGGTCTGGTAACCGCCCTGCACCCGGTGCTGGCCCAGCACAAGGGGACCTGGGTCGGCTGGGCCGGTGGGGTGGGCGCCGCACCGGAACCCTTCGAGGTGGAGGGCATCCACCTGCATCCGGTGCCGTTGAGCGCCGACGAACTCGAACGCTACTACGAGGGCCAGTCCAACGCCACGATCTGGCCGCTCTACCACGACGCGGTGGAGACGCCGGCCTACAAGCGCCGCTGGCGGGAGGCGTACCGGCTGGTCAACGCGCGGTTCGCGGAGGCCGCGGCGGACGCGGCGGCCGAGGGTGCCACGGTCTGGGTGCAGGACTACCAGCTCCAACTGGTGCCGGCGATGCTCCGCGAGTTGCGGCCCGACCTGCGGATCGGTTTCTTCCTGCACATCCCGTTCCCGCCGATCGAGCTGTTCATGCAGATGCCGCTGCGGGCCGAGGTGCTGCGCGGCCTGCTCGGCGCCGATCTGGTCGGCTTCCAGCAGCGGCTGGCGGCGCAGAACTTCGTGCGGCTGGCCCGCCACCTGCTCGGCCTGCGCTACTCCGGGCAGACGATCGAGGTCGACGGCCGGACGGTCAAGGCGGGCGCGTTCCCGATCTCGATCGACGTCGCCGAGATGGAGCGGATGGCGTCCGACCCGGCTGTCCAGGCCCGGGCCAAGCAGATCCGGGCCGAGCTGGGCGATCCGAAGACGGTGATCCTGGGCGTCGACCGGCTGGATTACACCAAGGGGATCGAGCTTCGGCTGAAGGCGTTCCGGGAGCTGCTCTCTGACGGAAAGCTGACAGTTCCCGACGCGGTTATGGTGCAGGTCGCCACACCGAGCCGCGAGCGGGTCGAGCACTACCAGGCCCTACGGGTAAAGGTAGAGCGCGAAGTTGGTCGGATTAATGGCGAATTCGGCCGTGTCGGCGTGCCTGCTGTGCATTACCTCCACCAGTCGTACTCTCGCAGTGAACTGGCGGCGCTCTACTGCGCCGCCGACGTCATGATGGTGACCCCGCTTCGAGACGGAATGAATCTGGTGGCCAAGGAGTACGTCGCATCGCGCGCCGACAGTGGCGGCGCGCTCGTGCTCAGCGAGTTCGCCGGCGCGGCAACGGAGCTGCGCCAGGCTTTTCTTTGTAATCCGCACGACCCCGAAGGCGTCAAGGACGCGCTGCTGCGGGCCGTGCACGTCGACAACGTGGAGGCCCGCCGCCGGATGCGGATCATGCAGCGGCACCTGCGGACCCACGACGTGGGCCAGTGGGCCCGGTCCTTCCTCAACGAGCTCGGGGTGCCCGAGACGGAGGCGGCGTGAACACTTCTGTCCTGGAGGCGGGTCCGCGCCAGGCCGACCTGATGGACCCGGCGCTGCGCGCCGCCATCGGCCGCATCGCCCGCCTGCCCATCCTGCTGGTCGCCTGCGACTACGACGGCACCCTGGCGCCGATCGTGACCGACCCGAGCAAGGCCGTCCCGCTGCCCGAGTCGGTCGCCGCGATCCGGGCGCTGGCCGCCCTGCCGCAGACCACCGTCGCCGTGGTCTCCGGTCGGGCGCTGCGTGACCTGGCCACGCTCTCCCGGCTGCCCAGCGAGGTGCACCTGGTGGGCAGCCACGGCTCCGAGTTCGACATCGGTTTCGTCGAGCGACTCTCCCCCGAACTGGTCGAGGTCCGCACCCGGCTGCGGGCCGAACTGCGCCGGATCGTCGCCGACAAGCCCGGCGTACGGCTGGAGAGCAAGCCGGCGAGCATCGCCGTACACACCCGGGGCGCCGACCCGCAGGTCCGCCAAGAGGTGGTCGCCGCGGTCGAGGCCGGCCCGGTGAACTGGCCGGACGTCACGGTCACCCGGGGCAAGGAGGTCATCGAGCTGTCGGTGATCGCCACCCACAAGGGTCTGGCCATCGACCAGCTCCGCACCCAGCTCTCGGCCAGCGGCGTGCTCTACCTCGGTGACGACGTCACCGACGAGAACGCGTTCGGCAACCTGCACGGGCCCGACGTCGGTATCAAGATCGGCGACGGGGAGACCCGGGCCGACTTCCACGTCGACAGCCCGGTCGAGGCGGCCCGGCTGCTCGGCCTGCTGCTGGAGACCCGGCGCAACTGGCTCTTCGGCGAGCGGGCGGTGCCGATCGAGCGGCACTCGATGCTGGCCAACGGGCGTACCGTCGCCCTGCTCACCCCGGAGGCCCGGGTCACCTGGCTGTGCCACCCCAAGCCGGACTCGTCGGCGATCTTCGCCGACCTGCTCGGCGGCGCCCCGGCCGGTCACTTCAGCGTGGCTCCCGACCGGGGCGGCCTGCCGCTCGGCCAGCGCTACCGGCCCGGCACGATGACGGTGGAGACCCGCTGGTCGGGGCTGACCGTCACCGACTGGCTCGACTGCCCGGCCGCCGACGGCGCCGCCGGCGAGACCGTCATCCCCGGCGGCGACTCGACCCTGATCCGGGTGCTCACCGGCTCCGGCCGGGCCCGCGTCGAGTTCGCCCCGCGACCGGAGTTCGGCCAGGTCGCCGTACGCCTCCAGCCGGTCGGCGACGGCCTGCTGGTGCTCGGCTCCAACGAGCCGGTGGCGCTCTACTCCCCCGGCGTCGAGTGGGAGGTCACCGAGGACGGCGGATACGACACCGCCCGCGCCGTCGTCGACCTGTCGTCGGCCGGCGGCTCGGTCACCCTGGAGCTGCGGTTCGGTTCGCACAGCCTCGACCACCACGCCATCGCCCTGCACGACCGGCAGCACGCGGCCGAGCAGCCGTGGCGGGACTGGGTGGCCAGCCTGAAGCTGCCGGCGCAGGCCCGCGACCTGGTGACGCGCAGCGCGCTCACCCTGCGCGGGCTGTGCCACGAGGCGACCGGTTCGATCCTCGCCGCCGCCACCACCTCGCTGCCCGAGGAGGTGGGCGGGGTCCGCAACTGGGACTACCGCTACTGCTGGCTGCGTGACGCGGCGATGACCGCCCGCGCGCTGGTCGACCTCGGCTCGCTGGAGGAGGCCGAGGGGCTGCTGCGCTGGGTCGACGGCTGCATCGAGCGCACCGGCGGCCACCCCGAACGGCTGCACCCGCTCTACACCGTCGACGGCTACGAACTCGGTGCCGAGGCGGTCATCGACACCCTGCCCGGCTACGCCGGGTCCCGGCCGGTCCGGGTCGGCAACCTCGCCAACCACCAGCTCCAGCTCGACGTGTTCGGGCCGGTCGCCGACCTGCTGGCGGCCGTCGCCGACGCACGCGGCTCGGTGCGCGAGGACGAGTGGCGGGTCATCGAGGCGATGGTGCAGGCGGTCGAACGCCGCTGGCACGAGCCCGACCACGGCCTGTGGGAGGCCCGCCTCCCTCCGCGGCACCACGTCTTCTCCAAGGTCATGTGCTGGATGACCGTCGACCGGGCGCTGCACGTCGTACGGCGGCACGGCGACGGCGACCGGCCGGAGTGGGTGGAGCTGCGGGACCGGATCGGGCAGAACGTGCTGGAGCACGGCTGGCACGACGGTGCCGGCGCCTACACGGTCGCGTACGGCGACGAGGAGATGGACGCGTCCTCGCTGTGGATCGGCCTGTCCGGGCTGCTCCCCGACGACGACCCGCGGTTCCTCGCCACCGTGCTCAAGGTCGAGTCCGACCTGCGCAGCGGTCCGGTCGTCTACCGCTACCGCTGGGACGATGGCCTGCCGGGCCGGGAGGGAGGCTTCCACATCTGCACGGCGTGGCTGATCGAGGCCTACCTGCGCACCGGCCGGCGCGGTGACGCCGAGGAGCTGTTCACCCAGATGATCGACACGGCGGGCCCGACCGGGCTGCTGCCGGAGCAGTACGACCCGATGGTCGAGCGCGGGCTGGGCAACCACCCGCAGGCATACAGCCACCTCGGCCTGATCCGGTGCGCGCTGCTGCTGGACGACGAAGTCAAGGTCTGAGAAGACACCCACGCGAAGGCGTGGGCGGCGCGGGTCACCCCGCGTCGCCCACGCCTTCGTCGTCCGGAGCACCGAACATGCCGCTGCCGGCGGCGGCACCGGCCCGGGCCGGGCCGGTGCCGCCCGCGTCGAGGGCGTGCACCACGTCGCCGACGACGACGACCGACGGCGGCCGGAAGCCCTCGGCGACCGCCGCCCGCGCCACCTCGCCGAGCGTCGAGCGCAGCACCCGCTGGGCGCCGGTCGTACCCTCCTGCACCACGGCCGCCGGGGTCTTCGGCGACCGGCCGTGTGCCTGGAGCGTCGCGGTGATCGCCGGCAGGTTCTTCAGCCCCATCAGCACGACCAGGGTGCCCCGCATCCGGGCCAGTGCCGGCCAGTCGACCAGCGACGCCGGATCGTCCGGGCCGACGTGGCCGGAGACGACGGTGAACTCGTGCGCGACGCCGCGGTGGGTCACCGGGATGCCGGCGCCGGCCGGCGCCGCGATGGAACTGGTGACCCCGGGTACGACGACGACCGGCACCCCGGCCCGGGCACAGGCCACCACCTCCTCGCCGCCCCGGCCGAAGACGTACGGGTCGCCGCCCTTGAGCCGGACGACGAAGCGGCCGGCCAGTGCCCGGTCGACGATGATCCGGTTGATCTCCTCCTGGGCACGGGACGGCCCGTACGGGATCTTGGACGCGTCGACCAGTTCGACGTCGGGGCCGAGTTCGTCGAGCAGCAGCCCCGGCACCAGCCGGTCGGCGACCACGACGTCGGCGCGGGCCAGCAGCCGCCGGCCCTTCACGGTGATCAGTTCCGGGTCGCCCGGCCCGGAGCCGACCAGCGCCACCTGTCCGGCTACCGGCAGGTGGCTGCTCGGCAGCGTGCCGTCGGCGAGCCGGTCGCGGATCGCGTCCCGGATCGCCACCGCCCGCCGCGGGTCACCGCCGGCCGTCACCGCCACCGTCACGCTGCCGTGCCGGGCGGTCGCCGGCGTCCAGGCGGTCGCGGCGAAGCGGTCGTCGGCGCGTACGCAGAAGGTGCGGCGGGCGTCGGCGGCGGCGCTCACCTCGGCCGCCGCCACCGGGTCGTCGACCGCCACCTGCACCAGCCACACGTCGTCCACATCGGACGGCTCGAACCGCCGGTCGGCCCAGCCCACCCGGCCGGCGTCGACGTACGCCCGCAGGGCCGGGGTCAGCCGGGGCGCCACCACCAGCACCTCCGCGCCGGCGTCGAGCAGTGCCGGCACCCGGCGGGTGGCCACCGCGCCGCCACCGACGACCAGTACGCGACGGCCGGCGAGGCGCAGCGCCAGCGGGTAGAGGCCAGGATCGGTCACTTGCTCGACACCCCCGCCGAGTCGAAGGTGGCCACCTCGTGCAGCACCCGTACGGCGGCGGCGACGACGGGCACCGCGAGCATGGCGCCGGAGCCCTCGCCGAGCCGCATCCCGAGGTCGAGCAGCGGGGTGAGGCCCAGGTGGCGCAGGGCGACCGTGGCGCCCGGCTCCGCCGAGCGGTGCCCGGCGACCATCGCCCCGCGCGCGTCGGGGGCCAGGGCCGCCGCGGCGAGCGCCCCGGCCGCCGCGATCACCCCGTCGACCAGCACCGGTACCCGGCGGGCGGCGCCGGCCAGCACGAAGCCGGCCAGGGCGGCGTGCTCCAGCCCGCCGACCGCCGCGAGGACGCCGACCGGGTCGGCGGGGTCCGGGGCGTGGCGGGCGAGCGCGGCCCGCACCACCGCCACCTTGCGCTCGTACGTCCCGTCGTCGATCCCAGTTCCCCGGCCGGTGACGTCGAGCGGGTCGGCGCCGGTGAACGCGGCCACGAGGGCGGCGGCCGGCGTGGTGTTGGCGATGCCCATGTCGCCGGTGACGAGCAGGCCGGCACCGGCGTCGACCAGCCGGTCGGCGGTGTCGATGCCGACCGCGACGGCGGCGACGACCTCGTCACGGGTCAGGGCCGGCTCGACCGTCATGTCCCGGGTGCCGGCCCGGACCCGGGCCTGGACCAGTTCCGGTGCGTCCCCGGGCGGGCCGGCACCGATCGGCCCGGCCGGGGCAGGCTCGGCGGCGGCTCCGCCGGCAGGTCCGGGGGTGGCTCCGGCGGGCGGGCCGGCGACGCCGACGTCGACGACGGTGACCCGGGCGCCGACCTGCCGGGCGAACGCGTTGATCACGGCCCCGCCGGCGAGGATGTTGGTGACCATCTGGGCGGTCACCTCCTGCGGCCACGGGGTGACCCCCTGGGCGTGTACGCCGTGGTCACCGGCGAAGACCCCGACAGCGGCCGGCCCGGGCAGCGGGGGCGGGCAGGTCCCGGCGAGGCCGGCGAGGCGTACCGACAGCTCCTCCAGGGTGCCGAGCGAGCCGGCCGGCTTGGTCAGCCGGGCGTGCAGGGCGCGGGCCGCCGCCATCGCGTCGGTGTCCAGCGGCCGGATCGCCGCCAGGGTCTCACGCATCCTCAGTCCTTCCGTCGGGGCCGTCGGGCCGTCCGGGGCCGGCGCCGGTGGCCGGGCCGGTGTCGGCGAGCACCTCGGCGAGCGTGGCGACGAAGCCGTCCGTGGTGGCAGTGTCCCTGACGGCGACGCGCAGCCAGTCGGCGCCCAGACCGGGGAACGTGTCGCCGCGCCGTACGGCGTAGCCGCGCTCGCGCAGCGCCAGCCGGACCCGGTCGGCGCCGGCGATGTTGATCAGCACGAACGCGCTCGCCGGCCGGCCGGCGACGGTCACCCCGGGCAGTGCCCGCAGGCGGTCGACCAGATGGTCCCGGTCGGCGGCGAGGCGTACCGCGATCTCCCGCTCGGCCGCGACCGCCCGCGGTCCGGCACAGGCGGTGGCGGCGGCGAGCGCGGGGGTCGACACCGCCCACAGCGGCTGCGCCGCGGCCAGCCGGGTGATCAGGTCGGCGGCGGCGAGCAGGTAGCCGATCCGCAGTCCGGCCAGCCCCCAGGTCTTGGTGAGGCTGCGCAGCACCACCAGGCCGGGAAGGTCGCGCCGGCTGGCGAGCGACTCGGGTTCGCCCGGCCCGGTGGTGTCGGCGAACGCCTCGTCGACGACGAGGACGCGGCCGGGCCGGGCCAGGGCGGCGACGTCGGCGGCGGGGTGCAGCACCGAGGTCGGGTTGGTGGGGTTGCCGACGAAGACGAGGTCGGCGTCGGGCGGTACGAGCGCGGGGTCCAACCGGAAGCCGGTGCCGGCCGGCAGCAGGACCCGCTCGACCCGGTGCCCGGCGGCCCGTAACGCCGCCTCGGGCTCGGTGAACTGCGGGTGCACCACGACCGGCCGGCGGGCGTCGCGCAGCGCCTGGGCCAGCAGCACGAAGCCCTGGGCGGCGCCGGCGGTGAGCAGCACCTCGGCGGCGGGCCGGTGGTGGCGGGCGGCGACGGCGGCGGTGGCGGGGCCGGCGTCGGGATAGCCGGCGAGGTCGTGCAGGGTCGCGGCGATCGGCTCGGCGAGCCAGGACGGCATCGGGTCGCGTCGGACGTTGACCGCGAGGTCGACCAGTCCGGGGGTGGCCTCCGCGTCGCCGTGGTGGGCCAGATCTTCGGCGGTCATCGGTCGCCTTCCACCCCTTCCTCCGCCCTGCCGGGCGCCGTCGGGGTACAGCATGCGGGAGGCGGTGTTCCCGGCCGTGCGACGGGGCGGCTGACCTGCGGCTTGTTTGGTCCTTTTAATCAGGTCATAGCAGCATTTGTCATACCTTCAAAGGGTGATGAACCGCACCCTTCATGTTCTCGGACGGCTCGCACCCCTCCTCCGCGCCGGTCTCATCGCCGGGGTGGTCGTGTCGGCGGTCGCGTATCCGCTGGTCGCGATCGGTGGGCTGGGCGCCAAGGCCGGCGCCGAGATCATCCAGAACATGCCCCGCGAACTGCGTACGGTGCCCCCGGCACAGACCACGTACGTCTACGCCAACGACGGTAAGACGCTGCTGACGATGTTCTACGAGGAGCACCGGCGCTACACCCCCATCTCCCAGATGTCGCCGCACATCCAGCAGGCCATCGTCGCGTCCGAGGACTCGCGGTTCTACGAGCACAACGGCGTCGACGCCAAGGGCATCGCCCGCGCGTTCGTCGCCAACCAGCAGTCCGGCGCGGTCTCCCAGGGCGCCTCGACGCTGACCATGCAGTACGTCCGGATGGCGCTGCGGGACAGCGCCCAGAGCCCGGTCGAGGTGCAGGCCGCGACCGAACAGACCAGCGGGCGCAAGATCCGCGAGATGCGGCTCGCCACCGAACTCGAGAAGCAGATCTCCAAGACCGAGATCCTGGAGCGCTACCTCAACTCGGCGTACTTCGGGCACCGCGCCTACGGCATCTACGCCGCCGCCGAGGTCTTCTTCTCCAAGCTGCCGAAGGACCTCACCGTCATCGAGGCGGCCACCCTCGCCGGCCTGGTCAAGGCCCCGTCCGAGTACGACCCGGCCACCCGGGACAAGGCGGCCGCCACCGAGCGGCGCAACTACGTCATCGACCGGATGACCGCCATCGGCTACATCTCCCCGGACGCCGCGGCGCAGGCCAAGGCCGAACCGATCACGCTGAAGCTGACCACCCCGCCCAACGACTGCGCCTCCATCGCGAAGGCGCAGAACAGTTGGGGCTTCTTCTGCGACTACTTCAAGAACTGGTGGGGAGCCCAGCCGGCGTTCGGCGGCAACCCGCTGGAACGCGAGGACAAGCTGCGCCGGGGCGGCTACACGATCGTCACCTCGCTCGACCCGAAGGTGCAGGAGATCGCGGAGGACAACGTCAGCGGCCGGGAGTCCATCGACAGCCGCTTCGCGCACGGCATCGTCCTGGTCGAGCCGGGCAGCGGCAGCGTCAAGGCGATGGCGGTCAACCGCGTCTACTCGCTGGACCAGAGCGAGAACGGCAGCCACTCCGACCCCAAGAAACGCGCCCGGATGAAGGGCAACTATCCGAACACCGTCAACCCGCTGCTCGGCGGCGGCGACATGCCCGGCTACCAGGCCGGTTCGACGTTCAAGATGTTCACCATGCTCGCCGCCCTCGACGCCGGCAAGCCGCTGTCGACGGCTTACAACTCGCCGTACCGGATCCGGTCCATCTATCCGGGTGACGGCGGCCCGTCGAGTTGCGGCGGCTACTGGTGCCCGTCGAACGCCAGCGCCGCGATGACCGGCCGGCACGCCATGTGGTCCGGGTTCGGCCAGTCGGTCAACACCTACTTCGTCCAGCTCGAACAGTCGGTCGGCGCGGACAAGGTGGTGAAGATGGCCGAACGGCTCGGCCTGCGGTGGCGGACCGACGTCGACCGCAACCAGGCGTCACCGGAACGGGCCAAGGGGTGGGGCGCGTTCACCCTCGGGGTGTCCGACGCGACGCCGCTGGAGATGGCCAACGCGTACGCCACCGTCGCCGGTGACGGGCTCTACTGCGAGCCGATGCCGGTGCTGTCGGTGCTGGGACCCGACGGCGCGCAGGCGAAGTTCACCAACGCCCAGGGGGAACAGGTCGACGTGGCGAAGCCCCGGTGCCGGCAGGAGGTCAGCAAGGACGTCGCGCGGGCGGCGGCCGACGCGGCCCGCTGCCCGGTCGCCGACCGCCCGGCCGCCGGCTCCTGCGGCGGCTGGTCGACCGCGGACTCGGTACGCGGGACGGTCGGGCGCCCGGTCGCCGGCAAGACCGGTACGACGGACAGCACCCGGTCGGCGTGGTTCGTCGGCTTCACCCCGGAACTGGCGGCCGCCAGCTTCATCGCCGATCCGGACAACCCGTTCAACGCGGTCGGTGACTGGCAGTCGAACAAGCCGATCGACTCGGTCGCGACGACCCTGCGGGAGGCCCTGAAGGACCGGCCGGTACGCGACTTCGTGCCACCCTCGTCGGCCATCATCAGCTGACGGCGCCCCGGCTGCCCGCGGCCGGCCGCCACGCCCTGATCCGGCGGCCGGCACGTCGAGGAGGACAGCCGCGCCGGTTCCGGCTCCCGGGCCGTCCAGGGCGTCCGGCCGGGCGGTGCCGAGCGGCGCAACATCGGCCTCTACGGCTCCCCCTGGGAGCCCGCCGCCGCGACGGCGTACTGCTGTCGCGGCCCACAGCGAATTCGGCGTATCCACAGCGAATTCGCTGTGGCCCGGAACAGCGACCTACCCGCCGCGACGTGACGGAGGGCGGCCGGGCCAGGGGTGGTCGGTCCGCGATCGGGCGGGGCGGGACCGCACGGGCGGGACCGCGACGATCAGCGCAGGTCGGCCGCCACGAACGACCACACCTCCAGGTCGACCCGGCCGCTGTGCACGTGGCCCGCGTTGCGGAGCAGGCCCTCGTAGGTGAAGCCGGCCTTCTCCGCGACCCGCCGGGACGCCACGTTGCCCGGCGCGACCCGCAACTCGATCCGCTGGAAGCCGTGCTCCAGGATCAGCGCGATGGCCAGCGCGTCGACCGCCTCGGCCGCCATGCCGAACCCGCGGGCGTGCGGCGCCATCGCGTACGACACCTCGGTCACCCGGCCCACCCAGTCGGTGCGCTTGGTCCACAGGCAGCCGACCAGCCGGTCATCCTCGCGCCGGACCACCCCGTAGTGGTCGCCGCTGCCGCTGTCCCGCCGCTCCTGGGCCATCTCGGTGCACCAGGCCAGGCCCTCGATCTGGCCGTACTCACGCGGGAACGGCAGCCAGCGCTGGGTCTGCTTGTCGGCGAACACCTCGGTGACCGCCTTGGCGTCACCGGCGTCGAGGGGGCGTACGTGCATCCGGGGCGCCGACACGGTCAGCGTCGGGAACCGCCGGACCGCGACGTGGCCGCTCACGCCTGCTCCTCGGCCGGGCCGGCCGGCGACGCCCCCTTGCCCGGGACGGGTGTGCCGGTGGCGGCGGGTGTGTCCGGGCCGGCGGCCGGCGGGCGGATGTCGGCCGTCGGCTCGTCGGCGGGGTCGCCCGCGCCGGGCGCGGCCGTCGGACCCGACACCGGGGCCGGGCCGGGTGCCACGGCGCCCGACACCGGAACCGCCGGGCCGGGCACCGCACCAGCGGGACCGGACTTCACCAGCGCCGGGGCGCCGTTCGCCGGGGCGGGAGCCGGGGTCGGGGCCAGGGCCGGGGCGCCGCCCTGGGCCGGCACGGGCGACGTCGGCGTCGAGGCCGCGACCAGCCGGTGCGCGATCTCCGGGTTGCCGGCCCAGTGCAGGGTCAGCTGCGACGCGTGCACCCGCCGCCAGACGAACCCCTCGGGTGCCCCGGCGGCCCAGGTCCACGCCGGCGCCTGGCCGGCCCGCGGGTTGACCACCCCGCGGTGGTGCTTGTAACCGGTCAGCCGGGCGCCCAGCGGCGCGACCGCCGTCGACGCCCGCGCGGTCGCCTCGCGGTAGCCGACCACGATCTGGTCCATGCTCACCCCGGTCGCGTCCAGCACCCCGCACATCGGCCGGCCGTCGAACTCGCGGGCCAGCCACAGCAGGCCGGCGCCCTCGGCGAGCACCGGCCGACCCGACCGGGCCAGCTCGGCCACGGCCGCGCAGAGCCGCCGGTTGGCCGACAGCTCCTCGGCGTAGGTCTCCGGCAGCGCCCCACCGATCACCAGCGCGTCGGTCCCCGCCGGCAGGGCCTCGTCGACCAGCGGGTCGACGGCCACCACGGTCGCCCCGGCCGCGGCGAGCAGCTCGGCGGTCTCGGCGTATCCGTAGGACAGGGCGGAGCCGCCGGCGACCGCGACCACCGGGCGGCGGCCGCCGGGGTTGGCCGGCAACGGCGGCGCGTCGGCGAACGACGCGGTGGCCGACCACGCCTCGCCGGACAGTCGCGGCGCCGACCGGGCCACGGCCAGCAGGCGGTCGAGGTCGACGGCACCGGCGATGGCCTCGCCGAGCCGGCGTACGGCCCGCAGTGCCTCGACCGTGCGGTGCGCGATCGGCACCACGCCGTGCTGGCGGGACGGCAGGACGGCGGGCAGGTCGCGGCGACGCAGCGCGCCGAAGACCGGCACGCCGATGTCCTCCAGCGCGTCGCGCAGCAGTTGCTCGTGCCGGTCGGACGCGACCCGGTTGAGGATCACGCCGCCGAGCCAGAGCAGTTCGTCGTACGCCCGGAAGCCGTGCACCAGGGCGGCCACCGACTGGCCCATCGCGGCGACGTCGACGACGAGCACGACCGGCGCCCGCAGCACCGACGCCACCCCGGCGGTCGAGTCGCTCTCGGCCCGGCCGGCGAGGCTGTCGAACAGGCCCATGGTGCCCTCGACGACCGCGATGTCGGCGCCCGTGCTGCCGTGTGCGAACAGCGGGGCGACCCGCTGCGGACCGACCAGCCGGGGGTCGAGGTTGCGGCCGACCCGGCCGGCCGCCAGCCCGAGGTAGCCGGCGTCGGTGTAGTCGGGGCCGACCTTGAATCCGGCGGCGGTCAGCCCCCGGGCGGCGCAGGCGGCGAGCAGGCCGACGGCGACGGCCGTCTTGCCGTGGCCGGATGACGGGGCGCTCACCACCACGCGTGGTACGGCGGTCATCGTCGGCTCCTCGAGGTCATCGGACAGCCCCGCTACGGCTGTCGTGGATCGGGTGCGGAGTCGGCTGCCGGCCGCCGCCGGTATCGACGCGACCGCCCGCCGCGGGCGACCATACCGGGTAGGGGCAACGACGCGGGGGCGCCGATCCGGGCACCAGAGTAGTGGCTCGGGTCACACGGGTAACCTCGTGCTGTGTACCGGTTCCTGCTGACCCCGCGCTGGCTGGGCATACTCGCGCTGACGCTGGCCGCGTCGGTGGTGATGGTCATGCTCGGCAACTGGCAGTTGAGTCGCTACCAGGATCGGTCGGCGATCAACGAGCGGATCGACGCGGCCGCCCGGCTCGATCCGGTCCCGCTCACCGATGTCCTCACGCCGCCCGCCACGGCCGGCACGGTTGGCCCGGCGCCGCACCCCGACGCGGCGTGGACCAGGGTCACCGTCACCGGCCGCTACGACAGCGCCAACGTCGTCCTGGTCCGGTCCCGCACCGTCGAGAGCCGGGTCGGGTTCGAGATCGTCGTACCGCTGGTGCTCGCCGACGGGACCGCGGTGCTGGTCGACCGGGGCTGGGTGCCGCCCGCGCCGGGTGGCGCGGCCGCGCAGCCCGAACTGCCGCCGACGCCGGAGGGCGAGGTGACCGTCGTCGGGCGAATGCACCTGTCGGAGAGCATGGCGGGTTCGGTCAGCCAGCGGGACGGGCGGATCGAGACCCGCCGCATCGGCGTACCGGAGCTGGCCGCCGAGCTGCCACATCCGACGTACGGCGCCTATCTGCTGGTCGACGAGCAGACCCCGGCCGCCGACCCGGCGTTCACCCCGATCCCGATCCGGCACGAGAACAACTGGCAGAACGGCGGCTACGTGGTGCAGTGGTGGCTGTTCGCCGGGATGGCCCTGGTCGGCTACGGCTACGTGGCCCGCCGGGAGGCGCACACCCGCAGCGGGAAGCGCCGGCCGCGCGGCGACCGGCTGGAGGTCGCGGCGGTGTCGCCGCCCGTCGCCGGCTCCCGCGACTGAGCGGTCCGGCCGGCTCAGCCGCGGTGGATCGCCCGTACGGTGTCGATGGTGTCGGCCTCGCCGGCGGACTTGTCGTCGCGGTAGCGGACCACCCGCGCGAACCGTAGCGCCACCCCGCCCGGATAGCGGGTGCTGCGCTGCACCCCGTCGAACGCGATCTCCACGACCTGCTCGGGCCGTACGGTCACCACCCAGTCGCCGCGCTCGACGGCCAGGCCGAGGAACCGTTCGGTCTGCCAGCGCAGCAGCTCGTCGGTCAGCCCCTTGAAGGTCTTGCCGAGCATGACGAACCCGCCGGTGGCCGGGTCGCGGGCGCCGAGGTGGAGGTTGGACAGCCAGCCCTGGCGCCGGCCACTGCCCCACTCGACGGCGAGCACGACGAGGTCGAGGGTGTGCCGCGGCTTGACCTTGATCCAGGCGGCGCCGCGCCGGCCCGCCTCGTACGGCGCGTCCGGGGACTTGACGACGACGCCCTCGTGGCCGGCGTCGAGCGCGGCGGAGAAGGCGGCGGTCGCCGCCTCGACGGAGTCGACCGTGACGCGGCCGACCAGCAGCGGCGCGGCGACCGCGTCGGCGAGCGCCGCCCAGCGGTCCCGGCCGGGTGCGTCGAGCAGGTCGGTGCCGTCGAGGCGCAGGAGATCGAAGAAGTACGGCGTCAGCGCGCCGCCCGTCGACGCGGCCGGGGTGGCCCCGGTCTTCGCCTGGCCGGCGCCCTTGATCCCGGCGGTGACCCCGCGCCGGGCGCCCCGGGTCGCGGCCCGGGCGGACGTCTCCTGGAACGGCCTGGGCCGACCGGTCGCGTCGAGGGCGATGGCCTCGCCGTCGAGCACCAGCTCCCGGGCGGGCAGGGCGCGTACGGCCGCCACCACCTCCGGCACCCGCGGGGTGATCTCGTCCAGGCTGCGGGTGAAGACGGCGACGTCGGCACCGGACCGGTGCACCTGGATCCGGATGCCGTCGAGCTTGACGTCGACGGCGGCGGGACCGCCGACGGTGCCGAACGCCTCGTCGACCGAGGCCGCGCTCTGCGCCAGCATCGGGGCCAGCGGTCGCCCCACCCGCAGCGAGAACCCGGCGAGCGCCGGCTCTCCCCCGGCCAGCGCCGCGACCGCGACCGCCTTGAGGTCACCGGCGAGCAGCAGGGCCCGTCGTACGACAGCGACCGGCACCCCGGCGGCCCGGGCGACCGCGTCGGCGAGCAGCCCGGCCTGGGCTCCCTGGCGCAGTTCGCCGCTGAAGAGCCCGACGAGGAGTCGCTGCTCGTCGGCGGTGGCGGCGGCGAACAGCGCGGCGAGCAGGTCGCGCCGCCGCGCCTGCGAGCCCGGGCCGGCGACCTCGGCGATCTCGGCGATGGCGGCGTCGACGGACGCCACGGTCAGGGTCGGCTCGGCCGCCGGCGGGGGCAGGTCGCGCAGGCTGGCGTAGCCGACGCCGGTCTGCCGCTGCCGCAGTTCGCCGGCGAGGTAGGCGGAGCCGGCCGGCACCTCGTCGGGGGCCAGGTCGCGCAGGGCTGCGGCCAGCAGGTCTGTCTTGGCCCGCCGGCCGGAGATCGCTCGTACGGCCGCCGAGGTGGCCGCCAGGTCCACGAACCGCATCCGCCCATCGTGGCAGCCACCTGTGCCGCCCCACCGGTCGAGGTGTTGACGACGAGCTGCGCCAGCCGGTGGCCGGTCGCCTCGGACCGCGCGGCGAGGGCCCGTACCCCCAGTTCCACGGCGGGGATCAGGGCGGCGTCGGAGTCGACGGCGGCGACCAGCACGAAACGCCGGCAGCCCAGCCGGCGGACGGCCTTGAGCACGTCGAGCGTGTCGCGGTCACCCTGCCGCAGCGCCGCCCCCGGCCGGCATGCGTCGCCGGCTGCCTTCGGGGCAGTAACGACTGCCTCGAAGGACAACGGCCGCCGGGCGTTCGCCGGCGGCATTCCTGGCGTACGGCCGCCGCCCGGCGTGGGCGTACGGTCGCCGGTCGTCGCCGGGCGTGACGGTGTCGGGCTCAGGCGGCGAGCGGTTCCTCGACCCGCAGCCCGCGGGCGCGGACCTCGTCGGCGACCCGGGACAGCACGGCGTCGAGGGCACAGAGTGCCGCGGAAAGTTCGCCGAGCTGGTCCTGAAGGGTTTCGTCGGACCACGCGGAGACGTGTACGTCCCCCAGAGCACTGACGGCGGCGTCCAGCCGCGCAATGGCCTCGTTAGAACTCATGTTCGAAACCCTAGCGTGCCACCGAACCGGCGCGCAGCAGTTTCACCCCATCGAGCAAGGACTTTTCTCAGGCGGCCGGGACACCCGCCGGGGCCGTACGCCGCCCCGGTGCGCCCGGGCCGGCGTACGGCTCGTCGCGGTGCTAGGGCTGGACGCCGACCTCGGCGACGTTGGCCAGCAACAGCGCCTCGGCCAGGCAGACCCGGGCGAACTCGCCGAGGTGCAGGCTCTCGTTCGGGCCGTGCGCCCGGGCGTGCGGGTCCTCGACCCCGGTCACCAGGATCGCCGCCCGGGGAAACATCTCCTGGAACGTCGCGATGAACGGGATCGACCCGCCCACCCCCATGTCGACCGGATCGGTGCCGTCCCAGGCGGTGCGGAACGCCGACCGGGCCGCGTCGAACATCGGGCCGGACGCGTCGATCACGCACGGCGCCCCGTCGTGTTCGAGGGTCACCGTGACCTGGGCGCCCCACGGGGCGTGCCGTTCCAGGTGCGCGCTCAGGGCGGCGTACGCCTTCTTCGGGTCGTCGCCGGGCGCGAGCCGGATGCTGAGCTTCGCCTTCGCGGCCGGCACCAGGGCGTTCGGCGCGGCGTTGGTGGGCGGGGCGTCGATGCCGAGCACCGCCAGGGCGGGCTTGTGCCAGATCCGGTCGGTGAGCCGCCCGGTGCCGATGAACGACACCCCGTCGAGCAGGCCGGCCTCGGCCCGCAGCCGGTCCTCGGGGTAGTCGACGTTCGCCGCCGCCCGGGCCAGCAGCCCGTCGACGGCCACGTCGCCGGCGTCGTCGTGCAGCGTCGCCAGCAGCCGGGACAGCACGGTCAGCGAGTCGGGCACGGCGCCGCCGAACATGCCGCTGTGGATGGCGTGCTGCCCGGTGCGGACCTCGACGAAGCAGTTGACGATGCCGCGCAGCGAGGTGGTCAGCGCGGGTACGCCGACGTCCCAGTTGCCGGAGTCGGCGATGACGATGACGTCGGCGGCGAGTTCGTCGCGGTGGTCGGCGAGGAGTTGTTCGAGGCTGTCGGAGCCGAACTCCTCCTCCCCCTCGATGAACAGCACCACGCCGACCGGCAGGTCGTCGCCGAACGCCCGCAGCGCGGCGACGTGGGCCAGGATGCCGGCCTTGTCGTCGGCGGCACCGCGGCCGTAGAGGCGGCCGTCCCGCTCGGTCGGCTCGAACGGCTCGCTCTCCCACAACGTCGGATCGCCGACCGGCTGCACGTCGTGGTGGGCGTACAGCAGGACGGTCGGCGCACCGGGCGGGGCGGCCCGGCGACCGATGACCGCCGGCTGCCCGCCGCCGGCACGGACGATCTTGACGTCGAGCCGCAGGTCGCGCAGCAACTCGGCCACCGCCTCGGCAGACCGCTCGACGTGGGAGTGGTCGAAACCGTCGAAGGCGATGCCCGGTATCCGGACCAGGCGCTCCAGATCGGCGCGTACGCCGGGCAGCTCACGCGCGACGGCCGCGCGCAGCTCGGACTCGGTGAAGATAGTTGCGGTCATGACCGCGATCGTAGGCCGAACCTTACCGATCGTGCCGCCGCGCTCGCCCGGTCATCCAGGTCCGTCACTGGCGTCGGACCAGGCGTCGCGGCCTTCCTCGGAGCCGCCCGACGGGGTGCGGGGCTTGCGGGCGGCGCGGGCCGCCGCCTCACCGGCCGCACCGAGCCAGGAGCGGGCCCGGGCGGCCCCGCCGCCGGCCCACTCACCGACGTCGCTCGCCCCGTCGCCGAGCCGGCGCAGCAGCCCGACCAGCGGGTCCTGGGAGCGCCCGAACGCCTCGCGGTAGGACTCCGCGGCCGCTTTGATCTCCTCCGACACCGACGCCGACGAGTCGGAGTCACGGCGTGGGTAGTCACCGGCGAGGACCCGCCCGTACGCCCCGGAGTCGATCCACTGCCGCAGGTCGGCGGCCCGGGCGACCGGCACGGGGTGGCTGCTCCAGGCGGTCATGCGCAGCTTGTGCAGGCTGTCGCGGACGTCCCCGCCGCTCTCGTATTCGGCCGCCTGCTCCAGGAACGCGGCGGTGTCGATCTGGGTCAGGTCGCCGCCGCCGGCGAGCTTCATCAGCAGCCGTAGCGACGCCGCCGGGTCCTGCCCGGCGAGGAGACCGGCCCGGTCGGCGGACAGTTCCGCCTTGCGCCACCACTCCATCATCGCCGCGATGATCGCGCGTAGGGCGATCGCGCCGACCGGCAACCAGCTCAGGTTGGCCGCCCAGCGGGTGAGGATCATCAGGATGGTCTTGTAGACGGCGTGGCCGCTGCGGACGTGGCCCAGCTCGTGCCCCAGCAGGGCCCGCAGTTCCTCGTCGTCGAGCTGGTGCACGCAGGCGGTGTTGAGCACGATGAACGGCTTTTCCAGGCCGATCGCCTGGGCGTTGAGCATCGGCGACTGGGTGACGAAGAGTTCCGGCAGTTCGAGGACGTCGAGGGTGCTGGCCGCCTCGGTGTAGAGGCGGTAGACCCGCGGGTACTGCCGGTGGTCGACCCGGATCGCCGACGCGAGATACGACAGCCGGAAGCCACGCTCGTTCCACATCCCGAAGAACGCCTTGACCACGTCGTCGAAGCCGCGCAGTTCGCGCAGGGCGGTCAGGGCGCCCCGGTCGGCCGGGTGTTCCCAGGCGCGCGAGCTGATCCCGGTCAGCGCCACCCGGCGCCGGGCGGGGGCCGCCGCGGTGTCGTCGCTGGCTGTCATGGTGCGCTCGCAGTCATCGTGGCTCCCCGACTCGGCATTGGGTGGGCTTCCTGCGATGGTGCCCCAGCAACGCCAGCGCGTCTACGCCGATGGCGGTTCCGGCCGGCGTCCCGGCCCGTCGGCGGCCCGGGACGCCCGCCCGTCGGCGGGCCGGGGCGCCCGCCCGCCGGGTCGGGATCACGCCGGCCACCGCGCGCCCCCGATCCGGACGTAGTGCCGGGTGTCATGCGGCACCGCGGGCGCGCCGTCGACGACCAGGTCGGCGTGGTCGGCGGTACGGTCGGCGCGGAAGTGGACGTCCTCGGTCCGGCGCCACCGTTCCAGGTGTGGCCGCAGGGCGGCGCCGTCCCGGGACAGCGCCCGGTCGAGCCGCAGGTCGGCCGGGGCGACGACGAACACGGCGAGGCTCAGTTCGGGACGCACGGCCGCCCGGGCGGCGCTGAACCCCTCCAGGACGACGACCGGCGCCGGGTCGACGACGACCGGGTCCGGGCCGAACTCCGCGCGCAGCCAGTCGTAGCGGTGGTGGGTGCCGGGCCGGCCGGCGCGCAGCGGTCCGAGCACCGACTCCTCCAGCCGGTCCCAGAAGGTGAGCTGGTCGTCCCAGCCGTCGAGCAGGTCGTCGGTGTGCACGACGGTCGCGACCCGCCCGCCCGCACCGCCGGTCGGGGTGGCGCGCCCGGCCCGACCAGCGGCCACGTCGGGGCGGGCCGGATCGGCGGCCAGGTTGGTTCGGGCCGGACCAGCGGCCGGGTCGGTGCCGGCCGGACCGGCTGGCGTGGTCGCGGCCGCTTCGAGGGCGGCGGCGAGCCGGCCGGCGAACCGGGTCTTGCCGGCGCCGCTCGGGCCGTCGACCGCCACCAGTCGACTGCGTCCGACCAGCGGCGGCCCGGCGAGCACCCGGGCGGCCAGCTCGGCGTAAGACTCCAGGGTGCCGGTCACGGCCGGTCCAGGATGCCGGTCACGGCCGGGTCGGTGGGTGCGGGGCGCCGGGCGGGACGAACGGCAGGCCGGCGGGCGGCCCGTCCTCGATGAGCCGCCACAGGGCGTCGGTGTCCAGATGCTCCTCGACCAGGTCGCCGAGCCGGTCGAGGCTGCGCTCGCGGACGCCCTCGAAGGAAGTGTCGGAAGCGACCACGAACCCTCGCCGGCCGGCGAGGCGGGCCACCTCGGTCAGGAACCGGCGCCGGAAGGCGTCGGACTCGAACGCCCCGTGCCAGTGTGTCCCGAAGACGTTGCCGGCGACGGCCCCCTCGGGCCGCCCGTCGAGGTGGGTGAGCAGCGGGGTGAGCCCCGGATCGGCGCGGGCGACATAGCCGTGCCGGATCTCGTAGCCGTGGACCGGGACGGCGTCGAACGCGGTGCCGGCCGACCGGGCCAGGGTCTTGCGCGCGGCGAAGGAGATGTCGACGGGGAGCAGGCCCAGACCGTCGACGGTGCCGCGCCGGCTCTCGACCTCGTCGTGGATCGAGCGGGCCAGCATCTGGAAGCCGCCGCAGATGCCGAGCAGCGGGCGTCCGGCGGCGGCGTGTCGGCACACCACGTCGGCCAGGCCCTGGTCGCGCAGCCAGCCCAGATCGTCGACGGTGGATTTGCTGCCGGGCAGGACGACGAGGTCGGCGGCGGCGACCTCGGCGGGCTCCACGGTCAGCCGGACCCGTACGCCTGGCTCGGTGGCGAGCGCCTCGACGTCGGTGGCGTTGGAGATGCGGGGCAGCCGTACGACGGCGACGTCGAGCCACTGCGTGCCGAGGGGCGGGCCGGGCCGGCCGAGGGTACGCCCGTAGGCGAGGGAGTCCTCGGCGTCCAGCCACAGGTCGACGTCGAAGGGCAGCACCCCGTACGTCGGCCGGCCGGTCACCGCCGTCAGCATCTCGATCCCGGGGCGCAGCAGGCCGAGGTCGCCGCGGAACTTGTTGACCACGAACCCGGCGACGAGCGCCTGGTCGGCGGCGTCGAGCAGGGCTACCGTGCCGAACAGCGCGGCGAACACACCGCCCCGGTCGATGTCGCCGACCACGACGGTGGGCAGCCGGGCGTGCCGGGCGAGCCCCATGTTGACGAAGTCGGAGTCGCGCAGGTTGATCTCGGCCGGGCTGCCGGCGCCCTCGCAGACGACGACGTCGTATTCCGCCCGCAACTCCGTCAGCGTGGCGTGCACGGTTTCGGCCAGGCGCGGCTTGAGTGCCCGGAAGTTGCCGGCGTGGACGTGGTCGACAGCCTCGCCGAGCAGCACCACCTGGCTCGACAGGTCGCTGCCGGGTTTGAGCAGCACGGGGTTGAGCCGTACCTCCGGCGCGATGCCCGCGGCCGCGGCCTGCATCGCCTGGGCCCGGCCGATCTCGCCGCCGCGCCCGTCGGCGCCGACCACGACGGCGGAGTTGTTGGACATGTTCTGCGCCTTGAACGGCGCGACCTTGACCCCGCGCCGGTGCAGCCAGCGGCAGATGCCGGCGGTCAACACGCTCTTGCCGGCGTCGGACGTGGTGCCGGCGACGAGCAGCCCGCCGCTCACCCGCCACCGTCCACCGCTGCTCCACGGGTCACCCGGCCCGGCCCGGCCACCCTGCGCAGCACGGCGCCGCCGGCCGTCACCGCGGCGCCGGCGACCGCGGCGCCGAGCCGGGGCCGGACGCGGCGGCCGGCCGCGCCGGCTGCCGCCGCCCGGACGGTCGCGAGGGCCGCGGCCCCGGCGAGCGCCGCCAGGCCGATCGTGCGCGACAGGGTGGCAGCCCGCCGGATGTGCCGGGCCTCCGGGCGCGGGCCGTCGCCGAGGAACGGCCGGACCTCCGATCGTCCGAAGTAGATGTTGCGGCCGCCGAGCCGCACCCCGAGCGCGCCGGCGAACGCCGCCTCGCACTGCCCGGCGTTGGGACTCGGGTGGTCGTGGCGGTCCCGCCGCCACACCCGCCACGCGTCGGCCCGGTCGCCGTGCACGGCCGGCGCGGCGGCCACCCCGAGCAGCCCGGTCAGCCGGGACGGCAGCAGGTTGGCGACGTCGTCGAGCCGGGCGGCCGGGGTGCCGAACCGTGCGTAGCGCGGCGACCGGTGCCCGACCATCGCGTCGAGGGTGTTGACCGCGCGGTAACCGAGCAGCCCCGGCAATCCGGCCACCGCTCCCCAGAACAGCGGCGCCACCACGGCGTCGGAGGTGTTCTCGGCGACCGACTCGACCGTCGCCCGGGCGAGTTCGGGCTCGTCGAGCCGGGCCGGGTCGCGCCCGCAGAGGTGGCTGAGCCGCTGTCGGGCGGCGGGCAGGTCGCCGCCGCGTAGCGCCTTGTTCATCGCCCCGGCCTCGGCCCGCAGGGTGCGGCCGCCGAGCACCGCCCAGGTGCCGGCCGCGACGAGCGCGGCGCGGGCCACCGGCCGCCGGCGGGTCAGCGCCACCGCGGCGACCCCGGCGAGCACCGGCGCACCGACCGCCACGGCGGTGAAGACCGCACCGGCGACGCGCTCGTCCCGCCGCCCGCCCGCGCTCCCGGTGCGGTCGGCACCGCCCGCGCGGGCAGCCCGGTCGGCCGCACCGCCCGCGCGGGCAGCCCGGTCGGCCGCGCCGCCCGCGCGGGTGGCCCGGTCGGCCGGGTGCAGGCGGCGTTCGAGGGCGCCGGCGGCCTGCCCGAAACCGGCGACCGGGTGCAGCCGGCGCGGGTCGCCCAGCCACGCGTCGAGCGCGTAGCCGGCCAGCAGCCCGACGGCGTCGGCCGCCCATTGGCCCCTCATGCCGCCACCTGCCCGAACCGGTCCGGTGCGAACAGGCTGATGTCGTGCCGGGTGCTGCCGTGCTGGGCCAGGTCGGCGACGATCTCACCGATCACCGGCACGAACTTGAACCCGTGGCCGGAGAACCCGGCCGCGACGGTGACCGAGTCGTACCGAGGATGCGGCCCGACGACGAAGTGCTCGTCGGGGGTGAGGGTGTAGAGGCACGGGATGCCGTCCGGCGGGCCGGCCGAGGCGAGGGCAGGTAGGAGCGGGGTGAGCACTTCCGCCGCCCGGGCGGCTTCCGCCGGCTGCGCCGGGGCGAGGTCGGACCGTGGCACGGCGTTCGGGTCGACGTGCACGCCGGTCTTGACGACGAGACCGCCGCGGTCCGAGCCGGGCGGCGGGTCGGCCCCCGGGAAGCCGTACGCCACCACGCCCGCCGCCGACTCCCAGAGCCAGATCGGGCAGCGGCCGAGGGCGAACCCGGCGTCGGCGACCGGCCAGAAGTGCTGGACCCGTCGCTCGACCCGCAACGGGATGTTCAGATCGGCGATCAGCTCACCGGCTCCGGCGCCGGGGCAGAGCACCAGCCGGCCGGCGGTCAGCTCGCCCTCGTCGGTGCGGACGGTCACCCCGCCCGGACCCGCCGACCAGCCGGTGACCCGTACGCCGTAGCGCAGGTCGGCACCGGCCCGCCCGGCGAGGTCGAGCAGGGTCGCCACCGTCGCCTCCGGCCGCACGAACCCGGCGACCTCCTCGTAGACGCCGACCTCGTCGTCGCGCGGGGCGAACACCGGAAAGCGACGGCGGATCTGCGCGGCGTCGAGCAACTCGTGGGCGAGCCCGTGGGTGCGGGCCGAGGCAAGTGCGCCGGCGACCATCGACGAGTCGGGTCGGCCCAGCATCAGCCCGCCGGTCGGGGTCAGCAGGTCGACGCCGGAGGACCGCTCGATAGCCGCCCACAGTTCGTAGGCCCGGCGCAGCAGCGGCACGTAGGCGACACCCTCGGCGTAGGCCAGCCGGATGATCCGGGAGCCGCCGGCGTGGGCGCCGTTGGTGTGCGGCGGCCGGTACCGGTCGATGCCGACCACCCGGAGCCCGCGACTCGCGAGCTGATGGGCGGTGGCCGCGCCCATGCTGCCCAGCCCGACGACGATCACGTCCGTCCCCATGTCGATCACCTCCTCGGGAAGCCTATGCCCCGGCCGCCCGCCACCCGCTCTGGCGGCGCCGGGTCCCCATCGGCCTCCGGGCGGGCCGCCGGTGGCCGTTCCGCCCACGGCCCCGGGCGGGCTGCCGCCGAACGGCGGCCCGCCCGGTCCGCGTCAGGCCGGCACCGGGACGCGGGCCCGGCCCCGGCGTCCCCGCGCCACCAGACCGGCCGGCTCCGGCAGGTCGGTGCGCGGTCCGGACGCTTCCGGCTGGCCCTCGCCCGGCCCGTCGCCGGCATCCCCGCGCCGGCCGCCGGACAACGGCTCCTCCGGTTCCCCCTCGGTTCCGGACCGTAGGCCGGGCTCGCCTTCCCCCTCGGTCCCGGACCGTAGCCCGGGCTCGCCGCCGGCGCCGGGCAGCCCATCGGCGCCGGGCAGCCCGTCGACACCGTCACCCGGGCCGAACCGGTCGCCACCGCCGGACGGTGCCGGGGCGTCGCCGTCGCCGCTCGCCGCTGCCCCGCCCGGCGGGAACCCGGTGCCGCGCACCTCGGCGAGCGGGTCGTACTGCGGCAGCGGTGCCGCCGGCACGTCGGCGAAGTCCGGATCGTCGTCGAAGAGGCTGTCGCGCCGGGCCGGGGCCTCGGCGGCCGGGACCGGCTCGGTCTCCTGCCCCTGCACCCGCGACTCGGCCTCCGGGTCGGCCACCGCGCTCGTCGACAGCGCCGGCCGGTTGCGGACGAACTTGGCCCGCCCACGGGACAGGTCGTGCCCGACCGCGACGGCCTCCAGCTCGTACATGGTCCGGTGGTTGCCGTCGGCGTCGGTCCAGTCCCGGGTGTACATCCGGCCGACCACGACGACCGGGTCGCCGACCATCAGCGACGAGGCGACGCCCTCGGCGAGCTTGCGCCAGCAGTTGACGCGTACCCGCAGGCTGTTGCCGTCGACCCAGCGGTTGTTCTCCCGGTCGAGCCGGCGCGCGGTCGACGCGACCTTGAAGTTGGCGACCAGGGTGCCGGTCTGCGTCGTACGCCGCCATTCCGGGGCGGTCAGCACATTTCCGATGATTGTCACGTTGGTGTCGTACAAGACCCCTCCACGAATCAGTAGCGGAGCCCCAGACTGGCCCGGCCCCGGCCCGCTCCGACACCACCGGCGCCGGATCTGTGGACCGCCGACCCGCCTGTGGAAAACGCCCTGATCACGGCTCCGTCTGCTACGGAGCCGGCCGCATGCCGCGCCCCGGACCGCCGCGCGCGGTAACGTCGCGACATGAGCGGGAGTTGGGACGAGGACATCCTCGGTCCGTCCTACGAGCGGCGGACCATCGACCTCGGCCACGACGACGAGGGACCGGTCGTCGCCACCCTGGTGCGGCGGCGGGCCACCGATCGCACCGGCCGCGCCGTCCTCTACGTGCACGGCTTCGTCGACTACTTCTTCCAGACCCACCTCGCCGACTTCTTCGCCCGGCGGGGCTGGGACTTCTACGCCCTCGACCTGCGCAAGTACGGTCGCAGCCTGCTCCCCCACCAGACTCCGAACTTCTGCCGCTCGATCGCCGACTACTTCCCCGAACTCGACGCCGCCGCCCGGATCGTCCGGGAGGTCGACGGCAACCGCACGCTGCTGGTCAACGGGCACTCCACCGGCGGCCTGATCACCGCCCTGTGGACCCACGCCCGGAGCGGGACGGACCTGGTCGACGGCCTCTTCCTCAACAGCCCGTTCTTCGACCTCAACGCGTCCTGGCTGGTCCGCCGGCCACTGGCGGCAGCCGTCTCCCAACTCGCCCGCCGCGCCCCGTACCGGATCGTCCCGAGTGGCCTGTCCCCCGTGTACGGCCAGACCCTGCACGCCGAACACCGTGGCGAGTGGACGTACGACCTGCAGTGGAAGCCGCTCGGCGGGTTCCCGGTCCGGGCCGCGTGGCTGGCCGCGATCCGGTCGGCGCAGCAGCGGGTCCGGCACGGCCTGGCGATCGACGTACCCGTCCTGCTGGCCTGTTCGACCCGCAGCTTCCGGGGCACGGTCTACCACGAGTCGGCGTCGCTGGCCGACGCCGTCCTCGACGTCGAGCACATGGTCCGGTGGGCGCCCCGCCTCGGCCGCCACGTCACCCTCGTCCGCTTCGACGGCGGCATGCACGACCTGACGCTGAGCGGCCCGGCCGTACGAGAACGGGTGTTCACCGAGGTCGGCCGGTGGGTCACCGCGTTCGTCGAGTCGGCGGCGACGGAGATGTCCGGGCCGCCGCCGGACGGGTCGACCGGGAAGCCGGTCCCGGCCGCGGAGTGACGCGGGTCAGCGGCGCGCCGGCCGGACGGTGAGGATCTGCTCGGCGTGCCCGACCGGGCCGGCCAGGTCGTGCAGGACGGTGCTGGTCAGGCCCTGCCCGTGGGCGCCGAAGACGACGGTGGTGTCCAGCCCGACCCACTCTCCGGCCGGCTGCCGGAACAGGTGGATCGACAGGTCCAGGTTCGGGAACAGCCACTCCGTCGGCGGCTGACGGGCGGCGATCCCGTTGGCGGTGTCGACCAGGCCGACGAAACGGGCCAGGGTGCTGCTCGGCTCACCGGCGACGAGCCGGGCCGGCGTCGACACCCACGCGGTGGTCCGGCCCGGCGTCGGCGCCCCGACCGGTCGCACGTCCAGCGAGGAGATGTATCCGCCCGACCACGTCTCCGACATCGCCCAGCGGGCCAGGTCGTCGGGGCTGGGCAGCCGCTCGCCCTGACCGCCGGCGACGGACGAGGTGTCGTGGGCGCTGAGCCGCCACACCCGGGCCCGTACGGCGGGCCGGTCCTTGGCGACCACGGTGGCCTCGACGAGTTCGATCGTGCGACCCGGCCGTACGGTCTCCACGTGCAGGTCGAAGTCCTCCAGCCCGACGACCCCGAGGATGTCGACGCTGATCCGGCCGACGACCATGCCGTCCGGTGCCCGGCCGGCGACGTACCGGTCGATCGCGTGCACGATCAGCCCGATCATCGGGCTGATGTGCTGCTCGGTCAGCGCCCACGCGCCACCGGTCAACTCGGTCGGCCGGTAGCGGTTCTCGTCGATCCGGATGAAGTAGCTGTCGGGCTGGGTGGACAAGGCTGAAACTCCTCCGGTGCGCCAGCGGGTCGTCAGGACTCTATTTTCCCAGCCCGCGACCGGCATCGACCGGGTCAGCCGGAGATCACCCCGGAACCGGCCAGGGTGGCGGCGAGGGCCGCCTCGTAGCGTTCGACGACGAGGCCGACCAGGCGCGGATCCGGCCGGCGGCCGTCGAGCAGCGGGCCGGTGACCAGGTCGGCGCCGGCCGACCGGAGCCGGTCGTGGAAGAACCCCGGCGCCATCAGCATCGCCGCGCACACCACCCGCCGCCCCGGACGCCACGACCGGGCGAGCACCGCGTGCAGCGGCTCGCCCGTACCGCCGAGACAGCCGACCTCGACCGGCGCTCCCCACAGTGCCGCGACCCGGCGGGCGGTCTCCTCGACGGCCGGCCGGGCCCGTACGTCGCTGGAGCCGGCCGCCGCCAGGACCACCGTGTCGTCGGTGCCCGCACCGCAGCCACGCAGCCGGTCGACGAGGACCGCCGCGATCCCGTCGTCGGGGGCCAGCGCCGGCGCCGCGACCGCGCCGGCCGCCGCGACCGCGCGGGCGACGTCGACGTGTACGTGGTGTCCGGGCGCCAGCAGCAGCGGCACGACCACGGCCGCCGGGCCGGCCCTGTCCAGCACGGCGCCGAGGTCCGGGGCCTGGACGTCGACGAACGCCTCGCGGACGTCGAGGTCGGGCCGGCGCCGGCGGACCGCGCCGACCAGCGCCCGGATCGCGGCCTGCCCACGCGGATCCCGGGTCCCGTGGCTGACGGCCACCAGCGGGCGGCTCACACCCCCGCCCCGTTCCGCCCGCTCACGACGGAACCGCCAGCCGGTATCCACGCTTCACGACGGTCTGCACGACGTCCCGACCGACGATGTCACGCAGCCGGCCGACCGCCATCTCCACCGTGTGCGGGTCGCTGGAACCACCCGGCAGGTCGGCGAGCAACTCCTCGCGGGACCGCACGGCACCGGGCCGCTCGGCCAGCGACCGCAGCAGGCAGAGGCCGCCCGGCGACACGGGAAGCACCCGGTGGTCCAGGGTCGCCGCGGTGGCCCGGATCCGCAGCCGCCCGGCCGGTGTGCCGATGCTGTCGGAGTCGTCGCCGAGCCGCATGATGATCGCCCGGACGAGCGCGCCGAGCCGGGCCCGCTCCGGGACGATCGGCTCCAGTCCCGCCGTACGCAGCGGTTCGGCGGTCACGTTGCCGACCGACGCGAAGACCGTACGCCCGCACCGGCCGACCGCGACGACCTGTTCCGCGACCTCCTGCTCGCGTACGGCCCGCAGCCAGGCCGCCGCGCCCGGGGCCGAGGTGAACGCCACCGCGTCGTAGCCGCCGGCGGCCGTCTCGCGCACCGAATGCTGCACCGCGGTCGGGTCCGGCGGCGCACCCCACCGGTAGACGACCAGCCCGGTCGTGGCCGCCCCGGCCGCCGTCAGCCGCTCCTCCAGCCCGTCGTCGCCGGCCCCGTGATGCTGTACGACGACCCGCTGCCCGCCGATCCCCTCGGCGGACAGGAAGTCGCCGATCTCGGCCGACGTCTCCGACTCGGCGACCCAGTCCGGCGTCAGCCCCGCCGCCTGCAGGGCACCCCGGGCCTTCGGCCCTCTCGCGATGAGCCGGCTGCGGGACAGCGCCTTGACCAGTTCCTCGCCGAGTTCGGAGGTCTCGGCCACGTCCAGCCAGCTCCGGAACCCGATGCCGGTGGTGACGACGACGATGTCGGCCGGGGCGGCGATGAACTCGCGGGTCCGGTCGAGGACCGTCGCCTCGTCAATGTGTGACTCCACCCCGATCGACGCGGCGATCGTCACCGAGGCGCCCCGCCGCTGCAACGCCGAGGCCAGTTCGTCGGCGCGGCGCTGCGCCGTGACGAGGACGCGGGTCCCGGCCAGCACCGGCCCGAGCCCGGTCACGGTGCCCCCTCGCTGCGCTCGCTCACGACCCCCTCGCTGCGCTCGGTCACGGCCGCACCTCCACCCAGCCGTCGGTGACCCGGGCCGGCCAGACCCGGAGCCGGACCGTCGGGTCGTCCAGGCACTCGCCGGTGCGCAGGTCGAAGACCTGCTTGTGCATCGGCGAGGCGACCGTCGGCCGCTCCCCGCGCGTACCCACCAGCCCGCGCGCCATCACGTTCGCGCCGCTGAACGGGTCGCGGTGCGCGACCGCGTGCACCCGGCCGGTGTCGGCGAGCAGGAAGACGGCCACCTGCTCGTCGTCGACCAGCGCCGCCCTCCCCCGGTCCGGCACGAGATCACCGACCGCACACACCCGCCGCCAACCGGCCCGCTCGCTCACAGCGTCACCTCGCTCCGCTCGGCACCGCCGTGAACGACACTGAACCAACCGGCCCGCTCGCTCCGCTCGCTCACAGGACGCCCGCCGTCCGGACCGGCAGCGAGCCGCCGGCGATCAGGACCGCGCGTTCGGCCCGGGTCGCGGGCCGCTTCTGGCCCCTTTCCCGTACGTACGCCAGATCCGGGTCGGGTTCGTCGGCGGCGTTGACGAACGAGCTGAAGCCGCGCAGCTTCTCCGGGTCCCGCAGCGTCGCCGCCCACTCGTCCTCGTAGCCGCCGACGTGGGCGCTCATCGCCGCGTCGAGGTCGGCGGCGATGCCGAGGCTGTCGTCGAAGACGACGGCGCGTACGGCGTCGACCCCACCCTCGACCGACTCCAGCCAGGGTGCGGTCCGTTGCAGCCGGTCGGCGGTACGGATGTAGTAGATGAGGAAGCGGTCGATGGCCTGGACCAGGTCTTCGGTCGACAGGTCCTCGGCGAAGAGGACGGCGTGCCGGGGCGTGAAGCCGCCGTTGCCGCCGACGTAGAGGTTCCAGCCCCGGTCGGTGGCGATGACGCCGACGTCCTTGCCGCGCGCCTCGGCGCACTCCCGGGCGCAGCCGGAGACACCGAGCTTGAGCTTGTGCGGGGAGCGCAGCCCCCGGTAGCGCAGTTCGAGCGCGATCGCGAGGCCGACGGAGTCCTGTACGCCGTACCGGCACCAGCTCTGGCCGACGCACGACTTCACCGTGCGCAGCGACTTGCCGTACGCGTGGCCGGACTCGAAGCCGGCGTCGACGAGCCGGGACCAGATCGCCGGCAGTTGCTCGATCCGCGCCCCGAACAGGTCGATCCGCTGCCCGCCGGTGATCTTCGTGTAGAGGTCGAAGTCGCGGGCCACCTCACCGATCGCGATCAGGCCCTCCGGGGTGATCTCACCGCCGGGGATACGGGGCACGACCGAGTAGGTGCCGTCCTTCTGGAGGTTGGCCATCACGTGGTCGTTGGTGTCCTGCAACGCGGCGTTCTCGCCGTCGAGCACGTGCCCGTGCCCGAGCGAGGCCAGGATCGAGGCCGCGACCGGCCGGCAGATGTCGCAGCCACGCCCCCGGCCGTGCCGGTCGAGCAGTTCGCTGAACGTGGTGATGCCGCTGACCCGCACGATGTCGAACAGCCGCGCCCGGCTGTGGGCGAAGTGTTCGCACAGGTTGTCGCTCACCTCGACGCCGGCCCGGGCCAGTTCGGCGTTCAGCAGCCGCTTGACCAGTGGCACACAGGACCCGCAGCTGGTGCCGGCCTTCGTGCACGCCTTCACCCCGGCGAGGTCGGTGCGGCCCTGGTCGGTCACCGCGCGGCGGATCGTGCCGGCGGTGACGTTGTTGCACGAGCAGACGGTGGCCGCGTCCGGCAGCTCCGTCGACGAGGGCGGCTCGACCCCGTCCGGCAGCAGCCAGCCGGTCGGGTCGCCGCCCAGCGAGCCGCCGACCATCGGCCGCAGGCCCGTGTACGCCGACGCGTCGCCGACCAGCATCCCGCCGAGCAGGGTCGACGCGTCGTCGCTGAGGACGAGCTTCTTGTAGACGCCGGCGACCGGGTCGGCGTACACGACCTCCAGGCTGCCGGCGGTGGCCGCGAACGCGTCGCCGAAGCTGGCGACGTCGACGCCGAGGAGTTTCAGCTTCGTGGAGAGGTCGGCGCCGGTGAAGGTGGCGGCGCCGCCCACCAGCCGGTCGGCGACGACCTCGGCCATCGCGTACCCGGGTCCGACCAGGCCCCAGACCCGGCCGGCGACGTGGGCGACCTCGCCGACGGCGAAGACGTCGGGGTCGCTGGTGCGGCAGTCGGATCCGGCGAGAACGCCGCCGCGCTCGTGTACGGCGAGGCCGGCGGCGCGGGCCAGTTCGTCGCGGGGCCGTACGCCGGTGGCGAAGACGACCACGTCGACCCCGACGGTGTCGCCGTCGGCGAAGACCATCCGGGCGACGTTGCCGTCCCGGCCGGCCCGCAGGCTCGACGTCGCGGTCGAGGTGCGGACCGTCACGTCGAGTCCCTCGACGATGCGCCGCAGGGCCGCCCCGCCACCCTGGTCGAGCTGCACCGGCATGAGCCGGTCGGCGAACTCCACGACGGTCGTCGTGGCGCCGAGCGCGGTGAGCGCCCCGGCGGCCTCCAGCCCGAGCAGGCCGCCGCCGACCACCGCGCCGCGCACCGGCCGGCCGAGCTGCTCCTGCCGGCGCAGCACCCAGGTGCGCAGGCCCGCGACGTCGTCGACGGTCCGGTAGACGAAACAGCCGGGCAGGTCGCTGCCCTCGACCGGGGGAACCGTGGCGTAGGAGCCGGTGGCGAGCACGAGGGCGTCGTAGCGGTGCGCGGTGCCGCGGGCGGTGACCGTACGCCGGGCCGGGTCGATCGCGGTCACCGGTGTGTCGCGGTGCAGCCGGACCCCGGGCCGGGTCCACAGACCGGGGTCGCCGAGCAGCAGGTTGTCCGGGTCCAGGTCGGCGAAGTACGAGGTCAGGGCCACCCGGTCGTACGGGCGGCGGCTCTCCTCGCCGAAGACCGCGATGTCCCACTCCGTGTCGGCGCCGCGTTCGACCAGTGCCTCGACCAGGCGCTGTGCGACCATGCCCGCTCCGGCCACGACGAGCCGCTTCCTTGCCGTCATGGCTCAGACCGTAGGGATCAGGGGTTTCATGTCTTCGCTCCCGCTGTTACCGGCCAACGACGGTTGCCTCACGCGGCGAGCCGGCTGGCTGTGAGGGGCGGATCGGACCGCTCCAGCCACCGCGCGATCCCGCACACCAGTTCGCGACAGCCGCCGCAGCCGCTGGTGGCCCGGGTGTCCGCCACCAGCGCGTCGACCGACGTGCACCCGTCCGACCAGGCGTGGACGAGGTCGCCCTTGGTGACGCCGTTGCAGCGGCAGACGGTGGTGGACGAGGGCATCGTCGTCGGCGACGGGTTGGCCTCGCGCGGGGCGTCGGCGAGCAGGAGCGCGAGCGGGTCGGGCGGCACGATGCCGGGGCGGTCGTACTGGCTGGCCAGCCGCGCCGCCATCTCCGGTGCGCCGACACAGGTCAGCCCGATCAGGGTGCCGGCGCGGACGACCACCTCGACGTGGCGGCGGGCCCGACGGTCGTCGAGCACCAGCACCCGGTCGGCGTCGCGGGCCGTCGAGGCGCGTACGCCCATCGTCACCACGCTCATCCCGACCGCCTTGAGCCGCATCGTCGCACCCTCGATCGGGATGGGCCCGACCGGTTCGCCGCGCAGCAGCCGGCGGGCGAGGGCGCGGGCCTGGGCCCAGCCCGGCGCGATCAGGCCGCTGACTCCGTCCGGGGTCTGCGCGCAGTCGCCGATCGCGGACACGTGCGGGTCGCCGGTACGCAGTTGGTCGTCCACCACGATCCCCCGGTCGGTCGGCAGGCCGGCGCGGGCGGCGAGGTCGGTGTCGGGGCCGGCGCCGCAGGCCAGGACGAGCAGGTCGCAGTCGACCCGCCGGCCGTCGGCCAGCCGTACGGCGGTGACGTGGCCGCCGTCGGCCTCGACCGCGACGAGTTCGGCGTCCCGGACGAAGCCGATGCCGAGGTCGCCGGCGGTGCGGGCGACGATCTCGCCGACCGGCTCGTCGAGGTCGCGGTTCAGCATCGCGGACTCCGGGGCCAGCAGGCTGACGGCGGTGCCGCGATGCCGCAGCGCGCAGGCGACCTCGACGCCGAGCGGTCCGACCCCGACGACGATCGCGTGGCGGGCGTTGAGCGCGGCGGCCGAGATGTCCCGTACGTCGTCGACCCGCCGCACGGCGTACGCCCCGCCGGGCAGCCCGTCACGCAGTCCCGGTACGTCCGGTATCCGGGGGCGGGCGCCGGTGCACAGGACCAGGTGGTCGTAGCCGATCCGGTCGGTGTCGGTGACGACCTCGCGGCGGGCCGGGTCGATGGCGCGGACGGGTGCGTCGAGGCGTACCCGGACCCGGTCCGGGTCGAGCCGGGGCAGCTCGATCCCGGCCAGGTCGATCCGGCCGGCGAGGAGTTCCGACAGCATGACCCGGTTGTACGGCTCGTGCGCCTCGTCGCCGAGCAGGATCACGTGGAGGTCGCCGCCGGCCCGGTCATCAGCGGCCCGGGAGGCACCGGCCCCGGCGGCGCGGACGAGTTCGTCGGCGAGCCGGTGGCCGACCATGCCGGCGCCGACGATCACGATCCTCACCGCGGCACCTCCCCCGCCGTGCCGTCGGCGACCTCGACCCGGACGGCGCAGACCTTGAACTCCGGCATCCCCGAGACCGGGTCGGTCGCGTCGTTGGTCAGGGCGTTGACCATGCCGGCGTCGGCGAAGTGGAACGGGACGAAGACGGTGTCGGGCCGGATGTCGGGGCTGATCCGGGCCGGCGCGACCATCGAGCCGCGGTCCGAGGTGAGCCGCAGGTCCACCGCCGCGTCGATCCCGAGCCGGTCGGCGAGGTTGGGGTGGATCTCGACGTACGCGTGGGGCTGGGAGTCGTTGAGCCGGGCGACCCGGCGGGTCTGCGCACCGGACTGGTAGTGCTGGAGCAGCCGGCCGGTGACGAGGTAGACGGGGGCGTCGGCGCGTACGTCGTCGGCGGGGCCGACCGCACGTACCGGCACCATCCGGGCCCGGCCGGTCGGGGTCGGGAACCCGTCCCGGAACAGGCGCGGGGTGCCCGGATGGGTCTCGTCGGGGCACGGCCAGTAGAGCGCCTCCCCCGCGTCGAGCCGGGCGTAGCTGATGCCCGCGTAGTCGGCGCGCCCACCGGCGCTGGCCCGGCGCAGCTCGTCGAAGACCTCGCGGGGTTCGGTCGACCACGTTCCGGGCGCCGCCAGCCGGCCGGCCAGCCCGGCGAAGATCTCCAGTTCGGAGCGTACGTCGGGCGGCGGGTCGACGGCCTTCCGGCGGCGCAGCACCCGTCCTTCGAGGTTGGTCATGGTGCCCTCCTCCTCGGCCCACTGGGTGACCGGCAGGACGTAGTGGGCGAGCCGGGCCGTCTCCGACGGCACCAGGTCGCAGACGACGACGAGGTCCAGCGCCTCGATCCGGCGGCGGACCGCCGCGGCGTCCGGCGCGCTGACGACGATGTTGCTGCCGTGCACGAACAGCGCCCGTGGCCCGCCCGGGGCGCCGAGCATCGACAGCAGTTCGACGGCCGGCACGCCCTTGCCGGGGATCAGGTCGGGGTCGACGCCCCAGACCCGGGCCACGTGGGCCCGGGTCGCCGGGTCGTCGATCATCCGGTAGCCGGGCAACTGGTCGGACTTCTGGCCGTGTTCGCGGCCGCCCTGCCCGTTGCCCTGGCCGGTGATCGCGCCGTACCCGCCCCGCCCGGCCCCGACGGCGCCGAGCGCCAGCGCGATGTTGATCGCGGCGGTGACCGTGTCGGTGCCGTCGACGTGCTGCTCGACACCGCGCCCGGTCAGCACGAAGACGCCGCGACCGCCCCGGTGGGCGGCGGCGTCGGCGAGCAGCGCCGCGACCCGGCGCAGTCGCGGCTCGGCGACGCCGGTGACGTCCGCGACCCGCTCCGGCCACCACTCGGCCACGCTGCGGCGTACCCCGTCGAGGCCGTCGACCCGGTCCCGCAGGTAGGCCAGGTCGGCGAGCCCGCCCCCGAGCACGAGGTGCAGGAGCCCGAGCAGCAGTACGAGGTCGGTGCCGGGCCGGGGTTGCAGGTGCTCGCCGGCGCCGTCGTCGGTCAGCCGGGCGGTCGACGAGCGGCGCGGGTCGACGACGACGAGCCCGCCCCGTTCCCGGACCGGGCCGAGGTGCTGGACGGCGGGCGGCATGGTGTCGGCCAGGTTGCTGCCGAGCAGCAGGACGGCGTCGGCGTCGCGCAGGTCGGTCAGCGGGAACGGCAGTCCACGGTCGACACCGAGCGCCCGGTTCCCGGCCGCCGCGGCCGACGACATGCAGAACCGTCCGTTGTAGTCGATGAGCCGGGTCCGCAACGCCAACCGGGCGAACTTGCCGAGCTGGTACGCCTTCTCGTTGGTCAGCCCGCCGCCGCCGAAGACGGCGATGGCGTCCGGGCCGTACGCCGCGCGCAGCGCGCCGACCCGGGCGGCGATGTCGTCCAGTGCCTCGTCCCAGCCGACCGGCTCGAATCCCGACGCGGTGCGACGCAGCGGGGTCGTGAGGCGGTCCGGCACCCGCAGCAGCTCGGTGCTCGTCCAGCCCTTCTGGCACATTCCGCCGTTGTTGGTGGGAAATGCCCGGGGTTCGGCGGCGAGCGGCTCACCGTGCAGGCGCTGGGCGCACTGCAGCGCGCAGTACGGACAGTGGGTGTCCGTGCCCGAGATTGCCGGGGTTCCCTCGCCGCGCTCGGTCACCGCGCCGTGCCCGGTCACACGCCCGCCTTCGCCATCTCGGTGCTCCGGCGCAGGTAGAACCACCAGGTGACGGCGATCATCACGGCGTAGATGCCGACGTAGACGAACAGGGCCGGCTCGATCGACCCGAACGCCGACGTCGACCATCCGTACGTCCGCGGCACCAGGAACCCGCCGTACGCGCCGACCGCCGAGATGATCCCGATCGCGGCGGCGGCCTGGCGTTTCATCGTCGCGGTGGCGGCGGCGTCGGCCGGGTCCACACCGTGCCGGAAGATCGCCGGGATCATCCGGTACGTCGAGCCGTTGCCGACCCCGGTCGCCAGGAACAGCACCATGAAGCAGGCCAGGAACAGCCCGAAGCTGCCCACCCGCAGCGCGCCCACCACACCGAGCACGCCGAGCCCCATCGCCAGGAAGCTGGCGGCGGTCACCACCCCACCGCCGACCCGGTCGGCGAGCCGGCCGCCGATCGGCCGCACCAGCGATCCGACCAGGGCGCCCAGGAACGCGTACGTCGTCACGTTCACCTCGGGGAACTGCCCCTTGATCAGCAGCGGGAAGGCGGCCGCGTAGCCGATGAACGAGCCGAACGTGCCAATGTAGAGGAACGACATCACCCAAGTGTGCAGGCGCTTCGCCGCCACGACACTGGAGCCGAAGTCGGTCCGGGCCACCGACAGGTTGTCCATGTAGCGCCAGGCCAGGAAGGCGGACAGCAGCGCGAGCGGCACCCACATCCAGCCGGCCCGGGCCAGGTGGATGCCGGCTCCGGCGGTCACGACCGCCGACACCACGAACGGTGCCTGCACCACCGCCACCCCGATGTTGCCGCCGGCCGCGTTCAGGCCGAGCGCCCAGCCCTTGTCCTTTTCGGGATAGAAGTACGAGATGTTCGTCATCGACGAGGCGAAGTTGCCGCCGCCGACGCCGGCCAGTGCCGCGACGAACAGCATCGTCCCGAACGACGTACCCGGGCCGGAGACCGCGAACGCCAGCGCGACGCACGGCACGACCAGGACCAGCGCGGACACGATCGTCCAGTTCCGGCCGCCGAACTTCGGCACCGCGAACGTGTACGGCAGCCGCAGCGTCGCCCCGACCAGGTTCGGGATCGCGACCAGCCAGAAGAGCTGGCTCTCGGTGAACGCGAACCCGACGCTGTTCAGGTTGACCGCGACGATGCTCCAGATCACCCAGACCGAGAAACCCAGGTGCTCGGCGAAGATCGACAGGACGAGGTTGCGGCGGGCGACCCGCCTGCCGGTCGACGCCCAGAATGCGGGATCTTCCGGCTCCCAGTGGTCGATCCACCGGCCGGTACGGCGGGACGGGTTGCGGTCGGTCGTGTCGGGGCGGACAGCGGTCGGGAAGGCCATGGCTGCTCCGTGGTCGACGACCCGGCCAGCGCCGGATCTGGTGACCGCGAAGCTTAGAACAGGCTGTTTCGGACTCCGCGCCTTCGCTGTGCGGAGCCCGTAACGCTTTCTTCACGCCGGCGGCGGGGCGGGTGTGAGATCGGCCGAGGCCGGATTGTGCTCGTCTGCCGCCGGCCCGGAACCTAGGATGACCTGGCCAGCACCTCGCCGTACCGGTAACCAGCCATCCACTGGCGGGCGGTAGCCTGCTGGCGCGGCACAGGCGCCCGTAGCTCAGCGGATAGAGCAGGAGACTTCTAATCTCAAGGCCGCAGGTTCGAATCCTGCCGGGCGCGCCCTCGTCTCGCGAGACGATCGGCCTCGATCGTCTGCGGTTCAGGCACTCGACACGCCGTACCAGGACTGTCTGAGCCGCAGACGATCACCACGACCTCAGAGCACCGAGAAGCCCGCCGGCAGCCCCGACCGGCCGGTGGCGGCGAGCAGCAACGGACCGGCCAGCCCGTCCGGAGCGGCGAGGTCGGCGACGACACGCAGCGCCTGGGCGGCGGCCGTCGGAGGCAACACCGCCGGCAGGTCCAGTGCGGTGGCGAGGTCGGCCGTGTGGACGGTCAGCTCGAACGTCCGGGTCGGCAGGTAGTCGCCGAGCCGCATGCCGCCGGCGATCGTGGTCACCGGTTCCGTACCGTCGCGTGCCTCGACGAGCGGCAGCACCCGGGCGGCGATCTCCGCCACCGCGGCCGCCGGGTCGGCACCGAGGGCGGCCCCTGCGGCACGCCCCCGGGCCGCGGCGTCCGGGCCGGCGGCGGCGGTCCGGATGGCGCGGTAGTAGCCGGCGACGGAGGCGACCTCGACGGTCGCCGCCGGTCGGGCGAGGTACGCCTCGACCGTCAGCAGGGAGCGGCTGGTGTGGCCGACGAGGGCGCGTACGTCCCACTCCCCCAGCCCGGGCCGGTCCCACCGGTCGCCGACGAGGGCGGCGGTGCGGACGAAGCACTCCGCCGCGTCGGTGAACGCGCGGCGCGAGTCGCCCCACGGGTACGTCATGGCGTGAGGCTAGCGGTATCTGAACGGCCGCCAGGACCGCCCCGCGATCTTCGGTGGCCCGGTCAGCGTCGGTTTGATCGCGTGCCAGGTGGCGCGCCACCTGGCGGGTGGACGGGCCAGGGTGGCGCACACCTCGCGTGCGAGTTCCTCGGGGCCACGGCCGCGTACGGGGATGTCGACGAAGATCTGGTAGTCGTCGTCGAGTCCGAGCGCGATCCGGAACGTGTCGTCGTCGCCGTAGGAATGGGCGACCCAGTCGGCTCTGAGCCCGTGGCCGAGCAGCCGTTCCCGGTCGATACCGGTCAGCACGAGACGTCCGGCGGTCCGTGCCGGGGTCTCCCAGGAGTGGTCGGCGGCGACCCGGGCGAGTTCGGCGTCGTATCCGGTCGCCGCGAAGGTGACGGCCCGGTGCATGGGCACCTCCTTCGACCACTCCCAGTGCACCCGGTCGCCGTCGCGGGTGATGGTGACGTCGGTGGACGCACAGCCGTAGACGCCGCACGTGCAGCGGGCGATGGGTACGGTGCGCGGCCGGTCGGCGGCGGCCAGGCCACTCGTCGGAACGAGCAGGTCGTACGGATCCATGCCGAGCCCGGCGCCGGCGGACGTCATCTCCGCGCCGTTCACGTGGACGAGCACCTGGAAGTCGCCGCCGGCCGGGCTCTGCGCCGGCCGCACCTCCAGCCGGAGCGAGTCGACTCCCGGCCGGCGGGTCGTCCCGCCGCCCGCCGCCACGGCGTAGCCGGTGGGAACAGCGCCCGGGCGGGGAATCCGGAGTTCGTCCAACGCCGTGCGGACGAGTTCGCGGATGTCCCACGAGGAGTCCCGCGCCGACGTGCCGGCGAGTTCGCGCAGCGCCGGTGAGTCCAGCCCGTCGACCAGCGCCCGGCAGGCGGCATCGATCATGTCCGCCGGGCCGTACCCGGAATCGACGTCCCACCGCGTCGCTGCGTCGTACAGGCGTTGCTCGGCGGACTCACCGCTGTCGTCGACCACGTATCCCATCTTCCGCAACCGGCCTCCGGGCCGCACGCGGGTTGGGTGCCGGGCAGGTATTGCTGTCGTGGCCCACAGCGAATTCGGCGTATCCACACTGAATTCGCTGTCAGCCACGACAGGCGTATGCCGCCCGGGCGCCTCGGACCTGGCCGAGCGGCCGCTCGCGGGAAGGAGACATCCATACATGCCCCGAAGAAGACGGTCTTGTAACGATTCGATCGTGAATGGCGGTCAGCGATCGGGTGAATCCCCTGTGTACCGGCCGTATGGCTGATGTTGCCAGATATGACGGGCGGCCTAGCGTCGGAGGACTCCCTGAAAGATCCACACCGGCGCGTGTGCCGCGCGCCGGGGCAGAAGGAGACGACAACTTGAGATTCCCTCCGACACCTACCGGCCGGGGCCGGCGCGGGCGGGTCGCCGGCGCACTGACCGCCGTACTGGCGGTGGCCCTGCTGCCGGCGCTGAGCCCGACCGGGGCGACCGCCGCGCCGCCGCCCGCCCCGACCGGGCCGTGGCACAAGGTGGACGGTGCGCCCGCCGCCGCCCGCGGCGGGCAGCCCGCCGACATCCAGGCCACGAAGCTGGCCGCGTACACCCTCGACCGCGACATGATCGCCGGCCAACTCGAGCGGGCACCCGACGAATCCGCCCGGGCCGCCACGCAGCAGGCGCCGCTGGTCCTGACCGTGCCTGCCCCCGACGGCAAGCTGCAGCGGTTCGAGGTCGTCGACTCGCCGGTCATGGAAGAGGGGCTGGCGGCCAAGCACCCGGACATCAAGACGTACGCCGGTAAGGGTCTCGACGACGCGACGGCGACGATCCGCGCCGACCTGACGCCGCTCGGCTTCCACGCGTCGGTCCGCTCGTCGGACGGCCCGTGGTACGTCGACCCGTACTTCCGGGACCAGAGCGTCTACGCCAGCTACTACGCCCACGACCTGGTCAACACCAAGGGCCCGCTGGTCGAGCGCGAGGACGTCGGGCACATGCACCACGACCTCGAGGACGAGATCACCGGGCTCCAGCAGGACTCCGAGGTCGGGCCGAAGGTGAAGCTGCGCACCTACCGGCTGGCCCTGGTCACCGACCCGTCGTACGCGAACTACTTCGGCGCGGACAACGTGACCGCCGCCAAGGTGACGCTGATCAACCGGGTGACCCAGATCTACGAGGACGAGACCGCGATCCGGCTCGTGCTGATCAACGACACCGACAAGACGAACCTGAACACGGTCGAGATGGCCGCCGGCCCGAACGGGCCGTGCGGCGCCTCGCCGTGCTACACCGAGGCGCAGCTGACCGGCTGCACCGGCGGCACGCTGAACCGCAACCGGATCGTCCTCGGCCAGCTCGTCGGCGCCAGCAACTACGACGTCGGGCACATCGGCTTCGGCCTGCCCGGTGGCGGCGTCGCCGGCCTCGGCGTGGTCGGCGGCGACGGCAAGGCCCGTGGCTGCACCGGCCTGCCGAACCCGATCGGCGACTACTTCGCGGTCGACTACGTGGCGCACGAGATCGGCCACCAGTTCGCCGGTAACCACACCTTCAACGGCACCCAGTGGAACTGCTCCGGTGGCAACCGCAGCGCCACGAACTCGTACGAGCCGGGCAGCGGTTCGTCGATCATGGCGTACGCCGGCATCTGCCAGCAGGACAACCTGCAGCCGCACAGCGACCCGTACTGGTCGCAGCGCACCTTCTTCGAGATCACCACGTTCATCAACTCGGCCCGGCCGGCGATCAACGAGGTGCAGACGGTCTCGCTGCGGGACTTCGACACCGACGGTGACTCGTTCAGCATCCGCTACCGCAACCAGCTCTCGGCGCCGATCGTGCGCGGCACCAACTACACGACCGCCGGCATCAAGGCCGCGATCGAGGGCATCGCCAGCTGGCCGGCCGGCGCCACCGTCACCGTCGCGGCGTTCGGCGGCAGCGGCGCGCTCAACGACTACGGCTTCCAGGTCACCTTCAACGGCGGCCCGCTGGCGCAGACCAACGTAACGTCGCTGACCCTGGGCAACCTCAACGGGGTCACCGGCTTCGTCGGTGAGACCGCCAAGGGCGGCCCGGTCGACAACGGCGGCTGGAAGATCGAGGAGACCGCCAACCACGCCCCGGTCGTCACCGTGCCGGAGACGTACACGATCCCGGTCCGGACGCCGTTCGCCCTGACCGGCAGCGCGACCGACGCCGACGGCGACGCCCTCACCTACCTGTGGGAGCAGAACGACCGCGGCGGCATCAGCGGTGGCAGCAGCGCCGGCACCGGCCTGGTCGACAACGTCAAGACCAACGGCCCGCTGTTCCGGGTCTTCGGCGAGGCGGCCATCGTCAGCGACTCCGACACCCAGCAGTACCACTCGCCGGGGCTGAACGCGGTCGGCAACAACCCGACCCGGGTCTTCCCCGACGTCAAGCAGATCCTGGTCAACAACACCAACGCCAAGACCGGCGCCTGCCCGGCCGCGCCGGCACCGCCGGCCAGCGGCAGCGCGTCCAACGTGCCGGCGGCACTGGTGGACTGCTACTCGGAGTTCCTGCCGACCGCGGACTGGGTCGGCTACGACAACGACCGGACGATGCACTTCAAGCTCACCGCCCGGGACACCCGGCCGGGTGGCGGCGGCGTCGGCAGCGCGCAGACCGCGCTGGTGCTCGCCCCGGAGGCCGGACCGTTCCTGGTCACCTCGCAGGTGACCCCGTCGTTCCTGCTCGGCGGCTCGACCCAGTCGATCACCTGGGACGTGGCCAACACCAACGTCGCCCCGGTCAACGCGACCAACGTGAAGATCTCGCTGTCGGTCGACGGCGCGAAGACCTTCCCGTACGTGCTGGCGGAGTCGACGGCCAACAACGGCAGCGCGACCGTGACGCTGCCGAACATCACCACGACCACCGCCCGGATCAAGATCGAGGCGATCGGCAACGTCTTCTTCGACCTCAACGACGCGGACATCCGCATCGACCAGGTCCAGGAGGCGGAGGTCACCTACACCGGCGACACGCTGGCGTACGCGACCGACGGGGCCGGCTCGGCCCAGGTAATGCTCCAGGCGAAGGTGACCGGCGAGTCCGGTGACGTCCGTGGTACGCCCGCCACCTTCAAGGCGGGCGACACCACGCTGTGCAGCACCGAGGTCAAGCTCGTGGCGTCCGACGTGACCGGCGGCTCCGCCGGCTGCGTGGCCACGCTGCCGATCGGCACGACCGAGGTGACCGCGGTGGTCGCCGGCCGCTACAACGGCACCGCCACCGGCACCGTCAAGGTCGTGGCCCCGAGCGGGGTCCTCTTCAGCGGCACGGGCTACGTCAAGGGCGGCCGTACGGCCGGCGCCTACCCGCTCGACGACGACCACCGGATCGAGCTGAACCTGGACGCCAAGTTCAACAACACCAGCGGCAAGCTGGTCGGCAAGGTCCTGGTCGGCTACCGCTCGGGTGACAAGCGGTACAAGTTCCAGGGCTCCGAGCTGCTGTCCTACGGCGCGGAGAAGGGGCGGACCTCCCGGGTCGCGCAGGCACGCTACAACGTGTCGCTGTTCGACCTGTCCACCCCGCAGAACCCGGTCGAGGTCGCGACCGGGCTGACCCTGCGGGTCAGCGCGACCGACAACGGCGGTCCCGGCCGCCGCGACACCGTGTCGATCACGGTGTGGGACGGGGAGCGCCTGCTGTTCTCGTCCGACTGGAACGGCACGGTGAGCGAGGAGATCAACCTGACCGCCTCCGGCGGTGACCTCGTCATCAGCTAGACCCTGAGTGGACAGGGGCGCCGGACGACAGGTCCGGCGCCCCCTTCCATGTCCACAATCGGCATCATGTGATCGACCGGTGGCGCCGCGCATCCGGGCGTCCCTACGATCTACGCCATGAGCGACTGGGTCTGGATCGTCGGCGGTGCCGCGGTGGTTCTGGCCGCCGCGGCGGTCACGGTGTTGGCCGTACGCCGCCGCAGGGCCCGCAACGCCGACCCGCTCGCGGCCGCCCGCCGCGCCATCCGGCAGAGTTCACGCGACCAGCGGCGTCGCGGCGGCCGGACCACGATCCGTGGCCAGGGACAGGGAACCCGAAGCGATTCCTACGCCGGTTTGCGGGCCCGGACCGCGAACGTGGTCGGGCAGGGGCTGCCGCCCTCGTCGAACCGTTCGAGCACCAGCCCGGCGTCGAGGAACGTGTGCAGCAGTTCGGGCAGCGGCCGGTGCATGGCTCCGACCTTGTCGCGTACGCCCTGGTCGGTCCAGGACTCATGGGTCCAGTACGTGTCCAGGTAACCGGGCCTGATGACGACGGCGGCACTGTCGGCGCGGTCGGCGAACCCGCCACAGAACGCCGGGTGCACTCCGATGTGGACGAGCACGCCGCCGGGCCGCAGGACCCGGGCCGCCTCGCGTACGACGTCGGGGTAGTCGGGCATGTCGGTGTGCACCATCACCGTGACCGCGGCGGGTACGGCGTCGTCGCGTACCGGGATCCGTCGCGCGTCGGCCCGGGCGATCGGCAACCGGCCCCGGGCGTGGCGCAGCATGCCGGCGGAGAGGTCCACGCCGAACGGGGTCCAGCCCAGTTCGCGGATCTGCCCGGCGTGGGTGCCGGTGCCGCAGCCGATCTCCAGGCACCGGCCGGTGCCGGGCCCCAACAGGCCGGCGAGAAGGCGCCGGACGCCGATCGGGTCGGAATCACCCTGTTCGCCCAGGAACTCGGTCTCGTACCAGTCCGCTATCCCGTCGTATGCCGCCAGCCGCGCCATGCGATCCTCCCCGGGTTCGCGCGCGGCGGTCCGCCGCGCAGATCCATTGGCTCCCACGCGGGCCGTTCCCGCCGACCTGTTCGCGGTCAGCGCAAGTCCTTCCGGCGCCCAAGATCCCGGTGATCAGGGAACTGGAGCCTGGACGCGCCGACGACACGCGCGACTTGATCCCTGATCACCGGGATCTTGGGGCACGGGACCTGGGGCAGGGGATCTTGGGAACGAAATCAGGAGGCAAACGGGCTTGCTGTCGTGGCAACCTGGGGTGATGGACGACAACCTGGACAGCGTGCTCGCCGCGGTCGGCCCCCGCCTGCGCACGCTCCGCCGGCAGCGGGAGATCACCCTGGCCAACCTGGCCGCGACGACCGGAATCTCGGTGTCGACCCTGTCCCGGCTGGAATCCGGCCAGCGCCGCCCCACCCTCGAACTGCTCCTGCCGCTCGCCCGGGCGTACGGCGTGCAGATCGACGAACTCGTCGGCGCGCCACCGACCGGCGACCCCCGGGTCCACCTGCGCCCGGTCACCCGCAACGGGATGACGATGATCCCGCTGACCCGGCGCGCCGGCGGGGTGCAGGCGTACAAGCTGCTCATTCCGGCCCGCCCGGACCCCGACCCGCAGACCCACGAGGGCTACGAGTGGATCTACGTGCTGAACGGCCGGTTGCGGCTGGTCCTCGGCGACAAGGATCTTGTGCTCAGCGAGGGCGAGGCCGCCGAGTTCGACACCCGGGTGCCGCACTGGTTCGGCAGCGCCGAGCCCGGTCCCGTCGAGGTGCTCAGCCTCTTCGGCCGGCAGGGCGAACGCGCACACCTGCGGGCCAAGTCGGTCCACTGACCCGCCCGGGCCGTCCCCCGACCAGCCGGACCGCCGTCACCCTCACCGGTCCGGGTCGACCCCGGCACCGACGCCGGGGTGCCCTTCGCTGGCGGCGAGGATCTTCTTGCGCCGCCGGGCCGGCAGCCGGTCGACGTACGCGAGGCCGTCGAGGTGGTCGACCTCGTGCTGGAAACAGCGGGCGAGCGTACCGGTGCCGTCGAGGCGGATCGGCGCCCCGTGCCGGTCGAATCCGGTGACCGAGGCGGTCGCGGCCCGGGCCAGGTCGGCCCGCTCCCCCGGTACGGACAGACAGCCCTCGGAGTCGAGCACGAGTTCCCGCTGGTCGGGCAGGTGCAGCACGGGATTGACCACGTGGGCGACGGTGTGGACGCCGGTGGCGTCGGGGCAGTCGACGACGAAGATCCGGGCGTCGACGCCGATCTGGTTGGCCGCCAGGCCCACCCCTTCGGCGGCGTACATGCTGGCGAACATGTCGTCGATCAGCGCCGCGAGGGCGTCGTCGAACTCGGTGACCGGCGCGCAACGCCGGTGCAGGACCGGGTCGCCGTAGCGGGTGATCGGCCTCGGGGTACCGGAACGCGTCTCCACGGTTGCCTATCGTATGCAGTTGCGAGCCAGTCGCAGTAGGCGACGTACGCCGGTGGCCGGCGGGAGCCGCCACGTTCGCCGTACCCTGGTCCGGGTGACTACGGTGCGGGACAGGATCGAGGCGGTGGTCCGCGGCGGCGTGGGCTACGAGGCCGGGCTGGACGCGCTGACCGTCGCCCCGGCCGCCGAGGTCGACCCGATACTCGTCGACGTCCTGCACGACGCGTTCGCGCGGCTGTGGCGGGGCGGCTGGCAGCCGGTCGAACTGCACCGGGTCGTGGCCCGCAACGGCACCGTGACGCACGCCCACCTGGTGACCGACGCGGTCGCCGCCCATCTTCGCCGGTTCCCGCGCGAGAGCGTCGACGAGCGGTGGCTGAGCCAGGCCGACGCGCTGGGCGCGCACGTCTGGTGGCGAAACTCCGGCGGCTACCTCGGCGACCTGGCCGGCCGGTGGAAGCTCGACCGGGTGGCCGTACTCGATCTGGTGTTGACCCTGCTCGGCATCCTGGCCGAACTGCCGCCGATCGAGGTCCTGATCCCGCCGCCCGGCACCGCCGCCCGGACCGCCGGCCCGCGCGGCCGGGTCGACCACCGGCTGCTGGACCGGGTACGCGCCCTGCTGGCCAAGGCGGAGTCGACCGCCTATCCGGCCGAGGCGGAGGCGTACACAGCCAAGGCCCAGGAACTGATCGCCCGGCACAGCCTGGACGAGGCGCTGTCGGCGGCGCGGGACGACACCGCGACGGTGGTGCCGTTCGCGCGACGGATCGGCGTCGACCACCCGTACGAGAGCGAGAAGGCGTCGCTGCTGGACGCGGTGGCCCGGGCCAACCGCTGCCACCTGGTGTGGTCACCGGAGTTCGGGTTCGCGACCGTCTTCGGCTTCGACGCCGACATCGACGCGGTCGACCTGCTCCACGCGTCGCTGCTGGTCCAGGCGCACCGGGCGATGGCGCGGGCCGAGCCGCCGGGCGGCAAGGCCGGCCGGGCCCGGCTCAAGGCGTTCCGGCAGTCGTTCCTGGTCGCGTTCGCGGTTCGGATCGGCGAGCGGCTGGCCGGTGCCGCGAAGGCGGCGCTGGAGGAGGCGATCCGGCCCACCGGCCCCGTCGCGGAGCCCGGTCCCGTGGCGGCGACCGACCTGCTGCCGGTGCTCGCCGCCCGTGACGAGCAGGTGCGGGAGACGATGGACCGGGTCTTCCCGCGTACGGTCCGGGCCCGGGGCAGCCGGGTCGACAGCCGGGAGGGCTGGGAGTCCGGCCGCGCCGCCGCCGACCGGGCCGACCTCGGCACGGGCGGCTGACCGCCGGCCTGTCCCGGCGCAGTGAACCGCCCGGGGGCGGCGGGATCCGTCGGGTGGTGCTCAGTCCCGCAGCGCGGCGGCGAGGAGGTCCCGGGTCGCCGCGTCGAAGGCGACCAGCCGGACCTGCTCGACCTCGGTGGCGGTTTCCCGGATCGTCGCCACGGCGATCCGGGCCGCCCGGTCCGGTGGGAAGCCGTAGACGCCGGTGGCGATCGCGGGAAAGGCCACGCTGCGGGCGCCGATCTCGTCGGCCACCGCGAGACCGCGCCGGTAGCAGGAGGCCAGCAGCTCCGCCTCGCCGTGGTCGCCGCCCTCCCAGACCGGCCCGACGGTGTGGATGACGTGCCGGATCCGCGGCCCGAGGTCGAACGCGGACGTGGCGACGGCCTCGCCGGGCAGGCACGGGGCGAGGGCGGCACCGGCCTCGGCGAGCCGGGGCCCGGCCGCCCGGTGGATCGCGCCGTCGACACCGCCACCGCCGAGCAGCGACTCGTTGGCGGCCGTCACGACCGCGTCCACGTCCTCCTCGGTGATGTCACCGCGCACCACTTCGATCCTGGTCATGGCGCCGATGATGGCACGGTTCCCGCCCGCTCGCGGATGCCGCGTTCATGACACCGCCTGGCCGGTAACGGTTCGCGGTGGTGCGGCCGGGCGCAGTAGGACGACGCCGTCGAGGACGCGGCGGCTGGCCGGGACCGACGGGCCGGGCGGTCGGCCCGTCGGCCGCGCGGCCGGACGCCGTGCCGGCAGCAGCCGGTAGTCGGCGACCGCCCAGCCGGCCCGCTCGACGGTGTCCATCGACTCCAGACCGTGGAGGGCGAGGCCGGCCCGGGCCCGGCCGGCGACCGCCGCCATTGCCCGCGCCGAGTCGGCCGACACCACGTCGGCCAGCCAGCCGGTCACCGCCGGCAGGCCGCCGAGCGTGGCGGCGAGCCCGGCCAGCTCGGCCGGCGGCAGGTAGACCAGCAGCCCTTCGGTCACCAGGACGGCCGGACCGTCGACGCCCAGCGCCGGCAGCCCGCGTACGTCGCCGGGAATCCGGCGCACCGGGCAGCTCGGTTCCGCCCCGCCGAGTACGGTCGCCTTGCGGGCCAGGATCTCGGGCGCGTCGACCTCGACGTACTCCCGGCAGGCGGAGAGATCCAGCCGATACGGCCGGGTGCAGAGCCCGGCGCCGAGGTTGACCACGGTGGCGCCCGGGTGGCGCCGTACCTCGTCCAGCAGCAGCCCGTCGATGAGCGTGGTCCGGTGCACGACCTCGTCGCGGCCGGCGGCGAGCAGGGCCCGCCCGGCCGCGTCGAGGGAGTCCAGGAACCGTTCGGCGTACGGGTCGGTGAGCCGGGGTGCGGGCTGACGGGTCTCCTCGGCCCGGCACGCCGCGGCGACGAGGGCGGTCGCCTGGATCTCTCCGGCTACTCCCACCGCGTCATTCCCCTTCCCACCGCGTCATTCCCAGCGGAAGAGCCAGGCCGACACCGCCGCGCAGACGGCCAGCGTGCCGGCGAGCACACCGATGCCCAGGCCGAGGGAGTCGCCGCCCCGGTCGAGCCAGGCCCACTTCAGCGCGTCGATGGCGTACGTCAGCGGTAGCGCGTCGGCGATCCGCTGCATCCCGTCGGGCATGATCTCCAGCGGCACGGTGGCCCCGGTCAGGAAGATCATCGGGAAGTAGACGATGTTGGCGATGACGATCGCGGTCTGCTCGCTGGGGGCGAGGGAGGCGATGACCATGCCGATGCCGAACATGGCGGCCGCCGCCAGCAGCGCGATCCCGACGAACGCGGCCAGGTGGGCGGGCGGGTTGAGGTCGTACGCGAGCATGCCGACGACGAGGAGCAGGACCGTGCCGACGGCGCAGATCGCGGCGTTGATCAGCACCTGGGCGGTCAGGAACTGGCCGGGCCGGGCCGGGGTGGCGCGCAGCCGGCGCAGGAAGCCGCGGGAGCGGTATTCCACCATGCCGAGCGGGAAGCTCATCAGCCCGGCGACCGCGATGACGAGCCCAACGTACGCCGGCACCGAGACGTCGACGGTGCCGAGCCCGTCGAACTGCTCGCTGGGGTCGTTGCCGTAGATGCCGCCAAAGATGGCCAGCACCATGACCGGGAAGGCGAGGCCGAAGAAGAGCGGCGGGAAGTTGCGCAGCATGCGCTTGGTCTCGAAGGCGAGCACGTTAGTGAACATGGGTCTGCTCTTCCGACAGGGTGAGGTAGACGTCTTCCAGCGAGGCGGCCAGCGGCCGGGCGGCGATGCCCCGGTCGGCGAGCACCCCGTCGACACGCTCGCGGGAGCCGGCGTCCTCGGCCCGGACGAGCAGCCGGTTGCCGGCCGGGGTGACGCTGACCCCGGCCAGGGCGGTGAGTTCGGCGCGCAGGGCGGTGTCGGCGGCGACGCCTTCGAGCATCAACCGGTCGCCGCCGCCGGCGTGCTCGCGGACCAGTTCGGCAGGCGAGCCCGTCGCGACGAAGCGACCCTTGACCAGGATGCCGACCCGGTCACAGAGGTATTCGATCTCCTCCATGTGATGCGAGGTCAGCAGGATGGTCAGCCCGTCGTTGTTGCGCCGCCGCAGCTCCTCCCAGATGACTCGGCGGGCGGCCGGGTCGAGGCCGGTGGTCAGCTCGTCGAGGAAGACCACGTCGGGGCGGCCGAGCAGGGCCAGCGCGAGCGACAGCCGCTGCTGCTGGCCGCCGGAGAGCTTGGCGACCTGCTTCCTGCGGTGGCTGGTCAGACCGAACTGTTCGAGCAGCTCGGGATAGCCGGCCCCGTCCGGGTAGAAGCCCGCGAACAGCCGGCACACGTCGTCGACCGACGCCCGGGGCGGGTAGGCGGAGTGCTGCAACTGCACGCCGGCGATGCGGGCCATCCGGTCCCGGTCGACGCGCGGGTCGATGCCGCCGACCCGGATCTCGCCGGCGTCGGGGCGACGCAGCCCTTCGAGGCATTCGAGCAGGGTGGTCTTGCCCGCCCCGTTGGGGCCGATCACCCCGACAATCTCTCCCTTGTCGACGGTCAGGTCGACGCGGTCGACGGCCACCACCTCGCCGTAGCGGACGGTGACACCTCTGGCCTCGATCACCCGGGCCTCCTCATCTGCGGCGGGCCGGCCGGGACGGTGGCCCGCTGGGCGCTGGTGTTGGTGTAGTAACCGGCGAACGAGGCGTGCACGAGCAGGGCCGGCAGCACGCTCGCCTCCACGATGGTCAGCAGCCCGCACACCAGCGACAGCACGACGCTGGACACGGCGAGCACGAAGGCCTGGAGGCGCTGCTCGGTCAGCAGCACCTGGGCGGTGGTGAAGATCAGGCCGCTGACCACGACCGCCAGCCACGCCGGGGCACCGGCGACGAGCAGCCCGGCGAGCAGCACGCCCCGGAAGACGAACTCCTCCACGGCCGCGCTGACCATCGGCACGCTCCACCGCCAGCGGCGGGGCAGGACCAGGATCTCCTGCACCCAGCGCACCCCGGAGACCGCTCCCGGTACGTCGACGCGGGGCGCGAAGGCGTAGAGCAGCGACATGGCGAACGAGGTGAGCGCGCTCGCCCCGACGACCGCGAGCAGGGTACGCCCGATGCCCGCCCAGCTGACGTCCCAGCTCAGTACGCCCACCACGTCGACGTCGCCGAGCCGGGCCAGCACCGCCGCGGCGAGCAGGCCGAGGGCGAGGTAGATGACGGTGCCCAGGATCGGGAAGACGTACTTCGCGGGCAGGTTGGTGCGGGAGGCGACCGCGAGCCGGATCCGCTGACGGCGGCGCGGGTCGGCGAACGGCAGCCGGTAGAGCGCCAGCCAGGCCGCGGTCACGACGACCGACAGCCCGGCGAACAGCCAGACCTGCCCGGTCACGGGCGACTCCAGCGTGGCAGCAGCACGAGCACCACCAGGTTCTGCACGACGTGGGCGATCAGTGGTACGAGCAGACTATGTCCACTCAGGATGAAAAGCGCGCCGAGCCAGAGCCCGGTGAGGGTCTTCTGGGCCACGGTCAGCCAGCCGTAGTAGAGGTGGTTGAGGCCGTACACGAGCGCGGTCAGACCGACCGCGATTGGGCTGAGCAGGCCGAACGGGTCGAGCAGCAGGCCGAGGGCGACGCTGCGGAAGAGGATCTCCTCGGCGACGGCGATCCCGAGGGCGGCCAGCACCCGCAGCGGGCCGAGCCCGACCCGCTCGTGCACCCCGATGCCGCCGACCCGCTGCCGCCGGGCCAGCAGCACCCCGGCACCGAGCAGGTATTCCAGGAACGGGGCGGCCAGCCCGAGGACGACCGCGACGACGTACCAGAGGGGGTTGCCGGTGGTGAGGACGACCAGGCCGGCCGGTGCCACCGCCACCGCGAGGGCGGCGACGGCGAGCAGCGCGACGGCGAAGCCGGCCTCGGGCGGGAACCGGCGGGCGGCGACCGGTACGCCCGGCCGGGCCGGCCCGCCGGCCCCGGTCAGCAGCAGCCGGAACGCCTGACCGGGGAACGCCACACTGACCAGCACCAGCAGGCTAAGGGAGAGGATGGGGGTGCTCATTGGTCACTCCGCCGTAGCTGAGCATCCGTGGATGGGCCTTGGGCGGCATTCCGGGCAGGCACATGCTGAGCAGTTCCGGGATGAGGACCCGGACCACCTTCCAGTTGGTCTCGGCCAGTTCCGGCGGGGTGATGTCGAGGTAGCAGGCCCACTCGCTGACCCCGCCGACCATTTTGATCAGCGCGGTCAGGGTCTCCTCGTGGTCGCCGAGCGCCGGGATCTCGCTGAGCTTCACCGAGGTGCCGGAGAACCGCTGCGCGACGATCTCCCGTTTGCGCCGGGCGTCCTGCGGGCTGGCGTAGAACAGGACGTTGGTGTCGAGGTCGAGGTAGGGCGAGGTGTTGACGGCCGCGTGCACCGAGGTGGTGTCGAAGATGGCCGAGTACATGCCGAGGCCGGTGATCGCGGCGCTCTCCATCGTGCCGCGCAGGACCGCCGAGCGCGGGTCGCCGTCGCCCTGCACGCCGAAGCTGATCAGCGGCAGCGCGTCGGTCTTGCGGTCGAGGAAGACCCCGACGGTCGGCAGCGGCAGCTCGGGCCGGGTCAGGTAGCCGGCCTTGATCCGGTATTCGGAGTCCGGGCCGAGCTTCATGCTGGCCAGCACCCGCAGGACGTCCTCGTCGTCGATGACCACCGACGGCGCGGGGGTCGGCGTGTACCAGTTCAGGATGAACGAGTCGATCTGGACGGCCTCGATCAGCGCGTTGCGCAGCGCCCGGTCGAGGCTGACGTGGGCCGCGGTGCCGGTGGAGAACGACGGGGTGAAGAGCAGGTCGCCGTGCTCCTCGCTGGCGGTGAAGCCGAGGAAGAACAGTTGGGCGGGAACCCAGACGTCCTCGCCGGGGCGGACCAGCGACGGGCAGCGTACCCAGGCGATCTTGTCGTCCTCGGTCGGCGGGCGGCCGGTGTAGCGGTGCAGCCGCTTGCTCAGCGCCTCCTGCTGCGCCGGGTCGAGGATGCCGAGCAGGTCCAGGGGCATACAGGCCCCCTCCTGGCTCAGTTCCCGCCGGGTGGCGTAGCGGAACTCCTGGTCGAACATGCGGATGGCGGTCATCGCGCCGTACCGCTCGACGCTCTCCCCCATCAGCTTGATCAGGGCTTCCTCGTTGTAGAGCCCGTATCCGCTGAGGTGGTACTGCACCTGGAGGTGCGGGTCGTTCATGATCGAGCGGTGGTAGTGCGGCATCGTCGCCGTCATCGCCCGCATCTGCGGCTCGCCGGGGATGTCGGCGACCGAGACGAGGAAGCCGGGCATGATGCCGGTCTGGTTGCCGCCCAGGTGCCGGTAGCGCCGCAGCAGGTGCGGCATCGGCGGGTAGTGCGTCAGTCCGGTCACCGCAGCACCTCGGCGACGATCCGGTCGACGGCGGCCCGACTGTTGAAGTTGATCTCCTTGAGCCGCTGCCGGGAGACCTTGCCGCAGGCCGGGCAGTTCGGCATCCGCAGCAGGTCCTGGGCCTGGATCTCCCAGGTCGGCAGATGGATGCTCAGTGCCCGGCCGGAGAACCGCGACGAGCCGACGGCGGCATGCAGGTAGCCCTCGGTCAGCGCCATCACGGTCAGCATGCTCATCATCGGCGCGTCGGTCGGCCGTTCCACCTGGGCGCCCATCGGCGAGCGGGCGAAGTCGTGGTAGGTCACGTGGTCTTCGAGGCGGGCCAGGGCCCGCTGCTCGAAGCACTCGAAGCAGCCGGTGTGCGGCGACCTGACACCGACGACCGAGATGAACGGCCCGTCGATGAACGCGCTGACCCACGGCACGTCGGTGTATTCCAGCAGCCGGTTGAGGTTGCGCAGCAGCGGCAACGACGGCCGCTGGAAGCAGCTCACCACGGCGGCCGCCGCGGTGACCGCCGGCCGTAGTTCGGCGATGCCGCGCTCGGTGGCCAGGCCGTCGATCCGCGAGGTGAGGTCGGCGGCGCCGAGCCGGTCGAGCAGGTCCGCGTCGGCGACGGTCAGCCGCAGCCGCATGCCCTCGGCGAGTTGCCGGGCCTGGGTGGCGGACGCCCCGCAGTCGGTCAGGAAGAGCACCTCGCCCTCCGGCGCCCCGCCCCCCGTCGGGTACGGCGTGACCAGCCGACCGAGCAGCGCCGCGGTGACCGCGTCCTGGATCGCCCCCTGGCTCTCGTCGACCAGCATCCCAGCCTGGGCGAGGTCGGCGAAGAGGCGCTCGATGTTGGCCCGCTCGATCGGCAGCAACTCCGGGTCGAGGTGGTCGGCCACCTCGACGGCGCCGGTACGCAGTGCCCGCAGTGCCCCGCGTACGGACCGGGCCACGGCCGGGGACTCGGCGCTCACGTCGACGACGGCCTCCTCGAAGTTCCACACCCCGGTGCGGATCCGCATCCGCCCGGTGCCGTCCTCGATCAGCCGTGCGGTGCTGGCCAGCACATACGACACCGGTCTACTCCCCCTGTCCGACTACGGTGAGGTGGACGACGTGGCGGGTGTGCCCGTCCAGCCCCAGCGCCTGTTCGATGGTCTGCTTGTCGTAGCTGCCCTGGTCGCTGCCGGCCAGCGCGAGCGCGGTCCGGGCCAGGTGCAGGTTCTGCAGGATCGCGCCGACCTCGATGAGCCCGAACACCACGCCGCCGTCGCCGTACTTGCGGGAGTTGTGGTAGAGGTTGTAGGTAAAGGTCAGCACGAATCCGGACTTGTTGACGTCCAGGTCGGGCGAAGACAGGATCGCGTTCGCACTCTCGTCCGCCACCCGGGCCAGCGCGTGCGCGTACGGCTGGTATTCGTAGACCCCGGCGGTCAGTCCGGTCACGTTGAAGACGTGCACGAAGATCGACACCGGGTAGAGGCCACCCCCGGAGGGCGCGTTGCGTAGCTTGATCACGCCGTGCGGGTCGGCCGGATTGCCGTACGGCAGTTCGCCGGAGTTGCCCTGGCAGTGGAACAGCATCGTCGACAGGTCGGCCAGGCTGACCGGCTTGCCGCTGAACTCGCGGGTGCTGCGGCGCATGGTGACCGTCGCGGTCAGGCCGGTCTTGAGCGTCTTCGGTTTCGGCAGCCCGATCGAGTCGCGCAGATCCTCCTCCAGGTCGGCGTGACACGAGGAAAGGATGGCGTCGGGCTCGTAGAACCGCCCGATGCCCAACTGGAATCCGAGACGCGCGTTGTCGGTGCGGTAGTTCAACAGCAGTTGCTCACCGGCGAAGTCGTCGTCGCCCACCGCCCACCGGCCGCGCACCACCACGTCGGGCGGGTTGACGACGGTCGAGGAGGAGTACATGGAGACGATCGTGTGCTGCATGGCGAAGCCGCCGGTCTGGCGAAGGTAGTCGTGGCGCGACAGCGCCTCCTCGACTTCCTCTTTGGTTCTCTCGTACGGCATGTGGGTTTTCTCCGGCCCTTTCCAGGGAAACGGTGGCGTCGCAGGACGCGCCGCCACCGGATCACACGTGCGGTACTACCAGGAGCAGCAGCTGGAGCAGCAGCAGTTGCCGCCACCGCAGGTCGTGGAGGCACCGGGGGCGACCGTGACGGTCAGACCGCCGGTCGCGGTGGTCGATACCTGGCCGGAGAAGCTCAGCATGGACGGGGTCTCCCTTCTGGACGGTTACTTGCGGGCACTAGCCGGAGCTGCGGCTTCCGGGACTACCAGGAGCAGCAGCTCGTGCAGCAGCAGTTGCCACCGCCGCACGTCGTGGAGGCACCGGGGGCGACCGTGACGGTCAGACCGCCGGTCGCGGTGGTCGATACCTGGCCGGAGAAGCTCAGCATGAGCGCACACCTTCCCTCGCGGGCACGGACGCCCGGACAACCCAAACGCTCATCGGCGTCGATTGAGAGCTGACCGTAACAGAGCCCTGTTCACGAAGAAAGATCGAATGTTACGAGTGTCAACATGCTCGGTGAACATCGTTACCGCCACCATCACCACCAGTCGGTCTAGATCAGACAAACGACCCAACGGCCGAAATCCGCAGCCCAGCCGGCCTGCCGACAGGAAAACTTTCATCGTTGACCGATCTGCATATGTAATGAAATCGATAGCTGGATCTAGGAATCTCTCGTATGCGGCGGCCGTTCGGGGCGCCAAACCCGATCGCGGTCCGAGCGACGGCGAGACTACCCTCGGCCGCGTGCTGATCAGGGAGTTCGTCGAAGCCGACTGGGCGCGGGTGGGGCCGATCGTCGAGGAGGTCGTCCGCGCCGCGGACACCTTCACCTACGACCCGGCGATGACCGCCGAGCAGGCATACCGGGTCTGGATCGAGGACCCGCCCGGACAGACGGTCGTCGCGGTCGACGGCGACCGGGTGCTGGGCACCGCGAAGATGGGCACCAACCGGCCCGGACCGGGCTCGCACGTGGCGACCGCGAGTTTCATGGTCGCCGCCGGGGCGCGCGGCCGGGGTGTGGGCGGCGCGCTGTGCCGGTACGCGCTGGACTGGGCCCGCGACCGGGGCTACGCCGGAATGCAGTTCAACGCGGTGGCCGAGTCGAACCACCGGGCGGTCGAACTCTACCGCCGGCACGGGTTCGAGGTGGTCGGCACGGTTCCGGGCGCCTTCGCCCACCCGCGCCTCGGCCGGGTCGGCCTGCACGTCATGTACTGCCGGTTCTGAGCCGCATGTACTGCCAGCTCTGAGCCGCCCGGCCCGCCGCAGACGGGCCGGGCGGGTGCGACCCCAAGATACGATCTTGGAATGCCGAAGCTCAGCGGCCGCGTCACCGTCGACGCCGTCGACCTGCGCCCCTACCTGGCGGCGCTGCCCGCCCTGCTGACCGGCTGGCGGGCCCTGCGTTTCGACGACGGCGTCGCGATCCACCCACGCACCGGGGAGCCGCACGCCGGGCTCGCGGTGGTGCGGGGTTCGCACCCGTACCCCGGCACCGTCTACCGGCTGCTCGTGCCCAAGGAACAGACCGGCCGGCCCGGTCACGACCGGGGCACGGCCGTGAAGTTCCGGCCGGTCCGGCTGGAGTTGCTCGCCGACGAGCACCACCGGGCCGCGTTCGCCGTACGCGACGAGGCCGGCGCCGCCGACGTACGGGTGACGGTCGAACGGCCGAACCGGGCCGGGCCGGTCGAGGTCGTGGCCGAGATTCGCGACCCGTCCGGCGGCAACCGGTTCACCCGTGGGGCGGCCCTGGTCCGGGTCCGGCTGGCGACCGACCGGCTGCCGCCGCACGGTGGACAGGAGCCGCAGTTGGTGGCCACCGTCGAGCATCCGCGCGGGCGCGGCCGGGCCGACCTGCGCGTCACCGGCGGCCGATCGTGGACGGTCGCCGGTTCGGTCACCGCCGGTGGCCGGGGGCTGATGCGGCCGGCGGTGGGTCTGCTGTGGGTGTTCCTGCGCCGACCGGCCCGCCGCCGGCTCGACGCGTTCCTCGCCGCACTGCCCGGACAGGTCGCCGAGGCGCACCGCGGGTCGGTGGCCCGTTGGGGGCCGCACCCCGACCCGGAACGGATCGCCGCCGACCTGCTCGCCGGAGTGCTCGACGAGTTGCCGACCGTGGTGCCGGCCGGGGCCGGGCGCGCCGGTCCGGTGGACCCGGCGGCCGGCTCCGCCGTCCCGGACCGGACCCCACCGATCGGCTAGCGTCGGCCGGGTGACCCTCTCCCACGGCGGCGGGCGGCTCGTGTCGCTGCACCGCTATCCCCTCAAGTCCGGCGCCGGCGAAGCACTGTCCGATGTGGATGTCGATCGGGACGGGCTCGCCGGTGACCGGGTCTGGGCCTGTGTCGACGCCGACGACGTCCTGGCCAGCGCCAAGAAGCCGGGCCGCTTCGGGCGGCTGCTCGACGTCACCGCCCGCGACACCGGCACCGGCGGGCTGACCGTCACGGTGCCCGGCGCCGCCCCGGCATCCACAAACGACGGTACGGCCGACGCCGCCCTGTCGACCTGGCTCGACACTCCGGTACGGCTGACCCGTACCGCCCCGGCCGGCGGCCGGGTGCACCGGTGGTGGCCCGACGAACCCGGGCTGATCCCGGAGTGGATGGCCGACGCCCGGCCCGGCACCGACACCACCACCCCGGTCGGCCTCGAACCCGGCGGGCGGTTCTTCGACTTCGGCCCGGTCCACCTGGTCACCACCGGGGCGCTCGCGGCGCTCGCCGGGCAGCACGGCGCACCGGTGGCCGCCGCCCGGTTCCGCCCCAACCTCGTGCTGTCGCTCGACCACGATCCGGAACCGGGGCAGCGGCTGCGGATCGGCCCGGACCTGGTCCTCTCGGTGCTGGTGCCGACGCCACGCTGTGTCGTACCGTCGCTCGCCCAGCCGGGCGGCGTGCCGGCCGACCCCCGGCTGCTGCGTACCCTCGCCCGGCACCACCGGATGCCGGTCGCGTCGTACGGCCGGGCCACCTGTTTCGGCCGGTACGCGTCGGTCGTCGAACCGGGCGCCGTACGCGTCGGCGACCCGGTCCGGTCCTGACCGGTCAGGGCCGCGACAGCCGCAGGACGTACGTCCGGGCCAGTTCGGCGTCGGCGAACGCGGCCTCGGTCGGCGCCGGATAGCTCGCGACCACCTCCAGGCTCTCCCACGGCAGGGTGCCGCGCCCCGGGTCGCCGACGAGCACCCGGCCGCCGCGCGCCACGACCCGGTCGAGGAACGGCAGCATGCGGTCGGCCATCGACGGGTCGTAGAAGACGTCACCGGCGAGCACCAGGTCGGCGCCGTCTCCGTCGGTGTCGAGCACGTCGCGTCCGCTCACGTCGACGGCGACCCCGTTGGCCGCCGCGTTGAGGGCGATCACGGCGATCGCGTACGGGTCGATGTCGGTCGCCGTCACCGTGCTCGCCCCGGCGAGGGCCGCCGCGATGGCGACCAGACCGGACCCCGAGGCCAGATCGAGTACCCGGCACCCCGCGGCCGTCTCCGGATGATCCAGCACATACCTCGCGACGGCCTGGCCACCCGCCCAGGCCGAGGCCCAGTACGGCGCCGCCAGGCTCCGGCCCGCCTCGGCCTCCATCCTGGCCCACCACACGATGGCGTCCTCGGCCAGGTGCAGCCGGATCTCGGGTACGAGCGGCACCTCGACGAGGTGCAACGCGTCGAGCCCGTCGGGGCGGTCGCGTCGCTCGGTGACCTTGTGTTCGAGGTCGGTACGGGGGTCTCCGGGCGGGGTGGTCACCTATCCAGGATGCCGGCACCGGGGACATGACGCGCGCCGATTCGCACGCAATCCGCTGCCGGAAGGATCGGGGCACCGCCGCCGGGTCGCGACGAAAGTGTTGATCTGGGCGTCAGGGACCTTATCCGCGACGTATAAGGTCCCTGACGCCCAGATCGACAAGGTAGCCCGGTGATACCCGGGCCCGAGCGCGGCTCCCGATCCGGACATTGGGACATTTCCGGCGCGGATGGTGACGCCTGCCGGGCGGCCGATCGGCGGAATGGCCGGCGGGCCCGGGTCGTTATACATGACCGCGGCCGAGGTGGCACCGCTGCGGTGCCCCACCCGATCGCGCCCCGCCCGATCCGGAGATCCCCAGCCGGATGTCGCCGGGCCGGAATGGCCCGGGGTGCGGGTGCGTTACACCCGGTCCGGACGTGAGCAGCACCCCCCGCGCCACGTCCGTGAAGGTTTTGCCCCGCGTGAGAGGCATGCGTGAGGGCGGCAGCCCGAACACACCCCGTTCGGGTTGTCACCATCCCCCTCGAACAAAGGACACCCCCGATCATGACTGTCTTCGCCACGTACACCCGTAAGGCCCTGCTCGCCACCGCCGGCATCGCCATGGCCGCCGGTCTGGCCGGCCCGACCAGCGCCGCCCTGGCCGCCGACCCCACCCCCACGCAGGCCGTCACGGTCGCGCAGACCGTGGCAGAGCAGGCGGACAAGCCGACCACCGAACAGCTGATGCCGAACGGTGTCCCGGGCGACCAGTCCAGCTTCACCCCCAACGCCGAGCAGCTCGACAACGCCCGCAAGATCATCGACGCGGGTAAGGACCTCAACCTGCCGCCGCGCGCCTGGACCATCGCGATCGCGACCGCCCTGCAGGAGTCGAAGCTGGAGAACCTCGGCCACCTCGGCGACCGTAACGACCACGACTCCCAGGGCCTGTTCCAACAGCGCCCCTCGTCCGGCTGGGGCAGCGTGGAGCAGATCACCGACCCCGACTACTCCGCCAAGGCGTTCTACAAGGGCCTCACCCAGGTCGACGGCTGGGAAGACATGCCCCTGACCGTCGCCGCCCAGACCGTACAGGTCTCCGCCTACCCCGACCACTACGCCCAGTGGGAGAAGATGGCCGCCGACATCATCACCGACACCACCAACAAGTAAGAAGACACGCCACGACGTGGGCGCCTCCCTGTTCAGGGAGGCGCCCACGTTCGCATATCCGGACGGCTCTTCTTGCCTATAGTTGGCAACTACTAGAAAATGGCATCTGGCCACACCGACGAGGAGACCGCTTCCGTGAGCACGTACACGCTGCCGGACCTGCCCTACGACTACGCCGCGCTCGAGCCGCACATCAACGGCCAGATCCTGGAACTGCACCACGACAAGCACCACGCCACCTACGTGAAGGCCGCGAACGACACGGTCGAGCGGATCGCCGAGGCCCGTGACAAGGGCGACTTCTCGAGCATCGTCGGGCTGGAGAAGACGTTGGCGTTCAACGTCTCCGGGCACGTCCTGCACTCGCTCTACTGGCAGAACATGTCGCCGGACGGCGGCGACCGCCCCGACGGCGACCTGGCCGACGCGATCACCGAGCACTTCGGGTCGTTCGAGGCGTTCCACGGGCAGCTTTCCGCCGCCACCACAGCGGTGCAGGGTTCGGGCTGGGGCGTGCTGTCCTACGAGCCGCTCGGCAAGCGACTGATCGTCGAGCAGGTCTACGACCACCACGGCAACGTGGGCATCGGCTCGGTACCGCTGCTCGCCTTCGACGCCTGGGAGCACGCCTACTACCTGCAATACCGCAACGTACGGCCGGACTTCGTCAAGGCCATGTGGGAGGTCGTCAACTGGCCCGACGTGAGCGCCCGCTACGCGGCGGCCGTCGCCGCCACCCGCCGGCGGGCTGATGCCTCCGGCCACCCCTGACGAGGTCATCGCCACGCTCCTGCCGCCGGCGCTGGAGCTGACCACGGCGTACGTCACCTCCGGCGACGACCCGGCGCTCTACTGGGAGACCCTGCACCGGGTGGTCGGCGAGTCGCTGACCGGGGCGGAACCCGGCCGGGCGGTCGCCGAGCTGCTGGTGGGCCTCTCCGCGCTCGCCGGCCTGCTCCTCGACCAGCTCGCCGAGGCCGGCGACCGGGACCGCGCGCGGATCCTGGCCGAGCTGCACCGGACCTATCTCGCCCGCTGAACCCCGGCCGGTGGTGACCGATCAGGCGGTCACCACCGGCCGGCTTTCGTCCGTCGACCGGTGTGACCGGGTCAGGTTGCCGGCTCCTGTTCGGCGCGGGCCGCGATCATCCCCGGCGCCTCGGCCTCGATCACCTCGAGCAGGTTGACCAGCTGCGTGGCGATCCGGGTGCCGGCCGGCGTCAGGCTGTATTCGACCCGGGCCGGGATGGTCGCCTGCACCTCGCGGTGCACGAGCCCGTCGCGTTCGAGGTTCTGGAGCGTCTGGGCCAGCATCTTCTCGCTCACTCCGTCGACCCGGCGGCGCAGCGCGTTGAAGCGGTAGGTGCCGTCGAGCAGCGCGGCGAGCGCGAGCACCCCCCACTTGCCGACGATGTTCTCCATGATCGCCCGGGACGGGCAGGCTCGGGCGAAGACGTCGCAGATCAGCGCGTCGTCCGGGTCGAACGACGCGGCCGTTGGCGGGGCGCTGCTCATGGTCCGACGATACTCCCCCGAAGTTTGCACTTTCGAAAAGTTAGTGCAATCGTTTGGGAAGCGCCCGGCGAGCCCCGCCGGCCCGCCACCCATCGGGAGAAGCTCCACATGATCACTGTCACCGGAGCGACCGGCCATCTCGGCCGGCTCGTCGTCGAACAGCTGCTCGACCGCGGCGTACCGGCCGCCGGGATCGTCGCCGCCGTACGCGCCCCGGAGAAGGCCGCCGACCTCGCCGCCCGTGGCGTCCAGGTCCGCGAGGCCGACTACGACCGGCCGGAGACCCTGGCCGCCGCCCTCGCCGGCACCGACCGGCTGCTGCTGGTCTCCGGCAACGAGCTGGGCCAGCGGCTGCGCCAGCACGGCAACGTCGTCGAGGCGGCCAGGTCGGCCGGGGTGTCGCTGCTGGCGTACACGAGCATCCTCGCCGCCGACACCACCAGCGTGCCGCTCGGTCCCGAGCACAAGGCGACCGAAGACCTGGTCCGCGCCTCCGGGCTGCCGTACGTGCTGCTGCGCAACGGCTGGTACCTCGAGAACTACGACCTCGCCGGTGCCGTGGCGCAGGGCGTGATCCTCGGCGCGGCCGGCGAGGGCCGGGTCTCCGCCGCCACCCGGGCCGACTTCGCCGCCGCCGCGGTGGCCGTGCTCACCGGGGACGGGCACGCCGGGAAGGTTTACGAACTCGGCGGCGACGAGGCGTTCACGCTGGCCGAGTTGGCCGCCGAGGTGACCCGGCAGAGCGGCACCGAGGTCGCCTACCGCGACCTGCCGGTCGACGAGTACGCCCGTACGCTGGCCGGGTTCGGCCTGCCGGAGCCGGTGGCGCGGATGCTCGCCGACAGCGACGCCGGCCTGGCCCGGGGCGACCTGCACACCGGCACTGGCGACCTGAGCCGCCTGATCGCCCGCCCCACGACCCCGTTGCCCGACGCCGTGGCCCAGCACCTGAAGCCCTGACCCGCCACCCCGTCTCCCCGCGATCTTGCACTTGTCGCCCTCCACAACGAGCAAAAGGAGGAGACAACTGCAAGATCGCGGGAAGGGGGTGTCAGGTGACGGCGCCGCCGTGCGTCTCGCGCAGGGGGCGGCGGTCGGTCACGTCGATCCGGCCCCGGCCGAAGGCGTCGACGTGTCCCCACCGGCCGGGGATGTCGAGCAGTTCGAGGCGGCCCAGGCCGGTCGGCAGGGCCGGGTCGACCGCGAGATGCCCCTCGTGCGGCTCCAGGCCGAGCATCGTACGCAGCAACAGCATCGGGGTTCCCGTCGACCACGCCTGCGGGCTGCACGCCGTCGGGTAGACCACCGGATACCGGGTCAGCGAGCGGGCGTACCCGCCGAACGCCTCGGGCAACCGGCCGGCGAAGAACTGTGCCGCGTCGATGATCCCCTCGGCGATCGTGGCCGCCTCCTCGCTGAAGCCGTACCGGCGCAGGCCCCAGGCGACGAACGAGTTGTCGAACGGCCAGATCGTGCCGGTGTGGTAGCCGATCGGGTTGTAGCGGACCTCCCCCTCGGCCATGGTCCGCACCCCCCAGCCGCTGAACAGCCGCGGTCCGAGCAGGTGCTCGGCGATCCTCGGCGCGTACCGCTCGTCGACGATCCCGCTCCACAGCAGGTGCCCGATGTTGGAGGTCAGGGTGTCGACCTGCCGGCCGTCGGCGTCCAGCGCGAGCGCGTAGTACTCCCCGTCGGCGACCCAGAAGTCCTCGTGGAACCGCTCCTTCAGCTCCATCGCCTGCCGTTCCAGCCGGTCGGCGTAGCCGGGGTCGTTCCAGAAGAGCCGGGCCAGCCGGGCGGCGCGCAGCTTCGCGTCGTACGCGTACCCCTGGACCTCGCAGGTGGCCCGTGGATAGCCGGGCAGTGTGCCGTCGCGGTAGGACAGTGAGTCCCAGGAGTCCTTCCAGCACTGGTTCTCCAGGCCGGTCGTCTCGTTGCGCCGCTGATACCAGATGTAGCCGTTGCCGACCAGGTCGGCGTAGTCGTCGATCCAGGCGATCGCGGCCCGCGCCTCGGACTCCAGCGACCGGACCAGGTCGGCGTCGCCGGACCAGCGCTCGTATTCGTCGAGCAGCACCACGAACAGGGGCGTGGCGTCGACCGAGCCGTAGTACGGCGAGTGCGGCTGCTCCTCGAACGCGGCGCTCTCGCCGTACCGGAACTCGTGCAGGATGCGGCCCGGATCCTCGTCGCGGAAGTCGTCGAGCCGGCTGCCCTGGAGCATCGCGAGCACCTTGAGCGTGGTCGCGGCCAGCTCCGGCACGAACGGCAGGGCCTGGAGGCTGGTCAGGATGCTGTCCCGGCCGAACATCGTCATGAACCAGGGCAGGCCGGCGGCGGGCAGCGCCTGGCCGGGCATCGAGATCGGCGCGAACCGCAGCGCGGCGAGGTCGACCAGGCTGCGCCGGTAGGTGCCGGCCAGCGCCTCGCTCTCGCAGGAGATCGTCGGCGCCCGGGCCACGAACTCCGCGAGGTCGGCCTCCATGGCCCGCTTCTCGCCGCCGTGGACCTGCAGGCCCATCCGCAGGTCGTGCCCGGTGGGTACGACGGTCTCGGCGACCACCCGGATCCTGGTGTGCCACTGCCCGTTGGGTGGTATCCCGATCCGGAACGTCATGCCGTCGTCGTCGAGTTCGGCGGGTTCGCTGGCCCACAGCACCGTCTCGCGACGGAAGTGCTCGCGCTCGTATCCCAGCCGCAGCTTGCCGTCCTCTATCCGCCGGTAGTAGTTGCCCTTCTTGGCCACCGCGTCCTTGACCTCGAAGAGGTCGGCGAAGTCGGAGCCGGCGTCGACGCGTACGTCGAGGTCGAGGCGGTCCTGGCTGTGGTTGAGTACGGTCAGTTCCTCGTCGAACCCGTCGTTGACCATTCGCTGCCGGATGACCGACAGGGCGGCGTCGACGTAGTGGGTGGCGGTGCCCGGCACGAGAAAGAACCGGGTCTCGAAGTACTGGAGGTCGTCGGCGCTGAGCGCGTCGAGCCGCTGCCCGTTGATGGTCAGCACCCATCTCGACAGGAACCGGGTGTCGAGGGCGAAGAACCCGGTCGGCGAGGTCGGGGTCGCCTCGATGTCGCCCCGCCCGTCGCTGACCACGAACGTGCTGCCGTCGAGGATGCGTACCAGGTTCTCCTCGGTCACGACGCGACCCTCCCGGCTTCGATACGCCGGTGCGGGCCGCGGGCGTCCGGCGGGCCGGGGAGGATCCGTTCCAGCCGGACCACCAGTTGCAGGTCACCGGCGCTGCTCATCTCGCCACGCAGGAGCGCCGAGATCGCGTTCGCCTCGCCCCGGACGATCCGCCCGAACAGTTCCGGCGAGGCGTAGATGGTGGCGTCGGCGACGTGGTCCTCCCGCGTCACGGTGATCTCGCCCCGTTTCACGGTCACCAGCCAGTGTTCGGAGTGGCCGTTGTCGTGCAGTTCGATGCGTACCGTGCCGTTCAGCTTCTCCAGCCGGGCCTCGTGCCCGTGGTGGTTGAGTCCCTCGAAGAACCTGGCGATGCTGTCCGCCATCCCGTCCCCCAATCCGCTGCGGGTCCGCGCGGCGGACCAGCGGGTACGGGCGCTCGCTTACCCGACCCGCCGGGGCGGAAACGGTCGGAGCCGGCGTCTTGATCCGCGTGATCAGGGACCGGGAGCCGCGCCGCGCCGACGACACGCGCGACGCGGTCCCTGATCACCGTGATCGGTGGGGCTAGACGGCGCGGGCGACGCAGATGCGGGCGCCCAGGCGGGGGCCGGCCTCGTAGATCATGTACGACACGCCGCCGTCGGTGCCGAACGCGGGTGAGGCGACCCGGCCGTTGTCGGAGGCGATCGGGGTGTGGAAGACGCCGAGGTGCACCTCGCGGTCGAAGTTGTTGCCGACCTCGGTGAGCCGCATCCGGCCGTCGTTGCCGTGGTAGACGACGTACGTCGTGTTGTTGCGCTTGAGCAGGTGGGGCGCGGCGATGTCGGTCAGCCCGTCACCGGCCGGCGAGACCAGCGGGTTGGGGGCGAACTGCCACTGGTCCCAGCCGTTGGGCGACCAGCCCCAGAAGATCTTCCGGGTGCCGGGCCGGATGGTGTGGGCGCCCATGAAGAGCATCACGTACCGGTTGCCCTTGCCGGCCACGGAGTGTTCGAAGACCCGGGCGTACGAGGTCTCGGTGGTGTTCGGCACCAGCCGGGTGCTCAGGATCGGGGTGATGTCCGTGAAGTTGATCCCGTCGCGGGAGCGGGCGACCCGGGTCGTGTGGTTCTCGCCGTGGAAGTAGAGGTAGAACTCGCGGGTGGGGGCGTTCCAGACCACGTGCGGCGACGAGACGTGGCTGACCGTCGCCTTTCCCTGCAGGAACCGGTTGATGATCGGGTTGTTCGGATACTCGGTGTAGGGCCCCTCCAGCCGGTCGGCATAGGCGAGGCAGATCCCGCCGGGCGCGTCGTGCGGCGCGTAGTAGAGGTAGTACCGCCCGCGCGCGTTACTGATCTTGTCGTAGACGCCACGCACACAGGGGAAGATCATCTCGCCGGTCGGGTTGTAGCGCAGCGGGCCGGCGAACGCGTCGCGGACGTAGCGGTAGTTGGGGAATCCCGCCGGCCCGGCGTGGGCGGGGGCGGCCGCGGCCAGCCCGCCGAAGCCACCGGCCGCGGCGGCGGAGCCGAGCAGCGCGGCACCCCGCAGCAGGCCCCGGCGGCGGAGCGCGAACCGCTCGCCCGGGACGGCCGCGCCGCCGGCCGGGTCCGGCACGGCCGGTCCGGCGTCGGGTCGGGGGTGATGGTCCATGGTGGTGCCTCCGATCGTGAGGGGACGCTCGTCGATCAAGGACTTGCCTGGTGCGGGCAGGCGGGCACGCCGACCCACCGTCACCCTCAGTGACCTGGTCGTCCATCCCGGACCCGCTCGTGATGGCTGAGTTTCGTCGCCCGTCGATGGCGGCGTCAAGACGCTAATACGAATTATCAAGGCAGGTTCGCCGAGAAAAAGTTGCCGCCGAGGGCTTGACGGCCGACGATCCGGGACCGCAGGATTTCATCTCGACGTAACTAATGCGTATTAGCAGAGAAACGGACGGGTACGGAACGTGACCGCATCGCGGAGACGGGTGACGCAGCAGGACATCGCGCGGATGACCGGCGTGAGCCAGGCCACGGTGTCCCTCGTGCTCAACGGCCGAGCCGACGCCGACGTACGGATCGCGCCCGAGACCCGCGACCGCGTGCTGCAGGCGATCCGCAGCACCGGCTACGTCGCCGACCCGATCGCCCGCCGGCTGGCCGCGCGGCACAACCGCATCATCGGCGTCTTCACCTACGAGCCGGTGTTCCCGACCGGCACCGGCGACTTCTACCACCCGTTCCTGGTCGGCATCGAGCAGTGCGCCGAACAGCTCGGCTGCGACCTGCTGCTGTTCACCAGCGCCCCGGTGGTCGACGGCCGGCGCCGGGTCTTCCACGAGGACAACCGGCTCCGGCTCGCCGACGGCTGTGTCCTGCTCGGACGGTCGCTCGACCACCACGAGCTGACCCGGCTGGTCGCCGAAGGACTGCCGTTCGTCTCCGTCGGCCGCCGCGACGACGCCGGCGGCCCGGTGCCGTACGTCGGCGCCGACTATCCGGCCGCGACGGCCGCCCTCGTACACCGGGCGGTCGGGGTCGGGCACCGCCGGCTGGCGTACGTCGGACAGGGCGACGGCCCGACCGGCCCGGACCGGCGCCCGGCGCCGGAGTCGCACGCCGACCGGCTACGCGGTTTCACCGCCGCGGTGGCCGCCACCGGGGTGACCACCCGGCACGAGCCGACGGCCGACCGCTCCCCCGCCGACCTGCTCGACGCGCTGCTGGACGCCGGGGTGACCGCCGCGTTCGTCGAGGAGTACGCCGACGGGGCCGCCATCGCCGGCCTCGCCCGCGAGCGCGGCCTGTCCATCCCCGGCGACCTGTCGATCCTCGCGCTGGGCGACCCGACCCGGCCGGCACCGACCGACATCGACTTCTCCGGCTTCCGGATTCCCCGCCGGCAGATGGGCTGGCAGGCCGTCGAGGTCCTCACCACCCTCCTCGAGCCGACCGGGCGGAGTGAGATCCAGAGATTGCTGTCCTGTGAACCCGTCGACGGCGCCACGCTGGCGCCGCCGGCCGGGTCGGGAAGGTCCACCAAGTGAAGGGAAGCACGTTGCGGGAGATGCGAGCCGACATCCTGGTCGTCGGCGGAGGTCTCGGCGGGGTCGCGGCGGCGTTGGGCGCCCTGCGCGCCGGGCGCTCGGTGGTGCTGACCGAGGAGTTCGACTGGCTCGGCGGCCAGCTCACCAGCCAGGCCGTGCCACCGGACGAGCACAGCTGGGTGGAACGCTTCGGCATCACCGCGAGCTACCGGGCGCTGCGGGACGGTATCCGCGACTACTACCGCCGCTACTACCCGCTCACCGACCGGGCGCGCGCGTGGCGGGACCTGAACCCGGGCGCCGGCCACGTCAGCCGGCTCTGCCACGAGCCACGGGTGGCGGTCGCCGTCCTGGAGTCGATGCTGGCGCCGTACCGGGGATCCGGGCGGCTGCGGGTGTTGCAGCCGTACCGGCCGGTGTCCGCCGCCGTCGACGGCGACCGGGTCACCGCGGTGACGGTCGCGCACCGCGACGGCGCCGACGAGATCGTGGTGACGGCCGGGTACGTCCTGGACGCGACCGAGACCGGTGAGCTGCTGCCGATGACCGGCACCGAGTACGTCACCGGGTTCGAGTCGCGGGCCGACACCGGTGAGCCGAGCGCGCCGGACGTGGCGCAGCCGGCCAACATGCAGGCGATGTCGGTGTGCTTCGCGGTCGACCACGTCGACGGCGACCACACCATCGACCGGCCGGAACGCTACTCGTTCTGGCGGGACTACCAGCCGGCGTTCTGGGGCGACCGGATGCTGTCGTTCCGCTCTCCCAACCCACGCACGCTGGAGATCTCCGAGCGGAGTTTCACCCCGAATCCCGACGACGACCCGCTGCTGGTCGACGCCGACCAGCGCCGCAACCCCGGCGACGGCAACCTGTGGACGTTCCGGCGGATCGCGGCCCGCCGACTGTTCCGCGAGGGGGCGTACGACAGCGACATCTGCCTGGTCAACTGGCCGATGATCGACTACTTCGAGAGCCCGGTGATCGACGTACCGGATCCGGAGCACCACTTCGCGGCGGCGCGGGAACTGTCCCGGTCGGTGCTCTACTGGCTGCAGACCGAGGCGCCGCGCACCGACGGCGGCACCGGCTTCCCCGGCCTGCGGCTGCGCGGCGACGTCACCGGCAGCGCGGACGGGCTCGCCCAGGCGCCGTACATCCGCGAGTCGCGCCGGATCCGCGCCGAATACACCGTGGTCGAGCAGGACCTGTCGCTGGACGTACGCGGCGACAAGGGCGCGGCCATCTACCCCGACTCGGTCGGCGTCGGCATGTACCGCATCGACCTGCACCCGTCGACCGGCGGCGACAACTACGTCGACGTCGCCTCGTGCCCCTTCCAGATCCCGTTGGGCGCACTGATCCCCCGGCGCATGGACAACCTCCTGCCCGCCGGAAAGAACATCGGCACCACCCACATCACCAACGGTTCGTACCGCCTGCACCCCGTCGAGTGGAACGTCGGCGAGGTCGCCGGCATGCTCGCGGACTTCTGTCTGGAGCGCGGGGTCGTCCCCCGGGCGGTACGTGACACTCCCGGCCTGCTGGCCGATTTCCAGAATCGCCTCGTCGGCGAGGGCGTCGAGCTGCACTGGCCCGACATCGCCGGCTACTGAGGGAGGGTTTGATGAGAGCCAGATTGACGGCGGCGGTGACACTGGCCGCGCTGCTGGGCCTGACGGCATGCGGCGGCGGCGACGCCGGCGACAGCGACGGACCGGTGTCGCTGCGCATGACGACCTGGTCGGCGAACGAGGCGCACCTCGCGCTGTTCAACGAGATCGCCGAGGAATACAAGAAGGCGAACCCGAACGTCACCGAGATCAAGTTCGATCCGATCCCGTTCGAGAACTACACCACCACCCTCACCACCCAGATCGCCGGCGGCAACCCGCCCGACCTGGCCTGGATCTTCGAGAACTCGGCGCCGGACTTCGTCTCGTCGGGTGCCCTGGTCGCGCTCGACGACACCCTCAAGGGCACCGACGGGTACGCCTTCGACGAGCTGACCCCGGCCGCCACGAAGCTGTGGCAGGACGAGGGCAAGCTGTACGCGTACCCGTTCTCGACCTCGCCGTTCGGGGTCTTCGTCAACACCGACCTCTTCGAGAAGGCCGGCCGGGAGACGCCGGCCGAGCTGATCGCGGCCGGCCGGTGGACCTGGGACACGGCGGTCGCGGCCGCCTCGGCGGTCAACGCCGAGACCGGCAAGGCCGGGCTCGTCATCCGCGACTTCGACTACAAGGGCTGGGACAACCTGTCCACAGTGTGGACCGGATGGGGTGCCCAGGCGTGGAGCGAGGACGGCAAGACCTGCGGCTTCGACCAGCAGCCGATGGTCGACGCGATGACGTTCCTGCACAAGGCGATCTTCACCGACAAGGCGCTGCCGGCCCCCGGCACCACGGCCGACTTCTTCGCCGGTGACGCCGGCATGACGATCACCCAGATCTCCCGGGCGTCGCTGCTGGCCGACCAGAAGTTCGGCTGGGACCTGGTGCCGCTGCCGGCCGGCCCGAACGGCGACTACGCCGTGATCGGCCAGGGCGGCATGGGCGTACTGCGCAAGGGCGACAACGCGAAGGTGGCCGCGGACTTCCTGGCCTTCCTGACCAACCCGACCAACTCGGCGAAGCTCGCGCAGTTCTTCCCGCCGCCGCGCCAGTCGCAGCTCACCGCCGAGACCCTGGCCAAGACCAACCCGCTGCTGAAGCCGGAACAGCTGCAGAGCGTGGTCATCGACGGCATCTCCTCCGGTGTGGTGAAGCCGAGCCACACCGGGCAGGCCGAGATCAGCCAGGCGGTGCGGGCCGCGCTCGACCCGCTGTGGCAGCCCGGCGCCGACGTACGGACCGTACTCACCGGCGTCTGCACCCAGATCAAGCCGCTGCTGGACCGCTGATGTCGCGTACGACGCAGGTGGTGGACCGGGCCCACGCCCGGTCCACCCCGCCGGCCGCCAAGCCCGCCGACCCGCCCCGCCGGTCCTGGTGGACCACCCGGCGCCGGGACCAGCTCGCCGGGCTGCTGTTCGTCAGCCCGCAACTGCTGGGCAGCATCATCTTCGTGCTGCTGCCGCTCGGGCTGGTCGTCTACTACAGCCTGCACGAGTGGAACGTGCTCGCCGACACCTTCGACTTCGTCGGCGCGGAGAACTACCGGGCGCTGGCCGACGACCCCAACCTGCCGTCGGTGCTCGGCGCGACCGGGCTCTTCTCGCTCGGCCTGGTCGTCCTCAACCTCAGTCTGGCCCTGCTGCTCGCGGTGCTGCTCAACCAGAAGCTGCGCGGCACCGTCGTCTTCCGCACCCTGTTCTTCTCGCCGGTCGTGGTGTCGCTGGTCGCCTGGACGATCGTCTGGGGCTTCCTGCTCCAGGACAACGGCGGCATCAACGGCCTGCTGGACACGATCGGCGTCGACGGCCCCAACTGGCTGCGCGGCGAGGCGACCGCGATGTTGTCGGTCGTCGTGGTGCAGGTGCTGAAGAACGTCGGCCTCAACATGGTGCTCTTCCTGGCCGCCCTGCAGGGCGTGCCGGCCGAACTCTACGAGGCGGCGCGGGTCGAGGGCGCCGGCCGGTGGACCCAGTTCCGCAAGATCACCGTTCCGCTGATCAGCCCGACGATCCTGCTCACCTCGATCATCACCGTGGTCGGCTCGCTCCAGGTCTTCGCCCAGATCGCCGTGCTCACCCAGGGCGGGCCGGGGACGTCCACCACCGTGCTCGTCTACTACCTCTACCAGCAGGCGTTCCAGTTCCACCACTTCGGGTACGGCGCCACGCTGTCCGTACTGCTCTTCGGGATCGTGCTGGTCCTCACCGTCGTCCAGTGGCAGATGCGCAAGAGGTGGGTGTTCCATGAGCAGTAGGGTGTCCCGCCGCGCCAAGCTCGGCCTGTACGGCGCGCTGCTCGTCCTCGCCGTCCCGTTCGTCTTCCCGACCTGGTGGATGGTCACCTCGTCGTTCAAGCCGATCAGCGACATCTTCTCCTGGCCGCCGAGCCTGCTGCCGGCGAACCCACAGGTCGACGCGTACCGGCAGGTCTTCGAACTGCAGCCGTTCGCCCAGCAGTACTTCAACAGCGCCTACATCGCCGCCGTCGTCACGCTCGGCACGCTCGCGGTGTCGGCCCTGGCCGGGTACGCCTTCGCCCGCATCCGGTTCCGCGGGCAGAACGCGCTGTTCCTCGTCGTCCTGCTCGGGCTGCTCATCCCGAGCGAGGTCACCATCGTCCCGCTCTTCCAGATGTTCAACACGCTGGGCTGGGTCGACACCCACTGGCCGCTGATCCTGGTGCCGATCTTCGGCGCGCCGAGCGTGCTGGCGACGTTCATCATGCGGCAGTTCTTCATCGCCCTGCCCGGCGAACTGGAGGAGGCGGCCCGGGTCGACGGGCTCGGCCGGCTCGCCACCTTCTGGCGGATCGCGCTGCCGCTGGCCCGGCCGGCCCTCGGCGCGGTGGCGATCTTCACGTTCCTGCACAGCTGGAACCTCTACCTGGAACCGATCGTGTTCCTGTCCACTCCGGAGAAGTTCACCCTGCCGCAGGCGCTGACCCAGTTCGTCGACGCGTACGGCGGTCCGATGTGGAACATCCAGCTGGCGGCCGCCTCGCTGACCGCGCTGCCGGTGCTGGCGGTGTTCGTGATCGCCCAGAAGCAGTTCGTCGAGGGCCTCGCCCACACCGGCCTGAAGGGCTGAAACGGGCCCGGCCCGCCGGCCGTCCCGTCGAGCGGATGTAGAACGTTTGTTGTCGCCCCCGCGACAACAAACGTTCTACGTCCAGCTAGCTCCGCACCCCGGCCGGGTCGATCGGGAGCGTCAGGTGCATCAGCGGCATCGCCGACGGCTCGAAGCCCATCGAGCGGTAGAGCGGCACGCCGTCCCCGGTCGCCACCAGATCGACGACCATGATGCCGCGCTCCCGATACCAGTCGAGCAACGCCGCCATCAACGCTCTGGAGTAGCCGCGCCGGCGGTAGCCGGGGTCGGTCGACACGTTGAAGACGTACCCGATCTCGCCACTGGGATTGTCGGGGGTGCCGAGCCGGCGCTCGACCACCCCCACCACGCAGGCCGCCAACCGCGGCGGGCCGGTCGACCCGGCGGGGTCGACGGGCTGGTCGTCAGGGGCGGCCGGCTGGTCGACCACGAAAGCGACCAGCGAGCCGTCCGGCTCCGCCAGCCGGTCACGCAGCGACCGCAGCGCGACCGGCTGCCAGTCCTCGGCCCCCGGGTCACCGATCCCCATGGCCCGCAGCATCAGGCCGCGGAGCCGGACCAGCTCCGCGGCGTCGTCGACCACCGCCCGCCGGACCTCGACCATCAGGCCGGCGGCTGGCCGTAGAGGCGGTCTACCCGCAGGCGCAGCACGAGGCGGCGGTCGGCGACCATGGCCCGGCGGTAGTCGTCCCAGTCCGGGTGCTCGCCCTCGATCGACCGGTAGAGGTCGACCAGTTCCTCCACCGTGGCGTCGGCCGGGTCGGTCGCGACCGGGGTCAGTTCGGCGACGCCCTCGGCCGCCGCCCAGACCCAGCCCTCGGTGGTGTTGACGTGCAGCGTCGCGCGGGGGTCGCGGCGCAGGTTGCGGGTCTTGACCCGGCCGTCGGTCAGCGACACCCGGACCAGCCGCTCCACCGGGTCGAACGCGTAGATGATGTTCGACAGATGGGGTCGCCCGTCGGGCTGGATCGTGGCGAGCACCCCGAGCCGGTGCCCGCCCACGACCGAAAGCAGGCCCGCCTCGCGGTCAGCCGGCACTGCGCGCGGCCAGCAGCTCGGCGATCTGTACGGCGTTGAGCGCCGCACCCTTGCGCAGGTTGTCGTTGGAGCAGAAGAACGACAGCCCGTTGTCGACGGTCTCGTCGACCCGGAACCGGCCCACGTACGTCGGGTCCTGGCCGGCCGCCGCGAGCGGCGTCGGTACGTCGGACAGCTCGACCCCGGGGGCGTCGGCGAGCAGCTCGCGGGCCCGGGCCGGGGTGAGCGGCCGGGCGAACCGGGCGTTGACCTGCAACGAGTGGCCGGTGAAGACGGGTACGCGGACGCAGGTGCCGGACACCAACAGGTCGGGGATCTCGAGGATCTTGCGGCTCTCGTTGCGGAGCTTCTGCTCCTCGTCGGTCTCCTCGGAGCCGTCGTCGACGATCGAGCCGGCCAGCGGCAGCACGTTGTAGGCGATCGGGCGGGCGAACGAGCGCGGCGCCGGGAACTCGGCCGCCGATCCGTCGAAGGTCAGCTCGGTGGCCCGGTCACTGACCTTGCGTACCTGCTCGTCCAGTTCGGCGACCCCGGCCAGGCCGGCCCCGGAGACCGCCTGGTAGGTGGCGACGACCAGGCTGACCAGGCCGGCCTCGTCGTGCAGCGGGCGCAGGATCGGCATCGCCGCCATCGTGGTGCAGTTGGGGTTGGCGATGATCCCCCTGGGGCGGTCGTCGGCGGCGTGCGGGTTGACCTCGGCGACGACCAGCGGCACCTCGGGGTCCATCCGCCACGCCGAGGAGTTGTCGATCACGACCGCGCCGGCCGCGACGACCTTCGGGGCGAGCTGCTTCGACGTGCCCTTGCCGGCGGAGAAGAGCACGATGTCCAGGCCGCCGTAGTCGGCGGTCTCCGCGTCCTCGACCGTGATCTCGCCGTCCTGCCACGGCAGGGTACGCCCCGCCGACCGGGCCGACGCGAACAACCGCAACTCCGTCACCGGGAACCGCCGTTCGGCGAGTATCCCCAGCATGACGCCACCGACCTGGCCGGTGGCTCCCACAATGCCGATCCTCATGCAGGCGAGGCTACCCACCCCGCCCACGGATACGGCAAGGTCTTTCCCATCACCTCGGACCGTCGTCGACGACCTCGCCGAGGCCGGAGGCGACCAGTTCGTCGCGGATGAGGGCGACGTCGCCCTCGACCACGAGGGTCAGCCCGTGCGGGTGCAGGTGTGCCGCGGCGGCGGCCGACACCACGTCCAGCGGCGCCGACAGCATCGCCTCGCGCAGGTGCGCGTGGTAGTCGTCGGGCAGGCCGTACACGACCAGGGTGGCCAGCGCCGACGCGATCGCCGCCGGGGTCTGCAGCTCGACCGAGAGCTGCCCGGCCCGCCACGACCGGGCGACCGCCAGCTCCTCCTCGGTGACCCCGTCGGCCTGCGTACGGGCGATCTCGCCGACCGCCTCGACCAGGGCGGGTGCGGTGACCGCGGTCTGCACGCTCGAGCTGACGGTGAAGCGGCCGAACCGGCGCGACATCCCGAAGTCCGCCCGGATGCCGTACGTGTAGCCGCGCACCTCGCGGATGAGGTGGTTGAGCCGGGAGGTGAAGGCGCCGCCGAGCACGGTGCCGGCGAGCTGCGTCGGCACGTAGTCGGGGTGCGAGCGGGGCGGGGCGGTGTGGCCGAGCCGCAGCGACGACTGCACCGACCCGGGCCGGTCGACCAGGATGATCCGCCGCTGGGTGCGTACCTGGACGTCGATCGGGGCGCCGGCCTCGACCGGGTCGCCGCCGGTGCCGGCGAACGCCGCCGCGGCCAGCGCGTCGAGGTCGATCCGGTCCAGGTCACCGGCGACGAGCAGGGTGCCGGGCCGGCGCAGCCAGCCGGCGTGGAAGCCGGTGATGTCGTCGACGGTCAGCGCGGCGACCGACTCCGGGTCGCCGTCCATGGGGCGGCCGTGCCGGACCTCGGCACCGAACAGGTCGGCCCGCAGGGCGGCGTCGGCCCGGGGGCCGGGGTTGGCCCAGTACATCCGCAGCGAGGTGACCTCGTCGTCGCGTACCCGCTCGACGTCGGCGGGGTCGAGCCGGGGCGTACGGACCGCCTCGGCGAGCAGGGTGACGGCCGGCGCGAGGCGGTCGACCGGCACCTGGACGGTGGTCCGGAACGAGTCCCAGTCGACGCTGGTCGACAGCTCGGTGCCGAGCCCCTCCAGGGCCAGCGCGTAGGCGGCGGCGTCCCGGTCGATGGTGCCCTCCTCCAGGGCCTTGGCGACCACCCCGGCCAGCCCCTCGCGGCCCAGTGGTTCGCGGCCGGCACCGGCGTCGAGCAGCAGCGTGGCGACGGCCAGGCTCTGGCCGGGCAGGTGCGCGGCGACGACCTCGCCGCCGGCCACGGCCCGCCGGACGACCGGTGGGAAGCGGTACGACCGCGGCTCGCCCGGCGCCGGGCGTTCGCTGATGAGCGTCACGCGCTCTCCTCCTCGGGCAGATACGTCAGGGTGACCCGGTCCTGCGGGCGCAGCACCTCGGCGGCGACCTCGGCCACCCGGTCGGTGGTGACGGCGAGCCAGTTCGGCAGCCGGTCGGCGGCGCGGGCCGGGTCGCCGAACTGGGTGGCGTAGCGGCTGAGCAGGTCGGCGCGGCCGTCGACCCGGGCCAGCCCGCGCCACCAGCTCGTGGTGAGCAGCGCCTTGGCCCGGTCGAGTTCGGCTTCGGTCACCCCGCCGGCGGCGACCTCGTCGAGCAGTTCGACGAGCCCGGCCTCCAGCTCCTCGACGGTCACGCCGGGCCGGGCGGTCGCGGTCACGATCAGCGGCGCGGGGGCGTGCGCCAGATCGACGCCGTACGCGGCGATGTTGTCCGGCTGGGCGATCCGGGCGCCGTCGGCGAGCCGCTGGTAGAGCCGGCTGCCCCGGCCGCTGCCGAGGACGGCGGCCAGCACGGTGAGGGCGTCGTATCCGGGGCTGCCGAACGGGTGGGTGCGGTGGCTCAGGTAGATCCGGGGCGCCGGCACCGAGGCGCGGACGGTCTCGCGGACCGGGGTGCCGGTGGCCGGCACCTGGCGCCCGTCGGGCGCGGCGGGGATGTCGCGGCGTGCCTCCAGCGCCCCGAAGTAGCGCTCGGCGAGGGAGAACACCTCGTCGGCCGAGGTGTCGCCGACGACGGTCAGCACCGCGTTGTTCGGCGCGTAGTAGGTGGTGTGGAACGCCTGGAACGTCGGCAGGTCGGCGGCGTTGAGGTCGTCCATCGACCCGATCGTCGGGTGATGGTACGGGTGTCCCGGTGGGTAGAGCAGCGGGAGCAGGCGCAGCCAGGCGTCGCCGTACGGCACGTTCTCGTAGCGCTGCCGGCGCTCGTTCTTGACCACCTCGCGCTGGTTGTCCAGCGTCTCCTGGGTCAGCGCCGGCACCAGGCCACCCATCCGGTCGGCCTCCAGCCACATCGCGAGCGCGAGGTGCTCGGCCGGAACGGTGTCGAAGTAGTTGGTGCGGTCGGGGTTGGTGCTGGCGTTCAGCGACCCGCCGGAGCCCTGGATCAGTTTCATGTGCTCGGTCTTGGCCACGTTGACCGATCCCTCGAACATCAGGTGCTCGAAGAGGTGGGCGAATCCGGTCTGCCCGTCGGGCTCGTGCCTGGACCCCACGTCGTACCAGAGGTTGACCGCCACGACGGGGGCGCTGCGGTCCACGCTGACGACCACCCGGAGCCCGTTGTCGAGGCGGGTGGTCTCGATCGGCCACGGATAACCGGTCACAGACATGGGCCGACGCTATCCGATCACGGTCGGGCAGGGTGGCACGGCTGGCCCGATAATGGCCGCGTGGATCTTCTGTGTACGCCGTATCTGCTGGATCCGGGGCCGGACCGGGCGCATGTGGTGTGGCACACCGAGTCGCCGGGGCCCGTCCAGGTGGTACTGGTCGGACCGGGTGTGTCCGGCTTGTCCGAGGCGGCGGCGCTGGCCGCGGCGACCGGACCGGAGGCGGACGGCCCGGGCTGGCGGCGGGTCGTGGCGGTCACCACCGCGCTGAGCCGGATGCGGGAGGACACCGACTCCCGGGTGCCCGGCCGGCACTACCACCGGGTCCGGCGCCGGCCCGTCTACCGCCACCTGGCCACCGTCACCGAACTGCCGCCGGGCCGTACGCCGTACCGGGTGGTCGCCGCCGGCCGGGTCGGCCGGGCCACGGTCACCGCCACCTACCGGCTCGCCCCGGTCGCCGGCCCGGACCAGCCGGTACGCCTGCTGCTGAGCAGCGACCACCAGCTCAAGCGGATGGTCCCCGCCAACCTGGAGAAGGTCGCCGAGACCGCCGGGGTGGAACTGGACGGGGTGCTGATGGCCGGCGACATGGTCAACGTGCCGGACCGGGCCAGCGAGTGGTTCGACAGCGGCACCGGGCGGGCCTTCTTCGCTGCGTTCGGCGGGCGGGCCGAGCACCGGCTCGCCGGCCGCCTCTACCGGGGTGCGCCGATCCTCCAGCACACCCCGATCTATCCCACGCCGGGCAACCACGACGTGATGGGCCGCTGGTCGGACGCCACCACGCTGGGGGAGCAGTTCAACGATCCGGCACCGGACGACTGGGACGTGACGACGTACTCGGAGCTTTTTCCGCTGCCGGCGAGCCCGGAGGGCGGGCCGCGCTGGTGGTCGCGCACGATCGGCGACGTCTGGGTCGCCTCGGTCTTCGCCACCCTGGTCTGGCGGCCGAACGGCGGGTACGGCGGCGAGGGCCGCTACCGGGAGCCGACCGACCGGCTGGCGACACCGGAACGCTGGGGCGGCGGCCAGTTCCTCTTCGAACCGGTCCGGCGCGGGTCGGCGCAGTTCGCCTGGCTGGAGCGGGAGCTGGCGGGCGGCCCGGCGCGGGCGGCCCGCTACCGGGTGGTGATGTTCCACCATCCGGCGCACGGGCTGGGCACGCACTCGGTGCCGGCGTACACCGACCCGGTACGGACGGTGGTCCGGGACGAGGTGACCGGCGAGGTCACCGAGGTGCGGTACGACTACCCGCTCGAGGCGGACCACATCCTGCGCGACCTGGCGCCGCTGTTCGACGCCGCCGGGGTCAACCTGGTGCTCAACGGCCACTCGCACATCTGGAACCGGTTCCGCACCCCGGCCGGGGTCAACTGGCTGGAGACGTCGAACGTCGGCAACAGCTACGGCGCGTACGACGTGACCTCCGGCCGCCTGCGCGACGCCCCGGACGGCTACCCGCTGCAGGGCGATCCGGGCGGGCTGGCGCCGGTGCTCCCGACCGTCGCCCCGCTCACCGACGCCTCGGGCCGGCCGCTGCCGTACGTCGCCAGCAACGACGTGACCGCGTTCTCGATCCTCGACTCGGCGGCCGGCGTCGTACGGTCGTACCGGTTCGACACCAGGGAACCCGACTCGGCGGTGGTGCTCTTCGACGAGTTCCCGCTGGGCTGAGCCGGCGCTACGGTCAGTCCGGGGATGCGGTCAGTCCGGCGGCTCGGTCACGGTCTGTTCGGAGGTACGCCGTTCCAGGATCGTGTCGGGCGCGGCCCCCGGATCCGCCGTACGCCGGTCGGACTCGGCCAGGATGGCCGTCGCCTGGGCCCGCGCGTCGTCGCTGCCGGCCGCCAGTTCCTCGGGAAGCAGGCGGAGCGCTCGCGATTCGGCCCGTTCCCGGTCCGGGTCCCGTTCGGTGGTCTCTGCACTCATACCGACCTTCCATACCCCGCCGGGCGGTCCGCCACGCGGGCGACCGCGGGGGCGCCGGGGATCCGCGCCGCGCGGCCGCCGGGCGGGCGTCCCAGGACGCGGAACGGTGGGGGGCGGGCAGGCCCGGGTCGGGTAGGGTTGGCCGCGTGTGGCGCTCCTATCGATGGTTTGGTCAGCCGGCCCTGGTGCCGGTGACTCGGCTATGACCTGACGTCACCACACACCAGAGCCGGCCAGGGCAGGGGCATCGTCCCTGCCCTTTCGCATGCGACGAGCAGCCGGCTCTACCGCGGGACACCGGCCCCGGGTGGCTGGCGGAGGGACTACCCACGATGATCAGCACCGGCACCGCCCGGGTCACCGACCAGCGCATCGACCGCGTCGTACCGCTGACCACCCCGGCCCTGCTGCACCACGAGCTGCCGCTCGACGACGCGTTGACCACGGCCGTACTGGACGGTCGACGAGCCGTCGCCCGGGTACTCGACCGGGTCGACGATCGCCTCCTGGTCGTCGTCGGCCCGTGCTCCGTACACGATCCGGCCGCGGCCCTGGACTACGCCGACCGGCTGCGGGTGACGGCCGGACGGCTCGCCGACGACCTGCTGATCGTGATGCGGGTCTACTTCGAGAAGCCCCGCTCCACCGTCGGCTGGAAGGGCCTGATCAACGATCCCGGCCTGGACGGTTCCGGCGACGTCAACACCGGCCTGCGTAAAGCCCGGTCGCTGCTGCTCGACGTGCTGCGGCTCGGCCTGCCGGTCGGCTGCGAGTTCCTCGACCCGATCACCCCGCAGTACATCGCGGACACGGTGGCCTGGGGCGCGATCGGTGCCCGGACGGTGGAGAGCCAGGTGCACCGGCAACTGTCGTCGGGGCTGTCCATGCCGATCGGCATGAAGAACCGCCCGGACGGCAGCGTCGGCACCGCGGTCGACGCGATCCGGGCGGCCGGGGTGCCGCACGTCTTCCCCGGCATCGACCTGTCGGGCACGCCGGCGATCCTGCACACGCGGGGCAACGCCGACTGCCACCTGGTGCTGCGTGGTGGGCGCGGCGGCCCGAACTACGACGCCGAGTCGATCGGGGAATCGTTGGCACTGCTGCGGGCGGCCGGTCTGCCGGAGCGGCTGGTCGTCGACGCGAGCCACGACAACAGCGGCAAGGACCACCGCCGGCAGCCGGTGGTGGTGGAGAGCATCGCCGAGCAGTTGGCGGCCGGCCAGCGGGGCATCACCGGGGTGATGCTGGAGTCGTTCCTGGTCGAGGGCCGGCAGGATCTCGACCCCACCCGCCCGCTGGTCTACGGCCAGTCGATCACCGACGCCTGCATGAGCTGGGAGCGCACCGACTCGGTGCTCACCACCCTCGCGGCGGCGGTGGCCGCCCGCCGTACGACGATCGGGGCCGCTCAGGCGTGACCTTCCGACCGGGCGGGCATCGGACCGGATGCCCGCCCGGGTCCGGCGTACGGGTCACGTGCGCGGACGTTTCGCCGCGGCGGCGAGGGGTCAGCGCGGCGTCCGGCCACCGGCGGGCCGGCTGCCGGTCAGGCGGGCGGCGATGTAGACGAACAGCACCGCGAGCCCGACCTGGATCGCGTGCCGGATCCAGTCGATGCCGGCGGTTTCGCCCACCCCGAAGACGTCGGCGATGATGCCGCCGAGCAGCGCGGCCGCCACGCCGACGCCGATGGTGACCCAGATCGAGATGTTCTGCCGGCCGGGCAGCAGCAGCCGGCCCAGCATGCCGATGATCGTGCCGGCGATGAGCGCCCACAGGATTGTGCCGATCATGACTCCTCCTCGAAGCAGCCCGGCACCCCCGCGGACCGGTTCGTGGGCCGCCCTGCCGGGATCATGCTGCTCCGAGGGTAATCCGGACAGTTCACCATATGATGAGAAATGGTCGATCTGCCGTACTATCCCCGACCCCCGACCCGCTGGCGGGGTGCGGGACGAAAAAGAGCGCCGCCCAGGGCGGTGACCCTGGGCGGCGCCCGGTGTCGGTGTGCAGGTCGCCTCTCGGCGAGTGGCACGACGCGGCTCCAGCCGGACGGTATTCCGCGAAGGCAGTTGGGTGAGGCCCGGGGACACTGGACACGCCGACGGTGGGTACAACCGCCGTCCCCCCGCCGGTGTTCCGGCCCGTTCTGTGCCGCCCGTCACAGCGTTTGCTGCTCCGGAACCGGGGTAGCTGATCCACCGTGACCGACGAACTGCCCAACCGCGACCTCGACCGGCTGCTTGACGACATCTACTTCGGGCAGGAGCGGGTCACCCAGGCGGAGATCTACCGGCGGGCCGTCGCCGCCGACCTGCCCGCCGGCCTACTCACCCGCATCGGTGCGATGCCCGAGGGCGAGTACGCCATCGACGAGGCCGCCGACCTGCTGGGCGGCAGCGTCGCCTGACCGGTACCGGCGGTCACCGCCACTCCCCCGCCCCGCCCAACCGGCCACGGCCCGACCGGTCACCGGGCCGCCGGCCGACCGGTGCCGTACCGAGGAGATGAACATGAAACGCGACGACCCCGCCGACGAGTTCCTGGCCCCCCTCGGCGAGCCGGTCGAGGCGACCCGCCCCGGCGCCACCGAGGAACAGGCGACCGGCCCGGATGCCACCGGATCGGACGCGACCCGGCCGACCCCCTCCAGCGCCGAGAAGGACGGCGACTTCGCCGACGAACACGACCAGACCGCGGTCGACGACGACGTCCTCACCGGTGAGGACGTCGACCGCGAACCCGAGGCACCGCGCGGCTGGGCGGGCCTCGAAGAGGAGCCGTAGCCCACCCGGCCGGCCCCTGCCGGTCCCGGCCTACGGCGTACCTCCACCGTGGCGGGGGCCGTCCGCCGCCCGCTGCGCGACCGCGTACCCCATCTGCAGGAAGTCCGAGACGGCGACGGCGGTCAGCGCGGTCGCCACCAGGCGGGTCAGCCGGGGCGCCAGCACCAGGCCGCCGGTCAGCCCGGTGGCGACCCAGACCGCCAGGCAGAACGGGCAGCTCAGCAGTTCGCCGATGGCGTGCCGGGCAGCGCTGCCCCCGTCCCGTACCTGCTCCATCACCTCGCCGCTGCCGATCGGCTTGTCGTAGCTGGTGAACGGTGCCCGCAGCGGGCTGGTCACGGCGTCCTTGGACAGCAGCCGGCTCAGCTTGTGCGTGGCGATCGACAGCAGTACGACGTCCGAGGTCGCGGGCCGCTCCGGCACCGGGCGGCGGGTCGCCTTCGCGGCCGCGCCGAGCCCCGCCGCCACCGCGGCGTACGTCCCCATCGCGCCGAGATAGCCACCCAACGGGCGGTGTTCGTGGGGCGCGTACGCCCGCCGGAGCCGGCCGAGCCGGTCACGGATCCGCATGTGGGTACTCCCAGTGGTGATCAGCCGGCGGTGAGGTTGTCGGCGACCTCGCGGGCGAGACAGGTCAGCGCCTCCTCGGCGATCCCGGTCAGCCGGTCGGGCGGGGTGTCGGCGTCGGCGTCGAGCCGGAGCCGCACCAGCGCACCACCCGCCGGTACGTCCTCGACCCGTAGGAGCGCCGACCAGTTGCGCCCGCCTGATGCGGGTGACGTCCCAGGACCGTCGTCAGCGGCCGTGTCCCAGCGAGCCTGCATCGACTGGTCGGTCGGCGTCCGGTGGTCCGCTTTCAGCAGCGGCTCGGGCAGCCAGGCACCCATCCGGTCGGGGTCGGTCGCGGTGTTGAAGACCACCTCGGGGGGCGCGGACATGCTCCGCTGGGTGTCGACCGGCATGTCAGAACCCGCCGCGCAGGCGCCCGGCGTCGACCTCGCGGCCGGGATGCCGGGCCAGGTATTCGGTCTCCAGTTCCGCCGTCCGCCGCAGGTGGGTGGCGAGCGCGCTGTCGGGGGCGTGCCGCAGGGTGTCGAGCCGGGTCCGGTGCAGGCTGCTCATCTCGCGGATCAGGTCCTCTTCGGGAAGGGTGGTCGGGTCGATCCCGATCTCGTCCTCGGCGAGACCGGTCGCGGTGCCGACCCCGTCGCGGATGTGGTCGCCGTCCCACTCCCCGATCCGTTGCTCCGGGCTCACGTCGCGTACTGATTCGGTCATCGTCGCTCCCGGTGTCTCGTTACCGTGCGTCTTTCCGGGATGGTTGCCCGGAGCACACGGCGCCAAACCCGCCCGCGCGGACACCAACTACGACGGCGCGTCGGAGACCGTCCGCCGCCACCGGTACGCTCGTGGCCATGAAGCGGCTGTTGACCCCGTCGTGGATCGCCCGGCATGTCGGCGCGGTCGCGCTCGTGGTCGCCTTCAGCGCGCTCGGCTGGTGGCAGATCAGCCGGGCCGTCGCCGGCAACGCCCTGAGCTGGGCGTACGCCGTGGAATGGCCGGTCTTCGCCGGCTTCGTGATCTTCGTATGGATCCGCGAGGTACGGCACACCCTGCGCGGCGACTCCCCCGACACCGATTCCGCCCCCGGCCCGCTGGACACCGCCGAACCGGCCCGGCCACTGGCCGCGACCGGCGTGGCCGGGCCGGTGGGTGCGCCCGCCGATGCCCGCGGGCCCGGCGGCGCGGCTGGCATCCGCCGGCCGGTACGCGCCGTCCGCCGGACCACCACCGCGGACGAGGACCCGGAGCTGGACGAGTACAACCGCTATCTGGCCTGGCGTAACGCCAACCCCGACGCGCGCATCAGCGACTACCCCGGCTGACCCCGGGCAGCGAGAAGGACAAGAAGGAGAGGAACACCGTGGGCGGAGCCCTGACCCGATACCGCGTGATCGCCTACATCGTGGGTGTCGTGCTGATCGCGCTCGTGGTGGTCGGTATGCCGATGAAGTACCTCTGGGACGACCCGATCGTCGTCGAGACGATCGGCCCCGGGCACGGCTTCCTCTACATGGTCTACCTGGTGGCCGCCTTCGACCTGGGGCGGCGGGCCGAGTGGCCGCTGAGCAGGATGGCACTGGTCATGCTGGCCGGAACCGTGCCGTTCGTGTCTTTCTGGGCCGAGCGGGTCGTCGCGAGATGGGTGCGTGAGCCGCAGCCCGCCGCCAGCTGACCCGCTTCGGACTGATGCCGGTGAGCGGTCGGCGACGACGCCGGCCGACCACCGGCACCCGGGTCACTTCCGTCGCACGGTCAGCCGTGCAACTCTCCCGTCCTGAGTGCGACACAGAAACTGGTCCAACTGTCCGGGTCGATCGCGAGAACCCCCCCGTCGGGGTACTGCGAATTGCGTACGAGCACCTGCCCGGACCGGTAGGCCACCTCGACGCAGTTGTGCGACTCGCAGCGACGGCTCCGCCGCCACATTGCTGGCTGGTCCATCACATTCACCTGTCCCTCCCCCCGGTTCAGGCGAAAGCGTGGTGTGCCATCCACACCTCCGCCGTCACCGTCAATTCTGCACGACGGCCACAAGCGGTAAAGGTCGCTCACGTGAGTGAATGAGTTCCCTGCTCAGAAGGTGTTCGGGAGTTCTCGGGAGGGAGTTGGCACGGCCGGCGGGCGTGGAATGGCCCGCCGACCGTCGTCTGGGTGCGTCAGTACCTATCGAAGATCAAATCCGCCGGCCCGAACACCGGCGATGAAATCCGCCCAGACAGATTCGGTGAAGGTCACCTGGTCCACCGGAAGCGCACTGTTCCTGACCGCGACCTCACCACTACGGCGAGCAACCTCCACGCAGTTGTGCGCCTCGCACCGGCTGCTTTTTACCCACTCGCCTATGGCAGGACCTGCCTGAGCCATCCTTCTAGCTCCCTCTACGTTTTGCCGTGATCTCAAACGTGGCCGGATGCCACCAGGCGGCAGCCTACTTCCCGACCGCCCGCAATACGTCGACACGCGGAGGGCGGTTTTCAAAAACACCGTACGGAACCGTTCGGCCCCGGAAAGCACCCGCCAAAGCACCCGGTCCGACTACCGACGATCACGATTACCCACCACCCGAACCCGAACAGTTGATCTAGCCGGGCGAGAGGCCGATGACGCGCGGGGCGCAAAGACCCTGGAAAAGGCGACGACGACGGGTGTAACCTGCACAGGACTCGCTATGTGGCAGGTTGCGGCTAGCCAGGTGGCGGATTTGCCCGAGCGGCACCCGCTCGAGCAGTGGCGGATTTTGCCCGAGCGGCACCCGCTCGAGCAGCAGAACCGGCGCGGTTGTGCATCGCGCGCGCACGGAGGCTGAGCGAATGACGACGGTGCACGGACCGACGGTCGGACGACGGCGGCTGAGGTCAGCGCTACGCGCGGCCCGTGAGAGGGCGGGCTACACCCAGGAACAGGTCATCGGCGCGATGGACTGGTCGCTGTCCAAGCTGATCCGGATCGAGGCCGGGACCGTGTCGATCTCGACCAACGACCTCAAGGCGCTGTTGAGCCACTACCGGCTGACCGATCCCGAGCAGGTCTCGGAACTGCTGGAACTGGCCAGGGTCGCCCGCCGGCGGACCTGGTGGTCGCAGTACAAGGAAACCCTGCCCGCCCCCTTCATCGCCTACATCGGGCTGGAACTCGAGGCGTCCACCCTCTCGTTCTTCCAGTCCTCCGGCATCCCCGGACTGCTGCAGACCGAGGGATACGCACGGGCGACCGTCGCCGCGGCCGCCACGACCTCGACCGTCTTCCCGATCGACGAAAGCGAGATCGAAACGAGGGTGGCGGTCCGGATGCGCCGCCAACGCGAGATGCTCAGCCGCCCCGAGCCGCCACAGGTGAACGTCGTGCTCGACGAGGCGGTGCTGCACCGGCAGACCGGCGGGCCGGCCTGCATCCGCGAGCAGCTGCGGCATCTGGTCGCGATGGGCAGCGAACCCAGCATGAACATCCAGGTGCTGCCCTTCACCGCAGGCACGTACGCCAGTCAGGGATCGTTCATCGTGCTGGACTTTTCCGGCTCCGACGACGCTCCGGTCGTCTACCTCGAGGGCGTGCTGGCCCAGGACATCGTCGACCGGCCCGACCTCGTGGCGCCCTACCAACAGACGTTCCAGCGGCTCCGGGAGATGTCCCTCGGGCGCGACGAGTCGATCGCCACGATCGACCGGATCGCCCGCCAGATCGGCTGACGATCCCCGGCTCCGGTTCGGTGAGGAGGCCACCGATGACCGCGCTACACGGAGCGACGATCGGACGCCGGCGACTGCGCTCGGCACTGCGGGCGGCCCGGGAGGGTGCCGGCCTCACCCAGGAACAGGTCGCCGACGCCATGGACTGGTCGCTGTCCAAGGTGATCCGGATCGAGGCCGGCGCCGTCTCCGTCTCCACCAACGACGTGAAGGCGCTGATCAGCCACTACCGGCTGACCGACTCCGAGCAGGTCGCGGAGCTGGTCGCCCTGGCCCGGGTCTCCCGTCGCCGGGCCTGGTGGTCGCGATACCGCGACGGGCTGCCGGCGCCGTACCTGTCGTACATCGGGCTCGAGGTCGAGGCGTCGAGCCTGCTGGTCTTCCAGTCGGTCGGGATTCCGGGGCTGTTGCAGACCGACGCGTACGCGCGGGCCAGCACCGTCGCCTCGTTGCGCTTCGCGGTGGAGCCGTTCGATCTCGACATCGTCGACGACGTACGGGCACGCCGCCGGCACGAGGTGCTGGACCGGGCCGACCCGCCGTCCATCGAGGTCGTACTCGACGAGTCGGTGCTGCACCGGCAGACCGGCGGGGCGCCCTGCCTGCGCGAGCAGTTGCGGCATCTCGTCGAGGCCGGCCGCAGGTCCAACATCACGATCCAGGTGCTGCCGTTCCAGGTGCCGGACTACGCGGTACGCGCCCCGTTCATCGTCGTCCGGTTCCCGGGTACGGGTGACACCGACGTGGTCTTCGTCGGCAGTCCACTGTCGCAGGACCTGACCGACACGTCGGACACGGTGGAGCCCTACGTGGCTGCCTTCCGGACCCTCCAGGGCATGTCGCTGGAGCCGGCGGCGTCGCTCGCGCGCATCGCGCGGATCGCCGACGACCTCGGCTGAGCCCGGGGTGGGCCGGACACGCGGACGCGGACGGATCCGGCAGGGATCCGTCCGCGTCGTGGTGCGGTCAGCGTACGGTCGGCCACTGGCCGGCGGCGGCCAGCGGGTCGGCGATGCCGCCGTACCGGGCGGCTTCCTTGGCCCGGAGCAACGCCCGGGAGACCTGTCCGTACACCCGTTCCTGGTCGGTGCTGAAGACCATGACCGCCCGGCCGCGGATGTCGGCCCACAGCTCGTACGGCCTGGGCCGCAGCCGGTATCCGACGGCGGCGGTCAGCATGGGCACCATGGCGGCGGCGCCGAGGGCCAGGTAGGTGGCGGGGCTGATGGTGTGGAGTTCGCGGACGAAGCCGAGGGTGACTCCGATTCCGGCGACCACCGCCGCGGTGACCAGCATCGACCGGACGATGAGTGGATCCCGTCGGCCACGCCCGGTCCGCAGGTTGGTCAACTCCCAGATCGGGTAGCGCCGTTTGCCGATCACGAACCACTCCGTCGTGATGTAGAGACCGGGCTGGCGGTAGATCGTGGCAGGTGTCCGGCGGGTTACCCATTCGGGCTTTCCGGACATGGCCTCTGTTGGGCGGGTGGGTTGGCGGGTAGCATTCACGAGATGCCTCCAAGGGCTCGTGACGCGGGTCGGCGACGCAGATCGAGAGCGACGTAGATCAAAATCGACGTAGATCAAAATCGCCAGTGTTCTGGGGTCGGCACGTGTCCCGAAAGATCCACATGCGGTTCGAAAGATCGGCATCTGATGGCAGTCAGGTGCCGATCGCCTTCTCGTTGCGGCGCCGGTTCCGCGAAACCTTTACGGCCTAACACCATTGTGTGGACCCGCGCGCCAAAAGAGAAGGGGGGCAATGTGCAACCTGGCACTTTTACAGGCGGCAGGTGGCCCCCTGGACACCCATAGCCACCACATTGCACACATTTGATCCGATTGATACCGCCAAGAGCGACAAATAGCCTCAAACAACAATCAATCTTGGCAAGATCGACTTTTGATCGCAGCGTCCGCCGCGCGGTCCATCCGCGATCCCGATCGAGCCGGCAATCGACGCAGCGCGCAGCGACAACAACGGACAGTAAGCACATCGCGCCCCGACCAGGCAACTTCGCTCCACATCACGCAGCCGCCCTCTTTCGGTTGATCCGGACCACGACTAGGTTGGAGCCGCTGGTCCGGTCGTCAGCCAACCCCCTCGGGAGGCGCCGGCCCGGCGCCGCCGAATCACCGGTCATCCATTGTCGACATCCGATCACGCTGCGCAGTCGACCGGACCGGTGAACCGGGAACCCACCGGCACCAAGGGGTGAATCCACGTTTCGTGGTAGGGCGATCTTCCCGCCCGAATCCGTCAGCTAACCCGGTAGGCGGCTGGATCACGTCGATCGGGCGTGACCCGGGGAAGAAAGGCTCTGCCTGTATTGTCGCCCGCCCGGATGCTGCTGCGCGCCGTCGTCCTGACCGGCATCACCATCGGCCTCGTCGTACCCGCCACGGGTGCCGCCGCCGAACCGTCGGTCAGCGAGCTGACGCAGCGGATCAACAAGTCGTCGACCGAGCTGGAGAAGGTCGTCGAGTCCTACAACAAACTCAACGAGGAGATCAAGGCAACCAAGGCGGCCAAGACCGCGGTGGAGGCCAAGCTCGGACCGCTGCAGGAGCAGTTGGCCCAGACCGAGGTCGAGGTCGGCACGATCGCCGCCCGGGCCTACAAGTCGGGCGGCCTGGACACCATCCAGGCGATCCTCACCGCGAGCGAGAACGGGTCGCTCGTCGACCGCCTGGGCACCCTGGAACAGCTCGCCCGCGAACGCCAGTCGCAGGTGAGCGGGTTCACCGCGACCCAGCGCGAATACCTGGACGAGCAGGCACGGCTCGACGCCACCCTGGCCCGCGAGACCGCCCAGGCCAAGGAACTCCAGGCCGGCAAGAAGAAGATCGAGGCCGACCTCAAGAAGCTGTACGAGATGCGGGAGCGGGCGTACGGCGCGGCCACCAACCCGGGCAGCTCCTACACCGGCAGCATCCCGGCGGTCTCCGGGCAGGCCGGTGTCGCGGTCCGGTTCGCGTACGGCGCGATCGGCAAGCCGTACGTGTGGGCGGCCTCCGGCCCGAACGGCTACGACTGCTCGGGTCTGACGCTGGCGGCGTGGCGGGCGGCCGGCAAGTCGCTGCCCCACAACGCGGCCATGCAGTGGGACCGGGTGGCGAAGATCAGCCGGAGCGCGCTCCAGCCAGGTGACCTGGTCTTCTACAGCAACCTCGGCCACGTGGGCATCTTCGTCGGCAGCGGCAAGGTGATCCACGCACCGACCTTCGGCGAGAGCGTCAAGATTTCCAGCGTCGACATGATGCCCCCGTACGGCTACGGCCGGGTGCGCTAGACCACTCCTGCCGCCCGGCGGCCCCGCCGTGCCAGTCGCACGCGGGGACCGTCGGGCGGTCCGGTGGCCGGATCGCGAACACCGCAAGATCGCCGTTTCGGCGCCGATAACGCAGTCGAGTGCACATTCGGCGCCGAAACGGCGATCTTGAACGGCGATTGTCGTAGGACCGCCCCATGCTGGCCGGCATGACAGACCTCCCTGCGGTCCATCGGACCGTTCTGCCTGCTCTGCCCCCGTTCTCGTTCGACCTGAGCCTGCGTGCCCTCGACGGCTTCGGCCCGGGCGCCGGCGACCATCGCCGCACCGACGACGCGGTCCGCAAGGCGTTGCTGCTCCCCGCTCCCGCCGGCCGTCCCGACCGGGCGGTCGTGGTCGAGGTCGCCGCGGCCGCCGGCCCGCCCGGTGTCACCCTGACCGTCTTCGCCGACATCCCGCTGGCGCCGGCCGACCTGTGCGCCGTCGAGCGGCTGGTCGCCCGCTGGTTCAGCCTGGCGGACGATCCGGCGCCGCTGCTGGCCGCCGCCGACACCGACCCGGCCATGGCCCCGCTGCTGCCGGTGCTTCGCGGCCTGCACCAGGTCCGGTTCGCGTCACTCGCCGAGGGCGCGGTCTACTTCACGCTCACCCAGCGCAGCACGCAGTGGTTCGCCGCGGCCCGCAAACGGCGCCTGATGGCCGACCTGGGCACGACCGTCCGGCTCGACGGCACCGCCTACACCGCGTTCCCTTCGCTGGCGACCATCGCCCGGCTGACCGACGACGAGCTGACCGGCTACACCGGCCACCGGCAGCGCACCGAGCGCCTGCGGGGCGTCGTCGAGGGGATCGCCGCCCTCGACGAGGAGTGGCTGCACACCGCCCCCTACGACGAGGTCCGCGCGGCCCTGCTCGGCGTCGCGGGCGTCGGCCCGTTCACCGCTCATTCGCTGCTGCTGCGGGTGCTCGGCCGGCCCGACGACGCACCGCTGGAGATGGCCCAGTTCGAGCTGGTCGCCCGGGCGGTCTACGGTGATCCGCCGCCGTCGGCCGCCGAGATCCGGGGCCGCTACGGACGCCACACCGGCTGGTGGGCGTACCTGGCCCGGGTCGGGCTGGGCTGGCTGCCCGACCCCGCCCCGGCGGCGGTGGGCTGAACGCACGAAGCGGCCGGCACTCCCCGCGGGGAGTGCCGGCCGCTTGACCGTACGGGGTGGCCGGATCTGTTACGCCGCTTGCAGGCCCTCGGCCCGGGCCAGCTCGCGCAGGCGGCCGAGCGCCTGGATCTCCAGCTGGCGGATCCGCTCCCGGGAGAGCGAGAACCGCGACGCCACCTCGGTGAGCGAGTGCTCGCGGCCGTCCTCCAGGCCGTACCTGGCCCGCATGATGCCGGCCGACCGGTCGTCGAGGTGGTTGAGCAGGCCCTCGATGCGCTGGCGCTCCAGGGCGGTCAGCACGACCTCCTCGGGCGACGGGGCGTCGCTGTCGGCGACCAGGTCGCCGAGGTTGGTGTCGCCGTCGTCACCGACCGGGGTGTCCAGCGAGACGGTGTCCTGCGACCAGCGGACGAGTTCGTGGACCCGCTCGACCGGAACGCCGAGCGCCGCCGCGATCTGCTCCGGCTCCGGGTCGGATCCCAGCTCACGGGTGAGCTGCCGGGCGACGTTACGCATCCGGTTGACGTCCTCGACCAGGTGCACCGGCAGGCGGACGGTGCGCTCCTGCTGGGCGATGGCCCGGCTGATCGCCTGGCGGATCCACCACGTCGCGTAGGTGGAGAACTTGAAGCCGCGCTCGTAGTCGAACTTCTCGACGGCGCGGACCAGGCCGGTGTTGCCTTCCTGGATGAGGTCGAGCATCGGCATGCCGGACCGCACGTAGCGCCGGGCGATCGACACGACCAGCCGGAGGTTGGCCCGGATGAACAGGTCCTTGGCGCGCTCGCCGTCGGCGACGAGCCGCTCCAGTTCCTCGCGGTCGACCCCGTCCGGCACCCGGTCGGTCTCGAGCAGGTGCTCCGCGTAGAGGCCGGCCTCGATCGACTTGGAGAGGTTGACCTCGGTGGCCGCGTCGAGCAGCGGCGTCCGGGAGATCTCGTGCAGGTAGACGCCGACCAGGTCGCGTTCTTCGGCAACCTCGTCGGTCCGCATGACCATCTTCTTCTCCACGTTGCCCACGGTCCCCTCGTCTGCCCCGATTGCCCTCTTGCCTCTGGTCTCCACGTTCATCAGCCCTCCCCCGTAACCTCTGCTGTGCCCTGTCGTCCTGACACCTACACAACAGATGAGACGTGTCGGCGATTCCGTCTCGTCATTGGAAAGTGTCACGAACGCCTGAAGATTTGCTGAGAGCGCGATTGACGTTTGCTGTCAGCGTCGCCGTTCAGGGCGATTCGGAGCCGGGCACTTCCGCATGCATGGCGATCCACCTTCGCGACCCCGGTCAACGACAACACCGACCGACTGGCCGGCGCAGCGACCCTGGTCACCGGGAGGGCTGCGATCCTCGTCACCTCAGCTACACGTTCGATTACCGCTTCCGGTTCACCACGCTTTTGGAGTACCCCGCCATGGAAGGAACAATCGGGCAGGATCATCGCTTCCCGCCGTGACGAACGTCGCAGACGGCAGAGAACAGCGGGTTGACATGCGCCGGACAGGACGCCGTCCGGGGCGGAAATCAGACCGAAATCAGTCGGGAATCGGTCAGGAGGCGAGCAGGGCGAGGGCGTCGCGTACCCGGTGCGCGGAGCGGGCCAGGGCGGCCCGGGCATCCTCGACGCCGGCGCCGGACACCAGCGACACCAGGGCGGCCTTCAGGTCCCCGTCGGCCTCGGTGAGGGCCTGCTCCGCCACGTCCTCGGTGCAGCCGGTCGCCTCGATCAGGATGGAGATCATCCGGCCCCGGAGCTTGGCGTTGGTGGCCACCATGTCGATCATCAGGTTGGAGTAGACCCGGCCGAGCCGCACCATGACGGCGGTCGAGAACGCGTTGAGCACCAGTTTCTGGGCGGTGGCGGCCTTCATCCGGGTAGAGCCGGTGACGACCTCCGGTCCGGTGTCGATCCCGATGAAGACGTCGACCTCACCGGCGGCCGGGGCGCCGGGGTTCGCGCACAGCAGTACCGTCGACGCGCCGAGTGCCCGGGCGGCCCGCAGCGCCCCCAGCACGTACGGCGTACGGCCGCTCGCCGCGAGCCCGACGACCAGGTCGCCGCCGCGTACGGCCGACTGCGCCTCGGCGTGTCCGGCCGGGGCGTCGTCCTCGGCGTCCTCCACCGGCCGCCACATCGCGTCCGGGCCGCCGGCCAGGTGGGCCCGGAACCAGTGGTCCGGCGAATTGAAGGTCGGCGACAGCTCGGCGGCGTCGAGCACGCCGAGCCGGCCGGAGGTGCCCGCGCCGAAGTAGTGCACCCGGTGCCCGGCCCGCAGCGCGGTCACGGCGAGTTCGACAGCGGTGACGACCTCGTCGTGGACGGCCGCCACGGCGACCGGCACCCGGCTGTCCGCCTCGTTGATCACGCGCAGGACCTCGCGGGTCGACATCAGGTCGAGGTCCACGCTGGTCGGGTTGGACCGCTCGGTCGGGGCGGCGACCCGTACGGCCGCCCGGGGCCGCTCGGCACCACCGGCGGCACCGAGCTCGGTGCCGGCCGGCGCCGGGCCGGGCGCGGGAATGGGATCGAGCCTGGTCGGTTCCGCCGTCATGCCATCCCCCGCCTGCGCTGCCGGTGCACGGCGGGCCGTCCGCCGCGCCGTACGGTGACTCCGATCCCGCCGGCCGTGCCGCGGCCGGCACCGTGACCGGCCCGTGCGGACCGGGTCATGCCTTCCTCCGGTGGCCGCCGAGCCGGTGTGCCTGCACGGCTTCGGCGGTCACCTCCAGTGCCTTTCTCGCCCGCGCCCGGTTACGCGCCGCCACCCCGACGAAGAGGCAGTCGACGATCGTCAGTTGCGCCAGCCGGCTGGCCATCGCGCCGGACCGGTAGGTGGTTTCCCGGGCGGCCGTGGTCAGCACGAAGTCGGCGACCTCGGTGATCGGCGAACGGGGGAAGTTGGTGATCGCCACGGTCGTCGCGCCCCGGGCCCGGGCCTGCTCCAGCACCTCGATCACGTCGGAGGTGGTGCCGGTGTGCGAGATGCCGATCGCGACGTCACCCCGGCTGAGCAGGGCCGACGACGTCAGGGCGGCGTGCACGTCGGGGAAGTGGAAGGCGGTCCGGCCGATGCGGTGCAACTTCTGCTGGAAGTCGGAGGCGACGAAGCCGCTCGCGCCGGCCCCGTAGATCTCGACCCGCTCGGCGTTGTTGATCGCGTCGACCACCCGTTCACAGACCTCGGCGTCGAGTTGCTCGGCGGTCTCCTCGACGGCCCGGGCGTCGTTGAAGGCGATCGTGGCGATGATCTGGGCGAGGTCGGCGCCGGGCGGGATGTCGCCGCCGACGACGCGGGCGTCCGGGGGCTCGATCCGGCGGGCCGCCTCGGCGGCGAGCCGGATCCGCAACTGCGGGTAGCCCTCCATGCCGACCGAGCGGCAGAAGCGGATCACGGTCGCCTCGGAGGTCTCGGCGGCCGTGGCCAGGTCGGTGATCGTACGACGGGCCGCGTCGGCGGGGTCGGCGACCACGAGGCGGGCGACCCGCTGCTCGGCTGGGGACAGTGACGGCAGCAGGCCGCTGATGTGGACGATCAGCCCACCGGTGTCGTGGGCCGCGGAAGCTCGCGTCTCCGAGGCCGTCGAACCGCGCGCCCCACCGGTCGCAGAAACCTTCGCAGTCTTCGCCACGGATGAAACTTACTTTCACAAATGCCGGAGAGTCAACCGTGACTGTCGGCACCTGCGAAAGTACGCCCACCCGGCCGGCGCCGGGGTGCGGTCACGCCAACCGTCCGTGCCATTCCCGCAGGACCTTCGTCTCCTCGCCGGGGGCCAGACCGCCCGCCTTGACGGCATCCGGATGATCGGTCATCCATTGCCGGGTGTCGCGCACCGTCTCGGCCAGCGGACGGGGCGCCAGCCCGGCGGCCAGCGACTCGGAGACGTCGCGGGACATGAAACCGCCGTACTCCGGCAGCGGCAGCCACAGCGGCAGGGACCGCTCGCCGGACCAGGGGCGTACGTCGTGTTTCGCCAGGAACTCCTGGTCGACCCAGGTCAGCTCCGGATCGGGCCGCCCCAGCCCGGCGGCCACCTCGGCGAGGAACCGGCCTCTCGGCAGCGCCGGCCCGACACCGTCGTACGTGCCGGCGAGCCCGGTCTCCGCCGCGCGGACCAGCCAGGCCGCCAGATCGGCCACGTCGACGAACTGGACCGGCTCGTCGGGGGTGCCGGGAGCGAGCACCTCGCCACCGGTGGCCAGCCGCCGGACCCAGTACGGGAACCGGTCGCTGATGTCCTCCGCGCCGACGATCAGCCCGGCCCGGCAGATGAACGCACGGTCGGCGCCGACCCCGTCGCGCAGGATCGACTCGCAGGTGACCTTGCAGGGGCCGTACCACTCCATCCGGTCGCCGGACGGGTCGTCAACGTCGGCGGGCGCGGGATCGACCAGCGGCGCGGTCGCCGCGCGCTGCCCCGGCGTCACGGCGTCGGCGTAGACCGATCCGGTCGAGACGAACGACCAGTGCCCGATCCGGTCGCCGAGCGCCGCCACCGCATGACGGACGTGGCTGGGCCGGCGGGACACGTCGACGACGGCGTCGTACGTCCCGTCCAGGTCCGCAAGGCCGTCCGGGTCGTCGCGGTCGACCCGGACGAACCGGACCCCGTCCACGGGCGTGCCGGTCACGCCGCGGGCGGCGGCGGTGACGTCGTGGCCGGCGTCGCGGGCGTGCCGGGCGATCGCGCGGCCGAGGAAGACGGTGCCACCGAGGATGAGAAGTCGCATGCGGGCGATCCTCGCCCGCGACCGCGGGCCGGCGACAGTTCCGTTCACCCTCGGCGGAACGGTTACGCCGAGCGCGTAGCGATCCGGGCCAGGCCCGGTCCGGGCGCCGCCGGGCCGGCCGGCGGCACCTCTTCGACGGTTCCGGCCGCACCCGGTTCCGGACGCGGCCGGTACCGCTCCAGGAGGTGGTCGACGATCGCCGCGGTGACCTCGGCCGGCGTGCCGTTGGCGTCGATGACCACGAAGCTCGGATGCTCCGGCAGCGACCGGTAGGCGGCGACCGAGGCGGACAGGAACTCCATGGTCTCGTGGTCGGTGCCGCGCGTCTCGATCCGCCGGTATGCCTCGGCCGGGTCGACCTCGAGCAGGAACGTGACGTCCGGGGGCGGGAAGATCCGGTAGAACGCCCGGGCCAGCGCCTCCGACCGGTGCCCGCCGTGGGCCCGGATGCTGGCGTACTGGCAGACGGCGTAGCGGTCCATGACGGCCACCCGGCGGCGCAGCGTGGAGCGCAGCAGGGCGCGGGCGATGGCGAGCCAGCGCAGCACGGACTCGACGAACAGCAGGCCGGTGCGGCCGAGGAGGTGCTGCGGGTCGCGCCGGCCGACCCGGCGGGCGATCCGGCCGAGCCAGCGCCGGCCGCCGGCGTTCTGCCAGTAGGTCGCCGGCACCCCGTGCGCGGTCAGCAGCGCGGCGAGTTGGTGCGCCTGGGTCGTCTTGCCCGAACCATCGATGCCGACCAACGCGATCGCGCGCGGCCTGCGGGTGGTGCCCGCGTCGTTCCCACTCGTGCTGTGGTGCTCTCGTACCGGGGCCACAGTCCGCAACGGTACCGGGCGGACGCACGCGGACGTCGGGACGAAAAGCGATTGTGCAGGGCAAAGACACGGTACTTTTGCCGGTATTCACCAATTTATCGTCTTAAGATGGGTGCAATCTGGCGCAGGGGAGGCCTCCAGTGGGCAGCACACATGTCCGCACCACAGCCGAACGCGAATTCGACGAACGAGCCTCGGCGCTCCTCGGCGAACTGCACGCACTCGCGCCCGACGATCCGCTCCGCCCCCGTCTGCGGGCCGAGGCCATCGAGCAGTGGCTGCCGCTGGCCCAGCACCTCGCCGGCCGGTTCGCCGGCCGCGGCGAGCCCGTCGACGACCTGGTCCAGACCGCCACGGTCGGGCTGATCAAGGCGGTGGACCGGTTCGATCCGGGGCGCGGGGTGGAGTTCGCCGGGTTCGCGATCCCGACCGTCGTCGGGGAGATCAAACGCCACTTCCGGGACCGCACCTGGGACGTCCGGGTGCCCCGCCGCATCCAGGAACTGCGGATCGTGATCTCGGAGGCCACCGAGACGCTGCCGCAGCGGCTCGGCCGGGTGCCCACCGTGGCCGACCTCGCCCGGCACCTCGGCATCACCGAGGAAGAGGTGCTGGAGGGCCTGGAGGGGGCCCGCGCCTACAACACCGTCTCGCTGTCCACCCCGACCAACGACACCGAGGGTGCCGCCGAGCTCGGCGACCTGCTCGGCGGCGAGGACGACGAACTCGCCCTCGCCGAGCTGCGGGTCGCGCTGGGCCCGGCGCTGGCCTCCCTCGACCTGCGCGAGCAGCAGATCCTCACCATGCGGTTCTACGGCAACCTCACCCAGTCGCAGATCGCCGACCGGATCGGCGTATCGCAGATGCACGTCTCGCGGCTGCTGGCCCGGGCCCTGGTCAAGCTGCGCGGTCACCTCGACGACGGGTACGGCGGGCGGTGACCGGCTGGTCACCGCCGACCGGAAGGGCCGGTCCGGGGCCGGGCGGGTTAGCCCCGGGCCGTACGGGGAATGCGCTCCTGAGCCCCTGCCCAGGTGTCAGCGGGCCGACGGTCGGGTACCGGTAGACCTTCAACAGACACCTACCCACGGGAGACCGCCATGTCTCACCGCGTGGACGAGGGCCTTCTCAACACCCTCAAACGCGTAGCCGCCGTACTGAAACAGTCCGACGTGCCGTTCGCGCTCGGTGGCAGCTTCGCGGTGTATGCCCACGGGGGCCATTCCAGCGACCACGACGTCGACTTCCTGATCCGGGAACAGGACGTCGAGCGCTGCCTGGAGGCGCTCGTCGAGGCCGGATTCACCGCGGAGCGTCCGCCGGAGGACTGGCTCGTCAAGGTCTACGACGAAGGCCGGATGGTGGACCTGATCCACCGGCCGATCGAAACCCCGGTCACCGACGAGACGTTCACCGACACCGTCGTACGCCCCGTCGACGCCATCCAGATGCCGGTCCTGTCCGCGACCCAGCTGATGGTGCACAAGCTGCTCAGCTTCTCCCAGCACTACTGCGACTTCGCCCGGGGACTGCCGCTGGCCCGCTCGCTGCGGGAGCAGATCGACTGGGACCGGGTACGCAAGGAGACGGAGCACTCCCCGTACGCCGAGGCGTTCCTGGTGCTGCTGGACCGGTTGGACGTGGTGCCGTACGGGGCCGACCGGGCGGTGCCGACGTGAACACCGAGCGGATCGAGGAGGAGCCGTGAGCGACGAGTACCTGGAAGCCGAGATCCAACATCTGCTGACCGAGAACGCCGACATCGCCGAACAGGGCATCACCGCGTCGCGGCGGGACAACACGCTGGTCCTGTGCGGCGAGGTGGAGAGCCCGCAACGCCGGGACGAGATCCTGCGCCTGGTGCAGGAGCGGTACCCCGACCTGCGGCTGGCCTCCGACATCGGGGTGACCCGCGCCGCCGCGCCGACCGAAGCGGAGGAACTGCCGTGATCCGGATCGCCGCCGTCGGCGACGTACACATGGACGAGGACGTCGTCGGCCGGTTCCGCCCGGCCCTGGACCAACTGCCCGAGCAGGCCGACGTGCTGCTGCTCGCCGGAGATCTGACCCGGCACGGCACCGAGTCCGAGGCGCGCTGCGTGGCCACCGAGTTCGGTGGACTCGGCGTACCGGTGATCGCCGTCCTCGGCAACCACGACCACCACTGCGACCAGGTGCCGCAGGTGGTGAAGGTGCTGGAGGACGCCGGCATCCTGGTGCTGGAGGGCGACGCCACGGTGGTGGAGCACGACGGGGTACGGCTCGGGGTCGCCGGGGTGAAGGGGTTCGGGGGCGGATTCGCCGGCCGCAGCGCCAGTGCCTTCGGCGAGCCGGAGATGAAGGCGTTCATAAAGACCACCGATGACAGCGCCGACAGCCTCGCGGCCGCGCTGATCGGGCTGCGGTGCGACATCCGGGTGGCGCTCACCCACTACGCGCCGGTGCCGGAGACGCTGGCCGGCGAACCGCCGGAGATCTACCCGTTCCTGGGGTCGTACCTGCTGGGTCAGGCGATCGATGCGGCGCCGACGGCGCTGGCGATCCACGGGCACGCGCACTCCGGCAGCGAACGCGGCACCACGCCGGGCGGGGTACGGGTCCGCAACGTCGCCCATCCGGTGATCAAGCAGGCGTACAGCGTCTTCCACGTGGGCGACCAGGGTCACTGACCGGCGGGTTTCCGGCGCTGGGCGGTCGGGTAATCCGCCGCCATGGACCTGATTCTCTGGATTCTCGCAGTGGTACTGGTCGTCGCCGGCGTACTCGCGCTCTTCCGGCGGCAGATCCTGTGGGGCATCGTCCTCATCATCGTCGGGCTGCTCGTCGGCCCGGGCGGCGTCAGCCTCTTCACCTGACGCCGTCCAATCCCCTCTCCGTCCCTCCCACCCCTCGTTTCCAATTCCCCTCCTGGACCCGCCGGGGTCGCTTGCCGGAAGGTCGTCGTCCTCCCCGATGGACGGCCGGCCGGCAGCGGCCCCGGCGCCTTGCCGTCCGGGGCCGGGCCCGGTTTGCCCGCCTCCAACAGCGGGAACCGCATCGGACATGGACACGCTCAGCGTCGACGCCCGGCACGGCCACCGGCGGTGGTGGGCGCTCGCCGGCTTCGCCGCCGCCGTCGTGGTGGCCGCCGGCATCGGCGGCCTGGGCGTGAGCGGCACGGCGCAGGAGTACGGCGGGCTCGCCCGACCGTCGTGGGCGCCGCCGTCGTCGGTCTTCGGTCCGGTGTGGACCGTGCTCTACGCGATGATCGCGCTCGCCGGCTGGCTGGTCTGGCGGCGGGTGGGCTTCGGCCCCGCCCTCTACGTCTGGACCGCCCAACTGGTGCTCAACGCGCTCTGGACGCCGATCTTCTTCGGCGCCGGCCGGTACGGCCTCGCGTTCCTCGACATCGTCGTGCTGTGGGCGCTGGTCGGCGCCACCGTGGCGCTCTTCTGGCGGGTGAGCCGCCCGGCCGCGCTGCTTCTGGTGCCGTACTGGGCGTGGGTGACGTTCGCGGCGGCGCTCAACCTCGCCGTGTGGCGGATGAACTGATCCCTCGCCGTGTGCCGATGAACTGATCCCTCGCCGGGTGGCGGATGAACCGATCCGGCGGGCGCCGTGCCCGGCCCGGCCACGGCGCCCGTACGCGGATCGGTCGGTCAGCAGCGGGGCACGCCCGGGATGAAGCCGCTGTGACCGGTGTAGGTGTAGGCGTCGGCGATGAACCGGCCGCTGCCGATCCGGTTCCAGATGTTGCTGGTGCCGTAGGTGCCGGTCACCGACGTACCGGTGGTCTGGCAGTGGATGGTGACGTTGGTGCCGGTGGCGAGGGTGCCGACGGAGGCGTAGCCGGTGCCGGGGCCGGAGCGTACGGTCAGCGGGGTGCCGGCGGTGCGCACGGTGCCCGCGGCGGTGCTGCCGCCGGAGCAGCCGTTGTCGCTGGTGTAGTTGCGGGTGCCCCAGTAGAGGGCGAGGGTGCCGTTGAACCGGATCTTGATGTCGGCGCCGTTGAGCCGCTGCTCGTAGTGCAGGTGCGGGCCGGTGGAGCCGCCGGTGCTGCCGACGGTGCCGATCACCGTGCCGTGGCGCACGGTCTGGCCGACCGACACCCGGAACGCGTTCAGGTGCGCGTAGTAGGTGTGGTATCCACCACCGTGGTTGATCCGTACGTACTTGCCGTAGCTGGTGTTGCCGAGGTTGGTGACCCGGTCGACGGTGCCGGCGGCGCTGGCCACGACCGGGTCGTCGACGTCGTTGGTCCGGTTGAAGTCGATCGAGTTCTGCGGGCTGTGGTTGGTCCGGGTCTGGCCCGACCAGGTCTGCCCGCACGGGAACGGGACCTTGAAGGTGGGTGCGGCGGCGGCCGGCGCGGCCGGGATGATGACGGCGGCGGCGGCCATCAGCGCCGCGGCGGAGAGCGTGAGCAGACGTCTGAACATCCAGATCCTCCAAACAACGGTAATAATTGTCGATCTTTCGATGGATGTTGACAGAAAGCTGCAGGCGGCGGAAGGGGCTCTGGCAAGTTCACGCCAGTTCCGGTGGCGATGATCCGGTATACCTGTTGGCCATGGCCTCGCCGACGTACCTGATGTCCATGCCGTTGCACGCGATCACCGAGGTCTACGGCGAACCGGGCCTGCGAGACCGCCTGGACGAGGAACTCGCCCGGTTCTCCCCCGCCGACCGGCCACGCCTGGCGGCCGCCGCCGAACTCGCCGCCCACCTGCACCGCGACGACCGCCGGGTGCGCGAGCCGTACCTCAACCACCTGCTCCGGGTGGCGATCCGGATCATCCGGTACTACGAGGTCGACGACGTCGACGTGATCGTCGCCGCCCTGCTGCACGACGCGGTCGAGGACCACCCGGAGGAGTTGGCCGGACTGCCGCCGGGCCAGCCGTACGACGTGGCGACCCGGGCCGCCCTGGCCGAACTGGCCCGCCGGTTCAACCCGCGGGTGGCCGACCTGGTCCGGGCGGTGACCAACCCGGAGTACGCCCCGGACCGCGACCGGCACGAGCAGTACCGGGCACACGTGGCGGAGAGCCTGGACCGGCACCCGTGGGCACGGGTGATCAAGGTTTCCGACTTCACCGACAACGGGGTGGGGATCATCCACACCACCGGCGACCGGGTGGCGCGGCTCGCCCGCAAGTACCGGCCGCTCGTCCCGCTCTTCCGGGAGCTGATCGGACGCCCCGACACCCCGCTGTCCACCCGCGCCAAGGACCACATCTTCGACCAGTTGGACCTTGCGGAAACCCGCTTCGCCGCCATCCTCGGTGACTGAATCCGCTGGTCGGAGCGCTCCCATGAGCATCAGGTGCGCAAATGGCTACGGAGAGCAATCTCTTCGAGTTTCCTGATTGTTACTTGCCGATGCCTTTCTGGACTGGACTCCGAATGTTGCAAGCGCTTACATGTGAGGACGCCCACAGGAGTCGGGGCCGGCGTGTGAGCCGTGGGGCTCGGAAACGGCGCCGGCAAGGAAGGAGGACGGCATGGCGGTCTTCACCAGACCACGCCAAGCCCTCGTGATCGCCAGCGTGCTCGGCATTGCCCTCAGTGCCGCCGCGTGCTCCAGCGACGACAGCAGCGGTACCGACGCGGACTCCCCGGAGTGCGCCGCGTACGAGCCATACAAGGGACACGACGGCACCGAGGTGACCGTCTACGCGTCGATCCGCGACGCGGAGGCCGATCTGCTGGAACAGTCCTGGGCACAGTTCCAGGACTGCACCGGTATCGAGATCAACTACGAGGGCAGCGGCGAGTTCGAGGCCCAGCTTCCCGTACGCGTCGACGGCGGCAACCCGCCGGACATCGCCCTGATCCCGCAGCCGGGTCTGATCAAGCGCTTCGCCGACGCCGGCAAGCTCAAGCCGACCTCCGCCGAGACCAAGACGATGGCCGAGCAGAACTACCCGGCCGAGTGGCTGAAGTACGGCACCGTCAACGGCCAGTTCTACGGCGCGCCGTTCGGGTCCAACGTGAAGTCCTTCGTCTGGTACTCGCCGAAGACCTTCCAGGAGAAGGGCTACACGGTCCCGACCACCTGGCAGGAACTGATCGCGCTCAGCGACAAGGTCGTCGCGGACGGCCAGAAGCCGTGGTGCGTCGGTATCGAGTCCGGTGAGGGCACCGGCTGGCCGGCCACCGACTGGATCGAAGACATCATGCTGCGCGAGAACGCCCCTGACGTCTACGACCAGTGGGTCGAGCACGGTATCCCGTTCAACGACCCGCGGGTGGCCGCCGCGTTCGAGCGCGCCGGCTCCATCCTGAAAAACCCGGCGTACGTCAACGCCGGCTACGGCGACGTCAAGAGCATCTCCACCACCTCCTTCCAGGAGGGTGGCCTGCCCATCGTCGAGGGCAAGTGCACCCTGCACCGGCAGGCGTCGTTCTACGCCAACCAGTGGCCGCAGGGCACCCGGGTCGCCGAGGACGGCGACGTATTCGCCTTCTACTTCCCGCCGGTCGACCCGAGCAAGGGCAAGCCGGTCCTCGGCGGTGGCGAGTTCGTCACGGCGTTCGCCGACCGCCCCGAGGTCCAGGCGTTCCAGACCTACCTCGCCTCGGCCGACCACGCCAACGCCCGCGCCAAGCTGGGCAACTGGGTCTCGGCCAACAAGGGCGTCGACCTGAACAACGTGGCCAACCCGATCGACAAGCTGTCGGTCCAGATCCTCCAGGACACCAACGCCGTCTTCCGTTTCGACGGCTCGGACCTGATGCCGGCGGCCGTCGGTGCCGGCACGTTCTGGAAGGGCATGATCGACTGGATCAACGGTAAGGACACCGCCAGCACGCTGACCTTCGTCGAGCAATCCTGGCCCCAGTGATTTTCCGGTGGTCCGGCCCGCTCGGGCCGGACCACCGTCCATTGGGCCACCGGCCCGGTAGGTTCCGCGTGCGGGAGGACGCATGGAGTTCGCCGACGAAGCCCCGAAGCTTCTCATGTTGTTGTACGGCCTGGTGGCGTTCGTCGTCGTGGTGGGTGGCTTGCTCCTGCTGCTCGACGCCATCCCCAACTACTTCGCCCGGCGCCGCGAGCAGCGGCTGATCGCGGCGAGCACCGCCAAGGGCGGGCCCGGTGGGGACTCCCCCGCCCCGGTCGCCCGCCCCCGCCGCGGGGAGGGGCTCTTCGCCGCCTTCTTCCTGTTCCCGGCGATCGTGCTGCTGCTCATCGGCCTGGTCGTGCCGGCCGTACGCACCACCCTGCTGTCGTTGATGGACGGCGGCAGCGACAACTGGGTCGGGCTGCGCAACTACGGCTGGATGTTCTCCCAGCCCGAGATCCTCGACGTGCTGACCAACACCCTGATGTGGGTGGTCCTCGTCCCCCTGCTCGCGACCGGCATGGGGCTGCTGTACGCCGTACTGGTGGACAAGGCCCGGTTCGAAGCCATCGCCAAGTCGCTGATCTTCATGCCGATGGCGATCTCGTTCGTCGGCGCCGGCATCATCTGGAAGTTCGTCTACGCCTACCGCTCCGAGGAGCAGGAGCAGATCGGCCTGCTCAACCAGATCGCGGTGTCCTTCGGCGGCGAACCCAAGCAGTGGTTGCTCAACTCCCCCCTCAACACGCTGCTGCTGATCGCCGTCATGGTCTGGATCCAGGCCGGCTTCGCGATGGTCGTCCTGTCCGCCGCGATCAAGGCCATCCCGGCCGAGATCGTCGAGGCGGCCCGGCTCGACGGCGTCAACGCCTGGCAGATGTTCCGGCGGGTCACCCTTCCCAGCATCCGGCCGGCCCTGATCGTCGTGGTCGTGACGATCTCGATCGCCACCCTCAAGGTCTTCGACATCGTCCGGACCATGACCAACGGCAACTTCAACACCAGCGTGATCGCCAACGAGATGTACAACCAGGCGTTCCGGTTCGGACAGGTCGGGCAGGGCTCCGCGCTGGCGGTGTTCCTCTTCGTCCTGGTGATCCCGATCGTGATCTACCAGATCCGCAACCTGCGCCAGCAGCGGGAGGGCTGACATGACCACCACCACCCCCGCGCCGCCGGTGGCCAAGAGCGGCGCCGACCGGCCGAAGACCGCCGCCGGGCGGGTCCGCAGGCGGCTGAACACCCGGGTCGCGAGCCTCGTCTCGATCGTCATCGCGGTGCTGTGGACGCTGCCGACCTTCGGCCTGTTCGTCTCGTCGTTCCGCCCCGAGCAGGAGATCAAGACCACCGGCTGGTGGACCTTCTTCACCGACCCGCAGATCACCTTCGAGAACTACCAGGACGTTCTCTTCGGCCGGTCGTCCTCCGCCGGACAGCTCGCCAGCTACTTCGTCAACTCGGTCGTCATCACCCTGCCGTCGGTGCTGTTCCCGCTGGCCTTCGCCGCGCTGGCGGCGTACGCGCTGGCGTGGATCAACTTCCGGGGCCGGGACTGGGTCTACATCGGCATCTTCGCGCTGCAGATCGTGCCGCTGCAGATGGCCCTCGTGCCGCTGCTCAGCTTCTTCTCCCAGGGCGTCAGCGTCGGCGGTGTCCAGATCATGCCGGCCTGGGACCTCGACGACGAGCAACGGTTCATCCAGGTCTGGTTCGCGCACACCTGCTTCGCGCTACCGCTCGCCGTCTTCCTGCTGCACAACTTCATCGCGCAGCTGCCGGGCGACCTGATGGAGGCGGCCCGGGTCGACGGCGCCACCCACCCGAAGATCTTCCGTTCGATCGTGTTGCCGCTGATCACCCCGGCCCTGGCCGCGTTCGGTATCTTCCAGTTCCTGTGGGTATGGAACGACCTGCTGGTCGCCCTGATCTTCGCCGGCGGCGGCAACGAGGCGGCACCGCTGACCGTGCGGCTGGCCGAACTCGCCGGCACCCGGGGCAACGAGTGGCAACGGCTGACCGCGGGCGCGTTCGTCTCGATCGTCGTACCGCTGATCGTGTTCCTGTCCCTCCAGCGCTACTTCGTACGCGGCCTGCTGGCCGGCAGTGTGAAGGGCTGACCGCGGCACCATTGCGCGCGACGGTGGCGGGGGTGGTCCGGTGACCAGGATCGACGACGTGGCCCGCCGGGCCGGCGTCTCCACCGCCACCGTCTCGCGGGCCCTGCGCGGGCTGCCGACGGTGTCGCCGGCCACCCGGGAACGGGTGCTGGAGGCGGCGGCCGAACTCGGCTACGCCGCCTCCCCCAGCGCCTCCCGGCTGGCCGGCGGCCGCAGCGGGGCGGTCGCGGTGGTGATCCCCCGGGTCACCCGCTGGTTCTTCGCCACGGTCGTCGAGGCCGCCGAGGAGACGCTGCACGACGCCGGCTACGACCTGCTGCTGTACAACCTCGGCGGCCGCGAGCACGCCCGCCAGCGGCTGCTGCACACCGCCAACCTCCACAAGCGGGTCGATGCCGTGATGCTGGTGGCCACCCCGCTCGGGCCGGCCGACTTCGTGGCGGTCACCAACCTGGCCCTGCCCGGCGTCACGATCAGCTCCGGCACCGCCGTACCCGGGTGGCCTCGGGTGCTGATCGACGACCGGGCGGCCGCCGCGGCCGCCACCGACCACCTGCTCGCCCTCGGGCACCGGCAGATCGCGCACATCTCCGGCGACCCGTCCGACGAACTGGCCTTCACCACCCACATCGACCGGCGGATCGGCCACCGGCGGGCACTGCTCGCCGCCGGTGTGCAACCCGATCCCCGGCTCGACATCGAGGCCGACTTCACCATCAACGGGGGCAGCCGGGCCACCGCCGAACTGCTGCGCCGTGGCCCGCTGCCCACCGCGATCTTCGCCGCGTGCGACGAGATGGCCTTCGGAGCGATGGCCACGCTGCGGCAGGCCGGGCTGCGGGTGCCCGACGACATCAGCGTCATCGGCATCGACGACCACGACGTGGCCGGCGTCGTCGGGCTCACCACCGTCGCGCAGCCCGCCGCCGAGCAGGGCCGGATCGGTGCCCGCCTGCTGCTCGGCCCGCTCGGCCACGGCGATCCCGCCGACGCCGTCGAGCCGCCGGTGATCCTGCCCACTCGGCTGGTCGTACGGGAGTCGACGGCGCCGCCGCGGGCAGGTTGAGAGAGTCGACCGCGCCACGACCGGTCCACCCGGATCCAGCGGCTCGACCAGTACGGTGGAAACAGGTCGATCCGGCACGAACTGACGGGAGTAGCGCCCTGAACACGCACGAAACCTCCGCCACGGATTCCCCGGCCCAGGGTGGGCCCGCCGCCGTCCCGCCCGCCTGGTGGGGTGACGCCGTCATCTACCAGATCTATCCGCGCTCGTTCTCCGACATCGACGGTGACGGCATCGGCGACCTGCCCGGCATCACCGCCCGCCTCGGCCACCTCGTCGAACTCGGGGTCGACGCGGTCTGGCTGTCCCCGTTCTACCCGTCGCCGCAGGCGGACGCCGGCTACGACGTCGCCGACTACCGCGACGTCGACCCGATCTTCGGGCGGCTGGCCGACGCCGACGAGCTGATCGCGCAGGCGCACGCCCGGGGCCTGCGGGTCATCGTCGACCTGGTGCCCAACCACACCTCGTCGGCGCACCCGTGGTTCGTCGAGGCACTCGCCGCCCCGGCCGGCAGCCCGGCCCGCGCCCGCTACGTCTTCCGCGACGGCAAGGGCACCGACGGCGCCGAGCCGCCGAACACCTGGCGCAGCGTCTTCGGCGGGCCGGCCTGGACCCGGGTGCCGGACCCCGACGGTCGGCCCGGCCAGTGGTACCTGCACCTGTTCGACGTCGGCCAGCCCGACCTCAACTGGGACCTGCCCGAGGTACGCGCCGAGTTCGAGGACGTCCTGCGGTTCTGGCTCGACCGTGGCGTCGACGGCTTCCGGGTCGACGTGGCGCACGGTCTGGTGAAGCAGGCCGATCTCGCCGACTGGCACTACCCGGAGGAGCCGCTGAGCGGCGGCGGCAGCGAGGGCGTACGGCCGCCGATGTGGGACCAGGACGGCGTACACGAGATCTACCGGGACTGGCGCCGGCTGCTGGACAGCTATCCGGGCGAGCGGATCCTGGTCGCCGAGGCCTGGGTGCAGCCGGCCGAGCGGCTGGCCGCCTACGTCCGCCCCGACGAGATGCACCAGGCGTTCAACTTCGAGTACCTGCTGGCGGCCTGGACCGCGCCCGCCCAGTACGCGGTGATCACCCGCTCGCTGGCGGCCACCGACGCGGTCGGGGCGCCGACCACCTGGGTGCTGTCCAACCACGACGTCGTACGGCACGCGTCCCGGCTCGGGCTGCCGCCCGGCACGCCCAAGCCGAACGGGATCGGGGCCGGCGACCCGCAGCCGGACGCCGCGGTCGGGCTGCGCCGGGCCCGGGCGGCCACCCTGCTGATGCTCGCCCTGCCCGGATCGGCCTACCTCTACCAGGGCGAGGAACTCGGGCTGCCCGAACACACCACGATGGACGACGACGCCCGGCAGGACCCGACCTGGAAGCGCAGCGGCGGCGCCGAGCGGGGCCGCGACGGCTGCCGGGTACCGATCCCGTGGGAGGCGGACGCGCCGTCGTACGGCTTCGGGCCGACCGACGCCAGTTGGCTGCCGCAGCCGGCGCTGTGGGCCGAGTACGCGCTGGACCGCCAGCGGGAGGTGGCCGGGGCGACGTACGAGATGTACCGGGCGGCGCTGATGCTGCGCCGCGAACACGGGCTCGGCCGGGGCACGCTGTCCTGGGTGGACACCGCCGACGACGTGCTCGCGTTCCGTAACGGCGACCTGCTCGTGGTGACGAACTTCGGGGCCGATCCGGTCGGGTTGCCGGCCGGCACGCAGCCGCTGCTCAGCAGCGGTCCGCTCGACTCCGACGGCGGGGTGCCGACCGACGTCACCGTGTGGGCCCGCGCCTGAGACACGTCGACCGGCCGGTTCCGGGCCCGGGACCGGCCGGTGTGACGAGCGTGTCGTCAGCCGGTCCAGCCGAGCCAGGCCTCCCCGGCCGAGATGGCGCCGAACCAGAACAGCGCCGCCACGACCGGCACCAGCGGCACGTACGCCGGACGGCGGCGCAGCAGCACGATCGCGACGACGAGCAGCCCGGCCCACACCAGCAGCAGGAGCAGCACCGCCCAGCCGGGTGCGAGCAGGCCGCTGGCGGCGTACCAGACGAGGGTGGCGAGATGTGCGACGAGCCCGAACCAGCCGGCGACACGGGCCGGCAGCGGGTGAGCGTTCTGCATGCTGCCAAGCTTGCCGATCAACGGCCGGAAGTGCCCTCGGCCGACCGGTCGGTGCGGTCCGGTCCGGCCCCCGCCGCCCGCGCGGTCAGCAGGTCGTGCACGGCGACGATGTCGCGGGGGGCGGTGCGTGACGCCAGCCAGTACATGATCCCGGTCGGCACGAAGAACAGCTGGAAGGCGGCGAGCCCCACGGCGTAGTTCAGCGGGGGTGGGAACGCCCCGCGCAGTACGCCGAAGACGACGCCGACCAGCCCGTTGCCGGCCGCCCGGCCCACCCCGTTGACCAGGTTGCCGAGGCTGTAGACGGTGCCCCGGTGCTCGGGCGGGTTGACATCGGCGATCAGGGCGAACCAGTTCGGGGAGTTCGCCGAGGTCAGTGCCAGGGCCAGGACGGCGGTGAGGAAGCTGAGGCCGACCGTCGGCTCGGACACCACGCTGCGCAGCACGGCGGCGGTGACCGCGCCGCCGCCGGCCCCGTCCGGCACGTCGATGCGCATCGGCACGAAGAACAGGGCGACGTAGAACGGCACCGCGGCGAGGATGCCGACCGAGGCCACGATCGCCCGGCCGCGCGGGGTACGCCGTTGCAGCGCGTCGCCGACCAGGCCGCCGACGATGGAGAAGACCCCGCCGAGCTGGAACAGGGTCGCGAAGACACTGCCGACCACGATCGCGGTGGGCGTCGAGTAACCCTGGTCGAGAGCCCGCTGCTGGAACAGCACCGGCAGCCAGACCAGTGACCCGAACGCCGCCTGGGCGGTGAGGCCCTGGAGGATCAGCCACACGTTGCTGCGCCGGCCGACGATCTTCGGCAGGTCGGCACGGCCGATCCGGTAGTCGTAGTCGCCGCCGGCGGAGAGCACACCGGCCAGTTCGGGCTGGCTCGCGCCGCGCCGGATGTCGTACGTGAACAGGTAGGCGGCGGTCGCGGCGAGGCCGACCACGGTGAGCACCAGGAACGGGCGGCGCCAGTCGACGGACCCGAGCAGCCCGGCGACCAGGGTGCCGGTCAGGGTGCCGATGCCCTGCGACAGCCCCCAGAAGCTCATCACCAGGCCACGGCGGCGCGGTGAGATCAGGTCGGTGACGACCGAGAAGCCGACCGACCCGACCGCCCCCAGCCCGATCGCCGCCACGATCTGCGCGACGACGAAGCCGGCGTAGCCGGTGGCCAGCCCGCCGACCGCGCCGCCGGCGAGCGCGCTGCCGGCGGTGCCGGCCGCCCACAGCAGGGTGCCGGCGACCAGCAGCGGCTTGCGGTCGGTGCGGTCGCCGACGTACGCCCAGGCGACGGAGGCGACCGCGCTGACGAGGAAGGTGAGTGCGGTGACCAGGCCGAGGGCGCTGACGGGTACGTCGAACGACTCGGAGATCGGCCCGTAGAGCGGTGGGACGAGCCCGATCGCGACGTTGTCGAGCGAGGCGAGGACGACGAAGACGACGACGCTGTAGAACCGGTGGGCCGGGCTGCCCCCACGCGGCCCGACCCCGCTGGTCATCCTCGGCACCGCACCAGGATCACCCACGCCGCCGGCACCGGCAACACCCGGGGCCGGCGACGCGCTAACCGGTGACCGGACGGTCCCGGACCAGGTCGCGGCTTGCGGCGTACTGCTCGCGGACGTGCGGGGCGGGGGTGGCGACGTACTCCCGGGCCTGGCTCGCCGACCACGGTGGCGGCTCGGCACCACCCAGGGCGACCCAGGCGGCCTGGCGGGCGGCGCCGTCGGCCACGTATTCGCCGGGCGGCGGGACCAGCACCGGGACGCCGAAGACCTCGGGCGCGATCCGGCGGACCGCCTCGGACCGGGCCCCGCCGCCGACCAGGATCACCCGGTTGACGGCGGCGCCCTGCGCCACCAGGGCGTCCAGCCCGTCGGCGAGGGCGCAGAGCATGCCCTCGACGGCGGCGCGGGCCAGGTGGGCCGGGGTCGCGGTGCGCAGCGTCAGGCCATGCACCGCGCCGGTCGAGTGTGGACGGTTGGGGGTCCGCTCCCCCTCCAGGTAGGGCACCAGGACCAGGCCGTCGGCGCCGGGTGGCGCCTCCAGGGCCAGCGTGGCGAGGTCGTCGAGGCCGACCCGGAGCATCGTCGCGGCCGCGTCGAGCACCCGCGCGGCGTTGAGGGTGCAGACCAGCGGCAGGAACCGGCCGGTGGCGTCGGCGAATCCGGCGACCGCGCCGGATTCGTCGGCGGCCGGCCGGTCGGCAACGCTGAAGACCGTGCCGGAGGTGCCGATCGACACCACGACGTCGCCGGGCAGGGCGCCGACCCCGAGCGCGGCGGCGGCGTTGTCGCCGGTGCCGGGGCCGACCCGGGCGCCGGCCGGCAGGGTGCCGGCCGGGTCGGTCGGGCCGAGCACCCTGGGTAGGGCCGGCTCGCGCCCGTCGAAGGCGTGCCGGAGCAGGTCGGTGCGGTAGGCACCGGTGGCCGGCGACCAGTAGCCGGTGCCGCTCGCGTCGCCGCGGTCGGTGCGCAGGGCGGGGAGGCCGGGCGCGCCGGCCAGCCGCCAGGTGAGCCAGTCGTGCGGCAGGCAGACGGCGGCGGTGCGGTCGGCGGCGGCCGGCTCGTGCCGGCTCAGCCAGCGCAGCTTGGTGACGGTCAGGCTGGCGACCGGCACCGATCCGACCGCCTCGGCCCAGGCGCGCCGGCCGGCCCGGTCGCCGCCGAACTCGGCGACGAGGTCGGCGGCGGCGCCGGCCGAGCGGGTGTCGTTCCACAGCAGCGCCGGCCGGACCACCTTGCCGTCCTCGTCGAGGCAGACCATGCCGTGCTGCTGGCCGGCGATCGACACGGCTGCCACGTCGTCGAGCCCGCCGGCCTGGTCGATCGCCTCCTGGAGTGCCGCCCACCAGGCGGCCGGTTCGACCTCGGTGCCGTCGGGGTGGGCGGCCCGGCCCTGCCGGACCAGCGCGCCGGTCTCGGCGTCGCGGACGACCACCTTGCAGGACTGGGTCGACGAGTCGACTCCGGCGACGTACGGCATGACTGGCCTCCGCATCGACAGATCCGAAACTCTACCCGCTGCCCCGCCCTCTTCCAAGATCACCGTGATCAGGGAGTGGGTACGCCGGCGCGCCGTCGACACGCCGGAAATACTCCCTGATCACGGTGATCGAGGGTGGGGTCAGCGGGCGCCGAGGACGTGCTCCACGGCTAGCTGGTTGAGACGTACGAAGCCGAAGCCCTTCGCGGCGACCGCGTCGGCGTCGAGTTCCTCGTACGCCGACCGGTCGGCGATCAGGTCGGCGTAGGTCTCCCCCGCGTTCAGCGTCGGCTCGTTGAGGGCGTCGACCTGGCTGTCGGCCAGCGCCTGGCGCACCTCCGGGTCGGCGCGGAACGCCGCGGCCCGCTCCTTGAGCAGGAGGTAGGTGCGCATGTTGGCGGCCGCCGAGGCCCACACCCCGGTGAAGTCCTCGGTCCGCGACGGCTTGTAGTCGAAGTGCCGGGGGCCGTCGTAAGCCGGCCCGCCGTCCGGGCCGCCGTTCTCCAGCAGGTCGACCAGGGCGAACGCGTTGAGCAGGTCGCCGTGGCCGAAGACCAGGTCCTGGTCGTACTTGATGCCGCGCTGGCCGTTGAGGTCGAGGTGGAACAGCTTGCCGGCCCACAGCGCCTGGGCGATGCCGTGCGCGTAGTTGAGCCCGGCCATCTGCTCGTGCCCGACCTCGGGGTTGAGGCCGACCAGCTCCGGGTGGTCCAGTTCGTTGATGAACGCCAGCGCGTGACCGACGGTCGGCAGCAGGATGTCGCCGCGCGGCTCGTTGGGCTTCGGCTCGATCGCGAACCGGATGTCGTAGCCGCGGTCGAGCACGTAGCCGGCGAGCAGGTTGACCGCCTCGCGGTAGCGGTCGAGCGCGGCCCGGATGTCCTTGGCCACGTCGTACTCGGCGCCCTCGCGGCCACCCCACATCACGAAGGTGCGCGCCCCGAGTTCGGCGGCGAGGTCGATGTTGCGCAGCACCTTGCGCAGGGCGAACCGGCGTACGTCCCGGTCGTTGCTGGTGAAGCCGCCGTCCTTGAAGATCGGGTGGGTGAACAGGTTGGTGGTGACCATCGGGACCACCAGGCCGGTCTCGTCGAGCGCCTTGCGGAAGCGGCCGACGTGGTGGTGGCGGGCCGCGTCGTCGGAACCGAACGGGATCAGGTCGTCGTCGTGGAACGTGATGCCGTACGCCCCGAGTTCGGCGAGCCGGTGCACCGCCTCGACCGGGTCGAGCGCGGCCCGGGTCGCGTCGCCGAACGGATCGCGGGCCGGCCACCCCACCGTCCACAGGCCGAAGGAGAACTTGTCAGCGGGCGTGGGCTGGGCTGCCATGGCGACCTCCACGTAACACGTTTGATTTGTTTATTCGTTGAATTATTTGGCGCGGCTATGGCACTGTCAAGGTCATGGCGCAGGCTGGCACACGGTCGGGCAACACCCCGGTGAGGCAGGCCAGCCTGCGCGAACACAACCTCGGCCTGGTCCTGCGACACATCGCGACCGGTCCGCCGACGGCCGGCGGCACCGACGCGGCCGGCGGGACCGTCGGCACCGGCGGGACGGCCGCGGCGGGCGGCCGGGTGCCGTCGCGGGCCGACATCGCCGCCGCGACCGGGCTGACCCGGGCCACCGTCTCCGCACTCGTCGACGACCTGATCGGTGGCCGGCTGGTCACCGAGGTCGCTCCCACCCCACGTGCCGGCGCCGGGCGGCCCGCGCTCGGCCTGGTGCTCGCCGGGAACGGGCCGGCCGGGCTCGGGCTGGAGATCAACGTCGACTACCTCGCCGCGTGCGTCGTCGACCTGACCGGCCGGGTCCGGCACCGCGTCGTCCACCGCGCCGACCAGCGCCCGGCCGGGCCCCGGGACGTGCTGGCCCGGGTCGCCGACCTCGCCGCCGCCGTACGGGGCGAGGCCGAACGGCAGGGGCTGGCGCACGCCGGCACCGCGCTGGCCGTACCCGGACTGGTCACCGCCGACGGCGTCGTCCGGCTCGCCCCCAACCTCGGCTGGCGCGACGTCGACGTACCCGCCCTCGTGCACGGGCATCCCGCCCTGGCCGGGGCGCCGCTGACCGTCGACAACGAGGCCAACCTGGCCGCCCTCGGCGAACTGCACACCGCCGGCCCGGCCAGCTTCCTCTACGTCTCCGGCGAGATCGGGATCGGCGCCGGCATCGTGCTCGACGGCGCCCTCCTGCGCGGCGCCCGCGGCTGGAGCGGCGAACTGGGCCACGTCGCGGTACGGCCCGACGGCCCGCCGTGCGGCTGCGGCGCCCGAGGCTGCCTGGAGCGGTACGCCGGGCAGGACGCGATCCTGGCCGCAGCCGGCCTGGCCGACCGGGGCCACACCGCGGACCAGGCCGTCGCCCGGCTGACCAGCCTCGCCGAGGCGGCCGACCCGGCGGCGCTGCGAGCCCTCGCCGACGCCGGTTCGGCCCTCGGCGTCACCGTGGCCGGCGTGATCAACGTGCTCGACGTAGACACCGTCGTGCTGGGCGGTGTCTACGCCCCCCTCACCCCCTGGCTCGCGCCGGCGGTCGAGGACGAGGTCAACCACCGGGTGCTGACCGCCGGATGGTCACCGGTGACCGTCCGGGCCTCCCGGCTCGGCGGCGACGCGGCGGTGGTGGGTGCGGCCGGATCCGTCGTACGGGCCGTGCTGGACCGGCCGGCCCGCTGGCTGGCCGGCGGCCGCCCGTGACCGGGGCGGTGCCGCCTGGCCGTGACGGCGCCCGCCCGCCCGTGACGGTGTCCGCGCCCGGCCGTGACCAGTGCGGCGCCCGCCCGGCCGTGATCGGCGAGGCGCCCGCCCGGATCCGGGGTCAGGCCGAACGGGCCTCGTCCTCGGCCGTCTCGGCGCGGGCCGCCGACTCGAACTCACGCAGCCCGCGCAGCAGCGCCTGTTGGCTGCCGGCGCTCATCGCGTCGAGCACCGCCGCCAGCCGTTCCCGCCGGTCGCGGCGCAGCTCGGCGAGCAACGTCTGACCGACCGGGGTCAGGTGCAGCGAGATCTCCCGCCGGTCGGCCCGGCCGGGCACCCGTTCGAGCACCCCCGCCGCGACCAGCCGGTCGCAGAGCCGGCTCGCCGACGACAGGATCATGCCCATGCTCTCGGCCAGCCCGCGCAGGTTGATCCCGTCGTACTGCTCGACGATGATCACCGCGCGCAGCTGTGATCCGGACAACCGGCTGGTGGCCCGCTCACGTGCCGAATCCCACACGGACAGCAACGCTTCCGCCGCGGCGTCCACCTCGGCGGCGATACTCGGTTCCGGCCCGTCTGGACCATGGTGTTCGGCCATGGTGGGCCTGACACTACCCTCGCGGCACCCGCCGCCGGACAAGCCAGGGGGCGGATCATGTACGAGCGGCTGATCGGAGTGCGGCGATCCCTGACCACGGCACCCGCCGACGAGATCGTCGAGTGCCTCGGCGGGGCGCTGGCCAAGGCGTACGGCGTCACCGGGACGGAACTTCTCCAGGTCGACTACCGGATCGCCGCGCTCCTGCCGCTCTGCGGGGACGGGCCGGTGACGTCGCCCGGCGACCCGGCCTGGCGCAGCTTCGACCACCAGGCCGAGATCCTCCACGAGGACACGCTCTACCTGCCGGTCACGATGCGCGGCGACCGGATCGGGGTGCTGCGCCTGCGAGCCGTACCCGACGACCCGCGACTACGCGACGAGCTGGCCGAGATCGCCACGTCGCTCGGGCACGAACTGGCCGCCGTACGCTCCAGCACCGACCGCTACTCGGTGGCGGCGCGTACCCGCCGGTTGACCCTCGCGGCGGAGATGCAGTGGGAGCTGCTCCCCGGCCGCAGCCGGTCCCGGTCGTCGTTCAGCCTCGCCGGCCAACTGGAGCCGGCGTACGCGGTGCGCGGCGACAGCTTCGACTGGGCCGACGACGGGCACCGGGCCTGGCTCGCCACCGTCAACGGCATGGGTGAAGGGGTGACCGCCGCCACCCTGACCACCCTGGCGATCCAGGCGCTGCGCAACGCCCGCCGCGCCGGGCTGTCCCTGGCCGACCAGGCGTCCCTGGCCGACCAGGCCGTCTACGCCCACCACCGGGGTGTGCAGCACATCGAGACGCTCCTGCTCGAACTCGACCTGGCCACCGGGAAGGTCCTCGCCGTCGACGCCGGCTCGCCCCGGGTGCTGCTGCTGCGGGAGGGCGAGGTGGTCGAGCAGCGGCTGGAGGCGCAGTTCCCGCTCGGCATGTTCGACGGCACGATCTACCACGCCCAGAGCTTCGACCTGCAGGTCGGTGACCGGCTGTTCGTCCTCAGCGACGGCATCTCCGACGCCACCGCGACGAACACCCGGTACGGCGAGTCGGCGCTGGAGCGGTTCGTCCGGCGTACCCGCCCGCTGGCACCGCTGGAGGCGGTGCGCTCGCTGCTCGGCGACGTGCGTGCCTTCGTCTCCGGCGACCTGGTCGACGACGCCGTGGCCGTCTGCCTCGACTGGACCGGCCCGCAGCACTGACCGCCGCCGCTCCCCCGCATCCCCGGACGGGTGGGGCGGAGCGGCGGGCTCAGTAGGCGCCGCGGCTGTTGACCACCGCGCCGAAGGTCTTCCAGAGGATGGCGAGGTCGGCGGCGAGCGACCAGTTCTCGACGTAGTAGAGGTCGAGGCGGATGCCGTCCTCCCAGGTCAGGTCGGATCGGCCGCTGACCTGCCACAGGCCGGTCATGCCGGGCTTGACGAGCAGCCGTCGGGCCACGTCGCCGTCGTAGCGGGCCACCTCCGACGGCAGCGGCGGGCGCGGGCCGACCAGGCTCATGTGCCCGAAGAGCACGTTGGCCAGCTGGGGCAGCTCGTCGAGCGACCACTTGCGCAGGAACTTGCCGACCCGGGTGACCCGGGGGTCGTCGCGCATCTTGAACATGAGGCCGTCGGTCTCGTTGCTGGCCGCCAGCTTGGCGAGCAGCGCGTCGGCGTTGACCACCATGGTGCGGAACTTGTAGACGCCGAACTCCTTGCCGCCCTGCCCGACCCGGACCTGTTTGAAGATGACCGGGCCCCGGCTGTCGAGCTTGATGGTCAGCGCGATGACGGCGAGTACGGGCAGCGCCAGGGTGAGCGCGATCAGCGACAACGAGCGGTCGACCAGGCCCTTGATGAACTTCCGGGCGCCGCGGAACTCGGGCGCCTCGACGTGGATCAGGGGCAATCCGGCGACCGGCCGGGTGTGGATGCGCGGGCCGGCGACGTCGGTCAGCGCCGGTGCCAGCACCAGGTCGATGCCGGTGCCCTCGAGCTGCCAGCCGAGCCGGCGCAGCCGGGTGGCGGTGAGTTCGCCGGAGGCGGTGACGGCCACGGTGTCGGCGCCGGTCGCGGCGGCGGCGTCGGGGATGCCCCGGAACGAGCCGACGACCGGTACGTCGCCGAGCCGCTGGGGTACGGGGGCGAGCAGCGCGTCGGGGATGCAGGCGCCGACCACCTCGTAGCCGGCGTACGGCTCGCGGCGCAAGGTGTGCACGAGTTCGAGCACGTGGGCGGTGTCACCGACGACGAGTACCTGCCGGGACCAGCCGGCGCCCCGCGAGCGGGCCCGGTGCAGCCGTTTGCGGGCGGCGAACCTGGCCACCAGCATTCCGGCGATGCCGAGCGCGAACGAGAGGGCGAGGAAGCCGCGGGCGACCCCGACGTCGGCGATGTATCCGGCGATCGCCACGGTGGCGGCGAGCCGGAGGCTGGCCGAGGTGACCCGGCGGTATTCGTCGGCGCCGTAGCCGAGCACCCGGTCGTCGTAGCAGTGCAGCAGCTTGAGCGAGAGCAGCCACACGAGCACCAGGGCGGGTCCGACTATCAGGTAGGAGATGTCGGAGCCGCGGCCACGCGGTTCGGAGGTGCCGAACCGGATCAGGTAGGCGCCGAGCACCGCCAGCACCAGGACGACCGTGTCCAGGACGAAGATCGCGCGGATGTACGCCCGCTGCCGTATCCGCAGCGATTCGGCCCGGGCCTGCGGCCCGGCGCCCGCCTGGACCGCGGCGGGGCTCGAAAGCGTCGCCGACGACACCAATCCACCCCCAGGTCAGAAGTCGACGAAAACCCGGAACATCACCCGGCTCATGAACGCGAGCCGGCTGCTCCGGGCACTCAGTCATCTTTGCCTACGTGGGTACTCGTCCAGACCTTGCGACAAAAAACTGTCACTTGATTGCGGCCATAGGTTCATCCGCGGGAGCAGATCGCAGCCACGGCACCACTCAACGTGATTCGGCATTGTCGTCCATCGCTGAGTCGCAGGTCAGCCGGGTGCGGCCGGACGCAGCGCGATCGCCTGGAGGAAGATGTCGCCGATCTTCGCCGGGTCCTCGGTGACGAAGACGCCACCCCCGGTCACCTTGGTGATCGCGTCCAGTTCGTCGCGGCTCACCCCGTCGCCGATGCCGATGATGACGACCTGGATCGGCCGGCGCGGGTCGACGAGCGCCTGCAGGTCGCTGAGCAGCTTCTCCTGCGAGATGCCGTTGTCGTCGTCGTTGCGACCGTCGGTGAGCATGACGACGGAGTTGACCCGCCCGGGCTCCCACCCCTCCTGCATGCTCTCGTACGCCGCCAGCACGGTGTCGTAGAGGCCGGTGTCGCCGTCCGGCTTCGGGGTGATGGCGTTGAGCGAGCTGAGCAGCCTGCTCCGCTGGCTGCTCAGCGGACCGACGGGCTGCTCCTCGCGGTAGTCCCGCCCGCCGGACAACTCGGTGGAGAAGGTCCACAGCCCGACGGCCCAGGAGTCGTCGAAGAGACCGAGCCCGCGCTGGGCGGCCTGGAGGGTGACCTGCATCCTGGTGGCGCCGCCGGCGGTGGGCACCCGTTGCAGCATCGATCCCGACACGTCGATCACCGCCAGCATGCGCGCGGGCAGGGTCACCGCCGTCCAGGTGGACAGGGCGCGCTCGACCGCCGCCGGATCGGGGCCGCGGGCCGGTGCGCCGGGCAACGCCGACCCGCCGGGGTCCGGTGACGCGCTCGTGCCCGGTGCGGCGGACGGCGGGGACGGCAGTCCGGCCTGTGCCCCGCGCGGCGCCTCGAAGCCCTGGCCCCAGGTGCCGTCCGGGCCACGCAGTCCACGGGCGCCGAGCCGGTCCCGGAACGCCGCGGTGTCGAGCACCGAGAACAGCCCCTCGGCGGCGGCGGCCCGGGCCGGATCGGTGCCGGGCAGGATCGCGTACGGGTAGTCCAGCGCCATCGACGCCGGCTGCGGGTAGAGCGCGGCGAGCGTGATCGGCGGCCGGGCCGCGTTGTAGGCGATCACGTCCTCCTCGGAGAGCGCGGCGGCGCCCAGCGCGGAGGCGACGGAGGCCGGGTCGGCCGACCGTGGGAAGCGGGCGACCAGGTCCTGACGCAGTGCGGAGCGGCCGGTCGCCAGGGCCCGCAGCGCCGCCGTCGTGGCCTGCTGGGCGCCCTCGCCGGCGGCGCTGGCGGCGGCCCCGACGGCGAGCAGCAGCGACAGCCCGGCGGAGTCCCGGGTCGGCTCGACGATGCCGGTCCGCAGCTGGGTACCGGTGGTGATCTGCTGGAGCAGGTCGGCCCAGGTGAGCTGCTTGTCGGGCCAGCCGAACGAGGTGGCGACCGGCTCGGGCATCGCGACCACGACCGGGCTGTGGGCCACCGGGGCGTTGTTGGTCGGGGCGAATCCGGGCGCGGCCGCGCTCAGCCGCAGCAGCCAGGTCGACGAGTCGGGCACCCAGACGTCGGGCATGACGGCGGTGCCGCTGGCCCGGCCGACCCCGGCGAGCGAGATGCCGTGCAGTCCGGCGACGGCGGCCGCGACGTCGACCGAGTCGGTGCCGCTGACCGTGACCGCGACGCAGGTGCCGTCGACGGCCGCGCCGTCCTCGACCCACTCGGCCGCGGCGGCCTCGATCACCGGCGCGATCTCGGGTGCGGCGGCGACGTTGAGCGGCACCCGGCCGGAGCAGTCGGCTCCGAGCACGGTCCGGTAGGCGAACCAACCTCCGGCGGCTACGACGACGAGCGCCATCGCGGACGCGATGGCGCTCGTTCCACGGAAGCTTTTTCGCATGCGATGGCGGCCCGGCACGGTCCCCATAGTGCTGAAGCCGCCCGGCGACTGCCACGTACGTTCGGTCGAAAGTTACGGAGGCGGAACCTCGGAGGAAATTTCAGTAACCGCTGGTAGCACCCTGATCCCGGGGCGTTTCAGCAATCACCCAACCGGCGAATGAGACGACACTTCACACTTATTACGCATAGCGGCCGTCAGGTGGTCGTAAGTATGCAAGTGGGGCTGGGCACCGGGACCGGCTCGCCGAGCGGCGTCGGCACCCCGCTCTCCGCGTCGACGGCGAAGACGCCGATCGTGTCCGAACGCTCGTTGGCGACGTACAGGTGGGTGCCGGTGACGACGAGGTGCCGGGGCCAGTGCCCGCCGCTGCCGACCTCGGCCACCAGCCGCGGTTGCGCGGTGTCCAGCGCGAACACGCTCACCGTGTCGACGCCCCGGTTGCCCACGTAGACGAAGCGGCCGTCGCCGCGTACGGCGACCTCCGAGGGCTGGACGTGGCCGCGGCGTTCGCTGGCCGGGACCCGGGACCTCTCGTGCACGGTGCCGGCGCCATCGGGGCCGTACTCGTGGAGCGTCGCGCCGAGTTCCCCGACCAGGAAGAACCGGCCGTCGGGGTGCCTGGCGAGGTGGCGCGGACCGGTGCCGGGCGAGGTCCGCACCGGGGTGCCGTAGGAGCCGAGCCGCCCGGTGGCCGGGTCGAGCTGGTAGCGGTAGACGGCGTCGGTGCCGAGGTCGACGGTGAGCAGCGGGCCGCCGTCCGGGTCGGGCGAGACCATGTGGACGTGCGGCTCGGCCTGCCGGTCGGGGTCGACGCTGTGCCCGTGGTGCTCGATCAGGTCGGAGCGCGGGCCAGGGACCCCGGCCGGGTCCAGCGGGTGTACGGCCACGCTCCCCCCGCCGTAGTTGGCGCTGAACAGGTGGCCGCCGTCGGCGGAGACGGCGAGGTGGCAGGGGTGGGCGCCACCGGTCGGCTGGCTGCCGAGCGGTGCCAGTCCGCCGTCCGGCCCGATGCCCCAGGCGGTGACCACGCCGTCGTCGAGTTCCCCGACGGCGTAGAGCACCGGCAGCCGGGGGTGCCGGGTCAGGAACGACGGTGACGGGGTGGCCGCGACCGTGCCGAGAATGTCGAGCCGGCCGGTACGCGGGTCGCGGCGGGCGGCGACGATACCCTTGCCGCGTCCGCCGCCCTGCGGGGTGTAACACCCGATATGCACCAGTTCGCCACTGTCAGCCACTCGAAGCTCCGTCTTCTGCCTGATCCGCCGCATTGGCCCCGGTTACGATCCAACCAGAACCGGCGGCCGGGCGCCGGGGAAGCATCACTTCGCGCCCCCGCCCCGACGGTCAGTACGCCGGGACCGGATGCCCCCGCCGGCTGGCCACGTACTCCACAAGGGACACCAGCACCGCCTTGCCGGACTGCCGGTCACGGGCGTCGCAGAGTACCACCGGCACCTCCGGGTCGAGGTCCAGGGCGTTGCGGACCGAATCGGGGCTGAACCGCTGCGCCCCCTCGAAGCAGTTCACACCGACGACGAACGGCGTACCCCGCTGCTCGAAGTAGTCGACCGACGGGAAGCAGTCGGCGAGCCGCCGGGTGTCGGCGAGCACGACCGCGCCGAGCGCCCCGAACGACAACTCGTCCCACAGGAACCAGAACCGGTCCTGCCCGGGCGTGCCGAAGAGATAGACCTGGAGGTCGGAGTTGATGGTGATCCGGCCGAAGTCCATCGCCACGGTCGTCGTGTTCTTGGCCTCGACGCCGGTCAGGTCGTCGGTGCCGATGCCCGCGTCGGTGAGGACCTCTTCGGTCTGCAACGGCCGGATCTCGCTCACCGAGCCCACCAGCGTCGTCTTGCCCACCCCGAAACCACCCGCGATGAGGATCTTCAGCGCGAGCGGGATGCGCGGGCCGGTGCCCCGCCGGTCAGAGCGCACGGAGTCCATTGACCACCGCCTTGAGAATTTTGTCGTCGGGGAAGTTGGCCGCCGGCTGCGGCTCGTACATGGCGATCAGCCCCTCGGCGAGCAGGTCGCCGAGCAGCACCCGGACGACGCCGAGCGCCAGGTCGACCTGGGCGGCCAGTTCGGCCACCGAGATCGGCTGCTGGGAGTTGCCGAGAATCGCGTGGTGCTCGGGTTGCAGCCGGGGGTCCGCCGTGGCCGGCGGCGCACCCGCGACCACGAAGGCGACCACGTCGAACCCGCCAGCGGCCGGGCGGGCCCGGCCGGCGGTCACCGTGTACGGCCGTACCACCGGCCCGGCGTCGCCGTCGAGCCAGTGATGCGGGTCCGATGTGTCACCGCGCATCGGAGTGCACCGCCGGTGGCCGGGTCGGCGAACTCAGGTTCTGCCCGACCCGGGTAACCAGCATCGCCATCTCGTACGCGATCAGGCCGATGTCCGCGTCGGCGGTGCTGAGCACCGCCAGGCAGGCGCCCTGCCCCGCGGCGGTCACGAACAGGTAGGCCGACTCCATCTCCACCACGGTCTGGCGGACCGGGCCGGCGGCGAAGTGCCGGCTGGCTCCCTTGGCCAGGCTCTGGAAGCCGGCGGCCATGGCCGACAGGTGCTCGGCGTCCTCCCGGCTCAACTCGCTCGACGAGCCCATCAGCAGGCCGTCGGCCGAGAGCACCACGGCCTGCGAAGCTGACGGCACACGCTCGATGAGATCGTCGAGCAGCCAGTCGAGATTCGAGGCAGACCTGATCGGGTGCGGATACACCACTACGCGTTCCTTTCGGAATCGGCTGGCGCCCCGTCGGGCACCGCGGCGCCGTCGGGGGCGGCCGGAGCGGGCGGCACCGGCTGGGATTCGGTCACCGGACCGGGCTGGCCGGCCGGTGGATTCGTCAGGCCCTCGGATTCGCGCCGGCCCCGGGCGGTGCCCGCCTGCAGCGCCGACATCCTCGCCCGGACCTCCTCGGGGCACCGGTCGCGCACCTCGCTGGCGAGGCCGGCCAGGTCGTCGGTCGCGGAGGCCCGGAGCTGCGGCGCGAGGCTGGTCTGGCGGACCCGGCGGGGCAGCCCGTCGTCGCCGACCGGCGTCGCCGGCGCCACCGGACCCCGTGGCGTGGGCGCCGGCATCTCCCGGCGTGGCGAGGGCTGGGTCGGTACGGCGGTGAGCCGGGTCGTCGTACGGATCCGCCGTTCGGGCTCGGCGGGGGCGGCCGCGGGCGGTCCGGCCGGCAGCAGCATCGGGCTCGGCCGGCGGGCCGGGTCCAGTGCCTTGACCTCCATGGTGTCGACGTCGACCGCCGGCTGTCCCCCGGCCCGGCCGGGCAGCGCCCGGGCGTCGGGGGCGACGACGACGAGTTCCGTCGGCAGCAGCGCGACCGCGGTCACCCCGCCGTACGGCGACGGCCGCAACTGCACCCGGATGCCATGCCGCGCGCTGAGCTTGGCGACCACGAAGAGCCCGAGCCGGGCGCTGTTGGCCGGGTCGAAGTCGGGCGGCTCGGCCAGCCGCCGGTTGGCCTCGGCGAGGGCGTCCGGCACCATGCCGAGGCCACGGTCCTCGACCTCGATCGCGTAGCCGTTGGGCACCTTCTGGCCGGCGACCTGCACCCGGGTGTGCGGCGGGGAGAACGAGGTCGCGTTCTCGATCAGCTCGGCGAGCAGGTGGGTGAGGTCGGCGACGGCGCGGCCGACCACCGACACCGGCTGGATGGCGTGTACGTCGACGCGGACGTACTCCTCCACCTCGGACACCGCACCGCGCACCACGTCGATCATCGGAACCGGGTTGCGCCACCCCCGGCCGGGCACGGCACCGGCGAGGATCACCAGGTCCTCGGCGTGCCGCCGCATCCGGGTGGCCATGTGGTCGACCCGGAAGAGATCTTCCAGCTCGTCGGGGTTGGTGGTGCGCCGCTCCATCTTGTCGAGCAGCGCGAGCTGGCGGTGCAGCAGCGTCTGGCTGCGCCGGGCGATGTTGAGGAAGACCTCGTTGAGGCCACGGCGCAGGTCCGCCTCGTCGACCGCGGAGCGCACCGCCCGCCGGTGCACCTGGTCGAACGCCCGGCCGACCCGGCCGATCTCGTCGTTGCCGTACTCCAGCACCGGCGTCTCGGCCTCGACGTCGACGTCCTCGCCACGACGCAACCGCGTGACGACGTCCGGCAGCCGCCGGTCGGCGATCTCCAGCGCGGACTCCTGGAGGTCGCCCAGCCGACGGATCAGCTGCCGGCCGACCCGCAACGCGATGAACAACGAGATCGCGACCGCGATCAACCCGAGTACGGCGGCCAGGGCCAGCCGGACCAGGATGTCGACGGCGACCGGCACGGTGCGCCGCTCCAGCGTGGTCGAGGCGGTCGACTCGAAGTCGCGCAGTTGCTCCTGCGCCGAGTCGTAGGTGGCGGCCCAGTTGCCCGGGTCGACCGGGGAGACCGCGCCGGTACGCCCCTCGGCGATGAGCCGGTCCTCCAGGTTCTGCAGCCGGACGAACGTCTCGCCCTCGACGAGGCGCAGGTAGGTGGCCCGGTCCTCGGAGTTGAGATCGGCGACCGCGGCACCGTAGAGGTGGCGCTTGGTGCCGAGGATCTGCACGAGCTGGCCGTGCTCGCCGTCAGCGAACCGGCCGGCGGTGAACACCCCGGCGAGCAGCGCGTCGGCCTGGCCGAGCACCTCGCGGGCCTGGCCGAGCGACGTCAGCGCGCGTACCTCGCTGTTGATCTGGTCGTCGGGCAGGGCGGCGAGGGCGCTGAAGGTGCGGAACGCCGCGTCGATGGTGCTGGTGTAGAGGCCGAGGGCCCCGGTGCGGTCCAGGTCGCGCCGGTCGATGAAGCCGCGCCCGGAGGGCAGCGTGTCGAGGGCGGTGGCGAGCTGGCCGAGGCGGGCGTTGAGGGTGGGGTCGACGCCGGCGCGGAAGTCGGGGTTCAGGGCCCGGCGGCGGAACTCGGCGATCGCCCGGTCGGTGCTGACCCGCTGCTGGCCCAGCTCGGTGGTGTCGGTGTCGCCGGCCAGGTAGACCAGGGACAGCCGCCGCTCGCGTTGCAGCTCCGACACCATGGCCTGGCCGGGGAAGCCCAGGTCGTTGAGCAGCGACTGGGCGCTGAGCAGGCTCAGCGCCGGCCCGACCGTGAGCGTGGTGGCGAAAATCCACAGTGCGAGGAGCGCGGCGAGCGGCACGGTGACCAGGGCCACGATCTTCGACCGGATCGACCAGTTGCGGGTAATCATCAGACCTCGCCCTAGGGGATACGGCAGGACCCGGCGCGTGCGCCTTGGGCAGGATACGGAATCCAGGGCCTCGGCACTACCACCGATGATCGATCCGTACCGTTTCGTCGATGGATTGATATCTCGACTTTCGACCGATTCGAACCTGTTTCGCCCATCGATGACAACTGGTCGGCCGGAGGGGGATTGACAACCACCCCCCAGCGGGAACTACCGGTGTCGAAGGAGGACACCATGTCGACCACCCAGATCGTCGTCACCCTGATTCTCGTTGTCGTCGTCGTGGCCGCCGTGGCCGCCGCGTTGATGTTCGGCCGGCGCCGCAACCTGCGCAACAGGTTCGGGCCCGAGTACGACCGCCTGCTGTCCGAACGGGACAGCCGCGCCGACGCCGAGCGTGAGCTGCGGGACCGGGAGCGCCGCCACGCCGAACTGACCCTGACGCCGCTGTCGCCGGAGGCCCGGGAACGCTACGCCACGGAGTGGGAGGAGATCCAGGCCCGGTTCGTCGACTCCCCCGCCGAGGCCGTCGGCGCCGCCGACGAGCTGGTCACCCGCCTCGTCGCCGAGCGCGGCTACCCCACCGGCGACTACGACGACCAGGTGTCCCACCTGAGCGTCGAGCACGCCCGCACCCTGGGGCACTATCGCGACGCCCACGACATCCAGGTCCGCAACGCCAAGGGCGAGGCCAGCACCGAGGAGCTGCGGCAGGCCATCGTCCACTACCGGGAACTCTTCGCCGACCTGCTCGGCGACGCTCCCGCGCCGCCCCGGGCCGCGGAGTCGCCCGAACCCGCCGACGCCACGATCCGCTGAGGAGGCCAGCCGTGCGCCATCACGACCAGCAGCTGCGGGAACCGGACGTGGTCCGGTCCCACCCGGTGCCCGTACCCGAGCAGGACGACGCCCCGGACCGGACGTCCGCGCGCCGGGCCGACGGGTTCGCGTCGGACCCGCGCGACACCCCCGAGTACGACCACACCCCCGACCCCGGCCACGACCACCCCGGACGCGCCGCTCCGGACGCCATGGACCTGCGACGGGACCGGCCCGATCCGGCCGGTGACCACGGCGTCGACGGTCACGACCCGGCGGTCAACGGGTTCCACGCCGACCGTACGGCTTCCAAGGCCGACACGGACACCACCGACGGCCCAGCCGACACCGTCGCCGTCGACCACCGGCCCGGTGACAACCGGACCGACACCGGCGCCGTCGACCACCGGTTCGACGACGACCGGACCGACGCGACGACCGGTGACCGCCGGCCCGACCCGGTCGCCGTCGACCCCGCGGCCGACGGCGCGGCGGAGGCGGAACCGGCCGGCGGGTCCGGGCTCATGCCCGGTGACGTGCCGGGCGAGCCGGTCGCCGTGCTGATCCCGGCCGCCACCGCGCAGGCCCTGCGGCAGCGGTGGCGCGAGGTCCAGTTGCGCTTCGTCGACGATCCGCGCGCCGCCGCCGGCGAGGCGCAGGACCTGGTCGACGAGGCGGTGCAGACGCTGGCCACGGCACTCGCCGAGCAGAAGGACGACCTCGGTGGCTGGCGGTCCTCGGGGGCCGACGACACCGAGCGGTTGCGGGTCACCGTCCGCCGCTACCGGGACTTCCTGGACCGCCTGCTGGACACCTGAGCCGCCCTCTCCCCGGCGCCGGTGGCGCGTGGTCGTGCCGGACCACGCACCACCGGCGCCCGCCGGTCACCTGACGACCGCGAGCGAGAAGCCGTCCCAGCCCTTCGCACCGACCGTCTGCAGCGCGGTCGCGTCGAGGCGCGGGTGGGCGCCGGTCATCTCGAGGAAGGTACGCACCCCCCGTACCCTGTCGTCCGGGCTGTCCGGGTCCACGACGTGCCCGTCGCGTACGACGTTGTCACCGATGACCAGGCTGCCGGGCCGGGTCAGGCGCAGCGCCCACTCCAGGTAGTGCGGGTTGTTCGGCTTGTCGGCGTCGATGAACACCAGGTCGAACGGTCCGGCGTCCTGCGCGAGGAGTTCGGGCAGCGTGTCCAGGGCCGGGGCGACCCGCAGGTCGACCCGGCCGGCGACGCCGGCCCGGTCGAGGTTCGCCCGCGCCACGGCGGCGTACGAGGGGTCGGCCTCCAGGGTCACGATCCGCCCGTCGGCCGGGATTCCCCGGGCCAGCCAGATGGTGCTGTAGGCGCCCAGGGTGCCGATCTCCAGGACCCGGCGGGCACCGCTGATCCGGGCCAGCAGCATCAGCAGTTTCCCCTGGTTGGGCGCGACGTCCATGGCCGGCAGGCCGGCCTCCTGGTTGGCCCGCAGCACCGCCGCCAGCACCGGGTCGGCGGGAATGAGCAGGTCGCTGAAATACCGGTCGACGGATTCCCACGCGTCATTGGTCATACGTTGCATTGTCGAGAGGGCTCCACGGCGGCCCGATAGGGTGCCCGACATGCCAAGTGATCGGGTCCTGCCGGCACTGCGGGCCGAGGCCGCACAGCTCGCCGCCGTCCTGCGCGAACTGCCGGCGGACGACTGGTCGCGGCCCACCCCGTGTCCACCCTGGAACGTCGCCGGGCTGCTCGGTCACGTGCTGACCATCCTGGAGTGGCTGCCCGGCATGCTGGCGGCACCGGCGCCGCCCCGGGCGACGGTCTCCGCCGCCGGCTACTACCGGCCCGACCACCGCTTCGCCACCGGTACGAACGCCGCCCGGATCGGGCTGGCCGAGCGGCGGGTGGCGGACGTCGCGGACGGGGCCGCGCTGGCCGTCGAGTTCGACGGCACCTGGCGGCGGATCGTCGAACAGTGCGGGCGGGAGCCGGCCGACCGCGTGGTGCGGACCCGGCACGGCGACGCCATGCTGCTGACCGATTTCCTGGTCACCAGAATCGTCGAGGTGGGCATCCACGGCCTCGACCTGGCCACGGCCCTGGACCGGCGGCCGTGGCTGACCCCGGCCGCGGCCGGCGTGCTGACCGACCTGCTGCTGCCCGACCACGGCATCGCGGCGGTGGCCGATCTGGGTTGGGACGAGATCACGTTCCTGCGCAAGGCGACCGGCCGTCAGCCGCTCACCCCGGCCGAGACGGCCCGGGTCGAGCAGCGCGCGATCCGCTGGCTGACCCTGGGGTAGCCGGCCGCTTCTTCTCCGGCATCCCGGCCGCCCGCCGCTCACCGCCCGCTCCCCGTCCGGTCGCGGCCGGAATGTCCGGGCCGGCGCCGGGTATGCCGTCGGTATCGACCGACAGGAGGGCGGAGCCATGACGGACCGCAGTTCGGATGCGCAGCGACCGCTGGAGGAGACGCCTGAGGTGGCCGCCGCGGTCGAGCAGGAGACGAGCGTGAACAAGCTGACCGGCGGTGGCGGGCCGGGCCCGGACAATCCGGACTTTCGGGAGGCCGGTGACACCGCCGAGTTTCCGCCGACCGAGGAGATCCTCGGCGCCCCGTTCGGCGGTGGCACGCCGGCCGCGCGCGGTGCGCGTACCGGGGCGGAGCAGCCGTGGGATCCGGAGGACCTGGTGATGGCGCAGGGCGGCGAGCCGACCCCGGAGCGCGTCCGGCGGGCCCAGGCCGAACTGGACCGGGACGGTCCGGCGGCCATCGAGCGGACCGTGCCCTAGCCGCCGGAACGACAAAAGGGGGCGGCCCCCGATGCGGATCGCATCGGGGGCCGCCGGGCGGGGTGTGACGCTCAGCTCAACGGCGGGTAGGCGTTGGCCATGAGCTCGCGGAACTGCGCCGAGAACCAGGCACCCGAGATCGGGGCGTCGGGCAGGGCACCGCTCAGGTTGTTGCCGTTGCGCTCGTTACCGGTGTAGGTCGGGTCGCACATCCGGTCGAAGCCCTTGCCGTCGTTGTTCGGGATCAGGCGGCTGGAGCCGTCCGACTCACCCGGGGGCTTCACCCAGACGTACGCGTCGATGCCCGGCTCCGGAGCGGCGACCGGACGCTCGCCGAGGCCGGCACCGCTCTGGTTGCACCAGTTGCCGGCGTGGATGCGGCGGTCGATCCGACGGGCGTTGACGAAGTTGTCGACGTTGTCGGTCGGGCCGGCGCCGGTCGGCCGGTTCGGGCCGCCCCAGCCGTTGCGGGAGGTGTCGATCAGCATGCCGATGTTGCTGTTGAAGCCGCGGTTGACCAGTTCCTGCCGGAAGGCCTGGGCGAAGGTCAGCTCGTCGACGTAGAAGTTCCAGTCGACCCACTTGGACTGGCGCACGGAGGTGCCGTTGACCTGGGTGTTGATGGTGTAGTGCGGGTTGCGCAGCGCCGAGTAGTTGGCGGTGTTGGTGATGAAGCCGTGCACGTCGTTGACGGTCGCGCCCTCGGCGGTCGCCGCCTCCTTGAACTTGGCGGCCGACGGGCCGAAGTTGGTGTCCCAGCCGATCCAGCCGTGGTGCGCGGCGTCGATGTAGTTGTAGACGTTCGGGATCGCGCCGAGCTTGTGCAGCGCGTAGCCGACGCCCTTGACGTAGCCGCCGTTGTTGTTCATCGTCTGGCACTTGGCGACGTTGAGGTTCGTCACCAGGTTCGGCAGCGAGTCGATCTCGATCACGTTGATGATGCGCAGGTTGCGGTACTTCGCGTCGCCCTGGATCGCGGCGATCGGGTCGATGTACTCGGCCTTGTAGCGGGGCAGTTCGTCGACGCCCAGCTCACCGTTGGAGGCGAGGGCCGAGCAGTCGCGGCCGGGCAGGTTGTAGATGACGAACTGGATGTAGCCGGCGTTCTGGGCGAGCGCGGCGTCCAGGTGGTCACGTACGCCCATCGGGCCGTTGGACTGGCTGTTGTCGGTGCCCTCGATCGCGGCGATCCGGTCGATCCACACGGCGGTCGGGGTGTTGGAGATCCGGCTTCCGCCCGGCTCGGCGTTGGCCTTGGCGCGCCACTCCGGGTTCACGTATCCCTGGGCGCCCACGTAGGGGTTGTCGACCCGGGGACCGCCGGGCGGCGGCGTCGTGGGCGGCGGCGTGGTCGGCGGGGGCGTGGTGGGCGGCGGCGTGGTCGGCGGGGGCGTGGTGGGCGGCGGCGTGGTCGGGTTCGTGGTGCCGCCGTTGCAGACGACGCCGTTCAGGGTGAAGCTGGTCGGCTTCGGGTTGCTGCCGCTCCACGCACCGTTGAAGCCGATGCTGGTGGAGGCGCCGGTGCCCAGCGAGCCGTTCCAGGACAGGTTGGTGGCGGTGACCTGGCTGCCGCTCTGGGACCAGTTCGCCGACCAGCCCTGCTGCACCTGCTGGCTGCCGTTGGGGAAGGTGAAGCGCAGCGTCCACGCGGTCAGCGGGTCACCGACGTTCTTGATGGTGACGTTGCCGGTGAAGCCACCCTGCCAGTCGTTGGTGGTGTAGGTGACGTCGCAGCCGGTCGCCGCGTGGGCCATGGTGGCCGGGATCGTGGCGAGGCCGGCGGCCACGAGGGCGCTGGCACCTGCCAGCGCCACGGCCTTACGCCGGCCGGACAACCTGTTCCGCAAATTCATTACCGCTGATCTCCTCGGGTCGGTCCGGCCCCCGGGGGTGGGGTCCGGAACGGCGACGACCGCCGGACGTCGTCCGTGGGGCGCCATTCGGGGGTGCTGCTCTGCCCGGCCCGGTCGGGCTTTCATCGGCGCCGCCCGGATAGCCGGATGCCCTCGGCGCCATTACTGTGTGGTGTGTTGGCCGACACAGTGCTGGAATTCTTACATGGGAGCGCTTCCATGCACAACAGTCGACATCAGCCTGAAACTTCCGCGTATCACTGACCTGCTGTCACGCCGCCTGACCAGCCGCCGTCCGGGCGGAAGCGGGCCGCCTCGAACAGCGCCCGCAACTTCGCCGCCCGGGCCGGACGGTCCCGACCGACCCACCCGATCCGACCGGCGAGATGGGCCTCGAAATCGGGGTGGCCGTCGCGGTTCTGCGCCGCCAGCCCGGTCCGCGCCGCGTTGTGCAGCAGGGCGCGGAGCCGGTCGTACTCGTCGCGCGGCACCGCGGGCCGGGCGTTGACGACCAGGCCGGCGAGCACCTGCCGGTCGGCTTGGCCACGGATCCGGGTCTTGTCGGGCCGGACCCGGAACCCCTCCCCGGCCACGACAGCGGTCACCCGGTCGACCAGGGCCGCCGCCCGGCGCGACGGCAGGTCGCCGGAGAAGGCGAGATCGTCGGCGTACCGGGTGTAGGTCGCGCCGAACGCGGCCGCCAGCCCGGCCAGCCGGCGGTCGAGCCGGAAGCCGCACAGGTTGGCCAGCGCCGGCGAGGCCGGCGCGCCCTGCGGCAGGTGCGGCCCACGCAGCAACGCCAGCCGGTACGGCCGGTCCGGCAGCCCGGCCGGCGCCGCCCGCAGCACCCGGACCGGGGTACGGGTCACGCACAACGCGGTCAGCGTGTGCGCCACCGGCTCGGGATAGCCGGCGAGCCGCAGCAGCCCGAAGATCCGGGGTGCCGACACGGTCGCGAAGAACGACACCAGATCGACGCGTACGACGGTCGGCCGCCCGGCGTGTGCCGCCGCGAACGTGTGCGCGGACCGGCCGGGCACGAAGCCGTGCACGGCGGGATGCACCGGCACCGGTCCGAGCACCTCGGCGAGCAGCAGCCGCTGGAGCGCCCGCAGCCGGGGCTTCGGCGCCTCGATCAACCGCCCGCCGAGCCAGGTGTACCGGTAGTGGCGCAACCGCTCCTCGCGGGCATGCCGGTTGATCGACCGGCGGTCGGCGTACCAGTCGAGTTCTTCGGGGGTGAGTCCGAGCAGGTCGGAGAGTGCGGCCAGGTCGTCGACGACCGGGGTGGGCCAGGGCCGGCGTACGGTCCGGGTCGCGGTGACCGGCCGGGCGCGGACCCGCAGCCGGCGGCCACGCAGCCTGGCCGAGTGCCACGCCGCCCGGTAGACCGGCGACGCCGCGACGAAACCGGCGAGTTCGCGCGGCCGGTCGGCCGGCACCCTCGGGTATGCCCCGAGCACCTCGGCCACCACCCGGCGCAGCCAGCGGGCCCGTACGCCGACGACGAGCGCACCCCGCCCGAGCAGGCCGTCGCGGACCCAGTCACCGGCCAGGAACGAATCGGCCAGCGCCGTGGCGAACCGCTCCCCGGGCCGGCCGGGCGGCTCTTCTGGTCCGGCGCCGCTCAGCATGGGCGGTCCACGGTCGGGTGGGGCAGCGTGTCCCGACGAGGCCCGGTCGTGCGTGCGCGGACGTGCGCGGAGCGCACCGGAGCGCAGGCGACGCGATGCGGTGGTACGGGTGACGTCCCCGGGGTTGCCCCGGAGAGACCGGGACCGCGCGGACGCGGCCTGGTCAGCTCGGGACACGCTGCCACCCGGCCAGCCTAGGCGGCCACCTACCGGCGTCGCGAGCGCGACACCTGAATCATGGTCCACAGCACGTCGACGACCAGCACGATGGTCCAGATCCGGCCGACCCCGTACGCGGCGGCGGCCAGCCCGTCGTGCTCGACGCCGCCGCGCATGACGAGCCCGGACAGCCGGCCGGTGAGCAGGTCCCACAGCCAGGAGACGCCGAACACCGCGAGCCCGACCTGCACGGCGGCGAAGAGTGCGGCGTGCTGGCCGAGTTCGACGAGGCGCTGACGGGGGGTCTTCGGCGGCTTCCCGGCCGCCTGCTGTTTCGTCGTCTCCGGGGCGGACGGCTCGCCGGTCCCGGCCCGTAGATCAGCGGACGGCTCGGGCTTGGTCAGCGACACCGGCTCCACCGGGCGGGTCGCGACGGGTACGACCGGTACGACCCCCGGCGCGGGAGCCACCACCGCTCCCCCGCCGGCGGTCGACGCCCCGCCGTCGTCCACATCGGATTCCTCGGGCTCGGTGGCGGTCGGGACGTCGGCGACGCCGAGGGCGCGCACCGACCGGGGCACGATCAGCGCGCCGGACAGGATGACCGCGGCGGCGACCAGGCAGGCCAGCGCCCACGAGCCACCGTCGTAGAGCAGGCCGCCGGCCAGCGAACCGATCACGCCGCCGACCAGCGCCGCCGACTCGTAGAGGCCCATCCCGCGACCGGTCTGCGCGCCGGACGCCTCGGCGATCACCGCCTGCTGGATCGGCATAACCGCCGCCCACGCCGCACCACTGAGGACCCACAGCCCGGCGAGCACCCACGGGTTCGGGGCCAGGGACAGGCTGGCGGCGAACGCGGCGCTGGCCACCGAGGCGGTCGCGAGCACCCTGGTCCGACCGAACCGGAGCACGAACCGGTGCAGGTAGCCCGGCAGGACGCTCATCGCGATGGCGCCGGGCAGGAAGACGTACGCGATCTCGATGATCTCGAGGTCGAACCCGCGTTGCAGGTGCAGCAGCAACAGGATGCCGATGGCGGCCTCGGCGGTCATCGTGACGACGACGGCGAGCAGCATCGGCCGCAGCCGGCGCCCGACCGCGCCGAGCCCCACCGTGCCGGCGACGTCGGCACCACCGTGTTCCCCGGCCGGAGCCGGCCGGGCCGGCATCGCGAAGAGGGCCACCGCACCGACCAGGCAGGCCGCCGCGCAGGCCAGGAAGAGCCCGACGAAGTCGACGAAGCCGAGCAGGGTCAGCCCGGCGACGAAGGCGATCCAGGTCCCGGTCTCCTGGGCCGACATCAGGCGCGGGTAGACGGTCGTGTCGCGGGCCAGCCGCTCCCCGACGATGGCGCGTACCGACACCCACAGCAGGGCGCCGCCGACACCGCCGAGGACCGCCGCGACGTACGCCAGCGGCAGGCTGCCCGCCACCGCGTACCCGACACAGGACAGGCCGTAGAGCAGTGCCCCGGCACCGGCCACGTAGCGGCGCTCCCGGGTATCGGCCAGCACCCCGGCGATCGGGCGGACGACCACCGACACGGCGAGTTCCAGCGCCACGAGCAGGCCGACCTCGGTGGCGCTGGCCCCCAGGGCGATGCCGGCCCAGAGCGGGAGTACGAAGTCGACGAGTTCGGCCGGCCCGTTGGTCAGCGCGGCGGCGAGAAGGGTGCTCGCCTCCCGGCGCTTCGCGACGGCTCCACCGGTTGCGGGACGCGCGGGGTCGGACATGGGCGCCACCGTAACAGCCGCGCTGATCTTCACGGGGCATCCGGTGATCCGGCACCCGTCGGTGGATCGCGGGCATCGGACCAGGTAGAACGTCTCCCGTACGGTGAACCAGGTCCGGGAGCCGCCGCCCGGCCGGAGGGGGCAGACCGATGACCGCAGATTTCGTCCGGGACGCGGCCATGACCGCCGTCATCTTCGGCTTCTTCGCCTCCGGCTGGTTCGGGTGGGCGCAGGAGAAGCCGCCGCCGACCTGGCCGAAGTGGCTCGGCATCGGATCCGGTGTGTCGATGCTGACGGCGGTGGCCGGCGGTCTGCTCGCCTGGCGACACTGGACCGACGGCACCGTCTTCGACGCTGACACCAGCAAGGCGTTCGGGTTGGTCGTCGCCATCGAGTTCGGCGCCGCCGGGCTCGGCGCCCTGCTCCTGGCCTTCACCCGGCACAAGGACCTGATTCCCGCCTGGGTCGCCCTCGTGGTCGGGCTGCACCTCTTCCCGGTGGCGGTGCTGCTGCACTATCCGCTCATCCACCTGCCGGCGGTGCTGCTGACCGTGGTGGCGCTGGCCGCCGTGCCGGTGGCGCGGGCCCGGTCCCTGCCGGTGAGCGCGGTGACCGGCGTCGGCTGCGGCGCCGCCCTGCTGGTGAGCGCCCTGATCTCCCTGGCCGGCACCCTGCTCTTGTACTGACGACGGGGTGTGGCGGTCAGCGCGACGCCGGCCGCCAGGCGGCGAGCAGTTCGGCTGGACCGTAGACCGCCTCCAGCCCGGTGCAGGTGACCCCGCTTCGGCTCACCGCGACCAGCGGAACCGGCTGATCGGTCAACAGCGCCCGGTGCCGGTGCAGCGCGGCGAGGTCGTGGGCGTCGAACGGCCGTTGCTCCAGCCACTTGACCGAGCCGAGGAAGAGCAGTTCCCGGGCGATCGGTTCGCGGTCCGCGCCGACGATGTCGATCTCGATGTCGTTCGACCGGGTCCAGTAGGCGCCGACGGCCGCGGCCGACGGCAGGCTGCCGTCGGGTAGCAGCCGGGCGAGCGACTCCCGTAGGAGCGGTTCGATCGCGCGGCCACGCCACGTCGTCCAGCCCGCCCGGACCCGGTCGAGAGTGAGGTCGCCGCGCATCCGTTCGATCTCGGGCAGGTGCGGCCGCACGAAGTGCAGCCAGAACCGCAGGTACGGGTCGGCGATCCGGTATCGACGCTCTTTCGACGGCCGGGTGGAGAGCGGCAACTCGGCGGCGACGAGCCTTTTGCGGGCGAGGAACTCGGCGGACCGGGTCAGGGTCGTGTTGGCGATCCCGCCCGCCGCCCGGGCGATGTTGGTGAAGGTCCGCTCGCCACTGCCGATCGCCGAGAGTACGGCTCGGGCGTGGGCATGGTCGGGGAACTCCGCCGCGAGCGACCGTTCGGCACTCACCAGTAGGGCCGACACGGGATTGGTCAGTTCCGCGGCAAGGAAGTCCCAGAGGTCCATGCCCCGACGCCACGACGCACAGATCAGCGGCAGTCCGCCGGTGACGAGTGCGGCGTCGAAAGCGGCCGGCGGATCGAGGTCGAGCATCCGGCCGACCTCGGCCGGGTTGAGCGGACCGAGGACCATCTCCTGTCCCCGCTGGTGGAAAGGCCGGCCGTACGAGCCGAGCGACTCCATCATGGACACGTCCGAGCCGATCAGGACGAGGAGCACCGGACGCCGGCTGAGTTCCCGGTCCCAGGCACGTTGCAGGATGCCCTCGAACGCGTCCACCCGGTCCATCAGGTAGGGAACCTCGTCGATGACGACCACGCTCGGCCGGTCGTCGGGCAGGGTGCCGGCGAGTTGGCGTAGGGCGGCCGTCCAGTTCCCCGGTATCGCCTCGTCGAAGACGGCCCGGTCCGGCAGGGTCGAGAAACGGACGGCGTCGGTCAGGACTTCGAGTTCGGCTTCGGACGACGCCCCGGCGGCGGTGTAGAAGACGGACGGCACTCCGGCGGCACCGACGAACGTCTCGACCAGGCTGGACTTGCCGATCCGCCGCCGTCCACGGATGAGCAGGCAACGGCCGGGCCGGGCGGTGCCGATCTCGGCGGCCACGTCGTCGAGCAGCGTGCCGAGCACGCCGAGTTCCCGTTCCCGCCCAACGAACGCGACCACAGGTCCTCCAAAGACTTTCTCTGGCGATACTTTCTCTAGAGATAGTATCGCCAGACGGAGTCTTCTTTCGCCTGGTCAGGCGGTTCGGACGTACTCGCGCATGCGGGAGTTACTGTTCGGCAGGCCGTAGTCCCCGACCGCCATGCTGAAGTTGCCGAACTCCTGCCGATCCGACCAGCACCAGGAGCCGGGCGCGGCGGCGAGCACCCGGACCAGGCGGCGCTGCCGGTCGTCGAGTGCCGCGAACGGTGTACCCGCCGGCACCGGGCCGGCCGGGAACGCCAGCCGCAGCGCCGCGTCGACGACGGTCAGTGCCGGCATGGCCTGGACCTTCGGCAGCCGGGCCAGGTGGGCGTCGAACGCGGCGTCGGCGTACGCCGGGCCGAGCTGGCGCAACGCCAGCGAGGCGTAGCCGCCCAGGTCACCCTCGAGGTAAGGCAGCCGGGTGTCCGGCTGGCTGGCGCCGCCGGCCCAGTGCAGCAGTTCGGTGACCGCCCGCTCGCCGGTGGTCGGCCCGTGCAGGCGGGCGGACGCGACGGCCCCCGCCCAGCGCACCACCGCCCGCTCGTCGTCGAGTGCCGTCGCGGCGAGCCGGTCGGCACCGTCGGCGCCGACCATCCCGGCCGCCACCACCGCGACCGCCACTTCCTCTTCACCTCGGGCCGGGTCCGTTGCCACCGTCGCCAGCGCGGCGATGCTCGCCGCCGGCTCCGGTTCCGGATACCAGCCCAGCGTGTACGCCGCGACGGTGCTCAGGTCGGCGTCGTCCCCGCCGACAAGCCGGCGCAGCAGCGGCAGGCCGGCGCCGACGGCCTCGTACGCGCGCAGGTCGACGTACGTGAACATCCGCCGTTGGTCCGCCTCGTCCAGGGACTCGCGCCGCTTGTAGCGCCGCAGCGCCTCGGCACCGCCGGCCGCCGCCGACCGCAACTCGCCGACCGGCAGCCCGTCGGGCACCCACGCCTCGTCGGACCCGATCGCGATCAGCACCAGTAGCTGCCCGACGAGCCACCGGTCCGGGGTCGCCGGGTCGGCGAGCAGGTCCAGCAGCGGCGGCACCGCGTAGGCGCTCGCCTCGTAGCGGGTGCCCTGGTGGACGATGCTGGCGTACAACTCGCCGAACGCTCCGTGCCGTTCCTCCTCGTCCGGCGAGGCCAGCGCCCGCAGGTTCGCCGGTACGTCCTCGGCACTGCCGTACGCGTGCTCCAACCCCGCCCAGTCGACCGTCTCCACCCGCCACATCCTGCCAGCGGGCCTCCACCGGTAGCGGTGCCGTCAACCCCGGCGTACGGCCACCGCCTGGATCTCGATGAGCAGGTGCGGGTGCGGGAGTTGGTGTACGGCGACGGTGGTGCGGGTGGGTCCGGTCTCGTCGAAGTATTCGGCGTAGACCTCGTTGTAGCCGCCGAAGTCGTTCATGTTGACCAGGTAGGTGGTGATCTGGACGAGGTCGGTCAGGTCGGCGCCGACGGAGTGCAGGATGTCGCGGATGTTCTCGATGACGGCCCGGGTCTGGACGCGGATGTCGAGGTCGGTGGTGCCCATCGGGTCGACGGAGGCGCCGGCGATGGTGTTGTCCGGCCGCCGGCTGGACGTGCCGGAGACGAAGACCAGGTCGCCGGCGACCCGGACGTGTGGGAACCGGCCGCGTGGTGTGGCCTTGCCGGCCACGACCCCGCCAGACTCCCCGGTCACGGCGTCACCTCGCTGCGCTCGGCACCGCCGTGCCGACAACTGAGCCTCATGGTTCCCTCACTCCGCTCGGTCACGGCGTCACCTTCAGCGACGCGGCGCCGAGCGATTCCACGACGGCGCGGACGTGGGCGCCGGGTTTCAGGGGTACGGCGGCCGTCGCCGCGCCGGCGAGCAGGACCGAGCCGTCGGTCAGCTCGACGCCATCGGCGGCGGCGAGCCGGACCGCCTCGGCCAGGGCCCGGCGCGGGTCGCCGAGGATGGCGGCCGTCGATCCGATCTGGACGGTGCGGCCGTCGACCTCCAGCAGCACCCCGAGGTTGTCGATCCCGGCCGGGACGGGCTGCCAGGCGCCGACCACGAAACCACTCGCCGACGTGTTGTCGGCGATCACCTCGGGCAGGGTGAAGCGGAAGTCGACGTACCGGGAGTCGATGACCTCGATCGCCGGTGCGACCGCCGCGATGGTGCCGCCCCCGATCAGGAAGGCGACCTCCGGTTCGGCTTTCGGGTGGATGTGGTCGGCGAGGCTGATCGTGCCGCCGTCGGCGATGGCCATGGCGTCGGTGAGCCGGCCCCAGATGACCTCGTCAACGCCCATCTGCGCCATCTTGGCCCGGCTGGTCAGCCCCAGCTTCAACCCGACGAGACGTTCGCCGCGGGCCGTCCGGTGGGCGACCACGGCCTCCTGAATCCGGTACGCGGTGGGCACGTCCAGCCCGGCGTCGGCCCCGAACTGCGGGGTCACGGTACGGCTGGTCGCCGCCTGGTCGAGTCGTTCGGCGATGGTGGCGAGGTCGGTCACGGCTTGCCCTCCCCGCCGCCGACCAGGTCGAGGGCGACGTCGACGATCATGTCCTCCTGGCCACCGACCATGCGACGGCGGCCGAGCTCGACCAGGATCGAGCGCACGTCGACCCCGTACCGGTCCGACGCCCGCTCCGCATGCCGCAGGAAACTCGAATACACCCCGGCATAGCCCAGCGTCAGGGTTTCCCGGTCGACGCGTACCGGCCGGTCCTGCAACGGCCGGACCAGGTCCTCGGCAGCATCCATCAACGCGAACACGTCACAACCATGCTCCCAACCGTGCAACTCCGCGACCGCGACGAACACCTCCAGCGGCGCGTTCCCGGCCCCGGCACCGTGCCCGGCCAGGGACGCGTCGACGCGGGTGGTGCCGTGCTCGACCGCGACGACACTGTTCGCCACCCCCAACGACAGGTTGTGGTGGGCGTGGATCCCGACCTGCGTACCCGGGTCGAGGACCTGCCGATACGCGTCCACCCGCTCCGCGACGTCACGCATCAGCAGCCGACCACCCGAATCCGTGACATACACACAGTGCGCCCCGTACGACTCCATCAGCTTCGCCTGCTGCGCGAGACCCTTCGGGTCGTTCATGTGCGACATCATCAGGAACCCGGACACGTCCATACCGTTCTCACGCGCCCACCCGATGTGCTGCGCGGAGATGTCCGCCTCCGTGCAGTGCGTCGCGATCCGCACACTGGTCACCCCGAGATCGCGGGCGGCCTTCAAATCGGCGATCGTGCCGATCCCGGGCAGCAGCAACGTCGTCAGCTTCGCGTTCGTCACCGCCTCGGCGGCAGCGGCGATCCAGTCCGCGTCCGACGCCGCACCATGCCCGTAGTTGACGCTGGAGCCGGCCAGACCGTCACCGTGCGCGACCTCGATCGCCGCCACACCAGCACTGTCGAGGGCGGCCGCGATCGACCGGACCTGGTCCACGGTGAACTGATGCCGCACCGCGTGCATCCCGTCCCGCAACGTCACATCCTGGATATACAGGTTCACGCCGCCACTCCCCGCTCGGCCCGCAACGCCACCATCCGCTCCGCCGTCCGCAACGCCGCCGACGTCATGATGTCCAGATTCCCGGCATACGCCGGCAGATAGTGCCCGGCCCCGGACACCTCCAGGAACACCGACACCTGCACCCCCTCGAAATGCCCGCCCAACGCCGGAACGTGAGCGGACACGTCGTCGAACTGCACCGTCTGCTTCAACCGGTAACCCGGCACATACTCGGCGACCGTGGCGACCATCGCCTCCACCGACGCGGCGATTGCATCCCGGTCCACGTCCCGGTCCGGGCACAGGCAGTAGACGGTGTCCCGCATCAGCAGCGGCGGATCAGCCGGATTCAGCACGATGACCGCCTTGCCCGCCCGGGCACCACCAACGACCTCGATCGCCCGCGCCGTCGTCTCGGTGAACTCGTCGATATTCGCCCGCGTCCCCGGCCCCGCCGACCTCGACGCGATCGACGCCACGATCTCCGCATACGCCACCGGCGTGACCCGACCGACCGCGGCGACGATCGGAACGGTCGCCTGACCACCACACGTCACCATGTTCACGTTCGGCTCGCCCAGATGCTCATCCAAATTCACCGGCGGCACCACATACGGCCCGACCGCCGCCGGCGTCAGATCCACCACCAGCCGACCGCGCTCCCGCAACAACTCCGCGTGCCGCTTGTGCGCACCCGCCGACGTCGCGTCGAAGACGACCTGCACGTCCGCGAACTCCGGCATCCCGAGCAGCCCGTCGATACCCTCAGCCGTCGTCGCGACACCAAGCCGGCGAGCCCGCGCGAGACCGTCGGAGTCCGGGTCGATACCGACCATCGCCACCATCCGCAACGACTCCGACAACCGCAACACCTTGATCATCAGATCGGTACCGATGTTCCCCGACCCGATCACCGCCACACCCGTGGTCACGCTTCCTCCCTCATCCCGAAGCACACCCGGACCGAGCCCAGGCCAGAGATCCGCGCCTCATACGCCGCCCCAGGCGTGACCGACACCATCGGCCCCAACGCCCCGGACAACACCACATCCCCGGCTGCGAGCGGGCTACCCGCGACGGCGAGCGTCTGCGCCAACCAGGCAACCGCGTGCACCGGGTTACCGAGGCAGGCGGCGCCCGCGCCGACCGAGACCGGCTCGCCAGCATGTTCGAGAACCATCCCGGCCAGCCGCAGATCGACGTCCGACAGGCGCCGGGGTTGGTTACCGAGCACGAACAGACCCGATGACGCGTTGTCCGCGACCGTGTCCACGATCGAGATGTCCCAACCCGCGATCCGCGAATCCACGATCTCGACCGCGGGAAGAATGTGATCCGTCGCCCGAACAACGTCGGCGACCGTCACCCGCTCGAACGGCAGGTCAGCGCCGAGGACGAAGGCGACCTCCGCCTCCACCCGAGGCTGAATCAACCCGCCGAGGTCGACCTCGGCGCCGTCCGGGACCGCCATGTCAGCGAACAACACCCCGAAGTCGGGCTGGTAGACCCCGAACGCCTGCTGCACCACCGGCGACGTCAACCCGATCTTCGCCCCGACCCGACGCCGACCAGCCGCCAGCCACTCGCCGACCTGCGCCTGCTGGACCGCATACGCCGCATCGACATCGCCGACCGGCAACAGGTCGCCACGCAACGGCGGAACCGGCGTCCCACTCTCATACGCCGACCGGAGCAGTCCGGCCACCCGCGCGACATCAGTCATGACAGATCCACACAGACATTCGTCAGCTCCGAGTAGAAGTCCAGGGAATGGGTGCCGCCCTCACGCCCGACACCAGACGCCTTCACCCCACCAAACGGCGTCCGCAGATCCCGCAGGAACCACGTGTTCACCCACACGATCCCCGCCTCCAAACGCGCCCCCGCCCGATGCGCCCGACCCACATCCCGCGTCCACACCGTCCCGGCAAGCCCGTACTCACTGTCATTGGCCAGAGCGAACGCCTCGTCCTCATCATCGAACGGCGCGACGTGGCATACGGGTCCGAACACCTCCTCACGGTTCACCCGCGCATCCGGGCCAAGCCCGGTCAACACCGTCGGCTGCACATACGCGCCACCATCACGCCCGTCACCGAACTCGGGAACCCCACCACCAGCCAGGACCGTCGCGCCCTCGGCACGGGCCAGGTCGTAATAACCGAGGACCTTCTCCCGATGCTTGTGCGAGATCAACGGCATGTTCACCGTCGCCTCGTCAGCCGGCCAGCCGAACGTCAACTCATCCGCCCGCTTCGCCACCCGCGACACGAACTCGTCAAACACCGGTCGCTCAACATAGAGCCGTTCGGTGCACAGACACACCTGACCACCGTTGGTGAACGACGACCGCACCGACCCCTCGACCGCCGCATCCAGATCGGCGTCGGCGAAGACGAGGCCGGCGTTCTTGCCGCCCAACTCGAACGACACCGCCTTCACCCCATCAGCAGCCGCCCGCATGATCGCCCCACCAGTCGCCGACTCACCCGTGAACGTGATCGCGTCCACCCCCGGATGCCGGGTCAAAAACTCCCCCGCCGACCCCGGGCCAAACCCATGCACCACATTGAAAACACCGTCAGGAACCCCGGCGGCGGCCATCACCTCGGCCAACAACGTCGCCGACGACGGCGTCTCCTCCGACGGCTTCACAATCACCGCATTCCCACACGCCAGAGCCGGCGCCACCTTCCACGTCAACAACAGCAACGGCAGATTCCACGGCACGATCACCGCCACAACCCCGACCGGCTTACGCACCGCATAGTTCAGGGCCCGACCACCGGACGGGGTGACGGTCGTAAACGACTCCGTCGGCGTGGTGGAAACGATCTCCGCAAAGGCGCGGAAGTTCGCCGCACCACGAGGAATGTCCAGACTCCGCGCCTGCGAAATCGACTTACCCGTGTCCCCGACCTCCGCCGCCACCAGATCATCGAACCGACGCTCCAACTCGTCGGCGACCCGGTACAACACCGCCGCCCGCTCCCGCTCACCCATCCGACCCCACGCACCAGCCAACGCCGACCGCGCCGCACCCACCGCAGCATCCACCGTGGACTGATCTGCCTCGGCCACGTACCGGATGGTTTCCCCGGTGACCGGGGAGACCTTGGCGAAGTGGGTGCCGGAGGTGTCGAACTCGCCGCCGACATAGTTCGGCAGCACGGTCGGCTCGCCGTCCGGCCGGCCGGTGAGCAGGGTCGGGGACCAGAGCCCGGTCATGTGCGTACCTCTCGGTCAGTCGGTGGTGGGTGCGGTGCCGGCGTCGGCGTCGGCGACCAGGGCGACGACGGCCGCGTCAACGGTGGCCTCACCGGTCACCGCGGCGGCGGCCTCGTCGGTGACGACGAGCACGGTGGTGCCGATGCCGACGTTCAGCGGGTCGACGGCCACCAGGTCGGGGCCGTCCGGCCGGACCCGGACCAGGACGAGTCGCCGGCCCTGGAGCGGGGACAGGATGCGGTCCGCCCAGACCTTGCCGACGACCTCGCCGAGCAGCATCAGCCTTCTCCGCGCAGGCCGGCCATGACCTCGCGGATCCGGGCGGTCTCCGGGTTGTCGAGCAGTGCCGCGGTGGTCGGGTGCGGCTTCGGGTAGACCTGGGAGCTGCGCAGTTCGCCGTGGGCACGGATGGCGGCCTCACCGGCGGCGACGGCCTGGCGTACGGCGGCGAGGGTGCCGCGTACGGCGACGGCGAGGTAGCCGCTGGTGACCCGTTCGACGCCGACGCACCGTACGTCGGCGGTTTTGATCATGGCTTCGATGCCCGCCGAGAGGGCCACCACGCCGCGGGTCTCGACGATTCCGATCGCGATGTCGGACGACATGTCTGGTTCTCCTTACCGGGTCAGTTGCCGACGAGTTGGGGGTCGGCCGCCAGGGCGCTGACGGCGTCGCAGGGGCTGGCGAAGACGATCGAACGCACCGAGCGGCTCTTGGCCCGGGCGGTCTCCTCGCCGATGTCGACGGCCTCCTCGACGGTGGCGAGGTCGCCGCGTACGGCGACCGCGACGATGCCGCCACCGAGCCGGACGACCTTGGTCACCTCGACCTCGGTGGCCTTCACCATCGCGTCGACGGCGTCGAAGATGGGGGTGAAGCCTTCGGCTTCGAGGAAGCCCACGGCCATGTTGCGCATGGTTTCTCCTTACTGGTGGTCGGGCAGGTTCCAGGACAGGACGGCGGCGCCGGTGCCCCAGATCGGGCCGTACGCGTGCAGGTGGGCCGGGCCGGCGGTCGCCCCGGCGCCGGCGGCGAAGGCCAGGGCGCGGAACTGGCTGTCGGCCTGTGCCTGCCGGGCGAAGTCCTCGCGTACGGCGAGCACCTCGTCGACCTTGCCGGCGGTGAGCAGGTCGAGGATCCGGGTGTTCCACTGGTCGTGGCCGGGTTCGCCGATGCGGTCCTGGCCGGGCTCGATCCACTGCTGGATCAGGCCGGACGACATCCCGGTGACGACGACGAGGGCGGCGCGCAGGTCGGCGTCGCGGGCGGCGGCGGCGCCGGCCCGGCCGACGTCGGCGAGGGTGTCGGCGTCGGCGTAGAGGTTGCAGGAGACCTGTGCCCAGCGCAGTTTGCGGTCCGGGTCGAGCAGTGCGGAGGTGACGATGGTGCCGGTGTCGATCGGGAAGCCGTCGTAGCGGGTCCGGCGGGCCTGCACTCCGCCGGCCTGGACCCGGTCGGCCCAGCGTTCGGTGAAGTCGACGTCGAAGCGCAGGTCGTAGTCGAGCAGGCCGTAGTCGTAGGCGTACCAGTTCTCGTCGACGTGTTCGCCGCGCGGGTTGGGGTCGCACTGGAACTGGTGGCCGAGGACGGTGAACCACTGGGTCGACAGCAGCAGTACGACGTCGGGTTCGAGGCGGCGCAGCCGGGTGCCGACGTCGCGGGCCGCGTCGGCCAGTGCCGACCAGCTCGGTGCCGGTTCTCCGGCGAGCAGGTGCGGCATGCCGGGCAGCAGTGCCCCGGCGACGATTCCGGTCCGGTCAGCCATGGTGGCTCCCCTCGGGCAGCCACTCCACCACGGCGTTGCCGGTGCCGATGATCGTGCCGTAGCCGAGCACGTCGCCGGCGACCTTGGGCCAGCCCATCGCGGCGAGCATCCAGGTGAGGCTGCCGGCCTTGGTTTCGGAGGCGGTCGCCTCGATGTGTTCGGGGATGAGTTCGCGCAGCGGCGCGGTGGGTCCGCGCCGGACCGCTTCGAGCAGTTTCATGTCCCACCGGTACTGGTGGTTGTTGTACGGGTGTTCCCGTTCCATGTCCTCGGGCAGTTCGGGTTCCTCGTGCCAGTGCAGGTGTGACAGCGAGTTGGAGGCGAGCAGTACGGCGCGGCGGCCGGTGGCCTCGACGGCGCGGCGGGTGGCCTCGCCGAGGACCTCCATCTCCTCCAGGGAGGCGTCGGAGTAGAAGTACGGGTTGTTGTTGGCCGACAGCGACACCACCGGGATGTCCCAGGCCGGGTTGGCCAGGTGCAGGGCGCCGATGGTGGCGTAGTCGACGCGTACCCGGGGGTCGCGCATCTTGCGGGTGACCAGGCCGAGTCCGCTGGCCTCGTCGGCGATCGCCTCGCCGAGTTCGACGTCGGTGCGGAAGTCGTACCGGTAGCGGAACAGGTGCGGGAAGATCGGTTCGACGGAGAGGCCGCGCGGGTTCGGTACGCAGTTGACGTGGTGGCCGACCATCGTGATCCAGTGCGGGGCGTGGACGATGAGCACGTCCGGCTTGTGCACGTCGCGGATGCGGGCGCGCAGCCGCTCGTACGCCCAGCGCAGCGTCTCCCAGCCGCCGGTGGAGCGGGGTTCGTTCTGCGGCGGGTTCTCGGCGTAGATCAGGTGTGGCGGGTGCGGGCTGAGGCAGCCGGCGACGATGCCGGGCCGGGTCGACGTCGGGGTCGCGGTCGGTTGCGGGCCGCGTGGCGCGGTGGTGGCGCCGCCGCGGGCCGGCGCCAGCGGGACCCGGAAGACCTTGCTCATGCCCCTCCTCCCCCGGCGAGCACCCGCACGTAGGAGCGGTCGTGCGGGGCGGTGCCGAGAATCTGCAGCCCGTCGTCGTCGAGGGCGAGTTCGTCCGCGGCCAGGGCCGCGTCGTGCCGGATCCAGGCCCGCAGCGGGGCCGGGTGTCCACCGTGGACCTCGACGAGGGTGTCCTCGGCGAGGCCGCTGCCGGGGGCGACGTACGCCAGTCGCCGCTGGCCGCGTTGGCCGGTGTAGGCCGGGCTGGTGGTGACGGTGGCGCGTAGCCAGCGCCGTTCGTCGCGCAGCCGCTGCCGGGTGGCGGCGGTGGCGGCCGGGTCGACCTGTCCGGCCGGGTCGAGTTCGACGCCGTAGCGGTCCCGGGCTTCGCCGGCGGTCAGGTATTCCTGGGCCACGTCCTCGGCGACGTCTTCGGGTGCCCGGTCCAGCGGGTCGCCCCAGCCGCCGCCGCCGGCGGACTCCATCACCAGTACGTCTCCGGCGCGCATCGGGAAGCCGGCGACCTTGCCGGGGGTGGCGAAGTCGACGCGGTCGCCGTCCGGCCGCCGGATGTGGGTGACGGTGGGTGCGCCGGGGCCGCCGTGCTTCAGCCCGTACGGCGGGACGGTGGTCCGGTCGGTCTGCACCGAGTACGCGCCGCCGCTGGCGAGCAGCCGGGTCTCCCGGCGGCTGCCGAGCCCGCCGCGGCGTACGCCGTCGCCGCAGGATCCGACGCGCAGCTCGCACGCCTCGACAAGGATGGGGATCTCGGTCTCCAGCCGTTCGACGGACTGGATGGTGGAGATGTCGCCGAGGTCGACGGGGTTCATCGCGCTGGGGCCGTCGGATTCGAGGAATCCGCCGTTGCCGCCGGCCGGGTAGTCGTAGTAGAGGTATGGCCGTCCGGTGTGCTCGTCGACGCCGCCGATGAGGTTCTGGAAGGTGGTGCCGAACTGGTCGGCGGCGATGAGGTCGGGCGCCACCTGGCTGAGGGCGGCCATGACGGCGGAGATGACCCGCTTGCGGACCTCGCTGTGCGCGTTGGCCGGGGCGGGATAGCTGACGTGTACGACGGTGCCGGGTTCGGTGTGCACCCGCAGCGGCCGGAAGGCGCCGTGGTTGACCAGGCCGCCGGGGTCGAGGGCCGACTTGACGGCGATGAAGACGCCGGCGACGGTCATCGCCCGCGACGAGTTGACGACGGCGGCGACCTGGGTCGACGAGCCGCGGAAGTCGGCTTCGATCTCGTCGCCGTCGACGGTGAGCCGGCAGCGGACGATGGCGGCGTCGTAGCGGCCGTCGGTGTAGAGGTCGAGGTAGTCCTCGTAGCGGTAGGTGCCGTCGGGCAGGGCCCGGATCATGTCGCGAAGCCGCTGCTCGGTGCGGTCCATGTTGGCGGCGACGGATTCGAGGACGAGGCCGGTGCCGTGCCGGGCGACGAGTTCGCGCAGCCGACGTTCGGCGGTGTGGCAGGCGGCGATGCTGGATTCGAGGTCGCCGCGGCGTTCCTCGGCCATCCGGACGTTGGCGAAGACGATGTCGAACGCGGCGCGGTTGGGCCGGCCCTCCTCGATCAGTTTGATCGGCGGGATCCGCAGGCCCTCCTGGAGGATCTCGGTGGCCTGGCCGGAGACGCTACCCGGGGTCATCCCGCCGATGTCGGCCCAGTGCATGCGTACGCAGGGGAAGAGGAAGAGCTTCCCGTCGACGAAGACCGGGCTGATCAGGGTGACGTCGTTGAGGTGGCTGCCGCCCCGGTAGGGGTCGTTGACGATGTAGAGGTCGCCGGGGCGCATCTCGTCGGCGAAGTCGGCGAAGATCTCGGCGACCGAGGCCGGCATGGCGATGACGTGGCCGGGCATGTCCCGGCCCTGGGCGACCATCTGCCCCTGCGGGTCGAACAGCGCGCAGGAGAAGTCCTGGGCGTCGGCGATCACCGGGGAGTGCGCCGTACGGAAGATCGTCTGTCGCATCTCCCGGACGATCGAGATGAGACCTTCGGTGACGACTTCCAGGTCGATCGGGTTCACAGTCATGCGGATGCCTCACTGGTTTCCGGCTCGATCCCGGCGGTGGGAGAACGGACCATCCGGGTGGCCCCATCTGAGTGGGACAATTCTTCAGGTGGACCATATTGTGGTCCTAGGGTTATATTATGAAACCTAGCAACCGAGAGTTGAGGAAGCAAGATGCCGTACGCCACTGACGCCACCCCGGACGACGGGCCGGCCCCCCGCGAATCCGGCACGCAGGCGCTGGACCGCGCGCTCAGCGTGCTGCTCGCCTTCCGCGGCAACGACACCGAACGCAAGGTCAGCGACGTCAGCCGCGAGCTCGGCCTACACAAGTCGACCGCCAGCCGGCTGTTCCGGGCGCTGGCCGACGCCGGCTTCCTCCAGCGCAACGAGGAGAACGGGAACTACCGCCTCGGGGTCACCGTCTTCGAACTCGGCGCGCGCTACCTCGCCGGCCTCGACCTGCACACCCTCGCCCGCCCGCTGGTGCACCAACTGGCCGAGGAGGAGGGCGAGAGCGTCAACCTGTCGGTCCTGGAGGGCCTCGACGCGATCTCGATCCACGTCGTCCAGGGCACCCGCAACCTGCAGCTCGTCTCCCGGCTCGGCCGGCGCATCCCGCTGTGGTGCAGCGCGGCCGGCAAGGCCCTGCTGATCGACCAGGACGACGCCGCGCTGCGAGCCACGCTGGCCACCGCGCCGTTCACGGCGCTGACCGGCAACACCATCACCGACCTCGACACCTTCGTGTCCCGGATGGCGACCGTCCGGCAGCAGGGCTGGGCGCTCAACGACCAGGAGAGCGAGGAGGGACTGCGGGTCGTGGCGGCGCCGGTCCGCGACCGCCACGGCCGGGTCACCGCCGCGATCAGCGTCTCCGGCCCGATCTTCCGGGTCGACGGCGACCGGATGGCGGAACTCGCCGCCGCCGCGTGCCGGACCGCCGACGAACTGTCCCGCCAGCTCGGCTACGGCTTCGGCGAGGTCTGGGGCGACTGAGCCGGTCAAAACTTCTCCTGCACCACGTCGGGGCGCACCTTCACGTGCAGCACCGCCGGGCCGGTCAGCGGCAGCACCGCGTCGAACGCCGCCCGCGCGCCCGCCTCGTCGGTGACCGTCCACGCCGGCAACCCGAGTGCGCGGGCCACGGCGGCGAAATCCCGGTCCGGAAACCGGGCCAGGTCCGGGTCCACCCCGCGCGGGGCGAGCTTGCGTACCTCCGCGCCGTACGCGGCGTCGTCGAGGACCACCAGCAGCACCGGGGCACCGACCCGGGCCAGGGTGTCGAGTTCGCCGAGTCCGGTGAGCAGGCTGCCGTCGCCCTCGAAGGCGACCACCGGCCGGTCGGGGCGGCCCACGGCGGCACCGACCGCGAACGGCAGCCCGACGCCGATGCTGCCGAACTCCCACGGCGCGACGAACGACCGGTCGGTGGCGGCCGAGTCGAGCAGCAGGTTGGGCCAGCCGCCGAAGTGGCCGACACCGACGACGGTGGTCCGCTCCCGTGGCAGCCGTTCGGCGCAGATCCGGATGAACGCCCGCGGGTCGATCCGGTCCACCGTGGACCGGATGTAGAGGTCCGCGAACGGGTCGGCCGTGGCCAGTTCGGCGGCCAGTTCCGGGCTGCGCCAGTGCGGCCGTTCGGTCGCCGGCAGCAGCGCCGACACCGCCCGCGCCGTCTCCCCCGCGTCGCCGACCACCCCGGCGGCCACCGACCACCGGGCGCCGATCGCGGCCGCGTCGACGTCCACGCTGACCACCGTCGCGTTCGAAAAGAGGCTGCCGTGGTCGGCGGTCCACCGGTTGAGGCCGGCTCCGAACGTGACCACCAGGTCCGCGCCGGCCAGCACCCGCCGGGTCGGCGGCCGGGACAGCCCGCCGGCCACCCCGAGGTCGTACGGGTGGCCGGTGAACAGGCCGGCGGCCATCAGCGTGGTGGTGAGCAGCGCGCCGCTGCGGTCGGCGAGTTCCCTGATCGCGTCGGCGGCCGGTTCGGCGCCCCGGCCGGCGAGCAGCACCGGGCGGTCGGCCGTACGCAGCCGCCGCGCGAGCGCTTCGATGTCGGCGGAATCCGGCACGAGCGGTCGTGGCGGGCGGGGCAGCACCGGCGGTGCCGCCGCCGTGCCGGCCGGCACGGACTCTTCCTGCAGGTCGATCGGGGCGTTCAGGACGACCGGGCCGGGCAGTTCGCGGGCCGCCCGGAACGCCAGCCCCACGTCGCGTACGGCGGTTCCGGCGCCGGTGACCGGCACGAACCGGCCCGCCGTGGCCAGCGCGTACGGCTGCTGGTCGAAGCTCTGTACGTGCAGCGGGTCGCCGGGCGGGGTGTCGCCGGCGATCAGCACCAGCGGGGTGCGGGCCTGCCGGGCGATCGTCAACGCGGCCCCGGCGACGGCGAGTCCCGGCCCCTGGGTGACGGTGGCGACCGCGCACCGGCCGGTGGTGCGGGCGTACCCGTCGGCCATCATCACCGCGGCGTTCTCGTTGCGGGCCGCCACGAACCGTACGCCGTGCCGGTCGACCAGGTCGGCGACCAGGAACATGTTGGCGTCGCCGAGCAGGCCGAAGACGGTGTCGACGCCGTGCGCGACGACGGCGTCGGCGATCGCCTCGAAGACCTTCACCGGGCACCGCGGTCGAGGTAGTCGCCGAGCGGGCGCAGCGCGACGCTCAGCGCGCCGAGATACGAGTCGTTGGCGACCGCGTCGAACCGGGGGCCGGCCAGCCGGGCGGCCCGCTTGGTCATCGAGCGGCCGACGGCCGAGGTGGCGAGCAGCCGGTCGGTGATGCCGGTGACGGCGGCCGGCAGCCCGTCGGCGTCGACCACCCGGGTGACCAGGCGCAGGGCGAGCATGTCGGCGGGTTCGACCCGCTCGCCGAGCAGCAGCCAGCGCTTGGCCAGGTCGGCGCCGACCAGGTCGGCGAGGATCGCCATGCCGCTCCAGGTCAGCGGGATGCCGAAGGTCACCTCGGGGAAGGTGAAGAACGCGCTGTCGGCGGCCACCCGCAGGTCGCTGGCGAGCCCGAGTACGGCCCCGGAGCCGATCGCCGGCCCGTTGAAGGCGGCGACCGTGGTCTGCTCCAGCCGGTACCAGCGTTCGACGAGTTCGGCGGTGCGCCGCTGGACGTACATGGTGGTCTCGGCGTCGAGGCCGGCCAGCTCGCGCAGGTCGGTGCCGGCGCAGAACGCCGTACCCTCGCCGGTGAGCACCACCACCTCGATGTCGCGGTCCCGGCCGAGTTCGTGGAGCACGTCCTCGAATCGGGCGAGCATCGCCAGGTCGAAGCTGTTGCGTCTGGCCGGCCGGTTCAGGGTCACCCGGGCCAGCCGGCCGGAGCGGTGCAGCAGCACGGACTGTTCAGCGGTCACGGCGACTCCGAGTTCAGTAGGGCGCGGTCGACCAGCGCGGCGGCGTGGCCGACGTACGACAGCGGATCGAGCAGCCCGGCGAGTTCGGTGCCGGGCAGGGCGGCGGCCACCTGCGGGTCGGCGCGCAGCACGTCGGCGAACGGCCGGTTCTGCTCCAGGCTGTCGCGGACGATCCGCATCACCAGGTGGTGGGCCTGCTCGCGGCCGAGCGGGCCGGCGAGGCGGAGCATGACCGCCTCGGAGAGCACCAGCCCGCCGGTGATGTCCAAATTGGACCGCATCCGGTCCGGGTTGACGCCGAGGTCGCCGAAGACCTCGACCAGCCGTTCCAGGGCACCACCGATGAGGATGAAGCACTCCGGCAGCAGCTTCCACAGCGTCATGCCGACGCCCATGTCGCGGTCGTCCTGGGCGACCATGGTCTGCAACGCCAGCGGCACCTGGGCGCGCAGCGTGCCGGCGGCGGCGATGACCGCCTCGCACCGGATCGGGTTGCGCTTGTGCGGCATGGTGCTGCTGCCGACCTGGGTGGCCCGCTGCGGCTCGTACGCCTCGCCGACCTCGGTACGGCCGAGGAAGTAGATCTCCCGGGCCAGCTTCTCGGCGCTGGCGGCGACCAGGCCGAGCACCATCAGGCACTCGGCGAACCGGTCCGAGGTGGCGTGCCACGGGGTGTCGGCGACGCCGAGGTCGAGTTCGGCGGCGACGGCGCGTTCGAGCGCGAACGCCTGCGGGCCGTAGCCGGCCATCGTGCCGGCGGCCCCGCCCATGCTGGTCACCAGCAGCCGTTCGCGCATCTGGGCCAGCCGGGCCCGGTGCCGTTGCAGCTCGCTCTGCCACACCGCGCAGCGCAGCCCGAACGTGGTCGGCAGCGCCTGCTGGCCGTGGGTACGGGCCGGCATCGGGGTGGTGCGGTGCCGCAGCGCGAGCCGGCGCAGGATGCGTACGAGCTCGTCGACCTGACGCGTGACAATGTCCAGGCCGGCCCGGGCGCGCAGCACGAAGCCGGTGTCCATGACGTCCTGGGTGGTCGCGCCGAGGTGGACGTAGCGGCCGGCATCGCCGGGGCAGGCGGCGGTCAGTGCCCGGACCAGCGGCACCAGCGGGTGCACGGTGTCGGCGGCGTCGGCGGCCAGGACGGCGGTGTCGAGCCGGTCCAGCCGGGCGGAGTCGGTGATGGCCTGGGCGGCGGCCGACGGGATGATGCCGAGGCTGGCCTGGGCGCGGGCCAGGGCCGCCTCGACGTCGAGCCAGGACTGCATGAGCTGGCGGTCGTTGAAGACGCCGCGCATCTCGGCGTTGCCGAAGAAGCTGGTGACGGTCAGCGAGTCCAGGAAACAGGAGCCGAGCTGCATCAGCGGTCCTCCTCGGCGGTGAGCAGGCCGAGCGCGGCACGGCGGTCGACCTTGCCGGACGGCAGCAGCGGCAGGCCGGGCACCGTACGGATCAGCGTCGGCACCTTGTGCCGGGCCAGCCGGGCGGCGGCGACCCCGGCGAGCCGGTCGGGGTCCGGTTCGGTGCCGGTCGCGGCGACGACGAGCGCGCCGACCTCCTCGCCCCAGCGCTGGGACGGCACGCCGAGCACGCAGACCTGGGCGACGGCCGGGTCGTCGAGCAGTGCCGCCTCCACCTCGGCCGGGCTGACGTTCTCGCCACCCCGGATGATCAGTTCCTTGACCCGGCCGGTGAGGGTGAAGATCCGGTCGGCGTCGAGCGCGCCGAGGTCGCCGGTACGCAGCCAGCCGTCGGCGGTGATCGCCGCCCGGGTGGCTTCCGGGTCGTCGACGTAGCCGGCGGTCACCGACTCGCCGCGGACGAGCAGTTCGCCGGGCTCGCCGGCGGGCAGTTCGGTCCGGGTGCCGGGGGCGACGACGACGGCGGACAGGGCCGGCACGATCCGGCCGACGGTGCCGCCGGGCAGGCCGCAGCTTCCGTCGCCGGGGTCGACGCTGATCGTCGGGCCGGCCTCGGTCTGTCCGTAGATCACCGCGATCCGGTCCAGGCCGAGGACCCGGCGGGTGCGGGTGATCAGCGCCGGGGCGCACGGGGCGCCGCCGAGGAAGCCGACCCGCAGTGCCGACAGGTCGAACCGGTCCGGGTCGGCCTCCACCTTGTCGGCGAGCATCGTCGCCATCGTCGGTACGGCCTGCAGCACGGTGCACCGGTGTCGGGCGATCTGTGCCAGCACCGGTTCGGACCGGAACCGGCGGGCCGACACCCACAGCGCCCCGGTGACCAGGGCGAGTACGGCACCGCTGCCGAGGCCGGCGGCGTGGGCCAGCGGCAGCGGCGAGGCGATCCGGTCGTCGGCGCCGAGCCGGGCGGCGGCGGCCGTCCACTCCGCGTTGGTGATCAGGTTGCGGGCGCTGAGCGAGACCATCTTCGCCGGGCCGGTGGAGCCCGAGGTGAACTGGATGTTCAGCGCGGTGTCCGGGTGCCCGGCCGGGGCCGGGGCCGGGTCGGTCCAGCCGGGCAGTCCGGCCAGGTCGTCGCCGTACGCGTGCCAGCCGTCGGGGCGGGCGTCGGCCGGCAGCCCGGCGACGGCCTGCGCGGCGGTGGCCCGGCCGTCGCGGTCGCGGACCCGCTCGGCGACGAAGAGCCGGCGCGGGCGGCTACGGGCCAGGGCCGCGGTCATTTCCGGGGTGGTCAGGCCGGGGTGCAGGGTCACCAGGGCAGCGCCCCGCCACGCCGCGGCGGCGAGCAGGACCAGCCAGCCGAGGCCGTTCTCGGCCCACACCGCGATCCGGTCGCCGCGGCCGACGCCGAGGGCGGCGAGCGCCGCCGCGCCCCGGCCGGCCAGGTCGGCGAACTCACCGGCCGACACCGGCCGGTCTTCGTCGAACACGTACAGCGGCCGCTCCGGGTGCCGGCCGGCACGGTCCAGGACGGTGGCGTCGAGGGCGGGTGGGGTCACGGTCACTCCCGGACGAGCAGCAGGTTCCCGTGGTCGTCGACGGTGGCGGTCCAGCCGGCGCCGACGACGGTGGTGCTGCCGTTCTCCCGTACGACGGCCGGGCCGGGCACGGCACGGCCGGGGGCCAGTTCGGTACGCCGCCAGACGGTGGCGTCGACCCAGCCGGCCGCGCCGTAGATCCGGGTCCGGTCCGGCTCCGGCGAACCGCCGGCCGGGGCGGTGAACCGTACGGCGGGTCGGGGGCCGAAGGCGGTCAGCCGGCAGTTGACGATCTCGGCCGGGTGTCCGGAGCGGGCGTACGCGTACCGCTCGGCGTAGGCGGCGTGGAACGCGGCCACCAGGTCCTCGGCGGTCGCCGGCAGGTCGGCGACGGGTACGGCGAGGTCGAAGCTCTGGCCCCGGAACCGCATCCCGACCGACAGGCCGAACGTGACCTGGTCGGGTTCGACGCCGTCCTCGGCCTTGAGTTGGGCGCGGGCCACGTCGCGCAGTTCGGCGACGACGGCGCGTACGGCGGACAGCCCGGTCTCGTCGGCCGGCACCAGCACGGTGCGGACGTAGTCGTGCCGGGCCTGGGCGGTGACGAAGCCGAGCGCGGAGAAGTTGCCGGGGACCGGTGGGACCAGCACCCGGCGGATGCCGAGTTCGTCGGCGAGGGCGGTGGCGTGCATCGGGCCGGCGCCGCCGAACGGCATCAGCACGAAGTCGCGGGGGTCGTGGCCGCAGGCGACCGAGATCTCCTTGATCGCGCTGGTCATCTTGATCGTGGCGATCTTGAGGATGCCGTGGGCGAGTTCCAGGTCGTCCAGGCCGAACTCGGTGGCGAGCCGGCTGACGGCGGCGCGGGCGGCGTCGACGTCGAGGCGTACCTCGCCGCCGAGGCTTTCCTGCGGGTCGAGGTGGCCGACGACGACGTGCGCGTCGGTGGTGGTCGGCTCGGTGCCGCCGCGGCCGTACGCGGCCGGGCCGGGGGTCGAGCCGGCGCTGCGCGGCCCGATCCGCAGTTCGCCGCCGAGGTCGCGCCAGGCGATCGAGCCGCCGCCGGCGCCGATCGTGTTGATCTCGACCTGGAAGGTGCGGTTCGGGTATCCGGCGATCTTCCCGTCGTTGGTCATCAACGGGGCGCCGTTCTTGATCAGGCAGACGTCGGTGCTGGTGCCGCCGATGTCGCAGGTGATCACGTTCGGGTAGCCGGCCAGGCCGGCGACGTGCACGCTGGCCGCGACCCCGCCGGCCGGACCGGAGAGCGCCAGGTTGATCGGCAACCGGCCGGCCTCGTCGGTGGAGACGACCCCGCCGCTGCTCGTCATGATCGACAGCGGGTGGGCGTAGCCGCCCTCGGCGAGCGCCGTACCGAGTCCGCGCAGGTAGTCGGCGACCGTCGACCGGACGCTCGCGTTGAGCACGGTGGTCGCGAACCGCTCGTACTCGCCCTGCTCCGGCACCACGTCCGAGGAGATCGTGCAGACCAGCCCCGGGAAGCGCTCGGCGAGCCGGGACGCGGCCGCCCGCTCGTGCGCCGGGTTGCGGTAGGAGTGCAGCAGGCACACCGCGACGGCTTTCGGGCCGGCGGCGGCCACCCGGTCCAGCACGGCGTCCAGGTCGGCGGTGTCCAGCGGCCGGACCACGCTGCCGTCGGCGCCGATCCGCTCCCGCAGCACGTGCCGCAGCCGGCGCGGGGCCAGCGGCGGGCGGGCCGACTCCTTGACGCTGTAGAGCTGCGGCCGGTGTCCCAGACCCATCTCCAGCACGTCGCGGAAGCCCTCGGTGGCCACCACGCTGACCGGCTCGCCGGAACCCTCCAGCAGCGCGTTGGTGACCCGGGTGGTGCCGTGGACGAAGCGGTCGACCTCGTCGAGGCGTACGCCGAGCTTGGCCAGCCCCTCGAAGATGGCCGCGGCCGGGTCGTCCGGCGTGGACAGGGTCTTGGCCTCGGCGAGCCGGGCGGTGGCCGGCTCGTACACGATGACGTCGGTGAAGGTGCCACCGATGTCGACGCCGATGCACAGCATGGCGAGCCTTTCGATAGTGGTGGGCGCGGTCCGGCGACGGGCCGGCTGGAAGGTGACGCCGTCGCCGGCCGGCTAGAAGTTGACGCCGTAGCGGCGCAGGGTCTTGCTGGTGACGACCCGCAGGATCCAGTCGAAGAGGTAGCCGAGCAGGCCGAGGGCGATGATCCCGACGAAGACCCACTCGGTCTTGGCGTAGTTGCGGGCGGTCCAGATCAGCGACCCGAGGCCGCTCTGCGCCGCCACGATCTCGGCCGAGACGATCGTCAGGAACGAGTTGCCCATGGCCAGCCGGGCGCCGGTGACCACGTGCGGCACGGTCGACGGCAACACCACCGAGATCAGGGTGCGGGCCGGGTTCGCGCCGAGCGCGCGGGCCGCCCGCAGCCGCAGGTCGTCGACGGACAGGACCCCGGCCAGGGTGTTGAGCGCGACGATGAAGACGGTGGTGTAGAAGATCAGTGCGACCTTCGACGCCTCGCCCGGGCCGAGCCAGATGATCGCCAGCGTGACGAAGGCGATCGGCGGCACGAACCGGAAGAACTGGATGTACGGGTCGAGCATCAGCCGCAGCCACGGCACGCAGCCCATCAGCAGCCCGACCGGTACGCCGATCACGACGCCGAGTGCCCAGCCGGTCAGGATGCGGGTCGACGAGGCGCTGACCGAACTCCACAGGGTGCCGTCTTGGACCAGGTCGACCGCGCCCTGCCAGGTGAGCAGCGGCGAGGGCAGGAAGAAGGCGGTGTAGTTGCGGCTGACCAGGTCCCAGATGGCGATGCCGAGCAGCACCGACAGGACCGACAGCCCGACCCGGGTCAGCCGGGGCCGGCTCTTGCCCCGGCGGGTCGGACCGGGGGCGGTCGGGCGGACCTTCTCCGGGGCGGTGGGTGCTTCCACGCTCATCGCAATGCCTTCCTGTCCCGACCGTTCGCCCCGTCGGCCGCCCGGCCGTCGTGCCCGTCGTCGAGGCCCTGGGCGCGCAGCGTCCGGGCCACCTCGGCGCCGATGTCCTCACGCAGTTGGCGGAAGAGCGCGGCGCTCGCCGGGTCGGTCAGGTCACGGGGCCGGGGCAGGTCGCACGGGTAGACGTTCTTGATCGCCGCCGACGGGCCGGCGGTCATCGTGACGATGCGGTCGCCGAGCAGGATCGCCTCGCCGATGTCGTGCGTGACGAACACGATCGTGGCCCCGGTCTCCCGCCAGATCCGGTCGAGTTCGACCTGCATCACCAGCCGGGTCTGCGCGTCGAGCGCGCCGAACGGCTCGTCCATCAGCACCACCGACGGCTCGTTGGCCAGCACCCGGGCCAGCTGCGCCCGCTGGCGCATGCCGCCGGAGAGCTGTCCGGGGAACCGGTCGGCGCTGTGGCTGAGCCCGACCATGGCCAGGTAGCGGTCGACGTCGGTGGCCCGCTGGGCCTTGCCGACGCCGCGCATCCGGGGGCCGAACTCGACGTTCTGCCGTACGGTCAGCCAGGGGAACAGGGCCTCGGCGCTCTGGAAGACCACGCCGCGCGACACGTCGGGTCCGGTGACCCGCGCCCCCGCGCAGGTCACCTCCCCGCCGACCGGCTTGACGAAGCCGGCGATCGCGTTGAGCAGCGTCGACTTGCCGCACCCGCTCGGGCCCAGAAGGCAGACGAACTCCCCGGCGGCGATGTCCAGGTTCGCCTGCTGGACCGCCACGAAGTCGCCGAACCTGATGTCGACGTCGCGTACGGACACCGGGGAGCCGGAGCCGGTCACGCCACTCCCCTGACCATGACGGTCGCCGCGTCGGCCTTCTGGTTGACGATCCCGCTGTCCTGCTGGAACTGGGCGATCTCGGTGTAGCGCTGGATGTCCTCGTCGGTGAAGTCGCGGACCTGGCACTGCACGCCCTCCAGGAGGGTCTGCGCCTCGGCCGCCGGCACCTTGATCGCGGTCTCGGTCACCGTGCCGGCCTTGGCCGGGTCGGCGGTGAGCTGCTCGCACGCCTGGCCGATGGTGTCGACGACCTTCTTGGCCGTCTCCTTGTTGGCCTCGTACCAGGCGCCGTCGACGCCGATCACCAGGTTGTAGACGTAGCCGATCTCGCCGCTGGTCAGCAGCACCTGGCCGCCGTTGGCGACGCCGCGCGACGGCCACGGCTCCCACATGATGTAGCCGTCGACGTCGCCGCGCTGAAGCAGCGCCGGCATCTCGGCGGGCGAGGCGTTGACGAACTCGACGGAGTCCCGGCTGATGCCGCGGCTGTCGAGCACCTTGTTGGTGGCGTACTCATTCACGGTGCCCGGCACGACGCCGTACTTCTTGATGCCGGCGACGTCGGTGATGCCGGAGCGGGCGACGAGCTTGATGAAGCTCGGCGACTGGGAGAAGACCGCGAGGCCCTTGATGTCGCCCCGGGTGGCCCGGTTGAGCAGGCTGGACTCGGTGCTGGCGGTGATCTGGCCCTGCTTGGCCAGGATCGCGTCGAGCCCGCCGGTGCCCTCCTGGTACTGGGTCACGGTCACGTCGAGGCCGGCCTGGTCGAAGAGGTTCTCCTGGTCGGCCAGGTAGATCGGCGAGTACGCCGGGTCGACGCCGACGCCGAAGTTGACGGCGGCGGTGGTGCCGCCGTCGCCGCCGGACTCCCCGGGCGACTGGTTCTCGGAACACGCCGCGACGGCGACGGTCATCAGCAGGGCTGCGGCCGCGGCCCGCAAAGCTCGCATTCTCATGGCTACCCCAGACTTGCGCGGCTCATATTGTGGTCTTGGTTGCTTAATATGGGACGCTACTGCGATGCGGGTAACGGGTCAAGACCACAACGGCTCCACCTCCAGACACAGAGAGTAGGCAGACTTCAGCAAACCTCCCCATCCCGCCGGCGGTACGTCGAGGAGGTAACAACCATGAAGTACCTGAACAAGCCACTTGGCGCGGGAGATCCGGATTCGGATCCCACTTCCGTGTCGAACGAGTCGGTTACCGAACGTGTCCAAGCTCCGGCCAACGGTCGAGACTCTTCACGAGACCGTTACGCACGGACGGTGACCGAGCGCGGCTGGACCGCCGCCGACACGATCCTCTACGCCCTCGGCGTCGGCGCCGGGCAGGCCGACCCGGCCGACGAACTCCGGTTCACCACCGAGAACTCCACCGGCCACCCGCCCGCCGCGCTGCCGACCTTCGCCACCCTGCTCGCCGCCGACCCGCCGTACCTCGGCGAACCGGCCGCCGTCCGGCACGCCGGGGAGACCCTGACCCTGCACCGGCCGCTCCCGCCGGCCGGCCGGGTCCGCACCACCGCCACCGTCACCGACGTGTACGACCAGGGCAGCGGCCTCCTGCTGCACCACCGGTCGGAGATCCACGACCTGGACGGCAACCCGCTGGCCACCATCGAACGGGCCATGTTCGTCATCGGCGCCGGCGGCTTCGACGGCCGGCGCGCCCCCGTCGCCGACTGGCGGCGACCGACCGACCACCCCGACCACACCGTCAGCCACCCGGTCCGCCCCGACCAGGCGCTGCTCTACCGGCTCAACGGCGACCGCAACCCGCTGCACTGCGATCCCGTGGTGGCCGCCCGCGCCGGACTTCCCCGGCCCGTCCTACATGGACTGTGCACGTACGGCTTCGCCGGCCGGACCCTGCTGCACACCGTCGCCGGTGGCGACCCCGACCGGGTACGGCGGATCAGCGCCCGGTTCAGCGCGCCGTTCTTCCCCGGCGACACCCTGACCGTGCTGGTGTGGCGGCGCCCGGCCGGTGCCCTCTTCCAAGCGCTCGACGGCCGGGGCCGGCCGGTCCTCGACCGGGGCGTGCTGGACCTACGCTGACCCGCCGCCGGGCACAGCGGTCGCAGGAGTTCGTTCGGTATCGGCCCTGGCCGGACCGGCACCGGCGATCACCGCCGTGGTCGTGGCGGTGTCAGCACAGCGAGCAGACGTCGCCACCGGGGCAGTGCCCGGAAGACCTGTCGCCGGTTCGTGTCGGCGAGCCGCCAGGCGCGCTCGGCGGCACCGTCCGGCACGTTCCCCGGGCCGTGGACCACCCGGTCGACCAGGTGGCCCAGTTCCCGGATCGGCTCCCGCGCGCCAGGGAAACGTCTCCCGGCGCTGGCGGCCACCTCACCGGTCGTCATCGCGGGCCCCATCCGCAGTCCGCTTTCGGCATACCGGTCCAGGGTGTCCCACCACGCCCCGAGAACCCGGCCGCGCGGATCAGGCGCCCGGCGCCGGCGGGCCCGAACCGCCGTCTTCAGGGCCGGGCCGGTGGCACCCAACAGAAGGCCGGCAAGGGGCACGCCCAGCAGATAGAGCCAGCCCGGAGCCGCGTCCCCGCTACCGACCGGCCCGCTCGCCGCAGGACCCGGTCCGGTCGTGGCACCGGGCGCCGGCCGCGTCGGGGCAGGCTGCTCCGGCTCAGCCGCCGGCTCCGCCTCGGGCTGTCTCTCCCGCTCCGCGTTCCCCTGCCCAGGCGTGGGGTAGAACGGCACCCAACCGGCTACGGAGAATCGGACCTCGACCCACGCGTCCACATCGCTACCGGTGATCCGGTAGCGGCCGGCGACCGGGGTCTGGTCGGGCCGGAACCCGACCACCACCCGGGCGTCGTACCCGAGCGACCGGGCCAGCACCGCGAACGCCGAGGCATACTGCTCCGCCGTCCCCCGCTTGTCTTGAAACAGCCGCTCGATCTGGAACAAGCCGTGCCCTGCGGGTGGCCGGGCCGAGGTGTCGGCGATGAAGCCACCGGTCCGGGTGAAGTGCTCGGTCATCCGGCGCAGCGCGAGATACCCGGAGCTGTCGCCGACCATGCCGGTGGCCCGCTCGGTCAGGCTCACCGGGAGGTCACCCGGAGGCCGTCGGACCGGCAGGTCGGTCGACAGAGTCTCCGGATCGGGTCGGTTCACCACGCTGCGCGCGGTGTACTCCCCCGGTACCGGACGGTCGTCAGGCAGAACGACGTCGCCGGTCGCCCGGTCCACCCCGAGGCCGCTGACCGACACCTCGAGCGGTCGCCCGGTCGTCAGCAGCCAGCCGAGGGTACCGGGCTCCTCGACCCGGACCCTGTCCTCGATGACCTCGACCGGTCCGGCGGGCGTCACCTCCGGCAAGCGGCCGCTGGCCCGCCAGTAGGTGGCGGTGCTGGTCCAGTAGGTGCCGTCGAAGCTGTCCAGCGTCGCGTAGCGGAGTCGTTGCGGCGGTTCGTCGGCCGCGACGCTGAGCCGCATCGGTAGCTTTCCGCTACGCAGTGCCGGAAATCGGGACAGCGGGCTGGTGTCCTCCCGGGGCCGTACCGGTTGGGTCACCAGGTCCCGCGCGTCGACCGGAGGTGGATCGCCGGCGGCGGACAGCAGCGCCGGACCGAGTTGGCTGCCGGCGACACCGGCCGCCAGCACGGTCACGAGTGCGGCCGCGGTCAGCGGCCACGGCGCTCGGTGCCGGCCGTCGCCACCCGGTCGGGGCCGCGCCCGCCCGGTGTCCAGCGCCAGAACCAGGAGGTACGGCAGCACCACGGCGAGCGCCAGCCACTTCGGGGCTCCGGCGGCGGTGCCGAGGGCGAGTCCGGCCGTCGTCACGAGCAGAGGAACGGGCAGCGCCCAGGCGACCGCGGCACCACGCAGCACCGGTTCGACGGCACCGAGCGCGGCCAGCCCCGCCAGCAGCGCGACCGTGGCGAGTTCGGGACCGGACGGGTCGATCGGTGGCACCGAGGTGAGCAACCGGTACGGACCGTCGACGATCCGTGCCGGCGTGACCAGTACGAGGTAGCCGGCCAGGAGCGCCAGCCCGACCGTCAGGCGGGTCACCGGTACGAGCCGGGTGGCCGCCGCGAGCACGACGCAGGTCACGGCCGTCACCAGCGCGGCACCGGTCACCGGTAGCAGGTATCCGAGGTCGGCCAGCGCCTCGGTCGGGGTGCGGCCGAAGACCGCCGCGAACGCGATGACCGGCGGCAACACCAGCGTCGTCGCGAGCAGCGCTCGGATCGTCCGGGCCGATGTCATCGGCGACCGCCGGAAAGCTGGTTGAAGGCACCAACGGCGGTTCCGGCGTCGGCCGCACGGAGCACGGCCAGCCCGGCGCGGCCGGTGGTGGCAGCACCTTCCGGTACGGCACCGAGCTGCGCGATGACCACCCTGGCGTACCGGCGCCGCTCGGCACTCAGCCGGGTCACGACGGTCTGGTCCGGCCCGGTGATCGCGATCAGGCTGCCGCCGGCCGGTGCGCGGCGCAGCAGTCGGAGCAGGGCGCCGGCGTCCCCGCGATCGGTACGGCGGAGGGCGGCCAACCGATCCAGCTGGCCAGGCCCGCGGGACAGTTCACCGGGCTCCTCCCCGGGCGCCAGCAGTGTGACGGACTGGCCGATCCGGGTAGTGGCCACCAGCAACGACGCGGCCAACTCGACCGCTTCCTCGAACCGTGGCTCGTCGAATACGTCGGGCCTGGTGTCGATCAGGATGGTGGCGGTCGGTTCGCTGGTGTCGACCCGGTCCTGGACGACGAGCGTGCCGATCCGCGCGGTGGAGCGCCAGTGGATCTGCCGGGGATCGTCACCGACCCGGTACTCGCGCAAGGAGGCGAACGCCGTGGAACCGCGTTGGGCGTTCTCGCTGAGCTGGCCCTCGAAATCGAGTGCGATACCGACCGGCAGCGGCCGGACCGGGCGGACCCTCGGGTGCACCCAGAGCTTGGCCGGAGCGGCCAGCCGGGACCGGTGCATGGCCAGTCCCAGCGGATCGCGCCGCTCGACGTGCAGCGGTCCCAGCTGGAACACCCCACGGCGCGGTGTGGGCACCGGGTAGGTCACCCGACCCGATCCGCCACGCGGCAGGGCCGGTACGGCGATCCGCAGCGAATCGCCGTCGATCATGTCGACGACCTCGAACCCGGCGGTGGCCAGCCGGCCGACGTTGCGGATCTCCACCTGGCCGGTCGCGCCGGCGTGGACGGTGACCCGGTCGGGGGTCACCGTCCGGTGCACCTCGACGCGGACCGGCAGCCGTACCAGGAGGGCCGCGACGGCTACCACGGCGAGAAGCGCGGCGCCGACGCCGACCAGCGTCGGATAGCCGGTGGCCACTCCGGCGGCGAGGAGCGCGGCGGCGCCGATCCCGGTGGCCAGCCCGTTACCGGTCAGGCCGAGCAGTTCGGCGGGCCGCCTGCGAAGCCGCCGGTCGGCTCGGCTCACCGGACGGCCGCGGCAAACGGAACGGACACCGTGCCGAGTACGTCACGCAGCACATCGGCCGTACGAACTCCCTGCATGTCGGCCTCGGACCCGAGCACGAGCCGGTGTCCGAGAACCGCTTCGGCGACCGTCTTCACGTCGTCGGGTACGACGTATCCGCGGCCTTCCCCGGCCGCCCAGGATTGCGCCGCCCGGACCAGCGCCAGGCTGCCACGCGGACTCGCGCCGAGCCGTAGCCGGGCGTCGTTGCGGGTGGCCTCGGCGATCCGCGCCACGTACTCGGCGACGGCGTCGGTGACGTGTACACGGCTGACGTACTCGATCATCCAGCGCACCTGCTCGACGGTGGCGACCGGGGAGAGCACCGGTGCCACCCCGTTGCGGGCCCGGGCGACCAGGATGTCGCGTTCGGCCGCCACGTCCGGATAGCCGACCGCGATCCGCAGCAGGAACCGGTCGAGTTGGGCCTCCGGCAGCCGGTAGGTGCCCTCCAGGTCGATCGGGTTCTGAGTGGCGACGACGAGGAACGGCACGGGTACCGGGTAGCTGCGCCCGTCGACGGTCACCTGCCGTTCCTCCATGACCTCCAGCAACGCCGACTGGGTCTTCGGTGAGGCGCGGTTGATCTCGTCGGCGAGCACCAGGTGGGCGAAGGCGGGTCCGGGCCGGAACTCGAACACCCCGGAACGCTGGTCGAACACGTTGGTCCCGGTGATGTCGGACGGCAGCAGGTCGGGGGTGAACTGGATACGGTTCCAGCTCGCGTCGATCGAGGCGGCGAGCGCCTTGGCGAGGCTGGTCTTGCCGACGCCGGGTACGTCCTCGACCAGCAGGTGACCACCGGCGAAGAAGCAGGTCAGCGCGAGACGCACCGCCTCGGGTTTGCCGGCCAGCGCCTGCGCGACGTTGCTCCGGACCGCCTCGTACCGGTCGGTGAAGTATGCGGCCGGGTCCGAGCCCGCGCCGGCCCGCCCGCCGTCGACGGCCTCAAGTTGGCTGCTGGTCATCAGGGGGTTCCTCACTTCGAAACGTGATCGGACGATCAGCCGTCAGCGGTCAGACAGCTCGGCTTCGGGGCGGGTGGCAACGGCTGTGTCGACTCGACCAGCGCCGCCACCTGGAAGCAGTACTCGGTTCGGTGGTCGATCCCGTGCAACACGTACGGCGATCCGGAGCCGGAAGCGACCTCGGCGACCTTGGACCCGTCGCGCAGGATCACGTACCTGACGAAGCCGTCGAGGTGGGTGGCGTCGCTGAACTCCAACCGGACCGTGCCGCGCCGCGGGCTGGTCGCGGTGACCGGCAGCAGGACGAACTGGGGTGGCGGGGGGCCGCTCGGCGTGGCCGCCAGGGTGCCGACCGGTCCGGGATCCGGTCGGCCCACCCACCACCCGACCCCGGTCGCGACCAGGAGCAGCGCGGCCAGGGCCAGCACCGGTTTCCGCCAGCCCCGGCGTCGGACCGGTGCCGGCGGTGGCGGGTCGGGTAGCAGTACGGTCGCCCCGGTCGTCGGCAGTTGCGCGTCCACCGGCGCCCCGCCGACGCTTTCGCCGGTCTCCGGGCCGGTAGCCGGCCCGGTGGTGGCTCCGGGCACGTCAGCACGAGCGGGGTCGGGCCGGACCACCGGATCGGCCGTCTGGACGGGCTGTCCCGCCGGCGGGCCGGCCGGCCGTGGTGGGGGTGCGTCGGCGGGTAGCCCGCTCTCGGAATGTCTGAGCTGGTCGAGGTGGGCGGCGAAGGCGTCGGCGGTTGGCCGCCGGTCCGGATTCTTGTCCAGGCAGGCGTTGATCAGTTGCCAGAGTGGCTCGGCGACGCCCGCCAGCCGGGCCGGCTCTGACACGATGTGCGCCGCCAACGGATCCGGGGAGCCCGCGTATGGATGCCGCCCGCCCAGCAGCTCGTAGGCGACCAGGCCGAGCGCGTAGATGTCGACCGGCGGGCCGTGCGGACGACCGGTCGACGCCTCCGGCGCGACGTAGTGCGGCGTGCCGACCACCTCGGAGACCCGGGTCAGCTGCAGGCCGTCGGCGAACTTGGCGACGCCGAAGTCGACCAGCTGGATCCACGGCTCGCCGCCGCGCCAGGTGACCAGGATGTTCTCCGGTTTGACGTCGCGGTGGGTCACGCCGGCGGCGTGCACCGCGCCCAGCGCGGCCGCCAATTGGGACAGTACCGAGAGTGCCCGGTCGGTGGACAGTGGCTGGCGCCTCATGACCTGGCGCAGGTTCTGCCCGGTTACCAGTTCCATGACGATGGCCAGCGTGTTCCGTTCCGCCACCATGTCGTACAGCCGCACCAGGTGCGGATGGTCCAGTTCGAGCAGCACCTCTCGCTCGCGCAGGAACCGGTGCAGGACGGCCCGGTCACCGGCACGACCCGCGTGCAACTCCTTGATCGCGACCGGCTCGTTGTCCTCACGTCGCCGGCCACGCCAGACGGCTCCGCTGGCGCCCGTCCCGATGAGCTCTTCCTTGAGATAGCCGCGCCCCAACTGCATCGGCGGCGCGGGGCCGATGGCCGCCTCCGGCGGCGCCGGGACACGATGCGTCGGCGGCGAGGTCGGCAGCTCCGCCGGGCCGCTTTCCGGAGTACTCATTGTCTCCACAATGGGCGATGGGACGGTGAGCGGTGGGACGATGCCGGGCTCCGCGTGCGGCACGCGGCCGGGTTCCAATGTCGTCGTACCATAGCCGCTGCGGGCCCCTGCCGGGTTCCTCATCCTGCCGGCACCGCTTCCGCCACGGGCACCTGCACCGGCATGGTCCGTCCCGGCACCACCAGCAACCCCCGCCCCGGTGGCCAGCCGCCGTCGATGGACCTCGGCAGTCGGAGTTCGAAGACCTCGCCGTCCCCGGACGACGGGTTGAGCAGCAGGCCGGCGCGGTTGCGGCACAACAGGCCCAACCAGCCGCCGTGGCGGCTGCGATGGAGATCCTCGATGGCGACCGCCGCGACCAGGTGGTCACCCTCGTCGCGTCCCCGACGGGCCAGTTCCTCCAACTCCCTGGCCATACCCGAAGTGGCGAGCAGTTCGGCGTCGTCGACCACGACCACCACCGGCGCCGACGAATCGGCCCGCAGACTCCGCAGGGTGCCAGGCGGCTCGTCGCCGGTGAGCAGCGCGGCCGCGCCGAGCTGGGTGGCGGCCAAATACAGCGGTGAGCGACGGGGGCAGACCAGCACGAGGGTCGGCGCCGCCGTACCCGACCCGGTCCTGTCGGCGGACGCGGATGGCCCGCCGCCGAGCGAGCTGACGAGGGCCAGCAACGCGCCGGTGCGGCCGGACCGGGACGGCCCGGCGACCAGGAAGCCGTGTCCGAGCTCCACCAGATCCAGGTCGACCGGGGCGAGGTGGTTGCCGCCCACACCGACGGTGATCGTGGTCGGGCGGGCTCGGACCGGTTCCGTCCGCAGGGCGGTGGCCTGGGCGACGGTGATGGTGTCCGGCAACGGATCCACCCGCGCCGGCAGCGCGTGTGCCTCGATGCCGGCCGCCCTGTGCCGTGCCTCGGCGGCCAGCCGGTCGACCGCGGCCGCCTGCGCCGTGCCGTCGGGGTCGGCGTCGAGCAGGGCGACCTGTACGTCGACGTGTCCCGGCAGCACGATCGCCCGGCCGGGCGGCAGGTGCGCCGGCACCTGCCGCGGGTTCAGGCCGTAGGCGGCCAGCGCGTCCCGGTCCGGGTGGGCGAGCACGATCCGGGTGGCCACCGCACCGGCGAGGCGGTGGGTGAATCCGGACCGGTCGGTCGCCAGCACCGCGACCACGCCGACCGCCGGCCCCCGGCGCAGGAGGCCGTCCAGCAGGTCGACCAACCGCCCGCCGTCCCGGTCCACGTACCGCGTCACGAAGGACTCGTACCTGTCGAGCAGCAGCACCAGGTAGGGCAACGCCTCTCCGGCGGCGGCGGACCGCTGCTCGGCGAGCGACCCGAAGCTGTCCGCGGCGAGCACCCGTTGCCGGCGGTCGATCTCGGCCGCCAGGAAGGTCAGCACCCGCTCGGTGCGGTCGGTCTCGGCGCCGGTGACGTACGCCCCGCAGTGCGGAAGTCCGGCGAGCTGCGCGAGTGCCTGGTTGCCCTGGTCGAGGACGTAGAGGTGGACGTCGGCGGGCCCGCTGCGGGTGGCCAGCCCGGTGGCGAGCACGCGCAGCGCAGTGGACCGTCCACTGCGGGCCATCCCGGCGACCAGCACCGGCCCGGTCCGAGCCAGGTCGAGCACGTACGGCTCCTGGACCTGTCGCCGGGGATGGTCGGCGAGCCCGATCGCGACGGCCACCGGCGAGTCCGGGCCGGTCGGGTCCGGGGTGGGGAGTTGGTCGGCGACGAGCAGTTCCGGCAGCGGCGGCAGCCACGGGCTCGGCGGCGTGGCCACCCCGACCCGCCGGGCCGCCTGCCGGATCGCGGCCACCAGCACGGTGAGGTCGGTCTCGTCGGCAGCACCGTCGTCCGACGGTTGCCCGTCCGACGCGGGCCGGAGCCGGCCGAGTTCGCCGACGGTCCGCGGTGACACGGTCACGACCGCCGGGTCGGCGGTGCCCGCCCTCTCCCGCGGCCAGCCGATCCGGGCGGCCTGGAGCAGCGTCAGGTCGGTGTGTCCGGCCCGTAGGTAGGCCCGGCCGGGTTGATGGCGTGAGAGCCGGGCGGCATCCGGCACATCGATCACGTCACCGCTGTCGCCGGCGCTGGTGACCCGTAGACAGATCCGCAGGTTCAGGTTGGCCCGGAGCTCGGCGTTGACCACACCGGCCGGGCGCTGGGTGGCCAGCACCACGTGTACGCCGAGACTGCGTCCCCGCATGCCGATGCCGACCACGCCGGTGACGAACTCGGGTACCTCTTCGACCAACGAGGCGAACTCGTCGATCACGATGACCAGTCGGGGCAGCCCAGCGCCGGTCGACCAGTAGTCCTCGATGTCCTTCGCCCCGGCGTCGGCGAGCAACGCCTCGCGCCGGCGCAGCTCCGCGCCGAGCGATTCCAGGGCTCTCGACACCAGGTGACCGTCCAGGTCCGTGATCATGCCGACGCAGTGCGGCAGCTGGCGGCATTCCGCGAACGCGCTGCCGCCCTTGTAGTCGACCAGCATCAGGGACAGGGCGTCCGGCGCGTTGCCCAGTGCCAGCCCGACGACCAGGGTCTGCAGCAACTCCGACTTGCCCGCGCCACTGGTTCCGGCGACCAGCGCGTGCGGCCCGTCCCGCCGCAGGTCGACGGTCACCGGTCCGTCGGGACCGACGCCCAGAAGCACCTCGGTGGTCCGTCCGCCGGTCGCCCAGCGGCGTTCCACCGCCTCCGGACCGGGGTCGCGGCCGAGTCCGGCCAGCTCGAGCAGACGTACGGTGTCGGGTAGTCCACCCCCCGCACCCCAGTGGCCGCCGAGCACCCGCAGCGGCGCCAGCGCGTGGGCGAGTTCCGTCGCGTGTGCGACGGACAGCCGGTCCAGCAACACCGATTCGGTGACCGGCAGACCGGGACGCCGCAACCGGGCGCGGGTGCCCGAGGTGCTCGTGAGGACGACGGTGGCCGCGCACTCGGCGGGCAGGTTCGTCTCGTCCGCGTCCAGGCACACGGCGTAGACGCCGCCGTCCGGCCCCTCGGTCAGCAGTTCGGCGAGCCCGGGCAGGCCACGTAGCCGTCGGGCGCCGTCGGCGACGACCACCAGCCGGCGGCCGACGACAGGCTCGCTCCGCAACGTCGCCTGCCGTTCCGCCTGCCGCTCGTCGACGACGCGCCGCAGTTCGGCGAGTCGGGCCCGGACCTGTTCGGCGTCGGTGGCGACCATGCGGCGGCAGGCCAGTTCCGCGGTGTGCGGCAGGGTGTGCGGCAACCAGGTGACCCACTCCCACTCGGCGGCTTCCGCCTGCCCGGTCAGCACGACCAGCCCCACGTCGTGCGGAGCGTGCAGGGTGGCCAGGTGCGCCAACAGTGCCCGTACGGTCGCCAGGAGCGGCTCCCGGGGGCCGGCCAGCCCCAACACCCCCACGGCCGCCAGATCGATCGCGGCCGGCGCGTGGTCGACCAGGGGCGGTACGACCGCGTCGTCCTCCTCCGGAGAACCGGTTGACCGGCCCTCCTGTCCGGCGAGGACGGCGTCCACCGGCCGCGGGGCGAGACCGACCCGGATCCGCAGGAAGTCCTCGTCCGAAGGGCGGCGTTCGAAGAGACGGCGGGTCGGCCGGCCGGCGATCCGCAGTAGCCGCCCCGGGTCGGGCAGCGCCTCCCGCCAGCTCCGCCCCTGCTCCTGGGCAAGGGCGTCGAGCCGGTCGGTCAGCTCCGTGCGTTGCCGTTCGTACTCCCGCAGCGCGGCGCGGTGCTCCTTGCCGCCGTTACGCCGGTCGGACAGCAGGTTGGCGAGCACCAGGACCGGCGACAGCGCAAGGAAGATCAGAAAGTAACCCGCCGCCGGGTAGACCACGTACATGACGCCCGCGAGCAGTAGCGGTACCAGCATCATCAGCAGCGGGAAACGTACCCGGCGGGGTCGCTCCGGCCGGCGGGGCACGGTCAACCGGACCGCCGCCGGCCGGAACGAGATGCGCGGCGGACGGTTGTACCGCACGACCTCGCCGTCCGCTGCCACATCGACAGGTGCGTCCGACGGTGTCGCCGCCCGTACCGCGAGCACCGTCTCCCCGACCGCGAACGTGTCGCCGGGCCGGACGACCACGGGCGCGACGAGGCGGACGCCCCGCCAGGCCGTCCCGTTACGCGAACCGGTGTCGCTCAACTCACCGGTTCCCTCCTCGTCGGCCCGCAGGCGCGCGTGGGTCCGGCTGACCTCCGGATCGCTCAGCACCAGGTCGGCTTCGGCGCCACGACCGATGAGCAGGGTGCCGTCGCCCGGTATCGGGACGGAGACGATCTCGGCCCGGCCGCCCACCACCGCCAACTCCCGGTCGCCGGGCACGGTGCCCGTGCCGACCGGGGCGACGCTCTCCCCGGAGAGGCTGAGCCGTACCCCGGTCGGTAGGGCGAGCTCCGCCAGCGGGGTCTGCCCGGGTACCGGCTCGCCGGCCACCCACAGCCCCGTCGGCGATGCCGCCGCACCCCTCTGTTCGGCGAGGGCCCGGGCGAGGTCGTGTGCCGTGGCCCGTGAGCCGGCCCGCACCGTCAGCGCCTTCTCCCCGCCGGGTACGGCAAGGCGTAGCTCCCGTTCCATGTCGGTCCGCGCCTTCGCCCCACGCTCCCTCAGTCGACGCTCAGCCGCCGACCTGCTCCAGCGCCTCGGTACGCCGGCGTACCTCCTGGGCCGCGTCCTCCAGGGCCGCGGAGAGCCGCATCAGCGCCGGCTCGTACTCGCTCTGCCAGGCCGCCCGGAAGCGGTCCGCGGCACCGCCGCGCCAGTACGTGTTGTCCAGCTCGGTGCGCAGATCGCGGAGCAGGGTGTCCACAGTGGCGCTCTGACGCCGGAAGTTGCCGTTCAGCGAGTGCAGTTGGGTGATCTCGCCGCCGATGACGGGCATCGCATCTCCTTCGTTGGTCGGTGTCGGATCCGACGCTAGGAGCGGTACGGCGAGCCAGCCATCGGCAGGGTTCCCCAACTGTCTCGGCCCACCGGCCGGCGGCCCCGGCTCACCGGGGCAGCAGGGCCAGGTCCTCGCGGGTCACCAGACCACGACCGATCGCGTACTCGGCCAGGTTCGCCAGCGCGAACGAGCCGTGCAGGTTCGGCACGCCGGCCGCGTCCAGCCGGGTCCGGAGGTATTCGATCCGCTTCCGGAGCGTCGATTCCGGCCAGCCCAGCCGTTTGGCGGCGGCGCCGTACGACTGGGGGTGCGGGTCGTATCTGGGTGGCTCGCGCAGGTAGCCGGCGAACAACGCCACCATCGCCAGGCGGTCGGCGTCTTTGATCAGCACGTCGGCGCCGATCGCGGTCGCGACCTCGGCGGCGGCCGGTCGCGCCGTCGTGTCCGTCGCTTCGGCGCGCTCGGCGGCCGCCGGCAGCAGTCGTAGCAGATGCTGCCCACGGGCGCCGTCCACGAGCACCATGGTCGGCGTCTCCACCGCGACCCGTCGGGCCGGGGGCAGCACCTGACGGAAGCCGACATCGTCCACGACGGACAGGGTGCGGGTGTCGGACGAGTTCGTCAGCCACCACACGCCGTTCTGCCGGTGGACGGTCCCGGCCGTGCGGGAGATGCTGACGTCGTCCGGGTCCAGGAGGATGCCGCTGTTTCGGGACCGGCCGAACGTCACCCGCTCGTCGCCCGCCAGTTCACGCACCCCACCCGCGTATTCGATGCGCATCAACGTCGTCGATCGCCTTTCCTCGGGCGATGGGAAACCCTCCCCAACGCGGAACTCACCGCCAGGAGGCATCATCCCCTATTCTCGGACACCGCCGGCCGCCCCGTCGCCGTGCCCGCACCCGGCTCGTCCGTCCACGGAGGAATGTGATGCCCGGATTCAGAAACCCGTCCTGGCCCGCCCGGCTCCGTCGACGGATGCCCAGCGCGCGGGCCACGTTGACCGGCACCCGGGTCAACCGGATGGCCCTCGGTCTGGTGGCCGTCCTCGCCGTGACCGCCGTCGGCTTCGGCACCGGCTACCGGTCCTCGGAGGCCGCGCTCGGCGACGGCAGCACCTACCTGCAAAAGGGCGAACGGGTCATGCGGGTCAACGCCGACAACCAGGACGCCGACGCGATCACCGCCAAGAAGTTGGCGACCGGCAAGGAGCGACTGGAGATCGTCCAGGTCGACGCCGGCTCGGTCTTCGTGGTCAACAACGACACCGGTGTGGTCACCCGGCTGCCCACCCGCACCCTCGACCCCGAGACGGTGGACAACCGGCCCGAGTCCAAGGGGCACCTGTCGGTGGTGACCGGCGGTGGTGCCACCTACCTGGTCGACGGGCAACGGGGCACCGTCGACGGCCTGGAGGCGACGACGGGGCAACGGGTCCCGGTGCCGACACCGGTCAGGGTCACCCAGGCGGTGGTGGATTCCCGGGGTACGGCCTGGGGCTACGCCCAGGAGTCCGGGGAACTGATCGAGATGCCCAAGGGCGGGATCGCCCACAGGCAACGCGTCGCCGGCAGGGGCGAGCCGGCCATGCTGACCCTGGTCGCGGACGCACCTGTGCTCTACCGGCCGGATTCCGGCGAGGTCGGGATGTACGGCGGGGACGGGTTGCTCCACAAACGTGACCTGGCCGCCCGGCACGGCCGGGTGAGCGCCCCCGGAGCCCGCCCACTGGCCATCGCGTTGCCCGCCACCGGGGAGCTGGTGATCACCGACCTCGACGGGGAACGGGGCGAGGACCGCCGGGTCAGGCTGCCCGACGACCGGGCCGGTAACCGGTTCGGCGCTCCCGTCGTCCACCACGAGCGGATCTACGTGCCGGACTACAGCACCCGGCAGGTCATCGTCGTCGAGCACCGCGGCCTTCGGGTCGAAGCGGTCGTGACGGTGCCGGGCAAGTCCGACGAGTTCCAGGTGACCGTCCGCGACAACCGGGTGTGGATCAACGACCCGCACGACACCAGCATCGTGATCACGTTCACCGCCGACGGCAGGCAGACCGAGATCGACGTCTCCACCGACCCCGGCGACAAGCCCCGCGGAACGCCCACCGTCGCCCCGACCAGCACCCCACGGCAGTCACCGCAGCCGACCACCGCACCCCGGCGGACACCGCCGGCGAAGCCGACGATCACGGTGCCGGACCTGGTCGGCACCGACCGTACCGCGGCATGCGCGCGACTCACGCCGGAACTGCGCTGCGTTCCGGTGGCCCAGAACGACGGAGCCGGCGAAACCGACCAGGTGCTGCGCACCGATCCGCCGGCCGGTTCCCGGGTCGCCCACGGCAGCGCGGTCACCGTCGTCTACCGGGGCGAGGCCACCATTCCGCCCGTGCAGGGCCTGCCGGCCGACCAGGCCTGCCGGGCACTGGCGCAGGCGCACCTCACCTGCGTCGAGCAGCCGGCCGGACTGGCCGTGGATGGCAACGCCATATGGCTGGTGACCGGCCAGGACCCGACGGCCGGGCAACCGGCGAACACCGGTACCCGGGTCACCATCACCTATCCGGTCCAGATCGCGGTGCCGAACTTCGCGAGCCAGCCATACAACGTGGCCTGCCCGGTCGGCCTGACCTGTGCCCCGACGCCGATCGGCCCCGGCTCCCCGACGTACACGGTGATCGACCAGCATCCGCTGCCGGGTGCCGGGCTGGACCCGAACGGGACCGTCACGCTGCGGTACCACACGAACTCGGCGGTCCCGGACGTCCACAACATGCCGCCGGACCAGGCCTGCCAGGTGTTGCAGAGCGCGGGCCTGGCCTGCAACCGGGTCGAGGGAGCCGCGACGCTCGCGGTCAACCAGGTGATCACCCAGGACCCCCAGCCCGGCACCGAACTGGCGCCCGGCAGCCCGGTGAACATCGTCTACGAGTCGACCGGTCCGACGGTCCTCCATCGCTTCAAGGCACCCCATCCGCGACAGACCAACCTCCTGTCCATCAGCCCCGACGTGCCACCGGGCTGGAGCTCCCAGTCCTCCCCCGGCCGGGTCTACCAATCGACCCAGGTGGCCGAGGTGCCCGGGCTGATCCAGATCTACCAGTTCCAGTGCGTCAGCGGATGCCGCGAACCGAACTACTACCTTTCCGCCGATCCCAACACCCCGGCGAACTACGCCCCGGGTGGGCCGGCCTTCTCCTGCTTCGCCGACCAGCCCCACGGCACCCTGCCATTGCACGCCTTGCACCATCCGGAGACCGGTGTCTGGGTCTGGGCCCGGGAATACACCAACGAGTGGACAGTCTTCACCGCGAGAGGCTTCCAGCCGATGGCACGGCTCTGTCACATCTGGCCCTGACCGGCGGGGATCCCTGCCCATTGAGGGGGGTCTCCGGAACGGGAAGGCTCGGGGCATGTCCCTCGTATGTGACCCCAGCACCGACGGCGCACGGTACGCCGAATACAGCGCCACCGCCGCGAAACAGGCGGTGGCGCTGCGTGCCGCCGCCGACCGGATCGGCACCACCACGAACACCATCGGCCGGCAGGTGGCGGCCGTCGAGTTCCAGAGCCCGTCGGCGGCCGACTTCCGGCGGCGCGTCGAGGGAGTCGACGCGGAACTGCGCGGGGTGACCCGGCGACTCACCGACCTCGCCGAGACGCTCGACCGGACCAGCCGGCACTATGCCGAACTGCACCTCGACTGGCTGGCCAAGCGGGGCGCCGCCGGCCTGACGGGAGGCTGACCGTGGTGGGAAACAATCCGGTCACCCGGTACGTGTTCAATCTCGACGACATCAACGGCACCGGGATGTCCCTGATCCGGGCCGCCGGCACGCTCGGTGGCACCGCCGACTCGGTACGGGCCGCCGGCCGGGCCTGCGAAACGCTACCGAACGTCGGTCCGGGCATCGCCCAGCAGACGACGACGCTGGCCAGGGCTCTGGACGCGCTCGAACGAAGCCTCGGGGCCGAAGGCCGCTGGTTGTCGGCGACCGCCGGCAGGCTCGCCGCGGTGGACGCGGGGGTCTGGGCCGGCGCCTCCGTCGCCAAGATTCACCGGGCGCTACGCGACGGTGGCGGGGAATCGGGGCGACACCGGAAGACGGGACGGCTGGGCCGCGTCACCGCGGTGGCCGCCGACCTCTTCGGTGAGGACGTCACAGGCTCGAAACTGCCCGACATCGCCGCACGTTACTACGAAGCGGCGAAAAGACTCCGTGACATGTCCCAGCGTCTTCCGAAGCCGGGCGCACCGCCGACCCCGGCGCGTCGACCCGCAGCGCCGGACCTGGCCGAGCGGCTGGCCGGGGACGGGCGCGGCCTCAACCGCCTCAAGCGTGGCGGCACCATGATGGTTCCGGTAGTCGGATCCGGCGCGATGACGCTCGCCGACATCAAGCAGTGGCGCACCCAGGAGCACGACGGCCTACGTGGCGGGTTCGAGAAGCTCCGGGACAGCGCGGCCGTGACCGCCTCGCTGATGCATCTCGGCACCGACGTACTGAACGTGGTCCCGGGTGCCGGCACACTTGCCGACAAGGGTCTCGACGGAATCATCTTCGTCGCGCTGGACGGCCCGGTGATGCTGATGGACGGCGCGGACTACCTCTTGTTCGAGAAGGGGAACGACATCGTGCACATCGTCGGCAACGCGGGCGGCTCGGTCCTCAAGGGTGCTGCCGATGTCGCCGGTGCGGCCGCCAAGAGCATCGCCCCGGCCCCGGTCTTGAACGGGCTCAGGAGCATTGGTGGTCTCCTCCCATGACCGCCGGGTACACGTCCATGACGGGAACCACCGGCTCCCCCGGTCCTCTCGCACTTCGTGCGTCGGCCGACGAACTCGACGCGATCGCCTACGGGCTGACCGGGGTCGGCTTCCCGGGTGTGGGGCCGTCCCTCGTCACCGCGGCCGCCGAGCCGCACCGGGCCGTCATGGCGCGGCGTCTGCTCGGCTCGCTGATCGTGCGTGGTGTCGTGGAGGAGGCGCCGGACCACTGGCGGATCAGTCCGGCGTACCAGGATCTGCTGACCACCGTGCTCGATCCGCGACAGGCCGTCTCGGTACGTGTCCGGACACCGGACTCCTCCGCGATGGCGATCGTCTGCCAGGGGCCGGCCGGGGTCGTGGTGCACGGGGCAGGGCCGGGCGGTACCCACGAGCTGAGACGGGTCGACGACGACCTGGACACCGCGGTGGTCACCCTGCTCGGGGTACCCGACGACGACATCATCGGAACCCGAAACGACGACCGGCCCGTCCGGCTGCGGTACAGCGCGCTGCTGCGGCAACTCGATGAGCCGGTCGGGGTGACCGCCTGCGGTTTCGTCGCCGCCCTCGCCGACTACCGGTACACCGCGAAGCTGATCCCGTTCGGCCGGACCGGCGAGACCTACCATGTCAGCTCGGCCGTGCTGGTCGCCGGTGGAACCGGTCCGCTCTGGGCCGCGACCGTCCAACCGGACGCCGCCACCGACGACCCCGGGACGGACGCCGACGGCTGGGTGACCGCCCGCCCACTCCTACCCGCCGATCTGCGTGACTGGCTACGCGGTCTCGACCTGGCCGGCTGACCCGGGTCACCGGTGGCGACGACCGGCTCGACCGCTGGAGCCACCGCTACCCACCGGTGGCCGCCGACGGACCGAGCACCCGGTCGACGAAGGCGTTGCCGAACTTGCCGGTCGGGTCGACCCGGTCACGCAGCCGCGCGAAGTCGGCGAGCCGCGGATACACCGCCCGCAGCTCCGCACCGGTCGCGACGAAGCACTTGCCCCAGTGCGGGCGGGCCCCGAACGGCAGCAGCGCCTCCTCGATCGCCGGCAGCACCCCGTACACGGCGGGGGTGTCGCGTACCCAGGTGAAGTGCAGGGCGACGACGTCGGTGCCGTACGCGCCGCTCAGCCAGAGCCGGTCGGCGGCCACCGTACGGATCTCGCCGACCTGGAGAACCGGCGCGAGCCGGGGACCGAGCCGGCGCAGTTCGGTGATCGCCGCCGCGGCGTGCCGTCTCGGCACCAGGTATTCGCTCTGGAGTTCCTCACCCCGGCTGGGGGTGAACGCCATCCGGAAGTGCGGCAGCCGCTCGTGCCACGGGCCGGGTACGCCGTGCTGCCCGGTGACGGCCGCGACGTCGGCGCCGGCCAGCATGTGCCGGGTGCCGTCGGCCCGGGGTGCGCCGAGGAAGTCCGCCGGTGGTTCGCCGGCGCGGCTCTTGCGCCACACCTGGTCGACGCGGTCGCCGGCCCAGTCGGTGAAGAGGCTGACGCTGTACGCCCCGGCGGTGACCGCGTCGAGGTCGGTGAGCACGGTGTCCCAGGGCAGTCCGGTGTAGACGGTCTGCCGTACGTCGTACGCCGGCTCGATGTCGAGGGTCAGCGTGACGACGATGCCGAGCGCGCCGAGGGCGACGACGCTGCCGTCGAAGTCCGGGTCGGTCCGGGTGAGCCGGCGGACGGCGCCGTCCGGTCCGACGATCTCGACGGCGGCGACCGCCGTGGCGAGGGATCCGTTGCGGTCGCCGGAGCCGTGGGTGCCGGTGGCGACCGCCCCGGCGACCGAGATGTGCGGCAGGGAGGCGAGGTTGGCCAGCGCCCAGCCCTTGGCGTGCAGCGCTTCGGCGACCTCGCCGTAGCGGGCGCCGCCGCCGACGGTGACCTGGCGGCGGTCCGGGTCGATGTCGACGCCGGCCGGCAGCGCGGCCAGCGACAGGAGCAGGCCGGTGGTGTCGCCGATGTCGGTGAACGAGTGCCGGGAGCCGAGCGCCCGCACCCGGTCCGCGCGGGCCACGACGTCGCGCAGTTCGTCCACGGATGCCGGCGCGTGCACCCCGGCCGCCCGGTAGGTGTGGTTACCGGCCCAGTTCGTCTCCATGGGTAAGAGGCTAGGGCCGGGCGGGCCGGCCGCGCTGGCCCCGTCTCCCGGCCGCCCGGGTCCGGCTGCCTGTCGCGGGTCCGGCTGCCTGTCGCGGCCCACAGCGAATTCGCTGTACGTACGCCGAATTCGCTGTGGGCTCCGACAGAGACACCTACGTCGACTCGACCAGGTGCCGGGCGTAGGCGTCGGTGGTGAAGAACGCCGGCAGGTCCTCGGCGAGGGCGTTCTGGTCGAAGACCGTCGCCGCCGCGAGGGCCCGCTCCCGGTCGGCGCCGCTGCGTCCCCGCGCCAGCTTCGCCGACTCCTCGGCGACCAGCGACCGGACCAGGTCGGCGGTGACCACGCCGCCGTCGGCCAGCGGGGTGCCGTGGGCCTGCCACTGCCACACCTGGCAGCGGGCGATCTCGGCGGTGGCGGCGTCCTCCATCAGGTCGAAGATGGCGACCGCGCCGGTGCCGGCGATCCACGCGTCGAAGTAGCGCAGGGCGACGGCGATGTTGGACCGTACCCCGGCCAGCGAGACCTGGCCCGGCGTCTTGTCGACGGCGAGCAGGTCGGCGGCGGTGACGAAGACGTCGTCGCGGAGCCGGTCGAGTTGGTTCGGCCGGTCGGCGAGTACGGCGTCGAAGACCTCGCGGCAGACCGGGACCAGCCCCGGGTGGGCGACCCACGAGCCGTCGAACCCGTCGCCGGCCTCGCGTTCCTTGTCGGCCCGGACCTTGCCGAGGGCGACCTCGTTGACCGCCGGGTCCCGGCTGGGGATGAAGGCGGCCATGCCGCCGATGGCGTGCGCGCCGCGCTTGTGGCAGGTCCGCACCAGCAGTTCGGTGTACGCCCGCATGAACGGCACGGTCATCGTCACGTCGACGCGGTCCGGCAGTACGTAGTCCGGCCACTGCCCGAAGTTCTTGATGACGCTGAAGATGTAGTCCCACCGGCCGGCGTTCAGGCCGGCGGAGTGTTCCCGCAGCTCGTACAGGATCTCTTCCATCTCGAACGCGGCCGTGATGGTCTCGATCAGGGTGGTGGCCCGGATCGTGCCCTGCGGAATGCCGAGGTAGCGCTGGGCGAAGACGAAGACGTCGTTCCACAGCCGCGCCTCGCGGTGCGTCTCCAGCTTGGGCAGGTAGAAGTAGGGTCCGCGACCGGCGTCGAGCTGCCGCCGCGCGCAGTGGAAGAGATAGAGCCCGAAGTCGACCAGGCTGGCCGAGACGGGGCGGCCGTCGATGACGATGTGCTTCTCGACCAGGTGCCAGCCGCGTGGCCGGACGACGATGGTGGCCGGGTCGTCGGACAGGGCGTACCGCTTGCCCTGCGGGCTGGTGAAGTCGATCCGCCGGTCGAGGGCGTCGATCAGGTTGAGCTGGCCGTTGACGACGTTGTGCCAGGTCGGGGCGGTGGCGTCCTCGAAGTCGGCGAGCCACACCTTGGCCCCGGAGTTCAGGGCGTTGACGGTCATCTTCCGGTCGGTCGGGCCGGTGATCTCCACCCGGCGGTCGGCGAGTCCGGGGGCCGGCGGCGCCACCCGCCAGGTCGGGTCGGCGCGGATGGCGGCGGTCTCGGGCAGGAAGTCGGGAAGCTGTCCGGAGGCGTACCGGGCGCGGCGGGCGCGGCGGGTGTCCAGCAGCGCCACCCGGCGGGCGGCGAACTCCCGGTCGAGGGCGACCAGGAACTCCAGTGCGTGCGGGGTGAGGACTTCTTCGAACCGGTCCCCCATCGGGCCGGTGACCTGGAGTGTCATGCGAACTGCTCCTCTTCGGTCGAACCGCGCAGCGCGGTCGTCTCGGCGGCGGGGTTGAGCACGGTGCTGATCAGGTCGAAGTAGCCGGTGCCGACCTCACGCTGGTGCTTGACCGCGGTGTAGCCGGCGGCCTCGGCGGCGAACTCCCTCTCCTGGAGGGAGACGTACGCCGGCATCCCGTCGGCGGCGTAGCCGCGGGCCAGGTCGAACATGGAGTAGTTCAGCGCGTGGAAGCCGGCCAGGGTGATGAACTGGAACTTGTAGCCCATGTGCCCGAGTTCGCGCTGGAACTTGGCGATGGTGGCGTCGTCGAGGTGCTTGCGCCAGTTGAACGACGGCGAGCAGTTGTAGGCCAGCAGCTGGTCCGGGTAGCGCTCCTTGATCGCCTCGGCGAACTGCCGGGCCACCTCCAGGTCCGGCTTGCTGGTCTCCATCCAGAGCAGGTCGGCGTACGGGGCGTAGGCGAGGCCGCGGGCGATGCACGGCTCGATGCCGTTGCGTACCCGGTAGAAGCCCTCAGCGGTCCGCTCGCCGGTGGTGAACGGCCGGTCCCGCTCGTCGACGTCGGTGGTGATCAGGGTGGCGGCCTGCGCGTCGGTCCGGGCGACGATCACCGACGGTACGCCGGCGACGTCGGCGGCGAGCCGGGCGGCGTTGAGGGTCCGCACGTGCTGCCCGGTCGGGATGAGCACCTTGCCGCCGAGGTGGCCGCACTTCTTCTCGGAGGCGAGTTGGTCCTCCCAGTGCACGCCGGCCGCGCCGGCCGCGATCATCGCGGTCATCAGCTCGTACGCGTTGAGGACGCCGCCGAAGCCGGCCTCGGCGTCGGCGACGATCGGGGCGAGCCAGTCGTGGTCGGTCGGGGTGCCCTCGGCGGTGGTGATCTGGGCGGCGCGCAGCAGCGCGTTGTTGATCCGGCGGACCACGGCGGGCACCGAGTTGGCCGGGTAGAGGCTCTGGTCGGGGTAGGTGTGGCCGGACAGGTTGGCGTCTGCGGCGACCTGCCAGCCGGACAGGTAGATGGCCTTGAGGCCGGCGCGGACCATCTGGACGGCCTGGTTGCCGGTGAGCGCGCCGAGGGCGTGGATGTAGTCCTCCTCGTGCAGGAGCTGCCACAGCCGCCGCGCGCCGCGCCGGGCGAGGGTGTGTTCCTCCTGGATCGCCCCGCGTAGCCGTACGACGTCCTCGGCGCGGTAGGTGCGTTCGACGCCCTGCCACCGGGCCTGGGTGGCCCACTCGTTCCGCAACTGCTCTGCCGCTGTGCTCATGGGGCTCTCCTTCGGTCATCCGGGAACGGCGTGTCCCCACCATGGCACCGGGCGGATCATCGGGTCGAGATACGTAATCGGCCAATTATTGAAAACTGGAAAGCGCTTTTTGCCAACTTGCGAAAGGGTCCTTTAGCAGAGGTGTTAACGTGTCGGAATCCCGGCCGGAGAGGAGTCGCGATGACCAAGACGTTCGCCGGCGCCCGGCTGCGCCGGCTGCGCGAGGACCGGGGCATCAGCCAGATCGAACTGGCCCGGCAGCTCGCCATCTCGCCGAGTTACCTCAACCAGATCGAGCACGACACCCGGCCGCTGACCGTCGCCGTGCTGATGCGGATCACCGAGGTCTTCGGCATCGACACCGCGTTCTTCGCCCCGCACGACGCGCCCCGGCTGGTGGCGAACCTGCGGGAGGCGCTCGGTGCCCGGGCCAGCGTGCCCGACCTGACCGAGCTGGCCAGCCGGCTGCCCGAGGTCGCCGAGGCGGTGATCGACCTGCACCGCCGCTACCAGCAGGTCAACGAGCAGCTCACCGAGCTGGTCGGCGACCGCGACACCGTCGGTGGGCGCAGCCCGCACGACCAGGTCATCGACTTCTTCTACCGGCGGCAGAACTACGTGCCGGAGCTGGACGAGGCGGCCGAGGCGCTGGCCGGGAGCATCGGCGTACGGCGCGGTGAGGCCCGGTCGGCGCTGCGGGACCGGCTGGCCGACCGGCACGGCATCCGGATCGCCCGGCAGGACACCGACGCGCTCGCCGGCGACCTGCACCGCTACCGGCCGCAGACCCGCACCCTGCACCTGTCGACGTCGCTTCGGGCCGGGCAGGAGGCGATCCGGATGGGTGCCCAGATCGCGCTTCTCGAATACACCGACATCATTGACGAGATCATCGAACAGGAGCGGTTCGACGATGTGCAGACGCAGATTCTCATGCGGGTGGGATTGGCCAACTACTTCGCGGCCGCGGTGATCCTGCCGTACCAGAGGTTCCTGTCCGCGGCCGAGACGATGCGCTACGACATCGACCTGTTGACCAACCATTTCGCGATGGGCTGGGAAAGCGTCTGTCACCGGCTGAGCACGTTGCAGCGGCCGAAGGCGCGCGGCGTGCCGTTCTCGTTCGTGCGGGTCGACCGGGCCGGCAACATGTCCAAGCGGCAGTCGGCGACCGGGTTCCCGTTCTCCCGCTCGGGCGGCACCTGTCCACTGTGGAACGTGTACGAGGCGTTCAGCGCGCCGGGCCGGGTGATGACCCAGGTCGCGGCGATGCCGGACGGGCAGCGTTACCTGTGGATCGCCCGCACCGTGATCCGGCACCACGGCGGCTACGGCCAGCCCGGCAAGGTCTTCGCCATCGGGCTCGGCTGCGAGACCCGGCACGCCGGCCGGCTGGTCTATTCCGCCGGCATGGACCTGCACGCCACCGACGCCGCGACCCCGATCGGCCCCGGCTGCAAGACCTGCGAGCGGATGACCTGCCCGCAGCGGGCCGCCGCCCCGATCAGCCGCCGCCTCGACCTCGACGAGAACCGCAGCACCTTCATCCCGTATCCGCTGAAGGACCGCACCGGCTGACCGGCCTCCGGCCAGGCGCCGGGGCCGCGTCAGCCCCGGGCGTCGTGGACGAGGATGGCGACCTGCACCCGGTTGGCGCACTCCATCTTGGTCAGCAGCCGGGAGACGTACGCCTTGACGGTGGCGACGCTCATGAACAGTTCGAGGCTGATCTCGGCGTTGGACAGGCCCTGGCCGACCGCCTCGGCGACCTCGCGCTCCCGTCCGGTGAGGCGGCCCAGCATGCTCCGGGCCCGCGCCACCCGGTCGGTGCGGTCGGCGCGGTCCTCGTCGCGCACCACGTGTTCGATCAACCTGCCGACCACCGACGGGGACAGCATCGACTCGCCCTCGGCGACCCGGCGCACCGCGTCGATGATCTCCAGCGGCGGGGTGTCCTTGAGTAGGAAGCCGCTGGCGCCGGCGCGCAGCGCCCGGAGGATGTGGGCGTCGGTGTCGAACGTGGTGAGGACGATGACCGCCGGTCCGCCGGCGACCGTACGCAGGGCCTCGGTGGCGGCCAGGCCGTCCATGCCGGGCATCCGGATGTCCATGAGTACGACGTCCGGCCGCAGCCGGGCAACGGCGGCCAGGGCCTCGGCGCCGTCGGCCGCCTCCCCCACCACCTCGATGTCCCGGCCGGCGCCGAGGACCGTGGCCAGCCCGAGGCGGACCATGGAGTCGTCGTCGACGAGGAGGACGCGGACCATACCGGTCACGGTAGCGACGCCGCCGGTTCGCGGCTGTCCGGTGGCGGCGGAGAGCACCGGGTCACGACCGTACGAGGGGGCGCCAGTACTGCTGGGTGCCCTCGTCCCGGACGGCGTAGTCGAGCTTGAGGATCGCGCCGCGCAGGTCGCGTACCTCCTTGTGGGCCTTTTTCTTCAGGGCCGAGGCGCGGATCGCGAGCAGGTCGTGGACGGCGGGCGGCAGGTCGGCGGTGTGGACGTGCCAGGGGCGGTAGAGGTCGGTGAACGGGTCGGTGTCCCGCCACGGGTATCCGTGTCCGCGGAAGGCGTCGGCGATGACCGTCGGGGCGGCCTCGTGGGTCTCGTACAGCAGTTGGCGGGACTCGTGGTCGAGGACGACGACCTTGGTGCCGTCGACGAAGACGGCGGCCACGTCGGCGCGGGGGATGGTCCACTTCTCCTCGCCCCGCTCGATCCGCAGCTCGGTGTCGCCAACCGTCAGCTTCAGCGACTCGGTCATCGTCGTGAGGGCGATCCCGGCCACCACCGCGAGCCAGATGGCCATGTTGACGGCGATCTCCCAGGGTCGGTCGATGCCGGCGAAGAGCCGGAAGACGAAGCCCATCGGCAGTCCGACCTCCCAGCTCAGCGCCCAGCGGGCGAGCGGGGGAAGGCCGAACCCGAGCACCAGTACGAGGGCGGGCAGCCCGGCGAAGAGGACGATCTTGTTGAGGAGTGGGACGCCGAGGTAGGTCTGGTTGTCGCCGGCACCGTGGCGGGCCGCGGGTTGCTTGCCGGTCTTGCGGGCGTCCATCGGTTCCCTCCGTGTGACGGTGGCGGGCCGGGTCCGGCTCGCCCTGTCGACCACGCTAGGTGTCGGGGACGGCCGGCGACCAGTCGCCGAAAGTCGATGATCCGGGCGGTCCGGTGCTCACAGCCAGCGCTGGCGTACGGCGTTCGCGCCGGCCTGGAAGCGGCTGGCGGCACCGAGCCGGTCGGTCAGGTCGGACATCATCCGCTGGATCGTCCGGACGGACAGGCCGAGCCGGCGGGCGGCCGACTCGTCGGTGTGGCCGTCGCCGAGCAGCCGGAGCAGTTCCCGTTCGGGCGGTTCGAGACCGTTGTCGTCGACGGGCGCGGCGCTGCCGAACGGGGTGGCGGACGACCACACCTGGTCGAAGAGGGCGCAGACGGCGGTGGTCACCCCCGGGCTGTGGATCTCGACCGCGCCCTTGCGCGGGTCGGCCGGGTCTATCGGGAGCAGGGCCAGCCGACGATCGACGACTGTCAGTTGAAAATGGATTAGTGGGACGGTCCGGGCCTCTCCTCCCATTTCACTGAACCAGCGCGCGTACGCCAGCGTTTCCGGGTCGTTGCGGAAGCTGTCCTGATAGACGGCCCGGACCGCGATTCCGTGTTCGAGTGCGCGGCGGTGGAATGGTCGGCTGACCGCGATGGCGTCGAACTTGCGCGGGCCGCCCGGAATGAACGACAGGCACTCGGAGCCGGCCAGGGCGGCCAGGTGTTCCAGCCGGTCCCGCACCGCGTCGAGGGTGGGCAGGCGGACCAGCCGGTCGCGATGCCGGTTGTCGCTGTGCGCCTCGGCGAGCGCCTCCACGGCGGCCTGGGTGGCCTCGATCTCGTACTGCTGCCGGGCGATGCTGGCCCTGGCGCGGGCCAGCAGCGGGGCGAGGCCGACCTCGGGGTTCGTCGGCCGCAGCCGGCCCGGGATGTCGCCCGACTCCCGCACCAGGGCGAGTTCGATCAGTTCGTCGAGCGCGTCGTGCACCTGGCGCGTCGACACCTCGACCGATCGCGCGAGTTCGGCCACTCCCCAGGTCGGCTCCGCCAGCATCGCGCGGTAGACGGCTTCCGCCGTCGTCGACAGACCAAGGGATCTGAACAACTCGGCCTCCTCGCCCTGCCGAACACCGTCTCAGACGATCTTCGGGTTGGCAAGGGTGCCGACGGCCGCCGTGGCGTGATCGCGCCAGGCGTTTTCACGCCTATTTCCGCTCGTTGACCGCATTCGAAGACAAAGAAAAGAATGAATCCGCAAGGATGTCCGCGACCCCTGGACGGAAAACATGCAGTTATCGGCCGTATCCCTCGCCCCGGTCGGCGAGGACCGCACCCCGCTGACGCCGGAGACGCTGCGCGACCTGGTCCTCGGACTGCGCGCCGAGACCGACCGGGTCGAGCACGTCAAGGTCATCGAGCGGGCGGGGATGATGTGGATCGCCGCGTTCGTCGCGGTCGCCGACGACGAGCGGGCCCAGCACTGCCTGCACGAGCTGTGCGCCCGGCTGACCGGTGTCATCAACGGCTGGGACATCGTCGGGGCGCCCGAGTGGCACACTCCCGCGGTCGACGGGTGATCACGTGACCGGAGACGACACCGCCGCCGCGTCGACGCGGCTGGCCGCCGGACCCGACCGGACGTTGCCGCACCGGGCCACGTACCAGGAGCGGCGCGGTCCGGCCGCCGAGATCAACCTCGCCCTGGTCGCCGCCGAGCTGGCCGAACTGACCCGCGACGAACTGCTGGTGCTGGTGCCGGCACCGCACCGGCTGCCGCTGCCGGCGCACCTCTTCGAGAGCCTGCGGGCCCGTGGGGTCACCGTCCGGCTGCTGCACGCCGCCGTACCGGAACCGCCGGCCGGGCCGCTCGCCGCCCTGGCCCGCAGCGGGATCGCCCTGCCGGCGTCGTCGCAGATCCCCTACTTCCTCGTGATCCGGGACCGGGCCGTGCTCTACCTGCCCTACCAGGATTCCGGGCATCCGAAGGCGGACCGGCTGACCAGGATGCGCAACGTCGTGCTGGCCGGCTCGCTGGCGGCCGCCTACGGCGCCGCCTGGGAGGCCGCGGCGCGGCGGGCGGAGGCGGCCCGGGTCGCCGCCGGGATCGACGGCGTCGAGGGCGGGCGGGACCTGGTCCGGGTGCTCGGCGACGGGCTCACCGACCAGCAGGCGGCGGCGCGGCTGCACATGAGCAAGCGGACGTTCGCCCGGCGGGTGGCGGTGCTGATGCAGCGCCTCGACGCCGCCACCCGCTTTCAGGCCGGGGTACAGGCGGCCCGGCGCGGCTGGGTCTGAAGCCGCCCACCCGGCCGGCAACCGCGCCCGCCCGTCACACCGCGAGGTAGGGCACCGGCCAGTGCCGCATCCGGTACGGCAGCACCAGCGCCCGGCCGCCCGCCTCGACGGCGAGCCCCGCCTCGACCGCGTCGGCGACGAGTTCGTCGTCGCCCGGACCGGGGACGCCGTCGGGTGACTCGGCCAGCCGCTCGAACCGGTCGGCGCCCTCCTCGATCACCATCCGGGCGCCGGGCTGCCCCGGCCGGACGTCCTTGACGGTGACGATGCCGGGGCCGCGGCGGTAGTAGTACGTGCCGTACCGGTAGTCGCGGGCCCACTCGACGGCGTGGTTCATGCCGTCGAGGCCGACGCCGTCGGACGGCGCGACGAAGTGGGCGTACGTCTCCAGCGGGAACGCCGGCCGGCCGCTGATCGTCCAGCGCAGCCGTACGGCGTGGCTGGTCAGGGTGCGCAGCAGCCGCAGGTGTTCGAGGTCCCGCACCGGGTCCTGCCCGAACCGCAGCGGCTCGGGCAGGTCGACCACCTGGAGACTGTGGGCCGCCGGGTCGGCGCGCAGCGCGGCGATGTCGACCGCGGGTCGGGTCGTCGTGGTCATCGTCAGCCCACCTTCAGCGGCTCGGTGGTGGTCGCGAGTGCGATCCAGTGGTCCTGTTCGGTGAAGACGAGCCCGTGCTCGGACAGTTCCCGTAGCCAGGCGTCGACCTTCTCGGCCGGCAGCCCGTATCCGGCGAGCCGGGCCGCGAGGGCCTTCGCCGTACGGCCGTTGCCCAGTTCCCGGTAGCCGGCGACGAACGGCGCCCCCACGATGTGGTGGTCGCGTTCCGGCCAGCCGACCCGCCGGTCGGCGATCACGATCTCCTCGTCGTCGTCGCGCACCACCCGCAGCGCACTGGACGGGTATCCGTCGTTCCACAGGTTGATCAGCTTGGCGAGTGGTTCGGCGTCGGCGTCGGACAGTCCGGCCGGCTCGGTGTCGAAGAGATAGACCATGTCGGTCAGTTGGTCGGCCGGCAGCGCGTAGACGTGGTCGTAGAGCCGGGCCGGCCGGCGCTCGGGGAAGCCGAGCAGCGGGTTCTCGAAGTAGGGGCTGAACCGTTCGAGCAGGATGCGGGCCAGGCCGGCCGGCGGCTGGAGGTGGATCAGGGCCGGCACCTGGCGCAGGATCGCCTGGTAGTCGGCGCCGCGCTCGCTCGGGAAGCCGTAGAGCCAGTTCCAGGTCACGGTCAGCGCCGCGGATTCGCAGTCGCGCAGCGTACGGACGTTGCGGACGCCGGTGACGCCCTTGTCCATCAGCTTGAGTACGGGGCTGATCAGCGACTCGATTCCGGGCTGGACGTGGGTGACGCCGGCCTGCCGCAGTGCCTCGATCTCGTCGGGGCGCAGGTTGGACTTCACCTCGTAGTGGATGCGCAGGTCCCAGTCGAGGTCGGCGACGCGGGGCAGCACGTCGCGGAAGTAGCGGTTGTCGATGATGTTGTCGACCATGATCACGTCGAGGGTCTGGTGCCGGCTGACCAGTGTGGTCAGTTCGGCGATCACGGCGTCCGGCGACTTGGCCCGGAACTGCATGCCGGTGCCGTTGAGGCCGCAGAACGTGCAGTGGTGCTTCTCGCCCCACCAGCAGCCGCGGGCGCTCTCCAGGACGAGCTTCGGTTCGACGTACTCGTTGACCGGTGAGTCGGCCATCAGCTCGAACCAGTCGTCGAAGTCCGGCACCGGGATGAGTCCGGGCGGGACCAGGCCGCCCTGCGGGTTGTCGTGCCGCTGGTCGCCGTCGCGCCAGGACAGTCCGGGTACGTCGGCGTACGGGATCTTCCCGTCGATGGCGTCGAGCAGGGCCGGGTAGGCGATCTCGCCCTCGCCCCGGATGACGTGGTCGATGAACGGGAAGTTGCGGTGCATGGCGGTGCCCATGGCGCCGTCGCAGTTGCCGCCGCCGAAGACGATGATCAGGTCGGGTGCCAGTTCGCGCAGCCGGCGGGCGGTGGCCAGGCTCGGCGCGTTCTGCATGAAGGTGGTGCTGAAGCCGACCATGGTCGGGTTCGTCGCGAGGATGTCGCGGGCGGCGGCGTCGACGAACGCGGCGGCGTGCGGGCGCATCCGGGTGACCACGTCGATGTCGACGTCGAGGTCGGCGGCGTACCGCCGCAGCTCGGCGACGCCGAACTCGTCGTCGTCGTGCAGCACCCCGGCGAAGACCCAGTCGCCCAGTCCGTGGAAGAGGCCGGATTCGGCGACGTCGGTGTATTCCGCCGGCCCGATCCCGCCGTCTGTGGCGGCGAGCAGGAACTCGGCCCACCGGGTGCCGCCGTGGTAGGTCGCCGGCTCGGGCCGTCCGGTGGCGACGGTGATGGCCTTGAGCAGGCCGAGGGGCAGCGAGGGGCAGTCCAGCGACTGCCACGGCATGGCCGCGAGGCAGATGGCCACGGGTCACCTCCGCAGACTGGTGGGCCGGGGGTACGCCCGGGCGGGGCGTTGGCACCGCCCGGGCGTCTGGATCACTTGGCCGACCGCTTGAGGTCGACCTGGTACTTGCACGTGCCGTGGGTGACCTTCTTCAGGCCCACCTTCTTGATCTTCATCCGTGTTCACCTCCCATCGCCGGGTCGGGCACGGGTGCGCGACGTCCGGGCGGGACGGACCCGCCCGGACGCGGCGGTCACTTCGCCTTCTTGAGGTCGGCGAGGTACTTGCAGGTGCCGTGGGTGACCTTCTTCAGGCCCACCTTCTTGATCTTCATCCGTGTTCACCTCCCGTCGCGGGGGTCGGGCACGGGTGGGGCGTCCGGGCGGGACCGGCCCGCCCGGACGCCGCGGTCACTTCGTCGCCTTCTTCAGGTCGGCGATGTACTTGCAGGTGCCGTGCGTGACCTTCTTCAGGCCCACCTTCTTGATCTTCATTTCTGCTCACCTCCCCTCGTGAACTCCACACCGGCGGCGCGCAACCGGGCGCGGTGCCGGCGGACGAACCAGGCCTTGATCCGTTTCGGGTCGCGGCCGGTCAGCGCACCGCACTTGGCGGAGATGCTGTCGAGAGAGGTGATGTTGAAGCCCAGGTCGTGCCATTCCTGGCCGTGTTCGCGCCAGAGTTCGGCGCCCTGGCGGGTCTTGGAGACCCGGGCGAGGTAGTTCAGGCCGATGGCGATGTGGTGGATCTCGTCGCCGCGTACGGCCTCGTAGAGCCGGCCGAGCGGGTCGCCGGCGAAGATCTCCTGGAAGAGGATGAACTCGTCGGCCGCCAGCCCTTCGAGGATGGTGTGCACCAGCGCCCGCCCCATGTGCGGCAGGCTGACCAGCATCTCGTTGAGTGGTTCCACCGTCTCCGGGGCGTCCGGTTCCGGCTCGCCGCCGATCGCCTTGGCGTACTGGTAGAAGGCGTCGGCGTGCCGGGCCTCGTCGGCGGTGGCCAGGGCCAGGCTGAAGCGCAGCGGCGCGTCCTCGGTGTGGGTCGCCAGCGTGGCGGCGGCGACCAGGCCGGCCTGCTCGGCGTAGTAGCCGCGTGACGCGACCCGCCAGGCGGACTCGGTGCGGTCCCAGTCCTTGCGGCGCATGGCGTCGCCGATGATGTCGGTCGCGCGCCAGGACTTCTTGTCGCGGGTCGCGCCGAAGATGCGGTAGGCGGCGGCGTCGCTGTCGAGTTCGTCTGCGCGGTGAAGTGCCATGACTGCTCCAGTGCGGTGCGAGCGGACCTTGAGGACCGTGGCCCGCCGGTGGGATGCCGGCCGACCCGTGGCGCCGCATGTCCTGCCCGTGGCCGGGCCCGTGACACGCCTCGATGAGGCGAAACACGCAGCCGGCCACTCTCCGCCCGGAGATTGACCAAACTAACTGGCCCTACGGACCGCGTCAAGGCTGCTACTCGCGGTCAGCGTGACCCGGGTCGAACTAAGCTGCGTCGATGGCAACCCGCCGCAGACCCTGGTCCCGTACGGCCGGTCACGGGCTCGGATCGCTCGTCACCGCGCACGGTGTCGGCGTGGTCGGCACCCAGATCACCGCGCTCGCCCTGCCCACCCTCGCGATCCTCCACCTGGGAGCGTCGCCGCTGGCCGCGAGCGTGCTCTTCGCGCTGGAGTTCGGGGCGCAGGCGTTCGCCGCGCCGGTGCTCGGCGTGCTGGTCGACCGGGCCCGGTCGCCGCGGCGGCTGCTGATCCTGGCCAGCCTCGGCTACGGCCTCACCGTCCTGCTGGTGCCGGTCGCCGCCGTCGGCGGCCTGCTCTCGCTGGTGCTGCTCGGCGCCGTCGCGGTCGTGACCGGGGTGCTCGGCGGGCTGATCACCATCGGGCTGCAGGCCGTCGTACCGGTGCTCGTGCCGCGCGACAAGCTGGTCGCGGCGAACTCCGCGATGGCCGGGGCCCGGTCGGTCGGGCAGGTGGCGGGGCCGGCCGTCGCCGGGACGCTGGTGCAGTGGTGGGGCGCGGCGGCGGCGATGGGCGTGGACGCGGGCACCCGGGTGCTGTCCATCCTCGCCTTCGCCACGATGCGCCCCTCCCGCGAGGCGCTGGCCCGCCGGTCCGCCGAGGCGTCCGGCATGGTCCGGGCGTTGCGCGACGGCGTCGCGGTGCTGCGCGGCCAGCCCCTCCTGGTCCGGATCGCGGTCACCGCCGCGGCGCTCAACTTCGGCGGCTCGGCGCTCGGCGCGCTCTACCTCGTCTTCGCCTACCAGGAACTGCACCTGTCGCCGGGCCTGGTCGGGGCCGCCTACGTGGTCAACAGCGTGGCGTCGCTGGTGGCGGTCGGGACGGCCGGGTGGGTCATCCGCAGGCTGCGGATGGTGCGGGTGGTGCCGTTCTTCGCCCCGCTGGCCGGGGCCGCCCTGTTCCTGATCCCGGCCGCCGCGATCGCCCCGCCGTTCGCCGCCCTGGTCGCCTACGAGGCGGTCTTCGGCTACTGCGCGACGGTGTGGTTCATCGCCACCGCCACCCTCCAGCAGTCGCTGGTGCCGACCCACCAGCTGGGTCGGGTGATCGCGATGAGCCGGACGATCGGCGCGCTGGCCATCCCGGTCGGCGCCCTGCTTGGCGGGGCGCTGGCCCAGTGGTGGGGCATGGTCCCGACCCTGCTCGCCTTCGCCGCCGCGGCGCTGGCCGGCACCGGCGCGAGCATCGTACGGAACACCCGGTTCGGCACAATGATGCCGACATCGGTCGATGATCGGCCCACCGAGAGTGGCACTAACGCGCCATCCTCTGAGGTTTTGTTGACAGCCGAGCCGACCAGCCCGAAAGCTGGCTCCAGCAGTTAGTCACGAGCCGTACGGCGTACCCGGCGTCCTGCGTTTCCTCCGCCCGGAACCGCACCACGCAAGCCAACGAACTCCTGACGGGACCGCACCATGGATCTGTTGTCCGCATACCGCGCCATGCTCGAAATACGACTCTTCGAAGAGGGCGTGCTGCGGTTGGCCGGGCAGGGGCTCGTGCCCGGCGCGACACATCCCTACACCGGCCAGGAGGCCGTCGCCGTCGGCGTCCTCGCCGCCCGCCGGCCGGACGAGTGGGTGGTCAGCTTCTACCGCTGCCACGGTCACGCCCTCGCCGCCGGCAGCCCGCCCGAGCCGCTGCTGCGCGAGATCCTCGGCCGCGACGGCGGGGTCTGCGGCGGCAAGTCCGGCTCGATGCACCTCGCCGACCGGGCCAACCACCTGCTCGGGTCGACGTCGATCGTCGCGGCCCAGCTCCCGATCGCGGCCGGCGCGGCGATGTCCGCGAAGCTCGACGGCGCCGGCCGGGCCGTGATCGTCTTCTGCGGCGACGGGGCGCTGAGCGCCGGTGGCGCGTACGAGACCCTGATGATCGCCGCCGCGCAGCGGCTGCCGCTGCTCGTGGTCTGCGAGGACAACGGCTGGCAGGACCGCACCGCCAGCCCGCTGGTACGCCACCTCACCCCGACCGAACTCGTCCGTGGCCTGCGGCTGCCGCACGTCGAGGTCGACGGCAACGACGTCGAGGCGGTGCACGAGGCAGCCACCGGCGCGCTCGCCGCCTGCCGGGACGGTGGCGGGGTCGGGGTGCTGGTCGCCCACACCTACCTGCGGCACTTCCACTCCCAGCTCGGTCCACGGCCGCCGGCGGAATACCGCCCGGCGGCCGAACGCGAACGCTGGCTGGCCCGCGACCCGCTCACCGTCGCCGCCGACCGGATCACCGCCGACCTGACCGCGCTGCGTGCCGAGGTCGCCGCCGGGACGGACGCGCTGATCCGCCGGGTGGTCGACGCCGGTGGGCCCGACCCGGCGACCGCCGCGACCGGGATCACGGTCACCGGCGACGCGCTGATCGGCGCGGCCCGGTGAGCCGCCCGCACCCGATCGGGGCGGCGGTCCGTGACGCGCTGACCGCCCAGCCGACGATGAGCATGTTCTGCACCTACCAGCAGGACGACCTGGTCGCGCGGTACGGCGGCGACCGGATGGTCCGGATGCCGATCGCCGAGAACGCGATGCTGGGCATGGCGCTCGGCATGGCCCTGACCGGCCGGCGGGTGCTGGTCAGCATCGCCCGGATCGCGTTCCTCTACAGCGCCTTCGACCAGCTGGTCAACCAGGTCACCACCTGGCGCTACATGTCGGGCGGGCAGTTCTCGGTGCCGCTGGTCGTCCGTGGCTTCAGCCGGGGCGGCGAGCACCTCGGTGCCCAGCACGAGCACGCCCCGTACGGGCTGCTGAGCCGGATCCCCGGCCTGGTGGTCGCCGTACCCGGCTCGCCGAACTCGCTCGCCGGCCTGCTGCGGACCGCGCTGACCCATCCCGACCCGGTGGTCGTGCTGGAGTCGCCGCTGCTGTTCACCCCGGACTGGGCGGAGCTGCCCGAGCCCGAGCCGTCGCCGGCCGCGCTGCCGTTCGGGGTCGCCGGGCTGGCCCGGCCCGGCGCCGACCTGACGATGGTCGGCATCGGCAACACGGTCGCCGCCTGCCTGCGTGCCGCCGACCGGCTGGCCGGGCAGGGCGTCGACGCCCGGGTCGTCGACCTGCGTACGGCGGCACCGCTCGACCGCGACGGGGTGGCCGCGATGGTCCTGCCGGACCGGCCGGTCCTGCTCGTCGACGAGGAGCCGCGCTCCGGTTCGGTGATGACCGACCTCGCCCTGCACCTGGTCCAGACCGGGGTGGCCGACCCCGGGCGGATCGACCTGCTGACCGGTGCCCCGGTGCCGGCGCCGGTCAGCCCGACCCTGCTCGCTCCCCTGCTGCCCGACGTGGACCGGATCGTCGACGCGGCCCTGCACAGTTTCGCCCCCGACCTGCGGAGGAAGAACCCATGATCGAAAGCAGCGGGTACGCCGTCTGGCACGGCCTGACCCCGATGGGCGAGTTCCTGCGCGACAACGATCCGGACATGTTCCTGGTCAGCGGGGCGGACAGCCACGTGGTCGACGCCGGCGGCCGGCGCTACCTCGACGCCCGTTCGTCGATGTGGAACGTCACCCTCGGCTACTCCTGCGAGCCGGTGAAGCGGGCGATGGCCCGCCAGCTCGACGTGCTGCCGTCCGGCACCGTGATGCGCTACGAGCACCCGCCGCAGTCCACCGTGGACTACGCCGCGGCGCTCGCGGCCACCCTGCCGGCGCCGCTGCGGCACATCCGGTTCGGCAACACCGGCAGCCAGATGACCGAGTCGGCGGCGATGCTGTCCCGGTTCTACCGGCGGATGACCGGCGAGACCGACCGGCACACCGTGATCGCCCTGCACAGCGCCTACCACGGCACCGGGCCGCTGGCGACGGCGCTGACCGACGAGCCGGTCCTGCACGACTACTCCGCGCCGGTCGACCAGCACGTCGTGCATGTCACCACCCCGCCGCCGGTGTCGTGCGAGCCCGGCGCCTGCACCGGTGGGTGCGTCCGGCCGGTCCTCGACGCCATCGAGTCGGTCGGCACCGACCACGTCACGGCGGTCATGTTCGAGCCGGTCTCCGGCACCTCGTTCCTGCCGGCGCCGCCGCACTACCTGGAGACGCTGATCGTCGAGTGCCGGCGGCGCGGCATCCACACCATCGCCGACGAGGTGACCACCGGCGCCGGCCGGGTCGGCGCGATGACGTACATCGAGCGGCTGACCGAGGTGCCGGACATGCTGGTGCTCGGCAAGGGGCTGAGCGCCGGCTACTTCCCGCTGGCCGTGCTCGCCGTCGGGTCGCACGTCTTCGACGCGCTGACCCACCCGCCGGTGCGGCTCGGCTTCCCCAACGGCTCCACCACCGACGGCCACCCGCTCGGGGCGGCGGCCGGGCTGGCCGTACTCGACGTCCTCACCGCCGACGGCTTCTTCGACGGCGTACGTCGGCGCAGCGCCGACCTGGTCGCGATGCTGGCCGCGGCGGCGGAGTCGGAGCCGCGGCTGGGCGCCGTACGCGGCGAGGGGATGCTGCTCGGCATCGAACTGGTCGACGAGAACGGCGAGCCGTGGCGGGTGCGGGAGGTGAACCGGTTCCGGCTGGCCTGCCGTGACCAGGGGCTGCTGACCAGCTATTCGCTCGGGGTGCTGCCGCTGCTGCCCCAGCTCACCATCAGCGAGGCCGACTGCCGCGAGCTGGTCGACCTGCTGCTCAAGGCGTTGGCGGCGTACCAACCGGGCGCCTGACGCCCACCGGCGAGCCCGGGTGCCCGGCCGCCGTCAGGCGGCCGGGTCGGCCGGTCCGTCCGGGCGGGTACGCGCGGTCCGGGGTCGCATGATCAGTGCCGCCACGTGGTAGGAGCACGGCTCGGTGCCGGGGTTGGCGTAGGCGTGCGGGGTGTCGGCGGCGAAGTAGACGGAGTCGCCGGCCCGCAGCTCGACCACCCGGTCGGTGAGGCTCAGCCGCAGGGTGCCGTGTTCGACCGCCACGAACTCGTGGGAGCCGGGCGCGTAGGCGGGGAACTCGCCGGCGTCGCAGCCGGCGGGCAGGGTGGTGCGTATCCACTCGAAGTTCACCCCGGGCACCACGGGGCTGACGATGGTCCGCCGCCATCCGCCGGGTTCCTCGACCGTGTCCTGCTCGGTGGCGCGGCGGACGACGACGCGTACGTGCTCGGCCTCGGTGACGAGGTCGGCCAGGCTGGTGCCGAGCCCGTCGGCGATGCGGGCGAGGACCACGACGGTCGGCACCTTCTGGCCGCGTTCGACCGAGGACAGCATGCTCACGCTCACCTCGGCCGCGTCGGCCACCTCGGCGAGGGTCATGCCCCGGTCGCGGCGTAGTTCCTGCACCCGGGCGCCCAGCTTCACCAGATCGAGCATTTCACTATAATAGCGTTCCATTTCACTATAGAGAAATGAGACGCCCGTGTCGACGCCTCCAGCGACCATCCGCCCCGCCACTTCGGCCGACCTCACCGCGGTCGCCGAGATCATGAAGCACTACGTCGAGCAGACCGTCGCCACCTTCACCGAGACCCCGCCGACCGTCGACGAGTGGTCCCGGCTGCACGGGGACCTGGCGGCCCGGGGTCTCCCCTTCCTCGTCGCGCAGGCCGGCGGGGACGTGGTCGGCTTCGCCTACGCCGGCCCGTGGCGACCGAAGTCGGCCTACCGGCACACCGTGGAGGACACCGTCTACCTCGCGCCGACCGCGACCGGCCACGGCATCGGCACCGCCCTGCTGTCGGAACTGGTCAGCCGGGCCACCGCAGCGGGCTGCCGGCAGATGATCGCGGTCATCGCCGACACGGGCGACCCCTCCTCGGCCGCCCTGCACCGCCGCCTGGGGTTCGTCGACGCCGGCCGGCTCCGGGCGGTCGGCTTCAAGCACGGCCGGTGGATCGACACCCTGCTGCTCCAGCGGGAGCTGACCGCGCCCTAGACATCCATCGACATCACGCCGTTGACGCCTTCGTAGCACGTCGGTAAAGTTCGCCCCCAAGCAACGAAAGATTCAAACAAAGCCATGCTTGTTTCAAAGCAGGCTGGCGCAATTTCCCACGCGGACACCCACGGTGGCCGCCCCTCTCCTCCGTCCCGGACAAGGCCCGGTGATGCCTTCGGCTGCCGTACGCACCGGCTGGTCGCCCCCACCCCGGCCCCGGGGGTGCCCACCGGCCCACCCAGCACCGCGCACCCACCCCGCCCGTGAACACCATCCGGTCCCGCTCGCCGTTCGCGGCCCACCCCGGCCCCGCGCCGGCACACCCCCGCGCCCGTGGCCCCCGCGCCACCGGCCGAACCGTCCCGACAGCGAAAAGGACAGTGATGAGAAGATCCGCTCTGATCAGGGCGGTGGCGACAGCGGTCGCGGCCGCCGTGATCGCCACCGTGGGAGGCACCGCCGTGGCACACGCGGCCGGCGGCCCCAACCTCGCGCTCGGCAAGACCGCCGCCGCGAGCTCGACCAACGGCCAGAACCCGGCCGGCAACCTCAACGACGGCAACGCCGGCAGCTACTGGGAGAGCACCAACAACGCCTTCCCGCAGTGGGCCCAGATCGACCTCGGCGGCAGCACCGGCGTCGACCAGGTCGTGCTGAAGCTGCCGCCGGGCTGGGGCACCCGCACCCAGACCCTGGCCGTGCAGGGCAGCCAGGACGGGGTCAGCTTCGCCAACATCACCACGCCGCAGGGCCACGTCTTCAACCCGGCCAGCGGCAACACGGTGACCATCGACTTCCCGGCGACCAGCACCCGGTTCGTCCGGGTCCACATCACCGCCAACACCGGCTGGCCGGCCGGGCAGCTCGCCGAACTCGAGGTCTACGGCACCACGACCGGCTCGACCACCAACCTCGCCCAGGGCCGCCCCACCACCGAGAGCGGCCACGCCGACGTCTACGCCTCGTCGCGGGCGGTCGACGGCAACCAGAGCACCTACTGGGAGAGCACCAACCACTCCTTCCCCGAGTGGCTGACCGTCGACCTCGGCACCGCCACCGCCGTCGACCGGGTCGTGCTCAAGCTGCCGACCGCCGGCTGGAACACCCGTACCCAGACGCTGAGCGTGCAGGGCAGCACCAACGGGTCGACGTTCACCGACGTGGTCGCCTCCCGTACGTACACCTTCGACCCGGCCGTGGCCGGTAACTCGGTGACCATCACCTTCAACCGGACCACCACCCGGTACGTCCGGATCAACATCACCGCCAACAGCGCCTGGCCGGCCGGGCAGCTCTCCGAGGTCGAGATCTACGGCCCCGGCGGCGGCACCGACACCACCCCGCCGAGCGTGCCGGGCACCCTGTCCTACACCGCCTCCGGCACGACGATCATTCTCAACTGGGGCGCGTCGACCGACAACGCCGGCGGCAGCGGGCTGGCCGGCTACGACATCTACCGCAACGGTGCCCTGGTGCACAGCGTCGGCACCGTCACCACGTGGGCCGACACCCAGCCGGTGGCAGCGACGGTCAGCTACTACGTACGGGCCCGTGACAACGCCGGCAACCGGTCCGGCAACAGCAACACGGTGACCCGTACCGGCACCGACAGCATCCCGCCCACCGTGCCGGGCACCCTGTCGCACAGCACCTCGGGCAACACCATCACGCTGACCTGGGGCGCCTCGACCGACACCGGCGGCAGCGGGCTGGCCGGCTACAACGTCTACCGCGACGGCAACCTGATCGCGACGCTGGGCACCGTGCTGACGTACCAGGACAGCCAGCCGCCGACGGCGACCGTCTCCTACCAGGTCCGGGCCCGCGACGGCGCCGGCAACCTGTCCGCGTTCGGCAACACCACCACCCGTACCGGCAGCCAGCCGCCGACGTGCGTCAACGTCGCGCAGGGCAAGACCATGACGGCGAGCGGGTCGACGTTCGCCTTCACCCCGGAGAAGGCCAACGACGGCCAGCTCGGCACCTACTGGGAGGGGGGCGGCGGCTACCCGCAGAACCTGACCGTGGCGCTCGGCGCCAACCACGCCGTCACCGCGGTCACCGTGAAGCTGAACCCGGACCCGTCCTGGGGCACCCGTACCCAGAACTTCCAGATCCTCGGCCGCGACCAGGCGGCGACCACGTACACCAGCCTGGTGCCCGCCGCGAACTACCAGTTCGTCCAGGGCAACAACGTCGTACGCGTCCCGGTCACCGCGACCACCGCGGACGTGCAACTGCGGTTCAACTCCAACAGCGGCGCCCCGGCCGGCCAGGTGGCCGAACTGGAAGTGTGCGGCACCCCGGCGCCGAACCCGGACCTGACCGTCACGAACGTGTCGTGGACCCCGGCGTCGCCGTCGGAGACGACCAACCTGAGCCTGACCGCCACGGTGAACAACACCGGTGACCGGGTGTCCGGCAACACCCGGCTGGACTTCCTGCTGGGCGGCGTGGTGAAGGCCAGCGCCGACATCGGCCCGATCGCCGCCGGCGGCTCGCTGCCGGTCAGCCGGGCCATCGGCACCCTGGCCCAGGGCTCCTACACCGTCAGCGCCCGGGTCGACCCGGCCAACACCGTCGTCGAGCAGAACGAGGGCAACAACAGCGCCGCCAACCCGACGCCGCTGGTGGTCGCCCAGGCGCCCGGACCCGACCTGCAGGTGCTCGGCATCACGTCCAACCCGCCGAACCCGGCGGTCGGCGCGGCGGTCTCGTTCACCGTCGCGGTCAACAACCGTGGCACCACCGGCGCGGCCGCCGGCACGGTCACCCGGCTGACGGTGGGCGGCACGACGCTGAACGGCACCACCCCGGCCGTCGCCGCCGGCACGACGGTCAACGTGGCGGTCAGCGGCACCTGGACCGCGACCAGCGGCGGGGCGACGATCACCGCGACCGCCGACGCCACCAGCACGGTCACCGAGACCAACGAGGGCAACAACACCCTCACCCGGTCGATCGTGGTCGGCCGCGGCGCGGCCGTGCCGTGGGTGTCGTACGAGGCCGAGGACGCCAACTACCAGGGCGTCCTGCTCCAGGCCGACCCGCTGCGCACCTTCGGGCACACCAACTTCGCCACCGAGTCGTCCGGCCGCGAGTCGGTGCGGCTCAACAGCACCGGCCAGTTCGTCGAGTTCACCTCCACCAACCAGGCCAACTCGATCGTGGTCCGCAACTCGATCCCGGACGCCGCCAACGGCGGCGGCATCGAGGCCACCATCAGCCTCTACGTCAACGGCACGTTCAACCGGAAGCTGACCCTGTCGTCGCGGCACAGCTGGCTGTACGGCAACACCGACGACCCGGAGGGGCTGACGAACACCCCGCAGGCCGACGCCCGGCGGCTGTTCGACGAGTCGAACGCGCTGCTGGGGCAGTCGTACCCGCCCGGCACCCGGTTCAAGTTGCAGCGCGACGCCGGTGACACCGCCTCCTTCTACATCATCGACTTCGTCGACCTGGAGCAGGTGGCGCCGCCGTCGAGCAAGCCGGCCGAGTGCACGTCGATCACCGAGTACGGCGCGGTGCCCAACGACGGTCTCGACGACACCGCCGCGCTGCAGCGGGCGGTGACCGACGACCAGAACGGTGTCATCAGCTGTGTGTGGATCCCGCCGGGCCAGTGGCGGCAGGAGCAGAAGATCCTGACCGACGACCCGCTGAACCGGGGCACCCACAACCAGGTCGGCATCCGCAACGTCACCATCCGCGGCGCCGGGATGTGGCACTCCCAGCTCTACACGCTGACCGAGCCGCACCTGGTGGTCGGCGGCATCAACCACCCGCACGAGGGCAACTTCGGCTTCGACATCGACGACAACACCCAGATCTCCGACATCGCGATCTTCGGCTCCGGCCGGATCCGGGGCGGGCCGGGCGGTGCCGAGGGCGGCGTCGGCCTGAACGGCCGGTTCGGCAAGAACACCCGGATCAGCAACGTCTGGATCGAGCACGCCAACGTCGGCGCCTGGGTCGGCCGCGACTACAGCAACATCCCCGAGCTGTGGAACCCCGGCGACGGGCTGGAGTTCAGCGGGATGCGGATCCGCAACACGTACGCCGACGGCATCAACTTCTCCAACGGCACCCGCAACTCGCGGGTCTTCAACTCCTCGTTCCGCACCACCGGCGACGACGCCCTGGCGGTCTGGGCCAACCCGTACGTCAAGGACACGTCAGTCGACATCGGACACAGCAACCAGTTCCTCAACAACACCATCCAGCTGCCCTGGCGGGCGAACGGCATCGCCATCTACGGCGGTTACGACAACAAGATCGAGAACAACCTGGTCTACGACACCATGAACTACCCCGGCATCATGCTGGCGACCGACCACAGCCCGCTGCCGTTCTCCGGGCAGACGTTGATCGCCAACAACGGGCTCTACCGCACCGGTGGTGCCTTCTGGAACGAGGACCAGGAGTTCGGCGCGATCACGCTCTTCGCGGCGGGCCTGGACATCCCGGGCGTCACCATCCGGGACACCGACATCCACGACTCCACGTACGACGGCATCCAGTTCAAGACCGGCGGCGGGTCCATTCCGAACGTCGCGATCACGAACGTACGCATCGACAAGTCGAACAACGGGGCCGGCATCCTGGCGATGGGCGGTGCCCGCGGCAGCGCCCGGCTGACGAACGTGACCATCACCAACTCGGCCGACGGCAACATCGTGATCCAGCCGGGATCGGGCTTCACGATCACCGGTAGCTGATCTGGTTCCGGCGCCGGCCCGCCTGGGTCGGCGCCGGAACCGACCGGCCATGCGCTTCCTCCGGGGGGCGCATGGCCGGTCACGTCATTCCCCCGGCGCTAGGGATTTCCCGGAAGAGTCCGGGGTGGCGCGGCGGCGAGCATGGACACCGGACAGCCCGGGGCGACCAGCCCCGAATCCCACCACAGTCTGGAGTTCGAGCCATGTCGTCGCTTCGTGCCGCCCGCACCGCGATCGCCACCACCGTCGCCGTCGCGGCCATGACCGCCGCCACCGCCGTACCGGCCGCCGCCGGCCCCGTCTTCGACTTCTACTTCGCGAACGGCTACATCGCCGCCAACGAGGTCAGGACACAGTTGGGGGCGTTGTCCTGGCCCGGCCAGGCCGCCCGCAACTACTATCCGGGCGCCAACGGCAACCCGAACGGGTCCAGCGCCATGGTGTGGGGGACGCCGGGCTCGCCGTCGACGTACACCGCCACGGCCACCTGCGCGCCGATGGTCACCCTCTCGCTCAAGCGGGCGTACGGCGCCGACTGGGCCACCAACAGCTTCTTCCAGACCCACTTCGGCAGCACCAGCCCCACCTCGGCGCAGTACCACAACGCGATCAACGCCGGCACCGTCCCGCACGTCAAGAAGGTCGGCAAGCTGACCGACGCGTTCGTCGGCGACATCATCGCCATCAGGTACAACGGCGGCTCCGGCGCGGCCACCGGCCACACCGCGTACTTCGCCGGCCGTACGCCGTACGACATGGACAACAACCCGGCCACCATCGAATGGGCGGTGCGGGTCCTCGACAGCACCAGCGAACCGCACGGCGTCGCGGGCAGCATCCCACAGGACTTCCGGGACAGCCGTACGGTCGGCGCCGCCGAATACGACGGCCTCGGCGAGGGGCACATGGTGTTCCGCACCGACAGCGCCGGCACGATCCTGGGCCACTGGTGGGGCGTCAACGAAAGCACGTACCGCCCGGTGAGCGACCGCCCGGTCACCATCGGCCGGATCACCCGGGCCGCGTAGCGCTCTCCGGCGACGGGGTGGGCACCCGGACCGGGTGCCCACCCCGGGTTCGTGGCGCGTCTGCCCGGAGCGGTTCCGGCATCCGGCCGCCCCATGTCTGGCGTGGCGGGTGCGGCGGTTGTACGCTGCCCCCGATGAACACCTCCTCTTTCAGATTGGGGGCCCCGTTCGCACAAGGTGAGTGCTGATGCACCCATCTACCGCGAACCGGGATTCCCGTCTTCTCGTCTGGCGGCACGTGCGCGAGTTCGCCGTCCCGCCGTCCATGATCAGATCTGCGACCGACCGCCGTGCCGTCGGCGACTGGGCCGGAGCGTGCGCCGCCGCCCGCGTCGATGTCGACCTGAGTCTTCGCTCCGTGGCCCACGCCCACGGGCAGGAACTCGCGGCGCGAATCCGGACCGACCTCCGTCAACTGGCTCCCGACCTGCTGCGCTGGCACATGCCCAGGGTCGCACCGGACGGGCTGCTCCGACCGGGCCTGACCATCTCCCTGACCCGCTACGGCCCGGCCGAGGGCGCGGACGGCGACCCGGTCCACCTGGTGGCCCGGACTCCCCCGGCCTGGGCGGACGCCGGCCAACGGATCAGCCTGACGCTGTGGAACGGGTCCCGGCCCGGAGCCGGCCGGGGTCCGCACCCCGACCGGCGGTTCCGCCTCGACCTGCACCGCCACCTCTGGGACTCGCGCCGGGCGGGTGAACTGCGAACCCGGGCCGGCGCGGACCGGTGTCCCGGCGACCAAGATCTCGCTGTCGAACCGTTCGTGCCGCCAGGCCACGGCTACGCGACGGACCGGTGGGCGGACGAGGCAGGGTTGCTGCTCCGCGCGGAGGGCCGGACCACCGGCACCGTCGCCGTACGGATCGGCGCCCGGCGCCGGCTGCTCCTCGACCTGACCACCGTCGGGAACACCACCGGCGGGTCGCCGGGACCGAGGATCACGGTGGCGCCCGCCGGGGGCCACGTCCGCGGGCTTCCGGTGCTGCCCGACGCGGCGACCTGGGAGCTACCCGACCTGGCGTTGCTGCGCGCCGGGCTGATCGGGCCCGAACGGCTGCACCCGCTGGTCGCGCAGGCCCTCGTACCGGATCGGCCACCGGCCGACGCCGCGCACGCAGCGGACGGCGACCACGTTCCGCGGCTCGTCGAGTGCCGGGGCGCCCGGCACCGGATCGGCCTCGTCGACGGCATACTCGTCCCGCTCGACCACGACCCGGCCGAGATCCGCCGTGAGGAACTGCTGGCCGCGCTGACCGGCACCCCACTGCCCTGCCTACAGGCGATCGACGACGCCCACCGGCACCCGGAGTGCCTCGTCGACGTACGGGCCCGCCTGGACCACGGCGACACCGCCGGTGCCCTGGCCGTCGTCGAGGCCGTTCTCGGACCCGACGCGCTGCTACGCCCCGGTGCCCTGCGGGACGAGTTGGAGACCGCGGCGCTCCGGCGGGTCAGGCACGGACTGTTCCGGGCCGGACTCGCCGGACGCATCGGCGCCCTGGCCCGCCGACCCGACCAGCACCGCCTGCGTCGCGAGTGCCGGACCCACCCGCGGCACGCGCTGCCCCGCTGACCGCAGGCCCGCTCCCCCACCTTTCCGATCTCCACCCGGCACGGGCGCGACCGCTGCCGCCCCGACTCGAACCCCAAGGTGATCCCACATGCGCAGTTCCAACCCGTCCATCACCCCGGCGACGCCCCACCACACCGAACTCGATGTCGCCGCCGACCTGCTCGCCCTCCTGCGCGACACCGCCACCGAGCCGCGTCCCGACATCCAGTTGGAGGCGCTGACCCTGGCCGTGGCCGCCGACCTGCCCGTGCTGTTGTGGGGCGAGCCGGGAATCGGCAAGACGGCGGCCCTGAACCAGCTCGCGACGGCCCTCGACCTGCCGCTGACCACGGTGATCGCCAGCGTGCACGAGCCGTCCGATTTCGCCGGCCTGCCCGTGGTCGGCGACGACCCGGCGGTGCAGGGTGTCCCGATGGCCCCGCCGGACTGGGCCGTACGCCTGGTCCGCGCCGGGCGGGGACTGCTCTTCCTCGACGAACTGTCCACCGCGCCGCCGGCCGTCCAGGCCGCCCTGCTCCGCGTCGTACTCGAACGGCGGATCGGGGCCCTGCGGCTGCCGGCCGGTGTCCGGATCGTGGCCGCCGCCAATCCACGGTCGTCCGCGGCCGACGGCTGGGAGCTGAGTGCGCCCCTGGCCAACCGGTTCGTCCACCTGCAGTGGACCTACCAGCACGAGACGGTGGTACGCGGCCTCGGCGGGACCTGGCCCAGGGCGGCACTGCCCCGGCTCGCCCCGCAGCGGCTGCCCGAGGCGGTCGCGTACGCCCGCCGGGCGGTGTGCGGGCTCCTCACCGGCCGCCCCGCGCTGGTGCACCAGATGCCGAACAACGAAGCCCGCCGGGGCGGCCCCTGGCCGTCACCGCGCAGTTGGCAGATGGCGCTGTGCCTGATCGCGTTCGCCACCGCGGCCGGGTCCTCGCGGGAGGTCCTGTCCTTGTTGGTCAGAGGGACCGTCGGGGACGGGCCGGGGCTCGAACTGCTCGCCAGCCTGGACCGGATGGATCTTCCCGATCCCGAGACGCTGCTGGCCGCCCCGGCAACGGCCGAACTGCCCGAACGGGGCGACCTGCGCCAGGCCGTACTCGACGCTGTGGTCGCGGCGGTCCGGGAGCGTCCGGACCGGGCCCGCTGGGACGCGGCGTGGAACCTTCTCGTACGGGCCCTGGAGACCGGGGCCCCGGACCTCGTGGTCGTCCCCGCGACCACGCTCGCCGCGCTGCGGCAGCCGGACTGGGACGTCCCGGCGGCGATCGAGCGCCTCACCGGAGTGGTGTCGCTGAGCCGGCGCGCCGACCGGGTCGCGGCGGCGGTCGGGAGCGGCCGATGACCGCCGCCGTACGGGGTGCACTCGACCTCCAGAAGCTCTTCACCGCCCGGCTGCACGCCGCCCGGGTCCGGCCGTACCTGGCGACGGCGCTGTTCGCCCTGCATCCGGTGGAGTCACGGCGGGTGCCGACGATGGCGGTGGACCGGCACTGGCGGTGCTACGTGTCGCCGGCGTTCGTGGACCGCACCCCGGTCGAGGAGTTGGCCGGCGTGTGGGTGCACGAGGTCTCGCACCTGCTGCGTGACCACCACGGCCGCGGCGACCGGATCGCGTCGCAACAGGGCCTGACCGGCCGGGGTGAACGGCTGCGGATGAACATCGCGGCCGACTGCGAGATCAACGACGACGTGTACGGCGACGGACTCGTCCGCCCCGAAGGCGCCGTCGACCCGGCTCTCCTGAGGCTGCCCGAGGGGAAGCTGATGGAGGAGTACCTGACCATGTTCCGGCTCGGACCACACACCCAGGGCCTGGTCTGGCTGGACTGTGGCAGTGGCGCCGACGGGCTGGAACGGGAATGGGACCTCGGGGCGGCCGGCGCGTACGGGCTCAGCGACCAGGAACGGGACGCGGTCCGGTTCCGGGTCGCGCAGGGCCTCACGGGACAACCGGGTGACGCCCCGAAAGGGTGGCGACGCTGGGCGGAGGAGGCGTTCCACCCGCCGCAGCCGTGGCGGGACCTGCTGGGGGCGGCGGTCCGCTCGGCCGCCTCCAGCGCCGGTGCGGGCGAGGACTACACGTACGGCCGGCCGTCGCGACGGTCCACCAGCCTGCCCGGCATCGTCCTGCCGAGCCTGCGGCGCAGGCCACCCCGGGTCTCGGTGGTCGTCGACACGTCCGGGTCGGTCAGCGACGCCGAACTCGGCAGCGCGCTGCTCGAGGTCGCCGCGATCGCCCGCGCACTGGGCGGTCGACGCGACCTGGTCACCGTGCTGTCGTGCGATGCCGCGGCCCACCTGGTACGCCCGGTGTGCCGCGCCGAGAACATCCCGCTGGTCGGCGGCGGCGGCACCGACCTGCGTACCGGCTTCGCCAGGGCGCTGCGGGCGACGCCCCGGCCGGACGTCATCGTGGCGCTGACCGACGGGCAGACCCCCTGGCCGGACCGACAGCCGCCGTGCCGGACCGTGGTGGGCCTGTTTCCCCGGCACAGAGCCGCGTGGGACGAGGAGGATCCCGACTACGTACCGGACACGCCGCCGAACTGGGCCCGGGTCGTCACCATCGGCCCCCAGCCGCGCTGAACCCGCCGCCGGCAGCGGCGGGTAGGGCGGCGGGCTCAGTAGCCGACCGTGCGGTGCAGCCGGAGGAACGTCTCGGCGAAGCCGAGCCTCGGCCAGGTACGCGAGGACAGCAGGTTGGTCACCCGCCAGTCGGTGACCACGCTGTCGAAGCCGCTGTCGACCGACCAGTCGATGACGGCCTCAGCGAGCGCCCGGCCGGCGCCGGCACCCCGGGCGTGCGGATACACCGCGGCGTACGCGAGGAAGCCGGCGTTGTCCGGGAGGGCCAGGCTCAGGTGGCTGCTCGACTTCTCCAGCGCGCACCCGATGGCGGAGCCGATCACCTTGCCGTCGCGTTCGGCGACGAAGGTGGCGTATTCCGGGTTGCCGATGTCGTCTTCCCAGTCGGCGAGGCTCTCCTCGACCGTCCCGACCCGGCCGGCCGAGAACGTCGGGGCCAGGCCGTGGTGGAGTGGCAGTTCGAGGTCGAGCCGGGCGAGGTCCGGGATGTCGGCGCGGGTGGCCCGGCGCGCCGACACCCCTCCGGCCGGCGCCAGCCTTTCCGCCGGTCGGATGGCGTGCGCGTGCTGCTGGCCGAAGCCCAGCCGGAACCAGGCACGGACCAGGTCCTCGTCATGGGACGGCACGATGACATAGTGCGCGGTACGGCCCTCGTCGACCCAGCGGGTCGCGGCGACGGCGTACAGGTCGCGCATCACCTCGGCGTCGGTGACCGCCTGCCCGGCCGCCTCGACCCAGACGTTCGGCCCCCACAGCGGCGACGTCTTCGGGGCGCCGAGCAGGAATCCGACCGGTACGCCGGCCCGGAACGCGACCGCGCCGGACGCGTCCTCGGTCTCGTGGACGGCGGTCAACTCCGCGACGGCGGCGTCGGCGTCTTCGAAGCGCGGCGACAGCAGCGGCTGGGCGAGCCGGTGGCGGCGGTGCCGGTCGGCCAGCAACACGCCGCAGCCGGCCAGGTCGGCGGCCTCGAGCGGGCGAACCTCTAGGGACATGGCCGGCACGGTATACACGCGCGGCCCGGTCGGCATTCGGTTTTCGCTCGAGCTCGGCCCGGCGTCGTCACTCGGGCAGAAAGCTGGCCGACCAGTTCTCGAACCGTTCGCCGTACTCGTCCCGGGCGGTGGCGACGACCGCGTCCGGGTCGTCCGCGGGGGTCAACCCGAAGTGCTCGGCCAACCAGGCGACGTAGTCGGCGTGGCCGGAACGGTGCTCGTGGTCGTCGCCGCGGTAGAAGTAGGCGTCGTCCCAGCCGACGGTGATCTCGCAGTCGTAGCCGACGAGTCGGAACAGTTCCCGCAGGTCGCGGGCGACGACGTGCTGGCCGCCCTCGTCGCCGAAGACGACGACCGGCAGGCTCGCCAGGTCGGCGCGGTCGTCGATCCGCCACAGGGCGTAGAACGAACCGCCGTCGGTGGCCCGGGCGAACGGCACCAGCCGGTCGAGGAAGTCGGGATCGTCCGACCAGCCGGCCGCCAGCCCGGACGTGTCGTCGTACTCGAAAAGCCCGAAGCCGTCGGCATACTGACCGAACCCGACACGGTCCTGGAACGCCTTCAGCAGATTGAGTTCGGGAACCGGCGAGTAGTCGGCGGCCACGGGTCCTCCACAAGATCGACTGTACGGCCGAGCGTACCGGTGTCTCCGCGCCGGACGACCGTCATGGGTGACCGGCGAGTGCCAACGTCAGCCGGCCGAGTTCCGCTTCCGCCCCTTGCCCCAGTTTCGGGCCTTGTCCCAGGACATCAGGGCGTCGTGGGTCACCAGGGATATGCCCAGGCAGATACTCCCGATCGCGATGGCCATGGAGATCAGTGCCACGGCACCGGTGGTGTGTGCCGCAACCTGCACCAGGGTGAGCCCCAGTCCGTTGAGCAGGCACAAGACAGCAAAGCCCCGACTCGCCCCCGGGAATGGTGGCGCCGCACCGGTCACGAGGGCCAGGAGACCTGCCCCGACAAAACAGCCTCCCAGAAACAACCCGAACGCTGTCAGGAAAGGGGACACACCTAAATCTTCACATGCGATACTGAAACGTCCTGTCCCGTACCTGCCGCCCGATCGCGACCCACCGGCGACGGCCGGGGGCCGACGTCTATCGATCCCGCCGTTCCCGCTCCGGCTCGCCCGGAGTTCTTCCTCGCGACGCCGCCCTCCCCGGTGAGTCCGACCCGCACGTGGTCCTCGATCAGTGGCGAACCCGCCAGCGGGTGATCGTCCGGGATAGGTTCCATGGTCAACCAGCCGTTCCTGGCCGTTTCGGCCGCGAAGTCGGCGAGCACCCCCAGCCCCGCTTCGCTCATCTCGGGCTCCGGCAGCACCTTGGCGTGGGTATCCGGCTCGCCCGCGTCGGCGAGGACGAGCCGGGTCAGGTCGTAGCCCGGAAACCGGCGAGGCATCCCCGGCGGCAACGTCCGGAACACCACCCGGTGTTCCGGCGTGTCCGTGGGTACCTGGCTATGCGGGACTCTCGACCGGGGCCGATCCGTGACTGCCGACAGGACGTTTTGGGGCAGCGGCCGAGCAGGCTGGCAGCCATCATGGGAACATGGCCGAATCAGTCGCCGACCTGGCTCGCCCATCTCGTGAGGAGCCCGGACCGGCCAGCGCCCCACCCGCTCCCGGTCCACGGGCCTACGGTCCCTGGCTGGTCGCCAGCGGGGTGATCGTCACGCTCCTGGTCCTCTCCAACCGCTACGGCTACCACCGCGACGAGCTCTACTTCCTGATCGCCGGCCGGAACCTCGACTGGGGCTACGTCGACCAGGGCCCACTGGTGCCGGCCCTGGCCCGGCTCGTCGATGCCGTGGCGCCCGGCAACCTGGTGGCGCTGCGTACCCCGTCGGCGTTCATTGCCGGCGGGTGCGTTCTGCTCGTGGCCGCGCTCGCCCACGAGTTCGGAGCGGGACGGGGCGCGCAGACCTTCGCGGCGTTCCTCGCCGGCAGTTCCGGCCTGGTGCTGGCCAGCGGCCACCTGCTCAGCACCACCACCGTCGACATGCTCGTCTGGCTGGCCGCGGCGCTGTGCACGGCCCGGCTACTGCGCACCGGCGACACCCGCTGGGCACTCGGCATCGGGCTCGTGCTCGGCGCCGGCATGCTCAACAAGCTGCTGCCCGCGCTGCTGGGCGTCGGCCTGCTCGCGGGGGTGGCGATCGCCGGGCCCCGCCGGCTACTGCGCGACCGGTGGGTGCTCGCCGGCTTCGGCGTCGCCCTGCTGCTCGCCGCGCCCAGTCTGGTCTGGCAGGCCACGCACGGCTTCCCGCAGTTGTCCGTGGCCGCATCCATCTCCGGCGGCGACAGCTCCTACAGTGGGCGGCTCGACGCACTGGCCCTGCAGTTCGTCATCATCAGCCCCTACGCCGTGCCCATCTGGATCGCCGGCCTGGTGGCGCTGCTGCGACGCCCCCAGTGGCGGGCCTACCGGGCGCTGGCCTGGGCCTGGCTGGTGGTCGTCGCCGTGGTGCTGCTCGCCGGCGGCAAGGGCTACTACGACGCCCCACTGCTACTGGTGCTCACCGCCGCCGGCGCTATAGTCACCGCCGCCTGGGCCACCCGCCGCGCCAGCGTGCTGCGTCGGACGCTGCTGGTGGCCGGTGCGCTGCTGTTCGTCGCCCCGAACGGCGTGCTGCTGCTGCCCACCCTGCCCGCCGACCGCCTGCCCGGCTTCGTGGTCGACGTGAACTACGACGCGGGCGAGACGATCGGCTGGCCCGCGTTCGCCGACTCCCTCGCCGCCGTGCACCAGGCACTCCCCGCCGAGCAGCGACAGCGCGCGGTGATCCTCACCGCCAACTACGGCGAGGCCGGCGCCGTCGCCCGCTACGGTCCGGCGCGGGGCCTGCCACCGGCGTACTCCGGACACAACAGCATGGCCGACTTCGGCCGCCCTCCGGCCGACGCCGACGTGGTGATCGCCGTTGGCTGGAACCGTCCCGACCAGTTACAACAGTGGTTCACCACCGTCAACCTGGCCGGCCGTGTCGACCAGCGGGTCGAGGTCGACAACGACGAGAACGGTGGCCCGATCTGGCTCTGCGTCGGGCTGCGCCGGCCGTGGGCCGACGTCTGGCAGGCCGAGGTACGCCACGCCGGCTGATCGCCGGCAGTAGCTCGTCACGATCGACTCAACGGTCCAACGGGGTCGCGGGAGTTCATATGTCGGCGAGCAATCCCCCCAGGTCACATCCCCGGAGACCGTGAACCAACCCGGGCCACTGATCGGACCCACTCTATTCTTCCGCCTGGGTAAGGCCGAGGGCCGACAGCGCGTCGGCTACCGCCGTCCGGTGCCCGGCCCCCACTCTGGTGGGCAGTGTCGGCGCACCATCAGTGACAGCGACCGGGTGTGTCGTCAGCGGACGGTGCCGGAGTAGGCGACGGTCAGCTCACCTTCGCCCTGCCCCCGAGCGAGATCGAGGCGGGCGGTCGGAGAACGGACGGCCGGTTCGGGCAGAGCGCGGACCAACTGTGGCAGCCTCATCCGGCCCACGTTCGCCCCTAGCCGGGCAACGAGCCGCGCGCTGGCCTGTCCGCCAGAGCCAGCGCGATCGCCTCCAGTACCCGCCGGGCCAGCGTCACGCCGTCCGGGCGCTTCGCGTAGATCCTGAGCAGCACGTCGTTCGAGGCTCAGGGCAGGATATCGGGGATGGGCTCCCGGCTCGGGAATCGGAGGTCCCACCGCCTTCCAACCGACAGACAGCCGGTGGACCAGTGTGGTCAGAGGCACTCTGCGGGAACCCGGCGCCTTCGCCGCCCCGGACTCCGCCGTCGAACTACGCGGCTACCCCGCCCCCATCCACCCCGACGGGACGCCATCTGGCGCGCCAAGTGCCACCGGCTGCCGTTCTTCCTCGAGTACGACGAACTGCTCCGCAAACTCGCCGGCTACCACCGTCTGCTCGCATACGGCGGCCCGCGCTGGCCCGTCCTGATCTGGCTCCACTCCGCCCGACGCGCCCATCACCTCCACCAACGCCTCGGCGACGACAACCGGTACGTACCCGTGGCCACCGCCAGCCGGGACCACGCCGCGCAGACTGGTCTCGGTCCCGCCGGCGCGCTGTGGTGGCTCCACGGTCACGACGGGCTGCTCTCCCTCGCCGACGTCGCCCGCGCGCTCCCTCACTTGCAGCGTTAGGCGGCGACCGCAGGGAACACTACGAGCGATCCGTCGCTGCTTCGTTCGATCTCGATCGCAACGTCGGCTTGGTGGGATCCTATGTTGAGGCCGTCGCCCAGGGCGCGAAGGCGATATGCGGTTTTGAGTAGGTCGTCGACCTCGCCCGGCGTGAACATGATTTTTCGGATACCGCTGTAACGCTTCAACTCGAGAGTCGACAGTCGGAGTAGGACCGAGTTGATGCCTGATTCCAACTCGTCGACACGACGTTCGTCGTCGCGTAGCGTGCCGATGAAACTTTTGAACGGATTGTTCGTTTCCACCAGTTGCGCGTGTTCGACCGCTTGAAGCACGAGCACTCGGCGTTTGAGAGCAATGGCGAGTCGTGCGAGTTCCAGGTGTGCGCGGAACATGCCGCCTTCCTCGTTGATACCAGGGAAGGACTTCGTCAATGCGCCGACTTCAACCGGACCTTCGGGCAGCGCAGCTATTACACCTTGCCATTTCATAAGCCGACGCTTGGTTCGTTCGATCGCCCTGCTGATCGCGTACGACGAGGAATCCAGTCCTAGAGACAGGCCGATTCTGCCCTGGTCGAGGAGAAGCGACGTCGCCTTGTCGATCGCGTCACGACAACCGTCCAACTCGCTGCGTTCGTTCTCGAGGTTGTCTTCCTGTAACTGCTCCAGGAGGTCGGCGATCCGCTCGATCGCTTTCTGACGCTGCTGATCAGCGTAGGCGCTGACGCCGACCGCGACGGCCATCAGGACAAGTGGCGCGGCCACCGTCAACGCTCCGGCGCTGGCCGCGGCCACACCAGCTGTGGTGGCCGAGCCGGTTGCCGCACCCGCGACAGCGGCCTTGCCGGCAACGGGTACAAACGTGGAAGCAGCCGTTATGCGGCCAGTGGAGTTGACCAGCGCGCCGCGAATACCTCCTGCGGCTGCCTTCGAAGCCATGGGCCGGACAAGTCCTTTACCGACCTGCGCGGCGACCTTTGCCGGTACGACCATTCGGTAGAGCACGTCACCGGTAGCGGCGACGTTCGCCGTCGGAGGCGCCGACTTCGCTGTCTGAGTCACAAGGTGCGACAATTGCTGAGCGAGTGGACTGGCGGCATGAAGCGGAATTCCGCCGTTCCGATCGCGTTTGGCTGACACCGGGTGCGCTTCCAGGGTGGCGATGGGGGAATCCGCAAGTGTTGCCAGCACTGTTCGCAATTCTGCGAGTCGATCCGGTGTCATGCACTCATCGCCTAGCACGTCCGGCACGCTCACGGCCTCCGTAGCGAGTGTCCATACCGGCACCGCCGCGTTGTTATCAGTGGTCACGTCTTGTTCCTCCCCGAAACTGGCATCCACCATAGGCGGTGGCAGCGACGCCAACAACAACCTCAGGGGCTTACCGAAGGCCACCTGGTCTACGCGACCGACCACGAGCCGGAACGGGAGTACCGGCTCGTCGGCAGCGGCGTCCGCGTCATGGCGCACGGGCTGGATCTGGCGGGTCCGTTGAGCGAACTGCGTGGGCAGATCGAACGTCTCGCGGACCGGGTGGCCCGCGCCGCCGTGACGGCGCGGGCCAACTCGGCTCGGTAGCCGGCGCGGTGCGGCCGGAGGAACGCGACCACCGACCGGGTATCCGGCGGGAACGCGCGGTCGGGACCGAGCGCCACGGCCTGGTCGCGAGGTGCGGGCTCACATGCAGCGCCGAAGGGTCGCCGCGGAGGACTCTGCGATGATGGGTGAATGTCCACCGGCACCGCTCCTGCGGCCCAGCCGTTCGCGCACCTGCAGGCACAGAACGTCAGGCTGTACCGGGACGTGCTGAACGCCTTCGTTCGGGCAAAGCGTCGCTTCACCGTGCACCTGCGTCCCGAGGACGTACTGGCCGAGATCGGCACCGGGGCGTCGCTGGAGAGCGTCTCGGCGGCGCTGGCACAGCTCGCCGAATGGGGCAATCTGCGTGCCGACCCGGACACCGGACGGGTCACCACGGTGGAGGATTTCCATCGCGCCCGCTACCTCTATCAATTGAGCGCGCACGGACACGCCGCCGAGCAGGCGATCGCCACTTACGAGGAGGCGATCGGCCGGCGCGGCGCCCTGCAGTCGGTCGCGCTGTCCGACATCGCCGACCAGTTGCGCGCTCTGCTGGGGATCGCCGCCGAGGCTGCGGCCGGGTCCTCGCCCGACCCGGCGAAGACTCATCTGTTGATGATGAGCTTGGTCGACCGGTTCACCGGGCTGGCGGACAACGCGCAGGCGTTCATGGCGTCGCTGCGGCGGGCCGTCGACTTCGCCGACGCGGACGTGGCGGCCTTTCTCGCGTACAAGGAACAGCTGATCGCGTATATCGAGCGGTTCATCGCCGATCTCGCCAACCGGGGCGCGGAGATCGCCAACCTGGCCCACAAGATCGAGGCGACCGGGGTGCACCCACTGCTGGACACCGTGGCCCGTAGGGAGGCGGCTGACGCCGCGCCCGGCGACGACGCGGACGACCAGGTTGTACGGCAGGCACGGGCTGCCTGGCAGCAACGCTGGAACGGACTACGGGACTGGTTCGTCAGCGGCGACTCCAGCCGACAGTCCCAGGCGCGGCTGCTGCGCACCGCCGCGATCAACGCGATCCGACAGCTACTCGGCGCGGTCGCGGCGATCAACGAGCGCCGGGCCGGCCGGTCGGACCGGTCGGCCGACTTCCGCTGCCTGGCGCTGTGGTTCGCGCAGGCCCCCGACGACGAGTCCGCGCACCGGTTGTGGCACACCGCGTTCGGCCTCTCCCCGGTTCGTCACCTGACCGTCACGGCGGAAACCCTGGCCGCGGTCGAGCAACGGCCGGTGCCGGCGGCGACACCGTGGGCGCAGGCGCCCCGGCTGGAGATCAGTCCCCGACTACGCAAGACCGGGTCGTACGAGCGGCGGGGTTCGCCGGCCCGGGTCCTGGACCGGTCCGAGCAGCGACGGCTGCTCGCCGAACGCGCCGAGCGGGAGACAGCGCAAACGGCACGGGCCCGGTCGTCGTTGGTCACCTCCGGCCCCGTCATGCTCTCCCGCCTCGGTGAACTGGACACCGCCGAGTTCCGGCTCTTCCTCCAGTTGCTGGGGGACGCGCTGGCCGCCCGGCGACCGGACGTGTCGGAGGTGACCACCACCACCTCCGACGGCACCCTGTGGATACGCCTCGTCCGCGTCGACGGGGCACCCCCCGTGCGGATCGTCACCGCCGACGGGGTACTCACCGGCCCGGAGCATCTCGTCGAGATCATCGACCTCGCCCCGGTCGAGGTGGCCGGATGAGGGCCCGAGAGTCTGCCGAGGGCGACTTGGGCCGGTCGCAGCGGGCCGCCCGGCTGCTGCTGTCCCGCCCGCTGCTGGTCGCCGGGCTGACTCCGGACGAGGAGTTCCGGCTGGTCCGGACGTACACGTCGGAGTTGCGGGAGTGGTTCGACCGGGAGACGGGTTGGCGGCTGACCGCCGACGCGCAGACGATCCGGCTGATGAAGCTGACCGCGGACCCGTACGACCACACGCATCCGGCCCGTGATCCGAAGGCCAGGACCCCATTTTCCCGGCAACGGTACGTGCTGGCCTGCCTCGCCCTGGCCGCGCTGGAACGCGCCGACGGGCAGATCACCCTGGGCCGGCTGGCGGAGGACGTGGTCCTGGCCGCCGCTGACCCGACGCTGGCCGCCACCGGTTTCACGTTCACCCTGGACCGGCGGGAGCGCCGGGCCGACATGGTGGCCGTGGTGCGGTTGCTGCTGCACTGGGGGGTGCTGCGTCGAGTGGCCGGCGACGAGGAGGCCTACCTCGGCACGAGCGGGGACGTGCTCTACGACGTGAACCGGCGGGTGATCGCCGGGCTGCTGGCCAGCACCCGCGGCCCGTCGATGGTCGGTGCCCCGGCGCCCGCCGACCGGCTGGCGGCACTGACCGTCGAGGTCGTACCGGACGTGGAGGACGCCCGCAACCGGACGCTACGGCACCGGCTCACCCGGCTGCTGCTCGAACAGCCGGTGGTGTACTACGACGAACTGACCGAGGCCGAGTTCGCCTACCTGACCAGTCAGCGGTTCGCCATCCTGAACCGGATCACCCAGTTGACCGGGCTGGTCGGCGAGGTACGGGCCGAGGGCGTCGCGATGGTCGACCCGGCCGACGAGCTTACGGATGTCCGGATGCCGGCCGAGGGAATGCAGAGCCACCTGACGCTGCTGCTGGCGGAGCGGATCTCAGCGGCCGGCGGGGGTGGGCTACGGGTAAGCGAGCTGCACCGGCACACCCGCGAGTTGGCGCGCCAGCACCGGTCGTACTGGCGCAAGCACGCCACCGATCCTGGGGCGGAGGTGGAACTGGTCGCCACGGCACTGGACGCACTGCGCGCGCTCAAGCTGGTCTGCGTCGAACCGGCCGACGACCCGCTGGTCGTCGCCCGTCCGGCGATCGCGCGCTATGCCTTGGCGGAGCCGACCCTCCGGGAAACCAGGGCCTCCGCCCGCTGACCGACGCGTACCACCGACACGATCCACCGACCAGAGGAAGCAACCGTCACCGTGACCGCCGCTGCCGCCGCCCCCGCATCGATGTCGACATCCGGCTGGGAACTCCCGGTGCCGGACCGGGAACGGTGGCAGCCGCTGCGGGCAGGGTTGGTCGACATCTTCTACTACGACCGGGAGGAGTTCCACTTCCACGGCGGCAGCCTGCTGCTGCGGGGCAACAACGGTACGGGCAAGTCGAAGGTCCTCGCGTTGACGGTGCCGTTCCTGCTGGACGGCGAACTCGCGCCGTACCGGGTGGAGCCCGATGGGGATCCGCACAAGCGGATGGAGTGGAACCTGTTGCTCGGCGGGCGGCACCCGCATCCGGAGCGGACCGGCTACACCTGGCTGGAGTTCGGTCGCCGGGATGTCGACGGCACCCCCCGCTTTCTGACCGTGGGCTGCGGCCTGAAGGCGGTGGCCGGGCGCGGAATCGCCCGGCACTGGTACTTCGTCACCGGTCAACGGGTCGGCGCGGACCTCCAGCTGCTGACCGCCACCGGCACGGCGTTGACGAGGGACCGGCTGCGCGACGCGATCGGTCCGGCGGGGATGGTCTACGAACGGGCCGTCGACTACCGACGGGCAGTCGACGAGGCGCTGTTCGGCCTGGGCAACCGGTACGACGCGCTGGTGTCCCTGCTGATCAGGCTGCGGCAGCCGCAGTTGTCGAAGCGCCCGGACGAGAAGAGCCTGTCCCGGGCGCTCAGCGACGCGCTGCCGCCGCTGGACGAGAACCTGATCACCCAGGTGGCGGAGGCGTTCCGCGGTCTCGACGACGAGCGGGAGACCCTGACCGAACTACGGGAGACGAAGAAGGCCGGCGACAACTTCCTCACCCGCTACCGGCAGTACGCGCGCATCGCGACGAGACGCAAGGCCGCAATGCTGCGGCAGCAGCACAGCCGGTACGAGCAGCTGGGCCGCGATCTCGGCGAGGCGCAGCGGGCATACGAGCAGGCCGACGAGCGGGTACGGCAGGCCGAAGCCCGACTGGTGGAGCTGGACGCACGGATGACCGAGCTGACCGCGCGCCGACGGGCGCTGACGGAGAGCCCCGAGGCGCGGACCGCCGAGCACCTGCGCCGGCTGCGAGAGGCGGCAGGTCAGCGGGCCACGTTCGCCGACCGTCAGGCGGAACGCCTGCGCGACATCGAGGCGGACGTGACACGTACCCGGCGTACCGTCGAGCAGTTGGCCGAGGAGTTGGGTGCGGCCGAAGTAGCCGAGGACGCGGCGCGTACGAGGGTGGCGCAGAGCGCGACGACGGCGCGGATCGCCGACCGGCACCGCGACCGGGTGCTCGCCGCCCTGGGGGACGAACCGGGCGGCTCTCCCGGCGGGCTGGACGAGGCGCGCCGCGCCGCCGACGAGCTGATCGCAGCGCGGCGGGCCGCGCTGCGTACCCTCGACCGGCTCCGGGCCGCCGCCGACGCGGCGCGGAGCCGGGCCGACCGGGCCCGGGGTGAGGTCGACCGGCTGGACGCCGAGGTGGCTGCGGCCGACGAGGCGATCACCGACGCCGAGGCCGTGGCGGTCGAACAGGGTCAGGCGCTGGTCCGGCGGACCGGGGAGTATCTGACCGGACTGGTCGAGCTGCCGGTCGCGGACCCGGAGGCGGTGCTGACCGGGCTCGAATCCTGGGTGACCACCCTGGACGGGGACAATCCGGCCAGCCGGGAGGTCACCGTGGCCGTTCGGTCGGCTGCCGAGGCGATCGCCCGGGCCGACGCGGCCGTGGAGGCCGAGCAGCGCCAGGTGGCAGAACGGACCGGGGAGATCGACGCCGAGCTGCGCCGGCTGACCGAGGGGGCGCACCAGCCGCCGCCGACACCGCACACCCGCTCCCCGCAGGCACGCTTCGGCCGGCCGGGCGCTCCGCTGTGGCGGGTCGTCGACTTCGCCTCCGACGTGCCACCCGTCGCGCGCGCCGGCATCGAGGCGGCGCTGGAGGCGGCCGGGGTGCTCGACGCGTGGGTCGACCCGGACGGCACGGTGCGGGATACGGCCAGCGGAGACGCGGTGCTGCGGCCCACCGCCGAGGTGGGCACGAACCTCGGGACACTGTTGCGGCCGGCCATCGACGTGGCCGACCCGCACGCCGCCGCGCTGACCGAGCGGACCGTGACCGCCGTACTCGCCGCCATCGGCCTCGGCGCGGACTCCGGGGCGGACACCTGGGTCAGCACCGACGGCGGCTTCGGCATCGGCGTCGTCACCGGGCGGTGGACGAAAGCGGACGCGGAGCACATCGGCGAAGGCGCCCGGGAGGCGGCCCGCCGGGCACGGGTCGCCGCGCTGCGCCAGGAGGCTGACGAACTGGCCGTGGTGGCAGCAGACCTCGCCGAGCAGCGCTCCACACTGGACGAGCGCCGGCGACGGGTCGGCCGGGAGGCGGAAGGTCTTCCGACAGATCAGCCGCTGCGCGAGGCGCACACCCTGGTGCGCGGCGCCCACCAGATGCGCCGGGACACGATCGGCAAGCGCGACGAGGCGACGGCGAGCCTCCGTGAGGCGGTCGGTGCCGCCCAGACGGCGCTGGACGAGGCAACCGAGTTCGCCGCTGACGTGGGCCTGCCGTACGACGTCGACGAGTTGGCCGCGGCCCGGGACGGTCTCCAGGACTACCAGGTGACGCTCGCCGCCTGGTGGCCCACCCTGACCGGGGTACGCGGCGCGGCGCGGCGCCGCGACGAGGCGTGGCGGGCGTACGAGGAACGGCTGGACCGGCTCGAACCGGCCGCGATCGAGGCGGCCGAGGCGGCCGAGCAGGCCCGGCTGGCCCGGACGGAGTTCGAGACGCTCGACGCGACCGCCGGAGCGTCCGTCGCCGAGTTGGAACGCGAAATCCGCGAGGTGGCCGGCGCCGAGAAGACGTGCCAGCGGGAGCGCCACGAGACCCAGCAGCGAGAACGCGACGCCCGGGACGCCCGGGGCGACGCCAACGGGCGACGTACCCGGCTGACCGAGGAACTCGACGAGGCAACCCGGTCGCGGGACGCCGCCGTCGAGGTGCTGCGGGCCTTCGCCGGCACCGGCCTGATCGGACTGGCCTGCCCGGACCAGGAGGTCCCGGATCCGCGACAGCCGTGGGCGACGACGCCGGCCGTGCTCGTGGCCAGGGGTGTCGATCGACTGCTCGCCGACGTCGACGATGCCGACCGCTCCTGGGAACGCGTCCAACAGCAGGTGAGCCTGGACATGAAGGTCCTCACCGACAGCCTGTCCCGGCACGGCCACCAGGTGCTGCCCGCCGTCCGCGAGGACACCATGATCGTGGAGGTGATCTTCCAGGGCCACAACCGCTCCGTCGCGGAACTGTCCGCCGCGTTGGTCACCGAGATCGAGGAACGACAGCGGGTGCTCTCCGCCCACGAGCGGGAGGTGCTGGAGACCCACCTCGTCAACGAGGTCGCCGGGGCACTCCAGGAACTCGTCGCCGGAGCGGAACAACAGGTGGCGACGATGAACGGCGAACTGGAGGAGCGGCCCACCTCCACCGGCATGCGGCTGCGGCTGTTGTGGCGGCCCACCCGGGACGCCCCGCCGGGCCTCGCCGAGCTGCGCGCCCGGCAGCTGCGGCAGAGCACCGACGTGTGGAACGACGAGGACCGGAGGGCGATCGGCGCCTTCCTGCAGGAGCAGATCGGGCGGGAACGGTTGCGCGACGAGGCGGCCACCTGGCACGAACAGCTCACCCGGGCGCTCGACTACCGCGCCTGGCACGAGTTCGCGATCCAGCGCCACCAGGACGGGCAGTGGCGTCCGGCCACCGGTCCCGCCTCCGGCGGTGAACGGGTGCTGGCCGCCAGCATCCCGCTGTTCGCCGCCGCCTCCTCGTACTACGGTTCGGCGGGCAACCCGTACGCGCCGCGCCTGATCGCCCTCGATGAAGCGTTCGCCGGGGTGGACGACGACTCTCGGGCCAAGTGTCTCGGGCTGCTCGCCACCTTCGACCTGGACGTGGTGATGACCAGCGAGCGGGAGTGGGGCTGTTATCCGCAGGTGCCGGGTCTCGGCATCGCGCAGTTGGCCCGGCACGACGGCATCGACGCCGTGCTGGTCACCCCGTGGCGGTGGGACGGGCGGGAACGGCACCGGCTGCGCCGCGTCGACGTTCCGCTGCCGCACCAGCGGACGTCACACCCCGACGGCGCACCGGACGACACCGCCGGGCCGGGCGCCTCGGCGCAACCCGACCTGTGGGCCACCGAGTGACCGAACCGGACGTCGAGCGGTTGCGCCGCCAGCTCGGCGGGGCCGACACCGAACGGCTTGTCCAGCGGCTACGGCAGCGGATGGCCCGGGGTCAGCCGCTGACCGGCACGCTCTCGCTCAGCCAGCCGACGCCGGCCGAACGGTTGGCGGTGCAACGGCTGCTGGGGCGGCGGCCCGGGCGCGGCACCTCCGTGACGATCAGCCTCGACGACCTCGACCAGGTGGTCCGTCGCAGCGGCATGCACCCGGACGGGCTGGCCGCCGCCGTCGAACGGCTCACCGGGCCGGTGCCGGTGAGCGCGGAGATCCGCGCCGCCGAGGCGGCCGCCTGGCGTACCGCGGCGGCGCCGCTGGAGCGGCTCGGCCGGTACCGGACGGAACTGGCCGACTGGTGCGCCGATCGCGGGACGGGCACGCTGCTGCGCCGGCTGTCCGGTACGCCGGCCGTGGCGGGCCGGCTCGCCGAAGATCTCGTCGAAGTCCTGGCTTCGTTGCCCGCCGACGGGGTTCCCCTGGCCCGGCTCGCCGTACGGGCGACGGGCGACGCCCACGCCCTCGACTCCGACCGCCCGCTGGCCACCCTCGTGCTGTCGGCCGTACGAGCCGTCTGGTGGCCCGGCGACGACGAGCCGACCTCCCCGGCCGAGCGGCGGCGGGCGCTGTGGGACAGCGCCGGCGTGCTCGTCGACGAGCTGTCGTCGACGGTCCTGGTGCTCAACGTGACGGCGATCCCTGGCAGCCGGTTGCACGCCTTCACCGCGCCGGCCGCCATGACCGGCGAACCGCTCGTGCTGACCCTGCGTCAACTCGGCCGCGAGCGACCGAGCTTTCCGGCTGGCGACGTCCACGTCTGCGAGAACCCCACGGTGCTGGCCGCCGCGGCCGACCGGCTCGGTCCGGCGTGCCCACCGTTGGTCTGCGTCAACGGGCAGCCGAGCACGGCGGCGCTGCGGCTGTTGGCCGCGCTCGCGGCCGGCGGCGCACAGCTGTCCTACCACGGCGACTTCGACTGGGGCGGCCTGCGGATCGCCAACCTGTTGCGGTCGCGTGTCCCGTGGCAGCCCTGGCGGTACGACGCCGCGGCGTACCGGGTTGCGGTCGCGGACGCCACGCCGGGGACGCTGACGGGCCAGCCGGTCGAGGCCGGCTGGGACGCCGATCTGACCCGGCTCATGCGCGGGCACGGTGCGCGCGTCGAGGAGGAACTGGTCCTCGACGCGCTCCTCGCCGACCTGGCCGGCTCGAGGTGACGTCGAGGACACCGAGCGCACGCGACACGCATCGACGAACCCGTGGCGACATCGGATCCAGGCGGGGCTCAGCTGTCAGCTCAGTGGTCGCCTCCGTCAATTCGTCGGGGGTCGCGTCCAGTGATGCCGTCGGCGAGTTGGCCGTCGGGGTAGGCGAACACGCGGCGCCACCGTACCCATAAGAACCAACTCCCCTGGTCACCATTGACGGGGTCGGAACGCCGACAGGAGGCCAGCCGCAGCAGCCAGAACCGCGAACCCGCCCCCGAACCCAAACACGAGAACGACTCTGATCTGGTTTGAAATCCCAGGTCATAGCCTTGATTGTTGGTGCGCCGCCAGGGACCCGAACCCGCGGATTAAGAGCGCAGTCATGATCGACTCAACGGGTCCAACCGGGTCGCGGGAGTCCATTTGTTCGCGGCCAATCCCCCGGTTCTTCGAGACGGTGTCCCGCCCGGTCCACACGAGTACGACCCCGTCCAAGGCGTCCGAGCACCCGAGGAGCACCCACCCTGCCCTCCTCGCGCGGTCGGATGGTCCGGGGAAGTACACGCGAAACCAGCGCCCGGATTCCGTGTCGCCGTCTGTCCAGACACGCGATGGTCATTCGTCGTCGGGGCCGACCCAGAACAGACCGCGCTCGGTCAGGTCGGGGGCATACTCCAGCACGATGTACCAGCCAGTGCGGTCGTCGGGCGGCCGGACGCCGAGTGACGTGGCGTAGGCGGTCAGTTCGTGTGTGTCTAGGTCGTGCACCCGATCGTTGAGGGCGGCCAGGGTTACGGGCTCGGCCTGCACCCGGCGGTCGTCAGCAAGGTCAGGTTCCAGGTTGCACCGCGAGCCCATAGAACCAGCCGAGGTGCTCGATCAGCGCCTCACGGGCCTTAGCATCGACGAGGACGTCCAGCGGGAACCCGGGGCGTAGGGCGAGCTTGGCGGCGGCGATCTGCACGCCTGGTAGCTCGTTCAACCGCTGGCGGAACTCCTCCCGAAGCGCAATGTCGTCGAACGGCGTCCTGATACTCATGTACTGGAACACGATCTCGAACTTCCCGCTCGGGTAGATCGCCGCGGGCCAGATGTTGCCGAGCTCGTGGTCCTTGCCCCGAGCCATGAGAAAGCACGACGTCTCGCCGCCCGAGCCATAGAGCAGACGGCCGCCCATCTCGGTCCAGGCTTCTATGACGGCCAGCGTGCCGACCACGACCTGCGCATCCTGCAGGTCTGTCAACTGCTCGACGAACCGGTCATCGAGCAGATCGTTACGACGGGACCGCGGGCGGAGAAGCTGCCCGGACGCATCCTGCTGTGGCATGCCGGCAAGCTGGGCCAGTTCCTCGGCGCCGAAGCGGTGAGCCTGGCCGGCCCGCCCGTACTTGTCGAACTCCACCCCCTCCGCGCGTAGCAGATCGCGGGGGTCCTCGGTGCGCGCCGGATCGAGCCAGCGGAAGCCGGGCGACACGGTGCCCTCGGCCTGAAGCACCCGGTGAGCGTTCGGCGCCGGATGGCTGGCCAGCCTGGCGCCGACCGGCACAGGATGGCTGCCGATCAGCGCGGCCACGTCGCCGTACGCGGTCCAGGAGCCGGCGGGCAGTGCGGCGAGCGCCTTGTTCATGACGTCCCAGGGCACCTCGGACCGGTTGCCCGCCTCCTCCGTGGGGCCGGGCCAGTAGGCGATGATTCGCTCGGCGAGGGCATCCCCGCGGGCGTAGATCTCCGGGCGTCCCCAGCGCTTCTGCGCGGCGATCTCTTGGTTGAGCGAGATTCCGCTCTTGCCCAGTTGGGCCCGCTTGACCAGGAAGGAACTGTTGCTCAGCTCGGCGTTGTAGCCGGTGAGGGTCAGGTTGCCCAGCGTGTGGACCAGGGCCTCGTGTACCTCGGCGAAACTCTCCTCGCCCTGCAGATCCTCGCTCAGGATCTGCCGCCACTCCGTGGTGGGACTCTGCGGCATGACGTGTTCGATGGTCAGCGTGTCCGACGCCACCGGTTCCTTGCTGCCGAACGATTCTTCCAGCCATTGGAGCACCAACTTCCGCTGGGTGGCGCGTCCGTTCAGGTAGAACGGGATGGACCGCACCGCCTCCCGAACGCTGGCGTCGCTGGCATAGTGTTTCCGGCCAACTGACAGGTATGCCCGTGCCGCCTCGTCGACCGGAAGATCCGCAGGCATGTCGGTCACAATCCGCAACAAGATCCGGTTGATGTTCGCGGTGGCCCGGCCGATCAGCAAGCGCCGGACGAAGAAGCTCTCCACGTACCGCATCGCCGCGGCGACCTGCTCGGAGGTGGCCGTCCCCTGCTCCCGGCGATCGAGCAGGTGCAGCAGTAGCGGGTATGCGGTGGTCGTGTCCCAGGCGTTGAGTCTGGCAAGCCGCCGCCGTACCTCGGGATCGCCTTCCTCCTCTGGATGCAGGATGACCCGCAGGAGGGCGCCCAGTCGGCAGAACCGACGCACCTCGGCCTCGATCTCCGCCTCGGTGTGCAACCCGTTGAGTCGTGCCTGCTGGCCGGTGTAGGTGTCGGTCTGTTTGACCTCAGGGTTGCGGTGTACCAGGTCGAGCCAGAACAACTGCTCAAGCTCCCCGGAGTCCAACTGCTGCTGCAGCGGGAACCACAGGGAGCTGTAGACGGCCTCGCCGCGGTTCGGCAGCCGCATGAAGAGATAGTTGCGCAGCAGGTCGGCCTGGGTGAGCTTGAGGCCGGTGTTGTTCAGCGACTCGAAGATTCGGTAGACGTTGTCGCCGGCCTGGGCGACAACCGAAACCAGAGCCATCCCCGAGATCACTGCGGCCTCAATGCGCTCCATGTCGAGCGGGTCGTCCGGGTCGTCAACGGCGGCGAGTTGCGCCATGAAGAACCGGTACGCCGCACCGACCCGGTCGGTCCCGCCCGCCTGTGGGGTCGCGTCCAAGCACGCTTCGTACGCGGGCCGGTCGGCCTGAGTGGGGACGATTTTCAACCGGTGGGCGGGCTTGTACTTGTTGATCAGGTATTCCTGGTTGATGCGGTCCCGATGGTCGGGGTCCTCGTGCTGGGCCCGATGGTCGCGGATTGCGCAAAGCAGGATAGAAAGGGTGGTGAGCCGCTGCTGACCGTCCACCACCAGGTATTCGGAGACCCCCGCTGGTCCATTCGTGGGGCTGGGCGCCAGCACCAGTGAGCCGATGAAGTGCGTGAGCCTCGGATCCTCTACCCGCTCCTCGGCCAGCTTGCGGATGTCCTCCCACAGGCGGTCAAGCTGGGCGTCCGTCCATGAGTATGTCCGCTGGTAAAGCGGCACCCGATACTGCTTCGCGCCCTCCAGCAGCTCCCGCAGCGTCGTCTCGTGTGCCGCGACCATGCAATTGGCTCCTCAACCACTGTGGCCTATCCCTGAACCAGAGAGACAACCAGAGCGTCGGTCGGCGGAGCAACCAGCAGCCACAGCAAGTAGTTGTCGAGAACCCGACAGTAGCCCATAACCTCTTGGATCCAACTGCGGTCAATATCCAGACTGATGTATGGGACGCTCAGACGGTACGCCGAACGGAAGCCGGAGCCGCCGCACTTCGACCAGGTCAGATTCATCTGAGGGCCTCCCCGATGCGTTGCAATCCCTCGTGGCGCGCATCGCCGATCGCCGCACCCCGCGCAGCGAGGCGACCCTCCAGGCCGACATCCGACACCTTCTGCTGGCCGGCGACTTCGGGCTCGACGCCTCCGTACTCGACGTCGAACTCGAAACTCCGGCCGGTCGTGGCCGGCGCATCGACATCGAGGTCGGCTTCACCGTCATCGAGGTCAAGAAGCGGCTCCAGCCCGGCCGAGCCCTCCAGGAGGCCGAGCACCAACTGACGGGCTATGTCAGGTCGCGGAGCCAGGACACCGGACAGACGTACGTCGGCATCCTCACCGACGGCGCCACCTGGCGTGCCTACCAACTGCGGGCCGGCTTCCTGGCCCTGGTCGACAGCCACACCGTGACTGCCGCCCGGCCCGACGGACTGGCGCTGTTCTACTGGCTGGAGGGCGTCCTGGCGACGAGCCAGCGCGTCCGACCCACCCCCGCCGAGATCGCCCGGCGGCTCGGGGCAGCGAGCACGTCACACAAGCTGGACCGCGCCGCGCTTGCCGCGCTGTACGACGAGCACGCGCAGTCGCCGACCGTTAGGTTGAAGCGGCAGTTGTGGGCGGAACTGCTGGGCAGTGCGCTGGGTACGCAGTTCGTCGACGACCCTGACCTGTTCGTGGAGCACACGCTGCTCATGAACAGCGCGCACATCATCGCGCATCTGGTCGTCGGTATCGACGTCATGGAGTTGCAGCCGCAGGATCTGATCACCGGGCAGCGGTTCGACCAGGCCGGCATTCTGGGCGTGGTCGAGCACGACTTCTTCGGCTGGACCACGGAGGTGGCCGGCGGCCGGGAGTTCATCCACGGGCTCGCTCGCCGGCTGGCGCGGTTCGAGTGGGCGAGGGCCGACCACGACATCCTCAAGGTGTTGTACGAGTCGATGATCGGCTCGGAAACACGCAAACGGATGGGCGAGTACTACACACCGGACTGGCTCGCCGAGCAAATCGTCGACACCGCCGTCACCGCCCCGCTGCGGCAACGGGTGCTGGACCCCGCATGCGGCTCCGGCACCTTCCTCTTCCACGCCGTACGCCGATACCTCACTGCGGCCGAAACGGCGGGCATTCCGCTCGACGCCACACTGACCATGCTCACCCATCAGGTGATCGGCGTCGACCTGCACCCCGTCGCCGTGGCACTCGCCCGGGTGACCTACCTGCTCGCCATCGGGCACCGGCGCCTGACCGACCAGCGGGGAACCATCACCGTCCCGGTGTACCTCGGCGACAGCATGCAGTGGCGGGAGCGCCGGGATCTTTTCACGGAGGACCACATCCGGATCAGCGCCGGCCACAATGCGAGCCAGGTCGAGGATTGGCTCCGCTTCCCGAAGGACTTGCTCAACGAGCCGAGCCGGTTCGACCAGATCGTCGCACGGCTTGCCAGCATTGCAGCGAAACCACGGGATGCGGACAGTCCACCGTCGCTGGCGGGGTTCTTCCATCGGATGAAGATCGAGCCGGCCGATCAGCCGATGATCCTCGGCACCTTCGAGGCGATGTGCCGGCTCCACGACGAGGGGCGTGACCACATCTGGAGCTACTACCTGCGTAACCTGGCCCGTCCGGTCTGGCTGGCCAAGGACGAGAACCGGGTGGATGTCCTGATCGGCAACCCGCCGTGGCTCTCCTATCGCCACATGCCCAGCGACATGCAGGCCAGCTTCAAGCGGCTCTCCAACGACCGCGGGCTGTGGCACGGCCGGCAGTTCGCGACGCACCAGGACCTGTCCGCCCTCTTCGTCGCACGATCGGTCCAGCAGTACCTCACCGACGGCGGGACGTTCGCCTTCGTCCTTCCCAACCCCGTGCTCGACCGCGACTATTACGAGGGCTTCCGCAGCGGGTGGTACAAGGACGAGGTCGAGCCGGCTGCCGTCGCCTTCACCGATTCCTGGGATCTGCGCCGGCTACGCCCTCACCCATTTCCGCGAGGCGCCTGCGTCGTTTTCGGCGGCCGCGCCACCTTGAGCACCTACCGCCGGCTGCCTTCGGTGACCGAGCGGTGGACCGGACGCCTTCCGGCCGATGCCAGGACGTGGAAGCAGGTCGAGCCTTTCATCCACCGCGAGCGCGTCGACCTGGCGCACGGGAGGGCGTCGCTTGCCGAGTCGCCGTACAAACCGCACGTGAAGAACGGCGCGACGATCTTCCCCAAACTCCTGTTTTTCGTCGAAACAGGGACCGGAGGACCGCTGGGCCTCAGCACAGGCCGCCGCGCCGTGCGCTCGGCGCGCAGCAACTATGAAAATCCGCCCTGGAGGGATCTGCCCAACTTGGAGGGCGTCGTGGAGGCGGAGTTCATCCGGCCGGTGCTGCTCGGCGAGAGTCTGCTGCCATACCGGATCTTGCCGCCAAAACAAGCGGTACTGCCGCTCGACGGCTCCGTTCTGCTGACCGGCACCGATCCTCGGCTCGACCACCATCCCGGCCTCGCCGACTGGTGGCAGCAGGCGGAAGCCGTCTGGAAGGCACACCGTCGCAATGGCCGGCTCAGCCTGGCCGAGCAGCTCGACTTCCGGCGCAAACTCACGGCCCAGTTCCCCGCGCCACCGCTCCGGCTGGCCTACGCCGCTTCCGGCATGCACGTCGCCGCCGCCATCGTCAACGACCCAGCCGCACTCATCGAACACGGCCTCTACTACTGCACCATTCACACCCAAGCCGAAGGCCACTACCTCAGCGCAATCCTCAACAGCCCCGCTCTCACCGCACTCGCTCGTCCGTTGATGTCCTACGGAAAGGACGAGCGGCACATCGACAAGCACCTGTGGAATCTGCCAATCCCGCTGTACGACGGTGGGAACGCGGTACACCAGCGACTCGCGGATCTCGGCCGTAAGCAGTGCCAAGCTGTTGCCGGGCTCGCCTTCGACGAAGGCATAAACTTCGTGACGATGCGCCGCCAGATCCGAGCTGAACTCGCTCGGCACCCAGCGGCCACAGAGATCGAGGCCATTGTCACGGAGCTGCTCGGATAACGGCCCCGGACCTCGTCTGCCGGCACTTCCCGGCCGTGGCACTGCGGCCCTGATCAGCACAGCCTGGCCGGAAACAGCCTTTGTCCCTTCAGGTGAGAGCCGCAACAGCGATGGTTCCGGCGAATCCCGATCATGGTCGACGGAGAGTCGTTGTGCGGGTATATATGGGTTCGATGACATCCGGTGCACTTGGATCGTTCTGCCCTGGGTTACCGCACCGGGACCATGCGTCATCTATCCGGGCATCGCGACCGTCATTCGTCGTCGGGGCCGACCCAGAACAGACCGCGCTCGGTCAGATCTGGGGCGTACTCCAGCACTATGTACCAGCCGGGGCGGTCGTCGGGTGGCCGAACGCCAAGTGACGTGGCGTAGGCGGTCAGTTCGTGTGTGTCGAGGTCATGCACCCGCTCGTTGAGTGCGGCCAGGGTTGCGGAGTCGGCCTGCACCTGGCGGTCGTCAGCGTCGATCATCGGTCAGCCCTTCCCCGGTCCCTTTGAAGTCCCACAACCGCACAGACCCGTTGGCGTATACCTGGTAGACGGTCACCCGGTAACCTACCGGCAGCGTCGCCTTGAGGTTCTCGGTGCAGCCGTCCTCCCCTTGGCAAGGTCGCATGTTCATGTAGAGGACTGCCGAGCGCACGCCGTGCCGGCGCATGTACGCGGTCGCGTTCGACTCCACGTGGTGAACGAACCGCATCGATCGGCGCGGCTCGGCAAGATCTTCGGCCGCGCCGGTGTCGCCGGGCCCGACGACCGGCGTCAACGGTCGCCCGTCCACGTCGTACAACCGCCCCGCGGCCACATCTCGCCCAACGTACCGACGGATCTCTTCGATCGCGGACCGGGTCGGTGGTATCCGAGCCGGTGCTGTCACGGGTGGCGGAACGGCACTCTGCCCGCCACCCGGAGTCAGTTTCCCGAGCTACCGGTCCTTCTCGCCTCGCCAATCGCCGCCAAGACCTGCTCCCTGGCAGCGTTAACGTGCTGACCAACCACGGCCAGGATCTGAACAATCGCATCCAGCCTGGCCAGCAGAGGCCCAGGATCGCCACCTTGCAGGACCGCCGCAGTAATCTGCTTGGTCTGGTCGACCTGCCCGATACAACCACCGACCCCGTCATGGATACCGTTGAGCTTCTCTATCACTGGGGCGAGCATCGCGACGGTTTCCTGCGGGGTCGACTGCCGCGGAACGGCAGCCAAGACCGTTGTGGCCTCACCCGCCAACACAGCCAGGCCACCGACCCCGGCCCGGATCTGGCCAAGCACCTCACGAACCCCGACCATGTTCTGCGCGATTCTCACAAAGCCTGTCGCCACCGCCTGCGAGGCAACCTGTCGCGCATCATGATCAACGGAGGCGGCCATCTCCTCTGCACGGCCAATGCCAGCGGCGATGGTTCGTAAACCGGCTTGGATGGTATCGACCAGGGACACATGCACCTCCCGCTCCACCAGACTCATAATCCTCGACACAGGCAGCTCTGACCTACCGCCCCTCGCGAAACAGGCCAAGGCCATCAAGCTCTGGACACCGGACCTCCACGGTCACCCAGGGACGAGAGGTCCAATTGAGACGGACAGCTTGGTAGACCGCCCAGACGGCCATACACGAGCCACCAGCCGGTCGGCCGAGTCAAGCCACCCATTTCCTCTCACCTCTACCCCTAGGGATGATGGGAGCCTCGGCCGCGATCCCTGATGATACTGACGTGTCTGACTGGAAGTCGATTCGGGAGAATAAAACCGCAAGAGCCACTGAGGGGCGGTGGACGGCGCCTCCCAATTGGCCCACAACTCCGCCCGAGTGGGCTCCACCCAGAACTTGGCAACCAGAGCCGGAGTGGGGACCGGCGCCCGCAAGCTGGGCGTTCTGGCGTTGCCCCGACAGCGCTGCGGACATAAATCTCCCAGCTCGCTATCGAATGCCAGAGATAGACGAGAAAATTCGACCCCACATTCTCAGCGGATCAACTCCGGCACGCTCATTCGTCACATTCCTTGGAAGCATCTCAAACGTTGTTACGGACGCGTTTGAAGTCTCCACAGGCATCGACTCCCAGACGGAGGCATTGCGACAACGAATGCTGGGATCTATCACTTTGGCCACGGATGTGCTGGAGAAGGCCATCAAAGAACGCACTCCAGCCCCCTTCGTGTTCTTCGCATGCATTCAGGACACCGTCGCCAACGCGACCATGTTCGAGGAAGCCCTTGAAAGCAACCTGGAACGAGACACCCCACACGCCTCCGCAGACGCGCGCCCGACGGTCCGCGACTGGAAGGATGCCGAGACTCTTGCGGTCTGGCATATGCGGAGGCTCGGATTCGCGGATGCCACAGCCAGCCCGAACGGCAACGATCGCGGAGTCGACGTGGTCTCTGCCGACGCAATGGCGCAAGTAAAACACTACGCAAGCGGCACAATAGGTGCGCCAGTAGTTCAGCAGGCCAGGGGCGCCGCACATGGCAAGCAATGGGCTCTGTTCTACGCCTTGAGTGACTACACTGTCGCCGCTCGCGAATTTGCAGAGCAGGCCTCGGTCGCCCTCTTCCAATACGACGTTGACGGGAATGTCACAGCAATCAGCAGTGCGGCTCACGCGCTTGCCACATCGGCAACAGACCCAGAATCGACGGCAGATCTGGCGGTCAAGACGCAAGAACTCACCGCCAAATCGCAGGCCTTATTCGATGACGTCTTCGCGAAGGTGATGACGATCATGCGTCAGACAGTTGCTCAGAGTAGCCAGCCAGGGCGCCGAGGAAAGGAGGCGCTTGATGCGCTCGACGAACTGCATGAGGTCAGAGAGATAGTCGACAGGATCGGACAGAACCTCGACCTCAGGGAATTCCTGGCTCTCGTGGAAGAACTAAATGCGTGCGGCCGTCGAGCAGCCGCCATCATTGGCGCCAAATACTAAACCGACGCTCCGGAGGTCATCAGGCTCAAGGATCCACAGGTACTCCAGAATCGCCTCAGTATTCGTAACGCTTGAGGTTGCACTTGCGGATCTAACCGTCAGAATTGCCTGATCGTTGACGTCGAGCTACATGTTCACCTACGCCGGGGCTGCGGTGAGGTTTCCACGTTTCATTGTGACATCAGTTCGTCTGGCCTGTCGGTAGGTGCCGGCCGATGTAGCCGACGTAGACCCGGCCACTCTGAGCAGTATCGTCGTGGTAGTGCATCCGAGGGCTGACCATTGAGGATCTGGCGATCTTGAAGTGCGGCCCCATGAAGATCCTTCCAGATGGGTCGACCGAGGCAGGCACGGGCAGTATGCGCACTTTCCGGTATGCCGGGTTGCTTCGCACCTCCTCGCTTTCGTCGCGCGCATGCCGCCTGACCGGCCACTCGTGGCAACCATCCGGCGTGTGCTGCAGGAAACCGTGGACGTCCCGATCACAACGCCCCTCAGCCTTCGCCACTGCGTAGTCCTGGAGCACCAGCAGCGCGTCCCAGGTCTTTGAGGCCCACGCTCCGAGCGTGTCGATAGTGTCAAGATCCGCGGCATGGTCCGCATCGCCGGTGAACTCGACATTCGACAGCCTCGACATCCATCTGAGCAGTTCACCGAAGCTGTCCGGGCGGGACACGTCTTCATCGGTTGGCTGTGCCGTCCAAGCCACATCCGCCTGCCCGTTTGAGGCCAGCTGACGGCGCAGTGTCCGCACAGTTTCTTCAGCGTGTGTCAGTTGGTCGACCGCCTCGCGATTCTCCAGTTGCTCGTCCTCCAGACGGCGAATCATGTCCCGATAGGCCGTCTGCGCCTCGTCAAGATCGGTTTGAAGTTGCGCCAGTCGGGACGCGACGTCACCCTGCGTCTCCTGGGATGCTCTGCCAACTTCAGCCCAATTCGCGATCTCGTCGATCCTGTCGACAGTCAACTTGTCGAGGCCGAACTTGATCTTCAGATAGTCGAGCAGCAGGCTCTGCGGCGCATCGACGACCTCTTGACGAAGTGCGCCTCGCTGCCCTTCGACGGCCGCCGCCAGCCGTGGAGGTGGCACCACCGCGCTCGGTGCAAGGCTCCGATCGCCGAGGCGATTCACCAACAGGTCGTCGGCCATACGTTCCAGCAGACGATGCACTCTTGTCACGGCTGGTGGCAGAGGCTGTTCGAGCGCCTGCGCCTGGGCGTTGGACGCGAGCATCCGGGCTAGCCGAGGATGTTCCCCCTCATCAAGGATTCGCTCGGTGGTCAACACCCGGTGGCGCAGCCCGTCAACGGCCGAGTCCGGCTGGACCTGCGAACGATAGGTGCGTAGCCGGCCCGGCTGCACAGCGTGGGCTGGACCGATACGGTCGTTCAGTAACCGCGTCGCTTCACCATCGAGGACGTAGCATGACGCCACGCCCTTCGTGAAGCGGGTCAGCTCTGCGATCAGGTTGGCCCACGGCCCCAACGGCAGCGCGTCGTCACTTCCCGCCACGAACACGATCCCGCGCCGATTCGTGTCCAGCAGTACCTGGTAGACCTCGTCCGCTTCGTCGCCGCGAATGATGACTGGCCGCGTCGTCAAGCGGGCCGCGCCGTCCCATGCGTCCACAACATCGAGAATCGGTGCAAGGAAGCGGGGTGTACCTGCGCGGCGGGAACGGCCAGGGCTGGTCCCGTCCGGGTCGGGAGATTCGACGTCCACCCATGCCCACGCCGCACGGTCCTTTGCGGATGGCGCATGTGTGGTCAGTTGCGTGATCCACCGACCCTCTGACTTATTCTCGACGATTCGTACCCGAACTGACTCCGAACCATCTCGGCCTTCGTGATGTAGCAATAGGGCCCGCACATCATCGCCGATGGTCGTCCACCGATCTACCTGTAGAGCTGTCGGATCCCAGCCCTTGGGGTTCGCGATCCACCGGACGAGTTGCTCCCGCACCAACGGCAGCAAATTATCTCGTTCACGGTCGGCCGTGAACAATGATCGGAATCCGAGCATCATGCCTCCGAGAGGGTTTTCAGCCGAGTGGGCTTAGCGGAGTGCCTGCACCCTACTAGCCATGGCGGCCGGATGGTGCCCACCGGCTCCGCTACGACATCTTGTCCGTTGTTTGTCTCGACCGGCAGATCGACGCGGGCACCATCCGGCAGATGTTCACGTAAGTGGCTGGGCGGCAATCGGAGCTGGAACCTGCGACAGGAGCGCGGATTCCAGATCATTGAGCAGTGCGTGCACGGGTGCCCAGCACATCCGGACGGTATCCAGGTCCGGCACTAACCCGTACTGAATCTGGTGCCTCGGGTGTACGAAGTTCCGGTAGTCTCGAACTTTTTCCATGAAGTCCTTCGCATCGGTCTGCACCCACTTCCGTCGGTGCGCGTAGTCAAGCAGGAGATGCAGGCCCGCGCGTTCGGCGGGAACTCTCCGGCCGCCGCGGCCAACAAGCCCGTTCCTACGAACGTCGTCGTCGTGCTCGGTAACAACGACGTGCAGCAGTCCCTCCACGAAGCTACCGATGCCGATGATCGCCAGAGCAAACGCCCCGCTGTTCTGGCAGATGGCTGCCTCGTCGGCGCGGGCCAGGAGAACATCGATACCCTTGCTGTCTTTGGTCAGTCGTTCCACCCGCACTCGGAGATCCGGAGGCTGTCCGAAGAGAGGAGTGTCGGTCATCTGCGTGAGCTGACCGAGCACGGGACGTCCGCTGACGTAGGTCACGGTCAACTGTTCGGGGACCAGGATGCGGTTCAGTTCCTGGGCGACCGGTTCAGCGGCCGCCAAGCCCTCGTCGTACTCGAGCGGGTCGCATATCCGGCAGAGCAGTCGATCAAGTGCGGCGGCGTCGTTGGCACCGACGTTCAGCACTTCGGTCAGCCAGGACACCCGCGGCGAGCCGTCGTACTGCGGAGCGCCGGGCCAGCGGACGCGGTGCAGGAAACGCTCGATCTGTGCCCCGGTCCGTTCGTACGGGCCGTCGATGTCACAGATCAGGCGGGCGACCCGCTCCAGGGTGAGGAGGTCGAGCGCGATAGTCATAATGCCTCCCGGTCGACGCGCTGCTGCGCGATTTCGAGCGCTTCGGTCAATCGTTGGATGATCACGGAGCCGCGCTTGCGGAAGCCGAGTTCGGACATGGCCTCCTGGATGCGCTCGTCCCGGTCGCGCTGGAGCTGGTCGCTCAGCAGCCAGGCGAAGAGCTGAACCAGTTGTCCGCGGCTGTACTCGGTGATCCGCAGTCCACTTGGAACCGTTGGGCGTGGCCCTCGGCGGCTCGCTGGCGCGGCTGGCCGGTTGGCATGGGGTGACGGGGCAGCGGTGGGCTGGACCGGTGGGCTGTGGTCGGCTCGGTCCACCGCCTGTTTCCATCGGGTGACCAGCCGGGCCGTCTCTCGGGCGGAATCGGCGTACCAGTCGGTTGACCAGATCCGGTGGAACTCCCATCCGAGCCGCTCCAGGTGCTGCTGACGTAGCCGGTCGCGGTCGCGAGCGCTGTGTGCCTGGTGGTAAGCGTGGCCGTCCGTCTCCACGGCGAGCACCATGCGACCGGGCTGTTTCGGGTGGGCGAGAGCGAGGTCGATCCGGTAGCCGGACACGCCCCATTGCGGTACCGCATTGATGCCCTGCTGCCTGATCGCGTCCAACACGCTGCGTTCGAGACCGTTCGGCTCGATGCCGGTGTGTTGGCGGGCTCCGAGGTCGCCGCCGAGCGCGACGAACTCGAGGTAGCGACGCAGCAGCTCGGGACCACGGTTCTTCGTCGCTGCGGTCTGGCTCGGGTCCATGTCGTGGTGGGAGAAGGCGCTGACGACGGTCATGCGGCTACGGGCTCGGGTGACCGCGACGTTGAGCCGCCGCTCGCCGCCGTCCTGGTTGAGCGGTCCAAACCGCAGGGGAAGTCGTCCGTCGCGGGTCTTGGCGTAGCCGATGCTCAGGATGATGGCGTCCCGCTCGTCGCCCTGGACGTTCTCGAGGCTCTTGATGAAGAAGCGCTGGCTCGCGGCGCGGTCCTGGGAGAAGAAGTCGTCGAGGTGCTCGTGCTCGCGTCGGCGACTGCGCAGCGCCGCTTCGATGCGCAGTGCGTGCTTTTGTCCCATGGTGATAACGCCCAGGCTCTCGTCGGGCCGTTGCGCAGCGTGTTCGAGAATGAGGTCGACCGCCCGGCCGACCTCCTCCGGGGACGAGCCGCTCTGGCCGGGCGCGACCCGGCCGTCCACCACCTCCAATCGGAGTGGGCTTTCCCGCTGGACTCCGGGGAACGTAACCAGCGACGTGTCATAGATCTCGACGTTGGAGAAGGCGATCAGCCGTTCGTCGCGGCTGCGGTAGTGCCAGGTCAAGCGGTACTTGTCCGACAGCAGACCGCCGATGACGTCGAGGATCGACTCATAGTCGTCGAGGCTCTCTTCGGGGAGGTCATCGTCGTCGCTCGTTGTCGACTGTTGGACGAGCCTTCGGAAGAACGGCGTGGGTGGAAGCTGCTTCGGGTCGCCGGCGACGACGAGTTGGGTGCCACGCATGATCGAAGCGACGGCGTCATGCGGCTCGATCTGGCTGGCCTCGTCGAAGATGACCATGTCGAAAAGCCGCTGCGGGGGCAGGATACGGCTGACGATGAGCGGCGACATGGCCCAACATGGAAACGCAGCGAGGAGTACCTCTGGTGCGCTGCTGAGCAGCTTCCGCAGCGGCATGTGCCGGCTCTTCTTGGCGGCCTGCTGCCGTACGAGTGTGTTCTGCTCGGGATGCGTGTCGCGGACCTTGCGTAGGTTCACCGCCACGTTGCGGCGGACACGCGCTGAGGTGGCGGCAATGTGCGATGCGTCGGCTACCCGGAAGTCCTCGACTACCGAGGCGTGCTGCTGTCCCACGAACTGGCCGAGGTACGGCACCCGGATTCGCATCTCGTCGAGAGCAACCTCAAGCCAGGCACGCAGCAGGGTGTCGGCCGCCTCGTCACTGGAGACGTGCCGCGCGGCCAGGTCGTCAACCATGTGGGTCAGCCCCAGTGCGCGGAAGCGTTTCTGGTGCTCGTTGAGGTCGGGCATCCGGAAGAGGATCTCGCGATCGGCCTGGAGTTCGGCGACGGTGCTGGCCGCCGTGTTGGCGGGTGCGCGGTCGAGGCCTTCGATGCGGGCGCAAGCTGCGACTGCGGCGAGGTGGTTGCGCACCTGGACAAAGGACGACATGCATCCATCGGCGCCGGACAGGGCCGCAGGTACCGCATCCGGCCGGCTGAGCTTCTGCCACCGCTCGCGTTGAACCACCGCGGCGGCCAGCCCCCGGTGCAGCTCGAGCCGTTTGCGAGGAGCTGCCGGGCAGGCGCGGCGCAGCTCGCGGCGCAGCCGCATCCGACGGAGGAGTCCGATCGGCTCAGTTCGGCCTGGCCGGAGGCGCCTCGGTGCGGTCGCGTATACGAAGTCGTCCAGGTTTGGATCAAAGACCTCGGGACCGAAGGTACTGATACTGCGCTCTACCTCACTGAGCAGCTCGAACAAGTTCGTCCAGGCGGCGAGGTCGTCGGGCACGTCGAGCCCGGCCCGACCGATTAGTTCGCGGATCTGCTGCTGTGCGTCCTGAAGAGCCCCGGCAGCAAGTTTGTCGAGGTGAATCCGGACCTTGTCCACATCGTCGGCGGTGTGGATCGCGGCCTTTGCCCACGGCGACTCTCCACGCCAGATCCGCAGTCCTTCGCGGTCCACAAACGCGCGGAGGTCCTCGCGCACCGCCTCGATGGTCTCCCTGTTCAGCTGCCTGAGGCTGGAGGCGCTCAGGTTGTAGCGGCTGACGTCATAGGAGGGCAGAGCGAGCAACTCCTCGATCGCTCTGAACGCGCTCAGTCCCCAGGGGGCCCTCGGCTCGTGTAGTTCGCGCGGATGCCGCTGTGCCGCATCACGGCGCTTGCGCAGCCGTCGGTGCAGCTCGCTGTTGTCAACCGGCGGTTCGGAGCCGGCCTGGGCGAGAACTTCGGCGATGCGCTGGGCGACCAGCCGCTTGTTGATCTTACGGTCATGGAGGTCGAACACGAGATTGCCGAGTTTTGCATCATCGAGGCGGTTCATCACCGCTTCGATGGCGGCCCGCTTCTCCGAGACGAACAGGACGCTGCGACCCATCGCGGCCATGTACGCGATGATGTTGGCGATGGTCTGACTCTTGCCGGTTCCCGGCGGTCCTTCGATCACTACGTTTCGTCCGGACAGCACGGCGTCGATCGCGCGTTGCTGCGACGAGTCCGCGTCATGGACCAGAAACTCCTCGGCCGGGTCGACGCGGTCGGCGGTGGAGCTCTGGCCGTACGCCGGAGCGGAGCCCAACTGTTGCCGGGCCTCCTGATCCCCCGCCATCGCCCCGATGACCGGATGCGACGCCAGCAGTTCGGTCGAGTTTCGCAGGTCCTCGACCATGGGCAGCTTGTCGAAGCTGAACACACCGGCTACCAACGTCGGTTCGAGCCGGAGAGACAGGCCGCTGGGCGCGACGGCCTTGGCAATCAGCTCGTAGGCGGCGGTCAGCTGCACGTCAGCGTCGGGCGTCTCCGTCAGCATCGCCGCCAGTCGGTCGCTGAGTGCGGTGATGTCCGCCTCCACCCCGTACTGCCGCTCGAGTGCATACAGCAGCACGGGATTGATCTCGGGAGATTCGGGCAGTTCGAGGGTGAAGTCGTTCTCGGTCGCGGTACGGCTGTCCAGTGCCATCTGGTGCAGGATCAACGGCGCCCGCAGTGGCTGCATCTGCGTGGAGCCGCGGGTGTACGGCCCGACCATGCAGAGCAGGCCGCGCGCTACCCAGCCGGCCTGGATGCCCTGCTCCTCCTCCAGTTCGACGAGCTTCCGGCGTAGGCCACGGGCCGTGTTGCAGGCGGTGTTGTGGCGTTCCGGGTCCGGGAAGAGCGTCCGTAGGCGCACCTTCTGCCCGCGGAGCAGTTCGGCTATGCCATCCACGGCCGCTCCGGCAAGATCGAGTGTGGTGGCCTGGCGTTCTTTCGAGTAGAGCAGAGTGTTGCGGGGACCGAAGTCGATCAATTGGTCCGCCCATCGGCCGGCGGCCTGATGGACGAGGTTGAGCACACCCGGTTGAGCCAACAGCATCTCGTCTCCATGTCATTCGACGTACGCCAACGGAGATCCGCCGGGCCAGCGGCCCGATGCAAAGCCCTCCAGAATAAGGGGCTGAGCGCTTGCTGCAATGTGTCCGTTTTCGGACATGGCGCCGAAAGCCCTGTGATGCCAGAACGATCGACGCCTTGTCGATCCTTTATGGATCGTTGTGTCACCTCAGCCGGTCGAGCAGGATCGCGACGTCGCCGTGCCAGGTGTGAAGTTCAGCGAGGGTAGGAGCCAACTCGTACGTGTGGTGGTGCATGGCCCGGGAGAGCCCGTGCCAGGTGGTCCGGGCGAGCGCTGCCACGTCGGTGCCGGCGAAGGCCGGCAGGGCCAACAGTTGGTGCCGCATCGGACAGCGCGCAACGGTCGGGGCGACGCGATTCCAGTAGGCGCGTAGCGCCTGTTCCAGGGCGACCCGGGTGAGGCAGGCGCAGCCGCGCTGCCAGCAGCGGCGCATGCTCGGACGGGGGTGTTCGAGCAGATTTGCGGCCTGGTCGAGAAGCTGTTGCGGATTCATGCCCGGCTCAGCCTTTCCACCACACGACGTGCGTCGTCGACAAGTTCGTCGAGGTTGGCCGTCGGGCCGCCGTGTGCCCCGGTGTTGGCTGCCTTGACTACGCGTGGGGCGGCGGGATGGAGCTTGCTCAGTTCCGTCGCGAGGTCACCGACGCGCTTGCGGTCGCCGAGCAGGGCCAGGGCGAGCGTGGCACGCAGTCCCTCTGCCTCGGTGATGGCGGCCTCGGTGTCCGCCACGGATGTGCCGGTACGGAAGCTGCGGATGCGGACCTTCTCGTGGCAGGTGTATTCGAGGGCGTCACGGATGAGGTTGCAGACAATGGAGTTCCGGACCGTGTCTGCCATCTCGGTGTCGTGGGCGATGGCGCGGGCGTCGGCGAGGTAGCGCTGGGCGGGGTCGCCCTCCCGGCTTCCGGTGACGGTGACGTGGGAGCCCGCCAGACGGCTGACGGCCAGGATCCGGGCATCGAGCTGGAGGTGGCGGACGGCGGCGGGTAGCCGGTCGTCGTGGGTGAAGACGATCACCTGACGGTGCTGGGCGACGTCGGCGAGGACCTGGGCGAGGCCGTAGACTTTGGCCGGGTCCATGGACTGGACCGGGTCGTCGATGATGAGGAACCGGAACGGGCTCTCCGGCACCGTGGCACGAGGCAGGAACAACGCCAGGGCGAGCGAGTGCAGTTCCCCCTGGCTCATGACGCCGAGGGCGGCACCGGGGACACCGTCGACCTCCACGTCGAGGTCGACGCGACGCTGGGGGCCGGTTCCGGCCAACCTGATCCCGCCGAGGGCGACGTTGCTGTCCTGGCGCAGGATGTTCCAGATCCGGGTGGCCTCGTCGGCGACCGGTGTCAGCTTGTCGTTGCGGATCTTCGCGCCGGCCGTCTGCATCATGCTGACGGCGGTCTTCAGGGCGGTGAACATGGTGGCGGCGTGCCGGCTGGCCCGTTCGAGGTCGATCCAGGTACGGATCTGGTCGGCGAGTGGCTGCCACGCCTGCTGTCGACGTTCCAACGCCTGACGTGCCGCGGCCTGTACGAGGGTCAGGGCCTCCGCCACGGCGTCGAAGACGACGAGGGCGGCGTCAGCGATATCGGTGATGTCGCCGGCATCGAGCAGGTGGTCCCAGGCATGCCAGGCAGCCCGCGCGTCGCCGGTGTCCACCTGTTCGGAGGTGAGGTCGAGAGTGAGGGCGGGCGGCAGGGCGGGCATCCGATTCCGCAGGCCGCGGCGGACCTCACGTACGGCGCGGTGGGCGGCGTCGAGCTTCTCGGCGCGTACGGTCAGGTGCTGGACCTGGGCCTGCGCTTCGGTGGCCCACGCCTCGTCCAGGGTGCGACCCCCGCACACCGGGCAAGGCTGGTCGGGGTGGTGGTTCTGGTGGCGCAGCGCGTCGCGCAGCAGGCCGGCCAGGGCCCGAGCTTCTTCGGCAGGGGTGCCGGCCAGGTCGTCGATCTCGCGCAGCGCGGCGCGGAGCCGGTCGACGTCGGCGACGAGGTCTTCGCGGTGGGGCAGGTGGAGCAGGTCGAGCTGGCGTATCGGCACGACGTTCGCGTCGTCGGCCGCTTTGCCGCCGGTGGTCAGGGATTCGAGCTGGCCGAGTTCGGCGGCCCGACCGGCTAGGGCGTGCTCGGCGAGGCGGGCGCGCGGGTCGGGGTGTCCGGCCAGTGCGGTCTTCAGAGTCGGGAGCTGCTCGGCTGCTCGCTTGCGCTGCTGGTCGGTGTCCCGGCGGGCGGTCTTGAGCATCTTCTCGATGTCGACGAGCCGGCCGAGACCGAGGATTCGCTGCAGGGAGTCGTGCATCTCGCTCGGCCGGCCGCCGAGCAGGCCGCCGAGCTCGGAGTAGGAGAGGATGGGGCGGTAGAGCTCCAGGGGCTGGTCCCAGCCAAGTTCTCCGATGGCCTGGCGGGGTTGGCCCGTGGCCTGCAGAAACGTGGTGCGGTCGGCGAGGCTGGCGTTGTCGGCCCAGTGGCATTCGACGGTGGCGCCGTCGCGGTGGCCTTCGACGCCGAGCCGGACGCGGATACGCGGATCCGTGGTGGCGTGCAGGTTGCGCCAGCCGTCCTGCCAGATGGCACTTCGGCCGGCCCAGCGCTTGTTGTCGCCGGTGAGGGCGAACTCGGCGGCTTCGGCGAAGCTGGACTTGCCGGATCCGTTGCGGCCGGTGACGATGGTCAGCCCCGGGCCGGGGATGAGGTTGAGGGTCGCGGTGGGTCCGATGCCGCGGAATCCGGTCACCTCGATGCTGGCGAGGTAGGTGCCGACCGGCTCGGACGGTTCGGGTTCGGGCGCGGGTGGTCGGGGGCGTTCCGGTGCCGCTCCGCCGAGCAGGTCGTTGAGGTGCTGTTCGCCGAGCAGGGCGGCGATGATGAGGTCCTGGGCCGTTTCGGGCAGGTCGGCGCGGTCGAGGTGGTCGAGGATGAGCTGGTCGACGGTGCTGGTTTGCGGATCGTCTGTCACGTCGTGCCTCCTCTGAATGGGGTGACGGGTCGCTGTGCCGTCAGCGGTGGGCCGGCGGCACAGCGTGGCGCGTCTCGGGGTGGTGCCGTTACCGGCCGCGGATCTTGCTGCCGCTTTCGGTGTCGGGGTAGAGGATGGCGTCGGCGACCCTGCCACCGGAGTCCTTGGCGCCGCCGCCGAAGTTGAGGACGCCGACGGAGTTCGCGCTCGCGGCGATGCCGTCCCAGTAGCGGGCCTCCCGCTCCCAGCGGATGCCGGACAGCAGGTCGAGCAGGTCGGTGTCGGTGAGCGGGATGCCGGTGGTGGCCCAGTCGGTGGCCTGGTGGGCGGCGATGCCGATGCCGGCGAGCACGGCCGGGGCGGAGGCCGCGGTACGGGCGACGAGTTGGGGGTAGAGGTGGGTGAGCAGGGTGGACAGCAGTGGCACAAGGCGCCGTTCGACCTGCTCGGCGGTCGTGGTCGTGGGGAGGTCGGTGGTGCGGATGGTGGCCGAGGACAGGGCGAGCCCGGTGCGGCCGTAGATGGCGGTGATGACGAGGACCCGGAGCGCGGAGAGGGTGATCAGTTCCGGGTCGGTCTTGGTGAGCTGCCGCTTGCGGGCCTGGACGAGGGTGCTGAAGGGGATCATCTTCCCGTCGTGTTCGACCTTGACGGCCTCGGCGATGCGGTGGGCGAGCTGGGTGCCGAAGTCCCGCTGGTCCATGGACATGGCGAGGTTCTTCGCGACCGGGACGCCTTCGACGTTGCGGTCGTAGAAGATCTGCCGGGCGTCCTCGACGCTCAGTCCCCAGTAGAGCTCAAAGGGCAGCCGTACCGCGCCGAGCTTCTGGTAGGTGGTGCCGTACTGCTCGGGGTCGTCGTACAGCTCGTGGAGGGCGGTCACCTGGGTTTCGCCGTCGATCGCGACGACGGGTGAACCGGCCAGGAGGGTGATCTTCCGGATGCCGCTGCCGGGGATGAGTTCCTCGCTGACGGCACCGGGCTCGTCGGCGAGCCACAGGGTGATCGGTGGGGTGGACCAGCCGGAGCCGAAGTCGCCGTTGATGCCTGAGGCGATGTAGCGGGCGTAGCCGGCGACGTTGCGGCCCTTCTGCGTCGCCTTGAGGGTGCGCTGGACCAGGGAGCGGATCTCGGCGTGGCGGCGCATCGACCCGGGCGAGAACTTCATGGCCCGCTTGTCCTCCTCTAGTTTCGGCGAGGGGACGAGTTGCAGGAGCGCCGGCAGCCCGATCGTGCCGATCACCGCGTCGCTGCGGAAGGGCGTGACGGTCAGCTGGATGCCTTCGACGGCCGCGGTCGGCATGGTGATGGACACGAAGGGTCCTCCTGAGGGGGATGGTGGCCCAGTGTTGGCACTCGGGCAGGGGAATCAGCGGCGGCCAAGAGGAACAGGCCAGCCGCTCAACTGAAAGCGACCCTAGCACACGTCGCCGTGAAAGCAGTGTCAAACCGTTTACGTCGGTTGGAGATCGTGTAATGTGTGCGACGAGCAGCACCACGACCGACAGGACGACGATGTCGCAACCCGCCCAGGTAACCGCCGCCGAGATCTCCCGGCTGGCCGGCGTCACGCGCGCCACGGTGAGCAACTGGCGGCGGCGTCACCCGGACTTTCCCGCCCCGTCAGGCGGGACGGAGGCCAGCCCGGCCTACGATCTCGAGGCTGTTCGGACCTGGCTGGCCGCACGTGGACAGCTGCCCGCCAGTTCCCCCGCCGACGACCTACGCACCGCCCTACGCACTTCCGGATCCACTCTCGGCCACCGAAGCAGACTTCTCCCGCTCGTCGTCGCCATGAGTCGCATCAACGACACCGAGCGACAGAAGGTCGCCGGACTCTCCGATGATCGACTGTCCACATGGGTGGACGAGGCGACCCGGTCGTACGCCGACGACATCCCCGGCACCGGCAACCTTTCCCGCCACGCCGCCGTGGCCGGACTGGTGCGCACGCTGGTGCACAGTGTCGCGGAGGAAGGAGCCACGCGGACGCTTGAGGCACTTGTCGAAGGCGACGTCGACGACACCAAGGCCAGCAGCACATACCAGACCCCTGCGCCGGTGGCCGAACTTATGGCCGACCTCGTCGCCGCCCCCGGTGAGCCGTACCCGGACACGGTCTTCGACCCCGCCTGCGGCGGCGGCAGCCTGCTCCTGTCCGCCGCCACCCGTGGGGCGCGGAATCTGTACGGCCAGGACATCGTGCCGGCGCAGGCGGCGCAGGCCGCCGCACGCCTGCTTGTCCAGGCCAAGGCAACAGAGACTCAGGTACGCGACGGCGACAGCCTGCGCGCCGACGCGTTCCCGAACCTGATGGCAGGCGCCGTACTCTGCGCGCCACCGTACGGCCACCGCGACTGGGGCCACGACGACCTGGCGTACGACCCGCGCTGGATGTTCGGCCTCCCGCCCCGGAACGAGTCGGAACTCGCCTGGTTGCAGCACTGCCTCGCACACCTGGCGCCGGGCGGGAGCGCCGTCCTGCTCATGCCGCCCGCCGCTGCCGAACGCTCGTCAGGGCGCCGGATCAGGGCCGAGTTGGTGCGCAGCGGAGCGCTGCGAGCGGTCGTCGCCCTGCCCGCCGGTGTCGCGCAACCCCTGCACATCGGCCTTCACCTGTGGCTGCTCGAACAACCGCTCCCACAGGCACCCCTTCCGCAGCACATCCTCTTCCTCGACACCGTCCCGTCCGACACCAGTCGGACAGGCAACGGTACGGGCAAGCGCCCTCCATCGGACTGGGAGACACTTCGCAATATCGTGCTCGCCACCTGGCACGCCTTCGACCGGGCCCCCGACAGCTTCGATTCGGTTCCCGGCACGGCGCGAGCGGTAGCCGTCATCGACCTGCTCGACGAGGCAACCGACCTCACCCCGACCCGCCACGTCCGAGCCACACCGGTGTCCGCGAAGCCCGACGAGGTCGCCGAGATCGCACACGAGCTACGCAACCGGCTACGTCGGGCTGCGTCCGGGCTGATGACCCTCAGCGGCGGCCAGTCCTGGCCACCGATCGGCGCGGATCCCGTCGCCTGGCGTACCGCCACCGTCGCCGACCTGCTGCGCGGCGACGCCCTGCAACTGCTCCGCGCCGCGCCGGCGACCCGCGTTTCTGGCCCGACCATCCACGACTCTCTCGTGTCCCGCACGCTCACCGCCCGGGACGTGGTGTCACGCCGGCCCGCCTCCGGCGCGACAAAGGACGAGCCCTCGGGTGAGGAGATCACCCTTCAGGAGGGCGACGTCATCCTCCCCGAAATGCTGCCCGGCGGCGGCACCACCCGCGTCGCGGACACCAACGACGCCGGCAAGCTTCTCGGCCGGCATCTCTACCTGCTACGTCCCGACCCGGCACGCCTCGATCCGTGGTTCCTCGCCGGCTTCCTGGCCGCCGAAGACAACCTCAAGGCCGCGTCGTCCGGCACCACCATCGTGCGGGTCGACCCCCGACGCCTACGGGTCCCGCTACTCCCCCTCGCCGAACAGCAGCGGTACGGCCGAGCGTTCCGTCAACTCAATGCGCTACGCGCAGCGGCGGACATCGCCAACCGCCTGGCCGACGAAACCGCGCGCACCCTGGCCACCGGCCTCACCGGCGGCGCGCTGCTCCCGCCGGAGACAGCCACATCCTCGACCTGACAGGTCGAACACGACAGCTCCCATCCGTCCCACAAGCCGGACCGGCACACCGGAAGGAATCCGTTGAGCACCAGCAAGCACACCGAACTGGCGAACCACGCCTGGTCGGTCGCCGACCTCCTCCGCGGCGACTACAAGCAGTCCGACTACGGCAAGGTCATCCTGCCGCTCACCGTGCTCCGCCGCCTCGAGTGCGTCCTGCAACCGACCCGGGACAAGGTACGGGAGACGTACCAGAGGTTCGAAGGCCAGGACGTCGACGTGGCCCGCTTCCTGCGCCGGGCCTCCGGCCACAGCTTCTACAACGTCGGCACCTACACGCTGAAGTCGATCGTCGCCGACCCGAGCCAGACCGCGAAGCACCTGCTCGCCTACATCGGGGCGTTCTCCGACAACGCGCAGGAGGTGCTGCACCGGTACGAGTTGCCGCAGCAGATCCGCCGGCTGGAGAGTGCCAACCTGCTCTACCAGGTCGTCGGCCGCTTCGCGGACCTGGACCTGGACCCGTTCCAGCGCAACAAGCAGACCGGCGAGATCCTCACCGACGACCACGGCCAACCCAAGGTCAACGTCTCCAACCACCAGATGGGGTACGTCTTCGAGGAGCTGATCCGACGGTTCGCGGAACAGTCGAACGAGACCGCCGGTGAACACTTCACCCCGCGCGAGGTCATCGAACTGATGGTGAACCTGCTGATCGCCCCCGACGACGACGCGCTCAGCATCCCGGGCACCTCCCGCACGGTGATGGACCCGGCCTGCGGCACCGGCGGCATGCTGTCGGCGGCCGAGGAGCACATCACCAAGCTCAACCCGTCCGCGACGGTCACCGTCTTCGGCCAGGAGCTCAACCCCGAGTCCTGGGCGATCTGCCGCTCCGACATGATGATCAAGGGCCAGGACCCGGAGAACATCAAGTTCGGCAACTCGTTCAGCGACGACGGCCATCGCGGCGCCCACTTCGACTACCTGCTGGCCAACCCACCATTCGGCGTGGAGTGGAAGAAGGTCAAGGACGACATCGAGCACGAGTACGAGACGCTGGGCGAGAGCGGCCGCTTCGGCGCCGGCCTGCCGCGCATCAACGACGGCTCACTGCTCTTCCTTCAGCACATGATCTCGAAGATGAAGCCGGTCACCGCGGATGGCAAGGGCGGCAGCCGGATCGCCATCGTCTTCAACGGCTCGCCGCTCTTCACCGGCGCTGCCGAGTCGGGTGAGTCCCGGATCCGGCAGTGGATCCTGGAGAACGACTGGCTGGAGGGCATCGTCGCCCTGCCCGACCAACTCTTCTACAACACGGGCATCTCCACGTATTTCTGGATCCTGACCAACCGCAAGGCCAAGGGCCACCGCGGCAAGGTCGTCCTGCTCGACGCCCGCGACCAGTTCGCCAAGATGCGCAAGTCGCTGGGCGACAAGCGCAAGTACCTCACCGCCGACCAGATCAGGGACATCACCCGGCTCTATGCGGAGGCGCTCGACGTCGCCCAGAACCCTGACCACGCCCTGCACGGCAAGGTCAAGGTCTTCGCCAACGAGGACTTCGGCTACCGCCGCATCACCGTCGAACGCCCGCTGAAGCTCCGCTTCGAGGTCACCGAGGAGACGCTGACCGCACTCGCGACCTCGAAGCCGATCCAGAAGGTTTCGGACGTCGACGCGCTGACCGCCGCCTTGAAGCCGCTGCTCGGGCAGGTGTGGCCGACGAAGCGGGCAGCGTGGGACGCGCTGCGCTCCGCGATGGCCGAGGCCGGCGTTCTCTGGCCCGCCGGCACCGCCTTTCAGAAGGCGCTGAGGGACATCGTCGGCGTACGCGACCCCGAGGGCGAGGTGCAGCTAGTCAAGGGCAGCCCCGAGCCCGACACGGACCTCCGCGACTACGAGAACGTGCCACTCGACGAGGACGTCGAGGAGTACCTGCGCCGCGAGGTGCTCCCACACGTCTCGGACGCCTGGATCGACCACGAAAAGACGAAGATTGGCTACGAGATCCCCTTCACCCGCCACTTCTACGTCTACAAGCCACCAAGGCCACTCGCCGAGATCGATGCCGAGCTAAAGGCGCTGGAGGCAGAAATCCAGATTCTCCTCGGAGAGGTGACGCGGTGAATTCGACAAAATTGCCCTGGGTTACAGCCGCTCCGAGCCACTGGAGGCGCGGACGCCTGAAGGACATGATCAACTCATCCGCCAACGGCGTATGGGGAGATGATCCGCTCGGTGACGGGACAGATGTCTTCTGCGTTCGGGCAGCCGATTTCGACCGCACCCGGCAACGAGTAAGCAAGGAGCGTCTGCCACACAGAAGCATTGACGATGCCACCTTAACCCGCCATATGCTCCGCCCCGGCGACCTAATTCTCGAGAAGTCTGGCGGAGGCGAGAAACAGCCGGTGGGGTTGGCGGTTATTTTCGATCTTTCCGAGCCAGCCGTTTGCTCAAATTTCTGCTCTAGACTAACGCCCGCCCACACAATAGACCCAAGATTCTTATCCTATTCATTTGCCGCCGCATATAACCAAGGGCTAACACAAAGCGCGATCAAGCAAACTACAGGAATACAGAACCTCGACACAGGAGCTCTATTCTCTTCACCGTGGGCATATCCGGGAATCGAGGAGCAACGCCAGCTGGCTGATTTCCTCGACGCCGAAACTTCTCGCATCGATCAACTTATCAACCTGCAGCGCCAAGTCGTCGCCGGCATCGAGGAACGGGATACCGCCATCCTGGACGCGGAGCTAGACCTGCTTTTAGACGAGGCCGGCACCCTACCGTTTCGTAGATACGTAGTGGGAGTGGAGCAGGGCTCCAGCCCGCAGTGTGAAGCCGTCCCCGCAACAGAAGAGGAGTGGGGAGTCCTAAGGGTAAGCTGCCTTAGGCCCGGACAGTTCTTCCCAGGCGAAAATAAGCGCCTCCCAGCGGACTCGATTCCCGATGCGCGCCACGAAGTACAGCAGGGCGATCTTCTTATCACGCGCGCAAATACACCTCAACTGGTTGGGGCAACTGCGGTCGTACCCTCAACCCGGAGAAAGTTACTACTTTCGGATAAAATATTCCGCGTAGATATCCTACCCACCCTTGATCCGCATTACGTGGCCACCATTGCTCGCGGAAGCCGAATACGAAACCTCTGCTCAGCGGTATCGAACGGCGCTTCTCAGTCGATGGCCAATATTCGATTCGAAGAAGTTAAGGAATGGCCTATACCAACAATCAACCTTGATCGACAGCGAGATTTGGTGTCGCGAATGGGTCGAGCATGGGAAATCACGCGAGATTTGCGAGCGAAAGTACAGTCCCAGCTTTCACTTCTCACAGAGAGAAAGCGAGCATTGATTACGGCAACGGTGACCGGGCAGATTGATGTGTCGTCGGCGAGCGGACGAGGGATCGAGGGCTGACGACTTATGAGCCCCATCCACCACGAGTCCGCCTTCGGTGATGCGATCGTTGCTTCTCTCCTCGCCGGCGAATGGGAGCTTGGCAGCAACACCGACTACCGTCCCGACCTCGGCCTGGACACTCATCAACTCTTCACCTTCATCGGGGCCACCCAGGCCGATGAGTGGGAGAACCTGGTTACCTTCTACGGCGATGACCGGGACGCCGCGCAGCGTGGGTTCATCAAGCGGCTCGACCAGGCGATCACCACGGACGGGCTGCTCGACGTACTCCGCAAGGGCGTGAAGGACCACGGGGTTCGCATTCGAGTTGCGTACTTCAAGCCGTCCTTCGTGGAGTCGGAGGACATCCTCGCCGACTACCGACGGAACCGGCTCACCGTCGTCAAGGAGTTGGCGTACGCCACCAAGCAGGCCGACCGGGGCAACCGCCTCGACCTCACCCTGTTCCTGAACGGCATCCCGGTGGCAACGGCGGAGTTGAAGAACCCGCTGACCGGTTCGGGGGTCGAGCATGCCAAGGAGCAGTACCGGACCGAGCGGGACCCGACCGAGCTGATCTTCTCGCGTCGAGTGATCGCCAACTTCGCTGTGGACCCCGACCTGGTCTTCGTCACCACCCAGTTGCGGGGCAAACCGACCCGGTTCCTGCCGTTGAACACCGGCTCGGAGGGACCGGGCCGGCCGGGCGGCAAGGGCAACCCTCCGGCCACCACGTTCGGCACCTACACAACCTCATATCTGTGGGAGGAGATCTGGCAGCGGGACAACTGGCTCGACCTGCTGGAGCGCTTCGTCCACCTGCACAAGGAGAAGGGTGCGGACGGCCGTACCCGAAAGTCCTTGATCTTCCCCCGCTACCACCAGTGGCACGCGGTCAAGAAGTTGACGGCGCACGCGGCCCGGCACGGTGCCGGACACAACTACCTGATCATGGCTTCGGCGGGATCGGGGAAGTCGAACACGATCGCCTGGCTCAGCCACCGCCTGTCGTCACTGCACACGCCCAGCGATGTGGCCGAACTGGACGCGGATGCGGTCAAGGCCGGCCTGAAGCCGGGCTCGTCCGTCTTCGACAAGGTCATCATCATCACGGACCGCCGGAACCTGGACGCCCAGCTCCGTGAGACGGTCGGCAGCTTCGAGCAGACCGCCGGCCTGGTCGTGAAGATCGACGAAAGCCAAGGAGCGAAGTCCGAACAGCTCGCGAAGGCACTCTCCCGCGAGACCGGCAAGATCGTCACCGTCACGCTGCACACCTTCCCCGCTCTGGTCGAATACCTGAAGCGGAACCCCACCGAGATCCAGGGCAGCCGGTTCGCGATCGTCATCGACGAGGCACACTCGTCCCAGTCCGGTGATGCGGCCTCCTCCGTCCGGGCGGTGCTGCGTGACCTGGGTCTGGACGCTGACTCCGACGACCCTGGCGTGACCAGCGCGTCGCCGGCTTCTGACGTCGAGGCACAGCTCAAGGCCAACGCGAAGAAGCGGCAACGCGCCGCCAACCTCTCCTACTTCGCGTTCACCGCCACGCCGAAACACAAGACGCTGCTGGACTTCGGCACGCTCGGCGAGGACGGGAAGTACCACCCGTTCCATACCTACTCGATGCGGCAGGCGATCGAGGAGGGCTTCATCCTCGATCCGCTACGCAACTACGTCACCTACAACACTTACTGGAAGCTGGTCAACGAGAACCCGGACGAGCGCAAGGTCGACCCGGCCAAGGCGAACCCGCTGCTGGCCCGGTACGCCCTCACCCATGACTCGACCGTCGCCCAGCACGCCCAGGTCGTCGTCGAGCACTTCTTCGGCCACACCGCCGGCCGGCTCGGTCGCCGGGCAAAGGCCATGGTGGTGACCGCCTCCCGGCACAGTGCGGTGCAGATGGGCCGGTCGATAAAGAAGTACGTCGCCGATCGCGGCTACCCGGACCCCGGTGTCCTGGTGGCCTTCTCCGGCACCCTCACCTACGACGACGAGGAGATCACCGAGGCTAAGGAGAACGGTGGTCTGCCGGAGAGCGCGCTGCCGAAGGCGTTCGCCTACATCCGAGCGGACGACAAGGCCGCGCAGGCCGGTGCGGTGGGGCAGCCAGAGTACCGGATCCTGGTCGTGGCGGAGAAGTACCAGACCGGCTTCGACCAGCCGTTGCTCACCACGATGTACGTCAACAAGAAGCTGATGGGCATCTCCGCCGTGCAGACCCTGTCCCGGCTCAACCGCACCGCGGATCGCAAGAGCCAGTCCGACCTGGCGGTGCTGGACTTCGTCAACGACGCGGAGGACATCAAGGAGTCCTTCCGGCCGTACTTCGAGGAAGCCGCCACCCTGCCGGCGGACCCGAACCTGCTCTACACGGCGCAGAGCAAGGTCATGTCCGCGCCGATCCTCGTCGACGAGGAGATGCTCGCATTCGCGGCGGCCTACCTGGCCGCCGACGAGCAGGCCTCCGGCAACGCCGCCAAGTGGGAGAAGCTGCACGCTGAGCTGTACCGGCACCTGGACCCGGCGGTCACCCGCTTCGCCGACCTGCTCAACGGCGACGACGAGGACGACCAGGAGACGGCCGAGACCTTCCGGGCCGACCTGAACGACTACGTCCGCAAGTACAGCTTCCTCTCCGGGATCGTCCCGTACGCCGACACGGAGCTGGAGCGCCTCTACCTCTACGGACGGTATCTACTCAACCGGTTGCCCCGCCGCGACGACGGCGGCGTGGACATCGGCGAGGTCGACCTCAGCCACCTGCGGGTGGAGAAGACGGGCGAGCACGACGTCAGCCTGGTCCCGGAAGGCCCGACCGACATGAAGGGGTTCGGTGACGGGTCCGGCGGCGCCAAGGAGTCGGAGAAGTCGCTGCTGTCGGAGATCATCGAGCGGTTCAACGAGAAGTACGGCACCGAGTTCACCGAGCAGGACGTCATCAAGCCCTTCAACGAGGCACTCGCCGATCCCAAGGTGCGGCTGGCCGCGGTCGCCAACGACGAGGAGAACTTCGGCCATGTCTTCGACCCGGTCTTCGAAGACAAGATGATGGACCACTTCGACACCACGGCTGAGTTGGGACGCAAGTACTTCGACCCGCAGCAGAACTTCCGTAGCTCGCTCAACCGCAGCGCCCGTAGCGCCGCCTGGCAGATGATCCGCCGCCAGGAAGGCGTGATCGACGACGCCGCCTGACGACCCTGCCCTTCGTCCAGGGCCCCGGCTGCCGCCCGGCCCGATTGGCCCGGCGGCCCTGGACGAGGCACTGTCCAACCGGAACACTGGCACCCTGAAGTACAGCCCAACGCGCGGGGGTGACAGTGGGGGCAGAGCCTATCGCCGGTCGATACGAGTTGGTCGAGCAGCTCCGCTCCGGTGGCATGGGGCAGGTCTGGCGCGGATACGACGGCGTACTCGACCGCGAGGTCGCCGTCAAGCTGATCCGCACCGACATCACCTCCTCCCCGGAGGAAGCCGATGAGTTCGCTCGACGCTTCCGCCGCGAGGCGCGCGTCACCGCCCGGATCCAGCACCACGGCGTGCCGCAGGTCTACGACGCCGTGCTCGACCAGTCGTACGACCGGGTCTACCTGGTCATGGAGTACGTCCGCGGCACCTCCCTGCGGGCCTACATCAATCCGAGTCAGCCGCTACCTGTCCCATGGGCCGTGGCGGTCGCCGCGCAGATCTGCACGGTGCTCTCCCACGCCCACGCCATCCCCGTGGTGCACCGCGACCTCAAGCCCGACAACGTACTCGTGACCGATGCCGGCACGGTGAAGGTTCTCGATTTCGGCATCGCCGCGATCCTGCGTACCGACGTCACCCGCATCACCGTGCCCGGCCAGGCGCTGGGCACCCACCGGTACATGCCCCCCGAACAGACCAAGGGTGCCCAGGTCACCCCGCAGAGCGACCTGTACGCCCTCGGCTGCCTCCTGCACGAACTCCTCGCCGGCAGGCCGATGTTCGACGGCACCAACGAGTTCGAACTCATGCGGCAACACGTCTACGACACTCCGGTGCCACTACGCAAGCTGCGCACCGATGTGCCCGAGGCCGTCGAACGGCTGGTGCTCCAGCTGACGGCGAAGACGCCTGAACAGCGGCCCCGTGACGCCTACGACGTCTACGAACAGCTACTACCGTTCCTCCCGCTGCCCGGGGCCGCGACGCCGGCGGCAGAGCCGCTCGCGGCGGTACCGGATCCGACGCTGCTCTATCGCCGTCCCAACTCGCCCCGCCCCCGGACCGAGCCCGTCCCCGCAGCCACCGACAGGCCGGTCGTCCCGGTCACGCCGCCGAACGCCGTCGCCGCCACGGCGCTCCGCAACGCGATCAATGACGCCGTGGGGCACTCCAACGACCTGCTCGCCGACGGGCGCTTCGCTCAGGCCGCCGAGGCCCTGCAACAGGTCATCGAGCCCGCGGCTGCCCAACTCGGGCTGGAGAGCCTACGTGTGCTGCATTTGCGGCAGCGTCGGGCAGCGATCCTCGTCCTCGGTGGTGACTACCGCAAGGCACTACCGGAGTTCGACTCGCTCGCCGCGGCGTTCGCACGAACCCAGGGGCCGCACAGCGACGAGGCGATGGCATGTCTGCGGCAGGCGGCCCACTGCCGGGCCGAACTTGGTCAAGCCACCGCCGCGCTACGCCAGTTCCGCCAGGTCTTGAAGCACGTACGAGCGACCGAGGGCGACGGCTCCAGCACCGCACTGAAACTGCGCTTCGAGATCGGCACCCTTCTTCTCGCCGAGCGGGACATCGAAGAGGGAAAAGCGGAGCTCGTGAAGTTGTACGACGACCTGTTCGTGCTGTACGGCCCAGATCACGAGGAGACCCTAGAGGTCGGCGAGATTCTGGCCCGCCTCCGGATAGCCGAAGACCGTTAGCCCGGCAACGGAACCCGGGGCGCACATCCTGCCTGATGGACCGCCCGCTGCAGGCTGACGAGCTACGCCGTCTTCTCCCCCGGTCCCCGCCGTCGTGGGACGACGGCGGCGGTTGCTTCGGCGGCGGCGTGTGAGAGTTCGGGTAGGACGTCGCCGTAGTACTTGGCGGTGAAGTGTGGGCTGGAGTGGCGGAGTCGGTTGGAGATGACTTTCATCTGGACTCCGGCGGCGAGGCCCATGGTGGCGGCGCCGTGGCGGAGGTCGTGGAGTCGGATGGGTGGTAGGCCGGCTTGGGCGGCGAGGTGGTGGAAGTGGTCGGTGACGTCGGCGGGGTGTAGTGGGTTGCCGGTCGGGGTGGTGAAGACCAGCCCTGACTTGGTCCAGTTCTCGCCGGCGGCGAGGCGTTCGCGGTGTTGCCGGGTCCGGTGGGCGCGTAGGACGGCGACGGTTTCGGCGTCGAGGGCTACGGCTCCTTCGCTGTCGGCGGTTTTGGGTGTGTCGATGGCGGTGGCCCAGCCGTGTTGGACGAGTTGCCAGCGGACGGTGAGGGTGCGGTTGTCGAGGTCGAGGTCGTCCCAGTGCAGGCCGCAGGCTTCGCCTCGGCGTAGGCCGGTGAAGGTGACGAGGTGGTAGAGGGCGTAGAGGCGGTCGCCGGCGTCGTGGGTGTGGTCGAGGAATCGGCCGGTGTGTTCGGGGGTCCAGATCATGACGCGGCTGGGGGTCTTGCCGGTGTCGCGCCAGGTCTTTATGCGTTGGTCGGTCCAGATGGTGGGCTTGGGTGCCCGGGCCCGGGGTAGTTCGATCATGGTGGCGGGGTTGATGTCGATGAGTCGGTGGCGGCGGATGGCGTCGTTGAGGGCTTTGCGCAGGGTGGCGCGGATGCGGTGCATGGTGGCGGGTACGACGGTGCGTTGGCCTTTGACCTGGTCGCGTTTGGCGGGGTCGGGGCTGGCGCGCAGGGTGTCGATGGTGGTGTTGCGTTCGTCGATGGCGTCGTACATGGCGTCGATGTGGCCGGGGCGGAGTCGGTCGATGCGTAGGTGGCCGAGGTACGGGATCAGGTAGAGGCGGATGTGGGCTTCGTAGGTGCGTACGGTGCCTTGCTTGATGCCCTTGCGCCCGGCGAGCCAACTGTGCAGGTAGGTCGCCATGGTGGGTAGTTCGGTGGGGGTGATGTCGAGGTGCAGGGCGCGGCGGATCTGGTCGGGGGTGGGGATGGGTGCGCCGGTCTTGACGGCGGTTTCGATGAGGTCGCCGGTTTTGGTGGTGGCGTAGGTGTCGGTGGGGTCGGGGACGGTAAGCGCGGCCCGGATGCGGTCGAGGACGGCTTCGGCGTCGGCTTGGCTGGGGTGGGGGCCTTGGCGTAGGGGGCGGCGGGTGCCGTCGGCGCGGGCGGGGATTTCGATCTGCCAGTGCCAGTTGCCGTGGTTACGGGACCAGGCACCGCCGGCCCGGCGGAGCTGGGGGCAGGATTGGCCCAGTCGCCGGCCGGTGGTGTCGCGGCAGCCGCAGCGTTTGAAGGTGGTGCCCTTCACTCATCGTCTCCCGGGTGCTCGGCGCGGTGCCGCCAGCGGTGGTGGCGGTAGTCCGCTGGTGGCGTGTCCGTTGCATCCACGCTCGTCTCAGCGACCGGATCAAGTCGCTGGCCGTCGGGGTCGGGGTTGTCGAGTAGGAGGAGGCGGAGCAGGCCGGCGACTGGGACGATGATCCGGTTGCCGGCGCGGATGACGGGTGTGGGGAAGGTGTCGGTGGCGGCCAGCCGGTACGCCTGGGACCGGCTGATACCGAGTACGGCCGCGGCGGTGGGCAGGTCGGTGGTCGCGCCGAGCGCGCGAATCCGCTCGGCGGTCCACACCCCGCCGGATGGCCGGCGTGGAGTGGTCGGGTTGGTCGGGATCGGGTTGGCGCTCATGGTGTGGCGTCTCCTGGATGTGGAATGGCTGGGTGTCGTACGGACGGGTTGGTGAGCGGTGCTGGCGTGAGGCCGGCTGCCGGGACGGGCCGGTCCGGCACGGGTGCGGCAGGGGCCGGTGGCTGTTCGGTTTTGAGGATCTTCAGCAGGTGCGATGCCCTGGTGTTCGACACCGGGAACCCCGCCGTGCGTAGGGCTTCGGCCAGGGCGGCGCGGGTCAGCGGCCGGGCCTCGGCGGCGAGTCGTTCGCGGGCATGTCGTGCGGCGGCAAGCAGCTCGTCGAGGCTGGCCGGACCGCCGTGGGACGGTCCACGTCGTACGGGTCGGCGTTGGTGGGGTGGTCCGCTGGTCTTGTGGTGGTCCGGTCCGCTGGGACGGCGGTCCCGACCCGGTTGGTGGACCGTTCGCTCGGGGACGGTTCGGTCCGGGACCGGTGTCGCGGACAGGTCCCGGCCGTCCTGTGGAGCGGTTTCGGTGGTGGGCCGGTCCCCGGCATGTGCGTCTGATGGGACGGGACCGGTCTGTTTGGTGGCGGATGCTGTGTCGGCGTAGCCGAGGGCGATCTTGACCATGACGAGGAAGCCGAGCGCGGGTACGGCGGCGGCGATCCAGCCGATCGGTGACGGCTCCGCCTCGACCACCTGCGCGGCGAGGGACAGCGTGACCGCGCAGGCCAGCACCGTCGCCGGGAACACCGTGGACTTACCGGCCCGTTTACGGCGGCGCAGCTCCAGCCCGGAGGCGATGGACATCAACTCCAGGACGATCGCGTCCGCCCAGGCCAACCAGCCCGGCTGGCCGTGAGCGGCAGCGACGTCACGTACGTGGGTGAACGACGCCGCGCCGGCCGCCCCACCGATCGCGAGCATGATCACGATCTGGACCGTGCCCTCGACCCGGCTGGACCGCCGACCGGCGTCCCGGTCGTCAGATGTCGAGGCGGCCGTGACGGACCACCTCCCCGGACCAGAGCATCCCCGGCACGCGCCGGTCGGAAGCGGACCGGTCCTGCATCTGACGGCCGGTCCCAGCGCCCCGGTCCCGGACCGCTACGGGAGCGGACCGGGACCAGGCCGTGGACCGGACGACGGGAAGCGCGGACGATACCTCTCCCCTATCACTGACAGGGCGATTCGGTCCTCTCACCGATCTGTCAGTCGCCACCGCCGAAGCGCTGACAGACCGGTGCCAGCGGAACAGACTCGTGGTGCGGCGCCGAGGCGCGCGGCTCATGCCGGCTCCTCCGGGTGGTCGTGGAGTCCGACGACGTAGCCGGCCAGGTCGACCAGCCGCCGCCGCTCCCCCACATCGCCAGGCGCCGCCCAGACGGCCTCAGCCGGGCACAGTCCCGCCAAGGTCGCGTGGTCGCGGGCACCGGTAGCGACCGGCAGCAGCGGCGCCTCGGCCAGCAGACGGCGCAGGTTCCGCTCCCGGGCGGCCGAGTGCAGCCAGAACAGCACCGGCCACATCCGCCCGATCGTGTCGAACAAATCTCGATACCCGGCCAGCTTGTCGACCAGCACCGACAGCGGCTCGCCACCGGTGTCGTACTCGACGAAGAACGGCACCACCACACCGTCCTCGACCCACCGGCCGAACCCATCCGGACGAACCCGCGGCTGATACGCCCGCACCAATCCAGGGTCGCCCGGGCTGGTGAACGCACCGGAACGCAGGCACGCCGCCTCCGGCAGCCACTCCACCAACTCCGCGCCGGGGTGGGTACGGGCGTAGCCGGCCAGGTCGGTGAAGAAGCCGTTCACCCCGAGGCGGTGCTCGAGGCTATGGCTCGACGTCCACCGCCGCCGCTGCGCCCGTGCGTGGTCCCGCCTCGGCGCACGCTCATCCCGGTACGCGGCGACGACCTCGGCACCGCGCTGGTCCAGGACATAGTGGTACGGGTACGAGCCACCGTCGGGACGCTGCGGCCGGAACCGGGCCACCAGTCCCAACCCGTGCAGCTTGCGCAGCCGGCGCTGACAGAAGTCCAACGACGGGAACAGGGCGTGGGCGAGCTGGAACGAGGTCAGCACCCCGTGGTCGTACAACCAGCCCAGCAACACCCGGTCCCGGGCGGTCACCTGGGACTGCACCCGCAGGATCGGATCATCCACGAGCCACCACCCCCAGCCGACGCCTGTGGGGCTCCCCAGGGGGAGAGACCCGAGACCAGCAGGGTCTGTCGCAGGACCAGCCGGAGGCGCTGACAACCGCGTCGACCTGCGCTGTGAGAAGGAACAGGGGGTCAGTCCGGGGGTCCGCTCCAAGACTGACATCAACCCTGACGGCAAGCCTGACCCTCGAACGACGGTCAAGCGGGGATCTGTCACCGCCACCGAACCCGGCAGCGGCAGGAAACACCTGGGAGAACAACGGAACTCCTTCGACGAGAAGATACGACCGGTGCCGCCCCTATGGCGGCACCAGAACGGGACGCCCGACGGGCGTCATCCACTGTGGAACTGTCAACGAACGCGTCGTCCCCGTTCGGGGACGGCTGGAGAGAGAAGGTCAGCACCTACCGCGACCATGACCGACACGGCCATGGACGAAAGGGGCTCGGGCGATAGGCGAGGCGAGCGGGCGGCGTACCACCCGGATCAGCGACGGCCGAGGACAGGGCACGCGCAGGCGGTCGCGCGGCGGTGTGCCTACCGGCTCAACCCGCCGGAAAAAGGTCCTTCATGGTGTGGCCTCCCATGACTCGATCGACACCGGGTCGACGACCCGCTCACGACGGGCCACAACGACTGCGGGCGCCCCAACGGAGCGCCCACCCATCGACCATATGGCCCGGCGAACGAGACCGCCGCACGGGGAACGTTCATCCAGTACCGCTCGACCAATGTGCCCCTGTCAAGGCTTTTCGCCGGCAGCATCGCGCGGGTCTTCGGTACTCACCCGACGAGTCCATCGACGTACACGCCTGCGCGGGAAACCAATTCCGTGCTGACGTACCGGGGCGCCCGGGCATGAGGCGATCTCGCCCTCACCAAGGCGGTGATCGTCGGACCGAACACCCGGGCAGGTCGCCCAGTTGCGGCATATTTCGGTACGCCCGTCATGGCACCCCCGGAGATGCGAGGCATCATGATCCGGTGACCACCGCCAGGATCATCCTCATCGACGATCTACGCTCGTTTGTCGACGGCCGGCACGCCGAGGTGGCCCGCACCAGCGCAGCCGGAGCCGCACTACTCGGCCGCTACCAGGACCAACGACTGGACGAGTTGTGGCTCGATCACGACCTCGGCGAGGACGACACGATCTGGCCCGTCGTGGAGATCCTGGAACGGGCCGCCTTCGAAGAACACCGGTACGACATCGGCGTCATCAACATCCACTCCGCCAACCCGGCCGGCAGCGCGAAGATGGCACAGGCCCTCCGGCACTGGGGCTACCACGTCCGAGTCGTGCCCGGCTCGGCGGACGTCGGCTACCTGGGCGAGTCGGCACTGAACGAGTCTCAGCCAGTCCCTCGGCGGCCGGGCAGACCTCAAGGAGGCCCGGTGGCGACAGTCGATCCGACCCGTTCCCTGGAGAACCTCGAAGGTCACCACTGGGGTGAGGCGCCCGACGGGGCCACCCGGCTGGTGGCGACCGCACATGAACTCCGCAGGAAGCCGATTGGTGAGCTCACCGTCGAAGATCTCCGGCTGCTCATATCGCAGCGGGTGGGGCTCTTCCACCTCGTTCCGATAGCGCTCGACGTGCTGCAGAACGATCCCATGGCCGAGGGCGACATGTACGAGGGCGACCTGTTACGCGCCGTGCTCCGCAGCGGCCCCAATTTCTGGGCTGCACACACCGACCTGCTCCAGCGCCTTCACGCCGTCATCGACGCGATCGCCGATCCACCGAAATGGTTGACCACCGACCTTCTCCCGGCTCTCGAAAGCCCGTGAGCCCCGTGCCATCGCGCACGACGGGCGCGGATCGCGGGATGGTCGGAGGCACGTCGACAAAGCCGAGCACGGCAGCCACGCCAGGGCAACCAACTCGGCCGACCTCCACGATCATGGTGGCGTGAGCGAGCGCATCATCCGCGGGCACGCCGAACGGATGGCCGGGTACCGCCGCGTCCTCGAAGCGAGGTCCACGACGACGTCCGCCGGCCGGTTGCGGGAGCTGGCCGCCGACGAGATCCGGCCGGTACGGGTATGGACGGCACGCAACCACAACACCCCGGCAAACGCACTGGACCTGCTGACCCGGGACTCCGACCGGATCGTCCGGTGGATCGCCCTGCTCCACCCGCGGACACCGGCCCACGCCCTCGAGTGACCGTCCGACAGGCACACGACGCACTCGGCGCCGCCGGCCTCGCCGGGCTCGTCGGAAAGCTGATCGGCGCCACCCGGGACCGCGCGCGGACCTCCCACCCGCCCGGCGCCGACAACCCACCCCGCTGAACGATCTTTCCTCGCCCTGGAGTGCAGACGCGCTCCTTCGCGATCTCGGCCAGCCGCGCCGCCACCGCGCGGTCGGCCTGCTCACTTCTGGCGTAGAGGCCATGCCCGAACTCGTCGTCGGCGGTGCGCCGGGTCTCGGTATCCCGCGCACGGGCGAGTTTGCCGCGTGCCAGCGGGCTCCACGGCAGTACACCGATCCCCCGGTCGCGGCAGAGCGGCAACATCTCCCGTTCCTCCTCTCGATAGATCAGGTTGTAGTAGTTCTGCATGCTGACGAACCGGGTCCACCCGTTCTGCTCGGCCAGGTGCAGGGCGGGTCGAGCCGAGCCGGGCGTATCTCATGCCGAAACCACCTTGATCGCGATGCGACGGATGGCCGTACCTCAGCCGTTCGACCGTGCCGGTGCACCGCGGTCCGCAACCGCCCTCATCGCACCGCCCTGGGCAATGCCAGCAGTACGACGCAGCCACCGGCCGCCATGACCGCGAAGACCATCGCCATGCCAAACGTCTCCGTGAGCGGCCCCACCACGACCGGTGCCGAGATCGCCCCGATCCGAGACAGCGCCGACACGATCGAGGCCGTCCACGCCGCCGGCAGGCCGTGCTGCACCGACAGGTAGTCGGCGGCGGCGAAGAGCAGCGGGAACACGGGCCCCGCGCCCAGCCCGGCCACGGCCACGGCGGCAAGCGCCCACCACAGCGGCCCGCCGACGGCAGCGACCAGGAGACCCGCACACATGGAGAGGGCCATGACGACGCCGCTGACCGCGGCGACCGTACGGGCGCCGACCCGTCGCAGGATCCCGTCCAGCGACAGACGGGAGGCCACGAGACCCACGCCGAACAGTACGGGGGCGATCGCGGCGACCCCTGGGTCCGCCTGGAACCCACGGTTGAGCAGCAGTGCCGTCCACTCCTGGCCGGGACTCTCCACATAGCTGGCCGCCAGCGCGGCCAGCCCCAGTACGGGCAGGACGTGCCGGAGCCGGACCGCACCGATCGGACGCGGTGGTCGCGGGCCGGCTGGTTCGGGTTTCACGGCTGCGTGCCCGGAGCCGAACAGGTAGCGCCGCCGCCGCAGCGCGAGCACCAACTGGACGAGCAGGGCGACGGCGGCCACCAACGCAATGTGGACGACCACGGGTACGCCGAGGCCGGCGGCGCCGGCACCGAGTAGGCCCGCGCCAGCCAGCGACAGCGACCAGGTCGCGTGCATCCGTCCCATCAGCGCGGTACCCACCCGCTGCTGGGTGCGTACCGCGTAGGTGTTCATCGCGACGTCATGGACACCGTCCAGAAGGCCCAGCACCAGCATCGCGGCGCCGAGGATGAGTAGTTCCGGCGCCCAGGCGACGGAGACTGCGAACACCGTGTACCCGAGCCCCGCGGCGAGGGTCGCCCCTAGTTCGCCGCCGGACCGCACCAGCGCCGGCGCGACCAGGGAACCGAGCAGCCCGCCGAGAGCGGAGGCGAACAGGACGACGCCGAACTCGGTCTCGCTGGCCGAGACCCTGCCGGCGATCTCCGGGTACCGGGTCAGCAGGCTGCCGTACAGCGCGCCGTTCACCGCGAAGGCGGACGCAGGGGTGACCCAGTCGGTGAGCATCCGGCTGCGCCGGATCCTCCGCCGGTCACGCCCAGCGCGGGCGGACGTCGGCGTGCGCCGGTCGGGAAACGTCCTGCCGCGCATGGCCCTCCTGATCGATGCTCTGCGATAAACTTATACGCATCAGAACAAGGCCACAACACGGAGAGTCCTCTGGTGGCTACTGAATCACGTCTCCGAATGTCGGACCTCGCCCGCTCGCTGGGAGTGAGCCAGGCGACGATCAGCAACGCCTTCAACCGGCCGGACCAGCTCAGCCCGCAACTGCGCGAGAAGATACTCGCCGCCGCTCGCGAGGCCGGTTACCCGGGGCCGGACCCGCTGGCCAACACCTTTCGGCGGGGGCGCACCGGCGCGGTCGGCCTCATCGTGCATGAGCCGTTGCAGTATCTGTTCGAGGACGTCGCGGCGCAGCTCACCATGGCGGGCGTGGCCCGCGCCTGCGGCGAGCATGGCTCCTCCCTGGTGCTGGTGCCACGCGCCGAGCCAGGGCGTCCGGACGTCGTCTCGGCCGCGCTGGTCGACGGCTTCGTCGCGTTCTGCGATCCGCTCGAGCCCGCCCGGCGGGAACTGCTGCAGGCCCGCCGGCTCCCGGTCGTCGGCCTCGACGCCCCGGTCGCCGAAGGGCAGCCGTACGTCGGTATCGACGACCGTGCCGCGGCGCGGATGGCGGCGGACCATCTCGTCGCACTGGGCCACCGCCGGTTCGGCGTGATCACCTTTCCGCTGGCGCCGGACTCGCGGCCCGGCCTGGTCGCGGCGGGACTCGCCGCGCCGACCCGGTACGTCGCCAACCGGGCACGTCTCGCCGGCTACCGGGACGCCCTGGCCCCAGTGGTGCACGACGGCGGCACGGTGGCGGTCGCCGTCGCGGCCGGCGTCGAGGAGTCGCACGGCGCGGAGGCCGCCGCGAGCCTGTTCGAGACGCCCGACCCCCCCTCCGCGATCCTCGCGATGAGCGACCGGCTCGCGCTCGGCGCGGTGACCGCCGCCGCCGAACGGGGCATCAACGTGCCCGGACAACTTTCGGTGGTCGGCTTCGACGACATACCGGCGGCCGCCACATCGACCCCGGCCCTCACCACCGTGCGCCAGCCGCACGCGGACAAGGGCGCCGAGGCGATCAGGATGCTGCTCGCCGAGGCACCGGCACCGACCGTCCTGCTGTTGGACACCACCATCGTCGTACGCACCTCGACCGGCCCACCGGCTTGACCCTGTGCGGGTGCGGATCTCACTGGAGGGAAGCAGAGCATGGAGATGCCCGCGGGAGCACAACTGGCGCTCCAGGCGGTACGCCGTCAGGTCGAGTCTGCCCACCCGGACGCGCCCGTCCGGCCCGGACCCGCGCCGGGCCGCCACCGGCCGCGTCCGCTGCTCGCCGGCGCCCGGTGCCGCACCGCCCGTGGCCTGCACCGACTCGCGGACTGGATACAGCCGGGCGCGGTCGCGGTGCGAGCCGGTGAGTGAGCCTGAGCCACCTCAGACACCAGAACGACCCCACCCGAACAGGATCACGGGCAGTTTGGGCCAGAAGCAGCCGGCCTGGACCAGGTAGACGATCGCGGCCAAGACGGCCTCGCGGGAGTTGCGGGACCGTGTCACACCAGTCCGGCCGGTCGAGCACCGCCAGGTACTGCCGCACGATGCGGTCACGCTGTTCGGTGCTGCACCCACATCGCTGCGGAGCCTTGCCCGCCAGATGGTCGGCGATGACCGCAGCATCGGCGTACCTGTTAACGGTCGGCGCCTGCCGGCCGACAAGGTGCGCCGCGTCCGTCAACGTTTCTGGTCAGAGAACCAGACGTCAGGGTGTCCGCTGCGTGCTGGTGTCAGCTGCTGGAGGGCTGCGCCTACTTTCGCACGTGGAAGCGGAGCATTGTGACGGCGCCCGACTGGGTGTTGCTGAAAGGTTCCAGGTCGATCCTGTCGAGGCTTGGGGGCGAGAAGCGGACACCGTCGCCGAGCAGGACCGGTAGGACATACACCAGGATCTCGTCGACGAGCCCGCGCTGCAGGCACTGGGCGGCCACGTCAGCACCGAGGATCTCCAGGTTCTTGCCGCCCGCGGCGCTGCGTGCCGTGGCGACGGCTTCCTCGATGTCACAGGTGAGGAACGTGACGGTAGGGTCCGGCTCGTCGGGAGGCTCGTGGGTGAGGACGAACTGTCCTCCCCCGTCGTAGGGGGTGTCCTGGTCGGCCATACGCTTGGCGACCTCGTACGTGCCCCGGCCGACGAGCATGGCACCCGTGGCCGCCATGACCTCCGGGAACGTATCCGCGGTCAGGTACTCGAAGATCCAGTCCATCGCGTGGCCAGGACCGGCGATGAACCCGTCCAGCGACATCGCCCTGTTCACGACCACTTTGCCGGTGCCGGTGCTCACATCGCTCATGCGTCTTCTCCAAGGATTCTGAGGCCCGGGGCCGAATCATATGGGTCGTCCCCAGTCCCGGGCTGCGTGACCAACCCGGTAATCGTTTGTGGTCACCGCAGACTCGTTCAGGTGTACGCGGCTGGGCAGCCCAACCTGTACGCCGACAACAGGGCTTCGGGCGCTCCGCAAGGTGCTGTAGATCCACCGATCGGTGGAGGCGCGAATCAACCCGAGCGCAGACGCTGCGGTCGATCTGGCGGGGTGTGGTGCGTCCGTAACTTCGCAGCATGACCGCGTTGGAGGTACGAAATCTGCACAAGCGCTACGGGCAGCACGTGGCCGTCGACGACGTCTCTTTCACCGTTGAGGAGGGGGAGGTCTTCGGCATCATCGGGCCCAATGGCGCTGGCAAGACGACAACCGTCGAGAGCATCGCCGGCCTGCGAACGCCCGACTCGGGCTCGATTTCCGTACTGGGACTCGACCCGATCAAGGACCGGGCGGAGGTGCGTGAGCGACTCGGCGTGCAACTGCAGGAAAGCAGCTTCCCAGACGCGATCAAGGTCGCCGAAGCCCTCGAGCTCTACAGTTCCTTCTACCGGAACCCCGCCGACTGGCGCGAGCTCATGGAACGCCTTGGTCTCACCGAGAAGCGCAACACGAAGTACAAGGCTCTCTCAGGCGGGCAGAAACAGCGGCTTTCGATCGCGCTCGCGCTGGTCGGCAATCCGAAAATCGCGATTCTCGACGAGCTCACGACGGGACTGGACCCGCAGGCAAGGCGCGACACCTGGAGCCTCATTGAGCGGGTTCGTGACACGGGCGTCACGATCCTCCTTGTCACGCACTTCATGGATGAAGCGGAGCGCCTCAGCGACCGGATCGCCGTCATCGATGGTGGCCGGGTTGCCGCAGTGGATACGCCCGCAGGGCTGATCGCGCAGTCGAGCGCGGTGCAGCAGGTCCGGTTCCGCGTGAGTCAACCGCTGGACAAGCGTGTCCTGACCGACCTTCCCGACGTGATCAATGTCGAGATCACCGAGGGCCGCTGGCTGGTCACCGGCAGGGGACAGCTTCTGAGCAGCGTCGCAGGGGCTCTCGCCAGGGTGCAGGTCGTGGCGGAGGATCTCCGCGTCGACCAGCGCAGCCTCGACGACGCGTTCGTGGCCTTCACGGGACGCGCTCCGGAGTTCCCGGAAACCGCCAAGAGGAGCGTTGACTGATGCGTGCTTTCCGGAAGATGGTCAAGGTCGAGACGAGACTCTTCCTTCGAGACTCTGCCACCGTCGTCTTCGGTGTGCTGTTCCCGGCGGGACTCCTGCTCGGGCTGGGTGCCATCCCGGCGCTCAGAGAGTCGTCGCCGGAAACCGGCGGGCTGCGGGCCATCGACATCTGGGCGCCGACCGCACTGGTGTTCGGGATGGTGATGATCGCCGTGCAGCACGTCCCGTCGGTGATCTCGACGTATCGTGAGCGCGGCATCCTGCGCAGGCTGTCGACCACTCCCGCGCATCCGCGGAGTGTCCTGCTCGCGCAGATGATTGTCGCGTTCGCCTCCGTGGTCGTCTCCGCGGCGCTCATGGCCTTCCTCGCGTGGGCGGTGCTGGATATCGCGCCGCCCGAGCGACCCCTGGAGTTCGTCGTCGCCTTCATCGTCGGCTATGCGGCACTGCTCGGGCTCGGCATGATTTCCGCGGCCGTGGTCCGCACGAGCAGTGCCGCGAACCAGGTCGGTACCCTCCTGTTCGTTGCGCTGATGTTCTTCGGCGGAGCCTTCCTGCCCCGCGCCCTCATGCCCGACGTGCTGCGCGAGGTCGGCGAAGTCATACCGCCCGGGCTGCAGGCTCTCACCGCGGCGTGGTCCGCCGAAGCGGGCGAGGTCACCGCCACCGCCGGTGGGCAGCCCTTCTGGCTGCAGATCGCCGTTATGGCGGGTATCGCGGTGACCGCGAGCGCGGTCGCCGCTAAGCTCTTCCGCTGGGAGTAGATGTCGATGACGCGGGATGCCGGGGCCGGTGAGCGCCCGAGCTTCGGGACGCACGAATCCGCCATCGCGGAAGAGGCGGACATCGCGAATCGCTCCCGGTTGGCCTGGAAAGAGGAGCAGCTGCGGGTCTGGGACCTTCTGCAGTTGATCACACCGTGGCTGCTGCTGACGATCTCGACGGCTATCTACTTCTCGTGGGCGCTTCCGGCCTCCGGTGAGCGCTTCAGGCCCGAGGGCCTGTCCGTCCTCGGGCTGGTCGCGGTCTCGGTGCTGTGGGTGCTGTTCGGTCACACGTTGCCCATCAAGAGAAGGACGCTCCGGCCCGTGTCGGCGGGCATCTTCTTCGTCGGGCTGCTGGCGCTGAGCGTCACCCTCATGACGTACTCCGATATCTTCCTCGTCTTCACCATCGCGGGCTTCTTCCACGCGTACCTGCTCAGGCCCTGGCCGTTGGGGGTACTCGGAGTCCTTGCCACCTCCGTTGCCCTCAACGGCTCGGCGATGCGCGTGTGGGCCGACCCGACCCCGGACAGGCTCGCGGAGTTCATCCTGATCGTCACCGTGCAGACTGCGGCGATCGGGGTGGGCATCCTGCTGACGGCGCGCAGCGAACCAGAGGAACGCAAGCGGGAGGAACTCGTCGAGCGACTCGAGGCGGCACTGCACGAGAACGCCGGGCTCCATGCGCAACTGGTCGCCCAGGCCCGCGAATCCGGGGCGCAGGACGAGCGGCAGCGATTGGCCAGCGAAATCCACGACACGCTGGCCCAGGGTCTCGCTGGCATCATCACACAGCTCCAGGCAGCGGAGCGTTCCGCGAGTGTGCAGGGCGAGACGGAAGAGCATGTCGCGCGTGCACTTCGGCTCGCGCGCAGCAGTCTGACCGAGGCCAGACGGTCCGTGCAGGCGCTCGCTCCCCGGGAACTCGGGCGAGCGCACCTCCCCGACGCGCTGCGCACGTTGACCGAGCGATGGTCGGAGGACCAGGGGATCAGCGCGCAGGTGGAGGTCACCGGCACCCGAGAGCCACTGAGCCCGGCGATCGAGGTGTCGCTCTTCCGGGTCGCGCAGGAGTCGCTGACCAACGTGGCGAAGCACGCGGATGCCTCGCGCGTCGGTGTCACGCTGTCGTACACGGGCGCCGAGGTGCTGTTGGACGTGCGGGATGATGGACGCGGGTTCGCGAAAGGGGCCGGCACCGGCTTCGGCCTGACGAGCATGCGCCAGCGCATCAGAGGGGTCGGCGGTCACGTAGTGGTGCAGAGTGCACCGGGTGAAGGGACATCCGTCAGTGCGCGCGTTCCGGCGATCGCCCCCGAGGGCACGGGAGCAAAGGGGGAGATCGACCGATGATTCGACTGGTAATTGTCGACGACCATCCGATCGTGAGGGGCGGTCTTCGCGACACCTTTGCGGACGCCGAGGACATCGTTGTGGTCGGTGAGGCCGGGGACGGCGCCGAGGGCATCGAACGTGCGAAGCTGCTGGCAGCGGATGTCGTGCTCATGGACCTTCGAATGCCCGGGATGGACGGCGTCGCCGCGACCGCGGCCCTGCGCGAGCAGGCCCCGAGTGTCCGAGTGCTGATCCTGACCACCTTCGACAGCGAGAGCGACGTACTGCCGGCGATCGAGGCGGGTGCGATCGGCTATCTCCTGAAGGATGCTCTGCCCGACGAACTGACGCGAGCCGTCCGTGCAGCCGCGCGTGGAGAGTCGGTACTCGCGCCGTCGGTGACGCAGCACCTTATGGGGCAGGTTCGGAGGCCCGGCGCCGGCACACTGACCGATCGAGAGAAGCAGGTACTGCAATTGGTCGCGAACGGCAACTCGAATCGAGAGGCCGCTACAGCGTTGTTCATCGGCGAAGCGAGCATCAAGACCCATCTGCAACACATCTACGACAAACTCGGCGTTCGTGATCGAGCCTCGGCGGTGGCCGAGGGCTACCGCCGTCGCCTGCTCACATGACGCCTCCGCTGCTGGCCACCGCACGGCAGGACCGTCGCGAGCGGCATCGAGATTGGAATGGACGACGACGTTCGCTGGGTCGCGGGAGTGCGGCTCGTCGCAGACGGGGTGTAGAGGTTGCTGGCGCGTCGCTCGCTGGATGAGAGTCGAGGTCTTCCGATGGCGGGAGTCTCACACCACCCATCCGGAAGACCTCGACGTGCCTGACGCTACTACCTTTCTCCTGCCCCGACCTGACCACCTTCACCCGCCTGGACGACCCCGGACAAGGATCCGGATTGTCTGATTGAGGGGCACGTCTTCGACTGCTACTCCCCCCAAGCCCACCAAACCTCCTCGCGGCGTTTGGTCCGAAGTCCGCGATAAGATCGACAGCCGGCAGACCCAGCGCGTCGTTCTGAATCTAGAGGACTGGCGCGGCGACCTCGGGGCCCTCCAGAAGCAGTTCGACGACTGGCCGATACCGAACCTCAAAGAACTGTCAGCGCTCACCCGAGGTGGCGCCACGCTAAAGTTCGTCAGGCGATATTAAGGACCGGCAGACGTGGCTATCGAATACCGACTGACCCTCGAAGGGGACATCCCTCTGGAGCAGGTGGCCGCCCTGGCTGCCCCGGAAGCCACCGAAGCGCCCGCGTCGCCCGACGCACCCCGCCTGTTCACCGCCGACCTGTACGACCGGTACGGGTACGCGGTCAGCGTCTACGCGGGCCGGAACGGCTACTACGACGCCGAGGACGACGGCTCCGACTGGGAATGGGAACCGGAAACTTACGTCAACGTCAGCTTCCGGATGGCCAAGAACGACCCATCGGAGAAAGGGACTCCGAACATGGTGGCAGCCATGGCAAGGATCCTGGCCGGCCGGCCCGAGGACACCGCACTGGTCCTGAACGGCAACTGGCTGCTACTGACGCGCGTCAACGGCGCGATCCGCAAGAGCAGGCAGTCATGGTGGACGACCTACGACGCCGACAAGTTCATTCCTCACCCGTCTGAATAGGACCGGAGTTCCACACCTAGTAGTGCTTTGTTAGGTTGTGGTGTGTCGTTGCGTGACTCTTCCGGCTGATCGTGGTGGATTGGTGGTGTGGAGTCTGGTGAGTTGGCGCGGTTGCGGCCGCGGTTGGTCGAGTTCACCGCGCGGATGTTGGACGGTGCGGTCCGGCGGTCGGACCAGCGGGTCAAGGGCGAGTTGTACGTGCGTGGCCTGTTGACCGATGGGCAGCGTAAGTCGATGCAGCCGATGGCGGAGCGTCTCGGTGTCGATCATCAGGGGTTGCAGCAGTTCATCACCTCCTCGACCTGGGACCACCGGATGGTGCGGGCGAACGTGGCGCGGTGGGCGGTCGAGGCGGTCGACCCGGCCGCCTATGTGATCGACGATTCCGGGTTCCCGAAAGACGGCACCGCGTCGCCGTGTGTGGCCCGGCAGTACTCCGGCACCCTGGGCAAGACCGGCAACTGCCAGATCGGGGTCAGTGTCCACCTGGCCACCGACACCGCCTCGGTGGCCCCGAACTGGCGGCTGTTCTGCCCCGCCTCGTGGGACGACACCACGATCACCGACCCGCAGCACGCCGCCGAGGTGCGGCGCAAGCGGGAACGGGCCGGTATCGGCGACGACATACGCCACCGGGAGAAATGGCGCCTCGCGCTGGACATGCTCGACGAGATGACCGACGAATGGGGGCTACCGAAACTGCCGGTCACGGCGGACTCCGGCTACGGCGACTGCACCCTGTTCCGGCTCGGACTCGCCGAACGCGGCATGGCCTATGTGGTCCAGGTCGACCCGACCGCGACCGCCCACCCCGGCGACGCGACCCCTGCCACCCCCATCTACACAGGTCGGGGCCGTCCACCCCGCCCCGCCTACCCGAACCCACCGGCCACCCTCAAGGCTCTCGCTCTGGCCGCCGGCCGCCGCCGGGTCCGGCCAGTCACCTGGCGCCACGGCAGCCGCCCCACCCCCACCAACCCCGACGCGGCGATGCGCTCCCACTTCCTACGCATACGCGTCCGCCCCGCCAACCGCGACATCCCCCGCGCCGACGACGGCAGCCTGCCCGACAGCTGGCTGATCGCCGAATGGCCACCCGGAACCAACGAACCCGTCAAGTACTGGCTATCCAACCTCGACCAACGCACCCCGCTGAAAACCCTCGTCCAACTCGCAAAACTCCGCTGGCGCGTCGAACACGACTACCGCGAACTCAAGACCGGCCTCGGCATCGACCACTTCGAAGGCCGCAGCCACACAGGCTGGCACCGCCACGTCACCCTCACCGTCCTGGCCCAGGCCTTCTGCACCCTGCTCCGCCTCGACCCAAAAGCACATGCGCCGGCCTGACCCTCTACGCCGTACTCCGGCAAATACAACAACTCCTCACCGTCATGGCCGGCGCCTGCCACACCTGCAACCGCCCATACCACAACACAACCTAACAAAGCACTACTAGGATCGATGCTGTCTCCTGCCCGCTCGCCAGGATGGAGTTCGCGTGACTCACCGTGGCAACAGACGGCGGACGGCCCTCCTGGCCATGGGCTTCGTCGGGGCCCTGGCAGCCGCCGCGGTCGCGCTGATCGCCGTCCTCGGGTTTCCGGGTACGGGCGGGCAGGTCGACGTACACCGGGTGGACACGTCTCCCCAGGACATCCGCGAGTTCTGGACACCGGAACGCATGGAGAAGGCCAGGCAGGGCGACCCGATGCCGGTCATCGTCGAGGAGTGACCCACTCCCGACGCCAATGGCGATCCTTGCCTGCGGCATGGCAGATCAGCAGAACAACGCCGCGCCTCCGACTTCGAGCGTAGGAACAACACGGGTGCGCGACATCAGCCGCGCGGGCTTCGCCTTTGATCCTTACGCCAGTACGAAAGGATGTAGGTAATCGCCCACGACCCACCCAAAAGGATGCAGCCGGCTCCGGCGAGTCCGGAGAGTAGTGCTACTACACCGCTACTGATTGCCGAGACCTGCATCAGGGTAACGCCCGACCCGGAAAGTAGGAGCATGGCTCCGAACTCCCGCCTCCGAGCGGGAAAAAGTGGCGCCCCACCGGTCAGAATCACGACGAGACCCGCCCCGATCAAACCGCCGCCCAGAAAAAACGAACTTGCCACCATGAGTATCGACACACCTACATCCTCACATACTACAGGAGGCTTGACATCCCACCCCAGCGGCAACCGGTCCCGCCGCGCACGCCCAGACCCGCCCAACTGGTTGACGTTTCGGCGCCCACGCAGCGGAAATCACCTGCCGTGTGAGCACCTTGCCATTCGACCGCAACCAAACGACTGATACCCCAATACCCAATCGAAACGGACTCCGGACGCCCGGGCCCCACCTAGAGCAAACTAACAACTCGGTGGAACCCGGCCCTCACGCATCTCTCTACGTCACCGGCCCCGCGTCACCGGAGCCCACCCTTTGGGCCGCCACCGACCCAGCAGCGTTAGACTCTACATCCGCCCAATCTCCTGCTTTTCGGACGTCACCCAGATTGCTGGAGGACGGTACTGGTCCCGCTTCTGCCATTTGTCATAGACCGAATACCAAGCGCCCCAGCCAAACCCGAGGCCGGCCCCCACAACAGTTCCGGCCGCAATACCTGCCCCGAGCCCCGTAGGACCCCCGAGGGAGAATCCGATCCCCCCCCCGAGAAAGACTCCGAGGCCCGTACCGATCGTGACGGTAGAACTTAGCTCGCTCCGTACGTCCGCCCAGTAGTCGTCCGGATCCAAGGTTCCTATCCCCTCGGGATACTTCGGCACGTACCGGAAGAAGATGCAGGCACCCTTGACTCGACACTGTAGAGCGCCGTCGACCGACGAGGGATCGCGCAGACAGTTCCCCCCATCGTTCCGGCAGTCGGCGTCGACGTGACACGCCTCAGGCACGTTGCAGTTGTACACCGCTGCGGCACCACGACCACGATTCTCGATGATGCACGAGCCCGGCGAGTTGCACTCGTAGATGACCTCCTCGACGTCCTTGCTCTGGCCGCGGATGGTGCAGGTCGTCGCGTGGTCACAACGGAATACCTGCGGCTTCCTCTCGGGGCGCCCACCGCTCGTCCCGGTTTTCTTGAGCACCCACCGGCCGTACTCGTAGACGAACCTCTCGCCGGTCTTGCGGTAGTGCTCCTCGTCGCCTTGGCGGCTGTCGGTGAGGAGCGGCTTCAGACCGTCCGGGTCGCTGAACGAGATCGGCGAGTTGTTGGCATAGGCATAGCCGTGCCACTGGATCGGATCGTCGTGGTCCTGCAGCGGGTCGACACTGATGAAGCGGCCGATCACCGGGTCGTACGCACGGGCCCCGAGTTGCACCAATCCCGTGTTGTCGATCGTGCCGCCGACGAAGCCTCGGTCGTTCGGCCAACCCGATGCGCTGCCGCGGGCCGCTCCGTACGGAGTCTGCCGTCGAGTGGTGACCGTGCCCGTGGCGGCGTCCACAGCCACCTGCGCGGTGCGCTGATGGTCCTCGACGAGCCAGGTCAGACCTGTCGTGGTGCGGGATGCGATGGCCTGACCGGCGTGGGTGTAGTAGCGGGTACAGGAGGTCTGATTGGTGGCGGTGCTGTAGCGGACGTCCTGGCCCGGCAGGTAGAGGGTGGTGCCGGCGGGGTCGCGGCGGATGAGCCGGTTGCCGTCGGCGTCGTAGAGGTAGCTGGTTTCGCCGGTGGAGTCGGTACTCGTCTCTAGGCGTCCCTCATGATCCCAGGTCAGGGTCTGGGTGCCGCCGGTGCCGGTAGGTCGGGTCAGCGTGTTGCCCGAATTGTCGTAGGTGTAGGAGCCGACCTGAGCACCGGCGGTGGAGGCCAGGGCATGGGGCCGCGCGGTTCCCGAAGCAGGGTAGGTGTAGGTGGTGACCTGGTCGCCGGAAGTAGTGTGGACGGTCTGACTGGTCCGGTTTCCGATGGCGTCGACCGTCCAGGAGTGCCAGTAGGGAGCGGGGCCGCCCAGCGCGGTCACCGAGCGGACGGCCGCACAGTCTCCACTGTTGGGGGTCCAGGCTTCCCGCAACTGCCGCAGGTGGTCGTACGCGAAGCACTGGGTGTCGTCGACTGGATCGGGGGCCTCGTCGGCGATCCTGGTGATGTTTCCGGCGTCGTCGTAGCTGTACTGCAGATCGGTCAGGACGACCGGGGTGACCGCGTCGCGGGTGGTCAGGAAATCGGTGATCCGTCCGGTTTCCAATTCCCGGTCGTAACCCCGCCAGACCCGGGCGCCGCTACCGGTGAACAGCTCGACGTTCTCGACCAGTCCCAGCGCGTTGTAGTCGGTGTCCACCACGTAGGTGCTGGTCGTGCTTCCCGAAACCCGGCTGAGCGTGGTGGGCAGTCCGAGCACGTCGTACCCATAGAGCAGGCTCTCCGCCGGAAGGTCGCTGTTGGTGTTGGGCAGCGTGACGGCGCCGAGACTGCCGTCGATGTTCCAGGTCTTCTCGTATATGTACGCGCCACCGATCCCGGGCTCCGTGGTTGGGATGTCGTACTTCACCCCGGTTTCCTGGTAGAGATCGGTGTAGCCGAGATACTCGATCTGGTAGGCGAGACCGTCGGTCTCACGGATACTCCGCGTGAGATGTCCCTTGGCTAGGGTGTCGTACTGCCATTCCGCCCGGAGCACCCCGCCGGTGCTGTTCTCGTGCACTCCGATTTTCCGGTTGAGTTGGTCGTACCGGTAGGCGAGCTTCCGGCCGCGGGCATCGGTGCTGGTGGTCATCCGGTCGGCGTTGTCGTAGGTGTAGACGGTGGTCCCACTGTCGGGATCGTCGACCTGGATCTGCCGCCCGCGGATGTCGTAGGTGTAGGTCCAGGAGTTGCCGGCGGCGTCGGTGAGTCCGGTCAGCTGGTTCTTGCGGTTGAAGGTGTAGGTGGTGGTGTCCCAGGATCCGTTGACGCCGGGGGTCGGGTTCGCGCCCTGGTAGCGGCGCAACTCCACCCGGTTGCCCCGGGCGTCGATGACCGTCGAGGTCGCGGTACCGCCTTGCGGCGGGGTGACATCCTCCCGGTCTCCACCATAGTGGACGGAGGTGCGCCACCGTTCGGCGTCGTACGGCTGGAAGATCGACGCGGTGTGGCGGCCGACGCCGTCGTACTCGACCCGTGTCTGGGTGTGGACGTGGGCGCCGTCGACCGCGCCGACCAGGGTGGTGCCTGGGCTACCGGTGGTGTGATAGGAGTCGTACTTGCGTACCTGCCGCCCGGCGGTGTCGTAAAACGTCTCGGTGATAAGCCGACCGCCCGACGGGGACGACGTCTGGGTCTGCCGCGCCCGCAACAGGCCGTCGAACAGCTCGTAGCTGGTGACATAATCGCCCTGGGCATTGAGCTTCGAGGTGGCGACCACGGTGGGCGCGTTGTTGCGGACAGTGTAGGCAAAGGTCATGTTTGCCGACTGGGTGGCCTTGTCCCGGTTGGGCAGCCATGTCGCGGTGATCCGGCCGAGCCCGTCGTACGTCAGATCCGTCCGCTTGCCGTTCGGGTCTAGGATGCTGCTCTCCACACCCCAGGCCGGGACAAGGGTCTTGGTGGTCTCGTGATTCCTCGGGTTCTTGACGGTCACCTGGGTGGCCAGCCCGCCCGACGCCGGCGTGTAGGTGGTGGTCGTCAGGTAGTTCATGGCGTCCCAGTTCGACGTGGCCCGGCCGTGGCTGTCGTACCCGATCCGGGCTTTGGTCACGAAGGCGGGAGTGCCGGCATTCCACGCCGACATCACGTCGGTTCGGGTCGGCAGACCACGAACCTCGCTGTTGATTGCCGGTAGCGTCCCATAGGCCGCGTTGTCGTAGAAGGTGCGGGTTTCACCGATGACGTCGGCGTCGGTCAGGGTTCCGCCGCTGCTGGAGCACGCCACGGCGAAGTCGCGGGTGCGCAGGATACGGTCCATGAGCCAGTTGTCGTCGTGGCGGATGTAGTCGGTTTTGGTGCACCGTTCGTCGCCACCGGTGCCCTCCACACCGAAGTCGTCCACCTGGGTCGGCATGCCGAGGGTGTCGTAACTGGTGGTTGTCCGGGTGACCCGCTCGCCCCGGCCACCGTCCAGCGTGGTGTAGTTCCGGCTGGTTCCGACGCGGACGTACCGTGCGGTCACGGTGTCGCCGTTGACCGTTCGGGTGGCGGTCGCCGCCGACGCCCAGGGATCACTGACCTCGCGGGAGACGACCGCGCCGTCCGGCCCATTGAAGACCTTGACCTCGCGGGTCATGCCCGAGTACCAGTCCTCGTCGGCGATACCGTCCACGCTGACACTCTTCGTGCCACCGGCTGGGGCGGCACGGTCCCCGTGCATGCCCCGGAAGTACCGGGTTTCGGTGTAGGTCTGCTCACCGGGATCACCGACGGTAACCCCGACCCGGCCGTAGCCGCGGAACACCGACCACGTCTTCTCACCTTTGTCGACAAGCCCGTCGTCATCGGTGTAACGCCAGGCGGCGCCGTCGTGATAGCTGTACGAGTACACCGTCCGCGGGCTGCCGAACGGTGGCGCCCCGCCGGTGTGGTCGATTTCGTAGATCCGGGTGACGACGTACTTGTGGAACCAGTCGGTCACCGCTGATGGATAGCCTTCCGGCGTCCAGATCGCCGGATAACACCGCTTGGTATTGGTCTGCACTGTGGGAGTGCTACCGGCAACGCAGTCCGGTCCGGAGTAGGTGACGTTGATCGTGCCGCCGGTCTCGTTGCGGATCCGGGCGATCCGCCACCAGTTCATCGCCGCCGCGAAGTCGATGGTGTCGACCCGGTTCGGCAACTGGACCCCGGTGAACTCGACGTCCGGAAGCGTCGTCGTGTTCCCGACCAAGCCCTCGTGGGAGATCTTTTCCAGCCATAGCCCGGCGCGCGTGGTGTCGCCTGGGTCCGGGAATCCGTGGGTGAGCCGCCACCGCTCGACGTTACTGAACCCACTCCCGTCGCGAACCTGCGTGGTGACCTGCCCCAGCCGCTTGCTGGACCAGAAGGTCGGGCTGAACTTGTCCACGCAGGTCGAGCCGGTGCATTCCATGTCCCACGGGGTGTCCGGCCAGTGCAACTCGTCCTTGGTGGCACATCCGCTCAGGCACCGGTCCGTTACGGTGAAGACCACCCTTGCCGACGCACCGTCGTCCAGTGCCGAATCACGGCCGGAGACCTGCCGGGTGCCATAGTCGATCCGGGTCAGGTAGCCGCCACGGTCGTAGGAGACCGCGTCGCCCGCAGTCCTGTTCCGGCCGTACTTGTTCGTCTCCTTCGTATACCAGAACGACATCGAGTCACCGTTGAGGTTGACGACGTGCTCCAGGTTCCATCGCCACGTTCGGGAGCAGGAGGAATCCGCGAACGAGGACTGCCGGCACGGTTCACCGACGTCGTTGCCGAACACGGGGGCGTTCCACGCCGAGTTCGTGACCGGGTCGCCGGAGGTCCAACCCGGCAACCGGTTGGAGCCGAATCGATACTGCGTACCGTCGGTGGTGGTGAGAACCCAGTACTCGCCCTGCTGGTCACCGTTGGCCGCGCCGGTGTGCCGGACGATCCGGGACCCGTCGTCGGTGCGTAGGCGCCACCTGCCCTCGGTCGCGTTGTAGAGCAGCTCGCCGGAGAAGCCGTCGAGATGGAGCGTGGCGTTGTCGGTTTCCCAGCACAGGTCGTAGGTCTTGGTGGTGTTGTTCCCCCCGGTGTCCTTGGCGCACGAGCGATACCGCCGCTCGATGTAGCCGCCCGGCCAGAACTCGAACCCTTCCCCGACCCAGGACGGTTGGTTGTTCGACGCCGCGTGCCGTCCGTCCACGGACTGTGACGAGTAGCCGAACGCGAGGTCCGGCTCCAATTCACCTGGGGTCGGCGGCACCCGCATCGGGTACGACCAGGTGAGGGAACCGGTGTTGCCCCCGACCGACCAGGTCGACGACGGCTGCAGCGGGGACGCCGAGTAGTCACCGGCAGGACCGGAGGAGTCTGCCATCACCGCCACCAGCGTGCCGGCGGCATCCAGCGGCAGTTCGGCGGAGAGCGTCCGGGCAGCCAGATCGTTACGGGAGCCCAGCGACGTCCCGGCACAGTCGCGCCGCCCCGGGGTGGTCAAGGCGCACTCCGGCAATGCCATCAACCGCAACCTGGTGGCCCAGTCCGCACCGTACGTGGTGGCGAACGACGAATAGTCGACCGCCAATCGCACCTCGGTCCGCCGGAGGGCGGCACCGGCCTCGGCACCCGGGTCGGCCGGCCCGACCCGGAGCAGAACTCCTCGGATCCCCGCCCGCTCGGTGGCCTTCCGGTCCAGAGTCTCCACCCGCACCTGCCGCGGGGGCGTCGTGCCGGACCTGGCGCCTGCCACCTGTACCGGCAGGCCGCCAACCCTCGTCGACGCGACCGCCGTGCCGGTGCCCAACTCGGCTACAGCCGTCGCGGCTGACGGCCAGACCGGAGCCGGTTTCTCGCTCGCACGCCGCATCCGCGTGGCCGGTTCCGGGATGGCGGTCGCGACTTCCTTGACCGGCACCGTCGGCACCGGCCGGGCCTGGGGTCTCACCGACACGTCGTTTGGCCGAGCCGACGCCGGGGCCTGCAACAGGGTCGTCGCGAGGACGGCCACGGCGAGGCCCGACACCGTGGCACGAAGACGGTGGCGCCGCCGGGCCGCGGGTGGCAGCAGATGGAGCCGGGTTGTTGCCTTCACCGGTGATACCTCCGGGGCCGAGGGGGTTCGGAAGGATGGGCGGTCGGGTGGGCGGAATTCCCGTTGGCGGTGCGCCGGGCCGGTCCGAGGTCCGGCCCGGCGCACCGGTCGGCGCTAGGAAGTGGGTTCGATCCGCAGCCCGGTTCCGGGATGGAGCACCGGCTGCCGGTACGTGTACCGCGTGGCAGCGGTACCGTCCGCGTTGTCGATACCGATCGTGGAGGCACCGCCCTGCTCGATGTTGGTGCCGTCGTTGTCGGTGTAGGCGAAGGTGTAGCCCCCCGACTCGTCGATGATCACCTCGAAGGAGATCCTGGTCGTGGGATCCTCATACGATCGGACATTGCGCCACTCGACGATGAACCGACGGTTCGGTGTGCTACCGAGGGTGGCTGTCCTGATGCTGGCATCAGCGTCGACGATCCAGTCGTGCCACATCGGGTAGATCGCCGCCTTCGGCAGACGTGAATCCGACGATGATGGGATCGGCCAGGCGTCCGGCGACGAGGCCACCGGTTCGACGAAGGTGAGCAGACCGTTGATGTCGACCCAGGCGGTGGTGTAGGTCTGCCCGTAGTGGGTGACCGGGAACGGCAGGGTGATGGAGGTGTATGCGTCATCACCCGTCAGTGACAGCACGGTGCTGTTGGCCGGGATGAAGCTGACCGGCTGTTCGACGACTGTGTGACCGGTACCGGCCAAAGTGGCGTCACGCGCGAAGTTCACCACGCTCGTGGTGTTCGTCCCGACAGTCACCGGCGTCACCGCCGATCCGGTGCAGGCGCCGGTGCCGAGGGTGGCGATCACCGCGTACGTCCCGGCGGGCACGTCGTCGAACTCGTACCCACCGCCGGCGGTCGTTGTGACACTCTGTCCGGCCATGGCCACCGTGGCGCCGGTCACCGGCGTTCCCTGGCAGGTAACCGTACCGGTCACGGTGCCGCTGCCCGGCGGGTTGGGCTTGTAGAAGATGCCTTGTCCGGAGGTCAGCACCGCCTCCTTGTGCGAATGCTGGAAAGCGATGGTCCCCGAACCGTTCTCGATGCCGACCGTGGCCTGCGAACCCCGCTCCCGCAGGTGCGAGGGGTTGATGTCGGCGTAGGTGAACGTGACGTCGCCGTTCTCGTCGAAGACCGCCGAGAATGAGGCCCGGGCCGAGGTGTCACCGTAGAGGTGCACGTTGCGCCACTCGACCACCCACTTCCGGTTCGGCGCGGTGCCGCTGGTCCCGGTGGCGATCCGGGCCGCAGAGTCGACGATCCAGTCGTTCCAGTGCACGTAGACGGCGGCGTTGGGCCTGCCCTCCGACGGCGGTGACGGGATCGGGGTGGAGTTCGCCCAGATCCAACCGTGGAAGGCCGGGTTCCGGAAGGTCATCACACCGTTGGCGCTGATCCAGGCCGAGGTGTACGACTCGCCGTAGAGCTTGATCGGGAACGGTGGGTTCTTCTGCCAAACCTCGTCGTCGCCGCTCCACGCCTCGACCACGTTGCCGGCGACGAAGCTCTGCGGCCCGGTCGTGCAGCCGTAGCCGAACTCGTCACCGTCGATCATCACCGACAGATCGATACGGACCGCGGCAGCGCCGGCGTGGTTGAACGCCTCCCGGGCGTACTGGCCGGCACATCGGTCGTCACCCGTTTCGGCGGTGACCACATACTCACCGATCGGCACACCGGTGAACTCGTAGCTGCCGTCCCCGGTGGTGGTCGTGGTCGCCCCGGAGGGTGTCAAGGTAACCGTACGGCCGGCGACGGGATCACCGGTGACCGCGGTCGTCAACGTGCCGCTGACCGTACCCGCCGTGTTCGGGGTGTACACGATTGAACCGTTGCTCGGCACGACCGCGGTCTGGAAGGAGTACAGGGCGGCGACCTCAGCCCGCTCCGTGCTCTCCAACCCGACCGTGGCTCCCCCGCCCTGTTGGACCGGGGTGGTCAGGGTGCCATAGTGGAAGCCGATCCGCCCGTCCTCGTGCAGTACCAGCTCGAAGGTCAGCCTGTTGTTCGGCGCGGCGACACTCTGCATGAGTACGTTGCGCCACTCAACCACAAACCGCCGATCGGGCGCGGAGCCCAGCAGCTCGGTGCGGACGCTGGCCGAGGAGTCCACGTTCAGGTCGTCCCAGAACGGGGCGATGACACCATTCGGGATCGCCGCGGTCGGCATCGTCGGGTTGACCCAGATCTGGTTCACATCACCCGGCTCGGCGCCGAAGTTGATCAGACCATTGGTGTGCAGCCAGGCTGTGGAGTAGGGGCGACCGTGGTAGGTGAAGGAGAATGGCAGCGAAAGGTTCCTCCAGGCATCATCCCCGGTCAACGCCACCACGTTCGACGCGGCCACATACCCGGACGAGCCAACCGTGCAGGCGTACCCCATCGTCCCGTAGTCCGGCCCCAGTCGGAGCGTGACTGTGCGGTCATCATCCAGTTCCACCTGGTCGGAAGCGACCCGGCCACAGCGGGCACCGACCCGGGCCGAAACCGTGTAGCTGTCCGCCACCAGATCATCGAAGCTGTACGCTCCACCCGGACCGGTCGTCGTCGACAATCCTCGCGGATCGAGCGTCACCGTCGCCCCGACCACCGGATTGTCGTTCTCGTCCCGCAGCACCCCGGACAGGTCGTGCAACTCCAGCGTGCCGTCCTCCTGCGGGTGAACGAAGGTGATCGCCTCCCCACTGGTCAGCACCGGCTCGCTCACCGAGTACGCCAGGCCGACCTCGCCGTCGGGCGCCTCAATACCCACCGCCGCGTACTCACCCCGCAGCGGGTCGCTGGTCAACCCCGCGTAGTTGGTGACGACCGTGCCGTCCGGGGCGAGGATCACCTCGAAGGAGAGCCGCTGGGCCGTGTTGCCCTTGCGGTGCACGTTGCGCCACTCGACAATGAACCGTTCAGCCGCCCCTGACCCCGTGGCCGCTGTCCGTACGCTCGCCGCGCCGTCCACGACCAGGTCGTCCCAGAAGGGCGCGATCAGCGCATTCGGAGCTGCTGGAAGTGGCCAGGTCCCACCGGTGTTCGGGTGGGAGCCGGCCGGGTCGATGAACGAGAGGTAGCCGTTGGTGTCCACCCAGCCCGACAGGTACGCCTGACCGTAGAAGGGGAAGGCGAACGGCAGCTGCACCTCGGTCACGGCGTCGTCACCGGACAGCGTCAGCACCGTCTCGTTCGCACTGGTGAACGACCTCGTTTCCAGGGCACAGGTGTAACCCGAGTCGTCCATGTACGGAGTGAGGTAGAGATCCCGCCACCGCGGCGAACCGGCGGTGATCGTGATCGTGGCGCTGGCCGTCAGACCGCAGCGGTCGCCATAACTGGCCACGAGGGTGTATGTGCCCGGCGCCATACCCGTGAAGGAGTAGGCTCCGGACGCGTCGCTGGTCGTCTGGTATCCACCCGGCTCCAGCGTCACCACCGCACCCACCAGCGGGGTGAAGTCCGCGTCGTTCATCACCATGCCGCTGAGGCTGGTCGCTGCGGTCACCGTGAAGGACGCCTGGGCGAGGCCGCTCAGGCGGTTTCCGTCGTCGACGGCAACGGCGAAGAGTGAGCGCTCGCCGGTCACGCTACCCGCATTGATCGCTACCGTCGCCGTGCCACCGGGTCCGGTTGCGGCGACCTCGGTGTCCACACCCGCGCTTCCCACGCTGTAGCGGAACTTCGTGACGTTGGTATCCCCACCCGCGTCGAAAGTGGCTGTGAGCTGACCACCGGCGTTCGCCTCCGTGCCGTTGGGAACGAAATCACTGCCGGGAGCGGCACCGCCAACTCGGCAAGCTTGGCAGCAGTCTCCGCGAAGTTGTAGATCCGCACGTCGTCGATGGCGCCGGCAAAGAACCCGTCGTCTCCACCGGCCCATTTCCGCTTGCCGACCGTCACATTGGCGACCGCGTTGAAACCGCCGCTCAACGTCGCGCTCGCCGTTTGCGCAACCCCGTTCACATAGAGTCGCATGGTGTTCGTCGACGCGTCGAAGACCACGGCCAGATGGGTCCACTTACCTGCGGTCGGCGCGGCATTCGACAACACCGTGAACAGCGTCGGACTGTCCGCATCCGTGCCTGCCATGGTGAACCGCCATCGATTGTCCGGGCCCGAATAGCCCAGCGTGTAGGCAAACGCCCGCGTCCCGTTGGCAGAAACGATCGTCCGCTGTCCCGTCACCCCGCTGGTCGAATCGAGCCGGACCCGCGCCGCCACCGTGAAACTGGAATCCGTCCGCATCGCCGTCGACACGTTCGTATCCGGATGCGGGTAGTGGACGGGACCGCTCAAGGCGCCGTGGCCCGAGGTACCGTTCACCGACAACGCGCTGCCGACCCCTGACCGGCCGGTTGTCCGGGACGCATCACCGGCCAGAGACAGATCATTACCATGCTGCGTCACGTCGGTGGCGCTTCCGCTCGCCTCGTCGAACGTCCAGTGGGCCGCCGGACCTGCGCCGGCCCGCACGACGAACGTATACGTCCTTGGCGTCGCCGAATACCGCCCGGCGTGGTCCTTCGACCAAACCCGCAGGGTCTGGATCCCGTCGCGAACCGGCTTCACCGTGATCGTCGCCCCGTTGTCCCCGCTGCGAGCCGCCACCGTAGCGGCGCCCAGGTAAACCCCGGAGTCCAGCGTCCAGGCGTATTCCTTCACCTCGTACGAGCGCACAGTCGGCGCGGTGATCTCGAAGGTACCCGCGATACCCACACTCCCGTGCGGCGTGGCACCTGTCGGGTAGTCGGTCGAGGTGACATTGGACGGAGTTGCCGGGGGTGTGGCATCGACTGTGAACTCGCAGGTGCCCGACCAGTCCCCATAGTGCGTCCCGTCATAGGTCCGCGACTGCCAGACGTACGTCCCACCGTCGACCAGTCGGCCGGCCGGTATGGCGTGCGACACGATGGCGGTGTTGCCCGAGGCCTGCGAGACCCGGTCGGTGTCATTCCGCGAGCTGCCAAGAGGCCACCAGTGGAACCAGGTGGTCAGAGACTGCTGACCGGAGTCCGGGTCCGACTGCCGAGCCGCAAGGGTCGGTGTCAAGGTCAGAACGTACGGCCGGGAGCTACCGGTCGCGCAGGCCTTGCCGTCAGAGAGGCGGTCCGCCGGGGCGGCCGGCAGGGTGTTGTATGTGATGGCCAACTTGGGCGAGGAGTGGTTGAACCGCTTCCACTGGTTCTTGGTGCTCTCGTCGACTGCCCGCAGACCGACGGTCATGGTCGACTGCTTTTCCACCTCCGCGACCTTCTTGACCATCGACGTGACGTTGAACTCGATGGTGCCCGCTCCCGAGCAGCCATGGATGGCTCCCACCTTGCGGTTCGCGGCTGTCTGTGCGGTGTAACTACCGTTCCAGGTCGGCTGATTGTTCCATGTGGTACTCGCCGAGATCGCGCCTGTCAGCCACAGCTTCGCGTTCGACTTCGGGCTGCATGTCCACGAATGACGCTGTTCGATCCGGAAGGTGGCGGCCTGAATGATCTTTCCCTTGACTCCGGAGACATCCATCCGGAAGAACGACCGGATGATGTATTCCCCGCAGCCCGTACAGTCCGCAGTCCGCCCCGCGCCGGCCGAGCCGTTGGTCGAGCCGTTACTCAACGCGGTGGCGTTCTTCCAAAACGAACTGGTCTTGTACTTGCTCCACACCGTCGTCCACGAACTGCCGGAGATGTTCCCCGTCCACGCTGGGTCGATGTAGATCGGAAACTTTGCCGTGGGGCTGGTCAGCAGCCCCTTGTCCGGCACGATGGTCAGACTGTCCGAGCCGACCCGCACCGGCATCACCGCGCGCCGCGCCCCCTCTGCCGGCTCCCGTGCGGCCAAATCCGCCGTGTTGGCCTCTGCGTCCTTGCGTGACGTCGGCGTGCCCGGGTCCTTCTTTCCCGTCGGTTTTCCCGCACCGAGCGGCGAGTCCGGTTTGGACTGGTCACCGGGCAGGTCCGCGTCGACGGAGGAGTCCCACATCAACGGCGCCGGAGCCGTAAAGACTGCCGCTCCCCGGTCGTCATGCGCTACTAGCGTCCCGCCGTCACCCTCCCTGACGGTGACCCCCTTGACCGACATCCCGAACCGAATCTCAGACAGCCGGGGATTCTTGGCAGCCTCGGGCGTCCGTACCACGAGCACCTCCGAGAAGCCCAACGCGTGCGCGCTGACTCGCAGATCCGTGTCCGGCAGTACCTCCCGGTACATTGCGGTGTCCCCGATCAGTTCCGGCTTTGGCAGCGGATCCGGCCAGGACATCGCCAGTTCCCGATCGCCGTCGACGACTCGAGCCAGTGGGCCGTCGCCGCCTGGTGAGAGGAAGACCGGCAACACCGAGGCCTTCGGTGCAATTCCCGCTGGCGTGATCTTCAACGTGGTGTTCACCGGTTCCCATGAAGACCCGCGGCGTACCCGCACCGGCGCCAAGCTCTCCTCCAACGTCCGTGAACCGTCCGGGTTCAGGAACGTCTGCGACACCTCGGTCCGCTCGGCGAGAATCTCCACCGGCCCCTGGCAAATCGCTACCATTGCCTCGGCATTGCGGACATCCGGCTGCTCGTCGACACAGGCCGGCGATGCCGGTGCCGCTGGCTCGGCGCTGACGGGAGATGCCACCAGCAAGGCGGCAACCATCAGCAGCGCGGTCAGGCCCGCCGAGCGGGTACGCCGACGGGACCCCCGCCGCGCAGTCCGGCCACGGTTCACTAAGGCGGTCAACATCGATGGCCTCCGAGAGTTATGCCTTGGTGGGCAAGGTCGTCAGTTGCGGACGGCGCTTGAGGTAGGCGCCCTCGGCGCGTAGCGGCTATGGAATGGACTGCATGTGTCGTCCGACAACTGGCCTATCGGACCGAGGTCAGCTGTACTCGAAACTCGCAGGTGACCGACCAGCTTCCGTAAGCGGAGCCGTCATGGGTGCGCGCCTGCCAGACATAGATCTGTCCGTCGGTCAACCTTCCCACCGGTATCTGCGCAGAGACGATCGACGGGTTTCCCGAAGCCTGCGCAAGCTTGTCCGTCTCGTTGCGGGATCCACTCGCCAGCCACCAGTAGAACCATGTGGTCAACTCTTGTTGCCCGACGTCAGGGTCCGACTGGGTCCCGGCCAGTACCGGTCGCAGGGTCGCCAGCGTCGGTCGCGCCGTGCCGGTGCCACACACCTGGCCATGCGACAGGAGATCGACGGGGGCAACGGGGGCGGTGTTGGATGTGACCGCGACCCGGGCGGTGGCTGCAGCCGGAGCGAGTCCCGCCGCCATCAGGACAGCCAGCGTCAGCACGGCTACCACCACCAGCCCGTTGCTCACGTCAAGCGGCGTCCGGAGCCGGACACGGACACCGTAGACAGACACCTAAACCCCCGAGGTAATCGGATCATCACAGAGCGTAAAAGATATCGATGGACTTGGCTGACAGTCAAGACCATGAACAGGATGTTGACCACTTGGCCCCACGAAGGTCACCCATCCACCAGGGCACCTACCTGGACGACGCACTACCACCTCATCGTCAGCATCGGCCGGAACCGCAACACTCACGGCAGCCGTATCGAGCAAGATCCGCGAGCCCTCGCCGCCAGGAATCTGTCTAGGTTGCGCCGTCTGAGCTCGGCGGACCTCTCGCTGACCGCACGATCGGTCCGGTTTTCAGGACTCGGATTCGACCGAGGCCGCAGTACTGGACCGGGCGTCACAGGCCGGCCTCGACTCTGGCGCCCGTACGGACGGCTGATCAGCACACGCGGCTACGACTGGACGCACAGTCAGCGGCCATCCTCCAGCCACACCTCGAAGCCCTCGGCACGCAGATGCGCCAGGGCATCCCCACGCAGCCACACCGACGTGTCCATCATGGGCACCACGCGAACAGCTCAGGCCTCGGCCAGCACCGACCATCGGATCCAGCCGACCGTGGCATTCGGGTCCGCGCCGTCGGCCAGCGCCTGTCCGACAGCCGCCTCGTCACCGCCCCGCACCGCCTCGACCAGGCGCTGCTCGGCATCGGGGTTCATCGGTCGTCACCTGTCGGTTCGGTGAACGCTCGTAGGCGTAGCCGTGCCGCGACGTTGTCGGCGAACCAGGCGAAGAACTCGCGGTTCGAGTCGAGGCCCGCGCGGACCGTGTCACACCAGTCCGGCCGGTCGAGCACCTCCAGGTACTGCCGCACGATGCGGTCACGCTGTTCGGTGGTGCACCCACATCGCTGCGGAGCCTTGCCCGCCAGATGGTCGGCGATGACCGCCGCATCGGCGTACCTGCGAACGGTCGGCGCCTGCCGGGGCGGTCCTGAGCCAGGCCCGCGCCGCATCCCCCTGTCGTAGGTCGATGTGCAGCGTCGCGGCAAGCAGGGCAAGCCACCCGCCGGTGACAAGCAGTTGACGACGATGGGTGAGGGTCATCCGGGCGTCAACGAGAGCGCTGACGTACGCCAGGTGCCGCCGTACCTGTGGCAGCAGCTCCTTGGGCAGCGTCCGGGCGTAGGCCATGGCCATCTGATCGGCGACCTGTTCGAGCCGGCCGAGGGTGCTGTCGCTGACGTCGCTCGCCTCGATCCGGCGCGCCAGCTCGATCGCCGCCATCTCGGCGTCCTGGCCATCGATCGTCGCCGCCGGTTCGGTGAGGAGGGCTGCTACGCCGTCGAGGCCGACGCCTCGAGCCGCAGCGACTACCGCCTCGTCAAGTAGCGTCTGCAACTCGTCGGCCGTGACGTTCAGGGCGGCGGCGAGCGCCGGCCTGATCCACGGCTGCGGCTCGGTGGCTCCACTCTCCCACCGCACGACCGTGGACCGCTCGACCATCAACCGCTCGGCAAGCTTCTCCTGACTCAAGCCGGCTGCCTTACGGCGTTGAGCGAACCGGACCCGCTTGCTGCCCATCGGTGGAGCCCCTTCGGGAAGTGCGTCAGGGTTCCCACGGTAGCGGTCCGCCCGCCCCACCCGCAGGCCGTGACGCCCGATGCCCCACAGATGCCTCACAACCACACCACACACGCCGTGGGTTCCAACCGCCCAAACCGATTTCCTTGAACGCAGCCGGGCCGGCGGTGCCGGACTGTCTCTCGCTTCCCGTCGCCGGTCCAGCCTTCCAAGCAGCAGATCGATCGCCGCATCCCGCCAAGAGAAGGTGTCGCCCCGTGCCGTTCAAGGAACCCGTCCGCAAAACCCTGCGCGCCCAGTGGCTCGGCTACCTCATGCGCGAGCTACGCCGCGAGCGCGGTGTCACGCTCAAGGAGGCCACCGAGTACCTGAACCGTGACCATTCGGCCCTGGCCCGGTACGAGCGGGCGGAGTGGCCGTTCAAACGCGACGACGTGATGTCCCTGCTCGACATCTACGGCGTCGACGACCCCGACCGCCGGGCGAGGATCCTGAAGCTGTCCGAGGAGTGCTGGCGCACCGGGGAGTGGGATCTCGACTACGCCGACGAACGCCACAACCGCGGCTACGTCGACCACGACTGGCTCGAAGGACACGCACCAGCATCAACGTCTACGCCACCCACCTACTCCCCGACCTGCTCCAGACCCCCGCCTACACGGCGCACGTCATCCAACTGCGGGAGCGGACGAAGAAGCGCACCGAGCACCAGGGCCGGCTCGTGGACAAGCTTGTCGCCCGGCAGCGGGCGTTCGAGGCCCGCACCAACCGCCTCAACGTCGTCATCGACGAAGCCGCCCTCCAGGTGAAGACGCCCGACCCCGACCTGATGCGCGAGCAGCTCGCGCACGTCGCCGCCCTCGCCCAACGGACCCGGATCAACATCCAGGTCATCCGGTCCGAGGTGAACATCGCCGCTCGGGCGTGGGGGCCGTTCGAGGTGTTCCTGATGCCGGACCCGTACCCGGAGGTCGGATACCTCGACAACGTCGCCGGCCGCATCTACGTCGAAACCCCACACAGCAAACGCTTCGTCCTCGCCTACGAACAACTCCAACAAGCCGCCCTCAACCTCGGCGACTCCATCAAGGTCATCCGGCAGGCGGCCGAGCAGGCATAGCCGCCAAAGGCGGCCGAGCAGACACTCAGGGCGCGAGATCGATCAGGCGCCGGCGGGGACCGGCCTCGCCCGGTACCCGCCACACCGCCTCGTTCGGCCACTGCCGGACCAACAGCTCGATGTTGGTGGTGGCGATCGGCGCCCGGACCGGTCGACGGGCCAGGTCTCCGAGAAGGTGCTCCTCGTGGTCGGCGTCGCGGGCGACGAGCAGGACCGCGCCTACGGGTACCGCCGGGTCGGTCCGGCGGTACCCGGCCAGCAGCACGTCCAGGCCGGCCGTGCGCTGCTCCTCCTCGCTCAACAGGCCACTGGGCCGGGCGTTGTCGACGTGGACCAGGAACCGCAGACAGCGGCCGTCCTCCAACCACACCCCGAAGCCGTCGGCGCGCAGATACGCGAGGCCGTGCCCGCGTAGCCACACCGACGTGTCCATCGTGGTCAGCCACTGGAACAGCTCGCACCGGCCCGGATTCTGCCGCGACGCCTCGATCAACGGCAGGAACAACAGCCCGTCCGCCTCGCTCCACCGCCGCCGCCCCAGTTGCAACGGCACCGGCCGCCCCGACGCCGCCAGGTCGCGGCCGACCAGATCAGCGCCCTCAGCGGTGACGTCGTACCACCAGGTGTGGGTACGGTCCTCGTCGGACCGTCGCCGCTCCACCAGCCCCAAGCCGTGCAGCCGCGTCAGATCCCGGTGCGCGGTCAACCGCGGCACCCCGACGGCCACCGCCACCTCCACCGTCGTCGCGGTCCCGTGCAGCGCCAGAAACGACAGGATCCGCCACTGCCGCGACGTCAGCCGGCGCGAGACAGCCCGATCCCCCATCCACCAATGATCCACCGACCGCCTACGGACCTCCACAGGCGAACACGTTCTGTAGTCGCCGCCCCGGGCGATGGACTCAACCCCGAATACCGGCGCCCCGGCGGATCACGCCACCGGAACAGCCACCACAGGCCGCCCCGGCGGCTCCACAAAGCCCCCGCATCTCCCAATCGGGCTTTGTCAGAGGTTTTCCATGATCATTGTTCAACAGATCAGCCGAAGAGACGAAGACGAAAGTAGTAAAAGAAACAAAACGACGCCGGCCATTTGATCTTCAAAACAACCGCCCACCACGCCCACACGGGCCACCCCAGACGCCAGAACGGGCACTACCGACGGCCTCGACGGCCCCATGGCGCGACCCGCACACCAACGAATCCAACTACCCTGCGTCACCAACAGCAGAATCGGGACGCCGACAGAATACCGGACATACCAGGCAAAACCGCGAACCCGCTCCCGAGCACCCACCGAGCACCCAGCCCCGGACCCAAAACATGAAAAAGGCTCTGATCTGGTTTGAATCCCAGCTCAGAGCCTTGATCGTTGGTGCGCCGCCAGGGACTCGAACCCCGAACCCGCGGATTAAGAGTCCGCTGCTCTGCCAGTTGAGCTAGCGGCGCTCTCTGACAACGGGGGAAACCCTAGCACGCTCACCCGGGCCCCTTCCAACCAGTTCGCCTCCCACACCATCCGTGTGGTTGACGTGACACCGCCACCCGGTCTGGCACCGTGTCTGCGGGGCACGCGCCCTTTCCTCCGTCGTGCACGATGTGCACAGCGACGAGTGAATCGGGGTTGTAATGGGCAGGGTCTGGCGGTTCGTGGCCGTACTGGCGGTGGTCGCGCCTCTGGCGTTGACCGGGTGTGCGGGCGACGACAAGCCGCGGTTCGGCAGCGCTCCCTCCGGTGCGGCGCCCACCTCCGCTCCCCCCGTGCCGTTCGAGTTCTCGGTGACGCCGGCCGCCGACGCCAAGAACCTGCCGATCAGCACGGAGGTCGGCACTCTGGTCAAGGGCGGGACGGTCACCTCGGTGACGCTGACGGAGACGGGCGGCACGAAGCAGATCGAGGGCGCGTTGCGGGACGACCAGTCGTCGTGGGTGCCGGCGAGCCCGTTGAAGTACTCGAAGTCCTACACGGCGACGGTGACGGCGACGAGTGCGGCCGGACAGGCCGAGACGAAGACGACGACGTTCACGACGATGGCGAAGTCGGGTTCGACGACCGGCACGGGCCTTTACCTGTTCGACGACCGCGAGTACGGCGTGGCGATGCCGGTGGTGGTCGAGTTCCATCCGGGGGTGAAGAAGGAGGACCGGGCGGCGGTGCAGCAGCGGATGTTCGTGAAGACGGATCCGCCGCAGCCGGGTGCCTGGCACTGGGTGGAGAACGGCACGCAGGTCTTCTACCGGGCGCCGGAGTTCTGGCAGCCGGGTACGACTTTGTCGGTGCGGATCGCGGTCGGCGGGCATCCGACGGCCAAGGGCCGGTACGGCGACATGGACCGTAAGGCGACCGCGAAGATCGGCGGGAAGCTGGTGATGGAGGTCGACAACGCCACGAAGCAGATGTCGGTTTTCAAGGACGACCAGTTGATCAAGACGATGCCGGTCAGCCTGGGTAAGCAGAGCACTCCTTCGTCCAGCGGCACGATGATCGTGATGGAGAAGAAGGAGGAGACGGTCTTCGACACGTTCGCCGAGTTGGGGCCGGAGTTGGGTTACCGGACCGATATCCAGTTCGCGCAGCGGCTGACCTGGGGTGGCGAGTACATCCACGCGGCGCCGTGGTCGGTTGCCGACCAGGGGCGGCGCAACGTCTCGCACGGGTGTGTGAACCTGGCGACGGACAACGCGCGCTGGTTGTTCCAGCAGACCAAGATCGGCGATCCGGTCACCGTGAAGGGCACCGAGCGCAAGCTCCAGGCGGGTAACGGCTGGACGGCGTGGGACCTGACCTGGGAAGAGTTCGTCAAGGGCAGCGCGTTGCCGGTGGCGGCCGATCTCGGCCCGCGGACGGCGGAACCGGGTGCGACGCCGACGGTGGCCGCAGGCTAAATTCTTCGCGGGCGCCGCACACAAAGCGATCGACCGGTAAATCGGGTTTTGTCCCGATTTGCCGGTCGACTTTTTGGTGCTTCTCGTCTCGGCATGAAACCGGGACTTGCCGCTTTCCGTCTCTGAGAGACGATGGTTGTCGAGAGCGACTTTTGTGAGGGAGCCATGCGACCGAACCGAATGCAGCGGACACAGCACGCCCGTCGGGCGCTGGCGGCGGCCGTACTCGTCGGGGCGGTGGCACTGACGTCGGCCTGCTCCGGCGGCGGCAACGGCCCCTCGTGGCAGGGCGGGCAGCAGCAGGAGCAGGGGCCCAAGGCGACCGCGGCGATCACCGTGCCGGCCGCCGACGCCACGGACGTGCCGGCGTCGACCGAGATCACCTTCACCACCGAGGGCGCCACCCAGAGCACGGTCGAGCTGAAGGACGCCGCCGGCGAGGTCGTGGAGGGCGCGCTGACCGCCGACGGCAAGAGCTGGCTGCCGTCGGGGCAACTGGCCTACGCGACCGCCTACACGGCGACGGTGACGGCCACCGGCGACGACGGCAAGCCGGTGACGGCCAGCCACTCGTTCACCACCATGGCCAAGCCCGCCAACCAGGTGCGGGTGACCAGCTTCATGGGTGACAACCAGGTGGTCGGGATCGCGATGCCGCTGATCCTGCGGTTCAGCCGGGCGATCCCGGAGGACTACCGCGACGACGTGCAGCGGCGGCTGACGGTGCGCACCGAGCCGGCGCAGGAGGGCATCTGGAACTGGGCCAGCCCGACCGAGGTCCGGTTCCGCCCGAAGGAATACTGGCAGGCGAACACCAAGCTGTTCTACAAGGCGCAGACCGGTGGCCTGCCGATGGGCGACGGCTGGTACGGCCGGGCCGACCTGACCATCGACGCCAAGGTGGGTGCGGCGGTGGAGATGGTCGTCGACAACGCGTCGAAGAAGATGACGGTGACCAAGGACGGCGCCGTGATCAAGACGATCCCGATCAGTCTGGGCAAGCAGAGCACCCCGTCGTCGAGCGGCACGATGGTCGTGATGGAGAAGCTCAAGGAGACGGTCTTCGACACCTTCGACGAGCTGGGCCCGGAGGAGGGCTACCGCACCGACATCGAATACGCGCAGCGGCTGACCTGGGGTGGCGAGTTCATCCACGCGGCGCCGTGGTCGGTGGCCGACCAGGGGCGACGCAACGTCTCGCACGGTTGCGTCAACATGTCGAACGAGAACGCGAGCTGGCTGTTCAACCAGACCCGGGTCGGTGACCCGGTGACGGTCAAGGGCACCGAGCGCAAGCTCCAGCTCGGCAACGGCTGGACCGACTGGAACGTGAGCTGGGACGAGTACGTCAAGGGCAGCGCGCTGCCGTACGAGCCGGCGACCGACACCCCGGCGACGCCGGACACGAGCGCCACGCCGGGCAACTGAGCGAAGCGAAAGGGCCGGTCAGGAGATCCTGACCGGCCCTTTCGACCTACTGGGGTGACCGAGGGGACTTGAACCCCCGACATCCGGGACCACAACCCGGCGCTCTACCTGCTGAGCTACGGCCACCATGCAACCGGTTCCGTGAGCGAGGCTCGCGGGACGGTGCCGCACAATGATAGCCACACCGGTACCCCCGCCGTCGAGTGGGTTCCGGCGCGCCGCGCCGGCCCGTCCCCGCCGGGCAACCGGGACCCTGCCGGGCCGGGACCGGACCCCGCCGAGCCGTGACCGGACCCGGCCGAGCACGACCGGACCGGGCCGAGCAACGCCCGGACCCGGCTGAGCGACAACCAGCCCCCGGCCGGCCTCAGAGCTCGGCGGCGATGGCCTTGGCGGTCTCGACGTCGGGGCCGGGCAGCGGAACGAACAGGGTACGGCGGTAGTACTCCAGCTCGCGGATGCTCTCCCGGATGTCGGCGAGCGCCCGGTGGGCGAGGCCCTTCGGCGGCTGCCCGAAATAGACCCGGGGGTACCAGCGCCGGCACAGCTCCTTGATCGACGACACGTCGATCATCCGGTAGTGCAGGTAGCCGTCGAGGCGGGGCATGTCGCGGGCCAGGAAGCCGCGGTCGGTGGCGATGGAGTTGCCGCACAGCGGGGCGGTCCGGGGCTCCTTGACGTACGTGCGGACGTAGTCGAGCACCATGTCCTCGGCCTCGGTGAGGCTCACCGCGGAGCGGCGTACCTCCTCGGTCAGGCCGGACTTCTCGTGCATCGTCCGGACGATGTCCGGCATCGCGTCGAGCACCGCGTCGTCGGCGTGGATCACCACGTCGACACCCTCGCCGAGGACCGTGAGGTCGGGGTCGGTCACCAACGCGGCGACCTCGATCAAAGCGTCCCCACCGAGATCGAGCCCGGTCATCTCACAGTCGATCCAGACAAGAAGATCACGCACTGGAACAGCCTACGCCCCGGCGTGGCCGGTGTGCCTCGACGTGGCGCACCGCGCGGCGCCCGGCGACGGACGCGGCCGGGCGACTGCCGGCACCGCGCCGTCCGGGTGCCGTTGATGGCCTAGGGTTGCCGACGTGGCAGCCGCACCACCCACCGCACGGATACCGGTCGACGACACCGCCGGCAGCGGCCGGACAGTCCGCCGGATCGCCGCCGTCACCGCCGTCACGACAGCGGCCGCCACCTTCCTCGCCTGGTACGGCAACCGCCACGACTTCTTCGATCTGCGGATCTACATGTCGGCGATGCGGTGGTGGAACGAGGGGAACCCGCTCTACGACTACCGGCAGCCGGATCCGGTGCAGGGCGAGTTGTACTTCACGTACCCGCCGTTCACGGCGCTGTTGCTGCGGCCGTTCGCGTGGCTGCCGCTCGGCGCGACCTTCGCGATCTTCTCGCTGCTGACGCTGGTCGCGGTCGCGGTCACCACCTGGTGGCTGGTCGGGCCGGCGGCGGACCGGCGGGACCTGCCGCGCTGGTTCGTCGCCGGGCTCGCGGTGCCGCTGGTGCTGGTGATCGAGCCGAGCCGGGAGACGCTGGCGTTCGGCCAGATCAACATGCTGCTGATCGTGCTGATCCTGGCCGACCTGCTGTTCGCCGTACCGCGCGGTTCGCGGTGGGCCGGGGTCGGCGTCGGGCTGGCGACGGCGCTGAAGCTGTTTCCGGGGATCTTCATCGTCTTCCTGCTGGTGACCCGGCGGTGGCGGGCGGCGCTGGTGGCCAGCGTCACGGCGGCCGTGGCGACCCTGCTGTCGGCCGCGGTCACGCCCGGCGACTCGTGGCGGTTCTGGACGCACGAACTGTGGGCCACCGACCGGGTCGGCCGGCTCGACTACACCGCCAACCAGTCCCTGCTGGGCATGCTCAGCAGGTTCACCGCCCCCGAGGCGGCCAACCGGGTTCTCTGGATCGTCCTGGTGCTGGCGGTGACCGGGTTCGGGCTGTGGCGGGCGGCGCGGGCGGTGTCGGCGGGGGTGGACCCGATCGCCGGCCTGACGCTGGCCGGGCTGGTCGGCGCGCTGATCAGCCCGATCTCCTGGTCGCACCACCTGTTCTGGCTGGTGCCGGCGATGATCGTGCTGGTCGACGCCGCGCTGCCGGTACCCGGCGGCGGGGGTTCGCGGTGGCGGCCGGGTTACCTGGTGGCGGCCGGCGTCGTCTTCGCCGCGTCGGTGTACGGCGTCGTGTCGTTTCCGGTGTGGGGCAACGATCCGGTGCCGACGAGTTCGGTCGGCGAGTTCCTGCTGCGGAACCTGTTCGTCCTGGTCTCGCTGCTGCTGCTGGTCGGCCTGCCGGTGCGCCGGCACGGCGGGACGCTCGGCTGGTAGCCGGGCAGGAGAGCCCGCCCCTACCACCCGCCAGGCAAAACGGACAGATCTAGCTAGTCACACCTTTCGCCCGTAATGTGGCGCTCAGCGGACGAACTTCTCTGCACCGCTCCCCCGGTGAGGGCGGCCCCGCGCGTCGGCAGCGCGCGGGGCCGCCCGCCGTACGGACGCCGTCAGGCGGCCGGCGGCGCGCCGACGCGCCGGGTACGCGCGTACGCGAGCCCGCCGAGAACCAGGCCGGCGAGCCCGGCGACGAGACCGGCGATGCCCCACGCGTTCGACCCGCCGTCGCTGGTGCCCGACGCCGGGACCGCCGCGGCACTGACACCGGCCGACGGGGTACCTCCCGCCGGGGCGCCGTCCGCCGGCGCGGCCGCCAACCGCAGCACGGGAGCGGGGCTGGCCGGTTCCTCACCGCCGGCCGCCGCCGGCGGGTCGATCCAGCGGACCACGTTGCCGTCGGAGTAGGTCTGGAGCGCCCGGAACACCATCTGGTCGACCTCCGGCAGCGGGCCGGCCGAGACCGGGAACTCCTGGAACTCGCCCGGCTTGACGCCCGTGTCGTCCGACGACGCCGTCCAGGTGATCTTCGCAACCGCCTCGGTCACCTGGCTGCCGTGCACCTCCAGCGGCGGGTTGACGGCCCGCTTCTCCACCGCGACCGTCCACCCCGGCACCGGCATCGTCGTCACCGACGCCACCGGCGCGTCCTCGGGGAAGAACACCTCCACCTTGGTGGTGGCCGCCTCGTCGCTCTCGTTCGGCACCCGGAACGCCAGCCGGGCGTACCCGCCCTGGTTGGCCTCGTTCGGGTTGACGGTGATGTGCGCCGCCGCGGGTGCGGCGAACCCGAGCACGGCGCCGACGACCGCCCCCAGGGTGAGGACCGCCGCGGCGGTCACGGAACGACGAAGACGGGTCATGAACGGGACCTCTCTACGTGACGGGCACGGTGACCGTCACCGTGTCCTGGTCGATCTCGGATATCCGGACCGTGACTCGCATCTGCCAGTCACCGGCGGCCGGCAGGCGGATCTCACCGAAGGCGTGGTTGTCGGTCAGCTTCAGCAGCGCGATGTCGATCGGCTCCACCCCCTGGTCGGGCAGCGCGATCGTGGCCCGCCACTCCACCACCGGCAGCGGCCGGTTGTCGAGGGTGTAGGCGTACATGTGCAGCGAGTTGTTGCCCCGGGCGGCCGGGTCCATCTCGATCTGCAACGAGTAGATCGAACTCGTCGCGGTGGTCGTGAAGTACTCCACGCCGCCGTCCGCGCCGCCGGCGACCGCCGTACGGGCCGGCGTCGTCTGGACCAGCACCGCGCTGACCGCCAGGATGATCGCGGCGATGCCGAGTTCGAGCCACACCGCCTTACGCATCCGGCCCGGTTCCTCCGGCGCGGTCCGTCGTTGAACCAGCCTGCGGGCGAACGCCGCCACCGCGAGCACCACGGCGAACAGGACCACCTTGGCGATGATCAACTGCCCGTACCTGGTGCTGATCAGCGCCTGCGGGGTGCCGACCTCCAGCAGCGCCTGCACCACACCGGCGAGCAGCAGCGCGCAGACCGCGAACGTCGCCCACCGCGACCACACCGGCAGGATCGCGCCGAGTTCCCGGTCGTCGGCCTGCCGCAGCAGGAACGCCACCAGCATCACCAGCCCGCCCAGCCACACCGCCATCGCGGCCAGGTGCACGGCGTCGACCACCACCGACACCGCCGGCACCAGGGCGGCCGCCGCGTGCCCCGACAGCGGCCAGGTCAACAGCGCGGCACCGCCGAGAATGCCGAGCAGCACCTGGTCGCTGCGGGTCGCCCGGCCGTCGCCGTGCAGCAGCGGCCACAACAGGAACGCCGCCGCGAGCAGGATGCCGAGCCGGACCAGGTGGACCGTGCCGTACAGGCTGCCGAGCACGTCGCCGAGCGCGGCACCGCTGCCGTCGAAGATCCCGCCACCGTTGGTGTACGGCACCTGCAGCCAGATCGCCGCCAGCGCCGACACGGTGATCAGGCCGGCACCGGTCCAGACCAGCCGGGCCGGCCCCGCCCGCGACAGCCGCTGCGGCCACAGCAGCATCAGCACCAGCACCGGGCCGACGACCAGCAGCAGGCCGGTGTACCCGACGTACTTGGCGACCGGGATCGCGGCCGCGACGACCGGATCGGCGCGGTCGCTGCCGTCGTCGGTCGGCGGCTCCGACGGGTTGCCGACCGAGTAGGTGAAGGCGCCGCTGACCGGATGGCTGTCGGCGGAGATCACCCGGTAGCTGACCAGGTAGGTGCCGCGCGCGCCGCCCTGGTCGACCGGGATCGTCACCACCGAGCCGTTGAACGCCGGCTCGCCACGGTCGACCCGCGCCCCGTCCGGGCCGATCACCCGGATCTTGTCGGTGACCTTGCGGACCGACTCGCTGAAGGTGAGCACCACCTCGGCCGGGGCGGTCGGCACCACCGTCTCGGCGACCGGACTGGTGCTGCTGAGTACGGCGTGCGCGTACGCCGGGGTGGCCGGGACGAGCAGCGTGGCGAGGGCGGCGACCAGCACCGCCAGCAGGGCCGCGCACCGCCTCGGGGTCGCCCGGCGCGCCGGGGCCGACGACGTCGTGGGCGGCGACGGCAATCGATGATCTGCGGCAGTCATGTCGGACATGCTCGCCGACCGGGCCCGTTCGACGCGAGTCCGGACACCCATCACCTCCGAAGATCGACTGATCCGCGACCGGCGGATCAACGCGACATCAGCAGGTAGTCGGACGGCCACCCGGAATAGTTCCCCCGCACGCGGGAAACTTGCCCGCGTTCTGGCCGGGCTGGTGACCTTTGGCCCTACGGCCGGTAGTAGCCGCGGCCATACCGTCTGACGCGGCGGACGGGCGCGACGGAGATCACGCCCGCGAGCCCCGCCGTGGCCACCGGCGGACGACCGTCAGGACGGCAGGTGAGCGTGACCGTGAACACCGTGGGCGAGACCCGCCGATCCGCCGTCCTGCCGTGGATCGGCACCGCCGTACGGCTCGGGCTGGCCGCCGTGTGGCTGCTGGCCGGCGCCAGCAAGGTCGGCGACCTGGCCGCCTCCGGCCGCGCCGTCGCCGCGTACGAGGTCATGCCGTACGACGTCGCGAAGATCGTCGGCGCCGCACTGCCGTTCGTGGAGATCACGCTCGGCGTACTGCTGCTCCTCGGGGTGGCGACCCGGCTCGCCGCCGCCGTCTCCGCGGCCCTGCTGGTCGTCTTCGTCGCCGGCATCACCTCGGCCTGGGTCCGCGGCCTGACCATCGGCTGCGGCTGCTTCGGCACCGGCGGCCAACTCCCCGCCGGGCAGACCCCCAGCTACGGCCCCGAACTCCTGCGCGACCTCGGCTTCCTCGCCCTCGCCGGGTTCCTGCTGGTCAGGCCACACACCCGGATCTCAGTCGACGCCATGGGCGCAACCCGCCCCGAGGAGGAGCAGTGAGCAGCAGAGCCGGACAGAAACGGGCGGCGAAGGTGGTCCGCCAGCAGATGGCCCGGGAACGGCGCCGCCAGCGCACCCTGTGGACGTCGGTCGTCGCCGTCGCCGCGCTGGTGATCGCCGGAATGATCGGCTGGGGCGTGTTCGCCAGCCAGCGGGCCGACGAATACCACGCCCCGACCGGCGCCACCGCCGACGGCAGCGGCATCGCCGTCGGCACCGGCCCGGTCACCGTCGACGTCTACGAGGACTTCCTCTGCCCCGCCTGCCGGCAGTTCGAGACCCAGGTCGGGCCGGTACTCGACCAACTCGTCGCCGACGGCCGCATCCGCGTCGTCCACCACCCCGTCGCCTACCTCGACCGCGCCTCCACCACCGGCTACTCGAGCCGGGCGTCGGCCGCGGCCGGCTGCGCCGCCGACGGCGGCAGGTACGGCGAATACTCGTCGGCACTGTTCGAACGGCAACCGGCCGAAGGCGGCGCGGGCCTCAGCACCGACGAACTGATCCGCATCGGCGGCGGCGTCGGCCTCGACGAGGACACGTTCGGCACCTGCATCCGCGACGGTAGGTTCAGGTCGTGGACGGAACACGTCACCGACCTCGCCAGCGAGCGCGGCATCCGCGGCACCCCGACGGTCTTCGTCGACGGCCAGCCGGTGCAGAACAGCGTCGACGCGATCCGGGCGGCCATCGACGCCACCGGACGGTGACCCGCCCGGCCGCCGGAACCGTTCCGGCGGCCGGCCACCGCCCCAGGGCGGCGGCCCTGCTGATCGCCGCCGTCACCGGACTGCTCGCGGCACTCGCCCTGGCCGGCCCGGCCCGCGCCCACGGCGCCGACACCCCCGACGGCACCGACCACCGGGTCCGGATCACCGGCGTCACCCCGGCCGTGCCGGGCCTGACCGTACGCACCATCGAGGCCGGCGCCCGGCTGGAACTGACCAACCACACCGGCCGCGTCGTCGAGATCCCCGGCTACGCCGACGAGCCGTACCTCGAGATACGGCCCGACGGGACGTACGAGAACCTCAACTCCCCCACCACCTACCGCACCCGCACCCTCGCCGGCGACACCCCGGTCCCGGCCGGCGTCGACCCGACCGCGCCACCCCGCTGGCAGCGCACCGGCACCGACCCGGTCGCCCGCTGGCACGACCAACGCACCACCTGGCTCGCCGCCGACCCGCCCCCCGGCGTACGCGCCGACCCCACCCGCGAGCAGCGGGTCCGCGACTGGACGGTGCCGGTACGCCTCGCCGGCACCACCGTCACCGTCACCGGCACCCTCGACTGGGTGCCGCCACCCGACCCCTGGGCGTGGTGGGCCTGGATCCTGCTCGGCACCGTCACCATCGGCGCGCTCGGCATCCTGCCCGGCCGCCACGCCCCCGCCGCCACCGGCATACTCGGCGCCCTCTGTGTCGTCGGCGGCGGCTGCGCCGTCGCCTTCGCCGTCGCCCGCGAACTCGACGCCGGCACGACCGGTGCCGGCGCGATCCTGATCGGCCTGCTCGCCAGGCACGGGCTGCCCCTCGCGGTCGGCCTGTTCGCCGTCACCGTCGGCGGCCGCGTCCTGCTCCGCCGGTCCGCCACCGACTTCGCACTCGTGCTCGCCGGCCTCTTCCTGGCGATCTTCCACGGGGCGGTCAACGCCGGCGTACTCGCCCGCGCCGTCGCCCCCGCCCCCTGGCCGGCGACCTGGGCCCGGCTCGTCATCGCCGTCGCGGTCGCCGTCGGCGCCGGGGTCGCCGCCGCCGGCCTGCTACGGATGCACTCGGCGGCCCGCCGGGCGCCGCGCCGGGCCACCGAACCCGACGACGCCGGCAGCCCGTCGACCGGTGGGCCGCCCGGCGGCGACACCCCGGCACCGGACATCCCCGCCGACGCCGGCTACGCCAACGCCTCCTGAGCCGACGCCGGCCCCGCGGGCGGCCGATCCCGGGCGGCGAGCTGCGCCGCCGCGAGCGCCGGATCGAAGCCGTACGGCAACTCCAGCCGGTGCCGGGCCAGCAGCTCGGCATCGGCCAGCAGGTCCACAGTCGCCCCGTCGGCCACCACCCGCCCCGCGTCCAGGATCACCGACCGGGCGCACAACTCCATCGCGTACGGCAGATCATGGGTCACCATCAGCAGCGTCACCGGCAGCGCCCGCAGGATCGCGGCCAGCTCCCGCCGAGACGCCGGATCCAAGTTCGACGACGGCTCGTCCAGCACCAGGATCTCCGGCCGCATCGCCAGCACCGTCGCCACCGCCACCCGCCGCCGCTGCCCGTACGACAGGTGGTGCGGGACGCGGTCCCGGTACGCCGACATCCCGACGGCGGCCAGCGCCTCGTCGACCCGGGCCGACAACTCCGCCCCCCGCAGCCCCAGATTGGCCGGACCGAACGCGACATCCTCGGCGACCGTCGGCAGGAACAACTGGTCGTCCGGATCCTGGAAGACGATGCCGACCCGGCGGCGAATCTCCGCCAGCGTGGCCCGGTCGCGCCCGACGGCCAGGCCACCGACCGTGACCGTACCCGCCCCGCCGTGCAGCACCCCGTTGAGATGCAGCACCAGGGTCGTCTTGCCGGCGCCGTTCGGCCCCAGCAGCGCGACCCGCGCCCCACGCGGCACCCGCAGGTCGACGCCACGCAGGGCGACCTGACCGTCGGGGTACGTGTAGTCGAGGCCACGCACCTCCAGCGAAACCGGCCCGGTCATGACAGCAGCACCGCCGTGACACCGACGCCCGCCGCGACGGCCGGGACCGTCGCCGCCAACAGCCACTGCCCCGCCGACGCCACGCCCGCACCCGCCGGCGGCATCCGGCCGGAGTAGCCGCGCGACAGCATCGCCAGATACACCCGCTCCCCGCGCTCGAACGCCCGCAGGAACAGCGCGCCGATCCCGGCCGCGAAGCCCCGCAACTGCCACAGGAACCTCGGATCGTCGCCGCGCGAGATCCGGGCCACCCGCATCCGGCGGGCCTCGCCGACCAGCACGTCCAGGTAGCGGACCATGAACATCGCGATCTGGGTCACGATCCGCGGACACCGCAGCCGGTCCAGGCCGACGATCAGGTCCCGGCTCGTCGTGGTCGCCGCCAGAAGCAACGACACGAGTACGCCGAGCGTCCCCTTGACCAGGATGTTCCACCCGCCGAGCAGCCCCTCCACCGACAACCCCAGCCCCAGCCAGGTGACCCGCTCGCCGGCCCCGACGAACGGCAGCACCAGCGCCAGCAGCACGAACGGCGTCTCGACCAGGGCCCGACGGGCCAGCCAGCCGGCCGGCACCCGGCCCACCGCCGCCACCACCGCGACCAGTACGGCGTATCCGCCGAAGGCCCAGAACACCTCGCGGGGCGTGGCCACCACGACCAGCGTCACCGCCACCGCCGCCGCGATCTTCACCTCGGGTGGGAGCCGGTGGAGCGGGCTGTCCCGGTCGAGGTGCAGGACGTCCGCGGACCAGCCGGCCATCCCCGCTCCCGCCCCGGCTACGCGCGATCCGCCGGACGCCGGCCGCGGACCAGCCAGAACAGCCCGCCGCCGACGGCGAAGGTGAGCAACACCCCGGTCGCCCCGGCCACCGCCGTCGCCAGGAAGGGGTTGTCGACGCCCCGCAGCCCGTAGTCGGCCAGCGGGCTGCCGGCCCACTCGTGGTCCTTCGCGTTGCGCGCCATGCAACTGCCGCCGGTGATCTCCTCGTCGGCGTTCAGGGTGCAGCCCTTCGTCGACGCCGAGTCCAGGCCGTCGGGCGAGCCCGAGGCGAAGTTGCTGACCACCCCGGCCAGCAGGAGGGCGACCAGCAGGCCACCGAGGACGAACCAGCTTCCCCGCCTCACGCCGCGCCTCCCACCGTCGAAGCCGTCGCCAGCCGGCCGCCGCGCAGGGCGTACACCAGATCCGGCCGGGTCTTCGCGACCGTCACCACCGTCGTCGCCGCGATGATCCCCTCACCGACACCGATCAGCAGATGGGTGCCCGTCATCGTCGCCGCGATCGCCCCGAGCCCGTAGTCCACGAGCTCCGTCGTACCGCCGAGCGCGTACTGGAGCACGAAACTCGACGCCGCCGCGACCACGCTGACCACCGACGCCAGCAACGCCGTCGCCGCCAGCCCCGCCGCCGTACGCGGCAGCACCCGCAACAGCAGGACGATCAGCCCGTACGCCGCCGCCGTACCGACCAGCGCCATGTTGAAGATGTTCGGCCCCAGCGCGGTGATCCCGCCGTCGGCGAAGACGAGCGCCTGCACGACCAGCACCACGGCGACGCACAACGCACCCACCCACGGGCCGACCAGCAACGCCGCCAGCGCCCCGCCGAGCAGGTGCCCGCTCACCCCCGGCAACACCGGGAAGTTGAGCATCTGGACCGCGAAGATGAACGCCGCCACCAGGCCGGCCATCGGTGCCAGCCGGTCGTCGAGATCCTGCCGCCCCCGCATCACGCAGAAGACCAGTGCCACCACCGTGAGCACGGCGTAGGCGATCGAAACCGGTGCGTCGAGCACCCCGTTGCCGATGTGCAGAGCCAGACCGTCCATGGGCTCCTCCCGACCAGCGCGAAAGCCCGGTACGCGGTGCCGGTGCGCCGCGCGTACAGGCGACTCCCAGAGTATTTCGGAACATAGGCAGTTGCCAATACCTTGCAACTAGCCCGTTCGTGGATGCCCGGCCCGGCACCGCCAACCGGGACCGGACGGGCGATAGGGTTCGGGTCATGACCGCAACGGCACGCCTCGCTCCCGGCGATCCCGCACCCGAGTTCGAACTGCCGACCGACACCGGCGAGACGCTGTCCCTGAACGAGCTGCGCGGCCGCAAGGTCGTGCTCTACGTCTACCCCTCCGCGATGACCCCCGGCTGCACCAAGCAGGCCTGCGACTTCCGCGACTCGCTCGCGTCGCTCCAGGCCGCCGGCTACGAGGTCGTCGGCATCTCCCCCGACAAGCCGGCCAAGCTCGCCAAGTTCCGCGAGCGCGACGCGCTCACCTTCCCGCTGGTGTCCGACCCCGACAAGGCGGTGCTGACCGCGTACGGCGCGTTCGGCGAGAAGCAGCTCTACGGCAAGACGGTCACGGGGGTGATCCGATCCACTTTCGTCATCGACGAGGACGGAAAGATCATCAAGGCGCTCTACAACGTCAAGGCCACCGGCCACGTCGCCAAGCTGCGCCGGGATCTCGGCCTCGACTGAACCTGCCGATTGGCGCTCGTGTTCCACTTCGCCCTGCCGTCTAGCGTCGGGGACGTGGTGAAGTACACGAAGCAGGTACTCGCGGAGGCGGTGGCGGCGAGCCACAGCATGGCCGGGGTGTTGCGGCACCTCGGCCTCCCGCTCAACGGCGGCTCCCACGCACATCTACGGCGTCGCATCGACATCCTGGGCATCGACACCTCGCACTTCCTGGGCCGGGCGCACAACCGGGGCCGGCGGTCCCCGCGCCGACTGCGTCCCGAGGAGGTGCTGGTCCTGCGGGCCACCGACCGGCGACGGGCGCATCCCGAGGTCCTGCGGCGGGCACTCGTCGAATCCGGTGTCCCGCTCAAGTGCCAGGCGTGTGGCATCGGATCGGTGTGGAACGACCGCCCGCTGACCCTGCACGTCGACCACGTCAACGGCGAGTTCTGGGACTGCCGGCCGGACAATCTGCGGTTCCTGTGCCCCAACTGCCACAGCCAGACATCGACGTACGCCGGCCGAAACCGCCGGCCGTCCACCAGATCGGCCGCCTTCGCGACCCGGGACAGCGGCCCCTGCGGCGATCGACCGGACGACGACGCCGTCCGGGACATCATCGACCGGGTAGATCACGGTGATCTGACGGTCGTGGCGGCGGCCCGACTGATCGGATGCCACCGCAACCACTTCTACCGGCTCCGACGGCGGCTGGCCGAAGCCGGCTCGCTGGTCATCAGGCGGGGCGGGCCACGCTCGCGCACCGTCGCGCAGCGGGACCGGATCATCGCGCACGCGCTGGCCCACCCGGGCGAGGGGCCGAAGGCGATCGCCCGCCGGTTACGCGTGCTCGATCCGGCCGGCGCCGTCAGCCACGGCACGGTATCCAGCATCCTGCGCGAGGTGGGCCTCAACACCGTCGCCGCCCGGCGCTCTAGACTCTTGGCGTCGGCGGGAGTGGCGTAACGGCAGCCGCGGCAGGTTTAGGTCCTGTTGTCCGAAAGGACGTAGGGGTTCGAATCCCCTCTCCCGCACCATCAACTCGGCCGTGGCCGACGACACGTCGGGGCCGTCGGTGCGGGGCGGCAGGATTGCGGGCATGGGCCTGCGCTTCGTACTCGACCCCCCGCTGACCGGCGTCCTGCGCGACGAGATCGTCGACCTGTGGTGCACGGTGACCAACACCGGCGGCGCGGTGGGATTCGTGGGGCAGGTCACTCCGGACGACGTGTGGCCGACGGCACGCGCCGAGTTCGCGGCGGTCGACGAGGGACGGGACCGGCTGCTGGCCGGCTTCGAGGGCGAGCGGCTGGTCGCGATGCTGTTCATGACCGACAACAACTTCGTCCTCAAGGACCATTGGCGGATTCTGAAGCGGGTGATGGTGCACCCGGACCGGCAGGGCCTCGGTTACGGTGCGGCGCTGGTCAGGGAGGCGGAGCGGGTCGGTCGGGAGATGGGGTTGGACGCGCTGCACCTGACGGTCCGGGACGGGGCCGGGGTGACGGAGTTCTACGCGCGGTGCGGTTACAAGGAGGTGGGCCGGTTGCCGGGCGCGTTGCGGGTGGCGCCTGGCGACGACCGCGACGAGGTTCTGATGTGGTTGTCGCTGCGCTGAGTCGCCGCGTCCGATGTCCCGGCCGCTGTCCTGCGTCGGGGTCCCGTCGGCAGCCGTCATGATCGTCTGCGGTTTAAGCGTTCAGCGCCCGGCGTGTCGAGTGTCTCAACCGCAGACGATCAAGAGGCGATGGCCACGTACCCGTCAGCGGCCGGGTACTGCGGTTGCGGGCCACAGCGAATTCGGCGTATTGACAGCGAATTCGCTGTGGGGCGCGGCAGCGATCCGCCGCCTCCCCGGCTGACAACCCGTGGCCCTGGGGCACCTGGGCGCGGCTGACGCCGAGCACCGCGGTTCGAGTCAGTGGCAGGTGGCCGGTGGGGTTGAGCCGCTGGCGGCGGGCGCGGTCGGTACGTCCTCGCTGGCGGCCACCGCCGTCGGGGTGGGCTCGACCGTCGGGGAGGGCTCGACCGTCGGGGAGGGCTCGACCGTCGGGGAGGGCTCGACCGTCGGGGAGGGCTCGACCGTCGGGGAGGGCTCGACCGTCGGGGAGGGCTCGACCGTCGGGGAGGGCTCGACCGTCGGGGAGGGCTCGACCGTCGGGGAGGGCTCGACCGTCGGGGAGGGCTCGACCGTCGGGGAGGGCTCGGCGGTGGGGGTCGGCGGACGCGACGGGCTGGCGGCGGTGGCGCGGGCCGGTGCGCCGTACATGGAGATGTTGGTCTGCTGGGTCTGTTCGGGCGCCATCCGGATTCCTTCGGCGACCGCCTGCCGGCCCCGGTCGTCGGTGACGCGGATCGTGTACGGGCCGGGGCCGAGCCCGCCCTCGATGATCCAGTAGTTGTAGTCGTGCCGTACGGCGGATTTCCAGCCGCCGCCGGGTGGTCTGGCCTCGACCTTGTTCAGCGGGTTGCCGTGGTTGGTGACGAGTACGGCGAACCACCACTGGGAGGCGCCGTCCTTGATGCGGAAGGCGAGCGGGCCGGGCAGGGCCGGGTCGACGACGCGCCGGTAGGTGACCGGAACCACTCCCTGGACCGGGTCGGCGATCTTCGCGAATGCCTGGCGGGAGAGGTCGATGTGGCCGGGCGGGCATTCCGGGCACTGGTCCATGACCATGACGCGGACCTTGCCCTTGGGGCCGGTCACGTCGAGGTAGCTGCCGCAGGCGGCCGCGTCGTCGTATTCGGTGGGGCCGAGGGCGACGTACATGCGGTTGGCGGGCGGGCCGACGTGGGAGCAGTTGCCACCGCCGCCGTTCGAGTCGTAGAAGGTGGCCTTTCCGTTTTGGGCGGTGGTCGGTACGGCGCACGCGGCCGGCACCCCGGTCTGCAGGAGGACGGCGAGGCCGGCGACGGCGGCGACGACGGTCAGGCCCCCGGCGGCGAGCCAGCGGGCGTACGGCCGGCGGGGCACGCGGCGGTGGCCCCTTATGGTTCGCTCGCTCACGGCGGCTGATGCTGCCCGAGTCGGGGCCGGCACCGCAAGCGGGTCAGATCACCTCGACGGGGTCGCCGACGGTGACCGGTCCGGTGTCGTCGGGGATGAGGTTGACGCCGAAGAGCAGTTCCTGGTCGTGGTTGCGGTGCCGGGCGAGCAGCCGCAGCGGCTGCCGGCCCTTTTCGCCGGTCTCCTGGTCGATGGTGGTGACGAGGCAGCGGGCGCAGGGTTTGACGGCGCGCATGACGACGTTTCCGAACCGGAGGCGGCGGCCGATCCAGTCGTCTTCGGCCCAGGGTTCGGCGTCGCCGACGACGAGGTTGGCGCGGAAGCGGTTCATCGGTATCGGTGCTTCGACGTCGCCGGCTTCGAGCAGCAGGCTGTTGAGGGCGTCGAGGGAGGCGCTGTTGGTGACCAGCATCGGGTAGCGGTCGGCGAAGCTGACTCGGTCTTCGGGGCGGCTGAGTTCGGTGCCGATGGGTTGGTCGGCGGGGTTGGCGAGCCAGACGAGGCGTACCTTGCGGTCGAGCAGGGTGCTGAGCCAGTCGTCGGCGGCCGTGCCGGCGGGTGTGGCGGCGACCGGGGTGCGGTTGACGAAGATCTGTACGTCGAGCGCGTCGCCGGTCGGCGCCGGTTCGGGTACGTCGAGCGCGGGCCGCCCGGTGGCGTGCAGGGTGAGTCCGCCGCCGGGGCGTGGTGCGGGCCGGACGTGGACGAGTGCGGCGGTGTCGCGTTGGGTGACGCCGGTGCCGTGCTCGTCGACGATGAGCCAGCGGCGGTCGCCGGCGAGGCCCCACGGCTCGACGCGGACGGTGTCGTGGTCGAGCCGGTGGCAGCCCTTGACGGGGTGGGTGTGCAGGGACGCGAGCCGCATCCGGCCAGCCTGCCACAGGGCGGGCGGCGGGCTGCGGGGCCGGGTCTACCAGGCGATTCCGATGCCGTCGCCGGGGAACCAGTGCCGGGCCGGGTTCTCCCGGTAGGCGAGGAAGCGGCGGCCGGTGCGTTCGGCGTGTTCGGCGAGGACGTTGGTGACGGTGACGTTGTCGGTGAGCAGCCGGGCGCCGGGGGCGAGTCTGGGTTCGACGGCTTCGAATTCGCGGCGTTCGTGGGCGACGCTGTGGTCGCTGTCGTGCAGGAAGAGGTCGACGGGGCGGTCGAGGGCGCCGATGCTGGCGATGGAGTCGCCGATGACGAGGTCGACGACGTCGGACCAGGGGCGGGCCTGGGCGAGGTAGCCGGCTTCGGGGTTGATGTCGAGCGAGGTGACCCGGCCGGGGTGGCCTTCGGCGGTGTTGCGTAGGAGGGCGGCGGCGAGCACGCAGGTGCCGAGCCCCTTGTCGACGCCGGTTTCGACGATGTGGGCGGGTCGGGTGGCGCGGACGATGGCGTACCAGCCGATGCGGCGGGCGTAGCGGACGTGGCGGTCGGCGAGGCCGCGCCGGGCGGAGGTGGCGGTGGTTTGTTCGATGTGCCGGCGCAGGGCGTCGTCGGTTTCGATCTCGGCGAGGTAGGTCCGGACCTGGGCGACGGGTAGGTCGCAGGTGACGCTGACGAACCAGGCGAGGTGTTCGCGGCTGAGCGGGGTCAGGTCGTAGGTGTAGTTGTGGTGTTCGCGGGAGGTGAACAGCCAGCGGGCGGAGACGCCGAGGACGCGGGCGTCGTGGCGGGCCACCCGGAGGAGCCGCTTGGGGAACGCGGCGACGGGTGCGAGCGGGGTGCGCGCGATGCGGCGCCGGAGGTTTGTACCGGTCACGCCCGAATATCTATCACAGTCCATGACAACCGTTGCGCTCTGAATATTTTCATGCATATCCTCGCCCCATGAATCGGAAGAGCCCCGAGGGACCCACCGCCGACCGGGTGCTCGACCTGTTCCAGGGGGTCCGGCTGACCCCGACCCAGCGCCGGATCGCGCACAGCCTGGTGCGGCACACCGCGTCGGCGGCGTACCTGTCGGCGGCCGAGGTCGCCGAACTGGCCGGGGTGAGCCAGCCGTCGGTGACCCGGTTCGCGATGGCGCTCGGCTACGACGGCTACCCGGCACTGCGCCGCCGGCTGCGGGAGTTCGCCGGTGCCGGGAACGGGACGGCCGCCGGCCCGGCGACCGGCAACGAGTTGCAGCGGGCGGTGCACGACGAGGTCGACAACCTGCACCGGCTCGCCGGACAGCTCGGTGACCGCGACCCGCTGACCGTCGCCGGGTCGCTGCTGGCGGCCAGCCGGCCGCTGCCGGTGCTCGGCCTGCGGTCGGCGGCGCCACTGGCCGCGTACTTCGCCTATTTCGCCGCGAAGGTGCTGCCGGACGTACGAGTCTTGGACTCCGGGGGGAGCCTGCTCGCCGACCGGCTCGACCAGGCCCGGGCCGCCGGGGCGACCGCGCTGCTGGCGATGGTGATGCCCCGCTACCCGCGGGAGGCGGTCGAGGCGGTACGCGAGGCGCGGGCCGCCGGGCTGTCGGTGGTGGCGATCACCGACTCGGCGGTCAGCCCGGTCGCCGAGCACGCCGACGTGGTGCTGCCGGCGGCGGTCGGCACGCAGCTCGTCTTCGACCTGCACACCGCGCCGATGACGATGGCGATGGTGCTGTTGCAGGCGATCTGCGACGTGGCGCCGGCCGACGCGCAGCGTCGCCTGGAGCAGTTCGAGCAGTCGGCGGCCAGCCGCAACGTGTTCGTGGCCTGAGCACGCCTGAGAACGCCCGAGCACGCCTGAGAAACGCCCCGAAGGAGGCAGACCGATGGACGGACCGGTTCGCGCGGCGCGCGGGGTGACCCGTACCGCGAAGGGGTGGCCGCAGGAGGCCGCGCTGCGGATGCTGATGAACAACCTGGACCCGGACGTGGCCGAGCGCCCCGACGACCTGGTGGTGTACGGCGGGACGGGCCGGGCGGCCCGGGACTGGCCGTCCTACCGGGCGCTGGTGCGGACGCTGACCGAGCTGGACGACGACGAGACGATGCTGGTGCAGTCGGGCCGGCCGGTCGGGGTGTTCCGCACCCACGAGTGGGCGCCGCGGGTGCTGCTGGCGAACTCGAACCTGGTCGGTGACTGGTCGACGTGGCCGGAGTTCCGCCGGCTGGAGAACCTGGGCCTGACCATGTACGGCCAGATGACCGCCGGCTCGTGGATCTACATCGGGACGCAGGGCATCCTCCAGGGCACGTACGAGACGTTCGCGGCGGTGGCGGCGAAACGGTTCGGCGGCACGCTGGCCGGCACGCTGACGCTGACCGGCGGCTGCGGCGGGATGGGTGGCGCGCAGCCCCTCGCGGTGACGATGAACGGCGGGGCGTGCCTGGTCGTCGACGTCGACCGGGCCCGGCTGGACCGCCGGGTGGCGACCCGCTACCTGGACGTGGTCGCCGCCGACCTGGACGAGGCGGTGGCGCTGGCCACGGCCGCCCGCACCGGGCGGCGGGCGCTGTCGGTCGGGGTGGTCGGCAACGCGGCGACGGTCTTCCCCGAGTTGCTGCGCCGCGGCGTCGAGATCGACGTGGTGACCGACCAGACCAGTGCCCACGACCCGCTGTCGTACGTGCCGGAGGGGGTCGAGCCGGACCAGGCCGGCGACTACGCGCGGGCGAAGCCGGAGGAGTTCACCGCCCGGGCGCGGGCGTCGATGGCGAAGCACGTCGAGGCGATGGTCGGCTTCCTCGACGCGGGTGCCGAGGTGTTCGACTACGGCAACTCGATCCGGGGCGAGGCGCAGCTGCACGGCTACGAGCGGGCGTTCGACTTCCCGGGGTTCGTGCCGGCGTACATCCGGCCGTTGTTCTGCGAGGGCAAGGGGCCGTTCCGGTGGGCGGCGCTGTCCGGTGACCCGGCCGACATCGCGGCCACCGACCGGGCGGTGCTGGACCTGTTCCCGGAGAACGAGGCGCTGGCCCGGTGGATCCGGCTGGCCGGGGAACGGGTCGCGTTCCAGGGGCTGCCGGCCCGGATCTGCTGGCTCGGGTACGGCGAACGGGACAGGGCCGGGGTGCGGTTCAACGAGATGGTGGCCTCCGGTGAGCTGTCGGCCCCGGTGGTGATCGGCCGCGACCACCTGGACTGCGGCAGTGTCGCCAGCCCGTTCCGGGAGACCGAGGGGATGCGCGACGGCTCGGACGCGATCGCCGACTGGCCGCTGCTGAACGCCCTGGTGAATACGGCGAGCGGCGCCTCCTGGGTCTCCATCCACAATGGAGGCGGGGTGGGTATCGGGCGGTCGCTGCACGCCGGGCAGGTCTGCGTCGCCGACGGCACCGAACTGGCCGGGCGCAAGATCGAGCGGGTGCTGACCAACGACCCGGGGATGGGTGTGATCCGGCACGTCGACGCCGGCTACGAACTCGCCGCCGAGGTCGCCGACGAGCACGGCGTCCAGATCCCGATGGCCCGCCCGTGACCGGCTTCCGGGAGCTGTGGGACGAACTCGCCCCGGTGGGCCGGGACCCGGTCAGCGGCGGCTACCTGCGCTACGCGTTCACCGAGCCGGAGCGGTGGCTGCGGGACTGGTTCCGCCGGCAGGCCGCCGACCGCGACATGCCGGTCGAGGACGACGGCAACGGCAACCTCTTCGCCTGGTGGGGGCCGGCCGGCGCCGGTGACGCGGTGCTGACCGGCAGCCACTTCGACTCGGTGCCGCACGGCGGCGGCTACGACGGTCCACTGGGGATCGTCAGCGCGCTGCTGGCCGTCGACGCCCTGCGGGCACGCGGGGTCACCCCGACCCGGCCGGTCTGCGTGGCGGCGTTCGCCGAGGAGGAGGGCGCCCGGTTCGGGGTGCCGTGCCTGGGGTCGCGGCTGCTGACCGGGGCGATCGAGCCGGAGCGGGCGGCGGCGCTGACCGACCGGGACGGGATCACCTTCGGACAGGCGCTGGGCGGGCCACCGGCCGGCCCGGTGCCGGGGCTGCTGGGCCGGTTCGGCACGTTCGTCGAACTGCACGTCGAGCAGGGCCGGGCGCTGGTCGACGTGGACGCGCCGGTCGGGGTGGCCAGCGCGATCTGGCCGCACGGCCGGTGGCGGTTCGACTTCCACGGCGAGGCCAACCACGCCGGTACGACCCGGATGGCCGACCGCCGCGACCCGATGCTGACGTACGCGTTCACGGTGCTGGCGGCGAACAAGGAGGCCCGGCTGCGCGGCGCGCACGCCACGGTGGGCCGGGTCGCGGTCGAGCCGAACGCCACAAACGCGGTCCCGGCACTGGTCCGGGGCTGGCTGGACGCCCGGGCCGCCGATCCGGCCACACTGGACGGTCTGGTCGAGGCGGTACGGGGTAAGGCGGTCGAGCGCGCCGGCCGCGACGGCACCACGGTCGCGGTGACCCGGGAGTCGTTCACCGGTGTGGTCGACTTCGACGGGCCGCTCGCCGGACGGCTCGCCGAACTGCTCGGCGGGGCGCCGGTGCTGCCGACCGGGGCCGGCCACGACGCCGGGGTGCTGGCCGCGCACCTGCCGACCGCGATGCTGTTCGTCCGCAACCCGACCGGGGTGTCGCACTCACCGGCCGAGCACGCCACCGACGACGACTGCGTCGCCGGGGTGGCGGCGCTCGCCGACGTGATCGAGGAGCTGGCATGCCGGTGACCCGCTGGCACGCCGCGTACGCCTGGCTCGACGGGCGGACCGGGCCGGACCCGGACGTACTGATCGAGGTGACCGAGGGGCGGTTCACCGCGATCGACGCCGGCGTGCCGGCCCCGCCGGACGCGACCCGGCTGGCCGGACTGGTGCTACCCGGGCTCGCGAACACCCACTCGCACGCATTCCACCGGGCGCTGCGCGGCCGTACACACACCGGGGGCGGCACGTTCTGGACGTGGCGGGAGCGGATGTACGACGTCGCCACCCGGCTCGACCCGGACTCCTACCTGGCGCTGGCCCGGGCGACGTACGCGGAGATGGCGCTGGCCGGGATCACCTGTGTCGGCGAGTTCCACTACCTGCACCACGCCCCGGACGGGCGGCCGTACGCCGACCCGAACGCGATGGGTGCCGCGCTGGTCGAGGCGGCCGCGCAGGCCGGCGTACGGCTCACCCTGCTCGACACCTGCTACCTGACGGCGACCGTCGACGGAAAGCCGCTGGCCGGCCCGCAGCTGCGGTTCGGCGACGGCGACGCGGCCGGCTGGGCGGCCCGGGTGGACGCGTTCCGGCCGGCCGGCGACCACGCCCGGCTCGGCGCCGCGATCCACTCGGTGCGGGCGGTGCCGGCCGCGCAGCTCGGCGACGTCGCCGGCTGGGCGGCGGCGCACGACGCACCGCTGCACGCGCACCTGTCGGAGCAGCCGGCCGAGAACGAGGCGTGCCTGGCGTACCACGGCACCACGCCGACCGGGCTGCTCGCCGGCGCGGGCGCGCTCGGGCCGCGCACGACGGCGGTCCACGCCACCCACATCACCCGGGCGGACCTGACCACCCTCGGCGGATCCGGGACCGGGGTGTGCCTGTGCCCGACGACCGAACGCGACCTCGCCGACGGGATCGGGCCGGCGCGGGCGATAGCCGACGCCGGCAGCCCGCTCAGCCTCGGCAGCGACAGCCACGCCGTCATCGACCTGTTCGAGGAGGCGCGGGCGGTGGAGCTGGACGAGCGGCTGCGGACGCGCCGGCGCGGGCACTTCGGTGCCGGGGAGCTGCTGCGGGCCGCCGGCCCCGCCGGCCACCGGGCGCTCGGCTGGACCGACGCCGGCCGGATCGCGGTCGGCGCCCGCGCCGACCTGGTCGCCGTACGCCTCGACAGCGTGCGCACGGCCGGGGTGGAGCCGGTCGGGGCGCTGTTCGCGGCGACCGCCGCCGACGTCGACCTGGTGCTGGTCGACGGCGCGGTGGTGGTCCGCGACGGCCGGCACGTGCGCGTGGACGTACCGGCCGAACTGACCCGTTCGGTGGCGGTCTCCTACGGGGAGGATGTGGCGTGAACCTGCTGATCGACGACATCGGCGAACTGGTCACCAACGACCCGGCCCGCGAGGGCCTGCTCGGCATCGTCCACGACGCCGCCGTCCTGGTCGAGGACGGCCGGATCGCCTGGATCGGCCGGGCCGCCGACGCGCCCGCCGCCGACCGGCGGATCGACGCCGACGGCGCCGCGGTGCTGCCCGGCTTCGTCGACAGCCACGCCCACCTCGTCTTCGCCGGCGACCGGGCCGCCGAGTTCGCGGCCCGGATGACCGGCGAGCGCTACACCGGCGGCGGCATCCGCACCACCGTGTCCGCGACCCGCGCCGCCTCCGACGACGAACTGCGCGGCACCGTCCACCGCCTGCGCCGCGAGGCGCTGCGGCAGGGCACCACCACGATCGAGATCAAGAGCGGGTACGGCCTCAGTGTGCGTCACGAGGCCAGGTCCCTGCGGATCGCCCGCGAGGTCACCGACGAGACGACGTTCCTCGGCGCCCACGTGGTGCCGGCCGAGTACGCCGACCGCCCCGACGACTACGTCGGGCTGGTCTGCGGGCCGATGCTGCGGGCGGCGCTGCCGTACGCCCGCTGGATCGACGTGTTCTGCGAGCGGGGCGCGTTCGACGCCGACCACACCCGGGCGATCCTGACCGTCGGGCAGGCGGCCGGCCTCGGCGTACGGGTGCACGCCAACCAACTCGGCCCCGGACCCGGGGTGCAGCTGGCGGTCGAACTGGGGGCGGCCAGTGCCGACCACTGCACCCACCTGTCGGACGCCGACGTCGACGCGCTCGCCGGCTCGGAGACCGTGGCCACCCTGCTGCCGGGGGCGGAGTTCTCCACCCGGTCGCCGTACCCGGACGCCCGGCGGCTGCTCGACGCCGGGGTGACGGTGGCGCTGGCCACCGACTGCAACCCCGGATCGTCGTACACGTCGTCGATGCCGTTCTGCGTCGCGCTCGCCGTACGCGAGATGGGGATGAGCCCGGCGGAGGCGGTGTGGGCGGCGACGGCCGGCGGGGCGCGGGCGCTGCGCCGCACCGACGTCGGCGTGCTGCGCCCGGGGGCCCGGGCCGACCTGACGGTCCTCGACGCGCCGTCGCACCTGCACCTGGCCTACCGGCCGGGGGTTCCACTGATCAGCGAAGTCCTGCACAACGGAGTGCCGCAATGCCTGACGTAGTCGTCCAGCCGACCGGGGTCTCCCCCGCCGACGTGCTCGCCGTGGCGCGCGGCACGGCCCGGGTCACGCTCGCGCCATCCACCGTGGACGCGATGGCGACCAGTCGATCCATCGTGGACAAGATCGAGCGCGACGGCCGGCCGGTCTACGGCGTCTCCACCGGATTCGGGGCGCTGGCGAACACGTTCGTCGCGCCCGAACGGCGGGCCGAACTGCAACACGCGCTGATCCGCTCACACGCCGCCGGGATCGGCGCCCCGGTGTCGCGCGAGGTGGTCCGGGCGATGATCCTGCTCCGGGTCCGCTCGCTGGCGCTCGGCCGCTCCGGCGTACGGCCCCTCGTCGCGCAGGCCCTGGTCGACCTGCTCAACCACGACATCACCCCGTGGGTGCCGGAACACGGCTCACTCGGCGCGTCCGGCGACCTCGCCCCACTCGCCCACTGCGCGCTGGTGCTGCTCGGCGAGGGCTGGGTACTCGCCCCCGACGGGCAACGCATCGACGGCGGCGAGGCGCTACGCCGGGCCGGCCTCGCCCCGGTCGAACTGTCGGCCAAGGAAGGGCTGGCGCTGATCAACGGCACCGACGGCATGCTCGGCATGCTGCTGCTCGCCATCGACGACGCCGCCCACCTGTTCACCATGGCCGACGTCACCGCCGCCCTGTCGACCGAGGCGATGCTCGGCTCCGACCGGCCGTTCCTGCCCGAACTGCACGCCATCCGGCCGCATCCCGGCCAGGCGGTGTCGGCCGCCAACATCCACCGGCTGCTCCAGGGCTCGGCGATCATGGACTCGCACCGCGACGACCTGGCCCACGCGGTGCAGGACGCCTACTCGATCCGGTGCGCCCCCCAGGTCGCCGGCGCCGCCCGCGACACCCTCGCCTTCGTCGAGACGACCGCCGCCCGCGAACTCGTCAGCGTCGTCGACAACCCGGTCGTACTCCCCGACGGGCGGGTCCTGTCGACCGGCAACTTCCACGGCGCCCCACTCGGCTTCGCCGCCGACTTCCTCGCCATCGCCGCCGCCGAGGTCGGCGCCATCGCCGAACGCCGCGTCGACCGGCTGCTCGACGTGACCCGGTCGCGTGACCTGCCGGCGTTCCTCTCCCCCGACCCCGGCGTCAACTCCGGGCTGATGATCGCCCAGTACACCGCCGCCGGAATCGTCGCCGAGAACAGGCGGCTGGCCGGGCCGGCATCGGTCGACTCGGTGCCGACCAGCGGCATGCAGGAGGACCACGTCTCGATGGGCTGGGCCGCCTGCCGCAAACTGCGTACGGTGCTGGACAACCTGACCAGCCTGCTCGCGGTGGAACTGCTGGCCGGCGTACGCGGGTTGCAGTTGCGTGCGCCGCTGACCCCGTCCCCGGCCGGGCAGGCCGCGGTGGCGGCGGTCGCCGGCTACGCGGGCGAACCCGGCCCGGACATCTACCTAGCCCCGGTCCTGGAGCAGGCGAGAGCGACGGTGTCCGGCAGGACACTACGCACCACCATCGAATCGACGACCGGCCCCCTGCACTGAACGCCCCGCGCGGCGCCGCGCGTGCCGCCGCGCCGCGCGTGCCGCCGCGCCGCGCGTGCCGCCCCGCCGCGCGTGCCGCCCCGCCGCGCGTGCCGCCCCGCCGCGCGTGCCGCCCCGCCGCGCGTGCCGCCCCGCCGCGCGTGCCGCCCCGCCGCATGTGCCGCCCCGCCGCATGTGCCGCCCCGCCGCATGTGCCGCCCCGCCGCATGTGCCGCCCCGCCGCATGTGCCGCCCCGCCGCATGTGCCGCCGCGCGTGCGCCGCGTCGCGCGTGTCGCCGCGCTGCGCCGTGCGTGCGCCGCGTCGATCAAGGACTAACCGTGCCCGTTCTGCCCCGATTCCCGCCACGACAACTCCTTGATCGTCGCGAGGGTGGGCAGGGAGCGGGGCAGGGGCGGGGCGGCAGGCAGGGAGCGGGGCGGGGGCGGGGAGCGGGGCGGGGGCAGGAGCGGGGCAGGGCGGGGATGGGAGTTGAGGGTGATCGTCTGCTGTTCCGCCGGTGTCCGTGCGGCGTGTCGGCCGGCTGAGCAGCAGACGATCATCGGTCACCCGTTGGACGTGGCGCGTGGGCGCCGGATGTGCCGTGGCGCCTCACAGCGAATTCGGCGTATCCACAGCGAATTCGCTGTGGACCACAACAGCAGTGTCCGCACCGCAGCCTGAACCACCTCGGGCCGTGACGAGACCGGCAGGCCTCGATCGTCTGCGGTTCACGCGCTCGCCACGCCGAGCCCGCAACGCCTCAGCTGCAGACGATCAAGACCACAGTGCCCTACCTCGCCGGCTGGACAGGACGGGGCAGCCGGGCAGGGGCAGCGGGCCAGAACGGGACAGAGTCAGCCGGCCAGGGGGATTTTGGCGATCACCTTCGCCAGGGACCGGAACGCCTTGCCGCGGTGGCTGATCGCGTCCTTTTCAGTAGGCGACAGTTCGGCGTTCGTCCGGGTCTGCCCCTCGCCGAGGAAGATCGGGTCGTACCCGAACCCGCCGTCGCCGCGCGGCGCCCGCAGGATCCGGCCGGCCTGGCGTCCCTCGACCAGGTGTTCCTTGCCACCGGGAAGCACCAGCGCGGCGGCGCAGACGAACGCCCCGCCCCGGTGCTCGTCCGGCACGTCACCGATCTGGCCCAGCACCAGGTCGAGGTTGGCCTGGTCGTCGCCGTGCCGCCCGGACCAGCGGGCGCTGAAGACGCCCGGCATCCCGTTCAGCGCGTCGACGGCCAGCCCCGAGTCGTCGGCGACCGTCGGCAGCCCCGTGTTGCGGCATCCTTCCCGGGCCTTGAGCAGCGCGTTCTCGCCGAACGTCAGGCCGGATTCCGGGACCTCGTGATACTCCGGTACGTCGGACAGCCCGACCAGTTCGACGCGCTGCACACCCAGCGCCTCGTCGAGGATCCGCTGGAGTTCGACGAGCTTCTTGGCGTTACGGGTCGCCAACAGCAGTTTCGTCATTGGCCCAGCGCCTTCCGCTGCGCCTGCGCCAGCTCGGCACAGCCGGCCACCCCGAGATCGAGCAACGCGTCCAACTGGTCGCGGGCGAACACCCCGGACTCGCCGGTCCCCTGCACCTCGACGAAGTCACCCTCACCGGTGCAGACGACGTTCATGTCGACCTCGGCGGCGACATCCTCCAGATAGCACAGATCCAACCGCGGCTCGCCCTCGATGACGCCGACGCTGACCGCGGCCACCGACCGGTGCAGCACCTTCGCCGGCTTGCCGGCCAGCGCCTTGCGCTCGGCCAGCCAGTCGACCGCGTCGGACAGGGCCACGTACGCGCCGGTGATGGCCGCCGTACGGGTGCCGCCGTCGGCCTGGAGCACGTCACAGTCGAGCACGATCGAGTTCTCGCCGAGTGCCTTCAGGTCGATCGTCGCCCGCAGGCTGCGGCCGATCAGCCGGGAGATCTCGTGGGTGCGCCCGCCGACCCGGCCCTTCACGCTCTCCCGGTCCGACCGGGTCGTGGTCGCCCGGGGCAGCATCGAGTATTCGGCGGTCACCCAACCGAGCCCCGAACCCTTGCGCCAGCGGGGAACCCCCTCGGTGACACTCGCGGTGCACAACACCCGGGTGTCGCCGAACTCCACCAGCACCGAGCCCTCGGGGTGCATGCTCCACTGCCGGGTCAACGTCACCGGTCGGAGTTGGTCGGGCCGCCGCCCGTCAGGTCGCGCCATCCCGACACCCTATTGGTGGCCGGATCAAGCCTGCCGGCCGGGATCAGAGTTCGTAGCGGGCGCCCGGCCGGACGATTTCCAGCGGGCCGTCGAACGCCGACTCGGCCTCCTCCAGGGTGGTCGCCTCGCTGCCCCAGGCGGTCACCAGGTGGGTGAGCAGCAGTTTGCCCACCCCCGCCTTCGTCGCGATCTCGCCGGCCTCCCGGCCGGTCAGGTGCAGGTCGGGCGGATTCTCGACCTCGTCGAGATAGCTCGCCTCGCACAGGAACAGGTCGGCGCCGTGCGCCAGCCGGATCAGCGCGTCGCAGGGCGCGGTGTCCGACGAGTAGGTGATCACCCGGTTCTGCCACTCCAGGCGCACCCCGTACGTCTCCACGGGGTGGTTGACCCGGTCGACGGTCACCGTGAACGGGCCGATCGGGAAGCTGCCCGGCTGGAGCCCGTAGAAGGTGTAGACGTCGTCGACCGAGTCCGGCTCGTTGCTGTACGCAGCCGCGATCCGGTCCGGGGCGCCGGCCGGGGCGTACACCGGCAGCGGGGGCAGCGGCCCCTGCGGGGCGTACCGGCGGACCACGATGTAGGTGCACGCGTCGAGCATGTGGTCGCCGTGCAGGTGGGTGAGCAGGATCGCGTCGACGGCGTAGAGCCCCGCGTAGCGCTGCAACGCGGACAGCGAACCGGAGCCGAAGTCGATCAGGAGGCGGAAGCCGTCGGCCTCCACCAGGTAGGCCGAGCAGGCCGAGTCGGGTCCCGGGAAACTGCCGGCGCAGCCCAGGACGGTCAGCCGCATCCGACTGTCCCGGAGGGGTCGCCGGCCACCGACAGCCCGCCGACCGTTGTGCTGAAGATCCGTACTGGCGAGTCCGTCACGGCACGCAGCCTACGCGGTGACCAGCATGGCGACGAAAGGTCTGATCCAACTTGTCATCAAGGCGACACCACCGGAGGGTACGCCGCCTGCGGGTTGCAACCGGCCGCACCGTTACGCGCCGTCACACAGATCCGTTGCACAGCGTGAAGGTCCACGGGTACGCGTGGACCGCGACAGATCGCAGGACGGTGACACGTGGCCCCGCAAGCTGACAGCCCATCGCTCGGCACCGGCACACTGCCCGCCGAGGTGGACCCGGAGGCGGTTACCGAACCGATTCCCACGCCGGCGGTTCCGGTAGCGCAGCGCCACGATCCGGACCTGTCGACGGCGGCTCCGCCGGACGCCACCGAGCCGGTGGAAGCGGCGCCGGAAAGCGGGTCCGGCACCGAACCGACGCCGCGCCGGAGCGGGAACGAGGCGCCCGACCGACCGTTCTGGGTGCAGCGGGCGGCGAGCGACACCACCGTACGGCTCGGCTCCCGCGACGAGGTCTTCCTTCCCCGGCGCGGGCTGGCGAGCCTGTTCCGGCTGCCCGGTGCCGGGGACCCGGCACCCGACGGCCGGCGGATGGTCGGGCTGTGCGCCTGGGCGACCGCGCTGGGCCTGGTCGGCATGGCCGTGGCGCTGCGCGGCCTGTACGCCATCCTGTCCGGCACCGACCCGTTCTGGTACGAGCCGGCGCTGATCATCGGCGGCCTGGCGGGAATCGCGCTGACCGTCGGCGGCTTCCTGTCGATCCAGCGGCGCCGGCTGCCCTGGCTGATGCTGGGCGGCGCGACGGTGCCGCTGCTGCTGAACCTGGTCCTGACGATCGTCGCCCTCTGACGCCCCGGCGCCCGCCGGAGAGACGTACGCCGGCCGCGGATGCCGCGGCCGGCGTCGTCGGGGTACAGGTGTGACAGAAACTCAGGCCCAGAGCTGGCCTTCGAGGGCGTCCTCGGCGTCGGAGAGGGTGCCGCCGTACGCGCCGGTCGACAGGTATTTCCAGCCGCCGTCGGCCACCACGAACGCGACATCGGCCCGGCGCCCCGCCTTGACCGCCTCGTGCGCGACCGCCAGGGCGGCGTGCAGGATGGCGCCGGTGGAGAACCCGGCGAAGATCCCCTCGACCTCGACGAGCTGCCGGGTACGCAGCACCGCGTCGCGGGTGCCGACGGAGAACCGTCGGGTCAGCACCGAGGCATCGTAGAGCTCCGGCACGTAGCCCTCGTCGATGTTGCGCAGCCCGTAGACCAGCTCGCCGTATCGCGGCTCGGCGGCGATGATCTCGATGCCCTCGACCTTCTCCCGCAGGTAGCGCCCGGTGCCCATCAGGGTGCCGGTGGTGCCCAGCCCGGCGACGAAGTGGGTGATCGAGGGCAGGTCGTGCAGCAGCTCGGGGCCGGTCGACTCGTAGTGGGCGCGGGCGTTGGCCTCGTTGCCGTACTGGAAGAGCATCACCCAGTCCGGGTGCTCGGCCGCGATCTGCTTCGCGGTCGCGACCGCCTGGTTGGAGCCGCCCGCCGCCGCCGAGAAGATGATCTCGGCGCCGTACATGCGGAGCAGTTGCACCCGCTCGGCGGAGACGTTCTCCGGCATCACGCAGACCAGCCGGTAGCCGCGCAGCTTGGCGACCATGGCCAGCGAGATGCCGGTGTTACCGCTCGTCGGCTCCAGGATCGTGTCGCCGGGGCGGAGCCGCCCGGCGCGTTCGGCCTCACGGACCATGAACAGCGCCGGACGGTCCTTGATGCTGCCGGTCGGGTTACGGTCCTCCAGCTTCGCCCACAGCCGCACCGGTGGTGCCCCGTCGGGCACCGTCGGCGAGAGTCGGGGCAGGCCCACGAGCGGCGTGCCACCGCAGGCGTCGAGCAGGCTGTCGTACCGTGCCATGCCGGCCCGGCCTCAGCGGGCGGCGACCGGCGCGCGGTGGCCGAGCATCGCGGCCGCGGCCGCGAACCCGAACGCACCACCGGCCACGGCCGGCAGGATGGTCACGCTGTCGCCGTCGGACAGCTTGGCGTCCAGCGCGCCGAGGAAACGGACGTCCTCGTCGTTGACGTAGACGTTGACGAAGCGGTGCAACGTGCCCTCGTCGGTGACGAGCCGGCCGCGCAGGCCGGCGAACTTGGCGTCCAGGTCGGTCAGGAGTCCACCCAGGGTGTCTCCACTGCCCTCGACGACCTTCGCGCCACCGGTGTAGGTGCGCAGGATGGTGGGGATACGAACCTCGATAGCCATTGACGTGCTCCTAAGAAACGACGGTGATCGGGAGAAAGACTGCGGTGTGTCGGGCTGCTGCGGGAATCAGCGACCGGAACACTCGTAGTCGACCGTCGTCGGGCTCTGCCCGAACATGTAGGACTGGACCGCGTTCGGGTCCACGTTCGCATCGACGATCCGGACCGGCTCCTCGGTGATCACCCCGTCCACGATGCGGAACGAGCGGATCTCCTCGGTATCGGGGTCACGGGTCGACACGAGCAGGTAGTGGGCGCCCGGTTCGCCGGCGAACGACACATCGGTGCGCGACGGATACGCCTCGGTGGCGGTGTGCGAGTGGTAGATCACGACCGGCTCCTCGTCGCGGTCGTCCATCTCGCGCCACACCCGCAACTGCTCCATCGAGTCGAACTCGTAGAAGGTCATCGAACGGGCGGCGTTGTCCATCGGGATGTGCCGGGTCGGCACGTCGGACCCGGCGGGACCGGCGACGACGCCACACGCCTCGTCGGGATGGTCCCGGCGGGCATGAGCGACGATCGCGTCGATGATCGCCCGGTCGATGGTCAGCACGGGGGCCAGCCTACCGCCTCACCAGCGTTCGGTGCCGTTCCTGTCCACCACGTGGTCGGCGTCACCGCCCGGACGTCCCCGTCGGCGCCGCCGCCGGTCCCGGCCCACGCGGTTCAGTCGACCAGCGCGTTGAGCAGCGACTCCTGCAGATAACCCAGGTAGGCGTAGACGGAGAGCTGGAAGACCCGCGACGAGGTCGGGTCCTGCAACACCGCGTCGTCGAGTTCCTCGCCGAGATCGGTGCCGTCCTTCAGGTCGAGGCGCACCCCCATCGCCAGCCGGGCGTCGTTCAGCGCCCGCAGCCACGCCTCGGCCGCCTCGCCGTCGAGGCGTACCTCGCCGCCGCTGGCGTCGGGAAGGGCGGCAAGGACCGCGCCCGCCTGGTCGATCTTGGCGGTCTTCAGGTCGCCCTCGGTGTAGAGGCGGAACTCGGCCGACTCGGTCGGCTCGTCCGGGTAGGCGTCCGGAAAGAGGCGGCCCACCACCGGGTCGTCGTGGTCGAACCCGTCGGTGAGCAGGCCCACCACCTCGCCGGCGACCTTGCGCAGCACCCGCACCTCGTCGGTGGCGAAGGTGGCGACACAGTACTCACCCTGACGCCGGAACATGCTCACGCCGCCCCCTCGCTCCGCTCGGGGTCGGCGTGCCAACCCCTGAACCCGACGGTTCCCTCGCTCCGCTCGCTCACGGCCCCCTCGCTCCGCTCGGGGTCGGCGTGCCAACCCCTGAACCCGACGGCTCCCTCGCTCCGCTCGCTCATGACTTGTCGACCGTCGCCCACAGACCGTACGCGTGCAGCCGTGAGGCGTCGTGCTCCATCCGCTCGCGGGCGCCGCTCGACACCACCGCCCGGCCCTTGTGGTGCACGTCGAGCATGAGCCGTTCGGCCTTCTCCTTGCTGTAGCCGAAGAGCTTCTGGAAGACCCACGTCACGTAGGACATGAGGTTGACCGGATCGTCCCAGACGATCGTCACCCACGGCCGGTCCTCGGCCGGCACCTCTTCGGTGATCGGGACCTCTGCCGGTGCAACCTGTGGAGCCGCCATGGCACCCATCGTGCCACCGATGCCGGGGAACCGATGAACCGGAACCGCCACAGATGTCCGGTCCGCTGTGCCGTTTTCCGGCGATCGGACCGGCAATCGGGTGAGCAGGCCGGAAGTCCGGTGATCAGGCCAGCAGGATGCCGTGGTCGAGCGCCTCGGTGGTCACCAGCGTGAGCGAGCGGCCGGCGGCGCCGTACCGCCGGGAGGTTTCGGCCAGCAGTTCCAGTTCGACGGCGCGTACCGCACGCTGGAGCCAGGCCCGGGCCCGCGCCGGATCGGCGTTGGCCGGGTTGCGCCAGTGGCCGTAGCAGCCGGCGGACAGCGCCAGCCCGAAGGGCGGCAGCACCGCCGGTCCCGCCGGCGCCGGGTATGCCTGGAGTGCCGCCACCGCCGCCGGACCGGTGACCGTGGCGACCCCGGCGGTCGTGGTGACCAGGAGCACCCGCTCGAGACCGGGCGCGGCCGGGTCGTCGGCGAGCCCGCGGCGTACCGCGACGGCCAGCCGGTGCCGGACGTCCCGGTCGGTGCGGTCGAAGAGGCGGCGGGCGGTCTCCTCGACGATCCGGGCCAGTTCCGCGTCCGCCGTGGCCGTGGCGAGCACGGACAGCGCGTGCAGTTCCCGGTCGAACCGGTCCGGCAGGCCGGCCGGCCCGGCACCGGCGACGATGTCGCGCAGGCAGCGCAGGTGGATGCCGGCGAGTTCGACGGCGAGCCGCTGCCGGGCCAGGTGCGCGGCCGAGCGGACCAGCCGGTCCAGCCACGCCGCCCAGTCCGCGTCGGGTACGTCGGCGACGACCCGTACGGCGCCGGTGGCCGGGGGCGGTGGCCGGTCGGCATTCCGGCGCAGGTCGGTCACGCCGGCCCACTCGACCAGGGCCCGGCGCAGGTCGGCCGGGTCGGCACCGGCCGGGTCGACGGCGAACCAGGGCGCCCCGGCGAGCGCCGGAACCGCCGCCAGCACGGCGGAACGCTGCGCGGCCGCCCCACCGTCGGGAGCCGCGGCCGGGTCGGGAGCCGGCGTGACGACGAACAGCACCGGTACGCCCGCCCGGGCGGCCCCGGCCAGCAGGGCGATCTCCGGCCGGTCCGGTTGCCGGCCGGCGGGCAGCACGAAGAGCAGCGCACCCCGGGCGGCCACGTCGAGCAGCAGCCGTGTCCCGGCGGCGTCCAGGTCGTCGGTGTCCGGTGCGTCGACCAGGGTGAAGTGGCGCAGCAGCGGATCGGGCAGCGACACCTCGATCCGCCGGGGTGGGCGGGTCCGTGGGCCGTCCGGGGCGTACGGCTGTGGCTCCCGGCGCCCGGGCAGGTGGGCGACCACGGCCGGCTCGGCCGCGTGCCCGACGACCAGGAACGCGTCGCCGGACGGCCTCGACAGCGGCACCGCCCCGCCGAGCAGCGCGCCCAGCACGGCGCCGTGCCCGGATGGGCCGGCGACGACGACGGCCAGCGGCTCGTCGGGGACCGCGGCGGCCAGCGTGGTCCGCAGCCGTACCGGGCGGCGCCGGCGCGGAATCCGGACCGTCCCCGCCCCGGACCGCGGCGCCGGATGGCGCGCGTTTCCGGGACCGGGCGGATCCTGGGTGGGCAGCAGCGTGGCAGGCTCCATGGCGGTGGCCTCCTCGACGCCGGTGGACCGGCGGCGGAGCGGACGACCGGAACGCCGCACCGCCGGCCCCTCACGTCAGGGGTGGTGACGCTTCTCAACTGGTGACCGGGATCGCAACTGAGACTGCGGCCCGTCGACGGAACTCACGCACGGCATGGCGTGCCCTGCTCCGCGGACGGACCCGTGGCGCGGTGTCGGCCGCACGGAGGGGCTCCGCCTGCTGATCGCGGCGGCGACCGGCGGCAATGGTTGGGCCCATTCTCAGCGCGCCGGCCGGTGTTGGCAAGAGCCGTCCGGCCAAGCGTTTCCGCACCCCGGCGCCGTCGTGCGGCCGGTGTGACCGGCGGCACCCGGCCGACCCGGCCCGGCGGGACCGGCCCGGACCTCGGCGACGGCCCGCGGACACAGCACCTAGGCTCTCAGGAGTGACCACCTTGCACCCCACGCTGCTCACCGACCAATACGAACTGACGATGGTCAACGCCGCCCTGAAGGACGGCACGGCCGACCGGCGCTGCGTATTCGAGGTGTTCACCCGACGGCTGCCGACCGGCCGCCGCTACGGTGTGGTCGCCGGCACCGGCCGTCTCGTCGAGATGCTGCGCGACTTCCGCTTCGCCGACGACGACCTCGCCTACCTGCGGCGGGCCGGCATCGTCGACGCCGACACCGCCAAGTGGCTGGCCGACTACCGCTTCACCGGCGACATCGACGGCTATCCCGAGGGTGAACTCTTCTTCCCCGGCTCGCCGATCCTGACCGTGTCCGGCACCTTCGCCGAGTGCGTGGTGCTGGAGACGCTGGTGCTGTCGGTGCTCAACCACGACTGCGCGATCGCCGCCGCGTCCGCCCGGATGGTCACCGCCGCCCGGGGCCGCGCCGTCATCGAGATGGGCGCGCGACGCACCCACGAGCAGGCCGCGGTCGCCGCCGCCCGCGCCGCCTACCTCGCCGGTTTCGCCTACACCTCCAATCTGGCCGCCGGCCAGCGCTACGGCATCCCGACCGCCGGCACCGCCGCCCACGCGTTCACGCTGCTGCACGACGACGAGCCGGCCGCGTTCGCGTCGCAGGTCGCCGCGCTGGGCAAGAACACCACGCTGCTGGTCGACACGTACGACATCGCGCAGGGCATCCGCAACGCCATCGCCGTCGCCGGGCCGGACCTGCTGGCCGTACGGATCGACTCCGGCGACCTGTCGGTGCTGGCCCAGCACTCCCGGGAACTGCTCGACTCGCTCGGCGCGACCGAGACGAAGATCATCGTTTCGGGTGACCTCGACGAGTACGCCATCGCCGCGCTCGCCGCCGAGCCGGTCGACATGTACGGCGCCGGCACGTCGGTGGTGACCGGCTCCGGTGCCCCGACCGCCGGCCTGGTCTACAAGCTCGTCGAGGTCGACGGCCGGCCCGTGGTGAAGCGGTCGGAGAACAAGGCCACCGTCGGTGGGCGGAAAGTCGCCGTACGCCGGCACAAGCCGACCGGCACCGCCACCGAGGAGATCGTCGTCTCGCAGGGCGTACCCGATCACAAGCCGAACGACCGGCTGCTGCAGACGTCGTACGTCATCAGTGGCGAGCCGGCGACCCAGCCGCCGCTGGCCGCCGCCCGCGACCATCTGCGTCAGTGCCTGATCTCGATACCGTGGGAAGGGCTCAAGCTCTCCGCCGGTGACCCCGCGATCCCGGTCACCGTCGTACCGACAAGCTGAAAGGTCTGCCCCCAATGGCCCGAGCCCTGATCATCGTGGACGTACAGAACGACTTCTGCGAGGGCGGTTCCCTCGCCGTCGGCGGCGGTGCCGGGGTCGCCGAGGCGATCTCGCGGGTGCTGGCCGGCAACGACGGTGGCTGGGACCACGTCGTCGCGACCAAGGACCACCACATCGACCCGGGCGCCCACTTCGGCAACCCGCCGGACTTCGTGTCGTCGTGGCCGGCGCACTGCGTCGTCGGCACCGACGGCGTCGAGTTCCACCCCAAGCTGGCCACCGACCGGGTGGAGGCGGTGTTCCACAAGGGCGAGTACGCGGCGGCGTACTCGGGCTTCGAGGGACGGGCCGACGGCGACGTCGGCCTGGCCGACTGGCTGCGCGCCCGCGACGTCGACACGGTCGACGTGGTGGGGATCGCGACGGACCACTGCATACGCGCGACCGCGCTGGACGCGGCGCGGGAGGGCTTCGCCACGACGGTGCTGCTCGACCTGACCGCCGGCGTGTCCCGGGTCACGACCGACCTGGCGCTGAACGACCTGCGTTCCGCCGACGTCACCCTCACCGGCACCCCGTTCGTCCAGTAGCCCACCCGGCCCGCCCGTGAGGCCCGCCGCGCGGGCCCCGCCCCGTGGGGCCCGCCCGTGGGGTCGATCAAGGAGAAGTCGGGGGTGTTCCGCGGCTTTCGCGGCACGATCTGCCCTTGATCGACCGGGGCGGGCGGGTGGGCCGGGGCGGGGGTGGGAATCCGGTGGCAGGGGCGTCGTACCCAGGGGCGAGGATGTCCCCGGAGGTACGCACCGACATGAAGCTCACCCCTTACCGTCAGGCGCTCGGGCTGCCCGGCATCCGGCCGCTGCTGCTCATCGCCGTACTCGCCCGGGTGCCGGTGACCGCGGCCGGCATCACGTTGACCCTGCACGTCGTACTCGACCTCGAGCGCGGCTACGCGGCGGCCGGGCTCGTCGGCGGCGCCATGACGGTCGGCACGGCGATCGGCGCACCACTGCTCGGCCGGCTCGTCGACCGGCACGGCCTACGTCCCGTGATCGCCGTCACCACCGTCGCCGAGGCGATCTTCTGGGCGGTCGCCCAGGCGCTGCCGTATCCGGTGCTGCTGGTCGCCGCCTTCTTCGGCGGGCTGCTCACCCTGCCGGTCTTCTCCGTGGTCCGGCAGTCGATCGCGGCGCTCGCCCCCGAGGCGCACCGGCGTCCGGCGTACGCGCTCGACTCGATGTCGGTCGAACTGTCGTTCATGATCGGTCCGGCGCTCGCCGTGTTCCTGTCGACGGCGCTCTCGCCCCGGGTGACGATGCTCGCCGTCGGCAGCGGGATCGTCCTGTCCGGTATCACCCTGTTCCTGTTCAACCCGCCGGTCCGCACCGCCGCCGAACAGGCCACCACCGCGGCCCCCGTACGGCGCCGGGAGTGGCTGACGCCGCGACTGGTGGGCGTACTCGCGGTCAGTGCCGCGGCGACCCTGGTCCTCGGCGGCACGGACGTGGCGGTGGTCGCCGTGCTGCGGGAGTCCGGCCAGGTGGCGTGGACCGGGCTGGTCCTCGCCGTCTGGGCCGCGTACTCGCTGGTGGGCGGGTTCGCGTACGGCTCCGCGTCGCGACCGGTGCCGCCGGTCGGGCTGATGGGCGGGCTCGCGCTCTGCACCATCCCGGTCGGGCTCGGCGGCGGCCAGTGGTGGCTGCTGGCGATCGCGCTGCTGCCGGCCGGGGCACTGTGCGCCCCGACGATCGCCGCGACCGCCGACGCGGTGAGCCGTCTGGCGCCGGCGTCCGCCCGGGGTGAGGCGATGGGCCTGCACGGCTCGGCGATGACGGTCGGGATCGCGCTGGGGGCACCCCTCGCCGGCGCCGTGATCGACGCCTCCAGCCCGGCCTGGGGCTTCGCCGCCACCGGCGCGGTCGGGGCGCTCGTGGCACTTCTCGCCCTGCCCGCCGAACTCCGGCGGCGCCGCGCTCCCCTGGTCCCCGTCGAGGTCTGACCGGGCGGCCGGCGCGGCGACAGCACGCTGTCCCGGCAGCACGTCGCCGTGCCGGCCCCGGCGGTACGCCGGGGCCGCACCGGCAGCACGCCGGGGCCGCACCGGCCCGAACAGGTGTTGATCTGAGCGGGAGAGACCTTCTCGGCGGCCGGTAGGGTCTCTCCCGCTCAGATCGACGTCATTCCGCGCGGCGGGCGGTCGCGTCGCTGTCCGCCGGGCGGCAAGGGCACCACTCGCGAAGCGCCGGCCCCCGTACGGGGGCCGGCGCTTCGCGAGTGGTGCGGGTCAGCGGCGGTCGAGGTCGCTCGCCACGTCCTCGGTGTAGCTGGCGCCGCCGTCGGACTCGCTCGTCAGCGGCTTCGCGCCACCCTCGGGCGGCCCGGCCAGCGACTGGTGGCCGGCGGCCAGGTGCGGGAACTTCAGGTCGAACGCGGGCCGCTCGGAGCGGATCCGGGGCATCCGGTCGAAGTTGCGCAGCGGGGGCGGGCAACTGGTCGCCCACTCCAGCGAGTTGCCGTGGCCCCACGGGTCGTCGACCTCGACGATGGGGCCGGTCTTGTACGACTTCCAGCAGTTCCAGATGAACGGCAGGGTCGAGATACCGGTGATGAACGACCCGATGGTGGAAATCGTGTTGAGCGTGGCCCAGTTGTCCATCGGCAGGTAGTCGGCGTAGCGACGGGGGAAGCCGTCGTTGCCGAGCCAGTGCTGCACGAGGAACGTGGTGTGGAAGCCGATGAGGGTCATCCAGAAGTGGATCTTGCCGAGGCGCTCGTCGAGCATCCGGCCGGTCATCTTCGGGAACCAGAAGTAGATGCCGGCGAACACCGCGAACACGATCGTGCCGAAGAGCACGTAGTGGAAGTGCGCGACGACGAAGTACGAGTCGGAGACGTGGAAGTCGATCGGCGGGCTGGCGAGCAGCACGCCGGACAGGCCGCCGAAGAGGAACGTCACCAGGAAGCCGATGGACCACAGCATCGGTGTCTCGAAGCTGATCTGGCCGCGCCACATGGTGCCGATCCAGTTGAAGAACTTCATACCGGTCGGTACGGCGATGAGGAAGCTCAGGAAGCTGAAGAACGGCAGCAGTACCTGGCCGGTGGCGAACATGTGGTGCGCCCACACGCTCATCGAGAGGGCCGCGATGGCGATGGTGGCGCCGACCAGGCCCTTGTAGCCGAAGATCGGCTTACGGGAGAAGACCGGGATGATCTCGCTGACGATGCCGAAGAACGGCAGCGCCACGATGTAGACCTCGGGATGGCCGAAGAACCAGAAGAGGTGCTGCCAGAGCAGTGGGCCGCCGGTCTCCGGGGCGTAGACGTGGGCGCCGAGGATGCGGTCGGCGGCGAGCGCGAACAGCGCGGCGGCCAGCAGCGGGAAGACCATGATCACCAGGAGGCTGGTGACCAGGATGTTCCAGGTGAAGATCGGCATCCGGAACATCGTCATGCCGGGCGCGCGCAGCGTCAGGATCGTGGTGATCAGGTTGACGGCGCCGAGGATGGTGCCCAGACCGGAGATGGCCAGACCGACGATCCACATGTTGGCGCCGACGCCCGGCGAGTGCTCGACGCTGCTCAGCGGCGCGTACGCGAACCAGCCGAAGTCGGCCGCGCCACCCGGGGTGAGGAAGCCGGCCATCGCCAGCGTCCCGCCGAAGAGGTAGAGCCAGTACGCGAAGCTGTTCAGCCGGGGGAACGACACGTCGGGCGCGCCGATCTGGATCGGCACGATGTAGTTCGCGAACGCGAAGACGATCGGCGTCGCGAAGAACAGCAGCATGATCGTGCCGTGCATGGTGAAGAGCTGGTTGTACTGCTCCGGGGAGAGGAACTGCAGCCCGGGCTGGGCCAGCTCGGCCCGCATGATCAGCGCCATCAGGCCGCCGATCAGGAAGAACACGAAGGCGGTGATCATGTACATGATCCCGATCTGCTTCGCGTCCGTCGTACGCAGGATCCGCGCGATGGCCGAGCCCTTTACCGGCTGATGGACCGGCCAGGGCCGGGTCACGATCGGCTTCGGTCCGACGGTGGTCACGAGCGGCCTCCGGTTCTCGTTGGTCACACTCGGCACGCGCTCGTCGTTGACGCTCTGTCGTTGATCCGCGGGCGTACCTCGCAGCGAGGATAGTCCCCTCTACCGGCGGGTTTTGCGGCGGGTGGTGGTCCAGGGCCGATGGCTATATCGGATCGACCAGCAGACGATAGTGCTCGGCAAAGATCCGCCCGCCCCGCCCACGCAGCAGCGGGTCGCGCAACGCGGCCGGGACGTCACGCGTCCGCTCCCGGTCGCGGGTACGGTCCAACACCCACCTCGTACGCGGCCGGCGGCGGCTCTCGTACGTCTCCAGCGCCGCTTCGACGTCGTCACCGTGACGCAGCGTGTCGGCGAGCACGACCGCGTCCTCGAAGGCCATGGCGGCGCCCTGGGACAGGGTGGGTGAGGTGGCGTGGGCGGCGTCACCGACGAGGACCACCCGGCCACGTGACCAGCGCCCGAGTTCGACCTCGTCGGTCCGGGCCACCTGGATCCTGTCGATCGCCTCGATGATCTCCGGTACCGGGTCGCCGTAGTCGGCGAACAGTTCGGCGAGCCGGGCCCGCGGATCGTCGGGCAGGGTGTCGCCGGCCTCGTCGGCGTAGCAGTAGAGCCGGCCGGCCCCCATCGGCACGGCGATGAACCCGGACCGCCGACCGAGCAGCCCCGTCCATTCGGTGATCTTGGGGCCGCCGGTGACGACGCTGCGGTAGACGATCTGACCGACCGGGCGGGCCGCGCCACCGAGCGCGGCGAGCGAGCGGACCGCGGAGCGGCGGCCGTCGGCGCCGACGACCAGGTCGAACTCGGCGCTGGTGCCGTCGTCGAAGCCGACCGTGACGGTCCGTGCGCCAACGTCGAGCCCGGTCACCCCGGTCTCGTGGTGTACGTCGCCACCTGCGGCGGTGAGCAGCACCCGGTGCAGTTCGGACCGGGGCAACGCCCGGCACTCGCCGACACCGTCCCAGAGCCCGAGCAGGTCGACCTCGCACAGCGGGCGGCCGCGCTGGTCGAGGAAGTGCTGGCGGGTGATGACCTCGCCGAGGCGCTGGACCGGGCCGTCGACGTCGAGGGCGCGCAGCGCCCGGGCGGCGTTGCCGGGCAGGTAGATCCCCGCGCCGGGGACGGCCGACGCGGGGAGTTGCTCCACCACCCGGGGGCGGAAGCCGGCCAGGCGCAGGGCCCGCGCGGTGGCCAGCCCGGCGATGCCCGCCCCCACGATGAGGACGCGCAGGGAGGATCCGCCCATTTGTGCAACGCCTCCGAGGGGTTGGGCACGCGTTGAAGCCAAGAGACTACTTCGCGCAACGGCGCCGCGACAGACCCCTCCGGTGAAAGATCAGCGCTGGACCCGGGCTCCGCCTCCCTTGACCAGCGACTCAACCTCCTTGAGGCTCGCCATCGAAGTGTCGCCCGGGGTGGTCATCGCCAGCGCCCCGTGGGCCGCGCCGTACTCGATGGCTGTCGCGAGATCGCCCTTCTCCAGCAGGCCGTACGCGAGACCGGACGCGAAGCTGTCACCGCCGCCGACCCGGTCCATGATCTCCAGGCCGGGACGGTGGGTGGCCTCGACGAAGCCGCTCTCCGCCGACCACGCGACCGCGCCCCAGTCGTTGACGGTCGCCGTACGCACCGTACGCAGGGTGGTGGCGACCACGGAGAAGTTGTCGTACTCCTTGGTGACCTCGCCGATCATCTTCTGGAAGTTGGCGACGTCGAGCTCGGACAGGTTCTCGTCGGTGTCGGGCACCTCGAAGCCGAGCGAGGCGGTGAAGTCCTCCTCGTTGCCGATCATCACGTCGACGTAGCGGGCCAGCCGGCGGTTGACCTCCTGGGCCCGGGCCTGCCCGCCGACCGCCTTCCAGAGGCTGGGCCGGTAGTTCAGGTCGTACGAGATGACCGTGCCGTGCCGGCGGGCGGCGGACATGGCTGCCTCGATGGTGTCCGGGGTGATCTCGGACAGGGCCGCGTAGATGCCGCCGGTGTGCAGCCAGCGCACGCCGAGGGTGCCGAAGAGGTGGTCCCAGTCGACGTCGTCGGGCCGCAGCTGGCTGGCGGCGGTGTGTCCCCGGTCGGAGGTGCCGACCGCGCCGCGTACGCCGAACCCGCGCTCGGTGAAGTTGAGGCCGTTGCGGACCGAGCGGCCGAGCCCGTCGTACGGCACCCACTTGACGAACGCCGTGTCGACGCCGCCCTGCAGGACCAGGTCCTCCAGCAGCCGGCCGATCTCGTTGTCGGCGAACGCGGTGACCACCGCGGTGCGCAGCCCGAAGCAACGGCGCAGCCCGCGGGCGACGTTGTATTCACCGCCGCCCTCCCAGGCCCGGAAGTTGCGGGCGGTGCGGACCCGTCCCTCGCCCGGGTCGAGCCGCAGCATGATCTCGCCGAGCGACACCAGGTCGTAGCGGCACTGGTCGGCGGGCCGGATCTGGAGCATCGTCACGCCTCCGGGGCGGGTCGGGCGGCGGCGACGGCCGCCGCGGTGAGGGCGGTGACCTCGTCCCACCGGCCGGCGCGCAGCAGGTCGGGGGCGACCATCCAGGTGCCGCCGACGGCGAACACGGACGGCACGGCGAGGTAGTCGGCGAGGTTGCCGGTGTTGACCCCGCCGGTGGGGATGAACCGGACCGAGCGGAACGGCGCGGCCAGCGCCTTGATCATCGGAATCCCGCCGAGCTGCTCGGCGGGGAAGAACTTGACGATCTCCAGCCCGGCGTCGAGCGCCATCTGGATCTCGGTGGCGGTGGCCACGCCGGGGAAGACCGGCAGGCCGAGTTCCTGGCAGCGCTTGACGACGCTCGGGCTGAAGCCGGGGCTGAGCACGAACTTCGCGCCGGCCTCGGCGGCCTGGTCGACCTGGGCCGGGGACAGCACGGTCCCGGCGCCGACGAGCAGGTCGGGGTTGGTGGACATGGCGCGGATGGCGTCCGCGGCGGCGGCGGTACGGAAGGTCACCTCGACGCTGCGCAGGCCGCCGGCGACCAGGGCGTCGGCGAGCGGGGTGGCGGCGGCGGCGTCTTCGAGCACGACGACCGGCAGCATCCGGCCGGCGGCGATGGCGGCGGTCACATCGAGCGATTGCTGTTCAGAATCATGAACGTTGGTCACACTTGTGACCCTAGCCCGGTGGTCGAGGATGTCAACCCGGCTAGAGTGACCGCCATGACGACGGGCGACGCCTACCAACCGGTCAAATCCGCCGGCCGGACCCTGGACGTGCTGGAGGCGCTGGCGGCCTCGCCGGAACGGCGCTCACTGGTCGACCTCGCCCGCACCCTCGGCATCCCGAAGAGCAGCCTGCACGGCATCCTGCGGACCATGGTCCAGCGCGGCTGGGTGGAGGCCGACGGCACCGGCACCCGGTTCGGCCTCGGCGTACGCGCCCTCCAGGTCGGCGCCGCCTACCTGGAGACCGACGACACCGTCGGCCTGCTCGGCGCCGTACTCGACGGGTTGTCCCGCGAGTTCGGCGAGACCGTGCACCTCGGCCGCCTCGACGGGGCCCACGTCGTCTACATGGCCAAACGCGAATCGGTCCACCCGCTGCGGCTCTACAGCGCGATCGGCCGCCGGCTGCCGGCGCACGCCACCGCGCTGGGCAAGGTGCTGCTCGCCGAACGCCCGCCGGAGTCCCTCGACAAGATGCTGACCTGGCCGCTGGCCGCGCTGACCCCGGACACCGTCACCGACCCCGACGCCCTGCGCGCCGAACTCGACCTGGTCCGCGGCCGTGGATACGCCGTCGACCGCGGCGAGAACACCGAGGGCATCGTCTGCTTCGCGATGGCCGTGCCGCTGCACTCCCCGGCCACCGACGCGATCAGCCTGTCGGTGCCCGCCGGCCGGATCGGCCCGGACACCGAGGACCGCGTCGTGTCCGCGCTCGGCCGCGCGGTCGAGCAGGTACGCGCCGCCCGCCGCCTGATCTCCGCGTAGGAGCCGACGGGTCCGGCGCCGGCACCGGAACGGGCCGCGCACCGGCCTTGACTGTGACACCGTGTGAGGCCCCACGGTAGGACGTGCCATGTTCACTATCGGAGACTTCGCCAGGCTGGGCCGGGTGTCGGTTCGGATGCTGCGTCACTACGACGCCATCGGGCTGCTGACCCCGGCCACCGTCGACCCCGCCACCGGCTACCGCTTCTACCGGGCCGCCCAACTCGGGCGGCTCAACCGGGTGATCGCCCTGAAGGACCTCGGTTTCACGCTGCCCCAGGTCCAGGCGATCCTCGACGAGGACCTCGGCACCGACGCGCTGCGCGGCATGCTGCGCCTGCGCCGGGCCCAGCTCGAGGCCCAGATCGAGGCGGACGCGGCCCGGCTCACCGGGATCGAGGCGAGGCTCCAGTTGATCGAGAAGGAGGGCGACATGCCCACCGAGGACGTCGTACTCAAGCCGGTCGGCCCGGTCCGCGTCGCGGAACTGACCGCCGTCTCCCCGACCTACGAGACCGTCGACATCGGCCCGGTCATCCAGCCGCTCTACGCCGAACTCCACCGGCGGCTCGCGGTGGCCGGGGTGAAGCAGACCGGTCCCGGCATCGCCTACTACACCCCCGCACCGGACGGCCCCGGCGAGGCGGTCGTCGTGCACGCCACCGCCCAGGTCGACGCCGGGCCGCACGACGGGTACGACTTCGAGATCGTGGAGGTGCCGGCGATCCCGACCGCGGCGACGATCATCCACCGCGGACCGATGGACAACGTCGAGCAGAGCATCCAGATCCTGGCCCGGTGGGTCGAGGACAACGGATACCGGACCGACGGGTACGTGCGGGAGGTCTACCTCGACTACTGCGCGGACGATCCCGCCGAGGGCGTCACCGAACTCCAGCTGGCCGTCACCAAGTCCTGAGTCGCGGCTCAGCGGGCGAGGGCGTCGATCCGGCGTGTCTCGTCGTCGTCGAGCCGGAAACCGAACAGGTCGAAGTTGTCCCGGATCCGCTCCGGGGTGACCGACTTCGGGATCACCACGATGCCGTGCTCCAGGTGCCACCGCAGCACCACCCGGGCCGGCGACACACCGTGCGCCTCGGCGATCCGGACCAGTTCCGGGTCGCCGAGGTCGGTGCTGCGGAACGGGCTGTAGCCCTCCAGCACCACACCGCGCTCACGGTGCGCGGCCAGGACCTGAGGGTCGTACAGTGACGGGCTCCACCGGACCTGGTTGACCGCGGGCGCCACCCCGGTCGCCCCGACCAGTTCGTCGAGCTGGTCGACGTCGTAGTTGCTCACCCCGACCGCCCGGGCCAGCCCCTGCTCGCGGACGGCCAGGAACTCCCGCCACGTCGACGGCGACGCGGTGCCGGCCGGAGGCCAGTGGATCAGCCACAGGTCGACGTGGTCGAAGCCGAGTGCGGCCAGGCTCGCGTCGATCGCCGGGCGCGGCCGGTCGGCCTGCTCGGGCAGCAGCTTGGTGGTGACGAAGACCTCCTCGCGCGGCACCCCGCTGTCCCGCACCGCCCGGCCCACCTGGTCCTCGTTGCGGTACATGGTGGCGGTGTCGATGTGCCGGTAGCCGACGTCGAGCGCCTCCCGGACCGCCCGGTAGCACTCCTCGCCGGTCGTCTTCCAGGTGCCGAAGCCGAGCAGGGGCATGGTCACGCCACCGGTCAGCGTGACGGACGGGGACGTCATACGGGCGTACCTCCGCGAACGACGGGACCTCTCCGTCGCACCCTACGCCGACCGGCCGGCGGTCACCGCCCGTACGGCCGCCCGGCGGCCGCCGCCCGGAGCCGGTCGAACGCCGTCGGTCCGGGCGGCCGGGCGAGCAGGAAGTCCCTGATCCGCACCGCACAGTCGTACGGGGTGGTGGTCGTCGTGTCGCACTCGACGTCGTAGACGCCGTGCGCGTGCACCCGCTCGACCTGCGCCGCCGCCTGCCCGATCCGACGGTCGCCACGGACCCGTTCCCGCCGCGCCAACTCCTCGGCCGAACAGTGCACGCCGACCAGCACGACGTCGAGCCCCGCCATGACCTCCAGGCAGTCCCGCAGCCGCCACGGCTCGCTGAGCACATGGTCGGCGACCACGTCGTTGCCGGCCCGGGCCATGCCGGCGACCGCCCGGTGGAAGCCGGCGCGGGTCCGGGTGAGCACGTCGGTCACCTCGGCGGGCGACAGCTGCGTGGTCGGTCGCGCGGCCCGCATCGCGCCGAACGCGTCGACCGACAGGTGAAAATAGGGCCGGCGGAAGCGCGGCCCGTCGAGCACGGTCAGCAACTGCCCGGCGAGGCTGGTCTTCCCGGCGCTGGACGCGCCGTTGAGCAGGACGATCTGGCCGGGCGGGGACACCTCCCGAGTCTCGCACGTTGGACCCGGCTGGCCGCACGGCGGACAGCGTGGATCATGGAAGCACCGCCGCCGGAGGGAGTGCCGTGTTCCTGACCCACCTCGACTGCCCCCGCTGCGGTACGCGGCATCCCGCCGACCGCCCGCAGAACCTGTGTGGGTGCGGATCGCCGCTGCTGGCCCGCTACGACCTCGACGCGGTCCGCGCCGCAGTCTCCCCCGCCGACCTCACCGGCCGGGCCGCCGATCTCTGGCGCTACCGGGAACTGCTGCCGGTCGCCGACCCGGCCAACGCCGTCACCCTCGGCGAGGGCTGGACGCCGCTGCTGCCGGCCGCCCGCTACGGCGAGCACATCGGACTTCCCAATCTCCTGATCAAGGACGAGGGCCTGGTCCCCACCGGTTCGTTCAAGGCCCGTGGCGCCGCCGTCGGCGTGTCACGCGCCCGCGAACTCGGTGTCCGGCATGTCGCCATGCCGACCAACGGCAACGCGGGTGCGGCCTGGGCGACGTACGCGGCCCGCGCCGGGCTGCGGGCCACCATCGCGATGCCGCTGGGCGCTCCGGCCATCACCCGCAACGAGTGCATCGCCGCCGGCGCCGACCTGCTTCTGGTCGACGGCCTCATCAACGACGCCGGGCGGCACGTCGCCGGCATCCTCGCCGGGTCGGGCGGCACGATCTTCGACGCCAGCACCCTGAAAGAGCCGTACCGGCTCGAGGGCAAGAAGACAATGGGTCTGGAAATAGTCGAACAGCTCGGCTGGCGGGTGCCCGACGTGATCATCTATCCGACCGGCGGCGGGGTCGGATTGATCGGAATTCACAAAGCACTCGGCGAACTGCGCGAGTTGGGCTGGATCGACGACCGGATGCCCCGGTTGGTGGCGGTCCAGTCCAGCGGCTGCGCCCCGATCGTACGGGCCTTCGAGGCCGGCGCGCGGCGGGCCGAGCCGTGGGTCGACGCCGCCACCGTCGCCTTCGGGATCACCGTGCCGGCGCCGCTGGGCGACGAGCTGATCCTCGACGCGGTCACCGGTACCGGCGGCACCGCGATCGCGGTCGACGATCCGGAGATCCTTGCCGACCTGCGGGAATTCGGTGCCCGTGAGGGTCTGCTGCTGTGCCCGGAGGGGGCGGCCGGCCTGACCGCGGCCCGGCGGTTGCGGGCCGACGGCTGGATCCGCGCGGACGAACAGGTGGTGGTGCTCAACACCGGCGCCGGCCTGAAGTATCCGGAAACCGTTGCGGTGGAGGGGTTCGGGCCGACTCGTCACTGAGCCGATCGTCAGTCACCGGATCCGTCGACATCCCGACAGAAGCAACCACTTGACGCTAGAGTGCGCCCATCCGGCCTGGCAACCTGAACGTCCGGTAACCAGAAAGCGATCTTCCGCGTAACGAGACATCGGTAAGGCCGCTCGTTAATAGGGCTCGGTAACGGGAAAGATGGCCGCGTGAATCGCTTGACCGCGGTTTCGCCCGCACCGCATCCTCTCTCCGAGGACGACGAGTCGCTTTGGCGGACCGCCACCGAGGTCCTTGACGCCAACTGGCGAACCGACCACACCGTTCCATCGGGCACCCTCTATCCACACCAGTGGAGCTGGGACGCCGCCTTCATCAGCATCGGCCTGGCGCACATCGCGCCCGACCGGGCCTGGCGGGACCTGCGCAGCCTCTTCGAGGCCCAGTGGCCGGACGGCCGGGTGCCGCACATCGTGTTCGATCTGGGGGTCGCCGAGCGCGACTACTTCCCCGGTCCCGATTTCTGGGACGTCCCTGCTATGGCGGGGCGACCGCCCCGCTTCTCCACCGGGCTGGTGCAGCCGCCGGCACACGCGCTCGCCGCGTGGGAGGTCTACCGCCGGGCACCCGGCGATGCCTCCGCCGAGGAACTGCGCCGGCTCTACCCGCGTCTGGTCGCGCTACAGGACTACCTGATCGGCTCACGCGGGGTCAGCGGCACCGGACTGGCCAGCATCGTGCACCCGTGGGAATCGGGGCTCGACAACAGCCCGTCCTGGGACATGGCGCTGGCGAACGTCACCGCCGACGAGGACCTCCTGCTCCGCTACGAGCGGCAGGACCTCAAGCGGGCGGCGGCGGACCACCGGCCGACCAACGACGACTACGCCCGCTACATCGCGATCGCCGCCACCTACCGCAACGGCGGCTACTCCGACGCCGACCTGGTCGACCGGCACCTGTTCGTCGTCGAGTGCCCGGCGTACAACTCGCTGCTGGGCGCGGCCGAACACGCGCTGGCCCGGATCGCGGCCGTCGTCGGCGCGGACCCCGCACCGCACCGCGACCGGGCGGCGACCATCACCCGCAGTATCGTCGAACGGCTCTACGATCCGGAGAGCGGCACCTTCCGCTCCCTGGACCTGAAGACCGGCAGACTCAGCACGCAGCGCTGTGTCAACGGCCTCTTCCCGCTGATCCTGGGCGACCTGCCCCGGGACATCGTGGCGCAGGTCGTGGCGGAGGCCGAGTCGGCCCGCTTCGGGATCAACGAGCTGATGCCGATCCCGAGTTCCGACCGGACGGCCGACAGTTTCGACGCCAACCGCTACTGGCGGGGCCCGGTCTGGATCAACGCGAACTGGCTGCTCGCCCGGGGCCTGGCGGCCCACGGGTACGCCGGGCACGCGGCGACGCTGCGGACCGCGATGCTGGACCTGGTACGCCGGTCCGGCTACTACGAGTATTTCCACCCGATCACCGGTGACGGCATCGGCGCCGGGGCGTTCAGTTGGACCGCTGCCCTGGTTCTCGACATGCTCGCCGAGGTCGGCCCACGGATCGGCGATCCCGGCACCACCCGGATGAGCCGTACCCGATAGTCAGACCGACAACCCACATCTGATCCGCGCGACGTCGTGGCGGCCCGTCCGTCATCTCCGACCACCACCAACCGGTGACGTCGCGCGGATCCGACCGATCCACGGCGGGTTCGACCGGACACCACCGCCATGTGGATGGCCCGAACAAGCCCGGTGGGAAAGGGCACGGGACCCGTCAGGCGCCTTCGACCAACTCCGTCCGCCATGCCGCGTACCGGGCGCGCAGGTCGGCGAGATCCTGGCCGCCTATGCCGTAGGCCGCGAAGTCGTCGTCGTCGAGAAGTCGTGCCTGTCCGAGCGCAACGGCGAACATGCGCCGGTCGAACCCGCTGTCGGCTCGCTCGGCAAGACGCAGCACCGCGTCCCGGTCGTACCGGCCGGACTGAACTACAGCGTCGACATCGATGAAGTCACGGGCCAGGGCACGCCCGTAGAGCGCGGCCACCTTGTTCGCGACGGCGTCATCAGGGTGCAGGACCGGCCCGATCGCCATCTGGATAGGTTCGTTGGCCCGCCAGTCCACCCCCAGCTCCACCTTCGACGCGTGGTCGCCGTCGGTCACGTCGAGCCGTGCGAACGTGTCGTACTGACGCTCGACCACCACACCGAGGCCGTCAGCACGGTAAGCGCTGACGACAGCGTCCACTGCCAGCTCGAATTCGTGCCGCCGATCCCAGGCCGTGAACAGGTCGACATCCTCACTGGGCCGCTCGACGAACCCGGCTGCCTGCACCGCGTATCCACCGGCGAGGGCGAAGCCGTACGTCTCGGCCGCGGCGAGCCCGGTTCGGGCCAACTGCTCGTGAAACAGGTCCACGGGTTACGCGGCTGCCGCGCCGGTCGCGGCGAGTTCGGGGAACCTGCGTTCCCAGAGCTGCCGTAGGCGTGGCGGGAGCCAGAGCTGCGGCCAGAGTCGCACCAGTACCTTTCCGTCGATCCAGGTGCGCAGATCCTGGACGGTACTCGCCTCGTTGAGGACGGTCTTGTACATCGCGGCGAGGCGGGCAGGCCGGTCGAGATCGTAAGCGGGGTCACCGGACCAGTCGAGATGACGCGGCAGCGTGACCGTGCCCTCCGTGGGACCCCGCAGGTCGTCGAGAGTGTCGGCGACGACGTACGGTTTCCGCGCACCGTACGGGACGTAGTCCTCGGGTGGCCTGGGATCTGCTGCACTCGTCTTGCGCCGGCTGTGGTTGGCGGCGCGCCTGGCTTCCGGATGCAACGCCTGCCGGATGGTCTCGCGGCTGTATCCCGTCACCCGCTGGAGGTCAACCGGGCGCCAACCATCGGCGTGGAAGGCGCGCAACTGGGAGTCGCGTCGAGCGAGCGCCTCGTCCTTGCTGGCCTCGTACCGCGCGATCACATCTCGCAGGGCGTCTTCCGTATACCGGCCCACCCAGGAAGCCTAGCATGTTAGGCCTAACGCGCTAGGCGCTCCGTTCGGTCACCGGCCGGCCGGGACCGGCAGCACGGACTCGATGCTGGCGCAGGCGGCGGCCGCGGTGGCCGCGATGTCGACGGCGGCGCCGAAGCGGCGGCTGCGTTCGGCGTACCGGGGCTCGGTGAGCAGTTCCACCAGCAGTTCCCCGGCCAGGTCCGGGTCCCACCGGGTCGACGGCAGCCAGCGCGCGACGCCGAGCCGCTGCAACCGGGCGCCGGTGTCCGGCTGGTCGAAGCTGTGCGACAGCACGAGTTGCGGTACGCCGGAGACCAGGCAGCGGCCGAGGGTGCCGATCCCGCCGTGGTGGATCACCGCCGCCATGTGCGGTACCACCTCCCGGTACGGCAACCTAGGAAACCAGGTGACTTCGGGTGGCAGCGGGTCGGGCAGGCTCTCCGGGTGCGGGCTGACCAGCACCACCCGACGGCCGGCCCGACGGCACGCGGCCAGCGCCGCCGCGTAGAACGGCTCCCACAGCATCTGGCCGGAGCTGGCCGCCACCAGCACCGGCGGCTCACCGGCGGCGAGCAGGTCGGTCAGCACCGCGGGCGGTTCACCGGACTCGGCGGCGTCGTTGAGCAGGAACCCGACCCGGTCCACGCCGGCCGGGGTCGGCGGGCCGGCGGCGTCGAACCACTTCGGCCACAGCCCGATCTGCCGGTCCGCGCCCGACATCCACGCCGGCCAGTCGGTGACCGGCGGCAGGCCGAAGTCGGCCCGTACGGCGTCGACACCGGCGGCCAGTTCGGTGCGGTGCACGTGGGCCTGCACCGGCAGCAGCAGGTGCTGGGCCGGGGTCATGGCGACCCAGACGGCGGGCACCCCGAACGCCTCGGCGGCGATCAGCGCGGACAGCCCGGACGTGTGCCGGCCGACGACGACGGTCTCCCCCGGGCGGTGTCGTGCCGCGACCACCTCCACCTCACGCCGGATCTGCCCGAACAGGTCGTTGCGCTCGTAGTGGCCGCGCAGATCGGGCAGGCTCGCCGAGCCGACCCGGGCGTCCAGCATGTCGCGGGCGTCGGCGAGGTAGCGGACGTACTCCTGCTCGGTGTCGAGGGCGACGAACCCGATGCCGGCGGCGCGGGCGGTCGGGCCGTAGCGGGCGTGGGTGGCGATCGTGACGTCGTGCCCCCGGCCGGCCAGTGCCCGGCCGAGCTGGACGAACGACAGCACGTCCCCGTTCGTGCCGTGGGTGGTCAGTACGACGGTGGCCATCGGGTCAGCCGCTCTCGGCGGCGAGCAGGGCGGCCACCTCGTCGTCGGAGAGGGCTTCGACCTCGGCGAGCAGCCCGTCGAGGTCGGTGGCCGCCCGGCCGCCGGCGGCGTCGATCGACCCGGCCGCCTGCGCCACCGTGAACGCCGGGGTGAAGAGCAGCTCGACCGGCAGCTCGACGCCGAGGACGGCGCGTACCCGGGCCATGAACTGCACCACGTGCAGCGACTGGCCGCCCAGCGCGAAGAAGCTGTCGTGCACCGAGCGCGGCGGCACGCCGAGCACGTCGGTCCAGAGTTGGGCGACGGTGAGTTCGGTGCCGGTGGCGGAACCGAGCGGCAGCGGGCTCGCCGGCCGGGCGTGGACCGCGGCGTGCAGGGCGGCGGCGTCGCGCAGCTCGGTCGCGATCCGCTCGACCAGCCGCCAGGCGGCGGGCGGCGGGCCGGGGACCGCCCCGGCGGGGGCCGGGGGTGGCGGCGCGGTGGCGGCGGCAGGTGGCCGGAACCGCACCCCGGCGGCGGTCGCGGCGGGCAGCCGGAAGAGCTGCCGACCGTCGGCCTCGGCGACCGGTTCGCCGGCGACGTCGTGCACGAAGTCGCGGGCCGGCCGGTTCTTGGCCGACGCGACCACCGGCAGGGTGACGTCGGCGAGCCCCCGGGCCAGGGCCAGTTCGCCGAGCGCGGCCAGCACCCGGTGCTCGACACCACGGCCGAGGACCCGGCAGCTCAGCAGGAAGGTGTCGACGGCCAGGGCCGGCCCGGCGGTGGTGGACAGGACCAGACCCACGATCCCGTACGCCCCGAAGCGGTCGGTCACCTCGACCGCGTGGCACTCCAGTCCGCTCCGGACGAGTTCGGCGGCGGTCCGCCGTACCGTGGTGAGGTTGAACTGGTTGGTGCGCTGGGTGAGCTGGGCGAGCCGCTCGACCTGGTCGGGTGTCGCCGGCGCGACCGTGACGGTCAGCCGCAGCCCGGCGACGAACTCCGCGACGGTGCCGACCGAGCCGCGCAGCTCGCGGCGCTGGCGCTCACGCCGGTAGTGCTCGGTGCGCAGCCGGTCGTCGTCGGTGACCGCGAGCACGTCCAGCGGCCAGCAGTGCCGCAGCGTACGCAGCGCCCCGGCGGCGTCGGCGGGCAGTTGGACGGTCAGCACCTCGGGGCAGGCGGCGCGCATCTCGCCACACTCGACCGGGCTGTCGTCGAGGAAGACGAAGCTGTCCAGGCCGAGGTCGAGTTCGGCGGCGAGTTCGCGTACGGTGGCCGACTTCGGCCGCCAGTCGGCGCGCAGGGCGGTCAGGTGCGAAAGGCCGATGCCCATTTCCGGCCGCCCGGCGAACACCGCCCGTACGTCGGCCTCGGCGTTCTTGCTGCTGACGCAGATCAACCGGCCGGCGCGCTGCTGGGCGACGAGCAGTTCGTGCAGCGCCCGCCGGTCGGGTCCGATGTGGATGCCGTCGACGCCGTCCTCGCCCACCACGCCGTCCCACAGCGTGTTGTCGGCGTCGACGACGAGCACCTTGGGCCGGGGCGTACGAAGCGCGTGCAGCCGGCGCATGACCGCGGTGCCGAGCACGGTGAAGAACTCGGGGGTGTAGGGCACGTGGCCGAGCCGGTCGGCGTACTCGTCGGCGTAACCGCACGGGCCGTACGCGTCGAGGGTGTCGGCGTCGGTGAGCAGGTGCACCCCGGCGACGGCGCCGAGGTCGTCGGCCAGCCGCCGGACGGTGGCCCGCAGGAAGGGTCCGTCGACGGGGTCGGCGAGCAGCGCCGGGGAGGCCGGGCAGAGGACGACGATCAGGCGGGGGGTCGTGCCGGCGGCGACCCGTACCGCCTCGACCAGGTCGTCGGCGGCGGACGCGACGGTCGCCCGACCGTCGGCGCCGAGCCCGGGGGCCGGATCGCCGGTGTCGGCCCCGGCCGCGCCGCGCTCCGGGTCGCGGCCGGCGGCCGTGGCCCAGTCTTCGGGGCGGATCAGCGCGACGGTCGCCCCGGCGGCCGGCACCCCGAGCAACTGCTGGAAGACCTGCCCGTACGGGGCGAAGGTGACCTCCTGCGGCAGGTCGAGTTCGGCCGACCACCAGGCGAGTGGGGTGGCCAGCGATTCGGCGACGAAGGTGGCCGTCACCACGACGGGAAAGTTGCTGACTGCGGTGTTGCCGGTCTGCACCGCCCCAACCTAGGAAGGCGTTGATCGAACTGTCAATACTCTTAACTATTGACCGGGTGGCCAACCGACCGGCTGATCCACCGGGGTGGATAGGGTCGGAGAATGGCTCTGATCATGATCACCGGGGCGTCCGACGGGCTGGGCCGGGCCCTCGCCCGGACCCTCGCCGCGCAGGGCCACCAGCTGGTCGTACACGGGCGCGACGAACGACGGCTCGCCGAGATCGCCGCGGCCACCGGGGCGCTGGCGGTCCGGGCCGACCTCTCCTCGCTCGCCGGGGTACGACAACTCGCCGCGCGGGTCGGCGCCGAGCACGACCGGCTGGACGTGCTGGTCAACAACGCCGGGGTCGGCTTCGGGCCGGCCGGTGAGCCACGGCGGCTCTCCCCCGACGGCCACGAACTGCGGCTGGCCGTCAACTACCTGGCGCCGTACCTGCTCAGCCGGCTGCTGCTGCCGCTGCTGCGGCGCGCCACCCCGGCCCGGATCGTCAACGTCGCCTCGATCGGCCAGGCGGACGTCGACCTCGACAACCTGATGCTGGAGCACGACTACGACCGGTTCGTGGCCTACCGGCGGGCGAAGCTGGCCCTGATCGCCGACACGTTCGACCTGGCCCACGACCTCGCCGGCAGCGGGGTGACCGTCAACGCGTTGCACCCGGCGACGCTGATGCCGACCACGATGGTCCGCGACGCCGGCATGGAGCGGGTCGAGTCGCTGGAGGACGGGCTGCGGGCCACCCTGCGGCTGGTGGTCGATCCGGCGCTGGCCGGGGTGACCGGCCGCTACTTCGACCGCGACCACGAGTCCCGGGCCCGGGAGCAGGCGTACGACCCCGCGTTCCGGGCCCGGCTCCGGTCGGTCACCGAGCGGCTGGTCGGCACGTGAACCATCGGCGTCGGGGCACCGCGCGCCCGGCCACCGGTGCTCACGATCCGGGCGGTTCGTCCTCGCCGGCCGCCTCGGCCGCGTCGCCCTCCTCCTTCGTCCGGTGCACCACCCCGTCGGCGTGCTCCGGCGGCCCGTACACCGTGTAGAGCACCAGCGGGTTCGGGCCGGTGTTCACGAAGTTGTGCTTCTGGCCGGCCGGTACGACCACCAGGTCGCCCTGGTTCACCCGGCGGGTCTCGCCGTTGACGGCGGCCTCGCCGACGCCGCTGACGAAGGTCAGGATCTGGTCGATCCCCTCGTGCACCTCTTCGCCGATCTCGCCGCCCGGCGGGATCGTCATGATGACCAACTGGGTCCGCTGCCCGGTCCACAGCACCCGACGGAAATCGGCGCTCTTCTCCGCCTCGGTGGCGATCGTGAAGTGTTCCATGTCCGGTTCCATACCCGATGCCCCGGCCGCGCACTCCACCGATCGGACGACGACACACTGCCCGCTCGCCGGGTTTGCGCCCGGCCGGTCCCGGGCATGCACGCACACAGACCGGGACGACGAGGTGCCGGTCGAGCCAGGTCCCCGCTGACGTACGGCCGGATGGCTGCGGCGGTGGGAGACGGCCAGAGCGCGGCGACGTTACGACAGCGGTCGGGCGGCGCCGCGCGCTCTTGTGTCCCGGTTCCCGCGGGGCCTGTTCCCGCGCCTTGTGCTCCCCTGCCCCTGCGGCTCTCCCACCACGGGCCCTGTCCCTGCGGTCCTGCCGCCACGGGCCCTGTCGCCGCCGGGTGCGTCCGCGGTCGACACTACCCCGCCGGTCCCGCCATTCCAACCGTGAGCTGCGCGGACTCGCCGGACCGGACGGTGCCGGGACACGCAATGGGCCAGAAGGTCGTACCCCCGTGGTCCACTCGTGGGGAGGACAGCCGGCGCCGGCAGCCCGTACGGTCGGTTGCAACGGCCGCCGATGCGGCCGGCCCGGTGGTCCATCGGGCCGGCGGTACCGCACCGGCGGGCCGGCAACCGTCGCGACCTGGGGAGGACGACGCCGATGAGGGCGAAGCGTGTGAGCCTGCTCGATATCGGGTTGGATGCCTCGTTCGACGCGGCGATGACCTTCGTCCAGTCCACGCTGCAGAACATCAACGCCGGTTTCGAGGCGCCGATCGTCGACATCGACTTCGTCCGGTCCCGTGATCCGAGCACGGTGCTGTCGGCGTTCACCGCGTCGTGCGACGTGCTGCACGTGATGGCACACGGCGACCACAGCGTGACGCCGACGTTCAGCAGCAGCGACGGGCGCACCAGTGTGTCGCTGGAACAGCTCGGCGAGACCGCCGCCCAGCAGGGCAAGGGCATCTCGACCGGGGCGATCCTGGCCGACGGCTGCCGCACCGGCACCGGCGCCTGGCAGAAGGCGGTCCGTGACTGCCTGCACGGCGAGGTGACCTACATCGGCACGTCCGGGCAGATCGGCTGGCACGAGAGCGGGGTCTTCTGTTCGGCGTTCTACGGAGCGCTGTTCCGCAACCGGGGGCGGGGGATGACCGCGGCGGAGCAGGCCCAGGATGCCGCGGAGCGGGCCATCCACGCCTACACGATGTTGACCGACCGCAACTGTCCGTTCCGGGTGATGACCCTTACACCGAGCCGGTGGGCCCGGATGGCGCTGGCGTGACCGGCTTGTCCACCCGCTACGCGATCCGAGAATACCGACATAACACCCAGAGCTGCGCCGAGATCGTCTGATAGGGGGATGACGTGGACGGACGCCTGAGCACAGCGACTCAGTCGGCGCTACCCGGCCCGATCTAAACTCGCATCATGGTGGCGGGGCTGCGACTGGGGGTCGACCTTGGCACGTCCAACACCGTAGCGGTGCTGCGGTGGCCGGACGGCCGGTGCCGCCCCCTGCTCTTCGACGGCTCGCCGCAGATGCCGTCGGCCGTCTACGCCTCCCCCGAGGGGGACATGGTCGTCGGCCGCGACGCCGTCCAGCACTCCCGGGTCCACCCCGACCGCTTCGAGCGCAACCCCAAGCGCCGGGTCGACGACGGCACGGTGCTCCTCGGCGAGGTCGAACTACCGGTCGTCGACCTCATGGCCGCCGTCCTGCGCCGGGTCCACGCCGAGGCGGCCCGCGTCGGCGGCCGGCAGATCACCGAGGCGGTGCTCACCCACCCCGTCGAGTGGGGCGCGCAGCGCCGGGCGATGCTGGCCAACGCCGCCGCCCGGGCCGGCCTGCACAACGCCCGGCTGGTCCCCGAGCCGGTCGCGGCCGCCAGCTACTTCATCGCCGTCCTGCGCCACCAGCTGCCGATCGGCCGCAACCTCGTCGTCTACGACTTCGGCGCCGGCACGTTCGACGCCACCGTCGTCCGCCGTACGCCGGACAACCTGCAGGTGCTGTCCACCGACGGCGTCGCCGACGCGGGCGGGCTGGACGTCGACGCGGCCGTGGTCGAATACCTCGGTGAGGTGTTCGCCGAACGCGACCCCGACGGCTGGAAGCGCCTGATCACCCCGAACACCTCGGCCGAGCGCCGGATGAGCCAGCAGTTCTGGGAGGACGTCCGCGGCGCCAAGGAGATGCTGTCCCGGGCACCGTCGGCGATCGTGCACGTGCCGGTCGTCGACGTCGACGTGCCGGTCGGCCGCGAGCAGCTGGAGAAGTTCGCCCGGCCGGTGCTCGACCGGACGCTGTTGGCAACCCAGAACGCGATCCGCACCGCGTCGGTGCCCGCCGCCGGGATCGCCGGCGTGTTCCTGGTCGGCGGGTCGAGCCGGATCCCACTGGTCGCGACGCTGCTGCACCGTACGCTCCAGATCGCGCCGACCACGCTCGAACAGCCGGAGATGGTGGTCGCCGAGGGCAGCCTCTACGTGCCGGCCGCCGCGCTGGCCGTGATCGACCCGCGCACCTACGCCGCCCCGATCAGCGGGCCTCCGGGCGGCCCCGTCGCCCCGATGAGCGGACCGCCGGCCGGCCCGATCGCCCCGATGAGCGGTCCCCCCGCCGGCCCGATCGCCCCGATGAGCGGACCGCCGATGAGCGGGCCGCCGTCGAGCGGACCGCCCTACCGCCCGATGCCGCCGCACGTCGGCCACCCACAGCACCGGCCGGCGATGCCGCAGCCGCACTTCCGCCCCGGCCCGCAGCAGCCCCCCGTGCCGCATCCGCAGCACCGGCCGGTTCCACACCCGCAACAGGCGCCGGCGCCGCCCTACCGGCCGCCGCACGTGGCCCCGCCCCAGCACCCCGCCCCGCCGCACGGCCAGCCGCACCCGCAGCCGCAACACCACCCGCAGCCGCAGCGCCCCGTCGTGCCGCCACACGCCCAACCACCGCACCCCCAGCAGCACACCCCACCGCCACAGCACACCCCACCGCCACAGCACCCCCAGCCGCCGCACCACCCTGCGCACCACCCGCAGCAGCGACCGGTGGTGCAGCCACCGCCCCAGCACACCCAGCAGCAACGACCGGTCATGCCGCCACCGGTCCACCCGCAACACCAGCGCCCCGGCCCGGCCTACCCCCAACACCAGCAGCAGCAGCGACCGGTGGTGCAGCCACCGCCGCAACACACCCAGCAGCAACGACCGGTCATGCCGCCACCGGTCCACCCGCAACACCAGCGCCCCGGCCCGGCCTACCCCCAACACCAGCAGCAGCAGCGACCGGCCGGGCCGATGGCCGTCCCGCCCGGATACCGCCCCGCGCACCCGGGGCACCCGCAGACCGCCACGCACCCCGTGACACCCGCGGGCGTCCACCCGCCGGCGCACGCCGCCCAGCGCGCCCCCGGGCCGCCGCTGCACGCGCCGGTCCCCGGGCACCCGCACCCCGCCCAGTCACAGCAGATGGGCCAGCCGGCACACACCGGGCACCTTCCGCAGCACGGCGGCACCCCGCCACCGGTCCACGCCCCGCAGCCGCCGACGCAGCGCGAACCGAGCGCCGTACCGCTGTCGATCGTCCTGCCGGCCGGCACCGCGTTCAGCCTGACGGCCGCCCCCGCGCGCGCCGACTTCCTGGTCGCCGATCGCCGCCTGGTGGCCGTACGCGGCGTCGACCGGCTCACCACGCTCCTGCGTGAGCAGCCCTCGCTGACCGCCGTGCACCCGTGGGCCGCGCTGTCGCCCGACCTGCGCCCCGGTGACCTCACCATCCCCGCGGACGCCAGCTACGACTTCGTCCGGATCGGCCGGATCCTCGCCGCCGGGTGCGAGGCCGACTCGATACCGATGTACCGCACGGCCGACGGGCGGCTGACTCCGGTCGAGCCGGACCGCACCTCCCAGGTCGGCCCGGACGAGATCAACCGGCACGTCGAACTGATCCGCCGGTTGTTCACCGTGCTACGGCGGCGGTCGCTGGTCCTCGACACCGAACGGATCGGCCGCACCGCCGGTCCCCTGACCGCCGCCGCGACCTCGGCCGGCCGGCTCGACGCGACGGTGCTCCAGACGGGCACCGAGGCGTTCGAGCGGTTCCGCGCCGCTTCCTGGTGGTGGCAGATGGTCGACGAGGTGAGCTCCGTCATCGGCTGGCACTGAACGCGCGTACGGCCGTCCCGGAAGCGCCGATCCGCTCCGCGCGGGGACATCGCCGGGTCATGCTGGGGGCGTGGCGCTGCAATACACGTTCCAGAGCAGAACCCGTACGGGGCTGGCGGAAGCGCTGTCCGTCGTCGCACACGAGGTCGCCGGACAGGTGGTCAACGACGCCGAGATCGAGCGCCCCGGCATGCGGGTCACCTTCCAGGCGCTCGACCGCGGTGACGCGCGCTCGACCGGCGAGGCGATCGGGTTCGCGCCGCGGATGTCGGTGGCCTTCGACCTCGTCAACGAGGGTGACCATGCCGAACGCCGGACGAACCTGGCCCGGATGATCCGGGCGGTGATGAGCCTGCTCGACCTGGACCGGCAGGACGGGATGCTGTTGATGGACTTCGAGCAGATCGTGCTCGAACGCATCGGCAAGCGGCTGACCCTGAACAGCGACTGGACCAACTGGTCGGAGCTGCCGGAACTCGCGACCATCGCGGAGCGCTACGACCGCCGCCCGTTCCCCGCGCCCTTCCTCTGACCCGGCCCGGCCACACGTCCGGCCGGTGGGTCAGGCGGCCGGACGTGGTCAGCCCGGCCGCCGGCGGGGCAGCGCGGTCAGTCGGTGGCCAGGTGGGCGGGAAAGCCGCCGGTGGCGACCGGTCCCCACCGCTCGACGGTGACCCGGATCAGCGACTTGCCCTGCCGGCGCATCGCGTCGCGGTACTCGTCCCAGTCCGGGTGCTCACCGGAGATGACCCGGAAGTATTCGACCAGCGGCTCCAGTGCCTCGGGCAGGTCGAGCACCTCGGCGGTGCCGTCGACCTGCACCCACGGCCCGTTCCAGTCGTCGGAGAGCACGCACACCGACACCCGGGGATCGCGCCGGAGGTTGACCACCTTGGCCCGCTGCGGGTACGTGGAGACGACGAGCCGGCCGGCGGAGTCGACGCCACAGGTCACCGGCGACGCCTGGGGGCGCCCGTCCGGCCGGGTGGTCATCACGATGGCGCGGTGGCGCGGGGTGAGGAACTCCACGAGACGCGCCCGGTCGACCCGGTCGTTGGTCGCGATGCTGCGGGCCATGGCTGGCTCCCCTCGGTGGGCGGTGCGTGGGCGGTGGTGGCCGGCGGCACGTCCCGGGGCCGCGGCGAAAACTCGCCAGGGCCGCGACGACCACCCACCAACCCTATTCAGTCCGGCGGCTAGGGTCAGCGGACATGACGACCGGCCGCCCCTCCCCCACTCCGGAAGCTCCCGAACCGTCCGTCCAGGAACTCACCCTCCGGCTACGGGAGTTTGCCGCCGAACGCGACTGGCAGCGGTTCCACACCCCGAAGAACCTGGCCATGGCGTTGACGGGCGAGGTCGGCGAACTGGTCGCGGAGTTCCAGTGGCTGACCCCGGCGGAAGCGGCCGAGGTGATGGCCGGCCCCGCGGGTGAGCGGGTGCGGGCCGAGATGGGCGACGTGATGATCTACCTCACGCGGCTGGCCGACGTGCTCGGCATCGACCTGGTGCAGGCCGCGACCGACAAGCTGGCCCACTCTGCCCGCCGCTACACGGTGGAGGCGTCCCGCGGCTCGATCGCCAAGATCCCGCATCCGGGATGAGCCTCCGATCGGACGGTCGGGAAGCCGGGCCCCGACCGGATGGCCGGCGCTCACCTACGCAACGTGACCGGAATGGCATGCCTACCCACCGTGAACCCGCGGGTGCCCCAGGCCGTGAACCGCGCCCCGGGGACGACCGGATCTTCCCGCCTTGCCATGACCACATACCCTCACAGACGGGTACGACATCCTCGGAGTGGGGTTGAGAATTGCGCAGCTTCACTATGGAATCTGAGGTAAAGCCCGGTTTTACAAACCTGGACCGATCATGTTAGACCCGACGAGCGGTCGGCGACGCCGGTCGTGGAGATGCGCTGGGCTCTCAACGAAGTCGGCACGCTAGTAAGGACGCACGATGAGTAACCCCTACCCGCCCTACTCAGGCCCGCCGGACCCGACATCCGGCGGCTGGACACCCCCCGGGTCTCCGGCACCTGGTCAGCCCGACCCCACCATGGGAGGGTGGGCCCAGCCGGCCGGCCCCTCCTACGGGGCACCGAGCGGACCCTCCTACGGTCCCCCGACCACTCCGATGTCGGGGCCGCCGATGGGCGACTACCCGCCGCAGCCGACGTACGCCCAACCTGTCCCGCCATATGGACAGCCGCCGAAAAAGTCCAACGGTTTGCTGATCGGGATGGGCGTCGCCGTCCTGGTGCTGCTCCTGGCCGTCGGCGGTCTGGGCATCGCGCTGATCGCCGGCGGTGACGACGAGCCCGAGGTGACGACGGGACCGACGACGTCCACGACGGAGGAGCCCGGCGGGACCGAGCCGAGTGCCGCCCCGTCGTCCGAGGCCCCGTCGGTGCCGAACAACAACGCGGTGACCGCGAAGTACAGCAGTGACTTCGAGGAGGTGTGCGCTGGCGGCGCCATCCTCAACGCGGCCGACTACACCGCGGGCAGCAACACCACCAAGGTCTACGCGTTCTCCAACTCTCCGGAGCGGGCCAACGACTGGCGGACCCGCTCGGTCGGCTACGACAAGCCGTTCTACGCCAAGTCCGCCGACTTCACCACGGTCAGCGTGGTCGCCTGCCTGACGACGGTGCCGGGCAGCGAGGGCACCCCGAAGAAGTGCGACTACAAGGACCGCGACGAGAAGCCGATCCAGGTCGACTACATCTCGTCGCGGCTCGACGTGACGTTCTACGCCGCCAAGACCGGGCAGAAGCTCGGCACCGGCGAACAGGTCAACGCGCCGGCCAACCGCTGCCCGAGCTACATCTCCTACAACTCGTCGACGATGAAGGCGTACGCGGCCCCGGACGAGGGTGCCATCACCGCCGCGATCGAGAAGTTCCTCACCAACTAGGCGGGGACGCGACACATCCGGATGGCCGGTCGGGGATCCCGACCGGCCATCCGACTTTCCGTGTCCGGCGACGATCCGCCGCGGCCCGGCGCGACCGCCGGGAAGGGGGACGGGGCCGGCCCGGTCAGGGGCGTACGGCGGGCAGCCGGGCCAGGATCGACTGGTTCGCCTCCCAACCGTCGGGGAACCGCACCGGCACGTTCAGGTGCACCGGCTCGGTCGACGGGTGGGCGTCCAGCAGTTCGGGGATGCCGGCCCGGGCGACCACGAGGCAGGCGTGCCGGTGCCGGGACGTGAGCACGCACAGCCGCCCGGACTCCAGGTGGAAGGCGGTCGCGTCCCGCCGGCCGGAGAGCGGGTGCAGGACGACGGTGACGTCGTACTCGCGGCCCTGGAGCCGGTTCGCGGTGTCGACGGTGACGCCGGCCGCCGACGCCGGCAGCATCGACCGGATCACCGCGACCTGGTCGCGGTGGGCGGCGCCGATCGCGATCCGGGTCGCGTCGATCGGAACACCCGATCGGGCGCGTTCGGACACCGCCACCGCACCGCGCTCCAGCACGCGTACGGCGAGGGCCGCACACGCGGCGGCCGCCTCGACGTCGGTGCGCAGGGTGTGCCGGGCCGGCAGTTCATAGAGCGCCCACCCGGTCGCCGCGGCCAGGTCGACGGCCGCGTCGACCGGCCCGCCGTCGCCCGGCCCGGTCAGCGACAGCACCCGGTCGGCGGCGGACGTGCCGGCCCGGAAACCGGTGAACGGGTAGAACGCCTCGGCCACCACCGGTGCCGCCGACGCGGGCAACCGCCACGAGACCGGCAGCCGGTGCACCGGCAGGTCCGGGTTGTGCCGCAGCAGCACGGCGACCGCGCTCTGCATCGGATCCCAGGTCAGCCCGGTCCACCGCGCCGTCTCCACGGTCGAGAACGGGTCCAGTTGCCCGGGGTCGCCGACGAAGAGCGCCCGCTCGAACCGGGAGGCCACCCGCAGCAGCGCGTCCGACCGCATCTGGTAGGCCTCGTCGACGATGGCCCACGGCCACGAGCCGTCCGCCACGGTCGCCCACTTGGCCGCCGTACCGATGACCACCGCCGAACCACCCAGGTCACCGATCTTGGCCGCGACCCGTACCGTCCCCGGTGCCGAGACCCGTTCCGACGGTACGTAGTCGGTGGCCGACAATCTCCCGATCAGCAGCTCCGGGGCGTCGCCGACCAGCCGGGCGATCAGGTCGTCGACCTGCTCGTTGGTCTGCGCGATCACGATCAGCGGCTCACCGGCCGCCGCCAGCTCGATGGTGGCCCGTACCACCAGCGTCGACTTGCCTGCACCGGGCGGCGAGTCGACCACGATGCCCCGGTGCCGGCCGGACCGCAGGTCGGCCAGCACCGCCTCGACCACCCGCTCGGCCTCGACGCCGGGCGGCAGAGCCGGAGTCATCCGCACGGTCACCGTCGCCCCCTGGACACTCGCCACCACCGGTGGTCGCACGTTACCCGACCCGGGCTCCCCGGCGGCGCCACCGGCCGGGCCGGCCGCGGTGATCAGGTGTCGAGGCCACCGGCACCTCCGCCGGCGGGCGCGGGAGGAGCACCGCCACCACCGCCGCGGCCAGGGCGAACGCGGCGCTGGCCGCGTACGCGAGCCGGAAGCCGCCGGCCAGGGCGGCGGCGACGCTCTCCCCCTGCCCGAGCAACGCACCGGTACGCGTCGACGCCAGGGTCGCCAGCACCGCCGCGCCGATCGCGACACCGACCTGCTGGGTCGTGTTGACCAGCCCGGACGCGAGGCCGGAGTCGTCCGGCGTCGCGGCGGACATGGCCTGCCCCATCAGGGCCGGCAGGACCGCCCCGAACGCGGCACCGACCAGGACGAGGGCGGGCAGCACGTCGACGGCGTACCGGGCGTCGGCCGGGACCCGGGCGAGCAGCAGGAGTCCGGCGGCGATCGTGGTCAGGCCGGCCGCCGACACGGTACGCGGGCCGAACCGGGCGGCGAGCCGGCCGGCGACCCCGACCGAGACCAGCGCGATGACCAGCGGGGTGGGCAGGAAGGCGAACCCGGTACGCAGCGCGTCCAGGTCCAGCAGGCGCTGGAGGTAGAGCGCGGTCAGGAACTGGAAGCCGAACATGCCGGCAACCAGCGGCAGCATCACCGGGTTGGCGCCGGACACCGCGCGGGAGCGGAAGATCCGCAGCGGCAGCAGCGGCTGGCGGGCGGTCGCCTGCCGGATCACGAACAGCGCGAGCAGGACGATCGACAGGGCCGAGCGCCAGCCACCGGCGGGCGGCGGGCATGGTGGGTCCGGACATCGTTCTCCTTCACGGATTCGGCGCGCACTCAATGGGGCACCTTTTGTTACTGAACCCATGATGTGTGACCATCAACGACGCCGGAAGGAGGCACTTTCATGTCCCAGGGGAACACGGATGTGCCGGCCGAGGCGCACACCCCGCAGGTGTGCACGGTCTACGACGTGCTCAACCGGGTCAGCGGCAAGTGGAGCATCGGCATCCTGGTCGAGGCGACCCACGGACCGGTGCGCTTCACCGAACTGGAACGCAACGTCAAGGGGATCAGCCGGCGGATGCTCACCCTGACCCTGCGCAACCTGGAACGCGACGGCCTGCTCATCCGCACGGTCTATCCCACGGTCCCGCCCCGCGTCGAGTACGTCGCCACCGACATGGCCCGCGAGCTGTACCGCTCGCTGCTCGAGCTGACCGGATGGGCCGAACGGCACCGCGCCGCGATCGCCGCCGCCCGCGAGGCGTACGACCGGGCCAACGACCACGGCGAGCCGGGACGGGCGTGATCAGGACCAGTCTTCGGCCGCCTCGGCGTCGCTGGGCGCGCCGTCGACCGGCGGCCCGCCGTGTGTCCACGGCGTCGCCTCCCGCGCCGGGAAGGTGCCCGGCGGGCTGAAGCCGTCGGTGATCGTGGTGTAGCAGAGCCGCTCCCCGACCTCGGGCACGCTGCCCGGCGCGGCGGTCAGCGACCGCCCCATGCCGCCGGAGAGTTCGAGCACCACCTCGGTCTTCGACTCTCCCGGGGCGGTCGTGACGAAGCAGATCCTCGCCTTCTGCGCCGGCCGGGACGGTGAGATCAGGACCGTGCCGGGGGTCAGTCGTACCGGGTCCGCGGTGACGACCTGGATCCGGGGGCGCAGCACCGGCCGCTTGCCGCTGTCGTCGACCCGCTTCGCGTCGGCGAGGGTCACCTCGCCGACGAACGCCTCGCCGGTCAGCCGGTATTCGGCCATGACCAGGGGGTCGTCGTACGCCCGCTGCACGGCGTAGGAGGTGAGTGCCTTCTCCAGCCGGTGCAGGCGCTGGGCGGCGGCGACCGCGCCGTCGCGTCTCGGCTGCGGGTGGCCGCCGTCGACGTAGACGGCGTAGTCGCTGTAGGCGTCCCGGTCGTCGGCCCACCGCCCGGCGACCCGGGCCCCGGCGGGCAGTTCGCGCAACAGGGTGACCGCGTCCCACATGGCCCGCCAGGTCGGTTCGAGCTGGCCGTGCAGGGCGTCCGTCAGCTCGGCGGTGGCGCGTAGCCCTTGCGCGTGGGCCGGACCGTCGCCGGCCCCGACGGTCTCGGCGTCGCGGATCGCGCGGACCAGCGGGGCCAGTACGTCGTTGTCGAAGGTGGGGTCGGTCGCCGGGCCGGCCGGCGGGCAGACCGCCGGGTCCTCGGCGTCCCGCCCGGCCTGCGCACCGGTACGGCCGGGCGGCGGCGAGATCCAGCCGAGCAGCGAGCCGAGGTGGGCGTCCTCCAGCGCGCTCTGCCCGGTGACCCAGTGCGCCGACAGCGCGTCGGTGGCGGCGATCAGCATCGACGACCCGGGCATCTCGGCCCGGTCGGCGAGGAACGTCAGCCACCGGCCGAGCAACGGCACCGACATCGGCACCGGATAGTCGCCGTCGGTACGGCGGAACCGGGTCGACCGGCCCAGCAGGCGGACGAACCCGATGCCGGCCGGGTTGGGGACCAGGACCTGCGGCGCGTCGACGAACCGGTAGCGCACGTCCCGGCCCCGGTCGGTCGGCACCGCCTCGGCGGCACCGCGGAAGCTGTCCAGATAGGTCAGCATGACGGCGGCGAGCGAGTCGGCGAAGGCGAACCGCTGGTCGCGGTTGCGCGGCTGCGGCACCACCAGCAGGGTCGGCTCGTCGTACGCCGGACCGACGAGGCAGCCCAGCGGGGCGTTCGCCTCACCGGCCAGCGCCAGGGGTACGAAGACCAGCGGGCGGTCGGCGATGTGCACGTGCCGCACCGTGGTGATCCGCTGTGCCGTGCCGGTGGCGGCGGCCCTGGCCCGGGCCAGCGCGACGAGGGCACTCACCCGGCCACCCCGCCGGCGCCGTACGGGTCGCTCATGCCAGGGCCTCGGCCCGCAGCCGGGCGGCGGTGCGCAGGCGCAGCGCCGCCTCGACCTGGTCGTCGTCGGGCTCGATCTCGCCGGCGGCCAGGGCGAGCACGGTCTCGACCGAGTCGATGCCGCCCAGCGCCTCACGTACCGACCGGCCGAGCGCGGCGGTGCCGGTCCCGGCCTCGTGCCGGCAGTAGTAGGCCAGTTCGCACGCCGACAGGCACTCCGGCGCGTAGCGGGCGTCCACCGCGGACAGTGCGGTGGCGAGTTCGGCCGGCGACCGGGTCGGTGTGCCGTCCGCGTCGACGGCCAGGTCGAACGAGAGGTCGCCGGGCAGCCGCGCCAGCAGGTCGTCGACCCGGGCCATCCGGGTGAGCTGCCGGCGCAGCGTCGACAGCTGCTTGCGTACGTCGATGAGCGCGGCCGTCGGCTGGTTGGCGAAGTCGCGCGGGCAGACCAGCACCACCTCGTGCGAGACGATCTCCGGGTCGAGTCCGGCCTGCTCCAGCATCCGGCGCATCGCCAGCACGTAGACGGCCGACTGGGTGGCCGCGGCGGAGACCTTCGCCGCGTCGGCCTGTTCGTCGACGACCGCGAACGACTTGATCTCCACGACGTGGAACCGGCCGCCGACCTGGAGTGCGATCAGGTCGGGTTCGAGGTAGACCGGCCGGCCGGCGACGTCGAGCCGCAGCATCGGATGGTCGAACAGGGTGCTGGTCGGGCCGCCGTCGGTGGCGGCCCGCACCAGCAGTTCCATCGAGCGGGCGTGCCGTTCGGCGTTGCCGCCGTCGACGGCCGGCTGGACGATGTCGGTGGCCGGCGTACCGGCCAGGTCGTCGTACGCCGCCTCGGGGATCGGCACGCCGAGCCGCTGGCGCAGCAGGTCGAGCAGTTCGGCGCAGCCGTTCTCCTTGACCCTGGCCTCGAACGCGTTGCCCCGGGTGATGGCGAACTGGGACTGGCCGAAGCGGCCCGGATAACCGACGTGGGCGGCGATCCGCTGCTTGTCGATGCTGGCCGAGTCGAGCACGGCGCGGCGGGTGCAGCCGGGGTTGCCGGTGAGGGCGGCGATCGTACGGGCGTTGTGCCGCCTGGGCGCGACCGGCCCGCGTAGTGCGGCAAGCCGCCGCTCGGTGCTGGTCATACCACCTCCCGGGGTCGGGGGCGGCGCCGTCGCGTGGTGACCACGGACCGCCCGGTGCGTCCGTTCGGTCCCTATCGTGCCCGGTAGCCGCCACGGCCGCCGGGCCGCCACGCCCATCATTGTCGGGCGGCCGGTGACGATGGATCCCACCGGCCCGCGACGGCGGCCGTCGTGGCTGATTCTCGATCAGAAGTACGACGGAACAACCTGTCACCATTCGCATTCATCTGGATACATTGGGTAAATGACGGGGTTCGTCGATCTGGATCGTCCACAGGAGACCGTCTACCGGCCGATCCTGCGCGCCCGGCGCGGTGAGTTGGACGCGCTCGGGCACCTCGACGCCGGCTGGATCCCGTCGGTCACCCCGATCCTGGTCGTGCAGTCCACCGCGAAGGGGCCGGTGCAGGACGCGTACGACTTCTTCCGGAGCGCCGGCGACCGGCTGCCCCACGGGCTGCGGATCGGGGTCGACCTCGCCGACCTGCCCGAGCCCGACGGCGGGCTGTCGTACCCGGCCCGGGACCTCGCCGAATACCTCGCCGGCTGGGGCATCCCGATGCTGCCGGTGCTCCGGGTCACCGACAGCGCCCGGCGGCTGACCGCGTACGGCGACGCCGCCCGGATGCACGACCGGCGGGCCATCCTGCGCCTGCGCCCCGACGAGGCGCCCGGCCCGGCGACCGCGACCCGCGCCTGCGACCGGGTGTGGCGGCGTACCGGGCTGTTGCCCGAGCGCTGCGACCTCGTCATCGACCTCGGGTCCCTGACCTACCGGGGCGACCTGCCCGACGCCGAGCACACCGTACGGCGGGTGCTGGGCTGGGCGATCGGCGAACGGTGGCGGTCGGTCACCGTCGCCGCGGGTGCGATGCCACCGACCCTGTCCCACCTGCCGCGCAACGTCGCGACCCGGTTGCCGCGCTGGGAGGCCGAACTGTGGCGGCGGATCCGGCACCTGCCGGTCGGCTTCGGCGACCACGGGGTCACCGCGCCGCAGCCGGGACCGGGCGACCATCCGTCCCGGCCGCTGCCCACCATGCGCTACACCACGCCGGACGCCTGGTGGATCTACCGCTGGGCCCGGCACGGCGGCGGCCGGCCGGACGACCGTTTCTACGACCTCTGCGGCCGGCTCACCTCCTCGCCGCACTGGGCGGGCGCGGCGCTGTCGTGGGGCGACCGGGAGATCGCCCGGCGGGCCCGCCGCACCCCGGGACCGGGTACGCCGACGAGCTGGATCGCCTGGGCCACCTCGCACCACCTGGCACACGTGTTGTCGGAGCTGACCAGGACCGGACCGGAGCCCGACGACGATCCGCCGGGTTCGGGCCCGCCACGGCCCGACCGCGACCTCCGGCGGTCACCGGCGCGGCCGGCCGGCCGCGCCGCGCCGCCGGCGGGCCGGTTCCGCCCACCCCTCGGCCAGGTCGACGAGCCGCGCTGAGCGGGTCAGCCCGGGCCACAGTTGATCACGCAGTGTCACCGGCGGCTCGGGAAGCAAATCCGGTCCGCTCTCGGACATCGGTCGTATCGACGGGTTCGCCCCACGCACAGGTCAACGCAGAGTTAGCTGTCCAGGCTAAACACACTTCGACCGGTGCGAACGGACAAGGGGTGTGCAAATCTCGACCCCGGGGGGAACGTCCCACGGCGTCGGCCGATCGGCCGGCCGTACCCACCGTCGGTCCGGCGATGGGCGACCGGCGCGATGACGCCGTTCATTGCGAAAGGCAAGCAGCGTGGCAAACCTCGACGTGGCGCTCAAGAGCGCAATGTCCATCGAAGGCGCGATCGGCGTGGCGCTGGTCGACTACACCAGCGGCATGACGCTGGGTGTGGCCGGGGGGTCCGCCGAACTGGACCTCACGGTCGCCGCCGCCGGGAACACAGACGTGGTCCGGGCGAAGATGCGGACAATCGAAATGCTGAAGCTCACCGACGGCATCGAAGACATCCTGATCACACTGGACACCCAGTACCACCTCATCCGTCCGCTCAGCTCACCCTCCGGCAAGGGCCTGTTCCTCTACCTGGCGGTGAGCAAGACCCGGGCCAACCTCGCGTTCGCCCGCCACCAGCTCCGTCTGATCGAGGAGAGCCTGGAGCTGTGAACGGGGGCAGCGGTTACACACTGCCCCGCCGCGTCGCCCAGCCGCCGGGGGCGCGGTCGATCCCCGACCAACCGCACCCCCGGCTGGCGCCCCGCGGCGATTCGGTGCCGTACGTAGCCATCCACAACCAACTGTCCGACCTGCGGATCCAGATCCCCGGCGTACGCGGCTGCGTCCTCGGCGGCGTCGACGGCCTGCTCATCGCACACGACCTGCCCGCCGGCGACGCCGAGCCGCACGACCTGGCCGCTCTCGCGGCGACGACGTTCGGGCTCGGCCGGCAGGTGGGGCTGGCGCTGCGGCACGGCCCGTTCCGGGAGTCCACTGTGCGCGGTCAGCACGGCTACTTCGCGGTCTACGCGGTCAACGACACGGCACTGCTCGCCGTACTCGGCGAGGACGCGGTCAACGTCGCCCGGCTGCACCTGCACGCTCCGGCCGTCACGGAACGGCTCGCGGCACTGCTCGGCGGTGGTGTGGGTCGCTGAAACGCATTCGAGGGGCACCGCCGCGCCGGTGGTGCCCCTCGGTCCGTACCAACGAGCACTATGTACCTATTCTCACTAACAGCACACGGGGCGTCACGAATCGGTGATTTTAGCTAGCGTCACCTTGAGTACGGGCCAGCCGGCCACGACGGGGGGAGGTGACGTGGTGAGCGCACTCTGGCGGGTGCACGTCGACCCACGCCGCTGCATCGGTTCGGGTATCTGCGCGGGCGCGGCGCCCGACCACTTCGTGCTCGTCGCCGACGCGTCGGTGGCGCTCGCCGAACTGGTCGAACCGTCGCAGGAGGTCACCGACGCCGCCGAGTCCTGCCCGATGGAGGCGATCACGGTGCGGGACGCGCTGGACGACCGGCACATCTCCCCCGGCCGCGACGGCCGGACCTAGCCGACCCGCCCGACCCTGGGCCGACCCGCACGACCCTGGCCGGGGCGGCCGGCCGCGGCCTACTGTCGCTGGTATGCCGAAAGCCGTCTGGAACGACCTCGTCATAGCCGAGAGCACCGACACCGTCGTGGTGGAGGGAAACCACTACTTCCCGCGTGCGGCACTGCGCGACGACCTGATCCGCGAATCAGGTACGCACACGGTCTGCCCGTGGAAGGGCACCGCCTCCTACTACACCCTCGAACTCGACGGCGTACGGTCCCCGGACGCCGTCTGGTACTACCCGGACCCGAAGCCCGAGGCAGCCATGATCCGCGACCGGGTGGCGTTCTGGAAGGACGTCCGGGTCGTCGACTGACGCGCGCCGGTCCGGGTGGCCCGTACCGCTGGCCACCCGGACCGGTCGAAGCCCGCGTCAGCCCGCCTGCTGCTCCGTGATGCCGAACTGGACACCGCCCTGCGCGTCGACCGACGCGTCCAGGGCCTTGTCGTCGAGGATCTGGGCCGCCTCCGGGTCGAGGAAGATCCGCGCGCCGGAGTCGTCGACCACCTGGTCGCCCTGGGCCGGCTGGTCGGCCAGGCCGAGGGTGAGCGCACCCGCGGAGGTGTCGGTCGCGATACGCAGGCCAGCCCCCTCCGGCACCTCCTGCTGGGTGGTCAGGTCACGGATCACGGTCACCGCGTTGTCCGTCAGAGTGAGCATGAAGAACTCCTCATGGTTTCTCGTGTCGGGTTGTCGTTGCCGACCGACCGCCGCCGATGACACGGCCAGGCAGTGAACCGTCGAGATGGCCATGGCCGCCGCGCCCCGACGTCGGCAGGAAACTCCGGGCGCACCGACTCCAGTCGGGCGGGATCACCTGAACGGTCGAGTGGCGGCCGTCCGCGATCTACGTTGCCCCCTCCGAACGGCTACGTCAAATCGGGCACCAGCCCCGACAACGGACGGACCGGGCCACCGGTAACCGGTCCGGCACCGGCAGAAGCGGGCGGGACGCCCCCTCGACGCCCCGCCCGTGAGCCGGATCAGCGGTTGCGGCGACCGCCGCTGATCCGGATGTCCCGACCCGCCTGATAGACGTGCGACCCTCCGATGACCTGGGCGTGCTGGTGCGGGCCGGGGCCTGACGGACCGGCTCCGCCGTCGACCCGCCGGACGATCTCGGCGAGTTCGACCCCGACGGTCGGATCCGCGGCCAGCCGGGCCCGGAGCAGTTCGTCGAGCGTGGACCGCAGCGTGGCCACCGCATCGGGTTGCCGCTCGACCGGCACCGCCAGCAGCGACTCCCGCGTGCGGTCGAGCCAGCCGGCCGCCGCCTCACGATCCGCGTCGCCGCCGCCGGCCAGCACCCGGGCGGCCCCCGAGCGGATGCCGGCCCACGCGTCCGTCGCCATGGCGGTCACCAGCGCCAACGCCCCGGCCTCGGCGAGCCCCACCAGATACGTCGGATCCATCCGTCCTCCTCGTGCAGTCGGTCAGGTGGCGCCCCGCCACCGTCAGCCATCGGAACCGACCCGTGATCCGTTCAGGTGCGGGTAGGTCGTCCGCCCGTCCGCGCCCGGCCGGTTCCCCTCGCGCGCGCCGCGGCGCAGGTCGTTCGCGAGCTTGTCCACCGCGCGGTCCAGCCCGGCCTGGATGTCGGCGGCATGGATCCGGGCGTTCAGGTCGATGCGGTCGCGCTCCTGACGCGCCGCCGACTCGGCCTCGTACTGGCGCACGTTCAACTCTTCGAGGATCGACACCTCGGCGCCGCGCGTCGCGCGGCTGTAGATCCGGATGGCGCTGTTGACCCGTTCGTCGACCAGCCGGTCGTACGCCGTCGCGCCGTTGAACAGCTTCACCAGGACAGGCAGGCAGTCGATCAGGATGAAGAAGATCCGGATCAACCAGGTGGTCACGAAGAGGACGGGATTCGCGTTGATCAGCTCGTGCAGCGCCTGGAACCGCTCCAGCATGCCGATCGCCCCGTGATGGCTCCTCATCTGCGCGACCCGCTCCTCGATCCGCTCGTCCCGGACCTGTTCGAAGCTCTCGTTGCCCTGCCGCACCTCACCCTCGAGAAGCGCGATCCGCTGCTGCATCCCGGTCAGCCGTACCTTGTCCTGCGCGATCGGATGGCTGGCGGCGAACCGGTCGGCCTCGCCACGCAGGCGCCGGCAGTTGGGGCCCTCCCCCACCCGGCCGGTGAATCCCGGCCCCGAGTCGCCGGCACACTCCCGGCGCGCCTTCTCGTTGAGTTCTTCCAGTTCCGCCGAGTCGGCGGCGATCTGCCGGTCGAGGTCGGCGGCGGCGGTCCGCAGCGCGGTGAGCTGGTCGGTGACCCCGGCCGGGGTCGCCGGGAACGAGATGACGTACTCCAGGCAGCCCTCCGCCGGCCGCTCCGCCGGCTGGTCGGCGGGCTGCCCCGGCACCGGGTTGCAGGCGGTCAGCTTGGCGGTCAGCGTACGCAGTTGCTCCGCCCGATCGTCGCGGATGTGCTGCTCGATGGCCGTACCGAAGATCCGCAACACCAGCGGCTCCGCGATGACGAACCCGAAGAAGATCGCGACCAGCAGTCGCGGCAGCAGCACCGACGCCCGGCGCCGCCACTGGGTGCCGGCCGAACTGGAGACGAGCCACCGGTCGAGGTTCAACACGAACAGCGCCCAGACCAGGACCGGCAGCAGGATCAGCACGTGCGCGCCGCCGGTCACCGCGACCAGCGCGTTCCACATCGAGAACGCCGCGATGACGGCGGTGCCGAGCACCACGCCGCCCAGGGCCGTGTAGCGGGCACGTTCGGTCGGCACGTACGACAGCAGTTGCTCGTCCACCCCGGCCAGCACCCGCAACCACCGGCCCGGCCCGGGGTCGACCGGCGCCGGTGCGGCGCCGCCCCCGACCCCGCCGCCGGCGGCGGGCTCCGGGATGGGTGACCCGGCGCTGTCGCGCCGGGTCTCCTGGTCACCGCTCGATGTCATCGTCGTCCAGTTCGTCCTCGTCGAGAACGAGATCCTCGGTACGCGCCGGCTTGCCGGCGATGCCCCGGCGTTCCCACTCCCGGTCGACCTTCCCCAACTCGGGTCCGGCCGCCGCGCGCCGCGGCGTGATGCTGTCGGTGAACGCGTCCACCAGGATGTCCGCGTCGACCCGCAGCCGGTCCAGATGCCCGTCCTTCTGCAGCAGCGCCAGCATCTCCGCCAGCTTGCGCTGCTTCTCGTCGGTGACCTGGTAGGCGCGGTCGGCGGCCTGCCCGGCCGTGATGTCCCCACGACTGATCGCCAGCGCCTCCAGCGCCTCCGGACCGCTGCGGATCAGGTCGGCGATCCAACCGGCGTCGTCGGCCTCGAACGAGCGCCGGAGCCGCTGCTCGAGCTGCCGCCACTGCTCGTCACGCATCCTGCTCGCGTGTTCGACCAGCCCGGTCGGCTTGCTCACCTCCACGGTCGAGAACACGACCTCGACCCCGCTCAGCCGGGGCGGGTGCACGGTGCAGTACGCCTTGACCTGAGCCGTCACCGACTCACGGACCTCGTTGAGGTCGTCGATGCCGCTCATGGCACCGAGACTCTCCAGCCGCCGGTCCCGGCGCAGATAGTCGCCGAGCGAGACGGAGATGTCGGTCAGCCCGTCGCGTACGACGGCTTCCGGATCGGTGACCTGGCACCGGAAGACGACCCGGATGCGGAAGTCGTCGGCCGCGCTGGCGGACGGGATCAGGATGTCGACCGGCACGAACCGTTCTCGGACGTCGACGAGGCTGACCGCCACCGCCTCGACGACGATGTCCTCCCGTCCGGTCAGGTGCCGGCGCTCGTGGAGCACCTCGTAGCGGTCGCCGATGGTGAACACCAGGGCGGTCCCCGGCTCCTGCCGGGGTAGTTCGGTGACGTCACGCCGGGCGAACAGCAGCAGCCGAGACTTCGCGGGGCCGAGCGTCCGCTCGGTGAGCAGGGGCCAGAAAGTGGTACTCACAACGATCTCCCGGTCAGGTGGTGGGGGGACGGGTTCTGGGTACGGCGGCCACGCAGGGCCGCGAACACGGTGCTGAGCAGCCCTTCCCGGGCGGCCTCCTCGTCGATCCGCAGGAGGCCCTCTTCCAGGCCCGCCTCGAGCGCCCTCCACTGGCTATGGCTGAGCCCGCCACGGATCGCGGCGCCGAACCGGCGCACCGCGGGCAGGGCTGCGGTGTCCTCGGACAGCGCGCCGAGGGCCACCAGCAACGCCGTTCGGGCCTGACGGCGTTGCGGAGCGCTGGCCAGCAGGTCGGCCCACAGGGCACCGAGCCGGTCCGCGTTACGCGGCGCGCCGCGAAGCACCAGGGCGGCAACCGGCTCGTCGGTCCGCGGGTCCCGGGCGGCCAGGATCTCCAGCACGGACGGGTATGTCGCCCGGCGATCACGTTGGCTCGCCCCGTCTTCGACCGCGTCGCGCATCTGATGGTGCAGGAAGTTGAGCACCTTGCGGGTCGCGGCCGGGTCGGATGCCGTCACGGCGAACAGGATGCCGAGGGCGTCGCAGGCGATCGGCCTGATTCGCGCGTTACGCATCGCGAGCGTCCACAGCCAGCGCAGCGCGTCCGAGGGGTAGCGCAGGCCGAGCGGCCCACCCAGGGCGGTGGCCGCGGTGACCGCCCGGCGCTGGCCGGAGTTGAGCGCCCACCGCTTGGTGACGGTCAGCGCCGACGCGGCGTGCGAGCCGTCGAGCCCGATCCAGGACAGCGTGCAGGCGGCGGCCGCCCGTTCGGCGGCGAGTCCGGCGGCCCACCGGTCGAGGAAGGTGTGCTCGACCTCCTGGAAGTCGAACCGGCTCAGGACCGCCATGCCCATCCCGAGACGGACCTGCAGGTCGGACACCGGGGCGGTCGCCGCGATCTCGTGGAGCCAGTTGCGCAGCGGCTCCCACAGGGCGTAGCCGTAACGCTCGCGCAGTTCGCCGAGGACGAGGGGACGCATGTCGTCGGTCTGGAACTCGACCGCCGGACTGCCGGCACCGGCCTGCGGCGACGGCCGGACGGTGATCAGCCCACCGGCCCGGCGGCGATCGAGCCGGACCTGGCGGGTGGGGGCGGCGTCCGGCGGCTGGCCCGCGGCGGGGAGTGCCGCCGAGGCCCCGCTGGCCTGGCGGTGCAGTTCCGTCAGCCGGGCGACCAGCCGCTCGAAGTCGGCTTCCGGGGTGCCCTCGACGAAGGCCAGCGCGGCGACGGCGAGCACCTCCGGCCACTCCGGGTCCTGGTCGAACCAGCTCGCGACCCGGCCCCGCTGCGAGTCCTCGAAGGCGGCGAGTGCCTTCCGCGGGCCGTCGGTCATCAGTTCGCAGACCGCGACGACCTCGCCCGGCGAGTGCAGCCGGCGGACCTGCTCGCGTACCTCGTCCGTGCCCGGACCGTGCCGGAGCTGGTCGGTGAGGTGTGCCGTGCAGGTGTCGAACAGTTCATCGCTGTCCGGCGCGGACCAGTCGACCATGAGGTCGGCGAGTTGCCCACGTGGCCGCAGACCGAGATCGACGGTGATCACCAGATAGGAGCGGTTCTTCAGGGCACCGAGCAGGCGGTGCAACTCGAACTGCTGTACCGCGACGGTGTTCGCGTCCCGGGCCTGGTCCCGCACGATGTAGCCACTCGCGTTGCCGAACTTCTGCCCGGCGAGTTCGCTGAACGCCAGCGCCGGTGAGAGGTTGGTGGGCAGACCGTCGCGGCCCGCGACGTCGCGCAGGAGCGCGATCGCGCCGCTGTACTTACCGATCCCCGCCGGTCCACACAGGACGACGAGGCGCCGGTCGAGGAGCAGGCGGCGGGCCCGCGCGTACGGCTCGGGACGTACGTAGTGCCGCAGGGCGGCGTCGACGTCCTCCTGGCGCAGCGGGCCGGTCGCACTACCCGGGCGGCGCCCGGGGCCGAACGAACCGCCGAACGTCGCACCCGACGCGTCCACTCTGCCGTTGAAGTACTGCACGTTGACGAACCGGGCCGAGTCACGCAGCTCCCCGTGTAGCGCGTCGTCGAGGTCCTCGGCCCGGTCCGGCGCCGGATCGGGTCCGGCCGGCGGGGCGGACGCCGGTCCGGCGTCCGCGGGTGCCCTGCCATCGGCGGCCGGTTCACTCATCCGGCGTCCCACCCCCGCCTGACAGGTCGGCGAAGTTGAACCCGAACACCTGGGCGTGCACCGGGCCGTCGATGCGGGTCCGGTTGACGTACGTCGGCCCGTGCCGGACCTCGGAGCTGGCGTCGATGTCCCGGTCCGCCTGGTGCACCGCACCGCCGCCGGCGACGGTGGCCCGCTGGGCCGAGTGCCGGTAGGCGGAGTCGTCGGGCGTCTGCGCACCGGGCAGCCGGGCGGGATCCACTCCGGGTACCCGCACCCAGGCCTGGTCGGCGTACTCCTTGACCCGCACCCGAACGGGCTGGAAGTCGTCGGGCCGCAGGCTGGTGTGGCCACCCGCCACGATCTCGTCGAAGACGAGCCGGGACAGGATGACCGCGAGTGGGGCCTCGGGGGCGGCGGCCAGCGCCCGCCGGGCCGGATCACTGTCGATCAGGCGGCCGACGGTCACCGGGGCGTTGCCCGCGTAACCGTTGGCGGCCGAGTACGCCACGCCGTGGTGCGCGGCGAGCCGCAGCCGGATCTGCCAGTCCGGCAGTCGGCCCTCGTTGAACAGGCGCAGTTCGGTCGCGAGTTCGCGGACGTAGTCGTCGACGACACGCGGCTCCGGCTCGTCCGGCGGGAGCACCGCGAATTCGCCGTCGCCGCTGGGCTGGGTCACCCACCGCGACCGGTCCAGACCGGCGGCCTCGGCCGCCCGGTCCAGAATGGCGACAAGATCCTTTTGTAGTTCGCTCTGTCGGCGATCCGGGCGACCGCCATATCCCTGCATATCCACTCCGACGCAGAAGCGCCGGTCGAACTGTGTTGATCGGGGCACGCCGAGGGGCCTTTCACCGAGTCGGGAAGCCTTGCGCCGCCCATGCTGACCCAGATCTCCGACGATCAATCCGCCCCAGTGCGGGATCTTGCCCGTAATTTACGGTGACGCCTCCGCTTCGGCACGTAGTCCCTGCACGTCAGTGATAACGAGGCGGCGATAACCCGGGCTGACCAGCCGGCGCTGGCTGAGATCATGCAGCACCTTTTCCGCGGTGCGTCGCGCGACGCCGGCCAGCGACGCCAACTCCGCCTGGGTCAGCGGAACACCGAGATCCCAGCCCGCCGGCACCTCCCTGCCGTAGATCCGGGCGATCTCGTAGAGAATTCGACTCACCCGGGCCGTCGCGCTACGCGTGGTCAGATCGATGCGCCGGCTGTTCGACCACCGCAGCCGCTCGCTCATCATCCGCATCAACTCGATCGCACCGTCCGGGCACTGCTCGATGAACGCCTGGAGTTCGGCGCGCTGGATCACCCGGGCCTCGGTGGGGACCGACGTGACGACACTGGCCGACCGGGGCCGCTTCTCCAGCGCGGCCATTTCACCGATCACATCGCCACCGACCCGGATCGCCAGGAACGTCTCCTGATCGGCATCGAGCGCGGTCACCTTGACCAGCCCGGACAGCAGAAGATAGACGTGCTCGTCCTCGTCGCCCTGCCGAATAATCACCTGTTCGGCGGGAAATCTCTTTTCGGTTCCCGTCGCCAACAGAAGCTGCCTGGTCTTTACCCGAAGTCGGCCGAGCAGGGTGGCCGAGGGCCAGTTCCGAGTTTCGGCTGGCCTGATCTGAGCGTTGTCCAACGAGCGTCTCCAATACGACCGGCACTCGTGCTCCGACCCAACAGACCGGGCGTATGGCTCAGCACTGGCGGACGGCCGCGACCACGTCTACCCGGAGTGCGACCAACCTATCCACGGCGGAAGCATTCATGGGGGTTGCGCTACTGTCAAAAATTCGCCCCATCTTGATTTATCGGCGGGATTCGGTACGGCACCGTCCGCTCACGTGTTCAGCGGGCGGCGGGCGACCGACAGGACATGGGTCACCGGCCACCCGATCGGATCACCGTCGGGCGTGGACAGAGCCGCGACCGGAGCGAGCCGGTTGGTCACGATCCAGTCGTTGCGGTACGCCCCGCTGGCCGCGTCGACCTCGAAGCCGACGTCGGCGAGCAACGCCTTCCAGTCGGCGTACTCCAGTCCACAGAACTGCTCCCGGGTCTCCGACAGCCAGTTGTCGGTGTAGTCCTTGCGGGTCAGGAAGTCCATCGCGGCGCCGAACGCCAACTCGACCGTGTCCGGTTCGCCGTCGACCGGGCGGTGGTCGAACGGGAAGCGGTAGTCCACCGCGAACTGGTCCAGCCGGGCCCGGGTGGACAGGCCGCCGACGTACGTGGCGACCTCCGGGGCGGGCAGCGCCGCCAGGTCGGTGCGGGGCCGCGCCGGGTTGGCACCGTCCGAGGTGGACAACCGCAGCCGGACCGGGCGGTCGCGGCCGTCCGGTCCGCACACGTCGCTGTTGATCCACACCCCGCCCGGCACCGTGTGGTCGTAGATCGCCCGCACGAAGCGGCGCAACGACGCCATCCGGTCGCCGTACGACCAGATCTCGTGGGTGAGCGCGAACGTCATCGTGGTGTCGACCGACCGCGGCGCGAACACCGCCCCGCCGAGGACGTTGCGCCGGTAGAAGAACACGTTGGGGTTGGCGAAGAAGCCCTGCGCCTTCTTGTGCACGCACTCCTCGAACAGGTGCCGGGCCACCTCCACGCCGATCAGGTCGCTCTCCCGCAGCGCCGGCTCCCGGTCGGCGAGTTCGAGCACCGCGCCGGCGCCGCAACCGATGTCGACGATCCGGCCCGGCCGTACGTGGTCGCGGACCGCGGCCCACTTGCGCTGCGCCGCGTCGGCGAACGCCTCGGCGTACGTCCGGTAGTCGCGGGTCGCGGTCAGCCCGCCCTCGTCGCCGACGACCGGATCGTTGACGACGGCGCGTACGAGTTCGTCGAGCTGGTAGCGGTCGAAGACGTCGACGGACGCCGGGTGGGCCAGCTCGCGCCACGCCGGGTCGTCCGCGGCCAGCCGCAGCAGCACGTCCCACGGCCGGTCCGGCGCGGGCTCGACATCGGCCTCCACACCGGCGATCGGGAAGCCGAGCCGGGCGTACATCGCGGCCACCTCCGGGGTCGAGCAGGCCACCACGGTGTCGTCCGGGGTCAGCGTGAGGCCGGTGACGGCCTCGACGTTCTTGCACGTGACCTCGGCGAACCGGTCCGTCGCCGCGGTGTCGAAGACCGGCACGACAACCGACCGCAGCCCGGCGAGCACGCTGAACCGCTCGATCGCCGCCTCCCGCCGGTGGAACGGGATCGGATTACGTTTCGTGTTCTCGTGGTTCGCGGACGTGACAGCCCAGACCACCGTGCGGTCGGCGCCGGCCAGCCGGCCCAGATATTCGGCCTGGAATCGGGTCAGGAGGTGGTGACGACCGGGAAAGAGCAGGTAGCGCGGCATTCGTCGTTCATAGCCGACAGCGGTTTGCGACCCTCTGGCAGGGTGGCGACGTGCAGATCGACCTCGCTGAACCCGACGTACTGCTGGCCCGCTGGGGCGCGATCGCCTCGGCTCTGACCACGCTCGGTCACGACGATGTGTGGTGGATCGACGGCGGCACCGCGCACCGCGACGACCACGGCGGCAACTGGGGCCGCCTGGTGCCGGTCGAGGGCGGCCGGGCGGTGCTCTACGGGTTCGACCACGAGTACTCCGCGACGGTCGACGCCAGCCCCCCGATCGATCTGCTCGCCGGGGGGCCGGTCTGGCTGCCCTGGGCCGACCTGGTCCGCGCCGTCGAGGACGAGCAGCTGGGGTTCGTCTACTGGTACGACGGCGGGTGGTCGCGGGTGCCGTACCCCGACGGGCTCGCCGACGGGCTGGCGGCGGCGCTGCCGGCGGTGCTGAGCGCGGACCGGGCCCACCGGGCCCTGTGCGAGGTGGTCTTCGGCTGGGCGCGCCACAAGCCGGACGATGCCGCGGAGCGGGCCGCGGTCGCCGATGCCGCGACGCGGCTGCTCGACGCCGCGGCGACCCGTACGGTCGACGCCGGCGCGCTGGAGCGACTGGTCGGCCGGATCGGCGGCCTCCCGGTCGACCTCGGCGCCGGGGTCGTGGCGGCGGCCGGGTTCGGGCTGGTTCCGGGCAGTGTGGCACCGACCGTGCCGGCCGGGAGCGGGGAGCCACCCCGCCGGGTCCGGCTGCTCAGCGACGACGAACGGCAGGACCTGGTGTGGGCGGCGATGCGGGCCACCGCCGAGCTGCCCCGGCCGGCCCCGGCGCCGACCGCCGAACTGGCCGCCCTGGTCGGGTGGGCCCGGTCCCGGGCCCGCCCCGACGGCCGGTGCTCGCTGCGGTTCGAGGTGCTGGACCACGCACAGCGCTTCGGTCCCGGCGAGGCACCGCCGGTCGAGCGTCCGGACGACGACCGGTGGGCGGTGGCCCGGGAGGCGGCCGACCTGGCGAGGAAACTGTGGGAGGCCGAGGCCGACCCGGCGCACGGCCACTGGATCTTCCTGCGGCTGGAGGTCTCGGCCGACGACCACACCGTCGAGCGGCACTACGACTCCTGGCCGGGCTGGATGAGGTCCGACGGCATCACCGGACCGTGGCTGGACGACCTGCGGATCGAGATGGACCGCCGGGCCCCGCGGTTCCGGCCGGCGTGGGCGGTGCTGCTCGATCCGGAGGTGGCCTACACCGGGGTGCCGGAGCCGTTCCGGACGCTCAAGGTCGACTGACCGCCGGCCGCCGCCGCTCCGACCGGTGCCGCGGCCCCTTGGTGTGCCGCTGGTGGTGTGTCAGGCTCCGAGGACGCGGGATCCGCCACCCGCGGACCAGGCCCGTCGCCGGCCCGGCGGCGCCCCACCCGGAGGAAGGTCCATGAGCGAGCGAAGCGAGTCGTACTCCGCGCGACTGCGGTCGGCCACCCGGCAGGACCACGAGGCCGCCGAGTCGGAACGCTATGTCACCGCCCTCACCGCCGGCGAGCTGAGCCGGGCCGCGTACGCCGATCTGGTCGCCCAGCACTACTTCATCTACGAGGTGCTGGAGGAGGCCGCCGCCGCGATGGCCGGCGACCCGGTCGCGGGTGGTTTCGTCGACGACGCGCTCACCCGGCTGCCGTCGCTCGTGGCCGACCTGGAGTTCCTGTTCGGCGCGGGCTGGCCGGACCGGATCGCGCCGAATCCGGCGACGGCGGCGTACGCGCAGCGGATGCGGGAGGTCTGCCACACCTGGCCGGCCGGGTTCGTCGCCCACCACTACACCCGGTACCTGGGCGACCTGTCCGGCGGGTTGTTCGTCGGCCGGGCGGTCGCGCAGGCGTACGGGCTGGGCGACGACGGCGGCGTGGAGTTCTACCGCTTCCCGGCCATCGACGACCCCCGGGCCTACAAGGACGCCTACCGCCGCCGGCTCGACGCGATGCCGATCCCGGAGGCCGAGTTCGACCGGCTGATCCGGGAGGTGGTGCTGGCGTACCGGCACAACACGGCCGTGCTGGCCGAGCTGGGCCGTACGGTCGATCCGTTCCCGGCGGAGGTGGTGGCCGCGATCAGCCGGCACATGAACGACGACCACCCCGCCGACTCGCTGCTGATCTGCCGGGCGCTGGGCGGCCGGCCGACCGCCACCGCCGCTCGGATGGCGGGCATGGACGCCGACGGGATCGACTTCGTCGCCACCGTCGACGGGGAGCCGGTGCCGGTACGGGTCCCGTTCGGCGAGCGGTTGACGCAACGCCCGCAGGTCCGCAAGGAGGTGGTGCGGATGTACCACGAATCGTGCGCGGCGCTCGGGGTGCCGCCCCGGCCGGCCGCGACGCACGGCTGAGACGGCCGCGCCGCCACCAGCCCGACCCATTCACGTGACGACCTGACTGTAACGCAAGCGTGACAGAATGGGATTCCCGGAGTTAGTCTGCTCAATGTCGTCGGCAGGCTCTGAAGGGGTGGCGCAATGCCAACTGTCGTCCTCGGCGTCAAGGCAGCCGGCACCGCCGACCGCATCAACGCCTACGCAATGCGACTCGGGATCTCGTCGGTGCTCACCGCGCGGGTCACCGGCCGGGAACCGTTCGGCGCCCCGGACGAGGGGGTCGACCTCGTCGTCCTCGACGCCACCGCGCTCGGCGACAACCGTCGGGCCGCCCTGCGCCGGATCGCCTTCCAGCTCCCGACCGCCCGGATCCTGGTCTGCGAGTCGGGACGGCCGGGCGCGATACCGGTGTCCCCGATGCCGATCCGGGTGCAGGGCGTCGACTACGACGGCCTGGCGGCACTGGCCAACCTCCTGCTCGTCTTCTGCGCCAGCGAGGCGCCGGCCGACCACCCGCGCGCCAACGGGCTGACGCCGCTGCTCGCCCGCCGGGCGACGAACGGCGGCGACCACTACGCCTCCCGGGCGACGATCCCCACCCAGCGCTGCAACACCGCCGAACCCGGCCAGTCCCGGCTGACCGACCGCGAGGTGCAGGTGGTCCGGCTGATCGCGGACGGCCGGTCCAACCTGCAGATCGCCCGCGACCTCAACCTGTCGAGCGAGACGGTCAAGACCCACGTACGGCGGATCCTGCGCAAGCTCCGCGCCGACGACCGCGCCCACGCGGTCGCCAACGCGTTCCGGGCCAAGCTGCTGACCTGAGCCGGCCGGCTCAGGTCAGCGCGTCCGACTTCGGCAGGACCGCGACCTCGGGCCGCCCGCCGCCGTCGGACCGCCGGCGGCGCAGCATCATCGACAGCACCGCCGCACCGATCGACAACCCGCCGGCGACGTACCAGGCCAGCACGTACGTGCCGAGCTGGTCGCGGACCAGTCCGGCGGCGGTGGCGGCGAAGCCCGCACCGAGCTGGTGCGACGCGAAGACCCAGCCGAAGACGACCGCACCCGCGTCGCCGAAGTACTCCCGGCACAGGGCGACCGTCGGTGGCACCGTCGCCACCCAGTCGAGCCCGTAGAAGACGACGAACACCAGCATGTTCGGGCCGACGCTCGCGGCGAACAGGCTCGGCAGCACCAGCAGGGAGAGCCCACGCAGCCCGTAGTAGACGGCGAGCAGCACCCGGGGGTCGACCCGGTCGGTGAGCCAGCCCGAGGCGATCGAACCGGCGATGTCAAAGAGGCCGACCAGGGCCAGCAGCCCGGCCGCGGTCGTCTGCGGCATGCCGTGGTCGTGCGCCGCCGGGATGAAATGGGTGCCGACCAGCCCGTTCGTGGTCGCGCCGCAGATCGCGAAGCCGGCGGCGAGCAGCCAGAACGCCCGGGTCCGGGCGGCCGCGGCCAGGGCGCCGACCGCCCGCGCCGCCGCCCCGCCGGTCGGGGCCGGCGGCGGCACGACCTCGGTGCCGCCGTACGGCGGCAGGCCGAGGTCCGCCGGGTGGTCGCGCAACAGCCACACCACCACGGGTACGACCGCGAGCGCCGCCCCGGCCACGATCAGCGCCGCCACCCGCCACCCGTACGCCTGCACCACGTTCGCCAGCACCGGCAGGAAGACGAGCTGACCGGCCGCCCCACCGGCGGTCAGCACACCGGTGACCAGCCCACGCCGCTTCACGAACCACCGGCCGGTGACGGTGGCCACGAACGCCAGGGCCATCGAGCCGGTGCCGAGGCCGACGAGCACGCCCCAGCAGAGAACGAGCTGCCAGCTCGCCGTCATGAAGACGGTCAGGCCGCTGCCGGCGGCCACCATCAGCAACGCGTACGAGACCACCCGCCGGATGCCGAACCGGTCCATCAGGGCGGCGGCGAACGGCGCGGTCAGGCCGTACAGCAGCAGGTTGATCGAGACTGCCGCCGAGATGGTCGCCAGCGGCCAGCGGAACTCGGCGTGCAGCGGATGCAGCAGGACGGCCGGGGTGGCCCGGAAGCCGGCCGCGCCGACCAGCGCGACGAAGGCGACCACCGCGACGATCCAGGCGGGGTGCACAAGACGGGTACGACTCACCGGGCCAGTCTTGGCCGGGCCGGAGGTCCGGCGACAGTGGCCGGGAAGCCATCATGCGCAATAATCAGGCCATGACAGCGGCGAACGGAAAACGGCGGGGCGGATCGGGTCCGGCACGGCCGGCGGACAGCACCAGCACCGACCCGCACCGGGTCGTCGTGCTCGCCCTCGACGAGGTGGTCGGCCTCGACCTCGGCACCCCCGCCCAGGTCTTCTGCACCGCCCGGACGCCGACCGGCGGCGACGACCTCTACACCGTCACCACCTGCACCAAGGACGCCGCCCCGGTACGCAGCACCGCCGGCTACCGGGTGCTGCCCGACCACGGGCTGGCCGCCCTCACCACCGCGCAGACCGTCGTCGTGCCCGGCATCCACGGCGGGCCGCCGCTCACCGACGGCACCCTCGACCCCGAACTGACCGACGCGCTGCGGGCCGCACACGAACGCGGCGCCCGGATCATGTCGATCTGCACCGGCGCCTTCGTGCTCGCCGCCGCCGGACTGCTCGACGGCCGGCCGGCGACCACGCACTGGGCGTACGCGGCCCGGTTCCGCAACCACTTCCCGTCCGTACGGCTCGACCCCGAGGTCCTCTTCGTCGACGACGGCGACATCCTCACCTCGGCCGGGGTCGCCGCCGGCATCGACCTGTGCCTGCACATCATCCGCACCGACCACGGCAGCGAGGTGGCGAACCGGTCGGCCCGGCGCTGCGTGATGCCGCCGTGGCGGGACGGCGGCCAGGCGCAGTACATCGAGCGGCCGGTGCCGGCCGGCGACGACACCACGACCGCGCCGACCAGGACCTGGCTGCTGCAACGCCTCGACGACCCGCCCACCCTGCGGGCGATGGCGGCGCACGCCAACATGAGCGTACGCACGTTCACCCGCCGGTTCCGGGAGGAGACCGGGGTCAGCCCGGCCCGCTGGCTGCTGCGGCACCGCACCGACCACGCCCGGCTGCTGCTGGAGACGACCGAGCTGAGCGTCGACCAGGTCGCCCGGCAGGCCGGGTTCGGTACGGCGACCTCGCTGCGCCAGCACCTGCACGGGTCGATCGGGGTCGCCCCGACGGCATACCGCCGCACCTTCCGCCCACCGGGCAGCCCACGGCCGGACCCCACCCCCGACGCCGTCTCCCCCACCGCCTGAGAACCGGCGCGCCGCCGGTCAGCGGGCGCGGCGGCCGCGGCGGGCGCGCAGGTAGTCGGAAACCACGTACCGGCCGAGGTCGTCGGCGTCCGGGGTGAAGACCCGGCCGCCGCTGCGCCGGGCCACCGCGTCGACGAAGCGGCGCAGACCCGGATCCTCGCCGAGCATGAAGAGGTTGAGCGTCGCCCCGAACCGGGTCAGCTCGTCCACCTCGACCACGGTCGCCTGCACCGTCTCCAGCGTCGGCGGCCACGAGAACACCGCCTCGCCGTCCTCGAGGTGGGCGGTCGGCTCGCCGTCGGTGACCACCAGCACGACCGGCTCGGCGCCGGGGTGCCGGCGCAGGTGCCGGCCGGCCAGCTTCAGCGCGTGTTGCAGGTTGGTGCCCTGCACCAGGTCGGGTTCGACGGCGGCCAACTGCTCCCGGGACAACGGCAGCGCGTGCCGGCCGAAGCCGACGATCTGCAGCGCGTCCTGCGGGAACCGGGTCGCGACCAGGTGCGACAGGGCCAGTGCGGTCTGTTTCATCGGGCCCCACCGGCCCTCGGAGATCATCGAGAAGGACAGGTCGACGCAGAGTGCCACCGCCGCCGACGCGCGGCGCTCGGTCTCCACCACCTCGAAGTCGTCGACCTCCAGCCGGACCGGCACCGCCGCCCCGCGCCGCAGCGCGTTGGAGACGGTACGGACGACGTCGAGCGGCTGCTCGTCGCCGTACGCCCAGGGCCTGGACGCGCCGGTGACCTCGCCGGCCGCTCCGGCGTCGCGCAGGTCGTGCTGGCCGCGGCGGCGGCCGGACAGGTCGTCGAAGACTCGGCGCAGCGCGGTCCCGCCGAGCCGGCGCAGCGCCTTCGGGCTGAGGGTGAGCCCGTCGCCGTCGCGGCTGACCCAGCCCTGCCGGCGCAGTTCGCGTTCGAGTTCCCGCAGCCGGCGTACGTCGTCGGCCGCCTCCCGGCCGAGCGACCGCTGCACCGCCTCGACGTCGATGTCGTCGAGCGTCGCCCCGGGATGCTCCTGGCCCAGTTGGTCGAGCAGGTCGTCGAGTTCGCCGATCTCCTCCAGCGCGCCGGCTGCGGCGCCGTAGCCGAGGTCTTCCCGGCCCCGGACCCGCTCGGCGCGGTCCCAGCCGAGGTCTGGCCGCAGCGTGCGCAGGTTGGCGGTCAGGTCGCGCATCCGGTCGGCGAGCGCCCCGTCACCGAACGCCTGGTCCATCAGCCGGGACAGTTCCTCCCGCTGCTGCGGTGACAGCGACCGCATCAGCCGCTCGCCGGCGGCGGCCCGGCGGGCGAGCGCGTCGACGAGTTCGTCGACCGAGCCGGGTTTCTCCGGGAAGAAGTCGCCGTGCCGGCGCATGAACTCGGTGAACGCGTCGGTGGTGTCCGCACCGCGGGCGTGCCGGTCGAGCAGTGCGTTGAGGTCGGTGAGCATCTCTTCGAGGCGGCGCCGGGCGGCGGGGTCCGGGTCGCGCAGCGCGTCGCGGATGCCCGCGAACCGCTGTTCGAGTACGTCGCCCCGGAGCCCGTCGAGGATCTGCTGGTAGAGCCCGCGGGCCTCGTCGCTGCTCCACCGGTAGTCGGCGAGTTCCTCGACGGCCCGGGCGGTGGACCGGGGCAGGTTGTCGAGTCGCGCCTGCGCGAACCGGGCGTCGTCGTCGTCGCGTCCGGCGAGTTCGTCGCGTTCGGCGGCGAGCGCCTGGTCGAGCAGGGCCTGGGCGCGGGTGACGGCGCCGTCGAGGTTGCCCCGGCGCATCGCCTCGCGGCGCAGCCGCCGGGCCCGGGCGGTCAGGTCGTCGAGGCCGCCCCGCCCCTGCGGCCCACGGCGCAGCAGGTCCCGCAGCGCCTGGCGCAGGCTGCCGCCGGCCAGCACCTCGGCGCCGACCTGGTCGACCGCGGCGCGTACGTCGTACGGCGGGGCGAGCGGATCGGGTCCGCCACGCCAGGAGCCGTACCGGTAACGGTTGCCGCCGGTCACGGCTCAGCCCCGCCCCTGGTCGCGTACGCCGTAGCGGGTGCGGCCGTCGTCGGTCAGGTCCTTGGCCAGCCGGCGGGTCAGGTGCAGCCCTTCGAGGGCGAACTCGATCCCGGCGGCGGCCTCGCCGGGGGTGGGCGCGTCGCCGAGCCCGAGCCGGTCGAGCACCTTGGCCAGCCCCGGTACGGTGCCGACCTGGCGCAGCAGTTCGTCGGCGGCGACGAGTTCCCCGGTCTCGACGACGTCGCCCCGCGCGACGAGGTCGGTGAAGCCGGACAGGTCGAGGCCGGCCAGGCGGGCCCGGAACGTCTCGGCGGTGGCGGTACGCAGCAGGTGGGCCAGGATCTCGATCTCCCGCCCCTCTTCCCCGCTCTCGAACTCGACCTTGCCGCGCAGCGTGCTGGTGACCGAGACGGCGTCGCCGACCCGGGCGACGGGTTCGGTCTCGCCGAGCAGGCCGGCGCGGCGCAGCGCCGACGCGGCGACGGTCTCGGCGGCCGCGATGGCGAAGCGGGCCGAGACCCCGGAGCGGGCGTCGACCGAGGGCGACTCGCGGACCGCCCGGGCGAACCGCGCGAGCACCTCGAGGACGTGCTCCGGTACGGCGGCGGCCAGGTCGGCCTCCTGCCGGATCAGGTCGAGTTCGAGGTCGAGGTCGAGCGGGTAGTGGGTGCGGACCTCGGCGCCGAACCGGTCCTTGAGGGGGGTGATGATCCGCCCGCGGTTGGTGTAGTCCTCGGGGTTGGCGCTGGCGACCAGGAGCAGGTCGAGCGGCAGCCGGAGCTGGTAGCCGCGGACCTGGATGTCGCGTTCCTCGAGCACGTTGAGCAGCGACACCTGGATGCGCTCGGCCAGGTCGGGCAGTTCGTTGACGGCGAAGATGCCGCGGTTGGTGCGCGGCACGAGTCCGAAGTGGATGGTTTCCGGGTCGCCGAGGGTCCGGCCCTGCGCGACCCGGATCGGGTCGACGTCGCCGATCAGGTCGCCGACGCTGGTGTCCGGGGTGGCGAGCTTCTCGCCGTACCGCATCGAGCGGTGCAGCCAGCCGACCGGCAGGTCGTCGCCGGCCCGCGCGGCCAGCGCCCGGGCGGTGGGGGTGACCGGGTGCAGCGGGTGCTCGTTGAGTTCCGATCCGGCGATCACCGGGGTCCACTCGTCGAGCAGGCCGACCAGGCTGCGCAGCAGCCGGGTCTTGCCCTGGCCGCGCTCGCCGAGCAGGACCAGGTCGTGGCCGGCGAGCAGGGCCCGTTCGACCTCGGGGAGCACGGTGTCGTCGTAGCCGACGACGCCGGGGAAGCGCGGCTCGCCGGAGCGCATCCGATCCAGCAGGTTCTCCCGTAGCTCCTGCTTGACGGTGCGGTAGGAGTGCCCGGCGGCACGCAGTTCGCCCACGGTGCGGGGCAGGTCGGCGGGCGGGGTGGGCAGGACCGTGTCGGTGTCTCCAGTCACCCCCGAAACGCTAGCGCGGTGCGACTTAGAGTGCCCGCACTCGACAGCGAATCGGCACGTAACTAGCCTACCGCTTATGACTCCTTACAAGATCGATGCTGCGGCGTGGCAGGAGAGCTGGGACCGGCAGCAGGAGGCCTACCTGCCGGACCGCGAGGAACGCTTCGCGGCGCTGCTCGACACCGTCGAGGCGACCAGCCTCGGCCAGGCCCCGACCGTGCTCGACCTGGCCGGCGGCACCGGCTCGATCTCGCTGCGTACGCTGCGCCGGTTCCCGCACGCGACCACGACCCTGCTCGATGTCGACCCGGTGCTGCTCACCATCGCCCGGGAGTCGCTCGACGACCGGTCGACGGTGGTCACCGCCGACCTGCGTACGCCGGACTGGGCGACGGCGCTGCCGCACCGTGACTACGACGCGGTGCTGACCGCGACCGCCCTGCACTGGATCGCCCCGGACCGGCTGGCCGCGCTCTACGCCGAGATCCGGGAGGTGCTCCGCCCCGGCGGGGTCTTCATCAACGTCGACCACATGCCCGACGACGGGCTGCCGGAACTGACCGTCCTGCTCGGCAACCGGGAACGGACCCGGCGCGAGGCCCGCTACGCCGCCGGCGCGGTGCTGTCGTGGGAGGCGTGGTGGGACCACGTCGCCAAGGACCCGGAACTCGGCCCGCTGCTGGAGGAACGGCGAAAGGTCTTCGCCGACCGGCACACGACCGAGTCCGACCCGACACTCTCCTGGCATCTCGACGCACTGCGCGCCGCCGGCTTCCGCGAGGCCGGCATCGTCTGGCGGGGCGCCCGCGACGCCGCCGTCACCGGCCTCCGCTGACCTTCCCGGTCCGGCCGCCCGGCGCACGTTAGAGGCGGCCGGACCCGGGAAAGCGGGCCGGCGATGAAGGCGTTCCTGGTCGTGGCCACGGCGATCGCCGGCGCCTGCCTCGTCGCCTGGCTGACCGGGATGGCGGTGCGGTGGATCGCCCGGCGCCGCTACGAGCCGTTCCTGATGAAGTTCCACCGGGCCTGCTTCTGGCCGTGGGCGGCGATGCTGGTCTTCGGCACGCTGTACTACGTACTGCCGGCCACCGGCATCTCCTCCGGCAAGCTGGCCGGCTACCGGCACGGGGTGCAGATCGGGCTGATCGCCGCGACCGGGTGGCTGCTGATCAAATACCTGTTCGTCGCCGAAGACGTCGCGTTCCGGCGACTGCCGGTCAACGTCGCGAACAACCGGCGGGTACGCCGGGCCCGTACCCAGATCGGGCTGATGCGCCGGATGACCGCGCTGGTCATCACGATCCTGACCATCGGCACCGCCGCGATGACCTTCGGCCCGCTACGGGCGTTCGGGGCGTCGGTGCTCGCGTCGGCGGGTGTCGCCGGCGTGATCCTCGGTTTCGCCGCGCACACCACGCTCGGCAACGCGGTCGCCGGTCTGCAACTGGCGTTCACCGACGCCCTGCGCATCGACGACGTCGTCGTCGTGGAGTGCGAGTGGGGCCGGGTCGAGGAGATCAAGCTCACCCACGTCGTCGTACGGCTCTGGGACGAGCGCCGCCTCATGCTGCCGACCAGCTACTTCACCAACAAACCGTTCCAGAACTGGACCCGGCACGAGGCCCGGGTGCTGGCCGCCGTCACCCTGCACCTCGACTTCACCGCACACATCGACGAGATCCGGGCCGAGACGCACCGGCTGCTCGAGCAGACCCCGCTGTGGGACCAGTCCGAATGGGTGCTCCAGGTGGTCGACGGCAGCGACACGTCGATCTGCATCCGGGTCCTGGCCTCGGCCAGCGACGGGCCGAGCGCCTGGGACCTGCGCTGCGAACTGCGCGAAAAGCTCATCCGGTACCTGCGGGAGAAGCACCCCGAGTGGCTGCCGCGCCTGCGCAGCGAGTTCAAGCCCTGACCGGGTTCACCCGCCCGCCGGGCGGGTAGGCAGCCGGACCGGGTGAAGGAAGGGGAAGGATGAGCGTCCCACTGACCACCGAGAATCCCGTGGTGCCCCTGGAACTGGTCGCCACCTTCAGCGGGGCGATGCCGGCCGGGGTGGCGGTGTCCCGTGCCGGACGCATCTTCGTCAACTTCCCGCGGTGGGACGAGCAGGCACCCGCCACCGTCACCGAACTACGAAACCGGCACTGCGAGCCGTACCCGGACCGGCGGTGGAACTCCCCCGGCACCGACGACGACCCGCGCGGCTTCGTCTCGGCGCAGAGCGTCGTCGTCGACACCGCCGACCGGCTGTGGATCCTCGACTCCGGCAGCCCGATGTTCCGGCCGGTGGTCACCGGTGGGCCGAAGCTCGTCTGCGTCGACCTGACCGACGACACCGTCGTGGAGACGATCGTCCTGGGGCCGGAGGTGGCCCCACCGACGGCGTACCTGGGCGACGTACGGATCGACCTGCGACGTGGTTCCGGCGGCCTGGCGTTCGTCACCGACGCCACCGACAAGGGGCCCAACGCGATCGTGGTCGTCGACCTGGTCAGCGGGGCCGCCTGGCGGCGGCTGGAGGGTCACCCGTCGACCCGGGCCGAGGGGCCGCGCACGTTCCGGCCGGTCGTGGAGGGCCGGCCGTTCGTGGAGCGGCCGGTCGACGGGCCGGCCCGACCGGTCGCGGTCGGCGCGGACGGGCTGGCGATCTCGCCCGACGGCAGCCGGCTCTACTACTGCCCGCTGGCGTCCCGGCACCTCTACAGCGTCTCGATCGACGCACTCGCCGACCCCACACTCGACGACGCATCGGTGGCGGCGACGGTCGTCGACGAGGGCGACAAGGGCAGCGGTGCCGCCGGACTGGAGACCGACCACCTGGGACGGGTCTACCTGACCGCGTACGAGCACGACGCGGTGCTGCGCCGACGCACCGACGGCGAATACGAGACGGTCGCCCACGATCCCCGCCTGCTGTGGCCGGACGCCATGTCGGTGAGCAGCGACGGCTACCTCTACGTCACCGCGAACCAACTGCACCGGCAGGCCAGGTTCCAGTTGGGCCAGGACCTGCGGCGCAAGCCGTACGCGTTGTTCCGGCTGCCGATCGACGGCCGGCCGGCGGGCTGACACACGAACGTGGGCGCCTCCCTGTTCAGGGAGGGCGCCCACGTCGTGGCGTGTCTTCTTACTTGTTGGTGATGTCGGTGATGATGTCGGCGGCCATCTTCTCCCACTGGGCGTAGTGGTCGGGGTAGGCCGAGACCTGTACGGTCTGGGCGGCGACGGTCAGGGGCATGTCTTCCCAGCCGTCGACCTGGGTGAGGCCCTTGTAGAACGCCTTGGCGGAGTAGTCGGGGTCGGTGATCTGCTCCACGCTGCCCCAGCCGGACGAGGGGCGCTGTTGGAACAGGCCCTGGGAGTCGTGGTCGTTACGGTCGCCGAGGTGGCCGAGGTTCTCCAGCTTCGACTCCTGCAACGCGGTCGCGATCGCGATGGTCCAGGCGCGCGGCGGCAGGTTCATGTCCTTACCCGCGTCGATGATCTTGCGGGCGTTGTCGAGCTGCTCCGCGTTCGGGGTGAAGCTGGACTGGTCGCCCGGGACACCGTTCGGCATCAGCTGTTCGGTGGTCGGCTTGTCCGCCTGCTCTGCCACGGTCTGCGCGACCGTGACGGCCTGCGTGGGGGTGGGGTCGGCGGCCAGGGCGGTGCTGGTCGGGCCGGCCAGACCGGCGGCCATGGCGATACCGGCGGTGGCGAGCAGGGCCTTACGGGTGTACGTGGCGAAGACAGTCATGATGGGGGTGTCCTTTGTTCGAGGGGGATGGTGACAACCCGAACGGGGGGTGTTCGGGCTGCCGCCCTCACGCATGCCTCTCACGCGGGGCAAAACCTTCACGGACGTGGCGCGGGGGGTGCTGCTCACGTCCGGACCGGGTGTAACGCACCGGCGGCCCGGGCCATTCCGGCCCGCACTTCCAGGCACGTCCGGACCGGGTGTAACGCACGCGCGGCCCGGGCCATTCCAGCCCGCAGGCGGGGCGCCGGGCGGCTGGCGGAGTGCTGCCACCTCGGCCGCGGTCATGCACAACGCCCCCGACCCGGCGGCCATTCCACCCAGCCGGCCAACAGACGTCACGATCGGCCCGCGAACCGCCCGGATGTCCGGATCGGCTACTGCGGCCGAGGGGCAACCTCGTTGATCTGGGCGTCAGGGACGTTATCCGCCGGGGATAAGGTCTCTGACGCCCAGATCGTCGGAACGGGTGGCGTGGGCGCGGGCCAGATCGTCGGGGCGGGCGGCTGGGCGCGGGTCAGGCGTCCGGCAGGTGCTCCTCGGCCCAGCCGGCAAGCTCGTCGAGCACGAGCACGAGCGCGTCACCGGCCGGGGTCAACGCGTAGCTGACGGCGGGTGGGCGGGTGTCGACCACCGTACGGATCACGAGGTCCACCCGGGCCAGCTCGCTGAGCCGGTCGGAGAGCACGGAGTCGCTGATGCCGGTGACCGAGCGGGCGATCTCGGAAAAGCTCGCCGGACCGGATTTCAGGGTGGCGAGGATGACGCCGTTCCAGCGTTTGCCAAGGATCTCGAAGACCCGGACGAGGGCGCCGGCACACCGCAACTCACCCTTTGCCGCATCGTGCTGCCCTGCCCGCATGTGTTCATGTTAACGGCCTGCGAACTAGCTCTTCCGAGGATGCTAGCTTTTAGCTAGTACCACGCGGGCGGCTAGTGCTCCCGCGTCCGTTACCTAAGGAGCGCCATGTCCCTGTTCCGCCTGGACGCCAGCATCCGGATCGACGGTTCGCACAGCCGCGAGATCGCCGACACCGTCGAGTCCGCCTGGCGCGAGACCAATCCGGACGCCCCGGTCACCCGCCGGCACATCGGACTCGAGCCGGTCCCGGCCACCGCATGGGCCGACGCGGTCAGCGCGGGACAGACCCCCGTCGAGAAGTGGAGCGACGGCCAGCGTTCGGCCAAGGCGCTCGCCACGGCCATCGTCGACGAACTCGTCGCCGCCGACGCGCTGCTGTTCGCCGTACCGCTCTACAACTACGGGGTGTCCCAGCACTTCAAGACGTACACGGACCTGGCCATCACCGACCCCCGGCTGGCCGCCGGAGTTCCGCCGGCGATCGCCGGCAAGCCCGCGGTGCTGGTGACGGTCCGCGGCGGCGGGTACGGAGCCGGGACCCCGCGCGAGGGCTGGGACCACGCGACGCCGTACACCCGGCGGGTCCTCGCCGACCTGTGGCAGCTCGACCTGAAGGTGGTCGAGGCCGAACTCACCCTGGCCGGCGAGAACCCGGCGCTCGCCGACTTCCGCGACCTCGCCGCACAGCTGCGGGCCGACGCCGAGTCGTCGGCGCGCGAGCACGGCCGTGCGCTGAGCCGGGTCTGACGGCATTGGTGCCCCGCGGCGACCGTCCGGCCGCGGGACACCAACACATGCCTTGAAATTCATATAACCTCTGAGGCATGATTCACTGGTGGACGGTTTCACCCTCATCGCGGACCCGACCCGGCGCCGCATCCTCGACCTGCTACGGGCCGAGGAGTACGACGTCGGCGGACTCATCACCGCTCTCGGGCTGCCCCAGCCGCTGGTCTCCAAACACCTGCGGGTGCTGCGCGAGGCGGGCGCGGTGACCGCGACAGTCGCCGGCCGGCGCCGGGTCTACCGGCTGGCCGTCGACCCGCTTCCCGACGTGCTGGCCTGGGTGACGCCGTACCGCCAGATGTGGAGTGCCAGCTTCGACCGGCTGGCGCGCGACCTCGACGAGGAGAAGTAAGTGAGTGAACGCGAACGGCCCATGGCGCCCGCGACCGACCCGACGGTGACCGCACGGATCGACGACGACGCCACCGGCGCCACGCTGGCCGAGGTCGCCGGGCGCTGGGTGCTGACGATGACCAGGGCACTGCCGCACCCGGTCGACCGGGTCTGGCCGAAACTCACCGAGCCCGACCAGTTGCGCACCTGGTCGCCCGTCGGGCCGGACCGACCGCTCGACTCCGTCGGGCCGGCCACCAGCCGGGAGACGCCGCAGGACGACCCCGAGGACGCCGAGGTGCTGGTCTGCGACCCGCCGCGCGAACTCGTCCACCGCTGGGGCAGCCACCTGCTGCGCTGGACCCTCGCCCCGACCCCGGACGGATCGCTGCTGACCCTCGAGCACACCTTCGACGAGCACCCGGGCCGCGGAATGTACGCCGCCGGCTGGCACATCGCGCTCGCCGTACTCGCCACGGTGCTCGACGGCCACGAGGTCGACCGGGTGGTCGGCGAGGCCGCCCGGGAGTACGGCTGGTCGACGCTGCGGCAGCGCTACGACGAGTCCCTGGGCTGATCCGCCCACGCGACCACCTGGCCGGGGCGTCCGTTGCCCGACGACCCGGGGGCCGCGTCTACGTATGCTCCCGGCATCGACAACAGGCGGCGGAAGAAGTACGCACGGCGGCTGGTCGAGGCGGCCCTGACCGCCGAGCCCCGGACCGTGGCGCGGCTCCTGCGTGCCGGCGCCGATCCGGACGCACCGGATCGGGACGGCACCACACCGCTGTACGCGGCCGCCGTGCAGAATTCCGGCGAAGCTGTCCGCCTGCTCCTCACGGCCGGCGCCGCACCGGACCTGGAGAGCGGCCATGGCGATCAGGGCACTCCCCTGTGCGCCGCCGCGAGTTGGGGACATGCCGACGTCGTACGTGAACTCCTCGCCCACGGCGCCGACCCGGACCGGCGCGAGGACCACGGCACCGGCCGCTCTCCGCTGGACTGGGCGGTACGCGGCGGGCACACCGAGGTGGCCGACCTGCTGCTCGCCGCCCGTCCCGGAATGTCCGGCGCAACGGCCACCGACGGCCGGCCCGGCCACGGCTGATCAGCCTGCCGTCCGGGCCGCCGTTGCCGTCGGTGTTGACAATTGTCACCAGCGAGTGGCGATCATTGACGCTGGAGTGTGCTGTCCGGGTGCGGGCCGCGCCACGATCAAGGTCGCCCGTTGGCCCGGCGCACCGCCCGAGGAGTTGACGCATGCGGATTCTGCTGGTCGAGGACGACAGGCGGGTCGCCACCGCGTTGAACTCGGCGCTGACCCGCCGGGGCTACGACGTCGAGCACGCGGCGACCGCCGCCGCGGCGTTGAGTGCCGCCCCCTGCGACCTGGTGCTGCTCGACCTGTCGCTGCCCGACGGGGACGGCCTCGACGTGTGTCGTACCCTGCGGGGACGCAGTGCCCGGCTCGGGATCATCGCGGTGACGGCCCGGGGCGAGGAACGTGACCGGGTCGTCGGCCTGCGCGTCGGTGCCGACGACTACATGGTGAAGCCGTTCTCCATGGACGAGTTGCAGGCCCGGATCGAGGCGGTGCTGCGGCGCGCGTCGTACGCCGCTCCGGAACCGGAGGTGATCGCCACCGGCCGGCTGCGGATCGACGTCGCGGCCCGGACGGTGACGGTCGACGACCGCCCGGTCACGCTCACCCGCAAGGAGTTCGACATCCTGCTCTCCCTCGGCCGCCAGCCCGGACTGGTGATCACCCGCGACCGCATCCAACTCGACGTGTGGCAGACCACCTGGGTGGCCCGGCACACCGTCGAGGTGCACATCGGTTCGCTGCGTACGAAGCTCGGCGACGCCCGGCTGATCGAGTCGGTGCGGGGCGTCGGCTACCGGCTGCGCGGCGAATAGCCCCCGTGCGTCGCCGACTCGCGCTCAGCTATCTGCTGCTGCTCGCCCTGGTGCTGCTGGCGCTGGAGATCCCGCTGGCGTTCACGCTGGTCAGCCGGGAGACCCAACTGCTGCGGGCGGACCGGCTCGCCGACGCGACGAGGTTCGCCGCGCTGGCCCGGCCGGCGCTGCGTACGGAGGCGTTCGGCACCATCACCGCCGAGTTGCGCCGCTACGACGAGTTGTACGGGATCGGCGCGGCCGTCGTCGACCGGGAGGGCCGTACGGCGGTGCGGTCGGGCAGCCGGCGACCGCACACCGGGCAACTCGACGCCGCGATGCGGGTCACCCTGGCCGGGCAGCAGTACGCGTCCGAGGAGCAGCTGTGGCCGTGGAGCGACGACCCCCTGGTCGTCGCGGTGCCGATCAGCGACGGCGGCGAGGTGCTCGGCATGGTGATCACCGTGTCGCCGACCGACCGGCGCCGCGAGGCGGTGATGCTGTGGCTGCTGGTCTTCACCGGCTTCGGTCTGCTCGCCGCCGTGGCCTGCGTGGTCACCGCCTGGGGCATGGCCAACTGGGTGCTGCGGCCGGTGACGGTGCTCGACGCGATGACCCTGGAGATCGCGGCGGGTGACGGCCGGACCCAGATCTCCGACCGGGCCGGCCCGCCCGAGCTGCGCCGCCTGGCCCGCAGCTTCAACGACATGTCGGGCGCGGTGTCGGACGCGATGGAGCGCCAGCGGGCCTTCGTCGCCCACGCCAGCCACCAGCTCCGCAATCCGCTGACGGCGCTGCGGCTGCGGGTCGAGGAACTGGGGCCGAGCCTGACCGACGACTACGGCCGGCAGGAGCACCAGCTCGCGCTGGAGGAGACCGACCGGCTCGCCAAGGTGCTCGACGGGCTGCTGACGCTGGCCCGTGCCGAGCGCGGCCAGCGGCGGCTGGTCACCGTCGACGCGGTCGCCGTCGCCGAGTCGCGGGTGGCGGCCTGGGAGCCGCTGGCGCGTCGTAGCGGGATCAGGTTGACGCTGCTTCCGGCGCCACCGGTGGCGCTGGTCCAGGCGGTGCCGACGGCGCTCGACCAGAGCCTGGACGCGCTCATCGACAACGCGGTCAAGTTCGGCGGCCCGGACGGGTCGATCGAGGTGTCGGTCGTCCCGACCGAGGGCGGGGTCGCGGTGCAGGTCCGCGACGACGGGCCGGGGCTCGGCGACGCGCAGCTCGAGCAGGCCACCGAACGGTTCTGGCGGGCACCGGACGCGCAGAACATCGACGGCTCGGGGTTGGGTCTGGCCATCGTCGCGGTGCTGGCCGACGCGTCCGGGGGGCGGCTCACCATGCGCCGGGCGGACGGTGGCGGGCTCGAGGCCCGGCTGTGGTTCCAGTCCGCCGAGCCGGTCAGGGCTTGACCGACTGGTAGTAGCGGGCCGCGCCCGGATGCAGCGCCAGTGGCGCGGTGGCGATCGCCGACTGCAGGTTCATCCGCCCGGCCGCCGGGTGGGCGATCCCGAGTTCGTCGCGGTGCTGCATCAGCAGCCGGGTCAGCTCGTACACCAGGTCTTCCGGGACGGACGGACCGACGACCAGGTAGTTGGGGTCGGCGACGGTGCTGATCGGCTCGATGCCGTACGCGGTCGCCGGGATGTCCCGCCCGACGTAGACCTCGCTGTAGCGCTCGCGCAGCGGCTCGGTCCACATCTCCAGGTCGACCAGGCGCACCGGCATGGCGGCGACGAGTTGCTCGACCGCCTTGACCGGTGGCCCGCCGGAGAAGAAGAACGCGTCGATCTCCCCGTCGCGCAGTGCCTCCGCCGACGCGTCGAGGTTGAGGTAGGCGAGCCGTACGGGCTGCCGGTCGCCCGGCCGGTCGGCCAGTCCGGCGACGTCGAGCAGGCGGTTGGCGGTGATCTCGGTGCCCGAGCCGGAGGCGCCGACGGAGACGCGCTGCCCACGCAGGTCCTCCAGCCGCCGGATCGGCCCGTCGGAGCGGGTCACCAGGTGCAGCAGGTCGTCGTAGACGCGGGCGACGGCGACGACCTCGTTTCCGGTCGGCGGCAGGATGTCGGCCTGGGTGAAGCCCAACTGGGCCCGGCCGCTGCCGACCAGCGCGACGTTCTCGGCCGAGGCGGTCGTCACGACGACGTCGGCCCGCACGTGCGGCAGTTCCCGGTTGATGACGGCCGCGAACGCCTGGCCGAACACGTAGTAGACGCCGGCCCGGCTGCCGGTGGCGATGTCCAGCCGGATCGGCTCGGTGGCGGCGTCGGTGCAGCCGGCCAGGCCGAGCAGGGTGGTGGCGGCGAGCACGGCGGCCAGGCCGGCGCGGCACCGGCCCGGCCGAGGCCGGCGCCGTGGCCAACATCGGCTCATCGGTCGCCCCTTCCCGCCTGGCCGACCGGGGTGTCGGCACGGCAGTGCTGCCGAACCTACGGCAGTTCGGCAAGCAGGGCGACCTCGGTCCTACGGCTGGCGGCCTCCGGCGGTCGATTCGGGCACCGTGGCGTCGCAGAGCTGGGCACCGCGCAGCAGCCGGCCGGCGGCGGGGCCGTTCGGCACGCTGATGAGGAAGGAGCCGCCCCGGCGGACGAGCGACGCGTGGGCGTCGAGCAGTTGCGCGCCGCGTACGAGGACCGTGGCGAGGTCCTGGTCGGTGACCCGTACGCCGAGGATGTGCTTGCGCATGTGCCGCCCGGCGGTGAGCAGGACGCCGCGCCAGGCCGCGCCGGCCATCCGCAGCCGCCAGGTGTTGGCGGGTGCGGTCGTACCGAGCGCGACAGTGCTCAGGATCGAGGTCCGGCCCTGCTGCCAGGCGACGCCGACGAGGGTGGAGTAGGCGGTCCGGTGCGCCTCCGGGACGATGATCCGGTACAGCTCGTAGCGCCGGCGCAGTCCGGCGACGGAGGCCTCCTGGTACGCCGGCACGTCGAGGTAGCGCAGCAGTTGGGCGGTACGGCGGGCGGCGGCCTCGACGTTGAACTCGACGACGCCCGGATCGGGCCCGAACCACGGCGAGCGGATCGTCCGGGTCGCCGACGGCCGGGTCAGCGCGGTGGCCCGGACCAGGCAGGCCAGTTCGAACGCGCCGGCCAGCCGGGGCCGGTCGAGCGGCACGGCGGCCGCCGGCGCCGTGCCCGGTGGCGCGGGTGGCGGTTCAAGGATCGCTCTCATGGCCAGCTCCCGGATGCCGCTCGACTGCGTGGTGGTGCCCATCACGGTGTCCCGCCGGCCGGCCGCAGCGGAACCCTCTCCGCCCAGCATTGAGAAGAAATTGCGTTTGCCGGCGGCCGATGCCGGGCCGGACCTTCGCGGGAGCGCTTTCCGGGGCCCGCTCGACACCGACGGCGACCGGACCGTGACGCTGGCGGACACACCGGCGCCCCGGCGCCTCCGCCCGGCCGGCACCGGCTTGAGGAAGGCCGGCACGACCGTGGACAATTCCCCATCGTCCCAGGTCAGGGGGAGGATGGGTGGTTGACCGGCACGGTCGGCGGAGGCGGATCCATGTTGAACGATGATCAGACGAACGGTGGTTCCGGTGCGGGCGGCGGGACCGGCGCGCCGCCGGCCGGGTTTCCGGTACCCGCCCCGCTCATCGCGGCCGTGCTCACCCCGACGACGGCCCGCGGGGCGACCGACCCCGACGTGACCTCGGCGTACTTCCGTGGCGTGGTCGCCGACGGCGCCGACGGGCTGGCCGTCGCGGTCCACACCGGCCGGGGCGACCGGCTGCCGCTGCCGGCGCGGGCCGCGCTGGTCGGGGCGGCCCGGGCGCTCACCCCGACCGTGGTGACCGCCGTGTGGCCGCACGACGACCTGGACCGCTGGGGCCGGCTCGCCGCGGACGCGGGCGCGACGGCGCTGCTCGTCGCCCCGGCCGCCCGCGACGACCCCGGGGTGGAGTTGCGCCGGCTCGACCGGTTGAGCCGGGCGAGCGGGCTCGACCTGATCGCCTTCGACCTCTACACCGGCCCGTACGCCCCGGCGACGCTCGCGGCGGTGCTCGGCCACCCGGCGGTCACCGCGTACAAGCCGGCCCACCTCTCCGACGCCATCGCCTGCCAGGCGGGCATCTGGTCGGCGGTGGCGGCCGGGGTCACGGTGCTGACCGGCGAGGACCGGATGTTCGTGCCGTCGCTGCTGTGGGGTGCGCGGGGGGCGCTGGTCGGGCTGGCCGCCGCCGCGACGCCGTTGACCCGTACGGCGTTCCGGGCCGCGCACGAGCCGCGTGCCGAACTGTTCGCGCCGTCGCGGATTCTCGACGAGTTCGCGGCGGCCACCTTCCGCCCGCCCTACGACGGGTACGTGCAGCGGATGTCGTGGATCGCCGCCGACGAGGGGCGGATCCCCGTCGAGTTCGCGGTCGACCCGGGGCGACCGGCCGGGCTGGGCGACGCCGAACGGGCCCCACTGCTGGCGCTCACCCGGCGGCTGCTCGACGAGGTCGAGGCGGCCGGGATTCCGCCCCGCTGAACGGCCGGTCCGCCCCACCGCCCGGGGAGGGGCGGCGGGGCGGACCTGACCGGTCGGTCACAGTGCCGCGCACTGCCCCGTACGCGGGCCGGACACCGTGTTGGCGACGCCGGCGTTGCCGGGCGCCGTCGTGTTCGCGGTGCAGGCGAGCGGGCCGCCGACCGTCGTGGCGGTCACGGTCACCTCGCCGCCGCGGTTGGCGGTGAGGGTCACCGGGCCGCGTACGGTCGACGAGTCGACGCGTACCGGGCCGGTCGAGGCGCTGACGCTCAGCGGGCCGCGTACCTCGGTGTCGAAGGTGCTGAGGTGACTGGCGCCGGTCGCGGTGACCGGCCCGTCGACCCGGGCCCCGTCGAGGACGAGACCGGCACCGGGGCGGACCGTGACCGGCCCGCTGACCTGACCACCGATCACACAGGTGACGCCGCGCGACACCTGGAGCGGACCACGGTGCCCGCCGGTGATCGTCTCGGTGCACGCGGGCGGCGCCGCGACCGGGTCGAAGACCCAGCGGTAGAGGGTGAAGCCGCGGGTGTAGTACAGGCTGCCGTCGACCCCGGCCACCAGGTGCTCGGCCCCGGAACCGGCGAGCACCCGCGCCTTCCACGTCACCGGGTTGACCGACCAGAGCCGGCCGCCGTAGGTGGCGTAGATCATGCCGTCGCGGAACGCGAGCGCCCGGTCCTGCCCGTACATGGTGCGGGCGAGGCCGAACAGGTTCTCCGCCCGCAGTACGTCGATCGTGCCGGTGGCCGGGTCGACCTCGGCGGCGAAGAGCGTGCCGTCGGCGATGCCCCACAGGACACCCTCGTCGTCGAAGCGCAGTCCGTTGATCGACTGTGCGCCGGGGACCACGACCCGGGACCCGCGTACGGTCCCGGTCGTGACGTCGTAGACGAACAGTTCGGCCTGGGACGCGACCGGGTCGATCCCGAACCCGCCGTTGATCGAGGTGCCGCCGACGACGAGGTCGCCCCGGGCGGCGAGCGACACGACGCTCTGGTTCGCGACGATGTCGCGCCGCACGGTGATCTCGCCGGTGTCCGGCTTCCAGACGCTGAGCGCGCCGCCGAGCCGGCCGGAGATCGGCACGCTGCCGACGACGACCCGGTCACCGACCTGGACGAGTGCCTGCGGGCGGTCCTGTTCCTGGCCGATCGTCACCGGCTCGCCGGGGTTGGTCCCCATCGACCAGGCCCGGGCCGGGTCGTAGCGGTAGAGGGTGCCACCGGGGTAGCGGCCGTAGACGAGGTCGTCGCCGAACTGACCGAAGCCCTCGACCTGGCCGCCGCCGTTCAGCAGGCGGAATGCCTTGGTGTCGGGGTTGTAGGCCGAGATGCCGGGCGGGGTGAGGAACCCTCCGGAGTAGACGGTGCCGGCCCGGTCGACGCCGAGCGCCTGCAGCGGGGTCGGCGCGCCCTGGAGTCCGGCCTCGCTGATGTACCTGTTCCTCTTGGTCTGCAGGTTGTAGACGTAGACGCGGCCGTTGTAGAACGTCATCGACAGCGACAGGCCCGGGAAGTCGGGTGACCGCATGTCGATCCAGGCCCAGGTGCCGGGGATGGCGTTGGGGCGCCAGCCGAGCGGCGTCTCCTCGAACGTCTCCAGGTTGAGCTGCACGATGCCCTGGCTGACCCGGCGGTAGTAGACGTACGGCCCGGTGGGGTCGAGTCCGGAGATGGCCCGGCCGTCGATCGCCGGCACCACGTGCACGAGCTGTGCGGTGGCGGTGTCGAAGACGAGCAGGTCGTTGACCTTCTGTACGCGGGCGAGCAGGTAGCCGCCGGCGAGCGTCATGTCGTAGACGGCTTCCTCGTTGGCGTACTTGGCCGGCAGCGGCATCTGGAGTACCTCGCCGGTCGCCCGGTCGAAGCGGGCCAGTTTGGCGCGCGGCTGGGTGCCGAAGTAGACGTGGTCGTCGTCGATGGCGAGTGCCCGGCCGTACGTCTCGCCGGGGATGATCTGGCCGTGGTCGGTGAACCGCGCGGTCGCCGGGTCGTAGGCGAACAGCCGGCCACCGGGGTACGTCCCGCCGTAGATGATCCCGTCGGGTGCCGCGGCCAGCCGCCAGATCCCCTCCCCGGGGTACGGGAACGGGATGGCGGTGACGCTCTGGTCGCCGGGCGTCCAGGTGTAGAAGAAGCCCTCGGTCGTGGCGAAGTAGACCGCGCCCTCGGCCGGCGAGAACGTGTTCGCCCAACTGTTGACGCCGCGGGGCAGCCGTTCGGCGAACACGATCCGGCCGGTGCGGACGTCGGTGGCCTGGAACATCGCGGTCGTCTCGTCGTTGCCGGCGGTCACCCAGTAGACCTGGGGGTTTCCGGCGGCGTCGACGCCCTGGGACTGGTCCTGGGAAAGGATCTTGTCGGGCATGGTCTGCCCGAGGTTCTCCTCGTGCCCCGGCTGGACGGAGGTGCGCGGCGGCGCGGGGGCCGGCGGCTCGGCCAGGGCGGGCGTGCCGGACAGCGTCATGGCGGCCACGGCGGTGAGTGCTGTGGCGAGAAGGAGCCGTCGGTGTCGGGAAAGTCTCATCGATTCTCCGCTCGACTTTAGGTCTGGACCGTAATTGACGCCCTAGGCTAGCGGGACCGGGGAACAGGCGCAATCGTGTGCGACGATGAATCCCCCCGGCGGAAGGGAGCGGATTGTCCACCATCGTTGGCATCGTCGGCCCGGTCGACCTCGTCGACAGCGTCGCCGCACTCTGCGAGCAGTCCCCCGGCGTCAGCGTCGTCCGCTGCCCGTACGCCCACGAGACCGACGCCCCCGCCCTCGTACGCGACCACTCCGCACAGGTCGACGCGTGGCTCTTCACCGGCATCGTGCCCTACACGCTGGCCGGCAACGCCTCACCGCGACCGTCCGCCTTCGTCGACTACACCCGGGAGACGGTGCTCGAAGCCTGGGTCCGGCTGGCCAGCGCCGGCCGCGACATCGCCCGTACGTCGATCGACACGGTCCGCACCACCGAGATCCGCGACCTGTCGACCGCCGTCGGGATCGACCCGGCGGCGATCCGGTCCGTCGCCTACCGGCCCGACATCGACTCGGCCCAGCTCATCGCCTTCCACCGGGCCAACCCCGACCCGACCTGGTCGGCCATCACCTGCGTGTCGAGCGTCCACGAGGCCCTGCGCGACGAGATGACCATCATCCGGCTGGCACCGTCGCCGCACGCGGTCCGCACCGCCCTGCACCAACTCCTGCTCGCGACCACCAACCAGATCCACGAGGACGCCCAGGTCGTCCTCGGCCTGGTCGACGCGGCCGGGGCCGCCGACAGCGCCGTCACCGAACGGCTGGCGGCCGAGGTCTCCGCGCTCGCCGGCACGCTCTCGCGGACCGGTGACGGCACCTACCTGCTCGTCACGACACGCGGCGCGCTCGCGGGCGCCACCAACGACTTCACCGACGCGCCGTTCCTGCGCCGCTTCGAGGAGGCGTCGATCGACGCGTACGTCGGGTTCGGGCTCGGCCGCACCGCCGCCGAAGCCGAGCGGCTGGCCCGCCGGGCGCTCAACCGCGCGCACGCGCACAAGGGGCCGGCCGCCGTCGCCGCCTTCCGCAACGACATCGACCTGCTGCTCGCCTCCGGTGGCCGGCAGCCCGGCGGCGACGAGACCGGCCCGCCCGCCATCGGCGTCATCGCCGCCCGGGTCGGCCTGTCCGCCGCCACGCTGGGCCGGCTCCAGCAGCTCTGGGAGGGCGGCACCGGCGCCCCGATCACGTCCCGGGTCGTCGCCGCCGAGCTGGGCGTGCAACTGCGCACCGCGCGGCGGATGCTGCAACGGCTGGAGTACGCCGGTTACGCCGAGCGGGCCGGGATCGAGACGACCGGCAGCACCGGCCGTCCCCGCACGCAATACCTCCTGCGGTTGTGAGCCGCACTCACCCCTTGATCCCGCTCGACGCGACACTGTTGACGATGTAACGCTGCAACACCGCGAAGATCACCAGACACGGGATGACGGTGACGGCGGCGGCCGCCATCAGCCGTGCGTCGGAGACCGACTCCGAGTTGAGCGAGGCGAGGCCGACGGTGAGCGTACGCATCTCGTCGGTCTGCGCGATGATCAGCGGCCACAGGAAGTCGTTCCAGTGCCACAGGAACACGAATATGCCGAGCGTCGCCAGGATCGGCTTCGTCAGCGGCAGCACGATCTGCCAGAAGATCCGGGCCTCACCCGCGCCGTCGACCTTCGCCGCCTCGAAGAGCTCGTCCGGCAGGCCACGGATGAACTGCCGCATCAGGAACACCGACTGCGAGTTCGCCAGCGTCGGCACGATGAGCCCCCAGAAGGTGTCGATGCCGTCCAGGTTGGACACCAGCACGAACATCGGGATCAGCGTCGCCTGCGCGGGAACCATCAGCGTGGCGAGGAACGACCAGAACAGCGCGTCCCGGCCGGGGAACCGCTTCTTCGCGAACGCGTAGCCGGCCATCGCCGCCGTGATCAGCACGAGCACGACGGAGACGAGCGAGTAGACCAGCGAGTTGAAGGTCCAGCGCAGGAAGCTCTGCGCCGACAGCACCGACACGATGTTGTCGAACGTCCACCTGTCCGGGAACTGGTACGGGATCGTCCGCGCGCCCTCGGGACTCAACGCGAGGACGAAGACGGCGAGGAACGGGATGGCCGTACCGAGGGCCAGCAGGCTCGCGAGCACGACGAGCCAGATCCGCGCCGTACGGCGCGGCCGTCGCGGGCGGCCGCCGGACTGCTGCTGGCCGCGCCCGGACTGGTGTGCGGTGCGGTCGCGGACGGCGATGCTCATGTTTCGTCCCGATCGAGGAGGCGGCGCTGGATGATGGAGATGACGAACACCAGCGCGAAGATGGCGACGCCGATGGTGGCCGCGTAGCCGAAGTCGAAGAACTTGAAGCCCTCGTCGTACAGCGCGTAGACCAGCGAGTACGAGGCGCGGGCCGGGCCGCCGCCGGTCATGACGTAGACGGTGTCGAAGACCTGGAACGCGGCGATCGTCTCGATGACCACCACGAAGAAGACGACCGGCCGCAGCAGCGGCAGGGTCACCCGGAAGAAGCGTTGTACGGCGTTCGCCCCGTCGAGCTTCGCCGCCTCGGTGAGTTCGGTCGGAATGGTCTTCAGGCCGGCGAGCAGGATCAGCATCGAATAGCCGAACCCCCGCCACACCGAGACCACCGACAGCGACCCCAGCACCTGCCACTGGTTGCCGGACAGGAACGGGACGGCGTCGATCTGCCACCGTTGCAGGAGCCCGTTGACCAGACCGTCGGCCGAGTAGATCCAGTACCAGATCACACCGGCCAGGACGAACGAGGTGACGTACGGCAGGAACAGCGCGCCGCGGAAGAAGCCGACGCCCCAGACGAGCTTGTCGAGCACCACCGCGGTGAACATCGAGACGACCACGATCAGCGGCACGTAGAACGCGGCGTAGATCAGGGTCGTCACCAGGGCGTTGCGGAAGATCGGGTCGGACACCAGCCGGCTGTAGTTCTCGAAGCCGATGACCTCGAAGTCCCCGTTGAGCCGGTAGTCGGTGAAACTCATGCCGATCGCGCCGAAGCTGGGCACGAAGCGGAAGACGACGAAGAGTACGAGCATCGGCAGCACGAACAGGATCCCGGCCCACACGCCGGTCGTGTTCGCCGGCCGGCGGGTTCGTGGGCGGGACGCCGGCGGGCGTGTCGCCGCGGGGGTAGAGGTCATGGCTCTGCTTTCGGTCCGGTGGTGCCGCCGTGGAGGGCCGACCCGGCCGGCCCTCCACGGCACGGCGCCACTCAGCGCAGTCGGGAGAGGATGCCGCGGGCCTCGGTGGCCGCGTCGCCGAGCGCCTCCGCGGCCGTGCGCTTGCCCTGCAGTGCCCCCTGCAGGTGCGGGGCGAGGGCGGCCATCACCTGGCGGGCGCCGGGGTGGGCCTCGCCGGGGTGCGCGAACTTCAGCGCCTCCAGGTAGGCGGTGGTGATCTCGTCGGTGCCCGGCGCCTGCACGTCGGTCCGCGACGGGTACGTGCCGGAGGCCACGTTGAGTTCGTGCTGGACCTCGGGCGAGGCGAGCCGGCGGGCGACGGCGAGCGCGGCCTCCTCGTTGTCGTCGGAGTTGATGGTCGTCAGCGTGATCAGGCCGGGCGTGCCGAACGAGCGCTGCCGGGCGCCGGTCAGCGGCTGGCCGACCACGACCTCGGCCGCGCCGACGCCGGCCTGCATCTGCTGGGCCTCGGGCTTGGAGACCGCGTACCCCATGGCCACCTTGCCGAGCCCGAGCGGACCGCCCTCGACCTTGTTGGGCTTGGTGGCCGCGTCGGCGGGCAGGCCGCTGACGGCCTGCAGGTCGAGCAGGAACTGCAGGGCGGCGACCCCGGCCGGACCGTCGAAGGCGACGTCCTTGCCGTCGGGGGTGAAGACGGTGCCGCCGGCCTGCCACAGCAGCGGGTAGAAGCTCTGGTTCAGGGTCACCTCGGGCGATCCGGAGTAGTCCATGACCGCGATGCCCTTGGCGGCCAGCGCGGGGGCGGCGGCGAGGACGTCGTCCCAGGTCTTCGGCAGGTCGGTGATCCCGGCCTCGGCGAAGGCGGCCTTGTTGTAGACCGTGGTCGTCGACGTCTGGTAGATCGGCAGGCCGTAGATCTCGCCGTCGATGGTGCCGCCGGCGAGCGCGCCCTCGAAGTATTTCGACTTGTCGTCGACGGCGGCACCGATCGGCTTGAGGCCGCGGGTCGAGTGGAAGTTCGCCGTCAGGTCGGGGGTCAGCAGGACGAGGTCGGGGCCCTTGCCGGCGGCGATCGCCGTACCGATCTTCTCCTCGCGGTTGTCCCACGGGAGCAGTTCGATGGTCAGTTTGGTGTCCGGGTTCTCGGCCTCGAAGTCGGCCTCGAAGTCGGCCCAGAACTTCTGGCTGGCGTCCTGGTCGGGGATGACCGGGTACATCCACAGGGTCACTTCCGATCCGCCGTCGCCGGATCCTCCGGAACCGCAGCCGGTAAGGGCGAGCGCGGCGGTGGCGGCGAGCGCCACGGCCGTCAGGAAACGGGATCTCACTTGGTCCTCCTCGTGCAATGGCGTGGTGCGTACTCGCAGCCACTGCGTGCCGGTGGTGCGGTACGGGGCGACCGCGCGCGGTGCCCCGTCGGCGTCACGCGAACCACCCGTGACGGTGCTCGTTGACGAAGTCGTCGTCCGACAGCCACGGGTAGCGCCGGAACGCGTCGTCGATCGCCTCGGCCTGCCCCGGGGAGAGCACCTCGCGATCGCTCAGGCAGCGGATGCTCGGCAGCAGGCCCTGGCGCCAGAGCACGTAGTTGACGCCGGCGATGCAGCCCCGGAAGGCGTTCGCGGCGTCGAAGACGGCGGCGTTGGCGACCGTGAGCTGTGGCGCCCGCCGGCTCAGCAGGTCGGCCTTCGCGGCGTCACCGGCCCGTACGGCCCGGACCAGTTCCATCAGTCGTACGGCGGCGTTGGTGCCGACCGCCCACTGCCCGAGCAGCCCGCCGTCGATCCAGCGGTCCCCGTCCGGGGTCTCGAACGGGGTGGTCAGGTCGTGGACGATGTTGTCGTCGTTGCCGGTGTAGAGAGCGATCCGGTCGGCCCGGCCGGACTCCAGTACGGCGGACACGACGTCGAGGGTGCGGTAACGGTCGAACGGCGCGATCTTGATCGCGACGACCCCCTCGATCTCGGCGAACCCGCGCCAGAACTCGGCCGAGAGCCGCCGGCCACCGACGGCTTCCTGGAGGTAGAAGCCGATCACCGGCAGCACCTCGGCGACGGCGCGGGCCCGGTCGAGCATCCCCGGCTCGTCCATCGCGCCGCCCATCGGGGGGCAGAGCAGGACCGCGTCGTACCCGAGGCGTTCGGCGAGCCGGGCCTCGGCGACCGCCTGGCCGGTCGGGCCGGCGACACCGGCGATCCGGATCAGGTCGCCGCCGGTGCGGGCGAGGGTGTCGGCCACCACCTCCAGCACCGGTTCGAGCAGGCGGGTGGCCGGATCGCGGATCTCGAACTGGGTGGTGTGCACGGCGACCGCGATGCCGCCGGCACCCGCCGCCGCGTAGTAGTTGGCCAGGGCCGCCTGGTAGTGCTCGTCGAACCGCCGGTCGTCGTCAAGGGCCAGTGGCATGGCCGGTACGACGAGCCCCGCCCGCAGGGTCGCGAGCATCCGGGAGGGCGCGATGCGGTCGCGCGGGGCGGCGCTCAAAACCGGCCGTCCCGGCGCTGGAACTTGGTCGGCTTGTCCCACAGGGTCCCGCCGGCGGCGATCCACTCGGCCTGCCAGCGGATCAGCGTGCCGGCCGCGACGTCGGGATAGCCGAAGAGTTCGTGGCAGCGGCGCGCGTCGGAGAGCAGCGCGCGGTCCGACTCCTGACCGGAGAAGCGCACGTCGCGACCGAGCAGCGCGGCGAGTTGCTCGGCGGTGGTCCGTACGGCGAGCGTCTCGGGCCCGGTGAGGTTGATCGTGAACGGCTCGCGGCCGGCGTGCCCGAGCGAGCGCAGGACGACCTCGTTGGCGTAACGCTGCCAGACGATGTTGACGAAGCCGGTGGTCAGGTCGACGGGTTCGCCCGCGACGATGGTGCGGGCCAGGTCGGCCAGCACGCCGTAGCGCGGCTCGACCGCGTAGTTGAGCCGGACGAGCGAGACCCGGGTGCCCCGCGTCGCGGCGGCGGCCTCGAAGATCCGCTCCCGGCCGAGGCAGCTCATCGCGTACTCGCCCACCGGGCCGGTCGGCGACTGCTCGGTCGGCGACGGCGTGCGGGGGTCGGTGAGGGGATACACGTTGCCGGTGGAGAGGGCGGCGATCCTGGCGTCGGGGTAGCGCTGGGCGACCGTGTGCGGCAGGGCCGCGTTGGTCAGCCAGGCCCGGTATTCCTGGCCGGTCACGCCGAACTTGGCCCCGACCATGAAGACGACGTTGCCCGCGTCCGGCAGCTTTCCGCCGGCGGCCGGGTCGGCGAGGTCGGCGACGACCGTGGCGACCCCGCCGGTGTCGAGCCGGCCCCGTACGGCGCCGTCGCTCCAGCGCGACACGGCGTGTACGGCGACGTCGGCGCGGCCGGCCTCGTCGAGCGCCCGGCGGGCCATCAGGCACAGCGTCGGGCCCATCTTGCCGCCGGCGCCGAGCACGACCAGGTCGCCGTCGAGCTTGCTCAGGTCGTCGATGAGGTCGGCACCCGGGCCCGACAATCGGTGCTCAAGTGCCCGCTCGTCGGCCGGTGCCCCATGGTCCCCGGTCATCGTGGGTCTTCTCCTCGAAAGGCAGCGACGTCCGAGCGACGTCGGGTCACCTCATATTTACGGCCCGGACCGTTAATGTCAAGATAGCCTTCGGCCCCTGACCACCGGAAGGAACCCGACGATGCGAATCCTGCTGATCGGCGGCGCCGGCGCGGTCGGCACCGCGCTGACCGCGGCCTGGCGGGACCGGCACGAACTCACCGTCGCCGACCTGCGCCCGCCCCGGACCACCGGCATCCGGACGGTCACCCTCGACGCCACCGACGCCGAGGCGCTGCGCGCCGCCGTACCCGGGCACGACGCCGTCGTGCACCTCGCCGCCGTCGTCCCGCGCGGCGCGGCGGCCACCGACTCCCGCGTCGTCGACCTCGCCCTGCGGGTCAACGTCGGCAGCGTCGTCCAGTCCCTGTACGCCGCCCACGCCGCCGGGGTGCCACGGTTCGTCCACGTCAGCTCGCTGTCGGTGTTCCGCGACTACGGCCGGCGCCGCATCACCCGCGACGACCGGCCCGACTCGACCGAGCCGTACGGCCTCGGCAAGCGCCTGGCGGAGACCGCCTGCGCAGCCGTCGCCGACGAACGGCTCACCGTCACGTCGCTCCGGCTCGGCCACCCGACCACCACCGGCCTCTGGCCACTCTGGAAATCGCCGGCCGCCGCACCGACCGACCCCGCCGTCCGGCTCGCCCTCGACGGCGGCCCGGCCTTCGCCGCCCTGCACCCCGACGACCTGGCCGAGGCGACCGAACGCACGCTGCACCGGGGCGGACCGCCGTACGCCGCCATCGCGGTCACCGGCGACGCCGGTGGCACCACCATCGACGACGACTCGGCGCGGTCGCTGCTGGACTGGCGGCCGCTCCCCCGCGACCAGGAAGGAGCCGACCGGTCATGAGCTGGTTCGACCTGCCGCTCGACGTGCTGCGCGAACACCGGCCCGAGCGCGAGGAGCCCGCCGACTTCGACGGGTTCTGGCGGCGCACCCTCGACGAGCACGCCGGCACCCCCGACGTACGGCTGCACCCCGAGCCGGCCCTCTTTCCCGGCATCGCGGTCGACGACGTCGACTACGCCGGATTCGGCGGGCAGCGCGTCCGGGGCTGGCTGCTCACCCCGACCGCCGGCCCGCGCCGCGACGTCGGGGTGCTGCACCTGCCCGGGTACGGCCGTGGCCGTGGCTGGCCACACCAGTGGCTGCCGTTCGCCGCCGCCGGGTTCACCGTCCTCGTCATGGACGTACGCGGCCAGGGCGCCGAGTCCGACCACCCGGGCAGCACACCGGACCCCGGCGAGGCCACCGGGAGCGAGGTGCCGGGCTTCCTCACCCGCGGGATCGCGGCGCCGGAGACGTCCTACCTGCGCCGGCTCTACGTCGACGCGTACCGGGCGGTCGACGCGCTGACCGTCGCCGCCCCGCACGTCACCCGTACGGCGATCGTGGCCGGCAGCCAGGGCGCCGGGGTCGGGATCGCGCTGGCCGGGCTACGCACCGACCTCGGCGTCGCGCTGCTCGACGTGCCCGCGTTCGCCGGGTTCCGGCGGGCGATCGAGATCGGGGCGGCCGGCTCGCGGGCCGAGATCGCCCGCTACCTGGGCGCCCGGCACGATGCCGTCGAGCAGGTGTTCCGCACGCTGTCCTACTTCGACACGGTGAACTTCGCCGCGCGGGCCACCACGCCGGCGCACTTCTCCGTCGCCCTGATGGACCGGGTCTGTCCACCGTCGACGGTCTTCGCCGCCTACAACCACTACGCGGGCGAGAAGCGGATCACGGTGTGGCCGTACAACGGGCACGAGGGCGGCGGGAGCACGGCGACGCGGCAACGGCTCCAGGAACTCATCGACTGGAGCGAGACTCCAGCTCCACCGCGCTGATCAGCAGGTCGAGGATCGCGACGGTCTCCGGCCAGGCGACCGGCGAGGGGGCGCCGACCTCGACCATCGCGAGGAACTCCTCGACCGTACGCGCGTATCCGAACGGGTCGGCGGACCCGTCGGGCAGGTCGAACCCGATCGGGCCGTCGGCCGTCTCGACGCTGACGCCGTAGCTCTCGGCCTCTGCGGCACCGACCACGTCGACCGTGCCCTGCACGCCGTCGGCCCAGTTCAGGAGCAGGGTGGCGGAGTCCGCGCTGCGCAGCGTGGGATAGATGCGGCGGGCACTGGTCGCCGCGACGGTCCGCGCCTGCCGGCCGAGCAACGCGACGAGCAGTTCCACCCCGTGCAGGCCCATGGTGACGATCGCACCGCCACCGACCGACGGATCGTCCTGCCAGGGCGTCGACCCCTGCGCCCAGCGGCCGACGTCGTGGCGGACCACCGCCCGCGCCGACAACACCCGGTCGCGGTCGAGCCGCCCCGCGAGGTGGGCCACCGGCGCCGCGAAACGCAGGACCGACGAGGTCAGGACGCGGTGCGCGACCGGCTCGCACCGCGCGGTCAGGTCCCGCAGCTGCGACCGTGTCGCGGCCGCCGGCTTGTTGACGAACACCGGTACGCCGAGCGGGAGCAGGACGTCGAGCGCCGCCGCGACCTGATCCGGCCGTAGGGTCAGGATGATCCCGTCCGGCTTGCGGTCGACCAGGTCGGTGAGCCGGTCGTGGGCGTGGTGGCCGGGGTTGCGCCGCTCGAACTCGGCGACCCGGTCCGCGTCGGCGTCCCACACGTCGAAGGCGGCGCCGGGACGCAGCCGCCCGATGGTGGCCGCGTCGGAGAAGGGATGGCTGGTCGCGAGACCGGCGATCGCGATCCTCGGCTGCCGTTCGCCCGCTGGGTGCGCCATGGACCAAAGCCTCCCACAGCGCTGCGACCTGGCCGCACGGAGATCCCCGGCGGGCCGGCACGGCAACCGGACTGCAAACCGGGATGACTGCGAAAGGGTTGAGAGTCTACAAACCGGGCGGGCTCTCCGACCTTGGCGACAGCACCCATCGCCCCGCCTCGACGCGGTGCAACATTCTTGCACGTCTATGCCCTTGACTCAAGGAAAGCCCTTTCCTTACGTTTGGAAGTGCTGGTTACGGCCGTGTTAACACCAGCCCGTCCCACCCTTTCCGGAATCACCGTTCGCCCGCGCGCATCCGCTCGCGGCTAGAGAGGGGGATTTATATGATCTTTTCATCTTCTGTCCGGCAAGCCGGTCTGGCCATGGCGGTGGCCGGCGCGGTCACCGTGGCCCTGGCCGCCGCCGGCGTCACCTCCGCACACGCCGCGACCCTCTTCACCGACAGCTTCGAAAACGGCAACGCCGGCGCCTGGAGCAGGTCGGGCGGCAGTTGGTCGATCGACACCGACGGGTCGACCGTCTACCGGCAGTCGGGCACCGGCTCGGACGCCAAGGCCCGGGCCGGTGACACCTGGACCGACCAAACCGTCGAGGCCCGGGTGAAGCCGACCGCGTTCAACGGCGCGGGCCGCTTCGCCGGCGTGCTCGCCCGGGCGCAGAGCACGACCACCTACTACTACCTGGCGCTCGGCGGCGACGGGCAGATGCTGCTCGGCCGGCGCGGATCGAGCGGGCACACCACGCTCGCCGCCGCCCCCGCGACCGTCACCACCGGCACGTGGTACACGCTGCGCCTGGAGGCGTTCGGCACCAGCCTGCGCGGCTTCGTCGACGGCCGCCCCGTCGTCAGCGCCACCGACGGCACGATCGGCTCCGGCCGCATCGGGCTGGCCACCTACTACGCCAGCGCCTCCTTCGACGACGTACGGGTGACCGACACCGCCGGGCCGACGCCGACCACCCCGCCGACCGGCACCCCCACCCCGTCCCCGACACCGACCGGCACCCCGCCCCCGCAGCCGCCGGCCGGACAGCCGGACGGCTACGCGAGCGTGCCCGCGCTCGGGCTCGACGGCACCACCGGCGGCGCGGGCGGCCCGACCGTCACCGTCACCACCGCCGCCGACCTCGCCACCTACGCGGGGGCGAACACCCCGTACGTCATCCTGGTCTCCGGCCGGATCCAGGTCTCCGGCATGGTGACCGTGGTCGCCAACAAGACCATCCTCGGTCTGGGCGGCACCGCCGAGATCACCGGTGGCGGCCTCCAGATGGGCACCACCACCCGGCCCGGCAACAACGTGATCATCCGCAACATCACGTTCCGGAACGCCTCCGACGACTCGATCAGCGTCCACAACGGCTCGCACCACGTGTGGATCGACCACAACGAGTTCCACCCGGGCTTCGACGGCTCGGTCGACGTCAAGCACCGGTCCAGCTACGTGACCGTCTCCTGGAACAGGTTCCACCAGACCGACAAGAGCATGCTGCTCGGCCACTCCGACTCCTACACCCAGGACATCGGATACCTGAAGGTCAGCTACCACCACAACTACTTCGACGGCTCCAACCAGCGCCACCCGCGGGTGCGGTTCGGCGACCCGGTGCACGTCTACAACAACTACTACAAGGGCGTCGGGCTCTACGGCGTCGTCTCGGTCGAGAACGCCGGTGTCCTCGTCGAGGGCAACTACTTCGAGGACGTCGCCTTCCCCTGCCACTCGGCCAGCGGGTACGCCGACTCCGGCCCCGGCCGGCTGGTCCAGCGCGGCAACGTCTTCCTCCGCTCCGGCACCTGCGAGGTCAACGGCTCGGTCGGCGAACCGGGCGCCCACTACTCGTACACATTGGACAACGCGGCCCAGGTCCCGCAGCTCGTCGCGGCCGGCGCCGGCGTGGGAAGGATCAACCCGTGAACATCCGACGCTGGCGCGTACCGGCCGCCGCCGGGCTGGCCGGGACGCTGACCGCCCTGCTGCTGGCCGTCATGCCCCCGGCCCAGGCCGCGACCCTGTTCACCGACGACTTCGGCGACGGCAACCACAACGGCTGGAGCTCCTCCGGCGGCTCCTGGCGGGTCGAGCCGGTCGCCGGCGACCCGGCGCTCGTGCAGCGCGGCACCAGCGCCGACGCCCGGGTCCGCACCGGCCAGGCCGGCTGGTCCGACTACACGGTCACCGCAGAGGTACGTCCCACCACGTGGGGCGGCGCCGACGCGGGTGCCGGGGTCGCCGCCCGGGTCCAGGGCAGCGGCAACTACTACTACCTCGGCGTCACCGCCGGCAGCCTCGTGCTCGGCAAGCGGACCGGCGGCACGCTGACCCCGCTGGCCACCGCCGCGCTCGGCGTCACCACCGGTACGGCGTACACGCTGAGCCTGCAGGTCTCCGGCACCAGCCTCACCGGCCGGGTCACCGGCGGGCCGACGCTCACCGCCTCCGACGCCGCCTACCTGACCGGTCAGGCAGGACTGGTGGCCCGGTACGCCGCCGCGGGCTTCGACGACGTGACGGTCGAAACCGCTCCCCCGGGTCCACAACCGACGGTCAGCCCGACGACCAGCCCTACCGCCGCACCGACCACGTCGCCGACCAACCCCCCGAGCCCCGACCCCACGCCGCCGCCCGCCGGGCAGCCCGACGGGTGGGCCAGCGTGGCCGGACTCGGGCAGAACGGCACCACCGGCGGGGCCGGCGGACCGGTCGTCACCGTACGGGACACCGCCGGCTTCCTCGACTACATCGCCCGCCCCGGCCCGTACGTCATCCAGGTCGCCGGCACCATCAACCTGCCGACCGGCGCGAGCGACGGCATGTACGACGTGACCTCGGACAAGACGATCGTCGGCCTCGGCGGCAACGCCACGCTCAGCGGCGGCGGGCTCAACATCGGCCTGCCGGTCGACGACAACGTGACCGCACCGCCGGCGAACGCCGTACACAACATCATCATCCGGAACCTGCACCTCACCGGCGCCACCGACGACCTGATCAACGTGCAGATGTTCTCGCACCACATCTGGATCGACCACAACTCGTTCTCCAACGGCGACGACGGCGCGGTCGACATCAAGCGCGGGTCGGACCATGTCACGGTCTCCTGGAACCATTTCTTCGACCACAACAAGACCCTGCTGCTCGGGCACGACGAGGACGCCGGGGCACAGGACATCGGCCGGCTGCGGGTCACCTACCACCACAACTTCTTCGACCGTTCCGACCAGCGCAACCCGCGGGTCCGGTTCTCCGCGTCGGCGCACGTCTACAACAACTACTACTTCGACAACAGCTACGGCGTCGCGTCGACGTACGACGCCGCCGTGCTGATGGAGAACAACTACTTCTACAGCGTCAACAATCCCGGCCGGGTGGTCTTCAGCGGCGACCAGGGCCGCATCGTCGAGCGCGGCAACATCCTCGTCGACTGCAACCACCCGATCGAGACCCGGGGCACGGTGCCGGAACCGAGCGGGTTCTACGCCTACCGCCTGGACCCGGCGGCCGACATCCCGACGATCGTCCCGGCCGGTGCCGGGGTGGGAAAGCTGGGCTGACCCGATGAGACGAACCTCCGTACGGCGCCGCGCCGCGCTGGCCGCCGGACTCGCGGCACTGCTCACCACCGCCATGCTCACGGTCGCCGGCAACGCCCAGGCGGCGACGCTGTTCACCGACGACTTCAACGACGGCAACCACACCGGCTGGACGACCTCCGGCGGCACCTGGTCGGTGGCCGCCGACGGCGGGCCGGTGCTGCGCCAGGCCGGCACCAGCTCCAACGCCAGGGCGCGGGCCGGCGCCGCGAACTGGACCGACTACACGGTCACCGCCCGGGTGAAGCCCACGGCGTTGGGCGGCAGCGACCGGTTCGCCGCCGTACTGGCCCGGGTCACCTCCACCACCAGCTACTACTACCTGGCGCTGCGCGGCAACAACACCGTCGAGCTGAAGCGGCTGGCCGGCGGGTCCAGCACGACGCTGGCCAGCGCCTCGGTGCCGGTATCCGCCGGCACCTGGTACGCCCTGAGCCTGCGGGTGTCCGGCACCACCCTGACCGGCCAGGTCGACGGCGGCACGCCGCTGGTCGCCACCGACACCCGGTATGCCTCGGGGGGCGTCGGCCTGGCCACCTTCAACGCCAGCGCCAACTTCGACGACGTGACCGTCTCCACGGTCACGCCGGGTCCGACGCCGACCGTGACACCGACGGTGGGGCCGACCACTCCGCCCCCGACCACCCCGCCGCCGACCACGCCCCCACCCACCACGCCACCACCCACCACGCCGCCGCCGGTCGCGGGTGACCGGCCGGGCGGCTTCGCGAGCCTGAACGCCCTCGGGCAGAACGGCACCACCGGCGGGGCCGGCGGCCCGGTGGTCACCGCCACCAACGCCAACGACTTCCTCGAGTACATCGACACCATCGGCCCGCTGGTCATCCAGGTCCAGGGCGTGATCCGGATCAGCAGCAAGAAGGGCGTACGGCCCAACAAGACCATCATCGGGATCGGCTCCACCGCCGAGATCACCGGTGGCGGGCTGGACTTCTACCGGTCGTACAACGTGATCGTCCGCAACATCCGGTTCACCGACGCCGACGACGACGCGATCAACGTCGGCCAGGAGTCGCACCACATCTGGATCGACCACAACACCTTCACCGGCGCGGTCGACGGCTCCATCGACGTGGTCCGCGGCGCCGACTACGTCACCATCTCCTGGAACCACTTCGACCACGCCGACAAGAGCATGCTGATCAGCCACTCCGACGGCGCCGGTTCGACCGACATCGGCAAGCTGAAGGTCAGCATCCACCACAACTTCTTCGACAACAGCCGGCAGCGCCACCCGCGGATCCGGTTCGCCGAACCCGTCCACGTCTACAACAACTACTTCCTGAACAACGACCTGTACGCGGTCGCGTCGACGGAGAACGCGGGCGTGGTGGTCGAGGGCAACTACTTCGAGAACGTGCCGTACCCGATCTTCTCCGCCAGCGGCTACGCCGACAGCGGGCCGGGCCGGGCGGTGCAGCGCGACAACATCTTCGTCAACTCGGGCGTACCGGAAACGGCCGGCTCGGTCATCGAACCGGGTACGTACTACGGCTACCGGCTCGACCCGGCGTCCAGGGTGCCGTCCCTCGTACGCGCCGGAGCCGGCGCCGGCAAGCTGGGCTGACCGGCGTACGGCGGCCGTGGTCGACGCGATCCGACCACGGCCGCCGTCGCGGCCGGTGGCCACCAGGACCCGCCACCCGGGCTGTGCCCCGGGCGGGTCGACTCACCGGCCGGTCTCGTCGGGGGTGAGTCGTCCGTTCGTCGGGTCGACCCGCATCCGGGTACAGATCACGTCGAGCCCTTCGCCGGCCATCTCGTCGGGCACGTCGACCTCGGCCGCGACCTGGCGAGGTCCGGCCAGCGGCGTCACCACGACGCTGTCGTCGCCCCGTTCCGGTACGGCGGCCGCGGCGACGATGCGCCCGCCCTCGTCGTAGACGACCCGAAGTCTCATCTGACCATCACCCCGGTGATGCGGATCAGTCCGCCGGACCCGACCGGCCCCTGATTGGGCGAGAGCCGCACGATCAGGTCGGTGCTCTGGTTGAGATTGTTGTCGGAGTGGGCGGCGACCCCGGTCAGGAGCGCCGAGTCTCTCGCCTGGAACGGGCGGACCGACCACCCGAAATAGTTGTCACGGTCACCCGCGACCACGTTCCAAGCCGCTTCGCCGTACGCCTGAAACACGGGGTTCGCCCGAATCAACGTAACCGTAGCCATGGCGTCAGTGTCCTCCGACCCACAGGTGCCCACGGCCGATATCAATGAGTTTCCGCACCAGGCGAGCAATGCGGCCGTACGGGAGTTCGGGTCGATCACCACGGCGCTTTCCGGGCATCATCCGGCCGATGGCGAACGCGCTGAAGGTGAATGCCGCCGACGGATCGAGTCGCCGACGACCACCGGACCTGGGAAAGACCGAAGGCGTCCGTCATGCCTGACGAACGCCTTCGATACTTACGGGTGGAGCCGAGGGGACTCGAACCCCTGACCCCCACACTGCCAGTGTGGTGCGCTACCAGCTGCGCCACGGCCCCCGGTTGTCCCCGATCTCTCGGGCACTGACGGAATAGTACACACCCCGGCCCGCCCGGTCACATCCGAGGGTCCCCCGCGTGCTGCCATGCCGATCGACCCGCGCCGCCACGCTGATCGACCCGCACTGCCGGGCTGATCGAGGAGAAACCGTGGGCGTTTCGTCCGCCTCTTCCCGCAACAAGCCCTTGATCAACGGGGAGCGCGACCGGGTCAGTTGACGGCCACGTCCGAGGGGAAGTGGGCCATCGCGGCCATCATGCCGCCCTGGCGGCGCAGGACCATCGACCACAGGTCGTCGGGGCGGTTCACGAAGGCGTCGCCGGGCAGCCCGTCGAGCAGGAACCACGAGCCACCCGCGATCTCGTCCTCCAGTTGCCCGGGCGACCAGCCCGAGTAGCCGGCGAAGACCCGGATGCCGGTGATGCTCTCCCGCAGCCGTTCCGGGTCGGCGGACAGGTCGACGGTGCCGACCGCGCCGGACACCTGGTGGAAGCCCTTCAGCCGGCGGGTGGGGGTGCGCATCCGGGCCAGGCAGATCGCCGACTCGGGCTGCACCGGACCGCCCTCGAAGAGCACCGCCGGTTCGCCGGCGAGCGCGCCCCACGACGACAGGACGTCGGCGACCGGCACCTCGGTCGCACGGTTGAGCACCACGCCGAGCGCGCCGCCGGGTTCGTGGGCGACGAGCAGGACCACGGTACGGTCGAAGTTCGGATCCTTCAGCGCGGGTGCCGCGACGAGCAGTTGCCCGGTCAGCGACTCCATCGACCGTCCGCCGATCGCCTGCCCCTCTCCGTGCACGGCCGTGACCCGCTACTCGGCGCCATGGACACGGGAGTTACCGACCTCGGACCGCTGCCACCTCAACGCCATGCCTCGCACCATAGCCTGCTGAACTGGCCGCCGATAAGGGCCACGGGGACCTGTCTCGCGGGAGCTTGCGGGCTTCTGGCGGGGCGGGAAAGCTAAGCCGGGTGAGCCCTCATGCGCAAATCGCCGTCATCGGCGGATCCGGCCTCTACGCGCTCCTCGACGGCGCCACCGAGCACATCGTCGAGACGCCGTACGGCGCACCGTCCGATCCGATCACGATCGCCGAGGTGGGCGGGCGGCCGGTCGCCTTCCTGCCCAGGCACGGGCGGGACCATCGCCACCCGCCGCACCTGATCCCCTACCGGGCCAACCTGTGGGCGTTGCGGTCGATCGGCGTACGGCAGGTCCTGGCGCCGTGCGCGGTCGGCGGGCTGCGGCCGGAGCTGGGGCCGGGCACGTTCGTCGTGCCGGACCAGTTGATCGACCGCACCACCGGTCGGGTGCAGACCTACTACGACCGGGGTGCGGTGCACGTCTCGTTCGCCGACCCGTACTGCCCGGTCGGCCGTACGGTGGTCCTCGACGCGGCCCGCGGTCACGACGTCGCGGCGACCGACGGCGGCACGATGGTCGTCGTGGAGGGTCCGCGGTTCTCGACCCGGGCCGAGTCGCGCTGGTACACCAGCATCGGCGGGGCCGTGGTCAACATGACCGGCCACCCGGAGGCGGTCCTGGCCCGGGAACTGGCGCTCTGCTACACCTCGGTGGCCCTGGTCACCGACCTCGACGCCGGGGTGGAGGGTGGCCACGGCGTCACGCAGGAGGAGGTCTTCCGGGTGTTCGCGGAGAACACCGCCCGGCTGCGTGAGGTCCTGCTCGACGCGGTCGCCGCGCTGCCGGCCGAGCGCTCCTGCCCGTGTCCGAACGCGCTCGACGGCATCAAGCTCCCGTTCGACCTGCCCTGAGCGGGCACCGTACACATCTGGATCCCCCTCCTCCACACGGGATCATCGGAACATGGGCAGCCGCATCGGCTGGCCGGTGACGGCGTCGAGGACGGGCCGGTCGCCGAGCGGCGCGGCCAGCGTCACGGTGACCGGCTCGAACAGAAGCTGGTCGGTGCACGCGCCGGCGGTCGGCCTGGTCACCGTGCCGCTGACCACGACCGCGTCGTCGAACTCCTCGACGAACGGCTTCGGGTCGGTGTCGCAGGCCCCGATGCCGAGCCGGAAGGTGATCTGGCTGCCGTCGACGTCCGACAGGTCCTGGACGGTGACCAGTCCGGCCGGCGGCGCCCCGGTCGGCTCGGCCACCTGCGGCAGCGCGGCGGTGTCGGCCGGCGCGACCGCGACCCGCGCGACCGGAACGGGGAGTTCCGCGACCTGGAACAGCCAGGCCGGGACCCGCGCCTCGCCGCGACTGGTGAGCACGGCCACCTCGCCGAGTTCGACCCCGGTGACGGTGAGCACGCCGCACGGCGCGGCGGAGCTGACGGACTCGTCCGGGCCGCCGGTCGGCGTCGGTTGCGCGCCGCCCGGCTGCTGCGGGCACGGTGCCGGGTCGCCCTGGTCCAGTTCCCGGTACGCCTCGGCGGCGCCGACCAGTGCGGTCGGCAGCTCCCCGTCGGCGAACCGGACGACTCCCCCGGGCGGCGGGTCGGTCGGCAGCGTCGTCTTGAGGGTGTACCAGCCGGCGTTGAACGCCATCTCGGCGTCGGCGGTGAGCTTCGGGTTGCCGGCCAGCACGGTGGCGTTCTGCAGCGGCAGATAGCCGGTGTGCCATGCGTCGGCGGGCCGGGCCCGCCAGTTCTCGGCGACGGCGGTGGCCCGCTCGGCGAACCCGTCCGGGTCCGGGGCGGGGTCGCCCGGGCCACCCGGGCTCTGCCCGCAGGCGGTCAGCGTGACGCACAGGGCGACGGCGAGGACACTGGCGAGACGGCGCATACCAGTCGGACGCCGGGCGGCGGCCACAGGTTCCACCCGGGGCGGCCCGGACAGCAAAGCGCCCCCGACCCGGTTCGGGTCGGGGGCGCTGCCTGGTGGAGGTGCCGGGAATCGAACCCGGGTCCTTCGGCGCCTTGACAGGGCTTCTCCGAGCGCAGCTCGCTGTGCCTTTCTCGGCCCCACCGATCACGCGAGCGAGTCGGTGTGACGGGCTCAGTCGCGATTAGTCTCACCGCACGGACCCCGCGACGAGGTCCGGTTGGCCAGCCTTCTAGCTGATGCCGGTTACTGGGCCGAAGGCGTGCTCAGACCGACAGACTTGCTACTCGCCTCAGGCGGCGAGAGCGAAGTCAGCGCGATTTTGCTTGGCGCTTATTGGTTTCCGACGAACGATTCTCGAGACGACGTCGGCTTCCTCGGCTCGCTTCCCCTGCCGCAACGTACGAAGTCGAAACCAGTCACCCCCTGGATGTGCCGCACCGGTTGCAGCCACGTAAGCGTAACGTCTCGCGCCACGGACTTCATTCCGGATACCGCCGGACCGGTCCGGCGCCGCCGCCCACGACCATCGGTCCGGGGTGGCGGCGGCCGGTGGTTCAGTCGTACATGCCCTTGCCCCGCCGGCCGGCGGCGCGCTGGATCTCGCGGTCGGCGTCGCGCTTGGCGAGGTCCTGCCGCTTGTCGTACGTCTTCTTGCCCTTGGCCAGGCCGATCTCGACCTTGGCCCAGCCGTCGGAGAAGTAGACCGACAGCGGCACCAGGGTCAGCCCGCTCTCCCGCAGCTTGCCGATCATGCGGCTGATCTCGAGCCGCTTGAGCAGCAACTTGCGGGTGCGGCGCGGCTCGTGGTTGGTCCACGTGCCCATCGCGTATTCCGGGATGTGCATCCCGTACAGGAAGATCTCTCCGTCCCGTTCCTGCGCGAACGCGTCGACGAGCGACGCCCGCCCGGCCCGGAGGGATTTGACCTCGGTGCCGGTCAACGACATGCCCGCCTCGTACGTGTCGAGGATCGCGTAGTCGTGTCGCGCCTTCTTGTTGGAGGCGACGACCTTGCGCCCCTTTTCCCGCGGCATCGGCACACCTCCTTCTGTTCTCCCCGGCGTCAAGCCGAGCCATGCTACCCGGATCAACGCACGACCCGCCCCGCCCTTTCCCGTCGATCTTGCACTTGTCGCCCGACAAACCGGACTTAAGGGGGAGATAACTGCAAGATCGCGGGGCGGGAGGCGCGGGCGAGGGTCAGCAGAGGCAGCCGGGGAGCCAGCTCAGCGGGTTGGTGGGGGAACCGTTGAGGCGCACCTCGAAGTGCAGGTGGTTGCCGGTCGAGGCGCCGGTGGTGCCGACCCGGCCGATGACCTGGCCCCGGCGCACGTACTGGCCGGCCCGTACGCCGATGCTGGACTGGTGGGCGTAGCAGGTGCTCAGTCCCTTGCCGCCGGACCTGCCGTGGCTGAGGCAGGTGTAGTTGCCGTAGCCGCCGTTCCAGCCGGCGCGGATCACGGTGCCGTCGGCGGCGGCGTGGATGGGCTGCCCGCCGCCGGCCGCGATGTCGACCCCGGCGTGCAGCTGCCAGACCCGGTAGTACGGGTCGAAGCGCATGCCGTAGTCGCTGGACTTCCAGCCGCGTACCGGCATCAGGAACCTGGCCCCGGGTTTGACCGGCGGCGGTGCGGCGTTGCCGCCCGGCCGGTTCCCCACCTGCCGGGCCTCCCAGGCGGCGAGTTCCGCCTCGATCCGGGCGGCTTCCCGCTTCGCCTCCTCGTATTTGGCTAGGCTGGCACCACGCTCCTGTTCGGCGATGGCGAGCGCTTCGGTGCGCTGGGTGGTCAGCGCGACGACCTGGGCGGCGGCGGCCTCGGCCTGCGCCTGGGCGGCCCGGGCGTCGGCGAGGGCCCGATCGGCCTCGATCCGGGCGGTCTCGGCGGCCTGGCGGGCAAGGGTGGCCTCGTTCTGGCTCTGCTTGGCGTCGAGCCGGGCGTCGGTCAGCGCGTCGATGGCCGCCTTCTCGGTGCTCATGATCCGCTCGAAGTAGCCGTACCGGTCGGCGGCGTCGAGCAGGCCACGGGCGGCGAGGAGCATGTTGACGGTCGCCAGGTCGCTGCCCTTGTAGTTGGCGACGACGAAGCCGGCGGCCCGTGCCCGGGCGGCTTCGACCTGGCGTTCGGATTCGGCGTACCGGGCGGTGGCGGCCTTCAGCGCACCCTGCGCCTCGTCGGCCTTGCGCCGCGCGGTGCTGGCCGCCGTCTCGGCGGCGGCGACCTCACCCCGGCGCTGCGCGACGAGGTTCTGTGCGGCGGGCATGGCGCCGTTGGCGGCGGCGAGGAGCTTCGCCGCCTGTTGCGCCCGCTCGGTGGCTCCTTCAAGGATCGAACCGGCCCGGGCCATCTCCGCCTCGATGCGTTTCTGGTCGTCGCGAGGGTTGGCGTTGACCGGGCAGGCCGAGGCGAGCATGACCGCGAACACGGTCGCGACCAGGGCGACATGACGGAACATCCGATACGAGTCCACGGCACACCCTCCACTCGTACGTGAAGGTCACCGTACTTGGTCACATGCGACACATCAGCAAAATAGCCACCACTTTCCCCGAAAAGAACGATCGCCGCCAACCCGGACATCCCGGGTGGCGGCAATCGTAGGTGTCAGCCGGATGCGCGCCGGCCGACCAAGACATGCACTGGCACAGCCCGACCTAGACCCGCAGCATCGTCGGCAGAGCCGACTCGACCCGCAAGTAGGCCGGCAGAGCCGGCCAGCCCCGCAAGTAGGCCGGCAGAGCCGGCTAGACCCGCAGGTAGAAGCGGAGCGTGACCCAGGCGGTGGCGGCGCTGACCAGGCCGCCGACGCCGGCCATGAGCGGGAACATCAGCAGCACGCTGTTCCACTCGATCGGGGTGAGCAGGTCGGTGAGTTCGCGCAGCGAGCCGTCGAGCAGGAAGAGCTTGGCCAGGACCAGGCCACCGAAGCCGATGATCGAGCCGATCAGACCCGCGACGACGGCCTCGAGCACGAACGGCGCCTGGATGAACCAGTTGGACGCGCCGACGAGCTTCATGACCGCGACTTCGCGACGCTTGCTGTAGGCGGCCACCTGGATCGTGTTACCGACGAGCAGCAGGGCCGCGATGGCCATGATCGAAGCGGCGATCAGCGCCATGTTCTGCACCGAGTTGAGAATGCCGAAGATCTTGTCGAGCAGCCGGCGCTGGTCGACGATCTCGTCGATCCCCTCGTTCGCCTGGTACTTGTCGACGATCTGCCGGTATTGCTCGGGGTCGTTGAGCCGGACCCGGAACGACTCGGGCAGCGTGTCGGGCTTGACCGCGTTGACGAAGTCCGGGGCGTCCTGGTACATCGCCTTGAACTTCTCGTACGCCGCTTCCTTGGACTCGTAGATGACCTCGGCGACGAGCGGGTCGGCCTTCAGCGCGGCGTCCAGCGTGGAGCGCTGCTCCTCGGTGACGTCGCCCTTGAGGAAGATCGAGACCTCGATCTGGTCGTAGTAGAAGTCCTTCATCGAGTTGACCTGCATGTACATCAGGCCGCTGGCACCCAGCATGGTCAATGACACGGCCATGGTAATGATCATGGCGATGGTCATGGTCACGTTGCGCCACAGCCCGACCATTACTTCGGACAGGACGTATTTCGCGCGCATCGGGTGTTTCCTTCCGGGGGTCTTCCGCAGAGAGGGTGTCGCTCAGGTCGTGGAGCCGTACGGGGGCGCGGAACCTAGCCGTAGACGCCGCGGGCCTGGTCGCGGACGATCCGGCCGCTTTCGATCTCGATGACGCGGCGGCGCATCTGATTGACGATGTTTGAGTCGTGGGTGACCATCACGACGGTCGTGCCGGTGCGGTTGATCCGGTCCAGCAGGCGCATGATCTCGATCGAGGTGTCCGGGTCGAGGTTACCGGTCGGCTCGTCGGCCAGCAGGATGAGCGGGCGGTTGACGAACGCCCGGGCGACCGCGACCCGCTGCTGCTCACCACCGGACAGCTCGTGCGGGTAGCGGTGCTCCTTGCCACCGAGGCCGACCAGTTCGAGCACCTCGGGGACAACCCGGCGGGCGACCGCCTTGGTCTTGCCGATCACCTCGAGGGCGAACGCCACGTTCTCGTACGCGGTGCGGTTGGGCAACAGGCGGAAGTCCTGGAAGACACAGCCGATCGAGCGCCGGAAGTGAGGGATCTTCCAGGAGCGCATCGACGTGACGTCGCGGCTGTTCACGATGACCTTGCCCTTGCTGGGCTGCACCTCGTGCAGCAGCAACTTGATGATCGTGGACTTACCGGAGCCGGAGGGACCGATGAAGAAGACGAACTCGCCCTTCTCGATCGAGACCGATACGTCGTCCAGCGACGGCCGGGACGCCTTCGGGTACGTCTTCGTCACTTGCTCGAGCAGAATCACGGGTGGTGAGTCTACGCCGTGTAACGAAATCGCCAAGTCGCCATCGACCGACCGCACCCGTATTGTCCGAAAAGTGCCAGCGATCCCCCGGAGCCCCCAGCCGGCCTAGGCCGCCTCGCCCGCGAGCTGCCGCTGCTTACGCCACCTGATACCCGCCTCGATGAATCCGTCGAGGTCACCGTCGAAAACGGAGGACGGATTGCCCGTCTCCTGCTCCGTTCGGAGATCCTTCACCATCTGATACGGGTGCAGGACGTACGAGCGCATCTGGTCGCCCCACGAGCCGGCGGCGTCGGTCTTCAGCCCTTCGAGTTTTGCCTGTTCCTCCTGCCGCTTGCGCTCCAGCAGCCGGGCCTGGAGCACCCGCAGCGCGGACGCCTTGTTCTGCAACTGGGACTTCTCGTTCTGACACGTGACGACGATGCCGGTCGGGATGTGGGTGATCCGCACCGCCGAGTCGGTGGTGTTGACGCTCTGTCCACCAGGACCCGACGAACGGTAGACGTCGACCCGCATCTCGTTTTCCGGAATGTCGATGTGGTCGGTCTGTTCGGTGACCGGCAACACCTCTACGCCCGCGAAGCTCGTCTGCCGGCGCCCCTGGTTGTCGAACGGACTGATCCGCACCAGCCGGTGCGTGCCCGACTCGACGCTCAGCGTCCCGTACGCGTACGGGGCCTTGACGGCGAAGGTGGCCGACTTGAGGCCGGCCTCCTCGGCGTACGACGTCTCGTAGACCTCGGTGGGGTAGCCGTGCCGCTCCGCCCACCGCAGGTACATCCGCAGCAGCATCTCGGCGAAGTCGGCGGCGTCGACGCCACCCGCCCCGGCGCGGATGGCGACGAGCGCCTCACGGGAGTCGTATTCGCCACTGAGCAGGGTGCGGACCTCGAGCTCGTCGATCGCCTTGCCGAGCCCCTGGATCTCGGTGCCGACCTCCTCGAGCGACCCGGGGTCGTCCTCGGCCTCGGCCAGTTCGAGGAGCACGTGGGCGTCGTCGAGCCGACCACGGAGGCGCTCCAGCTTGGTGATCTCGCCGTTGACGTACGACAGCTTCGAGGTCACCTGCTGGGCACGGGCCTGGTCGTCCCACAGGTCAGGGGCGGAGGCCGTCTCCTCCAACTCCACCTTCTCCCGGCGGAGCCGGTCGACATCGAGCACGGCCTCGATGTTCCGGAGTGTGGCGTCGAGTGTCTTGAGCTGGTCGGCGTAATCGGCAGCGGTCACGACATCCAAGAGTACGCCGCCCCGGCGAGCCGGGCGCGGCTCCCGTCCCACCACGCCCGCCGCGGCTCAGCCGGCCGGCACCGCCTTGAGCCAGTTGAGGGCCGCCTTGTGGTAGGCGACCGCGAACTCCAGCGCCGCGGCGCCGTAGCCGTCACCCGCCTTCTTGGCCTCTTTGACCTGCTCACGGGCGTGACTGAGGGCCTCGGAGTGGTAGTCGCTCGCACCGGAGTAGAGGTTGGTCAACTGGTTGCCGGAGTGCTGCTCGCCGAACGCCACCCGAAGCGCGATCGGGTTGCGTACGGCGTCGCGACCGGGAGCCTCGGTCAGCCAGCGGGAGAACGCCCGCTTGCCCGCCGCGGTGATCGCGTAGGGCTGGCTGGACCGGGGGCCGGGCTTACCGAGCCGGACGTAGCCCAGGTCGGCCAGGGCCGGTAGTTCCCGGTAGACCTGGCTGCGTGTCATCGACCAGTAGGGCGCGAGCCGCCGCTCGGCCGCGGCCATCAGCTGACCGCCGGTCATCGGTCCTTCGTGGAGGAGGCCCAACAGAGCGGCCGCCGTGGGGTTGATCTGAGAATCCGCCATACCCTCTACGCTGCCACTTTGTCGCCTCCACGTCCAGGATTTGGCATGATCCAAAACGCCGAGTGCTCCACTGTGCACTGTCGGTGGCAGACAGTCTGGTGAGGACCATCGATGCGTGGGCGGTTCTTGTGGGCGCGGTGTCCATCGGACGGCAAGTTTGTCCCTTTTAACCGGCCATTCCGGGCGCCCCGAACCCCGGGATCGTCGGCATCGGCTCACCGATACCCGGCAGGCCGCTCGTACCCGGTCGGGGGACCGTCGTCAGCCCCGGACCCGGCGTACCGGGCACCAACGGCCCACCCGGTCCACCCGGCCCGCCAGCTTCCGGCCCCGACGGCGGCGCGGACGGTCCACCGTCCGCCGGGTCCGGTCCACCGGACGGCCCAGCCTCCGGCTCGGACGAGGGACCACCGGACGGCCCGCCCGGCGTCGCCGACGGGTCGGTGCCCGGCGGCGGGGAGCCCCGGTCAGCGGCCGGCACGGTGGGTGCCGGCACCACCGGACCGCCGGTCCGCACCGGACCACCGTCCGCGGCCCGCAGCGCCAGCCCGCCGGCCAGGGCCGCCAGCAGCACCGCCGCCGCACCCACCCCGGCCACGACCAGCGGTGCCCGACCACGTCGGACGGTCTTGCCCGTGCCAGCCGTCGGCAGCGCCTCGGTCACCGCACCCGGCCATGGGCTCGCCGTGCCGTACGCGGCACCGAGCACCACCGGGGCGGCCGGCGTTACCTGCGCCGCCTCGAACCCGGCGACCGGGATCGCGACCATCCGCCCCGAGTACGCCGACGCGGGCGAGACCGGGGCCGCCCGCAGCGGCACCCACGTCACCGGCTGGGCGACCTTGGCCAGCCCGGTCGTCGCCCCGGCCGGCCGCGGCCACCAGGTCACCGTGCCGGCGGTCAGGGCGGGCACCGCGGCCGTACCGTCGAGTTCCGACCGGACCGCGCGCAGCCGGACCGCCAGCAGCGACGCCCTCGGCCGCGCGGCCGGGTCGACCGCCAGGCAGTCCTCGATGATCGGCCAGAGCACCGACGGCAGCCCCGGCGGCGGCACCGGCGTGCACGTCGCGTGCCGGTTGATGACCTCGGTCGGCGGACCGCCCCGGAACGGGCTGCGGCCGCAGAGCAACTCGAAGAGCACGATACCCAGCGCGTAGACGTCGGCGGCCGGAGTCGGTGGCGCACCGGCGACGACCTCCGGCGCCACGTATTCCGGGGTGGCGTGGGTGGCTCGCGCCGGCACCCCCTCGACCGCCCGGGCCACCCCGAAGTCGACCAGCCGGACCGGGCCGCCGTCCGCCGGCACCAGCAGGTTGCCCGGCTTCACGTCGCCGTGCACGATCCCGCGCCCGTGCAGGTAGGACAGGGCGTCCGCGACCTGGGCCACCACGTCCGCGGCGATCGCCGCCGGCACCGGCCCGTCGCGGCGGACCCGCCGCCGCAGGTCCTCACCCTCCACCAGGTCCATCACCAGGGCCAGCTCGCCGTCGGCACCGTCCGGCCCGGTCGCGGAGTCGACGAAGTCCCGACGGCGTACGACAGACGGATGGTCGAGCAAGGCCAGCAGCTCCGCCTCGACGATGAACGCCTCGACGAGGTCGGGCTGCTCGGCGGCCTCCGGCCGCAGCAGTTTGACCGCGACCGCGGTGTCGTCGCGGGTGTCGACCGCCCGCCACACGGCGCCGATCGCGCCGCGGGCGATCTCCCGCTCGAGTCGGTACCGGCCGTCGAGCAGAGTGTCCATGACTGTCCTCCCCGGAACCGCACGCTATGCGCGTCGGCACCCCCGCCCGGGGCCGGCGGGGCCAGGTTGGCACGAACCCGGGACACCTCCGGGTGCCGGAGTTTGACCTGGCCGCGGGGGTACGGGAGATTGGGCCGGACCGGACGAGAGGACTGAGTGCGCCGTGGCCTCACCGCTGACCCGCTGGCTCGCCGGCCGCTCCCCCGACGAACTGGCCGCCATCCTCGTCCGCCGGCCCGACGCCCTGGCCGCGCCGGCCGTCACCGACCTCGGCTCGCTCGCCGCCCGCCTGCAACGACACGAGTCGGTCGCCGCCGCGCTGGCCCGGCTGCCGGCGCCGGCCGTACAACTCGTCGAGGCGATGCAGGCGCTGGGCGGGCCGGCGGTGCCCCGTACCCGGTTGGCCGAACTGATCGGCCGCGCCCCGGACGACGCCGAACTCGCCGCCACCCTGGAGATCCTCGGCCAGCGGGCGCTGGTCTGGGCGGACGGCGACGAGCTGCGGATGGCCGGCGCGCTGTGGTCGGCGTTCACGTTCCCGCTCGGCCTCGGCCTGCCCGCCGCCGAACTGGCGCCCGCCCTGTTCCCGCCGGAACTGGACGACATGGCCCGGTTGTGGCGGCTGCCGTCCGCCACACCCGACGCCCTCGTCGCCGCCCTCGCCGACCCGGACCGGGTCCGCGCGATGGTCGCCGCCGCCCCGGCCGAGGTACGCCTGCTGCTCGACCGCGTCGCGCACGACGGCCCGCTCACCGAGGCACCCGACGACTTCGAGTCCGCCCGGCCCGACGGCGCCGCCCTGGAGTGGGCGATCCGCCGGGGCCTGCTGGTCTGGGACGGCTGGCGGCACGCCCAACTGCCCCGCGAGGTCGGCCTGGCACTGCGTGGTCCGCACTGGCGGGCCCCGTTCGCCCCGCACCCGCCCCGGCTGGCGCTCGGCGACACGCCCACCGGCGCCGTCGACCGGGAGACCGTCGCCGCCGCCAGCACCGCCGTGGAACGGGTCGCCGCCGTCGTCGAGGCCGCGGCCGTCACCCCGGTCGCGCTGCTCAAGGCCGGCGGCGTCGGCAGCCGGGAACTGCGCCGGCTGGCCCGCGCCGTCGGCTGCGACGAGCCCGAGGTACGGCTGTGGCTCGAACTCGCGTACGCCGCCGGGCTGGTCGGTGTCGCCCGCGAGGAGGTGCTGCCGACCGACGCGTACGACGACTGGGCCCAGGCCGAACCGGGCGCCCGGCTGCCGGTGCTGTTGCGCGGGTGGCAGCGGCTGCCCGCCGTACCGCTGGCGGCCGCGACCGGCGACACCGGGCGGCCGCCGGCGGCCCTGCTCCGCGACGGCTCCGGGCTGGCCGCCCTCGACCTGCGGCCGGCGCTGCTGCGCACCCTGGACGAACTGCCGCCCGGTCGGGGAATCACCGACCCGCACCGGCTCGCCGACACGCTCACCTGGCAACTGCCACTGCTCTCCGGCCAGCGCGACGGCGCCCTGGTGGCCGGCCTGTGGCGGGAGGCGCAACTCGTCGCGGTGGCGGCGCACGGCGTGCTGACCCCGCTCGGCCGGGCGCTGCTGCACGCCCCCGACACCCTGGAGGACGTGGCGGCGGGCCTGCTGCCGGCATCGGTCGGCTCGGCCGTCTTCCAGAACGACCTGACCGTCGTCGTACCCGGCCTGCCGGCCGCCGCGCTCGCCGAACTGCTCGACGCGGCCGCTCGCCGGGAATCGCGGGGCGGCGCCGCCACCTGGCGGTTCAGCGCCGCCTCCGTACGCGCCGCTCTCGACGCCGGCCACGAACCGTCCGCGCTGCTGGCCGCGCTACGCCGCGCCGCCGCCGGCGGCGACCTGCCGCAGACGCTGGAATACCTGGTCAACGATGTCGGCCGGCAGCACGGCCGGGTCCGGGTACGCGCCGTCGGCTGCGTCCTGCACGCCGACGACCCGGCCCTGGTCACCGAGATCGCGGCCGCCCGGGCCCTGCGGGCGCTCGAACTGCGGGTCCTCGCCCCGACCGTGCTGGCCAGCGCCCAGCCGATGGCGAAGACCCTGAACGCGCTGCGGGCCGCCGGATTCGCCCCGATCGGCGAGGACGGCGACGGCGAGGTCCGTGTCGAGCGGCCGACCCGCCGACGCGCCCCGGCGCTGCGGGGTGGTCGCGCCGCGTCGTCGTCGGTTCGCGGCGCGTCGGCTCACGGCGCGGCTCCGGGGCGCGACCCGTCGGCTCCGGGGCGCGTCGCTTCGGCGCCGGGCGGCGGTACGCCGGCACCGGGCCGCGCGGGCCGGGCCGACGGCAGCGGTGACGGGCCGGCCGGGGGTGGGTCCGGCACCGGCCGGGCGGCGGCCGAACTCGCCGAACGGCTGCTCGCCACCGCGGCGGCCGGGCTTGCCGACGATCCCGGCGGCCGGGAATTCGACCTGCTCACGTCACCCGGCGTCGAACAGCCGGCCCTGACGATGGAACTGGTCCGGCCGCTGGTCGAGCGGCACGCCGCCCACCTGCGGGCCGACGAGCGGGCGCTGCTGGTCGACGCGACCGTCGGGGGCGGCCGGGTGAAGATCGACTACTGCGACTCGTCGGGTGAACTGACCACCCGGGTCATCGAGCCGCTGGACGTCGACCGGCACCTGCTCGCCGCCTGGTGCCACCTACGCGACGACGAACGGATGTTCGCCCTGGACCGGATCGAGTCCGTCTCCCCCGCCTGACGCCCCCGGCCCCACCCACCCCCTCCCCGCGCCCGCCCCACCCAGACGCGTTGATCAAGGACTTGTTGCCAAGATCATGCCCCGTTTTGTTTGCATACATCCCCAAGATCGACGCTCGGGGAGGGCTCGGGGAGGACGCGCGGCGGGACAGGGGCGGGCTGGGGCGGCGGGACGGGTGGGCCGGACTAGCGAACGGTCAGGACATGTGGGGGTAGGTGTGGTCGGTCGGCGGAACGAAGGTCTCCTTCAGCGTGCGGGGAGACGTCCAGCGCAGCAGGTTGTGCCACGAGCCGGCCTTGTCGTTGGTGCCGCTGGCCCGCGCGCCGCCGAACGGCTGCTGCCCCACCACGGCTCCGGTCGGCTTGTCGTTGATGTAGAAGTTGCCGGCGGCGTACCGCAGCTTCTCGGTCACCCGGTCGACCACCCGGCGGTCGTCGGCGAAGATCGCCCCGGTCAGCGCGTACGGCGCCGCCGACTCGGCCTGCGTCACCACCTCGTCGAAGCGGGCGTCGTCGAAGACGTGTACGCCGAGGATCGGCCCGAAGTACTCGGTGGTGAAGACCTCGTTGGTCGGGTCGGTGCACTCGACGACGGTCGGCCGGACGAAGTAGCCCTCGGAGTCGTCGGCGGTGCCACCGGCCAGGACGGTGCTCTCCGGCGAGTTCTTGATCCGGTCGAGCGCGGCGGCGAGCCGGCCGAAGGAGCGGGCGTCGATCACGGCGCCGCCGAAGTTGGCGAAGTCGGTCACGTCGCCGTACGTCAGTGACTCGGCGGTGGCGGCGAGCCGGTCGCGCAGGCCGCCCTCCCACAGCGACCGCGGGACGTACGCCCGCGACGCGGCCGAGCACTTCTGGCCCTGGTATTCGAAGGCGCCCCGGATCAGGGCGGTGTGCAGGGCGTCGACGTCGGCGCTGGAGTGCGCGACGACGAAGTCCTTGCCGCCGGTCTCGCCGACCAGGCGCGGGTAGCCCCGGTACTTCGCGATGTTCTCGCCGACGCTGCGCCACAGGTGCTGGAAGACGGCGGTGGAGCCGGTGAAGTGGATGCCGGCCAGGTCGGGGTCGGCGAGCGCCGCCTCGGAGACGGCGATGCCGTCGCCGGTCACCATGTTGATCACACCGGGCGGCAGGCCGGCGGCTTCGAACAGCCGCATCGTGAAGTGCGCCGAGAACTGCTGGGTCGGCGACGGCTTCCACACCACGGTGTTGCCGAGCAGGGCCGGCGCGGCCGGCAGGTTGCCGGCGATCGCGGTGAAGTTGAACGGCGTGATCGCGTAGACGAAGCCTTCCAGCGGCCGGTGGTCGAACCGGTTCCAGACGCCGGCGGACGAGATCGGCTGCTCGGCGATCAGCCGGCGGGCGAAGTGCACGTTGAACCGCAGGAAGTCGACCAGTTCGCAGGCGGAGTCGATCTCGGCCTGCTGGATCGTCTTCGACTGGCCGAGCATGGTCGCGCCGTTGAGGGTGTCCCGCCACGGTCCGGCGAGCAGGTCGGCGGCGCGCAGGAACACCGCGGCCCGGTCTTCGAACGAGAGCCGCTGCCAGTCGTACGACGCGTCCTTCGCGGCGGTGACCGCGGCCCGGGCGTCGTCGACGGTGGCGTTGTTGGTGACTCCGAGCACATGCGAGTGCCGGTGCGGCTGGACGACGTCGATCGGCGTGCCGGCTCCCATCCGCCGTTCACCGCCGATGGTCATCGGCAGTTCGAGGCGCTCGGCGGCAAGTTCGCCGAGGCGGCGCGCGATGGCGTCACGCTCGGGGCTACCGGGTGCGTAGCCGCGGACCGGTTCGTTGTGCGGTTCGGGTACGGAGAAGACAGCGTCCATGGGTGGGCTCCCGCAAGATCTCGACAGGGTAGACGAAACCGGACCCGCCAACGCCGCCGTTCTGACGAAACGCGTGACGACTCCGGGGGTGCCAATGCCACGGTGTCGGGTCCATCCCAATACTCGCACGTCGAAGGCCGTCCACCCCGAGCCCGGCCGCCGCCGGCCCTGGTCCGGGGGCTGCCGGTCGCCTCGGCCGCCGGGCCGGCAGCCGCCGCCCGCCGGAAGGCCCAGCCGGGCCGCGTACCCTGATGAGCCGGTGCCGTAGCGGCGCCGCGCCCGATCCCGCGCCGTCCGACCGGCGCGGCCGGTCGCCCGGGAGGGGAGAAGATGACCGACAAGTCCGGCGCCACCGCGCCACCGAAGGCCGGCGACCCCACCGCGGCGCCGGCCACGGAGACGCCCGGCGGCGCCGCTCCCCCGGCCGCCGAGACCGGCCCGCCCGGGTCCGCCGACGCCGACCTGGACGCCGCGGCGGCCGGGCCGGTCGGCAGTGACGACGACGGGGACGACGACACCGACGGCGACGTCGACCCGGACGGGCGCCTGGGCGTGCTGGCGCCGGGTGCCGCACTGGTGGCCCTGCTCGCCGTCGGCTGGCTGGCCGCCTCGCTCTGGCTGCTCCGCGACGCGATCGCGACCTCGGTGACCGACGCGATCGCGCTGGCCTCGACCGCGATCGCGCTGCCCAACGTCGTCTCGGCCAGCGTGGTCGCCGGTGCCGCCGTCGGGCTGACGGCGGCCAACCTGGCCGCCCGCCGGTGGCCCGGCACGGCCGTACGGTTCACCGCCGCGATCGGCGCGAGCATGGTGATCGGGCTCGCCGCCGCGTTCGCCGGCAGCGTCTGGTACGGCGGCGCGGCCGGCACGATCCTCGCCGGCACGGTCGCCGCCGCGGTGATCGTCGGCGGGGCGGCCGCCGCCACGGCCGTGAGTCGCGCCGCCGCGCCGGCGCTGGCCGGGGTGGCCGCCGCCACGCTCGCGCTGTTCGCGGTCGTCCTGCTCCTCAACGTCTTCCGGGGGGCGCTGCTGCCGCTGTTGGGCGCCGGTGAGAGCGGCGCCTCGCAGCAGAGTGCCGCCGGCCGGCTCACGCTCGCGTCGACGGTGCTGAGCGGCCTGGTCGCCGGGTTCGTCGTCTTCGGCTACCTGCGGCTGGTGGGCCGGCGGTCGTCGGGTGTGCCGGCCCCCCGCTGGCCGGCGTACATGCTCGGCGGGGCCGGTTCCGGCCTGCTGCTGCTGGTCAGCGAGGTGGTCACCCGGGTCGGCGGGGCACGGGTGCTCGAAGCGGTCAGCTCGATCAGCGAGGTGGACCGGCTGGTCCGCGCCCAGGCGGACAGCGACCGGATCATGTTCGCCCTGATGGTGCTCTTCATCGGCGCGCTCACCGCGACGATCGCGTTCGGCCGCACCCTCAAGCCCGCCCGGTAGCCGAGCCACCGGTCCGGCTCAGGCGTCGAGCAGGACGGGCAGTTCGGAGGCGTCGTACCACTCGAGTTCGTGGTCCTCGGTCCCGTCGACGGTGAACTGCGCGTCGTCGTCACCAGCCAGGGCCTGCTCGACGACGGCGGCCGCCGCAGCGACGTCGTCGGTCGCGTCGGTGCTGTCGACGTGGATCGCGGCGACCGCCCGCAGCGGAACGGGTCCGGCCAGCCCGACGCTGCTGGAGCCGAGTTCGTACGCGCCGTTGCGCACCGCCGAGGCCGGCAGGTCGGCCGAGACGACCACCCGGCGGCGGGGCGCGTCCGGGTCGGCGTGCAGCAGCGGAAGCGCTGCCTGGGCGGCGCGGGTGAAGGCGACGTACTCGAGTTCCTCCTCGTCGCCCTCGGCGTACCACTCCCGCAGTGCCGGGGTGACGGCGTGCGCCTCGGGGCCGGGCAGGGCGCCCTCGGCCCGCAGCATCGCCAGCATCGGCACGGTGGCCGGGACGTACACCCTGATCAGTTCGTCTGGCACCGCGAGGTCTCCGTTTCCGCGACCGGCGCGCGGGCCGGTGGCCGCGCGGACTCCGATCTGGCGCGGCGCCGCCCATTGTCCTACACCGGGCGGCGACCGGCCGGGGAAGGGCGGCGGCGTCAGCGCGCCGCCGGTGCGGTCAGCGGGTCGGCGGGCCGCTCGTGGATCTCGTCGCCGACCTGGACCGGAAAGCCCTCCCGGATCCAGTACTCGATGCCGCCGATCATCTCCTTGACCAGGTAGCCGCGTCGGGCCAGGGCGAGTGCGGCCCGGGTGGCGCCGTCGCAGCCCGGTCCCCAGCAGTAGGTGACCACCGGCCGGTGGGGGTCGAGCAGCCGGTGGCCACGGACCGGGATCATCGCGGTCGGCAGATGCACCGCGCCGGGGATGTGGCCCTGCCGCCAGGCGGCGAGCGAACGGCTGTCGACGAGGGTGAAGCCGGGGTCGGCCAGCAGGAGCGCGGCCCGCACGTCGGCGACGTCGGTCTGCGCGGCCAGCTTGGCGGCGAACCAGGCGGCGGCCTGGTCGGGCGCTGCCGGCGGCACGGCCAGCACCGGGTTCGCGGTGGTTGTCGTCATGATCAGACGGTACGGCGCACCGTCGGCCCCGGGAACGCCCGGTCAACGGCGCATCGGCGCAGAAGCCACCGGTTCCACGGTAGGTTTGCCGGATGACCACGGAATCACCGGCACTTGACCAGACCGACTGGCGGATTCTCACGGCGTTGCAGGCCGATGGCCGGGCCAGCTACGCGGAGTTGGCCCGCACCGTGGCCATGTCGCCGAGCGCCGTCGCCGAACGGGTGCGCCGGCTCGAGGAGTGCGGTGTCATCGCCAGCTACCGGGCGGTGGTCCGGCCGGAACGGGTCGGCCTGGAGATCCTCGCGTTCGTCCGGTTGCGCTACCCGACGGGCAACTACCGGCCGTTCCACGCGCTGCTCGACTCCACACCGGAGATCGTCGAGGCCCACCACGTGACCGGGGAGGACTGCTTCGTGCTCAAGGTGGTGGCCCGTTCGATGCGGCACCTGGAGTCGGTGACCGGCCGGATCTCGGGGCTGGGCGGGGTCACCACCAGCGTCGTCTATTCGAGTCCGCTACCCGAGCGTGACCTGGCTGTCGGGGCGGTCGACGGGCCGGCCGGACCGCATGGGTAGCGGCATCGCAGGCCACCGGTGGCAAACTGAGGCAACCAGGAGTCACCCCCACCGCCGGGAGTCGCCGTGCCGCCCAGGTTCCTGCAACTGTCCGACGTCGCCGCCGAGCTGAACGTCTCGGATTCGCAGGTCTACCACATGGTCCGCAGCGGCGAGCTGCCCGCGATCAAAATCGGTGGACGGGGTCAGTGGCGGGTCGAGCGGGCCCGGTTGGAGGAGTACATCCAGCGCAAGTACGCCGAGACCGCCGAGTGGGTGCAGGAGAACCCGCTCGTCGACCGCGAGCCTGACTGATACGCCTTTCGACCGTTTCGCAGCCATCCGCGCCTTGTCGCGGGTGGCTTTTTTCAGCTCGCAAGCGTTGACCGACACATTGGAACCCATCTACAAATTAGTGCTGTCGGAGGCAAACGAAAGCAAACGCAAGATCAACTCAGGAGAGGAACGCCGTGCGAGCAACCCTGACCCGGCCCCCTGCCCGACAGTCCGTACGGGTGCGCGCCGTTCCGCCCCTCGATCCGCCATACGACGACGAGTCGCCCCGCGACCCGTGGAGCCAGCTGACCGGTGCCGGCCAGCTCACCCTGGACCTGGCCGGCACCCGCCCGCCGCGTGGCCGGCGGCGCGAGTCACCGCCCGCCCTGCCCGTCCCCCGGCCGGGCGTCCGGCCCGCCCACGGTCCGGGCCAGCCCGGTGCGTACGCCGCGGGTCCGGCGGCCATGACCATCGCGCATCCGGAGCTCGCCGCCCCGGCCGGCGCGTTCCCGGCGTCGTCGTCGCCGGCCGGTCGGGTGCCGGCGGACGGGTCCGTGGCCGGGCCGCCGGCGGGTCCCGGGACGGCATCGCCGGAGGCACGGCAGGCGGCCCGCCGGTTCCTGGGCACCTGCCTGGAGGTCTTCAACGGATACCGGCCGGTCTCCCATCTGCGCCGGCTCTGTGTCCCCGGCGACGCGGAGGCGGTCGTGGAGCGGATCACGGCGGCCAACCGGCGCTTCGCCGGGCCGCGGTCGCCCGTGCGCGGCCGGTCCGGGCAACTGCTGCGCCCCCGGTTGCTGCGGGTGTCCGAGCCGCTGCCCGGCATCGCCGAGGCGACCGCGGTGCTCGACCGGGCGGGCCGGGTCCGGGCGATGGCCTACCGGCTGGAGCGCCGCCGGGGTGTCTGGCTCGGCACGACCGCCCAACTGATCTGAGCCCACGACCGCTCGGGGTCTGCGACCAGCCGACTCCCGGGGCGCCCATCCGGCGGTGACGGTGGGCGTCCCGGGCGCCAGACCGGCCACACGGGGGCGCCGGTACGGCAAACGGGCTCCCCCGCCGACTTGGCGGGGGAGCCCGTTTCAGACCTCGCTGACGATGGGCCGGCGGCAGCCTGTCTCAGGCGCCGGGGCCACCGTGGCAGCGCTTGTACTTCTTCCCGGAGCCGCAGGGGCAGGGCGCGTTGCGCGACGGGCTGTTGCCGCCGACGGCCTGGCCGGGCGCCGGACGGCGGGCCGGTCGCGACGGTGCCGGACGGCCACCGACCCCCAGAGCCGGGGCGGACGGGGCCGGCGGCTGCGTCGGGGCCGCCTTCTCGATCTGCACCCCACCGGAGCCGGCGGCACCGTCGATGGTCGGCGACGAGTACTGCAGGCCCTGGTTGCGCGGCGCCCGCCCGAGCCCCTTGGCCCGGATCTCGACGGGGGTCTCGTCGAGCACCGGGGCGGCGCCCTCCTCGGCCGGCGCCTGCTGGGGGGCCTCCTCGACCTGGACCTCCAGGTTGAACAGGAAGCCGACCGTCTCTTCCTTGATCCCGTCCATCATGTTGGCGAACATGTCGAAGCCCTCCCGCTGGTATTCCACCACCGGGTCACGCTGGGCGTACGCCCGCAGGCTGATGCCCTCCTGCAGGTAGTCCATCTCGTAGAGGTGCTCACGCCACTTGCGGTCGATGACCTGGAGCAGCACCATCCGCTCCAGCTGGCGTACCGCCTCCTCGCCCAGTTCCTCCTCGCGCCGCTCGTACGCCGCGTGGGCGTCCTCCTTCAGGCGGGTGAGCAGGAAGTCCTGGTCCAGGTTGTTGCGCTCGCCGCCGACCTCCTCTTCGAGGTCCTCGACGGTCACCGCGATCGGGTAGAGCTGCTTGAGGCTGGACCACAACTGGTCGAGGTCCCAGTCCTCGGCGTAGCCCTCGGCGGTCGCCCCCCGGACGTACGCGTCGACGACATCGTCGATCATGTGGGTCACCTGGTCGTTGAGGTCTTCGCCGTTGAGCACCCGGAGGCGCTCGGCGTAGACGACCTGGCGCTGCTTGTTGAGGACCTCGTCGTATTTCAGGACGTTCTTGCGGATCTCGGCGTTCTGGCCCTCGATCTGGGCCTGGGCGCTCTTGATCTGCCGGGTGACCATCTTCGACTCGATGGGCACGTCCTCGGGGATGTTGAAGCGCTCCATGACCGCTTCGACCGCGCCCGCCCGGAACCGCTTCATCAGCTCGTCCTGGAGCGACAGGTAGAAGCGGGACTCACCGGGGTCACCCTGCCGGCCGGACCGGCCACGCAGCTGGTTGTCGATCCGGCGCGACTCGTGGCGCTCGGTGCCCAGGACGTAGAGGCCACCGGCGGCGGCGACCTCCTCGGCCTCCTCGTCGCAGGCCCGCTTCCAGTTGGGCAGGATCTCCTCGAGCGCCTTGGCGTATTCCTCCGCGTGCTCCACCGGGTCGATCCCCCGCTGGTGCAGCTCGGCCTCGGCCAGGTGCTGGGCGCTGCCGCCGAGCAGGATGTCGGTGCCACGACCGGCCATGTTGGTCGCCACGGTGACCGCGCCCTTACGGCCGGCCTGGGCGACGATCTCGGCCTCCTTGGCGTGGAACTTCGCGTTCAGTACGGCGTGCGGGATGCCCCGCCGGCGCAGCAGCTGCGACAGGATCTCGGAGTTCTCGACCGAGACCGTGCCGACCAGGACCGGCTGGCCGAGGACGTGCCGCTCGGCGATGTCCTCGACGACGGCGTTGAACTTGGCCTTCTCGGTCTTGTAGATGACGTCGGGCCGGTCGAGGCGGACCATCGCCCGGTGGGTCGGGATGGTCACCACGCCGACCTTGTAGACCTTGTTGAACTCGCCGGCCTCGGTCTGGGCGGTACCGGTCATACCGGACAGCTTGCCGTATAGGCGGAAGTAGTTCTGGAGGGTGATCGTGGCGAGGGTCTGGTTCTCCTGCTTGATCTCCACGCCCTCTTTGGCCTCGATGGCCTGGTGCATGCCCTCGTTGTAGCGGCGGCCGTGCAGGATGCGACCGGTGAACTCGTCGACGATGAGGACCTCGCCCTCGTTGACGATGTAGTCCTTGTCGCGCTTGTAGAGCTCCTTGGCCTTGATCGCGTTGTTGAGGTAGCCGACCAGCGGGGTGTTGACCGACTCGTAGAGGTTGTCGATGCCGAGCCGGTCCTCGACCTTGGCCACGCCCCGCTCGGTCACCGCGATGGTCCGCTTGGCGTAGTCGACCTCGTAGTCGCCCTCGCCGTCCTTGCCGGACTGCAGGCGGGCGACGACCCGGGCGAACTCGCCGTACCAGCGGGCCGAGTGCTCGGCCGGACCGGAGATGATCAGCGGGGTGCGGGCCTCGTCGATCAGGATGGAGTCGACCTCGTCGACGATCGCGAAGTTGTGGCCGCGCTGCACCAGTTCGTCCTTCGACCAGGACATGTTGTCGCGCAGGTAGTCGAAGCCGAACTCGTTGTTGGTGCCGTACGTGATGTCGCACTCGTAGGCGGCGCGGTGCTCGGCGGACGGCCGGTTGGGCAGGATCACGCCCACGCTGAGGCCGAGGAACTGGTGCACCCGGCCCATCCAGGCCGCGTCACGCTCGGCGAGGTAGTCGTTGACGGTGACGATGTGCACGCCCTTGCCGGACAGGGCGTTGAGGTAGGCGGGCAGCACCGAGGTCAGGGTCTTGCCCTCACCGGTCTTCATCTCGGCGATGTTGCCGAAGTGCAACGCCGCGCCGCCCATGATCTGGACGTCGTAGTGGCGCTGACCGAGCACCCGCGACGCCGCCTCACGGGCGGTCGCGAACGCCTCCGGCAGCAGGTCGTCGAGGCTCTCGCCGTCGGCGATGCGCTCCCGGTACTGGTCGGTCAACTCCCGCAGCTCGGCGTCGGTAAGGTCGACGTAGTCGTCCTCGATCGAGTTGACGGCGTTGGCAACGGCCTTGAGCCGGCGCACCATGCGGCCTTCGCCGGCACGCAGTACCTTTTCCAGAATCGACACGGATCAACGCTCCCCTAGGCTGTCTGCCGAACCATCGTAGGCGCATCACTGGGGCAAACGGCAGCCGCGCCCACTAGGGAAATGCAGGTAAGCGAACATTACGCCCAGATACTGACGACGAATCCCGTTGGTGAGCCCCCGGAACATCCGGCAGGATGGCGCCGGTGGAGCCGCCGACGATCACCGAAGCCGGTCTGACGCTGCGGCCGTGGCGCCCCGACGACGTCGACGCGGTGCTCCGCGCCTGCCAGGATCCGGCGATCTCCCGGTGGACCACGGTCCCGTCGCCCTACCTGCCGGAGCACGCCGTGGGGTTCGTCGCCGAACACGCCCCCGCCGGCTGGGCCGCGGGCACCCGGGCGCCGTTCGCGGTCTGCGACGCGGCCACCGGAGAACTCCTCGGTTCCTGTGGGCTGGTCAGCCTCGACCGGGCTGGCGGGCAGGGTGAGATCGGCTACTGGACCGCGCCGTGGGCGCGCGGCCGGGGCGTCGCCGTACGGGCGACCCGGATCGTGGCGCGGTGGGCCTTCGAGTCCGTCGGGCTACGCCGGCTGGTCTGGCGTGCCGAGGTCGGCAACCACGCCTCCCGCCTGGTCGCGCTGCGGGCCGGTTTCGCCATGGAGGGCATCCTGCGCCGGGACGCGCCCGCAGGCGCCGGGGAGACCGACAGCTGGATCGGTTCCCTCCTGCCGGACGACCCGATCCCGGCACCCGGTCGGGAACCGGCCCGCCCCGGCTCGGTAGAGGCCCGCCGGGCGGCCGTCTTCGCCGGCGACCAGCCGACCATGACGGCGGACGCCCCGGGCGGCCGGATCCGGCTGCGCCGCCCCGGACCGGCCGACGTCGACCGCATCGCGGCGACCTGCCGCGACGATGCGGCGATCCGCTGGACCTCCGTACCCGACCCCTACCACCGACGCGACGCCGAACACTTCCTCGCCGACGCCGAACAGCGGTGGGCACGCGGCGCCGGGGCGGTCTTCGCCATCGCCGGGCCGGCCGGGACGTTCGACGGCTCGATGGCGCTGCGACTGTCCGCCGCCGACCCGGCCGTCGCCGACGTGGGATTCCTGATCAGCCCGGCCGCCCGGAACCGGGGATACGCGTCCGCCGCGCTGGCCGTGGTGTGTGCCTGGGCCTTCGACGCTCTCATCGTGCACCGGGTCGAGTGGCGGGCACACGTCGGGAACACCGCCTCGCGCCGGGTCGCGGAGAAGGCCGGGTTCACCGTCGAGGGCGTCACCCGCGGCGGCCTGGCCCACCGGGGTGCCCGCGTCGACGTCTGGGTCGGCGCGCTGCTCGTTGACGACAGGAGCACATGATGCCTCTCACCGGCCTGCCGCAGGTACCGATCGACGGCGACGGGGTACGGCTGCGGCCGTACCGGGAAGGTGACGTCGAGGACATCGCGACGGCCTGCGCCGACCCGCTGACCCAACGTTTCCTGTCGCTGCTGCCGCATCCCTACACCACGACCGACGCCCGGTGGTGGATCACCGAGGGATCCGGGGCGGCGTGGGCGGCCGGCGGTGCGGCGTACGCGGTCGCCGACCCGGCCACCGACCGGCTGATCGGCGCGGTCGGCCTGGACCGGATCAACCGGCCGAGGGCATCGGGCGAGATCGGTTACTGGGTCGCGCCCTGGGCCCGTGGGCGTGGCGTGGCGACGGCCGCGACCCGGGCGCTCACCGACGTGGCCTTCGCCGCCGGGCTGGCCCGCATCGAGATCCTCACCGAATGGGAGAACACCCCGAGCCAACGGGTCGCGCTGGCCGCCGGATACCGGCGCGAGGGCGTACGCCGGTCGGCCGGTGCCGGCCGGACCGGGCGGCACGACCTGATCGCCTGGGTACGTCTCGCCGGGGATCCGGCCGGACCGACGGCCCGGCTGCTGCCCGACCTGCCGGACGGCCGGCTCGACGACGGCGTGGTGGCCCTGCGGCCGTTGCGGCCCGACGATGCCGATTTCCTCTTCGCCCTGCTCTCGGTGCCGGACGTGGTCGCGACCAGCGTGCCGCCGGTGCCGCCGGAGCGGGCCGGAATCGAGGAGCGCTGCCGCCAGGCCGAGGCCCGCTGGCTGGCCGGCGAACGCGCCGACCTGGTGATCACCGACTCGGCTACCGGCGAGCCGGCCGGCGACATCGGCCTGTTCTACCACGAGCCGCCGACCGGGCTGGCCATGATCGGCTACTCGATGCTGCCGGCCTGGCGGGGCCGGGGCTATCCGGCCCGGGCGGCGCGACTGCTGACCGGGTGGGCCTTCACGGTCGGCGTCGCCCGGATGATCGCCGGGACGCTGCCGGACAACCTCGGCTCGCAGCGGGTGCTGGAGAAGGCCGGGTTCCGCCGGGAGGGCTACCAGCGCGGCCGGTTGCCCGGGGTGGAGGGCACCCGGCACGACGACGTGCTGTTCGCGCGGCTGCCGGGCGACGACGCCGGCTGATCCGGGCAGCGCCGGTCGATGCCGGACCGGGTCGATCCCGCACCGGGCGAACGCGACGGTACGGGATCGACGGGTGTTCCGGGGGATTGTCCGGGCTCAGTTGGCGAGCGAGATGATCCCGTAGTCGTAGCCCTTGCGGCGGTAGACGACGCTGGGCAGGCCCGACTCCTTGTCGTTGAAGAGATAGAAGTCGTGGCCGACGAGTTCCATCTGGAAGAGCGCGTCGTCCACGGTCATCGGCTGGCCGGAGTGCTCCTTGTGCCGCACGATGTGCCACGGCTGGTCGTCGGCCTCGGCGTAGCCGTCCTCCGCCGGCGCCTCGGTCATGGTCGCGACCGGCGCGGTGCCGAAGTCGGCAACCGGCAGGTCCGCGGTCGCGGCCGCCACGGACACCGGCGTCTGCCGGCCGTGGTGCACCCGACGGCGGTCGGCGGCGCGACGCATCCGGGTCTCCAGCTTGCTGATCGCGGCGTCCAGCGCGCTGTAGAAGTCCTTCGCGCACGCTTCGGCTCGCACCACCGGACCTCGGGACACGCAGGTGATTTCGACGCGCTGGCAGTGGTCGGCCTGTCGAGGGTTGCGTTCGTGGAAGAGTTCCACGTCGACCCGGATGAGCTTGTGGTCGTAGCGCTCGATCTTGGCGAGCTTCTCGCCTACATGAACCCGGTAGTGATCGGGCACCTCAACGTTGCGGCCTTTGACGACAATGTCCACGCGTGACCTCCCCGACGATCGGATGGTCGTAGTTGCAGAGACTTTCCCGGTCGGCCTGTCCGCCCTTGTCGCTCGACCCCTGACAGCGACCGGAATGTGTTTTTGAGGGCTACGCCTCCTTTCCGGGTGCGGGGCGCCGGGGCTGATCAAGTCATACCCCTGGTGACAACGACGCTAACGCTTGTTGGTCCTTGCGTCACCCCTAGTTCGAAAGGCGTTTCGAGATGATTCGCCCGATCAAGCAAGAACGGGCAGCGTACGAGGCATCGACCGGCACCCAGGGGGTGGTGTGACGTTACCGACGGTCACGCTTTCGGGTGGCGGCGAGCACGGCCGCGGCGTCGACGCGCATGCCCGCGGTGTCGAGCAGCCCCGTCACCGCGGCCAGCGTCGCCCCGGTGGTCACGATGTCGTCGAGCACGACGACCCGGTGCCCGGCCGCCGCCCGAACCGACGACCGCAACCGGAAGGCTTCCCCGGCCGCCTGCGCCCGCTGCGCGCTGGTCAGCTCCGCCGAGTCCGGCCGCGGCAGCGCGCGCAGCGGCCGGGCCACCGCCACCCGCCAGCCGGCGCCACGCAACCGGCGCGCCGCGTGCCGGGTCAACCGCCCCAGGTGGTCGCCGTGCCGGTCCCGGGCGGCCCGGGCCGTCGACGGCACCGGCACCAGGAGTACGGGCCGGTCCGGCCGCACCGCCGTCGCCACCACCTCGGCCAGCAACCGGCCGAGCGGCCGGGCCAGGCCGTGCCGTCCCCGCTCCTTGTAGGACAGCAGCGACTCGCGCAACACCCCGGCGTACGGCCCCAGAGCGACACAGTCGGGCAGGCCGGGCGGGGCCGGGGTAGGGCGTACCGGGCCGGCCCGCAGGGCCTCCAGGTCGGCCGCGCAGGCGGCGCACGCCCCGGCCCGCAGCGGTACGCGGTCGGCCCGGCAGCCGGCGCAGGACGCGGGCAGGACGAGATCGGTCAGCGCGTCCCAGAGCCCGGCCGCGGCCACCACGCCCCCGCTCAGTAGACGAAGAACGGGGCGGTCGGGACGGTCGCCTCCGGCGCCGGATCGCCCGACCCGACGCCGGCCACCTCGGTGGAGTCGATCTGCTGCGCGCCGGTCAGCGTGAGCCGGTACCAGGCGACCCCGCTGGCCTCGTACATCAGGCGGGCGAAGCCGGGCCGGGTGACCGGGTTATCCGGTACGGCGGAGATGTGGGTGACCTGGGCGGCCGGCAGGTCCTCGTCCAGCCACGACTCCAGCAGGCCGTCGACGGTGATGTCGACCAGCGCCAGCCGGGTGCTCTTCAGCCCCGCCGCCACCAGCCGGTTCTCGTCGGTCCAGGCGACCGCCGACACGTCGGCCAGCGAGGTGGTCAGCTGGCGCTGGCCGGCGACCTCGACCAGCCCGCCGGTGACCATCAGGGTCGCCACGTGCAGCCGGTCGCCCGCGGTGTAGGCGATCCGGTGGCCGTCGAGGGCGGGCGCGACCCCGGTCACCGGGCCGCTCGTGCCCGGCAACTCGAGCTCGGTCAGCCCGGCGGTCACCCCGAACTGGTAGAGGCGGCCGTCGGCGACCACCAGCCCGACCGGCCCGCGCGGGTCGGTCGTACGCAGCCACACCGGCCGGCCCATCGAGGCGAAGCTCGGCCCGCTCGGCCGGAAGCCCCGGACCGCCCCGGTGCTCGCCCCCACCTGCAACTGGCTGCGGTCGCCGACCGCGGTGACCAGGGCGACCGAGGCCATCTCCCCGGTGCGGATGATGGCCGCCGAGACGATGCCCGTGTTCGCCTCCGGTGCGATCGGAGCCGGGCTGCCCGGCGGCTCACCGAGATCGTTGAGGCGGCGCACCTGCCCGGCGTAGACGGTGTAACGCTCGGCCACCGGGGCCACGTCGTAGACCGGGTGCTTCTGGAACTGGTCCTCGGCCGCGAGGGTCGTCCGGGTCTGGTTCTGGATCTTCAGTTCGAGTTCCTCGTTCTCGACGAGGTTGGGTCGCAGCGACCAGACGAGCTGGGTGGCGAGCCGGTCCAGTTCGGCGTCGTCGCCGGTCGGTACGGCCTGCGCCGACAGGTTGACCACCAGCCGGCCGTCGGTCGCCGGGGCGTTGCCGATCGGGGCGGTGCCGTCGGGCAGCCCCTTGGCGATCGACCTGATCGAGCCGGACGGGCCGGCCGTCAGCCAGCCGAGCACCTCGGTGGCCTGTAGCTCGCGGGGCACCGACAGCGGCAGGTAGCGCAGATCGGGGATGAGCCCGGACTGGTCGGCGTTCCAGAAGTAGATCGTGCGCGGCTGGTAGTACTTGCCGAACGCCTCGGTGCTGAGCAGCAGCACCGGCGGCGGCTTGAGGACGAACAGGCCGGTGTTGCCGGCGAGCCGTCCGACCGTGAACGAGTACTGGGTGGCGGTCGCCATCGGTGGATCGATGGCGCCGCTACGGGTCAGGATCCCGATCTGCTGCACCGACACGTCCACCTTGCTGGTGCCGTCGGCGTTCGCCGTGACCCGCGGCAACTCGGTCAACCGGACCACGTTCACCTGCGCGTCCGGGCCGGGCTTGTCCCGCAGCTCGGGCTGGCCGGCGGGTGCGATGAACTCACGCACCCGCTCGACCGCGCCGCCCAGTTCGCCGGCCGCCGCCTCCAGGTAGGCCACCGCGAACGTCTGCGGCTCGCTGCCGGCCACCGACCGCTGCGGCGGCACCTGCCCCAGGCCGGTGCCACTGCCGTAGTTGGGAGCCGGGCCGGGCCCGTCGACGCGTACGCCACTGCTCTCCGGAATGCCACAACCGGCGAGCCCGGCGACCAGCGCGGTCACCACGGCGACGGCGGCCAGCCGGCGCCTCACCGGGTCACCTCCGCCGGCGCGCCGCCCCCGGCGTCGGGGGCCTTCGCGGGTCCTTCGCCGGCCACGGCCGGGTCGGCCGGCTGCACCGCGGGCCGGACCGGCAGCAGCGGCAGGTCGGCGGAGACCCGCAGGTCGATCGGGGTCATCACCTCGGACGGCACCAGCCGCAGCGGGGACGAGGTGAGCCGGTCGCCGGACCGTACCGGCAGCGTCAGCCGGAACTGGGCACCCTTGCCGAGTGCCCCCCACGCCTCCAGCCAGCCGCCGTGCAGCCGGGCGTCCTCCAGGCTGATCGACAGGCCCAGCCCGGTCCCGCCGGTCTGCCGGGCCCGGGACGGGTCGGCCCGCCAGAACCGGTTGAACACCAGCTTCTCCTCGCCCGGGCGCAGCCCGATCCCGTGGTCGCGTACGGTGACCGCCACCGCCGAGGAGTCGATGCCGAGGGTCACCTCGACCGGCCTGCCCTCGCCGTGCTCGACGGCGTTGCCGACCAGGTTGCGCAGGATCCGCTCGACCCGCCGCGGATCGACTTCGGCGATCACGGCCCCGTCCGGCAGATTCGCCTCCAGCGGCACCCCGCACCGCTGCGCCAGCCCGCCGAGCCGCTCGACCACCCGCTGCACCACCGGCACCAGGTCGGTCGCCTCGGCGTCCAGCATCGCGAAGCCGGCGTCGAAGCGGCTGATCTCCAGCAGGTCGGTGAGCAGGTCTTCGAAGCGGTCCAGTTCGGCCTGGAGCAGTTCGGCGCTGCGGGCGACCGCCGGGTCGAACTCGTCGCGCTCGGCGAAGATCAGGTCGGCCGCCATCCGGACCGTGGTCAGCGGCGTACGCAGTTCGTGCGAGACGTCGGAGGTGAACCGGCGCTGCAGCCGGGACATCTCCTCCAGCCGGACGATCTGCCGTTGCAGGTTGGTGGCCATCTGGTTGAACGAGGCCGCGAGCAGGGCCAGGTCGTCCTCGCCGTTGACCGCCATCCGCTGGTCGAGCAGGCCCGCGGAGAGCCGCTGGGCGGTGCGGGCCGCGTCCCGTACCGGGTTGACGACCAGCCGGGTGACCAGGGCGGCGAGCAGCGCCAGCAGCAGGACCAGCGCGATACCGGTGGCCAGCACGGTGGTGCGGGCCTGGACCGCGGTCTGCTCCTGGGTGGCGAGCGGCACCAGGCGGTAGATCTCGACCTGACCGAAGCCGGTCGGGACCGGAGAGCCGTAGACCAGGTATCTGGTCCTCCCGCCGCCGAGGTCGCCGGTCTGGATCTGGTGCGCCACCGCACCGCCGGCGACCGTCCGCTCGAGTTCGGGGCTGATCAGCGCACTGGCCTCGACCGCGGGTGAGGTCGCCGTCTCGATGGTCGGATAGCCGCTCGCGGTCAGCACCACCACGACGCCGGCCTCGTCCGGATCACCGCCGGCCAGCGCCACCACCGTGTTCTCGAAGGTGCGTTGCAGCCTCGGCTCGATCCGGGGGTGCACGCTCAGCTGGTCGTAGGCGTAGTCACGGCTGGTCTCCAGGCGCTCGTGGGCGTCGGCGACCGCGTTGTCGAGCAGGTTGTCGGTGATCTGGGTGACCACCATGTAGGCGAACCCGCCGACCAGCAGACCGGACGAGACCAGGGTGATGGTGACGATCCGGACCTGCAACGACTGACGCCACGTCTGGCGCACGCCGGCGACGCCGACGCCGGCCCGGCGCAGGACGACCCGCCAGACCACCGCCCCGCGCCGCGTGCCGGTGCGCCAAGCCGCCCGGGTCGCGGTCGCGGCCCGGGCGGCAAGCACGTTGAAGGAGGTCAGGAGGCGAGCCACAGTGCTCTCAAGGCTAGCCGGTGCCCGCCTTGTAACCCACGCCCCGAACCGTCAGGATGATTTCCGGACGCTCCGGATCAGGCTCGATCTTGGCCCGCAGCCGCTGCACGTGCACGTTGACCAAGCGGGTGTCGGCGGCGTGCCGATAGCCCCAGACCTGCTCCAGCAGCACCTCACGGGTGAAGACCTGGCGCGGCTTGCGGGCCAGCGCGACCAGCAGGTCGAACTCCAGCGGGGTCAGCTTCACCTCGTCGCCGTCGCGGCTGACCGTGTGGGCCGGCACGTCGATGGTGATCTGGTTGCCGGGCGGGCCGATCGTCAGCATCTCGGGCGCGGCGTCCTCGCCCCGGCGCAGCCGGGCCCGCATCCGGGCGACCAGTTCCTTGGGCTTGAACGGCTTGACGACGTAGTCGTCGGCACCGGACTCCAGGCCGAGGACCACGTCGACGGTGTCGCTCTTCGCGGTCAGCATGACGATCGGCACGCCGGACTCGGACCGGATCGCCCGGGCCACGTCGATGCCGCTCATTCCGGGCAGCATCAGGTCGAGCAGGACGATGTCTGGACGGCTGTCGCGGAACGCGGCCAGCGCCCGCTCGCCGTCGGCGACGAAGGACGGAAGGAACCCCTCGCTGCGCAACACGATGCCGAGCATCTCGGCCAGCGCGGGATCGTCGTCGACCACCAGTACCCGGGCTCTCATGCGACCAATATTCCATCCCCGTTCACATTGACGGAGCCGGCTCCACCCGTGTCTCGCCCGAACCCCGGCCGACCGGCCGACATTTCAGACACCCGTCACCGTACGTCAGGACGGGCGTACGCACGGCAGTGCCGGTTCGCCGTCGACGCGTGGACATGCCACGATGGCCGCTGACTCGTACCGCGCCCCTGGAGACCGTGTGGACCACGCCGGCCGGCCCGCCGTGCTGCCGCTGCGCCCGCTGACCGTCGGTGAGCTGCTCGACGCCGCCGTTGCGCTGCTGCGCGCGTACGCCCCGGTGCTGATGCCGGTCGCCGCCGTGCTGGCCCTGGGCGAACAGCTCCTGCTGGCGCCACTGCGGACGGCCGCCCACGTCGCGCCACCGGCCTACCTGCCGAACTTCGACCACGCCAGCGCGTACTGGATGCTGCTGTGCGTCGGGGCGGCCACCGAAGTGGCGATCATCGCCGCGCTGGGCGGCCTCACCGGTCGGGCCGCCACGGCCGAACTGCTCGGCCACCGGGCCACCGCCCGCGACCTGCTGCGCCCGGCCGGCAGCCGGTTCGGTCTGGTCGCCGTACTCGCCCTGTGCGCCGGCGGGATCGTGTTCCTCGTGTCGCTGACCGGGCCGACCTGGGTCATCGGATACACGCTGGTCGGGCTCGCCGTACCGGCCCTGGTGATCGACCGGACCGGCCCGCTCCAGGCCCTGGGGCGGAGTGCCCTCCTGACCATCCGGTCCGGGCTGCGCGGCGCCGGGATCCGGCTCATTGGCTACCTGGCCTGGTTCGCGGTCCGGCTCGCGCTGAGCCTGGGCGCGCTGGCCGCGCTCAACGCGGTCGGGATCGACGACCCGGGCTGGGCGGTGCCGGTCGCCGCCGTCGTCTGGCTGCTCGTCAACAGCCTCGCCTACCCGACGCTGGCCTGTCTCGACGCGGTGCTGCTGCTGGAGACCCGGATGCGGACCGAGGGACTGGACATCGCGCTCACCCGGGCCCGGCACACCGGCCGGTCCGCGGCCGCGATCCTGGCGGGCGGACCGTGACCGCCGCGACGTCGGCCGCCCCGCTGCCTGCCGGCGGAATGCCGACCGGCCGGGCGTCGCTCACCGGCGGTGCGGACTTCAGCCGGTGGTGGACCGAGACGGTGGCGTCGGTCGGCGACGTGCTACCGCTGCCGCTGGCCGCCCTGCTGCTGGTCGCCGCCGCGGCCCTGGTCGCCGCCGGCTGGTACTGGTGGCCGGCGTGGGTGCCGCGACGGCTGCCCCGGCTGCCCCGCTGGCGCTGGCGGCCACGCCGGCCCCGGTGGCCCTGGCGGCGCGGGAAGAAGCCGGCCGCCACCGAGGTGCCGGAACAGACGGACCCCGACGCCCTGCCCGACCTGCCGGTGGCCGCGTTCGTCTCGCTCGCCGACCGCTACGCGGCACAGGGCCGGTACGCCGAGGCGGTCCGCGAGCGCCTGCGCGCCATGGTCCGCGAACTCGCCGACCGGCAGGTGATCGAACACCGTCCGGGGTGGACGGTCACCGAGCTGGCCGGGGCGGCCGGCCGGGCCCTGCCGGCCGTCGACGCCCCGCTGGCCGCCGCCGGCCGGCTTTTCTCCGACCTCTGGTACGGCCAGCGGCCCGCGCGGGCCGAACACGACGCCCGGATGCGCCAGCTCGCCGCCGAACTGCACCGGGCGCTGGCCGACGACGCCGACCAGCCGCGTACCGGCACCGGCGGGCGGGGCGACCGGTGACCGCCGGCGCACCCCGGCCACCGGCCACGAGACCCGTACGGCGCCGCCGGCGGATCGCCATCCCCTTCGGCCTCGTGCTGCTGCTGTTCCTCATCACCGGCGTGACGTACGCGATCGAGGAACCCGATCCGACCGACGGCGACTTCCTGTCCCCGGTCAGCACCGCCCCGGTCGGCGCCCGGCAGCTCGCCGACCGGCTGCGCGCGCAGGGAACGTCGGTCGAGCGGCAGACCCGCACCCCGGAGGCACTGGCGTCGGCGTACCGGGGAAACGCGACACTGTTCGTCCCGACGCCGTCGATGGTGCATCCGGCCTACCTGGAAATGCTCCGCCTGCTTCCGGCGCGGACCCGGATCGTGCTCGTCGACCCGGCACCGGGGGCGTTGCGGGCCGCCGGAATCCCGCTCCGGACCGGTGCCCGGCGCTGGACCACCCGGGCGACCGCCCCCGGCGCCGGCTGCGACCGGCCGGAGGCCGTCGGGGCGGGCGCCGCGGCGGCCCTGCGGCAGCGGTACGACCACACGTCGCCGTCCGGGCCGGCTGCCGGCGGGCGGCTCGACCGCTGCTACGACGGCGGGCTCGTCGGGCTGGCATGGCAGTCGATCGACGTGCTCGTGATCGGCACCGCCGACCCGTTCCGCAACGACCGGATCGACGAACACCGCAACGCCGCCCTGGCGACCGCCCTGCTCGCCGCCGCCCCCCGCGTCGTCTGGCTCGACCTGCACCGGCCCGAACCGCGCCCGACGGTTCCCGCCGAAACCTCGGACGACGGCGGCCCCGCGTCGACACCGGTTCCCGATCCGGACCGCGGGAGCGGGCTGCCCGGCGGCCCGGCGTCCGGGGACGGCGGCCGGCCACGCCCCGGCGGAGACGCACCCGGCGGCGACGGGCCACCGGGTGCCGACGGGCCGAACCCGGTGTGGAGCGCCTTCCCGCCCTGGTTCTGGGCACTGTTGGCGCAACTCGCGCTGGCCCTGCTGATCGTGGCGCTGTGGCGGGCCCGGCGCCTCGGGCCGCCGGCGACCGAGCCGCTGGCCGTCTCGGTCCGCTCCGCCGAGACGGTCCTCGGGCGGGCCCGGCTCTACCGCCGGGCGAGGGCGCGCGGCCCGGCCGCCGAGATCCTGCGGTCCGCCGCCCTGGACCGCGTCGTGCCGCTGCTCGACCTGCCCGCCGATCCCGGCCCCGCCGACGTGGTCACGGCGGTCGCCGCGCAGACCGGCCAGCCGCCCGACGAGGTCGACGCACTGCTCTACGGCCCCGCACCGGCGACCGACGCGGAACTGCTCGACCTGGCCCGGCAACTGGACGCGCTGCCGCACGCCGTCGCCACCCCGGGTGCCGCCGGCGCGTCGTGGCCGTCCGGATCCGCCGCCCTGCCCCCACCACCCCGCCCGCCCGCCGCCGGTGCCGGCGGCGACGGGCCCGCCGGGCACCATGGTCCGGCGTACCGAACCGACGAAGGAGAGACCCGGTGACCCGACCCGCCGGACCGGCCGACCGGTCCGCCATCCCGGCCGACGACGCCCGGGCCGCGCTGCACCGCCTGCGCGCCGAGGTCGCCAAGGCCGTGGTCGGCCAGGACGCGGTCGTCACCGGCCTGGTCATCGCCCTGCTGTGCCGCGGGCACATCCTGCTCGAAGGGGTCCCCGGCGTCGCCAAGACCCTGCTGGTACGTACCTTCGCCGCCGCTCTCGACCTGGACGCCAAGCGGCTGCAGTTCACTCCGGACCTGATGCCCGGCGACGTCACCGGGTCGCTGGTCTTCGACCCCCGGACCGCCGAGTTCACCTTCCGCGAGGGGCCCGTCTTCACCAACCTGCTGCTCGCCGACGAGGCCAACCGGACCCCGCCGAAGACCCAGTCGGCGCTGCTGGAGGTGATGGAGGAACGGCAGGTGTCGGTCGAGGGCACACCCCGGCCGTTGCCGCAGCCGTTCATCGTCGTGGCCACCCAGAACCCGGTCGAGTACGAGGGCACCTACCCGCTGCCCGAGGCCCAGCTCGACCGGTTCCTGCTGAAGCTGACCGTGCCGCTGCCGACCCGCGACGAGGAGCTCGGCGTGCTGCGCGCCCACCACGCCGGGTTCGACCCGCGTGACCTCACCGCCGCCGGCGTACGGCGGGTCGCCACCGCCACCGACCTGGCCGTCGGCCGGGAGGCGGTCGGCGCGGTCGGCGTCGCCGAGCCGGTCCTCGGCTACATCGTCGACCTGTGCCGGGCCACCCGGGTCTCGCCGTCGCTGGAGCTGGGCGCCTCGCCGCGCGGCGCCACCGCCCTGCTGCTGACCGCCAAGGCATGGGCCTGGCTCGCCGGCCGCGACCACGTCACCCCCGACGACGTCAAGGCGGTGGCGCGCGCCGCGCTGCGCCACCGGGTACGGCTGCGCCCGGAGGCCGAACTCGAGGGCGTCACCGCCGACGCGGTCCTCGACGCGGTGCTCGGCACCGTGCCGACGCCGAGGTAGCGACCGTGCTCACCTGGCGGGCCGCCGCACTGCTCGGGCTCGGCGCGCTGACCCTGCCGCTGTGGTCGCCGGCCTGGCTGGGCCTGGCGGTGCTGACCGGCGCCGTACTCCTGCTGGCCCTGCTCGACCTCGCCCTGGCCGCCTCGCCCCGGCACCTCACCGCCGCGCGGGCCGGGGACCGGACCGTCCGGCTGGGCGGCACCGCCACCGTCACGCTGTCGCTGCACAACGGCTCACCCCGCCGGTTCGTCGGCGACGTACGGGACTCGTGGGTGCCGTCGGCGGGAGCGCGCAGCGGCCCGGTGGCGGGACGTGCGTGCCGGGTCGCCGCCGACCCGGGCGCGACCGCGACCGTGGTCACCACCTTGACCCCGACCCGGCGCGGCGACCGTGCCGCGGTACGGCTCGGGGTGCGCTCGTACGGGCCGATGCGGCTGGCGTTCCGGCAGCGCGCCGAACGGCCGACGACCCCACAGTGGACACTGCGGGTGCTGCCGCGCTTCGAGTCGCGGCGCTTCCTGCCGGAGAAGACCGCCCGGCTGCGGGTGCTCGACGGCGCGACCACCACCCGTGGCCGTGGCCAGGGCACCGAGTTCGACACGCTGCGCGAGTACGTGACCGGCGACGACGTCCGCTCCATCGACTGGCGGGCCAGCGCGCGCCGGCGGGACGTACTGGTGCGCACCTGGCGCCCCGAACGTGACCGGCGGGTGGTGTGCGTGCTCGACAGCGGCCGTACGTCCGCCGTCCGGCTCGGTGCCGAACCCCGCCTCGACGCGTCGATCGACGCCGCACTGCTGCTCGCCGCCCTCGCGTCCCGCGCCGGTGACCGGGTCGACCTGCTCGCCGTCGACACCGCCGTACGCGCCGTCGTCTCCGGCGCCGGCCGGCAGGTGCTGCTCACCCGGCTGGTCGACGCACTCGCGCCGCTGCAACCGACGCTGGTGGAGACCGACTTCGAACTGATCGTCGGCGAGGTGCTGCGCCGCGAACGCAAGCGGTCCCTGGTGGTGCTATTCACCGCGCTGGAGCCGGGCGCGCTCGGCGAGGGCCTGCTGCCGGTGCTGCCCCGGCTGGTGGCCCGGCACCGGGTGGTCGTCGCCGCCACCCACGACCCGGTGCTGTCCGATCTGACGTCGACGCCACCGGCGCGGGCCGCCGACGTCTACTCGGCCGCGGCGGCCTGGCGGGCGCTCGGTGAGCGGGACCGGGTACGCGCCGCACTGGCCCGGCAGGGCGTGCGGGTGGTCGACTCCCCGCCACACCTGTTCGCCTCGCAGGTCGCCGACACCTACCTGGCCCTGAAGGCCCAGGGCCGCCTCTGACCCCTGCTCCTTCCTCTGCTCCTTCCTCGCGCCCGGTGCCTCATCGCGGCCAGGCGTTGAGCAGGTCGGCGGGTCCCCACACCAGGTCCACCGCGTCCGCCGGCAGGTCTGCTCCGGCCTGGCTGACCGCGACGAGACCGGTGGCATCCGGGTCGAACCCGGGAACCTGTGCCGCACCCTGCCGGAGCGCGGCGAGATTGCGGCGGTCGAACGGGGCCGACACCCACTTCACCGAGCCCACGAAGTCGATCCGGCCGGCGACCGGGCCACGATCCGCACCGACGATGTCGACCTCCGGGTCGAACCGGCGGTTCCACCAGCCGCCGACGATCTCGGAATTCGGCCAGGGCAGGTCACCCGCGGCAGCGGCCAACTCCAGCCCTTCCCGTACCAGCGGTTCGATCGCCCGGCCCCGCCAGGTCGCCCACCGTCGCTCGACGAGCGCGAAGGCGGCCTCCGGCCGGCCGCGTCTCGTCTGCTGCTGTGCGTCGCGGAGCACTGCCAGGTAGAGCCGCAGGTTGCTGTCCGCGACCCGGTAGAGCGCGGGCCGCCCCGGTTGGGTCGACAGTGGCTCGTCGGCGGCCAGCACCCCCTTGTCGGTGACCAGCCGTTGCAGGAGTGGGGAGAGGGTGCCGGAAGGAAGCGCGCCGGCCTGGGACCCGGCTGTCGCGGCGATGTTGGAGAACGTACGGTCACCACCGCCGACGGCCTCCAGCACCCGTCGGGAGAGGTCGGGATTGCTGAACTCGGCGGAAAGAGACTGTTCCGGAACGCTGAAGACGGGCGATGCGGGGTCGGCGCATTCCTCCCGGAACAACTCCATGGCGGGAGTGCCGGTCGGCCACCGACGCACGATGCCGGGTAGGCCGCCGGTGATCAGATGCGCGTCCAGCGCGTCGGCGGCCGCCAGACCGAGCGCGTCCGCGGTCTCGGCCGGGTTGAGCGGCCCCAGGACGAGGGTGTCCGCCCGGCCGTAGAAGGGCCGGTCGTACGCGGTCATCCGCTGCATCATGTGCAGGTCGCTGCCGAGCAACAGCAGAAGTACCGGGTGCCGGGACAGCAGCCGGTCCCAGGCGACCTGGAGCGCCGCGTCGAACGTCTCGTCCTGTTCCGACAGCCACGGCAGTTCGTCGAGAACGACGACGCACGGGCCGCCGGGCAGCAGGCTGGCGAGCAGCCTCAGCATGTCGGGCCAGCCACCGGCGGGAGGGGTGCGGGGCACCAGGTCGCGTTCCCGGGGAAGGGTCGACTCGACCAACTCGGCGAGGAAGAGGGCGGTCGCTTCGGTGCTGGAGGCGCCCTTGATCGCGGTGAAGAAGAGGTACGGAAGGCCGGCCCGGTCGCAGAGTTCCTGCACGAGCCGCGACTTGCCGACCTGGCGGCGACCACGGATCGCGACCGCCACCCCGGTCCCGGTGCGGCCGATCTGATCCAGCCGCTTCTGGAGAAGGTTGAGTTCGGCACGCCGGCCGACGAACTGTGTCACCCGCCACCTACTTGGGTAGATGCAATCTACGTAGATTCAATCTACCTTGTTGGCCGCAGATTGACCCCGACTCGTCTCTCCCCGTACCGGCGTCCCTCGCCGTCAGGGCGATACGTCGGTGGACGCGCCGGCCGCCGCGGCGCGCGAGCCGAAGTGCAGCACGTAGGCCAGGAAGGCGCCCCACGCCAGCGCCCCGATCCCGATCCGGAAGGCGGTCGGCAACGGCGCCGGGGTCACGAACGCCTCGATCAGCCCCGACACGGCGAACACCGCGACCAGGCCGAGCGCCACCAGCATCCCGGACCGGGCCGCCTCGCCGAGGGCCCGTCCCCGGCCCACGTCGGCCGGTGGCGCGATCCACGCCCACCCGATCCGCAGCCCGACGCCGGCCGCGACGAACACGCCGGTCAGCTCCAGCAGGCCGTGCGGGGTGATCAGACCGAAGAACACGTCGGCCCGGCCATGGTCGATCATGATCCCGCCGACGGCGCCGATGTTGACCGCGTTGACCCACAACAGCCACACCGTCGGTACGAGGAGGATGCCCGCCGCCAGGCACTGCGCCGCCAGCCACGCGTTGTGCGTCCACAACTGGAACGCGAACGTCGGCGCGGTGAACTCGGTGTAGTAGGCGGCGAACCCGGTGTCGGCCAACTCCCGGGCCTCGTCCGCGCCGACGAACGCCTCGGCACTCTCCGGGTGCCCGGCCACCCACCACATGATGTACGCGGTCAGCCCGCTGAACGCCACGGCCACCCCCGACCACCACGGCCAGGCCCGGTAGACCGCCAGCGGGAAGCCGACGGTGCAGAACCGGCCGACGTCGCGCCAGGTGAAGGTGCTGCCGCCGGTGACCTTCGCCCGGGCGGTCAGCACCAGCCGGGACAGCCGCGCGACGAGCGCCGGGTCGGGCGACCGGCTGCGTACGACCGACAGATGGGTGGCGGCACGCTGGTAGAGGGCGACGAGTTCGTCCGCCTCGGCCGCCGACAGCCGGCGCCCGCGGGACAACTGTTCGAGCCGTCGCCATTCACCCTCGTGCTCGGCGACGTACGCGTCGAGATCCACGTCGCCCAGTGTCGCCGACATGGTGTTGACTGGGCGAGTGAGTCTCCGTCCGCCGTCGCCGGCCCAGCCCCGGACGGCGGAAGCCGGTCTGGTCAGCGGCGAGGCGGTGGAGGTCGACGTACGGGTGGCCCGGGTCGGTTCACGGGTCGTGGCGCTGCTGATCGACGTGGTGATGCAGGCGCAGATCGCCCTGGCCCTCGCCCTCGTGGGCATGATCGGGCTCGCGGCGGTCGCCAACCGTTTCACCGTCGACAAGGCGTTCGAGCGCGGATTGTTCACGGTCGGCGTGATCGTCGTACTGGTGTTGTATCCGACGCTGTTCGAGACGTTCGCCGGCGGCCGTACGATCGGCAAGGCCGCGCTCGGCCTGCGGGTCGTACGCGAGGACGGCGGCCCGGTCCGGTTCCGGCACGCGCTGACCCGCAGCCTCGTGGGCGTCGCCGTGGAGTGGCCCGGCCTGGTGCTGCCGCTCGTCACCTGGCTGGCGAGCCTCGGCGCGATGCTGTCGAATCCCCGCGCCCGGCGGCTCGGTGACCTCGCGGCCGGCACTCTCGTCGTGCACGACCGCACCCCCGCGGCGTGGGGCTGGATACCCGGGATGCCGGCGCCGCTGGCCGGCTGGGCCCGCCGGCTCGACCTGACCGGGCTGCCCGACGACCTGGCCCTGACGATCCGCCACTACCTGGCCCGCGGGCACCGGCTGGTCGAGCCGGCCCGCAGCCGGCTCGGACAGCAACTCGCGAACGAGGTCGCCGCGACGACCGCTCCCCCGCCGCCACCGGGCGTACCGGCCTGGGCCTACCTGGCCGCGGTCCTGGCCGAGCGGCACCGGCGGGCGGCGCTACGGCTGAGCCGGGCCCGGGCGGCCAGCGCCGCGCTGTGGCCGGACCTGGCGGCGTCGCCGCTGATCGGACGGCCGGTCCCGGTGGCGAGGCTGGAACCGAAGGCGGAGTCGTGGACACCGGACGTCGTACGCCCGCCTGCGCCGGTGCAGCCCGGTCCGGACTGGCCGAGCCAGCGCTGGCCGACCCCGCCGTGGCTGGGGCCGACGGCCGAGTTGCCGGACTGGACCGGGATGCGTCCGCCGCCGGTGGCGAGCACGCTGCGCCCGTCGACCCCGCCGGACGAGGCGGCCCCGCCCGGTTGAGGCCGGTCCGCGCCGTCGTCTTGGAGGGGCGGCCGGGAGGTGGCCCGACCGCCCGGAAAATCAGCCGTCGGCGAGGTCGCCGCTTCGTACGGAGGTGACGAAGTTCTGCCACGTGCCGGCGTCGAATCGCAGGATCGGGCTGTGCGGGTCCTTCGAGTCGCGCACGGCGACCACTCCGGGTACGACCGCGACCTCGACACACTGGCCGTTGCCAGCGCTCCGGCTGCTCGTGAACCAGCGCAGCTCGTCGTTTTCAGGCGCAGAGAACACCGCGCCACTTCCTCTCTTTTGGTTACTGGTGTCAGTTGTTGTCGTGCGCGGTCGCGGTGATGAACTCGACCGATTCCCTCGGCGAGAGGGCAGCCGCACGCAACGCCTCGAAGCTCATCCAATAGCTCCGAAGTTCTTCCGGTCTGGCCCGGATCACCCCGCCCGTCATGCCTTCGCTGTGGACGAGTGGCGCGTCGGAGCGGCCGGCGAATTCGAGGATCACGAACGATCCGGCCAGTGCCCGATGTGCACCGACCGCGAACGGAAGCACCTGGATGGTGACCATCGGTCGTTCGCTCGCCTCGACCAGCCGGAGCAGTTGGCGGCGCAGCACGTCGGGGCCGCCAATCTGGCGACGCAGAACCGCCTCGTCGAGGATCACCCAGAGTTGCGGCGGTGGCTCGCGGGTCAGGACGGCCTGTCGGGCCATCCGTACGGCTACCCGCTGACCGAGGACGTCGGGGTCGTCGTAGACCCCGTCGGCCTGGATGACCGCGCTCGCGTACTCCGCTGTCTGGAGCAGGCCGGGCACGATCTGGCACTCGTAGTTGAAGATGCTGGTGGCTTCGGCCTCGAAGCCGATGTAGGTCTCGTATGCGTTCGGCAGGACGTCGCCGTACGCCTCCCACCAGGCTTTTTGGCGTGATTGGCTGGCCATTGCCCGGATCTTCGCCGCGATGTCCTCCTTGACACCGTAGTGGTTCAGGAGGCGGTCGAGGTCGCCGTTGCGGATACCGGTGTGCGCCGTCTCGATCCGGCTGATCTTCGAATCGGACCAGCCGAGCGTTTCCGCGACCTCACTGACGGTGCTGCCGGCTTGCTCGCGCAACTTGCGCAGCTCGGCGCCGAGTTGCCGTCGCAGCGTGGTCGGGCTGGGCTTCACTGCCATCCTGCAAAGCATAAGGGCAACTTGTTGCCGAGCAATGCAACATCCTGGCATCAATCTGCACTTGCATCTGAGCAGGCTCTCATGCAGGCTGGAAGTGCGCTGAGCGACGGCGACATCACACATGCGCCGCCGCCACCCGACACGGGGAGGCTGCCGTGATCAACGAGCGAGTCACCGCTGGCGACGTAGCCGAACTGCCCTGGCAGCTCAGTCTCGGGCTGGTGCTCGTCGACGAGAAGCCCTCCCTCTACGCGCTCTACGACCGCGGCGGGATGGACGACCCTGGTCGGGTCGCGGCCTGGGTCGTCGCGTTACCCGACGGCGCGGCCGTGCTGCTGCCGACCGAGGACGGGCCCCAGGCCCGCCCCATCCTCACCACGCTCCACCAGGTGCGCCGCCGCTGGAGCCGGCTGCTCCAGGCAGAACTCGTCCAGGTGGCGGGCCGGAGGGCACAGCACCTGGCGGCCTGACCCGGGGGGGGGCGAGCCGGGGGTGGGTCGGCGGCGGCAAACGCCGGCCCACCCCTCCCCCGCCGGACCTGTCCGTTCCAGGCCCGGATCTGCTGCAATGGCGGGGTGAAAGCCTTCGTACCCTGGCTGGTCGTCCTGGCGGTCATCCTCGCCCTGAACGCGCTGCGGCTGCGCCCGCTGGCCACGGCCGTAGCGGTCGCCTGGCTCGTCTACTGCATCTGGACCTGGGTACGTCCCCGCCGGCGCTCCGACAACTGAGGCCCCGAGACACGAACGGGCCGGCTGGAGGCTCCAGCCGGCCCGTTCGTTCGTACCTGGGGAAATCAGTAGCGGTAGTGGTCGGACTTGTACGGGCCCTCGATCGGGATACCCAGGTATTTCGCCTGCGCCGAGGTCAGCTCGGTCAGCTTGACACCGAGCGCGTCGAGGTGCAGCCGGGCCACCTTCTCGTCGAGGTACTTCGGCAGGGTGTAGACCCCGACCGGGTATTCGTCGGTCTTGGTGAACAGCTCGATCTGGGCGATCGTCTGGTTGGCGAACGAGTTCGACATGACGAAGCTCGGGTGCCCGGTCGCGTTGCCGAGGTTGAGCAGCCGTCCCTCGGACAGCACGAGCACCGAGTGGCCGTCGTCGAACCGCCACTCGTCGACCTGCGGCTTGATGTTGATCCGCTGCACGTCGGGGCGCTTGGCCAGGGCGGCCATCCCGATCTCGTTGTCGAAGTGGCCGATGTTGCCGACGATGGCCTGGTGCTTCATCCGGGCCATGTGCTCGTCGGTGATGACGTCGTAGCAGCCGGTCGCCGTGATGAAGATGTCGGCGGTCTCGACGACGTCCTCCATCGTGGCCACCTGGTAACCGTCCATCGCCGCCTGCAGCGCGCAGATCGGGTCGATCTCGGTCACGATGACCCGGGCGCCCTGGCCGCGCAGCGACTCCGCGCAGCCCTTGCCGACGTCGCCGTAGCCGAAGACGACCGCGACCTTGCCGCCGATGAGGACGTCGGTGGCGCGGTTGATGCCGTCGATCAGCGAGTGGCGGCAGCCGTACTTGTTGTCGAACTTGCTCTTGGTCACCGAGTCGTTGACGTTGATGGCCGGGAAGAGCAGCGAACCGGCCTGCTGCATCTCGTAGAGCCGGTGGACACCGGTGGTGGTCTCCTCGGTCACGCCCTTGATGCCGGCCGCGACGCGGGTCCAGCGCCGGTTGTCCTCCGCGAGCGACCGGTGCAGGAGGCCCAGGATGACGGCGTATTCCTCGGAGTCGGCGGTCTCGACCGCCGGTACGGCGCCGACGCCCTCGAACTCGGCGCCCTTGTGCACCAGCAGCGTCGCGTCGCCACCGTCGTCGAGGATCATGTTGGGGCCCTGGCCGTCCGGCCAGACCAGCACCTGCTCGGTGCACCACCAGTATTCCTCGAGCGTCTCGCCCTTCCAGGCGTAGACCGGCACGCCGGCCGGCGCCTCGGGGGTGCCGTCCGGGCCGACCACGATCGCCGCGGCGGCGTGGTCCTGCGTGGAGAAGATGTTGCAGGACGCCCAACGGACCTGCGCGCCGAGCGCCACGAGGGTCTCGATCAGCACGGCGGTCTGGATCGTCATGTGCAGCGATCCGGTGATCCGGGCACCCCGCAGCGGCTGGCTCGCGGCGTACTCCCGGCGGATCGCCATCAGCCCCGGCATCTCGTGCTCGGCGAGCTGGATCTCCTTGCGCCCGAACGCCGCCAGGGACAGGTCGGCCACTTTGAAGTCGCCCTCGGCGAGGGTTTGCGGGCGGGTCCCGTCAGCGGTCGCCGGAAGGGTGCTGGTCATAAAAGCTCCTGTCGTACGAGTCTGCTGCGCGACGGTCAAGCTTACGCTGGGCAGTTGACCATCAGCGCGGACCTGTCGGTCCCGCGCCAGTTCGCGGTCGGCGGGCACCAACACCCGTACGCGGACAGCGCGCGGGGCGGGCGAGCTGATGAACGGTTTCCCGCTCACTGCCCGACCGCCCCGCGCATCCCCCCGGTTTGGTTCCTCGCGCGTGTCTCGGACCTTCGTCGCGATAACGCTGCGTACCTATAGAGTCACACTCAGCAACTGCCCTGTCAAGGGATTTCGGAAAAATCCAGAAATGGTCAATTGCGCACCCTTGCCGGCACGCCTGCCGGCGGCGGTCAAGGTAGGGGTCAGCGCACGCCGACGGAGGCGACGTACGCCGTACCGGCGCCGGTGAACGTCAGCGCGCCACCCGCCGCCGCGCCGATCGCCGCCCGCCCGGGCGGCACCGTCACCACCTCGGCCGGTCCGGGGGCCGCCCGGCCATCCGGATCGACCGCTCCGGGGCCGTCCGTGACGGCCACCTGCCCCGCCGTGCAGAGCACGACCCGCGGCCCGTCGACCGGGAGCGTCACCCGAGGACTTTCCCCGTCGAGGGTCACCCGGTGGATCACGAAGTCGGGAACCGGCACCGGCCAGGTGACCACCCCGGGCGAGACCGGGACCGGCGGCAGCGCCACCTCGTCGAGCACCTCGAAGCGCAGCACCCGCAACAGCTCCGCGACGTCCACGTGCTTGGGGGTCAGGCCACCGCGCAGCACGTTGTCGCTGGCCGCCATGATCTCCACGCCGGCACCCCGCAGGTAGGCGTGCAGGTTGCCGGCCGGCATCCAGACCGCCTCGCCGGGTTCGAGCCAGACGTGGTTGAGCAGCAGGGCGACCAGCACGCCCGGATCACCCGGATAGTGGCCGGCGAGCCGGCGGGCCAATGCCTGCTCGGCCGCGAACCGTTCGGGCAGCTCGGCCGCGGCGACCGCCGCCACGAGACCGGACCGCTCGGCCGGCGGCCAGCACAGCAGGAGCCGTACGGCCTCGCGCAGCCCGTCGACGCCCGCGCGCAGCGACGCGATCACCGGGTCGAGGGCGGCGATCCCGAACCCGGCCAGCACGTCGGCCGACAGGTCCGGCCGCTGGAAGCCGCAGAGCGCCTCGAACGGGGTGAGCGCCACCAGCAGTTCCGGCTTGTGGTTGCCGTCGGCGTAGTTGCGGTGACCGGCACCGGCCACGGCCTGCGCCGCGTAGCCGGCCCGGGCCTGGTCGAGATCGGGATGGGCCTGCAACGACAGCGGGGCGTCGGCGGCCAGGACCTTCATCAGGTATGGCAGCTGCGGACCGAACCGTGACACCACCGCGGACCCGAGCCAGTGCCCGGGCGCGGCGGCGATCACGTCGACGAGGCTCGGTGTCCCGTCGGCCAACTCGACCAGTGACGGTGCCCCCGGATGTGCCCCCAGCCACAGCTCGGCCTCCGGGCCGTCACTCGGCACCGGGCGCCCCTGCAGTTCCGCGATCACGGAACGGGATCCCCAGGCGTAGTCGCGGATCGGGCTGCGCAGCAGTCGCACGGTCACTCCACGGGTCGTGGCCGGCCCTGGCCGGCACGCGGCCGGCCGCGGTGTGGTGGATGTCGGCCCCAAGGTAGGTCAACCGGGCGACCGCCGCTGTCGGCGGCAGCCGGTCCCGGACGACCGCTCCCGGGCCGCGATCCCGGCCGCGCGTCGGCCGGGCGGCCGGTTTCACCGGGAGGATATCCACGACGGTGTCCGACGGTGGGCCGAATCCCACGGCGGCCGGCGCCCGGGACACGGCGGGCCGCCGGGGAACGCCAGCGGTGGCCGCCGGGCCGAACGTCGGCGGTGGCCGCCGGGCACGCCGACGGCCACCGCCGAGCCGGGTCCGGGCCGCCAACGGGGCGGCCCGCGAAGGTCACTGGTTGGACAGTTCCTTCATCTCCTGCACCGCCGGCACGGCCATCGGGTCGAGCCCGTGCGCGAGAGAGAGGTAGATGGAGGCGAAGTCCGGTACGGCGATCAGGGAAGCCAGCCGTTCGAGGGCCGAGCCGCCCTCGGCGGTGACCACGTCGCACCGTACGCCACGGCGTTCGGCGAGGGTCTGGACGGCGTCGGCCCGGCGCTCCTCCACGGCCAGCGGCTCGTCGGTGTCCTCGTCGGCGTTGAGTCCGCCGTCGCGCAGCAGCACCAGCCGCAACCGGGTCGCGTCGGACTGGTCCTCGGGATCCGCGAAGATGTCCCGGGTCGACTCGACCAGCCCGCCGAACACGCCGTCGAGCAGGCCGACCCGGCCCCGTCCGGCCTCGCCGAGCGCGCCCGTGACGACCGGGTAACGGGCGTTGGCGGACAGCGTGTCGCCGAACCGCCGCGCCGCGACGGTGGCCAGCGGCGAGGAGCCCCAGACGATCGGGACGGAGCCGCTGAGCCCCAGCGCGAGCGCCTTGGCCGGGTTGACGAACGACTCGGCGGCGGGCCGGCACCGGTCGGCGTCGGCGTCGAGCCGGGCGGCGGTCTCCGCCAGGTCGGCCTCGTTGACCTTGACCAACCCGAGGGTGCGGGCCGCCAGCAGCACCGGCACGGTCAGCGCCCACAGGCTGGCCCGGGCCGGGGCCCGCCGGGGCACCGGGATGAACGGGGCCCGGACTCCCTCGGCCACCGACTGCAACTGCGAGTCGGGCGCGCCGACCGCGACCAGCCGGGCGCCGCGCCGGGCGGCGGCCTCGGCCGCGCCGAGCGCCTCCGGGCTACGGCCGGACGCGCTGACCGCGATGACCACATCGGCGGCACCCACCCAGCCCGGCACCCCCGCGCTGCGGTGGGCGATCACCGGCACCGGGCAGCGCGGGCCGGCGACCGTGGCGAGCACGTCGCCGGTGCGGCCGGCGGTGCCGATGCCGGCGATGACCACGGCCCGGGGACGCCCCTCGTCGGCCAGCACCGACAGGTTGGCCTCGGCGGCCAGGCTGGCCGACTCGCGTACCTGGGCGCCCGCCGAGGCGGTGAAGCGCAGCATGCCGCCCGGGTCGTTGTCGGCCAGCGCGTCGGGGTCGTCGAGCAGTGCCTCGTCGGCGATCCGGCTGCCGCGTACGCCGGCGGCGCCCTCGATCGGACCGGCCATCAGTGCGCCTCCACCTGTTCGTTTCCGCCGCGCGCCTCGTCGAGCAGCAGCACCGGGATGTCGTCGCGCACCTCGAACACCCGCCGGCACTCGGTGCAGGTCAGGGTCTGCGCGACCGGATCGTGGTCGAGCGGTGCGTGATGCGTGTCCGGACAGGCGAGGATCTCCAGCAACTGCGGATCCAGGGCCATGACGCGACTCCCCTTATGGTCGTGGGCGGTCGGGGTCGGCGTCGCCCGGTCCGTACCGGGCCGATCATGCGCCGCCGACCGGCGGACGGATCTTATCCGCGTACGAGGGTGAGTACCTCGTCGCGCAACGCGGACATGCGCTCGGCGGTGGGTGCCTCGACGTTGAGCCGCAGCAGCGGTTCGGTGTTGGAGGCACGCAGGTTGAGCCACGCCCCGTCGGCGAAGCGGACGGTGAGACCGTCGAGTTCGTCGGTGTCGGCGTCGGCGTAGTTGCGCTTGATCTCGTCGAGCTTCGCCTGCTGGTCGTCGACCGTCGAGTTGATCTCGCCGGAGGCGACGTACCGCTCGTAGTCCCGGCCGACCTCCGACAGCGGGCGGTCCTGCTCGCCGAGGGCGGCCAGGACGTGCATCGCGGCGAGCATGCCGGTGTCGGCGAACCAGAAGTCGCGGAAGTAGTAGTGCGCGGAGTGCTCACCGCCGAACACCGCGTTGGTGCGGGCCATCTCGGCCTTGATGAACGAGTGGCCGACCCGGCTGCGTACCGGCTCGCCACCGTGCTCCCGGACGATCTCCGACACGGCGGTGGAGGTGATCAGGTTGTGGATGACCGTGGAGCCGGGGTGCTTGCCGAGTTCGCGGGTGGCGACCAGGGCGGTGATCGCCGACGGCGAGACCGGTTCGCCCCGCTCGTCCACGACGAAGCAGCGGTCGGCGTCGCCGTCGAACGCGAGACCGAGGTCGGCGCCGTGCTCGACGACGGCGCGCTGGAGGTCGACGATGTTGGCCGGGTCCAGCGGGTTGGCCTCGTGGTTGGGGAACGAACCGTCGAGTTCGAAGTAGAGCGGCACGATCGTCAGCGGCAGGGCCGGCAGTGCCGCGTCGCCGAGGACGGCCGGCACGGTGTAGCCGCCCATGCCGTTGCCGGCGTCGACGACCACCTTGAGCGGCCGGATGTTCGACAGGTCGACGAGGGTGCGCAGGTGGGCGGCGTAGTCGGGGAGCAGGTTGCGGCGCTCCGCCGCCTCCTTGGCCGGGCCGGCCGGGTGCTGCGCGGGGCGGTCGAGAAGGGCCTCGGCCCGCTCCCGGATCTCGGCCAGGCCGGAGTCCTGCCCGATCGGCCGGGCACCGGCCCGGCACATCTTGATCCCGTTGTACTGCGCCGGGTTGTGGCTCGCGGTGAACATCGCACCGGGCATGTCCAGCGCACCGGACGCGTAGTAGAGCATGTCGGTGGAACCGAGACCGGCCTCGACGACCCCGAACCCCTCGGCCCGGACACCGGTGGCGAAGGCGGCGGCGAGACCGGGCGACGAGTCACGCATGTCGTGGGCGATGACGACCGTGTCGCCGCCGTCTTCGGACCCGCGCAGCAGTTGGGCGAACGCCGCCCCGAGTGCTTCGGCGACCCGCTCGTCCCACTGGTCCGGCACGGTGCCGCGGATGTCGTAGGCCTTGACGATCCGGGACAAGTCAGACAATTGTCTCGCTCCTCAGCCGATCAGTATCCAACCGTCTGAGCGTATCGGAGCCGAGGCCGTCAACCGTGCCGAGGCGCGGTTGCGCCCCGGCCGGTGTGCGGTCGGGTTCCGGTCGGTGTGGAGTCGGGTTCCCGGCCGGCGCGGGGTTCAGTACGGAACGCGCGGCAGGATCGCCGTCGCGTCGCCGTCGCCTCCACCGCGCGGCCCGGGCGGCGGGGAACCGAACCCGTACCCGCCGCCCGGGCCGGGACCGTCACCGCCCCGGCCGCGACGCAGCAGGAAGATGAGCAGCACGACGCCAGCGACGACCATCCCCACACCAGCCGTCATGACCATGGTGCCGACACCGAAGAAGCCGCCGCCACCGCCCGACGGCGGCGCGGCCGCGGCGGGCGAGCCCTCGGCGACCGGCACCGTCTCCTCCGACGGTTCGACCGCCGACTCCGACGGGGACGGGCTCGCCGACGGCGACGGGGTGGGCGACTTCGACGGCCGTGCCGGCGTGGGACTCACCCCGCCGGTGACCCGCCGGGTGCCGGCGGCCCGGTCCAGCACCCCGCCGGGGTTGCCGTACGCCTCCGCGACGACGTTCACCGTGCCGCTCGGTGCGCCCGCCAGGAACTGCACCCGGTAGCGCATGGACACGCTCTTGCGCTCGCACAACCGCGACTTCTCCGGTGCCGTGCGCTCGGTGACGATCAGGCCGCCACCGCCGTCGGAGGTGATCACCCGACGCCATTCGCCGTCGTCGGCGACCTGCACCTCGACCTGGTCGGGCGAGAGTTGGGGAAGGTTGAAGGCCAGTGCGGTCCGTACCGTGACGCAGCCCTCGGTCCGCTTCGCCACGGTGACCGTGACGCCGCTCGGCGAACCGACCTTGAAGCTGCCGGGGAGCTTGACCGACACCCGGTCCTCGTCGGCCATCGCCGGGCTCGCGCCGACCGCGACGAGGCCGCCCACGAGCGCCAGCACCGTCGCGAGCCGGATCGCGCCGCGCCGTACTGTCATGATCACCTCGCTGCTCGGGCCGGACCTGGTACGGCGGACAGGCTACCCCGCACCTGACCTGCGGGCCGAGACGCCCAAACTACTCAAGATCGCCCCGAACCGCCGCCAACCACTCGTCGTGCCACTCCCCCGGACGGCCCGTACGCCCTGGCCGGACCCACCTCGCCCGACCGAGGTATCGATCTTGATACGTACCCGCCGCCCCGCTTCACCCGAGCTGGCCCGCCAGTGCCTCCCGGCACCTCCGGTCGGCCGCCCGGGTCGTTTCCGGCAGCCGGAAATTCGGCGACAACGCGAGCACCTGGGCCGTGGCGTTGTCCAGGCTCATCCGGTGCCCGACCGAGACGAAGACGGGCTTGACCCCGTCCCGGGTACGCAGCACCCGCCCCACGGTGTCCGTACCGTCCCGCAGGTCGGACCACGACCCGCGGCGCGGCGCCGGCGGATCCCAGGTGCCGACCAGCGGGGTCTTGCCGACCCCGACCGCCGGCAGCCCGGTGAGCACGCCGAGGTGGCAGGCGAGGCCGAAGCGGCGCGGATGCGCCAGCCCGTGCCCGTCGCAGACCAGCAGCTCCGGTGCGGCCGTCAACCGGTCGAGCGCGTCCAGCAGCGCCGGCAGCTCGCGGAACGCGAACAGCCCGGGGACGTAACCGAACGCCGCCCGCCCCACGGCCACGGCGGCGTCGACCACGGTCAGGCCGGACGTCTCGAGCACCACCACGGCCGCCGCGAGCCGGTCGCCGCTCTCCGCGTACGCCACGTCCAGCCCCGCCACCAGTCGCGGCGCCGCCGGCCCCGGTCCGGTCACGTCCACCAGCGGACGCAGCCGGTCCTGTTCGGCCCGGGCCGCTTCCGCGCTCGCCGGCCAGTCGGCCGGTACGCGTACCTCGGTCACCGGAGCATGCTGCCCGAGTGGGCGCCGGGGCCCGGCGGCGGGGGCGGCACGGAGTGTGTCGTGGAACCCTCCAGCAGGTGTACCCGGTTGAAGTCCGGGGTGTCCCCGTCCACCCGCGGGACCGGCACCGGGCGCTCCTCGGGGGCCGGTGGGGCCGGCTGCGGCTCGTCGGTGCTCGGCGGCACGGGCGGGTCGTCCGCCGTCAGCGGTGCGCGGGCACTGAAGGTGCCCGGTGGACGGTCCGGCAGCGGCATCGGCGTGGCGTCGCCGCCGAGTACGAGGACGTCGAGCGCGGTGACGTTGCCGTCGTTGCGGGTCCCGTCGTGGCCGTACAGCGGTTGCCCGACCGAGACATGTCCACTTTGCGGATCAAGGAACAGAATGGTGCCGCCCTGGTTGATCGCCACCCAGGCGTGCGACGCGCCGGTCGCCCAGGTGTTGATGACGAAGGCGTAGGAGCCGTGCCCGCCGGCCCGCAACTGCCCGGCCAGTTCGGCGTACGCCGCCCCGACCCGCTCCTGTCCGACCGCCGGCGGCAGCCCGCGTACGTCCGGACACAACTGCTGGAAACGGCCGCCGGTGACGTCCTCGACCCGGCCCGGACCGTCGAGTTCACCGTCGACCGGAAAGTCGATGTTGCCGTGGGCGTAGCCGTCGAAGGTGCGGGGCGCCGACACCCGTGGCCGCCCGTGCACCCACGTCTCGTAGAACGACAGCGTGCAGTCCACGCAGTTGATCGCCCGGGTGGGGTCGGCCAGCGGACCGCCGTCGTTGGCGAACCGGAACCACCCGCCGGAGCGCGGATCGGCCGTACGGACGACGGCGCCGTCGCGGTCCCGTGGCATCCGCTCGTCGAGGTCCCGCTGGTGCAGTGCCAGCGGCCGGCGCAGCCCGCCCCGCCGGCCGTAGGCGCGCGTGTTGTCGACCGGCGGCGGACGGTCGGTGCCGGTCAGCACCGAATGGTCACCGGCCCGGGTCGGGCCGGTGAAGAGACTGCCGGCGTCGCGGTTGAGCCGCCGGAAGTCGAGTCCGTCGGGGACGTCGTGCCGGTCGGGGGTGATCGTCCCGGCGAGCACCGCGTTCGCCCGGTCGGCCCGCAGGTCGGCTCGGTGGATCTCCCGCCGGGCGGCCGCCGACAGCCGCTGGGCGAGTTCCGTCTCACCGATGGCGCGCATCCGGTCGCTCTCGGCGGCGAAGGTGGTGTGGCGCCGCAGGTTCTCACGCGACTCGGCACGCAGCCGGGCCGCTTCGTCCTCGCGGCGGTTCCGCTCGTAGCTTTCCCGCTGCCGGCGGGCGTACTCGCGATAGCGGAGGCGCTCCCGTTGGTCGAGCATGGCCTGCTGGAAGGGTGGTGTCCGGGGTGGCCGGGCCGGCCCGGGCACCGGCGCCGGATCGGTCGCCGGGGTCGGATCGGTCGCCGGGGCCGGTGGCTTCGGCGGGGCGGGCGGATCCGGCGGCTGCGGCGGGGCGGGGGCGGCCGGGGATGCCGGTGGCCGGGGGCCGGGAATCGCGCTGCCGACCCGCGGCTCGGTGGCCGGGGCCGGGAGCGGGGCCGGCGCCAGCGGACCGGACGTGACCGGTGGCCCGGGCGACGACGGCGGTCCAGGCGACGACGGCGGCCCGGGCGACGACGGCGGCGCGGACGGCAACGGCGCGTCGGCGACCGGCGCGGGCACCGTCGCGATCATGGGGCCGACGGTCCCGGTCACCGGTGCGAAGGCCGCTTCGGCGGCCGGGACGGTAGCCCCACCGACGAAACCGTCCCGGCCGTTCGAATTTCCGATATGGAGGGTCTGGTCGGCCGGCGAGGTCGCCGCTTCGCGCGGCTCGGCGGCCGGCTGCTGCTGCCCCCCGCGTGACGGGTCCGGCGCGACGTCGGCGGCCCGGTCGGCATCGGTCAGCGGGACCGTCGGCGACAGTGCGACGTCCGGCGCCGGGAGGACACCCGACCGGGCAACGTCCGGCAGCCCGCTCTCCCCGACCGCGACCGGCGTCGGCGCCACGGATCCCACGGTCGTCGCCGCCGAAACCGTCGCCGCCGGCAAGCCCGTACCCGGCAGGGCCGTCGCCGCGTCGCCGGCCGGCGCCGTCCCGGTCAGCCCCCGCGCTTCGGCGGTGCCGGCCGCCGGTGGGAGGTCGGGCGTCGACGACAGGCCGGCGAGGCGGGTGTCCAGGTCCCGGTCGAGGCCGGTCGTGGTGCGGTTGACTCCGGCGCTGACCGCGCCCGAGGTCGCGGCGCGGCCGGCGTCGTCGAGCGCGACGAGGCCGTTGCCGGTGGCTAGGCTCGCCGCCTGTTCGGCAAGCACCTCGCCGGCCGCGCCCCGGACGGTGTCCTCGCCGAACCTGGCGGCCCGGCCGACCGCGTGCGGGCCGAGGGTGGCCAGGCTCGCCGCCGCTCCGCCGGCGAAGCCGCCCACCGCCGACAGGCCCAGCGAACGGGCGTCGAGGCCGTCCCGTCGGCCGCTGTCGTTCTGGTGCAGTTGGATGCCGAGGTCGACGGCGACCTCTTCGCCGGCCTCCTTGCCACCCTGCGTCGCGGCGTATCGGGCGAAGTTCTTCAGGCCGCGCCCGGTGACGTCCCTGGCGGCCCGTTCGGCGGCCTCCCGTACGCCTTCCTTGATCGCCTTTTTCGCCAGTTGGGCGGCGAGGCGCCGGAAGATCTGCCGCACGACGAGCCGGGTCGCGGCCATGGCAGCGGCGGCCGCCGGCGAGGCGGCGCCGAGGGTGAGCGCGGCCACGACGGTCAGGGCGATCAGCTCGACGACCAGGATGCCGAGCTGGATCCAGACCTCGATCTTGGCGCCTTCGATGTCGCAGCCGCACTCCTCGACGATGCGGCCGAGTTCGCCGCTGACCGTCTGGAGGACCGGCAGGGGCGCGTCGTCGCCCTGGCTGAAGTCGCGCCACGCGGCGCCGAACGCCGTACCGGCGGCACCGCCCGCACCGAACCCGGCGAGGACCTCGCCGGCGGCGAGGTGGGCGTCGTCGCGCGGCCCGGCGAGCGCGGCGGCGACGGCGTACCACTGGTCGGCGAGGTCCCAGACGGCCTTCTCGTCGCCCTCGGGCCACTCGGCCCCGACGACCCAGTCAAGGCCCTCGTACGCCCAGCCGGGCAGGTCCCAGGGCAGCAGGTCGAGCGGGTGCGGGATCGGGCTCGGCAGGATCGTCACGGGTGCCGTGCTCCCTCCACGGTCAGGTCGCGGCGGCGGCGACCCGCCGGGCGGTGCCGGCGTCGTTGCGGACGTGGGCGTCGACGGCCCTGACGACGCGGTCGCCGAGCCCTTCGACGTGGCGGCCGGAGCCGCGCCATCCCTTCAGGACGGTCGTCTCGGCGGTGCGGTAGACCCGGTCGAAGGCGGCGCCGATGTCGTCGCGGCCCCAGGGCCGGTCGGCGCTGCGGGCGGCGAGGTCGGCACCGAGCCGGTCGCGTTGTGCGGTGATCGCCCGCCCGGCGGCGGCGAGGTCGCGGCCGGCGCGGCGGGCCAGGGCCGGGTCGAGCCAGAGGTCGCCGTCAGGCGCCACGGGCCGCCTCCTCGCGCAGGGCCGCGTCACCGCGCCGCAGCAGCGCGCCGAAGTCGCCGCCGTCGAGGAAGTCGACCGCGCCGGAGCCGGGTGGGAGGTAGCCGGCGACCAGTTCCCGTACGACGGTGGTGGCCCGCGCGGCGGCCCGCTGCACGGTGCCGGTGATCCGGGCGGCGAGCGCCTCGGTGTCGTGGGTGCGGTGGACGCGCGGGTCGAGCACGAGCCTGACGAGCTGGCCGCGCGGCCCGACGGTGGCGGCGATGTGGCCGTCGTCGGAGGTCGCGGTCACCTCGACCGCCGCCAGCCGGTGCCGCAACTCGTCGAGTCCGCTGCGGAGCCGCTCGTACTGGTCGTGCACCTCGTCGAAGCGCGCCCTCAGCGCACGGTTGGCGTCACGATCCACGGACTGTGTCACCGGCGTCCCTCCCCCATGCCAACCTCGATCAAGATCGATGGTTGATCGACTCTCGGTAACGCCGCACCATACCGGGCGCCACGAAACAGCGTTGTCCGGTAGTTTCTGCGCAGCAGAGCCGAGCCGGCCCGACCGCTTCCGCGGCGGCGACCGGATGACGGGGAGGCGAAGGCATGATCAGTCGACCGGAGGCGGAACGGATCGCCGCCGAGTGGGCCCGGCGGGAGACCCTTCGGCTGGGCTACGAGTGCACGCCGATGCTCAGCGAGTTCGATGTCGGCTACGTGGTGTGGTCCAAACTCCCGCCGGACGTGGTGAGCGTGCCCGGCAGCGGCGCGACGACGGTCATCGACAAGGAGACCGGCGAGGTGTCGAGCTGGCCGGCCCTGCCGCCGACGGTCGTGCAGGACATGTACCGGCGTGGGCGGGCCGCCCGGCTCGGTGGCCTGCGCACCGTCGACCCGACGCTGGAGTTGCGGCGCAACAGCGGCCGGGCCGTGACGCCCGGCGCGGCCGTGCACCTGACCGTGCAGTACGACCAGCACATCGCGCACGGCGCCAAGGGCGAGGTGGAGTTACGGCACCACCCGCTGGTCCGCGACTACCTGGACGACCTGCCCCCCGGGCACCTGGTCCGGGGCGGCGAACGGCACGCCGAACTGATCGTGGTGTCCGACGTGCTGCACGAATACGACCGGCGGCAGGCCGCGGCCGGTCAGCCGCCGCTGACCGAGGAGACCGCGCGGGAGCTGCTGGGCAGTTCCTACCTGGAGCTGTTCCGGATCCGCGAGCCGGGCGACCCGGCCGGCGGCCCGGCGGAGCGGCCGTGCGACTCGTGCGTCAAGGCGTTGGTCTACTTCGGAGTGTTGCCGTGGTCGCACCTGGCGTTCGCCCAGGAGTGGCACCCCGCCCCGCAACCGGTGCCGGTGCCGGGGCGGTTCCCGGCGGAGGTGGCGCACGCGCTGGTCGAGGCGGGCTGGCGGCCCGGGACCGGTGACGACGTGCTGGCGGACGCCGCCATCGCCCGGGTCGCCGCGGTGCCCGGCCGGGAGTTCCGGCACGAGGCGTTCCCGGCGGCGAAGGTGGCGCTGACCGCGTTTCCGGGGCTGGTCAGCGGCCGGCGCGGGCCGGGCGAGCAGGTGTGGGTCCGCCGGTTCGAGATCAACCCGGGCAGCGTCGCGCACACCGCCGACACCCTCGGCGACCTGGCCCGGCTGATCGGCTGCCGACTCTTCCCGATCGGCAGCGAGGGCGGCGACAGCATCCTCGCCGTCGACGAGCGGGGCCGGGTGTTCGCGCTCGACCAGGGCGGCGAGTGGTTCGTCGGGTCCGACATCGACACCGCCCTGACCAACCTGCTGCTCGGGCGGGCGCCGGCCCGCCTCCACGACGACGGGACCTGGTGAGCCGCCCCTACAGGTCGATGCCGGTCAGCACCATCACCCGCGGCTCGGTGTAGTCCTCCATGGCGCTGCGCAGCCCCTCCCGGCCGACCCCGCTGGCCTTGGTGCCGCCGTACGGCATCTGGTCGGCCCGGTACGACGGCACGTCGCCGACGACGACCCCGCCGACCTGGAGCGTACGGTGGGCGCTGAACGCGGTCCGGAGGTCGTGCGTGAAGATCCCGGCCTGGAGCCCGTACATCGAGTCGTTGATCGCGGCGAATCCCGCCTCGTCGTCGGCGACCGGGGCGATGACCAGCACCGGGCCGAAGACCTCCTCGGTGCAGACCTTCGCGTCGGCCGGCGCACCGGTCAGGACCGTCGGCGGGTAGGTCGCGCCACCCCGCCGGCCGCCGGCCGCGATCTCGGCACCGGCGGCGACGGCCTCGTCGACCCACGCCTCGACCCGGCGGGCGGCCTCCTCGCTGATCAGCGGCCCGACGTCGACGGTCTCGTCGGTGGGGTCGCCGACCCGCAGCGCCTCGACGGCGGTGACCAGCCGGGGCAGGAAGCCGTCGTAGAGCCATTCGTGCACGTAGACCCGTTGGACGGCGATGCAGCTCTGCCCGGCCTGGTAGTTGGCGAACGTGGCGATCCGCTGGGCGGCGTAGGTGAAGTCGGCGTCGGCGGCGTAGTCCTCGCAGATCAGCGCCGCGGCGTTGCCGCCGAGTTCGAGCGTGACGTGCTTGCCGGGTACGGCGGCCTGGATCGCCGCGCCGACCGGCCCCGAGCCGGTGAACGACACCACCGGCAGCCGGGGGTCCTCGACCAGGTCGGCGGCCCGGTCGTTGGGCAGCGGAAGCACCGAGAACATGCCGGCGGGCAGGTCGGTCTCGGCGAGCAGTTCGCCGAGGAGGAGGGCGGACAGCGGTGTCGCGGGCGCCGGTTTGACGATGATCGGGGCGCCGACCGCGATCGCCGGGGCGACCTTGTGGGCGACCAGGTTGAGCGGGAAGTTGAACGGTGTGATGCCCAGGACCGGCCCCTTGGGCACCCGGCGGACCACGGCGAGCCGGCCGGCCGACGCCGGGTCGGTGTCGAGTCGCTGGAGGTCGCCGGAAAAGCGGCGGGCCTCCTCGGCGGCCCACCGGAAGGTGGCGACGGCCCGGCCGACCTCGGCCCGCGCCCACTTGACCGGCTTGCCGTTCTCGGCGGTGATCAGGCGGGCGACCTCGTCGGCGCGTTCGGCGAGCCGGCGCGACACGTGGTCGAGCGCGGCCGCCCGCCGGAACGCCGGGAGCGCCGCCGCCACCGCGGTGATCCCGGCGGCGGCCGAGATCGCGGCTTCGACCTGGTCCGGGGTGGCGTACGCGGTATGCCCGGCCGGGCGCCCGTCGTAGGGGTGCCGCACGGTCAGCGTGTCGTCGCTGACGGCGGGCTGCCCGGCGACGTAGAACGGGATCGGTTCCACGTACCGCAGCCTAGTGGCGCCCGGCCGGTCCGGCCGCCGGCCGGGCCGACCCGGGCCGCGCCGGCGGTCTGCCCGGCGGCCCGCTCGGCGCCTTGTCGTCCGCGGTGACGTCGGTCACGATTGGGTACGAGGAGGACGACGCCGATGTCCAACCCGTGGCTCGCCCTGCGGTCCGGGGCCGATCCCAGCGAGCGGATCGGTCAGGTGGGACGCGCCCACGAGCGGTTCGTCACCGGCGACACCGGCGACCCGGTGCCCGACCAGGTGCGGGGCGTCGTCGCCGACTCGTGGCGACGGTCGGCGGGTGCCCTCGTCGACCCGGACGCCACCGCCCCGATCGACCTCAGCGACGACGAGTTGGACAGCTACCGGGCCGGGCATCCGCTGGCGGCCGTGCTGCCGGTCTTCCGGGACCTGCTCGGCGGCATCGCCGACGACGGCGAGCACATCATGGCGGTCTGCGACGCGCACGGCCGGATGCTCTGGGTCGAGGGCCATCCCCGGGTGCTGCGCCAGGCCGAGGCGATGAACTTCGTCGCCGGGGCCCGCTGGGACGAGCGGCACGCCGGCACCAACGCGCCCGGGGTCGCGCTCGCCGTCGACCACTCGGTGCAGATCTTCGCCACCGAGCACTTCAGCCGGTTGGTGCAGCCGTGGACGTGTGCGGCGGCACCGATCCACGACCCGCTGACCGGGCGGCTGCTCGGCGCCATCGACGTCACCGGGGGCGACCATCTGGCGAACCCGCACAGCCTGGCGCTGGTGCGGGCGACCGCGCGGGCGGCCGAGGCGCATCTCGCCGGGCTGGCGCGGGCGGCCGGGGCGCGGCCGGGCGCGGCACTGACCGCGCTGGGCCGGGACGAGGCGGTACTGACCGTCGACGGGCGCCGGGTCCGGCTGGGTCGCCGGCACAGCGAGCTGGTGGTGCTGCTCGCCTGCCATCCGGAGGGGCGCAGCGGCGACCAGCTCGGGCTCGACCTCTACGGCGACGCGATGCTCAACCCGGTCACCGTACGGGCCGAGCTGTCCCGGTTGCGGCGGATTCTCGGGCCGGCCCTGGTCGACTCCCGGCCCTACCGGCTGCTGGTCGGTCTGGACGCCGACTTCACGGCGGTAACCCGACTCCTCGATCAAGGACGGGTCGCCGAGGCGCTCGACGCGTACCGCGGTCCGCTCCTGCCCGGGTCGGACGCGCCCGGCGTGGTCCGGCTCCGCCGGTTGCTCGACGGCCAGCTCCGGGCCGGGGTGCTCGCCACCCGCGACCCGGCGCTGCTGTCGGCCTGGACCCGGGCCCCGTGGGGCGGCGACGACCTCGAGATGTGGGAGGCCCTCGCCACGCTGCTGCCACCCGGGTCGCCGCGCCGGCCACTCACCCTCGACCGGGTACGCCACCTGCGCGGCGAGTACGGCCTCACGGCGCGGCCGGGGACGGCCACGGGACGGCCCGGCAGCCCGGTCGGGCGCCACCCGCGCGCAACGTAGTTGCAACGTCGGCGAAACTAGCGTGACCGGCATCACCGCCGCCCCGCACCCGGGCGGCTGACGCCGGGAGGGCACACCATGACCCTTTACGCAGCGCCGGGCACCGAAGGTGCGCTCGCGTCGTATCAGACCCGCTACGACCACTGGATCGGCGGCGAGTACGTCAAGCCGGCCCGCGGCCAGTACTTCGAGAACGTCACCCCGGTCACCGGCCGCCCCTTCACCGAGATCGCCCGCGGCACCGCCGAGGACGTCGAGTTGGCGCTGGACGCCGCGCACGGCGCCGCCGACGCGTGGGGTCGTACCCCGGTCGCCGAACGCGCCAACATCCTCAACCGGATCGCCGACCGGATGGAGGCCAACCTCGAACTGCTCGCCGTCGCCGAGACCTGGGAGAACGGCAAGCCGGTACGGGAGTGCCTGGCGGCCGACATCCCGCTCGCGATCGACCACTTCCGGTATTTCGCGGGGGCGATCCGCGCCCAGGAGGGTTCGCTCGGCGAACTCGACGACGACACCGTGGCGTACCACTTCCACGAGCCGCTCGGCGTGGTCGGCCAGATCATCCCGTGGAACTTCCCGCTGCTGATGGCGACCTGGAAGCTGGCCCCGGCACTGGCCGCCGGCAACGCGGTCGTACTCAAGCCGGCCGAGCAGACCCCGGCCTCGATCCACCTGTGGCTGAGCCTGGTCGCCGACCTGCTGCCGCCGGGCGTGGTCAACATCGTCAACGGTTTCGGCGTCGAGGCCGGCAAGCCACTGGCGAGCAGCCCGCGGGTGGCCAAGGTCGCGTTCACCGGCGAGACCACCACCGGGCGGCTGATCATGCAGTACGCCAGCGAGAACATCAAGCCGGTCACGCTGGAACTCGGCGGCAAGAGCCCGAACATCTTCTTCGACGACGTCAACTCCGCCAACGACGCCTTCTTCGACAAGGCGCTCGAGGGGTTCACCATGTTCGCCCTCAACCAGGGCGAGGTCTGCACCTGCCCGTCACGCGCCCTGATCCAGCAGGGCCACTACGCCGACTTCCTGGCCGCCGCCGTCGAGCGGACCAGGGCGGTGAAGCAGGGCAACCCGCTGGACACCGACACCATGATCGGGGCGCAGGCGTCCAACGACCAACTGGAGAAGATCCTGTCCTACCTGGACATCGGACGGCAGGAGGGGGCCAAGGTGTTGACCGGCGGCGCCCGCGCCGATCTCGGCGGCGACCTCGCCGGCGGCTACTACGTGCAGCCGACCATCTTCGAGGGCGACAACGCGATGCGGATCTTCCAGGAGGAGATCTTCGGGCCGGTCGTCTCGGTGACCTCGTTCAGCGACTTCGCCGACGCCATCAAGATCGCCAACGACACCCTGTACGGCCTCGGCGCCGGCGTGTGGACCCGGGACATGAACACCGCGTACCGGGCCGGGCGCGCCATCCAGGCCGGCCGGGTGTGGACCAACTGCTACCACGCGTACCCGGCGCACGCCGCGTTCGGCGGATACAAGCAGTCCGGCATCGGCCGGGAGAACCACAAGATGATGCTGGAGCACTACCAGCAGACCAAGAACCTGCTGGTCAGCTACTCCCCCGACAAGCTCGGCTTCTTCTGATGGACAGCGCCCCGGACGCCCGCCCCGACACCGGGGCGGACATCGAGCGGGTCGCGGTGACCCCCGCGGCGGCCGACCTCATCCGGTCGCTGCGGGCGGCACACGGGCCGCTGATGTTCCACCAGTCCGGCGGGTGCTGCGACGGCAGCGCGCCGATGTGCTACCCGGCCGGCGAGTTCCGGACCGGCGGGTCGGACGTGCTGCTCCAGTCGCTGGAGATCGACGGGGTGCCCGAACCGGTGCCGTTCTGGATGTCGGTGTCGCAGTACGAACGCTGGCGGCACACCCACCTGACCGTCGACGTCGTGCCGGGAAGGGGCAGCGGCTTCTCCCTGGAGGCGCCGGAGGGGGTGCGTTTCCTGATCCGCTCCCGCCTGCTGACCTGAGCCGTACGGCCCGGTCCGTGGTCCACGACCGCGGGCCGGGCCGGTGCGTCAGCGCGCTGCCCGGCCGCCGAGCAGGACCCGGGCGGCGAGGTCGGGGCGTATCAGCGACCGGGGCGGCGCGATCAGGTTGAGCACCCGGGCGAACGCCTCGGTCAGGGTCGCGTCGCGGCGGGCGGCCGCCTGGAGCCGGCGCAGGTAGGCGTTCACGAACCGGATCGTGCGGGTGCGCTCCCCCGGTACGCCCGGATGCGCCAGGTCCGAGCCGGTCACGATCTCCCACGGTACGTCGATGATCGGCGCGACGGCCCGGAAGAACGCCGGGGCCGTGACGCCGTCCGCCGCCATCCGCAGCAGGGTGGCGGCCTCCATCGCGGAGACGCTCATCCCCTGCGCGTACTGGGGATTGAAGCTGCAGATCGCGTCGCCGATCACGAGCAGGCCGGCCGGGAAGCGGTCCAGGCGCTCGTAGCGGCGACGGACGCTGGCCGGGAACCGGAAGGTCGCCGGGTCGTCGAGCGGCTCGGCCGCCCCGAGGATCCCGTCGAACTCCGGTGCCCGCAGGGTCCGCGCGAAGGCGAGGAACCCGTCGAGGTCGGCGGGCGCGGCGTCGCCGAGGATGCCGAAGACGGTGGCGACGGCCCGGCCCTGCTCGACGACCTGGAGGACGCCGCCGCGCGGGTTCGTCACCGACGGCGCCACGATGACGGTGTGGTTGCCGCCGAGGCCGTCCGGCGCCATCTTGAACCTGCGGGTCGTGTAGCTGAGGTTGATCTCGAGCCGCTCCTCCGGCGGTGCCGCGTAGCCCATTTCGGTGAGCCAGCGCGGGGTGCGCGAGCCGCGTCCGGTCGCGTCGACCACCAGGTCGACGGGAACGATTTCCTCGCCGGACCCGCCGGACCGCCGGTGGATGCGCGCCCCGGTGACCGCCCCGTCCGCCGAGTCGAGTCCGGCGACGTCACAGCCGTCGAGCACCTTCAGGTTCGCGGTGTCGAGCACCCGGGTCCGGACGTAGCTCTCCAGGTAGGGCCGGCTCACCGCCAGGCCGAGTTCGCCGATGGTGCCCTGCCGCAGTGGATGCCCGTCGGCGTAGAGCCGGATGCCGCCGCACATGTCGCCGGCCGGCACGCCCGCCTCGACGAGGTCGGCGGTGGCACCGGGCAGCAGTGCCTCGATCGCCCGCAGCCCGCCGACGAGCAGACCGTGCGCGTGCCGCCCGTGCGGTACGCCGGTCCGCGGTGTGGTCGAGGTGCCGGCCGGCAGCGGGTCCCGCTCGACGAGCACCACCTCGCGGTAGCTGCCGGCGAGTGCGCGGGCGGCGAGCAGGCCGGCCACGCTCCCGCCGAGTACGACGGCACGGTCCTTTGTGGCCATCCCACCCTCCCCAAGGTCAAGTGGACCGTAGGGCGGGCTCCCGGCACGGTCAACGAGCCCTGTGCGCCGATGCGGCATTCGGCGTGCTGTGTGCGTTGTGGCGCCCGTCGTGGGAATGGGCGCCGCCCGGCGGCTCGCCGGGCGGCGCGGTGTCCGGGCTAGGCCCAGGGTGCGGTCGGGTACCAGGGGATGATCTCGCGCCGGGCGAGCAGGCGGACGTCCCAGTAGAGGAAGGTGAAGGCGCCGGCGACGATGAACGCGACGGCGGTGATGACGGTGAGGCGGCGCGGGTTGGCGGCCAGCCACCGCTGGAGCCGGTTGCCGGTGAAGTTGGCGATGATCAGGAAGAGGATCGCCATCACCAGGATGTTGCCGATCGACTGGAGGCTGAACGCGGCGGCGCCGTAGAGCGGATTTCCGCTTTCGGCGGCGTCGCGGAACATCTGCCGGAAGAGCGGGAACGGCCGGCCGATCAGGAACGCGCCGATCAGGATGCCCATGAAGACCATCGGGGCGTTCGGGAATCGCTTGGAGATCTTGGCGAACGGGTCGCGGACCAGCCCCAGCGACGCCAATCCGAGATACAACATGACCAGGCCGATGATGCCGTAGACGACCATCGACTGGATGCTGCGCGGGGAAAGGCTGCCGGGCTGGTTGGCCGCCTGCGAGAACTGTGGCATCGAGGTGCCGACGAGCCCGACGATCACGCCGTACACCGATGACACGGCGAGCATTCCGACCGACACCCAGCCGAGCGGCTTGAGGGTGTGCACGATGCGGCTCCACCGACTGCCGCCACTGCCCAACAACGGGGCCATCGCACCGAAGGTGGCGATGTTACAGGCGGTGAACGTGCCGGCCAGCCCGGAAACAAAGGCGAAAAGAATCCCGGCGGCGATGCCGGCGATCGGGGTTTCCTTGGCGTCGTGGCCGAGCAGGGTGTTGGCGACGTTGTCACCGATGGTGGAGTCGACGAAGTGGGCCGACCAGACCACCGTCAGCAGGAAGCCGGCCAGCACACTGAGGCCGATGATCAATCCGCGTCGGCGCGGGAAATGACCGTTGACGAATGGTGACGTCGCTTTCGGCTCGGACGCGGCGTCGACGGATGGCGCGGAGATCGTTTCCGGTGCGGCGCGCAGCAGTTCACCAGGGGGCGGTTTGACCACGGATTTCTCCTGACCTGGATCGCAGGAAGAGGGATTGGTGGCCAGATGATAGGCAGAGAAAGGCAGGCAAAAGCCGACCGTTGATTGATTTCTGTCAACCTAAGATGCCGCGTTGATCAATTCAATTGATCTCGCCGCGGTCACCCGCTGGATGACGGCGGCGACCTACCGCACGTCGAGGGCGGCCCGCTCCGGCTGGTGGGGCACCGACCCGGCCGGCCCGGACAGCTTGCGCCACAGGAACTCGTACGTCAGCGCCGACATGAACGCCGCCTGCTCGTTGTCGGCCGCGCCGCCGTGCCCGCCCTCGATGTTCTCGTAGTACGACACGTCGTAGCCGAACTCGGCCAGCCGGGCCGCCATCTTGCGGGCGTGACCGGGGTGCACCCGGTCGTCGCGGGTCGAGGTGGTCAGCAGCACCGGCGGGTACGGCTGCCCGGGGCGCACGTTCTGGTAGGGCGAGTATTCGCGCAGGAACGCCCAGTCGTCGGGGTTTTCGGGGTCGCCGTACTCGGCCACCCAGGACGCGCCCGCCAGCAGCAGGTGGTAGCGGCGCATGTCGAGCAGCGGCACCTGCACGACGATCGCGCCGAACAGTTCCGGGTAACGGGTCAGCATGACGCCCATGAGCAGGCCGCCGTTGCTGCCGCCCTTGGTGCCGAGCCGGGCCGGCTCGGTGATGCCACGGGTCACGAGGTCGGTGGCGACGGCGGCGAAGTCCTCGTACGCCCGCGGCCGGCGCTCACGCAGCGCGGCGTGGTGCCACCGCGGACCGTACTCGCCGCCGCCGCGGATGTTGGCGACCACGTACGTGCCGCCCCGGGCCAGCCAGCCCCGGCCGGCGACCGCGTCGTATGCGGGCGTACGGGCGATCTCGAATCCGCCGTACCCGGTCAGCAGGGTGGGTCCGGGCGACGCGTCCGGGTCGCCGACCACGAAGTAGGGGACCCGGGTGCCGTCGGCGGAGGTGGCGAAGAACTGCCGGACGGTCAGCCGGTCGGTGTCGAAGTACGCCGGTTCCCGCTTGACCGGTTCGACGGCGCCGCCGACCGTGCCGACGCGCAGCGTGTCGGGTTGCAGGAACCCCTCCGACGTCGTCACGTAGTAGTCGTCGTGGTCGGGCTCGGTGTCCAGGATTCCACTGTGGTCCATCGCCGGGCCGCCGGGCAGCGGCTCCCGCCGCCAGCCGTCCGGGCCGGGCGTCAGCACCAGCAGTTCGGTCCGTACGTCGCGCAGCACCACCAGGAGCAGGTGGTTGCGGGTCCACGCGTATTCGCTGACCGACGTTCGCGCGTCCGGCACGAAGAGCACCGTAAGGTCCCGCCCACCGGCAAGGAACTCGTCGAACGTGGTGACCAGCAGCGCACCCGCCGGATGCGTCACGTCGCCGACGGTCCAGTCCGAGCGCGGCCGGACCAGCAGCCATTCCCGGTGCACGTCCCAGTCGGCGTCGTCGGGTACGTCGACCCGGCGCAGCGTCCCGTCGGCGGCCAGCAGGTGGCTCTCGCTGCGGAAGAAGTCGATACGGCGGCTGACGAAGTCGCGTACGAACCCCGGCGTCGGGTCGTGACTGGCGTGCACCGCCACGTCCTCGACCCTTCCCTCGAAGACGGTCGGCGCCTGCGCCAGCGGGGTGCCCCGGCGCCACCGCCGGACGACCCGGGGATAGCCGGACGCGGTGAGTGAGCCGGGCCCGAGGTCGGTGCCGACGTAGATGTGGTTGACGTCGATCCAGCCGACGTCCGTCTTCGCCTCGGGCAGGGTGAACCCGTCGGCGACGAAGGCCAGGTCGACCAGGTCGAATTCGCGTACGACGGTGGCGTCCGCGCCGCCCCGGGACAGGCTGACCAGGCAGCGGCGGTGGTCGGGGCGCAGCACGGCCGCCCCGGCCCAGACCCAGTTCTCGCCCTCGTCGGCGGCGAGCGTGTCGATGTCGAGCAGGACCTGCCAGTCCGGTTCGGGCCGGCGGTAGTCGTCGAGGGTGGTCCGCCGCCACAGGCCGCGGGGGTGGGCGGCGTCCCGCCAGAAGTTGTAGACGTGGTCGCCGCGGCGGGTGACGTAGGGGATGCGGTCGTCGGCGTCGAGCACCTGCCGGATCTCGGCCTTCAGGTCGTCGAACGTGCCGCCGGTGGCGAGCCGCGCGACGGCCTCGGCGTTGCGCTCACGCACCCAGGTGCCGGCGTCGGCGCCGTCGACGTCTTCGAGCCACAGGTATTCGTCACCCATCCGGGCAATGATTCCCGACGCCCGCGCCGGACGGAAGCCGGGATACCCGGATCAACGACGGCGGCCGACCGCCATGAACCAAGATCACGCATTCTTGACAAACCTCGCAGGACGATGGGAGGAGCCGCACATGTCCAGAACGATCCTCGATGTCGATGACGAACTGTTGGCAGTGGCTGCCAGGATCTTCGGCACCACGACCAAGACGGCCACCGTCAACGCTGCCCTCCGGGCCGCGGTCGACCGAGAGAAGCGTCGGCGGTTCGCCGACTGGCTGAAGGACGGTGGCCCACCCGATCTGACCGGCTGTCTCTCCTCCACTACGACGGCGACTTCGACATGATCGCCGCGCTGACCGGACGCTCCTATGGTGCGTCAACCGGCCGCCGCCCCGTGCCCTTCGTGACGTGGCGGTGCGTGGTGATCGTTAGTTGTTCCGCCGTTGTCCGAACGGCGTGTCGAACTGCTGGGCAGCAGATGATCACAGGTGCCCCGACGGTTTGCCGACCGCATGGGTGGCCCCCGGCACGGCCGACCGACCGGCGGCTGCCGACTGACCGACGGCTGCTGACTGACCGACGGGTCAGGAGTCGAAGCCCAGGCCCAGGCGGTCGAGGGTGCGCAGCCAGGCGTCGCGGCGGCCCTCGTTCGCGTCGGCGCGGGCCATCGAGCGGCGGGTCAACTGGATCACGGCGGAACGCAGCGGCTCGGGCGGGAACGGGACCGGCCGGTCGCGGACGAGGGCGAGCCGGGTCAGTTCGGTGTCGGCGCCGGCGAGCAGGTCGAGCATGACCCGGGCACCGAAGCGGGTGGCACCGACGCCGAGGCCGGTGAATCCGGCGCTGTAGGCGAGGCGGCCGTCGTACGCGGTGCCGTGGAAGGCACAGAACCGGGTACAGGTGTCGATGACGCCGCCCCAGGTGTGGCTGAACCGTACGCCGTCGAGCTGCGGGAAGGTGGCCCGGAAGTGTTCGGCCAGCCGGACGAAGGTGGCGGTCCGGTGTTCCAGCGCGGGCGTCATCCGGCCACCGGCGTGGTAGACGGCGTCGTAGCCGCCGAACAGGATGCGGTCGTCGGCGGTGCGCCGGTAGTAGTGGAACTGGTTGGCGGCGTCGGAGATGCCCTGCCGGTTGTGCCAGCCGACGGCGGCGAGTTGGGCCGGGGTCAACGGCTCGGTCATCAGCGCGTAGTCGTAGACCGGCACGAGGTAGTGCCGTAGCCGGCGCAGCAGCGGCGGGAAGGCGTTGGTGGCCAGCGCCACCCGGTCGGCGCGCAACCGCCCGTGCGGCGTACGCAGGCAGAGCGCGGCCCGGTCGCGGTGCAGGCCGGTGACCCGGGTGTGTTCGTGGACGCGTACGCCGAGGTCGAGGCAGACCCGGCGCAGTCCCCAGGCGAGCCGGGCCGGGTCGAGCATCGCGACCCCGTCGGTGTCCCAGAACCCGCCGAGGTAGGTGGGCGAGTCGACCTCGGCGCGCAGCGCGTCGCGGTCGAGCAGAATGCCGGGGTGACCGAGCCGGGCGGCGAGGGCGGCGTCGTCGGCGATCCCGGCGAGCTGGTACGGCTCGACGGCGACGGTGAGTTCGCCGGTGCGCCGGAAGTCGCAGTCGATGCCGTACCGGTCGACGGTCGCCCCGATGTCGTCGAGGTTGGCGCGGCCGAGCCGTTCGAGGGTGACGATCTCGTCGGGGAAGAGGGCGGCGCCGTTCGCGGAGCCGTGGGTCAGCGAGGCGGCGCAGAATCCGCCGTTGCGTCCGGAGGCGGCCCAGCCGCAGGTGCCGGCCTCCAGGACGACGACGTCGCGGCCGGGGTCGGCCTGTTTGGCGAGCAGGGCGGTCCACAGGCCGCTGTAGCCGCCGCCGACGACGGCCAGGTCGGCGCTGTCGGTGCCGGTCAGGGGTGGCAGCGGGTCGGGGCGTTCCGGCCGGTCGAGCCAGTAGGGCCGGTGGACGGCGTCGGCGAGGGCGCGCCGGGCGGCGGCTGTCACCGGGCACCGCCGGGCCGGGGTCGCCGGCGCGGTACGGCGGTGCCGAGCACGAAGAGCACGGCGATCGCGAACATGGCGGTGCCGACGACGTTGACCTGGGGCGGGATGCCGCGCTGGGCGGCGCCCCAGACGTACATCGGAAAGGTGACGGTGCTGCCGGAGTTGAAGTTGGTGATGATGAAGTCGTCGAACGACAGCGAGAAGGCCAGCAGCGCGGCGGCCACGATGCCGGGCGCGGCGAGCGGCAGCGTGATCCGGCGGAAGGTCTGCCACGGGCCGGCGTAGAGGTCCATCGCCGCCTCCTCCAGTCGGCTGTCCATTCCGGACAGTCGGGCTTTGACGGTGACCACGACGAACGATACGCAGAACATCACGTGGGCGACGACGACGGTCCAGAAGCCGAGCGGCACCCGGCCGGCGACGAAGAGCGTCAGCAGCGACGAGCCGAGGACCACCTCGGGGGTCGCCATCGGCAGCAGCACCAGCAGGCTGACCGCCGGCCGGGCGCGGAACCGGTGCCGGGCCAGGGCGAACGCCATCAGGGTGCCGAGCACGGTCGCGCCCAGCGTGGCGACCAGCCCGATCTGGGCGCTGCGCCACACGGCCGCGCACAGTTCGGCGTTGGCGCACGGGTTCGCCCAGTTGTCGACGGTGAACTCGTGGAAGTCGTACGACAGCCGCGACGAGGGCCGGTTGAACGACAGCGCGGCGACGACGCCGACCGGCAGCAGCAGGTAGCCGAGCACCATCAGCCCGACGGCGGTCACCCAGTGGGCGGCGAGCCACCGCGCCGGCCGGTTCACCACACCTCCCCGGCCCGGCCCCGGCGCAGGCCGGCGACGACGAGCGCGAGCACCATCGCCATCAGCAGGAACGACAGCGCGGCGGCCTGCGGATAGTCGAGCCGGACCAGGAACGCCGAGTCGATCGCGTTGCCGACCAGGTATTCGTTGGGGCTGCCGAGCAGCCGGGCGTTGACGTAGTCGCCGCTGGCCGGGATGAAGAAGAGCAGGATGCCGGCGGTCAGGCCGGGTGCCGACAGCGGCAGGGTGACGGTGACGAAGGTCCGCAGCCGGCCGGCGTAGAGGTCGCGGGCCGCCTCCAGCAGCCGCCCGTCGAGCCGTTCGAGGCTGGCGTACAGCGGCAGCACCAGGAACGGCAGGAAGTTGTACGTCAGGCCGAGCACGACCGCGACCGGGGTGGCCAGCAGCCGGCCGTCCGGCTCCAGCAGGTGCAGGTCGCGCAGCACGCCGACCAGCCAGCCGTTGTCCGACAGGATCGTCTTCCAGGCCAGGGTGCGGACCAGGAAGCTGGTGAACATCGGGGCGACCACGCAGACCAGGAGCAGGTTCTTCCAGCGGCCGGCCCGGCGGGCCATCGCGTACGCCAGCGGATAGCCGAGCAGCAGGGCGATCGCGGTGGCGATGCCGGCGTAGAGCAGCGACCGGCCGAAGTGGCCGCCGTACGCCCGCAGGGCCGCCGGGTAGTTGCCGAACGACCAGGTCATGTCGTAGCCGTCGGCGACCGAGCCGGCCGGGTCGTAGAGGCTGGTCGCGGCGAGTTGGCCGGCGGGCGCGACGAAGAACAGCGCCAGCCACAGCCCGCCGGGCAGGACCAGCAGGTACGGCAGCAGCCGCCGGCTCGTCTTCACGGGTGGGTGCCGGCCGGCCCGGGTCCGGTGTCGCCGGGCACCAGGAAGGCGTGGGCGGGGTTCCAGTGCGCCACCACGGCGGCCCCGGTTCCGGCCCCGACGGCCGGGTCACCGGTCCCGTACGCGGCGAACGCCGTCAGTTCGGCGCCCCACGGGGTGCGTACCAGGTGGCGGGTGCCGAGCCCGACGTACGACGAGTCGGTGACCACGCCGGTGACGTGCTGGTGGCCGGCCGGGACGTCGGCGCCGGCGGGGGCCAGGTGCAGCCGTTCGGGGCGTACGCCGAGCAGGACCGGGCCGGCGGTGGACCGGGACCGGCCGGCGGGCACCGAGAACCGCGAGCCGTACGCCTCGACCAGCAGCTCGCCGCCGGCCCGGCCGGTCACGCGGCCGGCGAGGAGGTTGGCCTGGCCGAGGAAGTTGGCCACGAACGCGGTGGCCGGCAGTTCGTAGAGGTCGGCCGGGGCACCGAGCTGCTCGACCCGGCCGGCGTTGAGCACCGCGACCGTGTCGGCCAGCGTCATCGCCTCCTCCTGGTCGTGGGTGACGTGCACGAAGGTGGCGCCGACGCCGGTCTGGATGCGTTTGAGCTCGATCTGCATCTGCCGGCGCAGCTTCAGGTCGAGTGCGCTGAGCGGCTCGTCGAGCAGCAGCACGCGGGGTTCGTTGACCAGCGCCCGGGCGAGCGCGACCCGCTGCTGCTGCCCGCCGGAGAGTTCGGCGGGCCGGCGCCGCTCGAACCCGTCGAGCCGGACCATCGCGAGCATCCGCGCGACCCGGCCGGCCACGTCGGCCATCCCCCGGCGACGCAGGCCGAACGCGATGTTGTCGAAGACGTCCAGGTGCGGAAAGAGCGCGTAGCTCTGGAACACGGTGTTGACCGGCCGCTGGTACGGCCGCAGGTCGGTGACATCGCGGCCGGCGAGGAACACCCGGCCGGCGGTGGGCTGTTCGAGACCGGCGACGATGCGCAGTGTGGTGCTCTTGCCGCAGCCGGACGGGCCGAGCAGCGCGAAGAACGATCCCTGCGCGACGGTCAGGTCGAGGGCGTCGACGGCGGCGACGGCGCCGAACCGCTTGGTGACGCCGACCAGTCGCAGCTCGCCGGCAGGCTCCTTTTCGGCCATCCGGTCACGCCCCGATGACCTGCTGGAACTTCGTTTCGTACGCCCGCTCCTGCTCGTCGGTGAGGGCCATGAACACCTTCGTACCGGCCAGCGTCGCGTCGTCGGGGAAGATCAGCGGGTGGTCGGCGAGCGTCGGGTCGATCCGCTCCATCTCGGCCCGCGCGCCCTCGACGGGGCAGATGTAGTTGACGTACGCGGCGAGCTGGGCGGCGACGGCGGGCTCGTAGTAGTGGTTGATCAGCTCTTCGGCGTTGGCCTTGTGGGTGGCCCGGTTGGGCACCTGGAGGTTGTCGGAGTAGAGCATCGCGCCGGATTCGGGGGCGACGAAGCGGATCCGGTCGTCGGTGGCCGCGAGCTGGATGATGTCGCCGGACCAGCCGATGCAGGCGGCGATGTCGCCGCGGGCCAGTTCGGGTGCGTAGTCGTTGCCGGTGAACCGGCGGATCTGGCCGTCGGCGACCGCCCGGCGCAGCCGCTCCAGCGCGTCATCGAACTGCGCGTCGGTGAAGTCGGCAGGGTCGTGTCCGGCCGACTGGAGCAGCAGTCCCATCGTGTCGCGCATCTCGGTCAGCGCGGTCACCCGGCCCTTCAGGTCGGGCCGGGTGAGCAGTTCGTCGACGGTCCGCACCTCGCCGGTCACGGCGCCGTTGTAGGCGAGCCCGGCGAGTCCGGACTGCCACGGTACGGCGAGTTCGCCGGTGGGGTCGAAGGGCCGGTCACGCAGCGAGGCGAGCAGGTTGCGCTCGACGTTGGGCAGCCGGGAGCGGTCGAGTTTCTGCACCCAGCCGAGCCGGATCAGGCGGGCCGACATCCAGTCGGTGAGCACGATGAGGTCGCGGTCGATGGGCTGGCAGGCGGCGAGTTGGGCCTGCACCTTGCCGAAGAACTCGTTGTTGTCGTTGATGTCCTCGGTGTAGGTGACCCGGATGCCGGTCCGGTCGACGAACGCGTCGAGGGTGGGCCGCCGGTCGGGGTCGGTGTCGTCGACGTCGAGGTACTGGATCCAGTTGGAGAAGTGCAGCCACCGTTCGGTGTCCGACAGGTCGTCGCTGGCGCAGCTCTCCCCGGTCTGCCGCGCTCCCTCGGTGCCGCAGCCGGCGACCCCGCCCGCGACGGCCAGCACGCCGGCGCCGAACGCACCGCGCATGATGGAGCGGCGGGACAGGCGGTGCGCGGACAGCAGTGCGGCGACCGCGGGCGCCGGCGGGGAGGGGAAGCTGTTGTGCATGGTGACGGCTCCTGCGGCGGTCGGATCCGCTGGTGGTGGATCCAGGCGGTCGTCGATGGGGTGTCGCCAACTACTGATCTTGGCATGCAATAGGGTATGACACAAGGGATTTCGTTGCATATCTTGGTTTTTGCCACGAAATACACCTTCGACACTTGACACCGGGTGGGCACGCACTCGCGCCCCACGGCAGACAGGGGGAACGGATGGTCGCGCGACAACTTGACGACCGCCGCACCACCGGGAACGGACGACGGGTCGCGGTCCGCGAAAGTACCGACAACGCGCCCGTCGACGAGGTGGCGAGACAGATCATCGAACAACTACAGGAGGACGGCCGGCGGGCGTACGCCACGATCGGCAGGGCGGTCGGGCTCTCCGAGGCGGCCGTACGCCAGCGGGTGCAGCGGCTGCTCGACGCCGGGGTGATCCAGATCGTGGCGGTGACCGACCCGCTACGCCTCGGCTTCCCCCGCCAGGCGATGGTCGGCCTGCGCACCTCAGGCGACCTGGAACGGGTGGCCGACCGGCTGGCCGAACTCGACGAGATCAGTCACGTGGCCATCACGGCCGGCTCGTTCGACCTGCTGGCCGAGGTGGTCTGCCGTGACGACGACCACCTGCTGGAGATCCTGCGACGGCTCCGGACGGCCGACGGCGTCGTGTCGACCGAGGCGTTCGTCTACCTGAAGCCACCCCATCCGCCGCGCTGACCGGGCAGCGGTCGCGCCGTCGGTGGGCTCAGTGGGTGGGCGGGATGACCCGCAGATGGCCGCGCCGGCCGACCTGCGGCCCCTGCCCGTCGTCGGGCTCTTCGGTGCGCTGCACCGGACGGGCCGCCTCGCGCACCGCCTCAGCCAGTGCGACCAGGTCGTCGGTGGTCGGCGGCGGCGGCTCGAACTCGCCCTCGTGCCGGACGACGTCCCAGCCCCGCGGGGCGGTCAGACTGCGGGCGTGCTGCTCGCACAGGTCGTAGGTGTGCGGCTCGGCGAAGGCGGCGAGCGGCCCGACCACCGCCGTCGACTCGGTGTAGACATAGGTCAGCGTGGCGACGGCCTGTCGGGGGCAGCCGTTGCGGGAGCAACGCCGTGGTGACCTCACGGCGGGCACGTTATCTCTCTTACCGGGTTTCCCGCTCCTGTTACCGCCGCGACACGCCGATGATCCGTAGATCACGATCTGACGACGCGCCACGGCCGGCGCCGTCCGCCGTTCGGCCGGGCGGTCACGGGACTACCCTGGCGACGTGAACATGGGGATGGGGGGCGGTCCGGCGTGCCGGCCGGACCAGGACAGGACCGACCGCCGGAGGGTGGGCCGGCACGACCGGGCGGCACCACACCGGGTACGGGTCGCCGGCGCCGGACCCGCGTACGGCGGGGGGCCGAGGTGACCGTCCCGCAGCACCGGCGCCCCGGTCCGGGCCGCCGTTCCCGGCGCGACCGGCACGGGCGCGGCCTGCGCGGGCGACTCGTGCCCGCGACCGTGCCGCTGTCGCGGACCAAGGCCGAGATCTTCGACGACCTGGTGCTCGACACGGTGGAGACCCTGGAGCGCCGCTTCGCCAAGGAACTGGCCGGCGTCGAGTTCGCCGTCGAGGACGTGCCGCCGGACCTCAACGTCTACGACTCCGACGTGCTGGAGGACGGCGAGGTGCCGCTCGCCCGGCTGCTTCCGGGCCGGCCCGGCCGGCAGGAGGTGCCGCCGCGGATCGTGCTCTACCGGCGGCCGCTGGAGTTCCGCGCGATGGACCGGGAGGACCTCGCCGACCTGGTGCACGACGTGATCATCGAGCAGGTCGCCAACCTGCTCGGCGTCGATCCGGACGAGTTGGCCTGAGCGGCCCCGGCGGGGCGCTCCGTCGTGCCGGACCCGCCGGATCGGGCCGGCGGCGGGTGGCCGGACCGGGCGGCCCCCACCGCCCGGCCGTCAGCCGGTGTTTCGTGGTCCGCTGGGCGGACCGGAACGGATCAGGCGACCCGACGCTTGAGCTTGCGCCGTTCGCGCTCGGACAGGCCGCCCCAGATGCCGAACCGTTCGTCGTGGCCCAGCGCGAACTCCAGGCATTCGGTCTGGACCTCGCAGCGCGAGCAGATGCGCTTCGCCTCGCGGGTGGATCCGCCCTTCTCAGGGAAGAACGCCTCGGGGTCGGTCTGCGAGCACAGCGCCCGCTCCTGCCACTCCGGCGCATCTCCGAGCAGGTCGGCTACTTCTAGCCGGCCGTCCATGCATGCCTCCTTATCGCGCGCCAGCAGCGGTGCCGGCGCAACCCCCCACGCGGAAGGCGTGTCTATTGCCCCGAACGGTGGCTTTTCATGCCCTCCGTTCGGACAACCCCAACCGAAATTACACGCGTGTAATGCGTGCGTCGTCAAGCCGAACCTGATAAATGGGGTCGCTTTTTCGCCGTGTCCTGACGGCCCCTCCGAGCCGCCTCGCTGCCCTATCGATCCAGCCCCCGGACGGGTAACGCCCGTATCGGCGAGTCGCCCGGAGAAATCGGCGTGCCGCGTTGATTGTGGCCGTAACCAGGCGGTTCCGCACGACGAATGGCAATATCGACGACGGGCAGCCCGTCACGCCGCCCGGCTTCGCGGCCGGGCCGCTCTGAGCTGCCCGATCGACCCGCCACCCGGTGGCGCCGGCGGCCGGCGACCGGGCCGCGCGGCCCGCCGGCCGGGCCGGCTCAGCGGGTCCGGCCGTACGCCGTGGTGCGCTCGCGCGCCGGCCGGCCGGCCGCCTCGGCCATCGCGTGCAGTTGTGCGACCGTACGAGCCGAACCGTTGTCGGATCCCGCCATGCGGGAAATTGTCTCCTCCATCAGGGTGCCGCCGAGATCGTTGCAACCGCCCCGGAGCATCGCGACCGTGCCCTCGTCGCCGAGTTTCACCCACGAACACTGGATGTTGTCGATCCGGCCGTGCAACAGCAGTCGGGCCATCGCGTGGACGATCCGGTTCTCCCGCCAGGTCGGGCCGGGCCGGGCGATTCCGGCCAGATAGATCGGCGCGTTGGTGTGCACGAACGGCAACGCCACGAATTCGGTGAACCCGCCGGTGCGGTCCTGGACCCCGGCCAGCACCCGGAAGTGCCCGAGCCACTGCCGGGGGTGATCGACGTGGCCGTACATCATGGTCGAACTGGACCGGATGCCGAGCTGGTGCGCGGTCGTGACGACCTCGACCCAGGTGGCGGCCGGCAGCTTGCCCTTGGTGAGCACCCAGCGCACCTCGTCGTCGAGGATCTCGGCGGCGGTGCCCGGAATGGTGTCCAGACCGGCTTCCCGCAGCATCGTCAGCCAGTCCCGGATGGACAGTCCGCCCTTGGCGGCGGCGGTGACGATCTCCATCGGCGAGAACGCGTGCACGTGCATCCCCGGCACCCGGGCCTTGACCGCCCGCACGATGTCCGCGTACGTGGTGACCGGCAGCTTTGGGTCGATGCCGCCCTGCATGCAGACCTCGGTCGCGCCCGCCCGCCACGCCTCCTCGGCCCGGTCGGCGACCTGCTCGACGGAGAGCCGGAACGCGTCGGCGTCACGTTCCCGCTGGGCGAAGGCACAGAACCGGCAGCCGACGTAACAGACGTTGGTGAAGTTGATGTTGCGGTTGACGATGTAGGTGACGTCGTCGCCGACGGCGTCCCGGCGTACGTCGTCCGCGATCCGGCACACCTCGTCGAGTGCCGTGCCCTCGGCGCCGAAGAGCGCCATGGCCGCCGCCTCGTTCGCCGGTTCGAGCAGGGCCGCCGGGTCGTCGGCGGCCAGCTTCAGTCCAGCGAGCAGGTCGGCCGGGGTACGCGCCGGAGCACCACCCGGCGTCACCTGGGCGGCGACCTCGGTCCAGTCGCCGTACACGCTGTCGAAGTCACCGCGCCGGTCGCCGGTGCGACCGGTGGTGTCGATCGTCGCGTGCAGGTCGGTGCGACCGCCGGGGACGAACGAGTCCTCCGGCTCCTGCCACGGCCGGCCGACCGGACGGGCCTCCTCGTCCGCCAGGCCGGTCGCCGGCTCGGCCAGCGCCGCCACGTGCGGCCCCAGGCGCGGGTCGAGCCAGGGGTCGCCCCGCCGCAGGTATTCGGGGTAGATGGTGAGCCGTTCGCGCAGCGTGAAGCCGGCGGCGGCGCTGTGCTTGGCCAGCTCGTCGATCTGCGGCCAGGGCCGCTCCGGGTTGACGTGGTCCGGGGTCACCGGCGACACCCCGCCCCAGTCGTCGATGCCGGCCCGCAGCAGCAGCTCGTATTCGCCGGCGATCAGGTTGGGCGGGGCCTGGATCCGGGCCTTCGGGCCGAGCAGGACCCGGGCGACCGCCACGGTGGCGGCCAGGTCGTGCAGTTCGGCGTCCGGCATGCCGCGCATCGCCGTGTCCGGCTTGGCGCGGAAGTTCTGCACGATGACTTCCTGGATGTGGCCGTACTCGCGGGCCGCCCGGCGGATCGCGAAGATCGAATCGATCCGCTCGGCCCGGTTCTCCCCGATGCCGATCAGGATGCCGGTGGTGAACGGCACCGCCACCCGGCCGGCGTCGTCGAGCACCCGCAGCCGGACCGCGGGCTCCTTGTCGGGCGAGCCGTAGTGCGGGCCGCCGGGCTCCGCCCACAGCCGGGTCGCGGTCGTCTCCAGCATCATGCCCATGCTCGGCGCCACCGGCTTGAGCCGCTGCAGCTCGGCCCATGAGAGCACGCCGGGGTTGAGGTGCGGCAGCAGGCCGGTCTCCTCCAGCACCGCGATCGCGCAGGCGCGTACGTAGTCCAGCGTCGAGTCGTAGCCGCGCTCGTCGAGCCACCGCCGCGCCGCCGGCCAGCGCTCCTCCGGCCGGTCGCCGAGCGTGAACAGCGCCTCCTTGCAGCCCTGGGCGGCGCCGTCGCGGGCGATCGCCAGCACCTCGTCACGGTCGAGGAAGGCCGCCGGCAGCCGGTGCGGAACGGTCGCGAACGTGCAGTAGTGGCACCGGTCCCGGCAGAGCCGGGTGAGCGGGATGAACACCTTTCTGGAGTACGTCACCACACCCGGCCGGCCGGCTTCGCGCAGTCCGGCGTCGCGGATGCCCGAGGCGATCGCGAGCAGCCGGTCAAGGTGCTCACCGCGCGCGGCGAGCAGATCGGCGGCCTCAGCCGGGTCGAGGGCCTGCCCGTCGGCGGCCCGCCGGAGCGCGCGGCGCAGGCTGGCCTCGGTCGGTCGGGGGTCGGTGCTGTCAACCACGTGTGCAGCCTAGGCCGTGCCACCTGCCGCGGTCGGTGGTAGCGGTCACACACGCCGCGAGGACGCCCCCGGCGGGAGCGCCCTCGCGGTCACCTGGGCCGTCGGCCCCGCGGTTCAGGGCTGGTAACGCTGCGTCGGCTCGTCGCCCACCGCGGCGGCCGGCGGTGGCGAACCGGCCGACGGCTGCTGGCTGGCCGGATTGATCAGTTGGGTGCGCTGGCTCAGGTCGTCCTCGCCGGTGGCGACCGCCTGGGTCGACTCGGCACCGGCGTCCCCCTTGGTCAGGCTGGGTCCGGCCGGCTGGCCGGGCACCGCCGGGGCGGACGGCGGCGCCGAGGTCGGCGCGTACGGCGACGGCGCGGCCGGGGGTGCCGGCATCGTGTACGGCCCGGCGACGACCTGCGTCGGGTCCTCGCCCGGCGGGGCGGGCGCCGGGGTGAATCCGGCCGGCCCGGCCGGCGGCGCGGACGCCGCGCGGTCCCGAGGCGGGTGGCGCCGACGCGGGCGGGGCCGAGGCCGGCGCGGGCGGGGCGGAGGCGGGCCCGGCCGGGAACGCGCCCGACTGGGCACCCGTCTGGTCCTGCGGTGCCCACTGCTGGCCGTACGCCCCCGGCGGGTAGGCGGCCGGCTGCTGCCCGGTCGGCTGGCCGTAGCCCGGCTGCGGCGGGTAGCCGGGCTGCGCCGGGTAGCCCGGCTGGGCGGGGTAACCGGGCTGCTGGCCCTGCGGGTAGCCCGGCTGCTGGCCGTACTGCGGCGGGTAACCGCCCTGCTGCGGGTAGCCGGGCTGGCCGTACAGGCCGGGCTGCGGCTTGGGCTTGGCGACGTAGAACAGCTTCTGCCACACCTTGAACACCACCAGCGCGGCCACGGCGAGCAGCGCCAGGTAGGCGAAGCGGGCGAGCAGGCCGGTCAGCACGTCCCGGAACCGGCCGTCGATGAAACCGCCGGCCAGGAAGGAGAACAGGGTGACGACCCCGAACAGCGCCGAGGCGGCGTATTCGGCCAGGGCGCCGATCGTGATCAGCTTGGCCCGGCCGGTGACCGGCTCGATGTGGGTCACCAGCAGCACCGCCAGCAGCGGCAGGACGATCTGCTCCAGCCCGGCGAAGTCGAAGAACGTGCTGCCGGCCCGGGTGGCGAAGCTGCTGCTGGTGGAGTAGGGCACCAACAGGTTGATGAGGCCGACGAAGAGCAGGATGGCGTTCGCGCCGAGAAGCACCGCCGCGACGAGTTCGCGCAGTGGCTTGGTTATCTGGCTGGCCGGCGCCTTTTCTGCGGGCGCGGGCTCGGGTTGGCTGCTCAAGGGCTCCCCCTGATGCGGTGACGGAAGGCTGCGCACGTGAGCCTAGTCGCACAACCCACGCGGTGAACGGGTACGCGGGTGAGCGAGGATGGGCTGCATGCACATCGTGGTTCTCGCCGGAGGCATCGGCGGTGCCCGTTTCCTGGCCGGCGTACGCGCCCATGCCAGGACGACCGGCGCCGATGTGACCGCCATCGTCAACGTCGCCGACGACGTCGTGCTGCACGGCCTGCGGATCTCGCCCGACCTCGACAGCGTCATGTACACCCTCGGCGGCGGCGCCGATCCCGAGCGGGGCTGGGGCCGGGCCGGGGAAACCTGGGCGATCAAGGGCGAGCTGGCGGCGTACGGCGCCGAGCCGACCTGGTTCGGCCTGGGTGACAAGGACGTCGCCACCCATCTGGTCCGGACCACGATGCTCAACGCGGGGTATCCACTGTCGGCGGTGACCGAGGCTTTGTGCGCGCGCTGGCAGCCCGGCGTACGGCTGCTGCCGGCCACCGACGACCGGCTGGAGACGCACGTGGTCGTCGCCGACGACACCGGCCAGCGGGCGATCCACTTCCAGGAGTGGTGGATCCGTCACCGGGGCGACATCCCGACCCGCCGTTTCGTCTTCGTCGGCGCCGACGTGGCCAAGCCGGCGGCCGGGGTGCTCGACGCACTGTCCACGGCGGACGTGGTGCTGGTGGCGCCGAGCAACCCGGTGGTCAGCATCGCGCCGATCCTCGCGGTGTCGGCGCTGCGCGAGGCGCTCACCGCCGGGACGGCGCCGGTGGTCGGCGTCTCCCCCGTGATCGGCGGGGCGCCGGTGCGGGGCATGGCCGACCGGTGCCTGGCGGTGCTGGGGGTCGAGTGCACGGCGGCGGGTGTCGGCGGTCTGCTCGGCGCGCGCAGCGCGGGCGGCGTGCTCGACGGCTGGCTGGTCGACAGCACCGACGCCGGCACGGAGGTGCCCGGGGTGACGGTCGGTGCCGCCCCCCTTTGGATGACGGACGAGGCGGCGACCGCCGCGATGGTACGAGCCGCGCTGGAGCTGGCATGAAACTCGAGATCCTGCCGGTGCTCGGCCTCGGCGACATCACACCCGGTGACGACCTCGCGGCGTTGATCGCCCGGGCCGCGCCCTGGCTGCGCGACGGTGACGTACTCGTCGTCACCAGCAAGATCATTTCTAAGGCCGAGGGGCGGCTGGTCGACGTACCGGTCGACGGGCCGGAGCGCGAGACGGCGCGCGAGGAGGTGCTGACCGCCGAGACCGCCCGGGTCGTGGCCCGGCGCGGTCCGACCCGGATCGTGCAGACCCACCACGGGTTCGTGATGGCCGCCGCCGGCATCGACGCGTCCAATGTGGATGCCAGCCGGCTCGTGCTGCTGCCGAAGGACCCCGACGCCTCCGCCCGGTCGCTGCGCGCGGCGCTGCGCGAGCGGCACGACGTCGACGTCGCCGTGGTCGTCTCCGACACGATGGGCCGGCCGTGGCGCAACGGGCTGACCGACGTCGCCCTCGGTGCCGCCGGCATCGGCCCGATCCGCGACCACCGCGGCGAGACCGACCCGTACGGCAACGAACTGCAACTGACCCAGATGGCCGTGGTCGACGAGCTGGCCGGTGCCGGCGAACTCGTCAAGGGCAAGTGCGACCAGGTGCCGGTCGCGGTCGTGCGCGGCTACCTGCGTACCCCCGAGGCGGCCGACGGCCCCGGCGCCGCCGCGCTGGTCCGCGACGCCGAACTCGACCTGTTCTCGCTCGGCACGGCCGAGGCCCGGGCGGCGGGGCTGCGGGCCGCGGCGACGCTCCCCGACGGCCCGGCGGCGGTGGCGCCGGGCGACCCGGCCGCGCCGGTCGACCGGGCGGCGGTGGACCGGGCGGTCGCGGTGGTCGCCGGGGTGGTGGCGCCCGGAACCGAGTTCCGGGTCGCGGCGGCGACCGCCGAGATCACCGCCGGCGCCGGGTGGCCGGCGGCGGCGGGCGCGGTCGTGACCGGTCACCTGCCGGCGGGCCCGGACGCGACGGCCGTGCTGCGACTCGGCGCCGATCTGCACCGGCTGCGTGCGGCGCTCGCCGCCGAGGGGGTTGCGTCGACCCTGCTCGTGCCGCCGGCCCCGACGGCCGACGGCGGCCTCGCCCTGCTCGCCCTGTGACCCCCGTCGGCGACCGCTGAAGATCGCCGTGATCAGGGGCCGCGTACGTCGGCACGTCGACGACACGCGCGACGCGGTCCCTGATCACGCGGATCTTTCAGTGGCCGTTCAGGACGGCCCGGCCGAGCGGGGTGAGGGTGTGCAGGACGGTGTTGCGGTCGCGGTGGCTGACCAGCAGGCCGGCCTCGCGCAGCACGCTCGCGTGCTGGCTCGCCGCGGCCGGTGAGATGCCCAGCCGGCGGGCCACCTCACCGGTCGAGCAGCCGTCGTGCACCGCCGCCAGCACCGCCGCCCGGGTGTGTCCGAGCAGGGCGCCCAACGCCCCCCGTCCGTCCGGCCGCCCGGGGACCGTACCGCCCTCGCCGGAACCGGGCAGGATCCCGCCGAGACGGTCGACCGGATAGACCAGGACCGGCGGCAGGTCGGGGTCGAGCAACCCCACCGGGGTACGGGCGCAGAAGAACGACGGCACCAGCAACAGTCCCCTGCCGTTGAGGTGCAGGTCGCGGTCGGCGGGATAGTCGGGCACCTCCAGCACCCCACCGTCCCAGCGCATCGTCGGCCGGTAGCTGGCCAGCAGCCCCTCCGCCCCGCCGTCGAGCAGTGCCCGGGCCCGGCGGGCGCGGTCGGCCTCGACGGCGGTCTGGACCCGGGCCCGGTACGGCGTGACGGCCAGCCCGTCGTAGCGCCGCATCGTGGCGATCAGGTGGTGCAGGGCGTCGGTGTCGCCACCGGCCACGCCGGCCGTACCGGGCGGCAGTTCGCCCTCGGCGGCGAGCCGGTTCAGGTCCCGGTCGAGCTGGGCGACGGGAGTCGAACGGATCGCGTCGAGGCCGGCCTCGATCCCGCCCACACTCGCGTACGGGGTGAGGAAGTCGGGGAAGTAACCACGCGGCGGGTTGAGCGCGAACAGCAACTGGAACGTGCCCCGCGCCTCCTGGCGCAGGACCCGGGCGACCTCGCCGCGCCACCCGGCGACGACCGGGTCGCGGGTCCGGGTCTGGAACAGGTGGACACTCAGGATCAGCTCCCAGAGCGGGTCGGCGGCGGGCGCGACCCGGGTCCGGGCGATGTCGTCGCCGGAGAAGTGGATCCGCAGCACGGGCACGCTCCCACCGGGTGCCCGACCTCGGGGGCGGCGGGCATCGGCTCGCACTCTACCGAGTGCCTATGACCTGCGTCTTTCGGCTCAGACTGAAAGACCTCGACGGTCCGGCGGCCCGGCCGTCATGCTCTTGACCTGGGCCGGGGAGGGTGCGAGCCGCCCGGACGTCCACCACGAGGGTCTGCGGCCCTTGCTCCGCAGAGGTGGCGTCCGGGCGCACGTCCATGTCCGCACCCGAAAGCCCGGCCGGCGGTTTCCCGGCCGAGCCCGGCCGCCGCCTCAGACAAACCTCTCGTCGCCGCGCTGCTTCAGCGTGTCGACAAGCTTCTTCACATCCTGGGCCCGGTCCCGTGGGCAGATCATGAGGGCGTCGGGGGTGTCGACCACGACCAGGTCGCGTACGCCCAGCGCGGCCACGAGGCGGCCGGACTGCGGCACGACCACGAGCCCCTCGGTCTCGTGCAGCAGCACGACCGGCTTCGTCTCGGTGGATTCGCCGGCCACGACCACGTTGCCCGCCGCGTCGCCGGGAATAACCTCACCCAGGGTGTGGAAGTCGCCGACGTCGTTCCAGCCGAAGTCGCCCGGTACGGTGCCGACCCGGCCGGCCGCCGCGGCACCCTCCATGACGGCGTAGTCGACCGAGATCTTCGGCAGCGTCGGCCACACCTCGTGGAGCACCTCTTCGCGCTCGCGGCTGTGCCAGACCCGGGCGATGCGGGTCAGGCCGGTGTGCAGCTCGGGCTGCTGGCGGGCGAGTTCGGCGAGGAAGACGTCGGTGCGCCAGACGAACATGCTGGCGTTCCACAGGTGGTGGCCGGAGCGAAGATAGGTCTCGGCCACGGCGGCGGGCGGCTTCTCCTTGAACTCCTCGACCCGGTGCACCGGGCCGTCGCCGATCGGATCGCCGAACTGTAGGTAGCCGTAGCCGGTCTCGGCCCGCGTCGGCTTGATGCCGATCGTCATCAGCAGGCCCTGCTGCGCGCCGGTGATCGCCCGGCGCACCGTCTCGACCCAGCGCTGCGGATCGCCGATCAGGTGGTCGGCGGCGAACGAGCCCATCAGGGCGTCCGGTTCACGCTCGGCGACGACGGCGGCCGCCAGCGCGATCGCCGCGCAGGAGTCACGCGGCGTCGGCTCGACGAGAATGTTCTCCTCCGGAACCTCGACCAGTTGCCGGGCGACGGCGGCCACGTGCGCGGCGCCGGTGACCACGATGGTGTGGTCGGGCGTGGTCAGCGGGCCGAGCCGTTCGACCGTCGCCTGTAGCAGGGACGACGACGTGCCGGTCAGCGGGTGGAGGAACTTGGGATGACCGGCGCGGGACAACGGCCAGAGGCGGGTGCCGCTGCCGCCTGCCGGGATCACGGCGAAGAACATCAGGACATCATGCCGAACGGCTACCTTTCTCACGCATACCGGGGTTCACCCTGCGTGATGGAGTGTCGTCCGGCGGTCTGTCGTCCCCTCGCGACGGTGCGGGTCAGTCCGTACGCCCCCGGGACGCCCGGCTCCAGGCGGCGACGTGCACCTCCGCACTGGACTGCCAGGTGAATTCCTTGGCCCGGTCGAAGCCGGCCTTGGCCAGGGTCAGCCGGCGCGACTCGTCGTCGAGCAGCGCCGCGAGGTCGATCGCGATCTGGTCCGGGTCCTCGCTGGTGTACGCGACCGCGTCACCGCCGACCTCGGGCAGCGAGAGCCGCGGCGTGGTCAGTACGGGCGCGGCGCAGGCCATCGCCTCCAGGATCGGCAGGCCGAACCCCTCCCCGTACGACGGGTAGGCGGCGACGAGCGCACCGCCGAGGAAGCCGGGCAGGTCGGCGTAGCGCAGGTAGCCGGGACGCAGCAGGCGCAGGTGGCCGGGTACGTCGGCGGCGGCCCGGTCGATGTCGTCGTCGTGCCCCTGGCCACCGGCGACGACGAGGGCGGGCGGGTTGGGCAGGTCGTGCACGGCCCGTACCCAGCCACGGATCAGGTTGGGCACGTTCTTGCGGGGCTCCTTGGCACCGAGGAAGGCGACGTAGCCCGAGCCACCGAGCCCGAGCCGGGCCCGGACCCGCGCCTTCTCCTCCTCGGTCGGGGCGTGGAACGCGGCGTGGTCGACGCCGTGGTAGGCGACGTCGATGCGGGTGGGGTCGGCGTCGAGCAGCCGGATCAACTCGTCGCGGGTCGCCTTGCTGGGCACGATCACCCGGTCGGCGCGGCGCAGCGAGGTCTTGATCGCGCTGCGGAAGAAGGTCCGCCGCGATTTGTCGTAGTGCTCGGGCTCGGTGAAGAAGGTCGCGTCGTGCACGGTCACCGTGACCGGACAACCCGCCCGCAGCGGACAGGTGTAGAACGGCGAGTGCAGCACGTCGGCGCCGACCTGCTGGGCGAGCAGGGGCAGCCCGGTCTGCTCCCAGGCGAGCCGCGCGGGCCGGTGCGCGACGGCGGCCGGGGCGGCGATCACCTCGGCCGCGGGCAGCATCCGGCGGTAGCGCTCGTGGTCGGTGCGCAGGCTCACCACGACCAGTTCGACCGCTGGTCCGCCCGCCTGCCCGAGGGCGCCGAGCAGCCCGTCCACGTATCTCCCGACGCCGCCACGGTCGGCGGGGACGCTGGTGGCGTCGACTAGAACGCGGGGCGGGCGACCGGCGGTCACTGGGCAACTCCTCGACTGTGCGTTGGCCTGTATGGGGCATCTCGCCACTTCGGCACATCTCATGCCGGAACGGCGCTGCCAGGTGCCGAACCGTGTGGCATACGACACTCGCGCACCAGCCTACGCCGCGCCCGCGCGGACCCGACGACGGCAACGCGATCGAGGATGGCCTTTCCCAACCTGTTAACTTGCGGGCCACCGCCGGGCCTGCCACCGTCGGCACGACCACGATGGGTATCGTCGCCCGCGATGAACGACGACATTGCCGGCCGGTTCGCCGCGACCGTCGCGGCCGACCCCACCCGCCCGCTGCTGACCTGGTACGACGACGCGACCGGCGACCGCACCGAACTGTCCGGCGCCACGCTGGCGAACTGGGTGGCCAAGACCGCCAACCTGCTCGTCGACTCGGCCGGACTGGCCCCGGGAGACACCGCCGCCGCCCTGCTCCCGCCCCACTGGCAGACCGCCGCCGTGCTGCTCGGCTGCTGGTCCGCCGGCGTGTCGGTGGCATTCGACGGGCCCGCCCCGGTCGACGTGCTCTTCGCCGCCGCGGACCGGGTCGACGAGGCGGCCGCCTGGCCGTCCGGTGACCGCTTCGCGCTGTCGCTGGCCCCGATGGCGATGCCGCTGCGCGAGGTGCCGGTCGGCTGGGTCGACTACGTGGTCGAGGTACGGGCCCACGGCGACCACTTCACGCCGTACCCACGGCGGGACGGGCAGGGCGCGGACCTGGCGGTGCGGGCGGTGGCCAGGGCGGCGGAACTGGGGTTGTCGGCCGGCGACCGGGTGCTCCTCGACGCCGCCCGGCACCCCGAGCCGCTGGACTGGCTGCTCGCCCCGCTGGTGGCCGGCGCCAGCACCGTCCTGTGCGGCCGGCTGGACCCGGACCGGCTGCCCGGCCGGGTCGCCGCCGAACGGGTCACGGTCACGCTGGCCTGACCCGCGGCGACCGGCGCCGCCGCCGGTCCTCAGGTCACAGCTCGGCCGGGACGACCTCGCGCAGCGAACCGTCCTCGGCACACACGAAGAAGCCGGCCCGGTCACCGAGCCACGGCCGGTCCAGGACCTCCTCGGCGCTGAGCACCTTGTCCTGGAGATCCAGGATCACGTACGCGCTGCCGCCCGGGCCGCCGTCGCGCCAGCCGGGCTCGTAGAGGCGGTCGACGAGCTGGTCCCGCCGACGCGGGCAGAGCACCCCGCCGGCCACCCACTCGCCGGGCACCCGGTACCAGAAGGTCCGGGTGACCCGCGCGTGCGGGCTGAACGAATGGTGGCCACCGACACGCGTGCCGAGCGTGTCGGTGATGGTCAGCCGCAGGTAGATGCCCACGAAGATGAAGACGCACGGTCCCGTCGGCACGTTGCCACACGACCGGCTGGTCTCCGCCGGCCGATGGGTCAGCCGGCGTTCCGCTCCTTGGCGAACCGTTCGAAGGCGGTCAACGACTCCGGATTCGCCAGGGCACCCTTCGCCGCCGCCGACTCGACCGGGGTGCCGGTGAGGATCTTCTTGACCGGCACCTCCAGCTTCTTCGCCGACAGGGTGCGCGGCACCGCGCCCACCTGGTGGATCTCGTCCGGCACGTGCCGCGGCGACAGCGCCGTACGCAGTTCCCGGCAGATCCGGCGGCGCAGCTCGTCGTCCAGCTCACGACCGCCCTGGAGCACCACGAACAGCAGCAGTTCGCCCGCGCCGCCCTCGTCGTCCTCCAGGTGCACGACCACCGAGTCGGCGACCTCGTCGAGCCCCTCCACCACGGAATAGAACTCGGCGGTGCCCAGGCGTACCCCGCCCCGGTTGAGGGTCGCGTCGGAGCGACCGGTGATGACGCAGGTGCCCCGCTCGCTGACGGTGATCCAGTCACCGTGCCGCCACACGCCCGGATAGACGTCGAAGTACGCCTCGCGGTAGCGCCGCCCGTCGGTGTCGCCCCAGAACCCGACCGGCATGCTCGGCATCGGGGCGGTGATCACCAGTTCGCCCAGTTCGCCGACGACCGGCGTGCCGTCGGCCGAGCGGGCCTCGACCTTCGCGCCCAGGCACCGGCAGGCGATCTCGCCGGCGTGCACCGGCAGCAGCGCGACCCCGCCGACGAAGCCGGTGCAGACGTCGGTGCCGCCGGACAGCGACTGGAGTTGCAGGTCGGGGTTGACCGTCTCGTAGACCCAGCGGAACCCCTCGGCCGGCAGCGGCGCCCCGGTCGAGCCGAGGCCGCGCAGCGCCCGCAGGTCGGCGACCTCCGACGGCACCAGCCCGGCCTTGCGGCAGGCCAGCAGGAAGGGTGCGGAGGTGCCGAAGTAGGTGGTGCCGGTCTCCTCGGCGAGCCGCCACAGCGCGTCGAGCCCGGGGTGGGCCGGATTGCCGTCGAACAGCACGATGGCCGCACCGACCGCCGGGCCACTGACCAGGAAGTTCCACATCATCCAGCCGGTGGTGGAGAACCAGAGGAACCGGTCTCCCGGGCCGAGGTCGTGGTGCAGGGCGAGCATCTTCAGGTGCTCGAGCAGGATGCCGCCGTGTCCGTGCACGATCGGCTTGGGCAGCCCGGTGGTGCCCGACGAGTACAGCACGTAGAGCGGGTGGTCGAACGGCACAGCCTCGAAGGCCAGCGGCTCGTCGGTGTCGGCGGCAAGGTCCGACCAGGTCAGCGTCCCGTCGCCGGTCGCGGCCGGGTCCAGATACCCCAGCAACACCGTGTGTACGACCGACGGCAGCGCCGCCCGGATCGCGGCGACCTCGGCCCGCCGGTCGATGGGCTTCTCGCCGTAGCGGTAGCCGTCGACGGCCACCAGCACCGTCGGCTCGATCTGCTGCCACCGGTCGGTGACGCTGCGGGTGCCGAACTCCGGCGCGCACGACGAGAAGATCGCGCCGAGGCTCGCGGTGGCGAGCATCAGCACGAAGGTCTCCGGGATGTTCGGCGCGTACGCCGCGACCCGGTCGCCGGGGCCGACCCCCAGCCGGCGCAGGCCGGCGCGGACCCGCCGTACCCGCTCGCGCAGTTGCGCGGCGGTCAGGGTGACCGGTGCCCTGGTCTGGCTGTGTGCCACGACCACCGGGGCGTCGTCGGCGAGGCCCGGCATCCGCAGCACGTGTTCGGCGTAGTTGAGGGTGGCGCCGGGGAACCAGCGGGTGCCGGGCATCGCGGGATCCTCGACGGTGGCGGTCGGCGCGGTGTGCGCGATCACCTCGAAGTAGTCCCAGATCGACCGCCAGAAGGCGTCGAGGTCGGTGACCGACCAGCGCCACAGCTCCTCGTAGTCGGCGAAGTCGAGGCCGCGTCGCTCCCCGAGCCACCTCAGGTAGTCGCCGATACGTGTGTGTTCGCGCACATCGGCCCGCGGCGTCCAGAGGATCTCGCCCTGCACCGTCGCCCTCCTCCCCGGCCGGCACGGCGGTGTGCCGACCCGTGCCGACATCCTGCCCTACCCCGGACGGTCATTGTCTGGCCGTCGGGCGGGCGGCGACGCGTGGGCGCTCCACACAGTTGGCCGCCGACCATGTCGGCGGCGGCCATGATCAGGGGTCGCGACGCCGGTCCGCGCCGGCCGCCGCCGGGCGTGGGCCCCGTTCCCGCGGCGGCCAACTCTGCTCGGGTACGGTCCGCGTGCCGGCCGGGCGGCCGGCGACGGTGACCATGCGCTGCTCGCCGGTGCCCGCGGCGCCGCGGTCCGGGTCGACGGCGACCGGCGCGGTGCGGATCGGCGGGCCGGCGGCCGAGGTGGCGACGGCCGGGGCCCGGTCGGTCGGCCCGCGCAGGTCGGCGAACGACTTCTTGAGCAGCCGGCGCAGCAGCGGCATCAGGGGACGTTCGACGAGGCGGTACACCAGCCACGCGACGACCAGCGTGCCGGCCGTCGTCGCGCCGAGCAGCACCCACTGGTCGACGCTGTCCCGCCACTGCACGATCGCCATCAGGCCGAGCTTGTGCGTCAGGTAGAGCGGATACGTCAACGCCCCGGCGAGCGTCAGCCAGCGCCACCGGACGGCGGGCAGCCAGCCGAGCCCGATCGCGGCCACGACCAGGAAGAACGCCGTGATCAGAGCGGCCACCACCGGCCACGACAGCCCCTGGCCGGCGAAGCCGCCCATCGCGTTGATCTGCTCGGTGATGTCGTACTGCGCCCGGAGCAGGGACACCCCGACGATGCCCCACAGGAGCAGGTTCTGCCCGAACCGGGTCATCAGGTAGATGGCGACGCCACCGATGAAGTAGCTGGAGTAGCGGGGGTTGAGGAAGAGGTTGACGACCGGGTTGTCGGCGTACAGGGCGAAGACCGAGGCGACCGTCCACAGCAGGCAGAACGCCACCACCCGGCGGTAGGTCAAACCGCGCCACACGACGAGCGCGAAGAGCAGGTAGAAGCAGAGTTCGATCCAGAGCGTCCAGTAGACGCCGTCGACCCGCGGCGCCCGTACGGCGTCCTGGAGCATGGTCAGGTTGAGCAGCGCGGCCCGGATCGACGGGACCGGCTCCGGCGACTCGAACAGGCGCAGCGCGACGGTGGTGACGATCACCGCCAGCCAGTACGCCGGGTAGAGCCGGCTGGCCCGGGAGACGAAGAAGTCGCCGAGCGACCTGCCCCAGGCGCTCATGCAGATGACGAAGCCGCTGATCACGAAGAACAGTTCGACGCCGAGCCAGCCGTACGAGGCGATCAGGTGCAGCACCGGGAAGAGGGGACGCGGGTCCTCTCCCCAGGCGTCACGGCCGGTCGCCACGAAGTGGAAGAGAACCACCATGAGGGCGGCAACGAACCGCAGGCCGTCCAGGCTGGCGAGACGACCCTTTTGTCCATTATTGGCGAGGTACGTTGGGGAGGGACTGGACACCTGGCGACCCTAACCGATCGGTATATGTCCGTACTCTTCAGGTTATTTACACTAGTCGATCGCGGGTGATTCCGCCCCTCGACAGCGCCGTCACCTGGTCCTCCGGGTGGCACGCGGCGGATACGGTGCGTGAATGCGACATATCCTGAGCCTGCTCGCCGGGGCGGTTGCCGCACCCCTGGCCTGGGTGCTCGTCGCGCTCGGGCAGGGCGGTTCCAGTCGTACCGTCTCGGCCTGGTTCGAGGCGGACCGGTTCAACGGGGCCGACCTCGTCCAACCGGCGGTCTACCTGGGCGCCGGCGGGATCGTCCTCGGCCTGGTCGCCACGTTGCGGATCTCACCGCTCGGGCCACTCCTCGCCGGCCTGTTGCTGCTCTTCCCGTACGCGGCGCTGTTCGCCGACCCGTTCGCGGTGCGCGACGCCGTACCCGCCGGCTGGCGACTCTTCGGCGACCCGGTCGACCTGCGCCAGCCGCTCGAGAACGGCACGCTCTTCTTCCTCGGCGGCCTGCTCGTGATGGCGACGTTCAGCGCGAAGCGGTGGCGGCGCTGGCCGCGGCCGGTGGTGCTGCCCCCGCCGCCGGCCGGCTATCCGCCGCCCGGCTACGGCGAGCGGAGCCACGACGACCCGACGCTCGACTGGCCGACCGGGCCGCCCGACCAGGAGGCCCGGCCGCCGAGCCTCGGTTACCCGTACGACCCGCCACCACCCCCTCCGGCCCCCCACTCGGGCTCGCCGTAGGGCCAGGTCAGAGCCCCGATCGCCGGCCCGGCGGGGGCCGCGCGGATGATCAACGGCCTTGCCCGACCGGAGTACGGTGCCGATGGCGGCAACCCGTAGGAGGTCGGATGCGCCACATCGGATCGCTGGCCCTGGCCCTGCTCGTCACCCCCCTCACCTGGGTGCTGACCGCGATCGGGCTGACCGCGTACGCCCGGGCCGGAGCGGGCCCCGGGCCGGAGGTGTTCCTCGGTCTCCTCGCCCTGCTCGGTGCCGGTGGACTGCTCGCGCTGCTGCTGCTCCCCCGGTCCTCTCCGGCCGGGCCGATCCTGGCCGGGCTGCTGCTGCTCGCGATGACCGCCTGGGCCACCGTCGACCTCCCGGCGCTACGCCGCGTGCTGCCGGACGACCTGTTCGGCCTCGACCTCACGCTGGCGTCACCGGCCGGCGGCCTCGCGGCGGTGCTGGCCGTGCCGCTGCTCGCCACCGGGCTCAGCCCACGCCGCTGGCGCGGCCAGGATCGGGTGCCGGCGGTTTCCGCCCCGCCACCGCCCGGGTCGTACGCCCCGCCGCACCCGGCGCCCGGCGACGCGACCGTTCACCTGGCGCCGAGCCCCGCCTCGGGTGTCCCCGGGTTCGCGCCGCGGACCGGGCCGGCCGCCGGATCCACCCCATCACCCGCCGGGTTCCCGTCACCGCCCGCCAGGTTCGCACCGGCCGCCGGGGACGCCGGACGGTCGGCCCCGGCCGGCACCGAGCCGGCGCCCGCAGTACCCACCCCGGCCAACGCCGCACCCACTTCCGGGGTGCCGGCCCCGGCCGGGCTCCCGCCGCTCCGGCCGGCGGGGCGCGAACTGGACACCGACGCCACCGCCCGCCTGTCGCCGCCGGCGGTCCCGGCATTCGTGGCGCCCGATCAGCCAACCTCCGACCTGCGGAAACCGGCGCAGCCGGACGCCGAGGCCACCATGGCGCTGGGCACGCCGTCGCCCGAGCCGGACACCGCCGCCGTCGCGGTCCCGTTCCGTGCGCCCGCGTCCGCCGCCGACGGCGAGGCCACCACGGTGCTCCGCCCGCCCGGCGACGAGCACCCCACGGTCGCCACGCCGACGACCGGCGAACCCGCTCCTGCCCGGCCGGCCATGGCCGACGAGGTCACCGAACGGATCGGGGCCACCGGACGCATCGACGAGGTGACGGAGCGGATCGACGAGGTGACCGCCCGGCTGCGCGACACACCGCCGCCACCGGCGGCGTACCCGCCGCCCGGCCATTCGACGCCGACCGCGCCGCCGGTCGATCCGGACGTGACCCGGCGCCTGTGACGAACCTCCGCCGGCCGGACGGACCAAGCCGGCCGGACGAGCTGAGCCGGCCGGACGAACCTGAGCCGGCCGGTCAGCCCTGCAGCAACTGCCGCGCCATCACGATCCGCTGCACCTGGTTGGTGCCCTCGTAGATCTGGGTGATCTTCGCGTCGCGCATCATGCGCTCCAGCGGGTAGTCCCGGGTGTAGCCGTACCCGCCGAGCAGTTGCACCGCATCGGTGGTGATCTCCATGGCGGCGTCCGAGGCAAAGCACTTCGCGGCCGCGCCGAAGTACGTCAGGTCGGCGTCGCCGCGCTCGGACCGGCCGGCGGCGGCGTACGTGAGCTGGCGGGCCGCCTCCAGCTTCATGCCCATGTCGGCGAGCATGAACTGGATGCCCTGGAAGTCGGCGATCGGCTTGCCGAACTGGTGGCGCTCCTTGACGTAGCCCTTGGCGTAGTCGAGCGCGCCCTGGGCGATGCCGACGGCCTGGGCCGCGATGGTGACCCGGGTGTGGTCGAGGGTCTGCATGGCGGTGGCGAAGCCGGTGCCGGGCGCGCCGATCATGCGGTCGGCGGGGATGCGTACGTTGTCGAGGTAGACCTCGCGGGTCGGTGAGCCCTTGATCCCCAGCTTCTTCTCCGGTGCACCGAAGCTGACTCCCGGGTCGGACTTGGCGACCACGAACGCGGAGATGCCCCGGGAACGGGCGGCCGGATCGGTCACCGCGAAGACCGTGTAGTACTCGGAGACCCCGGCGTTGGTGATCCACCGTTTCACGCCGTTCAGGACGTAGTGTTCTCCGTCACGCTCGGCCCGGGTCGACATCGAGGCGGCGTCACTGCCCGCGTCCGGCTCGGACAGGCAGTACGAGAACATCGCCTCGCCGCTGGCGACCGGCGTCAGGAAGCGCCGCTTGAGGTCTTCGGAGCCGGCCAGCAGCAGCGGCATGGTGCCCAGCTTGTTGACCGCCGGGATCAGCGAGGACGACGTGCAGGCCCGGGCGACCTCCTCGATCACGATGGCAGTGGCCAGCGCGTCGGCGCCGGCGCCGCCGTACTCGACCGGGATGTGCGGGGCGTGGAAGTCGGCGGCGCGCAGGGCGTCGTACGACCCGGTCGGAAACTCGCCGGTCTCGTCGGCGTGCGCGGCGTTCGGGGCCACCTTGGCATCGCAGACCGCACGGACGGCCGCCCGGATGTCGGAGTGCTCTTCCGGAAGCCGGTATGCGTCGAACAGCGCCTCTGTCGTCATTCTGGCCCTCCCCTTGGCCCCCGCGGAACGTATCTGTAGCGTCCTGCTCACGTGTGGGCTGCCACGCGCATGTGAGGATACCGACCATGCTCACGGCAACCCCTACCGCCGCGTAGGCTGAGCCACTAGGGTCGCCTGCGCCACCTCGCGGCCGACGCCGGTTCACGCGGGTCCCGAGGCTGGATCGCGCGGACGAGACAGCCATTGAGACATACAACACAAGATGTCCGAGACAGCGCCGATTGGGCGCCCCCCGACTGCGACGCAACAAGCGCCGCCCTGTGCGAGCGGAGAATCCACGCGTGACGATCCCGTACCCGAGTAGCCAGCCCATGCCGGCCATCCCCGCGGTCTCCCCACCGTCCGGCGCACCGCGCCCGCGGCTGACCTTCCTTGGCACCGGTTACCTGGGTGCGACCTACGCCATCTGCTTCGCCGAGCTGGGCTACGAGGTGATCGGCTTCGACGTCGACGAGGCCAAGATCGCCAAGCTGGCCGCCGGTTCGGTGCCGTTCCACGAGCCCGGCCTGGACGAGCTGCTGCGCCGCAACCTGGCCGCCGGCCGGCTGCGGTTCAGCACCTCCTACCAGGAGACGGCCGAGTTCGGCGACGTCCACTTCATCTGCGTCGGGACCCCGCAGCGGGCCGACGGGATGGGCGCCGACCTGTCTTACGTCGAGACCGCCGTCACCGGCCTCGCGCCGCACCTGTCCCGCAAGGCGCTGATCGTCGGCAAGTCCACCGTCCCGGTCGGCACCGCCGAGTGGGTCGAGCAGCTCGTCGGCAAACACTCCCCCGCCGACCTCGGCATCGAGGTGGCCTGGAGCCCCGAGTTCCTGCAGGAGGGCTTCGCCGTCGAGGACGTGCTGCGGCCCAACCGCATCGTCGTCGGCGTGAAGAGCGAGTGGGCCAACGGCATGCTCTACGCCGCGCACAAGGGCGTCTTCGACCTCGCCGCCACCGAGGACCGCGAGGTCCCGCTGGTGGTCACCGACTTCGCCACCGCCGAACTGGTCAAGGTCGCGGCCAACGCGTTCCTGGCCACCAAGATCTCGTTCATCAACGCGATGGCCGAGGTGTGCGAGGTCGCCGGCGGCGATGTGACCCAACTCTCCCGGGCGATCGGTTACGACCCGCGGATCGGCAACCGTTTCCTCCAGGCCGGCCTCGGCTTCGGCGGCGCCTGCCTGCCCAAGGACATCCGGGCCTTCCAGGCCCGCGCCCAGGAGCTGGGTGCCGGGGAGGCGCTGCGCTTCCTGCACGAGGTCGACCTGATCAACCTGCGGCGCCGCACCCGGGTGCTGACGCTCGCCGCCGAACTGCTCGACCGGCGCGTCGGCCCGGCCGGACCGGACCTGTCCGGCACCCGGATCGCCGTGCTCGGCGCCACCTTCAAGCCGAACACCGACGACGTACGCGACGCGCCGTCGCTGGCCGTCGCCGCGATGCTCGCGAAGGCCGGCGCCGACGTGCACCTCTACGACCCGGAGGGCAACGAGAACGCCCGCCGGACGCTGCCGGATCTCAGCTACGAGACCTCGATGAACGCCGCCGTGCAGGACTCCGACCTGGTCTGCGTCCTCACCGAGTGGGCCGACTTCCGCAACGCCGACCCGGTCGCGCTCGGCGAGATCGTCGGCGGCCGCCGGGTGATCGACGGCCGGAACTGCCTCGACTCCACGCTCTGGACCGGTGCCGGTTGGGATTACCGGGGCATGGGTCGCCCCTGATCGACGTTTCGAAGCCGTGGCGCCGGCCATGGCCCCGTGTGGGGCCGTGGCCGGCGTTTTCGTTCGCCGGGCGGCGAGCGCCGATCGAGAAGATGCGCGGACACGCCCGTAAGGACTGTTCAACCCTGACCCGGGTTGGGCATGCTTCGTGGGTGGAGAGTCCACAGTGCAGCGCGGTGCCGGGTTGACAGGGCCTGGCCGACCGTGGCCGACGGTCATGAACGCGTGACCGGAGGCGACGGTACGGCCGGGGGCGCGGTCCGGTGGCCGTGCCGGCGGTCTGCGCGGCGGGATCGTCCCCGGCGGCGACGTGAGGCGAGGAGGTGCCAGTGACCACATACCGGTGCCCCTCGTGCGGTCGGCAGATCGAACCTGCCCCCGAGTGCCCGCACTGCGGTGAGGCGCAGGGAACGTGGGCCGATGATCTGGCCCGCATCGAGCGGTCGATCGCCGAGATGAAGGCCCGCGACGTGGCGATCGCCAAGGAGCAGAAGCAGATCGCCTCGAAGCTTCAGGCGGCCGTCTTCCAGCGGGACATCCTCGCGCACGCCAACGACAAGCGGGCCAAGGGCGCGACCAAGCCACGCCGGGTGCTGCGTCGCCGGCCCGGGCAGCGCCCACCGACCGCCGACGCCGGCCCGCCACCGCCGTGGCGCATCCCACGGCAGACCGGTGGCGGCGACGGGGACCGGCCTCCACCGCCGCCACCGGACGACGCGCCCCGGGTCGCCGATCTCGACGACCCCGAAGCACGTCCCGAGGCGTCGCAGCGCGAGGTGCAGAACATCCTGCTCGGTCTCGGCGCGCTGCTGCTCGGGGTGGCCGCGGTGGTTTTCGCCGTCGTGGCGATCAGCACGCTCGACACGCTGAGCCGAATGACCATCCTGGTCGCCGCCACCGGGCTGCTGCTGCTCGCGGCGCCGCTGATGGCCCGCCGGGCGCTGACCTCGACCGCCGAGACGCTCGCCGGCGTCGGCCTCCTGCTGGTGCCGCTGACCGGCTACGCGCTGTGGACCGCCGAGTCGGTACGCACCGGTGTGCTGTCCGGGGCCGTGTTCGGCGCGCTGACGTTCGCGGTCGCCGCCGGCATCGCGGCCGCGTACACCTCGGCGACCGGGCTGACCGTGCCCCGCTGGGCGACCGTGCTCGCCGTGCAACCGATCATCCCGCTGCTGGCGTACGACTGGATTCTCGGACCGGCCGGCTGGGCGATCACCCTGAGCGCGGTGGCCGCCCTCGACCTCTACCTCGTCCGACTGTTCGCCCAGCCGGGCCGGCTGGTGCTGCCGCCGTGGCTGGGCCGCCGCCCCGGGCCGGTGGCCGACACCGGGACGGGAGCGGCACCCGCCAGCGCCGAACCCGGCACCGACCGGCCGGAAAGCGCACCGGAAGAGGCCGACGCGGTCGTCACCGCCGAGCCGCCGGGCACCGCGAAACGCCGTGCCCGGGATCCGTTCGGCACCTTGGACGCCGACGACACCGGGCAGGCGTTCGCCGACGTCGACGAAGAGCCCGCGAAACCCCGGCCCGCGGAGCCCGTCGCCGCGGCCGCCCCCGCGACGTTCTGGCTGCGTGAGCTGACCTGGGTGCTGCACGGCCTGGCGATCGGTGCCGCGCTGGTCTACGCCGTCGCCGCGCTCGTCGACGCCGACACCGTGCCCGCCGCCGCCCGGGCCGGTGTCACGCTGGTGATCGCCGCCCTGGTCGGGCTGCTCGGCGCCTACACGCTGCGGCAGCCGCCGCTGCCGGATCTGGCCGCCGGCATCCTCACCCTCGCCGTCATCGGGGCCGCCGGCCGGGTGGCGGCTCTCGCCCTGCCCGGCCGCGCGCTGCTGGTCATCGCCGCCGTGATCACACTGACCGGGGTCGGCGTACGCTCCCTGCCCGCCTGGGCCCGGCGCGGGCCGCAGCTGGCCTCGGTCGCCGCTCTCGTCGTCATCGGCGTGGTGGTCGCGGGCAGCGCGATCCGGGCCGCCCTCGCCCCGATCCGGGCCGCGACCCCGGTCTGGGCGGCCGACCTCGTCGACTACCCCCACGTGCTGGCCGAGTCGGTCGCGGCGACCGGATGGCAGCTCGCCGCGACCGCGTTCCTGCTCACCGTCGCCGCCGTCCTGTCGCTGCCGGCGGAGGTGCGCCGGGAGTTCGCCGTCGCCGGCGTGGCCCTCACCGCGCTCGCCGCGCCCGCCTCGCTCGCCCTGCCGTGGTGGGCGGCGCCGTGGCCGCCGGTGCTGGCGGCGATCGGGATCGGCGCGGCCGGGCTGTGGACCGACAGCGACCGGGCCGCCCGGGTGCATCTCGTCGGCGCCGGCCTGGTCGGCTTCGCCGGCGCCGGTGCCGCGCTCGCCCGCCCCGGCCTGACCGCCGCCGCGCTCCTCGCGCTGACCGCCGGCGGTGTGCTCGTCGCCCTGCTGGCCGCCACCGACACGGTCGCCCCGGGCACGGGCGCCGACGTGGTCGGCCCCTGGGCGGCGGGTGGCGCCGCCTTCGCCGCGCCGGGTGCGGTGGCCGCGCTGGTGGCGGCCTCGATACCGGTCGACGCCAACCCGACCACGGGGGAGTTGCAGTCCGCCACCCTGCCGGTGCTCGCCGCGAGCTTCCTCGCCGTCTGCGCCACCCTCGGCTACGCCGCGGTCACCCAGGTCGCGAAGCGGCAGATCAGCCCGCCGCTCGCCCTCGGCAGCGGCCTCGGTGCCCTCGCGGTCGCCGCCGTCGCCTTCGGCGCACCCGGCGCGACGGTGACCGACGCGTGGGTGGCGGCACTGCTCGTCGTGGCCGCCGCCCTCCTCCTGCTCTCCCCGGCGATCGACGCCGGGCGCCGGGCGGACCGGCTCTTCGACGGGCCCGACTTCGCCGCCGCGGCGGCGACCGCCGCCCTGGTGGGCACCCTCGGCCGGATCGCCACGATCCTGCTGCCCGAGGCCGAACTGGTGGTCACCGCCGCGCTGATCCTGGTCGTCGCGTTCGCCGTACGGGCGATGCCGGTGGAGTGGCGGCGCGGCCCGATCCTCGGCGTCACCGTCAGCGGGGCCGTGATCGCCGTGATCGCCGGCTGGACCGCGGTCAGTGGCGGGCTGCGGGTACTGGCCACCCCGGGGGCGATCTGGGCCGGTGACCTCGACGCGTGGCCGGTCGCCGAGGCCGGCGGCACCGGTTGGCAGATGCCCGCCGCCCTGGTGCTGCTGGCCGGCGCCGCCGCGGTGGTGCTCCCCCGCCCGTGGTCGTACGACGTCGCGGGGGTCTGCGTCGCTCTCGCCACCATCGGCACCCCGGCCGCGTTCGGCATGCCGTGGTGGTCACCGATCGTGGTCGGCGGGCTGGTCGCCACCGGCTACGGCATCTTCGCCGTCGCCGCCGCCGATCCACGCGCCGGCCTCACCCGCGCCGCGGTCGCCGCGGCGGTCGCGTTGCACGCGGTCGGCGCGAGCCTCGTCCGGCCGTGGACGACGGCCGCCGCACTCGGGGTGATCGCCCTGGTCGGGACCGTCGTGGCGGTGCTCGCCCGGATGGTCGCCACGCTGCCGGACGACGACGGGCCGGTCGAGTTGCCCTCCGACGCCGACCCGATGCCGCCGCACCTGGCCACGATCGGCGGCGCCGCGACCGGGGGTGCCCTGCTGGCGCTGCCCGGCGCGCTCGCCGCCCTGGCCGCCGAGTTCAACTGGACGGAGGCGGTCGTACTCACCGCCGCGCTCGCCGGGTCGGCCCTGGGCGTGGCGATCCTCGCCCTGGTCAGCCGCGAGGTGCCGCGCTACCTGCCGTACGCGACCATCGGCATCGCGGGTGGCGCCACGGTGACCGCCGCGGTCTCCCTGCCGACCGACGCACCCACCGGCGTGTACGCCGCCGCGGCGGCGCTGCTGGCCGTCCTCGCCGAGTTGCTGCGCGCGGCGACCCCGCCACCCGGTTCCGGGGGCGAGCCGGTGCACCGGTGGACGGTCATGCTCGGCGGGGTGATGCGCCGGCTGCCGGACGCCCCGGTCACCCGGTGGTCGATCAGCCCGGTCCGGGGCGCGATCGTCATCGCCACGGTGCCGACCATCCTCGCGTTCGTCACGATCGCGCCGGCTCTGCTGGCCGCGCTGGTCCAGCCCTACCAGACCCTGTGGCAGATCTGGGAGGGTCCCCCGGCCGGCCCCGGCGCCGCGGTCGTCGAGCCCACGAACGTGCTCACCGCACTCCTGCTCACCGTCGCGACGGCGCTGGCCGCGGTCGGATTCAGCGGCGGGCGGCCGACCGAGGCGATCCCGGTCTCGCTGCCCGGCATCGCCCTCACCCTGCTGATCGCGCCGACCTCGCTCGGGCTCGGCTGGCCCAACGCCACCCTGGCCGCTCTCGCCGTGTTCGCGATCGCGATGCTCGGCCTCGCGCTGACCCCGCCACCGCCCGACACCGACCGGGCCCGCCCCGTACGCGTCGCCCGGGTGATCGTCTTCGTGATCGGGCTCGCCGGCGGTGGGGCCGGCCTGGCCGGCAGCCTGGCCACCGCCGACCTGACGCTGCTCACCCTCGGTGGCGCGGTCGCCGTCGGGGCGGTCGCCGCGATCTTCGGGCGGTCGGCCCGGGCTCGCATCCTGGGCTGGGTGTTCGCCTCGGTCATGGCTCAACTCTTCGTCTTCACGATCGGTGTCGCGGCCGGCTTCGACCCCGCCTGGTCGGCGTTCGGCGTGCTGGGCGTCGGCGCGGTCCTGCTGCTCGTCGCGGCCCGGCTGCCACGACTGCGGCAGCCGGAGGCGACCCGCGAGGCGTCGACGGTGGAGTGGAGCGGGTATTCGGCGGCACTCATCGCGGCGGCGCTGGCATACGACTCCCCCCGCCACGTGGCGGCGTTGCTCGCCGCGTGGGGCGCGGTGCTCGGCGTGGCCGCGATCCGGTCGGGGCGGGGTCCGATGGAGCGCCGCATCCTGTTCTGGGCGGCGGTGGGCTGTGAGATCAGCGCCTGGTGGCTGCTCATGGGACTCGCCGACGTGGCGCTGCCGGAGGCCTACACACTGCCCTTCGCGGTGCTCGCGCTGCTGGTCGGGCTCATGGAGTTGCGCCAGCGCTCCGACCTGGGCAGTTGGGCGGCGTTCGGACCAGCCCTGGTGGCCGCGTTCCTGCCCAGTCTGGTGATCATGATCGCGACCGACACCAGCACCACACGGCGGGTGCTGCTGCTGTTCGGCGCGGTCGCCACCCTCATCGTCGGCTCGGTGACCCGCCGGCAGGCCCCGGTCGTCACCGGGGCGATCGCGACCGCCCTGGTGGCCCTGCACGCGCTGACCCTGGCCGGCGGCTGGTGGCTACTGATCCCGACCGGCATCGTGCTGGTCGCACTCGGCGCCAGCAACGAGCGCCGGCGCCGCACCCAAGATCGGGTCCGGGGGGCGCTCTTCAGGATGAAATGATTGATTCGGATGGTCATCGGGCGTTGGTCGGTGGTTGCGCAGGCCACGTGCCGGGTTTGACCGGACGCTACGCAGGGCCACGTGCCGGGCTCGACCGGACGTTAGGCAGGCCACGTGTGCAGGGGTTGGCCGGCGCTTGCCGTAGCACCGGCTCGGTGGCGTGAGTGGCGGGCGGCCTCAGGCGGTTGGTGCCGGCCGGGTGGTCAGAGTGGCGCGCAGGGCGGCGTCCTTCTCGGCGACCAGTGCCTCCAGGCCCGCCTGGAAGGCGACCATCCGGGCCCGCAGATCCGGGTCGGTGGCGGCGAGCATACGTACGGCGAGCAGTCCCGCGTTACGCGCCCCGCCGATGGACACGGTGGCGACCGGCACGCCGGCCGGCATCTGGACGATGGACAGCAGCGAGTCCATGCCGTCGAGGTGCTTCAGCGGCACCGGCACCCCGATCACCGGCAGCGGCGTCACCGAGGCGACCATCCCGGGCAGGTGGGCGGCGCCACCGGCACCGGCGATGATCACCTTGAGGCCCCGGTCGGTGGCGGCGCGACCGTACTCGATCATCGCGACCGGAGTGCGGTGCGCGGACACGACCCCGACCTCGAAGCCGACCCCGAACTCGTCGAGCGCGTCGGCGGCCGCCTTCATCGTCGGCCAGTCCGAGTCACTGCCCATGATCAGGCCAACGGCGGTCATGCCTCGCTCCCCTCACGCAGCCAGCGCGCGGCGCGTGCCGCCCGGGCCCGTACGTCGGTCAGGTCCTCGCCGAGCACGGTCACGTGCCCGATCTTGCGGCCGGGTCGCACCTGCTTGCCGTAGAGGTGGACCTTGACGCCCGGATCGGCGGCGAACAGGTGGTGCAGCCGTTCGTCGATCGGCATCCCGCCATCGGGGCCACCGAGCACGTTGGCCATCACCACGACCGGCGCGGCCAGCGCGGTCTCGCCCATCGGATAGTCGAGGACGGCCCGCACGTGCTGCTCGAACTGCGACGTCCGGGCCCCCTCGATGGTCCAGTGCCCGGAGTTGTGCGGCCGCATCGCCAGCTCGTTGACCACCAGCCGGGCGGCGCCGTCCGGCCCGGTGGCCTCGAAGAGTTCGACGGCGAGCAGGCCGACGACGCCGAGCGAGGTGGCGATGTCGATCGCCAACTGCTGGGCGCTGAGAGCCAGGTCTTCGGGCAGGTCGGGGGCGGGCGCCAGCACCTCGACGCAGATGCCGTCGCGCTGCACCGTCTCGACGACCGGGTAGACGGCGACCTGGCCGAACGGCGACCGGGCCACCTGCACCGCCAGTTCCCGGCGCAGGTCGACCCGCTCCTCGGCGATCAGCTCGGTGCCGCTGGCAAACAGCTCGGCGGCCTCGTCCGGGCCGGCCAGCAGCCACACGCCCCGGCCGTCGTACCCGCCCCGGGTCGCCTTCACGATCAGCGGCCAGCCGACCTCGGCGCCGAAGCCGGCGAGGTCGTCGGGCCCGGTCAGCGGGCGCCAGCGGGGCACCGGCGCGCCGAGCTGCGCCAGCCGCTCGCGCATCGCCCGCTTGTCCTGGGCGTACAGCAGCGCGTCCGAGCCCGGATAGAGGCGTACGCCTTCGGCCTCCAGGGTCCGGATGTGTCCGGTCGGCACGTGTTCGTGGTCGAAGGTGACGACGTCGCAGCCCTTGGCGAAGGTGCGCAGCGCGGCGAGGTCGGTGTGGTCGCCGTACTGCACGTCGGCGGCGACGAGTGCGGCGCCGTCCTCGGGCGAGGTCGCGAGGACGCGCAGTGACTGGCCGAGGGCGATGGCGGCCTGGTGGGTCATACGGGCCAACTGGCCGCCGCCCACCATGCCGACGGTGGGCAGACCGGTGCGGGTATCCATAACGCGCGCAAGCCTATTACGCGCCACCGCCGGCCCCACCAGGGCCGTCACCGGATCAGGTCAGTTGGGCGACCAGGTCGGCGGCGTCGGTGACCGGGCGGTCGCAGACGAAGCCGCGGCAGACGTACGCGGTGGGTCGGCCGTCGACCCGTGGCCGGCTGGCGAGCAGTGGTACGCCCGACCGGTCCGGCTCCCCGGCGACGATCACCGCCCCGGGTGGGGCGTGCCGGTGGGCCGCCTCGACCAGCGGGTCGCCGGCGGGGTCGTCGGTGACGACGGCGATCTCGTACGGCCCCGACAGCAGCGCCTCGCCGACCGCGGCCGCGTAGCCGGTGAAGCGGGCGTGCCGGGCGACGATCGGCGCGATGGTCGCCAGCGCCGTCTCCGCCGCCTGCCGGTAGCGCGGCTCCCCGGTCAGCGCCGAGTACGTCACCAGCGCCGCGACCAGCGCCGACTGGCCGGACGGGGTGGCGTTGTCGGTCGGGTCGGCGGGCCGGGTGACCAGTTGTTCGGCGTCGTCGGCGGTGTCGTAGAACCCGCCGGCACCGGTGGCGAACCGGGCCAGCGCGGTGTCGAGCAGCTGCCCGGCCAGCGCCAGCCACCGACCGTCGCCGGTGAGCTGGTGTACGGCGGCGAACGCCTCCGCCACGCAGCCGTGGTCTTCCAGCACCCCGGCCGGGTCGCCGACCACCCCGTCCCGGGAGACCCGGCGCAGCCGCCCGTCGACGACGTGCCGGTCGGCGAGCACCCCGGCGATCCGGACCGCGGCGTCGCCGGCGGCGGTGTCACCGGTCAGTACGGCGTATTCGGCGAGCGCGGTCACCGCGAGCCCGTTCCAGGAGGCGACCACCTTGTCGTCGCGGGCCGGCTGCGGTCGGGCCGCCCGGGCGGTGCGGAGCCGTTCCCGGACCCGCCGCCACCGGTCCCGTACGGCCGGGTCGGCGTCGTCGACGTCGCGGGCCAGCCGTAGCACGCTGGTGCCGTGTTCGAAGCTGCCGGTGGCGGTGACGGCGAACAGGTCGGCCGCCCACCGGCCGTCGTCGTCGCCGAGCACCTCGACGAGCTGGTCGGGTGTCCAGGCGTAGGTGGCGCCCTCCACCCCGTCGGTGTCGGCGTCCAGGGCGCTGGCCAGTCCACCGGCCGGCGTGGCGAGGTCACCGAGCAGGAATTCGGTGGTCTCGGCGGCGATCCGGCGGGCCATCGCGTCGCCGGTGAGTCGCCACAGCTGGGTGTAGACCCGCAGCAGCAGCGCGTTGTCGTAGAGCATCTTCTCGAAGTGCGGCACGGTCCAGTGCGCGTCGACCGAGTAGCGGGCGAACCCGCCGGCGAGCTGGTCGTAGATGCCGCCGCGGGCCATCGCCTCGGCGGTGTGCCGGACGAGTTCGAGGCTCTGCCGGTCGCCGGTGCGCTGGTGGTGGCGCAGCAGGAAGAGCAGGTTCATGTGCGGCGGGAACTTCGGGGCGCCGCCGAACCCGCCGTTGGTGCCGTCGTACTCCTTGGCGAGCTGGGTCGCGGCGGCGTCCAGCAGCTCGGCGGTGAGCGGCGCCGCCGGGCCGCCGACCGCCTGGGCCCCTCCGATCGCCTGGACCAGCGCGGCGCCCTGCTCGACCACCGCGTCACGCTGGTCCCGCCACGCGGTGGTCACCGATTCGAGCAGCCGTAGGAAGTTGGCACGCGGGTAGTACGTGCCGCAGAAGAACGGGGTGCCGTCCGGCGTCGCGAAGACCGTCATCGGCCAGCCGCCCTGGCCGGTCATCGCCTGCGTGGCGGTCATGTAGACGGCGTCGACGTCGGGCCGCTCCTCCCGGTCGACCTTGATCGAGACGAAGTTGTCGTTCAGCAGCCGGCCGACCGCCTCGTCCTCGAACGATTCATGCGCCATCACGTGACACCAGTGGCAGGCCGCGTAGCCGACCGAGATCAGCACGGGTACGTCGCGCCGCCGCGCCTCCTCGAACGCCTCGGCACACCACGGCCACCAGTCCACCGGGTTGTCGGCGTGCTGCTGCAAATACGGTGAGGTCGCGCCACCGAGCCGGTTCATGCGTCCAACCTCTCACACCGGCCCGCCCGACGCCCGCCTCCACCCCGACGACGCCCGCCTCCATCCCGACCACGGAGGTCCGGCGGTCGGCTAACGCTGCGTTCTATAGCGTTTTCGCTACAGAACCGCAGACATGACGATGAGGGCCAGCCCGAAGGCCGGCCCTCATCAGGTCTGTTCAGTTGGGCATCGCCCGGATCAGGCGGAGTAGCCACGCGAGGCGATCCAGTCGGCCAGCGCGTCGGTGCTGATCCAGTACTCGCCCTTGTCCGACCACGAGTCACCGATCTTGACCTTGTCGCCGCCGTCGGCGTACCCGGTCACGGCGATGTAGTGGCCGCCCTCGTACGAGTGCCGGTCGCCGTCCACGTCCGCCGCGCTACCCGCGACGTTCGCCACCACGGCACGCTGGTCGTCAACCGCCCGCACCACGTCGGTCCGCAGCTGGTCGGTCTGCCCCTGGTCGGCCTGGGCACCGCTGATCTCCACGGTCCGGTAGTCCTTACCGGTCACGTCCTTCAGCACCCGGGTGGTCTCGACCGCGGAGTCGGTACCCGCCTCGGTCGTGCCCAGCTTGCGGGCCATCTCGTCCTGGCTGAAGTCCTTACCCTGCGCGGAGAGCGCCATCTTGGTCGCGGCCGGGGCACAGTAGTAGTAGGTCTCCTGGAACTCGTAGTCGAAGTCGAGTTCCTTGGCACTGGTGCGCTTGTCCTGGCTGACCGCCGCGACGGTGGTGGTCGGCTTGTCGGCGGTCGGGGTGGCCGCGTGGGCCATGGTGGCCGGGCCGGCGACCACGCCGCCTGCCATGGCCAGCCCGGCGACGCCGAGGGCGGCCTTGCGGATGACCGGAGCCTGGAAGACGGTGGGGATCCACTGCTTGATGGGGGTCATGTTGCACACCTCTCTCGTCCCGGGGGAAGGGATGGGGGGAAGATGCGGTCCGGCCGGGGGTTGGCAGGACCTGTGCGCGTCCGTGCTTGGTACCGGAGCGAACTCACATAACCGCGGGGACCCGGTCGGCATTCCGCCGGGCACCGATCCGCGGCGCGCTACCGCGTCGAGCGGGGTACATAACCGCGGGCGCCCGGCCGGCATTCCGGCGGGGCTGACCCGGTCGCGGTTCGTGGTTCCGGGGTCGTGCGGGGAGACATAACCACGCGGGCCGGGCCGGCATTCCGGCCGCCGCCACCCGGCGGGTCTTGCGAACACGTCCGGTCGGTGCTACCGGCTCGTGTGGATGGCATAACCACCCCGGCCCGCCCGCCATTCCGCCACGGCACCCCGAGGGCCACCCAAATATCGGACATCCAGCACATCAAGCGCAATACGTCACGTAACCCACCGCACTCTTTCGCGACATCGCGGCCATTCCGCCCGGTCAGGCGGAAACTACGAGACGCCGTCCACCCGCAGCGGCAGGATCTGCGCCTGCGCCGAGTCGGACATGTTGCGCAACACGGCCACGATCTTGTCTGCGGGCATCGGCCTGAAGAAGTGGTAGCCCTGCGCCGAGGTGCAGCCCAGGGCGGCGAGCGCGGTCCGCTGGTCGGCCGTCTCCACCCCCTCGGCGACGACCCGCAGGCCCAGTTCGTGGGCCAACTCGACGGTGGTCCGGACAATCGCCGCGGCTTCCGGCGAATCGACCATACCGATCACGAAGGACCGGTCGACCTTGAGTTCGTGTACGGCGATCCGGGCCAGGAAGCTGAGCGACGAGAAACCGGTGCCGAAGTCGTCGACCGCAAGCTGAACGCCCAACGCCCGCAGGTCGGCCAGCACGTCGTCGATCACGTCGAGTTCGCTCATCACGACCGTCTCGGTGATCTCGAGGACGAGACGGTGGGCCGGCACCTGGTGTCGGCGCAGCGACTCGCCGACCTCGGCGGGCAGGCGCTGGTCGAGCAGGCTGCGGGCCGACAGGTTGACCGAGATCGGTACGTCGAGGCCGGCGCGGGCCCACTCGGCCGCGACCGTGAGCGCCCGGTCGACGACGTACCGGGTGAACGGGGCGAGCAGGTCGCTGCCCTCGACGGCCCGTACGAAGTCGCCGGGGCCGAGCGTGCCCCGCCGCGGGTGGTGCCAGCGGATGAGGGCCTCGACCCCGGTCGGCTCGCCGGTGACCAGGTCGACCGCGGGTTGCAGGTGCAGCACGAGCTGGTTGTCGACGGCGAGCGCCTCGCGCAGCTCGGCCAGCAGGGCGAGCTGGTCGGTGCTGGCCGCGTCCCGGCCGCTGTCGTACGAGGCGATGTTGCTGCCGCCGTTCTTGGCCTGGTACATGGCGATGTCGGCCCGGCGCAGCAGCTCGGTCATGTCGGCGGCACCGGCACCGGCGACGACCACGCCGACGGACGCCTCCACCGACATCTTGACCCCGGCGACCTCGACCGGCACGGCGAGCCGCTCGACGATGTCCCGGGCCCGGCGCATCGCCGCCGGCAGGCTGGAGCCACTGCCCGCGGTGTCGGCGCGTACGGGCACGGCGGTGACCAGGAGGGCGAACTCGTCGCCGCCGAGCCGGCCGAGCAGTTCGCCGGGTCGCATGCTGGCCTTGAGGCGGCCGGCGGTCACCTGGAGCAGTTCGTCACCGGCCGCGTGCCCGAGCGTGTCGTTGACCTCTTTGAAGTTGTTGATGTCGAGCAGCAGCAGGGCGACCGGATGCTCGTGGGTGAGCCGGTGCAGCGCGACGTCGCCCTTGCTGAGCATGGCCGCCCGGTTCACCAGCTTGGTGAGCGGGTCGTGCACCGCCTCGTATGCCGACCGGGAGGTCAGGATGCGCAGCTCGCGGTGGATGATCGCGTCGTGCAGCGCGGTGGCCAGCGCCGCACCGAAGATCGACAACGCGGCCTCTTCGCGGTGTCCCGGGGTGGCCGCGCGGGAGAACCTGACCCGCAGGTCGCCGACCCTCGTGCCGCCCGCGGTCAGCTCGACGTTGTGCAGTTGGTCGTCGGCGTGGGGGCGGGTGTCGGCCGGAATGGCCCGTACGGCGAGTTCGCCGTCGGAAGCCAGCCGGTAACGCCGCCGGCTGCCGTCGGCCCGGGTGACGTCGAGTTCGACGCGTTCGGCCCGGAACACCCGGTTGGCGGACTCGAGCGCGGCGCTGACGACGGCCCGTTCGTCGAGCCGGTTGAGGCCGCCGACGGCGGTGGCGAGGGTGCTCCACGCCTCCCGTTCGTCGTCGGCCCGGAACCGGTGCAGGTAGGTCTGTTGCAGCAGCCAGAGCGCCGGCGGCACCAGCAGCAGCCAGCGGGGATCACTGTCGATCATGACGATCGCGGCCAGGCCGACGAGGACGTTGCCGGCGAACATCAGCAGTTTCCCGCGCAGGATGCGCAGCAGCAGCGGTCCGGCCGGCCGCCGGTAGCGGATCACCATGGTGACGGTGGCGAGTGCCGTCGTGGTCGCCAGGTAGGTCGCCGCCCCGAGAAGCAGTGCACCAGCCAGCGTCGGCGACAGCGGTGCCCCGAGCGGCGGGGCGAGCGCCTGGGTGACGGCGGCGGCGACTCCGACCGCCGTGGTCAGCGACGCGACGCAGTGCAGCACCTCGAGCACGCCGCGACGGCCGTCGAGGGCCGCCAGGATGCTCCAGGCGACCCCGGCGCCGACGAGGGTGGCGGCGGGCAGCCAACCGGCGGGCACCAGGTGCAGCCCGACGATCAGGGCGGCTTCGCCCCAGGTGACGCTGACACCGCCGGAGCCGACCCGCAGCCGCAGCCGGGCCAACTGGCCGGCGGCGAAGACCACGGCCACGATTCCCAGCCTGGCCAGCAGGTCGGACGTTCCACCCGGGCTGCCGCCCGCGAAGATGGGGCCGAGCACCACGGCGGTGATCGCGAGGGTCAGGACCGCGCCGGTCAGCGGGACGATCCTGCGCAGACCGGACGGCGCGGATGATGGGGCGGGCCACGCCTGGCCCGACGTCACGGACCGCCTCCGTCTGCCGGCCGCCGGCACGGCGGGGCCGCCACCGCCCCGGACGACGACCGCGCGGCGGATCGGATGCTCATCGGCGCCCCCCTTCCGCGCGCGGCATCGGGAGTGTTGGTCCCCCCGGCGGAAGGCTAAGCCAAAGCGCAAGGGTGCAACAGGGGGCGTCGTGCCCTTTTGCCCGAACCGTGGTCGCGGACGTGGCCACCGCCCAGATGGTGGACACCCGCGACCGTTTCGGAGGGAACTCTATCGACGGGTTTGCTGTTGCGTCGAATCCGTCGGCTCACCGGTCGTCTCGGTCGGCCGGGCCCCGGCATCGACCGCCACGGCCCCGGCGTCGACCGCCGTGGGCCGCGCGTCCGCGCCGGGGGCCGGGAACTGCTCGGGCAGCCGGCGCAGGCGGCTGTTCATGTTGCGGATCAGCAGCACCGTCGCGATCGCGAGCAGGATGATGAGAAAGAGCCCCATGGGGCCGGCGAGGCCCCCGCTACGGGTGTTGCCGAAGTTGTTCTGGGCCAGCACCTGGGCCGCGGTCAACATGACGGTTCCTCCATCGCGACGTACGCCCGAGCGCACAACGGATCCTGCGCCGGGACCGGGCGCGCCTCCCGCGACCGGTCCGACGTTGTACGTGTGTGCCGTCCACCGTACGCCTGGCCCTGCTCAGCGTGCGTGGATGGTCTCCCGGATACCGGCGAAGAGGTCGGACTCCGGCACCGGGCTGTCGACCATCGAGCGGACCAGTTCGAAGTCCTCGGTCGGCCACGCCTTGCGCTGCACCTCCAGCGGCACGTGGAACCAGAAGCCGTCGGGGTCGACCTGGGTGGCGTGGGCCCGCAGCGCGTCGTCGCGTACCGGGAAGTAGTCGGCGCACTCGATCCGGGTGGTGACCCGGGGCCCCTTGTCCCCCCGGTCCTCCCACTTCTCCAGCCACTCGGCGTACGGCGACTCCAGGCCGGCGGCGAGCATCGCCTCGTGCAGCGCGACCACCCGGGCCTTGGAGAAGCCCATGCAGTAGTAGAGCTTGAGCGGCTGCCACGGGTCGCCCAGATCGGGGAAGCGGTCCGGGTCACCGGCCGCCTCGAACGCGGCGACGCTGATCTTGTGGCACATGATGTGGTCGGGGTGCGGGTAGCCGCCGTCCTCGTCGTAGGTGGTGACCACGTGTGGACGGAACTCGCGCATCAGCCGCACCAGCGGGCCCGCGGCGACCTGCACGTCCTGTAGGCCGAAGCAGCCCTCGGGCAGCGGCGGCAGCGGGTCGCCCTCCGGCAGCCCGGAGTCGACGAAGCCGAGCCAGGCCTGCTCGACGCCGAGGATCGCCCGGGCGGCGTCCATCTCGGCGCGGCGGATCTCGGCGATGTTCTCCCACACGTCCGGCCGGTCGAGCTTGGGGTTGAGCACGCTGCCCCGTTCGCCGCCGGTGCAGGTCACGACCAGCACCTCGACGCCCTCGGCCACGTATTTCGCCATCGTGGCCGCACCCTTGCTCGACTCGTCGTCGGGGTGGGCGTGCACGGCCATGAGGCGCAGTTGCTCTGCCAACGGAACTCCCTAGTCCGTACCCTCGCCGGGCCGGCGTGGCCCGGCACGACACAACTTTTGCAATCGTCGCACCTGTCGCAAGTCAGATCCGCCGCACCCGGTTGACAGCACCCGGCGCATCGGGCCGACGGCGCCCTGCGATGATGGACCTGTCCAGGTAATCCGATGCCACCGACAAGAACGCGGGAGAGCCGACCCGGTGACCGAGACGCGAGCCACAACGCAGCCCGGCGCGTCGATGTTCCCGCCCGGCCGCTACGGGCGGCGGCGGGAGGCCCGCCGGACCCGCCCGTGGATCGTCGGTGCGCTGGTCGCGGTCCTGGTGATCGGCGGCCTCGGGCTGAGCGTCCGGCTCTACCGGATGTGGGGCGACCCGACCTACGACGCGAAGGTGATCACCTACACCGAGATCACCGACCGCCAGATCCTCGTCGACTTCCAGGTCACCGTGCCCGAGGGCGGCTCGGCGGTCTGCGTACTGCGGGCCCGGTCGCGCGACGGCGCCGAGGTGGCCCGCGAAGAGGTACGCGTCGACGCACCGGCCGGCGAGAAGCACCCCGTCGTACGGCACCGGCTGGCCACCTCGGCCCGGCCGATGATCGGCGAGGTCATGCGCTGCCGCGCCGCTGACTGACAGCAGTCAGGAAATCACTCACCGCTGCGCGGTGTGTTTCGCTGGTAAGTTGGTACTTCTACCTTCACACCGAGCACCCGAACACCTGTCCAGTTACCACGCTGTTCCCAAGCCCACCGAGGAGATCGTCTGTGTCCACGACCGACCGCGAGGCGCCCGCCACCTGGCTGTCCCAGGACGCGTACGACCGCCTGCAAGCCGAGCTCAACGAGCTGATCGCCGCCCGACCGGTGATCGCCGCGGAGATCAACGCCCGTCGCGAAGAGGGTGACCTGCGCGAGAACGGCGGCTACCACGCCGCCCGTGAAGAGCAGGGCAAGCAGGAGGGTCGGATTCGCTACCTGCAGGAACTGCTCCGCACAGCGCAGGTCGGCGAGGCACCGGCCGCCGACAAGGTTGCACCCGGCACGGTCGTGACGATCTACTTCGACGAGGACAGCAGCGACACCGAGACCTTCCTGCTCGGTTCGCGGGAGATCTCGGCCACCACCGACCTGACCGTCTACAGCCCGGAGTCCGCCCTGGGCAAGGCGATCCTCGGCAGCGGTGCCGGCCAGACCGTCACCTACACCGCGCCGAGCGGCGCGGACATCAAGGTCACCGTCGTCAAGTTCGAGCCGTACGGCGGCTGACCACATGTCGGCGACCGGTGGTCGTGGACTCCCGCGACCACCGGCCGGCTCGACCGGCCCGGCCGCTCAGGCCGGCGGTGCCGAGATCTCGACGGTGTAGCCGCTGCCCCGCAACGCGGCCACCAGGCGCTCGGAATGATCCGCGCCACGGGTCTCCACCGACAGCGCCACCTCCACCTCCCCCAGCCGCAGCAACGGGTTCTGCCGCAGATGCACGACGTCGACGACGTTCGCCCGCTGCTCGGCGATCTGCGACAGCAGCGACGCCAACTGCCCGGGCCGGTCCACACAGCGCACCGTGAAGCGCAGGAACCGGCCCGCCGCGGCCAGCCCGTGCTCGATGACCCGCAGCAGCAGCAGCGGATCGATGTTGCCGCCCGACAGGACCGCCACCACCGGCGACCCGACGGTCGCCGTACCGGCCAGCAGGGCCGCCACCCCGGCCGCGCCGGCCGGCTCGACCACCTGCTTGCCGCGCTCCAGCAGCATCAGCAGCGCCCGGGAGATGTCCTCCTCCGACACCGTCACGATGTCGTCGACCAGCTTGCTCACGTGCGCGAACGTCAGATCACCCGGACGGCCGACCGCGATGCCGTCGGCGATCGTGGCGTAGTGCGACAACCGCACCGGCCCGCCCGCCAGGAGCGAGGGCGGGTACGCCGCCGCACCCCTGGCCTGCACCCCGACCACCCGTACGTCCGGGCGCAGCGCCTTGGCCGCGACCGCGATACCGGAGATCAGACCACCGCCACCGACCCCGGCCACGATCGTCTCGACCTCCGGGCACTGTTCCAGGATCTCCAGCGCCACCGTGCCCTGCCCGGCGATGACGTCGTGGTGGTCGAACGGGTGGATGAACACCGCCCCGGTGCGCTCCGCGAACTCCCGGGCCGCGACCAGCGACTCGTCGACGGTGTTGCCGACCAGTTCGATCCGGGCGCCGTACCCCTTGGTGGCGACGACCTTCGGCAGCGGCGCACCCACCGGCATGAACACTGTGGACGGGATGCCGAGCAGTCCGGCGGCCAGCGCGACCCCCTGGGCGTGGTTGCCGGCGCTGGCGGCCACCACACCACGGGCCCGCTCGTCCGGTGCCAGCCGGGCGATCCGGACGTAGGCGCCCCGCACCTTGTACGAGCCGGCCCGCTGTAGGTTCTCGCACTTGAGCCAGACCGGGCCGCCGAGGGCGGCGCTGAGCGGTCGCGACGGTTCGAGGGGGGTGGTCCGGGTCACCCCGGTAAGCAGTTCCCGCGCGGCCTCGACGTCGGCGAGTCCGACCAGCTCAGTCATGCCCTGATCGTCGCATCACCGGCCGGGACCGCAACCGCGGGCACCGTCCACGGCGAGCGGTCAGACCGTACGGGTGGGAACCTTCGGCCAGCCCGGCGCGTGCCGGGACCACGGGGCGGCCATCTCGAACTGACCGGCGACGGCGAGCAGCAGCAGTTCGCTGCCGGGTGGGCCGGTGAGCTGCACGGCGACCGGCAGCCCGTCCGGGCGCACTCCGACCGGCACCACCAGCGACGGCAGCCCGGCGATGTTCCACGGCGCGGCGAACGGGGCGTATCTGATGCTGGCCGTGAGGTTGGCCCGCCACGACCGGCCGGCCCAGCCGCCGGCCGCCGGCGGCGCACCGGCCAGTGCCGGGGTCAGCAGCACGTCGATCGAGTTGTCGGTGAAGAACCCGATCGACTTCTCCCGCCAGGCGGTGCGGTCGGCCTCGCGTACGTAGCCACGCCGCTGCGCCCACTCGCCCAGCGACGCGTGCCGGCGGGTACGCGGCTGCAGGGTGCGCGGGTCGAGGCCGCCGGCCCGGACGTCGCTGGCCGCCGCCGCCAGCCAGGTGGCGACACCGCGCAGGCCGATCGAGGTCGGATAGACCGGGTCGAGGGTGACGGTGTCGTGGCCGGCGTCCACGAGCAGCCGGACGGCGGTCGCGACCGCGTCCCGGTTGGGCTGGTCGGCGCGTACGCCCAGGACCGGCGACCGCAGCGACATCGCGACCCGCAGCCGGCGCGGCTCGACGAGCTTCTCCGGCCGGCGGCCGGCGAGGACCGCGAACCCGACGGCGGCGTCGGCGACCGTGGTGGCCAGGATGCCGTGCTCGGTCAGGCCGAACCAGTCCTCGGGGCCGAGTTGGCAGGGCACCACTCCCCGGCCGGGCTTCAGGCCGATCAGGCCGCAGCAGGCGGCCGGGATCCGGATCGAACCGAGCCCGTCGTTGGCGTGCGCGATCGGGACCATGCCGGCGGCGACGGCGGCCGCCGCGCCGCCCGACGACCCGCCCGGGGTCCGGTCGGTGCGCCACGGGTTACGGGTCACCGAGGTGCCGTCGTCGGTGACCGCCCACAGGCCGAGTTCCGGCATCCGGGTCACCCCGAGCACCACCGCCCCGGCGCCACGCAGGCGGCGTACGACCTCGTGGTCGTCCTCGGCGACCGGACTGCGGGCCGCCGCGGACCCGTTCCAGGTCGGCAGGCCGGCCACCGCGGTGTTCTCCTTCACCGCGACCGGCACCCCGGCCAGCGGCAGGTTGGCCAGCTCCTCCTGCTCGTCGACCTTCTCCGCCTCGACGATCGCCTCGCCGCCGCGCACCGCGCGGAAGGCGGACACCACCGGATCGGCGGTGGCGACGTGGTCGAGGTGGTCGGCGACCACCTGCGTCGCGGACGCGTCGCCGCGACGGACCGCCCGCGCGATCTGTTTCGCGGTCGCACCTACCCAGGTCGGCACGATGTCCTGCACGGCCACCTCCCCATCGGCCTTGCAATTATGCGGCGGTGCGGCCGCCCCCGCCCGGCCGGGGCGGCAGCGCCCGGCCGGGGTCCCCGGCCGGGCGTCGGATCAGCCGAGCGCCTGCGCCAGGTCGGCGAGCAGATCGTCGACCGTCTCGATGCCGACCGACAGTCGCACGAGATCGGCGGGAACCTCAAGGGGCGACCCGGCCGCGCTCGCGTGCGTCATCCGACCCGGGTGCTCGATCAGGGACTCGACCCCGCCGAGCGACTCGGCGAGCACGAAGACCTTGGTCCGGTTGCAGATCTCGACGGCGTGCGCCTCGCCGCCGGTCGCCCGGAACGACACCATCCCGCCGAAGCGGCGCATCTGCTTGGCCGCCGTCTCGTGCCCGGGGTGGTCGGGCAGGCCCGGGTACAGCACCTGCGCCACCGCCTTGTGCCGGGTCAGGAACTCGGCGACCCGCTCGGCGTTGTCGCAGTGCCGGTCCATCCGTACGCCGAGGGTCTTGACCCCGCGCAGGGTGAGCCAGGCGTCGAACGGGCCGTTGATCGCGCCCATCGCGTTCTGGTGGTAGGCCAGTTCGGCGCCGAGTTCGGCGTCGGCGGTGACCAGGGCGCCACCGACCACGTCGGAGTGTCCGCCGACGTATTTGGTGGTGGAGTGCACGACGACGTCGGCGCCGAGGACGAGCGGCTGTTGCAGGTAGGGCGAGGCGAAGGTGTTGTCGACCACGAGCCGGGCCCCCGCGTCGTGGGCCACCGTCGCGAGGGCGGCGATGTCGGCGATGCCGAGCAGTGGATTGGTCGGGGTCTCCAGCCAGACCAGCTTCGTCCGCCCCGGCTCGATCGCGGCCCGGACGGCGTCGACGTCGGACACCTTCGCGGCCGTCCAGCTCACCCCCCACCGCTGCGCCACCCGGGCGAAGAGCCGGTAGGTGCCGCCGTACGCGTCGTCGGGGATCACCACGTGGTCGCCGGGCTGGCAGACGGTGCGCAGGAGGGTGTCCTCGGCCGCCAGCCCGCTGGCGAACGCGAGGGCGGTGTGCCCGGCCTCCAGCGCCGCCAGGCACTGCTGCAACGCGTCGCGGGTCGGGTTGCCGGACCGGCTGTATTCGTAGCCCTCGCGCGGCGCGCCGACGCCGTCCTGCGCGTAGGTGCTGGTCTGGAAGATGGGGGGCACCACCGCCCCGGTGCGGGGCTCCGGCTTCTGGCCGGCATGGATGGCGAGGGTCTCAAAGCCGTACGTCATGGGTGCGAGGCTAGTCTCATCGGGTGTCGGGGTGCGTCTTCTGTCGAATCGTGGCGGGATCGGTGCCGTCGTTCCAGGTCGTCGGGGAACCCTCCGGCGTGGCGTTCCTCGACTCCCGCCCGGTCTTCCGCGGGCACGTGCTGGTGGTGCCCAGACCGCACCTCGAGACGTTGACCGACCTGCCCGAGGCGGACCTGGCCGGCTACTTCGGACTGGTCCGCCGGGTCGCGGCGGCCGTCGAGTCGGGTCTCGACGCCGGCGGCACCTTCGTGGCGATGAACAACCGGGTGTCGCAGTCCGTCCCCCATCTGCACACCCACGTCGTACCCCGTACGAAGGGCGACGGGCTGCGCGGCTTCTTCTGGCCCCGGACCCGCTACGACGACGACGGGCAGGCCGCGACGTACGCCGCCCGGATCGGCGCCGCGGTTGCCCCGCCGACCAGGGGGTAAGTGCCGGGTAAGGACCGGCCCGGCGTCGGCGTTGCAATCCGGTGAGAGGTACGAAAGGAGTCGACCGTGTTCCTACGGCGTATGAAGCACGAGTTGCCGACCCCGGATCAGGCCCTGCCCGGCCGGGCGATCGCGATGCCGGTCTCGGACCGGCACGAGGTGCTCGGCACCCCGTTGCAGGGTCCCTGGCCGGAGGGCGCCCGGGTGGCGGTCTTTGGAATGGGCTGTTTCTGGGGCGCCGAACGACTGTTCTGGACCCTTCCGGGGGTCATCACGACCTCGGCCGGCTATGCGGGCGGGATCACCCCCAACCCGACGTACGAGGAGGTCTGCTCCGGTATGACCGGGCACAACGAGGTCGTGCAGGTCGTGTACGACCCGGCCCGGATCGACTACGAGCAGTTGCTGAAGGTCTTCTGGGAGAACCACGACCCGACCCAGGGCATGCGCCAGGGCAACGACGTGGGCACCCAGTACCGGTCGGCGATCTACACCACCAACGACGAGCAGCTCCGGATCGCGCAGGCGTCCCGGGAGGCGTTCGCCCCGGTGGTGGCGGCGGCCGGCCGTGGCGAGATCACCACGGAGATCCAGCCACTCGGTGACTACTACTTCGCCGAGGACTACCACCAGCAGTACCTGGCGCCGACCAAGAACCCCAACGGTTACTGCAACCACGGACCGAACGGGATGAGCTGCCCGATCGGGGTGGCGAAGACCGGCGCCTGACGCCGACGTGCGCGGAGCGCACCGGAGCGCAGGCGACGCGATGCGGTACGCCCCGAAGCCCCGGACCAGGCCGGCCACCGGCCCCGGTCCGGGGCTTCGGCGTATCCGGAGGTTCCCTCGTGCCGAGCCGGGCGACCGTGTTACGTTTATTGCACTTACTGCGACTGCTGCGATTACGACCGACGCGGGAGGTGCCCAGTGACACTCTCAGCGCTCGAACCGGTGGTTCCCGACGCCGAGGCCATCTCGACCGCCGACGCGGCCGTCGACCGGGTCAGGAGCTATCTGGCGACGGGTACGCCACGGGCGACCCGCATCCGGGTACGGGTCGAGGACAACGGCGAGGTGGTGGTGGTTCCCCGCGCCGCCGTCGAACTGTTCGCCCAGATCCTCGCGCACATGGCCGCCGGTCACGGCGTCACCGTCGTTCCCGAGCACGCCGAACTGACCACCCAGCAGGCGGCCACGCTCCTCAACGTGTCGCGGCCCTACCTGATCGGTCTGCTGGACGCTGGCGAGATCGACTATCGCCGGGTCGGCAAGCACCGTCGGGTACGGGCGGCCTCACTGCTGGCGTATCAGCGCAGGGATGATCGGCGTAGGCGCGCGGCCGCTGACGAACTGGCCGAGTTGACCGAAGAGATGGGTCTCTACGAGTGAACTTCGTCGTCCTCTACGACGCGAACGTGCTCTACCCGAACGTCCTGCGAGACCTTTTGATCCGTATCGCACAGGCGGGACTCGTACACGCGAGATGGACCGAACGGATCCTCGACGAGGTCTTCACGAACGTCCAGAAGAACCGCCCCGACCTTGACCCGGAACGGCTGGCCCGGACCCGACAGCTCATGAACCGCGCTCTCCGCGACTGTCTGGTGACCGACTACGAATCGCTGATTCCCGCCCTCACACTGCCGGATCCGGACGACCGACACGTCCTGGCGGCAGCAATCCGGGCCAGGGCCCAGGTCATCGTCACCGACAACCTTCGACACTTTCCGCTCGACGCGCTACGCCCGTTCGACATCGAACCGTTGAGCGCCGACGACTTCGTGTCCGACCAGGTCGACCTCAGCCCGAAAACGGTGTGGGGCTGCGTCCAGCAGATCGCGGATTCACGGCGGAACCCGCCCATGCGGCCCGCCGACGTACTGGTCGCGCTCGAACGGTGTGGATTGGTGCGATCGGTGGCCAATCTCGGTTCCGAAAGGTAGCGGTGCGCCGGCCGATCACCTAACCGACAGCACTGAGTCGGATAGGCGGCAGAGTACGGGCCGGCTTGCGGCCGCCGGCCAGCATGGCGGCATGTACCCCAGCCCAACCGTCTCGTCCGCCGAGCTGCGCCCCCGCCGGACGTGGTTTCTCGTCGCCGCCCTGATCGCCCTCGCCGGGGTGGTCGCCGGCGTCCTGCTCTTCGTCCTCAGCCTGAACAGCGCCACCGACAGCATGGACAGCGTCACCGAGGGGTTCAACGAGAGCACCGAGCAGGTCTTCCAGACCGGCGACACGGTGTCGGTCGAACTGGCCGCCGACCAGCGGAAGATCGTATGGGTGGACGCGTCTGCGGTCGGCAGCGGCGCGACCTGCGACGTCTCCGGATCGGCCGTCCTCGGCACTCCCACGACCACCTGGACGGTGACCAACTCGACCGGGGAGTGGCGCAGCCTCTACCAACTTTCTGCCGCCGGCGCCGGCACCTACGAGCTGACCTGCACCGCGGGTGGCGGCACCACGCCGGTCGCCCTCGCGGTCGGCCAGCCGCCACAACTCGGGGAGGCCCTCGGCTTCGCCGGCCGGCTGTTCGGTGGGATCGGCGCGCTGACCCTGCTGCCCTGTCTCGGGATGGTCGTCGGCGGGGTGATCGCCCTGGTCGTCGCCCTGCGCCGCGGTTCGCACCGCAAGCGCCTGCTGCAGCAGCGGTCGGCCGGCTACGGGTACGCCCCCGGCTACGGACCGCCCCGGTAGCGATCTCGAAAAACCGTTGCCGCCCCGCGCGGCCACTGGATAGCGTGGCCGTACACGGGAAGGGAGGTGGTCCAAGCTTTGATTGGCAATAGGACTCGTGAGGTGGCTGCCCGCTAGCCGCTGTCCTTGACAGTTTTCGTTCGTCGAGACCGTGTGGCAACGGCGCGGCGAATCCACGACAGCCACCCGACCCCCGGGGGTGCCGGCCCAGTCCAGCCGGCCCGCTTCAGCGGAAACCCCCGGGGGTCGTCCTGTTCCCCGGTCCTGTTCCCCGGTCTGCGGAAGGCGGCCGCCGCGTGTCGTCGCGCGAACTCGTCGTACTCGGCACGGCCAGCCAGGTGCCCACCCGACGGCGTAACCACAACGGCTACCTGCTGCGCTGGGACCGCGAGGGCATCCTCTTCGACCCGGGTGAGGGCACCCAGCGGCAGATGCTGCTGGCCGGGGTTTCCGCCACCGACCTGACCCGGGTCTGTGTCACCCACTTCCACGGCGACCACTGCCTGGGCCTGCCCGGCATCGTCCAGCGGCTGTCACTCGACCGGGTGCCGCATCCGGTGCCCGTGCACTTCCCCGCCGGCGGGGCCGGCTACTTCGAGCGGCTACGGCACGCCAGTTCGTTCCACGACGTCGCCGACGTACGCGCCGAACCGGTCGGCACCGACGGCCAGCGGTTCGACATCGGCGCCGGGGTGCTGGAGGCACGCCGACTGCGACATCCCGTCGAGACGTACGGCTACCGACTTCTGGCTCCGGACGGGCGACGGATGCTGCGGGACCGGCTCGACGCGTACGGCATCTCCGGGCCCGCGGTCGGCGCGTTGCAGCGCGACGGCCACCTCGACCTGGACGGGCATCGCGTGTCCCTGGAGGCGGTCAGCGAGCACCGGCGCGGCCAGCGGTTCGCCTTCGTCATGGACACCGGCCTGTGCGACAACGTGTTCGCCCTGGCCGAGGAGGCCGACCTGCTGGTGATCGAGTCGACGTTCCTGTCCGTGGACGCCGCCCTCGCCGCCGAGGTCGGCCACCTGACCGCGGCGCAGGCGGGCCGGGTGGCGGCCGAGTCCGGGGTACGCCGGCTCGTGCTGACCCACTTCTCGCAGCGGTATCCGGATCCGGAGCGGTTCGCGGCGGAGGCGCGGGAAGAGTTCGACGGTGATCTCGTCGTGGCCGACGACCTGATGCGGGTGCCGGTACCTCCCACGGTCTGACGGGCGGCGAGCCACGCCGCCGGACCAGAACGGCGCCGACCATCATCACCTGGGCATACACTCGGCGGATGTCGGTCTCGCTGCGGGTCGCCGAGGCGGTGGACGTGCCCCGGATCGCCGAGTTGCACCGCCGTTCGCGGATCGACACCTACTCCGACCTGGTGAGCTACGACACACTCACCCGGGTGCCGGCACCGGTGTTCGCCGACTGGTGGGTGGAGCGGTGGAGCCACGAGCGGGAGACGCACGTGCTCACCGTCGCCGAACGCGACGGGCGGCTGGTCGGGTTCACCTATGTCGGCCCCGACGACGAGGGCAGCCAGGCGGACACCGGCCTGCTCTACGCCATCCACCTCGAATCCGCCGAGCGGGGCCGCGGGACCGGGCGGGCACTGATGGCCGAAGCCCTGGCGACCCTGCGGGCACAGGGCTGGCAGCGGGCGGCGCTGTGGGTCCTGGCCGGCAACGACCGGGCACGCGGCTTCTACGAGCGCGGCGGCTGGCAGCCGACCGGGTGGTGCCGCGACAGCACGTTCGGCCCGCCGGTCAAGGAAATCCGGTACGACCGTCCGCTGCGCTGAGCGCTCCCGCCGCTGGGTGCGGGAGGTTCGTGGCGGGCGAGAGTACGTGACCTATGTATGCGGGGGAACCGTATGGTCACGCACCCTCGCCCACCGTGCCCACCAGACCCGGGGGGAACGCCTGGCCGGAGGCGTCAGACCGGCGGAGGCTGCCGGTCACCTGATCGGGTGGGCGTCGCGGGACCATCGGGTGCTGGCGGGGCATCGCCGGTGGTCACCGCTGGAGCGAAGACTGCGTTCTCGGTGTCGTACCGCGGGCCGTTCGTGCCCCGCGTACACCTAGTCAACGGTGCGGCGGACCCGACGGGTCGGACAGTTTGTGCGACGTCCGGACGTCGTCACCGGGCGCCGAGGTGCGCCAGGAGGTCCTGCCGGGTCAGCACGCCCTTCGGCTTGCCGTCGACGAGCACCAGGGCAGCGTCGGACTTCTCCAGCAGCGCGACCGCCTCGCTCACCGGCTGCCCGCCACCGACCACCGGCAGCGGCGGTCCCATGTGCCGCTCGATCGTGTCGTGCAGGTGCGCCTGGCCGGAGAAGAGCGCGTCGAGCAGATCACGCTCGGCGACCGAACCGGCGACCTCGCCCGTCACGACCGGCGGCTCGGCCTTGAGCACCGGGAGCTGGGAGACGCCGTACTCGCGCATGTAGTCGATCGCGTCGCGGACCGTCTCGGTCGGGTGCACGTGGATCAGCTCCGGCATGCCGCCCGGCTTGCCGGCCAGTGCCTCGGCCACGGTCGCCTCGGCCCCGCCGGTCTCCATGAAGCCGTAGCGCGCCATCCACTCGTCGTTGAAGATCTTCGACAGGTAGCCGCGGCCGCCATCGGGCAGCAGCACCACGACGACGTCGTCGGGGCCGGCCCGCCGGGCGACGTCGAGCGCCGCGACGACCGCCATGCCGCAGGAGCCACCGACGAGCAGACCCTCCTCACGGGCGAGCCGCCGGGTCAGGTCGAAGGACTCCTTGTCGGAAACCTCGACGATCTCGTCGCAGATGGTCCGGTCGTAGGTCTCCGGCCAGAAGTCCTCGCCGACGCCCTCCACGAGGTAGGGCCGGCCGGTGCCGCCGGAGTAGACCGAGCCCTCCGGGTCGGCGCCGACGATGCGGACCCGCCCCTCGGACGCCTCCTTGAGGTAGCGGCCGATGCCGGAGATGGTGCCGCCGGTGCCGACCCCGGCCACGAAGTGGGTGATCCGGCCGGCCGTCTGCTCCCACAACTCGGGGCCGGTCGTCTCGTAGTGCGAGCGGGGGTTGGCGGTGTTGGCGTACTGGTTGGGCTTCCACGCGCCGGGGATCTCCCGGGCCAGCCGGTCGGAGACGTTGTAGTAGGAGCGCGGATCCTCCGGGGCCACCGCGGTCGGGCAGACCACCACCTCGGCGCCGTACGCCCGCAGCACGTTCTGCTTGTCCTCGCTGACCTTGTCGGGGCAGACGAAGACGCAGCGGTATCCCTTGAGCTGTGCCACCAGGGCCAGCCCGACACCGGTGTTGCCGCTGGTCGGCTCGACGATCGTGCCGCCGGGCTGGAGCAGGCCGCTCTTCTCCGCCTCTTCGACCATCCGTACGGCGATCCGGTCCTTGACCGAGCCCCCGGGGTTGAAGTATTCGACCTTCGCCAGCACGGTGGCGGCGATGCCCTCGGTGACGCTGCGCAGCCGCACCAGCGGGGTGTTACCGATCAGCTCGACGACATTGTCGTAGTAGCGCACGTCGTTGTGCCCTTCTCGGAGGCGCCACGGCAGGTGGCCGGGCCGGTGATCGCACGGGTCACGTCAAGACTACGTGCGGTTCAGGTCACGACCTGTCCCGGGATGACCGTGGAACGCTTGGCCTCCCACTCCAGGAACCGCTCGGTCTCGGCGAGGATCGACCCGGCCAGCCAGGTCGCCATGAGCGCGTCGTCGGCCAGGCCGAAGAAGGTGAGGAACAACTCCGGCACCAGGTCGACCGGCGACGCGATGTACGCCGTCGCCGCGGCCATCATCGCCAGCCGCAGCCCCCCGTCGTATTCGCCCCGTGCGGTGGCCTTGAGCATCCGGGGCAGCGCCCCGATCCGTTTGCCCAGGCCGGGGCCACCGCGGGCGCCCGACGTCAGTGCCCGTCCCAACGCCGCGAAAGCGGCGGTCCGCTTCAAAGTCTTGGCCATGTCGCCGACCTCCCTGCCGCCAATGATGCACCCGTACGCCAACCGGCGCCTCCGTCGCGGTACATACCCAACCGGTCGCGGATCTAGGCAATCGGTCAAGCGGTACGTCGCCTCCGGGGGCTAACCTCGAAGACCGTACGACGCACGCCACGACCGGCCGGCCCGGTGCCGGCGGCCGGGTGTCCGGCGGCGGGCTACGGCGGGCAGGCGACGGTCCGGGGGGGGGGGGATGGCTCGGATGGAGACGGTCGAACAGGGATCGGCCCCGTGGCGGGTCGTCCGACGCGTGGGGCTCGCCGCCGCGATCGGCGCGGGCCTGACCGCGGCCGGTGCCGCCGCGCTCGGCGGGATCCTGCTCGGCCAGGCCAACCGGGCCCGCCGCACCATCCCGATGGCCGAGGCCCCACCACCGCGCGGCGAGGGCGTCTACGGCGCCAAGTTCCCCGGCCGGCCGATCACCCTGGCGGTGCTCGGTGACTCGACGGCGGCCGGCTACGGCGTCCACCGTCCACGTGAGACACCCGGCGCGCTGCTGGCCACCGGGGTGTCCCGCCGGCTGGGGCGGCCGGTGCGGCTGCGCCGGTTCGCCGTCGTCGGGTCGATATCCGCCGGCCTGGCACCACAGGTCGAGGTGGCGGTCGAGGCGAAACCCGATCTCGCGGTCATCCTGATCGGCGGCAACGACATCACCAACCGGACGCCGTACGGCATCGCGGTGCGTCACCTCGTCGACGCCGTACGCGACCTGCGCCGGGCCGGCGCCGAGGTCGTCGTCGGCACCTGCCCCGACCTCGGCGCGATCCAGCCGATCAAGCCACCGTTGCGGTGGCTGGCCCGCCGGTGGAGCCGGCAGTTGGCGGCGGCGCAGACGGTGGCGGTGGTCGAGGCGGGCGGCCGCACGGTGTCGCTCGGCGACCTGCTCGGTCCGCGGTTCGCCGCCGACCCGGTCCGAATGTTCGCCTGGGACCGTTACCACCCGTCCGCCGACGGTTACGCGGTGGCGGTGGCCGCGATGCTGCCCACGGTCCTGTCCGCGCTCGGTGCCGGCGAGGAACGACGGGCCGTACCGGTCGCCGGCGAAGGGCCGCGCTCCCTGACCCAGGCCGCCGCGCAGGCCGCCCGCGAGCCGGGCACCGAGGTCACCGGCACCCAGGTCGCCGGCCGCGACCGTGGGCCGGGCGGCCGCTGGGCGCAGTTGCGCCGGCGCCGGCCGGCCTGGCTCGGCCCGCTGCCGAGCGGCGGGCTGCCGGCCCTGTTCGGCAATTCGAGGGCCGACGATCCGGCCCCGGTCGCCGTACCCTTGAGGCATGGGTCACACGACGCGGCGCAACCATCCACGGTGGAGAAACCCCGGTGAACGCTCGCCGTCGGGCCTCGTCCGCCACGGGGTGACCCGATGACCGGCATGGCCCTACGCGTCGGGCGCGCCGCCGCCCTGACCCTGATCGCCGGCACGGTCGGCGGTGCCGCGCTGCTCGCCGGCGAGGCACTGGTCGCCCGCACCCGCCGCTACGCGCAACCGGAGATGGGCCTGACGCTGCGCGCGACGGTCGGTGACCCGGCGGCGCCCCCGCTGCGGCTGGTCCTGCTCGGCGACTCGCTGGCGCTCGGCGTCGGCGTCGACCAGGTGGCCGACACCGTCGGCGGCCAGTTGGCCCGCCTGCTCAGCGAGGGCGACGGTCCGGCCGCCGGCCGGCGGCGGGTCGAACTGTCCAGCGTCGGCGTCTCCGGGTCGCGGTCCACCGATCTCGCGACGCAGGTGGCGCGGGCGCTGCTGGGGCGGCTCCCGGACGTGGCGGTGATCCTGATCGGCGCCAACGACGCCACCGGCCTGCGCCGGCCGGTCGAAGCGGCGGCACACCTCGGTGCGGCGGTACGTCGCCTGCGTGCCGCCGGTGTCGAGGTCGTCGTCGGCACCTGCCCCGACCTCGGCGCCGTACGGGCGATCGCTCCCCCGCTGCGACAGGTGGTCGGCTGGGCCGGGCGGGTGACGGCGCGGGCCCAGACCAGGGCGGTGCACGACGCCGGCGGCCAGACCGTCGACCTGGCCGCCGAGGCGGGTCCGGTCTTCCGGGCCGACGCCGGAACGCTCTGCCACGACGGCTACCACCCGTCGGCCGACGGCTACCGGGTCTGGGCGCACGCCCTGCTGCCGGCCGTGTCGCGTGCCGCGAGCGGCGCCGACCGCAGCTGAGCCGCCGCAACACCTTCGCCCTTCCCGCCGAAGTTACCCGCGGGTTAAGTTGGGCTCATGTCGACAGAGCCGTCCCGCACCGCCGTCATCGTCTCCACCGCCCGATCCCCCATCGGCCGCGCCGCCAAGGGGTCACTGCGCGAACTCCGGCCCGACGACCTCGCGGCCACCATCGTCCGGGCCGCCCTGGACAAGGTGCCGCAGCTCGACCCGGCGCGGATCGACGACCTCTACCTCGGTTGCGGCCTGCCCGGCGGCGAGCAGGGCTTCAACATGGCCCGGGTGGTCGGCACCCTGCTCGGCCTCGACACCGTGCCGGGCGCGACCGTGACCCGCTACTGCGCCTCCTCGCTACAGACCACCCGGATGGCCTTCCACGCCATCGCCGCCGGGGAGGGCGACGTCTTCGTCTCCGCCGGCGTCGAGTGCGTCTCGCGGTACGCCCGCGGCAACTCCGACAGCCTGCCGCCCGAGGCGCAGGAGCTGGTCGGCGGCGGATGGCACAACCCCCGGTTCGCGGCGGCGCGGGAACGGTCGGCGGCGCGGGCGCGCGGTGGCACGGACCGGTGGCACGACCCCCGGCTCGACGACGAACTGCCCGACATCTACCTCGCGATGGGACAGACGGCGGAGAACCTCGCCGAGGCGTACGACGTCAGCCGGGCCGACATGGACGAGTTCGGCGTACGCAGCCAGAACCTCGCCGAGAAGGCCATCTCCGACGGGTTCTGGGCCCGCGAGATCACGCCGGTGACGCTGCCGTCCGGCGAGGTGGTCAGCGCCGACGACGGCCCGCGCGCCGGGGTGACCCTGGAGGGGGTGGCCGGGCTCAAGCCGGTGTTCCGGCCCGACGGCCGGGTCACCGCCGGCAACTGCTGCCCGCTGAACGACGGCGCCGCCGCCGTGGTGGTCATGAGCGAGAGCCGGGCCCGCGAACTCGGCATCACCCCGCTGGCCCGGATCGTGTCGACCGGGGTCAGCGCCCTGTCGCCGGAGATCATGGGGCTCGGCCCGGTCGAGGCGTCCCGGCAGGCACTGCGCCGGGCCGGCATGACCATCGACGACGTCGACCTGGTCGAGATCAACGAGGCGTTCGCGGCGCAGGTGATCCCGTCGTACCGGGATCTGGGGATTCCGCTGGACAAGCTCAACGTGATGGGTGGAGCGATCGCGGTCGGGCACCCGTTCGGGATGACCGGGGCACGGATCACCGGGACGCTGCTCAACGCGCTCGACTGGCACGACCGCACGATCGGCCTGGAGACGATGTGCGTCGGCGGCGGCCAGGGCATGGCGATGATCGTCGAACGCCTGAGCTGACCCCCAAGATCCCCGTGATCAGGGACCAAGACCGGCGGGTCGCCGGCGTGGCGCGTGTCCAGCCCCCTGATCACGGGGATCTTGCCAACCCCGGACGGTACGGATCACAGCGCGCGCCGGGTCGCCTGCACGTCCGCGGCCGCCACGCCGAGCAGTTCCGGTGCCGGACCGGCGACGACCAGATCCGCGGCGACGACCTTCAACTGGCCGGTGAGGGCAAGGTCGTTGGGCAGCCGGGGCACCGGTCGCCGAGGCTCGCCCTCGGCATCGGCGGCCCGGTCGGCGATCCGCTGCACCAGTGCGTGCATCAGATCCCCCCGCGCCACCGGCACGCCCGGGTCGTCAGATGTGGCGGGGACCGCCACCGCACCGGCGGGTCCGGCCGGGGCCGCCGCCGCACCGTCACCTCCGGCCGGCACCGCCGCCGCACCGTCAGATGTGGCCCGGGCCGCCGCCGCACCGTCAGAGCTGGCCGGGGTCGCCGCCGCGTTGTCAGAGCTGGCCGGGGCCGCCGCACCGGAGGTACGGCCGGGCAGGAGCCCGCCGGAGCCCGCCGCGGCCCGCCAGCGCGGTGCCTCCCAGTGGCCGACCTGACGCATGAGCAGGTCCACCGCGCGACCGAACTCCTCGACGCTCATGGCGGGTCAGTCTAGGGGAGTTGGCTGGTCTCGCCGTCTTTGCTGGCCTCGCCTCCGGCGAGGCTGGCTGCGCCGGCTGGCTCTCGCTCCGCTCGGACAGCTCGCTCCGCGAGGGCTGGCTAGCTCCGCTTCGCGAGGGCTGGCTCGCTCCGTAAGGGCTGGCACGCTCCGCTTCGCGCCGCCTATGCACCGTCTTCGCCCTGGGCCGCAGCCCTTCGCGGGGCGGGCCTCGGGCTCGTCAAGGTGCGGCGGCGCTGGATCGACGCCGGGCTCTGGTCGCGGTTACTGCCATCCGTCGATTACTTCCCCGAACGCTGCTGCACGGTGGGGTTCCCGGCCGGCGCGCACGGATCCGGCCGGCCCGCAGTGAGGGGCGTCCTCGGGGTGGACCACCCCTCGCCGACGCCGACCCCACGCTCGGAACGCTCGCGCGGCCCCCTCCCGATCAACGCGCAGGTCGCCCGCCTGAGGAGAAGACGTTGATCTGGGCGGGAGAGACCTTATCCGCCCCGGGTTAGGTCTCTCCCGCCCAGATCAACAACAACCGCTGGCTGTAATCCCGGCAAAACCGTCAATGATCGGCCGGGTTGCAACGCCTGCCTCGGCCAGGCCGGGCAGTCCGACCTAGATGGCCTTGATCGCCGCCCCTTCCACCCCGGAGCGGGGTGGGGGTGCCGCCAGGGCCGGGCCGTCGGGCCGTCGCGAAGGCAGGGCCGCCATCGCAAGCCGGGACCGCCGCGGCTCGGCCGGGCCGCCGCACGACAAGGCCGCCACACCGCAGAACCGCCACACGGCAGAACCGCCACACGACAAGGCCGCCGCACGGCAGAACCGCCACACGGCAGGGCCGCCGCACGACAAGGCCGCCGGGCCGCTGCCAGGAAAGGCCGGGACGCTCAGGGAAACCGGCCGCTCAGGAAGAGGCGAGCCGGCCAGGAGAAGGTGGGCCGGCGGTGGAAAGGGCGACGCCCGCCCCGGGGTGGGGCGGGCGTCGGTCGTGATCGGTGGCGTCGCCGGTCGGGCGGCGCCGGCAGGGGACGGTCAGTCGTCGCCCTGGAAGAAGCTGAGCAGCCGCAGGATCTCGATGTAGAGCCAGATCAGGCTGACCAGGATGCCGAAGGCCGCGGTCCAGGAGTAGCGCTGCGGCAGCCCCATCCGGACGCCTTCCTCGACCTCGTGGAAGCTGAGGACGAAGCTCAGCGCGGCGACGATGATGCAGACCACGCTGAAGCCGATCGCCAGTGCGCCACCGCTGCGCAGACCGGTGTCGACGCCGAAGAGCGACAGCACCAGGTTGATCAGCATGACGGCGAAGAGGCCGACCATCGCCGCGATCATGCCGCGGACGAACTTCGGCGTGGCCCGGATGGCGCGCACCTTGTAGAGCATCGCCATCAGGAAGAACACCCCGAAGGTGGCGACCACCGCCTGGAGGACGATGCCCTGGAAGCCGGCGACGACCTCGAAGTACTTGCTCACCATGCCGACGAAGACACCCTCGACGACGGCGTAGGTGACGACCAGCGCCGGGTTGGCCATCCGGGAGAACGAGATGACCAGGCCGAGCACGAGCCCGACGACCGCCGCACCGATCCAGGCCGCGCTGAGCAGCGCGTCGGGCACGAGGACCCACGCCGCGGCGGCCGAGGCGCCGACGATGCCGAGCAGGGTGACGGTCTTGACGACGACGTCGTCGACCGACATCGGCTGCACGGCGGGCGGCGCGTCCGGGTATCCCGCCGCCGTCGGGTACGGCTGACCGAATTGGCCGGCGGGGGCGTACCCGGCGGCCCGCTCGCGCTCGGCCGCGCGGCCGAGCCGGGCCAGCACCGGGTTGGAAGTTCTCACTGTCAGGCCTCCTTCAGAGGTCGTTGCACGGTAACCGTGCACTACAACAGTAATCTCCTCCACGAATATTCGGGAGTTCCACAGCCTGTGAGCACGCTGAACGCACGAGGTGCCCGGGGCGGGGATCGAACCCGCACGCCTTTCGGCAGCCGCTTTTAAGGCGGCCGTGTCTGCCGTTCCACCACCCGGGCCGGGCGGTCCGCAGCGGCCGATCGCCGCGCTGCCCATACGGTAGCGGGTCTGTACCGACCGGGGCGTACCCGTTGCAGCGCGCGACGCTAGGGTCATGGCCGTGACCAGCACTACCGCCACGGACGCCGGACAGGATTCGACGGATCCGGAGAACGGTACGGGTGAACGGCGGTCCAGCCCGGCCGGACGGACGATGATCCGTGGATATCTTCCCGATCTGGCGATCTGCCTGGTCTTCTTGGTCGTCGCCGGCTGGGTCACCCACGGGATGTGGCCCGATCCGGGCAACCGGGTGCTGGCACTCAACCCGGCGGACCAGACGCTCTACGAGTGGTTCCTCGCCAACGATGCCCGGCTGCTGTTCGGCGATGTCGGATTACGTACCGACCGGCTGAACGCACCGGACGGCGTCAATCTGATGGCCAACACGACGGTGATCCTGTTGGGGGTGGTCTTCGCGCCGGTGACGCTGTTGTTCGGCGTACCGGTCACGTTCGCCGTACTGGCCGGGTTGTGCCTGGCGGCGACCGCGATCGCCTGGTATCTGCTGTTCACCCGTACGGCGAAGGTGCATCGGTTCGCCGCCGCGCTGGGCGCCGGCCTGTGCGGCTTCGCCCCGGCGATGGTGTCGCACACCAACAGCCACCTGCACATGACCGCCCAGTTCATGGTCCCGGTGATCGTCTGGCTGGTCGTCCGCCTGGTCCGCGCCGCCGACCCGGCCGGCCCCACCGACCCGGGCAGCGCCGCCGACCCGGGCAGCGTCACCGGGCCGGACCGGCGGCGGATCGTCACCTCCGGCCTCGGTCTCGGTGCCGCCGTCGCCGCCCAGGTGTTCATCGGCGAGGAGGTCGTCTTCCTCACCGCGCTCGCCCTGGTCGTGATCACCCTGGCGTACGCCGCCACCAACTGGCGGCACGTACGGCGGATCCTGCCCGGCGCCACCGCCGGCATGGCGCTCGCGGTCGGCTCCGCCAGCCTGGTGCTCGCCTATCCGCTGTGGTTCCAGTTCACCGGGCCGGGCAGCGTGCCGAACGGGCTGTTCAGCCCGCACTACTTCTCCGCCGACCTGGCGAGCTGGGCGGCGATCTCACCACTGTCGTACGCCGGTAGCGAGGTGTCGGCCCGGTTGACGACCGGCCCGGCCGAGTACAACACGTTCCTCGGCTGGCCGCTGATCGTCGTCGCGGTCGGCTGCGCCGCCTGGCTGATCCGTCGCCCGCTGGTCGTCGCCTGCGCGGTCGCCGCGGTCGTGATGGCCGGCCTGTCGCTCGGCCCCGAACTGGTGATCAACGGGGTACGCACCGAGATCCCCGGCCCCTACGCGCTGCTGCTCGGGGTGCCGGTGGTCGACGGCGCGCTGCCGATGCGTTTCGCCGTCGCGGCCGTACCGCTGATCGCCACGATCGTCGCGTTCGCCGTCGACCGGGCCCTGCGCGCCCCCGGCCGGCCGGTACGGCTCCTCGTGCCGGGGGCGGTCGCGGTCGCGCTGGTGACGGTGTTCCCGGCGCCGCTGCCGACCGTCGACCGCCCGGCCCTGCCGCAGTTCATCACCGGCGGGCACTGGCGCGACTGTGTCGAGCCGGGCGGTGTGCTGGTGCCGGTGCCGCTGCCGACCCCGCAGGAGCCGTGGCCGCAGCGCTGGGCGGCGGCGGCCGACGCCGAGTTCGCCCTGCCCGAGGGGTTCTTCATCGGTCCGTACGCGGCGGACGGCCGGGCGTCGATGGGCACATACAAGCAGGCCACGTCCGCCCTGCTGGCGGAGGTGGCCCGGACCGGTGCGGTGCCGGCGATCGACGACGAGGACCGGCAGCGGGCCAGCGCCGACATCGACTTCTGGGGTGCCTCCTGCGTGGCCCTGGCCGACGGGACACCACACGTCGACAGCCTGCGCAGCACGCTGGAGCAACTCTTCGGCCCGCCGACCCGGTCGGCCGACGCCTGGACCTGGAAGGTGCGCTGACCCCGGGCGCCGGTCGGCGCCCGGGGTCAGGTGGAGCGTCAGGCCCGGCTGTCGGCGTCCAGCCGGGGTGTCGCCTCCAGGAACTCCTCACGCGGGTCGTGCAACTGTCCGAGCGCGACCACCTCGCGGCGCAGGAAGAAGGCCAGCGTCCAGTCGACGACGACCCGTACCTTGCGGTTCAGCGACGGGATCCGGCTCATGTGGTACGTCCGGTGCATGAACCAGGCCGGCAGGCCCTTGAGCTTGATCCCGTAGACCTGGGCTACGCCCTTGTGCAGGCCGAGGCTGGCGACGCTGCCGGCGTGCTTGTGCTTGTATTCGACGGGCTCCCGGCCCCGGATCACCGCCCGGATGTTGTCGGCCAGCCGCGACGCCTGCCGTACGGCGTGCTGCGCGCTCGGCGAGCAGAAGGCCCCGGGCGGACCGGTCAGGTCCGGTACGGCCGCGCAGTCGCCGGCGCTCCAGGCACCCTCGACGACCGTGTCCCCGTCGACCACCTGCAGCGTCGGCAGGCAGGTGACCCGGCGGCGTTCGTCGCGCGGCAGGTCGGTGTTGTCGAGCATCGGCGACGGCTTGACGCCGGCGGTCCAGACGATGGTGTCGGCGCGGAAGGCGTCGCCGTCGGAGAGCTTCACCAGCCCGTCGACACACGACTCCAGCCGGGTGTCCAGCCGGATGTCCATCCCCCGCTTGAGCAGCACCTCGACCGTGTACGCGCCCATGTCCCGGTCGACCTCGGGCAGCACCCGCTGGGTCGCCTCGACCAGCACCCAGCGCATGTCCTCGGCCTTCAGTTCCGGGTAGTACTTCAGCGCGTCCCGGGCCATGTCCTCCATCTCGGCCAGCGCCTCGATGCCGGCGTAGCCGCCGCCGACGAAGACGAACGTCAACGCACTTCGGCGGGTCTCCGGGTCGGCGGTGGCGGCGGCCACGTCCAGCCGGTCGAGCACGTGATTGCGCAGGTAGATGGCCTCACCGATGGTCTTGAACCCGATGCCGTGCTCGCGCAGGCCGGGGATCGGCAGGGTGCGGGACACCGCGCCGGGGGCGACGACGATGTGGTCGTACGGGATCTCGCGGGCCGGCCCGATGATCGGCTGCACGGTCGCGGTCTTGCGGGCGTGCTCGACCCGGGTGACGGTGCCGGCGACGATGTGACATTTGCGAAGTTCACGGCGCAGCGGCACTACGGAGTGCCGCGGCGAGATGTTGCCGGCCGCCGCCTCGGGCAGGAACGGCTGATAGGTCATGTGGGGCTGCGGGTCGACGACGACGACTTCGGCCTCGCGCGACCCGAGCTTCTTCGAAAGGCGCAGGGCCGCGTAGAGCCCGACGTGACCGGCGCCCACCACCAAAATCCGCTGCGTTTTCACACCCCCATCTTTCTCCTGCCGGCCGCCGGTTATGCCGCCGATCCCGGCCAATGTGACCGAGGACAACGGTGTGACGTCGCTCCGTGTCGGCCGTCACGCCCCGCCGGCGTCAGCGGCGGAGCAGGCGGGCGAGGAGCGCCGCCACCCCGACCGCGACGGCGAGGCCGGCCAGCGCGACGGCCAGGAACGTCCGCCCACCGCCCCAACCGGCGGCGGACAGCAGCAGGATTCCCAGCACCGCCGAGGCCAGCACCACCGCCCCGGCCCGGAACAGCCAGCCGGTGAACACCTCGGGGGCGACGACCGCGTCGTACGGCAGAACGGCGGCGAGCGCGCACAGCGTGTGGTGCAGGTAGAGGAAGGTGGCCAGGCCGAGCAGTCGCCACAGGGCGACGGGTTCGCCGTACCGGCTGGTGGACAGCACCCAGCCGCCGACCGCGACGACCGCGAAGAGGGTCGCCCACCGGCCTCTCGGGGCGAGCACCGGCAGGACGGCGGCGGCCAGCAGGGCGAAGACGAAGCGGCTGAGGAAGATCTGCGCCGGGTAGGCCAGCACCAGCGCCACGATCCCGGTGAGCAGGATGCCGCCGCGCACCCCGAGCGGCGGCAGCGTCGCCCGGGTGACCACGGTCCGGACCGACCGGAACCGGTCGACGATCGAGCTGATCACCGGTGCACCGGCCGGGGTGCGGAGGCGAGCCGGGCCACGTCGCGCAGCACCAGGTCGAGGCTGCCGGCACCGGCCCAGGCGACGACCGGCACGCCGTGCTCACGGAGCTGGCCGATGGTGTTGTCCCGGTCGAGGCGCCACAACCGGTGCGCGATGTCGCTCCACTGGCCCCGGCCCGGCGGGACCGCCGAATCCGGCAGGGTGTCAACGGCGACCACGAACCGGCCGGACCGGGCCAGCCGGGCGAGCATTTCCGCCGACCTCGGGTCGACGAGCGGGGTGAGCACCACCACCAGCGCGTCCGACGACAGCACGTGCGGGCCGAAGACCTGGTCGTACGGCTCGTACGGGCTGCTCTCGGCGCGTACGTCGAGCAGCCATTCGAGCACGGTCAGGTACTGCCGGCGGCCGGTGGCCGGACGCAACCGTCGGGCGGCCGGACCGTACTCCAGCAGCGACACCCGGTCGCCGCGGTGCAGGTAGTGCTCGGCGACCGCGGCGGCGGCCCGCACCGTGGTGTCGAGCACCGACGGGCTGCCCTTGATCCCGCCCGACCGGCCGGCCTCGGCGAGCACGTCGAGCAGCAGCACCACCTCGGCGTCGCGGTCGGACAGCGTCGAGGCGACGTGCAGTTGCCGGGTCCGTAGCGACACCCGCCAGTCGATCCGGCGCAGCCGGTCACCCGGTCCGAAGATCCGTACGCCGGCCAACTCGCCGCCCTCGCCCGGCCGCCGGGACCGGTGCCCGCCGACGAGCCCGGCGGCCCGGGGCATCGCCTCGTCGGCGTCGAACGGATCGGTGACCGGATAGACGGGCACGCCCCGCGGCTCGGCGATCACCGGCCGGCCGACCACCAGACCGTCGGCGGCCGCGACCTGGACCCCGGCCGGGCCGAGCGGCTGACGTCCCCAGCGCAGCGCCTCGCCGCGCAGTTCGACGTCGACCTCGCCGCCGCCGGGTACGGCGATCGCGTGCGGCCGGTCGCCACGCTCGATCCGCAGCCAGGGCGACGTGCGTGTGCGCACCACCGCCAGGTCGTACCCGACGGTGTCGTGGTTGCCGACGGTGACCGTACCGGTGACCGGCCCGCCCTCGACCAGATGGCTGTCACCGGCCTCGATCCGCAGCCGGGGCGGATCTGCGGGCCGGCGGCGCAACGCCCACGCGGTGCCGAGCGCGAACGGAGTCGCCAGCACGACGAGGTCGACCCGGCCCAGCAGAACCCCGGCGACGAGCAGCAGCCCGACCAGCAACACCGCGCGGCGCAGCGCCCGGGTCGGGGTCCAGTCCGGCTGGTCGGTGGGGTCGTGGTCGGGCACGGCTTGCGCGCCCGGCACCGCGGGCCGCAGCATCAGAACCCGGCCGCGTACGTCGGCAGTGCTCCGCTGGCCGGGGCCGGCGTGCTGGACAGCACCTCGTCGACGACGAACGACGGGTCGACCCGGCGCAGCCACATCTCCGGACGCAGCGTGATCCGGTGGGCCAGCGCCGGTACGGCGACCTCCTTGACGTCCTCCGGGATGACGTAGTCACGGCCGGCGAGCGCGGCCTTCGCCCGGGCCAGCAGCAGCAGGGCCAGCGAACCACGCGGCGACGCACCGACCAGGACCGACGCGTGCTCGCGGGTCGCGGCGGTCAGATCGACGATGTACCGGCCGATGGAGTCCTCGACCACGACGGTCTCCAGGGCGGCCTGCATGGCGAGCAGGGCGGCGGCGTCGACGACCGGCTCGAGTTCGGCCTCCTCACGCTGACGGGACATCCGCCGGCGCAGGATGTCCCACTCCTGCTCACGGTCGGGGTAACCGAACGAGACGCGGAGCAGGAACCGGTCGAGCTGCGCCTCCGGCAGCGGATAGGTGCCCTCGTACTCGATGGGGTTGGCGGTGGCGAGCACGTGGAACGGGGCGTCGAGCCGGTAGGTGACGCCCTCCACCGACACCTGCTTCTCCTGCATCGCCTCCAGCAGCGCCGCCTGCGTCTTCGGCGGCGTCCGGTTGATCTCGTCGGCGAGCAGCAGGTTGGTGAACACCGGGCCGGCGCGGAAGGTGAAGTCGGCCTTGCTCTGGTCGTAGAGGAACGAGCCGGTCACGTCGGCGGGCAGCAGGTCCGGGGTGAACTGCAGGCGGCGGAAGTCGAGCCCGAGCGCCTGGGCGAAGGACCGCGCGGTCAGCGTCTTGCCCAGACCGGGCAGGTCCTCCAGCAGCACGTGCCCACCGGCGAGAATGCCGGCGAGCACGAGTTCGAGGGCATCCTGCTTGCCGACCACGACCGTGCCGACCGAGTCGAGCACCGCCCGCGCCATGCGGCCCACATCGGGTACGGCGATCCCGCCCGCCTGCCGGCCTCCGGATACGGCGTCCCCACCGGTCATGTCTTCTCCAATTGCGCGACGGCCGCCGCGATGTCGGCCGGCCTGGGCTTGCGCCGGGCCGGAGTGGTCAGCAACTTCCACAGTGGATCGGTCAGGAGCGCGCGGGCCCGTTCCGGGTCGGTCGCCCGGGTGAAACCGTGCCGCTGCCGCAGCCGTTCGTCGACGAGTTCACCGAGCGCCGGCAGCACCACCTGGTTGAACCGCTCCGGGTCGTTCTGCGCCCGCGCCAGCACCGTCTCCCACCGGCCGACCGCGGTCTGCAGGGCGTCCTGCGCGGACCAGTTGTAGGCGCCGTCGTCCTCCCGTAGCAGCGGCCGTATCGGGGCCGGCGGGGCGAGCCGCGCGGTGACCTGGCGCAGCACGAGCAGCGCCAGGAAGCCGGCGAAGACGGCGACCATCGGCACCGCGAACCCGAACAGCCGCAGCCCGAAGAGCGTCACGGCGGTGCAGGCGGCGGCGATGGCCGCCGTACGCAGCCACAGCCGCAGCCCCGACCGGTCCCGCCGCAGCCGGGGCGGTGGCTCCTCCTCGTGCTGGAGCAGGTCGTCGATACTCGCCCCGGTCACGCCGTCCCCTCGCTGCGCTCGGTGACGGCGCGACTGGAACTGAGCCGACCAGTTCGCTCACTCCGCTCGCTCACCCCGCCCCCTCGCTGCGCTCGGTGACGGCGCGACTCGATCTGAGCCGACCAGTTCGCTCACTCCGCTCGCTCACCCCGCCCCCTCGCTCCGCTCGGTCACGGCTTTACCTCCGTGGTGAGTTCGCCGCGGAGCCGTTGCAGGGCTGCCCGGGCCTGGGTACGCATCCGCTCGTCGACGGTACGGGTGGCGTAGCGCGCCTCCCGGTAGACGGTGGCGAACGGGCCGAGCACGTCGGCACTGACCCCGCGGTTGCCGCTGAGCAACCGGGTCACCAGGTCGGTCGGGGTGTCGCCGACCTCACGCCGCACACCCGCCGCGGCGGCGGCCTGCTCCAGCCGCAACCAGCACGCGATCACCGCGCGCCGCGGGTCGGAGTCGGCGTCGGACAGGTCGACCAGGCCGGCGTCGACGGCGGCGACCACCTCTTCGGCCGTACGGCCGGCGGCCCGTCGTGGCGCGTCCGGCCGGACGCGACGGGTCCGGCGACCCAGCCTGTCCCGCAGCATCGCCCACACCAGCAGGCCGACCGCGACCACGACGGCGAGCACACACAGGGTGGCGGCCAGCGGGGCCAGCCAGTCCGGCAGTTCGGTGGGTTCGGCCGCGGCGACCGCGCTGGGCTCCGGCGGGAAGGACGGAAGCTCCCGCTCCTGGGAGTAGTCGGGCAGCCCCGGTACGACGTCGTTGTCGACCGTCGGCTCGACGCGGCTGAACTCGAGCGACGAATGGCCGGCGGCGATCGCCGTCACCGCGAGCAGCAGCGCGACGACTGCAAGCGGCCAGAACCGGCGCAACGAGTTGGCATCCATGGTGGCCCTCAATCCAGCCCGGCGAGGGTCTTCGCCCGGCCGAACACCTCGTCGAGCATCGCCGGGGTGAGCCGTCCGGTGAAGGTGTTCTGCTGGCTGACGTGATAGCAGCCCAGCAGGTGCGGGACCGGCGCCGGCGGCGACCAGTGCGCGCCGTGCCCGAACGCCGGGCGTGGACTGGGCGGGCGTACGCCGTACACCCGGGTCATGGCCGGCCACCACGCGGCCCAGGCGAACGCACCGAGGGCGACCACGACCCGCAGCGTCGACCTGATCAGTTCGATCTCCCGGTGCAGCCACGGCGCGCAGGTGTCGCGTTCGGCCGGGGTGGGCTTGTTGTCCGGCGGCGCGCACCGCACCGCCGCGAAGATCCGGGTGCCCCGCACGGTGAGGCCGTCGTCGCGGGCCAGGCTGGTCGGCTGGTTCGCCAGCCCGGCGCGGTGCAGCGCGGCGAAGAGCACGTCGCCGGAGCGGTCACCGGTGAAGATCCGACCGGTGCGGTTGCCGCCGTGCGCGGCCGGCGCGAGACCGAGGATGCCGATCCTGGCGTCGCCGGCCCCGAAGCCCGGCACCGGGCGGCCCCAGTAGACCTGGTCGCGAAACGCCGCCCGCCTGGTCGTCGCGACCTCTTCGCGCCACTCGACCAGCCGGGGGCAGGCGAAGCAGTCGGCCACCGCGGCGTCGAGTGCGGCGAGGTCTCCGGCACGCCGGGCGCCGGCGACGACGTCCGCAGCGGTACGACTCACCACGTACCCTCCCCTGCTCGACCCGCCCCATGCTGCCAGACCGGGGCCGGGTCCGATCAGGCGGTGAGTCTGGTGCGGAAAAGCTCCAAGGTACGGGCCCAGGCGCTGGCCGAGGCCGCCCGGTCGAAGACCTCCGGCCGGTCGTCGTTGAAGAACGCGTGCCGGGTGCCGGGGTAGTCGTAGATCGCGCATTCGCCACCGGCGGCCTCGATGGCGTGTGACGCCGTGACCACGCCCTCGGCCGCCGACGTGCCGTCCTCCTCGGAGCAGTGGATGACCGCCGCCTTGCCGGCGTAGTCCGTCCACTCCGGACGCATCCGCTCCCACGGCAGGACCGGATAGAACCCGACGGTCGCCACGATCCGGTCGGACAGGGTCGCCGACCACAGCGCGAGGCTGCCGCCGGCGCAGAAGCCGACGGTGCCGACCCGTCCGTTGACCTCCGGTCGCTGCGCCAGGTAGTCGGCGGCACCGCCGATGTCCTTGGCGGCCTGGTCCATCGCCAGCCCCATGATGAGCTTGCCGGCCTCGTCGGGCTCGCTGGTCGACTTGCCGTGGTAGAGGTCGGGGGCCAGGGCCACGAATCCGGCCTCGGCGAACCGGTCGGCGATCGAGGTGATGTGCGGCACCAGGCCCCACCACTCCTGGATGACGATGACGGCCGGGGCGGCAGAGGACCGCTCGCCTGTCGGCAGGGCGAGGTAGCCCTCACTGGTCCCGCCGTTGCTGCGGTAACTCACCATTTCGCCCATCGGCCGTCCTCCTGTCGGTCAGTCATCGTTGGCTGGTCGCACAGTGGTCTTGCGTGGCCGTCAGCCTGTCATGCCGGACAGGAACGCGGAAGCCGGCGGCGACGTGGCGTACACCTCCTCTTAACCCGAGGTGTGCCCCGTCGCCGCCGGCTTCATCGAACCGGTTGGCGGTTCTTACCCGGCGACCGGCTCCAGGCAGAGCACGTCGCCCTTGGCGCCCGGCTTGCCCTCCCAGTAGTTGACCTGGGTGGTCGGGTGGGCGGCGCAGACGGTTTCGACATCCTTGGCCTCGATCTCGGTCTTGTCCGAAATCTTGCCGACGACCTTCCACTCGGCCGTGGCGTCGCCGCAGTCGATCGTCTTGAGGTCGTCCGCGCTCTGGCCGACCATGCAATCACCGACGTTGGCCGTCGACGGGGCACCGGTCAGGTTGTTCCAGATGAAGCCGCCGACGGCGATCACGACGAGAACCACGACCACGCCGATGATCTGCTTGGCGATGCCGCCGAGGAACGCCTTGCCGCGCGACGGCGGGGCCGGCGGCGGAGGAGGCGTCATCGAGGGGTTGGGGGCACCGGCCGGCGGCGGGGGCGGCGGTGCAACCTGCTCAGACACGGAGGGTTTCCTTCCATGGGGGTTGATCTGGCAGGCGACACCGTAACGGGGACCACCGACAATCATCGACCCGATTCCACGGAATCGACATGATCGATACGGCCGGTCGGCCTGACCCGACCGAACAGTTGATCATTTAGGGCCGATCCGGGACCCTTCAGCCGGTCGCTGTGGGCTCCGGCACATCAGGCGTAGCCGGGGACGGATCGGCCGTCGCGGTCGGCGACGGGTCCGGCCCGGTCGGCGCCGGGTCGGTCGGCGCCGGGTCGGTCGGCGCGGCTTCCGACGGCACCGGCGTCGGCGTCGGCGGCGGCGGCGGCACCGAAGGTGCTTCCGTCACCGTGCTGAACGGCTTGATGGGGGCGCCCTCCGGGCAGTACGGGTAGGTCCGCTTTGGACTTCCCTCCATTTCCGCCCGCATGGCCTCCTCGCACCACGCATGGCCGAGCCGGATCGGCCGGCCGTCCTGGTCGAGCAGCCGGGCATTCTGGATCAGCCGGCCCTGCTCGTCGTAGACGTACACGTCGCGGACCTCGGAATAGGGGTCGCTGTACGTGGGCTGGTAGTAGGTCGGCGGCGGGTCTGAGTCGACGAACGCCACGAAGCCGAAGACAGCCACCACGATCCCGGCGGCGTGCAGCCCGCGCCGCTGCCACCGGCCCAGGCGGTCGGAGCCACGCCGGCCGAGCCAGATCGAGCCGACCACGAAGGCGACGATCAGGAACAGGGTGCCGAAGATCGTGCTGTCCACGATCGGAACCAGCGACAGGCTGCCGCCGTTGACGAAGAACGCGACCAGCATCGCGGCGAGATAGCCCCGCAGCACCCACCAGGCCGGCCGCAGCAGCCGCAGGAAGTCGGAGACCTGCGAATAGCCGATCAACGGGCCGAGCCGGGTGTCGGCCGCCTTGATCTGCCCCCGGGTCCGGCGTACGACCCCGGCGATCCGGTCGTCGAGGTTGGGTGCCGGCCCCTTGACCGGGACGTTCGCGGCGGCCCGCAGTTCGGCGGCATACGCGGCCGGCGAGCCGAGCCGGTCGGCCAGCGGTCCCTCCCCCTCGGCGGCGATCTCCGCGAGATGCTCCGGCAGGTCTTCGAGCAGTTCGTCGCGAACCGCCGGTGGCAGGTCGGCGAGCGCCGCCCGCACCTGCTCCACGTAGCGAGTGATCTCCGGTCCACTAATGACGGTCATGCGGCACCTCGCTCCGCTCGGCAGCCGCACGACTGCAACCTGAGCCAACTGACTCGCTCGCTCCGCTCACTCATGCGGCACCTCGCTCCGCTCGGCAGCCGCACGACTGCAACCTGAGCCAACTGACTCGCTCGCTCCGCTCACTCATGCGGCACCTCGCTCCGCTCGGCAGCCGCACGACTGCAACCTGAGCCAACTGATTCCCTCGCGCGGCTCGGTCATGCCGCCATCCCCCGATCGTCCAGCAAGGTGTCCATTGTGGAGGCGAATTCGCGCCAGACCTTGGCGCTGCGGTTGAGCTGGTCGCGGCCGGCGGCGTTGAGCGAGTAGTACTTGCGGTGCGGCCCCTCTTCGCTCGGTACGACGTAGGTGGTCAGGAAACCGGACTGGAAGAGGCGGCGCAGGGTGCCGTAGACCGAGGCGTCGCCCACCTCGTCGAGCCCGGCGGCACGCAGCCGGCGCAGGATGTCGTAACCGTAGCCGTCCTCATCCCTGAGCACGGCGAGTACGGCCAGATCCAGCACGCCCTTGAGCAACTGGGTGGTGTCCACGGACCGAACGCTACTTCGCATTACACAGTAGCGTCAACCGCGCGCTACCCGCTGGCGTGTTGCCGCTAATCTGACGCCGTGCCTGCCAACGAACTCCTCAGCCGCCTCGCCGCCGCGCCCGGCGTCTACCGGGGCCGGGGCGACGGCCCCGAAAGCGGCCCGTTCGTGGCCCGGATGGCGGTCACCTCGGCGGTGCACGGGCGGGCCCTGATCCTCGACTACGAGGCGACCAGCGACCGCGACGGCCTCCAGCACGTCGAACACACCGTGCTCGTGGTCGGCGAGGGCGGCCGGCCCGAACTCCACGTCGCCTGCCTGAAACTGCCCGGCGTGGTGCGCTTCGCGCAGACCGCACCCAACCAGTTCACGGCGTACGAGGGGCCGATGGTCGCCCGGATCACGCTCACCGTTCCGCAGCCGGGCGCGGTCAGCTACGGCTGGTGGTGGTCGCGGGACGAGGCCGAGCCCCGCGAACAGTTCCGCGCCGAGATGCGCCGCTCCGGCTGAGCCGATCCGGCGCCTGCCCCGCCAACTAGGCGAGGCTCCAGGCGATGCCGTCGAGGATGTCGTGTTCGCTGGCCACCACCGAGGTCATCCCGGCCCGCTCCATGATCACCCGCAGCACCAGCGCCCCCGCACCGATCACGTCGGCCCGGCCCGGGTGCATCACCGGGATCTCCATCCGCTGGGCCGCCGACCGGGTCAACAGGTCGGCCGTCACCTTCGCCACCGCCTCATACGACACCCGGGCGTGGTGGATGCGGGCCGGGTCGTACTCGGGCAGTTCCTGCGCAATGCCGACCACGGTCGTGACCGAACCGGCCAGGCCGACCAGCGTCGCGGCCTCCCTACCCGGCACGACGGCCAGCGCCCGGTCGACCGCCTCGGCGATGTCGGCCTCGGCCGCCGCGACCTGGGCCGCGCTCGGCGGATCGCCGTGCAGGTGCCGCTCGGTCATCCGGACACAACCGATGTCGACCGAGACCGCGCTCTCGACCTCGGCACCGCCGACCACGAACTCCGTCGAACCGCCGCCGATGTCGACGACCAGGTACGGCGGCCGGGCATCGGCGGGCAGGCCGCGTACGGCCCCGGTGAACGACAGCCGTGCCTCCTCGACACCGGTCACCACCTCCGGCGCCACCCCGAGCGTGTCGAGCACCATGGCCCGGAAGTCGTCGGCGTTCGACGCGTCGCGGGACGCCGACGTGGCGCACATGCGTACCCGGTCGACGCCGAGCGACTCGATCCGCTCCGCGTAGCCGACCAGCGCCGCCCGGGTGCGCTCGATCGCCTCCGGGGCCAGCCGGCCGGTGCGGTCGACGCCCTGGCCGAGCCGCACGATCTCCATCTGCCGGATCAGGTCGACCAGCGGCGCGCCCGGCGGGGCGTCCGGCCCGGGCAGGTCGGCCACCAGGAGCCGGATCGAGTTCGTGCCGCAGTCGATCGCCGCCACTCTCGTCACGCCGCAACCCTACGAGGTCACGTCGCCCCCGGCGCGCCGGCCCGCCGTCACAGGTGCAGGAGCATCCGTACGTTGCCCAGCGTGTTCGGCTTGACCCGCTCCAGGCCGAGGAACTCGGCGACCCCCTCGTCGTACGAGCGCAGCAACTGCTCGTACACCTGGTGTGGCACCGGCGCCCCGTCGATCTCGACGAACCCGAACGAGCCGAAGAAGCGCGTCTCGAAGGTCAGCACGAAGACCCGGGCCACCCCGAGTTCGCGGGCGGTGGCCAGCAGGGCGTCGACGATCCGGTGACCGATCCGCATGCCCCGGCAGTCCGGATCGACCGCGACGGTACGGATCTCGGCCAGGTCCTCCCACATGACGTGCAGCGCGCCACAGCCGACGACCGCCCCGTCCTCGGTCCGGACCGCCACCCAGAACTCCTGGATGTCCTCGAAAAGGGTGACCGTGGCCTTGCTGAGCATCCGCCGGCCACCGCTGTAGGTGTCGATCAACCGGCGGATGACCCGCACGTCCGAGGTACGCGCCCGGCGTACGACGAAATCCATGCCCACCAAACTAGGACCGCCGGATCCGGGCCGACCCGCCGGGGCGGTCCGGAATCCCGGATTCGTGTCGGGCCCGCACCGCGAATGTCGACGGCGGCCGATCGAAGCCGACAGTGAGAACATGACAACGCCCCGCGCACCCTTCGCCGCGCGCTTCGTCGCCATCCCGGCCGCCGTCGTCCTCACCGTCGGCTCGCTCGGCTGCGGCGTCATCGACACCGTCCGGAACGTGGTGGACACCGCCGGCGTCCTGTCGGAATTCTCCGACCGGCTCGGCAAGGCAGCCGGCCTCACCTACACCGCCGAATACCGGATCGAGGGCAGCGACAGCGACACGGTCAGCTACGTGCAGCAGCCGCCGAACACCGCGACCGTCAAGGGCGACGGCCGCATGATCTTCACACCGGAACACATGATCTTCTGCGGCCCGACCGCCGGCCGGGTCACCTGCCAGAAGGCCCCCAACCACGCCGCCGCCACCGGCGATCCGACCCTGCTCGCGGGAGTGGCCGGACCCGGCTTCATCACCCCGGAGATCGCGCTCGGCATGGTCGCCCTCGCGGCGCTGGTTCCCGACGCCGACGTCGAGACCTCCGAGCGGACCATCGCCGGCCAGAAGTCGCTGTGCGCCGACGTGACCGGGATCAAGGACCCCAACGCCGCGGCCGACACGGTGGCGCAGGACTTCTCGGTCTGCGTGACCGAGTCGGGCGTACTCGCGGCGTTCAACGGCACCACCGACACGGGCGAGAATGCCTCGCTCGAACTCAGCGGCTACTCCGACCGGGTCGACGGATCCGCGTTCGCCCCGCCGGCCGGCGCGGAGATCGTCGACGTCAGTGTGATCCAGTCGTAGGCACGTCGACGCACGGGCCGCCGGTCCACCACGGTTCGACCAGTTCGAGCGTCTCGTCGCCGAACGGGTTGACGCCGGGGCCGGCGGCCAGCGCGTGGCCGAGATGCACGTGCAGGCACTTGACCCGGCCCGGCATACCGCCGGCGGACACCCCGGCGATCTCCGGCACCTCGCCGATCGCCTCCCGCCGGGCCAGGTAGTCGTGGTGGGCGGCCAGGTAGCGGGCCGCCAGCTCCGGGTCATCGGCCAGCCGCTCCGCCATCTCCTTCATCACGCCGGCCGACTCCAGCCGGCTGCACGCGGCCGTCGCCCGCGGACAGGTCAGGTAGAACAGCGTCGGGAACGGGGTGCCGTCGGCCAGCCGGGGCGTCGTCTCGACCACGTCCGGCAGCCCGCACGGACACCGGTGGGCCACCGCGCGGGTACCCCGCGGGGGCCGACCGAGCTGCGCGCCGACAGCGGCCAGGTCGGCCTCGGTCGCCGGTTCCCGCACCGGCGGCGGTACGGCCGCGGCGGCCGCTTCCGCGGGTGGCTCAACCGTCATGCCGTCTTCCTCTTGTTCGCGACTGCGGGGCTCCGCTGCGCTGCACTCCTCGCGCTCACAGCACCAGCCCTTCGTTCGCGACTGCGGGGCTCCGCTGCGCTGCACTCCTCGCGCTCACGGGTGCTGGCCTTCGTCGTTCGCCGCCTGGATGCTCGCCCACAGCGTGTCGTACCAGGGTGCGGGGTCTTCGGGCGGGCCGGCCGGCTCGACGCCGGCGTCCCGGGCCGCCCCCTCGGGATCGGTCAGGACGACCATCGGCACCTCACCCGGCATGACCATGTAGAACCGCTTCCTGGCCTCGGTCTTGACGTATTCCGGGTCCTGCCACAGCTCGGCCCGCTCGGCGAGTTCGTCGATGTGCTCGCGCTGGGCCGCCTGCGCCGCCTCGATCCGGGCGATGTCGGACTGCTGGCTGAGGTAGAGGCGTACCGGATAGGTGTAGGCCAGGGCGAGCGCGACGAGGACCGCGATCAGGACCGTCGCCCGGCCGGTGATCCGGCGCGGCTGTGGTGCGGTGGTGCGCTTGGCGGCACCGCCGGCGGCGGCCCGCCGGGCGGCGGCCGGCCGGCTGGCCGAGCGCGGCCCGTCGGTGGTCCGGCCGGTTCCCGGCGTACGGCCGGATCCGCCCCGCGCGTCGACGCGTACGCCGAAGTCACGGGCGGCCGGCCGGCCGGTGCGGCGGGTCGTGCCCCGGCCCGGTTGGCCCGGCCGGCGGGCCGGGCCCTGACCGCTTGGTGTGCGGCGCTGCGCCATCGTCGCGCCCCCTCCCCGAGGTGCTCCGTGACCCCGTGGTCGTGGCCGGCTACCCGCCGGCACCCGCCACGACCACGGGGATCGACGGGATGCTACGCAGAACGGTATCGCGGGAACGCGCCGGCTCCGGCGTAGCGCGCCGCGTCCGCCAGCTCCTCCTCGATCCGCAGGAGCTGGTTGTACTTCGCGACCCGCTCGGAACGGGCCGGTGCGCCGGTCTTGATCTGGCCGCTGCCGGTGGCCACCGCCAGGTCGGCGATCGTGGTGTCCTCGGTCTCGCCGGAGCGGTGGCTCATCATGGTCCGGAAACCGTTGCGGTGGGCCAGTTCGACCGCGTCGAAGGTCTCGGTCAGCGAACCGATCTGGTTGACCTTGACCAGCACCGCGTTGGCGGCGCTCTCCGCGATGCCCCGGGCGATGCGCTGCGGGTTGGTGACGAAGAGGTCGTCGCCGACGATCTGCAGCTTGCTGCCGAGCGATGCGGTCATCGCCGACCAGCCGGCCCAGTCGTCCTCGGCCAGCGGGTCCTCGATCGACACGATCGGGTACGCCTCGGCCAGCTTCGCGTAGTAGTTGACCATCTCGTCGGCGCTCTTCTGGGCGCTCTCGAAGACGTACGACCCGTCCTTGTAGAACTCGGTCGCGGCGACGTCGAGCGCCAGCACGATGTCGGTGCCGAGCTGGTAGCCGGCGGCCTGCACCGCCTCGGCGATCAGGTCGAGGGCGGCGGCGTTGGACGGCAGGTCGGGCGCGAAGCCACCCTCGTCGCCGAGCCCGGTGGACAGGCCCTTCTTCTTCAGGACGGCCTTGAGGGCGTGGTAGACCTCGGCGCCGGACCGCAGCGCGTCGCGGAAGGTCGGCGCGCCGATCGGGGCGATCATGAACTCCTGCACGTCGACGTTGGAGTCGGCGTGTGCCCCACCGTTGAGGATGTTCATCATCGGCACCGGCAGCAGGTGGGCGTTGGGGCCGCCCAGGTAGCGGAAGAGGCTCAGCTCGGCGCTGCTGGCCGCCGCCTTCGCCACGGCCAGCGACACGCCCAGGATCGCGTTCGCGCCCAGCTCCGACTTGTCGGCGGTGCCGTCGATGTCGAGCAGCTTCTGGTCGATCAGCCGCTGCTCGCTGGCCTCGTAGCCGAGGAGCTGCTCGACGATGCGGTCCTCGATGTTGGCGACCGCGTTCTCGACGCCCTTGCCGTTGTAGCGGTCCTTCACGCCGTCGCGCAGCTCTACCGCCTCGAACGCGCCGGTGGACGCGCCGGACGGCACGGCGGCGCGGGCGATCGTGCCGTCGTCCAGCCCGATCTCGACTTCGACGGTCGGGTTGCCGCGCGAGTCGAGAATCTCCCGGGCGACGATCCCCTCGATGGTGGCCACTGTGGTCGCTCCTCGTTGTCGGGTTCCTACGAGTCCCCTGGGCCGCTTCGGCACGGCCGGGGCTTACCGGTCGGGCCGCGACGGTGCGGCTGAGCCTACTTTCCCGCCACGGCGGCACGGCCTGGCAGCGTCCGGCCGTTGCGGTCGGCTCTGCGGCCCGGGACAGCGTGGCTGGGCGTTCACAGGCAGCGTATCGGGCGTCGGTTGGCGGCCGGGCGTCGCCTCCGGGGCCGCGGGTACGCAACCCGCATGAGTCAGCTTTCCGACATTTAGCCACCAGGGTCACATATTGCGGGAACCGGTTTGCGCGGACTTCACCCCATCGGCAAGGCTGGGGGCCATGTCGGCCCACCCGTCCCTGCCCCGCGTCCTCGTGGGATCGCTAGTCGCCGTGATGCTGCTCTCCGGGTGCCAGACGCTGGGCGACGCCGGGCAGGTGATCGACCGCGCCGAGCTGGTGAACGACCTCGCCGCCCGGCTCGACCGGTCCACCGAGCTGACGTACTCGGCCGACTACCAGATCGCCGGCGGCCAGACGGCGAGCATCGTCCAGGCACAGAAGCCGGTCCGGGCCGCCTACACCTATCCCGGCGGCAAGCTCACTGTCACCGACGAGGCGACCGTCATCTGCGTCACCGAGGACCGCACCACCTGCACCATCACGCCCCCGCCGTCACCGAGCGCCAAGCCCGCCATCACGGTCTTCCAGAACGCGGGCAACCAGGGGCTGGTCACCCCGACCATGGTGATCAACATGCTGACCACGGCCGCGCTCGACCCGGACGCGGTCATCGAGCAGACCGACACCACGGTCGCCGGCCGGCACGCCACCTGCGTCAAGGTCGGCGAGGTGGCCGCGTCGGACTTCACCGCCTGCGTCACCACCGAGGGCGTCCTCGGCAGTTTCCGCGGGGTGGTCGAGGGCAAGCCGGTCGAACTCGCGATGAGCCGGCTGCGCGACGCGGTCGACCCGGACGCCTTCGAGGTGCCCGCCGAGGCCACTGTCGTCGACCGGCGCGCCGGCCACCCATGACCGTGCCGCCGCCACGCCCGCCGGTCGGGTCCGTGGTGCGTGGGCGGTTCGTCCCCGACGCCCTGGGCACCGGTCCCGCCCTGCCGGACGATCTCTGCCTGCTGGTCGACGGCCGGAAGCTGCTGGTCGGCGCGACGGGCGGGTTTCCCGCCGTACGCGACCTGCCCGCCGGCACCGAGTGGATCCCGCTCGGCACCCTCGACGGCGCCCGGGTCTGGGCCGGCGTGCCGACCGGGTCCGAAACCGCCCCGGCCGCCCACCCCCCGACCACCGGCACCGGCCGGGACAGCGCCCGCCCCGAGCCCGCCGGGGACGGCCTCGGTCACTGGCTGGGCTGGCCGGCGCTCGCCGCCGAACTGGGCGAGCCCTACGCCGCACTCGCCAGCCGGGCGCTGCAGGTGATGACCTGGCGGCGCACCCACCGGTTCTGCGGCGCCTGCGCGACCGAACTGGCCGACGTGCCCGGCGAGCACGCACGCCGCTGCCCGTCCTGCTCGCTCTACGTGCCGATGCAACTCTCCCCCGCCATCCTGGCCGCGATCCGAAGGCCCGGCCCGGCCGGCGGTGCCGACGAACTGCTGCTGGTCCGGCACACGTACGGGCCGACCGACATCTGGGCGCTGGTCGCCGGGTTCGTCGAGGCCGGCGAGTCGCTCGAAGAGGCGGTGCACCGGGAGGTCGGCGAGGAGGTCGGACTCACCGTCGACCGGGTCACCTACTTCGGCAGCCAGCCGTGGGCGATGTCCGGTCCCGGGGTGGTGCTCGCCGGCTTCCACGCGGTCTGCGCCGCCGACGCCGAACCGGTCGTCGACGGCACCGAACTCGCCGACGCCCGCTGGTTCCCGCTCGACCGGCTGCCGGCGGAGATCCCGCCGGCGTACTCGATCTCCCGCTGGCTGATCGACGACGCCATCAGGCGGCCAAGATCCGCGTGATCAGGGAGTTCGTACCCCGACACGCCGGCGACACGCTCGATTCGATCCCTGATCACGCGGATCTTGGGTGGAGTCAGAGGTCCAGCAGGGTGCGGAGGTGGCGGGGTGGGGGCGAGCCGTGCGCGAGCATCGCGTCGTGCCACTCGCGCCGGGTCCGGCCGGCCGGCCGCCGCGCGCCGATCTCGGCGACCTCGGTGTAGCCGACGAAGTACGTCGAGAGCTGGGTCGAGGTGAGCAGGGCCCGCCGCCACTTGCCGGCCGCCTCGCCCTCCTCCTGGAATCCCGGCCCGGTCATCAGCGCCATCCCGTCGGCCTCGGACAGGTCCTCGCAGTGCACGAGCTGGTCGAGGATCGCGTTGATCGACATCCGCAGCCGCATCTTGAGCTGCTGGAGCCGCACCGGCAGGCCGCCGTACCCGAGTTCGGTCATCACCTGCTCGGCGTAGACCGCCCAGCCCTCCACGAACGGACCCGACCAGCCGAGCGCCCGGACCCGGGTCGTGCCACGGAACCGCCGGGCGTGGGCCAGTTGCAGGAAGTGGCCGGGCATCGCCTCGTGGACGGTCAGGTTCTCGATCATGTGGTTGTTGTATTCGCGGTAGAACGACTCGACCCGCTCCGCCGGCCAGTCCGACGGTGGGGGCGCGATGCAGTAGAGGGTCGGCACGTCGGCGGTCTCCAGCGGGCCGGGCGGGTCGCAGTACGCGACCGCGACGCCCCGGGCGAACTCCGGCATCAACTGGATGACGCACGGATCGGTGACCGGCGACACCACGTCGTGACCGGCAACGAACTCGGTCGTCGCGGCCAGCGACCGGGCCGCCGCGGCCACGATCGACGCGTCGTCGGGGTGCTCGGCGCCGAGTCGGTCCAGGGCCCGCCGTACGGTCTCGTCGGTGGCCGGCCCACCGACCAGCTCGGCCGCTGCCGCGCGCAACTCCTCCCCCGCCTCCGCCAGGTGGGCCCGCGCCCGGCGCAGCACCTCGGCGGCGGGCAGCTCGGTGTCGAGGGTGTGCCAGAGCCGGGCCTCCCACAGCCGCCGGCCGAGCCGCGGATCGCGGCCCGGACCGCGGTCGACCCGGAGCCAGGCGGAGAAGTCCTCCAGCGCGGTGACCGCGTCGCGGGCGACCGGTTCCAGCCGGTCGCGCAGGCCGGGCGCCTGGTCGAGCAGCGCCGGCAGCTCGTCGCGGACCAGCGCCGCCGTGCCGGCGAACTGGCCGGCGGCGGTCTCGGCGTGGATACGCGGCACGTCCCGCAGGGTCGCCCGGGCCGTCGCGAGGGCGTCGGGTACGGCGGCGAGCCGGCCGGCGAGGCTCGCCAGCCGTACGTCGACCGGGGCGAACGGGCGGGCCAGCAGCGCGTAGAGCAGCGGCCCGGGGTTGTGCTTCAGCGGGTCCCACTCGTGGGTGCGTACCTCGGTCAGTTCGAACGTCTGGCGCTCGACGAGGGCGGTCAGGATGGCGTGGTCGACCTGTTCCTGCCGGTCGAGGGGGTCGACGTCGACCTCGGCGAGCGCGTTGCCGGCCTCGCGCAGCATGGCGAGCCGGGCGGCGACACCGTCGGTGGACAGGTCGGGCAGCCGGTCGTCGGCCCGATGGTCACCGGCGGACGAGGCGAGGGCGGGGTCACTGTCGAGGAGCGCTTCGACGATCCGGTCGGCGAGCGGAGCGAACTGCGGCATCCCGCCAACCTACGACAACCGCCGCGTGCCCCGCCGCCCTCCACGATCCCCGTGATCAGGGAGCTGTTCGGACGGGTCGCCGGCGTGTCGCGGCCCCGGCCCGATCAGACGGAACCCTCGGCGGCGCGTACCGCCTCGGCGTAGGCGAGCGCCGTCCGGCGCAGGGCCGCCTCCGCGTCCAGCCCCTCGGCCCGCGCCCGCGCCACGATCGCCAGCAGTTCCACTCCCAGGCCGTGCTCGGCGACCGACGCGTCCGGCGCCTCCGCCTCGGCGGCGGGCTCGGGGACCGGGCCACCGGTCGGCAGCGGCACCGCGACGCCGGCCCGTTCCGCCCGTTGCAGGATCTTCGCGGCCAGGGCCAGCGCCGGCTGGGCGAGCGCGATCCCGTCCATGGCCGAACCACGGGCCTTCTCCGCCCGCTTGATCTGCTCCCAGTTGTCGACGATCTCGTCGATGTCCTCGACCGTGCGGCCGGCGAAGACGTGCGGATTGCGGCGGATCATCTTCTCCACCAGGCCGCCGGCCACGTCGTCGACGTTCCACCTCTCGCCCTCGGGCCGCTCCTGCGCGAGCCGGGCGTGCAGCACCACCTGGAGCAGGACGTCGCCCAGCTCCTCGCGCAACGCGTCCAGGTCACCGGCCTCGATCGCGTCGTACGCCTCGTAGCACTCCTCGAGCAGGAACTGGGCCAGGCTGGCATGCGTCTGCGCCCGCTTCCACGGGTCGCCGCCTGGTGACGCCAGCCGGTCCATCACGGCCACCGCGTCCAGCAGCCGGGCCCCGGGCGGGTCCCACGAGCCGTACATCAGCTCCAGCTCGGCCAGGCCGGGTTCGCGGACCAGGCGCAGCCCCAGCTCGCGGGCCAGCGCCTGGTCACCGGCCGGGCCGGCGAGCCAGACCACCGTACGGCCGGCACCGGCGACCGCCAGCAGGTCGGCCGCCGGGTCCTCGGTGACGGTGACCTCGGCGCCCGCCGCGCGCACCGCCGTGACCATCTCGCCGTCCGCCCCGGCGAAGACCGGATTGGCGCGTACGACGTCCCACGCCGCCGCCGTCAGCAGACCGGCCGGCAGGCGGGGCGAGGTGACCAGCAGTACGATCCGCGCCATGCGGTCAGCGGTTGATGACCGCGGGCTCGGCGGTCTTCGCCTCGAACGGCAGGATCACCAGCGGCTGCGGCTGCCCGTCGGGGCCCTGGAAGGTGACCAGCGCGAGCTGGGCCGGGGCATACCGGGGGTTGACCGTCGCGTCGACCTTCCGCACCTGCGCGAAGACCTCGTCGCGCAGGCCGATGCTCTGCGACAGCGTCTGGCGGTCCTGCGTGCCGAGGGTGGCGACGAACTCCTCGAAGCTCGGCGCCGGGTCGCGGAAGCCGCCACCCTTCGCCAGCCGGTCGTAGACGTCGCGCAGGTCGGCCTCGCTCGGCTCGACCGGCTGCGAGGCGCCGACCAGCGCCTGCACGTAGCCCTCGTATTCGGCGAACCGCTGGGTGAACTCCGCGGTCGGCGGCAGCCGGAGCTGCTGCACGACCTGCTCGACCGCGATCGGGGTCGCGGTCAGGCCCTTCTCCCGGGCGAGCCCGCCGAGCACGTCGATGCCGAGCAGGGTCACCACGATGTCCTGCCGGGTGATCGGCAGGGTGACCTCGGTCGGGGTCGGCCCCTCGGTCTGCTCCGGCTGGGCGGCCCGCTGCTGCTCGATCACGGCGGTCAACTGGTCGAGCGCGTCGTTGTAGAGCGCGTCGACCCGCTTCTCGGTGATGTGGCCGTCGCCGACGTACGCGGCGACGCCCGGCTGCGACCGGCAGGCGGTCATCCCGCCGAGTCCAAGGGCGGCAATGACTGCTATCGACACCAGACGACGGGCACGCTGCATGGTCGACACTCTCTCACGCGTTCTCGGGGCGGGCCCCGGCCGGGTCGCCGAGGACATCCTTGAGCAACTGGGCGCACCAGTCCAGTAGCGCCTGGTCGCGCAGTGGCTCGCCGCCGATCCGGCGGGTGGTCGGCCGGGGCACGCTGACCTGGTCGGTCGCCGACTTGTAGACCGAGTCCGGGTGGTAGCGCTTGAGCCGCATCTGCTTGGAGTCCGGCAGTGGCAGCGGGCCGAACCGCAGGTGCCGGCCCTGCAACGAGACGTCGGTCAGGCCGTACGCGCGGGCCAGCAGCCGGAACCGGGCCACCGCGACCAGGTTCTGTACCGGCTCCGGCGGGGTGCCGTAGCGGTCGGTCATCTCGGCGACCACCTCGCGCAGCCGGGCGTCGTCGCGGGCCTCGGCGAGCTTGCGGTACATCTCCAGACGCAGCCGCTCCACGCCGACGTAGTCGTGCGGCAGGTGCGCGTCGACCGGCAGATCGATCTTGACGTCGACCTCCTCCTCCGGCCGCTCGCCCTTGAACTGCTGCACCGCCTCGCCGACCATCCGGACGTAGAGGTCGAAGCCGACCCCCTCGATGTGCCCGGACTGCTCGCCGCCGAGCAGGTTGCCGGCGCCCCGGATCTCCAGGTCCTTCATCGCCACGTACATGCCGGCGCCGAGTTCGGTGTGCTGGGCGATGGTGGCCAGCCGCTCGTGCGCGTGCTCGGTCAGCGGCTTCTCCGGCGGGTAGAGGAAGTAGGCGTACGCCCGCTCCCGGCCCCGGCCGACCCGGCCCCGGATCTGGTGCAGCTGGGCCAGGCCGAGCAGGTCGGCCCGCTCCACGATCAGGGTGTTCGCGTTCGGGATGTCGATGCCGGACTCGACGATCGTGGTGCAGACCAGTACGTCGTACTCCTTCTCCCAGAAGCCGACCATGACCTTCTCCAGGGCGTCCTCGCCCATCTGGCCGTGCGCCACCGCGACCCGGGCCTCGGGCACCAGCTCACGCAGCCGGCGGGCCGCCCGGTCGATCGACTCGACCCGGTTGTGCAGGTAGAAGACCTGGCCGTCGCGGAGCAGCTCGCGGTGGATCGACGCGGCGACCTGCTTGTCGTCGTACGCCCCGACGAACGTCAGCACCGGGTGCCGCTCCTCCGGCGGGGTGGCGATCGTCGACATCTCCCGGATGCCGGTGATCGCCATCTCCAGGGTGCGCGGGATCGGGGTGGCCGACATGGTCAGCACGTCGACCGCCGTACGCAGCGTCTTCAGGTGTTCCTTGTGCTCGACGCCGAAACGCTGCTCCTCGTCGACGATGACCATGCCGAGCTGCTTGAACCGGGTCGCCGACTGCAGCAGCCGGTGGGTGCCGATGACGATGTCGGCACTGCCGTCGGCGGCGGACGCGAGCGTCTGCTCGGCCTCCTTCGGCGTCTGGAACCGGGACAGTTGCCGGATCTGGACCGGGAACTGACTCATCCGCTCGGCGAACGTGTTGTAGTGCTGCTGGGCGAGCAGCGTCGTCGGCACCAGCACCGCCACCTGCTTGCCGTCCTGCACCGCCTTGAACGCCGCCCGTACCGCGATCTCGGTCTTGCCGTAGCCGACATCGCCGCAGATCAGCCGGTCCATCGGCGCCTGCTGCTCCATGTCCCGCTTGACCTCTTCGATCGCGGCGAGCTGGTCCGGCGTCTCGGTGTAGGGGAACGCGTCCTCCAACTCCCGCTGCCACGGGGTGTCCGGCCCGTACGCGTGGCCCTTGGACGCCTTGCGGGCGGCGTAGAGCTGGATGAGCTGGGCGGCGATCTCGCGGACCGCCTTGCGGGCCCGGGCCTTGGCCTTCTGCCAGTCCGAGCCACCCATCTTGTGCAGGGTGGGCTGTTCGCCGCCGACGTAGCGGGAGAGCTGGTCGAGCTGGTCGGTGGGGACGAAGAGCCGATCACCTGGCTGACCGCGCTTCGAGGCGGCGTACTCGATGACCAGGTATTCGCGTTCGGCGCCGTTGACGGTGCGCTGCATCAGTTCCACGTACCGGCCGATGCCGTGCTGCTCGTGCACCACGTGGTCGCCGGCCTTCAGCTCCAGCGGGTCGATGGTGTTGCGCCGCCGGCTCGGCATCTTGCGCATGTCCCGGGTCGACGCGCCCCGGCCGCCGGTGACGTCGTTGCCGGTGAGTACGGCGAGCCGGGCCGCCTCGTCGACGAAGCCGTGGTTGAGCGCGCCGCACGCGACGACGAGCTGGCCGGCGGCCGGCGGCTGCTCGATCGTCTCGGTGAGCACCGCGCCGAGCCCGGCGTCGCGCAGCACCTCGACCGACCGCTGTGCCGGACCGTGGCCCTCGAAGACCAGCGCGACCGCCCAGCCGTCGCCGACCCAGCGCTTCAGGTCGTCGACGACCCGGCCGGTGTCGCCGTGGTAGAGCTGGGTCGGGTGGGCGGCGAGGGTGACCGCGTCACTCGTGTCCGGGGTGACGGCCACCTCCTCCGGCTCGTCCAGCCACGGCTGCGGTTCGCCGGCCGCCGCCTCGCCCTCGACCAGGCCGAACGGCGCCATCGACCACCACGGCTGGCGCAGCGTGGCGGCGGTGGCGCGCACCTCGGCCAGCGTCCGGAACGCGGCCGCGCCCAGGTCGATCGGGGCCTGGCCGCCAACGGCGGCCGCCGCCCAGCTCGCCTCCAGGAACTCCGCCGACGTACGGACCAGGTCGTGGGCGCGGGTGCGGATCCGTTCCGGGTCGCAGAGCAGTACGTGGGTGCCGGCCGGCATCCGGTGCAGCAGCAGCTCCATCGCGCCGGTGCCGTCGAGCAGGGCCGGGGCCAGCGACTCCATCCCCTCCACCGGGATGCCCTCGGCCAGCTTCTCCAGGATCTCCGCCAGCTCCGGGTGCTGCTCGGCCAGCTCGGCCGCCCGGGCCCGGACCTTCGGGGTGAGCAGCAGTTCCCGGCACGGCGGGGCGTGCAGCCGGTCGACCGCCTCGATCGTGCGCTGGTCGGCGACGGCGAAGGTGCGGATCTCCTCGATCTCGTCGCCCCAGAACTCGACCCGCGACGGGTGCTCGTCGACCGGCGGGAAGACGTCGAGGATGCCGCCCCGCACGGCGAACTCTCCGCGCTTGGTGACCAGGTCGACCCGGGCGTACGCCAGGTCGGTCAGCCGCCGGACGATGTCGTCGAGCGACGCCTCACCCTTCAGGGCAAGCTCGACCGGCTCCAGGTCACCGAGCCCCTTGAGCTGCGGCTGGAGCACCGACCGTACGGGGGCGACGACCACCTTCAGCGGGTCGCCCAGTTCGGGGTGGGTGAGCCGGCGCAGGATCGCCAGCCGCCGGCCGACGGTGTCCGACCGCGGCGACAGCCGCTCGTGCGGCAGCGTCTCCCACGACGGGAACACCGCCACCTGCTCCGGCGGCAGCAGGCTGTGCAGCGCGGCGGCCAGGTCGTCGGCCTCCCGGCTGGTCGCGGTGACCGCCAGCACCGGCCGGTCCGCCCCGCCGCGGTCGGCCGTGGCGGCCATCGCGGCCACGACGAACGGGCGCAGCGCCGGCGGTGCCGTCACGTCGAGGTCGTCGGCCTGGCCGAAGCCGGCCCGGGCCAGGTCTCGGGCACGGGCGAGCCCCTTGTCGCCGAGGGCGGCGGTGAGCAGACCGGAGAGCATCATGGGACGTCACTTCCTCGCGTGGCACGGGGAGGCACCGGATCGTGGAGGCACGCGCGAGCGCCCCCGCGCCCGGTAGGGGCGGGGGTCGAAGCGTGCCCGACCAGCCTATCCCCGCCGGATCCGGGACCGCCGCACGATAACCGCTTGCCCCGTGCCCGTACCTCTGATCGGCTTCCTCGATGGCTGAACAGTGGCGGGTACGGTTCGACGCCGAGGTGACCTTCACCAATGGTGGCGGGCTGCGTACCGAGGACTTCCGGCTCGACATCCCGGGGTCGGACATCAGCGACGACGATCTCGCCGCGCTCTTCGTACGGCACCTGGGGCTGCTCATGGTCGCCGAGGTGCGGATCAGCGGGAAGACCCTGCTCCGCGAGGCGCATCGAGGTGGTCGCGGCACCGGCACCACCGCCGCTGCCGGGAGTGGGCGGGGCGGGCGGCGGCTGGTCGAACTGAGCCACGTCATCCACGGCGGCATGACGACGCTGCCCGGGTGGCCCGGCCCGGTGATCGACGAGTGGCTGTCACGCGAGGCGTCCCGGGCCCGCTACGCCGAGGGCGTCGAGTTCCACGTCGCCCGGATCACCATGATCGGCAACACGGGTACGTACGTCGACACGCCCGCACACCGCTATGCCGGCACACCCGATCTCTCCGGCGTCGGGCTCGACCGACTCGCCGACCTGCCCGGTCTCGTCGTACGCGTCCCGGACGGGATACGTGCCGTCGACCGGCTGCTGCTCGCCCCGTACGAGGTGACCGGCCGGGCGGTGCTGCTGCACACCGGTTGGGACGCGCACTTCGGCACCGAGCGGTACGGCGGCCCGGATCACCCGTACCTCTCCGGGGACGGGGCGCGGTGGCTGGTCGAACAGGGTGCGGCGCTGGTCGGCATCGACTCGTTGAACATCGACGACTCCTCCCCCGCCGCCGGCGGGCAGCGGCCGGCGCACAGCGCACTGCTGGCCGCCGGCATCCCGATCGTCGAGCACCTGCGTGGCCTCGACCAGCTTCCGCCGGAGGGCTTCCGCTTCACCGCGGCGCCACCGATGGTCGCCGGGATGGGCACCCTCCCCGTACGCGCCTTCGCCGTGCTGCCCTGACTCCACCGTCGGCCGTCGGCGCGGGGCGACGGGGTCGTCCGGCGGGCGACATGCTCGCCGGATGCCACGCACCGCCAAAGTTCCACGAGAGTTGGCCTTCCTCCCGTTTCTCGGCAGTCGAGCCATCGCCGACGGACTCCTCACCAGGGACATGCTGCGCGGGGCCGCCTATTGCCCGACGTCTACGTGTCCGCTGACGGCTACCGTCCCGAGGACCACCGGATGTGGTGCGAGGCCGTCGCGCTGACCCTGCCGCCTGGTGGGGCCTTCTGCGGGCTCAGCGCGGCCTACCTCTGGGGCGTCGATCTCCTTGATCGGCGAACTCCGGTGTCCGTCGCACTGCCGGACGGTGCCCGGCGCCGGCGACACCCACGAATCCGGTACGGCTACCCCCGCCTGGCCCCCGGCGACCGCGACCGCCTGGCGGGACTCCCGGTCACTACACCCGTCCGAACCGCATACGACCTCGGCCGGCAGGCATCCACGACCGAAGGCGTCGTCGCCGTCGACGCACTGCTCGGCCGGCGACTCGTCCGGGTCGACCAACTCAGGGAGTACGCCGCCGCGCGGCGGCGCCGGCCCGGCGTGGACAGGTTCAGGCGGGCTCTCGCCCTCGCCGATCCGCTGAGCGGTTCCCCGATGGAGACCCGGCTCCGGCTCACCCTTGTCAAGGGTGGCCTCCCAACGCCGGTACTCCAGTTCGAGATCCACGACGGCCGGGGCGGATTCATCGGTCGAGTCGACCTCGCCTACCCACAGTGGCGTATCGCGATCGAATACGAAGGCAACCATCACCGGGAACGCTCACAGTTCCGCCGGGACATCGCCCGACTGAACGCGCTGCGGGCGCAGGGTTGGCTCGTACTCCGGTTCACCGCCGACGACGTGCTCCGGCAGCCGGCACGGCTGCTCGCTCTGGTCTGCCAGGCGGTCCAGGAACGCCGCCGGACCGCACCGCCGGCCACGAACTGAGCGTGAGAGGGGTTATCCAGCGGTGATAACCCCTCTCACGCTCAGTTCGTGCCGGGCACCGAGGCGGCGGGCGGCAGTCAGGACAGACGGGCGTCCGTCAGTAGCGGACGGAGATGCGGCGTTGGGCGGCGTCGACGCGGGCGAGGCCGCCGTACGGGATGATCAACTGTGGGTCGGTGTGGCCGAGGTCCGCGTCGAAGACGAGCACGGCGTCCGGGTTGTACTCCCCGACGGCGCGGGTGACCGCCGCACGCTGGGCCGCCGCGTACTCCTGCTTCTGCGGCGGCGACAGCCGCTTGGCGAAGTCCCAGGACTTGGGGCGGCCGACGACGACGGCCGGGAACTTCGTCAGCAGGCCGCGCTCGCCGAGGTTGCGCAGGATGCGGTAGACCTCGACGTCCGACGGCAACTCTTCCGACGTCTCCACGACCAGGATGCCGCCCCGCTCGACGGCACCACCCGACGCGGTGGCAGCGCCCGACGCCACGGCGGGGTCGGGCGGCGGGCCCAGCCACGGGGTCGGGCCGACCCGGTTCGTGGCGAGCAGCCAGTGGAGGATCTCCAGGTTGCCGCCCCAGACCGGCCCCTCGACCACCGTCGCCGGCCCCTGCCAGTGCCATCCCGTCCCGGGAAACATCGGCGGGTCGCGGTCGAGGTTGGCCGGGTCGGCCCAGTCGGCGGGCTCGTCGGTCCAACTGTCGGCGGGTGTGAGGTCGTACCAGCCGGACGTGAACAGGGCGGCGCGCAGCGACTCCGCGCTCTGCGGGTGCAGCGCCCCTGGCCTGCCGAGGTGCACCAGGACCGAACCCCCGTGATACGACACGATGCCGAGCCCGAAGAGGTGGTTGAGCAGGTTGGTGTTGTCGGAGTAGCCGAAGAACGGCTTCGGGTTGGCGCGCAGCACGGCGTCGTCGAGGTGCGGGACGACGGTGATCTGGTCGTCGCCGCCGACGGTGGCGAGTACGGCGGTGATCGTCGGGTCGGCGAACGCGGCTGTGATGTCCCGGGCCCGGTCGGTGGCGCTGGCCCCCATCACCCGGGTGGTCGGGTATTCGACCGGTTCGAGGAGGAACTCCTCGCGCAGCCGGCGCAGGCCGAGTTCGTACACGTGCGGGAAGATCGCCGGCAGGCCGGCGGACGGGGAGATCACCGCGACCCGGTCACCGGGCTTCGGCTTCGGCGGATAGCGCATGCCGACCGACGCTATCCCTGGCCGGCGGCCCGGGCACGCGGTTTTCGGCCCACTTACTTATCGCACCTTTCGGGCGATATAGGGTAGCGATCAGGTAACCCCTGAGACTTGACTCACCACCCCGACCCCGGCCGGTGGCACCGCCGATAGCATTCTTGGAGCCGGACAGCGCTGTCCTCCGTACAACTGTAAGGAGCGCACGGTGACCGACCAGCTAGACCACGACGGCCCCGACGCGGCGCTGCGCGCCGACATCCGGCGGCTCGGCACCCTCCTCGGACAGACCCTGGCCCGCCAGGAGGGGCGTCCCCTGCTCGACCTGGTCGAGGAGATCCGCGCCCTGGTCCGGTCCGACGCCGAGGCCGCCGCGCTGCGGCTCGCCGCGATGGACGTCACCACGGGCACCAAGCTGGCCCGCGCCTTCTCCACCTACTTCCACCTCGCCAACATCACCGAGCAGGTGCACCGCTCCCGCGACCTGCGCCGCCGCCGCGCCACCCAGGGCGGCTGGCTGGACCAGGCCGCCAAGCTGATCGCCGAACGCGGCGTGCCCGCCGACGAGATCGCCGCCGCCGCCCGGCGGCTGGCCGTACGGCCGGTCTTCACCGCGCACCCGACCGAGGCCGCCCGGCGGTCGATCCTGTCGAAGCTGCGTGCCGTCGCCGACGAACTCGACGCCGAGGCCGCCAACTCGGTGCTGTACGGCGCCACCGACGAGGGACCGACCAGCCGGCGCCTCGCCGAACTGCTGGACCTGCTGTGGCAGACCGACGAGCTGCGGCTGGACCGGCCCGACCCGACCGACGAGGCCCGCAACGCCGTCTACTACCTGCGTGACCTCTACGGCGACGCCGCCCCGCAGGTGCTCGACGACCTCGCCGACACGCTGCGGACCCTCGGCGTGGAGACGTCGCCGACCAGCCGGCCGCTGACCTTCGGCACCTGGATCGGCGGCGACCGCGACGGCAACCCGTTCGTCACCCCGACCGTCACCCGCGACGTGCTGCTCATCCAGCACGAGCACGGCATCCAGGCGACCGAGAAGGCGATGGACGCCCTCATCGACGAGGTGTCGGTGTCCCGCCGGCTGCGCGGGGTCTCGCTGGACCTGTCCGCCAGTCTCGCCAAGGACCTCGACGCGCTGCCCGAGGTCGCGCCCCGGTTCCGGCGCACGAACGCCGAGGAGCCCTACCGGCTCAAGGCGCGCTGCGTGAAGGCCAAGCTCGACAACACCCGGCAGCGGCTGGCCCGGGGCACCGCGCACGTGCCGGGCCGCGACTACCGGGGCTCCGGCGAACTGCTCGCCGACCTGGAGGTGATGCGGGCGTCGCTGGCCCGCAACGCCGGGCAGCTCACCGCCGTCGGCAAGCTCGCCTCGGTGATCCGTACGGTGTCGTCGTTCGGGCTGCACCTGGCCACGATGGACGTACGCGAGCACGCCGAGGCGCACCACGCGGTGCTGGCCCAGCTCTACGGGCGGGTCGGCGAGGTGACCGACTACAACCGGCTGTCGCGGGCCGACCGGACCAAGCTGCTGGCCGAGGAACTCACCGGCCGGCGGCCGCTGACCAGCATCGACACCCCGTTGACCGAGGGCGCGCGAAAGACGTTCGACGTGTTCGGCACGATCCGCGACGCGCAGGAGCGGTTCGGGGCCGAGGTGGTCGAGTCGTACATCATCTCGATGACGCTCGGGGTCGACGACGTGCTCGCCGCGGCCGTGCTGGCCCGCGAGGCCGGGCTGGTCGACGTGCACAACGGCCGGGCCCGGATCGGGTTCGTGCCGCTGCTGGAGACGCCCGCCGAGTTGAACGCCGGCGGCGAACTGCTCGACGAGATGCTGTCGCTGCCCGCCTACCGGGCGATCGTCGCGGCCCGGGGCGACGTGCAGGAGGTGATGCTCGGCTACTCCGACTCCAACAAGGAGGCCGGAATCACCACGTCGCAGTGGTCGATCCACCGGGCCCAGCGGTCGCTGCGTGACGTGGCGGCCCGGCACGGCGTACGGCTGCGGCTCTTCCACGGCCGGGGCGGCACCGTCGGCCGGGGCGGCGGCCCGACCCACGAGGCGATCCTGGCCCAGCCGTACGGCACCCTCGACGGCGCGATCAAGGTCACCGAGCAGGGTGAGGTCATCTCCGACAAGTACACGCTGCCGGCGCTGGCCCGGGAGAACCTCGAACTGACCGTCGCCGCGGTGCTCCAGGCGACGTTGCTGCACACCACGCCGCGGCAGCCGGAGGAGCAGTTGGAGCGGTGGGACGCCGCGATGGACGTCGTCTCCGACGCCGCGTTCCGCGTCTACCGTGCCCTGGTCGAGAACCCGGACCTGCCGGAATACTTCTGGGCGTCGACGCCGACCGAGCTGCTCGGTGCCCTCAACATCGGTTCCCGTCCGTCGAAGCGGCCGAACACCGGTGCCGGGTTGGGCGGCCTGCGTGCCATCCCGTGGGTCTTCGGCTGGACCCAGTCGCGGCAGATCGTGCCCGGCTGGTTCGGGGTCGGGTCGGGGCTGGCGGCGGCCCGGGCGGCGGGGCTGTCGGATGTCCTGACCGAGATGCACGACAACTGGCACTTCTTCCGTACGTTCGTGTCGAACGTCGAGATGATGCTGACCAAGACCGACCTCAGCATCGCCCGGCGGTACGTCGAGACGCTGGTGCCCGAGCCGCTACAGCCGATCTTCGCCACGATCGAGCAGGAGTACGAGCAGACCAGGCGCGAGGTGCTCGCCATCACCGGCGCACCCGACCTGCTGGAGAACTCGCCGGTGCTCCAGCGCACGCTGGCCGTCCGCGACACCTACCTGGAGCCGCTGCACCACCTGCAGGTGGCGCTGCTGCGGCAGTACCGGGACTCCGGTGCGGCCGGCCGGGCGGTGGCGACCGCCCCCGGCGCCCGGCGTGGTCCCGACGACGGCACCGCGCTGGAGCGGGCCCTGCTGACCACGGTCAACGGGATCGCCGCCGGCATGCGCAACACCGGCTGACCCTGGCCCCACGCGGCGGCGCGGCTGTGCCGCGCCGCCGCCCCGCCCGCGCCGCCCGGCCGTCACCAGCAAGATCCGCGTGATCAGGGAGTACGTCGCGCGGCACGCCGACGACACGCGGGACTTGGTCCCTGATCACGGGGATCTTGAGGGGTCAGCTCGTTTCGCCGGCGACGCTGAAGGAGCGCAGCCGGTCGACGGCCAGCACCGTCCCGGCCACGGTGATCAGGACGCTCATCACCACGGCCAGCGGGATGCCGACCGTGGCGGTCAGGATCTCGGTCGGGGCGATCTTGTCGGCCAGCGCCACCACGTACTGCTGGATGGACAGCACCCGGGTGCCGCTGACGAAGTTGCCGAGCAGCCCCTCCCAGATCAGCACGTAGACCAGGCCGAGCAGCACCGGCCGCCGGGTGAGCAGGCTCAGCGCCAGGAAGAACGCCGAGTAAGCCAGCGCACCGATCGCGCTGACCGCGACCAGGGCCAGCCCGAACCGTACCGAGTGGGCGAGCACCCCGGCGATGTAGAGCGGGATCGCGGCGGTGACCGTGGTGACCGCGGTCGCCACGAACAGCTTGGGCAGGATGATCTGCCAGCGGGGCAGCGGCGTGGTCAGGATGTGGACGACGGTTCCGTCGTCGATCTCGGAGCCGAGTACGCCGGTGCCGACGATGAGCGCGACGACGGGCAGTACGACGGCCAGCCCGAGGCCGAGCACGACCGCCTGCCCCCAGGCGTCGGGGTCGATGCCGACGATCCGGGACGCGACGGCGAGCGCGACCACCAGCAGCGGTAGTGGGACCAGCAGCAGGAACCGGCGGCGACCGAACAGGCCGCGGGCGGTGATCCAGGTGACGGTGGACAAGAAGACTCCTCTATGGACGATCGGCGGGCGCGGTGCCGGGCACGGTCACGCCTCCACCAGGTACGAGAACACGCTTTCCAGCGACTCGTCGGACGGCAGCAGGCGGTGGACCCGGATGCCGCTGGTGAGCGCGACCCGGGGCAGCACCCGGGTGAAGGTGCCGTAGTCGCTGGCGCGGACGGTCAGGCCGGCGCGGTCGAGTTCGACGCCGGCGACCGACGGCTCGGCGATGAGCGCGGTGGCCAGCCGCCGGTCGTCGGTCGACTGGACGGCGAAGACGTGCGGCCGGTTGGTCATCAGCCGCCGGATGGAGCGGAAGTCGCCGGACGCGGCGAGCCGGCCGGCGACGATGACCTGCACCGTGCCGGACAGTTGCTCGACCTCTTCGAGGATGTGCGAGCTGAACAGGATGGTCCGGCCGGCGTCCCCGAGCCGGTGCAGCAGGTCCATCATGTGCATCCGCTGCCGCGGGTCCATGCCGTTGAAGGGCTCGTCGAGCAGCAGCACCTGCGGGTCGTGGACGAGGGCGGCGGCGACCCGGGCCCGCTGCCGCATGCCCTTGGAGTACGTGCCGATCCGCCGGTGTTGCGCGTCGGCCATCTCGACCATGTCGATCGCCGCCTTGGCGGCGGCGACCGGATCGGGCAGCCCGTGCAGCCGGGCACTGGCCAGCACGAACTCGTACGCGCTGAGGAACGGGTAGGCCGCCTCACGCTCGCTGACCAGCCCGAGCCGCCGGTAGACCGACGGGTTGCGCCAGGTGGGCGCGCCGTCGACGGTGACGGTTCCCCGGGACGGGGCGAGGAAGCCGGCCATCATGTGCAGCAGGGTGGTCTTGCCGGCGCCGTTGGGGCCGAGCAGCCCGGTGACGCCCGGGCCGAGGGTCATCGTGACGTCGTTGACCGCGACGACGTTGCCGTACCAGCGGGAGACGCCCGCCAACTCGACGTTGCTCATGAGGCGGCGACCTTCCGGTATCGGGCGAGCAGCAGCAGGACGCAGGCGGCGACGAGGGCGACGGCGAACAGGGCGTACACGGGTCCGAAGTCACCGGGCATGCCCCCGGCCCCGCCGTCGAAGGTGATCAGCTGGTCGCGGAACAGCCAGATGCCGATGCCCTGCACGAGGGTGGACGGGGCGGCGATCCCGGCCAGTTCGTTGACGGCCTGCGACGGCATGACCGACAGCACGCCGGCGACCGGGGTGGTCATCAGGAAGACGGCGACGATGCCGCCGGCGGCGAACGCCCGCTTGCCGGTCAGGGAGGCGACGAGCAACCCGACGACGCCGAAGAGAACCGCCCACATGCCGGCGTAGAGCAGTCCGGGCACCAGGTCGAGGAACTCGTCCCAGACCGCGCCGGCGCCGCCCTCGATGGTGAACGCGGCCCCGAGGAACATCAGCAGCTGCGGTCCGCCGAGCAGCAGCCAGACCGCGGTGACGAGGGCGACCAGCTTCGCCAGGGCGTAGTCGCCGCGGCGCAACGGCCGGGAGAAGTAGAGCGGCAGGACGCCGCTGCGCAGGTCGCGGGAGACCAGCTCGGGCGCGACGATGGCGACGAAGAAGATGATCAGCCAGCTCAGCCCGTCGGCGAACTGGGCATAGGTGAACAGGACCTCGCCGAGTTGGGTCCGTACGCCGGTCGCGATGACCGCGACGAGGGTGACGATGCCGACGATCAGCCAGGGGAAGATCTTCGCCTTGGCGCTGCGGCCGAGGCCGAACGCCGTACGCAGCGCGTGTACGTAGAGCGAGCCGACCACGTACCGCCGGCCGAGCCGCGGCCCGGTGTAGCGCTGGTAGCCGATGTCGTGGATGACGCCCGCCGGGGCGTGGGTCTCAGGCGTGGGCACTGGTGGTCTCCCTCTGGGCGAACAGCTCGGCCACCCGGTGCCGCCGCTGGTCGAGACGGTGCAGCGGCAGCTCGAGTTCGGCCACCGCGGTCATGATGAGGTCGTACGTCCGGTCGTTCTCGACCGGTACGAGCAGCAGCCGGCCCTCGCGGCGCACCGGCAGCCGGTCCGCGGTGAGGCGGGCGGCGAGCTCGTCGACGCCCTCGCTGACCTCGATGGTGAGCACGTCGGTGGCGCCGGTCATGGCCGAGATGTTGTCGGCGCGCAGCAGCCGGCCGCCGTCGATCGCGATCAGCGAGTCGCAGATCCGCTCGACCTCGCCGAGCAGGTGTGAGCAGACGAGTACGGAGATGCCGAACTCGGTGCCGATGCGCTGGATGAGGTTGAGCATCGCGTCGCGGCCGGCCGGGTCGAGCCCGTTGGTGGGCTCGTCGAGCAGCAGCAGGTCGGGGTCGTGCACGAGCGCCTGGGCGAGCTTGACCCGCTGCTTCATGCCGGTGGAGTAGCCACCGATCTGCCGGTAGCGCTCCTCGTAGAGGCCGACGTGGCGCAGCGCCTCCGAAGCCCGCTCCCGGGCGATGGTGCGCGGCAACCCGCTGATCCGACCGAGGTGGGTGACGAATTCGGCCGCCGACAGGTCGGGCGGCAGGCTCTCGTGTTCGGGCATGTAGCCGACCCGGGCCCGGACCTGCTCGGCCTGCGTCGTGGGGTCGAGATCGAGGACCCGGAGCTGGCCGCTGCTCGGTTCGAGCAGACCGAGCATGATCTTGATGAAGGTCGACTTGCCCGCGCCGTTGGCGCCGACCAGGCCGACGATGCCCGGCTCGACCGTCACCGTCAGGTCGGACAGGGCGGTCACCCGCCCGCCGTACGTCTTGGTGAGCGACTGGGTCGCGATAAGTGTCACGCGCCCAGCGTAGGGATCGGCGGGCCGTCGTGGGACCGACCGAAGTCGACCCTTTTCCCTGAGCTTGCCCTGACGCTCCCGTCCGGCGACCCTAGGGGCGGACCCGGGGCAGCAGCGCGGCGCCCGCCATCGGTGCGCGATGATGGGGCAGGTTCCGGGACGGTAACGGCTGGGACGGAGGCGGTGCCGCGGCAACCGCGCCGTGGCACTCTCGACCGATGCCCGCCGGGGCTGCGAAACTGTGTGCCGGTCAGCAGTTGGGGGTGCGATGAGCAACGGGTGGGTGCTGCCCGATGGGGTGCTGCGGGACGCGCCGGCTTACACGCCGCGCCCGCACGAACTGGCCGACCTGGAGCTGCTGCTCTCCGGCGCGTACGCCCCGCTGACCGGGTTCCTCGGCAGGGTCGACCTGTCCGCGCTGCACCACCGGGCCCGGCTCGCCGACGGCACGCCGTGGCCGGTGCCGGTGACGCTGGAGGTGCCGGTCCAACTGGTCACCAACTTCGACCTGGACAACCCGTTGCACCGGGTGCTGGTGCTGACCGATCCGGAGGGTGCCCCGCTGGCGGCGGTCGACGTCACCGACCTCTGGTCGACCCGCGACGGCTGGGCCGGCGTCGGGGGCACGGTCCGGCGGCTCGGCGACGGCGCCAACGGCCCGTTCCAGCGGCTGCGCCGGGCACCGGCCGAGATCCGCGGGCTGCTGCCGCCCGGCCGGGTGCTGGGGGTGCTCGCCGACCGGCCGCTGCACCGGCCGCAACTGGCCCAGATCGCGCACGCGGCCCGTACCCTCGCCGCCCATGTGCTGATCCTGATCCCGTTGACCGAGCACGGGATCGACGGGCTCGCGCCCGAGGTGCTGGTCCGCAGCGTCTTCGCGGCCCGCGACCGGATGCCGCCGGCCACCCTGGTCGTGGTTCCGATGGCCCGGCGCGGCGACGAGATCCGCGACGCGTTGCTGCGGGCCCGGGTCGCCGCCGCGTACGGCGTGACCCATCTGCTGTCGACCGGTGACACGCTTTCCGGCGGCGGGTTGCGGGTGCTGGTGCCCCGCGAACTCGCCTACGACAGCCGCGACGGCCAGTGGCGCTGGCGCGACGACATCCCGCCGCGCAACCGGCGGCTGGCGCTGAGCCCGGCCGAGATCGAGGACCTCCTCGACCGCGGGTTCCCGCTGCCGGAATGGCACACGCCGCCGGCGGTCGCCAAGGAACTCGCCCGGGCCCGGCCGCCGCGCCGCTTCCGTGGACTGGTGCTGTTCTTCACCGGTCTGTCCGGGTCGGGCAAGTCGACGATCGCCCGGGGGGTCGCCGACGCGCTGCGGGAGAGCGGCGAACGGACGGTCACCCTGCTCGACGGTGACGTCGTACGCCGGGAACTGTCCGCCGGGCTCGGATTCAGCAAGGCCGACCGGGATCTCAACGTACGCCGGATCGGTTGGGTCGCGGCGGAGGTGGCCCGCCACCACGGGCTGGCGATCTGCTGCCCGATCGCCCCGTACGAACGGGCCCGGGCGACCGCGCGGGCGATGGCGCACGCCGCCGGGGCGGGCTTCGTGCTGGTACACGTCGCCACCCCGCTGGAGGTGTGCGAGCGGCGCGACCGCAAGGGCCTCTACGCGCGGGCCCGCGCCGGCCAACTGACCGGGATGACCGGCATCGACGACCCGTACGAGGTGCCGACCGACGCCGAACTTGTCGTGGACACCAGCAACTCGAGCATCGAGGCGGGTGTCGAGGCGGTCCTGCACTACCTGATCGAGACCGGCTGGGTGGAGCCCCATCTCCCCCCGACGGAGGCCTTAACCGGGCCTTAGCTCCGGCACAGCGCGGCGCTATCCCGTCCCGGGCGAACCTTTGGTCCACAGGCAACCGAAGGAGGCCCACCATGACCCGCAAAACGATCGTCGCCCTGGCCGTCGGCGGCGTCGCCGCCCTGGCGATCACCGGTACGGCGATCGCCGCCGTGGCGGCGGACACCGGCCAGGACCGCCGGCCGGCCGTGACGGCCGCGCGGACCGGCGACGCCGGCACCGGCCCGGCGACCGATCCGGTCTCGGCGGAGCGCGCGAAGGAGATCGCGCTCGCCCGGGTCGGCGGCGGCACCGTCGAGGAGGTCGACCGGGACCGGGAGCACGGCCGCCCGGTCTGGGAGGTCGAGATCTACAAGGGCCAGGTCGAATACGAGGTCGACGTCGACCGGGAGACCGGCGAGATCGTCAAGTTCGAGCAGGACGACGACCGCGACGACGACTGATTCCGGCACGAAGGCCGGCCGCCCTGTCGGCAGCCGGCCTTCGGCGTCCGGTGGTGCTAGCGGGGGCGTACGTCGACCTGGAACTGTGCCTGCCGGCCGAGGGCGCGGTAGGCGATCAGCGCGAACGGGCTGCTGTCCACCCGCGAGTCGTAGCCCTGCTGGTTGCGGGGCGTGTCGAAGTAGACCATCGCCTTCACCCGTGGGAAGAGCCGCATCTGGTCGCCGACCGAGCGGTAGAAGTCGGCCTTGTGGTTCGGGTTGCGGTCGGAGTGCCAGACACCCCACTCGCTGAGCATCAGCGGCTTGTCGGGATAGCGGGCCGCCGCCCAGTTGTAGAACCCGGGCCACGACGGGTGCCGGTCCGACCGCCGGTTCATCATCTCGGCGAAGTCGCCGTACCCGTAGCCGGGATCGCTGTAGGCGTAGGCGTCCCAGGCGATCCAGTCGACGACGTCGTCGCCGGGGTAGAGGTCGGGAAACCACGGCTGGACGTTCCACGGCACGTACGCCATGTGCACCAGGGTGGAGACGATGCCGGTGGCGCCGGCGTCGCGCAGCCGGGTGACCACGTACCGGAACATGGCGGCGTAGTCGTCGGCGGTGTAGCCGGAGCCGGGCTCCGGGCGTACGTCGTCCTCCGGCTCATGGTGGACGGTGAAGAAGAACTGTTCCGGAAAGTTGGTCCGCAGGTGCGCGGCCAGCCGGTCCAGGTGGGCGTCGACCTCCGGATCGCCCGCCGCGATCCGCGCCCAGGAGGCACCCTGCGGTTTCCAGTTCAGGAAGAGCAGGCGCGGGTTGCGGGGGTCGCGGGCGATGGCGATCTCCTCGGCGGTCGGGAAGATCTCGGTGCCCCGGTGGTAGGCGTGGTAGATCGCCTGCGGCCGGCCGGTCTTCAGCTCGAACTCGCGCAGGGCCGTCGTACGCGGGGTGCGGGTGTGCGCGCCCGGTGCGACCCCCCACAGCACACCGCAGGTGGGTACGAGTTTCGCGCCGACCGCGCAGTCGGGGTCACCGGGCGGGCCGGTGGTGGGAGCGGTGGGCCCGGGGGTGGCCGTCGGACTGCCCGGTCCGGTGGGCGTCGGGCTGGCGGTCGGGGTGCCGGTCGGTGACGGGTCCGGGGTGCCGGACGGCGACGGGGTCGGGGTGCCGGACGGTGTCGCGGTCGGGGTGGTCGTCGCGGTCGGGGCACCCGGTACGCCGGGTGCGGCGGCGGCCGGCACGCCGGGTGCTCCGGCGGTCGGTGCCCCCGGTGCCCCGGCGGTCGGCACGCCCGGTGCCCGGCCGCCACGGGCGCCGAGCCAGGACAGCCAAAGGGTCGGCTGCGACAGGGCCTCGGCCGGCCGTACGCCTTCCTTCGCGGCGAACCGGGCCATCGTGTCGCCACCCGGCACGGTCACCGCGAACGAGTACGTACCTGGTCCACGTACCTCGTCGGTGACGTCGAAGGTGACGCCGGGGTCGGCCGGGCGCGGTGCCGCGGTGGCCACCACGGAGCCGAGCCGGGGTGCGGACCGGTCGGTGACCGACGATTCCCGCCAGGTGTTGGCCGGGACCCGGGTCAGCTCGATGTGGCCGGGCAGTTCGGTGCCCCGGCTGGTCAGGCGGATCTCGGCGCGGGCCGGTTCGCGGCCACCGCGCAGCGGGCCGACGGTGAACTTGAGGTATGTGATCCGGGCCGCCCCGCCGGTGCCGCCGGCCACCAGTTCGGAGCGGGCGCCGGAGACGGTCGTGGGTACGTCGGTCGCGGTGTAGGTGTCGTCGCTGACCGGGATCCGCTGGTCGGGGGCGGCCCCGACCTGTCCGCCGAGATGTCCGAGCAGGACCGCCAGGGCGATGGCGGCGACCGTGGTGCCGGTCGCGGCGAGGGTGTCCCTTCTGACCATGGCCGGAGGTCCTTCCGTGCCTGGGGCAAGTCCTCCTCGGCGGCTCGCCCGTCCGTTGCCTCCCACTTTCCTGACACATGTTGCCTAAAACACATTTAACCTCTAGAGCCGCGTAAATCAGCTAAAGCCTCGTTTACCCCTCAATCGTTATCTTCCGGGCATCCTGGGCCGGTCTCCGCGTCAAGAGTTACGTACTGCCCGACCGCCCGTTTACCCCTCAGGGGGAGATACGCCGCCGAAGTGACAAACCCCCCAGAACATGTCGTCGTCCGACAAGCCGGTCGGGCGGCGCCGCCATCTGTGGAAAGGGCCCCCGAATCTGATGGACGCGTCTCGTCCGGTGTCTCCAGACCTGTCCGACCACCTCGGCCTGCTCCGCCGCCAGTGGTGGGTCGTGCTCGCGCTGCTGGTCACCGGGCTGGCCGGCGCGGCCGTTGTGACCAGCACCCAGGCCAGGGTCTACGAATCGTCGACGTCGGTGCTGGTCCAGCCCGCCGGCCAGGACACCAACGTGGTCGGCGGCCGGACCAGGGGCGACATCAACCTCGACACCGAGGCCCAACTGGTCCGCTCCACCGCGGTGGCGACCGGCGCCGCCGAACTCCTGCGCGTCGACACCGCCGCCGACGACCTCGCGCACGACGTCTCGGTCAAGGTGCCGGCCAACACCTCGGTCCTGGTCATCACCTTCGCGGCCGGCGAGCCCGAGGCGGCCCGCGCCGGCTCGCACGCCTTCGCGGAGGCCTACCTGCGCAACCGGGAGGCCAGCGCCCGCGCCGACCTGGACACCCAGATCGCCGCCCTGAACAGCAAGATCAAGGAGCTGGACGCGGCGCTGGTCCAGGTCATCGGCCGGCTCGCCGGGCTGTCCGCGGGCAGCCCGCAACGGGCCAATCTGGAGAGCCAGCGCGCCACCACCCAGGCCCAGCTCAACTCGCTGACCGGCAAGCTCAACGAACTGACCACCGCCACCGTCAGCGCCGGACGGATCATCAGCGACGCCCGGCTGCCGACCCGGCCGAGCCGGCCCGACACCCTGCTCAACCTCGCCAGCGGCGCCACGCTCGGCCTGCTGCTCGGGCTGGGCGTGGCCGCCGCCCGGGAACGCCTCGACCGCCGGATCCGCGCCGGTTCCGACGTCGGGCGCCGGACCGGCGTACCGGTCCTCGCCGAGCTGAGCGACCGGACCGCGTCGCGCGTCGACGACCTGCACCAGCCGTACGGGCCCGGCGGGCACACGTTCTACCGGCTGCGCAACGAGGTGCTGGCCAGCCTCGGGCCCGACGACCGGATCGTGGTGGTCACCGGCGCCAGCCGGGGCACCGCGTCGACCCTGGTCGCCGCCAATCTCGCCGCCACCCTGGCGCACACCGGCTCCGAGGTCGTGCTCGTCGGCGCGAACCCGGCGGAGAGCATCGCCGAAACGACACCGCTCGCCCAGCTCTTCGGGGTGGCATCCACGCCCGGCCTGTCCGAGGTGCTCGCCGGCAAGGTCGACCTCGACACCGCCGCCCAGCGCGCCCCCCGCAACCCCTGGCTGCGGGTGCTGACCACCGGCGGCACCGCGACGGCCGGCGGCCTGCTGCGCTCGCCCTACCTCGGCGAGGTGCTCGACCGGCTCAGCGGCGGCACCGCGTACGTCGTCATCGAGGCCCCGTCGACGGCGACCAGCGCCGACGCGCAGAGCCTCGCCTCCTTCGCCGACGCCGCGCTCATCGCGGTGGAGTTGCGCCGGACCCGCCGGGACGAGGTCACCGACGCGGCCGACCAGCTGCGCCGGATCGGCACCCCGCTGCTCGGCGCGGTCGTCCTGCCGCGCCTCACCCCGCAGCGGGACGGCGAGGCCAGGGCGGCCCCGCGCGGCCGTACCGGGAAGCGAACCGGCACCGCGCGCGAGGCGGCCACCCGCGGCGGTGTGCCGCACGACGGCACCCGCGACGCGGCACCCCGGATCGCCGCCGCACCCGGTGCCGCCGCCCGCGACACCGTTTCGCGCGACGCCGTCTCGCGCGCCGGCACGACCCGCGACGGCGCCGGTCGGAGCGGCAGGACGGCCGACGAGGCCCGGGTCGCGCGGCTCGACCTCACCGCCGGCACCGCGCTGATCCGTACCCGGACGGCCACCGGGCCGGGCACCGACGCCGGTGAGGGCGACGGTGGCGTCGAGACCGCCGTACTGCACCGCCTCGACCGGCTCACGCTGGCCGAGATGGACCGTGCCACGGCCGACGGCTGGCCGACCACCGGCGACGGCGGGCTGCCGTCGGCGCGTACCGGCGACGACGGCCGCGACGGGCCCGGCCGGTGACGGTCGTCGCACCGGCCGCCGGCCCGGGTCGGCCCCCGACCGGGAGGCGCCGCCGGGCGACGCTCCGGGCCACCCGCCCATCGCCGGGCACGCCGTCGGGCCGGCGGCCGGCGGCAAGCACCGGGCGGCCGGCCCGCCGCCGGTCCTGCCCGCCTGGCCGGTGACCGGGCTGCTCCTGCTCTATCCACTGTGGTGGGCGCTCGGGCTCGGTGTACTGATCTTCCCGATCCTGGCGGTGCCGATGGCGTACGCGCTGCTGCGCGCGCACCTCGGTGGCCGCCCGGTACGGCTGCCGCCCGGCTTCTGGCTGTGGGCCGTCTTCCTCGCCGTCCTGGTCGTGAGCATGGCCGCCCTCGGCTCCGAGCCGACCGGCGCGGTACCCGGGCCAGCGTCCGGCCGGATGGTCGGCGTGCTCTTCCGCCTCGTCGAGTACCTGGCGATGACCGTGCTGCTGATCCACGCCGGCAACCTCACCGAACGCGAGCTGCCGGTCCGGCGGCTGGTCCGGCTGCTCGGCTGGCTGTTCGTGGTCACCGTCGCCGGCGGGCTGCTCGGGGTGTTCGCCGGCACGTTCGAGTTCACCTCCCCGGTCGAGATGCTGCTCCCGCCGGAGATCCGCGGCCGGGGATTCGTGCAGTCGCTGGTGCACCCGTACGCGGCACAGATCCACGACATCATCGGCGACCAGCGCCCCCGCCCCGCCGCCCCGTGGGGCTACACCAACACCTGGGGCAACAACTTCTGCCTGCTCGTGGTCTGGTTCGTGGTCGCGGTCTGGGGGCAGGTGACCCGGCGGCGTACCCGGCTGCTCGCGCTGGCCTGCCTCGCCGTCTCGGTCGTACCGGTGGTGATCTCGCTGAACCGGGGCCTGTGGATCGGGCTCGGCCTGGCCGCCGGGTACGTCGCACTGCGGCTGGCCCTCGCCGGCCGGGTCTGGGTGATCGGCGCGCTCGCGGCGGCGGCCGTGGCGCTGGCGGCGGCGCTGGTCGTCACCCCGCTCGGCAACGTGGTCACCGCCCGGCTCGACAACGGCAAGTCCAACGGTGTGCGGTCCTACCTCATCGGGCGGGCGGTCGCCGGCGTCGCCGAGTCACCGGTGATCGGCTACGGCTCGACCCGGACCACGATCGGCGGCCGCCACTCGATCACCGTCGGCGAGAGCGCCGACTGCGAACGGTGCGGCAACTTCACGATCGGCGGCAACGGCCAGCTCTGGCAGTTGCTCATCGCGCACGGGCTGACCGGCACGTTCGCGTACCTCGGCTTTCTCGGTTACGGAGTGTGGCGATTCCGGCGGGACCGTAGTCCGGTCGGGATCGCCGGGAGTTGCGCGATCCTCGGCTCGTTCGCCGCCATGCTCTGGTACAACGCGCTGGTCACCCCCCTGGCGTTCATGTTCTTGGCCTACGCGCTGCTGTGGCGCAACGAGGGGAGGCAGGCAGATGAGTCCGGTCACCACCGCACCGGCACACCTGACCGACGGTGACGCGGCGTTGCGCGCGCGATACCTGGAGGAAGTGCTCGGCGTGCTCTACCCGCCGCCGTGCGCCGTCGACGGCGGGCCGCGGGACGGCGCCGGCCCGGTCGCCGGCTATCTCGTGGTGCCCGACGCCCGCCGGCCGCGGCTGCTGGTTCCGACCCGGTCGCGGCGGGTCGCCGCCGCCGCCGTACGCCACTACGCCGAACCGCAGTCCCGGTCGGCCCGGCTCAAGCGCGACGCCGTCGTGCTGGCGCTGCGCAGCGGGGCGTCGAAGGTGGTGCTCCGGGACCGGATCCGGGTCACCGGCCCGGCCGGGAGCGGCATCGACGGCTACCTGCGCCGGCAACTCGACACCGACCTCGCCATCAGCGTCCACATCGGACCTGCCCGGGCCAACCGGAAACCGGTGCTGCAACTCATCTCGCCGGCCGGCGAGACCGCCGGCTTCGCCAAGCTCGGCGTCGGCCCGCTGACCCGGCGCCTGGTCCGCGCCGAGACCGCCGCCCTGACCGCGCTGTCCCATGTGGATCTGCGGCACCTGATGGTGCCCGCGGTGCGGCACGCCGGCCAGTGGCACGGCCACCAGGTGCTGGTGCAGTCGGCGCTGCCGGTCTGGGAGCCACGCCAGCCGTTGCAGCCCTACCGGCTCACCGACGCGATGCGCGAGATCGCCGGCTGCTGCGGCATCTCCCGGGGCTGGCTGGCCACCAGCCCGTACTGGGCCGAGATGCGCGACCGGCTCACCGCCGTCGCCGACCGGCCAGAGGGCGCCGCGCTCGCCGGGGCCGCCCGGTCGCTCGCCGCCCGTGCCGGCGACACCGACCTGCGGTACGGCGCGTGGCACGGCGACTGGGCGCCGTGGAACATGGCGTCGCTCGGCGACCGGCTGCTGGTCTGGGACTGGGAGCGGTTCGCGACCGGCGTACCGCTGGGGTTCGACGCCCTGCACCACGACCTGCAACAGCGCATCATGGCCAGCGGCGACGCGGCGGCCGCGGTCGAGGCCACCGTACGGCAGGCCCCGCTGCTGCTCCGCCCCTTCGACACCCCGCCCGGCACCGCCGAACTGACCGCGCTGCTCTACCTGATCGACCTCGCCGCCCGCTATCTCGCGGACCGGCAGGCCGAGGCCGGCGCCCGGCTCGGGGTCCTCGGCACCTGGCTGCTGCCGGTCCTGGTCCGCCGGGTGGAGGGCTACCAGTGATCCGGTCCTCCCGGGTGCCCGAGCCGGTCAAACGGGTCGCGCACCTCGGCTCCCGCTCGTACGGCCGGCTCACCGCGCCGGCCCGGATGCTGCCGTCGTTCCTGATCTGCGGCGGGCAACGGTGCGGCACGACCTCGCTCTACCGGGCGATGGCCGCCCATCCGGCGGTCCTCAAGGCCGTGCTGCACAAGGGCGTGCACTACTTCGACACGTCCTACCACCGGGGCCTGTCCTGGTATCGGGCGCACTTCCCGCTGCGCCGCACCGCCGACCGGCTGGCCGAGCGGCACGGGGTGCCGGTGCAGACCTTCGAGTCCAGCCCGTACTACATGTACCACCCGCACGCGCCGGCCCGGATCGCCCGCGACCTGCCCGGCGTGAAGCTGGTCGTGCTGGTCCGCGATCCGGTCGAGCGGGCCTACTCGCACCACGCCCACGAGCTGGCCCGTGGCTTCGAGTCGGAGACCTCGTTCAGCCGGGCACTGGCGCTGGAGCCGGCCCGGCTGCGCGGCGAGCAGCGGCGACTCGTCGGCGATCCGACGTACCACAGCTTCGCCCACCAGCACCACGCCTACCGGGCCCGCGGCGAGTACGCGACCCACCTCGCCGAACTGGCCGCCCGGGTCGGCCGGGACCGGATCCACGTGGTGGAGAGCGAACGGTTCTTCGCCACCCCGGAAGACGTCTACGACGAGGTGCTGGACTTCCTCGGCCTGCCCAACCTCGGCTACCCCGCGTTCGAGCGGCACAACGCCCGGCCGCGCGGCACCGCGATGGAGGACCGGGTACGGCGTGACCTGACCGCCCACTACGCCCCGTACGACGAACAGCTCACCTCGTGGCTCGGCCGCCCGCCGTCGTGGCACCGGTGAACATCGCGGCCGCTGCGGCGTCCTCGCCTGTGGACGGTGGTTTCGGCACGGGCGGGGTGCGGGCGGTGGCCCGGGGCGGGGTGGCCGGCATCGCCGGGGCCGGCTTCGCCGCCGTCGCCGGGATCGGCGTCACCTGGCTGGTGACCCGCGGCCTCGGCCCCGAACAGGCCGGCGCGTTCTTCGCCGCCACCGCCCTCTTCGTGCTGATCGGCGCGGTCGCCAAGCTCGGCACCCAGACCGGACTGGTCTACTGGCCGGCCCGGCTGCGGGCCCGGGGCCAGGGGCACCTGCTCGGCATCTGCCTGCGGGCCGGCCTCACCCCGGTCGCCGGGGTCGCCGTCGTCCTCGGGGCCGGGCTACTGGTCGCGGCACCGGTCCTGGCCCGGATCACCGCCGGCGACGCCGGCCCGGACACCGTCGCCCAGCACACCGCCGGGCTGCGGGTGCTGGCCGGGTTCGTACCGCTGGCCGCCTTCACCGACGCCGCGCTCGCGGCGACCCGGGGCTACCGGCGGTTGGGACCGACGCTGGTGCTCGAACGGGCGGCCCGGCCGCTGCTGCAACTCGCCGGGATCGCGGCGGCCACCGTCGCCGCCGGGTGGCTGGCCATGCCGCTGACCGCGTACGCGCTGGCCTGGGTGCTGCCGTACCTGCCGATCGCCATCCTGTCCGGGTACGCCCTGCACCGCACCCACACGACCACCACCCCGCGCCCCCGCCGCCCCGGTCCCCCCACTCCCCCCGGTCCCCCCAAGATCCGGGTGATCAGGGACCAAATCGCGCGGGTCGGCGGCGCGCCGGGCGACGTACTCCCTGATCACGGGGATCTTGGGGGGCGGCGGCGGGTGGAGAAGGGGGTCTGGCGGGCGTTCTGGGGGTTCAACTGGCCGCGGGCGGTGGGGAGTGTCGGGCAGCTCGCGCTCCAGCGGGTCGACCTGCTGCTCGTGGCGGGGCTCGGCGGGCTCGGGGCGGCCGCGCTGTACGCCGTCGCCGGACGGTTCGTCGTGCTCGGGCAGCTCGCCAACCAGGGGATCTCGCAGTCCGTACAGCCCCGGCTCGCCGAGGCGCTGGCCACCGGCGACCGGGCCACCGCCAAGCGGCTCTACCAGGCGGCCACCGGCTGGCTGGTGCTCGCCACCTGGCCGCTCTACCTGCTGCTGCTCACGTACGCCCCGCTCTACCTCGGCTTCTTCGGCGACGCCTACCGCGACGGCGGCCCGATCGTCGCCGTACTCGCCGGTGCCATGCTGCTGTCCACCGGCTGCGGCATGGTCGACATGGTGCTCGCGATGGCCGGCCGCACGAGCTGGAACCTGGCCAACATCGCGCTCGCGCTGGCCGTGACCGTCGTGCTGGACCTCGCCCTCATCCCCAGCCTCGGGGCGCTCGGGGCCGCGATCGGGCTCGCCGCCGCCGTCGCCGTCAACAACGTCCTGCCGCTGGCCCAGGTCGGCGTGGCGCTCGGGCTGCACCCGTTCGGGCCCGGCACGCTGGCCGCCGCGGCGCTCGCTGTCGGCTGTTTCGGCGTACTGCCCCGGATCTTCGTGGTGGCGGCCGGCACCGGCCCGGCGGCCGCGCTCACGGCGGTGGCCGTGGCCGGCGTCGCATACCTGGCCGGCGTACGGCTGCTGCGCGGCCCGCTCGCCCTGGACGCCTTCCGTCGCCCGCGGACGGCCGCCGCCGCGCCGTCGACCCCCATCCGGCTCCACGGCCCGGCCCGACTCCACGGCCCGGCCCGACTCCACGGCCCGGCCCGACTCCACGGCCTGGTCCGGCGCCGGCCGCCGGCCGCGCGGAGGAGCCCGCCGCCGGCATGCCCCGACCGACCAGGACCCGTCCGCCCGACACCGAACTGACCAGCCCGACCAGGACCGTCCGCTCCACACCGAACTGACCAGCCCGACACCGAACCGAGGAGCAGCAAGTTGCGCAACGACTACGCCGACGTCTTCCAGGACACCGCCGCCGTCGAGCGGTACGAGTCCGTCGAGTACGCCCCGGACGGGTACGCGGCGGCGATCAACCGGCGGCAGCGCGCGTACCTGCGCGACCTGGTCGGGCGGTCGTTCGAGACCCGCCGGCCGGTGCAGCACGACTTCGCCTGCGGGACCGGGCGGGCACTGCGGGCGCTGCACGGCATGGTGCGCGGCGCGCACGGCTACGACTCGTCGCCGGCGATGCTGGCCAAGGCCGACGAGCTGGGCGCCCTGGCCGAACTGCACCGGGTCGACGCGACCGGGCCGGTGCCGTCGCCGGTGGCGACCGACTCGCCGGCGATCGTCACCGTGTTCCGGCTGCTGCTCAACGCCGGTGACGAGGTACGGGAACGGGCGATCGCGTTCGCGGCCCGGGTGCTGCCGCACCAGGAGGCCGGGCTGCTGGTGGTGGAGAACCACGGCAACCGGGGTTCGGCCCGGCACCTGCGGCACCGCCGGCACGTGGGCGAGCCGTGGTTCGCCGAGCTTTCCCACGAGGAGGTGACGACGCTGCTGGCGCGGTACGGCTTCAGCATCGTGGAGCGGCGCGGATTCTCGGTGCTGACCCGGGGCTGGTACGACCGGCGCTGGCTGCGCCCGGTGGCGACGGTCGTCGACAACGTGGCGACCCGTGTCCCGGCCCTGAGCCGCTACTGCGTGAACGTGCTCTACGTGGCCCGCCGCACCGTCCCCCAGGTGGCCCCGCCGCGGGTCCAGCCGCCGCCCCACCCCGACGCCACCACCTGGTAACTCCCCCATGATCCGCGTGATCAGGGAGTAAATCGCGCGCGTCGCCGGCGCGTTGTGCCGCGTACTCCCTGATCACGCGGATCTTCATGTGCCAGAGAACGAGGAGTCCCGATGAGCAGGTGGACCAGGAGCGCGGTCGTGGTGCTCGCCGCCGCGCTGGCCGGCTGTACGGCGGCACCCGCCCCGCCGGCACCCACCGCCGCACCGCCGGCCGGTGTCGCCACCAACCCCGGCCCGTACGACAGCGGCCCGGTCGCCGCCCCCACCGCCGGCGCCCGGCTCGGCGCCTGGGTCAAGCCCCGGGTCTGGGGCCAGGACGGGCGGCGGGCGGCCATCACCGGCTACGAGGAGTCGCTTAATACTGCAACGGCGGTTCGTCACGTACGATGGTCTTTGAAGTGTTTGTGGTAGTGGCTGGCTTTCGCTTGGGCTTGTCGGCGGCGACGCCAGCCGGACCAGTGCAGCACGTGTCCGGCCGTGGCCCGTCCGATGAGGACGAGTTTGCTGAGCAGGCGGCGGATTTCGTTGCTGCTCAACGGGATCAGCGTGTGCTCGCCGTCGTCGGTGCCCCCTTTGCCACCTCGCGGGCCCGGGTGGCGACCAAAAACGCGGCGGCGAGCATGGCCAGGGTGATGTGGGCGTACCAGGCGTCGTAGCGGCGGACCTGGTACTGGTCCAGGCCGACCTCGTTCTTCGCAGTCTGGAACGACTCCTCGACCGCCCACCGGGACCCGGCGACCCTGACCAGCTCGCGCAGCCGGGTGCCGCGCTTGCCGAAGCACACGTAGTAGGCGATCTCGGTCGGGTCGCTGACACTGCGCCGCGCGAGGACCCAGCCGCGACGGCCGTGCAGGAACGGCCGGCGGATCGGCAGCCAGGCCCAGTCGTAGACCCGCGGCCCGTGCGCCCCGTCGCCGCAGGACATACGCCGCCACGCACCACCCGGCACCTTGCCGATCAGCGCGTCGACCCGGGTGGTGGTGTGCAGCCCGGAGGCCACCTCGTCATCGCAGCGGGTCGCCATCGCATACGAGACGTCCTGCTCCTCCAGCCAGCCGCGCAACCCGGGGTTCTGCCCGTAGAGCTCGTCCGCGGTGAACCAGGCGAACGGCACACCCGCGGCGATCGCCCGTTCAAGCATCATCCTGGCCTGCTGTGGCTTGGTCGCGAAGGCGACCTCGTCCGGGACCGCCGCCTTGCGGCACCTGGCACGGTCGTCAGTCCACGACACCGGCAGGTACAACTCCCGGTCGAGCAACGCCCGACCCTTCGGTGTGGCGTAGGCCAGAAACACCCCGATCTGGCAGTTGTCCGTGCGGCCCAGCGTGCCGGAATACTGCCGCTGAACCCCCGCCGAGGCTCGGCCCTTCTTGGCGAAACCGGTCTCGTCGGCGATCAGCACCCCGTCCGGGTCGCCGATGTGTTCCACCACGTAGTCGCGTACCTCGTCCCGCACCGCGTTGCGGTCCCAGCACGGGCTGCACAGCAACGCCTGCATCCCGTCCGGCGAACCATCACCGGCCTGCTCGGCCAGGGTCCACCCGTTGCGCCGCTCCAGCGGCGCGAGCAGCCCACGCACATACGCGAACGCCCGCTTCCGCGACTCCACCCGCGAAAACCGCCCCGCAATCCGCGCCAGCAGATCCCCAAGCTCAACGTCCCACGACTCGACCAACCCGACACTGACCACAATGAACTAACTTACGACAACCACAGAAGGTTGCGAAACGCCGTTGCAGTATTAACCGCCCGCTCGACATCGTCAACACCTACCGGCGGTTCGACGAGGAGTTCCTCACCCTGACCGACCGGGAGTTCATGGCCCGTGGCGTGACCGTCATGCTCAGTTGGGCGTCCGGTGACACCAGATCCATCGTGGACGGACACCACGACGAGCTGATCCGGGCCCAGGCCCGCCGGGTACGCGCCGCACAGCGCCCGGTGCTGCTGCGCTACCGGTGGGAGATGGACCGGCCGAACCTGCGCGTCACCATGTGGTCGGGGCCGGACTTCGTCGCGGCCTGGCGGCACACCCGCCGGATCTTCGACGAGGAACGGGTCACCAACGCCTCCTGGGTGTGGTGCCCGACGGCCGAGGGCTTCGTCCGGGGCGACGCTCCGGACTTCTATCCCGGTGACGACGCCGTCGACTGGACGTGCGTCGACGTGTACGCCGGCCAGCGGTTCCGGCCGCTGGCGGAGTTGATGGACCCGTTCCTGCGCTGGGCGGCGCGGCGGCCGAAGCCGATCATCGTGGGCGAGTTCGGGGTGGCCCGGGAGTGGGGTTCGGCGGACCGGGCGGCGTGGCTGCGTGACGCGGTCGTGCTCTTCAAGGCGAACCCGCAGATCAAGGCGGTGGCGTATTTCGAGTCGGATCCGGACGGCAATCCGCCCAAGGGGCAGTTCCAGCTCTCGGACGACCCGCCGGCCTTCGCCGCGTTCACCGAACTGGCCCGCGATCCGTACTTCAACCCGGGCGGCTGAGCATCCCGGGTGCCGCTGCCGGCGGCACCCGGTCGCCGCGTGGGCGGCACCCGGTCAGCGCGCCGGCAGCGGCACCGCCCGCCTCGACGCCGGCCGGCGTGGCAGCGCCCGGCCGGGCGACGTACGGCGGGACACCGCGTGCCGGGCCGCCGCCGTCGTGGCGAGCAGCCGCAGCGCGTACGGGGCGTCGTGGCGCAGGTAGCGGCCGGCGAGGCGGCGGGGTTCGGTGCCGAGCCGGTGCGCCCACTCCAGACCGGACCGCTGCATCCACAGTGGAGCGCGGACCTGGTCGCCGGCCGCGAAGTTGACCGCCGCTCCGCAGCCGAGGAACCAGGCGGCCGGCATCCGGGCCCGCAGCCGGTCGATGATCCGCTCCTGCTTCGGGAAGCCGAGCCCCACCAGCACCAGGTCGGGCCGGGCGGCCACCACCTCGGCGCAGACCCGGTCGAGGTGCGCGGGATCGCGGTCGAAGCCGTAGGGAGGGCTCAGCGTGCCGGCCACGCGCAGGCCGGGGCAGGCGGCGGTGATCCGCCGGGCGGCGCGGACGGCACCCGCGGCGGTCCCGGCGGCCGGCGGGTCGCCGCCGAGGACGAAGACCGAACGGCCGTCCAGCCCGAGCCCGTGCGACAGCGACCAGAGCAGGCTGGAACCGGCGACCCGCTCCGGCAGGGGGCTGCCGGCGAGTTGGCTGGCCCACACCAGGGGCATGCCGTCGGCGACGACGAGGGTGGCGTCGGCGAGGTGGGCGCGTACGCCGGGGTCGGTCCGGGCCTGCCGGAGGATGTCGACGTTGGGGGTGATGATCCGGCCGCCGGCTCCCCGGCGCAGCGCGTCGCGGACCATCGCGACCACCCGGTCCTCGGTGAGTGCGTCGAAGTCGGTACCTCCGACGTTTATCCGACGAAACGTCGCGTACAGCCCCAAACCAAGCTCCTCACCGGTCGATCGCTCGTTATACCGATGAAACGAGCGAAGGCGGTTAAAAGTGGCAGTAGTTCTCTTTGTCGGTGGATTAGGGCGAAGTGGCACAACACTGGTCGAGCGCCTGATGGGTGAACTGCCCGGCGTGTGCGCTCTGGGCGAGGTCGTACACCTCTGGCAACGCGACGTCCGCGACGACGAACGATGCGGCTGCGGGGCCCGCTTCTCGGCCTGCCGGTTCTGGCAACTCGTCGGCGAACGCGCCTTCGGCGGCTGGAACCAGGTCGACGTCTACCGGGTGCTGGCGCTGAAGGAGGCCGTCGAACGGACCCGGCACATCCCCCGGCTCGCCGGCAGCCGCCTCCCCGACGACCTGCGCGGCCTCGTCGAGGAGTACGCCGGCTACTACCGCGCCGTCTACGCCGCCGCCGCCGACGTCTCCGGCGCCACCGTCGTCGTCGACTCCTCCAAGCACAGCGCGCTCGCCCACTGCCTGCGCTGGGCACCCGGTCTCGACCTGCGGGTCGCCCACGTCGTCCGCGACGCGCGCGGGGTCGCGTACTCCTGGACCAAGACCGTCGGGCGGCCGGAGACCGACGGCGCCGACACCATGACCCGGTACGCGCCCGGTCGCTCCGCCCTGCTCTGGAACGCGCACAACGCCGCCTTCGGGCTGCTCGCCCGGCGCGGCGTGCCGGTCCTGCGGGTCCGGTACGAACAACTGGTCGGCGGGCCGGTCGACGAGCTGCGCCGGCTGGCCGCCTTCACCGGCGTCGACCTGTCCGGCACCGATCTCGGCTTCGTCACCGGCACGCACGCCGACCTGCGGGTCGGGCACAGCGCGGCGGGCAACCCGATGCGGTTCCAGGTCGGCCGGATCCCGCTGCGGCACGACGACACCTGGATGGCCGCCCTGCCGCCGGGGCAGCGGCGGCTGGTCGGCGCGGTCTGCGCACCGCTGCTGCGCGCGTACGGCTATCCGCTGCGCGGGACCGGCGCGGCGCGTACCGGGGTCGCCGCCACACCGGGTGACCAGCGGTGATCGCGTGGCCGTCGGTCGGCGTGGTCGTCCCGACCCGCGACCGCCCCGAACTGCTACGCCGGACGCTGGCGAGCGTGCGCACCCAGGACTACCCCGGTCGGCTGCGGGTGGTCGTCGTCTTCGACCACAGTGCCCCGGACTACCTGCTGGCCACCACCGACGGGGTGCCGGTGATGGTGCTCGGCAACTGCCGTACCCCCGGCCTCGCCGGCGCCCGGAACACCGCGATCGTGGCGCTGGACACCGACCTGGTCGCGTTCTGCGACGACGACGACCGGTGGGCGCCGGACAAGCTGCGCCGGCAGGTGGCCGCCCTGGCCGCCGCCGGGTCCGGCGCCGAGTTCGCGTCGTGCGCGATCGAGGTCGAGTACGACGGCCACCGCACCCCCCGGCTCGCCGGTGTCGACCGGGTCACCGTCGACCACCTGGCCCGCTCCCGGATGGCGATGCTGCACTCGTCGAGTTTCCTCGTCGAACGCGCCGCACTGACCGACCCCGACCGGATCGGCCTGGTCGCGGAGGACGCGCCGGGCAGCCAGAACGAGGACTGGGACCTGCTGTTGCGGGCCGCCCGCCGGTCACCCGTCGTCCACGTCGACGAGCCACTGGTACGCGTGCTCTGGGGCCGTACGTCGCACTACGCCTACGAGTACGCCACCAAGATCTCGTCGTTGCGCTGGATGATGGCCCGGCATCCGGAGATCAGCGGCTGCCGCCCCGGCGCGGCCCGGGTCTACGGGCAGCTGGCCTGCTGGTCGGCGGCGACCGGCAACCGGGCGGAGGCGTGGCGGTGGACCCGGGAGGCGGTGCGGTCCAACTGGCGGGAGCCGCGGGCGGCGATCGCCCTCGCCGCGATCACCGGCGCGGTACGGGTGGAGAACGTGCTCGCCACCCTGCACCGGCGCGGCCGCGGGATCTGAACCGACCGCTGGGGCAGCCCGGCGTTCCGCGCCCGCACGATGGCCGCTAGTGTGCGTATCTGTTGGATTACGTTTGGATCTGGGGGCCAGCGGATGTTCGAATCCGGGAGTCGACGATGAAGCGCACGATGGTCCGGCTCGCCGACGGCCGCGACCTCATCTACTACGACGAACGCGACGACGCCGTACGCGAGGGACCCGACCGGCGTGACCTGCCGCCGCCACCACCCGCCTCGGAGCTGCGCTACGACCCGCTGCTCGACGAGTGGGTGGCGATCGCCGCCCACCGGCAGACCCGCATCTTCCTGCCACCGACCGACCAGTGCCCGCTGTGCCCGTCCACACCGGACCAGTCGTCGGAGATCCCGGCGTACGACTACGACGTCGCCGTGTTCGAGAACCGGTTCCCGTCCCTGAGCGCCCGCACCGGCGAGCCCGGCGAGGAGCCGACGCCCTACACCCCGACCCGACCCGGCCTCGGCCGGTGCGAGGTCGTCTGCTTCACCGCCGACCACCACGCGTCGTTCGCCACCCTGCCCCCGGCCCGGGTCCGCACCGTGCTCGACGCGCTCGCCGACCGGACCGGCGAACTGTCCGAGCTACCCGGCGTCGAGCAGATCTTCTGCTTCGAGAACCGCGGCGTCGAGATCGGCGTCACCCTGCACCACCCGCACGGCCAGATCTACGCGTACCCGTTCCTCACCCCGCGCACCCGGGCGATGATGGCCGCGGCCCGGCGGCACGCCGAGCGCACCGGCGGACGCATCCTGTTCGCCGACGTACTCGCCGCCGAACGGGACGCCGGCGTTCGGGTCGTGGCGTCGAACGCGCACTGGACCGCGTACGTCCCCGCCGCCGCCCGCTGGCCGTTCGAGGTGCACATCGCACCGCACCGGCAGGTGCCCGACCTGCCCGCGCTCGACGACGCCGAGCGCGCCGCCTTCGGGCCGCTCTACCTCGACGTCCTGCGCCGCTTCGACCAGCTCTTCGACAAGCCGATGCCGTACATCTCGGCCTGGCACCAGGCCCCGGTACGCGTCGACCGCGACCTCGGCTACCTGCACCTGCAACTGTTCAGCGTCCGCCGCGCCGCCGACAAGCTGAAGTATCTCGCCGGCTCCGAGTCGGCGATGGGCGTCTTCATCAACGACATCCGCCCCGAACAGGCGGCGGCCATGCTGCGCTAGTTGTCCAGCCGGCGGGCCAGGTACAGCGCCGTGGCCATGCTGACGACGATCCGCTCCCCGAGCACGTCGGTGATCGCCCGGAAGAGCCCGACCCGGGTGCCCTCGTCGAGCATCCGGTATGCCGAGTGGGTGGACAGGTTCGCCGTGTAGTCCTGCGCCGTCAGCGTCCGCTCCCACCGGTAGAGGCGCTCGGACAGGTCACCGAAGTCGGTCTGCGCCACCAGTTCCTCGCGTGGCCAGGCGGCCGCGAGCGGCGAGTCGTGGACCGGTTCGACGTCGGGCAGGATCTGGGGTGCGCGCCTACGGTGCAGGTCGAGCAGCGTGGCCGTCACCTCCGGGTCGGCCGGCCGGTCGCCGTTCCAGAACAGGGCGAGCGTCCCGCCGGGGGCCAGGGCCGCGGCGGCCCGCCGCCAGCGCACCGCCGGCTCTGTCCAGTGCCAGGCCTGCGCGCTGAACAGCAGGCCGAACGGCCGGGCCGGCCGGTAGTCCTCGAAGGCGGTGACCGCAACCGTCACGTCCGGCCGATCCGCCACGCGGCGGCGCAGCACCTCGGCCATCGCCCCGTCGGGCTCGAGCGCGGTGACGGCGACCCCGCGCTCGGCGAACGCCACGGTCGCCCTGCCCGTGCCGGCGCCGACCTCCAGGGCGGGCGCGCCGGCCAGCCGGGCATGGTCGAGGACGTCGTCGACAAGCGCCGCCGGATAGCCGGGCCGGATCCGGTCGTATTCGTCGGCCACCTCACCGAACACCCTGGCCCGAACCCGTTCCGCCATGGCGAACACCGTACGGCAACGCGCTCGTCCGGGGGTGCCTGCGGCGCCTTCGGCGCAATTCATGACTTGTCAGCACCTGGATGGCATTACCAATAGCCATTTATTTTCATCATTGCCCGACAAGGACAGCGATCACTAGGGTCGACTCACCCGACCACAGAATGGAGCGGCCCATGAAGCGCCCGCGCATTCGTTCCGTCCTTGCCAGCGTCGCCGCCTGCGTGGTCGCGGCGACCACGTTCACGCTCGCCGGCGCCACACCCGCCGCCGCCATCGGCCAGGAAACCTTCGGCTGCCGCATCGCCCCGGGCGTCGTTTTCACCTGGAACACCTACTGCAACAACAGCGCGCCGGCCAGCACCTACAACGTCGGTTTCGCGGTGCAGAACACGTCCGGAAGCTACACCTTCGCCTGGAGCGTCAGCGGCCCCTACCAGTCGATCAACACCGGCTGCACCGCGACGTCGCCCACGTGCTCGGTCTGGGTATCCGGCCATTCCGACTCGTCGATCGAAGCGACCGTGACCTACACGCAGAACGGGCAGAGCCGCACGCAGACCGCCTACGCCACGGTCAACCGGTACTGCGGAAGCCAACTCTGCTGAGCGAGCGGTCAGGGCTGCGGGGGGCCCGGGACAGGGCCCCCCGCAATGGGAAGGGACGGCAGGCTGTGCGGCACAGCCGGGGAGCTGGCCGGGCCGGCGTCCCGGTCGGGCGTCCTCGACCGGCTTCGCTCCCCCGGACGCGACTGGCATCGCGTCCACCCCGTACAACGACAGCGGCGTATCCGCGGTAACGCTCGGTGTCGATCGCTGGCGGCGTCCGACGTCGCCCCTGGCGCCGGAACGGCGACCACGGACAGAGCGGCCGGAAGCACGAAAATGCCCGCCGGCGAACCGCCGGCGGGCATTTTCCGAGGTGCTGGTCAGGCGCCGAGCTTGCGCGCCAGGTTCTCGTCGAGAGCGTTCATGAACTCGTCGGTGGTCAGCCACGGCGCGTCGCGGGAGATCAGCAGCGCGAGGTCCTTGGTCATCTGGCCGCCTTCGACGGTCTCGATGCAGACCTGCTCCAGCGTGTTGGCGAAGTCGGTGACCGCCGGGGTGTTGTCGAGCTTGCCGCGGTGGGCGAGGCCCCGGGTCCAGGCGAAGATCGAGGCGATCGGGTTGGTCGAGGTCTTCTCGCCCTTCTGCCACTGCCGGTAGTGCCGGGTGACGGTGCCGTGGGCGGCCTCGGCCTCGACCGTACGACCGTCCGGGGTCATCAGGACCGACGTCATCAGGCCGAGCGAGCCGAAGCCCTGCGCGACCGTGTCGGACTGGACGTCACCGTCGTAGTTCTTGCAGGCCCAGACGAAGCCGCCCTCCCACTTCAGCGCGGCGGCGACCATGTCGTCGATCAGCCGGTGCTCGTAGGTGATGCCGGCGGCGTCGAACTCGGCCTTGAACTCGGCCTCGAAGACCTCGGCGAAGATGTCCTTGAAGCGGCCGTCGTACGCCTTGAGGATGGTGTTCTTCGTCGACAGGTAGACCGGGTAGCCGCGGTCGAGGCCGTAGCGCATCGAGGCGCGGGCGAAGTCGCGGATCGACTCGTCGAAGTTGTACATGCCCATCGCGACGCCGCCGCCGGAGAAGTTGGCGACCTCCATCTCGATCGGGGCGCCACCGTCGGCCGGGGTGTAGGTGACGGTGACCGAGCCGGGGCCGGGTACGACGAAGTCGGTGGCCTTGTACTGGTCGCCGTGGGCGTGCCGGCCGATGATGATCGGCTTGGTCCAGCCCGGGACGAGCCGCGGCACGTTGGACATGATGATCGGCTCGCGGAAGACGACGCCGCCGAGGATGTTACGGATGGTGCCGTTCGGCGACCGCCACATCTTCTTGAGGCCGAACTCCTCGACGCGGGCCTCGTCGGGGGTGATGGTGGCGCACTTGACGCCGACGCCGTGCCGCTTGATGGCGTTCGCGGAGTCGATGGTCACCTGGTCGTCGGTCTGGTCACGGTACTGGATCGACAGGTCGTAGTAGTCGAGTTCGACGTCGAGGTAGGGCAGGATCAACTGCTCCCGGATCTGCTTCCAGATGATCCGGGTCATCTCGTCGCCGTCGAGTTCGACGACCGGGTTCGCTACCTTGATCTTCGCCATCGGCCGGCGCTCCTCTCGGGAACCTCAGTACTAGCAGTACGAGCGTACTGGATGCACGTGAGGGCGCTCAGGCAGGTCCGGCAAGCGCCCACCGCCAACCACGGATGACAGGATGGCGCGATGCCGGTCAGCCGCCGCTTCGGGTCCGCCACCCTGATCGCCCTGACGGACGGTGAAGGGCCGTTCTTCGAACCCCGGTCCACCGCGTTCCCGCGGGTCACGGCCGAGTTATGGCGCCGGGCGGACGAGTACGACCCGGGCACGGTGAGCGCTGACGGGCAGTGGTGGCTGCGGTTCCGGTGCTTCGCGATCCGGTTCGACGACGGCCGGGTGGTCATGGTCGACGCCGGCATCGGCCCGGCCGAGGCACCGGCCCGGGCCTGGGCTCCGGTGCCCGGGCGACTGCCCGACGAACTGGCGGCGGCGGGCATCGACCCGGCGGAGGTGGACACCGTCGTACTGACCCACCTGCACACCGACCATGTGGGGTGGGCGGTGACCGGCGGCGCGCCGCACTTCGCCAACGCCCGCTACGTCGTGCAGGATGCGGAGTTGGCGGCGGTCCGGGCCGCGAACCCGGAACTGGCGGCGTACCTGCTGGATCCGCTGGCGGCGACGGGCCAACTGCACGTGGTCGAGGGTGACCGACAACTCACCCCGGGGGTACGGGTCGTCGCGACGCCCGGGCACACGCCGGGCCACCAGTCGGTGTTGCTGCAAGAGGGCGGGAAAAGGGTACTGCTCACCGGTGACCTGCTCGTGCACCCGGTGCAGTTGATCGATCCGGCGCAGCCGTACGCGCACGAGGTGTACCCCGAAACGGCCCGGGTGTCGCGGGAGACGCTGCTGCGCGACCTGGCCGCGCGCCCCTCGGCGGTCCTGGCGACCCCGCACCTGACCGATCCGTTCATCACGCTCGGCGCCCCTACCGAACCTGCCACCTGAAACGACGGACCGCCGCACCCCGGGCGGGATGCGGCGGTCCGGACCGGCGGCTCACATGCCCGCGACGTCCTGCTGCTTGGCGCGTACGGCCTCGGCGGCGGCCTTGAGGTCGGCCAGCTCGTTGTCGGTCAGCTCGGTCTCGACGACCTTCTTGACACCCTCGGCACCGATCTCGGCCTCGACGCCGAGGTAGACGCCGGAGATGCCGTACTCGCCGTCGACCCAGGCGCAGACCGGCATGACCGCGCCGGAGTCCTCCGCGACGGCCTTGGCCATCCGGGCGGCGGCGGCGGACGGGGCGTAGTAGGCGGAGCCCGTCTTGAGCAGGGCCACCACCTCGGCGCCGCCGTTGCGGGTCCGGACGACCAGCTCTTCGATCTTGTCGGTCGGGAGCACGTCGGCCAGCGGCTTGCCGTTGACGCTGCTCTGCGAGGGCACCGGCACCATGGTGTCGCCGTGCGATCCGAGGGTCAGCGTCTTCACCGTGTTGACCGGTACGGCGAGCGTCTCGGCGACGAAGTTGGTGAAGCGGGCGGTGTCGAGCATGCCGGCCTGGCCGAGGACCCGGTTCTTCGGGAACTGGGTGGCGAGCTGGGCCAGGGCGGTCATCTCGTCGAGCGGGTTGGAGACGACGATGACGACGGCGTTCGGGGCGTACTTGGCGACGTTCTCCGCCACGCTCCGAACGATCTTGGCGTTGACCTCGAGCAGGTCCATCCGGCTCATGCCGGGCTTGCGGGGCAGGCCGGCGGTGATGACGACGACGTCGGAGCCCTCGATGGCCTCGTAGCCCTCGCCGTTCGGGCCGGTGGTCGCGCCGACGATCTTGGTCTCGAAGCCCTCGATCGACCGGGACTGGTTGAGGTCGAGGGCGAGGCCCTCGGGCTTGCCCTCGACGATGTCGGTGAGCACGACCGTGTCGAAGACGTCGTACTCGGCGAGGCGCTGCGCGGTCGTCGAGCCGTAGAAGCCGGCGCCGACGACGGTGACCTTCTTGCCCATGGTCGTCTCACTCTCTGATACCGGAAGGCTTGTTTGGGCGGACCGTACCAGTCAGGGCGGGGCCCCGCCGGGCTAGGGGCACAGGCCGTTGACTGGGTCACCCGTGCCGGTCCATAGAAACACGTCGCTGACCCAGGTTCCGTCGGTCAGTTTGTTCCACAGGTCGCTGCTGTACCCGTTCCGGCCCACGTGACGCGTACCCCGGGCGGAACACTCGACGGTGACCGTCGCGCCGTCGGCGACCGTACCCGCCACGGGATGGTTGGCGCCGGGCCCGGAGCGGCGGTTGAGGACGGTGCCGCCGTCGGTGTCGACGACCCCCTGTGTGAATCCGAGCACACCGTGGTTGTGCAGCGTCCCGCCCACGTCGACCCGCCGGGAGCCGTGCCAGGCCGAGCCGCTGTAGTCGGCGCCGGAGGCCGAGATGACCCACTTGCCGAAGTTGTAACGGTCGATCGGCACGTACGCGTTGTTCCGGCGCAGGGAGAAGTGCACGTGCGCGCCGGTGGACGAGCCGCCGCAGGAGACGTCGTTGCCGATGTTGCCGAGGAAGTCGCCCTCCTTGACCGCCCGGCCGTCGGCCTGGATGTTGCCGGCGAGGTGGTAGTAGTCGGTGGCGAAGCCCCGGTCGTGCACCACCCGGATCCAGCCCTTGCCGGAGCCGCACATGGTGTACGCCAGTCCGGCGCGGGCGGCCAGCACCCGGCCGTCGCCGCCGGCGAAGTCGACCGAGCTGCGTACGCCGCCGTTCATCGGGTGCGGACCGCCGGTGTAGCGCCACGACTGGCCGACCGCGTACGGCAGCCGCATCCCGGTGCGCCGGTCGGCCGGGCTCACCGACAGCGGGCCGACCTCGGACCGCTCGCCGGCCCGGCCGAGAATGCGGCGTTCGTCCTCGCGCAGGATCGTCGAACCGGCGCTGAGTTCGGCGAACGCCGGCTCGCCCTCGACCGCGACCCGCCACGCACCGCCCGCACGCCGGGCCACGAAGAGCCACCCCAAGGGGTACGCCCCGGCGGCCGCGGGTGCCCGTACGACCACGCTGCCGAACCCGTGCTCGTCGGTGCTGCGCGCGACGACGACGTCGGGGTCCGGGTCGGCGACGGACGGGACGGGTCCGCCCTGCCGCTGCTCGGCCCGCGACTGCTGGGTACGGAGTTGCCCGTCGCGCAGGTGGGCGGCGACCGCGCCGGCGAGGTCGGCGGGCGTTGCGGCGCGCACGGGCGCCGGGATGCCGGCGACCAGCACGATGACTACAAAAGACGCGATAGGGGTTCGCATCCCCTCATAGTTACCAAATCAGACACGCGTCCCGGGTCGCCACGCCGCGATCTTGCCCATATCACCTCCCAAACAGGGCAAAGGGAGGAGACAAGTGCAAGATCGCGGGGCCAGGGCGAGGGAGGTCAGGAGCGTTCGGCGCGCTCCACGACGTTCGTCAGCAGCATCGCCCGGGTCATCGGGCCGACCCCGCCGGGCATCGGCGCGATCGCGCCGGCCACCTCGCGCACCTCGGCGTCGACGTCGCCGGTGTAGTGCCCCTTGCCGTCGGCGCCGACGACCCGGGTGATCCCGACGTCGATGACCACCGCCCCCGGCCGGACCATCTCGGCGGTGAGCAGACCGGGTACGCCGGCCGCGACGATCACGATGTCGGCCGCCCGGGTGTGCGCGGCCAGGTCGAGGGTGCCGGTGTGGCACAGGGTCACGGTCGCGTTCTCGCTGCGCCGGGTCAGCAGCAGCCCGAGCGGCCGGCCGACGGTGTTGCCCCGCCCGACGACCGCCACCTCGGCGCCCCGCAGCGGCACGTCGTACCGGCGCAGCAGCTCGACGATTCCGCGCGGGGTGCACGGTAGCGGGGCGTCGTAGCCGAGCACCAGCCGGCCGAGGTTGACCGGGTGCAGCCCGTCGGCGTCCTTGTCTGGGGCGATCGACTCGAGCACCCGCTGGGTGTCGATCTGCCCGGGCAGCGGCAGCTGCACGATGTAGCCGTGGCACGCCGGGTCGGCGTTGAGCTCGGCCACCACCTCGTCGACCTGGTCCTGGGTGGCGTCAGCGGGCAGCTCGCGCCGGATCGAGGCGATGCCGACCTCGGCGCAATCGCGGTGCTTGCCGTTGACGTACGCCTGCGAGCCGGGGTCCTCCCCGACCAGCACCGTGCCGAGCCCGGGGACGATGCCCCGCTCGGCGAGGGCCTTGACCCGCCCCCGCAACTCGTCCTTGATCGCCGCCGCGGTGGCCTTGCCGTCCAGAAGGTTCGCCGTCACGTCCGGATCGTCTCACGCGGCCGGCACCGACCCGGCGAACCCCCCAAGATCCCGCCCACCAGGAGGCCACGCCGGCGCGGACGGCGCACTGATCAAGGTGATACAACGCGATCGAGCAGCCCCCACGGCGGGCGTCGGTGGGCCGCCCCGGCGGTTGCGGGGCGGCGGTGTGTGTGGTGATCGTTAGTTGTTCCGCGGTTGTCCGTACGGCGTGTCGAACTGCTGGGCAGCAGACGATCACGGGTGCCCTGACGGTTTGCCGAGGAAGGACCCCAAGTTGTGTTGCACGGTCCACAGCGAATTCGCTGTGGGGGCGGGACAGTGGTATCGGGCCTGCGGCGAGCAGTTCGCCACTGTGCCGAGACACGCCAGCCACTGACTGGCGGTCAAGCTCCTGACCAGGCCAAACGTGCCGGCGGTAGCGGGCGGACAAGTCGAGCCCAAGGCACGAAGCAAGTCAGAGCAAGAGTCACCGCCCACACCACCCGCATCAGCTCACCACTGATGAACCGACCCCGCCATGCTCACGGTCAGTGGAAGAAGTGGCGGGTGCCGGTCAGGTAGAGGGTCACGCCGGCCGCCTGCGCCGCCGCGATCACCTCCTCGTCGCGTAGCGATCCGCCGGGCTGCACGACCGCGCGGACCCCGGCGTCGAGCAGCACCTGCAGGCCGTCGGGGAACGGGAAGAACGCGTCGGAGGCGGCGACCGCCCCGCGCGCCCGCTCGGCACCGGCCCGCGACACCGCCAGGTGCGCGGCGTCGACCCGGTTGACCTGGCCCATCCCGACCCCGACGGTCGCCCCGTCGGCGGCCAGCAGGATCGCGTTGGACTTGACCGCGCGCACCGCCCGCCAGGCGAATGCCAGGTCCTGCAGTACGTCGTCGGCGGCGGCCTCGCCCGCGACCAGCCGCCAGGTGGCGGGGTCGTCGCCGGGGGCGTCCACCCGGTCGGCCGTCTGGGTCAGCACTCCCCCGCTGACCTGCCGCCACTCGACCGGCGCCGGCCGCCAGGCGGGCGCCTTCAGCAGGCGGATGTTCTTCTTGCCGGACAGCACCTCGACCGCGCCGTCCTCGTAGGCCGGGGCCACCACCACCTCGGTGAAGATCTCGGCGACCTGCTTGGCCAGTTCGACGGTGATCGGCGCGTTGACCGCGATGACGCCGCCGAACGCCGACACCGGGTCACAGGCGTGCGCCTTGCGGTGTGCCTCGGCGACATCGGCACCGACCGCGATCCCGCACGGGTTGGCGTGCTTGATGATCGCCACCGTCGGCTCGGTGAAGTCGTGGGCGGCCCGCCACGCCGCGTCGGCGTCGACGTAGTTGTTGTAGGACATCTCCTTGCCGTGCAACTGCTCGGCCTGGGCGAGTCCGGCGGGGGCGTCCGGGTCGAGGTAGAGCGCGGCCTGCTGGTGCGGGTTCTCGCCGTACCGCAGCGTGGCCGAGCGGCGCAGCGCCAGGCCGGCGAAGCGCGGCGCCCACTCCTCGTCGGGGGCCAGCACCCGGGCGCACCAGGCGGCGACGGCGACGTCGTACTCGGCGATGTCGGCGAAGGCCCGTGCGGCGAGCAGCCGGCGCTGGGCGAGGGTGAAACCACCGTCGGCCAGGGCGGCGAAGAGCATCGGGTACGCCGTCACCGACGTCACGACCGCCACGGACGGGTGATTCTTGGCGGCGGCCCGGACCATCGCCGGCCCGCCGATGTCGATCTGCTCGACGCAGCCGTCGACGTCGGCGCCGGACGCCACCGTCTCCTGGAACGGGTAGAGGTTGGAGACCAGCAGGTCGAACGGCGCGATCCCCAGCTCGGCGAGCTGATCGGTGTGCGACTCCAGCCGCAGGTCGGCGAGCAGGCCGGCGTGCACCCGCGGGTGCAGGGTCTTGACCCGCCCGTCGAGGCACTCCGGGAAGCCGGTCAGCTCCTCCACCCGGGTCACCGGGACACCGGCGCCCTCGATGGTCGACGCGGTCGAACCGGTGGAGACGATCTCGACCCCGGCCGCGTGCAGCGCCTGGGCCAGCTCGGTCAGCCCGGTCTTGTCGTACACGCTGACCAGCGCCCGCTTGATCGGGCGGCGGCCGTCCGGCGCGGCGTTCATGGAATCGTGACCTTTCTTCCGGTGATGGTCCAGCCCTCGCGGACCAGCCGGCCGACGCTGTCGACGAGCTGCCGCCGCTCGGCTTCCTTGATCCGTTCGGTGAGGGTTTCCTCGACGTCGTCGGGCAGCACCGGCACCGCGACCTGGGCGATGATCGGCCCGGTGTCGACCCCGGCGTCGACGAAGAACAGCGTCGCGCCGGCCAGCTTCACGCCGTAGGCGAGCGCGTCGCGGGGGCCGTGGATGCCCGGGAACGCGGGCAGCAGCGAGTTGTGGGTGTTGAGGTAGCGGTCGCCGAAGGAGGCGAGGAAGTCGGTGCCGACCAGCTTCAGGAAGCCCGCCGAGATCACCAGGTCGGGCTTGTGCTCGGCGACCTGTGCGGTGAGCGCCCGGTCCCAGTCGGCGCGGTCGGCGTGGTCGCGGACCCGCTCGACGAAGGTCGGGACCCCGGCGGCGGCCGCCCGGTCGAGCCCGGCGATCCCGTCCCGGTCCGCGCCGACGGCCACGACCCGGGCCCCGTACGCGGGATCGGCGCACGCGTCGAGCAGGGCCTGGAGGTTGCTTCCGGATCCGGAGACGAGGACGACGAGGCGGGCGGCTGGCGCGCGGTCGGTCACGCAGAGCACCCTACCGGCCAGGTCACGACGACCTTTTCGCGCCCCGCGCGCCCGGCCGGCGGGCACCGCACCGGCGGAACCCGGCTGCCGGACGGCTGATGCGAGGCGATGCACGGAGCTGCATGTCGCCTGATAGTTGGTGCCGAATTGTCGCCACGACCGGGTACGCTGCCGGACGCTCGGGCATCGATGTCCGACCCGACAGTGAATCGTCAAGGAGCAGGTTCCGTGGGCTACCCCTCGCACCCACCGCACCAGGTGGACAACAACATGACGATGTCCATCGTCTCGATCTTCCTGTTCTGGCCGCTGGCCATTCCGGCCATCATCAACGCCTCCAAGGTCAACCAACTGCTTCAGCAGGGCGACTTCATGGGCGCCCAGGCGGCGGCCGCGGAGTCCCGGAAGTGGTCGAAACTCGCCCTGATCGTCGGCATCTCGTGGTACGTGATCAGCATCATCTGCTGCGTCATCTACTTCGTGGTGATGGCGGGCTCGATAGCCTCTAGCACAGTCTGAGAAATAGTCCGCCGAACAAGGAGTGCCCATGCAGCCCGGCTATCCCGGCCAGGATCCATACGGCAAGCAGCCGCAGGACCCGAATGCGCCGCAGTACCAGGACCCGTACGCGCAGCCGCAGCAGCCGTACGGCCAGCCCACCTCCGGCCAGCCCTACGGCCAGCCGACCTCGGGGCAGCCGGCCTACGGCCAGCCGGTGTCCGGTGACCCGTACGGCCAGCCGGTGTCCGGCGACCCCTACGGCCAGCCGTCGTACCAGGACCCGTACGCCCAGCAGCAGCCGACCTCGGGCCAGCCGTACGGCGCCGCGCCGGGCTACCCGGCGGCCTCCTACGGCGCGCCCGCGTCCTCGCAGAACAACACGCTCGGCCTGATCGGCATGATCGTCGGCATCGTGGCGTTGCCGCTGGCGTTCTGCTGCGGCCTGTTCAGCCTGCCGCTCGGCGTCGGCGCGATCGTGCTCGGCTTCCTCGGCAAGAACAAGGCCGACCAGGGGCAGGCCAGCAACCGTGGCCAGGCCATGGCCGCTCTGATCTGCGGTGCGTCGAGCATCGTCCTGGCGATCATCATGGTCATCATCGGCCAGATGATCGACCTGGGTCCGAGCTTCACCTGATCGTCGCAGCACGTCGAGGGCGTTCCGGCCACCATGGCCGGGGCGCCCTTCGCCGTTGCGGGCCGGCGCCGCTCAGTTCCCGGTGAAAACCCGGGTGGCGGCCGCACCGACGACGGTGCCGACCGCGACGACCACGGTCGCGACAACAGCGACCTGCCACCCGACCGGCCCGACCTCGGCGAGCCGGCCGCCGCCCACCGGGCCGCCGGAGACGGTGGCGGCGACACCGAGCACCAGTCCGGCGACCGGGCCGCCGATCGCCGCCGCACCCAGCAGCCCCTTCCAGGACAGCGGCGTACGGTCCCGGGCGGCCGACCGCAGCCGCCGGCGGGCGAGCAGCCAGCCGGCGGCCATCCCGGCGAACACCGGCACGGTGAGCATCGCCGCGCCGAACCCGCCGACCGGCCCGTGCGGCAGGCCGGCGATCAGCGGGATGGCGGGCAGCGCCCCGACGGTGACCTCGGTGGTCCGCACGACCGTGTCGGTGCCGACCGCGAAGCCGGGACCGAGCAGGTAGGCGCTGGCCCAGATCGCCGCGTTGGGGGCGTACGCGACGCTGACGAGGGTGATGCCGGCCTGGCCGGTCACTCCGGCCCGGTAGGCCTGGATCATGCTGCTGGCGTCGCCGCCACCGGTCGCCACCGCCAGTCCCGCCGTACCGGCCCCGGCGCCGATCAGCAGCAGCGCCGCGACGACCCCGGTGCGGATGCCGTGCCGCAGGGGGCCGGGCAGGCGCCGGGCGACGACGCGCAGCGCCCCGGTGGTGCGCAGGGCGCCGACCAGGGCGGCGAGCGCCCCGAAGACGGCGAGGTTGGCGGCGGCCCGCAGCGGTGGGACGTGCAGTCCGTCGGTGCCGACGGCGAGCGCGGCGAGCGCCCCGAGCAGGCCGTACGCGCAACCGATGACGACCGCGACGAGAAAGGCCTGCCGCGGTGAGCCGTGGTGCCGGGCGCCGATCGCCCGGCTGACGTGTACGCCGGCGCGGCTGACCCGCCACGCGGCCAGGGCCGCGAGCGCCATCGGCGCGAGGCCGAGCGGCCCGGCGCCGGTCTCCAGCGGCACCCCGTGGCCGAGCAGCCAGGCGGCGAGTCCGACCCGGGCGGCGCCGCCGAACGTGGCGGCGTCCTCGGCGAGCTGGGCGAGGCCCATGACGACGGCGACCGGCAGGTAGGAGACCAGCGCCGCCCAGAGCGTGGCGACGGCGGCGGCGACGGCGATGGGTGCCCGGCCGCCGCGACGCACGCCACCGGACCGCTGCGTGGGCAGGCGTACGGTCGGCCGGTTGCCGACGTCGATCGGCTCGGTGCGGCGGTTGCCGACGTCGATCGGCTCGGTCTGGCGGCTGCCCAGGTCGGCGGGAAACGGCTCCTCGGCCCCGTCGGCGCGAGAAGGCTGGTCAGGGGTGCTGGCTGCCATCAAGGCCCCACTTAAACACGCGAAAGGGTGTGGTGGTTCGCGACACCACCGTCGCCGACGCGTCAGTTCCCTGTAGCGGTGGACATTAAGCGCAAATCTCTCTACGCCCAGGTCACTCCACGAACGACGAACGGGGCCGACCGTGTCACACGGCCGGCCCCGTTACCGTACGTCACTCAGGCGCCGGTGATGATCTCGCGCATCAGTCGCGCGGTCTCGCTCGGCGTCTTGCCGACCCGCACCCCGGCCGCCTCCAGTGCCGCCTTCTTGGCGTCGGCGGTGCCGGACGAGCCGGAGATGATGGCGCCGGCGTGGCCCATCGTCTTTCCGGGCGGCGCGGTGAAGCCGGCGATGTAGCCGACCACCGGCTTGGTCACGTTGGCCTTGATGAAGTCGGCCGCCCGCTCCTCGGCGTCGCCACCGATCTCACCGATCATCACGATGGCGTCGGTGTCCGGGTCGTCCTGGAAGGCGGCGAGCGCGTCGATGTGGGTGGTGCCGATGATCGGGTCACCGCCGATGCCGACGCTGGTGGAGAAGCCGATGTCCCGCAGCTCGTACATGAGCTGGTAGGTCAGCGTGCCGCTCTTGCTGACCAGGCCGATCCGGCCGGCCGGGGTGATGTCGGCCGGGATGATGCCGGCGTTGGACTGGCCCGGCGAGGCGATGCCGGGGCAGTTCGGGCCGATGATGCGGGTCTTGTTGCCGGACGCCACGTTGTGCGCCCAGAACGCGGCGGTGTCGTGCACCGGCACGCCCTCGGTGATGACCACGGCGAGCGGGATCTCGGCGTCGATCGCCTCGACCACGGCCGCCTTGGTGAACTGCGGCGGCACGAAGATGACGGTGACGTCGGCCCCGGTCTCCTTGATCGCGTCGGCGACCCCGGCGAAGACCGGCAGGGACGTGCCGTCGAAGTCGACCGACTGGCCCGCCTTGCGCGGGTTGACGCCACCGACGATGTTGGTGCCGGCGGCCAGCATCCGGCGGGTGTGCTTCGACCCCTCGGAGCCGGTCATCCCCTGGACGATGACCTTCGAGTCCTTGGTCAGCCAGATTGCCATCTCAGACCCCCGCACCGGCGAGCTCGGCGGCGCGCTCGGCCGCTCCATCCATGGTGTCCACCCGCTGCACGAGCGGGTTGGCGGCGGCGTCGAGGATCGCCCGGCCCGCCTCGGCGTTGTTGCCGTCGAGCCGTACGACCAGCGGCTTGGTCACGCTCTCGCCGCGCTGCTCCAGCAGGGCGAGCGCCTGGATGATGCCGTTGGCGACCTCGTCGCAGGCGGTGATGCCGCCGAAGACGTTCACGAAGACGCTCTTGACCGCCGGGTCGGACAGCACGATCTCGAGCCCGTTGGCCATGACCGCGGCGCTGGCACCGCCGCCGATGTCGAGGAAGTTGGCCGGCTTGACCCCGCCGTGCTTCTCCCCGGCGTACGCGACCACGTCGAGCGTGGACATGACCAGGCCCGCGCCGTTGCCGATGATGCCGACCTCGCCGTCGAGCTTGACGTAGTTGAGGTCCTTCTCCTTGGCCCGCTGCTCCAGCGGGTCGACGCTGCCCTGGTCGACCAGTGCCTCGTGGTCGGGGTGGCGGAAGGCGGCGTTCTCGTCGAGCGTCACCTTCGCGTCGAGGCAGAGCACGTTGCCCTCGGGCGTACGGGCCAGCGGGTTGACCTCCACCAGCGTGGCGTCCTCGGCGACGAACGCCTGCCACAGCTTGACCGCGATGTCGGTCACCTGGTCGGCGACCTCGGCCGGGAACCCGCCCTTGGCGACGATCTCGCGGGCCAGCGCCTCGTCGACACCACGGTTGGCGTCGATGGCGACCTTGGCCACCCGCTCCGGGGTCTCCTCGGCGACCTGCTCGATGTCCATGCCGCCAGCCACGCTGGCGATGCACAGGAACGTACGGTTCGACCGGTCGAGCAGGTAGGAGAGGTAGAACTCCTGCTCGATGTCCGCCGTCACGGTCAGCATGACCTTGTGGACCGTGTGGCCCTTGATGTCCATGCCGAGGATGTCGGTGGCCCGGGCCACCGCGTCCCCGGCGTCGTCGGCGAGCTTGACGCCCCCGGCCTTGCCTCGGCCACCGACCTTAACCTGGGCCTTGACGACCACCCGGCCACCGAGGCGCTCGGCGATCGCCCGAGCCTCGTCCGGGGTCGTCGCGACGCCGCCGGCCAGCACGGGCAGCCCGTGCCGGTCGAACAGTTCGCGCCCCTGGTACTCGTACAGGTCCACGTTTACGCGTCCCGTCCTAGTCCGCGCGGCGCGCCGTCGCGCCGTCGCCAGCGTGAAATTGGTTGACGCCTGCCGGTCCCGCATCGACAGGCCATTTGGGGCAGCCTAACGACGGGCACACTGCTGGCAACCGAGCGGGCGCGCGGTGTGCTCAAATGCACACGCCCTGCCGTGGGTGCCACCCGTCGCGGGCGGATCGGGCGTACGGCGACCGGAAGATCAGCGGATGAACGTACGGCCGGCCGAGAAGTGGACGATGGCGCCCATGATCTCCCGCTCGGGGCGGTCGGCGAAGGCCAGCGGCGCCGTGAGGCCCGTGCCGAACACCAACTGCTGCATGCTGGAGTCCACCGCGGTGAAGGCGCCCAGGTTGCCACCCGTACGCGGATCGCGTGGCTTGACGCAGACGTTCTTGTCGAAGGCCCACCGGCGGGTGTAGATCTGCTCGATCGCCTCCCACGGCAGCCACACCGCCTGTCCCCGCGTGGGCCGGGTCTTGATCCACAGGCCGGCCGGACCGACCGCGAGCACCGGTCCGCCGGAGACCAGCAGGTAGACCTGCAGCCCGAAGAGCAGCCCCATGAACACCGCCAGCGCCCCGAGGACGCCGAGGATCGGCAGCACGCTCTCCCCGCTCGTAAACGCCAACAGCCCGAGCGAGCACGCCGGTACGGCCAGTACGAAGAGGGTGAGCAGGCCGAACTGGAGAATCCGCTTGCCCGCGCTGGCCCGGACGATGAACGGCTGGTCCTCCGGGATCCGCTTGGTGACCGGCACGGGCGGGGGCGGCGGCCACCCCCCGGGCGGGGGCCCGGCCGGGGCGGGCTGCCAGCCGGCGGGCGGCACCGGAGGCTGCTGCGGCGGCATGGTCACGGTGACTCCAGACCTTGGTCTTCGGGGGCGTCAGGCTCGGCGGACCGATCATGACGAGGCCCCATCATGCCATCGCCGGAAAAGTTCTCCGTGACGCGCGTAACCCCGCCGACCGGGCGTCGTTGAGTCTGATGTCGGAGCGCGCTGGAGCGGCCCGGCGGATACGGCCGATGCCCTGTCGGTCGAGGGGTGGCGGCGGGGCATCGCGCATAGAGGGGCCGGACGTGTGAGGGGTGCGTCCGGCCCCTCCCTCCATTTGCGCACCGGGCCTCGCGCGCCCCGGCCTCGCGGAGCTGTCGCGGTAGGGATCAGCCGACGGGTTCGGTCACGTTGTCGCGTACCCAGTCGACGATCGACCCGGTGGTCGCCCCGGGCGTGAAGATCTTCGCGACGCCCAACTGTTCGAGTTCCGGTATGTCGGCCTCGGGGATGATGCCGCCGCCGAACACCACCATGTCGGTAACCTCGCGCTCGGCCAGAAGTTCGAGGACCCGCCGGAAGAGCGTCATGTGCGCGCCGGACAGGACGGAGAGGCCGATCGCGTCGGCGTCCTCCTGGATCGCGGTCTCGACGATCTGCTCGGGCGTCTGGTGCAGCCCGGTGTAGATGACCTCCATGCCCGCGTCGCGCAGGGCACGGGCGACCACCTTGGCGCCACGGTCGTGGCCGTCCAGGCCCGGCTTGGCGACGACGACCCGAGTTCGAGAGCTCATCAGCGCAACACCTCTCCAGGGCACCGGAAAACCACCTGAACGAACGGTAACCCCCACGGTCCCGACCGGGGAACCGGGTCCGGCAGACCGACCCCGCCCTCGTCGACCGGAGCGCGGCCACGCTCCTGGAAACCCCCTACGGGGGCGGCAATTCATTATTGGAGTTGAATCGCTCACATATACGATACGTAATCATCAATAACACCGAACGCTACTAACGAGCGGGCCTACAAAAGGTTACGAATTCAGGCATTCCATGGCGCACGGTCACAGTTTCGCGTCGCCAATTTGGCGGTGCGGCTTGTGAGGTGCCTAGGGGTTGGTTACCGTGTCCCACGGTTGTCATCCGGTTCGCGCCGGCCGACGACGCGGCCACCAAGCTTTCACCCCCGGTTCACCGATGCCGGTGACGGCCGCCTTTGTTGCCCGACCACGGAGGGTGTGCGTGCGCCAGCGCCTGTCGTCTGAGCCGGACCGATATCGCGGTCGTCGACGCGTACCCACCCCCCCTCGCAGCCGCTACGCGGCGGTCGTCGCCACCGCCTTCGTCGGGGCCGGCGTCGTCGCTCTCGGCGCCGGGGCGAGCCTGCCGGACGCGAAGTCGGTCAGCCCGACCGTCCTCGCCGACCTGGAGGCAGCCTCTCTCACCAGCGAGCAGGCCGCCGAACGGGCCGAGGACGCCGAGCGCGCCTCCCGTGACGGCCGGGGCGGCCTGGAGACCTCGATGGAGGACCAGGCCGAGGTCTGGCGGCTGCCGCTGCACGGCTACACCTTCACCACCCCGTACGGGATGCGGTGGGACAAGCTGCACGCCGGCGTCGACCTCGCCGCCGAAGAGGGCACGCCCTACCACGCGATCCGGGACGGCAAGGTCAAGCTGGCCCGCTACTACGGCGGCTACGGAAACGCGGTCATCCTCGACCACGGCGACGGCACCGAGTCGATCTACGCGCACTCGTCACAGCTGCTGGTCCAGGAGGGCCAGCAGGTGAAGGCCGGCGACAAGCTCGGGCTGGTCGGCAGCACGGGCCACTCTTTCGGATCGCACCTGCATCTCGAGGTGCATGTCAACGGGACGCCGAAAGACCCGATCCCCTATCTGCGGGATCGCGGAGTGGACATCAAGCTACAAGTCGAAGCAATCTATACCGGCGTAGTCGCCTCCTGACCCTACGCACTGTCCGATTAACCGCCCACTCCGACAAGGATGGGCGGTTTTTTCATGATCACTCTGCGTGAAAGTTCCCTACGCCACACAGGCTGGAGTGACAGACGTCACGCACCGAGGAGCCGTACGTACCAGGAAGTAATACCGCATAAACGGGCATAGCCTGCCGCTCCGGATGCCCACCGACGGCCCCGCTGCCCGATCCCCGCCCTACCCCCTGCCCAGCCCGCCCGCCGGCCAAACCAACATTTCCGGGTCCGCACCACAAGACCACGGAGGTTCCCGCCGTGTCGGAGAGCAACCCCCCAGACAGCAACGCCGGCGACCGCCCCGCCTCCCGGGGGGCCCGCCACCGCCGCCGGAACGGCCGCCGGCTGCCCGGCGCCGGTGACCTGATCGACAGCGGCCGCAACCTGCTGAAGGGCCGGCGCCCGGTCGTCGCCCTCGCCGCCACCGCCGTCCTCGGCATCGGCCTCGCCGGGGTCGCCGCGGCCGCCACCGGCGGTACGGACACCCCGGCCGCCGCCCCGGTCGCCACCGACGCCGGCGACCGCGAACGTGCCGCCGAGCGGGCCGACCGGTCCGCGCGCGAGGCGCCCGCCCCGACGACGGCGCCGGCGCAGGCCGGCAGCCCGACGGCGGAGGCCCCGAAGCCGCAGGCCACGCCCGCCGAGGAACAGCCGGAGCCGAGCAGTTCGGCGCCGGCGCCGGCACGTACGACAGCGACCCCGCAGCGGGCCGCGGCGCCGGCTCCCACCACCCCGGCGGCGCCGAAGGCCGACTGGGTCAACCCGATGCCGGGCGCCGCCACCACCTCCTGCTACGGGCAGCGGTGGGGCACCCTGCACGCCGGCATCGACCTCGCCGAGCCGGCGAACACCCCGATCCGCGCCGCCGGGGCCGGCACCGTCACCATCGTCGGCTGGGCCTACGCCGGCTACGGCATCTCGGTGGTCATCGACCACGGCGACAACGTCTTCACGCACTACGCCCACCAGAACCGCACCGCGGTCGAGGTCGGCCAGCGGGTCAGCGCCGGCCAGGTCATCGGCTACGAGGGATCGACCGGCGACTCGACCGGCCCGCACCTGCACTTCGAGGTGCACCTGGGCATGTGGAACCAGGTGGACCCGGGCCCGTGGATGCGGCAGCGCGGCGTCGACCTCGGCTGCTGAGCCGCGAACCGCCGGCCGGGCCACGGCGCGGCGGGCGGCCACGACAAAGGACCCGGTCCGGTGGTCACCGGACCGGGTCCGCCCCGTCCTGAACGCCGGCCGGGTGCGATCCCGGCCGGCACCGGTCAGAGCTTCTCGATCGGCGCGTGCCGCAGGACCAGCCACATCTTCTGGTCACCAAAGTCGATCTGGGCCCGGGCGCCCGGACCGTGCCCCTCCACCGCGAGCACCCGGCCCAGCCCGTACCGCTGATGGTTGACCCGGTCACCGGCCGCCACCTTCGGCGCGCTCGGCAACTCGCTCGCGGTCGCCAGCCGGCTGCCGTCGATCCCGAGCCGGGCGGCGAGCTGCGCCGCCCGCGGTGTACCGCCGGCGAAGCCGCCACCGCGCGCGGCGCCGCCGCGGTCCGCACCGCCGCGGTCCGCACCGCCGGACCGCCCACCCACGCCGCCGCCCGTGCCGGACCACGAGGTGTACGACCCCTCGGTGCGCTCCCAGCGCACCAGCTCGGCCGGCAACTCCTCCAGGAAACGCGACGCCGGGTTGTAGGCCGGCTGCCCCCACGCCGACCGGGTGACCGCCCGCGACAGGTAGAGGCGCTGCCGGGCCCGGGTGATGCCCACGTAGGCCAGCCGGCGCTCCTCCTCCAGCTCCCGGGTGTCGCCGAGAGCCCGCAGGTGCGGGAAGACCCCGTCTTCCAGCCCGCTGAGGAAGACCACCGGAAACTCCAGGCCCTTCGCGGTGTGCAGGGTCATCAACGTGACGACGCCCTGGTGCTCGGGATCGTCCGACGGCACCTGGTCGGCGTCGGCGACCAGCGCCACCTGCTCCAGGAAACCGGCGAGGGTGGCACCCGGCCCGTCCTCGGTCTGCGCCTCGACCCGCTCGGTGAACTCGCGGGCAACGCTGACCAGCTCCTGGAGGTTCTCCACCCGGCCGGCGTCCTGCGGGTCGAGGCTCTCCTCCAGTTCGGTCAGATAGCCCGAGCGGAGCAGCACCGCCTCCAGCACCTCTTCGGGCGGGGCGGTCGCGGCCAGCTCGCGCATGTCGTCGAGCAGCCGTACGAAGTCGGCGATGGAGTTGGCGGCCCGGGTGGAGATCCCGGGCGCGTCGCCGGCCCGGCGCAGCGCGGCGCCGAAGGAGACGCGGTCGCGCGCCGAGAGCGCCTCGACGCACGCCTCGGCGCGGTCACCGATCCCCCGGCGCGGGGTGTTGAGGATGCGCCGGATGCTGACCGTGTCGTCGTCGTTGACCACCGCCCGCAGGTAGGCCAGCGCGTCGCGGACCTCCTTGCGCTCGTAGAACCGGACGCCGCCGACCACCTTGTAGGGCAGGCCGACCCGGATGAACACCTCTTCGAAGACCCGGGACTGGGCGTTGGTGCGGTAGAAGACGGCGACGTCGCCCGGGCGGGCCTTACCGTCGTCGCACAGCCGGTCGATCTCGCGGGCCACCCAGTCGGCCTCGGCGTGCTCGGTGTCGGCGACGTAGCCGACGATCCGCTCGCCCGGCCCCTCGTCGCTCCACAGCCGCTTGGGCTTACGGGACGAGTTGTTGTCGATGACCGCGTTGGCCGCGTTGAGGATCGTCTGGGTCGAGCGGTAGTTCTGCTCCAGCAGGATGGTGCGCGCGTCGGTGAAGTCCCGCTCGAACTCCAGGATGTTGCGAATCGTCGCACCCCGGAACGCGTAGATCGACTGGTCGGCGTCGCCGACCACGCACAGCTCCGCGGGCGGCACCCCCTCGGTGCCCGACACCAGCTCCTTGACCAGGGTGTACTGGGCATGGTTGGTGTCCTGGTATTCGTCGACGAGCACGTGGCGGAAGCGACGACGGTAGGTCTCGGCGACGTGCGGGTGCGACTGGAGCAGGTGCACCGTGGTCATGATCAGGTCGTCGAAGTCGAGCGCGTGGGCTTCCTTGAGCCGCCGCTGGTAGAGGGTGTATGCCTCGGCCAGGGCCCGCTCGTTGGGGCCCTTGGCCCGTCCGGCGAACTCGTCGGGGTCGATCAGCTCGTTCTTGAGGTTGGACACCTGCGTCGCCAGCCCGCGCGCCGGGTAGCGCTTGGGGTCCAGGTCGAGTTCGCGGGCCACCATCTGCATCAGCCGGCGCGAGTCGTCGGCGTCGTAGATGGAGAAGGTCGACTTCAGCCCGGCGTGCTCGTGCTCGGCACGCAGGATCCGGACGCAGGCCGAGTGGAACGTCGACACCCACATCAACCGGGCGCGGCCGCCGACCAGGGCGGCGACCCGCTCCTTCATCTCCCCGGCGGCCTTGTTGGTGAAGGTGATCGCGATGATCTCGCCGGGGTGCACGTCGCGGGCGGCGAGCAGGTAGGCGATCCGGTTGGTCAGCACGCGGGTCTTGCCGGACCCGGCTCCGGCCACGATGAGCAGCGGTGCGCCCGAATGGGTCACCGCGTCACGCTGGGGCCCGTTGAGGCCGGCCAGCAGCGCCTCCGGGTCGTGCCCCGGGCGCTGCCGGTGGGGCGCGGACCGGCCCTGGGCCGACGGCGTGCCTGGGGCCGGTGGCGTGTTCTGGGCCGATGGGGAGTTCTGGGCCGATGGGGAATTCTGGGCCGGCGGGATTTCGAAGAGAGCATGCATCGCAGAGCGAGTCTATGCCCGCGGTCCGACATCCCCGGCCCGTGCACGCCGACGAAACGAAACCTGTCACTTCCGGAATCCGGCGTCCGCCGTGGGCCCCGGCGAGGACCGTCCGGTACCCGCCACCGCGGTCCCACCAGATGGTCGGTTCGGGTTGCGTACTCCGCGCTGAGGTGGGCATACTTCTCAGCGTGATCCAGCAGGCTGGCTTCTACTTTTACTACGGCTCCGGGAGTCCGGCAGCCGTGGGTCACGCCTGATCGAAGACCTACGAAACGCCCCGGGCTCGCGGAGTCCCGGGGCGTTTCGCTTCGGGATTACGACACCCGGGACCTCACCGCTCAGGGAGCACCCGATGACGACGAACCTCGCCACGCAGCCCGAGACGCCGGGCGGCGACCAGACCGGCACCGACTCCCCCGCCGCCGCCGACCAGATCAGAGAACTGCGCGACCGGATCAACGAGATCGACGCCGAGTTCATCGCGCTGTGGCAGGAACGGGCTGCCCTGTCCCAACAGATCGGCGCGACCCGGATGGCGTCGGGCGGCACCCGCCTGGTGCTGTCGCGCGAGCGGGAGATCCTGGAACGGTTCCGGGAGGCGCTGGGCGAGGACGGCACCCAGCTCGCCCTGCTGATCCTGCGCGCCGGTCGCGGCCGGCTCTGAGTGGTCCCTCGCCCCGCCCCGCTCCGAACGGGCTGCCGGGCGATCCGCGGCCAGCCGCCGGCCGGTTCGCCGCCGGGTACGGCCGACGGAAACCGCTCGGGGGAGCCGGCCAGTGGCCGACTCCCCCGGATACGCGCGTTCCCGTCAGCTCAGCTCGCCGGACTCCGGGAAGTGGCAGGCGGCCAGCGACCCGCTCGGCTTGACGGTCAGCGGCGGCTCTTCGGTGGCGCAGATGTCCTGCGCCTTCCAGCACCGGGTACGGAACCGGCAGCCGGACGGCGGGTTGAGCGGCGTCGGCACGTCGCCCTCCAGCCGGATACGGCCCCCGGTGCCGAGCTTCGTCACGTCGGGCACCGCGGACAGCAGGGCCCGGGTGTACGGGTGCGACGGCTTCTCGTAGATCTGTTCCCGGTCGCCGAGCTCGACCAGCTTGCCGAGGTACATGACCCCGATCCGCTGGCAGAAGTGCCGGACCACGGCCAGGTCGTGCGCGATGAACACGAACGCCAGCCCCAGCTCCCGCTGCAGTTCACGCAGCAGGTTGATGACCTGGGCCTGGATCGACACGTCGAGCGCGGACACCGGCTCGTCGGCGATGATGATCTTCGGCTTGAGTGCGAGGGCGCGGGCGATACCGATCCGCTGGCGCTGGCCGCCGGAGAACTCGTGCGGGTAGCGGTTGTAGTGCTCGGGATTCAGGCCGACCAGTTCGAGCAGTTCCTGGACCCGCTTCTTCACTCCACCCGGCGGGTTGATCCCGTTGACCTCCAGGGGCATCGAGATGATGTTGCCGACCGTGTGCCGCGGGTTCAGCGAGGCGTACGGGTCCTGGAAGATGATCTGCATGTCCTGCCGCAGGGCACGCAGGCCGCCACGCTTGGCGTGGGTGATGTCCTTGCCCTCGAAGACGATGCTGCCCGAGGTCGGCTCCAGCAGGCGTACGAGCATGCGGCCGGTGGTGGTCTTGCCGCAGCCGGACTCGCCGACGAGCCCGACGGTCTCGCCGGGTGCCACCGTGAAGCTCACCCCGTCGACGGCGCGGACGAACTCCCTGTTGCCGAAGAGCCCGCCGCGCACCGGGAAGTGCTTGGTGAGGTCCTTGACCACGAGCAGCGGCTCGCGCTCGGGACGCTTCTCCTCGGCGGCCTCGTCGGCCGGCTTCTTGACCAGTGTCGTGTCGCTCACTGCGCCACCCCCGCGGACGGTGCGATGTCTTCGGCGTAGTACCGCTTCCGGTCGGCTTCGGACAGGTGGCAGGCCACCAGGTGACCACGCTCCTGAACCTGGCGCAGTTCAGGCACCTCGGTGAAGGAACGGTCGCCGTTACGTCCGGCGTACCGGCACCGGGGGTTGAAGGCACACCCGGACGGCAGGTTGATCAACGACGGCGGATTGCCCTTGATCGGCACGAGTTCCGCGTCGGCGTCACCGTGCAGGGACGGCACGCTGGCGAGCAGACCCCAGGTGTACGGGTGCTGCGGCCGGCGGAGCACCTGCTCGGTGCTGCCGAACTCGACCGCCCGGCCGCCGTACATCACCAGGACGTCGTCGGCGACCTGGGCGACCACGCCGAGGTCATGGGTGATCATGATGATCGCGGAGTTGAACTCCTTCTGCAGGTCCTCGAGCAGGTCCAGGATCTGCGCCTGCACGGTCACGTCGAGCGCGGTGGTCGGCTCGTCGGCGATCAGCAGGTCGGGGTCGTTGACCAGGGCCATCGCGATCATCGCCCGCTGGCGCATGCCGCCGGAGAACTCGTGCGGGTAGGCGTTGGCCCGCTTCTGTGGCTGCGGGATGCCGACCCGGTCGAGCATCTCGACGGCCCGCTTGTTGGCCTCGGCCTTCGACGCCGACGGGTGGTGCACCTTGTACGCCTCGGCGATCTGCCGCCCCACCTTGTAATAGGGATGCAGAGCCGACAGCGGATCCTGGAAGATCATGGCCATGTCCCGGCCACGCAGCCGCCGCACCTGTTCGTCGGCCATCCCGACGATGTTGCGGCCGCCCACCTGGATCTCACCCGAGATCCTGGTGCGCTTGGCGTTGTGCAGGCCGAGGATGGACAGGCTGGTGACCGACTTGCCGGAGCCGGACTCCCCGACGATGCCGAGGGTGCGGCCGCGCTCCACCGAGAACGAGATGCCGTCGACCGCGCGGACCACGCCGTCCTCGGTGTTGAACTGCACCTTCAGGTCCTTGACCTGGAGGTACGGGCCCTTCGCCGCGTCGGTCGCGGCGGTGTTGGCGGAGGCCGAAGTACTCATAGCTGCTCCCCTGGCCTCAGCCGAGCCGGACACGCGGATCGATGACGGCGTACAGCATGTCGACGATGATGTTCATCGTCACGATGAAGAAGGCCGCGATGAGCACCGTGGCCATGACCACCGGCAGGTTGAGCTCGCCCACCGCCTCGACCGCCGCCCGGCCGATGCCGTTCAGGCTGAAGACCGACTCGGTGATGAGCACACCGCCCAACTGGACGCCGAGGTCCAGGCCGGCGATCGTCACGATCGGGGTGATGGCGGCGCGCAGCGCGTGCCGGCCGTTGACGGTGCGGTTCGGCAGCCCCTTGGCCCGGGCGGTACGAACGAAGTCCTCCGACAGCGTCTCCACCATCTGGGCGCGGGAGAAGCGGGCGTAGGCTGCCGAGTTGATCAGGCCCAGGGTGATCCACGGCAGCAGCAGACCACTCGCCCAGGCCACCGGATCCTGGGTTATCGGGGTATATGACGGATTCGGTAGCACGCCCAGGGTGTAGACCAGGAGCAGCAACAACAGGAACCCGAGGGTGTAGATCTGGGTCGAGGCGAAGCCGAGCGAGAGTGCGATGGCGCCCCGGTCGAACAAGGTGCCCTTCCGCAGCGCGGAGATCATGCCCAGTCCGACGCCGACGGTCAGGTAGATGACCATCGCTCCACCGACGACGCTCGCCGTCACCGGGAAGGAGCGCTTCATCATGTCGGTGACCGGCTCGCGACCACGGAACGAGTAGCCGAGGCACGGTGCGGGGCACTCGCGGACGGTGGTGGCGTCGACGATGGTGCGGCCGACGAAGACACCCTTGACGAAGTCCGCGTACTGCTGGTGGGCCGGACGGTCGAGCCCGAGGCTCTCGTTGACCTGCGCGATCCGCTCCGGGGAGCAGTTCTTGCCACACATGACGTACGCCGGGCTCGACGGCACCATGAAGAAGAGCGCGAAGCCCACGATCGAGACCAGGATCAACGTCATCGCTCCCAGGAGCAGACGCTTTATCAGGAAACGGAGCATTTAATCAGCACTTTCGGCCGGTCACCGGGTCATCGGTGACGAGCGGCGGGATGGCCGGGGTCCGGCCATCCCGCCGTCGCTGTTACTTACTTACGGCTTGACGAAGATGGTGTTGAGGGTCAGGTGACCGAACGAGTCGCTGAGGAACGTCCCGCCGATCTTCGAACCGAACATCTCGTAGTTGCCGATGTACCAGAGCGGCACGACCGGGGCGTGGTCCCGCATGATCTTCTCGTCGAGCGCCTGCCAGGCGCCCTCGGCCTCGGCGACCGGCAGCGTCTGGATCCGGTCGATCTCGGCGTTCACGTCCTCGGCGTTGAAGTACGCCAGGTTGTTGTTACCGGTGTCGCGGATCGAACGGCCGTCGAACAGGGCCGGGAAGACCGTCGAGGCGCTCGGCCAGTCAGCACCCCAGCCACCACGGATCAGGTCGAACTGGTTGCTCTTGGTGCCGACCGTGGCGTAGTAGGTCGCCGAGTCCAGCGGGTTCAGCACGATGTCGAAGCCGGCCTTGGCCAGCATCTCCTTGTACAGCGCGGCCCGGTTCTGGTGGGCGGCGGTGTTCGGGAAGGCGTAGGTCAGCTTGACGGTCTGGCCGCCGAGCAGTTCCTTGGCCTTCTCGGCGTCACCGGTCTGGCCACCGTCGTAGGCGTTGTAGTCCTTGTAGCCCGACAGGGTCGGCGACATCAGGGTGGCGCCGAAGGAGTGGATACCACCGGTCTGCTTGATGAGCGCGTCCCGGTCGATCGCGTAGTTCAGCGCCTGGCGGACCTTGAGGTCGGTCACCCGCAGGTTGTTGATGTAGAGGTACTCGACGTACTGCGACGGGCCCTTGGCGACCCGCTCGGCAACCTCACCGGACTGGGTCTTCGGCAGGTTGGCCGCCGGCACGTTCGACCACATGATCGCCGACTGGTCGTCCGGCGCGTTCGCGATGATCCGGTTGGACGCGGTCTCGGCGTTGGTGCCGAACTCGACCCGGATGCCGTCCGGGTAGGCGTTGCGGATCGGGTCGGTGGCGGCGTCCCAGTGCGGGTTACGGACCATGTTGATGAACTGGTCGTACTGGTGCTCCTGGATCATGTACGGACCCGAGGAGACCGGCTTGAGGTCGTAGTCGGCCTTGGTGTCCTTCGCGGCCGGGACCGGAGCGGTCGTCGGCATGGCCACCGCGTACGGGGTCTCGCACCGCGGCTTGGCGAAGGTGAAGGTGATGGTGTTGCCCTCGACGGTGACACCCGGAACCTGCGCGCCGGCCGACTGGAACGGGCCCTTGTAGGTGGTGTTGTATTCGGTGCTGTCGGCCAGCCACTGCTGGAGGTACAGCGGGCCGTCGCCCCAGTCCGGGTCGAACGAGCGCGAGATGCCGTAGACCACATCCTGCGCGGTGATCGGCGAGCCGTCCTCGAACTTGAGGCCGTCCTTCAGCGTGTACTTCCAGGTCTTGCAGTCGCTGTTGACGTCCTCACCGGCGTTGGTGGCGAGGTCGCCGACCAGCCGCAGCTTGCCGGTGCCGTCCTCCTTGTAGCCGGTCAGCGTCCGGGCGAACTGGGTCGCGAAGGACAGCGCGTCAGACACGTAGATCTTCTGCGGGTCCAAGTGCGCGAATTCGGACTCGTGGAGAATCTTGACGACGCCACCCTTGGTGGCGCCGGGAACCTCCTTCGCCGGGCCCTGGGACTCGGCGGGGTCGGTCGCGATGGTGCCGGTCTGGACTACAGCGTCTCCGTTGCCGTTGTCGGAATCGGTGGTCTCCGAGCAACCCGTGGCAACCAGAGCGACCGCCAGAACGCCGGCAGAGAGCGCTCCAAGCTTCCGTCGCACGTCTTTCTCCTTCCCTCCTGCCGTTCCGCACCTGGGCCACTCGGCCCGCCACGGCGGGAACGGAAGCATATTTTTAATCTTCTATGGGGACCGCTCGGACCTACTTGTCCGACTTGGGGTCGAGCGCGTCACGCAACGAGTCGCCGAACAGGTTGAAGGCGAGCACGAGGAGGAACACCGTCAGTGCCGGCCACAGGAAGTAGGTCGGCATCGGCTCCAGGTATTCCCGCGCCGCGTAGACCAGCCGACCCAGGTCGGGGGTCGGCTCGATCACGCCGATGTTGAGGAACGACAGGGCGGCCTCGGCGGTGATGAAGGCGGGCAGCGCCAGCGAGAAGGTCACCAGGATCGGCGCCCAGATGTTGGGCAGAAGCTGGCGGAAGAGGATGTGCGGGGTGCGCGCGCCGGCGGCTCGGGCGGCGTCGACGTACTCCCGCTCGCGCAGCGAGAGCACCTGGCCGCGGACCAGCCGGGCCGTCGACATCCACCCGAAGAGCGAGAAGACCCCGATGATCACCGCGATCCGGAACCACCCCGGCACCTCTTCGCCCGGCTCGTAGAAGTAGAGGTTGACGATCGGGATGACCGCGAGCGCGAAGATCAGGAAGGGGAAGGCGAGCATGAAGTCGACGAGCCAGGTGATCGCCTGGTCGATCCAGCCGCCGAAGTAGCCGGCGACGATGCCCATCACGATGCCGACCACGACGGTGATGACCGCTGCCACCGAGGCGATGAGCAGCGAGGTGCGCAGGCCGTAGACGAGCTGCATGAAGACGTCACGCCCGCTGCCACCCTGGAGACCCAGCCAGTGCTCGCTGGACATGCCGCCGGCGTAGCCGAGCGGGAAGCCCTGCCGGTTGAGCTTGTCGCTGTGGTTCTGGGTCGGACTCACCCCGTAGAACATCTCGATGAGCGGTGCGGCGAGCGCGACGACCGCGAAGAAGACGACGAGCGAGAAGCTGAAGATGGCCGTCTTGTCGCGCTTGAGCCGCAGCCACGCGAGCTGCCCCGGCGACCGCCCCACGAAGTTCCGCTCTTCGGCGGTGGTCTGGGGCGCGTCGGTCGGGGAACCGACCTCCATCGCCGAGCCTGTCATCCCGTCACCGACGGGCTGCATGCCGGGCGGAGAGGTGGTGCTACTCATGGACCGGGGCCTCCTTTGCCGACGAAGGATCGCTTCGTCTGTTCGGCAAAAGCTAGCCCGCTGACAGCGACTTTCGGAATAGCCCAATGCATCGTTCAGATAACAGGTCAATCACTGGACGACGGTCCCGTTGTAACAGTCAGTCGTTAACCAGTCGACGGGCACATACCCTACCGGACAGGCAGGTTTCGGGCGCACCCATATGGCTCGTATGATCGTTCCATGGGCTTTCCGGCGTCGGCGCCATCACTTTCCGACGTAAGTCGGGCACTTGCCGTATTCGCCCATCCGGACGATGTCGACTTCGGTTCTGCCGGCACGGTCGCCTCCTGGATCGACCAGGGTATCGACGTCAGTTATTTGTTGATCACGCGCGGAGATGCCGGCGGATACGACGACACACCCCGCGAGCGGATGCGAGAGATCCGCGAACAGGAACAACGCGCGGCTGCCGCCGCGGTCGGCGTCCAGCAGGTCGACTTCCTCGACGGGTACGCCGACGGGACGCTGACCCCGACCCTGGACCTACGCCGCGACATCACCGCCGCGATCCGCCGCTTCCGTCCCGACCGGGTGCTCACCAGCTCACCGCTGCGCCGCTGGGAACGGCTCGCCGGCCCCAGCCACCCCGACCACCTCGCCGTCGGCGAGGCGACCACCTGCGCCATCTATCCCGACGCCCGCAACCGCTTCGCCTTTCCGGAGCTGCTGGAGCGGGGACTGGAGCCCTGGGTGGTGCGGGAGGTCTGGTACGCCGGCGGGCCGGCGCCCGATCACGTCGTCGACATCACCGGGATGTATCCGCGCAAGCTCGCCGCGATGCGGGCGCACGCCACCCAGACCGCGCACATGGACCTGGAAACCTGGTTGCGCGACGTCCTGACGACCGTGGCCGAGAACGCCGGGCTCCCCGCCGGGCGGCTGGCCGAGGCGTTCACGGTGTTGCGTACGGAGTGACCCCGGCGGTCAGCCCAGCCGGCGGTCGTCAGACAAGTCGACGGTCGGCGGCCCAGCGGGACAGCTCGTAACGGTTGGACATCTGCAGCTTGCGCAGCACGTTCGACACGTGCGTCTCCACCGTCTTGATCGAGATGAACAGCTCCTTGGCGATCTCCTTGTAGGCGTACCCACGGGCCAGCAGCCGCAGCACCTCCCGCTCACGGTTGGTAAGCTGGTCCAGCTCCGGGTCGGCGACCGGCGTGTCGGGCCGGGCGGCGAAGGCGTCGAGCACGAAACCGGCCAGCCGCGGGCTGAACACCGCGTCGCCGTCGGCCACCCGGCGGATCGCCGCGGCCAGGTCGTCCGGCGAGATGGTCTTGGTGACGTATCCCCGGGCACCGGCCCGGATCAGCCCGATCACGTCCTCGGCGGCATCGGACACACTCAGGGCCAGGAACCGCACCTGCGGATGCGTACGCCGCAGCGCCTCCAGCACCGCCCGGCCGCCCCCGTCCGGCATGTGTACGTCGAGCAGCACCACGTCCGGCTCGGTGGCGGCGATCCGGCTGAGCGCCTCGGCCACCGTGCTCGCCTCGCCGATCACGTCGACGTGCGCGCCGAGTTCGGCGCGTACGCCGGCCCGGAACATCGCGTGGTCGTCGACGAGGAACACGCGCAGCCGCCGCTGGGTGTCGCCGCCGGCGCCCGCCCCGGCCTCCGCCTGCTGGTCGGTCATCTGCGCTACCTGTCCTTCCCTGACGACGAACTGTCCCGTGCCGTCGGCATGATCAGCCTTACCTCGGTGCCCTCACCCGGCTCGCTGCGGATCTCGGCCCGCCCGCCGTGCCGCTTCATCCGCCCGATGATCGAGCCGCGTACCCCGTGCCGATGATCTTCCACCGTCGACAGGTCGAAGCCGGCGCCACGGTCGCGGACGAACACGCTCACCTGTTCGGGCTCCACCTCAGCGTAGAGCGACACGGTCTGCACCTTCGCGTGCCGGGCCGCGTTGACCAGCGCCTCGCGGGCCGCGGCGACCAGGGCCGCGACGTGTTCGTCGGTTTCCCGGTCACCGACCACCACCGCTTCGACGGTGATCGCGTAGGTGTCCTCGACCTCGGCCGCCGCCTGCTCCAGCGCGGCGGCGAACCGTTCGGTCGGCGAGCCGGTCGGCTTGTAGAGCCAGTTGCGCAACGACCGCTCCTGGCCGCGGGCCAGCCGCTGGACCGTCTTGACGTCGCCGGCGTTGCGCTGGATCAGGGCCAGGGTGTGCAACACCTGGTCGTGGATCATGGCGGCGAGTTCGGCCCGTTCCTGCTCGCGGATGCGGCCCTCGCGCTCGGCGCGCAGCTGGTTGAAGATCCGCCACAGGACCGGTGCCGCCACCACGGTGACGCCGGCCAGGCCGACCAGGGCGAAGATGATCCCGTTGAGTACGGCGTCGAAGCTCTCCTGCGGCGAGTAGACCGCGACGACGCCGATGATGCCGACCGCCACCAGCAGGCCGCCGCCGATGAAGCGCAGCACGAAGGCGCGCCGGTCGCTCTCCTCGACGACCGCGCCGAGCCACGGCACCGGCATGCCCTCGCTCCACTGCCGGCGGCGCTCCGGGGCGGACTGGTGCCAGATCACGCCGGCCCCCACGGCGACGATCGCCACCAGCCAGCCGGCGGTGCCGGCGACGCCGGTGGACCCGAAGACCATGAGCTGGATGATCATCACGCCGATGCCGATGGCGACGAACGGGAGCATCTGCATGAGGTCACGGCGGGGCGGCGGCTGCGCGCCGTCGGGGCGTACCGGCACGACCGCCCAGAACGCGGCGTACAGCAGCAGGCCCAGCCCGCTCAGGCTGAGCAGCACGACGAAGGCGATCCGGACCGCGGTGACCGGGATGGCGAGGTGCTGCGCCACCCCCGAGGCCACTCCGGCGACCATGCGTTGGTCGCGGGAGCGGTAGAGGCGGGGCGGCTGGATCGCGGTGGTGATCGTCGGCTCCCTGCTCGGTGCCGGCGGGCGGTGCCGGCGGGACGTCGGCCGCCGAACTGCTGGTCGGCCGGCCCCGGACCGGCTGTCCGGGGTCTCTTCGATCGTCACACGCCGTGGTGTCCTCCGGCCACGGGGACGCCCCGGACATTCGGCGCCCGGATCTCAGGGTGCGTTCAGGGTCCGATCCTGACGACGGTCGGGTCGGTCGGGGGAAAGGATTCTCGTATGACCGATGAAGCTGCCGAGTCCCGCAGACCGGCAACGGCGGAGCCCGCCGGCCAGTCGCAGCACCCGCTGCCCGGCTCGGCACCTTCCGCCGCCGACGACAGCCCGCCCGCCGCCGACAGTCCTCCCGCCACCGGCGACAGTCGCCCCGCCGCCGCACCGGCCGGTGCGGAAGCACCGGCCACGCCACCACCGCCGGCCATGCCGGCGCCGAAGGCCATGCCGGCACCGGCACCGATGCCCGCCCCGCCGTCGATGCCGGCCGGCACACCACCGGCCGATCCGCCGCCCGCCGCCGGGCCGGCCGCTCGCACGCCCACCGGCAGCCCGACGGCCGAGACGCCGGCCGCCGCGCCGTCGCGGCCCACGGACCCGCCGCCGGCGCCGGGCGGGCCACCACCGTCCGGACCACCACCCGGCGGACCCGGCGGCCCTCCCGGTGGCACCGGCGGCCCACCGCCCGGTGGGCCCGGTGGGTTTCCCCCGTGGGGGGCGGGGCCGACGCGCGGCGCCTTCGCCTCGCGGTACGGCCTGGTGCGCCCGCGCGACGGCCGCTACCTGGCCGGCGTGTGCGCCGCGATCGGCCGGGCCACCAACACCGACCCGATCCTGTGGCGGGTGCTGCTGGCCGTACTCGGGTTCTTCGGCGGTATCGGCATCCTGGTGTACGTCGCCGTCTGGCTGCTCACCCCGGCCGAGGGTGACAGCACGTCCCCGGTCGAGTCGATGCTCGGCCGCGGCCGGTCGAGCATGTCGCCGGTGACGGTGATCGTGCTCGGTGTCCTCGTCGCGGTGATGTTCGGCTTCATCGTCACCGACTCGTTCCGCGCCGTCATGCTCGGCACGGCGGTCCTCATCGGGGGTGCGCTGCTGCTCAACCGCAACAGCGCCGGACCGCCGCCGAACGGCCCGGGCGGCGGCGGGGCACCACCGCCGGCCGCCCCGCCCGGGGGCGGCCCGGGTCCGGGCGTACCGCCGTACCCCGGCCCGGCCGCGGCGCCGTACCCCGGCCCGGCACCGGTGTTCCCGCCGGGTCCGGTGCCGCCGGCACCGGCCACCGGCGGCGTGCATGCCGCGTACCAGCCGGCGGGCCACCACACCCCGCCGGGCGCGGCGGCATCGCCGGACCTCACGAAGTCGCCGGTCGCGGCCGGTCCGCCCGACCTCACGAAATCCCGGCCGGTGCCGCCGGCGCACCCGCCCACGGTCGGCTCCCCGTCGCCGTACGTCTCGGAGACGGCCCCGTCGCCGGCCGGGACCGACCGCACGGCGGTGACCGCCGTACTGCCGCCGGTCTGGCCCGCCGGACCGCCGGTGTCGGTGCCCCCGCCGCCGTTGGGACCGGGGGGCGGCTACCGGCCGCCGTTCGCCCCGCACGGCCCGTACGCCGGAGCCGGTCCGCTTCCGCCGGTGCCGCCCAAGCCGGTGAAACCACCGAAGCCGCCCAAGGAGCGGTCGCCGCTCGGCGCCGCCACCTTCTCAATGATCTTCGTGCTGCTCGGCCTGCTGGCGCTGCTACAGGTGGCCGGTGTGGTCTCGCCCGGCCCGTCCGCGTACTTCGCGGTGGTGCTGGCCACGATCGCGGTCGGCCTGCTGGTCGGTGCCTGGTTCGGGCGGGCCCGGTGGCTGATCGCTCTCGGACTGGTCGCCGCCGCCGCACTCGGCTTCACCACGATGGTCGAGTCGTACAACGACGGCCGGCCGGACCAGGCGGTCGTCGTCTGGAGTCCGACCTCGCACGACGAACTGGCCACCCGCTACTCGAACACCTTCGGGGACGCCACCCTCGACCTGCGCTCGGTGGACTTCAGTGGGCAGGACACCCAGATCACCGTCGACGTCGCCCTCGGAACGGTCACCGTACTCGTGCCGCCCCAGGTCGACGTGGTGGCCGTGACCAACATCGGCGCCGGCGACGCGCGGGTCTTCGGCCAGCGCTGGAGCGGCATCGACAGCAACAACCGCGAGGTACGCGATCTCGGCGCCGACGGCACCGGCGGCGGCGACCTGCGCCTGTACCTGAACGTCAAAGCCGGCGATGTGGAGGTTCGGCGATGAAGGCACACCGTACCGACGGGGTCTCACTGACCTTCGCACTGATCTTTCTCGGCCTGGCCGGCTGGTGGCTGCTCGCCCAGATCTTCCACCTCGCGCTGCCGACGGTGGGCTGGTTCCTGGCCAGCGGGCTGATCCTGCTCGGCGTGTTCGGTCTGATCGGCGCGCTGCGGTCGGGCCGCTCCGCGCCGGCCGGCGAAGGGCCCGGTGCGGTCGCCCCGACCAGCGGTGGTGCCCCCGATCCGGTGAGCGGCGCGCCGTACGAGCCGGTCACCGGGCCGCCGGCCGACTCCGGGGACGCCCGCCGGCTGTGACGTGATCACGGCGGGGCCGCCTATGCTGGCCGATGGAGGTACCGCCGCCATCGGCCGGTCCGCGGCCCCGCTGACCGGATGCGGCACAGCCCGTCACGCGGCCCGAGCGGCACGCGTCCGACCTGATCTGCGAGGAGCCCGCCCGACATGACCGAGTCCCCCGCCGTACGCGTGACCGGCCTGCGCGGCCCGGCCCGCATCGGCGAGCGCGCCGCCCGGACCCTGACCACCGAACTCGCCCGGCATCAGGCGCCGAAGACCGCGCTGCTGGTCGACGCGTCGCCCGACTCCGCCACCCTGGCCGCGGCGATCGACGCGCTGCTGCCCGGTGACGCGCTCACCCTGGTGCCCGCCGAGGCAGGTCAGGCCGCCGCGCTGCGGGAGCACGTCACGGAGCAGGGGCGGTGGGTCGCCGACCGGGTACGCGTGGTCGACTCGCTCGCCGAGGCCGACCCGGCCGACGTGGTGATGGTCGCCGAGCCCCTCGCCGGCACCGCCGAGGAGACCCGGACCGCGCTGGACGCGCTGACCAAGCACCTGACCGACGGCGCGGTGCTGTCGGTCGCCGTACCGGCGCTGCCCGGCGCGACGCCGGGCGCCGCCGCCGAACTCGACCGGCAGGGCGCGCTCTTCGGAGTCGGCACCGACCTGGTGCTGCGCAACCAGCCGCCGGTACGGGTGTACCGGCTCCGGTTCACCGCGGCCGACCCGGCGACCGCCGACAAGCTGACGCCGGCCTACCGGCCGTCGAGCGTGCCGCTGACCCGGAGCATGCACATCGACTCCAACGGGGTCGCCGCGGCCGGGATCGCGCTGGGGCTGGCGGTCCTGTCCCGGGTGAGCCGGCCGAAGTCGAAGCTGTGGCTGGTACCGGCGCTGGCCACCGTACCGGTCGCGGCGTTCTTCCGGGACCCGGAGCGGGATGTGCCCGACGACGGGTCGGCGGTCGTGGCCGCCAGCGACGGCAAGGTGCTGTCGGTCGAACGGCTGCGTGACGAGCGCTTCGGCGACCAGGAGTTCCTGCGGGTCGCGGTGTTCCTGTCGGTGCTCGACGTGCACGTCAACCGGGCCCCGGTCGCCGGCAAGGTGGTCGACTACTTCGTCGCCGACGGCGGGTTCGCCGCCGCGATGAAGCCGGACGCCGAGCACAACGTCGCCGCCTACACGGTGCTCGACACCAGCCGGGGCACGGTGGTGGTGGCGCAGCGGACCGGCCTGATCGCCCGCCGGATCGTGCAGCGGGCGCCGGTCGGGTCGTTGCTGGCCCGCGGTGAGCGGTTCGGCCTGATCCGGTTCGGTTCGCGGACCGACGTCTACCTGCCGGCCGACGCCGCCGACCCGCACGTGGCCCCCGGCGACCGGGTGCTGGGCGGTTCGTCGGTCATCGCCCGCTGGCGCTGACCCGTACGACATCGACGGCCGCCACCCCGAACGGGGTGGCGGCCGTTTCGTACGTGCGTCAGGCGGCGCGCGAGATGCCCTGCGCGGCGCGGCGCTCGCGCAGCCAGAGCAGCGGACCGCTGATCAGGTATCCGGCGACGACGAGCGCGAACGTCAGCCGGGGGTTGACCAGGGCACCGATGATCGGGGCGAGCCAGAGCCACGGCGGAAGCTTGATCAGGCGGGCCAGCTTGGCGTACGGGAAGCTGGACACCATCGCGATGGCCAACACCGCGACCCCGGTCACCTGCACCCATCCGGGCGCCGGCAGGCCGATCAGCACCGTGACGGCGAGCACGGCGGCGGCCATCGTGGTGGGCACGCCGCAGAAGAACCGGCCGTCCTTCGGCGAGACGTTGAAGCGGGCCAGCCGGATCGCCGCGCAGGCGGCGACCAGCGCGCAGGCCACGGCGGCGGCAGTGGCCGAGACGGTGCCGGCCAGCGACGCGTAGACGACCACGGGCGCGGCCAGCCCGAACGAGCACATGTCGGCGAGCGAGTCCATCTGGGCGCCGAACGGGCTCGACACGCCGAACCGGCGGGCCAGCGCACCGTCGAGGCCGTCGAAGCCGACGCAGGCGATCAGGCAGAACGCGGCATTCTGGATCTCACCCTGCATCGCCAGGAAGATCGCCATCAGGCCGAGGGTCAGGCTGGTCAGCGTGCAGGCGTTGACGACGAGGAACTTGACCCGGCGGGCCGTCGTCCGCTCCCCCGGCAGCAGCGGGATGGTCATGCCCTGGGCGTCGGCGTCGACCGCGCTGGACGGCCCGACGGCGGGACTGACCGGGACGGCGGCCGTGATCTCGGCGGCGGTCGGCGGGGTCGGCCCGAACGGGGCCGGGGCGCTCGGCACGTGGTCGGAACGCATCATCGCCGTGCGGGCGGAGGAGTCGCCGCGCCGACCGACCCGTACGAGAAGCGCCTGGCGAGCGATTGTGCCGCCCCGACGCAGACGCCCTGCCCAGCGGCGGCCCGCGGGGCGCGGGCTGTCGGTCGTACGACGACGTCGCCAAGGGGTTCTCGGCACGTATCCCTCCAACACGGGATGGTCGATCCGCCGCCTCGGCGGCCACCCGATTTTGCGGCCTACACCATCGCACAGTGAGCGAAGATTCGCGATAGGTGTCTGCGGATCTTGTTTTGGGTGCACCGTACGGCGTTCAGACGATCGTGGCCGGGCTTTCGTTCCCGGTCGTGACCGCTGTCGCGCAGGTCGCCGCCGCACCGGCCGATCGGGCCGCCCGGTCGACGCCCTTCCACCACGGATCTTACCGGAAGCCGCCATACCGGTACTTTCGCTACCGGTCACGCTCCGTGGCTGGCCGGTCGACGAGGAGCGGCAGCGCGGCGGCGGCGACATCGGTGAGGGGCAAACTGACGGCCCGCGCCACGGGGAACCAGGCCGCGTCGGCCGTCGATCCGCCGGCCGCCTCGGTGACCCGGGCCGGGGTGGGTGTGTCGACGACGACGCGGAAGATCGCCCGGACCGCGTGCCAGTCGATCGGATAGCCCTCCGGCCCGACCGCGGCCGGGTTACGCCGGTGCGAGACGTCGAGCAGCGCCGTGATCCGGCCGACCTGGTCGGCTTCCTCGGCGAGTTCGCGCAGCAGCGCGGCGACGGGTTGCTCGCCGTGGTCGGTGCCGCCACCGGGCAGGTGCCAGGATCCGGCGCCCGGGTAGCCGGAGGCGATAAGCGTCAGCAGCACCCGGCCGGCGGGGTCGGTGACCAGCCCGTACGCGGCGAAGCGCTGGCCTCGCGCCGGCCGTTCGCCACCGGCCGGGGTCACCTGCCCGTGCCCGGTCCCGGCGGCCGCCGGTGCGGCGTCGGCGGACGGCACCGCGCGGTCGGCCGGTACCGGCTCGACCGGGCGGCCGAGCAGTTCGGCGGTGAACGGCATCAGCGGCAGCGCGGCCAGCCGCCCGGGCTCGACCCACTCGGCACGGTCGCTGGTGCCAGCCGGTTCGGCGCGTAGCGTCCTGCCAGCCGGTTCGGCGCGCAGCGTCCCGCCAGCCGGTTCGGCGCCCAGCGTCCCGCCCAGCGGGGCGACGTCGTAGATGACCCGGTCGGTGTGTACGGCACCGTCCGGACCGGCCCGCACGTCGGCGACCACGGCCCGCAGGCCGCGTACGCCGACGGCGAGACCGGTCTCCTCGGCGAACTCGCGGACGACCGCGTCGGCCGGGTGCTCGCCGTGCTCGATGCCACCGCCGGGCACCTGCCAGACGCCGGGGCGTCCGGTGGCGGCCGAAGCTCTGACCAGCAGTAGTCGACCGTCGGCAGCCACACAGACCCCGTACGCCGCGATCCTTCGCCGACGATCCACCCGCACCCCCCGTCGCCACTGGCGGCTCCGACGGGTCGATCGTACGGTCCGGGTTCAGACGAGCTGGACGGCCCGCATCGCCTCGGCGGTGACCTCGGTCATCCGGTCGGCGGGCAGCTCGGCGATCTCCTGCGGCCCGAACCAGCGCGCCTCGCAGGTCGAGCCTCCGACGTCGCCGACGGTCGGCGGGGCCGGGGTGTCGACCGCCACCCGGTAGAAGGCCCGCACCCCGTGCCAGTCGATCGGATAGCCCTCCGGGCCGAGCGACGCCGCGTCGCGGTGGCTCGCCACCCCGAGCAGCTCGACCAGCCGACCGCGCTGGCCGGTCTCCTCGACCAGTTCGCGGATGAGCGCGGCGCCGGGCTGCTCGCCGTAGTCGGTGCCGCCGCCGGGCAGGTGCCAGCGGCCGGCTCCGGGATAGCCGTCGGAGACCCGGGTGAGCAACACCTGGCCGGCGGGGTCGGTGGCGACCGCGTACGCGGCGAAGCGCTGCGCGCGGTGCAGCCCGTCCGGGCCGGGCACGGCGTAGAACGACGGGAAGTCGGGCGCCTCGTCGGGGCGCAGGTCGATCGGCTCGGCGGGCAGCCCGAGGGCGGTGGCCGTGAAGGGGCGCAGCGGCATCCCCTTCGCCTCGTCGAGGGTGACCCAGCGGGCCAGGTCGGTGGGCTGGCCGATCCGGTCGTAGAGGTTTCCGCCCCGCACCGATCCCTGGTAGATCAGCCGGTCGGTGTGGATGGTGACGCCCCGGTGCGGCAGCGAGCGCATGTCGGCGAGCACGTCGCTCAGGCCGGTGACGGCGATGGAGAGTCCGGTCTCGGCGGCCGTCTCGCGCACGACCGTGTGGTTGGGGTCCTCACCGTGGTCGACCGCACCGCCGGGCAGCGACCACACACCGGGTGTGCCCGAGCGGGGAGAGGCCCGGACCAGCAACACACGGTCATCGGAATCGACACAGAGGGCATACGCCGCGATCCTGCGAAGCGGCTCCAGCGCGGGGGTCACAGCGGTCGATTCTTCCCGAATCATGTGACACGTCTATGACGCGAGTCAGATTCCTGACAGGCTATCGCCCATCCGGGGACAGTCAGGGTAGGGCTCAGGAGAGTCACCGAGGGCGGCGGGCCCGTCGGCGCGGGAGTGTGGAGGCATGACTCAATCACCTCCCCAACAGCCGACCGCCCACCCGCCCTACAAGCAGCTGCGCCGGCCGACCACCGACCGGATGGTCGCCGGGGTGGCCTCCGGCATCGGCCGATACTTCAACGTCGACCCGACACTCGTCCGGGTGCTCTTCGCCGTGGCCGTCCTGGCGACCGGCGGGCTTCTGCTGCTGACGTACCCGGTCGTCTGGTTCCTGATGCCCGAGGAGCCGGCGAACGCCCCGGCCTGGCCGCACCCGGCGGCCGGCCCGTACCCGGGTGGGCCGGACCCGACGCCGGGCAGCTACCCGCCCGCCGGGCCCACCCCGCCGAACTGGTCGAAGGTGGCCGACCCGCCGCCAGCGGCGTGACCGGTCACTCCCACTCGATGGTGCCCGGCGGCTTGCTCGTCACGTCGAGCACCACCCGGTTGACCTCGGGCACCTCGTTGGTGATGCGGGTGGAGATCCGGGCGACGACGTCGTACGGCAGACGCGACCAGTCGGCCGTCATCGCGTCCTCGCTGGAGACCGGTCGCAGCACCACGGGGTGCCCGTAGGTACGGCCGTCGCCCTGCACACCCACGCTGCGTACGTCGGCGAGCAGCACCACCGGGAACTGCCAGACGCCGCGCTCCAGACCGGCGGCGGCGAGTTCCTCGCGGGCGATCAGGTCGGCGACGCGGAGCACCTCCAGCCGGTCGCGGGAGACCGCGCCGATGATCCGGATGGCCAGTCCGGGGCCCGGGAACGGGTGCCGCCAGACCATGACCTCGGGCAGGCCCAGTTGCAGGCCGAGCGTGCGTACCTCGTCCTTGAAGAGGGTGCGCAACGGCTCGACCAGCGAGAACTGGAGGTCGTCGGGAAGGCCGCCCACGTTGTGGTGCGACTTGATGTTGGCGGTGCCGGTGCCGCCGCCGGACTCGACCACGTCGGGGTAGAGCGTGCCCTGGACCAGGAACTCGACGTCCCCGGCGGCGGCGACCTCGCGGGCGGCGGCCTCGAAGACCCGGATGAACTCCCGTCCGATGATCTTGCGCTTGTCTTCCGGGTCGGTGACCCCGTCGAGCGCGCCGAGGAACCGGTCGGCCGCGTCGACGACCTTCAGCTTGATGCCGGTCGCCGCGACGTAGTCCTTCTCCACCTGCTCGGCCTCGCCGGCCCGCAGCAGACCGTGGTCGACGAAGACGCAGGTGAGCTGGTCACCGACGGCCTTGTGCACCAGCGCCGCCGCCACCGCGGAGTCGACACCGCCGGACAGCGCGCAGATGATCTCCTTGTCACCGACCTGGGCCCGGATCCGGGCCACCTGCTCGTCGATGATGTTCTCCGGCGTCCAGGTCGGCTCGATGCCCGCCACGTCGTAGAGGAACCGGGACAGCACCGTCTGCCCGTGCTCGGTGTGCAGCACCTCGGGGTGGAACTGCACGCCGGCCCGGCGGCCCACGACGTCCTCGAACGCGGCCACCGGCGCCCCGGCCGACTCGGCCGTCACGGTGAACCCGGTCGGCGCCTCGGTCACGCAGTCGCCGTGGCTCATCCACACCGGCAGCTCGGCCGGCAGCTCACGCAGCAGCACGCCGGCCTGCGGCCGTACGGTCAGCGGGGTGCCGCCGTACTCGCTGCGACCGGTGCGGGCGACGGTGCCGCCGAGCACCTGGGCCATCGCCTGGAACCCGTAGCAGATGCCGAAGACCGGTACGCCGGCATCGAAGAGGGCGCCGTCGACCTGCGGCGCACCCGGCGCGTAGACGCTGGACGGGCCGCCGGAGAGGATGATCGCGGCGGGATCCTTCGCCAGCATCTCGGCCACCGGCATCGAGTGCGGGACGATCTCCGAATAGACCCGCGCCTCACGGACGCGGCGGGCGATCAACTGGGCGTACTGGGCGCCGAAGTCGACGACGAGGACCGGGCGGGGCGTGCTCATGTGCTCAGAGCCTACCCACCGTCACCGGCACCGCCACGACAGGCCGCCCGGTCCCGCCCGGCCGGCCGGAGCCGCGCCGGGCGACCCCCCGCCCGGGGGCGTCGCCGCAGCTCAACGACTGATCGGCGACGGTCGCTTCAGCGACGCAGGGCCGCCGGGGCGTCGGCGGGCACGGCTGGCCGCCGGGGCGGCACCGGCCCGATCCGGTCGTACGGCGCGCCCTGCGGCGGGCGGGGGTCCGGATCGCCGCGGTTGGGCCAGAACGACAGCGCCCGCTCCGCCTGCGCGGTGATCGTCAGGGCCGGGTTGACGCCGAGGTTCGCCGACACCGCCGCCCCGTCGACCACGTGCAGGCCGGGGTGGCCGTACACCCGGTGGTAGGGGTCGACCACGCCGTCGGCGGCGCTGCCGCCGATCACCGCACCGCCGAGGATGTGCGCGGTCATCGGGATGTCGACCGCCTCGGTGACCGCGCCGCCGGGGTGACCGCCGATCTCCTCGGCCAGCAGCCGCGCCGCCGTGTTGCCGGCCGGGATCCAGGTCGGGCTGGGCGGGCCGTGGCCCGGCCCGGTCGCCAGCCGCCGGCCACCGGTCCAGGTCCGCCGCAGCCGGGTGGTCAGCGAGTTGTCCGCCGACTGCATCACCAGCGCGATGACCGTACGACGGGACCAGTCCCGCACCGACAGCTGCCGCAGCGACGTGAGCGGGCGGCGGGCCAGCGTGCCGAGCCAGCGGCGGAACCGTCGGGGGCCGCCGTCGACCAGGGCCGACTGGAGCAGCCCCAACAGGTTCGAGCCGGGCCCGTAGCGGACCGGTTCGACGTGGGTCTGCCGGTCGGGATGGAACGAACTGGTGATCGCCACCCCGTGGCTGAAGTCGAGGTTCCGCCGCCGGGCCGCCGGCCGGGGCACCGAGGCGCCGAGGATCGCCTCGGAGTTGGTCCGGGTCAGCGCGCCGATCCGGGCGGACAGGTCGGGCAGCGCACCGCTGTCCCGCATCGTGTGCAGCAGCCGCTGGGTGCCCAGCGCCCCGGCGGCGAAGACGACCTGGTCCGCCTCGACGGTCCGGCGCCGGCCGGTCCAGCTTCCGGTGCGTACGGTCGTCACGAGGTAGCCGCCGGCCGGCGCGGGACGTACGGCGGTGACCGTGGTGCGCGGGTGGATCCGCGCCCCGAGCCGCTCGGCCAGCCACAGGTAGTTCTTCACCAGGGTGTTCTTGGCGCCGTGCCGGCAGCCGGTCATGCAGGCGCCGCAGTGCAGGCAGCCGGTCCGGTCCGGACCGGCGCCGCCGAAGTACGGATCGCGGCGCACCTCGCCGGGCCGGCCGAGATGGACCCCGACCGGCGTCGGTCGGTGCGTGTGCCCGACCCCCATCCGCTCCGCGACCGCCCGCATCGCCTCGTCGGCGGCCGTCCGGACCGGGTACGTCGTCCCGCCCAGCATCCGTCGCGCCTGGTCGTAGTGCGGGGCGAGTTCGGTACGCCAGTCGGCGAGGTGGCGCCACTGTGGATCGTCGTAGAAGTCGGGCAGCGGCTCGTAGAGGGTGTTGGCGTAGACCAGGGAGCCGCCGCCGACCCCGGCGCCGGAGAGCACCAGCACCCCGGCGCCCCGGCCGCGGCGGGCCGGGCGGAGCAGGCTGATCCGCTGGATGCCGTACCAGCCGAGGCGTGGCGCCCAGAGAAAGCGGTGCAGCCGCCACGACGTACGGGGCAGTTCGTGGTCGGCGAACCGCCGACCGGCTTCCAGAACAGCGACCGAATAGCCCTTCTCCACCAGCCGTAGTGCGGCTACGCTGCCGCCGAACCCGGAACCGATGACGACCACGTCGTACCGCATGCGGGTCATTTTCTCGGCCGGGTACCTTTCACGCCACGGGTCGGCGCGGTCTGCGCAGGAGGAAAGTCGATGACTGGACAGGGCAGGCGCCGGCGCCTCGTCTTGTGGTGCGTGGCGATCGTCGCGGCGGTCGGGCTGCTCGGCGGCGCCGCGGTCGTCGTCGACGGGTATCTGGAACGGCGCTATCCGATCTCGACCGCCGACCTGTTCGGACCGTCGGGCCCGGCGAGCGCGGCCGGCGGCGGCACCCCGACCGCCAGCCCGACGCCGCGGCCCGGGGCCGACCTCAAGGGTCCGCTCGACATCCTGCTGGTCGGCATCGACACCCGCGAAAGCGTGCCGGACTGGCAGCCGAACGCCGACGCGATCATGATCCTGCGGGTGGACGCCGACCTGAAGAGCGGCCACCTGGTCGCCCTCCCCCGGGACCTGCTGGTGGACATTCCCGCCTTCCCGGCCTCCGGCTACCGGGGCGGCCGAAACAAGATCAATGCCGCGATGGTGTACGGCAGCCGGCAGCGTGACGGCGGCACGCCGGACGTCGCCCGCGGCTTCCAGCTGCTGGCCCGTACGGTGAGCGACTACACCGGGATCGACGAGTTCGACGCGGGCGCGGTGCTGAACTTCCGGGGCTTCCGCAACCTCGTCGACGCGGTCGGCGGCGTCGACCTGCACATCGACCAGCGGGTCGCCTCGATCCACCTGCGGCCCGACGGCAAGCTGCGCACCGCGTCGAGGTCGGGCGGCTACACCGGGCCGCAGATGGTCTACGAGCCCGGCCTGCGCCACCTCAACGGCTGGCAGGCGCTCGACTACGCCCGGCAGCGGTACGACCTGCCGAACGGCGCGTACGACCGGCAGCGCCACCACCAGCAGTTGATCAAAGCGCTGCTGCGTGGGGTGCTGGCCAGCTCGATGGCCACCAATCCGCTGGCCGTCGGCCAGGTGCTGACCGCGATCGGTGACGCCCTGGTCTTCGACGGCCGCGGCCAGCGGCCGATCGACTTCGCGTTCGCGCTCAGCGACCTGCGGCCGGAGAACCTGACCCTGGTCGGCCTGCCCGGCTCCGGGGTCGGCACCGGCTCGGGCTACCGCGGCGAGCAGCTCGACGAGATCGGCCGGCGCTACCTCGCCGAGCTACGGGCCGGCCGGGAGGACGAGTTCGTCGCCGCCAACCCGTCGCTGGTGCTGCAGGGCTGACCGGCCGGCGGCTCAGCTCGCGCGCGGTGCCGGCGGGCCGGCCAAGGTCACGGCAGCGGCGGTGCGGTGGTGCCGTAGAGCCAGTCGTCGAAGAACGGCCGCAGTGACTTGCCGGTGACCCGCTCGGCGACGGCGACGAACTCGGCGGTGGTGGCGTTGCCGTCCCGCTTCTCGGCGGTCCAGGTCTTCAACAGCCGGAAGAACGCGTCGTCGCCCACCGTACGGCGCAACGCGTGCACGGTCAGCGCCCCACGCTTGTAGACCGCCCGGCTGAAGATCCCGGACCGGCCGGGGTCGCCGGTCGGCTGGCTCCAGTCGGTCTGGGCGTACTCGTCCGCGAAGTTGGCCTGCGCGGAGCGGCCGCCGTCGTGTTCCTCCCACAGCCACTCGGCATAGCTGGCGAAGCCCTCGTTGAGCCAGATGTCACGCCAGTGGTGGATCGAGACGCTGTCGCCGAACCACTGGTGGGCCAGCTCGTGCGCGACCACCCACTCCCCGGTGTCGCGGCGGAAGAACGACGGTCCGTAGACCGGGCGGGACTGGGTCTCCAGGGCGTAGCCGATCCGGCTCTCGGCGACGACGATCCCGCCGTACGAGTCGAACGGGTAGGGGCCGAAGAGGGTGGCGAGATAGTCGGCGATCTCACCGGTACGCGCCATCGCCGCGTCCGCGTACGTCGTCGGCAGCTCCGCCGCGACCGCGGTGACGATCGGCTTGCCGGCGTGGGTGCCGCTGTTCACCCGGTAGTCGCCGATGACCAGGGTGGTCAGGTAGCTCGCCATCGGCGCGCGCTCCGCCCACTTCCAGGTGGTCCAGCCGTCTGCGGTCGACGTGCCGCCCGGCACTCCGTTGCTGAGGGCGCTCAGCCCCTCCGGGACCGTGATCTCGATGTCGTACGTCGCCTTGTCGAGCGGGTGGTCGTTGACCGGGAACCAGGTGCTGGCCGACTCGGGCTGACCGAGCGCGATCGCCCCGTCGTCGGTGTTGATGAAGCCGCCCTCGCCCAGGTCGGGGCTGCGCACCGTCACCGGGGTGCCGCTGTAGTCGACCTCGACCACGAACCGGGAGTCGCGGTGCAGTCCGGACTCCGGCGTGATCACCAGTTCGTCGCCCTCGCGGGCGTGCCGGGCCGTCGTCCCGTCGACGGTGACCTCGGAGACGGTGAGCCCGACCAGGTCGAGGTTGAACCGGGACAGGTTGGCCGTCGCGGTGGCGGTGATGGTGGCGGTGCCGCCGAGCTGGTCGCCGGCCGGGTCGTAGCGCAGCTTCAGGCCGTAGCTGAGCACGTCGTAGCCGCCGTTGCCGTACGTCGGGAAGTAGGGGTCGCCGATGCCGTCGGCGCCGGCCTCGAAGGTGACCGGTGTCTCACCGACGCCGGGCAGGCCCGTGCACCCGCTGGTGGCGAGCACCGCCACCAGCGCGGCGGCGCCCACCGCCCGAGCGGTTCTGATCTTCATCGATCGATGACCAGTCCGACCTTCTGGAACTCCTTCAGGTCGCGGTAGCCGCACTTGGCCATCGCGCGGCGCAGACCGCCGAAGAGGTTGAGCTGGCCGTCCGGGTCGTCGGACGGGCCGTAGAGCAGCTTCTCCATCGAGCCGAGCGACTCCCCGGCGACCCCGAACGCCCCACGTGGGAGCTGCGGGTGGCTCGCCGCCGAGTGCCACCAGGCGCCGGAGGCCGGCGCCTCGTCGCACATCGCCAGCGGCTCGCCGAGCATGACGGCGTCGGCGCCGCAGCCGAGCGCCTTCGCGATGTCGCCCGAGGTCTGGACGTCACCGTCGGCGATGAGGTGGACGTAGCGCCCGCCGGTCTCGTCCAGGTAGTCGCGCCGGGCGGCGGCCGCGTCGGCGATCGCGGTCGCCATCGGCACCCGGATGCCGAGCACGGTGTCGGTCGTCGACCACTCGTCAGCGCCAACACCGACGATCACGCCGGCCGCGCCGGTGCGCATCAGGTGCAGTGCCGTCTTGTAGTCGGTGCAGCCGCCGACCACGACCGGCAGGTCGAGGTCGGCGATGAACTCCTTGAGGTTGAGCGGCTCGTCGGTGGTCGAGACGTGCTCGGCGGAGACGATGGTGCCCTGGATGACGAGGATGTCGACGCCGGCGTCGAGGATGACCGGGGCGAGGGCGAGGGTGTGCTGCGGCGACACCCGTACGGCGACGGTGCTGCCGCCCTCGCGCATCTGCCGGACCCGCTCGGCGATGAGGTCGGGCCGGATCGGTTCGGCGTACGCCTCCTGCAACCGCTTGGTGGCCGGCGCGTCCTCGTCGAGGGTCGACAGCTCCTCGAGCACCTTCTCCGGGTCCTCGTAGCGGGTCCACAGCCCCTCGACGTTGAGCACGCCGAGGCCGCCGAGCTGGCCGAGCGCGACCGCCGAGGCGGGGCTCATGGTCGCGTCGGACGGGTGCGCCACGCACGGGATCCGGAACGGATAGGCGTCGAGCTGCCAGGCGGTCGAGACGTCGTCGACGTCGCGGGTACGTCGGCTCGGCACGATCGCGATGTCGTCCAGGTGGTAGCCGCGCTGCGCGGTCTTACCCGACCCGATTTCGACCACGTCACGCACAGGAGGCTCCTATCGGGTGTGGTAATTGGGGGCTTCGACGGTCATCTGGATGTCGTGCGGGTGGCTCTCCTTGAGCCCGGCCGCGGTGATCCGGACGAGCTGGCCCCGCTCGTGCAGGTCGCGGATGCCCTCGGCGCCGACGTAGCCCATGGCCAGGCGCAGGCCGCCGACGAGTTGGTGGGCCACCGCGGCCAGCGGGCCGCGGTAGGGCACCCGCCCCTCGACGCCCTCGGGGACCAGCTTCTCGTCGCTGAGCACGTCGTGCTGGAAGTAGCGGTCCTTGGAGTAGGAGCGGGCCTGGCCGCGGGACTGCATCGCGCCGAGCGAGCCCATCCCCCGGTAGGACTTGAACTGCTTGCCGTTGATGAACAGCAGCTCGCCGGGGCTCTCCTCGCAGCCGGCGAGCAGGCTGCCGAGCATGACCGAGTCGGCGCCGGCGACCAGCGCCTTGGCGATGTCGCCGGAGTACTGGATACCGCCGTCGCCGATGACCGGTACGCCGGCCGGCCGGCAGGCGCGGGCCGCCTCCATGATCGCGGTGATCTGGGGTACGCCGACCCCGGCCACGATCCGGGTGGTGCAGATGGCCCCGGGGCCGACGCCGACCTTGACGCCGTCGGCACCGGCGTCGACCAGTGCCTTCGCCCCGGCGTACGTGCCGACGTTGCCGCCGACCACGTCGACCGCGGTCTCCTTCTTCAGCAGCCGCACCATGTCGAGCACGGCGCGCTGGTGGCCGTGCGCGGTGTCGACGATCACCACGTCGACACCGGCGTCGATCAGGGCCCGGGCCCGCTTGTACGCGTCGTCGCCCACCCCGACGGCGGCGGCGACCCGCAGCCGGCCGGCGCTGTCCTTGGTCGCGTTGGGGAACTGCTCGCTCTTGGTGAAGTCCTTGACGGTGATCAGCCCACGCAGCCGCCCGGCCCGGTCGACCAGCGGAAGCTTCTCCACCTTGTGCTGGCGCAGCAGGGCCAGGGCCTGGTCCTTGGAGACCCCGACCTCGGCGGTGACCAGCGGCATCGGCGTCATCACCTGGCGGACCGGGATGCTGGTGTCGGTCTCGAAGCGCATGTCGCGGTTGGTGACGATGCCGACCAGGATGCCCTCGGCGTCGACCACCGGCACGCCGGAGATCCGGTAGCGCCCGCAGAGCGCGTCGACGTCACGCAGGGTGTCGTCGGGGCTGGCGGTCACCGGGTTGGTGATCATGCCGGCCTCGGACCGCTTGACGAGGTCAACCTGGAGCGCCTGGTCCTCCACCGAGAGGTTGCGGTGCAGGACCCCGATGCCGCCCTGCCGGGCCATGGCGATCGCCATCCGGGCCTCGGTCACGGTGTCCATCGCGCTGGACGCGAGTGGAATGGCGATCTCGACGTTGCGGGTGAGCCGGGTGATCGTGTTGACCCGGCTCGGCACGATGTCGGACTCGCCGGGTTGCAGAAGTACGTCGTCGAACGTCAGACCGAGCGGCACGATCCGCTCGGGTGCCGGACCCGTCGAGCTGGCGTCGACCCGGTCCGACGCATGATCGTTCACGGGCGAAATATCCACGATTTGTCCCCTCAGCGGCGCGTCGCTTCATCGTACCCATGTGCCGGTGGCAGGCCCGCGCCCGGCGACCCGGGGTGGTCGGACGCCCCGACCGTACGGCGGGGCGGGCGCGGCGGCCACGCCTACCACTACGGTGGAGGGGTGCACGACGAGCCGATCGACCCGTTCAACGGCGACCCCGCCGATCCGGCAGCGGGGCTCGACGATCCCGAGCAGGACAACCCGCACGACCCGCTGACCGAGGTCGAGCGGCAGGACGTGCTGGAGGACATCGCCGACCTGGAGATCTACCAGGCGTTGCTGAGCCCGATCGGGGTGCGCGGACTGGTCATCGAGTGCGAGGACTGCCGGGAGCCGCACTACTTCGACTGGGACCTGCTGCGCGGCAACCTGCGACACCTGCTCGACTCCGGGCGCACACGGGTGCACGAGCCGGCCTTCGACCCCGATCCCGACCACTACGTGACCTGGGACTACGCCCGTGGCTACGCCGACGGGGTGCACGACACCCTGACCGAGGGCACCGACGACGTCGAGGACGACGAGGCCACCGGGGACTGACCGGCGCCCCGGTGCCGCCGGCCGGTGCCGGCCCCCGTGCGCCGGCACCGTACCGCCCCGTCGCCCGGGCCCGGGTCAGGCCACCAGGCCCGCCCGGAAGCCGGCCGCCACGGCGTGCGCCCGGTCCCGGGCGCCGAGCTTGCGGAAGAGCCGGCGGGCGTGGGTCTTGACGGTGTCCTCCGAGACGAAGAGTTCGCGTCCGATCTCCGCGTTGCTCTTGCCGTCGGACATCCCCCGCAGCACCTGCAGTTCGCGTTCGGTGAGCGTGATCCGCCGCCCGGGCGGGCCGGCCGGCGCGGCCATGGCCGGCGGGCCGGTGTCGCGCCGGGTCGGCGGGCCGGCATAGCGGCCGTCGGGGCTGTTTCCGGCCCGTGGGTCGGCCTGCGGCGGATAGAAACCGTCGTGCCCCTCGTCGCCGCGCTGGGCGGGCACCATCGTGGGCTGGCCGGGTAGCGGCGGCACCCCGGACCGGTCGGCGAGCCGCGCCGATCCACCCGTCCCGGACACCCCGCTACCGGCCGTACCTCGCCCGGCGCCCAGTCCGACCCCGGCCCGGCCGGGCACACAGAGCAGCAGCAACGCCTTGGCGACCACGCTGACCAGGTCGTGGTCGCCGCCCTGGATCAGGCCGCGGGCACCGGCGGCGATCGCGGCGGCGGCGACCCGCGGGTCCTCCGGCCCGAAGAGCACCAGTACGGCGCCGGGTGCGCGGGCCAGCACCCGGCGGGTGAACCCGGCACTGTCCGGGCGGGTCAGCGCGGTGTCGGCGAGCACCACCTCCGCCGGGCCCTCGGCGAGCCGGAGCAGCACCTCGGGTTCGGAAACCGCGGTGCGGACGGCGGCGGACATCCCGAGCCGGGCGGCGGCGGACGCCACGTTGCGGGCGGCGATCGGCGTCCGGACGCACACGAGGACGGTACGCACAGTGATCCCCCTTTCCTCAAGGAGAAGACCACGGAAGCATGTGATCATTACGTGCTTTAACGGCTTAGGAAAGGGAAAGTTCCGGACACTTCACCGGCCCATCCACTTCCCTACCGACAACGAATCGACACGCCTCCGGCAACGAATCGATCAGGGACGTGTGAGGTTCGCGCAAGCGGGGTATCGCCATCGACAGGTCGGGATCCGGTGCGCCTGCGCGGCCCGTCGCCCGGACCGACCGCCAGATCGTCGAGGTGAGCTGACCGCGGGGCCGCGCGGGAGGAGGGGTGCTGATGTCGAACGTGAACAGACTGCCCGGACCCATCGTCGACCTGTGGGAGTGGCAGCGGCTCGGTGCCTGCCGTGGGCGCGACAGCGCCCAGTTCTTCCACCCCGACGGCGAGCGGGGATCGTCACGCAACCGGCGCGAGGCCAAGGCCAAGTCCGTGTGTGGGAGCTGCCCGGTGCGGGCCGAGTGTGCCGCGCACGCGCTGGCCGTACGCGAGCCGTACGGCGTGTGGGGTGGTTTCAGCGAGGCTGAGCGGCTGCGGCTGCTCGCCGTCGGCTGGGAGGACGCCGCCGACCGCCGGCTGTCCCGGGTCGACATCGCCCGCCTGGAGGCCCGCCTGGGCCGCCCGCACCGGTCGACGGTGCCGGCCCAGCGCCCGGCGGCCGTACCCGCCGCCGCGCACTGACCGTCTGACGGAATCGGGGCGCCCACCGTACGGTGGGCGCCCCGATCCGCGTGCGTCGACGCCGGACTCAGAAGCCCGGGCCGTGCTGGTGGCCGTGTCCGTGGCCGTGCGAGTGGCCGTGGCCGCCCGCGGCCGGCTCCGGCTCGGCCGGCTTCTCCACGACCAGGCTCTCCGTGGTGAGCAGCAGCGCGGCGATCGAGGCGGCGTTGGCGACCGCGTTGCGGGTCACCTTCACCGGGTCGATGATGCCGGCCTTGGCCAGGTCGACGTACTCGCCGCTGGCGGCGTTGAGGCCGGTGCCCCAGCTGCTCTCGGCGACCTTCTGCACGACGACGTAGCCGTCGAAGCCGGCGTTCTGGGCGATCCAGCGCAGCGGCTCGACCAGCGCCTTGCGGACGATGCTGACACCGACCTTCTCGTCGCCGGTGAGGCCGAGGTCGCCGTCGAGCACCGAGGTGATCTGCGCCAGCGCGGCGCCACCACCGGGTACGGTGCCCTCCTCGACGGCGGCGCGGGTGGCGGCGATCGCGTCTTCGATGCGGTGCTTGCGCTCCTTCATCTCGACCTCGGTGGCCGCGCCGGCCTTGATGACCGCGATGCCGCCGGACAGCTTCGCCAGCCGCTCGGACAGCTTCTCCTTGTCCCAGTCGGAGTCGGAGGCCTCGATCTCCTTGCGGATCTGGGCGACCCGGTCGGCGACCTCGTTCGGCCGTCCGCCACCGTCGACGACGGTGGTGTTGTCCTTGTCGACCACGACCCGCCGGGCGGTGCCCAGCGACTCCAGGCCGACCGCGTCGAGCTTGTAGCCGAGCTCGGGCGCGACCAGTTCGGCACCGGTGAGGATCGCCATGTCCTGGAGCATCGCCTTGCGGCGGTCGCCGAACCCGGGTGCCTTCACCGCGGTGACCTTGACGGTCTTGCGGATCGAGTTGACCACCAGGGTCGACAGCGCCTGGCCGTCGACGTCCTCGGCGATGATCAGCAGCGGCTTGCTGGTCTGGAGGACCTTCTCCAGCAGCGGCAGCAGCTCCTCGATCGCGGAGATCTTCTGCGTGGTGATCAGGATGTACGGGTCGTCGAGCACCGCCTCCTGCGCCTCGGAGTCGGTGACGAAGTGCGGAGAGATGAAGCCCTTGTCGAACTGCAGGCCCTCGGTGACCTCCAGCTCGGTGGCCAGGGTGGAGCCTTCCTCGACGGTGATGACACCGTCGCGGCCGACCTTCTCCATCGCCTCGGCGATCAGGTCACCGATCGTGGCGTCCTGCGCCGAGATGGTCGCCACGTGGGCGATCGCGGCCCGGCTGTCGACCTCGACGGCCTTCTCGAGCAGCGCCGCGGAGATCTTCTCGACCGCGGCCTCGATGCCCCGCTTGAGGCCGGAGGGGTTGGCGCCGGCCGCCACGTTGCGCAGGCCCTCGCGCACCATCGCCTGGGCGAGCACGGTCGCGGTGGTGGTCCCGTCACCGGCGACGTCGTTGGTCTTCGTCGCCACCTCCTTGACGAGCTGCGCGCCGAGGTTCTCGTACGGGTTGGTGAGCTCGATCTCCTTGGCGATGGTGACACCGTCGTTGGTGATCGTGGGAGCGCCGAATTTCTTGTCCAGGACGACGTTGCGCCCGCGCGGACCGAGGGTGACCCGGACCGTGTCCGCGAGGGTGTTGACACCGTGTTCGAGCAGGTGTCGGGCGTCGTCCGAGAAGCTCAGGATCTTCGCCATCTATGTTCCTCTCGAAGCGACGCAGCCCCGGCCCGGCGAGCCGGTCCGGGGCTGCGTCACGGATCAGTTGGTTACTTCTCGATGACCGCGAGGACGTCGCGGGCGGAGAGCACCAGGTACTCCTCGCCGGCGTACTTGATCTCGGTGCCGCCGTACTTCGAGTAGACGACGGTGTCACCGACCTGGACGTCAACCGGGATCCGGTTGCCCTTCTCGTCGATGCGGCCGGGGCCGACGGCGAGGACGGTGCCCTCCTGCGGCTTTTCCTTGGCGGTGTCGGGGATCACGAGGCCGGAAGCGGTGGTGGTCTCAGCCTCGTTCGCCTGGACCAGGATCCGGTCCTCGAGCGGCTTGATCGCAACCTTGGTCGCGGTAGTCACGGGCATACCCTCCTGGGGTATCTGGTTTCGTAGCCGGTCGATCGCCCAACCGGCGTCAATCTGCCTCATGCCACCGGGCGGTCCGTCGTCGCGGGTGCCGGTCCGCCTGGCGTTGTCCAGCCACCGGCCGGGGCCGGATCGCTGGCACACTCTTGTCGAGAGTGCTAATCGCAGATTAGGCCGCCGCTAGCACTCCGTCAAGGAGAGTGCCAACCCGACCCGCCGGATGACGTAGCCGGCACCGGCGCCGACCGGCCCGACACAATGGGCCGGTGGAACTCGCCGTGCTCGACGCCCTGCGTACCCCGACCGGGGAGACCGCGCTCGCCGCGGCCGCCGGACTGCCCGGCGGCGACCCGCTGGCCGCCGCCGCCGCGCTGCGGACCCGGGGCGTACCCGCCGACCTCGCCGCCGCCGCGCTCACCCAGACCGACCTGCGGCGGCGGGCCGCCGCCAAGTTCGGCCCGGTCGCCGCCGGGATGTTCTTCACCCGGGCCGGCCTGGAGCAGGCCACCCGCGCCGTGGTCGCCGACCGGCGGGCCGCGCGGCTGGCCGCCGCCGGCGTACGGACCCTGGCCGACCTCGGGTGCGGCCTCGGCGCCGACGCGATCGCCGCCGCCCGGGCCGGCATCCGGGTGTACGGCGTCGAGGCCGACCCGCTGACCGCGGCGATGGCCGCCGCGAACGCGGTGGCCGCCGGCGTGGCCGACCGGTTCACCGTCACGTGCGGCGACGCCACCCGGTTCGACGTGTCGACCGTCGACGCCGTGTTCTGCGACCCGGCCCGCCGCTCCGGCACCGGCCGGCGGGTCTTCGACCCGACCGCCTACTCCCCGCCGTGGGACTTCGTCGCCGAACTGACCCGCCGGGTCCCGGCAACCGTGGTCAAGGTCGCCCCCGGCGTCGACCACGCGCTCGTACCCGAGGGCGCCGAGGCCGAGTGGGTCAGCGTCGATCGTGAGGTGGTCGAGGCGGCGTTCTGGTGTGGACCGCTCGCGGCGACGCCGCGCCGGGCCACCCTGCTGCGCACCGCACCGGCCGGCGCGTCCCCGGTTCCCGCCGTGACCGAACTCACCGGGCCGGGCGACATCGCCGCGCCGGTCGGTGCCCCGCGCGGCCACCTCCACGACCCGGACGGCGCCGTGGTGCGCGCCCACCTGGTGGCCGAGTTCGCCGCCACCGTGGACGGCGTGCTCGCCGACCCGTCGATCGCCTACGTCTACACCGACCAGGGCCGGGTCACGCCGTACGGCCGCTGCTTCGAGATCACCGACGTGCTGCCGTTCTCGCTCAAGAAACTGCGGGCGCTGCTGCGTGACCGGGGCGTCGGGCGGGTCGAGATCCTCAAGCGGGGCTCCGCCCTCGACCCGGAACGGCTGCGCCGTGACCTGCGCCTCGCCGGCCCGGCGGCGACCTCCCTCGTGCTGACCCGGGTCGCCGGCGCACCGACCGTCGTCCTGTGCCGGCCGGTCGCCTGAGCCGGCCGTCGACAGTGGGGTGAAGCCGGCCCTCGGGCGTTGCGCTGCCGACCGGCCGGGGCGGCGGTAGGGTCGCGACCATGGCGGGCAAGGGCACCCCGGCGACGGCACTGCTGGCCAGACGGAAGGTGCCGTTCACCGCGCACCCCTACCGGGTCGATCCGGCCGCGCCGTCGTACGGCCTGGCCGCCGCCGCGGCACTCGGGGTGGCGCCGGAGCGGGTGTTCAAGACCCTGGTGGCCACTGTGGACGGCCGGCTCACCGTCGGCGTGGTGCCGGTGACCGGCTCGCTGGACCTCAAGGCGCTGGCGGCCGCGGCCGACGGCAAGCGGGGCGCGATGGCCGAGCCGGCGGCCGCCGAGCGCGCGACCGGCTACGTCACCGGCGGCATCTCCCCGCTCGGCCAGCGGACCCGGCTACCGATCGTGTTGGACGTCTCGGCGCCGCGGTGGTCGACGGTGTTCGTCTCCGGCGGCCGGCGGGGCCTGCAGATCGAGATCGCCCCGGGTGACCTGATCAGCCTGACCGACGCGACCCTCGCCGCCATCGCAACCGCCTGACCAGGACCGCGACCGCCGAATTCGGTGACGTTGCTGAATTGTTATCGCCGACAACAAACTCGCCGCCTCGGCACTCTTGTGTGACCCACGCCGCACCTAATACGTTGCCGGACACAACAAAACATTATGACCGGTTTCGCACCCCCGGTCCGAACCCCACCCTGCCCCTCGTCCGGGGCTCACCCTCCGAAAGGACCCGTGCAATGCGCAGAGGGATCCTCTCCCTGACCGCCGTGGGCCTGCTGACCGTCGGCGGGGTCGCCGCGTGCGGCGACGGCGAAGACACCGGCCCCGGCGGCGCGACGCCGAAGATCGGCGTGATCCTGCCGGACAGCGCCTCCTCGGCCCGCTGGGAGACCGCGGACCGCAAGTTCCTGGCGGCGGCGTTCGACGCGGCCGGAATCGCGCACGACATCCAGAACGCCCAGGGCGACAAGGCCGCCTTCCAGACCATCGCCGACCAGATGATCACCAACGGCGCGACCGTGCTGATGATCGTCAACCTCGACTCCGGGACCGGCAAGGCGGTGCTGGACAAGGCCAAGTCGCAGGGCGTCGCGACGATCGACTACGACCGGCTGACCCTGGGCGGCTCCGCGCAGTACTACGTGAGCTTCGACAACGAGGTGGTCGGCAAGCAGCAGGGCGAGGGCCTGGTGAAGTGCCTCGCCGACAAGGGCGCCCAGAACCCGGTGGTGGCCGAACTCAACGGCTCCCCCACCGACAACAACGCGACCCTGTTCAAGAACGGCTACGACTCGGTCCTCGACCCCAAGTACGACTCGAAGGAATACACCAAGGGCCCGGACCAGTCCGTCCCGGAGTGGAACAACACCCAGGCCGGCACGATCTTCGAACAGATGCTGACCTCGACCGGCGGCAAGATCGACGGCGTGCTCGCCGCCAACGACGGCCTCGGCAACGCGGTCATCTCGGTGCTGAAGAAGAACAACCTCAACGGCAAGGTCCCGGTCACCGGCCAGGACGCCACCGTGCAAGGGCTCCAGAACATCCTCGCCGGCGACCAGTGCATGACCGTCTACAAGGCGATCAAGCAGGAGGCGGACGCCGCCGCCGAACTGGCCATCGCCCTGGCCAAGGGCGAGACCAGCAACGTCGAGACGACGGTCAAGGACCCGGAGAGCGGCCGGGACGTCCCGTCGGTGCTGCTCACCCCGAAGGCGATCTTCAAGGAGAACGTCAAGGACGTCGTCGACGACGGCTACGTCACCCAGGCCGAACTGTGCGCCGGCGAGTTCGCCGCCCGGTGCGCCGAGGTCGGCATCAGCTAGTCCCCGCCAAGGTCGTCAGGCCGCCGCCCGGCAGCCACCGGCGGGCGTACCCACGCCCGCCGGTGCCGGGCGGCGGCCTGCCGGACACCGCCCGACCGGACACTTCAGAAGGAGACCATCCGTGTCCGCGACACCCCTGTTGGAGCTACGCGGGATCGACAAGAGCTTCGGTCCCGTACAGGTCCTGCGCGACGTCGCCTTCGCCGTCCAGCCCGGCGAGGTGACGGCCCTCGTCGGCGACAACGGCGCCGGCAAGTCCACCCTCGTCAAGTGCATCAGCGGCATCCATCCCACCGACGCGGGCGAGTTCTTCTTCGAGGGCGCGCCGGTCAGCATCAACAGCCCCCGGGACGCCGCCGGCCTGGGCATCGAGGTCGTCTACCAGGACCTCGCGCTCTGCGACAACCTCGACATCGTGCAGAACATGTTCCTCGGCCGGGAGAAGCGCAGCGGGCTGGTGCTCGACGAGGCGACCATGGAGCAGATGGCCGCCGACACGCTCGCCGGGCTGTCGGTGCGTACGGTGCAGTCCCTGCGCCAGCACGTCTCCAGCCTGTCCGGCGGGCAGCGGCAGACGGTGGCGATCGCCAAGGCCGTGCTGTGGAACAGCAAGCTGGTCATCCTCGACGAGCCGACCGCCGCGCTCGGCGTCGCGCAGACCGCGCAGGTGCTCGAACTGGTCCGCCGGCTCGCCGACAACGGCCTGGCCGTCGTGCTCATCTCGCACAACATGAACGACGTCTTCGCCGTCTCCGACCGCATCGCGGCGCTCTATCTCGGGCAGATGGTCGCCCAGGTACGGACCACCGACGTGACACACGCCCAGGTGGTCGAACTCATCACGGCCGGTCGCACGGAGAGCACCGCCGACCTCGGCAAGACCACCAGCACGGGAGCGGACCGATGACCACCACGACGGCTGCGGTGCAGAAGGAGTCGGCACCGGCGCCCGCTCCGACCCTCGGCGACCACGTCCGGGGCTACCTGGCCCGGGTACGCGGCGGCGACATCGGGGCGCTGCCGGCCGTACTCGGTCTGGTCGTGCTCTGCGTGGTCTTCTCGATCATGCGCCCCTCGTTCCTGTCGGCCGGCAACTTCGCCAACCTGTTCACCCAGGGCGCCGCGGTCACCCTGATCGCGATGGGGCTGGTCTTCGTCCTGCTGCTCGGCGAGATCGACCTGTCCGCCGGCTTCGCCAGCGGGGTCTGCGCCGCCGTGCTCGCGGTGCTCGTCACCGAGCAGGGCCTGCCCTGGTACGTGGCACTGCTCGCGGCCCTCGGCACCGGGGTGCTGATCGGCCTGGTGCTCGGGCTCCTGGTCGCCAAGATCGGCATTCCGTCGTTCGTGGTGACGCTGGCCGGCTTCCTGGCGTTCCAGGGCATCGTGCTGTTGCTGATCAAGGGCGGCAACAACGTGTCGGTGCGCGACAGCGTCCTGGTGGCGATCGCCAACCGCAACATGCCGCCGGTGCTCGGCTGGGTGCTGGCCGGCGTCGCGGTCGCCGGCTACGCCGCCGTGCAGTTGCTGCGGCACCGCAAACGGGCGGCCCGGGGACTCGTCACCGACCCGCTCGCCGTGGTCGCCGCCCGGATCGGCGGGCTGGCACTGATCCTCGGCGTCGCCGTCTACATCCTCAACCAGGAACGCAGCCGGGTGCTGGTCACCTCGCTCAAGGGCGTGCCGATCGTGGTGCCGATCATCGCCGTACTGCTGATCGTCTGGACTTTCGTGCTCCAGCGCACCGCGTACGGCCGGCACATCTACGCTGTCGGCGGCAACAAGGAGGCGGCCCGGCGGGCCGGCATCAACGTCGACCGGATCCGGATCTCGGTCTTCGTCATCTGCTCCGCGATGGCGGCGATCGGTGGAATCGTGGCGGCGAGCCGGGCCAACTCGGTCGACGCCAACACCGGTGGCAGCGACGTCCTGCTCTACGCGGTCGGGGCCGCGGTCATCGGCGGCACCAGCCTCTTCGGCGGCAAGGGCCGGGTACTCGACGCGGTGCTCGGCGGCGCCGTGGTCGCCGTGATCAACAATGGGATGGGTCTGATGGGATACAGCTCGGGGGTCAAGTACGTGGTCACCGGTTCGGTACTGCTGCTGGCCGCTGGCGTCGACGCGCTGTCCCGACGTCGGGCCACCGCCACCGGCAACCGCTGACCGCCGCCACCGTGGAGTTACCGAGACGATGCGTGTAGGACCGAGCCAGGAGGAGATCCGCCGGCAGAACCTCGGTGCCCTGTTGCGCTACGTGCACATCCACGGGGCCACCTCGCGGGCCGAACTCACCACCGCGCTCGGTCTCAACCGCAGCACCATCGGGGCGCTCACCGCCGACCTCGCCGGTGCCGGCCTGGTCAGCGAGGGGGCACCGCGGGAAACCGGCCGGGCCGGGCGGCCGTCACCGGTCGTCCGGCCAGAGTCCGAACGCGTCTTCGCCTACGCGTACAGCATCGAGGTGGACCGGCTGCGGGCCGCCCGGGTCGGACTCGGCGGCGCGGTACTCGACCGGCGCGAGACGGCCCGCCCGTACGGGGTCGCCGCCGCCGAGACCGCGCCGCTGCTCGCCGCCTTCGTCAAGGAGATGCAGCAGGCGGTCCCGGCCGGTTCGACGTACGTCGGCGCCGGCGTCGCGGTCTGCGGACTGGAGATGCGGGAGGAGGGGCCGGTCCACGTCAAGCCGGAGACCGGCTTCGTCGACCGGTCGCTCGGCGCGGCGCTCGACGCGCACCTCGCCCCGGAGCGGCCGATCCTGGTCGGCAACGCCGCCGACGTCTCGGCGCTGGCCGAGCACGCCCGGGGCGCCGCGGTCGGCTGCGACGACCTCATCTACCTGCACCGCGACGTGGGCGTCGACGCCGGGATCATCGTGCGTGGCCGGCGGCTGACCGGCCACGGCGGCCTCGGCGGCGAGGTCGGCCACATGGTGGTGCAGCCCGGCGGGCGGGAGTGCGGGTGCGGCTCCCGGGGCTGCTGGGAAACCGTCATCGGCGAATACGCCCTGCTGGACGGCGCCGCGGGCGGCGGTGGCACCGGGCGCCGGGCGGCGCTGTCGATCGTCGACGCGGCGGCCCGTGGCGACGCCAGCGCCAAGGCGGCCGTACGTGAGGTCGGCGACTGGCTCGGGTTCGGGGTGGCGAACCTGGTCAACATCTTCAACCCCGGAATGGTGATCTTCGGCGGTACGTTGCGCGACGTCTACCTCGCCTCGGCCGCCCGGGTCCGCAGCCGGCTCAACTCGATGGCGCTGCCCGCGTCGCGGGAGCAGGTCAAGCTGCGTACCCCGCAACTCGGCGAGGACGCCGCCCTGATCGGCGCCGCCGAACTGGCCTTCGAACACCTGCTCGCGGCCCCCCTGGACGCCACCCCCTGACCCTGCCCCCGGGACTGGCGCGCGGCCCTCGGCTGGCGCCGCTGGCGCCGCGTTGATCAAGGAGTTGTTGCGCGACAATTCGCATGAAGCGGGCACGCTTCCTCCTTGATCAACGCGACACCGGCTCGGCACGGGCTCGGCACTCAGCGCGGCACCGGCTCGGCGGGGGTGCCCGGGGCGGCGGGGTGCGCGGGCTCGGCGGGGGCGGAGGTCTGGTCGGTGGTGGAGGGCTGGTCGGTGGTGGAGGGCTGGTCGGTGGTGGAGGGCTGGTCGGTGGGTGGACGGTTCATCTGGCGCCAGGTCGGGCTGACGAACGGCAGCACGGTCACCGCCAGGTAGGCGCCACCGAAGAGCATCAGTGCCACGTTCAGGCCGAAGCCCTGCACCGCCCAGCCGGCGAGCAGGCTGCCCAGCGGCATGCCACCCCACCCGATCGCCTGCCCGAGGCCGAGGACCCGGGCCCGCAGGTGTTCCGGAACCCGCTCGTACGACACCGCGCCGAGGATCGGGTTGACCGCCGAGATCGACACGCCGGCCACGAACGACACGACGTACACGATCCACAGCGCGTCGGCCACGGACAGGATGGCGAACCGCGGTGCCCCGGCGATCAGGAACCCGACGGCGAACACCGCGAACCGCGGCACCCTCGGCGCCACGGCGGTGAAGACCACGTTGCCGAGCACCGCGCCGACCGCGAAGACGCCGGACAGCACCCCGAGCGCGACCGGCGAGCCGATCACGTCGCTGGCCCAGAACGGCGCCAGCACCGTCCCGTACGCGGCGTCGGCGAGGTTGGTGACGAACAGCAGCAGCGTGATGCCGAGCATGAGCCGGTCCCGGCGCAGGAACGCCAGCCCGGCCCGCAGCGCCGGCAGGTACGCCTCCCGGTCGGTGACCGCGGCCACCACCCGCCGTACGCCCGGGACCAGGACCGCGACGATCACGCCGGCCAGCAGGAACGTGGCGGCGTCGATGGCCAGTACGGTCGACGCGTCCAGGGTCGCGATGAGCACGCTGGCCAGCGGGGCGCCGAGCAGGGTGGCGAGGCGGCCGAGCCCGTCGTGCAGGCTGGTGGCCCGGGTCATCTCCATCCCGGAGGCGGCGACGGTCTCCGGGAAGACGACCCGTTTCGCGGTGTCGCCGAGCCCGCGCAGGAGCCCGACGACGCCGATCAGCGTGATCAGTACGCCGAAGTGCAGCTGGCCACCGGCGTGCAGGACGGGTACGGCGATCAGCGCGGCGGCGCTGCCAAGATCGGCGGCGACGCTGACCCGGCGGTGGCCGAGCCGGTCGAGCAGCGGTCCACCGAGCCCGCAGGCGAGCACGTACGGCAGCATCTCGACGAACGCGACGATGCCGGTACGGGCGGCGCTGCCGGTGGTGACGAGGGTGAACCAGGGCAGCGCGATCATGCTCATCCGGCTGCCGACCAGCGAGACGACCTCGGCGGTGAGCAGCGCGATCAGGCCCTGCCGTTTCACGCTTCCGCCCCGCCCTCGGTCCGGAGGAACGGCATGAGTTGCACCTGTACGACGACCCGCTCGGCGCCGTCCGAGGCGGGACGGTCGCTGTCGCGGTAGCGGTCGAGCACCGCGGTCAGCTCGTCCTCCAGCGCGCGGGTTTCCTCGGCGGTCAACCGGAGGCGCCAGTCGCTCACGGTTCCGGTGCCGCGCCACGGCCCGGTGCGATCAGCCGACTCGTCGAGCCAGCGCTCGACCCGCCCGGCGTAGAGGGCGGCGACGGCCCGCAGGTAGGCGGCGCTCTCCTCGGGCATGTCCCGGTTGGCTTCGCCGTCGAAGCTGGTGAACCGGTGGGCGGCCCGCCACCAGCGTTCCCGGCCGACGCCGCGCCCGGTGTCCTCCACCACGAAGCCGTAGGTGGCGAGCTGGCGCAGGTGGTAGCTGGTGGAGCCGGTCGACTCGCCGAGAAGTTCGGCGAGCCGGGTGGCGGTGGCGGGCCCGTCCTCGCGCAGTGCACTGAGGATGCGGACCCGCAGCGGGTGGGCGATCCCCCGCAACGAACGCCCGTCGAGGAAAACCCGATCCTCTTCCAAAGACATGGATGCAAAGATACTGTTGCAAAGAAGTCTTTGCAACAGCCTGATCCTTGACCAAGAGGTCCAGGTGTCGAGCGGGGACATGTTGCTGTTCTGGTCCACAGCGAGTTCGCTGTGGGTACGCCGAATTCGCTGTGGACCGCAACAGCAGTACCCGTCCGGTGGCAGGACCCGCCAGACAGCAGGACCCGCCAGACAGCAGGACCCGGTCGCGGGACCGTCCCGGCAGCGCGTGCCGACTGCCCGCGGCGCGGGCCGCCGAAGCACCCGGCCGGATGGTGGAACCTGACGCTAGGGACGGGTGCCGTGCCAGGAGCGCCAGAGGGCGGCGTACGACCCGTCGGCGGCGACCAGTTCGTCGTGCGATCCCAGCTCGGCGATCCGGCCGTCCTCCACCACCGCGACCCGGTCCGCGTCGTGCGCGGAGAAGAGCCGGTGCGCGATCGCGATCACCGTACGCCCCTCCAGCACCGCCGCCAGCGAGCGTTCGAGCTGCCGGGCCGCCCGCGGATCGATCAGGGACGTGGCCTCGTCGAGCACCAGCGTGTGCGGGTCGGCGAGGACCAGACGGGCCAGCGCCAACTGCTGCGCCTGCGCCGCCGACAGCGGATGTCCCTTCGCGCCGACGACCGTCGCAAGACCCTCCGGCAACTCGTCGGCCCAGCCGAGCGCGTCGACCGCGGCCAGCGCGGCGCGTACCTGGTCCTCGGAGGCGTCGGGGCGGACCATGGCGACGTTGTCGCGCAGCGTGCCGATGAAGACGTGGTGCTCCTGGGTCACCAGGGCCACGTGCGAACGCAGTTCCTCGATCGGCAGGCCGACGAGCGGCGCCCCGCCGACCGTGACCACGCCGGTCCGGGGACCGTGGATGCCGGCGAGCAGCCGGCCGAGGGTCGACTTGCCGGCCCCGGACGGGCCGACCATCGCCAGCCGCTCCCCCGGCTCGACCGCGAGCGAGACACCGTGCAGGACGTCGCGCTCCGGCAGGTACGAGAACCGGACGTCCCGGGCGACGACCCGCTCGCCGTCCGGCTTGGCCGCCGACGCCGCCCGGTCGTCGGGCAGTTGCGCGACGCCGAGCAACCGGGCCATCGAGGCACCGCCGACCTGCAGCTCGTCGAGCCAGGACAGCAACCGGTCCAGCGGGTCGATCAACTGCTGTACGTAGAGCGTGGCGGCGGTGACCTGGCCGAGCGTCACCCAGCCCTCGAAGTAGAACCAGCCGCCGAGGACCAGGGTGGCCGCCACCGGGATGACGTAGCTGATCTCGGCAACCGGGAACCACACCGTACGCAGGAAGAGGGTGTACCGCTCGGCCGCGTACGACCGGCGGATGTCCGCGTCGGTGCGAACCCGGCGCCGGGCCGCCTGGCGCAGTGCCTCGGTGGTCCGCGAACCGTCGACGGTCTCCGCGATGCCGTCGGTGATGTCGGAGTAGGTGGCGCTCTCCCGCAGGTAGCCGGCCGGCGCCCGGCGCAGGTACCAGCGGGTTCCGGCGTACAGCAGCGGCGCCGCGATGAGGCACGGCAGCGCCAGCAGCGGGCTGACCAGCACCAGTGCCAGCGCGACGAAGACGCAGGTGACCATCGCGATCAACGTCTCGGGCACGGCGAACCGAACCGTCTTCGACAGCGCCGAGACGTCGCGGGACGTCCGGGTCAGCAGGTCGCCCGAGCCAGCCTTCTCCACTGTAGACAAGGGGATGGCCAGGATCCGGTCGACGAACTCCTCCCGCAGTTCGGCGAGCACCCGCTCTCCGAGGCGCGCCGACGCCAGGTGCGCGAACCGCACCAGTACCGCCTGGGCCACCACGAACCCGCCGATCGCCAGCGCGATCCGGTCCACGGTGACCGTGGTCGTACCCTGCGAGATCGCCTCGACCAGGTCGCCGAGCAGCCGCGGCGCGACGAGCCCGGCGATCGCGGCGAGCGCGTGCAGGCCGAGCGCCCAGGCCAGGGCACGTGGGTGGCGGCGGAACAGCACCCGGGCGTACGCCCGCGCCTGCGCCGCGTCGGCGACCGGCAACGCCCGCCCGCTCACGCTTCCTCCCCGCGGGTGACGACGGCGGCGTACCGCGGCTCGGTGGCGACCAGCTCACGGTGGCCACCCTCGGCGACGACCTTGCCGTCCTCGACGAAGACGACCCGGTCGGCCCGGTCGAGGACCAGCGGGCTGGTCGTGCAGACCAGCGTCGTACGGCCGGCCCGGGCCGGCCCGAGCTGGCCGGCGATCCGCGCCTCGGTGTGCGCGTCGACGGCACTGGTCGGCTCGACCAGGATCAGGATCTGCGGATCGGCGACCAGGGCGCGGGCCAGCCGCAGCCGCTGCTGCTGGCCGCCGGAGAACTCCCGGCCCCGCTCGGCCACGACCGCGTCGACCCCGGCCGGCAGCGCCGCCACGATGTCCGTCGCGCTCGCCGCGACCAGCGCGGCTTCGACCGTCTCGTCGTCGGCCCGGTCGTGCGGGTCCAGTTCGGCCCGGAGCCGGCCGGTGAACAGGGCGGCGCCGTTGTCGGCCACCAGGATCCGCTCCCGGACCGACGTCAGCGCCAGCTCCCGCAGGGGTACGCCGGCATAGCTCGCCTCGCTGTCGGTGTACCGGCCGAGCCGGTCGGCGATCGCCACCGCGTCGACGGGGTCGGCCGCGGCGAGCGCGGTGAACCTGCCTGGGGCGACCACGAGCCCGGATTCGGGGTCGACCAGTTCGGCGTCGGATCGCGGCCACTCCCGGGGCCGGGCCGGGTCGGACAGCTCCGGGGTGAGCGTGAAGAGCCGGACGACCCGCTGCGCGCCGACGTGCCCACGGGTGATCTTCTCGATCGCCTCGGTCAGGGTCCGCAGCGGCGAGACCAGGAACGCCGTGTAGCCGTAGAAGGCGACGAGCTGTCCGGCGGTGATGTCGCCACGGAGCGCGAACCGGGCGCCGAGCCAGGTCACCAGGACGACGAAGACGCCGGGCAGGAGGATCTGGGCCGCCTCCAGATAGGACTCGATACCGGCCACCCGCATCCCCCGTTTACGCAGGTCCTGCGACTCGGCCCGGTAGCGCGCCGAGAAGACCGGCTCGCCGCCGACGCCACGCAGCACCCGGAGCCCGGCCACGATGTCGCCGGCGCGGGTGGTCAGGGTGCCCTGCTGGTCGCGGTATTCCTCCTGCTGCCGGTGCAGGGGGCGGATGAGCAGGCCGACGACCGCCATCAGCAGCGGTACGCCGATCAGGACGACGAGCCCCAGCGGGACCGAGGTGGCGAGCAGGATCACGGTGATCGTGGCGATCGCGACGACGGCACCGGTGCCCCGGGCGGTGATGTCGAGTGCGGCACCGATGTGGCTGATGTCGGCGGTGCCGATGCTGACCACCTCGCCGGCGGCCAGCCGTTTGGGCAGGGTGGCACCGAGTTGGTTGGCCCGCTCGACGGTGAGCTGGATGGTGCGGTAGGAGGAGGCGAGGAAGTTGAAGACGGCCAACCGGTGTCGCCCGACACCGGCGGCGGCCTGGAGCACGCCGAGACCGAGCAGCACCAGTCCCCAGTGCAGCAGGCCGTCGGGGTCCCGGCCGGCGATTCCGACGTCGATGGCGCGGCCGATCACGGCCGGCATCAGTGCCTGGGCCACCATCCAGACGATGGCCAGCAGGACGGCGCCGGTCATCGACGGCCACGCGCGGCGAGCCAGCCAGATCAGGTAGTGGGTCGCGCTGCGGTGGTCGGGGGTGCCGGGATCACCGACGGGTAAGGGCCGCATAGCACCGCCGACGTTACGAGACTCATCCGTTGGTCACCAGCGGTTTTCCGGCCGGCCGCGCCGGCATCGACCGGCGGCACCGGCCCGGTCGTGGATCAGCGGTCGACCTGGGTGAAGTCCCATGTGTGGGGTGGCCGGGCCACCAGTGCCGGCGGTGGGTCGGGCAGCGCCATCGGGGCGCTGCGCCACTTCGAGATGACCACCACCCGGTGGTCGACCGACGAGAAGACCTCACTCGACAGGTGCAGCGGACTGTGGTCGAACTCCGGCAGCACCGTCTCGCACACCCACGTGATGAGGTCGGCGAACCGGGCCGGCTCGGCCCGCGCCTCCCACATCCGCACGATCACGTGCGCGGACACTACACGCTCACCGTCGTCAACGGCATCGCGGAGTCGGCCGGCAGGTCCAACCGGCTCGGCGCGATCCCGGCCGCGACCAGGTGCGAGCCGAGCGCGGCCACCATCGCGCCGTTGTCGGTGCACAGTCGGGGCGGTGGCACCCGTACGGTGATCCCGTGCCGGGCGCAGCGCTGCTCGGCCAGCACCCGCAGCCGCGAGTTGGCGGCCACCCCGCCCCCGATGACCAGCGTCTCGACCCCGTGCTGCCGGCAGGCGTCGATCGCCTTGGCGGTGAGCACGTCGCAGACCGCCTCCTGGAACGACGCCGCGACGTCGGCGACCGGGACCGGCTCGCCGGCCCGCTCCCGCGCCTCCACCCAGCGGGCGACCGCCGTCTTCAGCCCGGAGAACGAGAAGTCGAACCGGTGCGCGGCCAGGTCTTTCGGCGCGGTCAGGCCGCGCGGGAACGCGATCGCGGCGCCGTCCCCCTCCCGGGCGGCCCGGTCGATCGGCGGGCCGCCGGGGAACGGCAGCCCGAGCAGCCGGGCCACCTTGTCGAACGCCTCGCCGGCCGCGTCGTCGATCGTGGCCCCCAGCGGGGTCACCCCGGCGGTCAGGTCGTCGACCAGCAGCAGTGAGGAGTGCCCGCCGGAGACCAGCATCGCGACCGCCGGCTCGGGCAGGGGGCCGTGCTCCAGGGTGTCGACGGCGACGTGCGCGGCGAGGTGGTTCACCCCGTAGATCGGCTTCTCGGCGGCGACCGCGTAGCCCTTCGCGGCGGCGACCCCGACCAGCAGCGCACCGGCCAGCCCCGGCCCGGCGGTCACCGCGATGGCGTCGATGTCGGCGATCGTGACCCCGGCCTGGTCGAGCGCCCGCCGCATGGTCGGCACGATCGCCTCCAGGTGGGCGCGGCTGGCGACCTCGGGGACCACGCCGCCGAACCGGGCGTGCTGGTCGACGCTGGAGGCCAGCGCGTCGGCGAGCAGGGTGTGCCCGCGTACGATGCCCACCCCCGTCTCGTCGCAGGACGTCTCGATGCCGAGTACGAGTGGTTCGTCAGCCATTGCGCATCATCACCAGGGCGTCGGTGTTGCTCGGTTGGTAGTAGCCGCGCCGGATCCCGACCGGCTCGAAGTCGTACGCCGCGTAGAGCCTCTGCGCGGCGGCGTTGTCGACCGCGACCTCCAGCAGGGTACGTCGTACCTCGCGGCGGGCGGCCTCGGCCAGCAGTGCCTCCAGCAGCCGGCGGCCGACCCCGGACCGCTGGGCGTCGCGGCGTACGGCGATGTTCTGCACCCAGCTCTCGTCGGGCGGAATGACGGCCAGCCCGGCGTAACCGACCACGGTGCCGGCCGGGTCGAGCGCGACCAGGTAGTGGTGCCCGCCGGCGAGCTCGCTCCAGAACATGGCGGCCGACCACTGCTCGGCCCCGAACAGGTCCGCCTCGATCGGCAGCACCTCGTCGACGTGCCACCACCGCATCCGGGTCAGCCGGATGCCGCCCGGTTCACCGGAACCCGCCGGGTTCACCGCGCCACCTCGCCCCGCCCGGTCACGGCAGCACCGGCTTGCGGCCGGTGGCGGCCACCGCGTCCGGCCGGCGCAGGTAGAGCGGGGTCAACGGCTCGGACGGGGCCGCCGCGAGGACGCGCTCGGCGGCCAGTTCGGCGAGGGCGACCGGGTCGGGGTAGCGGGGCTCGGAGCGCAGCGGAAGGCCGAGTGCGTCGGCGTAGCGGTGCGCGCCGTCGCCGACGGCGGCGGTGGCACCGAGTTCACCGGCCCGGCCGGCCACCTCGGCCGGAGTGTGCACGTCGGGGCCGGCCACCCGCTCGCCGGTGCCGGCGTAGACCGCCCAGTAGACCTCCCGGCGCCGGGCGTCGGTGGCCACCAGCACCGGTTCGCCGCCGGCCGCCGGCCGACCGACGCCGTCCAGCGAGCACACCCCGTAGGTCGGGATCCCGAGCACCTGGCCCATCGTGACGGCGGTGACGAGCCCGACCCGCAGCCCGGTGAACGGGCCGGGGCCGAGGCCTGCGACGATCGCGGCCAGGTCGGCCGGCCGGTCGCCGGACTCGGCGAACAGCGCGTCGACCTGGGGGGCGAGCAGTTCGCCGTGCGCCCGCGCGTCGACGGCGCGACGCGCTGCCACCGGGGCCACCCCGTCCGGCGTGATCCGCACGAGAGCGGCCGTCACCGCCGGGGTCGCCGAGTCCACCACGAGTACCAGCACGTTGTGCACCTTAATCGGCGCCGTGGTGCCGGCCCGGCACCGGCCGGCCCGGCGTACGCGACACGCCGTCCGGGCCCGCCCGTCCGGGGCGGCGACCTGCGTCAGCCGGCGGAGCGGTCCCACTCGATGCCGGGCAGCCCGGCGTCGGCGAGGGCCTTGTTGGTGGCGCTGAACGGCCGGCTGCCGAGGAAGCCCTTCGGGTTCATCGGGCTGGGGTGGCCGGCTTCGAGGACCACGTGGGCCGGGTTGGTGACCAGCGCCGCCTTCTTGCGGGCGTAGCCGCCCCACAGCAGGAAGACGACCCGGCTGTCCCGGGCGTTCAGCGCCCGGATCGTGGCGTCGGTGAACTCCTCCCAGCCCTTGTTCGCGTGCGAACCGGGCTTGGCCTCGCGGACGGTGAGGACCGCGTTGAGGAGCAGCACGCCGCGTTCGGCCCAGGCGGTCAGGTTGCCGTTGCGGGACACCGGGACACCGAGGTCCTCGTTCAGCTCCTTGAAGACGTTGCGCAGTGACGGCGGCACCGACACCCCGTCGCGGACGCTGAAGCTGAGCCCGTGGGCCTGGCCGGCCTTGTGGTAGGGGTCCTGGCCGAGAATCAGCACCCGGGTGTCCTCGGGCGTGCAGAGCCGGTAGGCGCTGAACAGGTCGTCGACCGGCGGGTAGACCGTCTGGGTCTGGTATTCCTCGGCGACGAAGGCACCGAGCGCGGCGGTGCGGTCGGCGTCGAGGTGCGGTGCCAGCAGCGTCTGCCAGGCTGGCGGGAGGAGCGCCGGGAGGTCGAGGGACATCAGCGGCCTTTCGTGGATTCGGACGATGACCGAACCCTAGAACGGCGGTGCGACATATCCCAGTTTCGCCAGGCGGCCCGCCCAGTCGCCGCCGACCGGTACGAGTTCGACGACCCGGGTGTCGTCGTCGCGCCGGTCGATACGGATCAGCAGGTGGCCGTCGCCGTGCTGCTCGACCATGCCCTCGCCCCACTCGACGACGGTCACCGAGTCGTCCATCGAGGCGTCGAGGTCGAGGTCGTCGATCTCGGCCCGGGGGTCCGACGTGGAGCCCAGCCGGTAGGCGTCGGCGTGCACCAGCGCCACCCGGCCGCCGCGGGCCGGGTCGGGCCGGTGCACCCGGGCGATGACGAACGTCGGCGAGGTGACGTCGCCGAGCACGCCGAGTCCGGTGCCGATGCCCTGGGTCAGCGCGGTCTTGCCGGCGCCCAGCGGCCCGGCCAGCACCAGCAGGTCTCCCGCGCGCAGGATCCCGGCGAGCTGGGCGCCGTACGCCCGAGTTTCCTCCACGGTGGACAGTTCGGTCATCGTTCGAGCTTCCCGAGAAAGTCGATCAGCACGGCGTTGACCTCGTCGGCGTGTTCGAGCATGACGACGTGGCCACTGTCAGCGATCTTGATGAATTCGGCGTCCGGCAGGCGACGAAGGATCTCCTCGGAGTGCGCCACCGGAGTGATCATGTCCTTGTCACCGACGATGACCAGGGTCGGGGTCTCCCGCAGGGTGGCCAGCGCCGGATAGCGGGCATGGGTGTAGAGGGTACGCAGGTAGCGGGCGACCGTCTCGGCCGTGGTGCCCGAGTTCATCTTCTCCACGTACGACACCAGGGCCGGGCTCGGCCGGGTGGTGCCGAACCCGTAGCGGCGGGTCAGCAGCCAGGCCAGGTCGGAGGCGGCGGTGCGGGCCCGGTCGATCACCCCGCCGGTGAGCCGGGTCGCGTTGTTGACCAGCGGCAACAGCGGGCTGCCGAACCGGGAGATGATGGTCGGCAGGCCGAACTTCGCCTGCTCCACCAGGCCGCCGGAGGTGGCGATCAGCACAGCACCGGCCACCCGCCGCTCGAACATCTCCGGGTAGAGCTCGGCCAGCGCCATGATCGTCATGCCGCCCATCGAGTGCCCCACGAGCACCAGCGGGCCCTCCGGCACCGTCTCGTCGATGACCGCCCGCAGCGTCTCCCCCAGCGCCGGCAGCTCGTACTCCCCCGATTCGAGCCGGCCCGAACGGCCGTGCCCGGGCTGGTCGTAGAAGACCATCCGGTAGTCGCCGCGCCGGGTCAGCTCCGAACGCTGGAAATGGAAGGTGCCCATGTCGAGGCAGAAGCCGTGCACGAAGACGATGGTGGGCTCGGCCGGCCCGGCCGCCACCCCGGTGATGAATCCGGCGTCGATCTCGACCCCGTCGGCCGGCTCGACGATCTCCACGTGGATGTCGGTACCGTCGGCGGTGGTGACGGTGCACGTCTCGTCGTACGGCAGGGCGCCGAACCGCTCCTCGGCGTAGATGTCGCCGACGCCCCGCTTGGACCGCCGGACGATGGCCCGTTCGGCGGCGATGCCGGCCGCGAGCCCGGCCGCCGCCACACCGACCACGGCGCCGAAGATGCCGGCCCGCCGCTTCGCCTTCGTCCGCCCGTTGTCAGCCGCCATCAGCGGGCCCCGTCGTAGACCCGGGGTACGCGTACGCCGCCGAACCGGGTCACGATCTCGTAGTTGATCGTGCCGGCCGCCTCGGCCCAGTCGTCGGCGGTCGGCTCGCCGCCGTCGCCCGGCCCGAACAGCGTCGCGACGTCGCCGGCCACCACCGGGTCGTCGCCGCAGTCGAGCACCACCTGGTCCATACAGACCCGGCCGGCAATGGTGCGGACCCGCCCGCCGAGCTGGATCGGGCCGGCGTTGGAGGCGTGCCGGGGAATCCCGTCGGCGTAGCCGAGCGGTACGACCGCCAGCGTCGTCTCCTGGGCGGTGGTGTAGGTGTGGCCGTACGACACGCCCTGGCCGGCCGGCACCCGCTTGGCGAGCATCACCCGGGCCCGGGCCGTCATCGCCGGCCGCAGCCCGTAGCGCTCGCCGACGACCGGGGACAGCCCGTAGACGGCCAGACCGGGACGGACCAGGTCGAAGTGGGTGTCGGGTCGGGTCAGGGTGGCCGCCGAGTTGGCCAGATGCCGGTAGCGCGGCCGCACCCCCCACCGTTCGGCGAGCGCCAGCCCCTCGTGGAAGTTGGCGAGTTGCCGGTCGATCGTCGGGTGCCCGGGCGCGTCGGCGTACGCGAAGTGGCTCCAGACCCCGACCACCTCGATGGTGCCGTCGGCCTGGGCCTTGGCGGCGGCCTCCAGCAGGACCGGCCAGTCGGCGGCGGTCGCCCCGCCACGCGCCAGCCCGGTATCGACCTTGAGATGGACGCGGGCCGGGTGGCCGGCCCGGCCGGCGGCGGTCAGCACCTCGTCGAGCTGGTCGACCGACGCCGCGCTCAGGTCGACGTCGGCGGCCACCCCCTCGTGCAGCGGCAGCCCGGGTGCCAGCAGCCAGGCGAGCACCGGCGCGGTCACCCCGGCGCGACGCAGGGTAAGGGCCTCGTCGAGGGTGCACACCCCGAGCCAGTCGGCGCCCGCGTCCAGGGCCGCCCGGGCGGCCGGGAGCATCCCGTGCCCGTAGCCGTCCGCCTTGACGACCGCCATCAGCTCGGCGCTCGTGCCGGCCCGCAACCGGGCCACGTTCTCGCGGATCGCGTCAAGGTCGATCCGCACCTCGGCCTGCCACATGCTGCTCAGCCTACTGACCGCGGCCGACGCCCCGAGCCGGTCGCCACGACGTATCCGTCACCAGCGCTCGCGCCTCACCGCGCGGTGAGGCGGGCGACGACCGGGCGCAGGGCGTCGACGACGTCCGGGGCGGTGACCGGGCCCCGCCGGGCGGCCTCCCGGCCGGCCAGTCCGTGCAGGAAGGTGGCGGCCACGGCGGCCCGCTCCGGGGCCAGCCCGGCGGCGAGCAGCGATCCGAGCAGGCCGGCGAGCACGTCACCGGTGCCGCCGGTGGCCAGCGCGGGGCTGCCGGTCGGGTTGACGTACGCCCGACCGTCCGGCGTCGCGACCACCGTACGGTCGCCCTTGAGCAGGACGACCGCGTTCATCCAGGCGGCCAGGCGCAGCGCGGCGCCGGCCCGGTCGGAGCCGGCGGGCGAACCGGCGAGCCGGGCGAACTCGCGGTCGTGCGGGGTGATCACGGTCGGCGCGTCGCGGTCGCGTAGCCGGCGGGCGTGGCTGCCGTCGACGAGCATGGTCAGCGCGTCGGCGTCGAGCACCGCCGGTACCGGCGCGGCGAGCACCGACCGCAGTTCGGCGGCGGCCGCCTCCCCGCCGCCGAGGCCGGAACCGCAGACCCAGGCCTGCACCCGGCCGGCGTCGGCGACCCGGCCGGTGGCGATCACCGACGGATGCTGGTGCAGCACCTCGGCCGCCGCGCCGCCCGCGTACCGGACCAGTCCGGTCGGACCGGCCAGCGCACCGCCGACGGACAGCACGGCGGCGCCGGGATAGGTGGTCGAGCCGGTGGCGACCCCGACCACGCCGCGGGTGTACTTCTCCGACTCGGGGCCGAGCGCCGGCCACCAGTCCGCGATGTCGTCCCACTCGGGCACCAGCAGGGCCGGGGTGCCCCGCAGCCGGTCGGTGAGCCCGATGTCGACCAGGTCGACCTCGCCGGCGCGGACGGCCGCCGGCCCGACCACCAGGGCCGGTTTGAGGCAGCCGAAGGTGACGGTGACGTCGGCGCGTACGGCTGCCCCGGGCACGTCGCCGGTGTCCACGGCGACGCCGCTGGGCACGTCGACCGCGACGACCGTGGGCCGGCCGCCCCCGGCGGACGCGAGCGTGTCGAGTTTCGCGACCAGGGCGGCGGCGTCGGGGCGCAGCCCGCCGGCGGCCCCGATGCCGACGATGCCGTCGACGACGAGGTCGGCCCGGCCGGGCAGGGTGGTGACGAGCCGGCCGCCGGCCATACGCAGTGCCGCCAGCCCTCCACCGTGGATCCGGTCGGAGGCCAGCGCGAGTGCGGACACGGTCGCGCCCCGGCCGGCGAGGGTGGCACCGGCGTAGAGCGCGTCGCCGCCGTTGTTGCCGGCCCCGACGAGCAGCAGCACGCGGGCGCCGTAGACCCCGCCGCGTTCGGCGAGCAGCAGCGCGCAGCGGCGTGCGAGTCCGGCGGCGGCCCGCCGCATCAGGGTGTCCGCCGGCAGGCTGGCGATCAGTCCGTCCTCGGCGGCCCGTACGTCGGCCGCCCGCCACGCCGCCCTCATCGCTCGGCCACCACCATCGCCGAGGCGATCCCGCCGTCGTGGGACAGCGAGAGGTGCCAGTGGTTGACGCCGCACTCGTCGGCCGCGGCGGCGACCGTGCCGGAGACGGTCAACCAGGGCCGGCCGTCCGGGTCGGCGACGACCTCGCAGTCGTGCCAGCGCAACCCGGCCGGGGCGCCGAGCGCCTTCGCCACCGCCTCCTTGGCCGCGAACCGCGCGGCCAGGGACTCCGGCGAGCGCGGATTGCCGGCACCGGTGTGCCGCTCCGCCTCGGTGAAGAGCCGCTCGGCCAGCGGTGGTGTGCGCGCCAGCGCCCGGGCGAACCGCTCGACCAGGACCACGTCGATGCCGACAGCCACGATCACCCGATCACCCTAACGGGGCGCAGGCTATCCGTGCGGTCCGTGGTGGACAAGGGCTGTGGACAACCCTCGGGTACGCCGGTCGCCCGCGCTCCACAGGGCCCCCGGTACGCACCGGCGCGCGCCTAGCGTCGACGCCGACGAGGTCCGCGGGGACGACGGGGTCCGCGGGACGACGAGGTCCGCGGGAACAAACGAGGTCCGTGGGAACAAACGAGGTCCGTGGGGACGACGAGGTCCGGGGAGGACGCATGACCGACGGTTCCATCCGGGTGCGGATCGCCGCCCTGCGCCGGGCCGGCGGCGACCTCAGCGCCACGGCCCACCGGCTCGGTCAGGGGCTCGGCACGACTCCGGGGCTGGTCGTCACCGCCCCGGGCTGGGCCACCGCCGCCGCATTGGCGCAGGTCGAGGCGGCGGTCCACCGGTCGACGACGGTGCTGGGCGGCCGGGCGGCGGACACCGCCGACGCCCTGCGGCGGTCCGCCGACGGCTACGAGGCGGCCGACGACCGGGCGGCGCGACGCATGGCCGGCATCGGATGATCGGCTACGCGCAACTCTGGGCCGCCGACCCGACCGCGTGGCGGGCCGCCGGGACGGCCTGGCGCGGGCTCGACGCCATGGTGCGGCGGCGGGCGGCCGAGGTGGCCCGAACCCGGTCGGCGCTGGCCGACAGCTGGGCCGGGCCGGCCGCCGGCACGGCCGGGACGCGGCTCGACACGCTGCGCGGCGCGGTCGAGGCCGCCGCGCCGGCCCTGGTCGAGATCGACCAGATCCTGGCCGAGTTCGCCGCCCTGCTGGTCCGGGCCAAGGCGCTGCTCGACGACGCCGTACGCGGTGCCGCCATGAACCGGGTACTGATCGACCGGCACGGCGACGTGTCGCTCGATCCCGCCGTGCCGCAGGTCGACCCGCGGGCCGGCGCGGCCGTGCTGCGGGTCGGTGCGCAGATCCGCGCCGCGCTGGAACTCGCCACGCGGGCCGACCGGGAGGCGGCCGGGCGGCTCACCGGCCTCGCCACCGCGGCGGTGACCGGGTGGACGACCGAGCCGCCCCCGGACCGCCCGGCGGGCGACGCCGATCCGGCCGCCGTACGCAGGTGGTGGGACGGTCTCTCCCCGGCCCAGCGGCGCTGGCTCGTACGGCACGAGCCGGCGCTGGTCGGTGGCCTCGACGGGGTGCCGGTGGCGATGCGGGACCAGGCCAACCGGCTGCTCCTGCCGCAGTTGCGGGCCGACCTGCTCGCCCGCCGGGCCGAACTGCTGGCCACCTGGCCCCGGCTGCCCGGCAACCATCTGGAGGGCCTGCGGATCGCCGCGATTCTCGGCGGCCTGGACGCGATCGAGGCGCGGCTCGTCGCCGAGAGCGGTCCCCGGGCCTACCTGCTCGGCCTGGACCCGGCCGGCGACGGCCGGACCGTCGTGGCGCTCGGCGACCCCGACCGCGCCGACCATGTGGTCACCTACGTGCCGGGAATGACCTCCGACCTGCCGAGCGCCGACGGCGAGCTGGGCCGGGCCGAGCGGATCCTGGCCCGGGCCGCCGAACTCGCCCCGGACCAACCCGCGGCGGCCGTGCTGTGGCTCGACTACGACGCACCGGACTTCGTGCACGAGGCTCACCGCGCGTCGTACGCCCACGACGCCGGTCCGGCGCTGCACCGGTTCCAGGAGGGGCTGCGGGCCAGCCACGAGGGCGGTCCCGCCCACCAGACGGTGGTCGGGCACAGCTACGGGTCGCTGGTGGTCGGATCCGCCGCCCGCGACCACGGACTCGCCGCCGACGACCTGGTGCTCGTCGGTTCCCCCGGGGTCGGCGTGGATCACGCCCGCGACCTCGGGCTGCCGGCCGGGCGGGTGTGGGCGAGCACGGCCGGCAACGACGTGATCCGCTACGTCCCCTCGGTCGGCGCGCTCGCCGGCGACCTGGCGCTCGGCGTCGCGCTGCCGGGCATCGGGCCGGTGCTGGCGTTCAGCCGCCCCGGCGACGACCTGTGGTTCGGCCACGATCCGAGCGACCGCGACTTCGGCGCGCGGGTCTTCGCCAGCGACCCGAACGGGCACACCGGTTACTGGGACCACGACAACCGGGCGCTGGACGCCATGGCCCGCATCGCGCTCGGCGACGCGGGCCGGCTGCCGGCTACTCCACCGTGACCGACTTGGCCAGGTTGCGGGGCTGGTCGACGTCGTGCCCACGGGCGTCGGCGACCGCGCAGGCGAAGACCTGGAGCGGCACGCTGGTGACCAGTGGCGCGAGCAACGTCGGCGTACGCGGCACGTAGATCACGTGGTCGGCGAAGGGCAGGACCGCCTCGTCGCCCTCCTCGGCGATCACGATGGTGCGGGCGCCCCGGGCGCGTACCTCCTGGATGTTCGAGACGATCTTGTCGCGCAGCACGCTCCGGCCGGCCGGCGACGGAACTACGCAGATCACCGGGGTGCCCTGGTCGATCAGGGCGATCGGGCCGTGCTTCAGCTCACCGGCGGCGAACCCCTCGGCGTGCATGTACGCCAGTTCCTTGAGCTTCAGCGCGCCCTCCAGGGCGACCGGGTAGCCGACGTGCCGGCCGATGAAGAGCACCGTCCCGGCGGTCGACAGTTCCCGGGCCAGCTCGCGCACCGGCTCCATCGCGCCGAGCACCGTACGCAGCTTGTCCGGCACCTCCTGGAGCTGGGCGACGACGGCGGCCACCTCGTCGGCGTACTTGACGCCACGCACCTGGGCCAGGTGGAGACCGATCAGGTAGCAGGCCACGAGCTGGGTGAGGAACGCCTTGGTCGAGGCGACCGCGATCTCCGGCCCGCCGTGGGTGTAGAGCACCGCGTCGGACTCGCGCGGAATGGTGGAGCCGTTGGTGTTGCAGATCGCCAGCACCCGGGCCTTCTGCTCCTTGGCGTGCCGCAGCGCCATCAGGGTGTCCATCGTCTCGCCGGACTGCGAGATCGCCACCACCAGCGTCGACCGGTCGAGCACCGGGTCGCGGTAGCGGAACTCGCTGGCCAGCTCGACCTCGCAGGGGATGCGGGTCCAGTGCTCGATCGCGTACTTCGCCACCAGCCCGGAGTGGTAGGCGGTGCCACAGGCGACGATGAAGACCTTGTCGACGTCGCGCAGGTCCTGGTCGCTGAGGCGGACCTCGTCGAGCATGATCTCGCCGGTCTCGGTGAGCCGGCCGAGCAGCGTGTCGGCGACCGCCTGCGGCTGCTCGGCGATCTCCTTGAGCATGAAGTAGTCGTAGCCGCCCTTCTCGGCAGCCGACGCGTCCCAGTCGATGTGGAAGTCCTTGCCGGTCGCCGGATGGCCGTCGAAGTCGGTGATGTCGATGCTGTCCGCGGTGATCAGCACGACCTGGTCCTGGCCCAGCTCGACCGCGTCGCGGGTGTGCTCGATGAACGCCGACACGTCGCTGGCCAGGAAGTTCTCCCCTGCCCCACGACCGACGACCAGCGGCGAGTTGCGCCGCGCACCGACCACCGCGCCGGGAATGGCGGCGTCGGCGGCGAGCAGGGTGAAGGCTCCCTCCAGCCGGACGCAGACCTGCCGCATGGCGGCCGCGAGCAGTTGCGGCCCCTCCGGCGCCCCACTGGCGCGCAGCTCGGCGAGCGCGCCGGCGAGCAGATGCGCGGCGCATTCGGTGTCGGTGTCGCTGGCGAACTCGACGCCCTCGGCCTCCAGCTCGTCCCGCAGCTTCGCGAAGTTTTCGATGATCCCGTTGTGGATGACGGCGACCCGGCCGTCGCGGGCCACGTGCGGGTGGGCGTTGCGGTCGGTCGGGCCGCCGTGGGTGGCCCACCGGGTGTGCCCGATGCCGGTGGTGCCGTCACCGATGCCGAGGACCGGCCCGGTGCCGTCCGGGTCGGCGATGCCCCGCTCGGCGAGCGCCTTCTCCAGGTTGGCCAGCTTGCCGGCCCGCTTCTCGGTCAGCAGTTCGCCCTCGCAGACGACCGCCACCCCGGCCGAGTCGTAGCCGCGGTATTCCAGCCGCCGCAGGCCGTCCAGCACGATGCTCAGCGCCGGACGGGCGCCGACGTACCCCACGATTCCACACATGGGCAGCAGCGTAGCGGAGAATCACTCACCATGGTTGCTCGAAAGTGAGGCTATCAATCACCTGACTTGATTGAGGCGGGCATCGGGGGACACGCCTCGCGGCGGGGCCGGTCCGGACGATCCCGGGAGCAACCGGCCCGACACCGGCGTGCGGTCCGTCGCGGTCGTACGGCAGAGCATCGACGGGGCTGACCGGCACGTCTAGGGTGGTCCGGTGAGCATCGCAGCCGGCACCGACCCGCTGGTGCGACGGATGCGCCCGTTCGGCACGACGATCTTCGCGGAGATGTCGGCGCTGGCGGTGCGCACCGGCGCGGTCAACCTGGGCCAGGGATTCCCCGACACCGACGGGCCGCCGGAGATGCTCGCCGCCGCGGCCGAGGCGCTGCGCACCGGCCACAACCAATACCCGCCCGGACCCGGCATCCCCGCACTGCGCGCCGCCGTCGCCGACCACCAGCGCCGGTTCTGGGGGCTCGACTACGACCCCGACGGCGAGGTGCTGGTCACCGCCGGGGCGACCGAGGCCATCGCCGCCGCCATCCTCGGCCTGTGCGAGACCGGCGACGAGGTCGTCACCTTCGAGCCCTACTACGACTCGTACGCCGCCTCGATCGCGCTGGCCGGGGCCGTCCGCCGGCCGGTGACGCTGCGCCCCGGCACCGACGGCCGGTACGCGTTCGACCCCGACGAACTACGCGCCGCGTTCGGTCCGCGTACCCGGCTCGTGCTGCTCAACTCGCCGCACAACCCGACCGGCAAGGTCTTCACCCCCGACGAGCTGGCCCTGATCGCGGCGCTGTGCCAGGAACACGGGGCATACGCGGTGACCGACGAGGTGTACGAGCACCTGGTCTTCTCCGACGCCGGCTCGGCGCACGTCCCGCTGGCCACCCTGCCCGGCATGCGCGAGCGCACGCTGCGGATCTCGTCGGCGGGCAAGACCTTCTCGTGCACCGGCTGGAAGATCGGCTGGGTCAGCGGTCCGGCCGCGCTGGTCTCCGCCGTGATGCGGGTCAAGCAGTTCCTGACCTTCGTCAACGGCGGCCCGCTGCAACCCGCGGTCGCGGTGGCGCTCGGCCTGCCCGACAGCTACTACGAGGGGTTCCGGGCCGACCTCGAGGCACGGCGTGACCAGCTCGCCGAGGGGCTGGTCGACGCCGGCTTCGGGGTGCTGCCGTCCGAGGGCACCTACTTCATCACCACCGACATCACCCCGCTGGGCGGTCACGACGGCGTCGAGTTCTGCCGGTCGCTGCCGGACCGCTGCGGCGTGGTCGCCGTACCGACCCAGGTCTTCTACGACGACGTGGCGGCGGGCCGGCATCTGGTCCGCTTCGCGTTCTGCAAACGCCCGACGGTGCTCACCGAGGCGGTCACCCGCCTACGCGGCATGGCGCACTGAACGTGCCCTGCCGCCCGCACGCCCGGGTTTCGCGTTGATCAAGGACAAAGCGTGCCCGTCACACGACGTTTGTCGCGCAACTACTCCTTGATCAACGCGCAACCCTGATGCGGGATCAGGCCGGGCTGGCCTGGCGGACCTCGGCGGCGATCCGCTCCGCCACCTCGCGGGCGGTCTCCTCGCTGGCCGCCTCGACCATCACCCGCACCAGCGGCTCGGTGCCCGACGGGCGCAGCAGAACCCGACCGGTCTCCCCCAGCTCGGCCTCGGCCCGTTCCGCCGCGGCCACCACGGCCGGCGCGGTCGCGCCCACGGTACGGTCACCGACCGGCACGTTGACCAGCACCTGGGGCAGCTTGGTCACCACCGACGCCAGGTCGGCCAGCGACCGGCCGGTGGCGGCCATCCGCGACATCAGGTGCAGCCCGGTCAGCACCCCGTCGCCGGTGGTGGCGTACGCGGGCACGATGATGTGGCCGCTCTGCTCGCCGCCGAGCGCCAGCCCGGAGGCGCGCAGCTCCTCCAGGACGTAGCGGTCGCCGACCCGGGTCTCGACCAGCCGGATGCCCTCGCGCGACATGGCGAGACGCAGACCGAGGTTGCTCATCACGGTGGCGACCAGGGTGTCGTCGGTCAGCGTCCCAGCCTCGCGCATGGCCAGCGCCAGGATCGCCATGATCTGGTCGCCGTCGACCTCCTCGCCGTCGGCGGTCACCGCGTGGCACCGGTCGGCGTCGCCGTCGTGGGCGAGGCCGAGGTGCGCGCCGTGCTCGACCACGGCGGCCCGGATGACGTCGAGGTGGGTGGACCCGCAGCCGTCGTTGATGTTGAGCCCGTCGGGTTCGGCGTGGATCGCGATGACCTCGGCGCCGGCCTCCTTGTAGGCCACCGGCGCGATGTCCGCGGCCGCGCCGTTGGCGCAGTCGACGACGACCTTGAGGCCGTCGAGCCGGTGCGGCACCGAGCCGACGAGGTGCTGTACGTAGTGGTCGGCTCCGTCCAGCAGGTCGTGCACCCGGCCGATACCGGCGCCGGTGGGGCGGTCCCAGGCCGTGGCGGCGTTGGCCTCGATCGCGGCCTCGATCCGCATCTCGACCTCGTCGGGCAGCTTGTGGCCGCCGGCGGCGAACAGCTTGATCCCGTTGTCCGGCATCGGGTTGTGCGACGCCGACAGCATCACACCCAGGTCGGCCTTCGTCTCGCCGACGAGGAAGGCGACGCCGGGGGTGGGCAGCACGCCGACCCGCAGCACGTTGGCGCCGGCGCTGGCCAGCCCTGCCACGACGGCGGCCTCCAGCATCTCGCCACTGGCGCGCGGGTCCCGGCCGACGACCGCCAGCGGAGCGTGACTGCGGTCGGACTCGGCGAGGGTGTGCGCCGCGGCGACGGCGATCGCGAGCGCCAACTCGGGTGTGAGGTCGGCGTTCGCCTTCCCGCGTACCCCGTCCGTGCCGAACAACCGACCCATGCGTGAGACCTCCGGAAGCACCAACGATGAGAGAGAAAACGGAAACGGCCGGGTACGCCACCAAAATGGGGGGCGGACCCGACCGTCCGTCAGAGGTACAAGTGCGCTGAACGGATCAGCGCTTGGAGTACTGAGGCGCCTTACGGGCCTTCTTGAGACCGTACTTCTTGCTTTCCTTGACCCGGGCGTCCCGGGTGAGGAAGCCGGCCTTCTTCAGGGCGGGCCGGTCGTCGAGGTCGTTCGCGCACAGCGCGCGGGCGATGGCGAGCCGCAGCGCACCGGCCTGGCCGGTGATGCCGCCGCCACGCAGGTTGGCGATCACGTCGAAGATCTCGGTCTTCTCGGCGGTCACCAGCGGCTCCCTGATCAGCTGCTGGTGCACCTTGCTCGGGAAGTACGCCTCGAGGTCGCGCCCGTTGCAGGTGATCTTGCCGGTGCCGGGGACGATCCGGACCCGGACGATGGCCTCCTTGCGGCGGCCGACGGTCTGGATCGGGCGGTCGCCGCGCGGCGCCCGCGCAACGGGGGCGGCAGTCGTGGCGGGCACCACTGCCTCGGCGACGGCCGTCGGGCTGGGCGCGGTGGTGTCGGTCATGCTGCTTCCTTCGTCCGCGCTCACTGCGCGATCTGCTTGATCTCGAACGGCACCGGCTGCTGCGCGAGGTGCGGGTGCTCGGCACCAGGGTAGACCTTCAGCTTCTTGATCAGCTGCCGGCCGAGCCGGTTGTGCGGGAGCATGCCCTTGACGGCCAGCTCGATGGCCCGCTCGGGGCGCTTGGTCAGCAGTTCGTCGTAGCCGACCTGCTTCAGACCACCGGGGTAACCCGAGTGGCGGTAGGCCACCTTGGTCTGCCGCTTGTTGCCGGTCAGAGCGACCTTGCCGGCGTTGACGACGACGACGAAGTCGCCGGTGTCAACGTGCGGCGCGAAAGTGGGCTTGTGCTTACCACGCAGCAACGTGGCGACGTGGGTGGCCAGACGGCCCAGCACGACATCAGAGGCGTCGATGACGTGCCACTGACGCTCGATCTCACCCGGCTTCGGGCTGTACGTACGCACAGGTCTACCTTGTCTCGTCGTCGGTCTGGGTTCTCGTCAGCGCTGTGTTGACCGCGCGCCAGGCATGAATCGCACGAATGACGCGGTACGGATCACACGCACCCAGATCACACGGACGACAAGCGTACCGGGGGGTACGCCTAAACGGCTGTCGCACAACAGCAGGCAACGATACCCGGTGGTACAACGCACGGTCAAAACGGGGACCGCCCGCCGAACCCTACCCGTCCGCCCCGCGCGGCCGGCCACCGGACACCGCTCTTAGCAGGCGCGAAACAATCGGGACGCTCCAGCGAAACCGCCCGGCGGCACGCTTCCGTCATGACAGGCAGTGCACACGCTGCGACGCGGCCGGGCCGGAGCGGCCGGGGCGTCAGCGCGTACCGCACCTGCCAGCGGCGGAAGACCCCGCCAGGGTCGAGGACGTGCCCGGTGACGGCCGCCCGGCCGGCGATCCCCGCCGGCGCCCGGGTCACCAGCCGGCCGGTGGCCCGGCGGTGAGCGACGAACTCGCCGGGTTCACCATCGGCGTCACCGCCCACCGCCGCCGCGACGACCTGGCCACCATGCTCGAACGCCACGGGGCCCGGGTGGTGCTCGCACCGGCCCTGCGCATCGTGCCGCTCGCCGACGACACCGAGTTGCGGGCCGCCACCCGGGCCTGCCTGGACAGCCCGCCCGACATCGTCATCGTCAACACTGGGATCGGGATGCGTGGCTGGCTGGAGGCGGCCGACGGCTGGGGGCTGGGCGAGCCGCTGCGCACCGTACTCGGGCCGGCGCACGTCGTGACCCGCGACCCGCAGGCCGGACGCGCGGTCCGGGCGGCCGGGCTGCGGGTCGGGTGGTCCCCCGGTTCGGAGGGGCACGACGAGATCGTCGAGCACCTGCGCCGGCGGGGCATCGCCGGCCGGGTGGTGGCGATGCAGTTGCACGGCGAACGGCAACCGGAGCAGACCGCCGCCCTGGAGGCCGCCGGGGCCGTCGTGATCGAGGTGCCGGTCTACCGCTGGGCGCCGCCGGTCGACCCGGCCCCGCTGCACCGGCTGGTCGACCTCGTCACCGGCCGGCTCGTCGACGCGGTCACGTTCACGTCGGCGCCGGCCGTGGACGCGCTGCTACGGGCCGCCGGCGCGAACGGCGACGCCGTACTCGACGCGCTGCGGTCCGACGTGCTGGCGAGTTGCGTCGGGGCGGTGACGGCGGCACCGCTGCGCCAGCACGGGGTGCCGGTCGTGACACCGGGCAGGGCGCATCCGGCCGCGCTGGTGCACGCCCTGGTCGACGAGCTTCCCCAGCGGGCGATCCGGCTGAAGGTCGGCGGGCACACGCTGGTCCTGCGCGGGCATGCGGCGGTGATGAACGGCGAACTGCGGCCGCTCGCGCCGGCTCCGATGGCGGTGCTGCGGGCGCTGGCCGCGACGCCGGGCCGGGTGCTGTCGAGGTCGGCCCTGCTCCGTACGCTGCCACGCGGCGCCGACGAGCACGCGGTGGAGATGGCGGTGGCGCGGCTGCGGGCCGGCCTGGGCACTCCGGGCGTGGTGCAGACGGTGGTGAAGCGCGGCTACCGCCTGCCGGTGGACTGAACCGCCGGCGGACGCCGCCGGCGGCCCGACGGCGCGGACCCGACCCGAACGGACCGCGCCGCCGGGCCGGATCCGGGCGGGTCAGCCGACCGGGGTCGGGTGTCCCCGGTCGCGCTGTGCCCGCAACCTCGCCATGGCGTGCTCGACGACGTTGACGAGGACGTACTTCACCGAGTCCCGCTGCCGGGCGTCGCAGGTGACCATCGGCACGTGCGGCGCGATGGCCAGCGCCTCGCGGATCTCCTCCGTCGCGTACCGGGCCCCGCCGTCGAAGTGGTTGAGCGCCACGACGTACGGCAGTCCCCGGTTCTCGAAGTAGTCGAGCGGCGCGAACGCGTCGGCGATGCGGCGGGTGTCGACGAGGACCGCGGCGCCGACGGCACCACGGATGATCTCGTCCCACATGAACCAGAAGCGGGTCTGCCCGGGCGTGCCGAAAAGGTAGAGGATCAGGTCTTCGGCCATGGTGATCCGGCCGAAGTCCATCGCGACGGTGGTTGTCTCCTTGCCGGGCACCTTCGACGGGTCGTCGATACCGACGCCGGCCGCGGTCATCACGGCCTCGGTGGTCAGCGGAGTGATTTCCGAGACCGCCCCGACCAGGGTCGTCTTGCCCACGCCGAAGCCACCCGCGACAACGATCTTCGCCGAGGTGATCCCCCGGCTCCGTTGCGGCTGGGCCCTGGCCGGGTCATAGCCTGCGAAGTCCACTAAGTACCCTTTCAAGCAGTTCCATCCGCTCCTCGTAGACCTCGGTCGAAGCGGGAGTGTGAAGCGTCAGCAGGCCGTCGGCCACCATGTCCGCGACCAGTACCCGGGCCACCCCCAGGGGCAGGCGGGTGTACGCCCCGATCTCTGCGAGGGACAACGGGCGTCCCTCGCAGACCGAGGCGATCCGGTGTTTGTCGTGCCCGGCGAACCGGGATTCCTGGACCGCGGCCGCCGTCGCCGTCAGCACCGCCTCGATGGCGATGTGCTGGCGGGGTTCGGTACGGCCGCGGGTGACCGCATACGGTCTGACCAGTGACCCGCGCGGATCCTCGCGTGGCTGCCCCATCGTGCGGTCACCTCCTCGTGTTCCGGTGCGACGTCACCGTTGCCGGACTGTCATGAAACTGTTCGCTGTCACGGCGCTCAGGCCCGCGGCGCGACTGCTTCGCGGGGCAGCGGGATGAGCGCCGCCCCGACCCGCTCGACCAGGAGCGCCATCTCGTACCCGACCTGACCGACGTCACAGCTACGCGCGGCGAGCACGGCCATCGACGAACCGTCACTGATGGACATCAGGAAGAGGTAACCGCTGTCCATCTCGATGACCGTCTGGAGCACTCCCCCGGCGCTGAACATCCGGGACGCGCCGTCGGTGAGGCTCACGACACCCGACGTGATGGCGGCGAGCTGGTCGGCCCGGTCCGCCGGAAGGTCGCGTGACGAGGCGAGCAGCAGGCCGTCGGCCGATACGGCGACCACGTGGGCGATCCCGGCCACGCTGTCGGCGAAATTGCTGAGCAGCCAACCCATGTCCTGCATAGCTGCTGGCCTGTTCATCAGCTGGTCTCCTTGTTATTGGTGCTGCCGAACTGCTCGTTGCCGGCGGTCCGGCCGCGTTGCACTCCGCGGTGGTATGCGGACAGCAGACCGCGGACCTCGTCCGGGGTCCGCCGCGACCGCTCCCGGTTGGTGGTCGCCTCGACGCCGCCCGGCACGAGCTGGGCCTGCGGCACCCGCTTGGGCAGCCCGGAGCGGGTGGTGTCGGTGACTTCCGGCTCGGCCGCCCGGGTGGCCCGGGACCAGCCCTCGTCGGCCGCCGTACGCCAGCCCGACTCACCGCCGCGCTGCTGCGGTACGGCCGGCGGCGGCGTCGCCGCGAGCGGCTGGGCGGGGGCCGGCTGTTCGACGGGAGCGGCGGGCTGCGGCGTGGCCGCCGGCTGGGCGGCCGGCTGCGGGTAGGCCTGGTACGACTCCGCGCTCCGCGGTGGCGCCGACTGGCCGGGGTACGGGCCGGCAGCGGTGCCCGGCTCGCGTCGCCCGCCCCGCCGAAGGCTCCACCGCCGACGGGTCCGCCACGGCCGGCGGCCGGACCGCTGGCGGCCGGCGGCGTGACCGGCGGTGGCGGCGAGTCGTAGCCGCCCGGCGGCACCTGGAAGATCTCCGTCGACGCCGAACCGTGCGAGCGGAACCAGACCGCCTCCATCTCCCGGAAGATCGGCATCTCGGCCGCGTCCTCGGGTCGGGGCGGCAGCGGAGGCACGCTCGACGGTGGCGGGGCCGGCTGGGCCGGCACCACGGGGGGCGCGACCGGCGGTGCGACCGGCGGCGTCATCGGCGCGGCGGCCGGGACGGGTGCCGGAGGCGGGGTCGGGGTGAAGCCCGCCCCGGGCCGGCGGGCAGGCCCGCGACCGGGCCGGCCGGCAGCCCGGCCACCGGGGGCAGGGCGTGCGGCGTGGCCGGTACGACGCCACCCTCGGGCCGCCGGGGCAGCGACTGCTGCACGGCCGGGTAGGCGACCGTCGGCGTACCCACGTTCGGCGGCGCGGACACCGGCGGGACGGCCGGCGCGAACGGTGCCGGCGGGATGGCGGGCGGCATGGCCGGTGGGATGGCCGGCGCCGCCTGCGGGGTGCGGACCGGCAGGGCCGGCGGGGCCAGGCTGGGCTGGATCCCGGTCGGCTCGGTGCCGGCGGGCTGCATCCCGGCGCTGTTCGCGGCGGTGATCGGCGCGACGGTGCTGCGCGGCTGGGCCGGGGCGTCCCACGTGGCGGGCTGCTGCGGGCGCCACTCGTCGGGCAGCGTCGCGGACGACGTACGGGCCCCGTTGACCGGTGCCATCGCGTCCGACCAGCCCGAGCCGGCGGCCGGCGCGGGGGCCGGAGCCGAGTCCACCGCGAGCGGCTGCCGCGGCCGGGGCAGCATGTTGTCCTGCTGGCCACGGGTGGGCAGCACGACGATGGCGGCCGGCAGGGTGACCTGCGCGACGGTGCCGCCCTCGACGTTGCGCCGCAGTTCGACACGGATCTCGTAGCGGTGCGCGAGCCGGCTGACAACGGCCAGACCCATCAGCCGGAACGCCGCCACGTCGACGGTCGGCGGTTCGGCCAGCCGTCGGTTGAGCGAGTCCATCTGGTCGGCGCTCAGCCCGAGGCCCCGGTCCTCGACCTGGATGACCACGTAGTCACGGATCCGGCGGGCGTCGGCGACGACGGTGGTGTGCGGCGGCGAGAACCGGGTCGCGTTGTCGAGCAGCTCGGCGACGAGCCGTACGACGTCGTTGACGGCTTGCGCGGACACCGAGATGTCGGTGTCGACCGTGCCGAACTCGATCCGGTTGTAGAGCTCGACCTCGGACTGCGCGGCCCGCAGGATGTCGACCAGCAGGGCGTCGTCGCGCCGCGGCGCGGTCGAGTCGGCACCGGCGAGCACGAGCAGGTTCTCGTCGTTGCGGCGCATCCGGGTGGCGAGGTGGTCCAGTTCGAAGAGCTGGGCCAGCCGCTTCGGGTCCTCCTCCCCACGCTCGATCATGTCGAGCTCACCGATCATGCGGTCGACCAGGGTCTGGCTACGCCGGGCCAGGGTGAGGAACATCGCCGAGACGCTGGTCCGCAGGGCGGCCTGCTCGGCCGCGATCCGGACCGCCTCCCGGTGGACCACGTTGAACGCGGACGCCACCTGGCCGACCTCGTCGCGGTTGTCGAGCTTGATCGGGTCCCGGACCTGGCGCACGATCTCGTCGACACCGCCCTCGCCGATGCTGCGTACGTCACGCAGCCGGCTGACGGCGTCGGGCAGGTCGTGGTCGGCCACCCGGAGGGCGCCTTCACGCAGCTTTCGCAGCGAGCGGTTGAGCGACCGGGCGAGGATCACGGCCAGCACGATGGCGACGACCAGGGTGATGAAGACGATCACGGCCTCGGTGATGGCCTGCCGGATGACGGTGGCGGTGACCTCCTCGGCCTCCGCCAGGAGGTCCGTCTCCAGCTGGATCTCGGCCCACCGCATGAGGTCGTTGACCGCGCCGATCGTGTTCGAGGCTTCGGTGGCGGTGATCAGTGCCTGGCCACCCACCGACCGGGTCAGCTCGGTGGAGGTCTGGTCGGCGAGCACGACGGCGTCACCGGTGACGGTGAACTCGACCAGGTTCTGCTGCTCGGGGGTGGCGGCCAGCGAGAAGGCCAGGAGCGCCTCCTGCTGGCTGGTGAGGGTGGCCACGAAGGACGAGTATTGCTCCTCGTCGAGCTGCCCGGAGGTCAGTGCGGCGAAGGCGACCGCCTGCTCCTCCGCGGTGGCGGCCTTGGCCTTGATGAAGGCGGCGACCGCACGGAGGCTGCGGCCGACGCCGTCGTCACCGGAGAGCTGCGCGACCGCGTCGGTGTACGACACCAGGTCGGTGAGGATCACGCCGTAGCGCAGCACGACCTCGGCGACCGGCATCTCGTCGCTCTCGAGGACCTGCTGGCGGGTGGCGGTCAGGGTGGCGAGGTGACTGTCGATGACGTCGAGCCGGTCCTCGACGGAGCCCGGGACCTCACCGATGGCCCGTCGCTCGGACTCGTACGCGCTGATCCGTTCGTCGGTGCGGCGTACGGCCAGGTTGAAGGCGTCGGGCTCCGCGTTCGGGGCGGCGAGGAATGCCGCGGCGGCCATCCGTTCCTGGTGGACATCGTGGTTCAGGGCCGAGACGTCGATCGACAGCGCGGTCAGCGAGCGGACGATGCTGGCGGCGGACGCTTCCTGGACGACGTCGACGAGTCGGATTCCCGCCAGGGCCATGACGGCGGCGACGGGAACGACAAGGATGAGGGCGAGCTTCGAGCGGATCCGGGTGTCCCTCAGCCGGGGGAACAGGCGGCGCCGCGCACCATGCTCCTGCGTGCCATTTCCGGGCAGGCTAGTAGGTCCGGTGCTCACGACATCGCCTCCGTCGTTTTCTCTACGTGTGACCTACCGACCGTTGCCTCCTGCAGCGGATGGCGCCGCACGCGGCACGGCCGCGATTTCATCAGAAGCAGCCCGTCTTGGGAAGCCTCAACTGGGCGGGAATCGGTCGGAGACCGTCGAAGCCCTATTCGAATCACTCAACACCTTCGTTTCCACAACGCCCTGAACAGCTCAGATATCGTCAGAGTGGTGGCATGTGTCCGCAAAGTAATGGTCTACGGCGGGGGCCCCTCGCCAGATCGTGGGATCACTATCCCAGAGTCGAACAGTCGGCCGCTTGACCCGGATACCCCTCCGTTGGCAAGGTTCTCCAGGTTTGAAGGCTTCGCGCAGACCGTACGGTAGACCATCACGTTCCATCCACTGCGGTTCGGTTCTGGTCGACCGGCATCGGCCATGGTTCCCGGCTCCGCCGCGGCATCTCCGCGCAACATGGAGGATTCAGTTGAGGCGCATCCGCTCCGTGAGCATCACGGCGCTCACCGCGGCCGTTCTGGCATCGTCGCTCGCCGGCTGCCAGTTCACCCAGGAAGAACGCGACACACGCGAAATCGTCGTCGGTGCCGACCTGGAGCTGTCCGGCTCCGCGTCGGCGTACGGCGAGGCATACCGGCGGGCGCTCGAGCTCAAGGCCGAGCAGCTCAACGAGTCCGGTGTGCTCGGCGACCGCAAGGTCCGCGTCGACACCAAAGACAACCGCTCCGACGTCAACGAGTCGCTGCGTAACGTCAGCGACTTCGCGAAGAACACTTCGGTCAGCGCCGTCATCATGGGCGGGTGCAGCGAGTGCGCGATCGGTGCGCTGCCGACCGTCGCCGACAACAAGCTGCCCACGGTCGCCCTCGCTCCGGCGAACGAGATCGCGTCGCCGGCGGCCGAGCGCCGCTACATGTTCAAGCTCGGGCTCAACGCGGCCGACAGTGCCGCCGCGCTCGCCAGCGAACTGCGGCGCAAGACCGTAGCCCGGACCGCGCTGCTGTACACCGACGACGGTTACGGCCGGGAGGGCCAGGCGGCCCTGACCGCCGAGCTGGAGAAGGCCAACATCCGGCTGACCCGGGCCCAGGCGGTCAAGCCCGACGCCACCAACATCGAGTCGCTGGTCCGGTCGGCCACCAACGGCAACACCGACGCGCTGGTGGTCTGGACCGGCCCCGAGCAGGCGCTCGCCGCCTCGGCCGCCGCCCGCCAGGCCAACTTCGACGGTGAGCTCTACTTCGACGCCGCCGCCGCGAGCGGGCTGTTCTTCGGCGGCAACGCGAGCGAGTCCACCAACGGCGCGACCATGGTGTTCACCCAGACCATGGTCATCGACGACGTCATCGCGACGACGCCGGCGAAGGCCGCCCGCAAGCAGTGGTTCCGGGACTACACCGCCCGGTACGGCGGCTACGACGGCATCTCGTCGTTCGCCGCCGATGCCCTGCAGCTCGTGGTCGACTCGGTGCTGGCCGGCGACGGCGACTCCGGTTCCCCGAACCGGGACGGCATCCGCGACGTGCTCGAGACGTCACAGTTCGACGGGCTGTCCGGCCCGATCCGGATGACTCCCGACAACCACTCCGGCCTGATGCCGCAGGCGCTGACGATGCTGGTCGCCCGTAGTGGCCGCTGGCGGCTCGCCGGCTGACCGTGAGTGCCACGCAGGGGCCGCCCCGGTTCGGGGCGGCCCCTGCTGCGTCGTACGGCGGGTTCGTGCCGGCGTCAGCGTGACGAGGTCGTCTCGCGGACCCAGGGCAGCGCCAGCCGCTCGATCAGTACGAGCGCGAAGTAGAGCACGATGCTCATGAGGGCGATCAGGATGATCGCGGCCCAGGCGGTCGCGCTGTCGCCGATCCCGCTGGTCTGCACGATCTCGTAGCCCAGGCCGCCCTCGCCGGCCTGGAACTCGCCGATGACGGCGCCGATCGCGGCGAGCGGCATGGCGACCTTGAGGCCGACGAAGATCTGCGGCAGCGCGGCGGGCAGCCGTACCTTGCGGAACGCCTGCCAGCGTGAGGCGTCCAGCGACCGGGCGAGTTCGGCGAGGTCCGCCGGGGTCGAGGTGAGACCGGTGGCGGTGGACAGCACGATCGGGAAGAAGCACAGCAGGAAGACCATCGTCAGGATCGGCTTCTGCCCCCAGCCGAGCGAGACGACGAGCAGCGGCCCGAGCGCGATCTTCGGTACCGCGTTGATTGCCACCAGCAGCGGCGAGAACATCCGCTCGACCAGCCGGGAGCTGGCCAGCGCAAGACCGATGAGGACACCCGCGACGGTCGACAGCAGGAACCCGATGACGGTCTCCAGGGTCGTCGCGAGGGTCGCTTCGAGCAGCCGCGCGGGGACGGCGTTGAACGCCGACAGCACGTCCTGCGGCGGCGGCAGGACCACCGGGTGGACCAGGTTGAATACGGAGGTGACGAGCCACCAGACGGTGAGCGCGACCACCAGCCCGAGCGCCGGCAGCCCGACCACCGCCGCGCTGCCACCGCCCTTGCGCCGTCGTGCCGGGACCACTGCCGGGGCTGCCCGGACCTCGGTCAACTCGGCCATCTTTCACTCCTCAGTTCGTCCGGCTCGCGGAGCCGGGGTGACGCGAGGGGTACGCCCACCGACGCGGAGCGGTGGGCGTACCCCTGTTTCGGGACGGTCCGGTCAGGACTTCGGCGTGACGTCGAAGTCGATGATCTGCTCGGGCGTGAGGCCCGGCGGGATGGCGCCGGCGCCCTGGAGGATGGCGATGCTGCGGGCGACCCGCTCGCTGTCGAGCACACCGACCGCGGCACCCGATCCGGCCGACCGGACGTAGGCACCCATCAGTTCGAGCTCGGCCGCCGCCGGGGCCGCGGGGGCCGTGGTGACGTTCTTGTTGAGGATCTCGCCGGACTCCTTGGGGTGGGTGATGCTGTACTCGAGGCCCTTGAGCAGCGCCTGGGTGAAGCGCCGGACCTTGTCCGGGTCTTCCTTGGCGAGCTTGGACGACGTGATCAGCACCATGCCGTAGAGGTCGGTCATGATGTCGCTGTACGGCAGCACCACCGCCGGCTTCTTGGCGACGGTCTCGACGGTCGGCTTGCCGACGACGAACTGGCCGATGCCGGCCACCTGCCCACCGGCGAGCGTCCCGATCAGGGTCTGCGCCTGACCGTTGACCCACTCCACCTTGGTGGCGTCGACACCGGCGAGCTTGGCGTACGTCGGGAAGAGGTTACGCACGACCGAGCCGGGGGTGTCGGCGAGCTTCTTGCCCTCCAGGTCCTTCGGGGTGGTGATGCCGCCGCCCTCCAGGGCGATGATCGCGGCCATCGTACGCTGCTGGATGGCCGCGACCGCGACGAAGTCCTTCGCCTGGCCGTTACCCATCTGCAGCAGACCACCGGTCAGGTCGATGGGAGTGAATTCGGCCTGACCGCCCACGATGTTCTTGATGTTGTCACCGGTGCCGTTGCCGGCCTTGATTTCGACATCGAAGCCGGCTTCTTCGAAGAACCCCTTGTCCTTCGCAACCCAGGCGTACGAGTCACGACCGAAATTGCCGAACGAAGTGAGATATGTCACTTTCTCCAGGGAGCCGTCGCTCCCGGAGCCGTCCGACTCGTTCGAGCCGCTGCAGCCGGAAACGACCGCGAGGGCCGTGGCCAACGCCGCAACGGCGATCGTACGGGTGAGCCTTGTCATGGAGACGTTTCCTTCCCAACCAGAGGGGAGTTGTTGAGCCGGTCGGCACCGCGCCGAGGGGTGGCCAGTGCCGCGGTGTGAGGAATGTTCGCGGCACAGCGTACGAGAAGGTCACGATTAGCTCACCCCGCGTATCAGGTTGCGGAACGGCCACAAAATCGCCAGCCCCAGACGTCTAGTGCTTCCCAGCCGATGCGGCTAGCCTGGCCAGGCTATTGATCCGATGATGGGAGCCACTCGGGTGATCGAGCTCCACGGGGTGTCCCGAACCTTCACCACCCGCACCGGAACCGTCGAGGCGTTGCGGGGCATCGACCTCGAGATTCGCCAGGGCGAGTTCGTCGCCGTCGTCGGCCGTTCCGGCTGCGGCAAGTCCACATTGCTGCGTCTGGTGGCCGGACTGCTGCCGGTGACCGGGGGCGAACTGAAGGTGGCCGGCGAGCGGGTGACCAAGGCCCGCCGTGACATCGCGATGCTCTTCCAACGGCCGGCCCTGTTGCCGTGGCGTTCGGTACTCGACAATGTGCTGCTGCCCGTCGAAATCTTCGGCTGGCGCAAGGCCGAATACGTCGACCGCGCCCACGAACTGCTGGAGCTGGCCGGCCTGGCCGGCTTCGAGAAGCGGCTGCCGCACGAACTCTCCGGCGGCATGCAACAGCGGGTGTCGCTGTGCCGATCGCTCATCAGCTCGCCGAAGGTGATGCTGATGGACGAGCCGTTCTCCGCACTCGACGCGCTCACCCGGGAGGAGTTGTCGGTCGAACTCCAGCGCATCCACATGGAAAACCAGGCGACCATCATCTTCGTCACACACTCGATCGACGAGGCGGTGCTACTCGCCGACCGGGTGGTCGTACTCAGCCCCCGTCCCGGCCGGATCCGCAAGGTCGTCGACATCGACATCCCGCGCCCGCGCAGCCTCGGCCGCAACGCGCACCTCGAAGAGGTCGCCAGGTGCAGCGCCGACCTGCACGAACTCCTGATGGAGCGGGAGCCGCCGGCGGCCGCGGGCGTAGGGGGACGCTGACCGTGCGAGTGACGATCTTCACCGAGCCGCACCGCGGCGCCAGCTACGCCGACCAGCTCCGCTTCGCGCGTGCCGTGGAGGACAGCGGCTTCGAGGGTTTCCTGCGCGCCGACCACTTCCAGTCGATGGGTGCCGACCCCGGCCTGCCCGGCCCGACCGACGCGTGGATCACGCTGGCCGGCCTGGCCCGGGAGACCAGCCGGATCCGGCTCGGCACACTGGTCACCTCGGTCACGTTCCGGCTGCCCGGGCCGTTCGCCATCCAGGTGGCGCAGGTCGACCAGATGAGCGGCGGCCGGGTCGACCTCGGCATCGGCGCCGGCTGGTACGAGCGCGAGCACATCTCGTACGGCATCCCGTTCCCGGGCACCGTCGAGCGGTTCGACCGGCTCGAGGAGCAGTTGGCGATCCTGACCGGCCTGTGGGCGACCCCGGCCGACGGGCGGTTCAACCACCACGGCGACCACTACCAACTGGTCGACGCGCCCGCACTGCCCCGTCCGGTCCAGGCGCCCGGCCCGCCGGTGATCATCGGTGGTCGGGGCGCCAAGCGCACCCCGGAACTGGCCGCCCGTTACGGCGACGAGTTCAACATGCCGTTCAAGTCGGTCGCCGAGACCGCCGAGGCGTACGAGCGGGTCACCGAGGCGGCCGACCGGACCGGCCGGGCCGAGAGCGGACGCCGGCCACTGACCCTGTCGGCGGGCATCGTGGTGGCCATCGGTCGCACCGACGCCGAGGCGGAGCGGCGGGCGGCTCCGCTGCACGTCAAGAGCGCGCTGCCGCCGGAGGACCCGGTGGTGGGCTCCCCCGCCAGGCTCGTCGAACGGATCGGCGAGTTCGCGGCCATCGGCGCGACGCGGGTACATCTGCGACTGATCGACATGGCCGACCTCGACCATCTCGAACTCATCGCCGACCAGGTGCTCCCCCAGCTCGACCCGGCGCGGTGACCCACCCGTGCTGGCTGCCTGCACGCGGGGTGCCGGCACAGGTCGGGTCATGTCCGGACGAAGGGTAGCGATTCACCACCGCTGGCCGTAACGTGCCCGCATGGCCTATCGGACCTGGGGCAAGGTGCTGCTCGCGGCACTCGGCGTCGGCGCACTCGCCGGAGCCGGCCAGCTCGGCATCGCATACGGGCTGGGGCTCGTACGCTTCGCCCGTCTCTTCGACGGCACCACGCAGAACCTGTGGCCGGCCCAGCTCGCCTGGGTGACCTGGTTCGCCGCGATCGCCGCGGTGGCCGGTGGCTTCGCCGCCGAGCGGCTGGCCCGGCGACACGGGCTCGCGACGCCGATCGGGGTCCGGATCGCGTACGCCGTGGTGGCCGGGCTCGGCGCCACCGCCGTCGCACCGCTGGCAATGCTTCCGGCGCGCGCGGCTTTGGTGGCGTCGCCCGACCCGGTCGGGGCCGTCGGCCTGGCCGCCACCCTCGGCGCCGTGGTCGGTGCGGCCGTCGCCGTCGCGGCGCTCACCCAACGGGCGATCGGCTGGAACGTCGCCGCCTCGATCGCGGCGGTGTGGTTGCTCGCCCTGCTCTCGGTCGTTCCGTCGCTCGGGCCGGCGGCCGCCCCGCCGGACGTACGCCTCGGGGTGTTCGATCCGGCCGGGCTCGGCACCGGCGCCGGTGGGCGGCTGGCGCTGGTCGTCATGCCGGCGCTGGCCCTGGTGGCCGGTGCCGGGCTCGGCGTGCTGGCCCGCCTCCGTGGCCATCCGGTCGTGCCGGCCGCCCTGTCGGGAGCGGTCGCGCCGGCCCTGCTGGCCTTCGCCTACCTGGCCGCCGGACCGGGTGACTCGGCCGACCGCTACCAGGCCAATCCCTACTGGGCCGCGTTGCTCGCGGTGGCCACCGGTGCGATCGGATCGGTGCTCGCGGTGCTGACGAGGCTGCCCGGCCAGGCACCCCGCCCGGGCACTGCCGATGGTTCGACGGCCACCGGCACGGCGGCCGGTCGGGCCGGCGGCCGGCACCGGCTGAAGTTCCGCCGGCCGGATACCGAGGCGACGACCAGCGAGTCGACGCCAACCACCGACGGGTCCGACAGCGCCGGGCCGGACCGTACCGGGGCGACGGCGCCGGATGCGCCGAGCGTGCCGACGCAGCCGGCCCGGGAGCCGGCACCCTCGGCGGTGCCGGATCGAACGACGGATCCGGTACCGGCACCAGCGACGGAGCCGGTGCCGGTCGGTACCACCGGGAACGAGCCACCGGCCCCGGCCACCACCGTGTTGCCGGTACTGACGAAAGCGGAACCGGTCCGGCCCACGCCCCGCCCGTCCGAGCCGTCGACTCCGCCCCGGCCCCGCTCGCCCGAACCCGCGACTCAATCCACCCAGCGCTCGCCCGAACCCGCCGCGCGGGCAACGGCCGAACCGGCACCCCGCCCCGTCCCACGGCCCGCGCCCGAAACCGTTGTACGGCCCACGCCCGAACCCGCGCCCCGGCCGGCACCGGCGCCCCGTGTTCCGGAGCCGGCCGGCGCGGGTCCGGCCCAGCCGATCGCCCCGCCAGCCCCGCCCGCCGATCCGGCCCGCCCGAACCTCGGCGCGTCACTGATCGACCGCATCGAGGCCGGCCTGGACGACTCCGTGCCGGCCGCCGGCCCGACCGCCCCCGCCCCGACCGGGGACAAGGAGCGCGGCCGGTCCCGGCGGCGCGGGAAGCCGGCCGAGACGCCCGTCGAGCCGGACGGCACCGGGGCGGACGACGGGAACGCCGAGCCCACGGACACCGTCCCGCCCCGCCGGAAACTGTTCCGCCGCAAGCCGGCCCCGACCGGCAACCCGGTCGAGGAGCCCGAGCCGCCGGTCGACGAGCAGCCGGCCGACCGCCCGGCGAAGGGTCGGGGCCGGAAGCCGGCGAAGGCGCAGGACGAGGACTACGTCGACTGGGTCAGCGGGCTCGGGACGGCCGCCCCGGCGGACGACCGGCCGCGCCGTGACCCCGGCCCGCGCCTGTCGCTGCGTACGTCCGACCGCCCGCCCGGTGGGTGACCGCTAGGCCTGCGGCAGGTAGACCCGGCCACCGGAGTCGACGAACTCCTGCGACTTGTCCCGCATGCCGCGCTCGGCGTACTCCTTCAGCTCCTGTGTGATCTTCATCGAGCAGAACTTCGGGCCGCACATGGAGCAGAAGTGCGCGGTCTTGGCGGGCTCGGCCGGCAGGGTGGCGTCGTGGTACGCCCGCGCGGTCTCCGGGTCGAGCGACAGGTTGAACTGGTCCTCCCAGCGGAACTCGAACCGCGCCTTGGAGAGCGCGTCGTCCCAGGCCTGCGCCCCCGGGTGCCCCTTGGCGAGGTCGGCCGCGTGCGCCGCGATCTTGTACGCGATCACGCCGGCCTTGACGTCGTCGCGGTCGGGCAGGCCGAGGTGCTCCTTGGGGGTGACGTAACACAGCATCGCGGTGCCGAACATGCCGATCATCGCCGCACCGATGGCCGAGGTGATGTGGTCGTACGCCGGCGCGATGTCCGTCGTGAGTGGACCGAGGGTGTAGAACGGCGCCTGGTGGCACAGTTCCTGCTGGAGGTCGACGTTTTCCTTGATCTTGTGCATCGGCACGTGGCCGGGCCCCTCGATCATCACCTGTACGTCGTGTTCCCACGCGACGGTGGTCAGCTCGCCCAACGTACGCAGCTCGGCGAACTGCGCCTCGTCGTTGGCGTCTGCGATCGAGCCGGGCCGCAGGCCGTCGCCCAGCGAGAACGTCACGTCGTAGCGGGCGAGCAGTTCGCACAGCTCGGCGAAGTTGGTGTAGAGGAAGTTCTCCTCGTGGTGCGCGAGGCACCAGGCGGCCATGATGGAGCCACCGCGCGACACGATCCCGGTGACCCGGTCGACGGCCAGCGGCACATACGGCAGCAGCACCCCGGCGTGCACCGTCATGTAGTCGACGCCCTGTTCGGCCTGCTCGATCACGGTCTCCCGGAAGATCTCCCAGGAGAGCTTGACCGGGTCGCCGCCGACCTTCTCCAGCGCCTGGTAGATCGGCACGGTGCCGATCGGCACGGGCGAGTTGCGCACGATCGCCTCGCGGGTCTCGTGGATCCGCTTGCCGGTCGACAGATCCATCACGGTGTCGGCGCCCCAGCGGGTCGCCCAGGTGAGCTTGTCGACCTCCTCGGCGACCGACGAGGTGACCGCCGAGGTGCCGATGTTGGCGTTGACCTTCACCAGGAACCGGCTTCCGATGATCATCGGCTCGGACTCGGGGTGGTTGACGTTCGCCGGCAGGACGGCGCGACCGGCGGCGATCTCGTCCCGTACGACCGTGGCCGGGACGCCCTCGCGGACCGCGACGAACTCCATCTCCGGGGTGATCCGGCCGGCGCGGGCGTAGGCGAGCTGGGTCGGCCGGGTGCCGGCGAGCGGGCTGCCACCGCCGCGGACCGGCGCGACGTCACCGCGCTCGGCGATCCACGGACCGCGCAGCGGGGGCAGTCCGGTCTCCGGATCGGACCCCGGACCCGATGTGTCGTAGAGCCGGACCGGCGCGTTGTCGCCGGCCAGCTCGACCTCGGCGAACGGCACCTGGATGTCCGGTCGTGGACCTTCGACGTAGACCTTGCGGCGTGCCTGCATGACATCTCCTCGCTTCGCTCGTCGTCATGACGCGAGCCGAGCCGGCCGCTCCGCCCGCTCACGACAAACTTCTTCTCTGGATGACGCTCAGCCGGACCGCCGGCCGCGGCGGGCCGGGGGTTGCGGATCGCCGCCGCCGGAACCGGCCCGCGGTGGGCGGCCGGCGCGCAGCGCCGCGACGGTGGCCGCCGGGTCGGCGGCGGACATGACGACGCCCATCACCGCGACGCCGGCCGCACCGGCGGCGTGGCACCGGGCGACCTGGGCGGCGGTACGGATGCCGCCGAGGGCGAGCACCGGCACGCTGGAATGCCGGATCAGCCGGGCCAGCCCGTCGACGGTCAGTGGTGGTCCGTAGCCGGGCTTGGACGGGGTCGGGAAGACCGGCGACATCGTCACGTAGTCCTCTGTGGACAGCCGGTCGAGTTCGGCCTCGTCGTGGCACGACCGGCCGACCAGCGACGGCGCCGGCGACGGATACGGGTCGGCGGTGGCCAGGTGCACGGCGTCGCCGCCCAGCGGGTCGGGGCCGGCGACGACCAGTCGCCCGCCGACCGTGGCGAGCACGGCGCGCAGCCGGTCCGCGAGCCTGGTCCGCTCGGCCCGGGGAAGGTCCCGTTCCCGCAGCACCACCCACCGGGCGCCGCCGTCGACACAGCCCCGCACCACGTCGACCAGTGGCCGGTGGGCCAGCCGACGGTCGGTGAGGACGACGACGCCGCCCGGTCCGGTCACAGTTGCGGCCGCCCGTCGTCCGGTGTGGACGCCAGGGCGTGGGACCGGCGGGCGATCCGGCCGGCACCGGCGGCCAGCCATCCGGCCTCGACCCCGTGCCGCATCGCCGTCGCCATCCGCTCCGGGTCGGCGGCCCGGGTCACCGCGCTGGCCAGCAGCACGCCGGCGCAGCCGAGTTCCATCGCCCGGGCGGCGTCGGACGCGGTGCCGATGCCCGCGTCGAGGATCACCGGTACGTCCACCGACTGTGTGATCAGCCGGATGTGGTGCTCGTTGCTGATGCCGAGCCCGGACCCGATCGGCGCCCCGGCCGGCATGACCGCGGCACAGCCGACGTCGGCCAGCCGGCGGGCCAGCACCGGGTCGTCGGAGGTGTACGGCAGCACGGTGAACCCGTCGGCGACCAGGCATTCGGCGGCGGCGAGGAGTTCCACCCCGTCCGGCAGCAGGGTGCGCTCGTCCCCGATGACCTCCAGCTTCACCCAGTCCGTCTCGAACGCCTCGCGGGCCAGGTGGGCGACCTTCACCGCCTCGGTGGCGGTGTAGCAGCCGGCGGTGTTCGGCAGCAGCCGTACCCCGCACCGGTCGAGCAGGTCGAGCAGCCCGCCCTGCATGGTGGCGGCGGTGTCGACCCGGCGCAGCGCGAGCGTGACCAGTTCGGTGCCGGACGCCCGGATGGCCCGTTCCAGCACGTGGAGGTTCGCGGCACCGCCGGTGCCGAGGATCAGTCGCGAGGTGAAGGTCTGCCCGCCGAGTTCGAACGACGACACCGCGATCAGCCGCCCTGGGCCGCGGTCAGCACCTCGACCCGGTCGCCGGGCCGCAGCGTGGTCGCCGGCCAGGCGCCCCTCGGCACCACCTCGCCGTTGACGGCCACCGCCACACCGCGGTGCTGGGTGGTCGACGCGGCGACGACCGCGGCGACGGTCGTACCCGGGGTGAAGGGGCGGGTGGCCCCGTTGACGGTGAGTTCGATCGGATCGTCCGGCACGGGTGTGCCTCCGCTCTCAGTTCGGCGTCGGATCGGTGGTGAAGCGGGCCGGCCCGAACGGGTCCAGCACCGGGTCGGGGACCCCGGTCGTGACGAGGTCCGCGACCAGGTCGGCGGTCAGCGGCGTCAGCACGATGCCGTGCCGGTAGTGCCCGGTGGCCACGACCACTCCCGGCCGGCCGGGCAGCGCACCGATGATCGGGGCGTTGTCCGGCGTACCGGGCCGCCAGCCGACCCGGGTCTCGGTGAGGTGGTATTCGGCGATCTCCGGCAGCAGGTCGGTCGCGGCCCGCAGCAGATCGAGTACGGCCCCCGCCGTGACGGTGTCATCGAGCCGTTCCTCGACGGTCGCCCCGACCACCACCTCGCCGTCGGCGCGCGGCACGAGGTAGACGTGCCGCCGGTCGGCGTAGCCCCGGATCACGTGCCGGAAGCCGGGCGCGGCACCGTCCGGCGCGCGCAGGCGCAGCACCTGGCCCTTGACCGGCCGGACCGGCACGCCGGCCAGTGCGGCCGCGCCGACGCCGTTGGCGACCACCACCGTGCCCGCGTCCACCGTGGACAGATCAGTGACCGTGGTCGGCTCGACGCGTACCCCGGCCCGCCGCGCCGCCGCCGCCAGGGCGACGACCAGGCGCCGGGGGTCGACCTGGTGGTCGTCGGGCGCATACCCGCCACCGCGCACCCGCGGCGAGAGCCCGGGCTCGCGGGCCCGCAACTCCGCCGGGCGCAGCACCGTGATCGGCAGCCCCAGCCCCCGCTGGTACGTCCACAGCCGCTCCGCCTCGGCCAGGTCGTCGGCGGTGAGGGCCACCACGAGGGTGCCCTCGTCGCGATAGCCGACCTCGGTGCCGGCGGCCCGCGCGAGTTCGGCGGCGAAGCCGGGCCAGCGGGCGGCCGAGGCGACCAGCAGCGAGGTCAGCTCCTCCTCGCCGAAGTACGCCTCGGCCACCGGGGCCAGCATCCCGGCCGCCACGTCCGACGCACCCGAACCGGGGGCCGGGTCGTGGACGACCACGCTCATCCCCCGGGCGGCGCAGCGCCATGCGATGGCGAGTCCGATCGGCCCGGCGCCGACGACGGCGACGTCCGGCCTCATCGGACGGCCGTGATCGCGGCGAGCAGTTCGGCGGTGGCCCGGGCCGGGTCGGCGGCCGACGAGACGGCGCCGACGACGGCCACGCCGTACGCGCCGGCCGCGACGAGTTCCGGGGCGCTGGCCGCGGTCACCCCGCCGATCGCGATGACCGGCACGTCGACCGCGCCGGCCACCGCGGCGATCCCGGCCGGCCCGATCGGGGCCGGCAGCCCGTCCTTGGTCGACGTCGGGTAGCAGGGTCCGACGCCGAGATAGGTCGCCCCGGCCGCCACCGCCGCCCGCCCCGCCTCCCCGGTACGCGCGGTGGCGCCGAGCACCGCGTCCGGGCCGAGCACCCGGCGGGCCGCGTCGACGGGCAGGTCGAGCGCGCCCACGTGGCCGCCGGCGGCGCCGACCGCGAGCGCGACATGCAGGCGGTCGTTGACCAGGCAGGTCGCTCCGGCCGCCGCGCACAGGTCGGTGACCCGGCCGGCCAGGTCGTACGCCTCCCGGTCGCTCGCCAGGTCCTCGACCCGGACCTGTACGACGAGTTCGGCGCCGGCGGCGGACAGGGCGGCCCGTACGACGGCGAGCGGATCCCGGCCCGGCCGGGTGTCGGTCACGAGATGCAGTCGTCCGAAAGACGGCACAGCAGCACTCCTCCCTGCGCCGGCATTACCCGGATCAGGTTCGACGGTCGGGGGCTGCAGCCCCCCTCTCAGCCCGGTGCACCGGGCTCCCGTGGGTCACTTCCGCGACCGAGAGTACGTCTGCCGTCCGGTCCCCGTAAAGGGGGGACCAGGTCAGAGCAGGGTGGCGAGCGCCTCCCGGTCTTCGGCGGACGGCTCCCAGGCACCGGCCCGCGCGTTGGCGCGTACCTGGTCGGGGGTGGTCGCCCCGGCGATCACGGAGGTGACCGCAGGGCGGGCGGCGAGCCCGCCGATGGCGACGTCGAGCAGGTTGCGGCCGCGCTCCGCGGCGAACTTCTCCAGTGACTCGATCAGGTCCCAGGGCGCGGCGGCCAGCCGCTTGGCCCACCGGTCCTCGGCCAGCCGGGTGCCCTGCGGCGCGCTCTCGCCCCGCCGGTACTTGCCGCTGAGCAGGCCACTGGCCAGCGGGAAGAACGGCAGGAGGCCCAGCCCGAACCGCTCGCAGGCCGGCACGACCTCGGTCTCGGCGTCCCGCTCGATGAGGCTGTAGTGGTTCTGGGCGCTGACGAACCGGGTCAGGTTCCGGGTCCGGGCGGTCCACTCGGCGTCGGCGATCTGCCAGCCGGCGAAGTTGGAGTTGCCGAGGTAACGGACCTTCCCGGCGCGGACGAGATCGTCGAGCGCCGACAGCGTCTCCTCGATCGGCGTCGCCGGATCGGGCTCGTGCATCTGGTAGAGGTCGATGTGGTCGGTGCCGAGCCGGCGCAGCGACGCCTCGACGGCCCGGACGATGTACCGGCGGGCTCCGCGGGCACCCCGGTCGGCGCCGTTGGCCCCCTCCATGTTCATGCCGAACTTGGTGGCCACCACCACCTCGTCCCGGCTCCCGCGCAGGGCCGCGCCAAGCTGCTCCTCGGAGGCGCCGTGCGGGTTGCCGTAGATGTCGGCGGTGTCGAAGAGGTTGATCCCGGCGTCGATCGCGGCGTCCACGACCGCCTTCGTGCCGGCGGCGTCGAGCTTGCGGCCGAAGTTGTTGCAGCCGATGCCGACCACGGACACCACGAGCCCGGAGTCACCCAACCGGCGGTAGCGCATCTCAGTCATGTCGCGAGCCTATGCGGGACGGTGTCAGGCGACGTCCCAGACCGGTTCGGGCACCTCGACCACCTCGCCGTCGCCGCGGAAGAGGACGAAGCGGTCGAACGACCGGCTGAACCACCGGTCGTGGGTCACCGCCACCACCGTGCCGTCGAAGGCCCGCAGCCCCTCTTCGAGTGCCTCGGCGCTGGCCAGGTCGAGGTTGTCGGTCGGCTCGTCGAGCAGCAGCAGGGTCGCCCCGGACAGCTCCAGCAGCAGCACGAGGAACCGGGCCTGCTGACCGCCGGACAGCGTGCCGAACCGCTGGTCGCCCTGGCCGGCGAGTTCGTAGCGGCCCAGTGCCGCCATCGCCGCGTGCCGGTCCATCCCGTCCCGGTGGTCATCGCCGCGCCACAACACCTCGACCAGGGTCTTCGCCATCAGCTCCGGCCGGTCGTGGGTCTGCGAGAAGTGACCGGGCCGGACCCGGGCGCCGAGCCGTACGACCCCGTCGTGGGTGACGGGTGCCAGTGTCACCCCGACGTCGACCGGCACGTTCGCCGGGTCGGGGTCGGTGCCGCCGCGGGCGAGCAGCCGCAGGAAGTGCGACTTCCCGGTGCCGTTCGCGCCGAGGACCGCGACCCGGTCGCCGTACCAGATCTCCAGGTCGAAGGGGTACGTCAGGCCGTCGAGTTCGAGCTGCTCGCACATGACGGCCCGCTTGCCGGTACGGCCACCGGTGAGCCGCATCCGGACGGCCTGGTCCTTCGGCGGCAGCGGCGGCGGGCCGGCCTCCTCGAACTTGCGCAGCCGGGTCTGCGCCGCCTGGTAGCGCGACGCCATCCCGTCGTTGTACGCGGCCTTCTGCTTGTACATCAGCATCAGCTCACGCAGCTTCTGGTGCTCCTCGTCCCATCGCCGCCGACGTTCCTCGAGCTGGTCGTGGCGGGCGACCCGGGCCTCGTGCCAGCTCGCGAACCCGCCCGGGTGGGTCCAGGCGCTGCCGCCCTCGACGGCGACGACCCGGTCGGCGGTCTGGGCCAGCAACTCCCGGTCGTGCGAGACGTAGAGCACGGACTTGGCCGACTCGCGCAGCCGCCGTTCGAGCCACCGCTTGCCGGGTACGTCGAGGAAGTTGTCCGGCTCGTCGAGGAGCAACACCTCGTCGGTGCCACGGAGCAGCAGTTCGAGCGCGAACCGCTTCTGCTGCCCGCCGGAGAGGGTGCGCACGGGTCGGTCCCGGACGGCGTCCCACGGCTGGTCGAGCACGATCGTGGCGACGGTGTCGAAGACCACCTCGGCCTCGTACCCGCCGGTCTCGCCCCAGGCGGCCAGCGCGTCGGCGTACGCCATCTGCGCCTTGCCGGCCGCGTTGCTGTACTTGCCGCGCGCCTCGGCGGTGCGCAGCGCCGCCTCGGTGGCGACCAACCGCCGGCCGGCGTCCCGAAGCACCGGGGCGGCCAGCGACAGCGCCAGGTCGAGCAGTGTGGTGTCGTCGCCGATCATGCCGATGAACTGGCGCATCACGCCCAGCCCGCCGGACCGGGCGATGGCACCGGTCTGCTGCGTCAGGTCGCCGGCCACCATGCGCAGCAGCGTTGTCTTGCCGGCGCCGTTCGGGCCGACCAGGGCGACCTTGGCGCCCTCACCGACCCGGAACGACACGTCGGCGAACAGTTGGCGGCCGTCGGGCAGCGTGTGCGCGACCCCGGCGACGTCTACGTAACCCACCGGGGCATCGTGCCCGAACCGACCGGTCCGGCGACAGCGGGTTTCAGCGGGTCACCCGCAGTACCCGGTAGCCCTTCTGGCTGGCGTGCCGGTCGACCCGGAAACCCTGCTCGACCAGCCAGCGGTGCAGCGAGTCGCCGCCGAGGTGCCGGGCCACGACGAGCCAGCCGACCCCGTCCGGCGCGAGCCGGGGCAGCCAGCGGGTGAGCATGGCGTGCAGTTCGGCCTTGCCGATCCGGATCGGCGGGTTCGACCAGATCTGGGCGAAGACGATGTCGTCGGGTACGTCGTCGGGCGCGGCGACCCGGACCCGGTCGGCGACGCCGATGCGAGCCGCGTTCTCGCCGGCGAGTTCCCGGGCACGGGCGTTGACATCGACGGCGTGGACGGTGGCGGCCGGCGCGACGGTCGCCAGCGCGCACGCGATCGGCCCGTAACCGCAGCCCAGGTCGAGCAGGTGGCCGGTACCGGCCGCGGGCAACTCGCCCTTGCGCAGCAGTACGGCCGTGCCGGGGTCGAGCCGCCCGGCGGAGAAGACGCCGCCGGTGGCGACCAGGGTGAGACCGTGCCCCGCCACGGTGAACTCGATGTCGCGGCGCTGATCGGGGCTGGTCGGTTCAGCGGTGAAGTAGTGGTCGCCGGTCACGTCAGGCATTCTCGCCCACGGCGTACCCGGCACCGCCCCTGGCTCCTGCGGTGCGAAAAGTACTGTTCATGCAGAAGGTCCACTCTTTCGATTGACGCAAAACCTCAAGTGCGGTAAGGGATCTCCAACCTCCGTTACCCTGACCGGCATGGTGTACGGGCACCGGCCGCACCCCGACGGACGTCCATCCCCGCCGGGCCGCGAGCACGCCCCACCCAGCCCCTACGCCCGGTTCAGCCGGTCACCCCAACCACCGTCCGGCCCACCCGACGAGGCGGCCGACCCACGCCGCCCGGCCGCTTCCGATGGCCGCAAACCGCCCCGGCCGCACCCGCCCCCGGCCGGCACCGGGTCGATCGCGGACTACCTGCCCAGCTACCTGCCTGCCGAGCCCCCTACCTCCGGCCACCGCCGTCGCCCGGCCACCGAGCCGTACGCACCTCCGGACGACCGACCCGCGGTCCCGCGCGGTCCCGCGAACGACCCGTCACCGGCGGGTCGTCGCCGGGCCCGGGCCGACGCGGACACCCCACCTGCTCCGACACCCCGGCCGGCACGGACGGCCCAGGGACGGCCCGGCCCGGTCCCCCCTCCCGCACGGACGCCCCCCGACCGCCCGGCGCCGTCACCCGTGCCCCGGCGCCAGCCGGCACCGCCCGGCCCGCCCCGGGCCCTCCCACCGTCGCCCGCCCCGACCCGTGCCCTGCCACCGGCGCCGGGTTCCGCCCGCCCGGCCCTGCCACCGGCAGCTTCCGCCCGCGCCCTGCCGCCGGCACCGGGTCCCACCCGGTCGGGCCCGCCACCGGCGGGTTCACCGGCCGGCCCCGCCCGGCCCCGGCCAGCCCCGGCACCCGAACCCGGGCGGGACACCACCATCGGCGGCCCTGTCGCCAACCGCCCCTCGGCGAAGGCGAAACTCCAGGCCCTGATAAGCGGGATCGCCGTGGTGGTGCTGCTCGGCGTCTGCGGCCTCACCTCCTACTTCCTCGTCGCCGACGAGCGCAAGGGACGCGACGCCCGCGCCGCCGGCGGCCCGGCCGCCGCACAGCCGCGCGACATCACCTCACAGGCCGTCGATCCGGCGCCGCTCACCGTCGAAGAGGTCTTCCCCACCGCCGACCTCGTCATCAACCCGAAGGAGCCGCCCTACCAGGTGTTGAAGACCGAGGTGGCGCCGGACTGCGCGGGCGCGGCGGGCGGCGGCATCGCCGAACTGCTCGGCGGTGCCGGCTGCACCCAGGTCGTACGGGCCACGCTCCGGTCGCCGAGCGGCGAATACCTGCTCACCGCCGGGATCTTCAACCTGGTGGACGAGGCCGCCGCCGGCCGGGTCCACAAAGGCATCAAGCCACTCGTCGCCGAGGAGAGCGGTCGCTTCCAGGGCATGGTCGCCGGAGCCGGCACCGAACCCGTCGTCCACTCGTCGGGCCAGGTCGGCTGGCATTTCCGGGGTCACTTCCTGGCGTACGCGGTCATCGCGAAGGCCACCGGCGACGAGATCGATCCGGGCGACCAGCACGCCCGGCAGATCCTCTACGACGTCATCGAGCTACACCTGCGCGGCACCGTGCTGGAGCGCCGGGCGACCGTCGCCGACGGGGAGGCCGGGCCGGCGGCCGCGACTCAGCCCGGTAGCTGAGGCTCGACCCGCAACCGGCGGGTGGTCTCGGCCCGGCTCGCGTACGCGGCGGGGTCCTCGGGATAGCCGACCGCGACGAGGGTCAGCCCGTGCGCCGGCGCCACGGTCACCTCGCTGGACCGTTCGCGGTGCCGCAGCAGGCCGGCCGGCCAGTCCGGCGGGCGGCGCCCGTCGCCGACGACGAGCATCGCCCCGACCAGGCTGCGCACCATCGACTGGCAGAACGCGTCGGCCTGCACGGTCGCGACCAAAATGCCGGCGGTGTCGCGTCGCCAGTCCAGGCGGGTGACCTCGCGCCGGGTGGTGGCGTTCTCCTTGCGCCGGCAGTACGCCGCGAAGTCGTGCTCGCCGACCAGGCCGGCGGCGGCCGCGTTCAACCGGTCGAGGTCCAGCGGCCGGGGCCAGGCCAGGATCTCGTGCCGGCGCACCGGCTCGACCCCGTGCGCGGCGTCGGTGACCAGGTACTCGTACCGGCGGTAGGTGGCCGCGAACCGCGCGTCGAAGTCGTCGGGGACGGCGGTGGCCGCCCGTACCCGGACGTCGCCGGGAAGCATGCCGGACAGCCGGCGGACGAGCGTGTCGGCCCGGTCGGCCCAGGCCGCGGCCGGCAGGTCGACGTGGCACACCTGCCCGGAGGCGTGCACGCCGGCATCGGTCCGGCCGGCCACGGTCAGCCCGGTCACCGCCTCCGGGCCGAAGATCCGGTGCAGGGTCTCGGCCAGGACGCCGGCGACCGTACGCCGCCCGGGCTGTGCCGCCCAGCCGGAGAAGTCGGTGCCGTCGTACGCCACGTCCAGCCGTACCCGGGTTCGTCCGTCCACTTCGTACTCCTGAAATGACCGGGCCCGGCACCCCGTGGCGGGGTGCCGGGCCGGTGTGCCTTGCTGGGCGGATTACTTGGTGTCTTCGCCCTCGGCCTTGTCGCCCGGGCCCTCCGCACCGTGGTCGCCGGACGCCGACTCCGGCGCCTCGGCGTCCTGGTCCGCTTCGGCGGCGGCCGGCTTGGTCGCGGGCTTCTCCGCCTCGGCGGGGGCGAGCGCCTCGACCTTGTCCTGCTGGGCCGCCTTGCGGGCGGCCGACTTCTTGCCGCCGCCGGACTCCGCGACGACGAGCTCCTCGACCAGCTCGATGATCGCCATCGGGGCGGCGTCACCCTTGCGCGGACCGGTCTTCACGATCCGGGTGTAGCCACCGGGACGGTTGGCGTAGCGCGGCGCGATCTGGTCGAACAGCGTGTAGACCACGTCCTTGTCGCGTACGACGGTCAGCACCCGCCGACGTGCGGCCAGGTCGCCGCGCTTGGCCTTGGTGATGAGCTGTTCCGCGAGCGGGCGCAGCCGCTTGGCCTTCGTCTCGGTCGTACGGATCTTGCCGTGCTGGAACAGCGCGGTGGCCAGGTTGGCCAGGATGAGCCGCTCGTGCGCCGGGCTGCCGCCGAGGCGGGGGCCCTTGGTGGGCGTGGGCATTGTTGGTGCTCCTCAGTATTGGCAGCGGATCTTAGAGCTGCTCGGTCTCGCGGTAGTCGTCGGTGTCGTAGTCAACCTCGCCGAAGGAGTCCACGACGTTCGCCGGGTCGAAGTTGGGCGCCGAGTCCTTCAGGCCCAGCCCCATGCCGGCGAGCTTCATCTTGACCTCGTCGATCGACTTCTGACCGAAATTCCGGATGTCGAGGAGGTCGGCCTCGGTACGCCCGATGAGTTCACCAACGGTGTTGATGCCCTCGCGCTTGAGGCAGTTGTAGGACCGTACGGTCAGGTCCAGCTCCTCGATCGGCAGCGCCAGATCGGCGGCGTGCTGGAGGTCACCCTGCGACGGGCCGATGTCGATGCCCTCCGCGGTCTCGTCCAGCTCGCGGGCCAGGCCGAAGAGCTCGACCAGGGTCGAGCCGGCGGACGCGATCGCGGTCCGCGGCCCGATCGACGCCTTGGTCTCGACGTCGATGATCAGGCGGTCGAAGTCGGTGCGCTGCTCGACACGGGTCGCCTCGACCCGGTAGGTCACCTTCAGCACCGGCGAGTAGATCGAGTCGACCGGGATGCGGCCGATCTCGGCGCCGGCCTGCTTGTTCTGCGCGGCCGTCACGTAGCCGCGGCCCCGCTCGACGGTCAGCTCCATGTCGAGCCGGCCCTTGCCGTTGAGGGTCGCGAGCTTGAGGTCGGGGTTGTGCACCGAGACACCGGCCGGGGGCTGGATGTCACCGGCGGTGACGTCGCCCGGGCCCTGCTTGCGCAGGTACATGCTGACCGGCTCGTCGACCTCGGAGCTGACGCTCAGTTCCTTGACGTTCATGACGAGCTCGACCACGTCCTCCTTGACACCGGGGATCGTGGTGAACTCGTGCAGCACGCCGTCGATCTTGATCGACGTGACCGCCGCGCCCGGGATGGACGACAGCAGCGTACGCCGCAGCGAGTTGCCGAGCGTGTAGCCGAAGCCGGGCTCCAGCGGTTCGATGGTGAACCGGGACCGGGTCTCGCTGATCGACTCCTCGGTGAGGGTCGGCCGCTGGGTGATGAGCACTGCGTTCTCCTTGTGCCGGGGCGCCCACCATTTGACGCCCGCAACCAATGTGGTGTGGAGCGGCCCCGCCGGCTCACGCCGGCGGGGCGGTGCTCCGGACCGGCCCTGACGGGCCGGGTGAGCCCCCGGTCGACCCGTCGGGTCGGTCGGGGCCGGTCGGCCACGAGGGCCGGCCGGACTACTTGGAGTAGAGCTCGACGATCAGCTGCTCCTGGACCTGCGTGTCGATGACCTGGCGGGCCGGGAGCGAGTGCACGAGGATCTTCATCTGGCTCGGGATCGCCTCGAGCCACGCCGGAACGGTGCGCGAGCCGGCCTCGGCCTGCGCCACGATGAACGGCGTCATCTCCTTGGACTTCGCCCGGACCTCGATGATGTCGTGCTCCTTCACGCGGTACGAAGGAATGTCGACCTTCGTGCCGTTGACCGTGAAGTGGCCGTGCTTGACCAGCTGGCGGGCCATGTCGCGGGACTTGGCGTAGCCAGCCCGGTAGACCACGTTGTCGAGCCGCGACTCGAGGATCTGGAGGAGGACCTCACCGGTCTTGGCCTGCTTGGCCACCGCCTCCTCGTAGTAGCCGCGGAACTGCCGCTCGAGCACGCCGTAGACGCGGCGGGCCTTCTGCTTCTCGCGGAGCTGGAGCAGGTACTCGGTCTCCTTGGTCCGACCGCGGCCGTGCTGGCCGGGCGGGAAGGGACGCGATTCGAACGGGCACTTCGGCCCGTCGCACTTGCTGCCCTTGAGGAACAGCTTCATCTTCTCGCGCCGGCAACGACGGCAGTCGGCACCCGTGTAACGAGCCATCTCTATCTACCTCTCAGACCCGGCGACGCTTCGGCGGACGGCACCCGTTGTGCGGCTGCGGCGTGACGTCGGAGATCTGCCCGACCTCGAGGCCGACGGCCTGCAGCGAACGGATGGCGGTTTCCCGGCCGGAGCCGGGGCCCTTGACGAACACGTCGACCTTGCGCATGCCGTGCTCCATCGCCCGACGGGCAGCCGCCTCGGCGGCGAGCTGCGCGGCGAACGGGGTCGACTTGCGGGAGCCCTTGAAGCCCACCTGGCCAGCGGAGGCCCAGGAGATGACCGCACCGGTCGGGTCGGTGATCGACACGATGGTGTTGTTGAAGGTGCTCTTGATGTGCGCCTGCCCGTGGGCGACGTTCTTGCGTTCCTTGCGCCGGACCTTCTTTACAGCGGCTCCGGCACGAGCCTTAGGTGGCATAAGTCAGTGCGCTCCTGTTTGTTTCCAAAAGATCGGTTGCTGATCGCACGGCCGTTCTCGGCGGCTCGCCGCCGTGCTCTTCGACGGCGAACGACCCGTCTGACCCCGTCAACTTCCGTAGACCCCAGATCGGTAGCGGCCCGGTCAACCACGACGGCGAACGACCACCAATTCCGATCGAGGACCTACTTCTTACCGGCCTTCTTCTTGCCGGCGACGGTCCGCTTCGGGCCCTTACGGGTACGGGCGTTGGTGCGGGTCCGCTGCCCCCGGACGGGAAGACCACGGCGGTGCCGGATGCCCTCGTAGCAGCCGATCTCGACCTTGCGGCGGATGTCGGCGGCGACCTCGCGGCGCAGGTCGCCTTCAACCTTGTAGTTGGCCTCGATGTGATCGCGGAGCTGGACGAGCTCCTCGTCGGTGAGGTCCTTGGTGCGCTTGTCGGGGCTGATGCCGGTCGCGGTCAGGGTCTCGATCGCGCGGGTCCGGCCGACCCCGAAGATGTAGGTGAGCGCGATCTCCAACCGCTTGTCGCGGGGGAGATCGACGCCGACTAGACGTGCCATGTGCGGGCGTACTCCTCGTGTTTTCCTCACGGAGGTCTGTGCCCGACCCACCCCGCCTGCCCAGACGGGCCCCGGCCTCCGACCGGGGGTCTGCCGCGCGTGTGCGCCCTCAGGGGCGAAACTCCCGCGGCTGGGACGAGCTTGTTCGGTTGTGCGATCTGCCAGCGGCAGGGACTCAGCCCTGGCGCTGCTTGTGGCGCGGGTCGGTCTTGCAGATGACCATGACCCGGCCGTGCCGCCGGATGACCCGGCAGTTGTTGCAGATCCTCTTGACGCTCGGCTTGACCTTCACGGTTTGCCTTACTTCCCATCTACACCCGGCGACGCGACGCGTCACGCGCCGGACTTCGAGGACGGACACGGGGACATCCCGGCCGTCGTCAGGTGTTACTTGTAGCGGTAGACGATGCGCCCGCGGGTCAGGTCGTAGGGCGAGAGCTCGACGACTACCCGGTCCTCGGGCAGGATGCGGATGTAGTGCTGCCGCATCTTGCCACTGATGTGAGCCAGCACCTTGTGACCGTTGGCCAACTCCACCCGAAACATCGCGTTCGGCAGTGGCTCGATGACCCGGCCTTCGATTTCAATGGCCCCGTCTTTTTTCGGCATGTCCTCCGCTGTCCTGACGTCGGTTTATCCGGATGGCACACAACACCTTTCACGGACCACCCCGCCCGCGGGGGACATGCCCCTCGCGACGTGGAACGATCCGCGCCAGCCGCGGCTCCAAGACCCACCGGAAGCGCGGGGTGGGCATGATGGAGTGGACGCTGTGCGCCGATCAGCCAGTGTACGCGCGCCCAGGTATCGACGGCAAACCGAGGTCTTGGTCACCCGACCGCAGGTCGCGGTTCAGTCGTCGTCCTCGTCCTCAGATTCCTTTTGTGCCTTTTTGCGCGCTTTCTTCTCCGCTTTGGCCTGCCGCTTACGGGCTTCCTTCGCCGCCCACTTCTGTGGCTCGCCGGTGACCAGCCCGCTGATCGTGATCGCGATCAGCACCGCCCCCCACGGCCCGGCCACCCATCCCGGCCAGAAGTAGATCAGCTCCTGGCTCATCAGGCAGATGACCGCCCAGATGCCGACCACGATGCCGACCGTGAGGCCGTAGCCGTCCCACGTGTCGGCCAGCCAGCGCCGCGTCGCGTGCGGATAGCGCCCGTCCGCCTCGGGCGCCACGAACTCGCCCTTCTCCCCGATCGGCACGAGCTGCGCCTTCGCCGCGGGGATGGTGCCCGGCAGGTCCGAGAGCAACCCGTCAAGATCGGCGTACGTCTTCGCGAGGTAGACCTGCTGTAGCCGTTCGTCGTATTCGTGCAGTTCAAGCCGGCCTTCGCCCAACGCGACCCGGAGTTGCTCGGCGACCGCCTCCCGATCGGAGTCCGCCGCGCGCATGTCTTCACGCCGATCCATGCCTACGAGGATGCCACCTCCGCCCCAGGAGGTTCGCGCCGGTCGACCGTCCGTGCCGCCGGGCGTCGCCGTCACGCCGGCGACGACGTCGCCGGCTGTCGCGCGGTCACCAGATCGCCCAGCCGGCCCCGGCCGCCGTCCGGTGCGGTCAGCACCCAGATGCCGTCGTCGAGGATCGCCGAGGAGTGCTCGACGTGCGCCGCGACCGACCCGTCCCGGGTGACCACGGTCCAACCGTCGGCCAGCTCGGCGGTCTTGGGCGATCCCATCGTGATCATCGGCTCGATCGCCAGCGCCATGCCCGGCACCAGCGCCGGGCCACGTCCCGGCCGGCCGTGGTTGAGCACGTGCGGGTCCTGGTGCATCTCGGTCCCGATGCCGTGCCCGCCGTACCCGTCGACGATGCCGTAACGGCCGCCCTTGCGAACCGCCGTCTCGACGGCATGGGAGATGTCGGTGAGCCGCCCCCGGCCGGCGGCGGCACCCTGGGCCGCCGCCGCGATACCCGCCCACATCGCGTCCTCGGCGACCTCGGCCATCCGCAGCAGGGCCGGGTCCACGTCGCCCACGCCCACCGTGATCGCCGCGTCCCCGTGCCAGCCGTCGAGTACGGCCCCGCAGTCGATCGAGATGAGATCGCCGTTCCGCAGTACCTGGCGCGGTGACGGGATGGCGTGCACGATCTGCTCGTTCACCGAGGAGCAGATCGTGGCCGGGAACCCGTGGTAGCCCTTGAACGAGGGGACCGCCCCCGCGTCCCGGATCACCGACTCGGCGATCGCGTCCAGATCGGCCGTGGTGATCCCGGGCGCCACCGCCTCGCGCATCCGGGCCAGGGCAGCCGCGACGACCAGCCCCGCGGCACGCATCAGGTCGATCTGCTCAGGGGTCTTTAGCTGGATGTTCAGCCGCTGACGGCGCATTGGAGGTATCGGGCCTTCCGTTGACGGTCGCGGCGCGTGCCGAGGAACCGGTACGCGACCACTTGATCGAGCCTAACCGCCGTACGACCGCAGTGCGTCGATAGCCCGTACCGTGACGTCTTCCACCGGCCCGGTCGCGTCGATACCGACCAGCTTGCCCTGGGCGCCGTAGTAGTCGACCAGGGGCGCCGTCTTGTGCGCGTATTCGACCAGCCGCTCGGCGATCGTCTCGGCCTTGTCGTCGTCACGCTGGAAGAGGTCGGCGCCACACCGGTCGCAGACCCCTTCCCGCGTGGTCGCGTCGAACTCGACGTGCCAGATCTTGCCGCAGCCCCGGCAGGTGCGCCGGCCGGAGAGCCGCCGGATCACCTCGTCGTCGTCGACGACCAACTCCATGACGAGGTCGAGCGCGGTCCCGAGGTCGGCGAGCAGCTTGTCCAGGGCCGCGGCCTGCGGGGTCGTCCGGGGGAACCCGTCGAGCAGGAACCCCTCGGCAGCGTCCGGCTCGGCGAGCCGGCCCCGGACCATGTTGATGGTGACCTCGTCCGGGACCAGCTTGCCCGCGTCCATGTACCGCTTGGCCTCGACTCCCAGCGGGGTGCCCTGGGAGACGTTGGCCCGGAAGATGTCCCCCGTCGAGATCTTGGGCACGGACAGGTGAGCGGCGATGAACTCCGCCTGGGTCCCCTTCCCCGCCCCCGGGGGGCCAACCAGAACCAGTCTCATTTACCGCAGGAACCCTTCGTAGTTCCGCTGCATGAGTTGACTCTCGATCTGCTTCACGGTTTCCAATCCGACGCCGACCATGATGAGCACCGCGGTGCCACCAAACGGGAAGTTCACGTACTGGTCGCTGTTGAGCCAGATGAAGAAGAAGTTCGGCAGGATCGAGATGAGGCCCAGGTAGAGCGCGCCCGGCAGGGTGATCCGGCTCAGGATGAAGTCGAGGTACTCCGCGGTCGGCTTGCCCGGGCGGATGCCGGGGACGAAACCGCCGTACTTCTTCATGTTGTCCGCGACCTCGGTCGGGTTGAACGTGATCGAGACGTAGAAGTACGTGAAGAAGATGATCATCAGGAAGTAGACCGCGATGTAGATCGGGCTACGCGGGTCGGCCAGGTTGTTCTGCACCCAGATCTGGACGTCGCCCGGGTCGTTCGGGTCGAAGAACTGAAGGCCGAGCTGGGGCAGGTAGAGCAGCGACGAGGCGAAGATGACCGGGATGACACCGGCCTGGTTGACCTTCAGCGGGATGTAGGTCGAGGTACCGCCGTACATCCGGCGGCCGATCATCCGCTTCGCGTACTGCACCGGGATGCGGCGCTGCGCCTGCTCGATGAAGACCACCGCGGTGATGACGATCAGCACCAGGGCGATCACGAGGGCGAACATGCCCCAACCGTTGGTGGTCTTGATCGACCAACCCTCGCTGGGGAGCCGGGCGGCGATCGAGGTGAAGATCAGGACCGACATGCCGTTGCCGACGCCGCGGTCGGTGATGAGCTCGCCGAGCCACATGACCAGGCCGGTGCCGGCGGTCATCGTGATGACCAGAACCGTGACGGTGAGCCAGGTCGGCAGACCGGTGCCGGTGGGGATGATCGCGAACTGCGGGTCGGTCTGCGGGCAGTTGCCCTGGAAGAGCTGGCCGGAGCGGGCCAGCGCGACGAAGGCCGACGCCTGGAGCACACCGAGCCCGAGAGTCAGGTAGCGGGTGTACTGGGTGATCTTCGCCTGACCGGACTGGCCTTCCTTGCGAAGCTGCTCGAGTCGCGGGATCACGACTGTGAGCAGCTGCAGGATGATCGAGGCTGTGATGTACGGCATGATGCCGAGCGCAAAGACCGACAGCGAGAGCAGCGCTCCACCGGAGAAGAGGTTCAGCAGTGTGAAGACACCGCTGGTCTCCCCGTTCTCCATGGCGTCGATGCAGTTCTGCACGTTGCCGTAGGACACGCCGGGGCTGGGGATCGTCGCGCCGAGCCGGTAGATCGCGACGATAGCCACTGTAAACAGCAGCTTCTTGCGCAGGTCAGGCGTGCGGAACGCACTGCTGAAGGCGGAGAGCAACTCTTTCCTCCTGCGCGAGGCGGGCCGCCGGCTGAGTCAGTGGCGGTCAGGGTTGGTCCCGGGCGGGTGGGGCCCGAAATCCATGGCTGGGACTCGGACTGTAACAGTCCAATCGGTTTCAGGGCAGGTCCGTCCTGCCACATCCACCGGCACCGATATTAACGGGACGATTGGTCCCTTAGTAGACCGTGGCGCCCGCCAGTTGGTTCCAACTGATCGGACGCCACGATCCCAGTACTTCCTTACAGCTCTGTTACCGAGCCACCGGCAGCGGCGATCTTCTCCTTGGCCGAGGCGCTGAACGCCTGGGCCGACACCTGGAGCTGGACGCCGCCCAGCTCACCGGTGCCGAGAACCTTGACCGGCTGGCCCTTGCGCACCGCGCCGGCCTCGACCAGCTCGGCCGGGCCCACCTGGCCGCCCTCGGGGAAGAGTTCCGCGAGCCGGTCCAGGTTGACCACCTGGAACACGACCTTGTTCTTGTTCTTGAAGCCCTTCAGCTTCGGCAGGCGCATGTGGATAGGCATCTGCCCACCCTCGAACGCCGCCGAGATGTTCTTGCGGGCCTTCGAACCCTTGGTGCCTCGACCGGCGGTCTTGCCCTTGGAGCCCTCACCGCGACCCACACGGGTCTTGGCGGTCTTGGCACCGGGGGCCGGACGAAGGTGGTGAACCTTGATCGTCATTAGTCGACCTCCTCGACCTTCACGAGGTGGTTCACGGTGAAGATCATGCCCCGAATCTCGGGCCGGTCCTCCTTGACCACCACGTCGTTGATCCGCTTGAGACCGAGCGACCGCAGCGACTCACGCTGGTTGCGCTTGGCACCGATCTCGGACCGGAGCTGGGTGACCTTGAGACGTGCCATCGTCATGCCCCCACACCCGCGCGGGCTGCCAGCATGGCCGCCGGCGCGACGTCCTCGACCGGAAGACCCCGACGGGAGGCGACCGCCTCCGGCGATTCGAGGGCCTTCAGAGCGGCCACGGTCGCGTGCACGATGTTGATCGGGTTCGACGAGCCGAGGCTCTTCGAGAGCACGTCGTGGATACCGGCGCACTCCAGCACGGCACGCACCGGGCCACCGGCGATGACACCCGTACCGGCGCTGGCCGGCTTGAGCAGGACGACGCCAGCGGCGTCCTCGCCCTGCACCGGGTGCGGGATCGACGCGGCGATCCGGGGCACCTTGAAGAAGTGCTTCTTGGCCTCCTCGACGCCCTTGGCGATCGCCGCGGGCACCTCCTTGGCCTTCCCGTAGCCCACACCCACGGTACCGTCACCGTCGCCCACGATCACCAGGGCGGTGAAGCTGAAGCGACGACCACCCTTCACGACCTTGGCCACCCGGTTGATGGCGACTACCCGCTCAAGGTGCGGGGTCTTCTCGACGGGCGCGTTTCCGCGGCCGCCCTCACGGCGGTTGTCGCGGCGACCACCCTCGTTGCCACCGGACCCGCCGCCACGGCGCTGTTGACCTGGCATCAGCAGCCTTCCTTCCTTCTCGTGACGGGGTTAGAACTCAAGCCCGGCTTCGCGGGCGGCGTCGGCGAGCGCGGCGAGACGCCCCGCATACCGGTTGCCACCACGGTCGAAGACGACCTTGGAAACACCAGCGGACTTGGCGCGCTCGGCGAGCAGTGCGCCGACCTTGCCCGCCAGGGCGCTCTTGTCACCCTCGGCACCGCGGATCGACGCGTCCAGGGTCGACGCCGACGCCAGGGTGTGTCCCTTGGTGTCGTCGACGATCTGGGCCGTGATGTGCCGCAGCGAACGGGTGACGACCAGGCGCGGACGCTCGGCGGTGCCACTGATGCCCTTGCGGACCCGGAAGTGCCGACGCGCCCGCCCGACGGCGCGCTTGGCAGCGACGCCGCGACGACGCTTGAGCAGCGTGGCGGTCACTTCTTACCTGCCTTTCCAGCCTTGCGGCGGATTACCTCGTCGAGGTACTTGACACCCTTGCCCTTGTAGGGCTCCGGCGGACGGATCTTCCGGATGTTCGCGGCGACCTCACCGACGAGCTGCTTGTCGATGCCGGCCACGTGGAACAGCGTCGGCTTCTCCACCGTGAAGGTGATGCCCGCCGGCGGCGTCACGACGACCGGGTGCGAGAACCCGAGCGCGAACTCGAGGTCGCTGCCCTTGGCCGCGACCCGGTAACCGGTGCCCCGGATCTCCAGGCTCTTGCGGTAGCCGTCCGTCACTCCGACGATCATGTTGGCGACCAGGGTCCGGCTCAGGCCGTGCAGTTCCTTGGCGCGCCGCTCGTCGTTCGGCCGGTTGACGTGCAGCTCGCCGTCCTCGCTGCGCTCAGCCGTGATCGGCTCGGCGAGGGTGTGCGACAGCTCGCCCTTCGGGCCCTTGACCTTGACGGTCCGCCCGTCGATCGTGACCTCGACGCCCGCCGGCACCGGGATCGACTTACGTCCAATACGCGACATTATCGATCATTTCCTTCGTTCGCGACTGCGGGGCTCCGCTTCGCGGCGTACTTGGTGCTCACGCCAGGGCCCCCGTTACCAGACGAAGGCGAGGACTTCCCCGCCAACGCTCCGCTTGCGGGCCTGCCGGTCGGTCAGCAGCCCCTGCGACGTCGAAATGATCGCCACACCGAGTCCACCGAGCACCCGCGGGAGCCCGTCCGACTTGGCGTACACCCGCAGACCGGGCTTGGAGACGCGCTTGATGCCGGCCAGGCTCCGCTCGCGGTTCTGGCCGTACTTCAGTTCGACGACCAGTCGCTTGCCGACGGCGCCCTCCGCGGGCTCCTCGACCGACCAGGTCGCGATGTAGCCCTCGGCCTTGAGGACCTCGGCGATGTTCGCCTTGATCTTCGAGTAGGGCATCGACACCTGGTCGTGGTACGCCTGGTTGGCGTTACGCAGACGGGTGAGCATGTCTGCGATCGGGTCGGTCATCGTCATGGGTTCTGTCAGCCTTTCTCGCCGGGGTTCCCGGGGCTCGCGCCCCGGGCCTACGGCGAAGAGCAATAGCTAGTTACCAGGAAGCCTTGGACACGCCGGGCAGCTCACCGCGGTGAGCCATCTCCCGGATGCACACCCGGCAGAGGCCGAACTTGCGGTAGACCGCCTTCGGACGCCCGCAACGCTGGCAGCGGGTGTACGCGCGAACCGAGAACTTCGGCTTCGCGGCCGCCTTGAGGATCAGCGCCTTCTTGGCCATTCGCTCAGTTCTCCTTGAACGGGAAGCCCAGGAACTTCAGCAGCGCCCGGCCCTCGTCGTCGGTCGTGGCGGTCGTGACCACCGTGATGTCCATGCCCCGCTGACGATCGATCCGGTCCTGGTCGATCTCGTGGAACACCGACTGCTCGGTCAGACCGAACGTGTAGTTGCCGTTCCCGTCGAGCTTGCGCCCGTCGAGACCGCGGAAGTCGCGGATACGCGGCAGCGCGATCGACAACAGCCGGTCGAGGAACTCCCACATCCGGTCGCCACGCAGCGTGACCTTGGCACCGATCGGCATGCCCTCCCGCAGCTTGAACTGCGCGATGGACTTGGTGGCCCGACGCACCTGCGGCTTCTGGCCGGTGATCGTGGCCAGGTCGCGGACCGCGCCCTCGATCAGCTTGGCGTCGCGGGCAGCCTCACCGACACCCATGTTGACGACGATCTTGACGAGGCCGGGCACCTCCATCGGGTTGCCGTACTTGAACTGCTCGCGCAGCTGCCCGATGATCTCGTTGCGGTACCGCTCCTTGAGGCGCGGGGTGATCTTGGTCTCGGTAGCCGTGGTCATCACAGGTCCTTACCGTTGCTACGCGCGATGCGGACCTTCTGGCCGTTGTCGTCGAACCGGTACCCGACCCGGGTCGGCTTGCCGTCGGAGTCGAGGATCTGCACGTTCGAGACGTGGATCGGAGCCTCCTGGGTGACGATGCCACCGGTCTTCGCGCCGCGCTGGGTGGTGCGGATGCGTTCGTGCTTCTTGACTCGGTTCACGCCCTCGACCAGGACCTTGTCCTGCCGCGGGTAGGCCGCGATGACCTTGCCCTTGGCACCCTTGTCCTTGCCGGCGATGACGATGACCGTGTCGCCCTTCTTGACCTTCACAGTCACAACACCTCCGGGGCGAGGCTGATGATCTTCATGAACCGCTTGTCCCGCAGCTCACGCCCGACAGGCCCGAAGATACGGGTCCCGCGCGGGTCACCACCGTCCTTGATGATCACGGCGGCGTTCTCGTCGAAACGGATGTACGAACCGTCCGGGCGCCGCCTCTCCTTGGCGGTGCGGACGATGACCGCCTTGACGACGTCGCCCTTCTTCACACCGGCACCCGGGATCGCGTCCTTGACGGTGGCCACGATGACGTCGCCGATGCCCGCGTAGCGCCGACCGGAGCCACCGAGCACCCGGATGCACAGGATCTCCCGGGCACCCGTGTTGTCGGCGACGCGCAGTCGCGACTCCTGCTGAATCACGTCTATCTCCTATGTCTGCCGGTTCTCCGGCCGCTCGCGCGGCCGGAGCCTGGCGGAACCCGCGCCCGGCGACGCCGGACGAGCTCGAAGCCTTCGCTACTTGGCCTTTTCCAGGATCTCCACGACCCGCCACCGCTTGGTGGCGGACAGCGGGCGGGTCTCCATCAGCAGGACCCGGTCACCGATGCCGCACGAGTTCTGCTCGTCGTGCGCCTTCAGCTTGCTGGTCCGGCGCATGACCTTGCCGTACAGCGGGTGCTTGACCCGGTCCTCGACCTCGACGACGACGGTCTTTTCCATCTTGTCGCTGACCACGAGCCCCTCGCGCACCTTGCGCTGGGCCCGCGGAGCGGCGGCCGTGTTCTCGGTCATGCTGCAGTCACCTCATCCGGCGCGACCGAGAGCCCCAGCTCACGCTCACGCATGATCGTGTAGATCCGGGCGATCTCCCGACGAACGACCTGGAGCCGGCGGTTGTTGTCCAACTGCCCGGTCGCGCTCTGCACGCGGAGGTTGAACAGCTCCGCCTTGGCCTCGCGGAGCTTCGTGACCAGCTCCTCGTCGGAGAGCTCACGCAGCTCGGCGGCCTTAACGCCCGCTGCCATCAGGATTCACCCACTTCGCGCGTCACAATGCGGCACTTCATCGGGAGCTTGTGGATCGCGCGGCGCATGGCCTCACGCGCGATCTGCTCGTTGGGGAAGGACATCTCGAACAGAACCCGGCCGGGCTTGATGTTCGCGACCCACCACTCCGGCGAACCCTTACCGGAACCCATCCGGGTTTCGGCCGGCTTCTTGGTGAGGGCCTGGTCCGGGAAGACCGTGATCCAGACCTTGCCACCACGCTTGATGTGACGGGTCATGGCGATACGGGCCGACTCGATCTGCCGGTTGGTGACGTACGCCGGCTCGAGCGCCTGGATACCGAACTCGCCGAAGACCACCCGGTTGCCGCCCTTGGAAGCGCCGCTGCGATCCGGGTGGTGCGGCTTGCGGAAGCCCTTCGGGGGCTTGCGCGGCATCAGCATGTGTCAGCCCTCCTGCGCTGAGCTGTCGTTCCCGGCCGAAGCCGGGGCGGCCGCCGCGGCGGCGCTGTCGTTCGGGGCTTCCGCGGCCTCGGCCTGCGCAGCCTGCGCGGCCCGTCCGGCCTCGGTGCCGCCGGCGGTCGTACCGGTCGAACCGGAGCGACCACGACGCGGCCGCTCGGGCCGGTCGCCGCGCTCCCGACGGGGACGCGCGGGACCCGCCTCGACCGGAGCCTCCCGGCCCGGCACGGCGTCGCCCTTGTAGATCCAGACCTTCACGCCGATCCGGCCGAAGGTGGTACGGGCCTCGAAGAAGCCGTACTCGATGTTGGCGCGCAGCGTGTGCAGCGGAACGCGACCCTCGCGGTAGAACTCCGTACGGCTCATCTCCGCACCGCCGAGGCGGCCGGAAACCTGCACCCGGATGCCCTTGACGATCGAGTTCTTCATCGCCGACTGCATCGCCTTGCGCATCGCCCGCCGGAAGCTGACCCGGCTGGAGAGCTGCTCGGCGACGCCCTGCGCCACGAGCTGCGCGTCCGACTCGGGGCTCTTCACCTCGAGGATGTTGAGCTGCACCTGCTTGCCGGTCAGCTTCTCCAGCTCGCCACGGATCCGGTCGGCCTCGGCACCCTTACGGCCGATGACGATGCCCGGCCGGGCGGTGTGGATGTCGACCCGGACCCGGTCGCGGGTCCGCTCGATGTCGACCTTCGAGATACCCGCCCGCTCCAGGCCCTTGGACATCATCCGCCGGATCTTGACGTCCTCGGCGATGTAGTCCTTGTAGAGCTTGTCGGCGTACCAACGGGACTTCCAGTCGGTCGAGATGCCGAGCCGAAACCCGTGCGGGTGAACCTTCTGACCCATTACTCGGCACCTTCCGTGTTACTCGCAGACTCGCTGGCCTGCGCCTTGGTCTCCGGCTTCGCCTCGGCGGGCGCGGCCTTCTTCGCCGCGGCCTTCTTCGCCGGACGCGCCGCCGGCGCAACCGCTTCCACCGCAATGGTGATGTGGCAGGTGCGCTTGCGGATCCGGTAGGCCCGGCCCTGCGCGCGCGGCTGGAACCGCTTCATGGTCGGGCCCTCGTCGACGAACGCCTCGCTGACGAGCAGCGCGTCGGGGTCCAGCCGCTCGTTGTTCTCGGCGTTGGCGATCGCGCTGGCGAGCACCTTGTAGACCTGCTCGCTCGCGGCCTGCGGCGCGAACTGGAGCACCGTGAGCGCCTCCTTCGCGGGCAAACCGCGGACGAGGTTGACCACCCGGCGCGCCTTGTTCGGCGAGATGCGCACGTAACGCGCAATCGCCCGCGCGCCCGGGAGCACCGGAGCGTCGCCCTTAACTGGCATCGCTGAAACCCCTTGATCCTCTATCCGTGGCTGCCGCGTCAGCGGCGGCGGCTCTTCCGGTCGTCCTTCTCGTGACCCTTGAACGTGCGGGTGAGCGCGAACTCGCCGAGCTTGTGCCCGACCATCGACTCGGTGACGAACACCGGGACGTGCTTGCGCCCGTCGTGCACCGCGATCGTGTGCCCCAGCATCTCGGGGATGATCGTCGAGCGTCGCGACCAGGTCTTGATGACGTTCTTCGAGCCCTTCTCGTTCTGCGTCTCCACCTTCTTGAGAAGGTGGTCGTCGATGAACGGGCCCTTCTTCAGGCTGCGAGGCATGTCTTGACTTCTCCTTAGCCGCGCTTGCGGGTCGCGTAGCGGCGGCGGACGATCAGCCGGTCGCTCGGCTGGCCCTTACGACGGGTACGGCCTTCGGGCTTACCCTGCGGGTTGACCGGGTGGCGACCACCGGAGGTCTTACCCTCACCACCACCGTGCGGGTGGTCGACCGGGTTCATGGCGACACCACGGACGGTCGGGCGCTTGCCCTTCCAGCGCATACGGCCGGCCTTGCCCCAGTTGATGTTTGACTGGTCGGCGTTGCCGATTTCACCGACGGTCGCCCGGCACCGCACGTCGACCCGCCGGATCTCACCGGACGGCATCCGCAGCGTGGCGTAGGCGCCTTCCCGGCCGAGCAGCTGGATGCCGACGCCGGCCGAGCGGGCCAGCTTGGCACCGCCCCCCGGACGCAGCTCCACCCCGTGGATCGTGGTACCGACCGGGATGTTGCGCAGCGGCAGGTTGTTGCCCGGCTTGATGTCGGCCGTGGGGCCCGACTCGACCGTGTCGCCCTGCTTCAGGTCCTTCGGCGCGATGATGTAGCGCTTCTCGCCGTCGGCGTAGTGCAGCAGCGCGATCCGCGCGGTGCGGTTGGGGTCGTACTCGATGTGGGCGACCTTCGCCGGTACGCCGTCCTTGTCGACCCGCTTGAAGTCGATCAGACGGTACTGACGCTTGTGCCCACCGCCCTGGTGCCGCGCGGTGATCCGGCCGTGGGCGTTGCGCCCACCCTTCTTCGGCAGCGGAGCCAGCAGCGACTTCTCGGGAGTCGACCGCGTGATCTCGGCGAAGTCGGCGACGCTGGAGCCACGACGGCCCGGGGTCGTCGGCTTGTACTTACGGATAGCCATTGTCTATACCCCTCAGCCGACCGGGCCGCCGAAGGCCTCGATACGGTCACCGTCAGCCAGCTTCACCATCGCCCGCTTGGTGGCCTTGCGCTGACCGAAACCGGTACGGGTCCGCTTGCGCTTGCCTTCACGGTTGAGCGTGTTCACCGTCAGGACGCGGACGTTGAAGATCTGCTGGATCGCGATCTTGATCTCGGTCTTGTTGGCGTCCGGGTGAACCAGGAACGTGTACCAGTTCCGGTTCAGCTCGCTGTAGCTCTTCTCGGAGACGACCGGCGCGACGATGATGTCGCGGGGGTCGGCGATGGTGGTCACTTGTCGCTCTCCTCGGTCTTCGACGCCGCCGGGACGCGCATGAACTCGTCCAGGGCTTCCTTGGTGAAGACCACATCGTCGGCGACCAGCACGTCGTAGGTGTTGAGCTGGCCGGCCTCGATCAGGTGCACGCTCGCCTCGTTACGCAGCGACAACCAGTTCAGCTCGTCGGTGCTGCTCAGCACGACCAGCACCCGCCGGGCCTCGGTGGCCTTGCGCAGCGTGGCGATGGCGGCCTTGGTCGACGGCTTCTCACCGGTGACGAACGCCTCGACCACGTGCACGCGGCCGGCGCGGGCACGGTCGGAGAGCGCGCCACGCAGTGCGGCGGCCTTCATCTTCTTCGGGGTCCGCTGGCTGTAGTCACGCGGCACGGGGCCGTGCACGACGCCACCGCCGGCGAACTGCGGGGCGCGGATCGAGCCCTGCCGGGCCCGGCCGGTGCCCTTCTGCTTGTACGGCTTCTTGCCGCCACCGGCGACCTCGCCGCGGGTCTTGGCCTTGTGCGTGCCCTGGCGGGCGGCCGCGAGCTGGGCCACCACGACCTGGTGCATCAGGGGCACGTTGGCCTGTACGTCGAAGATCTCGACCGGGAGGTCGACCGAACCGCTCTTGCCGCCTTCGGCGTTGAGTACGTCAACCGTCGCCATTACTTCACACCGCCCTTCTTGGCCTGGGTCTTGGCCGCGGAGCGGACCAGCACCAGCGCGCCCTTGGGGCCGGGGATGGCGCCCTTCACGAGCAACAGGTTGTTCTCGGCGTCGACCGCCTGCACGGTGAGGTTCTGCACCGTGTAGCGCACACCACCCATGCGACCGGCCATCCGCACGCCCTTGAAGACGCGGCCGGGGGTCGCGCAGGCGCCGATGGAGCCGGGCGAGCGGTGCTTGCGCTCGACACCGTGGCTGGCACGCAGACCGTGGAAGCCGTGCCGCTTCATGACACCGGCGAAGCCCTTGCCCTTGGTCTTGCCGGTCACGTCGATCGTCACGCCGGGCGCGAAGCTGTCGACGGTGACCTCCTGGCCGAGCTCGTAGTCGCTCGCGTCGGTCGTCCGCAGCTCGACGATGTGCCGGCGCGGGGCAGCACCCGACTTCGCGAAGTGACCCGCCCGCGGCTTCTTGACCTTGCGGGGGTCGATCGCGCCGTACGCCAGCTGGATGGCCGAGTAGCCGTCCTTGTCACCGGTTCGCACCTGGGTCACGACGCACGGGCCGGCCTGCACCACGGTCACCGGTACAACCCGATTGTTGTCCCAGACCTGGGTCATGCCGAGCTTGGCGCCCAGGATGCCCTTAACTTGCCTGTCCATTAGTCGCAGTCCCTACAGCTTGATCTCGATGTCGACGCCAGCCGGCAGGTCGAGGCGCATGAGCGAGTCGACCGTCTTCGGGGTCGGGTCGATGATGTCGATCAGACGCTTGTGCGTGCGCATCTCGAAGTGCTCGCGCGAGTCCTTGTACTTGTGCGGCGACCGGATGACGCAGAAACGGTTGATTTCCGTGGGCAGCGGCACCGGGCCTGCGACCTGCGCCCCGGTGCGCGTCACCGTCTCGACGATCTTCCGCGCCGAGGAGTCGACGACCTCGTGGTCGTAGGCCTTGAGCCGGATGCGGATCTTCTGTCCCGCCATGGTGGCTTCTGTTCCTTCTCTCGATGCCGCTGTGTCGCGGGGCTTCCCCCGGCTTCCGCCCACCCCCGCGGTCGGGCGTGTCGCGCCCTGGAGCCAGACTCCGCCCCGGATAACCGAGACGACCTGGGGTGTTTCGCGGGGCTGACCCCGTCCGGGGGTCGAGGCACCGGCCGTGTCTCCACGGGCCGGACACCGTGCGAGGGTGGTTGACTGCTGGGCAGCCAACCACCCTGCGCGGACGCAACCTGACTAGTATGCCGTACCTCGTACGGCAACGCTAATCGGGGTTACCTGTTACTTGACGATCTTCGTGACGAAACCGGCGCCGACGGTCCGGCCACCCTCACGGATCGCGAACTTGAGGTTGTCCTCCATCGCGATCGGCTGGATGAGCTTGACGGCCATCGACGTGTTGTCGCCCGGCATGACCATCTCGGTGCCCTCGGGCAGCGTGACGACGCCCGTGACATCGGTGGTACGGAAGTAGAACTGCGGCCGGTAGTTCTGGAAGAACGGGGTGTGCCGGCCACCCTCCTCCTTGGAGAGGATGTAGACGGTCGCCTCGAACTCGGTGTGCGGGGTGTTCGTCCCCGGCTTCACCACGACCATGCCGCGCTCGACCTCGTCGCGCTTGGTGCCACGCAGCAGCAGGCCGACGTTCTCACCTGCGCGGGCGTCTTCCAGGGTCTTCCGGAACATCTCGATCGCGGTGACCTTGGTCTTGATGCCCTTGTCCTTGATGCCGACGATCTCGACGTCCTCGTTCGGCAGGAGCACGCCGCGCTCCACCCGGCCGGTGACGACGGTGCCGCGACCGGTGATGGTGAAGACGTCCTCGACGGGCATGAGGAACGGCTTCTCCGTCTGCCGCTCCGGCTGCGGGATGGCGGTGTCGACCGCACCCATCAGCTCCATGAGGGCCTCGGTCCACTTCGGGTCACCCTCGAGCGCCTTGAGCGCCGACACCCGGACGACCGGCAGGTCGTCACCCGGGTACTCCTGCGCCGAGAGCAGCTCACGGACCTCGAGCTCGACCAGCTCGAGCAGCTCCTCGTCATCGACCATGTCGCTCTTGTTGAGCGCCACGACGATGTACGGCACGCCGACCTGACGGGCCAGCAGCACGTGCTCACGGGTCTGCGGCATCGGGCCGTCGGTCGCCGCCACCACCAGGATCGCGCCATCCATCTGCGCGGCACCGGTGATCATGTTCTTGATGTAGTCGGCGTGACCGGGGCAGTCGACGTGAGCGTAGTGCCGCTCCTCCGTCTGGTACTCGACGTGCGCGATCGAGATCGTGATACCGCGGGCCTTCTCCTCCGGCGCCTTGTCGATCTCGTCGAACGGCGTGTAGGGGTTGATGTCCGGGTACCGGTCGTGCAGCACCTTGGTGATGGCCGCGGTCAGCGTCGTCTTACCGTGGTCGATGTGACCAATGGTGCCGATGTTGACGTGCGGCTTAGTCCGCTCGAACTTCGCCTTCGCCACTGGTGTCCTCCTGTGGACTTCTTGGTTCGTACGCTCCGGGCGCCCATTGCGGCGCCCAGAACTCTGTCGACTTGGGTCTTGCGGCAGTGACGCCTTCAGGCCCGGTACGGCAGCTCGCCCGAAGGCGAGCGGGGATCACTCCCCGGTCGCCTTCGCGATGATCTCCTTGGCCACGCTCTGCGGAACCTCGGCGTAGGAGTCGAACTGCATGCTGTAGCTAGCCCGGCCCTGGGTCTTCGACCGCAGGTCGCCGACGTAGCCGAACATCTCCGACAGTGGCACCAGGGCGCGGACGACGCGGGCACCGCCGCGCTCCTCCATCGCCTGGATGATGCCACGGCGGGAGTTGAGGTCGCCGATGACGTCACCCATGTTCTCCTCCGGAGTGGTGACTTCAACGGCCATCATCGGCTCGAGGAGCGCGGGGTCGGCCTTGCGGGCCGCCTCCTTCAGCACCATCGAACCGGCGATCTTGAACGCCATTTCCGACGAGTCGACCTCGTGGTACTGCCCGTCGAGCAGCGTCAGCTTGACGCCAACCAGCGGGAAGCCGGCCAGGATGCCGTACTGCATGGCGTCCTGGGCGCCCGCGTCCACCGAGGGGATGAACTCCTTGGGGATACGGCCACCGGTGACGGCGTTGGAGAACTCGTACGTCGCCGACTCGTTGTCGAGCGGCAGCGGCTCGAGGCTGACGATGACGCGGGCGTACTGACCCGAACCACCGGTCTGCTTCTTGTGGGTGTACTCGACCTTCTCCACCTTGCGGCGGATGGTCTCGCGGTACGCCACCTGAGGCTTACCGATGTTCGCCTCGACGTTGAACTCGCGCCGCATCCGGTCCACCAGGATGTCCAGGTGCAGCTCGCCCATGCCGGCGATGACCGTCTGCCCGGTCTCCTCGTCGTTCTTGACGCGGAAGGTCGGGTCTTCCTCGGCCAGCCGCTGGATCGCGGTGCTGAGCTTCTCCTGGTCGGCCTTGGTCTTCGGCTCGATCGCCACCTCGATGACCGGCTCGGGGAAGGTCATCGACTCGAGGATCACCGGGTTGGCCGGATCGCACAGCGTGTCACCCGTGGTGGTCTGCTTCAGACCCTGCACGGCGATGATGTCGCCAGCCTGGGCCGAGCTGCGCTCTTCCCGCTTGTTGGCGTGCATCTGGTAGATCTTGCCGATGCGCTCCTTGCGGTCCTTGGTGGAGTTGACCACCTGGGAACCGGACTCGAGCTTGCCGGAGTAGACCCGCACGTACGTGAGCTTGCCGAGGTGCTTGTCGGTCTGGATCTTGAAGGCCAGACCGGAGAACGGCTCGCTCACCGAGGGCTTGCGCTGCAGCGGCGTCTCGCCGTCGGTCGCCGTGCCCTCGATCGCCGGGATGTCCAGCGGCGACGGCAGGAAGCTGACCACCGCGTCCAGCATGGGCTGGATGCCCTTGTTCTTGAACGCGGTGCCGGTCAGGACCGGGTTGGCCTTGCCCGCGATCGTGGCCCGCCGGATGGCGGCCTTGATCTCGTCGGCGGAGAGTTCCTCACCCTCGAGGTACTTCTCCATGACCGCGTCGTCGACGTCGGCGAGGGTCTCGAGCAGCTTCTCGCGCCACTCGGCGGCCAGCTCGGTGAGGTCGGCCGGGATCTCCTCGACCGCGTAGTCCTCACCCTTCTGGGTCTCGCCGCGCCAGGTCAGCGCGCGCATCTCGACCAGGTCGACGACACCGATGAAGTCGGCCTCGGCGCCGATCGGCACCTGCAGCACCAGCGGCGTCGCCTTCAGCCGGTCGATCATCATCTGCACGCAGCGGAAGAAGTCCGCACCGGTCCGGTCGAGCTTGTTGACGAAGCACATCCGGGGAACGTTGTACTTGTCGGCCTGCCGCCACACGTTCTCGGTCTGCGGCTCGACGCCGGCGACACCGTCGTAGACAGCGACGGCACCGTCGAGGACCCGCAGCGACCGCTCGACCTCGACCGTGAAGTCGACGTGGCCGGGCGTGTCGATGATCTGGATCGTGTGGCCCTTCCACTCGCACTTCGTGGCGGCGGAGGTGATGGTGATGCCGCGCTCCTGCTCCTGCTCCATCCAGTCCATGACGGCAGCGCCCTCGTGGACTTCACCGATCTTGTAGGTGATGCCGGTGTAGAACAGGATCCGCTCAGTGGTCGTGGTCTTACCGGCATCGATGTGCGCCATGATGCCGATGTTGCGTACGTTGGCGAGCGCGTCTGCGGCGGCCACTTCAATCCCTACTTGTCGTCTCGTCTACGAACCGTTGATTACCAGCGGTAGTGCGCGAAGGCCTTGTTGGACTCGGCCATCTTGTGCGTGTCCTCACGCCGCTTGACGGCGGCACCAAGGCCGTTGCTCGCGTCGAGCAGCTCGTTCATGAGGCGCTCGACCATGGTCTTCTCGCGGCGGGCCTTGGAGTACGTCACCAGCCAGCGCAGCCCGAGGGTGGTCGCCCGGGCCGGGCGCACCTCGACCGGCACCTGGTAGGTCGCGCCACCGACACGGCGGCTGCGGACCTCGAGGGTCGGCTTGACGTTGTCCATCGCGCGCTTGAGCGTGACTACCGGGTCGGTGCCCGACTTCTCGCGGCAGCCCTCGAGCGCTCCGTAGACGATCCGCTCGGCCAGCTGACGCTTTCCGCGCAGGAGGATCTTGTTCACCAGCTGGGTGACCAGCGGCGAGTTGTAAACCGGGTCCGCGACCAGGGGGCGGCGCGGAGCGGGGCCCTTACGCGGCATGTCAGCTCTTCTCCTTCTTCGCGCCGTAACGGCTACGGGCCTGCTTGCGGTTGCGGACGCCCTGGGTGTCCAGCGAGCCGCGGACGATCTTGTAACGCACGCCGGGGAGGTCCTTCACACGGCCGCCACGCACGAGCACGATCGAGTGCTCCTGAAGGTTGTGGCCGACGCCCGGGATGTAGGCGGTCACCTCGATCTGGCTGCTGAGCTTCACACGCGCGACCTTGCGCAGCGCGGAGTTCGGCTTCTTCGGGGTGGTGGTGTAGACGCGCGTGCAGACGCCACGGCGCTGCGGGCTGCCCTTGAGCGCTGGCGTCTTCGTCTTGGTCGTCTTGGCCTGTCGGCCCTTACGGACCAACTGCTGAATGGTGGGCACCGGGTTTCTCCGCTCCCTTCGGCCGCTTCTCACGCGGCCGCGCTGTTCTGCCGTAGCCACCCGGGCGGGCGGCTCTACTACATTCCGACCAGGTCTTCCGTCAGGAGCCCCGGCACCCGCGGTCGGGCGTGTCGCCAGGCCCACGGTTTGACGCGAACTTCCGAACGCGTCGGTTTTGTCTTCTCACGGCGCCTGTCGATGGCCTACAGCCAGATCGCGAGCACACGCGAGTTGCCCGGGCACGCCCGGGCACGAGGGGAAAGAGTACCCACCATGAGCGCACAGGTCAAAACGGGCCTGCGTGTGCCTCCCACAGCGTCCACACTTACGTCGACACTTGCATCGAGTCGCTGCCCGCCACGGATTTCCGCCCGTCGTGAGCAACCCCCAGTCAACAAGTGTAACGGCTCGCACGGCGACCGGCTTCGGGCCCCCGCACGCGGTCAGGCCAGCTGCAACAGCAGGGCCAACGCGAACGAGAAGACCGTGATCCCCAGGCCGGTCGCGCCGCAACTCACCGCGGCGATTGCCCAGCCGCGCCCGGTGAACCGGACCGCCGACGGCTCGGTCGTACGCATGATCTGTCGTCGCGCGATCAACCCGAGTACGAGCCCGGCCAACCCGAGCAGCCCGCCGAGCACGGCGAACGCGCCCGCCACCCAGCCGCCCCAGCCGTCCTGCGCCCCGGCCAGCCCGAAACAGGCGACGAGCAGCGATACCAGGATCGAACCGATCCCGGCGACCAGTGCCCCGACGGCCAGCCCCGAGGTGACCGGCGGCACGTCGAGGTGCACCACGGCGAACCCCGTACCGGGGACCGGCTCGACCCGGCTCGGCCTGCGCCAGGTTTCCCTCGGGGGCGCGGGCGGGTGATGGTGGCCGGGCGGCACGACCGGCGGCGGGGCGCCCATCGGCGCGTACGGGGCCGGGCCGCCGGCGGGCACGGCGCCTCCTGGAAAGCCTGCCATCCGGGCGGCGGCCGGAGGCATGACGGGCGGAGGTGCCGGGGCACCCGGCCGCGCCCAGGGGTTCGCCGGTTGAGCCGGAGCTGGCGCACCGAACCCGACCGGAGCGCCGGCAGCCGCGGACGTGTCGCCGGGTCGGTCGGGCGCCGGCCTGTGAAGGCTCGGCGCAGGCGCCGGTGGTGTGGTCGCCGGCTCCGCGGGTGGTTCGGCCGACGGCTGCGACCGTACCTCTTCCGTCACGAACGTCCCCTCTCCGCAACCGACGGCCGCACCGCCCCGGTCCGGGCGTCGCGCCCGGGACCTTCCCACACCGACCGGTCGGGTCGGGCTGTCCGTCTCGCCGCCGATCCATCGGATCGGTCGTCCGTACTCGCCGCCGACCCTTCGGTCGATTATCCGTTCCTCGACCACCGTGCCCGGGGCGTCCGGATCGCACGAGCCAGGCTACCGCCGAGCGGCCGTCGCGGTATCCCGGCGGGTCCGCACCGGCTAGTCGACGGTCGGCGCGAAGTCCTGCCCGGTCGGGCTGTTGGCCAGGTTGATCAGCCCGATCACGAGGGCGATCACCAGGGTGGTGGCGGCCAGCACGAGGCCCGTCCAGGCAAGGCGCTCGCCGCGGTCGAGCCACGCCGATCCGGTCAGGTATCCACCCGACGCGTACGCCTCCCGGCGGGCCTGTCGGGACAGCAGCAGGGCGATCGTGGCGGGTGCGACGCCGCCCACGAACACGCCGGTGACCGCGGCGACCAGGCCGAGCCAGAAGACGGTCATCGCCTTGGTGGACCGGACCGGGTCGGGATCGAGCGGATGGCGCGACGCCGCGGGCGGCGGGACGGTGACCGGCGTCGTGTTCACCACCCCAGCCTACAAAGACCGGGCGCCGGTCACGTCGTACGTACGACGTGACCGGCGCCCGGTTCCGTGCTTTCGTGCCTAGCGGTACGACCCGAAGTCGAAGTCGTCCAGCGGCACGGCCTGCCCGCTGGCCGGGCCGAAACCGTAGTCGGTCTCGGGGTATCCGGTCATCGAGTAGACCTTGGCCTTCGCCTCCTCGGTGGGCTCCACCCGGATGTTGCGGTACTTGCTGATGCCGGTACCGGCCGGGATGAGCTTTCCGATGATGACGTTCTCCTTCAGACCGATGAGCGAGTCGCTCCGGGCGTTGATCGCCGCATCGGTCAGGACCCGGGTGGTCTCCTGGAAGGAGGCCGCCGAAAGCCAGGAGTCGGTCGCCAGCGACGCCTTGGTGATACCCATCAGCACCGGCCGGCCGGCGGCGGGCTCGCCGCCCTCGGAGACGAGCCGGCGGTTCTCCGACTCGAACAGTGCCCGGTCGACCAGCACGCCCGGCAGGAACTCGGTGGCGCCGGAGTCGATGACCGTCACCCGCTTGAGCATCTGGCGGATGATGATCTCGATGTGCTTGTCGTGGATGAGCACACCCTGCGAGCGGTAGACCTCCTGGACCTCCTGGGTCAGGTGGACCTGGACCGCGCGCGGGCCGAGGATGCGCAGCAGCTCGTGCGGGTCGATGGTGCCCTCGGTGAGCTTCTCGCCGACCTCGACGCGGTCTCCGTCGTGGGCCCGCAGCCGGACCCGCTTGGAGATCTTGTCGTGGACGATCTCGTCGCTGCCGTCGTCCGGCACGATGATGATCTTCCGCGACCGCTCGCCGTCCTCGATCCGGATCCGGCCCGGGGTGTCGGCGATCGGCGCCTTGCCCTTCGGCACCCGCGCCTCGAAGATCTCCTGGACACGGGGCAGACCCTGGGTGATGTCCTCACCGGCGACACCACCGGTGTGGAAGGTACGCATGGTCAGCTGCGTACCCGGCTCACCGATGGACTGGGCGGCGATGATGCCGACCGCCTCGCCCACGTCGACGGTCTTGCCGGTCGGCAGCGAGCGGCCGTAGCACGCACCACAGACGCCCAGCTTCGACTCGCAGGTGAGCACGCTGCGCACCCGTACCGTCTCGACGCCGGCGGCGACGAGCTTGTCGACCAGGATCGAGTTGAGGTCCGCGCCCCGCTCGACGACCAGGGTGCCGTCGGCGCCCTTGATGTCGTCGGCGATGGTGCGGGCGTGCACGCCGGTCTCGGCGTGCTCGTGCACCACCAGCTTGCCGTCGAGGTATTCGCCGACCTGCATCGGGATCGCCCGGTCGGTGCCGCAGTCCTCTTCGCGGATGATGACGTCCTGCGAGACGTCGACCAGACGACGGGTCAGGTAACCCGAGTCAGCGGTCCGCAGCGCGGTGTCGGCGAGACCCTTACGGGCACCGTGCGTGGAGATGAAGTACTCCAGCACGGACAGACCCTCCCGGTAGCTGGCCTTGATCGGCCGCGGGATGATCTCACCCTTCGGGTTGGCCACCAGACCACGGATCGCGGCGATCTGGCGGAGCTGGAGCAGGTTACCGCGGGCACCCGAGTTGATCATCTTCCACAGCGGGTTCTCCTGCGGCAGCGCGGTCTCCATCTCCTTGGCGACCTCACCGGTCGCCTTGGTCCAGATCTCGATGAGCTCGCCGCGACGCTCCTCGGCGGTCATCAGACCCCGCTGGTACTGCTTGTCGATCCGGTCGGCGTCGGACTCGTACCGCTCCAGGATCTCCCGCTTGCGCGGCGGAGCGATGACGTCCTCCATGCCGATCGTGACGCCGGACCAGGTGGCCCAGTGGAAACCGGCCTCCTTGAGCCCGTCGAGGGTCGCGGCCAGCGCCACCTTCGGGAACCGCTCGGCGAGGTCGTTGACGATCGCCGACAGCTGACCCTTGCGGATCTCGTAGTTCACGAAGCGGTAGCCCTGCGGCAGCGTCTCGTTGAAGAGCACCCGGCCCAGCGTCGTCTCGACCGTCAGCGGCTCGCCCGGCGTCCAGTCCTCCGGCTCGGTCCACTTGGTCGCGCCGGCGCCGTTGTCGACCCCGACGACGCCGTGCAGGCGGATCTTCACCGGCGCCTGCAGATCCAGCTCGCGGTTGTCGTACGCCATCCGCGCCTCGGCGTCCGAGCTGAACGCCCGGCCCTCGCCACGCGCACCCGAGGTGAGGTGGGTGAGGTGGTAGAGGCCGATGACCATGTCCTGGGTCGGCATGGTGACCGGCTTGCCGTCGGCGGGCTTGAGGATGTTGTTGGACGACAGCATCAGGATCCGCGCCTCGGCCTGCGCCTCGGCGGACAGCGGCACGTGAACCGCCATCTGGTCACCGTCGAAGTCGGCGTTGAACGCGGTGCAGACGAGCGGGTGGATCTGGATCGCCTTGCCCTCGACCAGCTGCGGCTCGAAGGCCTGAATGCCCAGCCGGTGCAGCGTCGGTGCCCGGTTGAGCAGCACCGGGTGCTCGCCGATGACCTCTTCCAGCACGTCCCACACGACCGGGCGGTGCCGCTCGACCATCCGCTTGGCGGACTTGATGTTCTGCGCGTGGTTGAGGTCGACCAGCCGCTTCATCACGAACGGCTTGAACAGCTCCAGCGCCATCTGCTTGGGCAGACCGCACTGGTGCAGCTTGAGCTGCGGGCCGACGACGATGACGGAACGGCCGGAGTAGTCGACGCGCTTGCCGAGCAGGTTCTGCCGGAACCGGCCCTGCTTGCCCTTGAGCATGTCGGACAGCGACTTCAGCGGACGGTTACCCGGGCCGGTGACCGGACGGCCGCGGCGGCCGTTGTCGAACAGCGCGTCGACGGCCTCCTGGAGCATCCGCTTCTCGTTGTTGACGATGATCTCGGGGGCACCGAGGTCGATCAGCCGCTTGAGCCGGTTGTTCCGGTTGATGACCCGACGGTAGAGGTCGTTGAGGTCCGAGGTCGCGAACCGGCCACCGTCGAGCTGCACCATCGGGCGCAGGTCCGGCGGGATGACCGGTACGCAGTCCAACACCATGCCGAGCGGCGAGTTGCGGGTGTTGAGGAACGCCGCGACGACCTTGAGCCGCTTGAGCGCCCGGATCTTCCGCTGGCCCTTGCCGGAGCGGATGATCTCGCGCAGGTTCTCGGCCTCGGCGTTGAGGTCCATGTTCTGGACCAGCGCCTTGATCGCCTCGGCACCCATGCCACCGGTGAAGTACTCACCGAAGCGGTCCCGCAGCTCGCGGTAGAGCAGTTCGTCGGTGACGAGCTGCTTGGAGTCCAGCTTGCGGAAGGTGTCGAGGACCTCGTCGAGCCGGTCGATCTCGCGCTGCGCCCGGTCGCGGATCTGGCGCATCTCGCGCTCGCCGCCCTCTTTGACCTTGCGGCGGACGTCGGCCTTGGCGCCTTCGGCCTCCAACTCGGCGAGGTCGGCCTCCAGCTTGGCGGCCCGTTTCTCGATCTCCGAGTCGCGGCTGTTCTCCGACTGCCGCTTCTCGGCGAGGATCTCGTTCTCGAGCGTGGAGATGTCCCGGTGCCGGGCTTCCGCGTCGACGCTGGTGACCACGTACGAGGCGAAGTAGATGATCTTCTCGAGGTCCTTGGGAGCCAGGTCGAGCAGGTAGCCCAGCCGGCTGGGAACGCCCTTGAAGTACCAGATGTGGGTCACTGAGGCGGCCAGCTCGATGTGGCCCATCCGCTCACGCCGCACCTTGGACCGGGTCACCTCGACGCCGCAGCGCTCGCAGATGATGCCCTTGAAGCGGACGCGCTTGTATTTACCGCAGTAGCACTCCCAGTCCCGCTGCGGACCGAAGATCTTCTCGCAGAAGAGCCCGTCCTTTTCCGGCTTCAGAGTGCGGTAGTTGATCGTTTCAGGCTTCTTGACCTCGCCGTGCGACCACTGACGGATGTCGTCTGCGGTGGCCAGGCCAATGCGCAGCTCGTCGAAGAAGTTGACGTCGAGCACGTTACGTGTCCCCTATGTCGTCGTCGTCATACTGCTGAAACTCGGGGCTGGAGCTTGGGGACGGGCCGTCCCGCGCAGGGATCAAAGCCTGACCGCCCGGAGCGGGTGGCCCGCCCCCAAGCTCACAACCTCACACCTCTTCGACCGAGCTCGGCTCCCGCCGGGACAGGTCGATGCCGAGTTCCTCCGCGGCCCGGAAGACCTCGTCGTCGGTCTCGCGCATCTCCAGGGCCACGCCGTCGCTGGAGAGCACCTCGACGTTGAGGCACAGCGACTGCAGCTCCTTGAGCAGCACCTTGAACGACTCCGGGATGCCCGGCTCGGGGATGTTCTCGCCCTTGACGATCGCCTCGTAGACCTTCACCCGGCCCAGGACGTCGTCGGACTTGATGGTGAGCAACTCCTGGAGGGCGTACGCGGCGCCGTACGCCTGCATCGCCCAGCACTCCATCTCACCGAAGCGCTGGCCACCGAACTGCGCCTTACCACCCAGCGGCTGCTGCGTGATCATCGAGTACGGTCCGGTCGACCGGGCGTGGATCTTGTCGTCGACCAGGTGGTTGAGCTTGAGGATGTAGATGTAGCCGACCGCGATCGGGTCCGGCAGCGGCTCGCCGGACCGGCCGTCGAACAGCTGCGCCTTACCGGAGCCGCCGACCAGCTGCACACCGTCCCGGTTGGGCAGGGTGCTGCTGAGCAGACCGGTGATCTCCTCTTCCTTGGCACCGTCGAAGACCGGCGTCGCCACGTTGGTGTCCGGCTCGGACTCGTGGGCGTCGATCGAGCGGAGGGCCTTCTTCCACTCGGCGTCGTCCCCGTCGACCTTCCAACCGGTCTTGGCGACCCAGCCGAGGTGGGTTTCCAGCACCTGGCCGATGTTCATCCGGCTCGGCACGCCGAGCGGGTTGAGCACGATGTCGACCGGGGTGCCGTCCTCCAGGAACGGCATGTCCTCGACCGGCAGGATCTTGGAGATGACGCCCTTGTTGCCGTGCCGGCCGGCGAGCTTGTCGCCGTCCTGGATCTTTCGCTTCTGGGCGACGTAGACCCGGACCAGCTCGTTGACTCCCGGCGGCAGCTCGTCGCCGTCCTCACGGGAGAAGGTGCGTACGCCGATGACCGTGCCGGTCTCGCCGTGCGGCACCTTCAGCGAGGTGTCCCGTACCTCACGCGCCTTCTCGCCGAAGATCGCCCGCAGCAGCCGCTCTTCCGGGGTCAGCTCGGTCTCGCCCTTGGGCGTGACCTTGCCGACCAGGATGTCGCCGGGTACGACCTCGGCACCGATCCGGATGATGCCGCGCTCGTCGAGGTCGGCGAGCATTTCCTCGCTGACGTTCGGGATGTCGCGGGTGATCTCTTCCGGGCCCAGCTTGGTGTCGCGGGCGTCGACCTCGTGCTCCTCGATGTGGATCGAGGTGAGGGCGTCCTGCTGCACGAGGCGCTGCGACAGGATGATCGCGTCCTCGTAGTTGTGGCCCTCCCAGGTCATGAACGCCACGAGCAGGTTGCGCCCGAGCGCCATCTCGCCCTCGTCGGTGCAGGGCCCGTCGGCGATGACCTGACCGGCCTCGACCCGGTCGCCCTCGAAGACGACCGGCTTCTGGTTGACGCAGGAGCCGGCGTTGGAGCGGCGGAACTTGTGCAGCAGGTAGGTGCGACGGTGGCCGTCGTCCTGGTGCACGGTGACGTAGTCGGCGCACAGGTCCTCGACCACACCGCCGACCTCCGCGACGACGACGTCGCCGGCGTCGACCGCGGCCCGGTATTCCATGCCGGTGCCGACCAGCGGCGCCTCGGCCTTGACCAGCGGCACCGCCTGACGCTGCATGTTGGCGCCCATCAGGGCGCGGTTGGCGTCGTCGTGCTCGAGGAACGGGATCATCGCGGTCGCGACCGACACCATCTGGCGCGGCGAGACGTCCATGTAGTCGACCGCCGCCGGGGCGACGAAGTCGACCTCACCGCCCTTCCGGCGGACGAGGACGCGGTCCTCGGCGAACTGGCCGTCGCTCATCAGCGGAGCGTTGGCCTGCGCCTTGACGAACCGGTCCTCTTCGTCGGCCGTCAGGTAGTCGATCTGGTCGGTGACCCGACCGTCGACGACCTTGCGGTAGGGCGTCTCGATGAAGCCGAACGGGTTGACCCGGCCGAAGGTCGACAGGGCGCCGATCAGGCCGATGTTCGGGCCTTCCGGGGTCTCGATCGGGCACATCCGGCCGTAGTGGGACGGGTGCACGTCACGGACCTCGAAGCCGGCCCGCTCCCGGGACAGACCACCCGGGCCGAGCGCGCTCAGCCGGCGCCGGTGGGTCAGGCCCGCCAGCGGGTTGGTCTGGTCCATGAACTGCGAGAGCTGCGAGGTGCCGAAGAACTCCTTGATCGCAGCCACCACCGGGCGGATGTTGATCAGGGTCTGCGGCGTGATCGCCTCGACGTCCTGGGTCGTCATCCGCTCGCGGACCACGCGCTCCATACGGGAGAGCCCGACCCGGACCTGGTTCTGGATCAGCTCGCCGACGGTACGCAGGCGACGGTTGCCGAAGTGGTCGATGTCGTCGGCCTCGTAGCCCTCCTCACCGGCGTGCAGCCGGCAGAGGTATTCCACGGTGGCGACGATGTCGTCCTCGGTCAGCGTGCCCTTGTTCATGGGGACGTCGACTTCGAGCTTCTTGTTGAACTTGTAACGACCGACCTTGGCGACGTCGTACCTCTTCGGGTTGAAGAAGAGGTTGTCGAGCAGGGTCTGGGCGTTCTCGCGCGTCGGCGGCTCACCCGGGCGGAGCTTGCGGTAGATGTCGAGAAGCGCCTCGTCGGCCCCGGCGATGTGATCCTTCTCCAGGGTCGTCATCATCAGCTCGGACCAGCCGAACCGCTCGCGAATCCGCTCGCCGGTCCAACCGATCGCCTTGAGCAGGACGGTGACCGCCTGCCGGCGCTTACGGTCGATGCGGACACCAACGGTGTCGCGCTTGTCGATGTCGAACTCCAGCCAGGCACCCCGGCTCGGGATGACCTTGACGCTGGAGAGGTCACGGTCGGAGGTCTTGTCCGGCTGCTTGTCGAAGTAGACGCCCGGCGAGCGGACGAGCTGGCTGACCACGACGCGCTCGGTGCCGTTGATGATGAAGGTGCCCTTGGGCGTCATCATCGGGAAGTCCCCCATGAACACCGTCTGGCTCTTGATCTCGCCAGTGGTGTTGTTGGTGAACTCCGCCGTCACGAACAGCGGCGCGCAGTAGGTCAGGTCCTTCTCCTTGCACTCCTCGATCGAGGCCTTGACCTCGTCGAAGCGTGGCGCGGAGAAAGAAAGCGACATGGTGCCGGAGAAGTCCTCGATGGGGCTGATCTCATCGAGGATCTCCGCGAGACCCGAACGGGCGTGCGGGTCGTCAGACGACCGGCCCTGCCAAGCCTCGTTGCCGACCAGCCAGTCGAAGGACTCGTTCTGGATGGCGAGGAGGTTGGGGACCTCGAGGTGTTCGGTGATCCGACCGAATGAAATTCGGTGAGGAGCGAATGCGCTCGACGTACGGCTGGTCTTCGCAGGGCGGGAAGCTGCCAAGATGCGTCCTTCCGAGGACCGTGCTGCAAAACGGCTGTTACGCGTGCACTCCAATGGACCCCACTCTGAACGTCCACATTCGGACATTCCGGGCAGGGGTCAAGTCGGAAGGCAGCGCAAACTAGCAGTGTAGCCGAGAGGCTAACCGCTGTCCAGCCCGCCGGGCAGGCCGTCGCGGAACGTGCCTCGGAGCACCTGGACCGGTGCCTCCGGGCCGCTCAGAACGCGGCGGATCCCGCTGGGGTCACCCGAATGCCGCAGCGACAGGCGGGCTGCCGTTGCGTTACCCGGATGAGGGCCGTTGCAAGCGCGGAAGGTCTTGCTGGTGTCAGCGTGCCTGGCACCAGGAGCCGCGTCAAGGGTTGTCGCGCGGGTCGGGCCAGGTGTTTGTGTGACGGACGGGTGTCTCCGGCGGCCCCGTGGACCCACAGACCGCGCTGATTGCCTGTTCACCGCGTGGTTGCACGCTGTCAGCAGACGAAAGCGGGCGGCGATCCAAACCTGGATCGCCGCCCGCCTCGAACGCGGTGTGCGTCAGCTCACTTAAGGGTGACCTTCGCGCCCTCGGCCTCGAGCTTGGCCTTGGCCTTGTCGGCGGTCTCCTTGTTGACCTTCTCCAGGATCGCCTTCGGCGCGCCCTCGACGGCGTCCTTGGCCTCCTTCAGGCCCAGGCCGGTCAGCTCACGCACGACCTTGATGACCTGGATCTTCTTGCCACCGTCGGCCTCGAGGACGACGTCGAACTCGTCCTTCTCCTCCTCCTGCGCGGCCGGGGCGGCCGGACCACCCGGGCCGGCAGCGATGGCGACCGGCGCGGCGGCGGTGACGTCGAAGGTCTCCTCGAACTGCTTCACGAACTCCGACAGCTCGATCAGCGTCATCTCCTTGAACGCGTCGAGCAGCTCGTCGGTGCTGAGCTTCGCCATGTCTGGCGTCCTTCCTACTTTTGAATGACTGGGTACGGATGCGGGAAGGCTCAGGCGGCCTCCTCCACACCCTCCTTTTCGCGCTTTTCCTGCAGGGCAGCCGCCAGGCGGGCGGTCTTGGACAGCGGCGCCTGGAACAGGGCCGCGGCCTTGCTCAGGTTGGCCTTCATCCCACCGGCCAGCTTGGCCAGCAGCACCTCACGGGACTCGAGGTCGGCGAGCTTGTTGACCTCTTCGGCCGAGATGGCCTTGCCCTCGAATACGCCGCCCTTGATGACGAGCAGCGGATTGGCCTTCGCGAACTCGCGCAGGCCCTTCGCCGCTTCTACGACATCGCCGGAGACGAAGGTGAGCGCGGTAGGACCGGTGAACAGCGTGTCGAGGCCCTCGATGCCAGCATCCGCCGCGGCACGCTTCGCGAGCGTGTTCTTCGCGACCGCGTAGGTGGTTTCCCGACCCAGCGCGCGCCGCAGCTTGGTCAGCTGAGCGACAGTGAGACCGCGGTACTCGGTCAGCACGGTCGCGCCCGAGCTACGGAACTGCTCGGTGAGCTCAGCGACGGCGGTGGCCTTGTCGGCCCGAACCGGCTTGTCCGCCATGTCCCTCCTCTCTCGTTACTCCAGGCTGGTCGACTTCACAGTCCGTGGAGAAGGGACCCGAAAACGGGAAACGCCCCGGCGCAGGGCGCACGGGGCGGACAAGATCATGCGAACATGACCGGTACGCTGCCGTCTCCCCCTGCGCGGGCCGCCCGCCGAAGCGGGACCTTCGACCGTGCCGAAGCACGGCTACCAGCGGTCTCTGGGTGGTTACGATTTGCCGTCTGACTCACGGCCAGACGCATTCGACACAGTACGCGACCTGATGCCCGACCACCAAATCGGGGTCCGGCACACAGTTTCACCCGGCCCGTCGGACCTGCTCCCTGACACCGGCCGGCAAGCATCCGGCGGCAAAAGACGAACCGGGGTGCCCCGATTTCGGGGCACCCCGGTTCGTGATCCACTGCGGCGGTCGGCGTCACGCCTCGGCGCCGGCCTCCTGGAGGTTCTTCACCAGGTTCGGGTCGACCGGGACACCCGGGCCCATCGTGGTGGTCAGGGTCACCTTCTTCAGGTACTTGCCCTTGGCCGCCGACGGCTTGGCCCGCAGTACCTCGTCGAGCACCGCGACGTAGTTGTCGATCAGCTGCGCCTCGGAGAACGACGCCTTGCCGATGATGAGGTGCAGGTTGGAGTGCTTGTCCACCCGGAAGGTGATCTTGCCGCCCTTGATCTCGGAGACGGCCTTGGTGACGTCCATGGTCACGGTGCCGGTCTTCGGGTTCGGCATCAGGCCGCGCGGGCCCAGAATCCGCGCGATCCGGCCGATCTTGGCCATCTGGTCCGGGGTGGCGATGGCCGCGTCGAACTCCAGCCAGCCCTCCTGGATGCGGGCGACCAGCTCGTCGGTGCCCACCTCGTCGGCGCCGGCGGCAACGGCCTCCTCGGCCTTCGCGCCGGCCGCGAACACGATCACGCGGGCGGTCTTGCCGGTGCCGTGGGGCAGGTTGACCGTGCCACGGACCATCTGGTCCGCCTTACGCGGGTCGACCCCGAGGCGCATCGCGACCTCGACCGTGGGGTCGAACTTGACGGCGGTGAACGCCTTGGCCAGCTTCACGGCCTCGGCCGGGGTGTAGAGCCGGTCCCGGTCGATGGCTTCGGCGGCCTTGCGGTAAGCCTTGCTGCGCTGCATTTCTGTCTACTCCTGTGGTGTCTGGCGGGACGCGCGGCGCGCACCCTCCCACGGTCGGGTCGTGCTCGGAAAGGCCCGGAAGCCTCAGTCCTTGACGGTGATGCCCATCGAGCGGGCGGTGCCAGCGATGATCCGCTCGGCGTGCTCCACGTCGTTGGCGTTGAGGTCGGCCATCTTCCGCTCGGCGATTTCCCGGAGCTGGGTACGGGACACCGAACCGACCTTGTCCTTCTGCGGCACGCCGGAACCCTTCTGCACACCGGCGGCCTTGAGCAGCAGGCGGGCGGCCGGCGGCGTCTTCAGCACGAAGGTGAAGGAGCGGTCCTCGTAGACGCTGATCTCGGCGGGGACGACGTCACCGCGCTGCGACTCGGTCTGCGCGTTGTAGGACTTGCAGAACTCCATGATGTTCACACCGTGCTGACCGAGGGCCGGACCGACCGGCGGCGCCGGCGTGGCCTGGCCCGCCGGCAGTTGCAGCGTGAACGTCTTGACCAGTTTCTTCTTCGGAGGCATGTCTCTTCCTGGGCTTGATTCTGGTGGATTGCACCGGGGTGGATTGCACCTGACGCTGCCCGCAGAGCGCGCGCACGGTCAGCGCGGCCTGCGGGCCGACGTTCTAGGTTAACGCAACAGGCAGCCCGGCTGTTCACCGAGGCGGTTGCCGGGGCCGGATCCTCAGATCTTGGCGACCTGGTTGAAGTTGAGTTCCACCGGAGTCTCCCGACCGAAGATCGACACCAGCACCTTGAGCTTCTGCTGGTCGGCGTTGATCTCGCTGATCGTGGCAGGAAGCGAAGCGAACGCCCCGTCGGTGACGGTGACCGAGTCACCCACCTCGAAGTCGAGAACCTTGACCTCCGGCTTGGCCTTCTTCTGCTCCGTCTCGACGGCCGGCGCCAGCCACTTGAGCACCTCGTCGAGCGAGAGCGGCGCGGGACGGTCGGCCCGGTCGGTCGCGCCGACGAAGCCGGTCACGCCCGGGGTGTTCCGGACGCAGGAGTAGGACTCCGCCGTCAACTCCATCCGGACCAGGATGTAGCCGGGAAAGACCTTGTTCTGCACCTGGAGGCGCTTGCCGTTCTTGACCTCGACCTCTTCGCGGGTCGGCACCTCGACCTGGAAGATGTAGTCCTCCATGTCGAGGCTGGTGATACGGGTCTCCAGGTTGGTCTTGACCTTGTTCTCGTATCCGGCGTAGGAGTGCACGACGTACCAGTCGCCCGGCGCGTAGCGCAGCTTCTGCCGCAGCTCCGCGACCGGGTCGTACTCCTCGTCTGGTTCCGGCGTCGCGACGGGCGCGTAATCCGGCTCGCTGGCGGCCTCGACCGACTCGTCACTGGCCGCCGTCGCCACCGCGGACTGCTCGTCGGCGGCTCGTCCGGCGGTCTCGTCGTACTCAGGCACGCTCGCTCACTTCCGTTACTGTCAGCTCGGTTCTGCGGTCAACTGGGGTTGCCGAAGACCCACAGCACGCCCTTGGCAAAGGCGAAGTCGAGCCCGGCCACGATCGCCAGCATCACGGACACGAACACGACCACCACGGCGGTGTAGGTCAACAGCTCCTTGCGGGTAGGCCAGATGACTTTACGCAGCTCGGCCACGACCTCGCGGACGAACCGCACGATCCGTCCGAAGATGCCGACCCGACCGCCCTCGGTACGGGCCTTCGACTTGCTGTCGGCCGACTCCGCCTTCGGGCGGGCCCGGGTGGCGGTGCCGCCCCGGGATACCGGCTCTTCCTCGTCGTCGACGTCCGAGTCCTTTTCGGCTGCCTCGTCCAACGCCTCGTCATCGAGGTGGTCGTCCGCGGCATCCTCGCCGCGCCGATTCTTGTCGGCCACTTCGCCCTCCGTCGCGGGATGGTCGGATCGCACGTCGGTGGACGCACGCTGCGCTGGTCACGCCGGCCGCCCGGACCGATCCCGGGGCTGGCCGCGGCCGGCGGACCGGACGGAGATCGCCCGACCGGCGCATCGCGCCACGGGCGGCTTCCGCCGGACACCACCGCCACGGGACGGCTGCCGCCCCGTGAGACGACTCCGACCCCCGGGGCCGGTCAGGCCTTAGGCGCAGGGGTGACAGGACTTGAACCTGCAGCCTGCGGTTTTGGAGACCGCTGCTCTGCCAATTGAGCTACACCCCTGTGCAGGCAGATGCACCCACTCAGGCGCAGACGCCTGGGTAGGGGCCACTACCCCACGGCGGACCAGTGTACGGGTAGACCCCGGACTTTCCCAACCGGTCGGCCATCACCCGTCGGCGAACCGCTATCCGGGCAGCCTGACCAGCGCCTTGGCCTGCGAGAGCACCTTCTCCCCGAGGCTGGTCACGGTCAGGTTGAGCTGGGTCAGGCCCTCGCCGGTGACGCCCTTCACCACCGCCGCCACCTGGACCTCGACCCCCTCGTCGTCATCGGGGACGGGCACCGGACGGGCGAAGCGGACGCTGAACTCCGCCACGGCGTCCGGCCGGCCGGCCCACTCGGTGACCGCCCGGCCGGTCAGCGCCATCGTGAACATGCCGTGCGCGATCACCCCGGGCAGGCCGACCCCGGTGGCGAACCGCTGGCTCCAGTGGATCGGGTTGAAGTCGCCCGAGGCGCCCGCGTAGCGGACCAGGTCGGCCCGGGTCACCCGGTAGGTCTTGACCGGCAGATCCATCTCAGCCGCCCTCTCCACGTACGACGAGCTTGGACCAGACCGACACCACCGGCTCCTCGGCGACCGTCGAGACCTCGCTGCGGATGGTCAGGAAATCGTGCCCACCCCGCGAGGTGATCTCCTCGATGGTGCTCACACAGACCAGCTCGTCACCCGCCACGATCGGGCGGGTGTAGCGGAAGCGCTGGTCGCCGTGGACGACGCGGCTGTAGTCGACGCCGAGCGCCGGATCATCGACGATCTGACGGCGGCTCGACTCCATCGTGACGACCACCGGAAAGGTGGGCGGAGCGACCACGTCGGCATGCCCGAGCGCCCGGGCGGCCGCCGGATCGTGGTACGCGGCGTCGGTCGCACCGATCGCGGTGGCGAACTCACGGATCTTCTCTCGGCCCACCTGATAGGGGGCGGTCGGCGGGTACGTACGGCCGACGAACGACGGGTCCAAGGGCATGCGGCGAACCTACACGCGCAAAACAGGATCGCCGTTTCGGGGCCGGTGTCGCTGGTAATCCCAGACTATCCGGTCTCGAAACGGCGATCCTGACGGAAGCTGTACGGCTCCGCGGCGCCTCCCTGCGCCGGCCTACTGCCGGCGCGGGATCAGCGGGTCTCGCGGTGCAGGGTGTGCTTGCCGTCCCGGGGGCAGAACTTCTTCATCTCAATGCGGTCCGGGTCGTTGCGGCGGTTCTTGCGCGTGATGTAGTTGCGCTCCTTGCACTCCACACACGCCAAAGTGATCTTTGGACGGACGTCGGTCGCCTTGGCCACGGCGGGGTGCCTTCCTCGCTAGCGAAACAACTACGACGAGCCAGCGTAGACCTTGCCTACCTGGACACGCAAAGCGGGTGCCCGTGGCACCCGCAGATCCGGTCACCGGAGTCGTCCGGCACCGAAAGTAGCGGTGGCCGGACTTGAACCGGCGACACAACGATTATGAGCCGTTTGCTCTACCAACTGAGCTACACCGCTGTGGGCGGGTCCCAACGAGAACCCTCTGAGCCCCCTTACGGAATCGAACCGTAGACCTTCTCCTTACCATGGAGACGCTCTGCCGACTGAGCTAAGGGGGCGCACGCTATCTCCTCGAAAGGCGCGCAGGAGAAGAATACACGGCCCCCGGCGGGAGGAGAAATCAGATCCCCCGGCCCCCTGCCGGCGGGCCGACCGGAGGACAAAGCCGCAGGTCAGGGCACTGCCCGCAGGCGGCGTACGTCGCTGGTGAGCGACAGGTCCGACTCGGACTGGGCGCCGAACCACGCCTCCAGCCGCTCGTACGGCAGCGGCCGGCTGAAGAGGAACCCCTGCCCGATCTGGCAGCCGATGTCCTGAAGCAGCTCCAGGGTCAGCTCGCTCTCCACCCCTTCGGCCACGACGGTCAGCCCGAACTGCTGCGACAGCGTCACCACGGCGTTGACGATCGCCAGGTCCCCCGGGTCGGTCGCCATCCCCTGCACGAACGAACGGTCGACCTTGACCTCGTGGACCGGCAGCCGGCGCAGGTAGGACAGCGACGAGTAGCCGGTGCCGAAGTCGTCGACGGAGAGGCGTACCCCGATGTCGCGCAACCGGCGCAGGGTGGGCATCGGCCGGTCGGTGCCGTCCAGGACGCCGGCTTCCTTGATTTCGAAGGTCAGCAGCTCGGGCGCGACCTCGAACTCGGCCAGCAGCTCCTGGACCCGGGCCGGGAAGTACGGGTCGGTCAGCGTGCGCGCCGACAGGTTGACCGCCACCGCCAGCGGGTGATTCGGATCACTCCACTCCCGGGAGCGGCGTAGCCCCTCGCGGAGCACCGACTCGGTCAACCGGCCGAGCTGCCCGGTGTGCTCGGCCACCGCCACGAAGTCCTCGGGCGAGACCGCGCCGTGCGCGGGGTGCTCCCAGCGGGCCAGGCACTCCACGCCCACCAGACGCCGGTCGCCGTCCAGCGTCACCTTGGGCTGGAAGTAGACCTTCAACTCGTCGTTGTCGAGCGCGCGGCTCAGGTCGCCGGCGAGCCCGAGACGGCGTACGGACCGGGATTCCAGGCCGGCGTTGAACAGTTGGACGCTGCCGGGCATCGACTTGGCCGCGGTGGCGGCCAGGCCGGCCCGCTGCACGAGGGTCGCCGGGTCACTGCCATGGTCCGGATGGATCGCCACCCCGACCGCGGTGTCGACGTCGAGGGTGAGGGTGCCGAACACCATCTGGTCGTGGGTCTGCTCGCGCAGCTCGGTCGCCAGCGCGAGCGCCGCCTCGGCGCTCTCCGCACGCAGGGTCACCACGAACTCGTCGCCGCCGATCCGGCCGACGAGCGCCGCCGACGGCGACGACGACCGCAACCGGGCCGCCACCTCGACCAGCACCCGGTCACCGGCGGCGTGCCCGAGGGACTCGTTCACCTGACGTAGCGCGTCGACGTCGAACAGCAGGACCGCCACCACCTCGTCGGGGGCGCAGACCTGTACGGCCTCCTCCAGCGCGCCGAGGACCCGCCGGCGGTTCGGCAGGGCGGTCAGCCCGTCGTGGTAGGCGTCGTACCGCAGCCGGTCGACCAGCCGGGAGTTCTCCAGCGCGACCGCGGCGTGCGCGGCGATCGTCTCGAAGATCGGCACGTCGCCGGGCAGGAAGTGGGTGGTCTCGCCGAGCCGGTTGACCACCTCCAGCGAGCCGATCACGGCCTGGCCCGACCGCAACGGTACGACGATGACGTCCTTGACGCCGTCCGCCTCCCGCAGGCCGGCCCGCAGTTCCTCGTCGCCGCCGAGCCGGCTGCCGACCGCCACCGTCTTCTTCGCCTTGATCGCCCGGGCCCGGGCGACGGCCGGCGTACGCGCCAGGTCGAGCAGACCCGGATCGTCGACCCGGGCGGTCAGCAGCACCTCGGGGTGCCGCCCCTGTGCCGGCAGCCACAGCGTCGCGTATTCGGCCTGCATGAGGACGCGTACCCGGCCCAGCAGCGAGTCGGCGAGCGTTCCGTCCTGACCGCTCTCGCTCATCGCCCGGGTGAGGTCGTACATGTCGGCGAGGGTGCGGTGCTGGCGGAAGAACTGGGCGTACGAGCGGTAGACCAGCCCGAGCGCGCCGGTCAGCACGATAACCAGCACGATCGCCCACCAGGTGGTTTCCAGGGCGATGAGGACGACCAGCCCGAGCGACACGTTGATCGCCGCGGTGACCAGGGTCGGCGCGGCGGTGCGGGCGACCTCCAGCCCGGCCGGCGACCCCTGGACCACCGTGATGACCCCGATCACGGCCGCGAGCCCGACCAGGGTGTGGGTGCTCACGGCGGCGAACAGGATTCCCCAGGTGCCCGGTCCGACCCCCTCGATCGGCGGGAAGGCGTAGAGCACGAGGCCGGCCAGTGAGGTGCTGGCGGCCTCCTTGGCCACGTTGAACCAGAGCTTCGTCGGGCTGACCCGGCGTCTGATCTGGGTGACGAAGGCCGCGATGGTGGCGATCACCACGACCGTCAGCGGCCGGAAGTAGAACAGCGCCAGGACGAAGGAGATCTCGGTCAGCGTGAGAACGAACGCCTGGCGGCGAATCACGAAATGGAGATTCGGGATCGCCACCGCCACCATGACGGCGAGCAGTAGGAGGGAAAGGAACAGTTCGGTGCCGGAATCCCGGGCGACTCGACCCGCCTCCTGGTCGTCGATCAGCCCGAGGGCTGTCGACATCACCACAGCGAGAAGCGCCAGCGGCCCCGTGATCAACCAGGCGTGGTCAGGGGAACGCCGGGGTGACGGCTGGGGCCTTGGCATCCGGCTCCTTCGCCACTCGCGCCGGAGTGTCCGCGCGGACGCGGATTACGGTGCGATGGTGAGACTCTGAGGCGTAGCGGGGGTGTCGACGACCGTGTCGGTGACCTTCGCCCAGTCGTAGCCGGCCCAGTCGTAGCCGGCCTGGGGCCTGTTGACAAGTTGGGCACCGACGATGCCACCGACGAGCGCAACGAGCGCCAAGCCCGAGCCGATCCGGCGGCCCGACCATTTTGCACGCATCTGCTGCTCCTATCGAAAAGGCCAAGGAAGGTGAAGGTTCCATGATGGTGCCACAGCCTGGTGAACCGGCAAAGCCGTTGCGCGGTGTCAACCGAACAGTGCGCCGAACTTTAACCGTTCGGCAGCACGGATGACCCGCCCGGACGCAACGTACGAGGTCCGCCGCCCGTCAGCGATCATTCGTGGTTCGTCCAATAAGACCTCTCAGTCAAACCTCTGCCGGTCTGACAAACGACATCTTTCGGATTTTAGTCCCTGTCGAACCTTCGTGCCGGTTTTCGCCGATCGCCGAAGCGGGCGACCAACGAGCCGGGGCAATCCAGGGCTCGCGGACGCAGCCTTCGGAGAATTTCGATACTCACCTATGTAACATGGCGCAGCTCTTCCGCCCAGGGTCTCCCGCCCCTAGCCGAGCCACCCACTCGGCGGCTACGGACCGACCGGCCCCGGCTGCGGGCGACTCCGGTGCCCCCGACTGGCACGGTGGCACCGGAGCGGGCGACCCGGTGGCCGCCTTCGTCGCCCGACGAACCGGCGACCATCCCCAACGGCAACGGCCCCGGTCCAGCTCTGCTGGACCGGGGCCGTGTCACCTGTTCCTGTGGCGGGTAGAGGATTCGAACCTCTGTAGCTTTCGCGACGGATTTACAGTCCGCTCCCATTGGCCGCTCGGGCAACCCGCCTGGGCGTGCCGCCGTGTTTCCTGCGGCAGCGGAAGCAAGGATAGCGGTACCACCCGACCCCAACGCAACCGGGTACGGTCGGCATGTCGCAGCACCGACGAACAGCCCAAAACACCTTCATATCGCCAGACGCAGGAGCATGATCATGGCAGCGAACCCGTCGTTCGACATCGTCAGCAAGGTCGACCGGCAGGAGATCGACAACGCCCTCCGACAGGCCGAGAAAGAGCTCTCCACACGCTTCGACTTCCGGGGCACCGGAGCGGAGATCAACTGGGCCGGTGAGGAGGCGATCAGTCTCCAGGCCGAGACGGAGGAGCGGGTCAAGGCCGCCCTCGACGTCTTCAAGGACAAGCTGGTGAAGCGCAACATCTCGCTCAAGGCGCTGGACGCCGGCGACCCGCGAGCGTCCGGTAAGACCTACCGGATCGACGCGAAGGTCATCCAGGGCATCGACTCCGACAAGGCGAAGGCGATCAGCAAGAAGATCCGCGAGGAGGGCCCGAAGGGCGTGCAGGCGCAGATCCAGGGCGACCAACTCCGGGTCACCGGCAAGAAGAAGGACGACCTCCAAGCCGTCATCAACCTGCTCAAGGCCGAGGACTTCGGCGTCGCGCTCCAGTTCACCAACTACCGGTAGCGCCGTACGACCGCCGCCGCCCGCCTGGCCGAGGGCCGGACGGGCGGCGGTTCGCACGACCGGGATCAGACCGGGTCGGTCGCCAGCGTCTGCTCCAGCCGGGCGACCGCGAGCGCGTCGGCACGGGCGATCGAGCCGGCCGGCAGGGCCGCGACGAGGGCGGCGAACGCGACCGCCGTACCGGCGAAGACGAACGCCCACGGCACTCCCCCGCGCTGGTCCACGATCAGGCCGGCCACGGAGCCACCGACCGCGCTCGCCGCGACCGCGGTCGTGACGACCCAGGTGTACGCCTCGTTGAGCATGCTCCCGGGCGAGATCCGGCCGACCATCGTGTTCTCCAGGGTGAGCGCCGGTGCGATCACCGCGCCACCGATGACGAGCGCGATCCCCAGTGCGATCGGGTCGGGCATGACGGCGAACACCAGGAAGCTGGCGGCGACGGCGGCGAGCAGCCAGGCGAACTGGCGGGCCATCCGTCGCGCCGGTCGCCGGGTGCCGAACCAGATGCCGCCGGCGGCACTGCCGACGCCCCAGACGGCCAGCAGCACGCCGGCGAGGCTCTCCGCGTCACCGGCGCTGTGCGAGGTGGCGTACGCCGGCACGGTGACCCCGGCGGCGCCGAACGCGATGCCCAGCCCGCCGACGCAGAGCAGCAGGGCCGGGAAGCCGGTGAGCCGCAGCGGTCCGAGCCCACGGGCGTGGCCGTCGGCCGGGTGCGGCCGCCAGCCGCGCATCGCCCGGCCGAGCGCGACGGTGATGGTGCCGACCAGCGTCACCACCGCCGCCCCGACCAGCGCGGCGGCGGCGTCGGCGAACAGCACGAAGGCGGCCACCAGGAGCGGGCCGAGCACGAAGACCACCTCGAAGAGGGAGGTTTCGGCGGCCAGTGCCGTGTTGCGCAGGTGGTAGCGGCCGGAGGCGGGCTCGGTGTGGTCGTTCCAGGCACCGCGGATGGCGGCGCTCAGCGGCGGGTACGTCGCACCGGCCAGCGCCGCGGCGATGTAGATGGCGGTCAGCGCGTCGGCGCCGAAGCCGCTGGCGATCAGCAGGCCGACCAGGGCCAGCGGGTGGGCGACGGCGGTGACCAGCAGCACCGGGGTCGGGCCGACCCGGTCGGCGATCCGCCCGGCGATCGGGCTCAACGCGGCCCCGGCGAGGGCGTAGATCCCGCCGGCGACCGCGGCGAGCGCGTAGCTGCCGGTGACTCTCTCGACGACCAGGAGGAGGGCTAGCGGGGTGATGCCGATCCCGAGCCGGGCCAGCACCCCCGCGGTCAGCAGCAGGGGTGCACCCGGAATCCGCCACACTTCCACGTACTGACGCAACGCGGCCACAGCCGTCTTCCCCCTCCGTGACGTAACGAGCGAAAGCCCCCGCGACCCTAACGTGAGGGCCGCGGGGGCGGGAGGAGATTACCGGTGATCGCCGTCTCAGCGTTGGTAACGCACCGGGCCGACGGACTGGGCCGCCATTCGCTCCAGCCGGCTCACCCGCTCGCTCATCGGCGGGTGGGTCGAGAACAGCCCGGCCAGGCCGCCACCACGCAGCGGGTTGTCGATCATCAGGTGGGCGGTGCTGGCGAGCTGGCCCTGCGCCGGCAGCGGGATCTGCTGCGTACCAGCGTGGATCTTGCGTAGTGCGCTGGCCAGCGCGAGCGGGTCGCCGGTCAGGCGGGCGCCGGACGCGTCGGCCTGGTATTCGCGGTTCCGGCTGATCGCGAGTTGGATCACCGTCGCGGCCAGCGGGCCGAGGATCAGCATCATCAGCAGCACAGCAGGGTTCGGCGAGTCCTCGTCGTTGCCGCCGAGCGGCAGGAACAATGCCAGGTTGGCCAGCGTGGTGATGATGCCGGCCAGACCCGCGGCGACGCTGGAGATCAGGATGTCCCGGTTGTAGACGTGGGACAGTTCGTGGCCGATGACTCCGCGCAGCTCCCGGTAGTCGAGGATCTGTGTGATGCCGTGGGTGACGGCGACGGCGGCGTTGCGCGGGTTACGGCCGGTGGCGAAAGCGTTGGGCTGGGCGGTCGGGCTCACGTAGAGGCGCGGCATCGGCTGGCCGGCCTCGGTCGAAAGCTCCCGGACCATCTGGTAGAGGGCCGGGAACTCCGCCTCGCTGACCGGGCGGGCACGCATCGCACGCAACGCCAGCTTGTCCGACCAGAAGTAGGTGCCGGCGTTCATGGCGAGCGAGACGACCACGGCGATGACCAGACCGGAACTCCCGCCGAACCAGTAGCCGACGCCCAGGATCATCGCGGTGAGCAGGCCCAGAAGAGCGGCTGTCTTGAGTCCGTTGCGGTGGTTGTGCACGATCACTCCTTCGGTGCACGGGTCTCGTGGACCCGCTGACCGGTACAACACCGAACTACCCAGCAACCATCCTGGTTATCACTGTGAGTTACCTGAAAGTAGGTTGGTCAGAGCTGGACGGCGTCCAGGACCGTCTGCGGGGCGAACCCGACGACCACGGCGACCGCGGTCGCACCCGCCAACGCGAGCCCGACCGTCCAGGGCACCCGCCGGGCGGTTCCGGCCGCCTCACCGGCGGCGTAGAGGGTGCCGCAGACGCGCAGGTAGTAGGCGAGCCCGACCACCGCGTTGAGTGCCACCACGACGGCCAGCCAGCCGGCACCGCCGTCGAGCAGCGAGCGGACCACGACCACCTTGGCGAACAGACCGGCCAGGCCGGGCGGCAGCCCGGCGAGCCCGACCAGGGCCAACACGAACGCGGCGGCGACCACGGGGTGCCGCCGCCCGGCCCCCCGGTAGGCGGCGATCTCGCCGCCGTCGGCGTCCGGCGGACGCAGCGCCACCACCGACGCGAAGGCGGCGAGTTCGAGGACGACGAAGAAGACCGCGTACGCGACGGTCGCGGCGACGGCCACCGACAGCGCGTCAGCGTCGCGCCCGGCGATGGCAGCGGCCGCCCCGAGCGGAGCCAGGATGTAGCCGGCCTGGGCCACCGACGACCACGCCAGCAGCCGCACCATCCGGGTCTGCCGCAACGCGACGAGGTTACCGACAGTCATCGTCAGTACGGCGAGCACGGCCAGCGCCGGGCCGCTGACGGCCAGCCAGGGCCCGAGGCCGTCGACGACGACCGCGATCACGGCGACGACCCCGCCGAGCTTCGACGCGGTGGAGAGGTAGGCGGCGACCGGCAGCGGTGCCCCGTCGTAGGTGGCCGGCGCCCAGGCGTGCAGTGGCACGGCCGCCACCTTGAACGCCAGGCCGGCGAGCAGCAGGACGACCGCCACCCGGCCCAGCCGGGCCTCGGCGCCCGCGTCGAGCGCCGGGGCGGCGGCGAGCGTGGCCAGGTGCAGCGTGCCGCGTACGGCGTAGAGCAGCGCCGCCCCCAGCAGGGTGACCGCCGTCGCCACGACACTGACCAGGAAGAAGGTCATGGCCGCCTCGGCGCTGGCGACGGTCCGACGGCGCAGGCCGACCAGGATGTAGAGCGGGATGGTGAGGGTCTCCAGCGCCACGATCAGCGTGATCAGATCGCCGGCCGCGCCGAGGACGACACCGCCGGTCATCGAGCAGGCCAGCAGGAAGCAGTACTCCCCCGCCGGCACCGCCCCGGCCCGCAGCAGCGGCCCGGACAGCAGGAGCACGCCCAGGGTGAGCACCGCGAAGACGGTGGCGACGAGCGCCCCCCGGCTGGTGGCGAGCCAGGAGCAGCCGTCGACGGTGCAGAACGTCTCCCGGTCGGCACCCCGACCGACCAGCACCGCACCGACCGCCGTGCCGGCGGCACCGATCATGGCGACCGCGAGCGTCGGGCCGCGCCGGCCGACGAGCAGGTCGGTCAGCAGCACGAGTACGGCGGTGCCGGCCGCGAGGTATGCGGGCAGCAGCGCGACGTGGTCGATGGTCTGGGTCATGTCGCCCCTTCGATCGCGCCTGCGGGGCTCCGCTGCGCTGCACTCCTCGCGCTCACCGACCCCACCCTCCGTTCGCGACTGCGGGGCTCCGCTGCGCTGCACTCCTCGCGCTCACCGACCCCACCCTTCGATCGCGACTGCGGGGCTCCGCTGCGCTGCACTCCTCGCGCTCACCGACCCCACCCTTCGATCGCGACTGCGGGGCTCCGCTGCGCTGCACTCCTCGCGCTCACCGATCGAGCACCCCCGTCAACGCCTCCACCGGGGCGCCGGCAAAGCCGATCACCAGGGCGGGTACCAGGCCGACGGCCAGCGCCAGGACGATCAGCGGGGACCAGGCGACCAGCTCACCCGCCCCGAACCGGCTGGCCGGAGCGGCGGCGACGACCGGACTGGCCGGGCCGTGGGTGAGCCGGCGCAGCAGCCGCAGGAAGTAGGCGGCGGTCAGCGCGCCGCCGACCGCCGCGACCACCGCCAGCGCCGTCCACAGCGGGCCGCCCCGTTGCAGCGCAGCGACCACCGCGAACGCCTCGCCCCAGAAACCGGCCAGCCCGGGAAGGCCGAGCGACGCGACGGCGGCGAACGCGAACAGGCCGGACAACGCCGGCATCCGCTCCCGCAGACCACCCAACTCGGTCAGGCTGCCGGTGTGCAGCCGGTCCTTGATCGCGCCGGCCAGGAAGAACAGCAGCCCGGTGATGACGCCGTGCGCGACGTTGCCGATCAGCGCCGCCTCGATACCGGTCGCGGTCAGGGTCGCCACGCCCAGCAGCACGAAGCCCATGTGACCGACGCTGGAATAGGCGATGAGCCGCTTCAGGTCGGTCTGCCGCAGACACACCAGCGAACCGACGACGACCGCGGCCACGGCGAGGACGCCGAGCACCGGTGCCGCCCACCGGGCGCCCTCCGGCGCGACCCCGACCGCGACCCGGATGATGCCGTACGTGCCCATCTTGAGCAGGACCCCGGCGAGGATCACGCTGCCGACGGTCGGTGCCTGGGTGTGCGCGTCGGGCAGCCACGTGTGCAGCGGCCACAGCGGACTCTTAACCGCGAACGCGACCGCGAGCAGCACGAACGCGGCGAGCTGGGTGGTCCGCGACAGGTTGCCCCCGCCGGTGAGCGCCACGATGTCGGCGGTGCCGGCGGCGGAGACGACGGTGACCACCCCGACCAGCAGCAGCACCGAGCCGAAGAGCGTGTAGAGGACGAACTTGCGGGCCGCCCGGCGCCGGTCCTCGCCGCCCCAGCCGGCGATGACCACGAACATCGGCAGCAGTACGACCTCGAAGAAGACGAAGAAGAGGACCAGGTCGAGGGCGAGGAAGGTGCCGACGATCCCGACCTCGATCACCAGCAGCAGCGCGACCAGGTATCCGCCGGGTCCGCCGGCCGGGACGTGCCGGATCGAGTACGCGCAGCAGAGCAGCGTCAGCAGCGTGGTGAGGACGACCAGCGGGTAGGAGATCCCGTCCACCCCGAGATGGAACCGAAGGTCGAGCCCGGGTACCCAGGTGAGGTCCAGTTCGTGCCAGGGCAGGATGCCCGGGCCGGCCGTCGCCGCCTGGTACCGGAACCATCCCCGGTCGCCGGTCCCGTAGAGCGACAGGCTGACCAGGAAGGCGATCGCGGCCACGACGGTGGCGACGATCCGGGCCGCCCGGTCGGCGCGCCGGGTGAGCCCGGCGACGGCTACGGCACCTACGGCGGGTATGGCGAGGACCGCAACCAGCGTCACCTGACCGGTCGTCATCACAGCACTCCCAGGGTCGCGGCGGCCACGGCGACGAGCAGCGCGCCGACCAGGACCGCGGAGGCGGCCCGGGGCAACCCGGCCCGGTGCAGCACCGCCAGGCCCCGGCCGAGTGCCACGGTCGCCCGCCCGGTGCCCGTGACGGTGCCGTCGACCGCGGTCTCGTCCGTGCGGCGGGCGGCCCGGGCCAGTGCGACGACCGGCCGTACGACCACGGCCCGCTGGAGCGCGTCCAGCCCGAACGCGGCGGCGAACATCCGCCGGGCCGGGCCGAGCGCGGTCGCGGGGTCGGCGGCCGTGTCGCGCCGCCACAGCAGCCACGCGCCGACCCCGCCGACCAGCAGCGCGGCCAGCGGCAGCGCCACCTCGGGGCCGAGGTGCATGAGGTTGGTGTGGGCCGGCAGCAGGTCGGACGGGTGTTCGGCGGTCGCCGGTGGCAGCAGCCGGCCGGCGAGCCAGTCGGTGTATCCGGCCAGCCCCAGCAGCGCGCTCGGCACCACCAGCAGCAGGACCGGACCGGCCATCGCGGCCGGCGGTTCGTGGGCGGTCCGGGCCCCCGACGAGCGGGGTGCGCCGAAGAACGTACGCAGCCACAGCCGGGTGGCGTACCAGGCGGTGATCGCCACGGTCACCAGCCCCACGGCGTAGACCAGTGGCGGCAGCCAGCCCGCCCCGGCGGACGAGGCGGCGTGCAGGACCGCCTCCTTGCTCCAGAACCCGGCCAGCGGGGGCAGCCCGACCAGGGCGGCCAGCCCGACCGTCATCGACCAGAAGGTCGCCGGCATACGGCGCCGCAGCCCGCCCATCTCGCCCATCGAGTTGCTGCCGACGGCGTGGATCACCGAGCCGGCGGCGAGGAACAGCAGTGCCTTGAAGGCGGCGTGGGTGAGCAGGTGGAACAGGGCCGCGCCGGTCGCGCCGACCGCGAGCGCGCCGGCCATGTAGCCGATCTGCGACACCGTCGACCAGGCGAGGACCCGTTTGATGTCGTCCTGCGCGGTCGCGGCGAGGCCGCCGAGCACGATGGTGACCACGGCGAGCACGCCGAGCACCAGCAGCGCCGGATCACCGGCGGCGAAGACCGGGTCGAGGCGGGTCACCACGTAGATCCCGGCGGCCACCATCGTCGCCGCGTGGATCAGCGCCGAGATCGGCGTCGGGCCGGCCATCGCGTCCGGCAGCCAGGTGTGCAGCGGGAAGAGGGCGCTCTTGCCGGCCACGCCGGCGAGCAGCAGCAGCGCGGCGGCGGTCAGCGTGCCGCCGCCGATCTCGCCCGAGCCGACCGCGGCCAGCACGTCGGAGATCCGGAAGCTGCCGGCGGCGATGCCCAGCAACGCGATGCCGAGCAGGAACCCGACGTCGCCGACCCGGGTCACCAGGAACGCCTTGACCGCGGCTGCCGGCGCCGCCGGCAGCCGGCGGTCGTGGCCGATCAGCAGGTAGGAGCAGATGCCCATCACCTCCCAGCCGACCAGCAGCAGGATGAGGTCACCGGCGACGACCACGATCAGCATCGCGGCCGTGAAGAGGCTGACCTGGGCGGCGTACGGGGCGTAGCGGCTGTCGTCGTGCAGGTAGCCGACCGAATAGACCTGCACCGCCAGCGCGACCACGGTCACCGCCAGCGCGACCAGGGCCGCGGCGCCGTCGAGGCGGATGCCCAGGGTGACGGTGAGCCCGCCGAACTCGACCCAGCGGGTGCTCGCCTCGACCGGGCCGTCGACGGTCACGGCGAGGCCGACCGCCACCAGCAGTGCCAGCGCCGACCCGCCGATGCCGAGCGCGGCGGCGGCCGTACGCGCCCCGCGGGGCAGCAGCAGGCCGACGGCGGCCGCCAGCAGCGAGGCCAGCGGCAGCAGTGGGCCGAGCGTCTCCGGCGCCATCAGGACACCGCCGCCCGGCCCGGGTCGGCCAGCGCCGTCGAGCCCTCGTCGGCGGCCGGGGTGAGGCCCGGTGCGGTGTCGAGGCGTACGTCGTCGACCGAGACGGTGGCCCGCAGACGGTAGAGCTGCAACACGATCGCCAGGCCGACACCTATCTCGGCGGCGGCGATCACGATGATGAACAGCGCGAAGGTCTGGCCGGTGTGCGGCAGCGCGGCCCGCACGGTGGTGTCGGCGGTGATCAGGAGCAGGTTGACCGCGTTGAGCATCAACTCAACCGCCATCAGCACCAGGATCGCGTTACGGCGGCGCAGTACACCGTAGACACCGATGCCGAAGAGCAGGGCGGCCACGACGTACGGGATGACAGGTCTCACCGGCGCTCCTCCCCACCCCGGGCGCCGATGTCGTGCCGGGAGATGACGATGGCACCGACCAGTGCGGACAGCAGGAGCACCGACAGCAGCTCGAACGGCAGCACCCACGAGCCGAAGATCCCGGTGCCCAGCCGCTCGGCGGTGCCCGGCTCCGGCAGCTCCACCACCGACCAGCGGAAGGCGTCGACGAGCAGGGCCGACAGGCCGAGGCCGGTCCCGGCGCCGATCAGCACCGCCGGCCAGCCGGGGCGGTCGAGGTCGTCGGAGGCGCCGATCGGGGCCCGGGTCAGCATCACGGCGAACAGCAGCAGCACCACGACCGCGCCGACGTAGATCAGCACCTGCACCCAGGCGACGAGTTCGGCGGTCAGCACGAGGTAGAGGCCGGCGACCGCGCCGAGGCACACCACGAGGTAGAGACCGGCGCGGACCAGGTGCCGGGTGGTCACCACCAGCAGCCCGGCGCCCACCGCCACCAGCCCGAGCGCGATCAGCAGCACATCCGCCCCGGTCATGCGCAGGGTCCGGTCATGACGGATCGGCGGTGCCGGTGGGCCGCTGCGGACGTACCCGGGGGGTGGCCGGACCGCCCGCGGCCCGGCCGGGCGCGGGGCCGCCGGCGGCCTTGCGGGCCGCGGTGGCCTCCTCTTTGGAGGGTTCGCCGTTCGGGTCGTGGGCCGGCGGCGGCGGGACGGTGGCCATCCACTCGCCGAGATGGTCCTTGTCGTGCAGGAGATCCCGGATGTCGTATTCGGCGTATTCGAACTCCGGCGACCAGTAGAGGGCGTCGAAGGGGCAGACCTCGACGCAGATCCCGCAGTACATGCACAGCGAGAAGTCGATGTCGAACCGGTCGAGGACGTTGCGCTGCCGGGCCCGGGCCGCCCCCGGCACCACGACCTCCTCCTTGTGCGAGTCGATGTAGATGCACCAGTCCGGACACTCCCGGGCGCAGAGCATGCAGACCGTGCAGTTCTCCTCGAGCAGGGCGATCACACCCCGGCTGCGGGGCGGCAGGTCCGGCTCGACGTCTGGATACTGCTGGGTGCCGGCCCGGCGGGTCATCGTCTTGAGCGTGACCGCGAGCCCTTTGGCCAGTCCCTCACCGGGCACGCTCACGGCGTCACCCCGCTCATGCCGCCACCTCGCTGTGCATGGCCCACATCCTCCCCCTTCGTCCCGCCGTACGCGAGCACCCCGGGCCGCCTCAGAGGGCGACCCGGACCGCGGCGGTCAGCACCAGTTGGCCCAGCGCGACCGGCACCAGCACCAGCCAGCACAGCCGTTGCAACTGGTCTTCGCGCAGGCGGGGATAACTGACCCGCACCCAGATGATCACGAATGACACCGCGAAGACCTTGACCAGCGTCCACAGCCAACCGAGCTGGTCGTCGAACGGGCCCTGCCACCCGCCGAGGAACAGCACGGTGGTCAGCGCGGCGATGACCACGATGCCGACGTATTCGGCGAGCAGGAAGAACGCGAACCGCAGCCCGGTGTATTCGGTCAGGTAGCCGAAGACCAGCTCGGAATCGGCGATCGGCATGTCGAACGGCGGCCGGCGGATCTCCGCGAGCCCGGCCACGAAGAAGACGAACAGCGCCGGTGCCTGCCACAGCAGCCACCACGGCCGCCACGCCTCGACGATGCCGGGCAGCGACAGCGTGCCGGCCGCCATCGCCACGCTGGCCGCGGCCAGCACCAGCGGAAGCTCGTAGCCGAGCAGTTGCGCGGCGCCGCGCAGCCCGCCGAGCAGGCTGTATTTGTTGGCCGACGCCCACGCCGACATCAGCACCGCGACCACCCCGATGCCGACGACGGCCAGCACGAAGAAGAGTCCGATGTCGAGCGGCTGGGCGACCAGGTCGTCGGGGCCGAGCGGGATGACCAGCAGCACCAGCAGGTAGGGCACCAGTGCCACGACCGGTGCGAGCCGGAACACCGGCCCGTCGGCCGCGCGCGGCGTGACGTCCTCCTTCTGCACGAACTTGACCCCGTCGGCGACGAGCTGCGCCCAGCCGTGGAAGCCGCCGGCGTACATCGGGCCGAGCCGGCCCTGCATGTGCGCCATCACCTTGTGCTCGACCTGGCCGACGATCAGCGGCAGGGCGAGGAAGGCGACGACCACACCGACGATCCGGATGGCCAGTTCCACCCACAGCGGCATCAGGAGTCCCCGTCCGGGTCGGTCGCCGAGGGCTGCCGCCGGTTGGGCCCCCACTCGGCCGGATCGGGCACGCCGGGCGGCCGCACCGGCGCCCGCCGGCCCCCGCCGGCCTCGGACTCGCCGGGCTCCTTCGCCCCCGGCCACGCCTTGGCGACCCGCGCGGCGAGCACGAACTCCTTGCGGAGCGGATGCCCCTCGAACTCCGGGGGCAGCAGCAGGGGCGCGAGATCGGGATGGCCGGTGAAGTCGATGCCGAACATCTCGTGCGTCTCCCGCTCGTGCCACGCCGCACCCGGGAAGAGATCCACGACGGACCGCGCGGCGGCCGCGTCGCGGGGCAGCCGGGCCCGCAGCAGTACGCCGTGCCGGTGGCCGGTCGACCACAGGTGCACGACCAGGGTGAAGCCGTCGGGCAGCTCGTCAACGGCCGACAGCCAGTCGAAGAAGTCGAGGGCCAGTTCGGTGTCGTCGCGGGCCGACCGGACGGCCGCGTGCCAGTCTTCCGGCGGCACGTCGACGGTGGCCCGGGCGTAGGGTCCGCCACCGGACACGCTGACCGCGACGTCGCCGATGCCGGCGGCCCCGCACACCGCGGCCAGCCGCGCACCGACCTCTTCGGGCGTCATGCCCGCGATCCTATGGTGGTCGGGCGCCGCCGCGAAGCCCTGAGCTGCCGGGCCGGTGGCGTTTCCGGTGTGCCGCGGCCCGGGCCGGGCGACAATGGCGTCCGTGTACGCAGTCACCGTGATACCCGGCACAGCGGACTCGCTCCGGCTGGTCGACAACTTCCCGGAGCCATCCCCGCAGGAGGGCCCGGTCCTGGTCGAGACACTGTCGGCCGGGATCTGCGGCACCGACCGGGAGATCATCGACGGTGCGTTCGGCGAGGCCCCGCCGGGCAGCGACACCCTCGTCCTCGGCCACGAGTCGCTGGGCCGGGTGATCGAGGACCCGACCGGGCAGCTGCGCGCCGGTGACCTGATCGCCGGGATCGTGCGCCATCCCGACCCGGTGCCGTGCCCGAACTGTGCAGCCCGGGAGTGGGACATGTGCCGCAACGGGCTCTACACCGAACACGGGATCAAGGCCCGGCAGGGGTTCGCCCGGGAGCGGTGGCGGACCCAGCCCGAGTTCGCCGTACCGCTCGCGCCGGGCCTCGCCGAGGTCGGGGTGCTGCTCGAACCGGCGAGCGTGGTGGCCAAGGGATGGGAGCACGTCGACCGGATCGGTGCCCGGTCGGTGTGGCGGCCACGCCGGGTGCTGGTCACCGGCGCCGGCCCCATCGGTCTGCTCGCCGCGCTGCTCGGCCAGCAACGCGGGCTGGAGGTGCACGTACTCGACCGGGCCGAGGTGGGACACAAACCGGCGCTGGTCGACCGGCTCGGCGCGACGTACCACGCCGGACCGGTCATGGCGCTGGACTTCGAACCGGACATCGTGCTCGAGTGCACCGGCGCGCCGACCGTCGTCATCGACGTGATGGACAAGGTGGGCCGCAACGGCATCGTCTGCCTCACCGGCGTGTCCACCGGCGGGCGGACCATCGAGATCGACGCGGGTGCGCTGAACCACTCGCTGGTCCTGGAGAACAACGTCGTCTTCGGCTCGGTGAACGCCAACCGCCGGCACTGGTTGCAGGCCGCGGAGGCGCTGGCCCGGGCCGACGTCGGCTGGCTCGCCGGGCTGATCACCCGCCGCGAGGACCTCGACCACTACGCCGAGGCGTACGAGGGGCAGCCGGACGACATCAAGGTCGTGCTGGAGTTTCCCGCCGCCCGTTGACCCACCGCGACCCGTGCCGGCCCCGGGCGGCCGGCACGGGTCGCGGGCGTTCAGAGTCCCGGGAACCGGCCGTTGCGGAAGAGATCGACGAAGATCTGGTGGTCCTCGCGGGCCCGCAGGCCGTACGAGTGGGCGAACTCGACCAGGTGCGGGACGAACACGGCCTCGTCCTTGTCGACCGCGGCGACGATCGCCTCCTCGGTCGAGTAGTCGACCAGGTCGTGGCTGGACTCGTCGTCGGCCACCGAGTGCATCCGGGCGACCGCCCGGCCGAGGTCGGCGACCACCGCGGCCAGGTCTTCCGGCTCGTTGACGTCGGCCCAGTCGAGGTCGGCCGCGTACGGCGACACCTCGGCCACGAGCTGCCCGACGCCGCCCAGCTCGGTGAACCCGACCCACGGGTCGGCGTGCGCCTGCAACGCCCGCTGCGACTCGGCCGTCCGGTGGCCCTGGTGGCGGAAGTAGCCACGGACCCGTTCGTCGTCGATGTGGCGGGCCACCGCCGGCACCTGGGCCTGCTTCATGTAGATGATGACGTCGTTCTCCAGCGCCTGCGTGCTGCCCTCCAGCAGCAGGTTGTAGGACGGCAGGCCGGCCGAGCCGATGCCGACCCCCTTGCGCAGCACGATGTCCTTGATGTGGGTGGCGACCGGGCGCAGCGTGGCGCCCGACGCCGGCAGCGTGCCGAGGTAGCGGTGGTACGCGTAGGCGACCTGCTCCCAGGTCTCGTCGTCGATCTCGAAGACGCCGTCGCCGATGGAGAACCGCCGCTCGTAGTTGTCGATCGTGGTCTGCTCGCGCAGCAGGTCGACCCGGGTGTTCAGCCGGGCCTGCTGGAGCACCGTACGCAGCACCCCGTCGGCGTTCGCCAGCGTGATCGAGCCGATCGCGTCGTCGCCGCCGGTGGCGATCGCCCGCAGTTCGGTCAGGTAGGAGGTGGCGAACCGGGTCACCAGGTCGGTGATCACGTCGTCGGACAGCGCCTTGGCGTAGCCGATCAGCGCCACGCTCGCCACGAACCGCTTCAGGTCCCAGGAGAACGGGCCGACGTACGCCTCGTCGAAGTCGTTGACGTTGAAGACCAGCTCACCGGAGCTGTTCATGTAGGTGCCGAAGTTCTCGGCGTGCAGGTCGCCGTGGATCCAGACCCGGCTGGTCCGCCCGTCGAGGAAGCGGTCGTCGGCGAAGTCGCCGGTCAGGTCGGCGTAGAAGACGGACGCGCTGCCGCGGTAGAACGCGAACGGCGAGGCGGCCATCTTGCGGAACTTGCGCCGGAACGCCGCCGGGTCGAGGGCGATCAGCTCCCCAAACTCGGCGATCAGCACCTCGACGAGGCGTTCGGCGCGTTGCTCAGTCGTCATGCCCGGCAGGCTAGCCGCCGGGAGCCAGCCTAGGTGGCCGGCGGACGTACGGGGGCCGCGGTGAGCGCGGCGGTGTCGGCGGGCGACGCGAGCGGGTCGGGTCGGGACACGCCGCCGGGCCCGGACTGCTCGGCGGCGATCTTCTCCTGGAGACGCAGGATGCCGTGCAGCAGCGCCTCCGGCCGGGGCGGGCAGCCCGGCACGTAGACGTCGACCGGGATGATCTGGTCGACTCCCTTGGTCACCGAGTACGAGTCCCAGTACGGCCCGCCGCAGTTGGAGCAGGCGCCGAACGAGATGACGTACTTCGGCTCCGGCATCTGGTCGTAGAGACGCTTGATCGCCGGGGCCATCTTGTCGGTGACGGTGCCCGAGACCACCATCAGATCGGCCTGGCGCGGCCCGTGCGCGAACGGGATCACCCCGAGCCGCATGAAGTCGTGCCGGGACATGCTGGCCGCGATGAACTCGATCGCGCAACAGGCGAGCCCGAAGTTGAAGACCCAGAGCGAGTATCGGCGGCCCCAGTTCAGCACGAACCGGATCGGCTCACCAAGCACCGCGGGCAGTTGCACGTCGCCCCCTCTCCGGCCGGCCGGCTCGGGTCGGCCACCCGACAGTGAACCACAGCCGGCGGGTGCCGGCGGCGCGCAACCGTCGGGGTCATCGAAGCGTGTAACGACCATCGAAGGGGGCGCCCGCCCGCTGGGAACGGGGAGGAAGATGTGACAACGACGATCAATCCACGTCTCGACGAGCCGCCGGACGGCGACCACCGGCGGCGCCCGCCGGCCGTCGAGCCCAGCGACGGCGGTTTCGACGAGTTCTACCACGCCCACTACCGCGAGCTGACCGCCCAGATGTACGCCTACACCGGCGACCTCGCCCAGGCGCAGGACCTCGCCCAGGAGGCGTTCTGCCGGGCCTTCGCCCGCTGGGACAAGGTCATCCGGTACGACGACCCGGTGGCGTGGCTGCGGCGGGTCGCCTGGAATCTGGCCACCAGCCGGTGGCGCCGGATGCGTGCCGCGCGTGCCTACCTCGCGCGGCAGCGCGTCGAGCACGTGCCCGGGCCGAGCCCGGACCGGGTTCTGCTGGCCGCCGCCCTGACCCGGCTGCCGGCCAAGTACCGCCGCGCGGTGGTCCTGTACCACCTCGCCGATCTCAGTGTCGCGGAGATCGCCGCACAGGAGGGCGTCGCCGAGGGCACGGTCAAGTCCTGGCTGCATCGCGGCAGGTTGGCGCTGGCCAGCCAGCTTGCCGACCTCAGGGGGGAAAACCATGGCTGAGTACGACGACATCGACCACGCCTTCGCCGCCCTGCGCGGTGAGGTCTTCGAACGGGTGCTGCCGGCCGGACCGGCGGCGGTGCGGACCACCGTCCGCCGACGTCGACACCGCGCCGCCGTCACGGGGGCGACCGTCGCGGTGCTGCTCGTCGCCGGTCCGGTCGCCGGATACGCGGCGCTCCAGGACCCGGTGCAGCGCCCCGAGACCGGGGCCACCGTCGCTCCGACCGAACCTCCGGCGACGCCGTCGCCCTCCCTGCCGGCACCGACCGGTTCAGCCGGTCCGAGCGCCGTCCCGGACGGCCGGATCAGCCGCGCCGAACTGCTGAACTCGAAGGTCGACCTGCCCCCCTGGCCCGGGAGGGCGGGGTGCCGGGCCGATCAGGCCCGGTTGGAGGCCGCACCCACCAACCAGCCGGCGATCTGGCTCGGTCTGGTCGCGTACGGCGACGTCGACCGGGACGGGGCGGCGGAGACGCTGGCGGAGGTGCAGTGCCTGATCGGCCAGGGTGGACCGGTCCAGGTGATCGCCTTCGACCGGGACGCCAGCGGCAAGATCATCACGATGGGCGCGGTGGTACGCAGCGGAACGAGGGGTATCGAGGACGTCCGCGCGCTCGATCCACGGGCCGACGGCTCGATCCGGATCGAGGTCGCGGACCGGGTGCAGTGCTGCGGCATACCGCTGGAGTCGGTCCGGCGGCAGTGGCGGACCTACGCGCTCGACGGTGGCAACTTCGTCCAGATCGCCGGTCCGACCTCCTTCGGCCCGGGCGGCCCGGCGACGCCCTCGCCCACCGCCGGCCCACCGCGCACCGACCTGTCGGTGACCGCGACCGACGTACGGTTCACCGAGCAGGCTGACGACATGATGCGGCACGGCGTCGTCACCGTGGTGATCCGCAATGCCGGTCCGGTCGACGCCGACCTGGTCCGGCTCCGCTTCCTCTGGGACACCGGGGTGACCCTGATCGCCGAGGGCGACGGCTGGTCGACCTGCTCCAGCCGGGACATTCCCGTCGTCGGCATCACTCCGGAGGAAAACCCGGTCTGCATCCTCGGTCCGCTGCGGGCCGGTCAGCAGCGAACCCTGGTGCTGGGCATCAGCTACAACAAGGACTGGGCGGCGACCGGAATCGGCACCGCCGTGATCGAGCGCGTCAACGACGTGCCGGACCGCAACCCGGACGACAACCACGACCCGTTCAACTACCGCTGACCCACCCTGAAGCGCCCGGCCGGAAGCCCTTCCGGCCGGGCGCTCTCAGCCGTACGTGGGCCGTTGCAGCAGGCCGACGAACTCGATCAGCAGGCGTTCGCGCATCCGGGGCGGGGCGACGTTGAGCACGGTGTTCACCAGCGCCGACCGGTCCGGCAGCGGGGCGGCGCCCGGCTCGCCGCCACCGATCGCGAGCCCCAGTCCGCCGGCGAGCCCCGCGACCAGTTCCGGGGTCAACTGCTCCGGGGCGAGGGCGCCGAGCAGGGCGGCCACCTCGTCGGGCAGCCGTACCGGACCGTGTTCCCGCGCGGCGGTGGCGGCGGCTTCCAGGGCCGGCCCGAACTCGGCCACCCGCGGCGCGACCGCGGCGGTCACCGTCAGGTGGATGGAGGCGGGCAGGTCGCCGTACGCCATCTGGGGTTGGGTGTGCCAGCCACGGATGGTGAGTTCGTCGGCGAGGACGAACAGGTCCAGCGCCGGGTCATCGGACGTGAAGGCGACCACCGTGGACTCGGGTTCGGCCATCAGCCGCAGTCCGTCGACCTTGGTGACGGCGGCGGCGAGGCCGCGTACGGCGTCCAGGGTCCGGCCGGCCAGCGCCAGGTAGCCGTCGTCGCCGATGTGCCGCAGGGTCGCGTACGCGGCGGCGATCGGGCCGCCGGACCGGGTCGACGAGATCACCGGATTGATCATCGTGTAGCCGGGCCAGTCGGCGAACGCGAAGTACTGCGGTGCCCGCAGCGCGGCGTCGCGGTGCAGCAGGACCGAGACCCCCTTGGGGCAGTACGCGTACTTGTGCAGGTCGACTGAGATCGAGGTGACGCCTGGTACGGAGAAGTCGAACGCCGGCCCGTCGACGCCGAGCCGGCGCAGGTAGGGCAGCGTCCAGCCGCCGAAGCAGGCGTCGACGTGGCAGCGTACGCCGGCCGCCGCCGCAACGGACGCGATCTCGGTGACCGGGTCGACGACGCCGTGCGCGTACGACGGCGCCGAGCAGGCGACGAGCACGGTGTCGGGGCCGATCGCGGCGGCGACGTCGGCCGGATCGGGGCGCAGCGTGGTCGCCGACACCGGCACCAGATCCAGGGCGACGCCGAGGTAGTGGGCCGCCTTCGCGAACGCGGCGTGCGCGCTGACCGGGATCACCAGCCGGGGCGTGGCCACCTCGGGCCGGGCGTCGCGGGCCGCCTTCACGGCCAGGATCAGCGACTCGGTGCCGCCGCCCGTGACGCTGCCGACGACATCCGGCGCGGACGTGCCCGGGCCACCGCCGAGCACCGACGCGGCGGCGCCGACCAGGGTGTTCTCCATCGCCAGCAGCGACGGGAACGCGGTCGGATCGAGGCCGTTGACGTGCGCCGACAGCGCGTACGCGGACATCGCCAGGTCGTCGAGGCCGGGAACGGCCGGATCGTAGACGTAGGCGAACAGCCGGCCGCCGTGCGTGGGCCGGTCGGCGGACCGCAGCGCCCGGATCTCGTCAAGGACGCGGTCCGCCGGTACGCCCCGCGCCGGCAACGCCCACGCCACGCGATCATCCCGCTCGCTCATGCCGTCCACTCACTCCGCTCGCTCATGTCGATCACGCTACCGGCTCGGCGGGCCGTGCCTGGTCAACCGGCTTTGTCGGGCCAGCGGCGGCGAGGCGCTGCGGGGTGAGGTCGTAGCCGCGCAGCAGCAGCACCGCCAGCCCGACCGCCAGCGCCGGCAGGACGGTGAAGCCGAGCAGCACCCCGAGCCGGGCGGTGTCGGACTGCGCGGCGGCGACCCCGGTGTCCGACGACACGTAGCCGAACAGCTGCAGCACCAACGCGAACACGCCGGGGCCGAGGGCCAGGCCGAACGTCTCCCCCGCCGTCCACAGGCCGGTGAACACCCCCGCCTGGCGGCGACCGGTTCGCGCGGTGTCGTACGCGATGCAGTCCGGCAGCATCGCCAGGGCGAAGACCTGCTGGCCGGCGTACCCGCAGCCGATCACCGCGACCAGCAGGTAGACGACCACGGCCGGCAGCACCGGCGCGGCGACCAGCAGCAGCGCCGCGACGGCGAAGAGCAGCGACGCGGCGACGAACGCCCGCAGCTTGCCGAGCCGCGCGCCGACCCGGCTCCACACCGGCATGACCAGCAGCGCCGGGCCGACGAAGCAGGCGAAGAGCACGGTCGGCCCGGTGTCCGGGTTGTCCAGGATCTGGCCGGCGAAGTACGCGACGCCGGCGAGGACCGTGCCGATGCCGACGGACTGGACGACGAAGCAGATCAGCAGCGCCCGGAACGGCCGGTTGCCGGTGGCGACGGCGAGCTGGGCGCGCAGGCTCGGCTCGCTCTCCTGCACGGCACCGGTCGGGGCGCCCCGGGTGCCGAAGAAGACGCCGAGGGTGCCGATCACGATCAGCGCCCCGACGAACAGGCCCATCAGGCGATGTCCGGCGATCCCGTTGCCGCCGGCGGTGACCACGGCCGGCGCGACCGCCCCGGAGACCAGGATGGCCAGCGCCAGTACGGCGATCCGCCAGGTCATCAGCCGGGTGCGTTCGCTGTACGAGTCGGTCAGCTCGGCCGGCATGGCGACGTACGGCACCTGGAAGAACGCGAACGCGGTGGCGGTGAGGAGGAAGGCGACGGCGACGTACCCGCCGGCCGCCGAGCCGTTGCCGAACGGCGCGGCGAAGATCGCGGCGAACAGCACGGCCAGGGCCAGCCCACCGACCAGCAGGTATGGCCGCCGGGCGCCCCACCGGGTGCGGGTGCGGTCGGAGATGCGGCCGGCGACGGGGTTGACCAGTACGTCCCACGCCTTCGGCAGGACCACGAGCAGGCCGGCGAGCCCGGCGGCGATGCCGAGCGTGTCGGTCAGGTACGGCAGCAGCAACAGCCCCGGGACGGTGCCGAACGCACCGGTCACCAGCGAGCCGAGGGCGTACCCGCCGTGCACCCGGCGGGGCAGCCCGCCACCCGATGCCGCGCCGCCCGATGCCACACCGCCACCGGCCGGGCTACCGCTCCCACCGCCGGTCCCGGCGCCGGTCCCACCGCCGCTTCCGACGCCGCTCCCGGCGCCCCGGACATGAGACGCATTCATGAATCGGCATGCTAGCCGGCACCGGTCCCGCTGGACAGCGTCCGGCCGGCCATGATCCGGGTGATCAGGGAGCCCGTCGTGCGGCGCGCCGACGACACGCCGGACTTACTCCCTGATCACGCGGATCAAGGGGTGGGGTACCAGGAGGAGGCGCGCATGTCGACCTTCAGGCCGTTCAGGCGGGCGCCCTCGCCGATCAGGCGGGCGGCGGCCTCGGCCTCGTGGCCCGGCGGGAGCCGGCCGCCGGCGCCGACCACCCGGTGCCACGGCACGCCGGAGCCGTGCCGGGACATGATCCCGCCGACCAGTCGTGCCGACGTCCGCCCGGACCGGTCGGACAGGTAGTCGGCGATCGCGCCGTACGTCATCACCCGACCCGGCGGGATGCGCTCGACGAGCGTCAGGACCTCTTCGACGTACTCCTCAGGCGTCACGACCCGCCACGATATGGGAGCCGCGACGCCCGCGCGCACCCGAACCGCGCAGAATGGGCGGGTGCGCGAAGCAGTCCTGTCAGCGCGGCGGATCGTGGTCAAGGTCGGTTCGTCGTCACTGACCACCGCCCTCGGCGGACTCGACACCGGCCGGGTCGACGCCCTCACCGACGTACTCGCCGGGCTGGCCGGAGGCGGCCGGGAGGTCGTACTCGTCTCGTCCGGCGCCATCGCCGCCGGCCTGGCCCCGCTCGGGCTGCCCCGCCGGCCACGCGACCTCGCCACCCAGCAGGCCGCCGCCAGCGTCGGGCAGGGGCTGCTGATCGGCCACTACACGGCCAGCTTCGGCCGGCACGGCCGGACCGTCGGCCAGGTGCTGCTCACCGTCGACGACGTCACCCGGCGGGCGCACTACCGCAACGCCTACCGGACCCTGCGCAAGCTGCTCGACCTGCGGGCCATCCCGATCGTCAACGAGAACGACACGGTCGCCACCGACGAGATCCGGTTCGGCGACAACGACCGGCTCGCCGCCCTGGTCGCCGCCCTGGTCGACGCCGACCTGCTGGTCCTGCTCTCCGACGTGGACGCCCTCTACACCGGCGACCCGGCCCGGCCGGAGAGCCGGCGGATCGACGAGGTACGTACCGACGCCGACCTCGCCGGGGTGGCGGTGGGCCGGGCCGGGCGGGCCGGCGTCGGCACCGGCGGCATGGTCACCAAGGTCGAGGCGGCGAAGATCGCCACCGGGTTCGGCATCCCGGTCGTGCTCACCGCCGCACCGCTGGCCGCACCGGCACTGGCCGGCGAGCCGGTCGGCACGTTCTTCCACCGGATGCCGAAACGCCCGGCCGCCCGGCTGTTCTGGCTCGCCCACGCCACCTCGCCGCGTGGCCGGCTGCACCTGGACCCGGGCGCCGTGCAGGCGGTGGTCAACCGCCGCAAGTCGCTGCTGCCCGCCGGAATCACCTCGGTCGACGGCACCTTCACCGCCGGTGACCCGGTCGACCTGGTCGACGCGGCCGGCTCCCCGGTGGCCCGCGGGCTGGTCAACTACGACGCGGTGGAGCTGCCCGGACTGCTCGGCCGGTCCACGGTCGAACTCGCCGCGACGCTCGGCCCCGGATACGAACGAGAGGTCGTCCACCGCGACGACCTGGTACTGCTGTGACGGCTACCGTGCTGGAGGAATCATGAGCGTCATCGAACAGGCGCGCCGGGCCCGCGAGGCGGCCGCCGAACTGGCGACCGCGCCCCGCAAGGTCAAGGACGCGGCGCTGCACGCGATGGCCGACGCGCTGGTCGCCCGTACGGAAGAGATCGTGACCGCGAACGCCGGTGACATCGAGGCGGGCCGCGCGGCCGGCCTGTCGACGGCGATCATCGACCGGTTGACGCTGACCGGGACCCGGATCGCCGCGATCGCCGAGGCGCTGCGCGAGATGGCGGCGCTGCCCGACCCGGTCGGCGAGGTGGTCCGCGGCTCGACCCTGCCCAACGGGCTCGAACTGCGCCAGATCCGGGTGCCGTTCGGCGTCGTCGGCATCATCTACGAGGCGCGACCGAACGTGACCGCCGACGCCGCCGGCATCTGCCTGAAGTCGGGCAACGCGGCCCTGCTCCGTGGATCGTCGTCGGCCGCCAACTCCAACGCCGCCATCGTGTCGGTGCTGCGCGCGGCGGTCGCCGACACCGGCCTGCCCGCCGACGCGATCCAGTTGCTGGACAGTTCGTCCCGCGACTCGGTCAAGGAGCTGATGCGGGCCCGCGGGCTGGTCGACGTACTCATCCCGCGCGGCGGCGCGTCACTGATCAGGACGGTGGTCGAGGAGTCGACGGTTCCGGTGATCGAGACCGGGGTCGGCAACTGCCACGTGTACGTCGACGCGGACGCCGACCTCGACAAGGCGCTGGCCGTGGTGCTCAACGCCAAGACGCAGCGGCTGTCGACCTGCAACACCGCCGAGTCGCTGCTGGTGCACGCGGCGGTCACCGAGGCGTTCCTGCCCCGGGTGCTGGCCGCGTTCGCGCAGGCCGGGGTGACCGTGCACGGCACCCCCGAGGTCGCCGCGTACTCCCCCGACGTGGTGCCCGCCACCGACGAGGACTTCGGCACCGAATACCTGTCCGCCGACATCTCGGCCGCCGTCGTACCGTCGCTGTCGGACGCGGTCGCCCACATCCGCCGGTACGGCACCGGGCACACCGAGGCGATCGTGACCGACTCGACGACGGCGGCCCGCGAGTTCGTGGCCCGGGTCGACGCGGCGGCGGTGATGGTCAACGCCTCCACCCGCTTCACCGACGGTGGCGAGTTCGGGTTCGGCGCCGAGATCGGCATCTCGACCCAGAAGCTGCACGCCCGCGGCCCGATGGGCCTGCCCGAGCTGACCTCGACCAAGTACGTCGTCACCGGCGACGGCCACATCCGCACCTGACCGGGGTCCGGCGCCGGGCCGGTCCGGCGGGCGCGTGGCGCTCAGCGGCAGGCGCGGATCGCGGCCAGCGTGGTGTGTACGTCGAACGCGTCACCGTCGTCGCTGGTCCAGCCGCCGTCGCTGCGCTGTGTCTCGGCGAGCCGGCGCCGGGCGGCGGTGAGCAGCCAGTCCTGCGTGGCGACGCCGACCCGGCGCAGCGCCGCCGCCATGGTGGCCACGTCGGCCGGCGTCATCCCGGGCAGCCGCTCGCCGAGCACGACCTGCATCCGGGCCGACTCGTGGAACATCTCCTGCCGGTGCAGCACCGCCGCGCCGAGCCAGCCGGCGGCGAGGAAGGACGGCCAGGTCCCGTCCGGGTTGATCCGGTAGGCCACGGCCTGCGCGGCGGCGAGCACGACGCCGGCGTACACGCCGCCGACCCGGTGGTCGAGCGGCCCGGCGGACCGGGCGTCGTGGCCGGCGACGGTCAGCCAGAATCCGGCGTTCGCGGTGAGGTAGAGCCGCGCCTCCGGGTTTCCCGGCTGTGCCCACGACGGCGCCTGGTTGGCCAGCGCCGCGTCCTCCTCCCAGCTACCGTCCGGCAGCTGCCGGCTGGCCAGCCAGTCCAGCGCCTTGCGTGCCGCCGGCCGGCCGAGGGCACCGAGGTCGTCGAGTTCGGCGAGCCGGAAGCAGGTGGCGTCGACGGACGCGACCTCGCCGGCCCAGAAGGCGGGCCATCCGCCCTCGGCGGTCTGCCCCACCTCGGCCTCGTCGAGCACGCCCGGCTGCGGGGCGGCCCCGGTACGCAGCCACGAGAGCCGCGCCCGGTCGACCAGGTCGCCGTGCGCGACCACGAAGCCGATCGCGGCATCCATGTCGATCACGGTCGAGACGCTACCGCCGCCGAACCGCCCCCGCCTCGGTAGGACAGTCAAGGTCATCTGTCCGCCCGGCGGGCTGACCTGCCAACCTTTACGTGTCCGGGCACCAATCGCCGCATAGTTGATCTGAGCGGCAGAGACCTAACAGAAGCCCAATAAGGTCCCTAACGCCCAGATCAACAACCAACCCACCGCCCACCCCTCGACGAACAAGGCGACGGACAGCAGTAGACCGCGACCAGAGTCGCGAGTCGACCGAGCGCCGCCGCACCGTCTGGAGCCCGAGGACATGCGGCGAAGCCGTCATGCCCGCAGGGCGAAGACGGTGCACTTAGGCGGCGCGAAGCGGAGCGAGCCAGCCGAGCCGGAGGCGAGGCCAGCCAACACCGCGAGTCGACCGAGCGCCGCCGCACCGTCTGGAGCCCGAGGACATGCGGCGAAGCCGTCATGCCCGCAGGGCGAAGACGGTGCACTTGGGCGGCGCGAAGCGGAGCGAGCCAGCCCCGCCGGAGGCGGGGCCAGCCAACTCAGTACGCCGGCAGCGACGGGTCGATCTGGTTGACCCAGGCGATCACGCCGCCCTGCACGTGTACGGCGTCGCGGAACCCGGCCGCCTTGAGGGCGGCGAGTGCCTCGGCGGAGCGTACGCCGGTCTTGCAGTGCAGCACGATCTGCCGGTCCTGCGGGAACTTCGCCAGCGCCTCGCCGGACATGATCTCGCCCTTGGGGACGAGCGTGGCGCCGGGGATGCGGACGATCTCGTATTCGGCGGGTTCGCGCACGTCGACGAGGAAGACGTCCTTGCCGGCGTCCTGCCATTCCTTGAGTTCGCGGGCGGTGATGGTGGCGTCGACGACCGCCGCCTCGGCTTCCGGCGAGACCGCGCCGCAGAAGTCCTCGTAGTCTTCCAGCAGGTCGGTCACGGTCGGGTTGTCGCCGCAGAGCACGCAGGCCGGGTCCTTGCGGACCTTGATCTTGCGGTACGTCATCTCCAGCGCGTCGTAGACCGTCAGCGCGCCGACGAGCGGCTCGCCGATGCCGGTCAGCAGCTTGATCGCCTCGGTGACCTGGATCGAGCCGACCGACGCGCAGAGCACGCCGAGCACGCCGCCCTCGGCGCAGGACGGGACCATGCCGGGCGGCGGCGGCTCGGGGTAGAGGCACCGGTAGCAGGGACCGTGCTCGGCCCAGAAGACGGATGCCTGGCCGTCGAAGCGGTAGATCGAGCCCCAGACGTACGGCTTGCCGAGCAGGACGGCCGCGTCGTTGACCATGTAGCGGGTGGCGAAGTTGTCGGTGCCGTCGACGATCAGGTCGTACCGGGCGAAGATCTCGCGTACGTTGTCGCGGTCCAGCGCGGTGTTGTGGATCTCCACCTTGACCAGCGGGTTGATCTCGCGGATCGAGGCGGCGGCCGACTCGGCCTTGGGCCGGCCGACGTCGGACTGGCCGTGGATGATCTGCCGCTGGAGGTTGGACTCGTCGACGGTGTCGAAGTCGATGATGCCGAGCGTGCCGACACCGGCCGCGGCGAGGTACATCAGGGCCGGGGAGCCGAGGCCGCCGGCGCCGACGCAGAGCACGCGGGCGTTCTTCAGTCGCTTCTGCCCCTCGACCCCCACGTCGGGGATGATCAGGTGGCGGGAATAGCGGCGGATCTCGTCTACGGTCAGCTCGGCGGCGGGCTCGACGAGCGGGGGCAGCGACACGGTGAACTCCCCGGAATCGACAGTGGTGTCGGGCCATTGTTGCTCGTTCCTGACAGGTTCGACCATGAGGTGCAACACCCGACCACGATGCGGAACAGGGGAATATCTCAAGGCAGGGCCGGGCCGACGTACCGGCGGCCGTCGAGGTAGGGCCAGGCGTTGGCCAGGCACCCCTCCAGGCCGTACGTCTGCTGCTGCATCACCGGGGCGGGGCCGCCGGCGGACGGGCACGCCTCGTGGCCGTACCCGAGTTCGTGACCGACCTCGTGGTTGATCACGTAGGCCCGGTAGGTGTCGAGCGGGGCGCCGTAGTCGGGTACCGCCTCCTGCCAGCGGGCCACGTTGATGATCACCTGGCCGGGCAGCCGGCAGGAGGTGTAGCCCTCGGTCCGCAGCCCGCCGGCGGCGCACATCCGCTCCGACGTGGCGGGGGTGGCCAGGTAGAGGGTGAAGTCGGCGGCCGCCGTTTGCGGCACGTGCTGCAGCCGTAGCTGGCCGGACGCGGTCCAGCTCCGCGGATCGCCGAGGATCGTGTCGGCGGCGCTGGCGAAGGCCGCCGTGTCCTGTCCCATGCCGTGTTCGACCGCGACCCGGAAGCGGCGCAGCGTTCCGGCGGTGCCGAGTACGGCGCCCTCGTCGGCGGCGAACCCGAAGGTGCCCGGCCCGGCCGTCGGATACCCCGGGCCGGGGGTGGGCGTGGACGGCGCGGGTGCCGCCGCCGACGCGCCGCTGGCGGGTGCGGATGCGGATGCGGCCGCGGGTGCCGGTGCGGGTGATGCGGTGGCGGGCGCCGGTTCGGCGGACGCGCCGGTCGCGGCCGTGGCCGGTAGCCCGGCGGCGATGCCGTCCCGGGCGGCGGCCGCCGGCTCGGCACCGGAGCGGTTGCCGTTGCGGGCCAGGTCGACCCCGACGAGAACGCCGGCGGCCAGCACCAGCAGGAGCACGAGGAGTCGGCGCCGCCGCTTCCAGTGCCGCTGGCGGGCGCCCCGGCCGCCCGTACCGCCGGCTCCCGGGCCGGGGCTGATCGGCGCCCCGGGGTCCGGGGCGCTGGCCCGCCCGCCCGGGGCCGGGACGCGCGGTGAGTCGGTCTCTGGCGTCGTCATGCCTTTCGACCCTGCCACGTACCAGGTGCCCGGGGCGCACTACGCCACGCCTTATCGTCCAGATTGGGAGTGTTTTGGCACGACCAACCGGTACGGCGTCCCTCGCGGCACCGTCCACCGGACCGGCGGACCCGCGCATCCGGCCGAACGGCTCAGAGCGGCGGACCCGCGTACCGCTTGCCGTCGAGGAACGGCCACGGGTTGGCGACGCAGCCGTTGAGGAAGAGGGTCTGCTGCATCATCACCGGTGCGGGCTTGCCCCGGCCGGGGCAGCGCTCGTGGTTGTAGCCGAGTTCGTGGCCGACCTCGTGGTTGACGACGTACTCGCGGTAGACGTCGAGCGGCACCTCGGCCTCGACGTAGTGCGGGACCGAGGTCCGCCACCGGTCCAGGTTGAGGATCACCTTGCCCTGCGCCCGGCACGACGTGTACGGCTTGCCGTCGACCCGGATGTCGACCCAGCCCGCCTGGCACATCGTGTACGCCGTCTGCGGGGTGACCAGGTAGACGGTGAAGTCGTGCCCGGCCCGGTCCGGGACCCGCTGCAACCGCAGCCGGCCGCTGCCGGTCCAGCTTCCCTTGTCGGCCAGTGCCGCGTCGACGATCGCCCCGACCTCCTCCACGTCCTCGCCCGCGCCCTTCTCGACCGCGATCCGGTAGCGGCGCAGCGTGCCCGCGGTGCCGGCCACCTCGCCCTGCGTGGTGCCGTAGTCGAAGGTGCCCTCCCCCTTCGACGGCACCGGACCCGGCAACTGGAGCACCGGCGGCGGCTCGGTGGACGGCTCGGACGCCGGCTCGGTGGACGGCGGCAGCGCGATCGGTGATTCGGCGGCCAGCGGCACCTCGGCCGTCGGGGTCTTCTCCCCTCCGGTGAACCCGGGCACCGCCAGTCCGACCAGCACCAGTCCGGCCGCCACCGCGAGGGTGGCCAGGGACACCAGCTGGGCGACCGGTCGCCGGCCGGGCGCGCTACGGCCGGACCTACCGACCTGTGGCGGCGACGCGGAGGGGCGGATCGGTGACGAGGTACGCATCGCCGGACAGCTTGCCACACCGCCCGCCGGGGCCGGGTGTGAAGATCACGACTGCCGGGGCAGCCGGCGGTCAGGCCCCGACCGGGTCCCGGTGTTCGTCGAGGAGGGCGAGCACGGCCCGGGCGACCGTACGGGGCACCTCCATCTGCGCCACGTGCCCGACCCCGTCGAGCATCAGCAGCCGACTGTCCGGGATCACCCCGGCCACCTGCGGCGCGACCCGTACGTCGACCAGCCGGTCCTGCCGGCCGCCGATGACCAGGGTCGGTGCGGTGATCCGGGCCGCGGTCCGCCACAGCGACCGGTCGCCGGGCAGGTACGCCCGCACGAACTCCGAGACGATGCCGCGCAGCGTGCCGAGGTAGGCGCTCGCGTAGTGGGCCGCCGTGCCCCGGATCCGGATCTCCTCGATCGTCTCCAGCCGACGCTGCTCACCGATGCGCGAGGTGTCGGCCACGCACGCCTCGATCACCTGCCGGGCCATCTCCTCCGGCGGGATCTGCGCCAGCCGGCGGGCCATCAGGCGTTCGGCGCGGGGGATCGCCAGCAGCGGCAGCATCCGCCCCTGTAGCGAGCGCCGGGGGTCGAGGAACGGCATGGCCGGCGAGATGAGCGTGAGGGTACGGACCAGGTCGGGGCGGCGCCCCGCGACGCGTACGGCGATGGCCCCGCCGAGCGAGTTGCCGAGCAGGTGGACGGGGCCACGGCCGGACTGGTCCAGGTGCCCGATCACCCGGTCGGCGAACGACGCGATCGTGTAGCGGTCGCCGGGGTCGCTGTTGCCGAAGCCGGGCAGGTCGATCGCCTCGCCGTCGAGGCGGCCGGCGAGCAGGCCGGCCAGGTCGGTCCAGTTCTGCGAGGAGCCGCCGAGGCCGTGCACGTAGAACGCCGGCTCGGCGTCGGCCGTGGTCGCCGGGGTGTCCCGGATGTAGACGGTCGAGCCTTCGGGGCCCACCCGGCGCCCGAGCCACGGCGGGGGCATCCGGTCCTCCGGCAACAGGTCGTCGGCCGCCAGGAGTGCGTCTCTCATACCTCCAGTGTGCGTCGCCGGGAAACCGGCCGGCTCACTGTCCGTCGGAGAGCAACGCCTCCAGGCGGCGGTTGACCGCGGCCAGGGTGGCCCGTACGACGGCCTGGCGCGGGTCGCCGGAGACCAGTGCCGAGCCGGCGAGCTGCTCGACCCAGCCGCCGCAGACCAGCAGCACCACGACGACGGCGACCTCGCTGCTGCCGAACGGAACCACCGCGGCGTGCTCGACGAAACACCGCCCCCGGCCGCTCACCTGCTGCGAGGTGAGCAGCAGTTCGTCGATCGCCAGGGCGGCCGAAACGGCGCACAGCCGCAACACGTAGCCGTCGACGGCCGGTCCGGTGGCGACTCCGGCGGCCTGTTTCGGTCCGGCGGCGAGCCGGACCTCGACCGTGGCGTCGAGCCCGAACGTGCTGACCTGGACGTGGTCGATGACCACCCGCGGGCCGGGGTTGACACCGGGATTGAGCGGCCGGGACGGCGCGGACTCGGTGGTGGTGATCTGACCACCCTGGTACGAGACACCGGCGGTCGTCGGCTCGACGGTGCCCCGGCTGCTCGCGGCCACCGGGTAGCCGCCGACCGTGCCGATGACACCGGCGGCGACGCCCGGCTCCGGGAACCGGGGGGCGCGGGCCGGCTCCTCGACCTGCGCCCGGCCCCGGTGGGGCGCAGGTTGCCGGCGCCGACGCGGCACGTCGGGGCCGATCTCGCTGGCTGGTGGCACCGGGGGCGGCTCGGCCGGTGCCGGCTGGGGCGGGCTCGGCGGAGCGGCGGCCAGCCCCATCCGGTCCTGGAGCAGCCGGGCGACGAGCCGGCTGACCTCGGCCGGGTCGGCGCCGTCGTGCAGGTCCAGGCGCAGGCTGTGCGCGCCGGCCGGGGTGGTGCGCAGCGAGGCGTCACGTACGCCGGCGACCTCGCGCACGGCGGCGACGATCGCCGCGACGTCGAATTCCTCGGGGGGCTCGTGTGTCGTGGGCGGCCCGTCCTCGCGGCGCAGATGCGTGGCGATACGCGCCAACTCCGGTGTTTCGGCGGGGGGCGGCTCCACGGCTTGCTGCTCCGGCACGGTGGGCACGTCGGGTTCGGCGGGCACGCGCTGCGGAAGCACGGCGGTGGGCGGGTTGATCGCGCGGCTCGGCGGGCCGGGAGCCGGGGTGGACCCGCTCACCGGTTGGCCCGCCTGGATGGGCCGCCCTGGCGCCGGGAACCGGTCGTCCCGATTGCCGGGGGCGCCCGGGCCGGCGGTGTCCCGTGCCGGCGGTTCGTAGCCGGCCCGCGTGGCCGGCCCGTCGGACGGCGGGTCGTAGCTCGGCCGGCTGGCCCGACCGGGCCAGCCAGCCGACCAGGGGCGGGTTACCCCGGGCCGCTCGGTGGCCGCCTGGTCGTCGGGGATGCCGGCCGGCGTGCCGTCCGGTCCCGTGCCCCGGCGGGGGCCGTCGGGGCGGGTGGCGTCGTCGTCGCGGGACGCCCCGGGACGCCAGGTTTCCGGCCAGGTCGGCGCCCAGTCGGCCCGGGTCCGCCGGTCGTCGCCCGGGTCGTCGGAGCCGCCCCGCCGAGCGGTGGGCGCATCGGGCTCAGTCCGCCGCAGGGCGGTCGTACCGGGCTCAGTCCGCCGCGAGGCGGTCGTACCGGGCTCGGTCCGCCGCGAGGCGGTCGTACCGGGCTCAGTCCGCCGCGAGGCGGTCGTACCGGGCTCAGTCCGCCGCGAGGCGGGCGCATCGGGCTCGGTCCGCCGGGAGTCGGTCCGCCACGGGCTGGGGCCGGCCGGGTCGGCCCGTCGGCCCGTCGGGTATGTCTCCCGGGCGCCCGGGTCGCTGTCCTGCGGGTCGGTGCGGGAGCTGTCGTGCCTGGTCGGGGCGGGGTCGCCGGAGCGGCGGCCGTCCTCCGCGGGCTCGCCCGGCCAGCGGGTGGCCGCCGCCGGCTCACCGGTCCAGCGGCCGGCCGGCGCCGGGGAGTCGGCCCAGTGCGCCGGTGCTGCGGCCTCGGCGCGGCGTCCGAAGGCCGGCCGCTCGTCGCTGCCTGGGTCAGGGCGTTCGTCCGGCGACGGGCCGAACAGCCGGGGTGCGGGACCGCGCCGCCGGCCGTATCCATCGGGACGGCCGGGGGCGGTCGGACCGACCTGGCCGCCGGAGGTGGGGGCGTCCCGGTCGGCGAGTGGCTCGGACCCGTCGGGCCGGTCGACGTCGGGCTCGCCCGACTCGCGAGACCGGTCCAGGGTGGGGCCGGGGTAGCGGTCGGCCGGGTCGCGGTCACCCGGCTGCGGACGGTCGCCGTAGCGGGGTGCCGGTCCCGGGCGGTCGCCGCCGGGCCGGTCCTGCCGGCTCGTCGGTGGCGCGGCCGCAGCGTCCGGCGGCGCCGTCTCGTCGTGGCTCTCGCCCGGCGTGCCGCGGTCGGACCGCCAGCGCGGCACCGCCGGCAGCCCGCCGGACGGCGTCGGCTCCCCGATCGCGTGCCGGGCCTGCTCGGCCGGGTCGGGTTCGGCGGGTGGCTCCGGGTCGGGCCGCCGGCTCGTCGGGCCGGGGCGGGCGGCGGGAATGACCGTCCGCTGTTCGCGCAGGGCGTCTTCGAGGTCACCCTCGTACGGGTAGGGCGGGGCGCTCGCCGGCGCGCGGACGGCGACCGGGGCGGCGTCGCCCGCGTGGTGGCCGGGTCCGGAGCCGTTGACCGGCCGGCGGATCTCGTGGACGGGCCGGATCGGGTCGTCGTAACGGACGGTGGACTCGGACCAGCCGCGCAGCGCCGCCTCGCCCGATCGGTGCCAGGGGGAGTGATCGGCAACACCGTCCGACGTCACTTCCGCCCGGTCGGACCACCCGGCGTCGGCGCCCGGCCAGCCGCCGGCCCGCCGGGCGCGATCACCCCGCGGACCTGCACTGTCTGCGCCATCGCCTGGCGTGGTGCCGCCGGGTTGCCCTGCTTCGTCCACCGTGCGCTCCTCCGTCGCCCCCGCTGAGGCTACCGTGTGGGATCAGGGGCGATAAGTTGCAACGGCTGGGTAATTCGGAGGTCGGGTGGCGTACACCCTCGGTTCCCGTCGGGCATGGTCGCCCGCCGGCCGAAAGCTCCGCCAGCCGAAGGAGAGGTGCTCAATGACCGCACCGTCGAGCGGCGCACAAACGGCTGGCCGGCCGGCACGGCTGCCGCGCTCGGCGCGCCGGAAGCAGTTGCTGGCTGCGGCGCAGGAGGTGTTCGTCGCCCAGGGTTACCACGCGGCCGCGATGGACGACATCGCGGAACGGGCCGGGGTGTCGAAACCAGTGCTCTACCAGCACTTCCCCGGCAAGATGGACCTGTACCTGGCACTGCTCGACACGCACTGTGAGGCGATCGTCGCGCAGGTCCGGGCCGCGATGGCCGCGACCAGTGACAACAAGGAACGGGTCAGTGGCGCCGTACGGGCCTACTTCGACTTCGTCGACCACGAGAGCGAGGCGTTCCGGCTGGTCTTCGAGTCGGACCTGCGCAACGACCCGGCGGTGCGGGAGCGGATGGCCAAGGTGGAGAGCGGCTGCATCGCGGCGATCACCGACACGATCATCTCGGACACCGGGGTGAGCCGGGCGCGGGCCGAGTTGCTGGCCTCGGGTCTGGTCGGGACCGCCGAGACGGCGGCGAAGTTCTGGCTCGCAAGTGGACGGCAGGTGCCCAAGGCGGAGGCCGAGGCCTTGCTGACCGCTCTCGCGTGGCGCGGGATCGCCAGCTTTCCGCTCCAGGGCGAGTCGGCCTGACCATCGCCTCCCGGAATCGGCTAGCCTCGCAACGGCGCAGTTTTCGCCCGGATAAGGAGGGCCCGTGGAGGTCAAGATCGGTGTGCAGTACGCGCCGCGAGAGCTCGTGGTCGACAGCGCGCAGTCGCCGGCCGAAATCGAGCAGATCGTGACCGATGCCATCGCCAACGAGGGCACTCTTTCACTGACCGACGAGAAGGGCCGGCGGATCATCGTCCCGGTGAGCAAGATCGCCTACGTCGAGATCGCCGAGTCGTCGCCCCGGGTCGTGGGTTTCACCGCCCGCTGATCCACCGGCTGCCGGCCGGGAGCGGTCTGATGCGTTGTTCGCACCGCTGACCGTCTCCCGGCCGTAATGCTGTCTGGCGTCGGTAGTTTTGTGCCGATATGCGCTAGTTGTTCAGTCCGACGGCCGCCATCCGGGCGGTGTGCGCCGCGGTGAGCCGTCGAAGCAGACCCTGCACCCCGGTCTCGTCCTCGACCTCCGCCACGATCAGGGCGGTGAGCGCGATCCGCTCGGCGGCCACCCGGCCGGCCTGCGACAGGGCCTCCCCCACCAGCCGGCGGGCCCACATCGAGAGACGATTGGCCAGCTTGGGGTCGGCGGCGATCGCGGCCCGGATCTCACCGGCGGCGAAGTCGGCGTACTGCGAGTCGTGCAGCACGTCGAGGACGAGTTGCCGATCCGGTTCGGCGAGCAGGTCGGCGACCGCCCGGAAGAAGTCGTCGGCGATGGCGTCGCCGACGTACGCCTTGGCCAGCGCCTCCAGCCAGTCCTTCGGCTCGGTCGAGTCGTGGTAGCCCTGGAGTGCCTCGACGTACGGCGCCATCGCCGCGCCCGGCTCCACGCCCAGTTCGGTCAGCCGGTCGGCCAGCCGGCGGTAGCTGACGATCTCCACCGCCGCCATCTCGCTGAGCAGCGCCCGCCGCGGCAGGTCGGGGGCGAGCCGCGCGTCGGCGGCCATCCGGTCGAAGGCGAGCAGTTCGCCGTACGCGACCAGGCCGAGCAGGTCGATGACGGCGGCGAACCGGGTCGGGTCGACCGGCGCGGAGACCGCCCCGGAGGCGGTACGGCCGGCCGACGGGCCGGCTCCGGGTGAGGGATCGGACACGTGCGCAGGCTACCGCCTGGACCTGGTTGCGGCCGGACAGCCGAGCGACACCGCCGCCGGACGCCAAATGGTGACCCACGTCACGACGGGACGCCCCCGGACACCCGCCGGCAAAGAACCGAGGCGACGTTTGAGCAAGTCAGGTAACATAGGGGAGTTGTCGTGGGCGTTCAGGTAATCACCCCCCTCACCCACGACGCGCGTGCGGCCCGGAACGACGCGAGCGCAAGCCGTCGGTCCGTGTGGCCCGCGCCCCGACCCATACCGCGCCCCAGGTCAGACGGGCGCACCACGAGAGGGCACCCCTAAAACCTGATGAGTGACAACAACGTACAAACACCGGTCGACGAAGACACAGCGACAGCGGTCGAGGAAGCCACCATCGTCCCGGTACCGGTCCGTCCGGAAGCCCCGACCTTCGCCGACCTCGGCGCCCGGCAGGAGACCGTCGACGCACTGGCGGCGGTCGGCATCACCCGCGCCTTCGCGATCCAGGAATACGCGCTGCCGATCGGGCTGCGCGGCACCGACCTGATCGGCCAGGCCCCGACCGGCACCGGCAAGACGCTCGGCTTCGGCATCCCGCTGCTGGAGCGGGTCTTCGCGCCCGCCGAGGGCGGCGAGGGCCTCCCGCAGGCCCTGGTCGTCGTCCCGACCCGCGAACTCGGCCTGCAGGTCGCCAAGGACCTGGCCGCGGCCGGCAAGACCCGCGGCGTACGCGTGCTGCCGATCTACGGCGGGGTGGCGTACGAGCCGCAGATCGACGCGCTGCGGCGCGGCGTGGAGATCCTTGTCGGCACGCCCGGGCGGCTGATGGACCTCGCCAAGCAGAAGCACCTGCGGCTCGACCGGATCCGCGCGCTCGTGCTCGACGAGGCCGACCGGATGCTGGACCTCGGCTTCCTCGACGACGTCGAGAAGATCCTGGCGATGCTGCCCGAGGACCGGCAGACGATGCTGTTCTCGGCCACGATGCCCGACCCGATCGTCGCGCTGAGCCGGCGCTTCCTGCGCCACCCGGTGACGATCCACGCCGGACACACCGCCGAGACCGGCCCGTCGCCGCTGACCAAGCAGGTCGTCTACCGCACCCACCCGATGAACAAGATCGAGGTGGTGGCCCGCATCCTGCAGGCCGAGGGACGTGGCCTGACCATGGTGTTCACCCGCACGAAGCGGGCCGCCGACCGGGTCGCGGAGGATCTCGACTTCCGTGGGTTCGCCGCCGCCGCCGTGCACGGCGACCTCGGGCAGGGCGCCCGGGAACGGGCCCTGCGGGCGTTCCGGGCCGGCAAGATCGACGTACTGGTCGCCACCGACGTGGCAGCCCGTGGCCTGGACGTCTCCGGCGTCACGCACGTAATCAACTACGACTGTCCGGAAGACCCGGACACCTACACCCACCGGATCGGCCGCACCGGCCGCGCCGGGGCGACCGGGGTGGCGGTGACCTTCGTCGACTGGGAGGACATGCCCCGCTGGCGACTGATCGACAAGTCGCTGGGCCTGGACATGCCCGAGCCGCCGGAGACCTACCACACCTCGCCCTACCTCTACGCCGACCTCGACATCCCGACCGAGGTCACCGGCACGTTGCCGACCGCCGACCGGACCCGGGCCGGGCTGTCCGCCGAGGTCGAGGAGGACCTCGGCGGTGGCCGCTCGCGCACCAACCGTCGCGGCGAGAGCGCCGGCCGCGGCCGCACCACCCGCAACCGGCGCCGGGCCGGCGACGGTGACGGTGGCGGGCCGCGCAACGAGGTGCCGATGGAATCCGAGGAGGCGCCACGCGCCCAGCGGCAGCGGCGCCGCCGCCGGGCCGGGCAGCTCGTCTCCGGTGAGACGACCGGCGGCACCGACACGGCCACCGAGAACGGCCCGGCCGAGAGCGTCCACGCCGGCTGAACCGGCCGGCGACGGCGACGTGGCGAAGCCGCGTGCCCGCAGGCGGCGGCGCCGGGGCGGGCGGACCGGCCGGGACGGCTCGGCGGCCGGTGCCGCCGAGGCCGGCGCCGGATCCGTCGACGCCTGATCCGACAACCCGACCATCAGGGGACCGGCCATGCCGGTCCCCTGATCCATCTCCGCCGGCGGCGAAGGAGACACCGATGTTCAGCCTGCACCGGGTCCGTAAGGACCTCGACGGGGCGCGGCGCTCCCGCGATGCCGCACGCCGGCCGGCCCGCTTCGACGACCGGCTCACCGCGCCACTGCCCACGTTCCGCGACATGGTGCGGATGTTCCGGGAGAGCGGTCCGCGGATGACCCATCCCGACCACGTGGCGCGCATCCCGGTCGAACGGTCGACCGCACTGCCGCCGGTGACCGCCGACGAGGTGCAGGTCACCTGGGTCGGCCACGCGACCTACGTGGTGCAGATCGGCGGGCTGACCGTGCTGACCGACCCGGTCTGGACGGACCGGATTCCCGGCGTACGGCCCCGCATCACCCCGGCCGGTCTCGACTGGGCGGCCCTCCCCCGCGTCGACGCGGTGGTGATCAGCCACAACCACTACGACCACCTCGACGCACCGACCATCCGGCGGCTGCCGAAGGACACCCCGCTCCTCGTGCCCGCCAACCTGGCCGGCTGGTTCCGGCGGCGCGGCTTCGGCGACGTCACCGACTTCGACTGGTGGGAGTCGCGCGAGATCGGTGGTGTGCGGTTCGACTTCGTGCCGGCCCACCACTGGAGCCGCCGTACCCTGACCGACACCAACCGCAGCCTGTGGGGCGGGTGGATGTTCACCGCCGGCGACGGGTCCCGGGTCTACTTCGCCGGCGACACCGGCTACGGGCACTGGTTCGCCGAGATCGCGGCCCGCTATCCGGGCATCGACCTGGCGCTGCTGCCGGTCGGGGCGTACGAGCCGAACTGGTTCATGAAGCCGGTGCACATGAACCCGCCGGAGGCGGTCCGGGCCTGTCTCGACCTCGGCGCCAGGCGGATGTCACCGATGCACTGGGGGACGTTCGTGCTGTCCGCCGAGCCGGTGCTGGAGCCGCTGGAACGCACGGTGACGGAGTGGGCGGCCGCCGGCCGGCCCCGCGAGGACCTGTGGGACCTCCCGGTCGGCGGGTCGAGGAAGATCTGATCCATGCCCGAAGAGTTGACGGCGGTGCTCGCCGAGGTACGGACCCTCCTGCTCGCCCCGCACCTGACCCGGGCGGTGGCCGCCGGCCGTCGGCGCGGACAGACCCCGTCGGTCGTGCGCGCCGAACTGCGCCCGGTCGCGATCAAGGCCGGCCCTCGTCTACAGATCGTCACCAGTGACGGCGTCCGGCCGTACACCCGCAACGTGGCGGCGGGCGCGGAGGCCGAGGCGGCGGTCGACGCCCTGCTGACCGAGCCGTTCGGCAACTGGCACGTGGAGACCTCCGACGGCACGGTGCAGGTCCGGGTGACCAAGAAGGGCGACGCCCAGGTGCACCGGGCCGGCCCGGTGCTCGCCCGGCCCATGGCGGCACCCGCCGGGCCGGCGGCCAACACACCGGCGGCCACCACACCGGCTCCCGCCGCACCGGCAGCCACCGGACCGGCACCGGAGGCCGGCACCGCGCCGGTCTGGCCGGCGCCGGGCGGCCCGGCGCGGCCGGTCGCCACGACGCCGACGGATGTCCTCGCCCACGACCGGCGCAAGGAGCACCTGCTCGCGCCGGGAGATCCGCTGTTCACCACGACCGGCGCCAGCGCGGCGAAACGACGGCAGGTCGACGCCTTCCTCCGCGCGCTGGCCGCGACCCTGCCCGAGGGTGACCTGCCCCAGCCGCTGCGGGTCGTCGACCTGGGCTGCGGCAACGCCTACCTGACCTTCGCCGCCTACCGCTATCTGACCACCCGCGGGATCGACGCCCGGGTGGTCGGCGTCGACGTACGGGAGGACCAGCGGGAACGCAACAGCACGCTCGCGGCGATGCTGGGGTGTGAGGAGTCGGTGGAGTTCGTCGCCGGCACGATCCTCGACGCCGCCGTCGACCCGGCGCCCGACCTGGTCCTGGCCCTGCACGCCTGCGACACGGCGACCGACGAGGCGCTGGCCCGGGCGGTGCGTTGGCGGGCCCGCTGGGTACTGGCCGCGCCGTGCTGCCACCACGACGTCGCGGCCCAACTGCGCCAGGTGCCTCCGCCGGAGCCGTACGACCTGCTCACCCGGCACGGCATCCTGCGGGAGCGGTTCGCCGACGTGCTCACCGACTCGTTGCGCGCCGCGCTGCTGCGGTTGAACGGCTACCGGGTCGAGGTGGTCGAGTTCGTCGAATCCCGGCACACCCCGCGCAACCTGCTGCTGCGGGCCCGCCGCACCGGGGCGTCCGCGACCCCCGAGCTACGCGCGGAGTACGACGCACTGGTCGGGCCGTGGCAGCTCACCCCGAAGCTGGCGGCCCTGCTCGCCGAAACCTGACCCGAGGTTCAGCGCCGACGGTCGCGGTCGCCGCCGCCGGGGGGCCGCACCGAGGTCAGCCCCTCGTAGGCCATCGTCGGGAACGGCACGACGTTGGCCGGGCTCTCGGCGTTGCCGGCGGCGGCGAAGGCGTTCCACGAGATGTCGACCAGCAGGCGCTTGAGTTCGGCGTGCCGTTGCGCCGCGTTCGCCTGCAGGGCCATCCGTACGCCGAGGATCACCGAGACGAGAGTGGTGGTGATCGCTCCGGTCGCGGCGAGCAGGTGCATGCCGGATGCCGCCCCCTCATCGAACGCCAGGACCACCAGCCAGATCCAGAAGCCTGCGGCGAAGACCGCTGCCTTGCAGACGAAGAAGAGGCTGACCGCACCGGGGCGGTGCGGTGGCGGCGGCGGTCGGCTGTCTTGCGGGGCCATCGTGCGCTCCTGGGGGTGATCACTCGTCCGCCGTGGACACGGCCAGCGGACCTGCCGTCGGGGGTACGAACCGCCGGCCGGTTGATCCTATTTGATGCGCGCAATCACGGATGGTGAGACTGGCGATGCTGTCCGGCAGATTCGGCAGGCCGATGTGATGTCCCGCTGCCCCCCGGTCAGCGGGACATCACGCCGGTGCTCCACGCCACCGCACATGGGCGGAGAGACGCCATCGTGTGCGGACCGGCCGGGAAGGAAGCGGCACGCCGGGCGCCGGTCCCACGGGTGGGACCCACGCTAGTACGTCCCGTTGATGAGACTAATCGCTCTATCAGCCGGCTCGCGAGCCCTTGTTGTGGTCTACCCTCCAACTGGACATGCTTCGGGTTGGCCGGAAGGGGGTTTGCCACCGCGTGGTCATACCTGACCGAGCTCAGCCGGCACCCCCGCCGCCCCCGTCAGGGGGCTCTCCGCAGGCGGCGTTCGCCCGCTTCGTACGGCGGGCGATCGACGATGCCAAGAACGAGCGCGGCTGGACCGTCACCGACCTCGCCGCCCGCACCGGGGTCGGGCGCTCCACGGTCTTCCGGTGGCTCGCCGGCGACTGGCAGGACTATCCCGAGCTGGCCAAGGTGCGTGGCTTCTGCGCCGCCCTCGACGTGCCGGTGTCCGCCGCCTTCCGGGCGCTCGGCCTGCCCGACCAGGAGATGTCCCCCGACCGGGTCCGGGCCGAGCCGCCGCTGGAAGCCGACGTCGAGGTGATCCTCGGCCGGCTCGCCGATCCGGCGGTGCCCGCCGAGGAGAAGAAACTCATCCGCGACATGTTGCGCTACCTCGCCCAGCGCCCGGTACGCCGGGCCGGCTGAGCCGGCCACCGCCGCTTCGCCTCCGGCGGGGCCGATCGTGACCGGTCATCGCAGGTCGCCGCCGGCCGGCGGTCAGCCCACCACGAGGGTGAACTCCGCGGTGTGCACCTGACCGGCCACCTGGAAGTCGAGGAAGAGCCGGTAACGGCCGGGGCTCGGCGCGGTCAGCCAGAACTTGATCGCCCCGCCGGCGAGTTCCGTCTCCGGATGCACGTGCACGTAGCCCAGGTCGCCGTCCCGGATCGTCACCAGGTGCCCGTACGCGCCGAGGTAGCGCTCCAGGCCGACGACCGGGCTGCCGTCGCGGAACACCCGGAACTGCAGCGGCCGCGAGACACCCACCTGCGGCGTGCCCTCGTACGTCACCACGAACCCGTCGACGCTCGCTTCGCGGGCCGGCGCCGGCAGCGGCGTCGGCGCGTAGTCGCCATTGGCCACCAGGTCGACGCCGAGGGTCACCGGGGTCTGCGTGCCGGCCGCGTCGACGGCGGTGAAGTCGGCGTACGCCCGCCAGATGCCGGGACCGGTCAGCGCGAGCGGGACGCTCCACGTGCCGTCGGGTGCCATCGTCGGGTGCAGGTGCTGGTAGCCGGTCAGGTCCCGGCGGACCACGATCATGTGCAGCGGCTTGTCGTGCACGATCGCGAACGTGGTCACGGTCTGCCGGTCGATCCCCTGCACGGTGAACCGGAAGTCGACGGCGGAGCCGACCCCGAGTTGGGTCGTCGCCGGCACCAGGGTGTAGCCGGCGCTGCTCAGGGACAGGCCGCTGATGCCGTCGGGGCCGGTGGCCGGGCCGCCGGTCGAGTGGTCGTGGGCGCCGCCGGCAGCGGCGGGCGGATGGGTGTGGTCGCCGGTGCCCGGCGCGTGGGTGTGGTCGCTGGTGCCACCGGTGGAGTCCCCGGCCGGCCGGCCGACGACCCGGCCCAGCCCGAAGCCGGCGACGAGCATGACGACCAGCCCGCCGACGAAGAGGGCGAGCCGGACCGTGGAGCGGTCGGGGTCCGGGGCGGCCGCCCTGGCCACCGGTGGCCGGGCCGGCGCGGTCTTAGGCACCGGTGCCGGCGAGTTCGTAGCCCGCCTCGTCGACGGCGGCCCGGACCGTGTCGAGCGCCAGCGGGGCGTCGCTGGTCACCGACACCGTGCCGGTCGGCAGCTCGACCCGCACGTCGGATACGCCGGGCAGCGCGGTGAGTTCGGCGGTCACCGCCTGCACGCAGTGCCCGCAGGTCATGCCGGCGACGGTGTACGTGTTGGTCACGGGCATCTTCGGGTCCTCCTAGGAGCGGACGAGTCGGGCGATCGCGTCGGACGCCTCTTTGACCTTGGCGGACGGGTCGGTGCCGTTCTGGGCGGCGTCCATCACGCAGTGGGCGATGTGCCCTTCGAGCAGGCCGACGGCGACGGCCTGCAGGGCCCGCGTCGCGGCGGAGATCTGGGTGAGGACGTCGATGCAGTAGGTGTCCTGCTCGACCATCCGGTGCAGGCCACGTACCTGGCCCTCGATGCGGCGCAGCCGACCGAGCAGGGCCTGCTTGTCGGCGGCGTACCAGTACTGGCCCGCCTCGTCGCCCGGCGGCGTGGTCTCGGCTTCCGTCATAGGGACGAGGGTATTCTCCCGGCGTATCCGCCCACCGCCCGCCGGGCGAGACGGTGCCGGCATGGTCGTCAGCCCGCGACGGCGAGCGCCAGCGGCAGGACCGCCGGCGCCCCGGACTGGCGGAGCAGCCGACCCACCATCGCCATCGTCCAGCCCGAGTCGACGAGGTCGTCGACGAGCAGCACCGGGCCGGCCAGTCCGTCGAGGGCCGCCGCCAGCCCGTCCGGTACGGCGAAGGCGTCGTGCAGCCCGCGTACCCGTTGGGCGCTGTTGCCGCGCGCACCGGAACCGGACGACGCGCCGGCCCCGGTCGCGGCGACCGTGCCCAGCAGCGGCAGCCGGCCCACCGACGCGACCCGCTCGGCGAGGCTGCCGACCAGCCGGGGGCGTTGCCGCGACCCGACCGCGACCACCCCGGCCGGGCGCTGCGGCCACCGGTCGTCGCCGTGCGCCCAGTCTTTGAGCACCTCCACCACCGCGCCGAAGACGTCGTCGGGCACCGGCCCGTCCGCCGCGCCGGGTCCGACCAGTGCCTGCAGCCGGGTGCCCCATCCGAGGTCGGTCAGTCGCCCCACGGCCCGGCCGGGCGCCGACTGCTCGCCGGGGCCGAGTTTGCCGCGCAGCGGTACGCCGATCGCCTCCAGGCCGGTCGGCCACAGCTTCTTCGACGGGATCTCGACGCCGGGCCGGCCGAGGAACGTCTGTGCCGCGGCGAGTGCGGGCGCCGAGACTTCGGCGGCGAACTGCGGTCCGGCGCACCGGTCGCAGCGCCCGCACGGTGCGGCACCGGGATCGTCGAGGCAGCGGCGCAGGAACGCCATCCGGCAGTCGGTGGTGGCCGCGTACTCCCGCATCGCCTGCTGCTCGGCGGTGCGGGCGGCGGCGACCCGCTCCAGCCGGGCGGTGTCGTAGACCCAGGGCTCGCCGGTGGCGACCCAGCCGCCGCGCACCCGGCGGACCGCGCCGTCGACGTCGAGGACCTTGAGCATCAACTCCAGGCGGGCCCGGCGCAGGTCGACTATGGGTTCGAGGGCCGGCGTCGACAGCGGCCGGTCGGCCCGCTCCAGCGCGGCGAGCACCGACCGGACCTGCTCCTGCGGCGGGAAGGCCAGCGAGGCGAAGTAGCGCCAGATCGCCTGGTCTTCCGCACCCGGGAGGAGCAGCACCTCGGCGTGCCGTACGGCGCGGCCGGCCCGCCCCACCTGCTGGTAGTAGGCGATCGGCGACGGTGGCGCGCCGAGGTGCACGACGAACCCGAGGTCGGGCTTGTCGAAGCCCATGCCCAGCGCCGACGTGGCCACCAGCGCCTTGATCTTGTTGTCGAGCAGGTCCTGCTCGGCGGCGCGGCGGTCGGCGTCCTCGGCCTGGCCGGTGTAGGCCGCCACCGGATAGCCGCGGGAGCGCAGGAACTCCGCCGTCTCGCCGGCCGCCGCGACGGTCAGGGTGTAGACGATGCCCGAGCCGGGCAGCCGGTCGAGCTGGTCGGCCAGCCAGCCGAGCCGGTGCGCCGGGCTCGGCAGGTCGAGTACGGCCAGCCGCAGCGAGTCCCGGTCGAGGCTGCCGCGCAGCACCAGGGCGTCACCGAGTTGTTCGGCCACGTCGTCGGTGACCCGGGTGTTCGCGGTCGCCGTGGTGGCCAGCACCGGGGTGCCGGCCGGCAGGTTGGCCAGGAAGGTCCGCAGCCGCCGGTAGTCGGGGCGGAAGTCGTGCCCCCAGTCGGAGACGCAGTGCGCCTCGTCGACCACGAGCAGTCCGGTCGTCGCCGCCAGGCGGGGCAGCACCGAGTCGCGGAACTCCGGGTTGTTGAGCCGTTCGGGGCTGACCAGCAGCACGTCGACCGCACCGGCGTTGATCTCGTCGGTGACCTGCTGCCACTCGTCGAGGTTGGCCGAGTTGATGGTGCGGGCGGTGATCCCGGCCCGGGCGGCCGCCTCGACCTGGTTGCGCATCAGCGCCAGCAGCGGCGAGACGATGACGGTCGGCCCGGCGGCGGGACCGGCGTCGGCGGCGCGCAGCAGCGCGGTGGCCACGAAGTAGACCGCCGACTTGCCCCAGCCGGTGCGTTGCACGCACAGCACCCGGCGCTTGTCGACCACCAGTGCCTCGATCGCCCGCCACTGGTCGTCGCGCAGTCGCGCACCGTCTCCGGCGAGCCGGCGCAGCACCGCCTCGGCCTGCTCGCGTACCGCCGTACGCCCGGTGTCCACCCGACATGTCTACCAGCGCCGGCCGACAGCGCGCCGGCCCGCTTCGCGCAGGGCGCGCGCGCGGTGCGGCGCCGTGGGCCGCTACGTGGTGGCCAGCGCCTCGCGCATCCGGCCGATCTCGGCCTTCTGCTCGACGACGACACCGCTGGCCAGTTCGTTGATGATGTTGTCTTCGCCGAGCACCAGTACCTCGCCCGCCATGTCGATCGCGCCCTGGTGGTGTTCGGCCATCATGTCGACGAACAGCCGGTCGAACTCGGCGCCGCGGGCGGCGGTGAGGCGACTGAGCGCCTCCGCCGACTGCATGCCGGACATGCTGTGCCGGTGCCGCCCACCCGCGTCGCGGCCCAGGCCACGGTCGGCCAGCCAGGTCTCCAGTGTCTTGATCTCCGGATCCTGGGCGGCCAGGATCCGCTCGGCGATGCTCTTCAGCCCCGGGTTCTCGCCCCGGTCGGCCACCAGCCGCGCCATCACGAGCGCCTGCTCGTGGTGCGGGATCATCATCGCGACGAACCGCACGTCGGCGTTGTTGTAGGACGGTGCCGCCAGCGGCGTCACCTCGTTCGCCGGTGCCGTCTTCGCCGGCTCACCGGGGCGCCCGGGCATCAGCACCGGGGCGGTGGCGTCCGGCAGACCGGGCAGGTCGAGCGGTGCCGGCGGGCTCGGCTGGGCCGCCGGTCGCGGGCCGTCGTCGGGCAGCCAGAGGACCACCCCGGCCACCGCGGCAACCACCGCGAGCACGGCCAACTCGATCAGCACGAACGCCCGGATCCGTACGCCACCCAGCACAACTGACTCCCGCCGTCCGCCCGAGGTTGGCCGGGATCGTAACGCGCTCCTGACCTGCTACGGGAGGGGTCAGCGGCAGCGAAGATGATCCATTTGGTCCGGCCTGCGGCTATTCGTACCGGCGCACCGCCACCACAGTTGCGAAACCGTGATCAACATCGAACTCTCAGTGTGATCCACGTCACAATCGCCAGGTCAGGGGCCAGGTTATTGTGCCGACACCCTACTCACCCCCGACGAAGGGTGTCACATGCTAGAAACGTCCCCCCGAAGGTACCGGAGGCTGGCGGTCAGCCTGGCTGCCGCGGGTGCCCTCGTCCTCACCGCAGTCGTGGCGGCGCCCGCCAGCGGGTTCACCGACTCGGCCGAAGGCACGGACGCCTGCGACTCGTTCCAGGGCGCCGGCGACAACTTCGCCGAGTACTGCATCACCGAGGAGGCGGTCAACGACGCCGCCGCCACGTACGCCATCCCGGGTGTCGACGAGATCTCCAGCAGCCCCAACCTCGAACTGATCGCCAACATCCCCAAGTTCGGCGGGTTCGCCACCGAGAGCGCGTACAACACCGACCTGGCCTTCCAGGGCAACTACGTCATCGCCGGCAACTACCAGGGCTTCAACATCCTCGACGTGAGCACCCCCGGCTCACCCCAGGTGGTCAGCCAGGTGGTCTGCCCCGGATCGCAGGGCGACCCGTCGGTCTTCGGCGACCTGCTGTTCCTCGCCGTGGACGCGCCGCGCAGCGACGACTCCTGCAACAGCGCGAGCGGATCCGCGGCCCAGCAGACCTCCTGGGAGGGCGTCCGGATCTTCGACATCAGCGACAAGGCGAACCCGCAGTACATCAAGTCGGTCCGGACCGACTGCGGCTCCCACACCCTGACGCTGGCGCCGGACAAGGCCGGAACCGACGTCTACGTCTACGTCCAGTCGTACGGCCCGTCGAGCGGCGCCTTCTACTGCAAGCCGCCGCACGACAAGATCTCGATCATCAAGGTTCCGCTGGACAACCCGACCAGCGCCTCCGTCGTGGCCGCCCCGGTCCTGTTCCCGGGCACCGCCGGCAACACCTCCACCAGCGGCTGCCACGACATCACCACCTACCCGGAGCTGGACCTGGCCGCCGGTGCCTGCATGGGTGACGGCGTCCTCATGGACATCTCCGACCGGGAGAACCCGGTGATCATCAGCCAGGTCCGGGACACGAACTTCGCGTTCTGGCACTCGGCGACGTTCAACAACGCCGGCACCAAGGTGGTCTTCACCGACGAACTCGGCGGCGGCAGCGGCGCGATCTGCACCAGCAGCTACCGGACCAACCAGGGCGCGAACGCGATCTACGACATCGTCGGCTCCGGCGCCGACCGCGAACTGGTCTTCAAGAGCTACTACAAGATCCCGCGGCTGAACAGCACGCTGGAGAACTGCGTGGCCCACAACGGCTCGCTGATCCCGGCGATGGGCCGCGACATCATGGTCCAGGCGTGGTACCAGGGCGGCATCTCGGTGATCGACTTCACCGACTCGGCCAACCCGGTCGAGATCGCCTACTGGGAGCGGGGCCCGCTCTCGGACACCCGCCGCATCCTGGGTGGGGCCTGGTCGACGTACTACCACAACGGCTACATCTACTCGAACGACATCCAAAAGGGCTTCGACGTCCTCAAGCTGGACGACCCGCGTACGAACAACGCGCGGGCCGTCGTGGCCTTCGAAGAGCTGAACGTGCAGACGCAGCCCAGCTACCCGGCCTGCACCACGGTCATCACCAACCGCATCAACGGCGGCCTGGACGTCAAGTCCGGCGTCACCTGCCTCGACGGTGCGAGCGTCAACGGCGCGACCAAGGTCGCTCCGGGTGCCGGCCTGATCATCTTCGACTCGAGCCTCAACGGCTCGATCACCGCGACCGACGCCACCGTGGTGTCGATCGTGGAGAGCAAGGTCAACGGCTCGGTGAAGGCGCCCGGCGCCGTCATCCGGGACAGCAAGGTCAACGGATCCGTGAAGATCTGATCCACGGCACGAAAGCTCCGGCCCGGCGGGATCCGCCGGGCCGGAGCCTTTTCAGCACTTGTGGTTACCGCGCCCCGTACGGGACGGCGGTACGACAGGTCAGCGTTTGCGGTTGGGAACCAACTGCCGCAGCGGGCCGAGCCGGCCGGCAAGGCCGGCCAGCCCGCCGGGGAAGAAGTAGACGGCCAGGATGAACACCGTGCCGAGCACGAACAGCGGCTGCGACAGCGGGGCACTAAGGAAGCCGGGCAGCGCCTCGACCGCCGACGAGGTGCCGAACGCGGTCAACCGGTGGTCGAGATACATGTAGAGCATCCCGCCGATCACCGGTCCCCACCGGGTGCCCGGACCACCGAGCACCACCATGACCAGCAGCGACAGCGTCAGTTCCGACGAGGTGATGTGCGGTGACGCGCCGCTGACCAGCAGGGTGTAGACGATCCCGCCGGCCGCGGCGAGGGTGCCGGACAGGGTGAAGGCGACGAGCTTGAACCGGTAGGGATCGAGCCCGAGCACCCCGATCCGGCGCTCGTCGTCGCGCAACCCGGCGAGGACCCGCCCGGTCGGCGACGACGCCACCCGGTGCACGACGAACACCACCAGGGCCAGGTACGCCAGCGCCAGCCAGTAGAGGGTGTAGGTGTTGGCGACCCCGACGAAGAACGCCGGCAGCCCGGAGACGTCGAGCGGCAGCCCCTCCTCGCCGCCGGTGAGCCCGCCGAAGTCACGGGCCACCAGGATCGCGCCGACCTGCGCGAAGGCGAGCGTGACCATGGCGAAGGCGATACCGGCCGTACGCAGCGCGATCGCGCCGATCAGAGCGGCCAGGATCGCACCGCCGACCAGGGCGAACGGGGCGGCCTGCCACAGCGGCAACCCGGCCTTGGTGATCAGGATGTCGGTCCCGTAGACGCCGGCGGCGAAGTAGAGCGCGTGGCCGAACGACAGCATGCCGGTACGGCCGTAGAGCAGGTCGTAGCCGGCGGCGAGCCCGCCGTACACCAGGCAGAGGGCGAGCAGTTGCAGGGTGCCGGGCGAGTTCAGCGCCCCGTCGAAGACGCCCGGGATCTCGACCTTCACGTACGGCACGAAGACGAAGACGACCAGCGCCACGAGCGGTAGCCAGGGGCGCAGCAGGGTCCACCACCGCCGGGCCGGCGACGGCCCGGCCGGTGCGGCGGTGGCCGGTGACTCCGTCTTGGAGGGGGTGTCGAGGTCCGTCACGCCGTTGCCGCCTTCCCGGCGATGCCCTGCGGGCGCAGCAGCAGCACGATCGCCAGCAGCGCGACCACGCAGATGTCCCCGAGCCCGGAGGTGCCGTAGTAGTTGACGAACTGCTGGAGCAGGCCGACGGCGACCGCCGCGTACGCGGAGCCGACGACCGAGCCCATCCCGCCGATGACCACGACGATGAAGGCGAAGATGAGCAGCGACCCGCCCTGGCTGGGCGAGACGGATCCGAAGTAGACGCCGCCGAGTGCCCCGGCCAGCGCCGCCGCCGCGCCACCGATCGCGAAGACCAGGGTGAACGCCTTGCGCACGTCGATGCCCAGCGCGGTGACCATCTCCCGGTTCTCCACCCCGGCCCGGATGACCAGGCCGTACCGGGTGTAACGGAGGAATCCGAGCAGCGCCGCCAGCACCACGGCGGCGGCGACGATCAGCAACAGCCCGGAGTTGGGCACCTTGGCACCGAAGACCGAGGTCACCCCCTGCGTCCACTGCGGACGCGGGAACGGCCGCGGGTCGGCACCCCAGGTCGCCTGGAGCAGCGCCACGCCGGCCAGTGACAGGCCGACGGTGACCAGCACCTGCTCGATGGTGCGGGAGTAGAGCGGCCGGATCATGATCAGCTCGACGAGCATGGCGACCAGCACGCCGGCCGCCACCCCGAACGCGACCGCGACCACGAAGCCGAAGCCGTCGGCACCCGCGCCCGGCAGATTGCCGGCCGCCCACCAGGTCGCGTACGCCCCGACGGACAGGAACAGCCCGTGCGCGAAGTTGAGCACGTCGGCCAGGCCGAAAACCAGGGACAGGCCGGAGGCGACCAGGAAGTAGAGGGCGGACAGCCCCAGCCCGGTCAGCGTCAACAGAATGACGGTACTCACGCCGCCACCTCGCTTCGCTCGGCGGCGCCGTGACCAAAACTGAGCCAACCGATTCGCTCGCTCCGCTCGCTCATGCGTGCACCCCCGACGACCCGACGCCGAGCAGCGACCTGGTCAGCTCGGCCTCCGACAGCAGCCGGCCGGCGTCACCGGTCCAGGCGACCCGGCCGGCGTCCAGCACGACCGCGTCCCGGGCGAGCCGCCGTACGACGGCCAGGTTCTGCTCCACCAGCAGCACCGGCACCTCGACGGCGACCCGCTCCAACACCTCGGCCACCTCCGTCACCACCTTCGGCGCGAGCCCCTTGGTCGGCTCGTCGATGAGCAACAACCGGTTGTCGTTGAGCAGGATCCGGCCGATGGCCAGCATCTGCTGCTGCCCGCCGGACAGCGATCCGGCCCGCTGCTTCGCCCGCCGGTCCAGCTCCGGGAAGAGTTCGAAGACCCGGCCGTACGCGGGGGCGCTGCCCCGCCGTTCGGCGAGTCGCAGGTTCTCGGCGACCGTGAGGCCGGCGAAGACACCACGGTCCTCCGGCACGTAACCGAGCCCGTCCCGGACCACCCGGTAGGTGGCCTGGTCGGTGATGTCCCGCCCGCCGATGGTCACGGTGCCCCGCACCTCGCCACCGCGCGGGGTGAGCCCGAGCACGGCCCGCAACGTGGTCGTCTTGCCGACCCCGTTGCGCCCGAGCAGGACGGTCACCCCGCTGCCGGCGACGTCGAACGAAACCCCTTGGAGGATGTGCAGCCCGGCGATCCGTACCGACAGGTCCTTGATCGAAAGGATCGGCTGAGTCATAGCGCCTCCCCCAAGTACGCCTCCTGGACCGTCGCGTTCGCCATCACGGTGTCAGGGGTGTCGCAGGCGAGCAGCGCCCCGTGGTGCATCACCGCGATCCGGTCGGCGAGTTCGAGGATCACGTCCATGTGGTGTTCCACCATGAGTACGGCCCGACCGCTGTCGCCGGTCAGCGAGCGGATCACCGCGACCAGCTCCGGTACGTCCTCCGCGCTGACCCCGGCCATCGGCTCGTCGAGCAGCATGACGGTCGGTTCGCCGGCGAGCAGCAGGGCGATCTCCAGCTTGCGTTTCTCGCCGTGGGCGAGGGTGCCGGCCAGCGCCTCGCCCCGGTGGGCCAGCCCGACCCGGTCCAGCGCCCGGTCGGCGGCCTCGGCGACCGTGGTGTCCCGGGCCGCCCGCCGCCACAGCTTGAACGAGCCGCCCCGTTGCGCCTGTACGGCGAGCCGCACGTTCTCCCGTACGCTCAGCGACCCGAACACCGACGAGGACTGGAAGGTGCGGCCGAGTCCCCTGCGGGCCCGCCGGTGCGGAGGCAGCGCGGTGACGTCCTGCCCGCCGAGCAGCACCTGGCCGGTGGTCGGCGGACGCAGGCCGGAGATCAGGTTGAACAGCGAGGTCTTGCCCGCGCCGTTGGGGCCGATGACCCCCAGGAACTCGCCCGGCCGCAGGTCGATCTCGACGTTGTCGACGATGGCTACCTCGCCGATCCGCCAGGTCAGTTGCCGGGTGGCGAGGAGTGCCCCGGTGGCGGGGCCCTCCTCGCGCTGGCGCGTCGCCGGTGTGACGGAGGGGGGCACCGTCCTCAGCCCTTCATCGGCACGGCCGGCGGCGCGGCCTCTTCGGGGGCCAGGGTCTTGGTCAGTTGCGCGGTGAAGTCGGTGCCGCTGCCGGAGAGCGTGGCCTGGAACATCGGCTGCAGCAGGGCGTGGTCCTCGGCGCGTACGGTCGTCTTGCCCTTGACGCTGTCGAAGGTCCAGCCCTCCAGGCCGGCGACCATCTTGTCGACGTCGTCGCCACCTTCCTCGACGGCCCGGACGATCATCTGGGCGGCGGCGAAGCCGTCGGGGTGGAAGAGGTCGAGAACCCCGCCGGGTACGGCGGCCTTCGCGGCCCTGGCCGCCTCGTTGTCCGCGGCGCCGTCGAAGAAGTGGGAGAGGAACGAGATCTTGCTGCCGGCGGCGCCGAACGTCGGCCAGGAGGCCCGGATGTCCAGGCCGGTGACGACCGTGGTGGCGGTGAGCACGCCCTGCTGGTCGAGGGTCTGCCACATGGCGGGGGCGGTGGTGCCGGCCCAGGCGACGAAGAGCAGGTCGGGCTTTGCCGCGGTGAGCTGGCTGGCGAACGGGGTGAAGTCGGTGGCGCTCGCCGGGGCGAGCACGCTGGTGACGGTCGCGCCGGCACCACCGATGACGGCCTTGACGGCCTCCTCGTTGCTCTTGCCGAAGGCGCTGTCCTGGGCGAAGACGACGACCTTCTTGCCGGCGGCGTCGCCGATGAACGACTTGGCGGTCAGTACGTCCTGATAGGACTGCCGACCGGACCGGAAGGTGTACTTGTTGACGGCGGTGGCGCCGTCGGTCGCGGCCGGGCCGGAGATGAACAGCACCTTGTTCTGCGCGGCGAGCGGCGCGACCTGCAACGCCACACCGGAGGCGGTCGACCCGGCGAGGATCTTGTAGCCCTTGCCGATCAGGTCCTTGGCAGCCGAGACCGCCTTGGTCGGGTCGCCGGCGTCGTCGACCTCGGTGACCTCGACCGGCCGGTCGCCGATCTTGTTGGTGCCGCCGGTGGCGTGGGCGAGGCCGGCGCGGAAGCCCTCGATGTACTGCTTGCCGTACGTGGCCAGCGCACCGGACTGCGAGTAGACCAGGCCGACCTTGACGGGTGCGGCGCTGTCACCGCCACCGGTCGCGCTTTCCTGAGGGCTGCCGCACGCCGCCACGACCAGGGCCGCGGCCATCACAGTGGCAGCGGCGGTGAACACCCGCCGCGTCGTCCTAACGGTCATTGTCACTCCACGTGAAGAGACTCGGAGGGAAATCTCGTTGTCGGCCCACGCTAGGGAGTGACGTCACCCACGATCTATGTGGCGGAAACCCACAAGTAACGGCACGGAGGTATCTGCCCCGGACAGGTCGGACCGGCCGACATCGGCCGGAACGGCCATCGATGGCAGCCAGGGCCACGCCGGCCGGCCGTACTGTGTCGATCCGCACCACCGAACCGGGCTGGAGGTCACGACACGATAACGCGGACCGCCGTCGGGTGGGAGGTTTCCGCTCCCGCCCGACGGCGGCCGTGGATGACGCTCGGTGGCGCCCGGGCTAGCTCAGCGCCGCGCGGGCCGCGACGGCGGTGTCCGGGTGGTCGGTGAAGACGCCGTCGACACCGGCCGCGAAGAGCAGCTCGTACTCCGCGTAGATGTCGCCGCGGGCGTTCGGGTCGGTGCCGATGCGCAGGTCGACGGGGAGGAACTGGTTCTCCGCCCGCGACGTCCAGGTGTGCACGACCAGGTCGTGCCGGTGCGCGTCGCGGACCAGCTTGGTCGCCGGCAGCAGCCGGCCGGCGGCGTCGCGCGGCAGGACCAGGTTCTTCTGCGCGCCGATGCCGTCGGCGTAGCCCGCGATCCAGCGCAGGCCGGCCGGGGTCACCAGGTCGGCGTAGGTGCGGGGATCACCGGCGACGGTGAAGTCGTACGGGCGGCCGGACGCGTCGACGAGCTGCGCCAGCCGTACGTCGGTCAGCCGGGCAAGCTTGCGCAGGTTGGCGGTCTCGAACGACTGGATGATCACCGGATCCTTGCGCTTGGTCATGCCGTTGCGCTTGAGCACCTTGACCAGCGGTTCCTCCAGCGCCAGCCCGATCGACTGGAAGTAGGTGGGGTGCTTGGTCTCGGGGTAGATGCTGATCGTGCGGTTGCGGGCGCGGCCCTCCCGCTTGGCCAGGTCGATGACCTCCTGGAGGGTCGGCACCTGGAACTGGCCGTCGAAGGCGGTGTTCGTCGGGCGGACCAGCGGCAGCCGCTCCTTGGCCCGCAGCGTCTTCAGCTCGGCCAGGGTGAAGTCCTCGGTGAACCAGCCGGTGACGGTCACCCCGTCGATGGTCTTGGTGGCCCGCCGGTCGGCGAACTCGGGGCGGGTCGACACGTCGGTCGTACCGGAGATCTCGTTCTCGTGCCGGGCGACCAGCTCGCCGTCCTTGGTCGGCACCAGGTCGGGCTCGATGAATTCGGCGCCCTGCCGGATCGCCAGCCGGTAGGCCTCCAGGGTGTGCTCCGGCCGGTAGCCGCTGGCGCCCCGGTGCGCGATCACCGTCGGGCGGTCGGATGCCCTGGTCCCCTTGTCGGCCACGGCCGGGGCACTCGGGACCGCCACGGAACCGACCACCAGCAGCGCGCCGGCCAGGCCAAGGGCGGAAAGGGTACGTCGCAACGCCGTCTCCTCGTCGTCGGGTGCGATCACGTGCGCGCGGGTACGGCGCACTCGCGGCCCGAGTCAAACGGCGCGCCACGACCATCGATTGATCCGCACCTGTCCATCCGGTGAACCTCGCGGGTGGGACTGGTGGACCGGCCGCCGCCCCCCACCGGGCCGCTGGGCCGAAGCGCGGGCCGGTCCCAACCGGAGGCCGGCTTCACGGATCCACCACCGGCCGAACACCGAGCGTGATATGAACAGCGACGATGCGCCGGCCGCTGCAACACCCCGCCCGGATCGTGCCGCTGGCGTTCCTGTGCGCGATCGCCGTGGGCACGGTCCTGATGCTGCTGCCGGTCACCCGGGAGGGGCCGGGCGGGCCAAGCTTCGTCACCGCACTGTTCACCGCCACCTCGGCGATCTCGGTCACCGGCCTGACCGTCGTCGACACGGCCACCTACTGGTCCGACACCGGGCACGTGCTGATCCTGGTCCTGGCACAACTCGGCGGCTTCGGCATTCTGGCCATGGCGACGCTGGTCAGCCTGCTGGTCTCGCAGCGGCTCGGGTTGCGCAGCCGGTTGGTTGCCCGGGCGGAAAGCAGCCTCGCGCTCGGCGACGTGGGGCGGGTGCTCGGCCGGATCGCGCTGACCATGCTCGTCTGCGAATCGGTCATCGCCGTCTTCGTCGCCGGACGCCTGTGGATCCACTACGACTACCCGTTCGGCCGGGCCGTCTGGTACGGCGTCTTCCACGCCGTGCAGGCGTTCAACAACGCTGGTTTCGCCCTCTACAGCGACAGCTTCGTCCGCTTCGTCGGCGACTGGTGGATCTGTCTGCCGCTCGCCGCGGGCATGGCCGCCGGCGGCCTCGGCTTTCCGGTGCTGTTCGAACTCGCCCGGCGGCTCGGCCGCCCGGCCAACTGGTCGACACACACCCGGCTCACGGTGTGGGGCGGGCTGGTGCTCGCCGTCGTCGGCCTGCTGGTCTTCCTCACCTTCGAGTGGAGCAATCCGCTCACGCTGGGCCCGCTCGGCGTCGACGAGAAGCTGATCACCGCGATCTTCCAGGACATGTCGACCCGGGCGGGTGGCTTGAACAGCCTGGACTTCAACGCGATGAACACGGAGACGACCGTGGTCGCGATCGTGCTGATGTTCATCGGCGGGGGCAGCGCCAGCACCGCCGGCGGCATCAAGATCACCACTTTCTTCCTGCTGGCGTTCGTGATCTGGGCCGAGGTGCGCGGTCAGCCCGACGTGGTGGTCGGCCGGCGCCGGATCGCCGAGACCACCCAGCGGCAGGCGATCACGATCGCGCTGCTCGGCGTCGCCCTGGTCACCGGCGGCACGTTGCTGCTGATCGCGCTCACCGACGGGCTGGCCCTGGACCGCGCCCTGTTCGAGGTCACCTCGGCCTTCGCCACCGTGGGGCTGTCCACCGGCCTGACGCCGAATCTGCCGCACAGCGCACAGATCGTACTGATCGTCCTCATGTTCATCGGCCGGGTCGGCACGATCGCGGTCGCCTCGGCGATCGCGCTGAACGCCCGCACCCGGCTCTACCGATATCCAGAGGAGCGTCCGATTGTTGGCTGACGACCAGGCCGCGCCGGCAGGGCCGATGGGTCCGGCGCGGGGCGCGGGGCAGGCACCCACCGCCGCGGAAGGTGTCGCGGTCCTCGGGCTGGGCCGGTTCGGCGGGCAGGTCGCGGCATCCCTGCTGCGGCTCGGGCACGAGGTGCTCGGCGTCGACGAGGATCCCAAACTGGTGCAGCAGTGGTCCGACCGGCTGACCCACGTGGCGCAGGCCGACACGACCGACAACGAGGCACTGCGTCAGCTCGGTGTGCCCGATTTCGGTCGGGCCGTGGTCGGCATCGGCACCGACATCGAGGCCAGCGTGCTGACCGTGCTGGCGTTGACCGAGGTCGGGGTCCAGGAGATCTGGGCGAAGGCCATCTCCACCAAGCACGGCAAGATCCTGTCGGCGGTCGGTGCCCAGCACGTCATCTACCCGGAGGCCGCGATGGGCGACCGGGTCGCCCATCTGATCACCAGCCGGATGCTCGACTTCATCGAGTTCGACGACGGCTTCGCGATCGCCAAGATCCGCGCGCCGGAGGACATGGCGGGCCGCAACCTTGCGGACATCGGCCTGCGGACGAGGTGGGGCGTGACGGTCGTCGGGGTCAAGACGCCGGGGCGGGAGTTCGACTACGCGCAGGCGAGCACCGTCATCCCCGCCGGCAGCGTGCTCATCGTGGCCGGCACGACCGAGCAGGTGCAGGAGTTCGCCGCCACCACCTGACGGGCACCCGCCGCTCAGTCGTCATCGTCATCGTCGTCGTCGCTGTCGTCATGACCGTGGCCGTTGTTGTTCTTGTTCTTGTTGTTCCCGTTCCCGTTCCCGTTCCCGTTGTTGCCGTTGCCGTTGTTCCCCTTGTTTCCGTTGCCGCGGTTGCCGGACCCGCGGTCGCTGACCTTCTCGGTGCGGCCGCTGTCGGCGGTGGCCGGTGGCGGGGCGGCGCCCTGCGGGTTGGCGCCCGCGACGGCACCGCCCACCTGCTCCTGCTGGCCGGCGACCCCGCTGACCCGTACCTCGCACGGCTCGCCGTCGAGGTGGAACCGCACCGGAAGCGCGTTGGCCGTCGCGTACGTCCCGGTCAGCGTGATCTTGACCGCCGCGCCGGCCGGGAGCGCGTCGGTGCCGGCGGGGGGCCGGACGACCACGTCCCGCCCGGCCTGCCGCCACGCCACCGGCTCGCCGTGGACCATCGTCTGGTCGCCGGGCAACGCGAAGGTCAGCGTCCAGCCCTGCCGGACGCGCCCGTCGTTGGTGAGGGTCAACTCGGCGTCGAACGCCCGGCCCGAGTCCGAGCGCAGCGCGTAGTCGACCTGGCAGGCCGCGGCCGGCTGGTTGCCCATGGCCAGGCTCGTCGGCTCGTCGCCGGTGGCCGGGCTGCCGGTGCTGGCCGCCCAGCCGACACCGGTGACCGCGAGCATGGCGGCACCGGCCATCGCGGCACCGACCCGACGGCGGACGCCCGGCGTACGCCCGGACCACCAGCGCCGCACCGGACCGGGAGCCGGCGTGCCGGTCGACGCCGGCAGCACCCCGGTCGCCGCGGCGCCCGGCAGGATCGTCGTACCGGCGAGGGCCAGGCTGCCGTCCGCGTCGCCGGCCGCCCCGACGGGGGCCGGTGACACCGGTACGATCCCGGCCAGCCCGACCGTGGTCGCCAGCGTACGGGCGACCTCGGCGCTGGTCGGCCGGTCGGCCGGTGTCTTGGCGAGGCAGCGCCGGACCAGGTCGGCGACCTCGTCGGGCAGCCCGTCGACGGGTGGCAGCGGCGCCGGATCGGCGTGCCGGTGGTTACGCAGCATCTGGGTGGTCGTGTCCGCCTCCCAGGGCAGCCGGCCGGCCAGGCAGCGGTAGAGCAGCAGGCCCAGGGCGTACACGTCGGTGGCCGTCGAGACCTGCCCGGCGTCGAGCCGCTCCGGCGCCAGGTAGGCGGGGGTGCCGAGCAGCTTGCCGTCCGGGTCGGTGTCGCTCTCGCCGGCGAGGGCGGAGATGCCGAAGTCGACCACCTTGGCGCCGGTGGCGGTCAGCATGACGTTGCCCGGGGTCACGTCGCGGTGCACGACGCCACGGGCGTGTGCCGCGGCCAGCGCGGACGCGACCTCGGCGCAGACGGCGACCGCGTGCCGCCAGGGCAGCGCGCCGTACCGGCCCAGCCGGGCTTCCAGGGACTGCCCGTCGACCAGTTCCATGACCACGTACGGGACGGGTACGCCACCGGTCCAGTTCTCGCCGAAGTCGTAGACGTTGGTGATGTGTGGGTGGATCAGCCGGGCCGCGGCCTTGGCCTCCACCCGCAGCCGGTGCCGGAACGACCGCTCGGAGGCGAGTTTGGCGGCGAGCACCTTGATCGCCACCTGCCGGCCGAGCACCTCGTCGTAGCCGCGCCAGACCACCGACATGCCGCCGGCGCCGAGTTCCTCCACCAGCCGGTAGCGGCCGCCCAGCAGCTCGTTCCCCACCCCATGCATGATCGGATGGATGCCCCCGGACCAGGGATTTCAATCGCGACAACCGAAATCGGTCAGCGGCACCGGCCGGCGCCGCCCGGTCAGCCGACGGTCAGGAGCTGGTCGACCGGGGCGTACTCGTCGGTGAGGACGCGGGCGCCGTCGACGAAGCGGTCGAGTTCGGCGCCGGCGAGCAGGGTGGCCGGCTCGTCGATGGAGGTGTCGAGCCCGTGCCGCAGGGCGTCGAGGTCGAGCGGGGTGTCGGAGGCGACGATGAGGAAGTTGGCGCCCTCTTCGCCGGCGAGCCCGGCCGGCGGGGCGACGACGGCGATGTTCGGGAAGACGGCGGCGACGGTGGCGAGCTGGGCACGGATGAAGCGCAGCGGCGGATAGTCGATCACGTTCATCACGTAGATGCCGCCGGGCCGGGTGATCCGGTGCACCTCGGCGGCCATCTCCCGGGTCGCCAAATGCCAGGGCACGGTCAGGTGGCCGAAGGCGTCGCCGACGACGAGGTCGGCGCTGTCGGTGGGGCGCTCGGTGACCAGCATCCGGGCGTCACCGACGACCGGTTCGAGGTCGGGGCCGGGGCGTACGTCGAGTTCGCGTTCGCCGAGTTCGACCAGCCCGCCGTCGATCTCGAAGACGATGTTGTCGGTGCCGGGCCGGGTCGCGGTCAGGTAGCGGGGCACGGTGAACCCGCCGCCGCCGAGGTGTACGGCGTCGAGCGGCTGGCCGGGCGGTGCCATCACGTCGGCGACCGCTCCGATCCACTGGGTGTAGGCGAACTCCAGGTGGGTCGGGTCGGCGAGGTCGACGTACGAGTGGTGGGCCGAGTTGAGCACCAGCAGCCGGCCGGTGGAGTTGTCCGGGTCGACCTCGACGGACGCGCAGTGGTATTCGGTCTCCACGTCGCACGGGTCGGGGGCGACGGTGGAGACGGTCACCGCGCCCAGACCGACGATCGCGACGAGCACCTTGGTGCCGGTCCGGCCGGGGATCGGCACGCCGCCCTGCCGGCGCAGGTAGCCACCGACGATGAGGCCGGTGACGCCGAGCACCACGGCGAGCCCGAGGATGATCACGGTGCTGCTGAAGACGGCGACCAGCACGAAGCCGGTGCCCAGGGTGGCGGTGATCGCGCCGAGGGTGCCGATGCTGGACAGCTTGCCGACCACCTGGCCGGTGTGCCGCAGGTCGCCGAGTTGCAGCTTGACCACCAGCGGGGTGACCGCGGAGAGCAGCGCGGCGGGCACCACGACGGCCAGCGCGACGAGCAGCAGCATCCCGGGCGCCGCGCCGCCGCGCAGCAGCTCACCGGCGTAGCGGACGACCGGGAGGGTGACCGCGGTGGTGATCGCGGAGATCACCAGGGCGGGGGCGAGCAGGGCACGCGGGTCCCGGCGGTCGGCGAGCCACCCGCCGAACCAGGTGCCGTACGCGATCGCGGCCAGCGCGATGCCGATGACCGAGCTGGTGACCTGGAGGGTCACCCCGACGTACGGCCCGACCAGGCGCAGCGCGGCGGTCTCCAGGACCAGCACGGCGCCGCTGGACAGGAAGACGAGCGCGGCGGCGAGGCCGTTCGGGAGCGGGCGGCGCAGCTCGTCGGCCGCCTCCGTGGTCGCGGTGTCCATCGCTGCGATGGTACGCAGCCCGGCTGAGCGCTTCCGGTCAGACCGGAAGGTCAGATCATCGATAGATGGACGTGGTTGGTGTGGTCGCCGGCCGGACTGCCGCCGCCGTTGTAGTTGCTCCAGCCGGTGCCGGGCATCCAGATCTGGCGGTACCAGATCACGTAGAGCACGCCGAGCCGGCTGGCGTTCTTGATGTAGAACGCGGCGAGGTTGTTGCCGTAGGTGCGGTCGCCCCCGGTGGCGTGCACGTTCTGGAAGCCGCTGGTCGCGGCGGAGAAGTCACAGGCCCGCCCCTTGGGGTGCTCGCCGCTGCCGCCGCTGCGGTAGCAGGAGACGTAGCGCTTGAAGCCGGCCACCTTGGCCTCGTTCATCGCGTGCAGGGTGCGCGGGGTGATGCATCCGGAGGTGGTGGGGTCGTCGACCGTGCACGACTCCTTCGGCCAGGAGCCGTTGGAGTTGCGTGGCGCGGGCTTGGCCGCCGGCGAGTTCGCGTTGACGTAGCCGCCGCTGGCCCCGCCGCCGACCGCGGCCAGCGCGCGCTCGGCGTCCTTCTTCTTCTTGGCCATGATGGCGAGCTGCTTTTCCTGCTCCTTGACCTCGTTGTCCATCGCGGCCTTGGCCCGGTCGGCCTGCTCGCGGGCCTGGGTCAGGGCGACCAGTTGCCGGTTCTCGTGCCGCGCGATCGTCTCCAGGCCGGCGGCTCGTTGCAGGAACGCCTCGGGCGACGCGCTGTTGACCATGATCATGACCGCCGACAGCCGGCCCCGACGGTAGGACTCGGCGGCGACCAGGGCCACCTCTTCGGTCAGCGCGGCGAGGTTGGCCTCGACCTTCTGGAGCTCCAGGGTCAGTTCGAGCTGGCGCTTCTGGGAGTTTTCCAGGGCCGCCTTGGCCTCGACGTGCCCCTTGGACGCCGCTTCGAGCGCGTCGCGCAGGTTCTTGCTGCCGCCCTCGTTGGGCGGCGAGCCGGGTGCGGCGAGGACGGCGCCGCCCGGGGAGCCGACGAGGACCGCCGTAGCGGTGAGGACCGCGGCGAACAGCGCCACCGCGCGGCGCCGGAGCAGGGCCGTCCTGGGCACGAAAGCGGATCCTTCCGTCGGCCGCCTGAGCCCCCCGGCCGGGTCGCGCACCATGCGTGGCGCCCCTGTCACTTTCGGCGGCGACCCCGCGCACCGGTGCTAATGGCGTCGGTCGGCGACGCCACCGGGCGGAGACCGCCGGCCAGCATACCGGACGGCGCAAGGGCGCCGCGCGATCCACAGTGGAAGATCCACACCTTCGAAAGGTAGGCTAGCCTCGCCTAACTGACTGTGCGCGAGGAGAGCGGATGCTCAGCTCCGAAGCCCGGATCGTCACCGACCGGCCCGGCCGATACCTGACCCAGCTCTGCCGGCACTTCGCTCACAAGATCACCACCGAGTGGACCGACGAGCGCGGTTTCGCCGACTTCGGCTTCGGCACCTGCACCCTCCTCGCCGAGGACGGCACCCTGGTCCTGCGCGCCGAGGGCGCCGACGAGCCCGGCCTGTCCCGCGTCGAATACGTCGTCGGCGACCACCTCGAACGCTTCGCCGCCCACGACGGCCTCACCGCCCACTGGAGCCGCCCCGCACCGGCCTGACCACCCCACGACGGCCATCGGCCGTGGGGGTCACACGCCGGCCGTACGCAGCACCTCGCGCACCTCGTGCCAGATCTGCTCACTGGCGGCCGCCACCAGGCCACTCCCCTCACCGCTCGCCTCGTACGGGCTGCCGTCGAGGCGGCACGCCACCCCGCCCGCCTCCCGGACCAGGAACGAGCCCGCGACGTGGTCCCACGGCAGGGTCCGCCAGAAGACGGCGAAATGCTGCACCCCGGCGACCAAATCGGCGTACTCCCGGCCGGCGCAGTGCACCCCGGGCAGCACCTCACCGAGCACGCTCGCCCGCTCCCGGAACGCCTCGCGCACCCCGGGCGGGAAGAACCGCGTCATGATCGGCCCACGCAGACCACCCGGCGGGGGCGGGTCGGCGCTGATCCGCATCCGCACCCCGTCCACGTACGCGCCGGAGCCGGCCTCGGCGACGGTCAGGCTGTCGCCCACCGGGTCGTGGATCCAGCCGGCGACGGTCGTACCGCCCCGCACCAGCGCCACCATGATCGCGAACGGCGTACGGCCGGCGGCGTAGTTGGCGGTGCCGTCGATCGGGTCGACGACCCAGACCGGGTCGCTCCCCCGCAGCCGGGCGAGCAGCGCCGGATCGGCCGCCACCCCCTCCTCGCCGACGACCACCGAACCGGGCAGCAGGGCGGTCAGCCCGGCGCTGAGCACCTCCTCGGTGCGCTGGTCGGCGACGGTCACCACCTCGCCGGGCGCCTTCTCGGTGACGTCGGCGGCGGACAGCCGCCGGAACATCGGCAGCACGACCTCGGTGGCCGCCTCCCGGATCAGCGCCGAAACCTGCTCGATCATCAGTTGCGCGGGGGCAGCTTGACCACGCTGACGAAGAACTCGTCGATCTGGCGTACGACCGCGATGAACCGCTCGAAGTCGACCGGCTTGGTCACGTAGGCATTGGCGTGCAGCTGGTAGCTGCGCAGGATGTCCTCGTCGGCCTGCGACGTGGTCAGCACCACCACCGGAATCCGGCAGAGCTGCTCGTCCTTCTTGATCTCGGCCAGCACCTCGCGGCCATCCCGGCGCGGCAGGTTGAGGTCGAGCAGGATCAGGTCGGGGACGACCGCGTCGGCGTACTTGCCCTCACGGCGCAGGTAGGCCAGCGCCTCGGCGCCGTCGGAGACGACCTGGAGCCGGTTGCGCAGTTTGTGCTCCTCGAACGCCTCCTGGGTCATCAGGACGTCGCCCGGGTCATCCTCGACCAGGAGCACCTCGATCGGGCTCCTGCCATCGGCGGGTGCGGTCACGCCACAGCCTCCTTCACACCGTCCGGCCGGTCCGCCGGCTCGCCGTCCCCGGTGTCGGCCACGTCGGACCCGTCCGGCTCGTCGGGCGCCGGCTCGTCGGCGACCACGGGAAGAGTAAAGCGGATGGCGGTCCCCCCGGTGACCTCCGGGTCCACCCAGATCCGGCCACCGTGATACTCCACGATCTTCTTGCCGATCGCCAACCCGATGCCGGTGCCCGGATAGGCGTCCTTGGAGTGCAGGCGCTGGAAGATCACAAAGATCTTGTCGGCGAACTCCGGCTCGATCCCGATGCCGTTGTCCTGGCAGGTGATCTCCCACTCGTCGTCGACCCGACGGGCCGAGACGCGGACCCGCACCGGTTCGTCCGGCCGCCGGAACTTGATCGAGTTGCTGACCAGGTTGACCAGGAGGTTGGTCAGCAGCGGCTCCTCGCCGTGCACCACCGGCAGGTCCGACCAGGTCACCTCGCCGCCGGCGTACTGCCGGGCCGCCTCGGTCTGCCCGGCCACCTGGGTCATCACCTCGTTGAGGTCGACGTCGGTGAAGCCGGTGGTGAGCCGGCCGATCCGGGAGAACGCCAGCAGGTCGTTGATCAGGCGCTGCATCCGCTGCGCGCCGTCGACCGCGAACGCGATGTACTGGTCGGCCCGCTCGTCGAGCTGCCCGGCGTAGCGGCGCTGCAGCAACTGGCAGAAGCTGGCGACCTTGCGCAGCGGCTCCTGCAGGTCGTGCGAGGCCACGTACGCGAACTGCTCCAGATCGCGGTTGGACCGCACCAGTTCCTCGGCCTGCTTCTGGAGCTGACTGTTGATCCACTCGATGCGGGTCCGGGCCTCACGCACCTCGGCCAGCTCGGCGGCGATCCGGCGGCGCATGCCGTCGACGTCCCCGGCCAGCGCGGCCAGCTCGGGCGGGCCGACGCCCTGGATGTCGCGCTGGTAGTCGCCCTCGGCGACCAGGCGTACCTGGCTGGCCAGGTGGGTCACCGGGTCGATCACCAGCCGGTTGATCAACAGGATCAGCGCCGCGGCGGCGATCAGGACCACGGCGGCCGCGGTCACCAACAGGACGACCAGGGTGTTACCGGTCTGCCGGGCGTCGGCCGCGATCTGGTTACGCAGCGCCAGGATCTCCGCCTGGAGCTGCTGCACCTCCGAGCGCAGCACGTCGAAGCGCACCCGGGCCCGCTCGTCCAGCAGCGGCTGGGCCGCCTCCGTGCCCCTGCTGTCGACCGCCTCGATCACCGGTACGGCGATCTCCAGCCGCCACTGCTCGGCCTGGTCGCGGATCTGCCCCACCCGCCGCCGGATTTCCGGCTCGTCGGTCAGCAGGCCGTCCATCTGGGTCAGCAGGTCACGCTCCTGCTCGACGCCGCGCTCGTACGGCACCAGGTCGACCGGGTCGCCGCTGACCGCGTAGCCCCGGATGCCGGTCTCCTGGTCGAGCAGCGTGCCGAGCAGCGCCTCACTACCGGTACGCAGCGGGCCGCTCTTGTCGAGCAGGGTGTCGAGGTGGGTGCGGTTCTGCGCGGCCTGCACCACCCCGATCGTGGCCAGCGCGGCCAGCAGGACCCCGACCAGCACACACATCGTGGTGACCCGCCGGCGCAGCGTCCACTTCCGGCCGTTCACCGCCCGCCGCCCCGGCTCACCAGCAGCATGGCGACGTCGTCGGCGAGCGGGCCGCCGTTGGCCAGCTCGGCCCGCCCGACCAGCCAGCCGGGCAGTTCGTCGAGCGGCACCCGCGCGGTGTCCGGATGGCCGACCAGCTCGGTCAGCCCCGGGACGTCGAGCCGCTCGCTGCCGCCACCCACCCGCCCCTCGATCAGGCCGTCGGTGTACATCAACAGGGACCAGTCATCACTGTCGAACTCCAGTTCGAAGGCGCGTGGGGGCCGCGGCCGGACACCGAGCAGGAGCCCGCCGGGGGCGGGTACGGGCGCGACCCGGCCGCCGGAGAGCAGCAGCGGCGGCGGATGGCCGGCCAGCCGTACGGTGGCCCGGTTGCGGGAAAGGTCGAGGCGGACCGCGGCGACCGTCGCGAAGATCTCGCGGAGCCGGCGCTCGCTCATCAGGACCTGCTCCAGCGCGGGCAGCACGGCGTCGTCGGGCACCCCGGCGAGCACCAGCGCCCGCCAGGCCACCCGCAGTTCGACGCCGAGCGCGGCCTCGTCGACCCCGTGCCCGCACACGTCACCGACGATGAGGTCGACCCGGTCGGGCGAGGTCTGCACCACGTCGTAGAAGTCGCCGCCGATCAGCGCCGCGTGCCGGCCCGGCCGGTAGAACGTGTGGACCTCGACCTCGCGGGTCGTCATCAGCGGCTGGGGCAGCAGGCCGCGTTCGAGGCGGGCCGACTCGGCCTGACGCAGCTCGGCCTCGCGCAGCCGGCGGGCGTTCTCGTCGGCCCGCTTGCGCTCGACCGCGTAGCGCAGCGCCCGGGTCAGCAGCACCCCGTCGACCTGGCCCTTTACCAGGTAGTCCTGGGCGCCTTCGGCGACCGCCCCGACGCCGAGGTGCTCGTCCTGCCGGCCGGTAAGCACGCAGACCGCCGCGCCGGAACTCATCGCGAGCACCTGGCGCAGCCCGTCGAGTCCCTGCGAGTCGGGCAGTCCGAGGTCGAGCAGTACGCAGTCGACCGCGCCGATCTGCTGGCGGGCCTGGGTGATGCTGGTGGCGACGACCAGGTCCATCGCCGCATCGGCCTCGGCCAGCAGTTCGCCGACCAGGAACGCGTCGCCCTCGTCGTCCTCGACGAGCAGCACGCGCAGCCGCTCGACCTGCGGAACCGGTAGTCCCGCACCGAGCCGGGCCCGCGGCGGGACGACGGAGGAACCGGTCACCACGGCACCCCTTCGGATCGCATCTGCGCCACTCTTCCCGGACGGTCGCTGATCGTCGGTCGCGGCGACCCGGAAGGGGTCGCGTGCGCCCACGCTATGCGACCGCCGGGCCGGGCGGCCACCCGGTCCGGTCCCGCTGGCCCCGGCGCCCGCTCTGACGGATGATGACAGCCCGCCGTTCGCAGGAGGCAACGTGGCCGCACCGCTGCTCCCCCCGGCCGACCGGGCGCTCGCCCGCCCGTCACGGCGGGTCACCGCCGCGGCCGCCGCCCTGGCCGCGCTCGTGGTGGTCGGCGCCGTCGGCCTGCTGGAGATCCGCCCGCCGCGGCCGCGTCCCGCCGACGCGCCGGCCGCACAGTTCAGTGCCGACCGGGCGGAGGAGCACCTGCGGGTGGTGGCGGCCGAACCGCACCCGGCCGGCAGTGCGGCGAACGACCGGGTACGCGAGCACCTCGTCGGCACGCTGCGCGGGCTGGGCCTCGCGACCGAGGTGCAGGACACCGTGGCGCCCGAGGCCGGCCAGCTCAGCGGTGCCGCCGGCGGCGCGACCCTGGCCCGGGTCCGCAACGTGGTCGCCGTGCTGCCCGGCACCGCCCCGACCGGCCGGGTCTTCGTCGTCGCGCACTACGACTCGGTGCAGCTCGCGCCCGGCGGCAACGACGACGGGGCCGGCACGTCGACGATCCTGGAGGTCGCCCGCGCGATGACGGACGGGGCACGCCCCCGCAACGACGTGGTCTTCGTGCTCACCGACGCCGAGGAGGCGTGCCTGTGCGGGGCCTCGGCGTTCGCGTCGAGCCACCCGCTGGCCCAGGGCGGCGGGGTGGTGCTCAACCTGGAGGCCCGGGGCAGCACCGGTCCGGTCATCATGTTCGAGACGTCGCGTGACAACGCCGCGCTGGTCGGCGCGTACGGGCGGGCCGCGCCGCACCCGGTCGGCACCTCGTTCGCCGTCGAGGTCTACCGGCTGCTGCCCAACGACACCGACTTCACCGCGTTCCTCGCCGAGGACTTCGTCGGGCTCAACTCCGCCTATCTCGACGGTGGCGCCAACTACCACACCCCGCAGGACACGGTCGAATCGGTCGATCTGGCCAGCATCCAGCACCACGGCGACAACACCCTGGCCCTGGTACGCGAGTTCGGGTCGGTCGACATCGCCGGCCTGACCGCCGGCGGGGACGCGACGTACTTCCCCGTACCGGGCGGCCTGGTCCGCTACCCGGGCTGGCTGACGTGGCCACTGGTGCTGCTGGCCGGCGCCGCGGTCGGCGTGCTGGCCTGGCTGGCCCGCCGGCGCGGGCGTACGACGTGGTCGCAGTTGGGCTTCGGCTTCGAACTCTGGGTGGTGCCGATCGTGGTCGCCCCGGTCGCCGCCCAACTGCTGTGGGCGGGGCTCACCGCGATCCGGCCGGGATACGCCGAACTGCTCGACCCGTACCGTCCACAGTGGTATCGGCTGGCCGTCCTCGCCCTGACCGCCACGATCGTCCTCGCCTGGTACGCGCTGATCCGCCGGCGGACCGGACCGGCCGCGCTGGCGATCAGCGGCCTCGGCTGGCTGGTGGCGCTCGGCGCGGTCCTCGCCGCGCTCGCGCCGGGCGGCTCGTATCTGGCGACGCTGCCTGCGCTGGCGACGGCGGTCGGCGGAATCATCGCGCTGCTGGTCCGCCCGGGCAGCGTCTGGGCGGTGGTCGCGGTCACCGCCGGCGCGGCGGTGGGCGTACTCGTCCTGCTGCCGACCGTGGTGCTGCTCTTCCCGGCACTCGGCATGGCGATGGGCGGCGCCGCCGCCGTCTTCACCGTGCTGCTCGGCATCGCGGTGCTGCCGGTCGTCGACCTGCTGCATCCGGAGGCCGGCGGGCAACGCGGACTGGCGACCCTGGAAGCCCGGCGGGCGGCGGCCGTCCCGACGCTCGCCGCCGGCCTGGCCACGCTGGTGTTCGCCGGGGTCGGACTGGCCGTCGACCGGTTCGACGCCGACCATCCGACACAGACCCACCTCATGTACGCCCTGGACGCCGACACCGGCACCGCCCGGTGGCTCAGCCGGGAGACCGACCCGCAGCCGTGGACCGCCGGGTACGTCGACGGGCCGGCCTCGATCGCCGACGAGTTCCCGGCCCTGGCCGCCCACGAGCTGCTGGCCGGCCCGGCGCAGGCGGCCAACCTGCCGGCACCGGCCGTGCAGACGGTCAGCGACACCACCACGGCCGGGGTCCGCACGCTGCGGGTCAGGCTGGTGCCGCAACGTCAGGTACGGCTCGCCGCGCTGCACGTCGACCAGACCACCGCGACGGTGCGGTCCGCGACGGTGGCCGGGGTGCCGGTGCCGGTCGAACCCACCGACGACGACCGGTGGAGCTTCGGCATCGTCTTCCACGCCCCGCCGCCGGAGGGAGTGGAGATCGAACTGACCCTGGCGGCGACCGGACAACCGGTGGCGCTGCGGGCGGCGGACGCCAGCGACGGCCTGTCCGGGCTGCCGGGCTTCCGGCCCCGGCCGGCCGATGTCGGGATCGTCGGCTCGCACAGTTCGGAGATGCTGATGGTGGCCCGGACCTACCGCCTGCCCCCGGCCTAGGACGGGGCTGACACGGCGCGGTCATAGCGGACAGGATCTGACCGGAACAGCTCCTACGTTGGTGCCGGAGGCCGCCGTGGCGGTCGCGGACCGACGAGGAGGACCGGAATGGAGCAGGTGGGCGACGACAAGGTACGGAGCCGCCGTCGTCACCCCGCTCGGCACCAACGCGTGGGGTGACCAGGGATGCCGCCTGAAGGACCCGTTCGGCAACCTCTGGTGGGTCCAGACCCACGTCGAGGACGTCCCCGAGTCGGAGATGTACACCCGGATGGCGAGCCCGGAACACGAGGAGTTGATGCGCGTGTCGACCGAGACCCTCGACGGGTTCATACACTCCGTACGCGGGGCCGGCGTGGCCTGATCCGGCGGATCAGCGGCCGGACGACTTCCAGCGGAAGTGGACGAAGAGGCGACCGAAGTTGTCGGAGTCCTTCTCCACCCGGTGGTAGAGCTGCTTGATCTCCTTCTGGTCGAGAAAGCGCAGCACCCGCTTCTTCAACTGGCCCGACCCCTTACCGGGAATGATCTCCACCAGGGTGGCCTTCTTGGCGACCGCCTCGTTGATGATCCCGCGCAGCGCCCGGTCGATGTCCTGGTTCCGGTTGAAGATGTCGTGCAGGTCGAGCTTGAGCTTCATCGCGCGGCTCCCGGCTGCTCAGAATCCATGACGGCTGCCGTCGGCATGATCGGTCCGCTCGCGTGCTCGCTCATGACAGCAGATGGTAGGCCGGCCGCCGGGAGCGGGAAACCTGCTCACGGCGGCCGGCCGGTGGTTCAGCGGTTGACCCGGTTCTCGACCCGGCGCAGCGCGGCCGAGTATTCGGCGTTCTCCTCGGCGCGCATCGCCACGGCGAGGCGCAGGTGTCCGAGTGCCTCGGCCGGCCGGCCGAGACGTTCGAGGGTACGACCGAGCACGTGGTGCGCGTAGTGGTCGCTGGGGTCGCTGACCAGCATCGCCCGCAACTGCTCCTCGGCCCGGTTGAGCTGGGCCGCACCGAAGTACGCGCGCGCCAGCAACTGCCGTACCGCGGTGTTGCCGGGCTCCGCGGCGACGATCGGCTCGAGCAGTTTGGCCGCGTACGCCGGGTCGCCGGCCTCGAAGAACAGCTCCGCCCGCCGGTACTCCTGCAGAAGATCCATGTTTCCGCCTCCCGGTTCGGTCGTACCCGTGCGGGTGGCACAACAACGGGACGGGCGTTCCTCTTCCCCACCTGCAGGCCGGCGGCGACGCCGCCACTTCCCCACCTGCAGGCCGGCGACGACGCCGCCACCTGCGGGCCGGCGGTGACGCCGGGCCGGGTCAGGGCCGGTCGCTGCGGACCGGCCGGTGCGGGCGGACCGACCAGGCGCGGACCCCGCCGAGGATGCCGGCGGTGTTGGGGACCACCACCACGTCGTCACCCATCCGGGCCAACTGCTCGGGGCGGATCAGCCGGGAGTTGCCGCCGCCGAGGTAGAGCCGGTCCCACAGGAACACCGGGCGCAGGCCCTCGACGACGCCGCGTACCCGGCGGGACCAGAACGTGTCGCCGAGCCGGCGGCGTTCGTGCTCGCCGACGTACGTGTCGTAGCTCTGCCCCCAGCGGACCGGCGCCTGCGACAGCTCCAGGTGCGGAGCCAGCACCCCGCCGTCGAACAGTGCGCTGCCCAGGCCGGTGCCGAGGGTGAGCACGAGTTCCAGGCCGGTGCCGGCGACGACACCGGCGCCGTGTACCTCGGCGTCGTTGAGCACGAGTACGGGCACCCCGAACGCCTCGGTCAGCCCGGTCTGGGCGTCGAACCCGAACCACTGGGCGACCAGATCCTGGTCGACCTTGGTGCGCGGACCGGCCCGGGTGATGTAGTGCGGGGTGGCCACCACCACGCCGTGCCGCAGCATGCCGGGCATGCCGACGGTCACCCGGTCGGCGGCCGGCAGCTCCGCGGCCAGGTCGAGCAGGGTCTTCACGAACAGCGACGGGGGCAACGGGTAGGGGGTCGGCACCCGCAGCGGGCGGGCCCGCATCGTGCCCTGCTCGTCGAGCACCGATCCCTTGATGCCCCCGCCGCCGCAGTCGATCGCCAAGGTCGTCACCACAGGCACAGTCTGCACGGCGGGTACGGGTGCGCGGGATAGCATCTCCCCCTGATGGCTGCCACCCTGATCGCACGCGGGCTCGCCGCCGGCCACGGCGACAAGATCCTCTTTTCCGACCTCGATCTCGTCGTCGCGCCCGGCGACGTGGTCGGGCTGGTCGGGGTCAACGGGGCCGGCAAGTCGACCCTGCTGCGCATCCTCGCCGGCCGGCAGCCGGCCGAACAGGGTTCGGTGCAGCTCAACCCTCCGTCGGCCACGGTCGGCCACCTGCCGCAGGAGCCGGAGCGGCGGGCCGACGAAACGGTCCGCGAGTTCCTGTCCCGGCGCACCGGGGTCGCCGACGCGCAGCGGGACATGGACGGGGCCGCCGAGGCGCTGGCGGCCGGCACGGCCGGTGCCGACGACCGGTACGCCGCCGCGCTGGAGCGGTGGCTCGACCTGGGCGGCGCCGACCTGGCCGAACGGGCCGAGACGGTCGCCGACGAACTCGGCCTCGCCGTCGACCTCGACCAGCCGATGACCACGCTCTCCGGCGGGCAGGCGGCGCGGGCCTCGATGGCGTCGCTGCTGCTCAGCCGCTACGACGTGTTCCTGCTCGACGAGCCGACCAACGACCTCGACCTCGACGGGCTGCGCCGGCTGGAGGAGTTCGTCACCGGGCTGCGGGCCGGCACCGTACTGGTCAGCCACGACCGCGAGTTCCTGACCCGTACGGTGACCCGGATCGTCGAACTCGACCTGGCCCAGCAGCAGGTCCGGCACTACGGCGGCGGGTACGCCGCCTACCTGGAGGAGCGCGAGGTGGCCCGCCGGCACGCCCGCGAGGAGTACGAGGAGTACGCCGACACCCGCGCGACGCTGGAGGCCCGGGCCCGCACCCAGCGGTCGTGGATGGAAAAAGGCGTGAAGAACGCCCGCCGCAAGGCGACCGACAACGACAAGATCGGTCGCAAGTTCCGGTCCGAGGCGACCGAGAAGCAGGCGGCGAAGGCCCGGCAGACCGAGCGGCTGATCGAGCGCCTGGAGGTGGTCGAGGAGCCGCGCAAGGAGTGGGAGCTGCGGATGGAGATCGCCGTGGCGCCGCGCGCCGGCGCGGTCGTCGCGGCGCTGCGCGGCGCGGTCGTACGCCGTGGCGGGTTCACCCTCGGGCCGGTCGACCTCCAGATCGACTGGGCCGACCGGGTAGCGATCACCGGCGCCAACGGGTCCGGCAAGTCGACGCTGCTCGGGGCGCTGCTCGGCCGGCTGCCACTGGACTCCGGCAGCTCGGCGCTCGGGCCCGGGGTGGTCGTCGGCGAGGTCGACCAGGCGCGGGGACTGTTCCTCGGCGACGAATCCCTGCTGGACGCGTTCGGTGCGGCCGTACCCGGGATGGTGCCGGCGGACGTACGGACGCTGCTGGCCAAGTTCGGGCTGCGGGCGGCACACGTGCTGCGCCGGGCGGCGACGCTGTCGCCGGGTGAGCGGACCCGGGCCGCGTTGGCCCTGTTGCAGGCGCGCGGGGTCAACCTGCTGGTCCTCGACGAGCCGACCAACCATCTCGACCTGCCCGCGATCGAGCAGCTCGAGTCGGCGCTGGCGAACTATCCGGGCACGCTGCTGCTGGTGACCCACGACCGGCGGATGCTCGACGCCGTACGGACCACCCGGCGCATCGAGGTCGAGTCGGGCCGGGTCGTCGCCCGCTAGCCCTTGTGCGGCGCCGGTTCCGGGCGACAATCAACGGGTGATCACATGGGAGTACGCACTTCTCGTGCGACGGCGGGTACCCCGGATGCACGACACCGGGTGGGAGCTGACCTACACCTGGTACGGGCCGGACGGCCAGGTGCTGGACGTCACCCCGTACGGCGACACGGCTCTGGCGCATCTCAACCGGGCCGGGTCGCAGGGCTGGGAGCTGGCGTCTGTGACTGAGGACACATCCATGCAGGGCTCCAGCGAATTGCACCGCTACCACATGAAACGGTCCAGGACGACGGGGCCGCCGCGGCAGCGTATCCGCAGCTCGACGCGGGCGGTTCGGCGCAACTGACGGGAGCGGCACCATGGCCAGGACCCACACCTACGAGCTGTCGGTGAACTGGACCGGGGACCGGGGCACCGGCACCAGCGCGTTCCTGGCCTACGACCGGACCCACGAGATCGACGCGCCGGGTCGGCCTACGCTGCCCGGCTCGTCGGACCCGGCGTTCCGGGGCCAGGACGACCGGTGGAACCCGGAGCAGTTGCTCGTCGCGTCGCTGTCCCAGTGCCACATGCTGTGGTACCTGCACCTGTGTGCCGACGCGGGCGTGGTCGTCACCGGCTACACCGACCAGCCGGTCGGCACGATGGTCGAAGAGGCCGGGGCCGGCGGGCAGTTTACCGGGGTCGAGCTGCGGCCGCGGGTCACCGTCACCGAGGCCGGGATGGTGGAACGGGCGACCGAGCTGCACACGGCGGCGCACAAGCTGTGCTTCATCGCCCGGTCGGTCAACTTCCCGGTGACCCACCGCCCGGTGGTCGAGGCCGCCTGAGGTCAGCGCCTCTTGCCACCCTTCGAGGTGGTCTTGCGGGTCTTCGGGTTGTTGTTGGTGCCGCTGTTGGAGTTGTCGGCCGAGGTCGGTGACGCGGTCGGGGTCGGCGTCGGGCTGGGCTCCTTGGCCGGGGTCCAGCCGGCGGGCGGTGTGTTGCGGCCGGCCGACACCCATGACCAGGCGACGAACCTGCCGTTCACCATGCGGCCGCAGTCCGGCACCTCCGACTTGCGGCGGTCCTCGGCGTCGCAGTCCTCGACCTCGACGCCCGATCCACCGGGCGGCGTCTGCGGTGCCGGGTCGCCACCGCAGCCGGTGACGAACACGAGGGTGGCCGCGAGTGCCACGGTCGAGGCGAGTGTGGACAGTCGCATGCGGACCTCTTTCGGATCTGGGTGGCGGCGTCGGCCATCGACCACAGTGACCTATCGATGCAACACCCGGACCGGGTTCGTGTCGGCAGGTCAGCCCCGGTTGCGCGGGTGCTGCCTGGCGGTCCGCTCGTTGCCACGCCGGTAGTTGCCGGTCCAGCGGGCCATCACCTGCTGTGGGTCGTCGTCGACCTCGGCCAGGAACTCGGCCGCCCGTCCGCCGCGCAGGGTGGTGGCGCTTCGCCCGTGATGCGTGATGACGACCGACCCGTCGGCCCGTGTGATGTAGTCGAATCCCTCCGCCCGTCCCATGCCTCGCGATCCTGCCAGCACCACCGTGTCGGGCCCATCGATTTTCCGGATGCACAAGATCCGCGTGATCAGGGAGTTTGCCGGGCGGCGCGCCGCCGACACGCGGGAAATACTCCCTGATCACGGGGATCTAGGCGGGGTAGGTGGTGGTCTCGGTTGCCTTCAAGGCCGCCCAGACGCGGGCGCCTGGGGTCAGGTTCAGGTGGGCGGCGGCCGCGGGGGTGACGTCGGCGGCCAGGGGGATCGGGCCGGCGAGTTCGATCCGCAGGTTGTCGCCGCTCGGAGCCACCGCCACGATCGTGGCCGGCCAGGTGTTGCGCGGGCTGCCGTCGGGCTGGCGCGGATACAGCGCGACGGCCGACGGGCGGAACGCCACGAACACCTCGCCGTGCTGTGGCTCGGCGGTGGCCAGCCGGAAGCCGCCGACCAACTCCACCGTGGTGCCGTCGGCCCGGCCCCGATAGAGGTTGAGGCCGACCAGCCGGGCCACGTAGTCGGTCCGCGGTCGGGTCGTGACGGTGGCCGCGTCGCCGGACTGCACCACCCGGCCCTGCTCGACGATGACGAGCCGGTCGGCGAGGACCATCGCGTCGAGCGGGTCATGGGTGATCAGCACCGTCGCGCCCGGGTGCTCGGCGAGATGCCGGTGCAGGTGGACCCGGGTGTCGAGCCGGGTACGCGCGTCGAGGGCGGCGAGCGGTTCGTCGAGCAGGAGCAGGTCGGGTCGTACGGCCAGGGCGCGGGCGAGGGCGACCCGCTGGGCCTGCCCGCCGGAGAGCTGCCGGGGCCGGCGTCGCGCGTGCTCGGCCAATCCGACCCGGTCGAGCCAGCCGGCGGCGTCGGCGCGGGCCCGCTGGCGGGACACGCCGCGACAGCGCGGGCCGAACGCGACGTTGTCGAGGGCGGTCAGGTGTGGAAAGAGCAGGTAGTCCTGGAAGACGAGGCCGATCGAACGCTTCTCGGGGGCGACGAACCGCCGGGTGTCGGGATCGTCGAGCCGCCGGCCACCGATCGTGACGTGCCCGCCGTGCAGCGGCAGCAGGCCGGCGAGGGCGCGCAGGGCGGTCGTCTTCCCGGCGCCGTTCGGGCCGAGCAGCGCCACCACCTCCCCCGGCGCGGCGGTCAGCGGCAGGTCGAGGGTGAAGCCGGGCCGTTCGACGACCAGGTGCGCGTCCAGCAGTTCGGTCATGGGCTGGTGATCCAGCGGTCGCGGAGGCTGGCGAGGATGGCGACCGAGACGACGAGCAGGACGAGGCTGAGCACGATGGCCGCCTCCAGGTCCTGTTCGAGGGCGAGATAGACGGCCAGTGGCATGGTCTGGGTGCGGCCGGGAAAGTTGCCGGCGAAGGTGATGGTCGCGCCGAACTCGCCGAGGGCGCGGGCCCAGCACAGGACCGCCCCGGCGGCGATGCCCGGGGCGACCAGCGGCAGGGTGACCCGCCGGAAGGCGGTCCACCGACCGGCGCCGAGGGTCGCGGCGGCCTCCTCGTAGCGGGCGTCGGCGCCGCGCAGCGCGCCCTCGACGGCGATGACGAGGAACGGCATGGCCACGAACGCCTCGGCCAGCACGACGCCGGTGGTGGTGAACGGCAGCGTGATCCCGAACGTCTCGTCGAGCCAGCCGCCGATCAGGCCGCGCCGGCCGAACACCAGCAGCAGCGCCACCCCGCCGACGACCGGCGGCAGGACCAGCGGGACGGTGACCAGGGCCCGTACGAGCCGCCGGCCGGGAAAGGTGGTGCGGGCCAGCAGCCAGGCCAGCGGTACGCCGAGCAGCAGGCAGAGCAGGGTCGCGGCGGTCGCGGTGACCAGCGAGAGCCGCAGCGCCTCCAGCACGCCGGGCGCGGTGAGCCGCTGCGGGAGGCTGCTCCACGGTGTCCTGATCAGCAGCCCGGCCAGCGGCAGCACGAGGAAGCCGAGGCCGAGCAGGGCGGGCACGGCGAGCACGACCGGCACCCGCGCGGAACCGCGCCGGGGCCGGCCGCGCCGGAGGCGGGCGACCGGCCCGGCTCCGGCGGTCTTGGCGCTGGTCGGCGGCACGGTCAGGGCGCCTGGAACCCGGCTTCGACCAGGACGGCGCGGGCCTTGTCGCCGAGCACGTACGCGACGAACGCCGCCGCCCCGGCGCTGTTGGGGGCCTGCTTCAGCGCGACGATCGGATAGTCGTTGACCGCGCCGGCGGACTCGGGGAACTCGATGCCGTCGACGTCGGCGGCCGCGGCCCGGGCGTCGGTGCGGTAGACCAGCGCCGCGTCGACCTCGCCGAGCCTGACCTTCGACAGTGCCTGCTTGACGTCCTGTTCGAGGGTGACCGGGGTCAGCGCGGTGCCGGCGGCGTCCAGCGCCGTCTTCGCCGCCGCTCCGCACGGCACCTGCTCGGCGCAGAGCGCGACCTTGGTGTCGGGCTTGGTCAGGTCGGCCAGGCCGGTGATGCCCTTCGGGTTGCCCTTGGCCACCGCGATGACGAGCTGGTTGCTTACGAAGACCTGCGGCTCGGCGGCGTTGTCGCCGGCGTCGGTGACGGTCTTCATGGTGGCCGGGCTGGCGGCGGCGAAGACGTCGGCGGGCGCGCCGGCGGTGATCTGCTGGGCGAGCTGGGAGCTGCCGGCGAAGCTGAAGGTGACCGTGACGCCCGGGTTGGCCGCCTCGAAGTCCGCGCCGATCCGGGTGAACGACTCGGTCAGCGAGGCGGCGGCGAGCACGGTGACGCTGCCGGTCACCGCGCCCGGCGAGCCGTCCGCGCCCGGCCGTGGGTCGTCGTCACCGCCGCCGCAGCCGGCCGTGGCCAGCAGCAGGGCTCCGACCGCCACACTCAGCGTCCATCTCCGACCGCGCATCCGCGCTCCCCTTCCCCGTTTCGACCGGGCCACCGGTCAGCGGGCCCGTTCCACCACGACGGTGGTCGACTTGATCACCGCGACGGCGGTCGAGCCGACCTCCAGGCCGAGGTCGTCGACGGCTTCCCGGCTCATCAGCGACACCACCCGGAACGGTCCGGCCTGAATGTCGACCTGGGCCATCACCGAGTCGCGGGTGACCGCGGTGACGATCCCGCGCAGCCGGTTGCGGGCCGACGAACGGCCGGCGTCCTCGTCCGGGTCGTCGGCCAGCGACTTGGCGAACCGGGCCAGGTCGACGCCGGAGATCGTGCGGTGGCCGTGGTCGTCGCGTTCGGCGGCGAGCCGGCCCCCGTCGATCCAGCGGCGGACGGTGTCGACGCTGACACCGAGGAGTTCGGCCGCCTCGCCGATCCGATAGGTGGTCACCCCGCCACCCTATGGCCGCATCTGCGAGTTGAAAAGCTCTGATACCCCGGCAGATGCCGGGCCAATAGTCGCGGGAGTGTCGCTGATGCGGCACGCCGCCGGCCGGCGGGGCTGGGGAACCCACCGGCCGGCGGGGCCGGTGCCGGACGCTGTCCGCGAGGGCACGACGTACGTCGCCCGGCACACCCCACCGCCGGCCCGGGCCGGGCCGTGACCCGGACCGGCGACGGGGTCAGTCCCGGCGGCCGATCGTGGAATAGAGCAGGTGGCCGCGTACGACGAGGCCGGAGGCCGGGTCGGTGGCGAGGCGGGCGATCTCGTCGAGGTCGGTGTCGGTGAGGGCGCCGGTGGTGAGGCGGTCGCGGTGTTGGGCGATGTTGACGCTGACCAGGGCGAGTCCGGGGCTGCCGGCGTACCAGACGGGTGTGTGGATCGCGGTGTCCAGGTCGCGCAGGCCGGCGGCGCGCATGGCGGGGTGGATGCGGACGGCCCAGGTGAGGTCGGTGCCGGCGGCGGCGAGGATGTCGCGGGCGACGGCGTGCTGGTAGACGGCGAACAGGGTGCGGGCGCCGGTGGTGGGGGCGTCGATGACGGCGGTGTCGGGCTGGATGGCCCAGTCTTCGACGCAGAGGACGCCGCCGGGGGTGAGGGCGTCGGCGAGGCGGGCGAGGATGCGTTCGCGCTGTGGCAGGTGCATGAGGACGAGGCGGGCGTGGATGAGGTCGTACGGCGGTTTCGGGACGGGGTCGGTGGCGATGTCGTGGGCGAGGGCGGTCAGGCGTGGGTGGCGGGGAATGAAGGCGGGACGGATGTCGGTGGCGAAGACGTGTCCGCCCGGTCCGACCTCCTCGGCGAGCCAGGCGGGTACGGCGCTGCCGCCGGCGCCGATTTCGAGGCAGCGCCGGCCGCGCAGGTCGAGGTGGGCGAGCCGGCCGATGGTGACGTCGTCGAGGAGGGCGGCGAGGCTGGCGAGTTGGTTCGGTGCGGCGGGGTGGTCGTTGTCGTAGGCGTAGTGGTCGTGCCTGGTCAAGGGTGGGTGCTCCAGGATCGGGCCGGTGGCCGGCGGTGCGTGGGTACGAGGGTGGCCGGGGGCACGCCCCCGATCGCGCTGGGCGTGACGTGCCCCCGGCCGCGGGGTGGTGCGGCTCCCCGCCGGACGGGACTCAGGCGGGGGCGGGTGCCAGGTCGAAGGCGGCGACCCGGTCCGGGGCGAGTCCGGCGGGGATCGTGCCGGCGCCCTGGAGGACGGCGATGGCGCGGGCGATCCGTTCCGGGTCGAGTACGCCGGCGCGGGCGTTCGACAGCACGTATGGCTGCATGAGGGCGACCTCCTGTGCGGCGGCGGCCGGGTCGGCGGACGGCACGTGTTTGTGCAGGATCTGGCCGGCCTCGTCGGGGTGGTCGATGGAGTAGACGAGTCCTTCGAGGATCGCCTCGCTGAACCGGCGTACCAGGTCGGGGTCGTCCTTGATCAGGGTCATGGGTGCGATGAGGGCGTTGCCGTACAGGTCGGCGATGACGTCCGAATACGGCAGCAGGTGCACGGGTCGGCCCTGGGCGGCCTTTTCGACCGTGCCCCGGGCCACGGTGAACTGGCCGATACCGTCGACCCGGCCGGCGGCCAGCAGCCCCGGCGTCTGCTGCGCCGGGGCGTTGACCCACTGCACACTCGCCGGGTCGATGCCGGCGAGCCTGGCGTACGCCGGCCACAGCAGCATCGGCGCGCCACCGGGCACCCCGCCGACCCGCTTGCCGACCAGGTCGGCCGGGGTGGTGATGCCCGAAGACTCCAGGACCGTGATCGAGTTCAGCGTGCGTTGCTGGATCGCCGCGACCGCGCGTACGTCGCCCTGGTAGTCACCCTGCCCCAGCGTGATCATGACGCCCGACAGGTCGTTGGCCGAGAACTGTGCCTGCCCGGCCGCGAGGAGTTTGAGGTTGTCGGCCGATCCCTGCCCGGGTTTGATCTCCACCTCGATGTTCCGGTCGCGGAAGAAGCCCTTCTCCAGGGCCACCCAGGCGTACGCCTCCCGGCCGAAGCTCGCGAACGCGGTCAGGTAGACCACCCGGTCCACCCCGTCCGGCTGCCGGGCCGGCGCGGCGGTGCAGGCGGCGGTGACCGCGAGCAGCCCGGCCAGGATCGCCGTACCGGCGCGGCGGGCAGGTCTGTTGCGCATCTCTGTTCACTCCAAACGGACAGGGTTGGCGAGGCATGGACACGCCGGCGCCCCGCCCGGATCGGCCGGGCGAGGCACCGGCGAGGTCATCGGGTGTACGGCAGCCGGCCGACGCCGGCCCAGATCGGCACCCGGGGGTGGGCGCCGGGCGCTTCGAGGTCGCCGGGTTCGGGCCACCAGGCGTCGACCGGTACGACCCCGGGTTCGAGGAGCCGCCAGCCGGCGAACAGGTCGGCGACCTGGGCCCGGCTACGGAACGTCAACGGCGTACCGGTGCGGGTGTTGTACTGCGCCACCACGCCGACCGTGGCCGCCGACATCTCGTCCGGCGTGGTCAGGTGGGAGACGACGAGGTGACTGCCGGGTGCGGCGACCGACCGGAACCCGGCGAGAATCCGGGCCGGGTCGTCGGCGACGAAGTGGAGGACCGCGACGGCGAGGACACCGACCGGCTGGTCGGGGTCGATCAGGTCCTGGGTCGCCGGGTCGGCAAGGATCGCGTTCACGTCGCGGATGTCGGCCTGCACCATCGCCGCGCGGTCGTCACCGGCCAGCAGGGACTGGCCGTGGGCGACGGCGACCGGGTCGATGTCGACGTAGACGACCCGGCCGTCGGGGTCGGCGGCGTGCACGATCTCGTGGACGTTGCCGACGGTCGGCAGCCCGGAACCGAGGTCGACGAACTGCCGTACGCCCTCGTCGAGCAGGAAGTCGACGGCGCGGCGCAGGAACGCCCGGTTGGCCTGGGCCCAGCGGCCGGCGTGCGGTTCGGCGGTGAGCATCTGCCGGGCGAGCGCCCGGTCGGCCGCGAAGTTCGCCGAGCCGCCCAGCAGCGCGTCGTAGACGCGGGCCGCGCTCGGCCGGTCGATGTCCACACCGGACGGATGCCGGCCGTCGGCGACGTCGCCGCTCATCCGGACACCGGCCCGTGCAGTGCCGACCAGCAACCCATGGTGGTGTGCCTCCCCGGTGGTGGGTTCCGGGCGGCGCTTCCGCCCGGCGATGTCCCCACTCAAGCCGCCGTCGCCGATGTCGTGGAGCCCCGTACGCGGGGAATGACAGCGCGGGCCGGGTCACGACATTCTTATGACAAATGGCGACATTGGCGCCGGTGCACATATCGGCCGGGGCACCCGTGTGGATCCGCCGGGCCGGCGGCGCGGATCGGTAGGGTCGTCGGATGCTGAACCGGGATCTGGAGAACATCGCGCGGACGGCCCTGGCGGCACACCTGCCCGGAACGCACCTCGGCAGGCTGGAGCCGCTGGGCGAGGGCGAGGACAACGTCGCGTACGAGGTCGACGGCGAACTGATCCTGCGCGTCCGCAAGGAGGCCGACCCGGCACCCGCGACCGAACGGGAGGCCCGCCTGCTCGCCACCGTCGCCGACCTGTCGCCGCTGCCGGTGCCGACGCCGCTGTTCGCCGCGCCGGAGCTGGGCTGCCTGGCGTACCGGAAGGTGCCGGGGGTGCCGCTGCTGGACCTGCCCGACCGCCTGGCGTACGCCGCACCGGTGGCCGCCGCGATCGGCCGGCTGCTCGGGGCGCTGCACGCCGTACCGGTCGAGCGGATGGCCGAGGTGGCCGAACCGGACCACCAGCCGCTGCCCGACTGGCTCGCCGAGGCCGTGGAGAACCACGCCGCCCTGGCCGGCCGGCTGCCGGCGGAGCACGGTGCGGCGATCGGGGCGTTCCTCGCCGCGCCGCCGCCGGACGGCGGGTACGTCCCGGTGTTCTCGCACAACGACCTCGGCGTCGAACACGTCCTCGTCGACCCGGCCACCCGGACGGTGACCGGCGTCGTCGACTGGAGCGACGCCGCGATCGTCGACCCGGCGTACGACTTCGGCCTGCTGTTGCGCGACCTCGGCCCGGCCGCGCTCGAGACGGCCCTGGACGCCGCCGGCCGCACCGGCCCGGACCGCGACGGGCTGCGTGACCGGGCCCTCTTCTACGCCCGGTGCGGTGTGTTCGAGGACCTCGTCTACGGCTTCGAGGCACCGGACCGGTCGGCGTACGTCGACAAGAGCCTCGCCGCGCTGCACTGGCTGTTCCCGGCACCCGGCGGCGACTGAGGCGGTCGGCCCCGGACCGGATGCCCGTCCGCACAGGGTTGTGTGCACGAAACGTGCGCCGGTGGCGCCGAGTCGGCGAGGGAGCGCCGGTGCCGCCGTCGATACAGTGGACGGTGCCGGATGGGTCGCGTACGCCGAGTTCGCGGAGGATGGGTGTGGACCGTCAGTCGGGCGACCTCGTCGAACTGGGTGGCGGTTGGAGCCTGTGGCCGTGGTTCTGCCTACGGGCCGCCGGCTTTCCCGTCGACCTGCTCGAACCGCTGGCCGACCCGCGACTGGCCGCGCTCGCCGACGACCTCGGCACCGCGCCGGAAGCCGAGCGCGAGGCGGCCTACCGGACGCGGTTCGACAGCGCCGGGGTGGCCCTCGGCAGGGCGCTGCACCGGGCCGCGAGCGATCCGCTGGTGCGCGAGGCGGTCGCCTGGCAGAACCCGCAGGCGCTGACCACCGGCTTCGACACGCTGCTGCGCCGCGACCCGGGCACGGTTTCGCGCACCGGCCGGCACCGCAAGACCGAGACGCTGGTGACCAGCTACCTGCACCGCTACTGCGCCAAGAACGACACGATCGGCTTCTTCGGCCCGCTGCGCTGGGGCCGGATCGACCCCGACCAGCCGCTGCCGGTCGGGCCCACGGACGACGACACTCCCGGCTCGCGCACCCTCTACCTCGAAGGCTGGGCGCTCGCCGCGCTGGGCCGGGCGCTGGCCCCGCCGCTGCGGCCGTGGCTGGTCCCGCGGCTGCTGCCGCTGCTGCGCGCCGACGGGTCGTCGCTGCGGATACCGCTGGCCGCCGACGTACCGCTCGATCCGGTGTCGGCGGCGGTGCTGGCCGCGCTGCGACCCGGCCGGACCGCCCGCGAGGTGGTGGCGGCCGTGGTGGCCGCCCCGGATGCCCCGACCGGTGACCCGGACCGGGTGTGGGCGGCGCTGACCGGCCTGCACCGGGCCCGGCGGATCGAATGGACCCTGGAGGCGCCGGCCGACGACCTGCGGGCTGCCGAGACGATGCGGGCCGTCGTGGCCGGGGTCGACGACCCGGCCGTACGCGAGCCGGCGTTGCGCGCCTTCGACCGGCTGGCCGCCGCGGCCGGCGGGGTGGAGGCGGCCCGCGGCGCCCCGGACAAGGTGGTCGCCGCGCTGGGCACGCTCGGCACCGTCTTCACCGAACTCACCGGCGAGGCGTCGGTACGGGAGGCCGGCGCGCTCTACGCCGGTCGCACCCTGGTCTTCGAGGAGTGCCGCCGGCCCGACTCGGTCGTGCTCGGCCGGGCCGCGCTCGATCCGCTGCGTGGGCCGCTGGCGCTGCTGCTCGACAGCGCCCGCTGGTACACGGCGGCCGGGGCGGCCCTCTACCGGCGCACCCTGCGGACGGTCTTCGACCGGCTGGCGGACGGCCGGGCGGACGGGGTGGTGCCGCTCGCCGAGTTGTGGCTCACCGCCCGGGGCCCGCTGCTCGACGCCCCGGACGCCCTGGTCCGGCCGTTGACCAGGGCGCTGCACCAGCGGTGGGAGCGGCTGCTCGCCGTGCCCGAGGGGGTGCGGCGGGTGGCGCGGACGTCGGCCGATCTGCGCGCCGGTTTCGCCGAGGTCTTCCCGGCCGGCCCGCCGGGCTGGGCCGCCGCCGTCCAGCACAGTCCCGACCTGATGATCGCCGCACCGGACCTCGACGCCGTACGCGCCGGCGACTTCGACTGGGTCCTCGGCGAGTTGCATCCGAGCTACCACACGATGCGCTACGCGAGCTGGGTCGACTGCCATCCGGAGCCGGAGGCGCTGGCCGCGGCGATGGCGGCCGACCTGCCCGGCGGCGTGGTCCGGATCGGTGCGACCGGGGCGCAGGGCGGCACCGCGACCAGGTTCTCGCGGCGGCTGCTCGGCCCGGCCGACCGGCGGCTGGTCTTCGCGCCGGACACCTGTGACGCCGACCCGGAACGCGACCTGGTGGTCGGCGCCTGCGACGTCGTCGACGTCGGGGGCCGGCTGACCGTCCGCCGGCACGCCGACGACCCCGGCTTCGACCTGGTCGAGGTGTTCGCCGACCTGATCGCCGGCAACCTGATGCCGCACTTCCGGCTGCTGTCGCCGGCGCCGCACCGGCCCCGGGTCACCATCGACCGGCTGGTGGTCAACCGGGAGACGTGGACGTTCCCGGCGGCCGCGCTCGGGTTCGCCGGGGACGCCGACGAGGCGCGGCGGTTCCTGGCCGCCCGCCGCTTCGCGGTCGGGCACGGGCTGCCCCGGCACGTGTTCGTCCGCGCCACCGGTGAGAAGAAGCCGGTGCACGTCGACCTCACCAGCCTGGCTTCGGTCGAGGTGCTGGCGCGGATGGTGCGCCGGGCCGACCGTACGGCCGGGTCCGAGGCCCGGGTGACGGTGACCGAGATGCTGCCGGCGCCGGACCAGATGTGGCTCGCCGACGCCGACGGCCGCCGCTACAGCGCCGAACTGCGGTTCGTCGCGGCGCCGTCCCGCTAGCGCTACCGGTCGACGGGGTCGGCGGTGGCGGCCACCGGCCGGTCCGGGTCGCTCTCCGGCGGCGGCTTCGGACCGTCGGTCGCCGTACGCAGGTTGGGGCGGGCCGCCAGGCAGGCCAGCGCGCCGAGGGCGGCGACCACGACGAGCAGCAGCATCGCCGTACGGGCCGTTTCGGCGGTGACCGAGACACCGGTGCCCTGGAGCACGGCGCCGACCGCGGCCGAGCCGATCATCGAGCCGATCTGGAGCGCGGTGACCAGTACGCCGGACGCCGCGCCGGCCAGTTTCGGCTGCACGCCACCGAGCGCGACGACGGCCAGCGGCGTGAACAGGAAGGCGTTGCCGATCCCGATGACGCTCATCGGCGCGACGAAGGACTGCCAGTCGGCGCCCTCGTACATCGCGGTCATCGCCCACAGCATGCCGCCGGCGGTCAGCACCGCGCCGACCAGCAGCAGGTGCTTGCCCTCGACGCGTTCGGAGAGCTTGCCGGCGACCGGGTCGAACAGGGTCGAGAACAGCGAGGCCGGCACGATCACCAGGCCGGCGGCGAGCGGGTCCATGCCCAGCACCGACTGGAGGAAGAGCGACAGCACCAGGACCAGGCCGATGACGGTGCCCGAGGTGGTGAGCGAGAAGGCGTTCATCAGCGTGTAGTTGCGGTCGCGGAAGAGGCCGAACGGGACCAGCGGTTCGCTGTCCTGCCGGCCGCGCTGCTGCACGACGAAGGCGGCGAAGAGGACCCCGGAGCCGGCGAGCAGCGCCCAGATCCAGCCGTTCCAGGCGTATCGCTCGCCCTGGCTGATCGCGAACGTGAGGCAGAAAAGGGCGGCCGAGGCGATGAGTACGCCGAGCAGGTCGAGGCGGTGTCGGCGCTCCGGGCGGGTCTCCGGGATGACCAGCCAGGCGAGCACCAGCATGGCGACGCCGAGCGGGGCGTTGACCAGGAAGACCCACCGCCAGTCGAGTGCGCTGACCAGCACCCCGCCGACGACCGGGCCGGTGACGGCGGCGACGCCGCCGACCGCGCCCCGGATGCCCAGCGCCATGCCGCGCCGGTCGGCCGGGAAGAACTCGACCAGCAGCGCGAGGGTCTGCGGGGTGAGCAGGGCGGCGCCGAGCCCCTGCGCGGCCCGGGAGGCGATGAGCTGCCCCGGGGTCTCGGCCAGCCCGGCGGTGAGGCTGAAGAGGGTGAAGAGGGCGACGCCGATCACGAACAGCCGGCGCCGGCCGTAGAGGTCGCCGAGCCGCCCGGCGGTGATCAGCACGACCGCCAGCACGAAGATGTACGCGCTGATCGACCAGACGACCTGGTCGGTGGTGGCGTCGAGGTCGGTCATCACGCTGGGGATGGCGACGGCCAGGACCGCCACGTCCAGTTGGGTCAGGAAGTAGGCCAGCGCCAGCACGGCCAGGATCGCCCACGGGTTGCCCCGCATCTTCGTCATGTCGGTCCGCTCCGTGGGTGCTCGTCGGTCGTGGTCAGGGCTGGGCCGCTTCCCGCCACAGCATGGGTGGGATCTTGTTGGTGCGTTCGACCCGGCCGAGGGCGGTGACCCGTTCGGTGGTGATCGCGTCCGGGTGGTGTTGGGCGATGACGCCCAGGTCGTAGAACTCGCGGAGCAGCCGCTCGTGGACCGCGCCGGGGTCGGCGTCGCCGGTGAAGTGGACGGTGAGTTGCCGTACGGAGTGGCGGGACTCGGTGCCGCGGGTGAGCACCAACTGGGCGTCGCGGACGCCGGGTTGGGCGCGTACGACCGAAAGGGCCTCGCCGATCCCGACGAGGGCGCCGTGCAGCTTGATCGCGTCGTCGGCGCGGCCGAGTACGCGCAGCGCGTCCGGGCGGCCGCAGCGGCATTCGGCGGGTGCGACCCGGTCGCCGAGGCGGTAGCGGACCGTCGGCACCGTCCATCCGGTGCCGCGCCGGGAGAGCAGTGCGCCGGCGTCGTCGGGTTCGATGACCTGGTCGGGCATCAGGTGGAGCACCGACAGGTCGCAGGCCGGGGTGTTGGTGGCCATCACGTACGTCTCGACGGAGCCGTAGTTGCCCCAGAAGCCGATGTCGGGGAAGGCGGCGCGGACCGTCTTCTCCTTGTCGTCGGTCCACGGTTCGGCCATCCAGATCAGTTTCTTCAGCGGCAGGACGAGGCCGGAGTCGAGTACGCCGCGGGCGAGGTCGGCCAGGGCGGTCGGGGTGCCGCAGACCGCGTCGACGCCGACGTCGTTCCACATCGGGATCCAGTCGGCGATCTCGGCCGGCGAGTGCGGGCCGGCCGGGATGATGTCGCAGCGGCTGTGCTCGGCCAGCGCCTGCATGTAGTAGTGCGAGGCCCACATCCGGCCGGGGGTGAACAGGTTGAGCATCAGGTTGCCGGGGGCGAGCGGCCGCCACTGGCGCAGCAGCCGGTCGTGTGCCTGGTGGTAGCTGACGAAGGTCAGCTTCGGCCGCCCGGTGGTGCCGCCGCTGGACATCAGGATGCCGCCCCCGTCGCGCGACATGTGCCGGGAGATCGCGAGGATCTCGGCCGGGCCGGTCACCGCCAACCCTTCCAGGCCGGCGGCGTCGTCGGGGACCGGCGCGCCGCCGTGGTCGGCCAGCCACCGGGCCTGGGCGAGGATGTCGTGCCAGGGCAGGCGGCCGATGGTCACGCCGGGCCTCCCCCGCCGGCCAGGAAGGCGGCGTGGCCGGCCTGGTATGCCTGGAAGCGGGACCGGACGATGGATCCGGCGATCCGGTCCTGCTCGGGGTCGCCGTTGAAGGCGACCGCGCCGTCGAGCTCGATCTCGGAGATCCAGTACCGGTCGCCGTCGATGAGGAAGTCGACGCAGAAGTACGGGGTGGGCAGCCGGGAGGCCGCGTAGGCGATCGCGTCCTCCAGGTCGGCGGGCAGGCTGGCGTAGCCGCGCTCGTGGCGGCCGCCGACCGCCTTGGTGACCATCAGGCAGTAGCCGTCCTTGACGCCCTCCAGCACGGTGTGTGCCCGGCCGTCGACGCAGTAGACCCGCTTTTCGTGCACGCCGGGCAGGTAGGGCTGGGCGACGAGCGCGGTGTCGGAGCCGCCGGCCAGGCCGATGACGCCGCGCAGGTCGTGCACGTTGTGCACGACCGAGATGCCGAGCCCCATCCCCCAGTAGGCCGGCTTGACGATCATCGGGTAGTCGAGGTTGGCGAAGGCGGGGTCGAAGTGCCCGCTCATCGCCTCCCGGCCGCCGATCACGCGTACGGTCGGCAGCAGCGGCACCGGGCTGTCCCGCAGGTGCAGCATCGTGGCGGTCTTGTCCTCGCCGATGTAGGACAGGGCCGGCGGGATCGGCAGGTAGAAGCCGGCCCGCTCCAGGATGGTGAAGAGGAAGAGCTGGTTCTCCACGTCCTGGCTCTGGTGCGGCAGCGAGTAGAGCGAGGTGACGAAGATGGTGTCGGCGGGCGTGACCGGGTCGCCGTTGAGGTAGAGCCTGGGCCGGGTCGCGTCGGTGGTGTCGACCGCGATCTCCTCCGGCTTGTTGAGCGTCATCTCCAGGCCGAGGTCGGCGGCCACCTTCCGGTAGGGCTCCCAGACGGCCTCGTCCTCGGCGCGGCGCTGCCAGGCCGTACCCCGGTCGGGGTAGATCCAGCTCAGCCGGCGGGCGGGGGACGCGGCGGTGGTTTCAGCCATCGGCTTCACTCCCATGGGTGCGGGCCGGCTCGGCGACCCGGGCGACGAACTCGCGGACCGTACGGGTGAACCTGTCGCGCTCCTCGACGAACGGCAGGTGTCCACTGTGGGCGAAGGTTTCCAGCCGGGCGCCCGGGATCGCGTCGGCGAGCCAGCCGCCGACGGCACCGGGATAGACCTGGCTGCGGGCACCGTGGACGAGCAGGGTCGGGACGCCCAGCCGGGAGACCCGTTGCCGCCAGTCGGCGGCGACCGCGTCGGCGAGCAGCGCGCCGACCGCGGCCGGGTCGCACCGGCCGGCCTGCGCGACCAGGTCGGCGACGACCGCCGGATCGGGGTCGGCGCCGACGGCGAACGAGCCGCGGACCAGGTTGTCGGCGAACGCGCCGTAGTCGGCGGCGATGGCCTGTCCGAACTGCGCGGCGGCGGCGGTGGTCAGGTTGCCGAAGGCCGGGAAGGGCCAGCCGTCGTCGCCGACGAGGCACGGGGTCTGCTCGACGGAGACCAGCCCGGCGGTCCGGGCGGCACCGAAGCGTTCGAGGTAGCCGTACGCGACGGTGGCGCCGAGCGACCAGCCGAGCAGCGTCACGTCGCGCAGGTCGAGCGCCTCGACGGTGCGGTGCACGTCCTCGGCGGCGGCGGCCAGCGACGCCGTACCGCCGGTGTTGCGGCCGTGGCCGGGCAGTTCGACGGTGACCACCCGGTGGTCGGCGGCGAGGTCGGCGACGGCCTCGGCGAGGAAGCCGGCGGTGGCGGCCAGCCCCGGTACGACCAGCAGGGTCGGGCCGGCGCCGCGGTCGTGGTGGATGCTCATCGGGATCCTCCGGAAAGGCCGAGGCGGTGCCGCAGCAGCGGTTTGTCGATCTTGCCGACCGGGGTGCGGGGTATCTCGTCGACGAACCGGACGGTGCCGTCCAGCCCGTGGGCGCGCAGGACGTCCTCCACGATCTTGCCGACCTCGTCGGTGGACCGGCCGGTGGCGGGCCGGACCGCGACGGCGACCTGGGCGGCGTACCGTCCGGGGTGGACGGCGAGGCAGACCGCGGTGTCGACGGCGCCGGTGCCGGCGATCTCGTCGTCGAGCATCGGGGCGAGCACCGGCCCGGCCGGGGTGGCCAGCGCCTCGGAGACCCGGCCCAGGATGCGGTAGGAGCCGTCGGGTCCGCGGCGGGCCACGTCGCCGGTCCAGAACTCGGGGGTGCGGAAGGTGCGGGCGTTGGCCTCGTCGTTGCCGAGGTAGCCCTCGCTGGTGCAGTCCGACTTCAGGACCAGCTCGCCGATGTCCGGCTCGGTGCCGACCGTCTCGGCGAAGGGTTCCAGGCGGGTGCCGACACCGCGTACGGGGATCATGCCGGCGTCGGCCTGAACCTCGTCGGTCATGTTGCCCAGCGCGAGACCGAACTCGGTGGAGCCGTAGATCTGCCGGATCCGGATGCCGAGCACCTCGTCGGCCCGCCGGATGACGGCCGGGGGCAGGTAGGCGCCACCGCACAGCGGCCGGCGCAGCCGGGACAGGTCTACCTCGCCGTCCGCCGCCGCCACCAGGTCCTCGTAGTGTTTCGGCAGCGCGCTCATCACCGTGATCCCGTACGTGGCGAGCTGGCGCAGCAGTACGTCCGCCGGGGTGGCCGGGTCGGCCAGCACCAGGCGGGCCCCGGACAGCAGCGCGGCGAAGACGTGCAGGTCGGTGGCGTGCGCGACGTCGAGGGTGTGCCGGCACAGGAACGCGTCGGTGTCGCGGATGTCGACGTCGGCGATCCAGCGACGGCGCTCCCGCACGAACTTGTCCTGCCGCCAGGCCATCAGCTTCGGGAAGCCGGTGGACCCGGAGGTCCACAGGGTGCGGAAGATCCGGTGGTGCACCTCGGTGGCGGGCTCCGCGAGCGGGTCGGCGGCGCCCAGCTCGTCGAGGCCCACGGTGGGCGGCCCGGGCGGCAGCTCGCGGTGACCGTCGGTCACCACCAGGACCGGCTCGGTACGGTCCAGCGCGGTGCGCAGGTCGGCCGCGTCGAAGTTGCCCATCAGCGGTACGTAGCGGGCGCCGAGCCGGGCCACGGCGATGATCAGTGCGACGTATCCGATGCTGTTGCGCATGGCGAAGGCGACGCTGTCGTCGGCGCGTACGCCCCGGGCGGCCAGGCCGCCGGCCAGGCGGTCGACCAGCGCGACCAGTTCGGTGTAGCTGACCGCGTCTCCTCCCGTGGTCTCGACGGCGGGTGCGTCGGGGCGGGCCGCGGCGACCGCGCGTACGGCCGTGTAGAGCGTGTCCGGGTCTTCGGCGGTCATGCCGTCCACCCGGCGTACGTGGCGAACCGCCAGTCCTTGGCCAGGCAGTCGACCTGCGCGTAGCCGGCCTGCCGCAGCCAGTCGAGTTGGGTGTCGACGTCGATGCAGATGTCGTGCTTCATCCGCTCGCGGCCGGCGGCCCACTCGTCGGCCGGCGTCTCGGAGTCGTGCACGTGCTTCTCGTGCTGGCGGTCGTAGAGCGCCTCGATCGCCGGGGTGGGCGCGAGCACCTGCTCGACGTTGACGAACAGGCCGCCCGGGCGCAGTACGTCGCGGATGCGGGCGAACAGGTCGCGCTTGCCCTCGTGCGGCAGGTGGTGGATCGCCAGGCCGGAGACGACGGCGTCGAACGGGCCGACCGGCAGCGGGTCGGTGAGGTCGGCGACCAGCGTGCGAACGTGCTCGACGGTCTCGAAACGCTGCACGGCCTTGGCCAGCATCGGCTGCGACCGGTCGACGAGGAGCAGTTCGGCGTCGGGCAGCCGCTCCAGCAGCGCCGCGCTGAGCAGGCCGGTGCCGGCGCCCAGGTCGAGGATGCGGGGCCGGCGGGGCACCGACATGGCGACCACGCTGACCGCGCTGCCGTAGAGGAGGTCGAACGACGGGATCAGTTGCCGCCGCAGCGCGTCGAAGGTCGCCGGATTCCAGAGTTCGGTGGTCACAGGTCTCCCCCCATCAGCCTTACGGCAATGGATCGGTCAGGGCTGGGCGGTGGCCGAGCTACGCCACAATGGGCGGCCGGATTCGCGCCAGACATTGACCGTGGTGCAGTGGTTTCACCCGGTCCCCCTGCTTGCCGAGATCCAGAAAGAATGCACCCGGCAGCAATGCCACCTGGCCACGTCGCCGAGCATCACTATAGACGATGATCATTCAGTTAGAAACGGGTAGATCATCTGACGAACCCGACGGATACGGGCCCTTCGAATTCACGTCCGTCGCACCGTTGCCATATTGCGGAGAGTGACTGTCGGGAGGGTGACATCCGGGGTGGCACATGCCACCCACCAGCGGATTGACAGCGGGTGGGCGACTCCGAAAGACTTACCGTCCACAACAGAAGATGCGTGCACCGTGGGGGAAGTCCGGTCGAAGTCCGGCGCTGGCCCGCAACGGTAGGCCGTCGAGCACTGCATTGTGCCCGGCGGTGAGCCCGAATGCCCACCTGCGCGCAAACCCGCTCCTCACCCGTCGTGGCCCACGGGACGGAGTCCGGATAAATCCCCACCGCGCACCGTGAGCGCAGGGACCTCCGGCCTCGTTACCTTCGGGCCGGAAAGGCGTGCCCACACATGGTCCGCTCGCTATCCCGGCACAAACTCCCCGCCCTGCTGTGCGGCGTACTCGCCGCCGCCCTGACCGTCGCGGCACCGGCCGCCGCGGCCGCCGCCCCGCCGACCCTGAGCCGCTCCGACGCCGCCGCCGGCTGGCTGGCCCGGCAGATGGTCGACGGCGAGCGCTTCGAGACCGAGTTCGGCGGCGTCAGCTACCCCGACCAGGGCCTCACCATCGACGCCGTCTTCGCGTTCGCCGCCGCCAAGGTCGCCGACGAGAACGGCGCCAAGGCGCTCACCTGGCTCGCCCGGCCGGAGATCCTCACCGGCTACGTCGGCGACGGCAGCACCGAGGCTTACGCCGGCGCCACCGCCAAGCTCACCCTCGCCGCCCAGGTCCGGGGTGTCGACCCGACCGCGTTCGGCGGCGTCGACCTGGTCGCCCGACTGCGCGGCCTGGAAGACCCGTCCGGCCGGTTCTCCGACCGGTCCGCGTGGGGCGACTACAGCAACGCCTTCAGCCAGTCCTTCGCTCTGCTCGCCCTCGACCGCACCCCGGCCGGCGCCCCCGCCACCGCCGCCGCGTTCCTGGCCGGCAGCCGCTGCGCCGACGGCGGCTACCCGCTGCTGTTCGCGCAGGCCACCTGCGTCAGCGACGTCGACGCGACGGCGCTGGCCGTGCAGGCCCTGCTGGCCGTCGACCGGTACGCCGACGCGGCGGCCGGGCTCGCCTGGCTGACCGGCGTACAGGCCGCGAACGGCTCGTTCGGCAACGCGGCCGGCGAGCCGAACGCCAACAGCACCGGTCTCGCCGCCCAGGCGCTGTGGGCCGGCGGGCGGCTGATCGCCGCCGCCAGGGCGAACATCTTCCTGCTCGGGCTCCAGGTCGGCTGCTCCGGCCCGGTGGCCGACCGTGGCGCGGTCGCGTACACCGGCGCCGGCTTCGACCCGGCCACCGCACCCCGGGCCACCGCCCAGGCCGTCCCGGGGCTGGCCGCGGTCGGCTTCGCGAAGCTCTCCGCCACCGGCGCCCGCGGCGCCGCGCCCACCCTGGCGTGCCGGTGAGTACGGCGATCGCGCGGACCCGACGCTGGGCCGCGACCCTCGCCGCGCTCCTGGTGCTGACCGCCGGCCTCACCGTCGCCGAGCCGGCACCCCGGGCCGCGCACGCCGCGGCCTGCGTCGGGACGACCGGCGTCACGGTCGTCGTCGACTTCACCGCCTTCGGCGGGTCGATCGAGGTACGGTGCGCGCCCGGCGACCCGGCCACCGGGCTGGCCGCCCTCCAGGGCGCCGGCTTCGCCGTCACCGGTACGGCCCGGTGGGGGCTGGCGTTCGTCTGCCGCCTCGACGGGCTGCCGACCGCTGCCACCGAACCGTGCGTCAACACCCCGCCGGCCAGCGCGTACTGGTCGTACTGGCACGCGCCGGCCGGCGGCAGCTGGTCGTACAGCACGCTCGGCGCCAGCAGCTACAACCCGGCACCGGGCACTGTGGAGGGATGGTCGTTCGGGTCCGGCGCGGCCCCGGGCATCTCGCCCCCGTGATCCGCTGACGATCCGGGCCGGGCGGCTTCCCCCCGCCCGGCCCGGATGTGTCGGCCCGGTCCCGTACCCTCCCGCCAGGCATTTCGGGTTCCGGTGGAGGAGAACGGGTCATGAGCAGTCTCGGTGTGCACTTCGCGATCGACGAGGAGGCGGCGGCCCGGCTGCTGTCGGCCGACGACGACGCGGCGGTGATGGCGATCGTCACCGGGATCGAGGAGGCCTGGGACGAGGTCGACCACTGCGAGACCGACAAGGCCTGGGACGCGATCCACCGCTGCCTGACCGACGGCCTGCTCGGCTACGACAACGGCGACTATCCCCTCAACGCGGCGGTCCTCGGCGGTCTCCAGGTCCACGAGGACGACGACTACATCGTCGGCCTCCTCACCCCGGACCGGGTACGCGACGTCGCCGAAGCGCTCGTCCCGGTCGACCGCGACCGGCTGCTCGCCGGCTACCGGGCGATCGACGTCGAGGACTACGGCGTGAACCACGGCGCCGAGGACTTCGAATACACCTGGGCGAACTTCACCGATCTCGTGGCCTTCTTCCAGCGCGCCGCCCGCGACGGCAAGCACGTGATCTTCACCGTCGACCAGTGAGCGTCAGCGACCGCTGTCACTCCAGGTGGAACGTTGCCGACCCCCGTTCGGCGGCCGTGCCCACCGGCTCGATGAACAGCAGCCCGGTGCGGTGGCGGACGTACCGGCCGGGGAAGTTCCCCGATTCGAGCGAGATCCCGGCACCGTCGGCCAGTCCGGGCCGGCGTACGAAGCTCGCGTCGGCCCGGAACAGGGCCGAGCCGTCGTCGCGCTCCAGGTGGATCTCGTAGTTGCGGTGCCGCAGGTAGTGGCCGGGGAAGTTGGTCGACTCCAACGACACCGACCCGGCGCCGGCCAGGCCGGTGACGATCCGGAACTGGGAGTCGGCCAGGTTCGTCACGTTCGGCTCGACCCGGCCCCGGTAGGCGGAGTGGCGGACGAAGTTGGCGGGGAGGTCGTGCGAACGCAGCCGTACCGGGGTCGCGCCGTCGGGGACCGGGATGCCGAAGTTGGGCGTGCCGTCGGCGTTCCAGTACAGCTTCTGGATACGGGTCCGCCGGTTCGGGTCGTTGAGCGGGTCGCCGCTGATGTCCCGGTAGTTGCGGTCGTGGTAGACGAGGATGTCGCTCTGCCCGTCGTCGGACGTGGTGAACGAGTTGTGGCCGGGACCGTACTGGCCGGTGGCGGCGTTGCTGGCGAAGACCGGGGTCGGGCTCTTCGTCCAGGACGCCGGGTTGAGCAGGTCCGCCGTCGCGGCGGCGGTCAGCAGGCCGAGACAGTAGTTGGCATCTGTCGCGCTGGCCGAGTAGGTCAGGAAGATCCGGCCGTTGCGCTGGATCACCGCCGGTCCCTCGGCCACCCGGAAGCCCCGGGTCTCCCAGTCGTACGTCGGCACGGTCAGCCGGGTCACCGGGCCGGTGATCGTCCACGGGTCGGCGCCCATCCGCGCCAGGTAGAGGTTGGAGTTGGTGGCGATCCCCGGCTCCTGCTGCGCCCAGGTCAGGTAGCGCACCCCGCCGGCGACGAACGTCGAGGCGTCCAGGGCGAAGGTGTCCCACGGCGTGGTGATCCGGCCGCGTTCGGTCCACGAGCCGCCGAGCGGGTTCGCGGCGGAGTTCTCCAGCACGTACATCCGGATCCGCCAGATGTCGTCGGCCCGGCCGGCGGCGAAGTAGACGTACCACCGGCCGTTGATGAAGTGGATCTCCGGTGCCCAGATGTGGGCGCTCATCTCGCCGCTGGTGTGCCGGCGCCAGATCGTGGTCTCCGGGGCGGTGGAGAGCCCTTGCAGGGTGGTGGCGCGGCGCAGCACGATGCGGTCGTACTCGGGCACCGTGGCGGTCAGGTAGTAGTAGCCGTCGGTGTGCCTGACGATGTGCGGGTCGGCCCGCTGGGCGACCAGCGGGTTGGTGTGGTTGACCGCCGGGGCGGCGGGGGCCGGTGCCGCCGGCAGCAGGCTCGCCAGCACGGCGAGCACTGTCGCGGTGGCGACCCGGCGGACGAGACCGGCGCGGCGCGGCGCGGCGGGACTGGTCATCGGCGTCTCCTCGTACGGTCCGGTCGGCGGCGGATGCGGCCCGCCGATCACTGGTAGCCGCCAGCATTGTGAAGGCTAACATCGATGCTTATCAAGCGTTCCGGACGACTTAGTTGCCACTCCATCCCATGTCCAAGCAGGTAGATCCACCAGCAATCCTGTTCGACCAACACTGACCGGCAGCTTGACAAGCCATATTGTTAACGCGACCATCATCGATGCATTCCGTCGACGGCAGGGAGCGGGCCGATGCCACCCATCCGTGAGAAGCAACCCCACCGCACGCGGCCGCGCTGGCGCGCGGGCCTCGCCGCCGGCCTCGTCCTCGTCGTGACGGGCACCGCCGCGACCGTCGCCATGCCGGCGGCCTCTGCCGCCACCGTCGACACCAACGCCTACTACGTGCTCGTCAACCGGCACAGCGGCAAGGCCCTCGACGTCTACAACCTGGCCACCAACGACGGCGCCCCGATCAACCAGTACGCCCGCAACGACGGCGCGTGGCAGCAGTGGCGGTTCCTGGACGCCGGCAACGGCTTCTTCCGGGTGCAGTCCCGGCACAGCGGCAAGGTGCTCGAACTGCCCAACGCCAACGACGGTGTCCAACTGGTCCAGAACGCCGACAACGGCAGCACCCGGCAGCACTTCCGGCTGGCCGACTCCGCCGGCGGCCACGTACGGCTGATCAACCGACACAGCGGCAAGGCCCTCGACGTGTGGGAGTGGTCGACGGCAGACGGGGCCATGGTCTCGCAGTACCAGGACCTGGACGGCAACAACCAGCAGTGGCGGATGGTCAATCTGGGACCGGTGGTCGGCACCCCGGGGACCTTCACCAACCCGATCAAGCGCAACGGCCCGGACCCGTGGCTGCAACACCACAACGGTTTCTACTACCTGGCCACGACCACCTGGAACTCCACGATCACGATGCGCCGGTCGAGCACACTCAGCGGCCTCTTCGGCGCCCCCGAGCAGGTCGTCTTCGATCTCTCCGGGCGCCCGAACGGCTGCTGCAACATGTGGGCCCCCGAGTTCCACCTGCTCGACGGACCCAACGGGCGCCGCTGGTACCTCTACTACGTCGCCGGTCAGAACGTCAGCGACTTCAACCCGACCCAGCGGCTGCACGTGCTGGAGAGCGCCGGCACCGACCCGATGGGGCCGTACACCTTCAAGGCCGACCTCGGCAGCGACTGGCAACTGGACGCCAGTGTCCTGAAGGTCAACGGCAACCTCTACCTGCTGGGCACCTACAACGGCGGCGGCAACGGCCAGAGCCTGTTCATCACCCCGCTCAGCAACCCGTGGACGATCAGCGGCTCCCGGGTCCGGCTCACCTCGCCGACGCTGAGTTGGGAGCGACAGACCCATCCGGTCGCCGAGGGACCCGAACCGCTCTACCACAACGGCCGAACCATGATCGTCTACTCGGCCAGCGCCTGCTGGGGCCCCGACTACAAACTCGGCCTACTCACCCTGACCGGCAGCAATCCGCTCAACCCGGCCTCCTGGACCAAACACCCCACCCCGGTGTTCCAGCGCAGCGACGCCAACGGCGTCTACGCCCCCGGCCACAACGGTTTCTTCAAGTCACCGGACGGCACCGAGGACTGGATCGTCTACCACGCCAACGACTCGGCCGGCGGCGGCTGCGACATGAACCGCTCCACCCGCGCCCAGAAGTTCACCTGGAACGCCGACGGGACACCGAATTTCGGGACCCCGGTCCGGCTGGGCGTCCAACTCGCCGCCCCCTCCGGCGAGTAGCCGCCCGGGCTCACCCCCCGGCCGGCCCGGTCCGGCCGGGACCGGCCGGGGCGGAGTCGAACACGACCGGGGCGTCGAAGGCCGCGCGGCGGGCGGCCCGGCGCAGGGCGGCCAGCACCGCCGGCCCGGCGAGCACGATCGCGACCACGTTGGTGATCGCCCGGCCGGTGTCCCAGCCGAACGTCGACGTGACCCCGGTGAAGACCGCGAACCGGTGCAGGTTCTCCAGCAGCGGCGCCCCGGCCACGTACGACAGTTGGGTGTCGATCCCGGTCGTGTACGGCCAGAACCACATGTTCATCAGGAAGCCGAACCCGTAAGCGGCGAGCAGGCCGTACCCGGCGAGCATGGCGATCTCGACCCTGCCGCGCGGACGGGCCGGCAGCAGTCCGGCGCCCAGCCCCACCCAGGCCGAGGCGAGCATCTGGAACGGCAGCCACGGCCCGACCCCGGCGGTCAGCAGCGCCGACGTGAACAGCGACGTACAGCCGAGCACAAAGCCGAAGCCCGGGCCGAAGACCCGGCCGGCGAGAACCAGCATGAAGAAGACCGTCTCGATGCCCGCGGTCCCGGCGCCGAGCGGGCGCAGCGCGGCGTTGATCGCCGACAGTACGCCGAGCATGGCGAGCCCCTTGGCGTCGATCCCGCCGGAGGAGAGTTCGGCGAGTACGACGGCGACCAGCACCGGCAGGATCACCACGAAGATCAGCGGAGCGTCGGCGGTGTGCGCGATCGCCTCGGGTCCGGGTGCGTGGAACAGCGGCCAGAAGAACATCGCCAGCCCGGCGGCCGACGCCAGGACCAGGACCAGCGCACTACGCGGCGCCACCCGGATCACCCTGGTACGGGGCACGACAGAAGGTGTCATGTCGGCCCCTCGCTTCGCTCGGCACCGCATGACCGGGGCCTGAGCCAACCGATTCCCTCGCTCCGCTCGGTCATGCCGGCACATCCTGTCCGGCGAGGCTGGCGGCGACCTGGGCGACGGTCAGCCAGGGCAGCGGGTCGAGGACCTTGGCGACCTGCGGCGCGAAGGCCGGTGACGCGACGACGACGTCCGGTGTCGGACCGTCGGCGACGATCTCCCCCTCGGCCATCACCACGACCCGGTCGGCGGCCGCCGCCACGAACTCGACGTCGTGGGTGGCGAAGACGACCGCCCGGCCGGCCTCGGCGAGTTCGCGTACGACGGCCGCGAAGTGCCGCTTCGCCGGATAGTCCAGCCCTCGGGTCGGCTCGTCGAGCAGCACCACCGGCGGCGCGGCGACCAGCTGCACGGCGAGTACGAGCGCCAGCCGCTGCCCCTCGGACAGGTCGCGGGGATGGCTGGCACCGGGCAGGCCGGGCACCAGCCGGTCGAGCAGGGCCCGGCAGGTGCCGGCCGGCGACCCCGACTCCTGGTCGGCCTGGGCGCACTCGGCGTCGACCGTGTCGAGGTAGAGCAGGTCGGCGGGGGTCTGCGGGACGAGGCCGACGAGGCGGCGGGCCTTCCCGGCGGACACCTGTTTCGGGTCGGTGCCGCCGACGTCGACCCGGCCGCCCTGGCGCGGGCCGGAGCCCTGCACCGCCCACAGCAGCGACGACTTGCCGGAGCCGTTGCGGCCCATCAGGGCGGTGATCTCGCCGGCCCGCAGGTCGAGGTCGACGCCACGTACGGCGTACACCTCGCCGTAGCGGACCACGATCCGGCGCGCGGTCAGGGCCACCGGGCCGGCGGCGGTGGTCCGGGATGGTGGTGGCGGTCGGTCGCGCAGCCGCTCACGCAGGGCGGGTGCCCGCCGACGGGCGTCGCGGACCGACAGCGGCAGCGGCTGCCAGCCGGCGAGCCGGCCCAGTTCGACCACCGGCGGGGCGACGTCGGCGGTGGCGAGAACGTCGGCGGGCGTACCGGAGACGACGGTGCCGTCGCCGGGCAGGTAGAGCATCCGGTCGGCGTACTGGACGACGCGTTCGAGCCGGTGTTCGGCGACGACGACGGTGACGCCGAGGTCGTGCACCAGCCGGGTGATCGCGGCGAGCACATCCTCGGCGGCGGTCGGGTCGAGGGCGGAGGTGGGCTCGTCGAGCACAAGGACCCGGGGCTGGGCGGTCAGCACCGCGCCGATCGCGACCCGCTGCTGCTGGCCGCCGGACAACGTCCGCAGTGGACGGTTGCGGAGTTCGGCGATGCCGAGCAGGTCGAGGGTCTCCTCCACCCGCTTGCGCATCACCGGCGGTGGTACGGCGAGCTGTTCCATGCCGTACGCGAGTTCCTCCTCGACGGTGTCGGTGGTGAACCCCGCGAGGGGGTCCTGGCCGACGACACCGACGAGGTGGGCGAACTCGCGGGGCGGGTGCTCGCGGGTGTCGAGGCCGGCGACGGTGACCCGGCCGGCGAGCCGACCGCCGGTGAAATGCGGCACGAGGCCGTTGACGGCCCGCAGCAGGGTCGACTTGCCGGCGCCGGTCCTGCCGGCGACCAGGCACAGCTCACCCTCCTCTATGGACAGGGTGACGGCGCGCAGCGCCGGGGCGGGCGCGTCGGCGTAGGTGACCGTGACGTCGGTGAACTGGATCGTCATACCCGCTCCCGTCCGGCGGCCACGCCGACCGGTGGCCGGCCAGCGGCCGTGCCGACCGGCGTGTCGGCCGGCGGTGGTGGCGCCAGCCAGGCCGGCAGTACGGCCACCAGCACCGCCGCCGCCGGCAGCGCGGAGATCTCCGGCCACGACAGCGGGCTCAGCGACGGGTACAGGTTGGCCGCGTCGACCCGGATGGTGGCGTAGAGGCCGCCGGCGGCGGCCAGCCCGCACAGCGCGACGGCCACCTCGGCCGGACGCCAGCGGTCCGGCCGGTAGACCGAGCGGACGACCCGCCGGCCGCCGAGCACGAATCCGCCGACGGCCAGGGCCAGCCCGGCACCGAGCATCGGCAGGCCGAGATAGCGCGGGGTGCTGGCGTCGAGCAGCCCGTAGACGCCGACACACACCCCGACCAGGCCGGCGACGACCAGGACGCCGGTGAGCAGCCGGAACCCCTGGGGTACGGCGCCCCGGCGGCCGTAGCCGCGGGAGTCCATCGCCGCCGCCAGGGCCAGTGACCGGTCGAGGGCGTCCTCCAGCACCGGGATGACGATGCCGCGCAGCGCCCGCAGGCCGCGCCCGGTGCCGCCGCGCAGCCGCCGGGCCCGGCGTACCCGCAGCACGCTCTCGACGAGTTGCGGGGCGACCGAGAGAGCGACGACGACGGCCGCGCCGACCTCGTACAGTGCGCCGGGCAGCGCCCGCAGCATCCGTTTCGGGTTGGCCAGGGCGTTCGCCGCGCCGAGGCAGATCAGCATGGTGGCCAGTCGCAGCCCGTCGTAGAAGCCGCCGAGCAGTTGCTCGACCGCGACCGGCCCGAAGAGCCGGATGCCGGCCGCCCACTCCGGTAGCGGGATCTGCGGCAGCGTGAACAGCACGGTGTCGCCCTGCCCGCCGCCGAAGACGACCCGGAAGAGCACCCGGGAGACGACGATGATGCCACCCAGCCACAGGTAGAGGCGGAAGCCGAGGGCCCACGGCGCGGTGCCGCGGCGGGCCGCGACGACGTACGCCGCGACCGCCAGGATCAGCGCCAGCAGCAGCGGGTTCGTCGTGCGGCTCGCCGCGACCGCGAGCCCCAGTGCCCACAGCCACCAGGCGCCGGGGTGCAGGTTTCGCGGCACTCGTACCGGGGCGGTCACCTCAGACCTGGTCCGGCGGTTCGGTGCCGGTCGCGGCCCGCCGGCGCCGGGCCGTCCACACCGCACCGCCGGCGAGTGCCACCAGCAGTACGCCGCCGGCCAGCGTCGCGAACGGCACTCCCCCGCCGTCGCCGGTCCGCGCGGCGGGCTCGGGCGGCAGCGCGAGATCCGTACCGGTCGGGGTCGGTGACGGACCCGGGTCGGTGGTGGCCGGTGCGGCGCCCGACGTCGGCCCGGCGGGTGTGGGCGGCGTGGTGGCCTGGGTGGTCGCGGGACCGGTCGGGGCGGCGGGCGGCGGCGCGGGTCGCGACGGGGCGGGCGCGCCGCCGGGCGGCGGATCGGCCGGGCGGCTGGCGGCCGGTGGCGGGGCGCCGGGCTGACCGCCCGGTGGCGGGCCGGCGGTGGTACGCGTCGGTGCCGGTGCCGCCGGCCGGCGGGGCGCCACGCGCGGCGGCGGGCTGCTGGACGAGGTCCGGTCCTTCGAGAACGACCAGCCCTCGAAGCTGCCCGATGGCGGGGTCCGGTTCAGCACCCCGAACTGGCTGTAGCTCCAGGTGCCACCGTTCGGCGCGTGCCAGTAGGACCAGTAGGCGCTGGCCGGTGGAGTGTCGATGCACGGTTCGCTCTGCGGGCCGGGCTTGCCCTCGATCCGGCAGATGAATCCCTCGCCCCACCGGGCGGTGCCGGTGATCTGGATGCCGGCGTTCTTCAACGCCGCCAGGCCGGTGGCCTGGTTGCCGGAGGCACACCTGATGATCGTGGCGCCGCCGAGTTCCCGGAAGTCGACGATCACCGTGACGCCGTTGGCGTCGGGGCAGTAGCCGGCGGTTCCGGCCGCGTAGGCGGGTGCGGGTGCGGTGGCGCCGGCAGCGGCGAGCACCAGCGCGGCCAGGGCCGCGCCGGCCGTCCGCAGCCCGACCCGGATCCCGGCCGCCGCCGGGTCGCGCCCGGCCGGTGTCGGCGGGAACCGGTCCGTCCGTGCGGTCACGCCCCCTCCCGGCGGCGCCGGCCGGCCACGACCAGCCCGGCCCCGGCGAGCATGACGACCGCGCCGAACGCGCCGATCGAGGTGACGTCGACGCCGGTCGTCGGCAGCCGTCCGCCACCGGACGGCGGTGGCGCCCAGGTCGTCGGCGCCGGGCTGGTCGGGCCGGTCGGCGACGGGGTGGCGGTACCGGTCGGGGTGGCGGTACCGGTCGGGGTGGCGGTACCGGTCGGGGTGGCGGTCGCGGTCGGGGACGGCGACGCGGTCGGGGAGGTCGTCGGGGACGCCGATCCGGTCGGGGTCGGGGTGGCCGTGGACGTCGGGGTCGGTTCGGTGCCGCCGGTCCCGATCTCGGCCAGCGACACCTTCGCCAGACCCAGCGCGGCCTGCCCGGTGGCCCGCCGCCACTGATCCGTCTCGTTCTCGGCGATGCCGCCCGAGATCGCGTCCGCGAGCGAGCCCGGGGTGTACGCGATCGCCCCGGCGTGCGCGGCCGCGGCCCCGCCACCGGCCGCCGTCAACTGCTGCGCGGCGACGAAGTCGGCGGCCCGGTCGGCCTCGGCGATGTGTCCGGCGGCGGCCAGCGCCTGGCCACCCAGGCCGGTGCTGTTGGTGTTGGAGTAATCGGTGCCCATCGAGCCCTGGAACGAGCCGTCGGCCTTCTGCTGGGTCAGCAGCCACCCGATGCCGGCGTCGGCGGCGGCCTTCGCGCCGGTGGCCCCTGCGGCGTCGGCCGCGAGCAGCGCCTGTACGGCCATCGCGGTCGTGTCGACGTCCTGGACCTGGCTGGCCACCGGCGCGCTGGTGCAGGCCGCGCCGTCGGTCGCCGGATTGAGCCGGAAGCCGCCGGCGACGCACTGCTGCTTGACGAGGAAGTCGACCGCCGGCTGCGGGGCACCGCCGGATCGGGCCAGGCCGAGCACCGCGAGGCTCTGCGCGAAGAGATTGCCGCCCTGCGTCGGCTGGTCGCCGTACCGGTCGAAGATCCAGCCCTGCACGGCTCCGGCGTCCGCGCCACGGATCAGGTCGAGGGTGCGGGCGCGCATGTCGTGGCTGCCGAACGAGGTCGGGTCCCGGCCGGCGACCACGGCGGCGACGAGAACCTTGGCCATCGAGCCGCTGATGAGGTAGTCGGGGGCCCAGTCGCCGCCGGTCGCGTACGAGTCGACGTTCGCCTCGACCGCGTCGGCGACCGCGTCGGCGGCGGCCGGCTCGGTGCCGGCGGCCTCCAGCGCGATCAGCGCGTCGATGGTCAGGCCCCAGTCGGTGCCGCCGAACGGACCCGCCAGGCGTCCGTCGGCCAGTTGGCCGGCCAGCCACCTGGCGGCGGCGGCGCTCTGCGCCGAATGCGGGTTGTCGGCGCGTACGGCGGCGGCCGGCGCGGGGGTGGGTGTTGTCGAAAGCGCGACGAGCAGCACCGCGCTCCCGGCGAGGGCCGGGGTGAGGGCCGCGAGAAGGCGACGGAGCATGGGACATGCCTTTCGGGAGCGGTGGTGAGCACCGCATCCCGGCCCGCAGGGGTCCGTCGATCCGGGCTCAACCTGTAGACCACGACAGTTGAGGCCGCTCGTCTCCGTGCGGGCATTCCGGCTCGTGGTGGAAGTCCACCACATACGGTTGCGGGTCAGCGCCGGCTTCACACCGGCTTCCCCCACGCGGAAACTCATTCAGTTGTGGGTAAGCCATTCTGGCTGGTAGCGAACCTTACGGTATCCAGCCACCCACGCCGCGTACATGAGGCACAGGTCACGACCTCGCATCGATGGCCACCGACGGTACGTCCGGTCCATGCGACCAGCGGTCCCGTCGGTGGCACCCGGTCGGACGATGGAGGACGGTGGCGCGCCGTTGCGACGATGTTGCCGAACGGGGTCGCGTCCGTCGGCAGATCTGGAGATCGGCAGTGAGCACTGATTCAGGCTGGAACGACTACCTGTCCACCGACACACCCGCCGTGGACGTCACACCGGTCGTCCCCACCGTCGAACCCGCCGCCGTGCCGGAACCCGCCGCGACGATCGTGCAAAGTGAACTGACCAGCGCCACCAGCGACCAGCAGTGGTCGGACTGGCACGCGGACAACAGCGCCTCGTGGGCCGACTCGGCGCAGAGCTACGTCGACTACGCCCAGCAGAGCGCCGCACAGGGCTACTTCGACGCCGCCGACAGCGCGATGGACACCGCCGCCAACCACGCCTCGATCGCCGGCGCCAACCTGGACACCTCGATCGACTACCAGACCGCGGCGAACACCCACGTCGAGACGGCCGCCACCGAACTGGCCCCGTACGACGCCGGCCTCGGCTCCGCCACGGAATGACCTGGGCGGAAGCCGGGGAGGCCAGCGCCGGCCCGGCTGCCGGCACGCCCGGCCTCGAACCGGGGCGGTTGGCCGCCGGGGCGGAGCGGCGGGTCGCCGTACCGCCCAGCGTCGCCCGTCAGCACCTGCTGCGCACCATCCGGGAACTGTCGTTCGAGCTGCGGACCGAGCAGCTCAGCGTGCTGGAGGCGGTGCGCGGCTCGAAGCTCGGCGGGGTCACGCTGGCACCGGGCAAGCTGCCGGTGAGCCTGCGGATCGGGCTGGAGGCGGCCGACACCGGCTGCCGCATCGTCGTCCTGCTCGCCGACCGCTGGCCCGGCAAGGTCGGCCGCAACTGGGGCGCGACCAGCGCGTACGTCGAACTCTTCGGCTCCGTGCTGGCCGCCGTCGACGGCGCGCTGACCCGGCTCGACCCGTCGGCGGCGGGCTCGTTCACCCCGTGGTGGCGCGACACCGGCACCGGCGACGTCGCCATCATGCAGAACGCCGCCAGCCACGCCGCCCAGGCACAGGCGGCCCTGTCGCGGCACACGTCGCGGCTGCTCGACGGTGGTTCGGCACCGCCCCGGGGGGCGTCGGTCAGCCGGTCCGGTGTGGACACCTTCGTCTTCGAGACGGCGGACGCGGTCGCCGAGGTGCCGACCGAACTGGCCGACGGCATGCTGATGGTGGGCACGCTGGTCACCAGCCGGCCCGGCGCGATGCCACCGGCACTCGTCGCACAGGTGCAGTCGCTGGTCTTCCGGGTCGAGGAACACCTCGCCGCCGACGGCCGGGCTTCGCTGTTTCCCGCCACCCCTGAGGATGTGCCGGTGGTGACCTTCCTGCACCAGCAGGCCCGGCTGCGTGGCCTGCTGCCGGTCCGCACGCTGCGGACCTGCACCACCTGCCGGCTGGAGAAGGTGACCAACCCCGAACTCGAACGGCTCCAGGAACGGACCCGACGCACCCGCGACCTGGCGACCGGCATCAGCGCGGTGGTGACCCCGTACGTCCTGGCCGGCCGGCTGGTGCAGTTGAACAGCAAGGGCCCGGAGTTCGCCTGCCCGCGCTGCCAGGGTCTGGACGCCGACGAGACCGTGGTGACGTACTGCCAGCGCTGCGGCGACCGGCGGGCCGAGACGGCACTACGCGCGTGCCCGAAGTGCCAGTTCGACTTCCGCTCGCTGCTGCCCGCCGAACAGGTGTGGCGGCCACGGACCGCCGGGCCGGACGTCGGCACCGGGCCGGCGGCGGTGGTGGCCGGACCGGCGGCGCCGCTGAAGGTTCCGGACGACTTCCCGCCGGCACACCCGCGCCCGCCGAAGGCGCCACGGCCGGCGCGCCCGGAAGTTCTCCCGCCTCCCTCCGGACCGCCGGCGACCTGAGCACGCCCGCCGTGCGAGGATCGGGCCGGCCGCTGGCGGCGGAGAGCCTCGCCGGTGCCGGCCGGCGCCGCCGGAAGCCGGCGACCGCGGCGAGCACGAAAGGTCAGCCGATGCCCACCGCCGACGAACTTCTCAACGCGACCGCCGTCGACGGGCTGGCGCGCTGCCTGCTCGACGTGGCACCGGGGCATCCGCTGCCGGCGTTGCGTCGCACGGCGGCGGCACTGGAGGGGCGGACGCTCAGCGAGCGGTGCCACGACGTACGCGACGCGCTGCTGACCGATCTGCCGGACGACTACGACGGGTTCGCGGCGGTCGTACGTGCCGCCCTGGAGCGGCCCGAATTCACCGGGTGGATGATCTGGCCGGTCACCGAGGCCGTCGCGCGGCGCGCGCTCGACGCCGGGCCGGCCGACCGTTTCGACGCCGGACTCGCCCTGCTCGCCGACCTGACCCCGCGGCTGACCGCCGAGTTCGCGGTCCGGTCGTTCCTCGCCGCCGACCTCGACCGCACGCTGGCCGTGGCACAGGAGTGGACCCGGCACCCGGACCCGCACGTGCGGCGCCTGGCCAGCGAGGGCACCCGCCCCTACCTGCCCTGGGCGCGGCGGGTGCGGGCGCTGTTCGACCGCCCGGCGGCCACCGCCACCGTGCTCGACGCGCTCTACCGCGACGATTCGGAGTACGTCCGCCGCTCGGTCGCCAACCATCTCAACGACCTGAGCCGCATCGATCCGGAGTTGGCCACGGCGACCGCGGCCCGCTGGCTCGATCAGGCGGACGAGCACACCGCGAAGGTGGTCCGGCACGGGCTGCGTACGCTGGTCAAGAAGGGTGATCCGGCGGCGCTCGGGCTGCTCGGGTTCGGTCCGGCGCCCGACATCGTCGTCACCGGACCGGTGCTCGGCGCGGCTGTGGTGGCGTCCGGCGGCGACCTGCTCTTCGAGGTCACGCTCGAGAACCGGGGGCCGGATCTCGCGGCGGTGGCGATCGACTACGTCGTCCACCACCGGCGGGCCAACGGGACGCTGAGCCCGAAGGTCTTCAAGCTCACCACGCGCCGTCTCGACGCCGGCGCCAGCCTGACGATCAGTCGGCGGCACTCGTTCGCGCCGATCAGCACCCGCACCTACCACCCGGGTGAGCACGCGGTCGAGGTCCAGGTGAACGGTGTGCGGCACGGGCTGCGCACCTTCCGGCTCGGCTCCCCCTGAGCGGCGGTGCGGGGTGGCGGCTGCCGCCCGGGGTACGGGCCCGGACGGCAGCGGGCCGGGTCAGCGCGGCTGGAAGGTCATGCAGTCGGCGAGGTCCTGGCCCGGCGCGACCCGAATCGACGGTGCCCGGCACTCGAGTTCGGCGTTGAACCGGCATTCGGCGCGCTTGCAGGCGCCGACCTGGGCGATCACCATGTCGAGCCCGCCCTTGGCCGAGGTGTCGATGAACGTGTCGCAACTGGCGGTCGTCTCGCCGATGGTGATGGCGAAGGCCCGGCATCCGTCATGGTTGTAGCCGCAGTCGGTTACCGTGCATTCCTGTACCCGCGGCATTTCCAGCATCTGTGTCATGACTACCTCCTCCGTTCGACCGTAAACCGGTACGGCACTTTCGGCACTTCGAACAGGAAAAGAGTTTGCCCAGCTCAGAGGAGCAGAGCCTTACCTAATACGCGCAGGTGAGGCTTTCCTTAATTCGACCGGCAACGTTCATTCCGGTACGGGCGGAACAGGCCTGGGCACAATTCCGCGGGGCCACGGATCCGTATTGCCGCGCGATGGTCCGGCCGGTCGGGTCAGGCGGTGACGTGTGGCCGTACCCAGGGTGCCGGCACGTCGTGGAAGGCCGCGTCGACCAGCAGCCGCTCCAGGTCACGCAGGAACCGCTCGGCCTGCTCGGGCGGCAGGTAGGCGGTGTTTGCGGTGAGCGTCAGACCGATGCCGCCCGGCTTGTCGACGACCTCCACCCGGGTCCGGTAGACGAAGCTGTCGTAGCTCTCGCCCCAGGAGAACGACGACCTCGACATCGCGGCACGGACCTCGTCCTCGCCGGTCTCCCGGCCGAACACGCTCGCGTCGGTGCTCAGCCGGATGTCGTTGAAATAGCAGTGCGCGCTCTCACCAGTATTGATCTTGTGACCGGCCGCCTCGTACGCCCGCAGCAGTTCCGCCTGCTCGTAGTAGGCCGAGCGGTACGCCTCGAGCGCCGCCGCCCACACCCGGGGCAGCAGTTTGGCGAAGTCCGGACGGTCGGCCAGGTCGACCACGATCATGCCGAGTTGGTTGAGCTTGGCGATCGCGGTGTCGTAACCGGGCAGCGAACGGTTGTTGACCATCATGAAGATGCCGACGGTGTCCCGGCCGGACCAGCCGGCGTGCACCGCGGCGATCGCCGTCAGCAGCACCGTCGAGGTGGTCACCCCGTGCCGGTTGGCGACCAGCCGTACGGCGGTGTCCGCCGCCGCCGAGACCAGGGTGCCCTGCCGGAACAGCGGGGTCAGCGGTGGCCCCAGCTCCGGCAGCGTCTCCTTGGGCAACTGGCCGAACCAGTCGACCCAGCGGGCGATGGCGCGTTGCGCCCGGCGCCGGTGGCGTTCCTCCTGCTCGCGCCGGGCGATGTCGACCGACTGGAGTCCGGGTGGCGCGGCGATGCTGCCCCGCAGCAGGAGCACCCGCAGGTCGCGCAGCACGATCTCGACGGCGCCGAAGTCGACGGTGGTGTGGCTGAAGACGAGGGCGACCTGACATACCCGGTCGCCGGCGACCACCAGTGCCACCCGTTGCGGCAGTTCCTCGGCGAGGTCGAACGCGGTCGAGGCGAGCCGGGTGGCCAGCGCCTGCGCGGTGGCGGTGCCGTCGTCGTCCGCCGGGCCGGCGTGCACCAGCAGCACCGGCTGCTCGCCGTGGCCCGACACGACCTGGAGCAGTTCCCCGTCGACGGTTCGCAGCCGGGTGCGCAGCGAGTTGTGCCGGCCGACGAGGGCACCGACGACCCGCAGCACGTCCGGCACGCCGGTCCGGGCCCGGCGCGGCACCGGGACCACCCGCGAGATGTTGACCATCGTCCGGTTCGGCGGATACATCTCGAACGCCCGCCACAGCATCCGCTGCCCCCAGGTGAAGGGTGCCGACGGGGGTTCCGTCCCGGTGAAGTCGGCGGCTGTCCACTTCTCGGCCACCGGCTCGACCGGCTGGACCGTACCTTCGAGCCCGGACACCCCGCACCTCCGCTGCGCATGATCCACTGTGGGCGATCGTGGCCACCGGCTACCGGCCGGGCCACTTCGACCAGTATCTGTTCCGGGCGGGGCTTCTAACTCCACGGGACAGCGCATTGCTCCGGCCGTTCGGCCGATCCACCGGCCGCCGCCCACTGTGCGGCGGGTCAGCCCGGCACCGGGTTTCGCCTGCGGGCGGCCCCGAAATCAGCGGGATAGACGATGCCGGATGCGGGCCGCGGCGGGCAGGATCCGGAGATGGACTCCTGGCTCACCACCGTCGGTCTGCCGATCGCGCTCGGCATCGTCATGCTCGGCCTCGGCCTCGGGCTCACCATCGGCGACTTCCGCCGGGTGGCGACCTATCCGAAACTGGTACTGATCGCCCTGGGCTGCCAGATCGTGCTGCTCCCGGCGTTGTGCTTCGGCCTGGTGATCGCGTTCGGCCTGCGGCCGGAGCTCGCGCTCGGCATGATGCTGCTCGCGGCGTCGCCCGGCGGGACCACCGCCAACCTCTACAGCCATCTCTTCGGCGGCCACGTCGCACTCAACGTGACGCTGACCGCCGTCAACTCGGTGCTCGCCGTCCTCACCCTGCCGGTGGTGGTCAACCTGTCGTCGGGATACTTCCTCGGCGACGGCGCCTCGATCGGGTTGCAGTTCGACAAGGTGGTGCAGGTCTTCGCGATCGTGCTCATTCCGGTGGCGATCGGCATGGCCCTGCGGTCGCGCTTCCCGGGCCTGGCCGACCGGCTGGCCCGGCCGGTGAAGATCTTCTCGGTCATCGTGCTGGTCGCGGTGGTCGTCGGCGCGATCGTCAACGAGCGGGACAACATCGCCGACTACTTCCTCGCGGTGGGGCTGATCGTGCTGGTGTTCAACGTGCTCAGCCTCGCCGTCGGATACGGGCTCCCCCGGCTGGCCGGGGTCGGCCGGCCGGAGTCGATCGCGGCCGGCATGGAGATCGGCATCCACAACAGCACCCTGGCGATCACCATCGCGGTCAGCCCGGCGCTGTTGAGCAGCACGACGATCGCGGTCCCGGCCGCCGTCTACGGCATCGTCATGTTCTTCACCGCCGCCGCCTTCGGCTATCTGGTCAGCCGGCGCCGCAGCACGGCGGAGACCCAGCCCGACCTCGACCCGACCCGCTGAGCCCGGCGGCCGGGCCGGCCTCTTCGGTGAGGCCGGCCGGCCGGTGGCTAGCCCTCGGACTTCATGGCGTCGATGAGGCTCTGCGGGCGCAGGTCGGTCCAGTTGGCCTCGACGTAGTCGAGCGCCTCCTGTCGGGGCCCGGGACCGAACACCGTGGTCCAACCGGCCGGCACGTCGGCGAACGCCGGCCACAGGCTGTGCTGGTTCTCGGCGTTGACCAGGACCAGGAAGGTGCCGTCGGGGTCGTCGAAGGGGTTGGTCATCGGGCTCTCCTCGGTGGCGGTTCCACGGACTTGACGAGACTATGCAGGATCCGGGTCCAGTCGGCAGCCGTCTCCCGGACGGTTTCCTCGGCCAGCACCGCGCCCGGCCAGGTCCAGGTGGCCGTCAGGTGGGGTCCGTCGGCACGGTCCTCGACCTGGATCGTGACGCCGAGCGCGTACGACTGGGGCATGTCCGGGTCGGCGGCGTACGGCGCGGCGACGGCCATCTCCGGCGCGAACGACCAGTCCGCGGCCTCCGGCAGGCTGAACCGGCCCAGGTAGTTGACCTGGATGTCGGGGTCGCCGAGGGCGGCCAGGCTGGCGCCGGTCCGGCTGTCGAGGTGCCGGAGCAGGCCGAAGCCGATGCCGTTGTCGGGTACGGCGCGCAGCGTGTCGCGGACCCGGGTCACCGCCGCCCGCAACGTGTCGGCCCGGTCCGGGTCGACGGTGCCGGGGTCTAGGCGCACCGGGTAGACGCTGGTGAACCAGCCGACCGTGCGGGACAGGTCGACCGGGCCGGCGACCGTCGACTCCTCACGCCCGTGTCCTTCGAGGGCGATCCGGACGCTGCCGCCTTCCACTCCGGTGCGGCGGCGGGTCCCGGCGACCGCCGCCGCGACGGTGGCCAGCAGGATGTCGTTGACGGTCGCGTCGAGGGCGGCCGGTAGCCGGGTGAGCAGGGCGGCCGTCTCGGCGGTGGCCAGCGTGGTGTGGACCTCGCGACAGGTGGCGGCGGTGTCCCGCGCCGGGTCGAGCGGGCGGTGCAGTGGCAGATCGCTGGCGGCCCGCCGCGCGCCGTCGTCGGGACCGGCCAGCGCGTCCGTCCAGTACGCCAGCTCCGCTTCCCGGGCCGGGTCGGCCGAGGCCCGGACCAGCCCGGCCGCCCAGTCGGCGAAGGAGGTGCCGACCGGCGCCGGCCCGCCGCCCGGACGCTCCGGCTCGCCGGCCGCCGCCCACGCGGCGGCCAGGTCCGGCACCAGGATGCGCCAGGACACCCCGTCGACGGCGAGGTGGTGGATCGTCAGCAGCAGCCGGCCCGGTCGCGGTCCGGCGTCGAACCAGACCGCCTGGAGCAGCACACCACCGTCCGGGTCCAGCCGGTCGCGGGCGGCCCGGGCCTGTGCGGCGACTTCGGCCCGCAGGCCGTCGTCGTCGAGTCCGGCGGCGTCCACCCGGTGGACCAGCGGCCGTACGTCGGTCAGCCCCGGTGGCGGCACGCGCAGCGTCCACGGCCGCCCGTCCGTCCGGTCGAGGCGGGCCCGGAGCAGGTCATGGGTGTCCACAAGGGAGCACAGGGCCCGGACGATCCGGTCGTGGTCCGGTTCGGCGGGCGTACGCAGCACCGCCGACTGGTTGAAACCGTCGATCGGTCCGGGCAGCCCACGCAGCCAGTGCATGATCGGCGTCAGCGGGACGGTGGTCTCCCCGACGGTCACGACCGGGGCGAGCGCGGCGACGGTGCGTAGCCGGAACACGTCCCGGGTGCGCAGGGTCAGCCCGGCGCGGCGGGCCCGGGCGACGAGTTCGATCGAGCTGGCGCTGTCCGCCCCGGCGGCGAAGAAGTCGTCGTCGACGCCGATGTCCGGTCGGCCGAGCACGTCGGCGACGAGGTCGCGCAGCGTACGTTCCAGCGGGGTGCGGGCCGCCCGGCCGGCCGACGGCCGGTGGTCGGGGGCGGGCAGCGCGGCCCGGTCGAGCTTGCCGTTGGGCAGCACCGGCAGCCGGGGCAGCACGACGAAGGCGGCCGGCACCATGTACTCCGGCAGCAGCCCGGCCGCGTGTTCACGCAGCACCGCCGGGTCCGGGTCGGTGCCGGGGGTGGCGACGACGTACGCGACGAGGTGGCGGCCGTGGTCGTCGCGTACGACCACGCTGGCCCGCGACACCGCCGGATGGCCGGTCAGCGCCGCCTCGATCTCGCCGGGCTCGATCCGGTAGCCGCGGATCTTGACCTGGTCGTCGGCCCGGCCGGCGTAGTCGATCTGCCCGTCCGCGGTCCACCTGGCCAGGTCGCCGGTGCGGTACATCCGGGTGCCGGGCGGGCCGAACGGGTCGGCGACGAACCGCTGCGCGGTCAGGTCCGGCCGCCCCAGATAGCCGCGGGCGAGTCCGGCGCCGGCCAGGTACAGCTCGCCGGTGACGCCGGGGGCGACGGGTCGCATGGCCGGGTCGAGCACGTACGCCCGCAGGTTGGCGACCGGCCGACCGACGACCGGCCGAACGCTTTCGCCGATCCGGGCGACCAGGGCGTCGACCGTGCACTCCGTCGGGCCGTACAGGTTGAAGCCCGTGGTGCCGGACAACCCGGACAGGGCGGTCCAGAGGTCGGGCGGGACGGCCTCGCCGCCGACACCGACCACCGCGAGCCCACAGCGGCCGTCACGGACCAGGCCGGCGTCGGCCATCGCGGCGAACTGCCCCGGGGTGACCTCGATGAAGTCGAGCCGGGCGGCGGTCACCGCGGCGGCCAGCCGGCCGGGGTCGCGGCGGGTCTCGTCGTCGACCACGTGCACGGCGTGGCCGTCGTAGAGCCACAGCTGCGGCTGCCAGGAGGCGTCGAAGGAGAACGACCAGGCGTGGCCGACCCGCAGGTGGCGGCGGCCGGTGGCGGCGACCGCCGGTTGGTGCAGGGTGGCGCGGTGGCTGTGGAAGAGGTTGACGAGGTTGCGGTGGGTGACCACGACGCCCTTGGGCCGGCCGGTGGAGCCGGAGGTGTAGATGACGTATGCCGGGTGGTCCGGCCGCAGCATTCGGCGGCGGTCGGTGTCGGTGACGGCGGTGGCCGGCTGGCCGCGCAGCCGTTCGGCGGTTTCGGCGCTGTCCAGCCGCAGTCGCGGCGGGCCGCCGGCGGGCAGGTCGGCGGCGACGTCGGCGGTGGTGATCAGCAGCACCGGGGCGGCGTCGGCGAGCATGCCGGCGATCCGGTCGGGCGGCAGGTCGGCGTCGACCGGCAGGTAGCCGGCACCGGCCTTGTGTACGGCGAGGATCGCGGCGACCGTGATCGCCTTGCGGGGCAGCGCCAGCGCGACCAGCCGTTCCGGGCCGGCGCCGTCGGCGACCAGCAGCCGGGCGAGCCGGTTGGTGTAGCGGTCGACCTCGGCGAACGACCAGCCCAGGGCATCGGTGTCGGTGCCGACGAGGGCGGTGGCGTCCGGGGTTTCGGCGACCTGGGCGGCGAACAGGTCCGGCATGGTGGCGGCCGGCACGTCGACGACCGGCCCCTGTCCGGCGGCGAGCACCCGGTCGCGGACCGGTTCGGTGAGCAGGTCGACCGTGCCGGCGGGGCGGTCCGGGTCGGTGGCCAGCGCGGTCAGGGTGCGGGCGAGCGCGTCGGTGATCCGCTCGACGGTCGCCGGGTCGAGCACGTCCGGCCGGTACTCGGCGACCAGCCGCAGCCGGTCGCCGGGCTCGACCGACCAGGTCAGCGGGTAGTGGGTGGCGTCGCGGCCGCCGGCCGGCCGGATGTCGAGCCCGGCCACCGGGCCGGCCGGGCCGTCGGTCACCGGGAAGTTCTCGAAGACCACGAGGCTGTCGAAGAGTTCGCCGGCGCCGGCCGCCCGCTGGATCTCGGCGAGCCCGAGGTGCTGGTGGTCGACCAGCCGGGACTGGGCGGCCCACACCCGGTCCAGCACGTCGCGCAGCGGATCGGCGGGCCGGCAGCGGACCCGGACCGGGATGGTGGTGATGAACAGGCCGATCATCGACTCCATGCCGGGCAGGTCGGCGGGGCGGCCGGAGACGGTGGCGCCGAAGACGACGTCGTCGCGGCCGAGCAGGCGGCTGAGCACGACGCCCCAGGCGGCGTGCACGGCCGTGCCGACGGTCACGCCGGTCCGCCGGGCGAGGGTGGAGAGCGCGGCCGTCACCTCCGTGGGCAGTTCCGTCTCGTGCAGCCGGGGCGCGATCGGCGGGCGGGCCGGGTCGGCGGGCACCAGCCGGGTCGGTTCGGTCACGTCGGCGAGTTCGGTCGCCCACGCCTCGCGGGCGGCGGCGCGGTCCTGGGCGGCGAGCCAGCCGAGGTAGTCGCGGAACGGCACGACCGGGGGCAGTGCGGCCGGGTCTGCGTCGGCGGCGTAGAGGCGGGCGAGTTCGTCGACCAGTGGCGGGCCGGACCAGCCGTCGAGCAGCAGGTGCTGGTGGGTGAGGATCAGCCGGTGCCGGTCCGGTCCGAGGTGGACCAGGGCGAGGCGCAGCAGTGGCGGGGCGGCCGGGTCGAAGCGGGCGGCCTGGGCGTCGAGCAGATCCGGCCAGGACGTGCCGGCACCGTCCTGCTCCGACCAGGGCAGTTCGGCGGTGGCCGGGACGAGCGCGACCGGCCGGCCGGACGACAGGTGCCGGAAGCCGGCGCGCAGGTTGGCGTGCCGGTCCAGCAGGGCCTGTCCGCTGCGGCGCAGCCGGTCGGCGTCGACCGGTCCGGCCAGGTCGAACCAGGTCTGCACGGTGTAGACGTCCGGGCCGTCGGAGTCGAGCGCGGCGTGGAAGAGCAGGCCCGCCTGTAGCGGGGTGAGTGGCAGCACCTCGACCGGTGCCGGGTCGAGCGCGGCGATCTCGGCCGCCTCGGCGGGGTCGAGGACGAGCCCGGTGGACACCGGGGCGGCGCCGGGCATGGCCGCTGGTTCGGCGTCGCGGGCCACGGCGGCCAGGCCGGCCGGGGTACGCGCGGTGAAGACCGCCGCCGGCCGGATGGTGAGCCCCTCCCGGCGGGCCCGGCCGACGAGTTGAATCGCCACGATGCTGTCGCCGCCGAGGGCGAAGAAGTCGTCGTCGGCGCCGACGGCGGGCAGGTGGAGCAGGTCGGCGACGAGCCGGCAGAGCAGTTCCTCGCGGGCGGTCGCCGGGGCCCGGCCGCCGGTCGCCGCGCCGAAGTCCGGTGCCGGCAGCGCCCTGCGGTCCAGCTTGCCGTTCGGGGTCAGCGGCAGCGGGCCGGGCAGCACCGTCACTGCGGCCGGGACCATGTATTCCGGCAGCCGCGCCGCGACGTGGTCGCGCAGGGCGGCCGGGTCGGGGGCGGCGGTGCCGGCCGGTACGACGTACGCGGCGAGCCGGGTCACCGGACCCGACCGGTCGGCGACGACGGCGGCCTGTGCCACGTCGGGGTGGCCGGCGAGGGCCGCCTCGATCTCGCCGGGTTCGATCCGGAAGCCACGGATCTTCACCTGGTCGTCGGTGCGGCCGAGGAAGTCGAGGTTGCCGTCGGTCCGCCAGCGGGCCCGGTCGCCGGTGCGGTACATGCGGGCGCCGGCCGGGCCGTACGGGTCGGCGACGAACCGCTGTGCGGTCAGCCCGTGCTGGCCGAGGTAGCCGGTGGCGAGGCCCCGGCCGGCGACGTACAACTCGCCGACGACGCCGGACGGGACCGGGCGCAGGTAGGGGTCGAGGACGTACACCCGGGTGTTGGGGTCGGGGCGGCCGATCGGGACGGCGGCGGCCCAGCCCGGTTCGGCGGCCCACAGGGTCGAGTTGACGGTCGCCTCGGTCAGGCCGTACGCGCCGAAGACCCGCTGCCGGCGGGTGAGCCGGCGGACCAGGTCCGGCGGCACGGTCTCGGTGCCGACCAGCACCACCCCGCCGTCGGGCAGCTCGCACTCCTCGGGCAGGGCGGACAGCAACGACGGCGGCAGGATCATGTGGGTGACCGCGTGGGCGGCCAGGAAGTCGGTCAGGGCGTGGTCGGCGACCCGGGCCTCGTCGGAGATCAGCACCAGCCGGCCGCCGACGCACAGCGACATGACCAGGTCGAAGACGGTGACGTCGAAGCCGACGGAGGCGAACTGGAGGACCCGGCTGTCGGCGGTGACGCCCATCCGGTCGACGGCGGTCGCGGCGAGGCTGGCGATGCCCTCGTGGCTGACCACGACGCCCTTCGGGCGGCCGGTGGAGCCGGAGGTGTAGATGACGTAGGCGGCGTGGTCGAGGCCGGCCGGTGGTCGTGCCTCGGTGACCGGGCCGCCGTCGAGGCCGGCGAGTTCGGCGGCGGTCGCGGGGGCGTCCAGCACGATCCGGTGTACGGCCGCGTCCGGCAGCGGCGCGTCCATGGTGGACAAAACGGTTCGGGCGCCGCTGTCGGTCAGCATGTAGGCCAGCCGGTCGGCCGGGTGGGTCAGGTCGAGGGGCAGGTAGGCGGCGCCGAGCTTGAGCGTGCCCAGGATCGCCGCGACCATCGGGGCCGACCGGGGCACGGCGAGCCCGACGACGTCCCCCGCCCGTACGCCGTCGCGCAGCAGCAGCCGGGCGATCCGGTTCGCGGCGGCGTCGAGTCCGGCGTACGTCAGCTCGCCGGCCGCGTCGACCACGGCGACCGCGTCAGGGCGTTCGGCGACCCGGGCGGCGAACAGGTCCGGCAGGGTGGCCTCGGCGACGGGCCGGCCGGTGGCGTTGAGGTCGTGCAGGACGTGCCGCCGCTCGGCGTCGTCGAGCAGGTCGGCGGTGTGCAGCGGGGCGGCCGGGTCGGCGGCGACCGCGTCGACCAGTCGGGCCAGCCGGCGGCCGATCGCCTCGACGGTGGCGGGCTCGAAGACGTCGGCCCGGTAGCCGAGGGTCACGCTGAGGGATTCGCCGTCGGCCTGCTCGACGAAGCTGAAGACCAGGTCGAACCGGGCGGTGCCGGTGGCGTACGGCTCCGGGGTGGCGGTCAGGCCGGGCAGGTCGAGCCGGTCGTCGCCGCGGTTGCGGTGCACGACCATGACCTGGAAGAGCGGGTTGTCGCCGGCCGTGCGTTCGGGGTTGAGGTCGCGGACGACGGCCTCGAACGGCACGTCCTGGTTGGCGAACGCGGCCAGGTCGGCGGCCCGGACCCGGGTGAGCAGTTCGGTGAAGCCGGGGTCGCCGCCGACGTCGGTGCGCAGCACCAGCGTGTTGACGAAGAAGCCGACCAGGTCGTCGAGGGCTTCGTCGGTGCGGCCGGCGATGGGGGCGCCGAGCGGGATGTCGGTGCCGGCGCCGAGCCGGTGCAGCAGGGCGGCGACCAGGGCGTGCCCGACCATGAACATGCTGGCGCCGGTCTGTTGGGCGAGGCGGCGCAGGACCCGTACGGCGGCCGGATCCAGTTCGATCGACGTCTCGCCGCCGGCGGCGCCGGTGGTGTCCGGGGCGGGGGTGCGGTCGGCGGGCAGTTCGAGCCGTTGCGGGGCGCCGGCCAGCGTCTCCCGCCAGAAGGCGAGTTGCCGGGCGGCGCGGCTGGCCGGGTCGGCCGGGTCGCCGAGCAGTTCCCGTTGCCACAGGGTGTAGTCGGCGTACTGCACCGGCAGCGGCGGCCGGTCCGGTGCGGTCCCGCCCAGCCGGGCCGCGTACGCCACGCCGAGGTCGCGCAGGAACGGCCCGTCCGACCACTCGTCGGTGGTGACGTGGTGCAGCAGGATCACCACCACGTGCTCGTCGGGGGCGAGTCGGGCGATGGTGAGCCGGACCGGCAGTTCGGTGGCGAGGTCGAACGGCCGGGACGCGGCGGCCCTGACCACCGTGGGCAGTTCGGCGGCGGTGACGTCGCGCAGGTCGACGGCGGGTACCGCGTCGGCGGCCGGGACGACGCGCTGCACCGGGCGGCCGTCGTGGGTGACGACGAGGGTCCGCAGCGCCTCGTGCCGCGCCACCACGTCCCGCACGGCGGCGGTGAACGCGTCGGTGTCCAGGGTGCCGCGCAGCCGGGCGACCAGCGGGAAGTTGTACGCCGTGGAGTCCGGGTCGAGCTGGTGCAGCACCCACAGCCGCTGCTGGGCGTACGACGCCGGTAGCGGGTCGGGTCGGGGCACCGGTTCCAGGGCCGGCCGGTCGCCGCCGGGGTCCGGGGCGACGCGGGCGCACAGTTCGGCGACGGTGGGCGCCTCGAACAGGTCGCGGATCGACAGGTCGGCGCCGAGGACGCCACGGGCCCGGCCGACCAGCCGGGTGGCGAGCAGCGAGTGGCCGCCGAGGTCGAAGAAGTTGTCCCGTACGCCGACCGCCGGCAGGCCGAGCACGTCGGCGAAGAGTTCGCACAGGGCCCGTTCGCGGTCGTTGGCCGGCGCCTGGTCGGGGGTGGCCGTCGGGGCGGGGTCGGCGTCCGGCAGCGCCCGGGTGTTGAGCTTGCCGTTGACGGTCAGTGGCAGGTCGGCGAGCAGCACCAGGGCGGCCGGGACCATGTAGTCGGGCAGTCGGCGCTTGAGGTGGTCGCGCAGCCGGGCGGTGAGGGCCGCGGTGCCCCGGGCGGCGGCGGGCCGGTTGGCGCAGTCGGCGGGGGTGGCGGCGGTCCGCAGCGGCCGGCACAGCCCGGCCGGCGGCTCCTCGTCCGGCGGGGTCAACACCAGGTCGAGGCTGCCGTCGTGGGCCGGTGACCAGGTGACCAGCGCCCGGTAGCCGAGCCGTTCCCCGAGTTCGCGCAACGCCTCCGGCTCCACTCCGGCCGGGCCGTCCACATCGGATGACTGGTCGTCGAGGGCGCGGACGGTCGCGAGTTCGCCGGCGAGGCGGGCGTTGGGCACCCGCTCGACGCGTACCCGTTCGGGCCGGGCCGATTCCAGGTACGCCCCGAGCCCGGCGAGGTCGCCGTCGAAGCGTCGTACCGGCAGGTCGGCCGCGGGTGGCGCGGTGCCGGATGCCGCCCGCAGCACCACGTCGTAGCGGTGCCGGGTCAGCTCGTTGTGGTGCCGCCCCCGTTTGGTGAGCACGGTGCCGGTCACGCCCGGCAGGACCGCGAACAGGTCGGGGTCGACCAGCAGTTCCTTCTCCATCAGCACGCCGCGCTCGACGGCGCGCCGCAGACGGTCGGGATCGGGGTCGGCGCCGGACCGGGCCGCCTGGACGGCGGCGTGGAAGGTACGGGCCAGCCGCAGGTTGCGTACGTCGCCGACGAAGACGGCACCGCCGGGCACCACCAGGTCCAGCGCGCCGGTCAGCACCTGGACCAGGTATTCGACGCTCGGGAAGTACTGGACCACCGAGTTGATCACGATGGTGTCGAAGTGGTCGCGGGGCAGCCCGGACAGGTCGTCGGCGCGCCGGTGCCGCAGCTCGACCCGGCCGGCGAGTTCCGGTACGCCGGCCACGTCGACCCGCAGCTTGTCGATGACGGGTGCGGCGAAGTCGGTGCCCCAGTACGACTCGCAGTCCGGGGCGAGCCGGGTCAGCAGCAGCCCGGTGCCGCAGCCGATCTCCAACACCCGGCGTGGGCGCAGTTCGCGGATCCGGGCGACGGTCGTGTCCCGCCACTCGCGCATGTCGGCGAGCGGGATCGGGCGGCCGTCGTAGCTGGAGTCCCAGCCGGCGAACTCCTCGGTCCCGACGGCGGTGCCGACCTCGGCGTACTCGTCGTGGTAGATCTGGTGCCACTCGGCGATCTGCTCGTCCTCGTCACCGGCGGCGACGCCGTCGGCCGGCACGACGTAGCCGACCAGGCGGCGACCGGTGCCGGTGTCGCGGGCGACGACGGCGGCCCGGGCGACGTCGGGGTGCTCGGTGAGCACCGATTCGATCTCGCCCAGTTCCACCCGGTACCCACGGATCTTCACCTGGTCGTCGGTGCGGCCGAGGAAGTCGAGGTTGCCGTCCGGGCGGCGGCGGACCAGGTCACCGGTGCGGTAGAGCCGCTGCCCCGGCGCCCCGAACGGGTCGGCGACGAACCGGTGCGCGGTCAGGCCGGGGCTGCCGAGATAGCCGCGGGCCAGGCCGGCGCCGCCGATGTAGAGCTCGCCGGCGCAGCCGTCCGGCACCGGGCGCAGCCACGGGTCGAGCAGGTGGGCCCGGGTGTTCCAGATCTCCCGGCCGACGGTCGGGGTGGCACTGTCGAGGGTGCCGCCGCCGAGGGTGTTGATGGTGTATTCGGTCGGGCCGTACAGGTTGTAGCCGAGCGTGCCGTCGGTGTCCCGCAGCCGGTTCCAGACCTGGTCGGAGACGGCCTCGCCGCCGAGCAGCACCAGCACCGGCCGGTGCCGGCCGGCCGCCTCGTCGCCCGCCAGCAGCCCCTGCGCGATCAGGTGGTCGGCGTACGTCGGGGTCACGTTGACGACGTCGATGCGGTGCCGGTCGCAGTACGCCACCAGCGCCTCGGCGTCGCGGCGCAGTTCCTCGTCGCAGACGTGCACCTCGTGGCCCTCGACCAGCCAGAGCAGTTCCTCCCACGACATGTCGAAGGCGAACGAGACGGTGTGCGCGATCCGCAGCCGCCGGCCGGCCGCCTCGACGACCGGGCCGAAGATCGCCTCCTGGTGGTTGAGCTGCATGTTCGTCAGCCCCCGGTACGGGGTGACGACGCCCTTGGGCCGGCCGGTCGAGCCGGACGTGTAGATGACGTACGCGGGGTGTTCGAGCCGTTCGGGGCGGGTGCGGGCGAAGGCCGGGTGCTCGGCTGGTTCGGCCGGGGTCGCGGCGAGTTCGGCGACGGTCTCCGGGGCGTCGAGCCGCAGCAGGTCACGGTCGGGCAGCCGGGCGGCGACGGCCGTCGTGGTCAGCACACAGACCGGCCCGGCGTCGTCGATCATGTGGGCCAGCCGGTCGGCGGGGTGGTCCAGTTCCAGCGGGAGGTAGGCGGCCCCGGTGCGCAGCACCGCGAACAGCGCGGCCACCATGTCCGCCGAGCGGGGCAGGGCCAGCGCCACCACCTTCTCCGGGCCGGCGCCCCTGGCCATCAGCAGGCGGGCGATCCGGTTCACCCGGGCGTCCAGTTCGGCGTACGTCCACCGTCGTGCCCCGAACACCAGTGCGGTCTCGTCCGGCGTACGGCGGGCCTGCGCGCCGAGCAGGTCGGCGATCGTGTCGCCGGGCAGCGGCCGTACGGTCGCCCCGGCGCGGGCGGCCAGCGCGGCGCGTTCGGCCGGCGGCAGCGGGTCGATCCGGCCGACCGGGCCGGTCGGGGTGGCGGCCAGCCGGGAGAGGACGGTGACGAACCGGTCGAGCAGGCTCGCCGCCGTCGGCGCCCCTACCGTGTCGGCCCGGTACGCCAGCGTCGCCCGCAGCCGCTGTCCGGGCGCGACGACCAGGGTGAGCGGGTAGTGGGTGGCGTCGACGCTGCCGGCCTCGGTGACGCCGTACCGGTCGCGGAGTTGCGCGAGCTCGTCGTCGCCGCCGACCTGCTGCAGGGCGAAGAGGGTGTCGAAGAGCTGGGTGTGGCCGCTCTCCCGTTGCACCTCGCCGAGGCCGAGGTATTCGTGCGGCATCAGCGCGGCCCGTTCGGCCTGCATCCGGCGCAGCAGGTCACCGACCGGCTCGGCCGCGTCGAGGGCGACCCGGACCGGAACGGTGTTGAGGAACAGGCCGATGGTGTCGTCGACGTACGGGATCTGCGCGGGCCGGCCGGCGACGGTGGTGCCGAAGACGACGTCGGTACGGCCGACCGCGGTCGAGAGCACGAGTGCCCAGGCGGCGTTGAGCATGGTGTTGAGGGTGACGCCGTGGTCGCGGGCGGCGGCGCGCAGCCGGTCGGTCGCCGCCGTGGACAGCTCGACGCCGCGGCGGCGCGGCAGCACCGGGCGGCGGGCCTTCTCGGCCGGGGCGACCAGGGTCGGTTCGGCCAGCCCGTCGAACGCGGCCCGCCAGGCGGTGGCCGCCGCGTCGCGGTCCTGGCCGGCGAGCCAGTCCAGGTAGGAGCGGTAGGAGCCGGCGGGCGGCAGGTCGCGGTCGTCGCCGTCGGCGGCGTAGAGGGCGAGGAACTGGTCGAGGACGATCCGGGCCGACCAGCCGTCCCAGAGCAGCACGTGGTGGGTGATGACGAGCCGGTCGGTGTCGCCGAGCCGGATCAGCAGCAGCCGGAAGAGCGGCGGCCGGGCCAGGTCGAAGCGGCGGGTCCGGTCGGCGGTCAGCAGCCGGTCGAGTTCCGCCGCCCGCGCGTCTCCGTCCATCGTGGACAGGTCGGCGGTGGTCAGCGCCGGTGGCGGGTCGGCGGTGACGAACTGCACCGGGGCGGGCAGCCCGTCGCCGGTGAACCCGGCCCGCAGGCCGGGGTTGCGGGCCAGCAGCGTACGGCAGGCACGGGCCAGCCGGTCGGCGTCCATCGGCCGGGCCACGTCGAAGGCGACCTGGGCGGTGTATACGTCGAGTTCGCCGCTGTCGTAGCTGGCGTGGAAGTACAGCCCCTCCTGGAGCGGCGACAGCGGCCACACCTCCTCGACCGGCCACGGGCTGCGTCCGCGCACCAGTTCCAGGTCGGCGGCTGCCGGCACCTCGACGGCCGGGGCGCCGTCCGGCCCGGCGCCGGTCCCGGCCGACGGGACGGCGGACGCGGCCAGTTCGGCGGGGGTCCGCAGGGTGAAGACGTCGCGCGGGCTGACCGGCAGGTCGCGGGCGTACGCCCGGCTGGACACCGCGATCGACCGGATGCTGTCGCCGCCGAGGGCGAAGAAGTCGTCGTCGGCGCCGACCCCGGGCAGGTCGAGCACGGCCGCGAAGATGTCGCAGAAGAGCCGCTCGCCGTCGGTCGCCGGGGCCCGGGAGGCGGCCCGGTCCGGTTGCGGGTCGGGCAGCGCGGCCAGGTCGAGCTTGCCGCTGGCGGTGCGGGGCAGGGCGTCGACGGCGACCATGACCGCCGGCACCAGCGGGCCGGGCAGGGTCGCGGCGAGGTTGGCCCGCAGCGCGTCGGGGTCGACGTCGGCGCCGGGGCGGGCGACGACGTACCCGACCAGCCGGGTGGCGCCGCCGGGACCGGGCCGTACGGCGACGGCCGCCGCCGCGACCCCGGGCCGGCCGGCGAGGTGGGCCTCCACCTCACCCGGCTCGATGCGGTGGCCGCGTACCTTGACCTGCCGGTCGGTGCGGCCGAGGTACTCCAGCACCCCGTCCTCGCCGTACCGGACCAGGTCGCCGGTCCGGTACATGCGCTCCCCCGCCGGCCCGTACGGGTCGGCGACGAACCGGTCGGCGGTCAGCGCCGGCCGGCGGTGGTAGCCCCGGGCGAGTTGGGCACCGGCGACGTACAGCTCGCCGGGTACGCCTGGCGGGACCGGGCGCAGGGCGCCGTCGAGGACGTACAGGCGGGTGTCGGCGACCGGTCGCCCGATCGGCACGGTCGGGCCGGCCGGACCGGTGTCGGCGGGGTGCCAGGTGACCTGGACGGCGGTCTCGGTCGGGCCGTAGACGTTGTGGACCGGTGTCCCGGTCAGCTCCCGCCAGCGGGCGGCGGTCGCGGCCGGCAGCGCGTCGCCGCCGGCCAGCACCCGGGTGAGGCTGGCGACCGACGTGCCGGTGCCGGCGACGGCGAGGGCGTCGGCGAAGGCGGTGAGCACCGACGAGACGGTCACCAGCGTGGTCGCCCGGTGCCGGTGGATCACCTCGGCCAGGTGGGCCGGGTCGCCGGTGCCGTCCGGGCGGGTCAGCACGATGGCGGCGCCCGCGGTCAGCGGCCAGAAGATCTCCAGCGCGGCGGGGTCGAAGGTGGCCGACAGTTGGTGCAGCACCCGGTCGTCGGCGGTGAGCCGGAACCGGTCCTGGACCCAGGTGAGCTGGCTGGTGATCGCGGCGTGCGGGACGACGACGCCCTTGGGCCGGCCGGTGGAGCCGGAGGTGAAGAGCAGGTAGGCGGGCTGGTCCGGGCGGGGTCGGACACCGACCGGGCCGGGTGCCGCCGGGCCGTCGACCGGGAGCAGGTCGAGCCCGGCCGGCAGTGCGGCCCGCGCCGCCGGCACCGTCACGACGGTGTGTACGCCCGCGTCGGCGAGCAGGTCGGCCAGCCGGTCGGCGGGCTGGTCGGCGTCGAGCGGCAGGTAGCCGGCGCCGGCCTTGAGCACGCCGAGCAGCCCGACGACGAGTTCGACCGACCGGGGTACGGCGACGGCGACGAACCGTTCCGGGCCGGCACCGGCGGCGACCAGGCGGGCGGCCAGTGCGGCGGCCCGTTCGTCGAGCTGCCGGTACGTCACCGTCGCGTCGCCGGCGATGATCGCCGGCGCGTGCGGGGTGCGTGCGACCTGCGCCTCGATCGCGTCGAGCAGGGTCGCCGGGCCGCCCGCGCGGTGCGGGCCGGCGAGCAGCGCGAGGGCGTGGTCGCGTTCGGCGTCGGTGAGCAGGCCGAGCCGCCCGCACGGCAGGTGCGGGTCGGTGGCGATCTGTTCGAGCAGCCGGCCGAGCCGGTCGGCGATCCGTCGCGCGGTGGGTGCGTCGACCCTGGACAGGTCGTGCTTGAAGCGCAGGTCGAGCCGGTCGCCGGGCAGGGCGATCAGGGCGAGCGGATAGTGGCCGGCGTCGCGGTAGTCGAGGCCGGCGACCCCGATGGTGCCGGACGGGTCGCGCAGCCCGTCCTGTTCCGGATAGTTCTCCAGCACCACGAGGGTGTCGAAGAGTTCGTCGAGGCCGGTGAGGCGGTGCAGTTCGGCGAGGCCGAGGTGCTGGTGGTCGAGCAGGTCGGACTGTTCGGCGTGCAGGCCGGCGAGTACGTCGAGCAGCGACCGGTCGGGGTGCCAGCGCAGCCGTACCGGCAGCGTGTTGATGAACAGGCCGACGATGTCGGCGATCCCGTCGACGTCGGCGGCCCGGCCGGAGACGGTGGTCCCGAAGAGCACGTCGCGGCGGCCGGTGAGCTGGCCGAGGAGCAGCCCCCAGGCGCCCTGGAGCACGGCGCCGAGGGTGAGGCCGTACTCGCGGGCCCGGGCGGTCAGCGCGGCGGTGACCGGCTCGGGCAGGGTGATCCGCAGTTCGGCGTTGCGGGCCGGCAGCGGTCGTGCCGGCACCGGCACCAGCCGGGTCGGCTCGTCCACTCCGGACAGTGCCGCGGCCCAGGCGGTCCGGGCGGCGTCCCGGTCCTGCCGGCCGAGCCAGCCGAGGTAGGTCCGGTACGGGGTGACGGCCGGCAGCGGGGTGGCGGCCGGGCCGTAGCCGGCGAGCAGGTCGCGCAGCAGCACCGAGACCGACCAGCCGTCGGCGACGATGTGCGGGAATTGCAGGACCAGCCAGTGCCGGTCCGGGGACCGCCGGGCCAGCAGGGCGCGCAGCAGCGGTGCCCGGCCGAGGTCGAACGGCCGGCCACGTTCGGCGTCGGTCTCGGCGGTCAGCCGGTCCCGCTGCGCGTCGGCGTCGAGTCCCGACAGGTCGACGGTCCGCCAGGGCAGTTCGACACCGGCCATGACGGCCTGGACGAGTTCGCCGTGCGGGCCGGTGCGGAAGGCGGCCCGCAGCGGGGCGTGCCGGTCCAGCACCGACTGGGTCGCGGCGCGTAGCGCGTCGGCGTCCAGCGGCCCGGTCAGGTCGACGACGAGCTGCACCACGTACGCGTCGGTGCCGACCCCGTCGAGCAGGGCGTGGAAGTAGAACCCCTCCTGCAACGGGGTGACCGGCAGGACCTCGACCAGGCCCGGCAGTTCGGCGGCGAGCTGGGCGGCGGTGGCCGCGTCCACCGTGACCGGCGCCGGGTCGGCCACCGGGTCGGCCACCGGCACGGCGTCCGGGGCCAGCGCGGCGACGGTACGTCGGACGAAGACCTGGCGCAGGGTGATCGCGAGTCCGGCCTGCCGGGCCCTGATCACCAGTTGGATCGCGACGATGCTGTCGCCGCCGAGGGCGAAGAAGTCGTCGTCGATGCCGACCGAGGGCAGGTCGAGCACCTCGGCGTAGAGGGTGCAGAGCAGTTCCTCGCGGGCGCCGCGCGGACGTACGCCGGTGCTGAGCGCGCCGAGGTCGGGCACCGGCAGCGCGGCCCGGTCGACCTTGCCGCTGCCGGCGACCGGGATGCGGTGCAGGGCGACGAACGCCGCCGGCACCATGTGCTCGGGCAGCCAGGTGCGGGCCTGCTCACGCAGCCGGCGCAGCAGGGCGGTCACGTCGCGGAAGGCGACCGGCCGGTTCGCCAGCTCGGCGAGCGGCCGCCCGGTGCCGCCGGGCCGGTAGGCGGGCGCCGCGGGCCGGTCGGCTCCGGTGGTGGCCGCGCCGTCCGGCGCCTGACCGGTGCGGAAGACCGCCTCCAGGTGGCCGTCGGTGCCGTCCGGCGCCCAGGTGACCGCGACCGTGTAGCCGTGCCGGGTGGCGAGGTCGTGCAGCGCCTCCGGGTCGACCGGGTCGGGCGTCTCCCCCGCCACGTCGGGCGCCAGTTGCCGGTGTGCCGCCAGGTCGGCGACCAGGCGGGCGTTCGGCAGCCCGGTCACCCGCAGCTCGGCCGGGCGTTCGCCGGCCAGCACCGCACCGATGGCGTCCAGGGTAGACAGTTCCGTACCCCAGACCCGGGCCGGTGCGGCCGCCACCGGCACCCCGGCGGCCGCGCCGTCCGGGCGACGGTGCAGGACCACGTCGTAGCGGTAGCGGCTCAGCTCGTTGTGGTCGGTGCCGCGCCTGACCCACAGGTCGACGCCGGCGACGTCCGGCAACCCGGCGGCCAGGGTCGGGAAGAAGTCCGGGTCGAGCAGCAGCTCGCCCTCCCAGGCAAGGTCCTGCTCGACGCCGGTGCGGGCCGCCGCGACGTCCAGCGGCCGCCGTCCGGCGGTGTGCCGGCCGACCTGTACGGCGGCCCGCAGCACCGGCAGCAGCCGCAGGTTGCGTACGTCGCCGACGAAGACCCGCCCGCCGGGGACGACCAGTTCGACGGCGCGCCGCAGCACGTCGGCGAGGTAGCCGGCGTCCGGGAAGTACTGGACGACCGAGTTGACCACCACGGTGTCGAAGAAGCCGGCCGGTAGCCCGTCGAACCGGTGTGCCGGTCGGGCCCGCAGGGTGACCCGCCCGGCCAGGTCCGGGTTGGCCGCGACGTGGCCGCGCAGCGTCTCGATCGCCTGCTCGGACAGGTCGGTGCCCCAGTACGCCTCGGTGTGCGGGGCGAGCCTGGACAGGATCAGACCGCTGCCGACCCCGATCTCCAGGATGCGTCGGGGCCGCAGCGCCCCGATCCGGGCGACGGTGGCGTCCCGCCAGGCCCGCATCTCGGGCAGCGGGATCGGCTGGCCGTCGTACGTGCTGTTCCAGCCGGTGAAGTTGTCGGCGGCGGGTTCGGCGGTGCCGGCCCGGTAGAGCAGCTCGTGCAGCTCCTTCCACTGCGCTACCTGCCCGTCACCCCGTCCGGCGGCACCGTCGGCCGCGGCGGTTCTCCCCCCGGTCGCCGGTACGACGTACGCGACCAGCCGCCGGTCGCCGGGCCGGTCCTCGCGTACGGTCGCGACGACCTGGGCCACCTCGGGGTCACCGGCGATCGCCGACTCGACCTCGCCCAACTCGATCCGGTATCCGCGGATCTTCACCTGGTCGTCGGTCCGGCCGACGAAGTCGAGCTGCCCGTCGGCCCGCCACCGCACCAGGTCGCCGGTGCGGTAGAGGCGTTCCCCGGCCGGCCCGTACGGGTCGGCGACGAACCGCTGCGCGGTCAGCCCGGCCCGGTTCAGGTATCCGCGGGCGAGGCCGGGGCCACCGAGGTACAACTCGCCGATCACGCCGACCGGCACCGGTCGCAGCGTGTCGTCGAGGACGTAGGCGCGGGTGCCGGGGTCGGGGCGGCCGATCGGCACCGGGGAGCCGGGCGGCAGGTCGGGGTCGCAGCGGCCCAGGGTCGAGTTGACGGTCGCCTCGGTCGGCCCGTACGCGTTGTACATCTTCAGCCGGCGGGCGTAGCGGGCGACGAGTTCGGACGAGACCCGTTCGGTGCCGGCGAGCAGGGTGGCGCCGGCGGGCAGTTCGGCGTCGGCGGGCAGGACGGCGAGCAGTGCCGGCGGCAGGATCATGAAGGTGGCGCCGTGGTCGCGGGCGTACCCGGCGAGCGCGTCGGTCGGCACCCGCCGGTCGGCGGGGACCAGCACCATCCGCCCGCCGGACAGCAGGGCCAGGCACAGGTCCCAGAACGCGACGTCGAAGCTCGGGGACGCGAACTGGAGGACGCGGCTGTGCGGGCCGATGCCGAACCGCTCGGTCTGGGTGGCGATGAGCTTGGCGACCCCGGTGTGCGACAGCACGACGCCCTTCGGGTGGCCGGTGGAGCCGGAGGTGTAGATGACGTACGCGGCACCGTGGACGGTCAGCGGGGCGGACCGGTCGGCGTCGGTCGGGTCGGTGACCGGCTGCCCGGCCAGGTCCGCGGCGAGGTCCGGGGTGTCGAGCAGCAACCGGTCGGTGCCGGCGCGGTGCGGTATCCGGTCGGTGAGGTCGGTGGTGGTGAGCAGGCAGACGGGTGCGGCGTCGGCCAGCATGTAGGCGATCCGGTCGGCCGGGTAGTCGACGTCGAGCGGCAGGTAGGCGGCACCGGTCTTGAGGACGGCCAGTTCGGCGACGATCAGGTCCACCGACCGGGGCAGGGCGAGCGCGACCAGCCGCTCCGGGCCGGCGCCGGCGGCGATCAGCAGGTGGGCGAGCCGGTTGGCGCGCTCGTTGAGCTGCCGGTACGTCAGCTCGGTCTCCTCCAGCACGAGTGCGATCGCGTCGGGGGTGCGCCGTACCCAGGTCTGGAAGAGGTCGGGGACGGTGCCGGGCGGCACCGCGCAGGCGGTGTCGTTCCAGCCGACCAGGATCCGGTGCCGTTCGGCGGGGGTGAGCAGGTCCAGTTCGGCGACGGGCCGGTCGGGCCGCCGCGCCCCGTCGGTGAGGAGGTTGTCGAGGTGGTCGAGCAGGCGTGCGGCCGCCGCCGGGGCCAGCCGGCCGGTGGCGGAGCGCAGGTCGAGTTCGACGGCGTCGGCGCCGGTGGTGGCGCCGAGCCACAGGTCGAGGCGCTCGTCGGGGACGGTGCCGTATCCGACGTTGTAGGGCGCGGCGGTGGCCGGGTCGACGATCGCGTCCAGCGGCAGGGTGTGGGCCGCCGCCGCGGCCCGGGTGGCGGCGACCCGCCCGGCGAGTTCGGCGAGCCCAGGCGCACCGGCGAGGTCCAGGCGCAGCGGCAGTTCGGAGCCGATCAGCAGGTCGGTTCCGCCGGTGTAGCGGTGCAGCAGGGCGGCGAGCCCGGCGAGTACGACGTCGTCGGTGCCGGTCCCGGTCCGGCGGGCGAGGTCGGCCAGCGGGCCGGCGGGCAGCGTACGGCGGTGCCCGACCCGCGGCCGGGAGCCGGTGCGGGGGGCGGGGACCTGCGGCGTACGGGTGCCGTCCACCGGGAGCGGGATCTCCGGGGCGGCCCCGGCGAGCCGGTCCCGCCAGTACCGCAGGGCGGACTCCACAGTGGTCGTTTCGCTGGCGGACAAGAAGGATCACACCTTTCCGGCGGAAGGCACGCGGGGCCGACCGGCCCCGGGACGGGAACGCGCCGAGCGGTCAGACGCGGGCGGCGGCGGGAGTCTGGACGGCGCGGCGGGCGGCGATCGACGTGACGATCTCGGCGGCCCGGATCGCGCCGTTGGACAGCAGCGACGAGCTGATCCCGTGGCTGTGTTCGGTGCCGCCCTGGAGGTAGACGCCGCAGCGCAGGGTGTCGCGGGTGGCCACCCGGTAGTCGCGGTGCACCCGGAGCCGGCCGTGGCCGTCGCGTTCGCAGTGGTCGCCGAGTTCGCCGAGCAGCATCGTCGGGTCGACCGGGTCGTAGCCGGTGGCGCAGACCAGGATGTCGGCGTCGAGCGTGCGACGTTCGCCGGTGGTCAGGGTTTCGACGACCACCCGTACGCCGGCGTCGTGCGCGGTGGCGGCGGCCAGCCGGGTGACGTTGAGCATGTGCAGCCGCCTGCGGCCGAGCACCTGTTCCTGGTAGCTGCGGCGGTACAGCTCGGCGATGAGGTCGCCGTCGACCACCGCGTAGTTGGTGTTGCCGTGGTAGCCCATGAGCTGGTTCTTGACCTCGGCGGGGGCGTCGTAGAAGTCGTCGACGGCGGCCGGGTCGAAGATGCGGTTGGCGAACGAACTGTCGTCGGCGGGGGTGTATCCGTAGCGGGCGAAGACCGCGTAGACCTCGGCGTCGGTGAACTGCTCGTGCAGCCGGGCGGTGACCTCGGCGGCACTCTGGCCGGCGCCGACGACGACGAACCGGGCCGGGGTGGCGCCGGTGAGCCGGCCGAGGTTGTGCAGCAGCTCGCCGCTGTGCCAGATCCGGTCGCCGGCGACGACGCCGCCGGGCAGGCGGGGGCGCAGACCGGTGGCGAAGACGAGGTCGCGGGCGCGGTAGACGGTGGTGCCGGCGCCGGTGTCGACCAGCACGTCGACCAGGTCGACGCCGCCGTCGGTATCGGTTCCGGCCGGGCGTACGGCGATCACCTCGTGGCCGTAGCGGACCGAGTCGTCGACCTGGGCGGCGGCCCATTCGAGGTAGTCGTGGTATTCGACCCGCAGCGGGTTGAGCGTCTTGTGGTTGATGAAGTCGACCAGGCGGCCCTTCTCCTTGAGGTAGCACAGGAAGCTGAACCGGCTGGTGGGGTCGCGCAGGGTGACCAGGTCCTTGAGGAACGAGACCTGCATGGTGGCGTCGTCCAGGAGCATCCCCCGGTGCCAGCCGAAACGCTCCTGGCGCTCAAGGAAGACCGCGGTGGGCCGGCCCGGGCCGCTCTGCTCGGTCAGCGCGATGGCCAGGGCCAGGTTGGACGGTCCGAATCCCACCCCTACGACGTCGTAGACGGGCACATCGGGCGAAGAGCGCGGCATAGACCACCCCTAGATCGTTATTTAGGGTAGGCTACCCTTTGCTAGAATGCCGGTCAATGCGTCACGGGATCGACACGCAGCGCGCAGACAGGTAAGCCTTGCCTGACCCACCTACCGTCGTCAATGCCTGGAGGCGTCAAGATGCGAGTCGTCATGTTCGGTTACCAGACCTGGGGACACCGGACCCTGCAAGCGCTGCTGGACTCCGAACACGAGGTCGCGCTGGTCGTGACACATCCGAAGAGCGACCACGCGTACGAGCAGATGTGGGACGACTCGGTCGCCGACCTGGCCCGCGACAACGGCGTACCGGTGCTGCTGCGCCAGCGCCCCGACGACGACCTGACCGAGGAGGTCAAGCGGGCCGACGCCGACATCATCGTGGCGACCAACTGGCGCACCTGGATCCCGCCGGCGATCTTCAACCAGCCCCGGTACGGCACCCTGAACGTGCACGACTCCCTGCTACCGGCGTACGCCGGCTTCTCGCCGCTGATCTGGGCGGTGATCAACGGCGAGCCGGAGGTCGGCGTCACCGCGCACATGATGGACGAGGAACTGGACGCCGGCGACATCGTCCTGCAACGTGCCGTACCGGTCGGGCCGACCGACACCACGACCGACCTGTTCCACCGCACGCTGGCCCTCTTCGGGCCGATCACCCTGGACGGCCTGGCGCTCATCGCGTCCGGCCGGACCGACTGGGTCAAGCAGGACCGCGGCCGGGCCAGCTTCTTCCACAAGCGATCCATCGAGGACAGCCGAATCGACTGGAGCTGGCCGGCACAGGACCTGGAGCGGCTGGTCCGGGCGCTGCCCGACCCGTACCCGAACGCCTTCACCTACCACCGCGGCGAGCGGATCCGGATCCTGTCGGCCGGGATCTCCGAGGGCTTCTACGGCGGCACACCGGGCCGGATCTTCATCCGGGAGGGCGACGGCATCGTGATCGTCGCCGGTGCGGAGGCCCGCCGCGGCCGCAGCCACGGCCTGGTCGTCAAGCGGGTACGCACCGACGACGGCACCGAACTGCCGGCCACCGAGTACTTCCGCACGATGGGCGGTTACCTGACCGACCGCCCCTGACCGGACGACGCCGGCCGACCCTGGGTCACGACGTGCCGCCGCTGGGGCCGTCCCGGTCGACGCGGTAGCGGTACTGCTCCTGCCCCGCCTTCGCCCCCATCCGCAGGAAGGTGGGCAGCATCAGGTCGCGAAAGAGGCTGCCCACGGCCGAGGTGACCTTCCGGTCGCCGATCCGGCGTCCCATCCGGACGATCGCCTCGGCCCGGTCCCGACGCCGCGCCACGAAGTCGTCGAACGCCGCGACCGCGCTGGCCCGGTCCCGCAGGCACCGGGCCAGTACGGCGGCGTCCTCGACGGCGAGACTGGCCCCCTGGCCACTGGACGGGCTGGTGGCGTGCGCGGCGTCGCCGATCAGGCAGATCCTGGACGTGTGCCAGGTCGCCAGCGACCGCAGGTCGTAGATCGGCCACGCGCCGAGCGAACTCTCCGCGGCGGCCAGGATCGCCGGCACCGGATCGGGGTCGCCGTCGTGCAGCGCACGGATGTCGGCCATCCACCGGCCCTGGTCCAGCCGGTCCAGTTCGCCGCGCCGGGGTTCCCGCCGGTGCGGCACGTTGGTGAACCAGTAGACGAGCCCGCCGTGGGCCGAGTAGCCGAAGAACGCCCGCCGGCCGAAGATCATCTGCTGGCGGGCGGTGTCGGGCAGCGGCATGGCCGTCCAGCCGCCGCAGTCGACGATCCCGGTGTACGCCGGGGTCGGCGCGTCGGGCCAGGTGAGTCGCCGTACGGTCGACCACACCCCGTCGGCGCCGATCACGATGTCGGCGTCGACGACACGACCGCCGGCGAAGACTGCCCGCACCCCGTCGGTGTGCTCGACGAGACGCTCCAGCCGGGCGTCGAAGGTGTACGGGACGCCGGCCGCCCGGGCCCGCTCGGCGAGGGCGGCCTGCAACCGCGCCCGGCGCAGGACGACGCCACGTGCCCCGTACCGCTCCTGGTCGGCCTCGCCGGGCAGCTCGCCGATCCGCCGGCCGCGCGAGTTGCGGAAGTCGATCCCGGACAGTTCGAAGCCACCGGCCGCCGCCGGTACGTCGCCGAGGCCGAGCGTACGCAGGGCGTTGACGCCGTTGGGGGCGAGGGTGAGGAAGGCGCCGCCGCTGTCCTCGACGTCCGGACGGGCCTCGGCGACCTCGCTGGCGAGCCCGGCCTTGTGCAGTGCCAGGGCGAGGGCCGACCCGGCGATGCCGCCACCGATGATGAGAGTCTTCATGGGTCACGTCCAGAGAAGAGAAGATAGTTCGTTCGTCCGAACGATTGAAAGGTAGCAGCGGTCTCATGGCGTCGTCAACGGAACGGGACGCGGACCGGGCGGCCGCCGAGACGGCGGTCGCCGACTCCGGCCGCCTGCTGAGCACGGCGATGATCCTGTTCCACACCAGCCTGTCGAAGAAGGTCGGCCTGGGGCCGACCGACGAGAAGGTGCTCGAACTCGTCCAGCGGCATCGCAACGTGTCCCCACGGCAGCTCGCCGAACTGACCGGACTGGCCAAGAACTCGATCACCGACGTACTCGACCGGCTGGCCCGCCGCGGCTTCGTGACGCGGCAGCCCGACCCGGCCGACGGCCGCAAGGTGATCGTCGTGGCGGCCGACGAGGGCATCGCCCGGATCGCGGCGCACTTCGCCGGCCTGATGGGGCGACTCGCCGACCTCAACGCCGCGTTCTCCCCCGAGGAGCTGCGGGTGGTCGCGGAATACCAGCGCCGGGCGGCCGAGATCCAGGAGGACGAGGCCCGGCGGCTGGCCGCCGGCTGAGCCGGCGGCGGGCCGGCCGGGGTCCAGTCTCCGGCAGCCCCGAGGGCTGCGACTGGGCCGGCGGCCGGGCGTCAGTTCGGCTGGGCCCGGCCCCGGCGCCAGTAGCCCATGAACGCCACCGACCGCCGGTCGACGCCGCACTCCCCCACCAGGAACCGGCGCAGCGCCACCACGGTGCCGGCCTCACCGGCGAGCCAGGCGTAACCGCCGTCGATCCGGCGGTCGTCGTCGGAGTCGGGCACCTGCCACGGGTCGTCCAGCTCGTCGTCGGCTGCGCCGCCGGACGCGGGGGCCGGCGCGTCGCCGCCAGGTCCGGCGGCCGGCAGCGCCAGGCCGGGGGCCAGCTCGCGGACCACCTGCTCCAGCCGCTCGCCCCGGCTGCCGACCAGCCACACCAGGTCGACGTCGGGAGCCACGTCCAGCTCGATGACGTCGGCCGGCTCGGGCACCTCCAGCACCACGGTCGTGGTAATGCCGGGCGGGATCGATTCCGCGATCGCCGCCGCGGCCGGCAGCGCGGCGGCGTCGGCGGCGAGCAGCAGGCGGGCGGCCAGCGGCGGGGGCGCCCAGGCGACATCGGTCGCCGGGGGCCCGACCACCGGCCCGATGACGGTCAGCGGATCACCGGGCCGGGCGGTGGTGGCGAACCTGGTGGCGGGGCCGGTGTCGCCGTGCACGACGAAGTCGATGTCCAGCTCGCGGTCCGCCGGCCGGAAGGACCGCACCGTGTACGTCCGCAGCGGCGCCCGGCGCCCCGTCGGCGTGTCCCGCCACCGCCCGAACCAGTCCGGCTCGCCGACGTAGCCGAGGTGTTCCGCCTCGTCGGGCAAGAAGAGCAGGTTGATCCGCTGGTCGAAGCCGTGGCCGGCGAAGTCCGCGAGGGATTCGCCGGCCAGGGTGACCCGGGTGAACGTCGGGCTGAGCCGCCGCACCCGGGTCACCCTGGTCAGAAAGGGCTGGTACGACGCCACTACGAGCCGGTCTTGGTCAGCGACGGCAGCAGTTGGTCGATCGCGTACGGCACGCTGAGCACCGTGACGAACGACAGGGCCGCACCGATCGGCGGCTCCATGTACGGCACGAACACGGCCTTGCCGCCGGTCACCACCTTGAGCGTGGCGAAGACCGGGTCGGCGCGGACCCGGGGCTCGACCGACTCGTCGGTGGCGAGCAGCAGCAGCCGGTCGACGTCGAGGATGTCCAGCCGCTCGGAGCTGACCACCGCGGCGGTGTCCTGGCCGGCGGCCTGCTCGACCTGGTCGGAGAGCTTGAAGCCCATCTCGGCGAGCAGTTGCGCCTTCGGGTCGGACTTGGCGAAGGCGGCGTACATGCCGGGCTCGCTGGGGTCGGCGACCACGATGGTCTGCTGGGCGAACTCCGGGTGCTGCTGGCGGATGTCCGCGAACCGCTTGTCGATGTCGCCGAGCAACTGCTCGACCTGCTCGGTCTTGCCGAGGGCCTGCCCGATGGTCCGGGTCATCTCGTCCCACGGGGTCGAGTAGTCCTCGTACTTCGCCGACTGGGCGACGACCGGGGCGACCTTGGACAGGGTGTCGTACTGCTCCTTCTTCATGCCCGAGTACTGGGCGATGATCAGGTCGGGAGCCAGTTCGATGATCTTCTCGACGTCGTACTCGTCGCGCTCGCCGACGATCTCCGGCTGGGTGCCGCCCCACCGGTCCTTCACCCAGGCCCAGTTGCCGAACGGGCGCTCGCCGAACCAGTCGACCGCGCCGACCGGCTTGATGCCCAGCGCCAGCACGGTGTCCTGGTCGCTGAGGCCGAGGGTCACCACCCGGGTCGGTGCGGCGGGAATCGAGGTGGAGCCGTATTTGTGGTCGATCACCACCGGCCAGGCGCCGTCGCCTGCGGAGGCCGGGGCGCCGTCGGGCCCGGCGGTGTCCCCGCCGCAGGCGGCCAGTACGCCGACCAGCGCGACGGCGACCGCCGACCGGGCCAGCCGGCCCGACCGCCGACCAGTGCCGATCTCGTATGAGCTGTTCATCGGTCCGCTTTCCGGAACATGGGGAATCGAAAGTCGACAGCACTGTCCGATCGAGGCGTTCTGGACAGCCGAATCGACACCGACAACGCTAAGGGTCGGCTAACCTAACCTCAAGCCGTAAGATGCTCTCACCCACGAGCCGCTCCCGCAAGGAGCACGCCGCAGCGCCCCACCCGCCAGAGAGGCCCGCGTGACCGCCACCCCGCTCTTCGCGCCCGTACGGCGGACCGCCGGCATCCGCCTGCTCGGGCTGGCCGCCGGGCTGGCCCTGCTGGCCGTGGTGTGCCTGCTCTCGATCGCGTTCGGAACGCGACAGCTCCCCGTCGGACAGGTCGTCGACTCCTTTGTGGACCCCGGTCGGGTGCCCGCCGACGTACTCGCCATCGTGCGTGGCGTACGCATCCCGCGTACCGCCCTGGGGTTGCTGGCCGGCGCCTCGATCGGACTGGCCGGCGCGGTGATGCAGGGCCTGACCCGCAACCCGCTCGCCGACCCGGGCCTGCTCGGGGTCAGCGCCGGAGCCGCGTTCGGCATCGTCGTCGCGATGGCGCTACTGAACGTCACCGGCGTCTACGGCTACATCTGGTTCGCGCTGACCGGCGCGCTGCTGGCCAGCGCCGTCGTGTATGTGCTCGGCGGTCTCGGCCGCGGCGGCGCCACCCCGGTCAAGCTCGCCCTGGCCGGCGTCGGCGTGACCCTCCTGATCGGATCGCTGACCAGCGCCATCGTGCTCTCCAGCCCGCTGGCCCTGGACCGCTTCCGGTTCTGGACCGCCGGTTCGATCGCCGGCCAGGACGCCGGCGTGGTGCTGCGCATCCTGCCGTTCCTGGCCGCCGGCGTAGTCCTCGCGCTCGGCACCGCGCCGGCCCTGAACAGCCTCGCCCTCGGCGACCAGGTCGCCCGGGCACTCGGCCAGCGGATCGGCTGGATCAGATTGCAGGGCGCGCTCGCCGTCACCCTGCTGGCCGCCGGCGCCGTCGCCGTCACCGGCCCGATCGTCTTCGTCGGCCTCGTCGTCCCGCACCTGGTCCGGATGGTCACCGGCCCGGACTACCGCTGGCTGCTGCCGTACACGATCGTCTACTCCCCCGTCCTGCTGCTCGCCGCCGACGTCGCCGGCCGGATCGTGGCCCGCCCCGGCGAAATCCAGGTCGGGGTCATCGTCGCCTTCATCGGCGGCCCCTTCTTCATCGCGCTGGTCCGCCGGCGCCGACTCGCGGAGCTGTAGCCGGTGACCTTCCTGGAAACCTCGACCGCCGCCGGCCGGACCACGTTCCGGTTGGCGCGGCCGGCCGTCTCCGGCGTGCTCGCGCTGCGCCCGATCGCGGTCGGCACCCTGCTCGCCGCCGTCACCTTCGCGGCGTTCTGCGTCAGCGTCGCGGACGGCCGGATCCAGATCCCGCTCACCGACGTGGTCCCCGCCCTCTTCGGCCACGGCGACCCGGGCACGCTGCTCGTCGTACGGGAGTTGCGGCTGCCCCGCGCCCTGACCGGACTGCTGGTCGGCGCCGCGTTCGGGCTGTCCGGGGCGGTGTTCCAGGCGATGACCGGCAACCCGCTGGCCAGCCCCGACATGATCGGGGTGATCGCCGGGGCGCAGACCGCCGTCGTCGCCGGCATCGTGCTCGGCTTCGGCGCCGGCCTCGGCACCCAGACGCTCGGCGTGGTCGGCGCGCTGATCGCCGCACTCGTCGTGTACCTGCTCGCCTGGGGACGCGGCACCACCGGATACCGGCTCGTGCTGGTCGGCGTCGGGGTCGCCTGGATGTGCACCAGCGCCACCGACTACCTGGTGGCCCGGGCGATGCCGTACGAGGCCCGGGCGGCGGTCGGCTGGCTGGTCGGCAGCCTCAACGAACGCGGCTGGCACCACGTACGCCCGCTGGCCCTGGCGATGGCCGTGCTGGTGCCGGCCGTCCTGCTGCTCGGCCGCTGGCTGGGCACCCTGCACCTGGGCGACCCGGTCGCGACCGCCCTGGGCACCCCGGTCGGCTACGCCCGGATCGCGCTGCTGGTGACCGGCGTCGGGCTGGCCGCCTTCGGCACCGCCGCCGCCGGCCCGATCCTGTTCGTCGCGCTGGTCTCGCCCCAGATCGCCCAGCGGCTGGCCGGCCGGGCCACCCCGCCGCCGCTGATCTCCGCCGTCACCGGCGCCCTCATCGTGCTGGCCGGCGACCTGGTCAGCCGGATCGTGCTGGCCGACGCGCGCCTGCCGATCGGGGTGGTGACCGGGGTGCTCGGCGCTCCCGTCCTGCTCTGGCTCCTCGTCCGCGCCAACCGCACCGGTTCAGGAGGATGACCGTGAAACGTGACCTGTCCGGCACGCCCGAACCCGACCTGCCGCACCCGCCGGAACTGCACGCCACCGGACTGCGGCTGGGCTACGACGGCACCATCGTCGTCGACGGGCTCGACCTCGCCGTCCCGGCCGGCCGGATCACCGTGATCATCGGCGGCAACGCGTGCGGCAAGTCGACCCTGCTCCAGTCGCTGGCCCGGCTGCTCACCCCGCGCGGCGGGGCGGTGCACCTCGACGGCCGGTCGATCCACGGCATGCCGACCCGGCAGGTGGCCCGCCGGATCGGCATCCTGCCGCAGTCGCCGGTCGCGCCCGCCGGGCTCACCGTGATCGACCTGGTGACCCGCGGCCGGTCGCCGTACCAGACGTGGTGGCGGCAGTGGTCGGTCGAGGACGAGCGGGCGGTCACCGGAGCGCTCACCGCCACCGGGATGCTCGAACACGCCAACCGGCCGATCGACGCGCTCTCCGGCGGGCAGCGACAGCGGGCCTGGATCGCCATGGCGATCGCGCAGGGCACCCCGGTGCTGCTGCTCGACGAGCCGACCACCTATCTCGACCTGGCGCACCAGATCGACGTACTCGATCTGGTGGTCGACCTCAACCGCCGCGACGGCCGGACCGTCGTGATGGTGCTGCACGACATCAACCAGGCCGCCCGCTACGCCGATCATCTGATCGCGATGAAGGCCGGCCGGATCGTCCGGCAGGGACACCCGGCCGAGGTGGTCACCGCGGAACTGATCGAGGAGGTCTTCGACCTGGACTGCCAGGTCGGCGTCTGCCCGGTCAGCGACGCCCCGATGATCATTCCGATGGGGCGGCACCACGGGGCCCGTACGCCCAACCTGGCGGTCCGGTGACCGTCGCGACCGCCGCCGGGCCGGTCACCGGCGGCCGGGTGCTGCGCCGCGCGGTCACCGGCCAGACCAGGTACGTCGTTCCCGCCGGCCTGCTCGCCACCGGTCACCAGGCCGGCGAGGCGCTGGTGCCGGTCCTGATCGGCGTCGTCGTCGACGAGGCGGTCTCCACCGGCTCGACCGGTGCGCTGTTCGGCTGGCTCGGCGTGCTCGGCGCGGTCTTCCTCGGGCTGTCGACGAGCTACCGGTTCGCCGCCCGGGCCGGCGAACGCGCCGCCGAGCAGGCCGCCCACGAGATCCGCCGGGAGTTGACCGGCCGCGTCCTCGCCCCGTACGGCGGTGCCGAGACCGGGCAGTTGCCCGGCGCGCTGGTCAGCGTCGCCACCAGCGACGCGGGCCGGGTCGGCGCGGTCAACATGGCTGTCACCGCCGGCATCGCCGCCCTGGCCGCGTTGGTGACCACCGTCGTGGCGCTGCTGACCATGTCGGTGCCGCTCGGTCTGCTGATCCTGCTCGGCGCCCCGCCGGTGCTGGTCGCCGCCCACCTGCTCGGCCGGCCGTTGCAGAAGCGCAGCGCGGTCGAGCAGGAGAACGCGGCCCTGGCCTCCGGTGTCGCCGCCGACCTCGTGGCCGGCCTGCGGGTGCTCAAGGGGATCGGTGCCGAGCCAGCGGCCCTGGCCCGCTACCGGGTGATCAACCGGCGGTCGCTGGCCGCCACCCTGCGGGCCGCGAACGCCCAGGGCTGGCACGACGGCGCCCTGCTCGGCATCACCGGCGTGTTCATCGCGGCCGTCGCGCTGGTCGGCGCGCGGCTGGCCAGCCAGGGCGCGATCAGCGTCGGCGACCTGGTCGCCGCCGTCGGGCTGGCGCTCTTCCTGTTCAACCCGCTGTCGGTGGTCGCCTGGGTCAACGGGCAGCTGGCGCTGGCCCGGGCCTCGGCGGCCCGGGTGGCGGCGGTGCTGTCGGCGCCACCGGCGGTCCCGGCCGGCCCTGCCGCACCGGACACCCCGGTCCGTGGCGAGCTGCGGTTCGACGGTGTGGAGCACGGGCCGCTGCGGATCGGTGACCTGCGGGTCGCGCCGGGCGAACTGCTCGGCGTGGTGACCGCCGACCCCGCGGCGGCCGGCCTGCTGGTGCGCTGCCTGGCCCGGGAGACCGATCCCCTCCAAGGGTCGATCACATTGGACGGTGTTGCCCTGGCCGGACTCGAACCGGACCGGGTCCGGGCGGTGGTCGTCACCGCCGCGCACGACGCGGTGCTTTTCGACGGCACCGTACGCGACAACGTCACCGCCGTCGGCGGCCCGACCGCCCCGGTCGACGCCGTGCTCGCCGCCACCCGCGTCGACGAGGTGGCCCGGGGGCTGCCGGCCGGGCTGGACACCGCGGTCGGGGAACGCGGCCGGTCGCTCTCCGGTGGCCAGCGGCAGCGGGTCGCCCTGGCCCGGGCCCTGGCCGCCGACCCGCCGGTGCTGGTCGTGCACGACCCGACCACCGCCGTGGACGCCGCGACCGAGAGCCACATGGCCGCCCACCTGCGCCGGCTGCGTGCCGGCCGGACGACGGTCGTCGTGACGACCAGCCCCACCCTGCTCGCCGTCACCGACCGGGTGGTGCTCCTCGACGCCGAGGGGGGCATCGTCTCGGGCCGGCACGGGGAACTCGTCGCCGCCGACAAGCGGTATGCCACGACGGTCCTGGCCTGACCGGCCACCGTCCCGGCGCCGCTGTCTCGACCACCGCTGTCCCGACCCGCTGTCTTCACCACCGACGGGAGGCACGATGCCGAACGTACTGCCCATCGCCAGCCGGGCGCAGGCCGTCGCGGCGGTACGCCGGCTGCTGCGGCCCCGCCGGGCGCTGGCCGCCGGCTCGCTGGCCGTGCTCACCGCCGCGACCGCCGTCGGGCTGCTCACCCCGCCGATCCTGGGCCACCTCGTCGACCTGGTCACCCGGGGCCGGTCGGTCGACGCCCTCACCCTGCCGGCGGTGCTGCTCGTCGTGGTGGCCGTGGTGCAGGGAGTCAGCACCGCGATCGGCATCGGGATGCTCGCCCGGCTCGGCGAGGGCATGCTCGCCGAGCTGCGCGAACGGTTCGTCGAACGGGCTTTGGCACTGCCGCTGAACCGGGTGGAACAGGCCGGGTCGGGCGACCTGACGTCGCGGGTCACCGGCGACGTCGAGGTGATCGCCGAAGCGGTCCGGGCAGCCCTTCCCGAACTGGTGCGTTCGGTGCTGGCCATCGGGCTGACCCTGGTCAGCCTCGCCGTACTGGACTACCGCTTCTTCGTCGCCGCCCTGCTCGCCGCCCCGATCCAGGCGCTGACCGTCCGGTGGTACCTGCGGCACAGCGGCCCCCTGTACGCCGCCCACCGCCTGGCGGTCGGCGCCCAGCAGCAGCAACTGCTGGAGACCGTCGGCGGGGCCGCGACCGTACGGGCGCTGCGGCTCGGTGACCAGCACGTCGACCGGGTCACCCGGCGCTCGTGGTCGGCGGTGGACCTGGCGCTGCGGGCGATCCGCCTGATCACCCGGTTCTACGGGCGGCTCAACCTGGCCGAGTACGTCGGGCTGGCCGCCGTACTCGTGGCGGGGTTCCTGCTGGTCCGCTCCGGTGAGGTCTCGATCGGTACGGCGACCGCCGCGGCGCTGTACTTCCACAACCTCTTCGGTCCGGTCAACGCCGCCCTGCGGCTGGTCGACGACGCACAGGTGGCGGCGGCCAGCCTGACCCGGCTGGTCGGGGTGGCGGAGCTGCCGTCGCCCGTGGACGGACCGGCCCGGCCCGCCCCGGTCGACGGTTCCCTGAAGATCGCCGAGGTCGGGTACGCCTACCAGGCCGGCCACCCGGTGATCAGGGGCGTGACGCTGGAGATCAGCCCCGGGCAGCGGGTGGCGCTGGTCGGGGCGAGCGGCGCCGGCAAGACCACGCTGGCGCAGCTCGTCGCCGGCATCCACCAACCGGACCACGGCACGATCATGCTCGGCGGGCTCGACCTGGCCGGGCTGAGCGCGGCGGAGCGCCGCCGTACGGTCGCCGTGGTCACCCAGGAGGTGCACGTGTTCGCCGGCCCGCTCGCCGACGACCTGCGACTGTCCAAGGTGGATGCGACGGACGCCGAGCTGCGGGCGGCGCTCGCCGGGGTCGGCGCCCTGGACTGGGCGCTGGCCCTGCCCGACGGGCTGGACACCGTGGTCGGCGACGGCGGCCACCAGCTCTCGGTGACGCAGGCCCAGCAGCTCGCGCTGGCCCGGCTGGTGCTCGCCGACCCGAAGGTGGTGGTCCTCGACGAGGCGACCGCCGACGCCGGCAGCGCGGGCGCGAAGGTGCTGGAGCGGGCCGCCGACCGGACGCTGGCCGGCCGTACGGCGCTGGTGGTCGCGCACCGTCTCACCCAGGCCGCGGCGGCGGACCGGATCGTGGTCCTCGACGCCGGCCGGATCGTCGAGACCGGCACCCACGACGAGCTGACCGCGCTACCGGACGGCCGCTACGCCACCCTGTGGCAGGCCTGGTCCGGCTCCCGCTCTCGCCCCGCTGATCAAGGAGAAGTCGTGGCCGGAGACGGGCAAAACACCCACGACTAGTCCTTGATCAGCGCAACGGGCGAGGTGCGGTGGGCGAGGCGGGGTGGGCGGCGGCTATGACGCGGGTCAGGGCCTCGTGCAGGCTCTGCAGCTCAGCCAGGGGCAGGCCGAGCCGTTCGACGACCGCCGGCGGGATGCCCTCCGCCTGCGCGCGCAGGTCACGACCGGTGGTGGTCAGCGTCACCGCCAGGCTGCGCTCGTCGCGAGGGTCGCGCTCGCGGCGTACGTAGCCGATCGCCTCCAGGCGCTTGAGCAGGGGTGACAGCGTGCCGGGGTCCAACTGGAGCAGCCCGCTGAGGTCCTTGACGGACAGTGGCGCGTATTGCCACAGGGCGAGCATGACCAGGTATTGCGGGTGGGTCAGGCCCATCGGCTCCAGCAGCGGGCGGTAGACGGCCACCACGCCCCGGGCGGCGACGGACAGCGCGAAACACACCTGCCGCTCCAGAGCGAGCAGGTCGTCCTGGTCACTGACAGGCTCGGCCACGGCTGCTAGCGTACCAACAGTTTGTGCACCAATCATTGGCGCCACAATCGAGGCGAGGAGAACGTGACATGACCGAGTCACCGGCACGGAAGCCGGAAAAGGGCGACCGGATGTTCAACTTCCTCTTCAAGATCCTCGGCCCGCCGACGGTCGACAACGCCCTCCAGGGCTGCTCGAGCCAGGCCCACGAACTGTGGAAGAAGGACCTCGAAGCACGCAAGCGCTACAGCCGGGAGCAGCGCGAGAAGAAGCGCGCCGCCGAGCAGGCCGCCCGCGACAACCGGACGTTCGACGTACGCTGACCGCCCGGCACGCAGCCGCCGGTCAGCCGGTGATGTCGTCGATCGCCCGGTCCGCGACGGCGAGCACCGCCGTCCCGCCACCCCGGCCGTGGGTGTCGATCGCGGTGTCGACGAACTTGATCGCGTGCGGGTCGCCGCCAGCGGCTGCCCGGTCGACCAGGTCATGGACCCCGGTCCCGGCCCGCGGTGCCGGGGCGGGGCGGGCGTCGGCCGGCGCGTACGCGGCGGTGACGGCGGCCGTCGCGGCCCAGGCAGCGGCGAGGCTCGGCGCCCAGAGCGCGGCGGGCAGGGCCGGCAGAGTACGTAGCACCGCGTTCGGCGCGGTCGCGGCGTGCACAGGCATGACCGGTTCGGCGTACCCGTGACCGCCGAACCGGACGACCGCCGCGTCCACGACGGCGGCGAGCCGGGCCGGTACCGGCCCGGCCGGGTCGCCCCGGCACCGCACCGGCGGCGGCCGGCCAGCCGGGCAGGTTGGCCAGCTGGGCGAGCCGGGCCCGGATGCCGTGGCGCTGGTCCGGCGCCCGGGGTACGGCGTCGAGCGCCGATCTCGGGTCGGTCGACGGGTACCGCCCGGCGCCGGGCGCCGCCAGCGGCTGCCACCGGGCCGCCCAGTAGGCCAGCCCGTGGCCGAGTTCGGTGACGCGCGGGGCCGTCTCGGCGTCGAGCAGGGCGCGGACGGCGTGCCCGACCCGGATCACGCCGTGCGTGGCGCCGGCGGCGATGCCGGGCAGCAGGCGGGGCCACCACCGGGCGAGCACGTCGCGCCACGGTTCGCCGGCCAGTTCGCGCTCGAAGTGGTCGAGCCAGTCGCCGGTGCGTACCGGGTCGCCGAGCGGGTCGCGCCACTCGTCGGCGGTGATCGGGTCGATGCCACGGGGCCGCTCTTCGAGCCGGTCGGCGTAGCCGTCGAGCCAGCGGTGGACGTCGTCACCGTGGCCGTGCCGGGTCAGGCACTCGACCGCCATCGGGGCGTGGTTGGACAGCCAGCCGGTGCGTTCCGGCCCGGTGTGCCGGAGCCGGTCGTACGCCTGGTCGAGGATCGGGGTGGTCATGCGTACGACGGTCACACCTGTAGTCCGCTTCAAGTCAACCACCGGCCCGGTCCAGGGCGGACGGTGCGACGAAGGCCGCTTCCGGGAACCGTGGGAGGGCCGCGTCCGACTACCCGCTGTGGGGGTCGCGCGACCGTGGGTCGGGCCACCCGCCATCGCTGAACGACGCCAGCCTGGAAGGCACCTGATGTCAAACAAGACCAGCCGCCGCCCGAAGCCGTCCGAGGGCACCGCCCGCCCGGCCGGCGGGCCGAAGCGTGACGGCTCCGCGAACGCCCGGAACGCGACCGCCGCCGCCCGGAGCCGCAAGGCCGGCGGCAAGGCCGCGAAGGCGATCCGCGACCAGGGCATGAGCACCAACATGAAGGTGACCCTGGCCCTGCTCGGGGTGGTGCTGGTCGGGTTGGGCGCGCTGTTCGTGGTGGTCCAGCGTGGCAGCGACGACGCGCGGGCGGCCGCCGCCGAGCGGGTGGTCCGCGACGACAGTCACCGGCTGTCGGTCGCCGCCGACGGCAGGGTCACCGTCGTGGAGTTCCTCGACTTCGAGTGCCCGTCGTGCGCGGCGGTGTATCCGGCGGTCGAGCAGCTGCGTGCCGAGTACGACGGCCGGATCGACTACGTGGTGCGCAACTATCCGCTGCCGATGCACGCCAACGCGATGAACGCCGCGCTCGCCGTGGAGGCCGCCGCCAAGCAGGACGCGTTCGAGGGGATGTACCAGAAGCTGTTCGAGACGCAGCGGACCTGGGGCAACCAGTCGCAGGACCAGGCCGCGACGTTCGAGGGGTACGCCCGCGAACTCGGGCTGGACGTCGACCGCTACCGCGCCGACGTGGCCGATCCGGCGACCGCGGCCCGGGTCAATACCGACCGCGAGGACGGGAGCGCGGCCGGGGTGACCGGCACGCCGACGTTCTTCGTCAACGGCGAGCGGTTCGACGGGCAGCCGACGTACGCCGGCCTGAAGGCCGCGGTCGACGCGGCGCTGGCCGAGTGAGCGCGCGTCCGGCGGTGCCGGCCGCCCGCCGTACCCGTCCGTCACCCAGGTCGACCCGGGTAGAGCCGGCGGCGGAGGAGACCGAACCGGTACGACCGGTCGGGCCGGTGCCGTTCGCGGCCCGGATCGTCGGTTGGGTGCTCGCGCTCGGTGGCGGGATCGGCGCCCTGGCCGCGTTCGTGCTCACCGTCGAGAAGATCAACCTGATCGAGGACCCGAGCTACCGGCCGACGTGCAGCATCAACCCGATCCTGTCCTGCGGTTCGGTGATGACGACGCCGCAGGCCGAGGTGTTCGGCTTTCCGAACCCGCTGGTCGGCATCGCCGGTTTCAGCGTGGTCACCACGATCGGCGTCCTGGTGCTGGCCGGTGCCCGGCTGCCGAGATGGGTCTGGCTGGGGTTGCAGGCCGGGGCGACGTTCGGCGTGGTCTTCGTGCACTGGCTGGTGTATCAGAGCCTCTACCGGATCGGCGCGTTGTGCCCGTACTGCATGGTGGTCTGGGTCGTCATGATCGCCATCTTCTGGTACGCGACGCTGCACAACCTGCACCACCGGCACCTGCCGGTGCCCGGTGCGGCCGGCCGGGGCGCCGACACGCTGGTCCGCCTGCACACCGTCGGGCTGACCGTCTGGTTCCTGGTCCTGGTCGGTCTGATCGGGGAGGCGTTCTGGACGTACTGGCGTACGTTGCTGTGACCGACCGACCGGCCGGCGGCGCGTGCCGCCGGCCGGGTGCGGATCACGCCGGCAGCAGGTCCTCCGGCAGGTCCTGGTAGGCGACCGGACGCAGGAACCGGTTGATCGCCATGGTGCCGACCGAGGTGGTCCGGGCGTCCGAGGTGGCCGGGTACGGTCCACCGTGGACCATCGCCGGGCCGACCTCGACACCGGTCGGCCAGCCGTTGTAGATGATCCGGCCGGCCCGGCGCTCCAGCACCGGCAGCAGTTTCGCGGCCAGGTCGTGGTCGGCCGGGTCGGCGTGCAGGGTGGCGGTGAGCTGTCCGGCCAGGTGACCGGCGGCCTCGACCAGTTCTTCGGGCGTGGCGCAGGAGACCAGGACCGAGGTGGCGCCGAAGACCTCCTCCTGCAACTGCGGCTCGGCCAGCAGGGTCTTGGCGTCGGTCTGGTAGACGGCGGGCACGCAGGCGTTCGGGGCGTCGCTGGCGGCGCCCCGGGCGACCAGGCTCACCGAGGGAAGGCCGGCCAGTTCGGCGTTGCCGGCCCGGTATGCCGACGCGATGCCGGCGGTCAGCATGGTCTGTGCGGCCTGCCCGCCGAGCAGCCCGGCGACCGTCTCGCGGAAGGTGTCCAGGTCCGGGCCTTCGACGGCGAGGAGCAGGCCGGGGTTGGTGCAGAACTGGCCGGCGCCCATCGTGAGCGAGTTGACGTAGCCGGTCGCGGTCTCGGCCGCGGCGGCGGCGAGCTTGCCGGGCAGGAGGAACACCGGGTTGATGGCGGACATCTCGGCGTAGACCGGGATCGGGACCGGGCGGCGCTGCGCGATGGCCATCAGCGCGGTGCCGCCGGCCCGGGAGCCGGTGAAGCCGACGGCGGCGATCCGGGGGTCGGCGACGAGTTGTCCGCCGGTCTCGTTGCCGGCGCCGAAGACCAGCGAGAAGACGCCGTCGGGCATCCCGGTGGTCCGGGCGGCGTCGGCGACGCAGGCCCCGGCGAGTTCGCCGGTGCGCAGGTGGGCGAGGTGGCCCTTGACGACGACCGGGCAGCCGGCGGCCAGCGCCGAGGCCGTGTCGCCGCCGGCGACCGAGAACGCCAGCGGGAAGTTCGAGGCGCCGAAGACCGCGACCGGGCCGAGCGGGATGTAGCGCGACCGCAGGTCGGGCCGGGGCAGCGGGGTCCGGTCCGGCTGGGCCGGCACGTGCCGGGGATCGCGCCAGTCCGGGGTCGCCAGCAGGTCGGCGAACATCCGGAGCTGGTTGGCGGTCCGGCCGAGTTCGGTGCGGGCCCGGCCTTCGGCGAGTCCGGTCTCGGCCTGTACGGCGGCGACGAGCTGCTCGCCGGCCGCTTCGAGGTTGTCGGCGATCTTCCGCAGGAACCCGGCGCGGGCCTGGTCCGGCAGGGACCGGTACGCGTCGAAGGCGGCGTCGGCGCGGCGGCACGCCTCGGCGACGGCGGTGCCGTCGTCCATCCCGTACGCCGGCTCCAGTTCCTCGCCGGTGGCCGGGTCGACGGGCCGCCGAACGCCCGCGGTGCCGCGGACCCGGTCGGTGCCGATGAACATCTCTCCGGTGAGCTGCATGGTCGCCTCCGGTCAGCCGTCGAGGTGGGCGGGGTCGGTGAGCCGGTCGCGGGCGGCCGGGTCGCGGTGCACGGCGAGCGCCCAGAAGAGCAGGGCGATCCCCATCGCCCCGGCGTCCGGGGTGCCGAGCACCCGTTCGCCGACGTAGCTGGCGCGACCCATCCGGGCCCGCAGGTCGGCGGTGGCCCGGGCGTTGGCGAGTGCGGCGGTGGCGGTCGCGGTCCAGTCGACCGGCCCGGTCGCGTCGTTGAGGCCGTCGATGGTCGGGGCGAGGCAGTCGACCATGGTGCGGTCGCCGACCTTCGCCTCGCCGACCCGCTGGATGGCGGCGAGGCCACCGGCGAGGCCGGCGACGAGCGCGGCGTCCTCGTCGCCCCGCTTCGCCAGTTCGGCGGCGGTCTCGCGCAGCAGGAGCCCGATCAGGGGTCCGCTGGTGCCGCCGACCTCGTCGAGGAACCAGGTGGCGGCCACGTCGAACTCGGTGGCGAGGTCGGCGCCGGACGGCAGCCGGGACACCACGCCGCGCAGGCCGTCGCGGAGGTTGTCGCCGAAGTCGCCGTCGCCGGCGACCTGGTCGATCCGGGTCAGTTCGGCGTGGGCGGCCTCGGCCGCGTCGAGGTAGGTCTTCATCAGCATTGGCGGTCTCACTTCCTGAGGACGGCGGTCCACGCGGGCGCGTGCCACAGTCCGGCCCAGCCGTCGTCGAGCATGGTGACGGTGATCGAGAAGCCCTTCATGTCCAGCGCGGGCGACCAGGTGCCGACGAGGCTGCCGGCGAGGCTGATGCCCCGGTCGGCGAGGTTCTCGGCGGTGCGCGCGAAGACGTTGTAGAGCTCGATGCCGGTGGTGCCGCCGAGGCCGTTGACCAGGACGATCGCCGAGTCGCCGGCAGGGGTCCTGGCGAGTACGTCGGCGACCATCCGGTCGACGAGTTCCTCCAGCGGGGGTCGGGGGATGCTGCGCTGGGCGCGTTCGCCGTGGATGCCGACGCCGTACTCGATCTGTCCGGGGTCGAGGACGAAGCCGGGTTCGCCGGTGACGTGCGAGGTGTGGGCGACGGACGCGACGGCGACGCTGCGCGAGCGGGCGGTCACGGCGCGGCCGAGTTCGGTGAGGCCGTCGAGGTCGAGGCCCTGGTCGGCGGCGGCGCCGAGGATCTTCTCGACGATCACGGTGGCGCCGGTGCCCCGGCGGCCGGTCGCGGTCTGCTCGCTCTCGGTGGCGACGTCGTCGTCGACGAGTACGCGTTCGACCCGGATGCCGTCGTGGCGCAGCCGCTCGGCGGCGATGCCGAAGTTGATCCGGTCGCCGGTGTAGTTCTTGACCACGTGCAGTACGCCGTCGGGTCCGGCGACCGCCCGGCTGGCCTCGTAGATCTGCCGGTTGTGCGGCGAGGCGAAGACCTTGCCCGGTACGGCGGCGTCGAGCATGCCGGCGCCGACGAGCCCGATGTGCATGGGTTCGTGGCCGGAGCCGCCGCCGGAGACGATCCCGACCCGGCGGCGCGGGTCGCGGTTGATCGCCTTGACGTACACCGGGTTCTGGTTGAGTTCGACGATGTCGGCGTGGTCGCGGGCGAATCCGAGCAGGGCCCGGTCGACGTAGTCGGCCCCGGACGAGAAGAAGGCTTCGGCCATGTCGTGGTCTCTCGATTCGGTTCAGCGGGTGCTGGGCGGGGCCAGTGACTCCCGCATGATCATCGTTGCCGGCAGTACGACGTCACCGAGGCCGCGTTCGCCGTCGAGCTGGCGCAGCAGCAGGTCGGCGGCGGCCCGGCCCATCTCGTACGCGGGCTGGTCGATCGCGCTGATCGGCGGGTCGACGAGCGGGAAGAGGTTCATGTCGTCGAAGGCCAGGATGCTGATGTCGGTCGGGATGCGCAGTCTGGCCTCCCGGATCGCCTTGAGCGCGCCGACGGTGACGAGGTTGTTGAAGCAGAACACCGCGGTCGGTCGGGGGTCGAGTTCGAGCAGCTCGTTCATCGCCTTGTAGCCGCCGGCCTCGCCGAGGTGGCCGTGCCGGATGAGTTCGTCGGGCAGGGCGGTCCCGGCCGCCTTGTAGGCGAGCCGGAATCCGGAGAGCCGCTGGCAGGCGGTGTCGAAGTCGCGCGGCCCGGAGATCATCGCGATCCGGGTGTGCCCCATCTCGAAGAGCTGGCTGATCGCGCCGCGGGTCACCTTGCGGTTGTCGGTGCGTACGAGTGGCGCCTTGATGCCCCGGGGCCGCCGGTCGACGAGGACCAGCGGGCCCCGGGTGGCACCGAGTGCGGTGGTGAATCCCTCGTCGGTGCCGACCGTGGTGGCGGCGAGGCCGGCGAGGGTGCCGTCCTGGAACGAGGTGAGCAGGTGGCGCTCACGCTCCGGGTTGAGGTGTGAGCTGGCGATGACGCAGTGGTAGCGCGCCTCCGCGGCCCGGTCCTCCAGCCCCTGCGCGACCTGTGCGTAGAACGGGTTCGTGATGTCCGGTACGAACAGGCCGAGCAGGTTGGACCGGCCGCGGGACAGGGCGCGTGCCGCGGCGCTGGGGACGTAGTCCAGCCGGAGGGCGGCGGCCCTGACCTTGGCCTTGGTCGCCGCCGTCACCGAGGCTTCGTCCCGCAGTGCGCGCGTCACGGTCGCGGTCGACACGCCGGCCAGTTTGGCCACGTCCCGGATTCCTGCCACCAGACGACTCCTTGTTCCAGGCCGAGGGATGTCCACCAGAGGTACAGCCTTCGGCGTCGGTGAGTCAATCACGCGGTGATCGCGCCGGCCTCCACGAGGGCGGCCCGGATCACCGCCTCCTCCTGCTCGCTGACCGGGGTGAGCGGGTGGGCGCCGAGCCCGCCGGTGCGGCCCTGGAGCTTCAGTGCGGTCTTGATGCGTACGGTCATGTTGGAACCGTCGATCGCGCGCCACACCGGCAGCAGCTTGTTGTGGATCTCCAGGGCGGTCTTGTGGTCGCCCTTCTGGACGGCGTCCCACTGGTCGACGCAGAGCTGCGGCACGACGGTGAGGGTGGCGCTGATGGCCCCGCCGGCGCCGAGCAGGTAGGCCGGGTAGAGCAGGTCGTCGACGGCGGTGAAGACGACGCCCTCGGTGGGGGCGGCCTTGAGCAGGTCGGCGAGCTGGTGGATGTTGCCGCCGGACTGCTTGACGCCGACGACGCCGGGGATCTCCTGGATGGCCCGGTAGACGGTGGTCGCCGGGATCAGCGCGTACGGGATCACGTTGTAGATCAGGACCGGCAGGTCGGTGGCGTCGCAGATCCGCCGGTAGTAGTCGAGGGTGGTCTCCTCGTCCGGCTGGAAGAGGTAGTGCACGGGGGTGACCTGGAGGGCGTCGACGCCGACCTCCTTGAGCGCGAGCCCGTAGCGGATGACCTCGGCGGTCGAGTCGCGGATGATGCCGGCGATCACCGGTACGGCGCCCTTGACCTCCTCGACGGCGATCTTGGCGACGGTTACGGACTGTTCAAGAGAGAGCATCTGTCCATCGCCGGTCGAGCCGGTGACGCACAGCCCGTGCACGCCCACCGCGAGGTGGAAGCGGATCTCCGCACGCAGGGCTTCGGTGTCGATGTTCTCCTCCGCGTCGAACGGAGTCACGAGCGGCGGAATGATCCCCGCGAACTCGGGTGCTGCTGAAGCCATGTGACGACCTCTCTCGACAGGGCTCAATGTTACCGGTTACAACTACGATCGAATATTTCGCATCACCTGGCGGATGTCAACCGTGGATTTGCGCTGCATGACAGGCTTGTTTCGAGCCTGCTCTTGACAGGTACGCGACGGCCACGTGATCGTGTAACCGATAACACAGACCACACACCGCACCGCTACCAGAGGACGAACCATGATCCGCAACCACCCCAGAGCGAGGCTCGCAGTCACCGCCGCCGCGGTGGCCGGGACCGTCGCGCTGCTCGCCGCGTGCAGCCCGCCCGGCGCCGGAACGGGCAGTTCGGCCGGCCGCGCGGACGACGGCGGACCCATCAATCTGACCTTCTGGACCAACCTCACGGTGAGTACTCAGGCCGGGGCGATCCAGCAGCAGGCCGAGCAGTGCGCCACCCAGCAGCAGGACGTCAGCGTGACGTTCGAGGCCGTCCCGTTCGACAGCATGTACCCGAAGATGGTGACCGCGTTCAAGGCGGGCAACGGCCCCGACGTCATGAACACCATCGAGGGTGGTGTCGCCGCCGCCGAGGCCGGCGGGTTCATCGTCCCCGTCGACGACGTCATCGACAGCCACGGCAAGGACGACTTCATCCCGTCCTTCCTGCACGCGGTCGGCAAGGACGACCAGACCTGGGCGGTGCCGGACTGGGCCCTGCACCAGGAGGTCTGGTACCGCAAGGACCTCTTCCAGGCCAAGGGCATCGAGATCCCGAAGTCGTGGCCCGAACTGCTGGCCGCCGCCAAGCAGCTCGACGACCCGGCGAACGGCGTACGCGGCTTCGCCGTACCGATGGGTTCGGCACTGGTCGCCCCGCAGACCTACTACCAGTTCCTGTACGCCAACGGCGTACACACCTTCGACCCGCGGACCGGCGAATACGCGCTCGACCGCGACCCGGCCAAGGCGATCGAGGCCACCCAGTTCATGCTCGACCTCTACAAGGCGGCGTCCCCGCCGGAGTCGCGCACCTGGTCGTGGAACGACTTCCGCACCGGATACGCGCAGGGCAAGCTCGCCATGGTGCTCGACTTCGGTGCCGTCGTCGGCCTGGCCGCCGAGCAGAACCCGAGCATGATCGACAACATGGGCGTCTTCCCGCTGCCCGGCCCGACCGCGGAAACCAAGCCGCAGGGCTCGATCGGCGGCGGCTACTTCTTCATGGTCGGCAAGAGCAACGAGCGGCGTGAGAAGGCCGCGAAGACGCTGGTCGAATGCATGATGCAGCCCGACCTGGCCGCCGCCCGCACCAACACCCGGCCGGTGTTCGCACTGCCGGCGACCAACAGCGCCGCGGAGTCCGCCACCTACACCGGCAACGAGACCGTGCGGCGTTTCGCCCCGGAGATCCAGACCATCCGGGAGAACATCCTGCCCGAGTGGTACCGCTACGGGATGGAGGCCGGTCTCAACCAGCTCGCCGGCCAGATCGAGGCGACCACGTTCGTCGGTGACCAGCTCCAGTCGGCCGCGGCCGGCAGCATCACCGCGGAGCAGGCCTTCAACAACATCAACGCCGAGATGAAGCGTCTCGCCAAAGTCAGCTGATTGGTTCCCCTGATGGCAATGACGCAACCTGCCTTCCTGTCCCGGACCCTGACCGGACGGCAGCAGCGCGCGGGCATGGCGTTCGCCGTGCCCGCGGCACTGCTCTTCGCGATAATCCTGGCGTACCCGATCTTCGAGAGTTTCCGTACGTCGCTGTTCTCCATCGACCTGCTGACCGGCGACGCCTCCTACGTGGGGCTGGACAACTACACGGCACTGGGCAGTGACCGCAACCTGCTGTCGACCATCGGCAACACCCTGCTGTGGACGGTGGTGTCACTGGCCGGCCAGCTCGTCCTGGGGCTGATCGCGGCGCTGCTCATCGACACCAACTGGCGCGGCATGCGCTGGATCCGGCAGCTCCTGCTGATCCCGTACGTCGTACCGGTCATCGCGACCGCCCTGGTCTGGCAGTGGATGCTCGACGGCCACTACGGAATCATCAGCAGCAACCTGCAATCGTGGGGATTCCTGCCGGCCGGCGCCACCCCGCTCGGCCTGGAGGGAACGGCGCTGTTCACCGTCATCCTGGTGAACATCTGGCGGGGCTTCCCCTTCGCGATGCTCGTCTACTGGGCCCGGATGCAGAGCATCGACAAGGCACAGTACGAGGCGGCCCGGGTCGACGGCGCCGGTGCCTGGCGCGAGTTCGTCCACATCACCCTGCCCAACCTGAAGTCGGCGACCATCGCGCTACTGGCCCTGCGCGGCATCTGGACGCTGATGTACTTCGAGCTGGTCTGGCTGCTCAGCCGCGGCGGGCCGGCCGGGTCGAGCGAGGTTCTCTCCACCTACATCTACAAAGTCGTGATGGGTGAGTTCCGGATCGGCTACGCCGCCGCCATCGCCTCGGCCGTCGGGCTCTTCCTCGCCGCGGTCGGCGTGGCCGGCTGGCTCGTGGTGCGGACCCGGGGAAGGCGGTCCAAGTGAGCGTGACAAGCGAAGCCAAGCGGCCCCCCACGGCGCGGGCCGACGGCGGGCCGACCCGCACCCCGGCGAAGGCACCGCCGAAAACGTCGGGGAAGAAGGTCGCCGCGGTCATCGGCCGGATCGTCGCCCTGGCACTGATCGTGTTCTTCGCGGTCGGGCCGATCCTGTGGATGGCGCTGAGTTCGTTCCGGCCCGCCGACGAACTCTTCCAGTCCGACCCGTCGCTGATCCCGTCCCGGCTGACCGGTGACTGGTACCGGGAGGTCTTCGAGGGCAGCGAGGCGGTGCGCTGGTTCGTCAACAGCTTCATCGTCGCCGTCGTCACCACGCTCGTCTCGGTGACCGTCGGCACCACCGCCGGATACGCGGTCAGCCGCTTCGAGTTCCCCGGCCGCAAGGTGCTGCTCGCCTGCCTGAGCGTGTCGTACCTCTTCCCGGCGATCCTGCTGCTGGTGCCGCTCTACCTGGCACTGTCGGCGCTCGGGCTGGTCGGTGGCCTCTTCGGCATCATCATCGCCCACCTGACCATCACCCTGCCGCTGACCACCTGGCTGATGAAGTCGTTCGTCGAGGCCGTACCGAAGGAACTGGAGGAAGCCGCCTGGGTCGACGGCCTCGGCTACTTCCGGTCCTTCCTCACGGTCACCCTGCCGCTGCTGCGGACCGGGCTGGCGACGACCGCCATGTTCTCGTTCATCCTCTCCTGGGACGAATACCTCTTCGCCAGTGTCATCGCACAGGGCCAGAACGTCACCGCACCGGTGGCGATGGCCGGTTTCGTCACCTCGTTCGACATCCGCTGGGGCGCGATCATGGCCCTGAGCACCCTGGTAACCATCCCCGTCGTCGGGCTCTTCTTCGTGCTCCAGCGCTACTACGAAAAGGGTCTGACCGCGGGCAGCGTGAAAGGCTGACGCGTGTCGCGTACCGAAACCCCCGTACTCACCCCCCAGGTGCTCGTCGTCGGCGCCGGATCGGCCGGCACCGCCGCCGCGATCGCGGCGGCGGAGACCGGGGCCGACACCCTGCTGGTCGAGGCCAGCGGCCACGTCGGCGGTACGCTCGCCCGCCAGCTGCTGGAGCACAGCGCCGGCTTCCACGACGCCACCGGCAACCAGGTCACCGGCGGCGTCGGCCAGCGCATCGTCACCCTGCTCCAGGAGTACGGCGGATCGCCCGGCCACATCCCGGACGACGTGTCGTACACGGCGACCCGCACCCCGGTCAACCACTCCGAACTCTCCATGTGCGAGGCCGTGCTGCTCCGCCGGGCCGGCGTGCGCCTGCTGCTCAACACCGTCGTCGTCGACGTGGAGACCGCCGCCGGGACCGGCGGAAACGACGACGGCGGGACCGGCACCACGGTCACCGCCGTCGTCGCCGAGATCCCCGGGCGGGGGCGCACCATCATCCGCCCGGGGATCGTCGTGGACTGCTCCGGCGACGCGGTCGTCTTCGCCCTCGCCGGCGCGTCTTTCCAGACCGACCGGGCCGACGCGACCCAGCCCGGGTCGCTGCTGCTCAAGCTCGGCGGCGTCGACTACGAGCCGCTGCTGAAGTACGCCGCCGACAACCCCGACGACCTGCGGCCGGGCAGCCGGATCGGGGACGCCGTCGACGACCACGCCAACCTGTGGGGATTCGGAAAGCTGCTGGCGAAGGGCCACACCGACGGCCGGCTGTCGTGGCGGCGTACCGAGATGCACCTGGCCGCCTGGCCGAGCCGCGGCGAGGCGGTGCTCAACCTGACCCGCACACCGGTCGAGCCCGGGTCGAGCAACGGCGACGCCTATCTCAAGCTCGCCCAGCAGGTCATGGAGACGGTGGCCTGGTTCCGCGAGTACGTGCCCGGCGGCCGGCTCGCCTACCTGGCCGAGGTCGCCGACCGGGTCGGGGTACGCGAGTCCCGCCGGATCACGGGCCTCGTCACGCTCACCGAGGACGACGTGAAGCAGGGGCGCCGGTCGGCGCAGAGTGTCGGGCAGGGAGCCTTCCCGATCGACGTACACGACGCCAACGCGCCCGGCCTGTCGCACACCGACGGGCTGGCGTCCGCCTACGACATCCCGTACGGCATCCTCGTCGGCGCCGAACACGACAACCTGCTCGCCGCCGGCCGGTGTGTCTCCAGTACGCACGAGGCGAACGGCTCCGCCCGGATCACCGCCACCTGTTTCGCCACCGGTGAGGCGGCGGGTACGGCGGCGGCGCTGGCGGTGCGGAAGGGGGTCAGCCCGCGACTGCTGGACGTCGGGGAGTTGCAGGCCCGGCTGCGCCAGCGGGGCGTGATCGGCGCCCGCTGAATCAGGTCGTGGCCCGCCCCGGAACCGGGGCGGGCCACGCTCACATCCGAGTTACTATCATCAGAGATAGTATCCTGAAAGATAGTAACGTGGGTGATACCTTGACCGCCTTCGTCGGCCGCGACGCCGAACTCGCGCTCCTCTCGACCGAATTGGGCCGGGTCCTGCCCGGCACCGACCGGCCGGGACGCTGCCTGCTGATCCGTGGGCGCCGCCGGGTCGGCAAGTCCCGGCTGGTGGAGAAGTTCGTCGAAGACACGGCCGTCGCCAACTTCTTCTTCACCGCCGCGGGCTCGTCTCCCGGCGAGGAGATCCGGCGGTTCTGCGCCGACGCCGCCGAGTCGACGCTGCCGGACCGCGAACTGCTGGCGACGGCGAACCCACGCGACTGGGACGCCGCCTTCCGGCTTCTGGCGACCACGCTGCCCGACGAGGCACCGAGCGTCGTGGTGATCGACGAGGTCCCGTACCTGATGGACTCCGAGCGGGTCTTCGAAGGGCTGTTGCAACGGGCCTGGGACCGACAACTCTCCCGCAAGCCGGTGCTGCTGATCCTGATCGGCTCGGACCTGTCGATGATGGAAGCGCTGAACGACTACCGCCGCCCGTTCCACCAGCGGGGTCGCGAAATGGTCGTCGGGCCGCTCAACCCGGCGGACCTGGCCGTGATGATGAACCTGCCGGCCGCCGAGGCCATCGATGCCGCCCTGGTGACCGGTGGGCTTCCGCTGATCTGCACCGAGTGGCCGCCCGGCACCGACCTGTGGGACTTCCTCGCCGCCGCGACGGCCGACCCGACCTCGGCGCTGATCGTCTCCGCCGAACGGTCACTGGCCGCCGAGTTCCCGTCCCAGGTCCAGGCCCGCACCGTCCTGTCCGCCATCGGGTCCGGCGAGCGTACGTTCGGCAACATCGCCCGCGCCTCCGGTGAACTCGCCGCCACCTCGCTGCAACGGTCGCTGACGGCCCTCACCGACAAGCGGCTCGTCGTCGGCGAACTACCCCTGTCGACCGCCCCGTCGAAGGAACGGCGTTACCGGATCACCGACCCCTACCTGCGGTTCTGGCTCCAGTTCATCGCCCCGAACATGCCGGAGATCGAACGCGGCCGCGGTGACCTGACGCTCGAACGGATCCGCCGCGGCTGGACCAGTTGGCGTGGCCGGGCCGTCGAACCACTGATCCGCGACGCGCTCGCCCGGATCCTGCCGGACGGCCAACTGCCCGTGGCCGGGACCATCGGCGGCTACTGGACCCGCACCAACGACGTCGAGATCGACATCGTCGGCGCCGACCGTGGTCCGGTCGCCCGCGAACTGCTCTTCGTGGGATCGATCAAATGGCTCGACCGCGACACGTTCGACGTACGCGACCTCACCGCGCTGCAACGCCAGCGGGACCGGCTGACCAGCGAACCACTCCCCCTCGTGGCGGTCTCCCGCAGCGGCGTGTCCTGCCCCGGCGTCGACGCGTCGTACGGCCCCGAGCAACTGATCGCCGCCTGGCGCCCCACCAGCAGCGCCGCCTAGCCCCGCGCGGCCGGCGCACCCCGCCCCCGCACCTACCAGGCTCGGAGCATCACCGGGGTTGGTTCTCGGACCGGGTAGTCGCGTCTCCGCCGACAGCGGATCTGATCCCGCGCGCGCCGCCCCGACGGAGTTCGAGATGAAGTCCGAGGGTGAAAAGGACCGCCAGAAGCTTGTCCAACTGGACGGTTCGCTTGCCGTTCTCCAACGCGTTCACGAATCGTTCGGACACTCCGGCAAGGTCCGCCAGTTCGCCCTGGCTCAGGCTCAGGTGCCGCCGACGCAACCGAACGGTGCTTGCCAGGGCATCGCCCATCGTCCCGCTCCCAAGCTCCGTCATGCGATCTCCTGCCCCACTACCCGCACGTACGTGCGGGTAGTGGGCAAGCTAGGCCAGAAGACCGGCGCTCACCAGCAGAATCCGCACGAACGTGCGGGATCCAGGATCGGTTTCGAGGTATCCGACGCAACTCCTCCGAAGGCAGCCAGAAAGGCGCCGACCCAGCCGTGGTTGCTCTGCTTCGACGCCCGGGCCGCCTATCGCTCACCGTCGAAAGCGGGATCGCCTCCCGACCGGATGGAGTTACCCGACAAGTACCGGCCGTAGCCCGGTAGCGCGCGAGACTACTGTTCGTCGGTTCGGTCAAGTGGCAAAGCCGCGACACGCGACCAACCGCGCTGCAACCTCTGCACAACCGGCTCACCACCGAACCACTCCCCCTCGTCGCGGCCTCCCACCGCGGCTCGCCCTGCTCCGGCCTCGACGCGCCGTACGGCCCGAGGAACTACTCGCGCCTGGCATACCGCACCTACCAGGGCATGAGAGCGTCCACGCCGTAGTGGGCCCACCACTGGGACCGGTGCTTGCGCAACGCCCCGGCTACGCGGGTAAGCAACAGCCAGTTTCCGTTGAGCACGAGGGCGGCGTCCTCGGGCCGGCCGGCAAGCACCCGGGCCACCGTTACCACCATGTTGGACACCCCCTCGACAACCTGGTCGTCTTTGGCCATGTCGAAGCTGATGTTGACGAACTCTGCGGGCTCCCACTCCCAGTAGCCGTCGTCATCCTCGGCGTCGTAGTAGCCGTTACGTCCTGAACTGAGGCTGATCAGATATCCACGCTCCTCGTATAGTGCGGAGCTGAACAGTTGGCCGCCGGCCGGAGTACGCGTCTCGATAGCGTCCGGAGCGGCGATCTCAACTACATCACGCAACGGAATGTCGCCACCCAGCGTCAGTCGGTAGCTGATCCCCATCTCGCACCCTTCCTACTGCCGTGGCACGATCTGCACGATCGCACCCTTCCGCGTTACCGCAGCCAGTTCCTTCAGTCCGGTGATGGGCCAGTCATCAAATTGCTTTTGCAGGGCTGCCAGGTCGCCACGCCAGTCCTCAAGGTTGAGCACCACACGTTGGGTCTGTAGGTCGGTGACCTTTCCGACTACCTCGGTCCATATACCCCGGACGGGCTTGGGCGGAGTCGGAGAATAGCAATCGAAGACATGCCCCTCGATCACATAGTCGGGGGTCTTGCGAAGGTTTCCGATGTCGCCGGTACGTAGCCGTGCATCCGCGACCTCTTGCCTGGTCGGGTTCTGGTGCACCCGATAGCCCCTGTCAGCAAGCAGGTCGGCACATTCATTTTCGAGGGTCAACGCCCGCCGGGTGGCATCGTCGTGGTCCTGCGTCTTGGTACGCGGCCCCGTCGGCAACCCGCCGGGCGATCCGGTAGGACTTCTCGTCCACGGCATACCCACGTCACGGCCGTTGGCTCCCGTGCCGCCCAGGTCAGTGACCGTGCGCGTCGAGCCACCGCTATCGCTCGAGGTGGGGCTGGTCGGCGCAGAACCGCCAGCCCCGACCGTTTTCCCGACGAACCGACCTGCCGTGCCTGGTTGATCGCCGCTTCGACGGCCTGGCGGGCGGTACCGCTGCGCTGCACCATGAGCACCAGCACCTGTTTGACGCTGTCCAAGGCTTGGAGGAGCGAGTCGGGTTGACCGCTATGCAGGATCGCATTGACGAGTCTTTGGGCGTCCTCGACATGGGTGATGGTCGCGGTGCAGGTCTCGCAAACGATGGCGATGCCCTGCTGGACCGTCGCCAGTTTTGCGATGGTCTCGTGCGGGCTGGCTTCAAGGGGGACAGCCGCGGCGGTGTTCATGGTGCCATCGATCGACGTGGCGATGCTGGCCAGTTCGGCCTGGACTGCGGAGATGGCGGCGCGTACCCGGAGGATGCCGGAAGCGACGGCGGCGAACCCGGCGACCGCAGCCCGTACGGCAACCTCCTGCGCCTGGTTGTCGGCCGCAGTGGTCAGGCTCCGCGCACGCTCGACACCGGCTGTCAATGTGCGGAGTTCACCGGAGATCTCCTCGATGTTCGACATCTGTCAGCTACCTCAACCGAGAACGGACGGTTCCGGAATCTGCAACCTACCGGCTTTCGACGCCCTGTCACAGGTCTCGCACCTCGATCAGCCGATGGGGTCGCCAGCCGACCGGGAACCCCAGGGCGGGGTGGGAAGTAGAGTCGCCTGCGAACGTACGACGATCGCCGGGGAGGTGCGACCGCCTCCCGACCGGATGGAGTTACCCGACGTGTTGACGATGCAGGATGCGCTGGTTCGACTCGCCGCCTACTGGGGCGAGCAGGGTTGCCTGACGGTCCAGCCGATGAACACCGAGGTGGGAGCGGGCACGCTCAACCCGGCGACGTTCCTGCGGGTGCTCGGTCCGGAGCCGTGGCGGGTCGCGTATGTCGAGCCGTCGGTGCGCCCCGACGACGCCCGGTACGGGGAGAACCCGAACCGGATCCAGACGCACACCCAGTTCCAGGTGATCCTGAAGCCGGAGCCGGGCAACAGCCAGGAGTTGTACCTGGGCAGCCTGGCGGCGCTCGGCATCGACGTCGCCGCGCACGACGTACGGTTCGTCGAGGACAACTGGGCGTCGCCGGCCCTGGGCGCCTGGGGGCTGGGCTGGGAGGTCTGGCTCGACGGGCTGGAGATCACCCAGTTCACGTACTTCCAGCAGGCGGGCGGGATCAACCTCGACCCGCCGGCGGTGGAGATCACGTACGGGATCGAGCGCATCCTGATGGCGCTTCAGGGGGTACGGCACTTCAAGGAGATCGCCTACACCGACACCGTCTCGTACGGGGAACTGTTCGGGCAGGGCGAGTACGAGATGTCGCGCTACTACCTCGACGACGCGGACATCGCGGCGAACCGCAGCCTGTTGCAGCTCTACGCGTCCGAGGCGCAGCGGATGATCGACGCCGGGCTGCCGGTGCCGGCGCACACGTACGTGCTGAAGTGTTCGCACGCGTTCAACGTGCTCGACGCGCGGGGTGCGGTGTCGACGGCGGAGCGGGCGACCGAGTTCGCCCGGATGCGCAGGTTGGCCGGTGACGTGGCGCGGTTGTGGATGGAGCGCCGGGCCGAGCTGGATCATCCGTTGGGGGTCTGCGCGCCGGTCGCCGTACCGGAGGCTGTTGATGTCGACCTTGTGCCGCGTGGGCCGGAGCCGCGCGCGTTCGTCTGCGAGGTCGGCACCGAGGAGATGCCGCCGGTCGAGGGGCGGGCCGCCGCCGGCCAGCTTGCGCAGGAGTTGACGGCGCGGCTGGCGAACACCCGGCTGGCGCACGGCCGGATCACGGTGCGGGCGACGCCGCGCCGGCTGGTCGCCCTGGTCGACGGGGTAGCCGCCCGTGAGGAGGACCAGGACCGGGTCGTGAAGGGGCCGAAGGTGGCGGCGGCGTTCGACTCGGCCGGCGAGCCGACCCCGGCGGTGCGGGGGTTCGCGCGGGCGCAGGGGGTCGAGGTCGTCGACCTGGTACGGCAACAGGTCGGCAACGCCGAGCACATGGTGCTGGTGCGGCGTGAGATCGGGCGGGGTGCGCCCGAGGTGCTGGCCGGTGTCGTCGAGGGCGCGGTCGCGGCGCTGCGGTCGGGCCGGAACATGCGCTGGAACGACCCGAAGCTGGCGTTCACCCGGCCGATCCGGTGGCTGCTGGCACTGTGGGGCGACCAGGTGGTGCCGGCCCGGGTGTCGGCGCTGGTCGCCGACCGGCGGACCCGGGTGCTGCGGACGGCGCCCACCCCGGAGATCGCCGTCGAATCGGCGGAGTCCTATGTGGAGGCTGTGGAGGCCGCCGGGATCGTGCTCGACCACGCGGACCGGCGGACCCGGATCGTCGAAGGGTCGCGGACGCTGGCCGCCGGGGTGGGCGGTCATGTCGACGTCGACGGTGAGCGCGGGCTGATCGAGCAGGTCGCGTTCCTGGTGGAGCAGCCGGCGCCGCTGCTCGGCAGGTTCGACGACAGCTACCTGTCGCTGCCGGAGGCGGTGCTGGCGACGGTGATGCGCAAGCACCAGCGTTACCTGCCGGTCCGGGGCGCCGACGGCCGGCTGCTGCCGTACTTCGTCGCGGTCGCGAACGGGCCGGTCCACGCCGACCTGGTTCGGGCCGGGAACGAGGCGGTGCTGCGGGCCCGGTACGAGGACGCGCTGTTCTTCTACCGCACCGACCGGGAGACGCCGCTCGCGCAGATGCGGGCGAAGCTGGCCCGGTTGACGTTCACCGACCGGCTCGGCTCGGTCGCGGAGCGGGCGGACCGGATCGCCGCGCTGGCCCGCCGGCTCGCGGACGAGGTCGGGCTGGACGGGCCGGACCGGGCGGTGCTGGACCGGGCCGCGACGCTGGTCAAGTTCGACCTGGGCAGCCAGCTGGTGACGGAGATGACCAGTCTCGCGGGGACGATGGCCCGGGACTACGCGGCGCATGCCGGGGAGCCGGCGGCGGTCGCCGAGGCGTTGTTCGAGGCGGAGCGGCCGCGCAACACCGAGGACGCCCTTCCGCGTGGCGTCGCGGGTGAACTGCTGTCGGTCGCGGACCGGCTCGACCTGCTGACCGGGCTGGCCGCGACGGTGGGGCTGCCGACCGGGAGCAGCGACCAGTTCGCGCTGCGCCGGGCCGCGCTCGGGCTGCTCGGGGTGTTCCGGCGGCGGCCGGTGCTGGCGCCGGTGTCGCTGCGCGAGGCGTTGCGGCTGGCGGCCGACCTGCAGCCGGTGCCGGTCTCCGACGATGTGTTGGAGGCCGTCGCCGAGTTCGTCACCCGCCGGTTCGAGCAGCAGCTCACCGAGGAGGAGCAGCCGGTCGACCGGATCCGGGCGGTGCTGCCGCACGCCGACCGGCCGCACTTCTTGGACCGGACGCTGGCGCAGCTCGACAAGCTGGTCGACCAGGCCGGGTTCCAGCAGCTCACCGAGGCGTTGCAGCGGGCGCGGCGGATCGTGCCGGCCGGCACGCCGGCGCAGTACGACCCGGGGGTGCTGGTCGAGCCGGCGGAGGTCGCCCTGCACGACGCGCTGGTGTGGGCGCGGGCCGGACTCGGCGACGCGCCGGACCTGGACCGGTTCGTCGAGGCGACCGGTGGGATCGTACGGCCGGTGAACACGTTCTTCGACGACGTGTTCGTGATGGTCGACGACGAGCGGCTGCGGCAGGCCCGGCTGGGCCTGCTGGCGTCGGTCGCCGATCTGGGCACGCCGGTGCTGGCCTGGGAGCATCTGCGGATGTGACCCCGATGCCCGGGCGGGCGGGGTGCGCGCCCGGCGGGTTCGGCGCTGATCAAGGACAAACCGTGCCGGTTGTGCCGTGATTTGTCGCGCAACTAGTCCTTGATCAGCCGGGAGACCCTACGGTCGGCCGGCCACCGTGCGCAGGGCTACGGCCAGGTCGCGGCCGGTCGGTGCGTTGTCGGGGTCGATGAGCCACTGCAGCACCATGCCGTTGATCATCGTCATGGCGAGCGAGCCGACGGTCCGCGCCTGCTCCTCGGTGACCTCGGTCGGGTCGACCAGCAGCAGCAGGGCCGCCATGTCGCGGCGGGCGACCTTGAAGGTTTCCGCGACCTGCTCGCGGACCTCGGTCGCGTGCAACGCGACGGCGAGCGCCTGGGCGCTGCCCGCCGCCACCGTCCGGTCGGCGTGGACCGCGGCGACGATGCCGTCGAGGAACGCTTCCAACCGGTCCACCGGTTCCCCGTCGCCGACCACCTCCACAGTGAGGCTGATCGCGTCGCCCCACTCGTCGAACGTGGCCAGGATCGCCGCGTTGAGCAGGGCTTCCTTCGAGCCGAAGTGGTAGCCGATCGAGGCGAGGTTGGTGCCGGATTCGGCGACCAGGTCCCGGGCGGTGATCTGCCCGAAGCTCTTCTCCTTGACCAGGCGCTTCGCGCCGGCGAGAAGGTCCTCCCGATGTCCCATCGCGCCATTCTACGCCAAGATTTATACACTCGTTCTAGACGGACGTCTTAGACGCTGTACTAGACGTATGTATAAGACGCTCGTATAGTTCCGGGCATGACTGACCACACCGCCAAGGCGGGTGGGCGGGAATGGGTGGGCCTCGCCGTGCTCGTCCTGCCCGCCCTGCTCGCCTCGATGGACCTCTCCGTGCTCTTCATGGCCACGCCCTGGATCAGCGCCGACCTGCAACCCAGCGGCACCCAACTGCTCTGGGTGATGGATGTCTACGGCTTCCTGATGGCCGGTCTGCTGCTGACCATGGGCTCGCTCGGCGACCGCATCGGCCGGCGGAAACTCCTGCTGATCGGTGCCGTCGCCTTCGGCGCGGCCTCCCTGCTCGCCGCGTACGCGAACAGCACCGAACTGCTCATCGCCGCCCGCGCCCTGCTCGGCATCGGCGGCGCCACCCTCGCCCCGTCGACGCTGGCCCTGATCCGCAACATGTTCCACGACCCTGATCAGCGCCGTGCCGCGATCGGCATCTGGACCGGCGCGTTCACCGGCGGTGTCGCGCTCGGCCCGATCATCGGCGGGCTGCTGCTCGAACACTTCTGGTGGGGATCGGTCTTCCTGATCAACGTGCCGGTGATGGTGCTGCTGCTGGTCCTGGCCCCGATCCTGCTGCCCGAGCACCGGGATCCGGCCGGTGGCCGCTTCGACCTGCTCAGCGCGCTGCTGTCGATAGCGGCCGTACTGCCGGTCATCTACGGGATCAAGGAGCTGGCCGAGGCCGGCCTGCACTGGCCGGCGGTGCTGGCGATCGTGGTCGGGCTCGCGGTCGGGGTGCTGTTCGTCCGCCGCCAGTCGACCATGGCCGACCCGCTGATCGACGTCGGCCTCTTCCGCAACGGGGCGTTCAGCGCCGCCATCGGGGCGTACGCGATCATGGTTTTCGCCAGCGCGGGCACCGGCTACCTCGCCGTGCAGTACATGCAGGTCGTGCTCGGGCTCCGGCCCTTCACCGCCGCCCTGTGGATGCTTCCGACCGTGGCCGGGACCATGGTCGGCATCGCGCTGGCCACCGCGCTGGTCCGGGTCGTCCGGCCCGCGCTCGTGGCGGGTGCCGGCCTCGCCGTCGCCGGCTGCGGATTCCTGCTGGTCAATCGGATCGACGTCGACTCGTCCGAGATCGTGGTCATCGCCGGCTACACCGTGCTGACGCTCGGTATCGGGATGGTCGCCCCGCTCGCCATCGACCTGATCGTCTCCACGGCCCCGCCGTCCCGGGCCGGCACCGCGGCGGCGCTCGGCGAGACCGGTGCCGAGTTCGGCGGCGCGCTCGGCATCGCCGTCCTGGGCAGTGTCGCCATCGTCGCCTACCGGGACGGGATCGGTGATTCACTGCCCGCCGGGGTGCCGGCCGAGGCCGCCGACGCCGCGACCGGCACCCTCGGCGGTGCGGTCGCCGCCGCTGGCGCGCTCCCGGCGGAACTCGCCGGCCCGCTGATGCAGGCGGCGAACGTCGCGTTCACCGACGGCTTCAAGCTGGCCGCGGTCGTGGGCGCCGCCCTGCTGTTCACCACCGCCGTCGTGGTCGGCATCCGGCTGCGACGGGTACGTCTGGACCAGCCGGTATCGCATTGAGCCGACGGCCTGTGGCCGGCTATAAAACGGGGCGTGACAGCGAGCGGCCTGCGGATGCGCGGCTACACCGACGCCGACCTGCCCCGGCTGACGGACACCTTCGCCGACTGGATCGCTCAGGCCGGGAGCTGCGGGTACGACCACGTCGGCGAGGTGCCGCACCGGATATACGAGAACCTGCGCGGCCGTCCCATCGGCGAACTCGTGCAACTGTGGGAGCGGGACGGTGAGATCGTCGGGTTGGCGGTCAACGGCCGGTTTGGCAACGCCTTCGACGTCTTCACCGCCCCCGGCCTACGGGGTGGTGGGGCGGAGCTGACGATGCTGCGGTCGGCGGCCGACACGACCGCCGGTCAGACCGACGAGGGGGCGGTCCTGACCGACGTCTTCGACTGCGACACGACCAGGATCGACCTGCTGGAACGGCTCGGATTCGCCCGCTTCCGCACCTGGGACCAGGTCAACGAGCGTGATCTGCGCGAAGCCGTCGGGGAGCCGGGGCTCCCCGACGGCTTCGCCGTACGTTCCGCGCGGTTGGTCGACGCCGACCAGCTCGCGGCCGTCCGGAACCACTCGTTCGGCACCTCCTGGACCGGTGGCCTCTACCGGTCGGCGGTGATGACCAAACCGGGCTACGACCCGGCGCACGAGATCGTGGTCGAGGCGCCGGACGGCCGGATCGCCGCGTTCGCCGTCTGCTGGCTCGACCGGCGCAACCGGATCGGCCACTTCGAGCCGGTCGGCACGCACCGCGACTTCCAGCGTCGCGGGCTGGCCGGGGCGGTGATGCGGCACGCGATGCGATGGATGGCGGGACTCGGCATGACCCGGGTGAGCGTCAACCACGACGCCGAGAACGTGGCCGCCCGCCGCCTCTACGCGTCGCTCGGCTTCCACAAGCGCTGCGAGACGTACGGCTACCGGCGGGCGATCGACACCGTCAGACCAGCACGCTCCAGGTGAGCGGGCCGACCTGCCCGTCGGCGACCAGCCCGTTCGCGCTCTGGAAGGCGCGGGCCGCGGCGGCGGTGACCGCGCCGAACCCACCGTCGACCAGGAGCGAGGCGCCCCGGGCGTTCAGCGCCGTCTGGGCGGCCCGGACGACGTCGCCGGAGCTGCCCTGCTGCACCGGCAGGATCAGCGCGGTCCAGGTGATCGGCCCGACGAGCCCGTCGACGTAGAGGCCGCGTCCACTCTGGAACGTACGGACCGCCGACGCGGTGCCCGGCCCGAAGTAGCCGTCGACGACGACGGAGACGCCCCGCCCGCGCAGCAGGTACTGGATGGTCCGCTGGACCCAGCCGGTGCCGCCGGACACCGAGGGCCAGCCGGTGCTGCCGAGCGGGGCGGTCGAGCCGAGACTGATCCCCCGGTTGGCCAGGAACACCCGGGGGTCGGTCGAGGTGAGCCGGGGCCGGTGGATCTCGAAGTGCAGGTGCGGACCGGTGGAGTTGCCGGTGGTGCCCATCAGCCCGATCAACTGCCCGCAGCTGATCTGCTGTCCGGGGCTGACCAGGACCCGGTGCAGGTGTCCGTAGTAGGTGAAGTAGCTGTCGACGTGGTTGAGATGGACGCTGTTGCCGGTGCGGCCGGGCAGCGGGCCACTGGTCTGGTCACCCGGATAGGAGCCGGTGCGGATGTCGCGGACGGTGCCGGCGGCGGCCGCGTAGACCGGGGTGCCCTGGGCGGCGGCGACGTCCCAGCCGAGGTGGCCGGGCCGGCTCGGGGTCTTGTACCCGGAGGTCAGCGTGCCGCGGGTCGGGTTGGTCCAGGTGCTCGGGCCGGCCGCGACGGCCGCGCCGGGCAGCCCGAGCGCACCGGCGCCGATCCCGGCACCGAGAGCCACGAACAGGGTACGGCGACTCGCCGCCACGTCACCCAGCCGGCGCGATCGACTCTGATCGTTCATCCGTTCGGTCCTCCAGCGTCCGTACGCCCCGACATCCGGGGTTGATCACCGTGGCAATTGATCGTAGATGATCGATGCGAAGCGGGAAAGGCGGTCAGGATTCGAGAAGCGCAAGCGACCAGGCCGCACCTAGCGTGACTGTCAGGCGGCTGAACGTCCTCCCGGCAGGTCGCCGGGGTATGGATCGCCCATTTCCGAGGAGACCCCGATGAACTGGAACAGGTTGGTTCGGCAGAGTCACCGCTGGCTGTCGATCGCCTTCACGGTGACCGTCGTCATCGCCACCGTCGCCGCCCTGGCAGTGGAGGAGCCCGCCGTCTGGGTGTTCCTGCTGCCGCCGCTCCCGCTCGCCCTGCTCCTGCTCACCGGCCTGTACCTGTTCGTGCTGCCGTACGTCGCCCGGCGGCGCGGCGCGCGACGCATCGCCCGCGAAAGCTGACGCCGACCGGGGTCAACGGGTCCAGGTCGGTGTTCCGTCGCCGGTCATCGCCGACAGCACCCGGCAGCCCATCGACGCCACCGCGGCCGACAGCGCGGCACGGACCCGGTCGGCGTCGCCGGGCGGGAACGCGATCCGGATCTGGTGGCCGTACATCGTCTCGTAGGTGACCCGCCACCGGGCCGCCGTCGCCACGAACCGGTCCTGGCGCAGCCCGTCGGCGGATTCGACGCCACCCCGGTCCGTGGTGGGGGCCAGGGCGGCGCGCAGGATGCGCAGCCGTTCGGCGTACGGGTGTTCGTCTCCGGCCAGCCGGACGTAGATCCGGGTGAGGTCGCGTACCGGTTCGAACCAGGGCGCCACCTGCGGCATCGGCGGGAAGAGCCCGCAGGTGAGGCGACCGTCGATCCACGCGGACAGGAACCCGGTCGCGGTGACGTCGTGGCGCTCGTACCGGGAGCCGCGCGGGTCCCAGACGACCACCGGCCACCGGTGCGGCTCTCCCCCGGTCAGCCAGCACAGCCGGTCGCCGTTGACGGTGGCGGCCCACACCAGCAGGCCGCCCGGTTCCGGATGCAGCGGGTACGGGTAGTTCTCCGGGAACTCGTCGCGCAGTGGCCCTTCGAGTTCGAGGAGTCCGTCCGCCTCGTCGAGAAGGTTGCCGAGGCCAAACGGGGTGTGCGGGAAGAGGAAGTCGAGGAACTCGCCGCGGCCGTAGCGGCGTACGAGGTCTTTGAAGTCGGCCGGCAGGGACCGGCCGAGGGTGCGGTCGACGGCCGTCCAGTCGCCGTCGCCGTCCACCGATGCCGGCGGTGGCGGCACCCGCCGGACCAGGTCGTCGATCGTCACGGCGGCCAGGCTATCCGCTGGCACCGATCGTGACGGCGAGGCCGGCGGGCAGCGGGTACGGCCACTCACGCGGCAGCAGTGCGGCGGCGCCGGTCTCGTCGCCGGCCCGCAACCGGTCCCGGACGGCGTGCGCGGTGTCGGTGACGTCGGTGAGCCGGACGATCCAGTCGTCGACGTAGCGGTGGACCGCCTCCCCGCTGAGCCCGACCTGCAGCGACCGGTGCGGCAACGCGGCCAGGTGGGGCGAGCGCTCCGGGTCCCACTGCACCCGGACCGGACTGGCCCGCAGCCGCGCCGACCAGTCCTCGCGGCTTTGGTAATGATCGCGGCTGTAGTGGCTCAGGCAGGAGTTGGCCAGTGCCCACTCGAAGGCGGCGCGGGTGATCTCGACGGCGAGGACGTGTTCCTGGTCGGGCTTGGTGGCGTAGCCGCAGCGGTACATCATCCAGAGGAACGAAGGCTTGATCCAGGTCATCCGTTCGCGTTTGAACGGGTCCACGAACCGGCCGGTGGCCAGCGCCGGGCGGGCGATCCGGGCCGGGTACGCCTGGTAGACGGTGATCGTGTCGTCGGTGTGGACGGCGCGGATCTGACGTACGGGAACTGACACGCCGTTGATCGTCGGCGGTGTCGCGGCGGACTGCCAGCGGTTATCGGTCGGACCAGTCGTAGACGACGATGGTGGTACCGGGTTCGAGGGTGGCGCCGGCGGCGGCGTACATGCGCAGCGCCGGCTCGTTGTCGTGTTCGGTGCCGGTCCACATTCCGTAACAGCCGGCGGCGCGGGCGATGTCTGCGAGGGCTCGGACGAGGCCGCGGCCGATGCCCCGGTCGCGGGCGTGTTCGGCGACGCCCAGTTCGTAGATGAACATCTCGACGCCCTTGTCGGGGTGGATCATCTCGACGCCGGTGACGAAGCCGACCGGCCCGTCCGGGGTCTCGGCGAAGACGAGGTGGTGGCCCGGGGTGGTGAGGAACCGCTCGGTCCACTCCCGTCGGGGCGGGTCGTCGAAGAGGTCGGCGGCGGTGAGGACGAGGTCGACGTCACCCGGTCCGAGGACCCGGTAGTCGACGGTCAGCGGTTCCATCCGCCGATGGTATGGCTTGTGCGCTTCGCGCACGTCCGCCCCGGTCAGTGTGCGGCGAGCGCCGAGGGCGTCTGGCGGCCGACGATGGCCGGGGCCTCGTGGATCAGTTCGTCGTCGACGATGGCGTTGACCATGAACAGCGCGAAGTCGGTGCGCCGCGTGATGTTGCTGCGCAGGGCCGGGTCGCCGACGTGTCGCCGCCACACCGGCAGTCCCTGGCTGTCGCCTTCCTCGAGGTCGCTGCCGCGTACGACGGTCCAGCGGGTGTCGCTGGCGAAGATCCGCCGGCAGGCCTCGACCTGATCGTTGATGTCGACGGCCCGGGCCAGCCGGCCGACCACCGCGAAGAACTTGACGGCGGCGCGGACGCTGAGCGGGTAGACGTCCTTGCCGTCGCGGGTGATGTGCCAGCCGCAGGAGAAGACCAGGCGGGCATCGGCCTGGGCGTGGTCCATCACCGCCTGGGCGGTGCCGCTCGAGTAGTTCTTGACGCCCCAGGGGACCAGCACGGTCAGTACGGCGTCGCAGCCGGCGACCGCCTTCGCGATCACCTGCCGGTCGTTGGTGGGTCCGGGTACGACGGTGATGCGGTCGCCGAAATCGGCCAGCTTCCCGACGCTCCGCTCGCGGCAGACGGCCACGACCTGGTAGCCGCGGTCCAGCAGGTGCCGAATCATGTACTGCCCGAGTTTGCCCGATCCGCCGACGACGCAGACCCGCTTGCCCCGCCCGAGGCTCTCCTGCGTGCTCATCTTTCCTCCTCGAGAGGCGGATGCCGGCGCAGCGCCCGCAACCGCAGCCAACCTTACGTCCGTAAGGTTGACTGCAGGTTATCCTTACGCCCGTAAGGTCGTCAATCAGGAACTGGAGTGCCCGGTGGTTCCGAGCCCCAAGCGGCAACGCCCGCGACTGTCCAGGGAGCGCGTGTTCGAGGCCGCCGTGAGCGTGGCCGACGCGCGCGGGGTCGCCGCCGTGACCATGCGAAACGTGGCCGAGCAGCTCGGAATCGAGGCGATGTCGCTCTACCACCACGTGGCGAACAAGGACAAGATCCTCGATGGGATCGTCGACCTGGTCTTCGCGCAGATCGAGCTGCCCGACGACGGGTCCGACTGGAAGAACGCCATGTACCGGCGGGCCGCCTCCGCCCGGGCGGTGCTCTCGCGCCACCCCTGGGCGCTCGGCCTGATGGAGTCCCGCCGCAACCCGGGTCCGGCGACCCTGCGGCACCACGACTGGATGATCGGGCGCCTGCGGACCGCGGGGTTCTCGATCCGGTTGGTCGCGCACGCGATCTCGGCCATCGACGCGTACGTCTACGGGTTCGTGCTCCAGGAGTCGACGCTGCCGTTCAGCACGACCGAGGAACTCAAGGACGTGTCGGCCGGGATCGTCGAACAGCTGCCGGCAGCCGGGTATCCGCATCTCGCCGAGATGTTCGAACACGCCCTGCGGCCCGGATACTCCTACGCCGAGGAGTTCGCGTTCGGTCTCGAACTGGTCCTCGACGGCCTCGAACGGGCCTTCACCGAAGCGAGTGGATCACCCCGCCAGGGCTGAGGCCCTACTCGGCCAGGACGGAGAGGATGTTGCCGGCCGGGTCGGTGAACCAGGCGATGTGCGGGCCGCCGCCACGGAAGATGTCGTCTTCGTCGGTCTTCAGGCCGGGCATGTCGTAGCTCTCGAACGGGACGCCGCGGGCCTTGAGGTCGGCGACGGTCTTCCCGACGTCGGCGACCGGGAAGTTGAGGATGGTGAAGGGCGCCGGCCGGTGGTCGCGTTTGGGGTAGACGAAGACCCGCGCGCCGGTGGCGAGGTGCAGTTCGAGCATGCCGTCGGCCTCGGTGACGCGCAGGCCGAGTGTCTCCCCGTAGAAGCGTTTCGCGGCGGGTACGTCGTCGACCGAGAACCCGGAGAACGCCTTCGATTCGCCCAGCATGTCCCCGACCATAGCGGCCGTCGGACCCGCGCGCAGGGCGTACGGCGGCGCACCGCCCGGCGGGCGTAGGGAAACACCCGATTCGTCGGCGCGGGTCGCGGCCTAGCGTCGATGGCGTGCCCGGTTCCCTGTTCGCGGTCGAGCGCTACGAGCGTCGGGGCGACCAGCGAACGCCGTCCCTGCCGTCGCTGCCGGCCGATTCCGGCGTACGGCTGGTGGTGGCCGTCCACCTGCCGGCCGACGAGGTGGTGATCGCGTTGGTCGAGGCGGACGACGTCGCCGCCGCCGAGGCGGCGGCGGTGGGGGCCGGGTGGCAGGTGGACCGGGTCACGTCGGCCATCTGGATCGTGCCGCGGGACTGTGCCTGACGAACCACTTTGGAGCCACGATGCGCAAGACCCTCTCCCTGCTCGGCCTGACCGCGCTCGTGCTCGCCGGCACGCTCGGCTGCGGAAGTTCGGCGCCACAGGTGCCGGTCGCCGAACCGTCGGTGACGTCGCCGCTGGACGAGCCGACCGTCGAGGAGACCTCCGGGGAGCCGCCGGCCGCGGAACTGCCGGACCCGTGCGCGCTGCTGCCGAAGCCCGAGGCGGAGACGCTCGCCGACGCCAAGCTCGAGGACCCGGTGCCGATCCGGGAGACGTGCACGTACACCGGGGCGCCGACCGGGCCGACGGCGCAGGTGGAGGTCTTCGTCGGCGACGGGGCGAAGAAGATGCTGGACATCGACCGCGAACTCGGCCACGAGTTCACCGCGCTGTCGGGCATCGGCGACGAGGCGCACCTGGAGAACGGCGTGGTGTTCTTCAGCAAGGGCGGGGTGTGGGTCGCGATCCGGCTGGTCCGGCTGACCGACGACGCCGAGAACAACAAGCGGCTGGAGCAGGCGGCCCGGTCGGCCGCCGGCCGGCTGTGAGCGCGTCGCGGGCCCGGCGCGGCCGTACGGTACTCGCCGCCGCCGTCACCGTGCTGCTCGCCGTGTCGGGCTGTTCCGGCGGCGGTTCCGGGGGCGCACCCGGCGGCGAGGACGACCTGCGGTACGGGGGTGCGCCGGCCCGCGACGCCGACGTGACGTTCCAGCCGGACGTGGTCGTCGTCGGTGACGGTGGCCGGTCGGTGCGGTCGGTCACCGACGACGGGCTGACCTGGCGGATCGACGCGAAGGCGCGCAACGCGGCCGACCTGGATCCCGGTGAGGTCATGTTCGTCACCGGGCGGGGCGTCGGCCGGGTGCTCGACATCGCCCCGGAGGGCGACGACCTGCTGGTGACGGTCGGTCCGGTGGACATCACCGAGGTGATCCGCGACGGCACGTTCGAGCAGCGGGACGTCACCCTGTCCGACCCGGTGGTCTATGCGGCCGGTGAGCCGTTCTGGTCCGAGGAGGAGCCGGCCGCGCCGAGCACGTTCGGCCGCAGCGTCGCCGTACGGCCGTTGCGTGCCCCGGTGCTGGCGCAACGGCCGGTCGCGCCGCCGCCGAAACGCGGTGGCGGGGCGGACACGAAGTCACACGGGTATTCGGTGTTCTCGTCGTGCTGTACCGACGGCGTCGGCGCCCACTTCAAATACGACGACGGCGGGGTGCGGCTGGTCGGCACGGTGACGCTCACCTCGCGGCGGCCGGACGCGACGTTCCACCTCAGCATCGGCGCCGGGCGGGTCAGCCGGGCCGAGTTGGAGGTCAGCGGCGGGTTCGGGATCAAGGTGGAGTTCGAGGCGGGCATCCAGGACGGGCAGAACCACCGCAAGGAGTTCCCGATCGCCGCCGACTTCTCGTTCCCGATCGGGCAGGTGGCCGGCGTTCCGCTGTCGTTCACGGTCAGCCAGACGCTCGGGGTCCGGACCGCGTTCGGCGCGAAGCTCGGCACGATCAAGGGCTCGGGTGAGTTCTCGCTGGCCGGGTCGCTCGGTTTCGGCTACCGCGACGGGTCGTTCGGGCCACGCGTGTCGCACAACTTCCAGCGGAAGTCGAGCCTGATCAACTCGCTCACCGGGGTTCCGGTCGGCGTCATGGGCCTGGTGATCGAGCACGGTATCCGGTTCACGGTCGGCATCAACGCCTACCTGTTCAAGGCCGGGATCTACTTCGAACTGCAGGTCAAGTACGGGCAGACGCTGGGTTCGGCGCTCGGTGCCCCGTACGCGCAGTGCCGTGGGGTCGGGATCGGTGTGCACGCGGTCTTCGGCGTGGGGTATTCGATCCTGGAACCGGTCGTCAAAGTGATCAACAAGTTCCTGAGCCTGCTGGAGCCCGTCACGTCGCTGAAGATCCCGCCCATCAAGGCCGAATCCGGGATCAGGTCGAGCAAGGAGGTCTACACCGCCAGCGAGACCATCCCCGACAGTCCGGTCTGCGGCAAACCGCCGGTCTGACCCATCCCCGCCCGGGCGCGGCCGTGCCATCATCGCGCCATGGCGACCGCGGTGTTCGGCCGGGACGCGACCCTCGACGAGGCGTGGCGGCGGCTGGCGGCCGGCACACCCGTCCTGGTCGAGGGTCCGGCCGGGATCGGCAAGACCGCGGTCTGGCGGGCGCTGGCCGGGCGGGCCCGGGCCGAAGGCTGGCTGGTGCTGGCGTGCGCGCCGACCGAGACGGAGCGGGCACTGCCGTACGCCGCGCTCGCCGACCTGCTGCGCCCGTGCGCGCACCTGGTGGCCGGGCTGCCGCCGCCGCAGCGGGTCGCGGCCGAGGTGATCCTGCTGGCGGCGGCCACCGGGGAGGCCATCGACGAACGCGCGGTCGGTGCCGCGACCCGGTCGCTGCTGGCCGGCGCGCTGGCCGGGCCGGCGAAGGTGCTGGTCGCGGTCGACGACGCGCCGTGGCTGGATCCGCCGAGTGCCCGGGCGCTGCGGTTCGCGTTGCGCCGGCTGGTGCCCCGGCCGGCGCTGCTGGCGTGCAGCCGCACCGACGGCGCCGGGCCGGCGGCCACCCCGCTCGGCCTCGACACCGGCCCGGCCGGCGACGACCTGGAACGGGTCACGCTGGCGCCGCTGGGCGTCGGCGCACTGCACCACACGCTGCGGCAGCGGCTGGGCCGTACGCTCAGCCGGCCGCTGCTGGCCCGGATCGCCGGCGACGCGGGCGGCAACCCGCTGCTGGCGATCGAGTTGGCGCGGGCGGTGCTGCGGCTGCCGGAGCCGCCGCGGCCGGGCGACGACCTGCCGGTCGTGGCATCCATCCAGCAGTTGCTGGCCGACCTACTGCGGTCACTTCCGGCCGACAGCCGCGACGCGGTACGGCTGGCCTCGCTGCTCGCCGTACCCACGCTCGACGACCTCGTCGCGGCCGGGACGTCGGCGGCGGCGTTCGACCCGGCCGAGGAGGCGGGTCTGCTGACCGTCGACGCGACCGGGCTGGTCTTCGCCCACCCGGCGTACGCGGCGGCGGTGCGGGCCGGCATCCCGGCCGGAATCCGGCGCCGGCTGCACCGGCGGCTGGCCGCCGCCGTCACCGACCCCGACGAGCGGGCCCGTCAGTTGGCCCGGTGCACTGACGCCACCGACGCGGCGGTCGCGGCCGAGCTGGCGGCCGCCGCGGGGCGGCAGCGGGCACGGGGCGCGCCGGACCTCGCGGCCGGGCTGTACGAGCAGGCCGCCCGGCTCACCCCGCCGGAGGCGCCGGTGGACCGTGACGGGCGGCGGCTCGCGGCCGCGCACTGCCTTTTCGACAGCGGGGACTACGCCACCGCGGACACGGCGGCGGCGACGGTCGCGGCGGCCGGAACGGGTGAGCTGCGGGCGGAGGCGCTGCTGTTGCGGGCCGTGGTCGCCTGGTCGTCCGACGACCTGGCCGGGGCGGTGACGTACGCCGGGCGAGGGCTTTCGGCCGTGCCGGCGGACAGCCGGACCGCCGGGCAACTGCACGCCCACCTGAGCCTGTTCAACGACGCCCCGCAGGGCGGGCGGCGGCACGCCCGGGCGGCGCTGTCGATCCTGTCCGCCGGCGGTGACCGTGAGCTGGTCTGTGCCGCCCTGCTGCAACTGTTCTTCCACGAGGTACGGGCCGGACTGCCGCCCCGGCCCGAGTTGGTGGACCGGGCGCTGGAGCTGGAGGACGGTCACCCGTCGCGGCTCAGCGGGACGATCCCGGCGATCTGGTGGAAGGCGGTCGACGACCACACGCGGGCGAGGGCACGGCTGCACGACATGCGCCGGTACGCGTCGGCGCGCGGCGACGAGCCGCTGCTGCACGAGGTGCTCTGCCACCTGGGCGAGACCGAGCTGTTCGCCGGCCGGTTCGCGGCCGCCGCCGAGCACATCGCGGCCGCCCGTGACCTCGGTGACCAGGTCGGGTCCGGGCTGGTCGGCGAGACGTGGCTCGCCGCGACGCTGGCCGCCTGCCGGGGTGAGCTGGACGGGGCCCGGCTGGTGGCCGAGGCCGGGCTGCGGCACGCGGACCGGCTCGACGACCCGTGGGCGCGGCGGATCCACACGCAGCTGCGGGCGTTCGTCGCCCTGTCGACCGGACGCATGGCCGACGCCGCCGCCGCGTACGGCCACCTGGCGCGGATGCTGGCCGGCGAGGGAATCGCCGAGCCGATCGCGTTGCGGTTCGAGCCGGACTGGATCGAGGCGTGTGTCGGTGCCGGTGCTCTCGACGAGGCGCGGGTGGCACTGGACCGGCTGGCCGGGCGGCACTCCCGGCTACCCCGGCCGTGGACGTCGTTGGGGCTGGCCCGCAGCCGGGTGCTGCTGGCCGGTGCCACCGGTGGCGACGTCGCCGCCGCGCTGGCCGAACTCCAGGCGGCGCGGGACGGGGTGCCGGCCGACGTCCTGCCGCTGGACCGGGCCCGGTGCCTGCTGGTCGCCGGCCTGGCACACCGGCGGGCACGGCGTAAGCGGGAGGCACGGGAGGCGCTGGAGTCGGCCGTGACCGAGTTCGTCGCGATGGGTGCCGGGGCGTTCGCCGAGCGGGCGCGGGCCGAGCTGGCCCGGGTCGGTGAGCGGGTGGCGGCGCCGACCGAGTTGACGGCGACCGAGTTGCGGGTGGCCCGGTTGGCGGCGTCGGGGCGGACCAACCGCGTCATCGCCGACACGTTGTTCATCAGTCCGAAGACGGTGGAGGCGAATCTGGCCCGGGCGTACCGCAAGCTCGGTATCTCCAGCCGGGCGCAGCTCGGGGCGGCGATGGCCCGACTGCCGGAGGGTTAGCCGACGTCCCGGATCCCTTGACCGGGGGATGCCGAGAACCGTTTCCGCTGGCCATACGTCCTTACCTGGTGTGACCGAGATCGGCGACGGGGAGCTGCTGCGCCGTGTCGGCCGGGGCGACCGCCGGGCGTTCGAGGCGTTCTACGCGCGGCACGCGCCGTGGCTGTCGCTGCGCCTGCGGCGGCGCTGCCGCGACCCCGAACTCGCCCGTGAACTGCTCCAGGAGACGTTCCTGGCGGTCTGGCGGGCGGGTGGCGGCTATCGCGGGGACGGCGAGGTCGTCGGCTGGGTGTGGTCGATCGCCGTCCGGCGGCTGATCGACGCCGGCCGCCGCGAGCAGGTCCGCCCGCAGACCGTCGAGCTGCCCGACGAGACCCTGCTGACCTGGTCACCGTCCGCCGAGGAGGAAGCCATGACCGACACGTACGACGCCCGGCTGGAGGTCGCGTTGCGCGGCCTGGCACCGGAGCTGCGGGCGGTGCTGCAGGCGACCGTCCTCGACGGCCTGACGGTCCGGGAGGCCGCCGTCGTGCTCGGCCTGCCGGAGGGCACGGTGAAGACGCGGGCGCTGCGGGCCCGGCGGGCGCTGCGGGCGGCGCTGTCGTGAGCGGCTTCCACCTCGACGACGCGGTGCTGCGGGCGTACGCGCGGGAGCGGCTGGCCGACACCGACGCCTGGTCGGTCGAGGCGCACCTCGACCGGTGCGCGGCGTGCCGGTCCCGGCTCCCGTTCGACGTCCCGGCGGCCGCCGACCTGCTGGCGGTGCTGCCCGATCAGGGCCGGGTCCGCCCCGGCACCAGGTGGCGCCGGAGCATGATGCTGCTGAACGCGGCACCGGCGGCCCGGGTCGCCTGGTTCGTCTCGGTCGCCGCCACCCTCGGGCTGGCGGTCGGGGCGGCGTTCGACCCGCTGCTGATCCGGCCATGGCTGCTGCTGCTCATCGCACCGGTGCTGCCGGTGCTCGGTGTCGCCGCCTCCTACGGGCCGCACACCGATCCGCTGCACGAGATGGTGGCGGCCAGCCCGTACGGCGGGTTGCGGATCGTCCTGTGGCGCACCCTGTCGGTGCTCGCCGTCACCGTTCCCGTCGCGGTCGTGGCGGGCGCCGCGTCGGGCATCGGCGTACCGGCGATGTGGCTGCTGCCGTGTCTCGCGTTGACCGGGCTGGCGCTCGGGCTGGGGTCGCTGATCGCCCCGGTCCGGGCGGCGGCGCTGGTGGCGGGCGGCTGGGCGTTGTTGGTGCTCGCCGCCTCCGGGCCGCAGTGGCTGGTCGTCCCGGCCGCCGGCCCGCCCTGGCTGGCCGTGCTGGCGGCGGCCACCGGACTCTTCCTCGTACGGACGACACGCAGAGGGGTATTTCGTTGACGGTCACCGTCGAAGGGGTACGGATCGGCTACCGCAACCGGGTGGTGCTCGACGGCCTCGACCTGCATCTCGGCACCGGCGTACACGGGCTGCTCGGCCCGAACGGGGCCGGGAAGACCACGCTGATGCGGGTGCTGGCCACCGTGGCCCGCCCCGACGCCGGCCGGATCCGCCTCCTCGGCCGGGACGTCGCCGACCCGGCCATGCTGCGTCAGGTCCGCCGCCAGATCGGCTACCTGCCGCAGACGTTCGGCTACTACCCCCGCTTCACCGTCCGCGAGTTCGTCGAGTACTTCGCCTGGCTCAAGGAGATGCCGCCGGCCGGGGTGCTGCTCGCGGTCGACCGGGCACTGGAACGAGTCGGGCTGCTCGACCGGGCCGACGACCGGATGAAGCACCTCTCCGGCGGCATGCTGCGCCGGGCCGGGATCGCCCAGGGCATCGTCAACGACCCCCGGCTGCTGCTGCTCGACGAACCCACCGCCGGCCTCGACCCGGAACAGCGGGTCGACTTCCGAGCGCTGCTGCGCGAGATCGGTGTCGACGCCTGCGTACTGGTCAGCACCCACCTGGTCGAGGACGTCGCGTCGGCGTGCGCGACGGTCAGCCTCGTCGACGGCGGCCGGCTCGTCTTCACCGGCACACCCGACGAACTCGCCGCGCTCGGCACCGACCCCGGCAGCGGCGACTCGCCCATCGAGTGCGGCTACAGCGCCGCGCTGCGCGACGCCCGGGGGGTACGCCGGTGAGGCGGCAGCTGCGGATCGAACTGCTGCGCGGTACGGCGCCGGCGGCGGCGCTGGTGATGTTCGGCGCGAGCGTCTGGATGCTCGCCGTGCACCAGGACGACTGGGCCGGGCGCTGGGCCGGGCTGGCGTCGTGGGTCCGGCAGTCGATGCTGATCCTCGCCGCCCTGATGGTGGCGGCCGGTGCCTGGCAGGCCGGCCGGGAGCGGCGGCGGCAGATCGGCGACCTACTTGCCTCGACCGCGCGCCCGGCCTGGCAGCCGATGCTGGTCGCCTGGCTGGCGGTGTCGCTCGCCGGCACCGCCGGTTTGCTCGCCGCGCTGGCCGGTGCGGCGGTGCTGGTCGGCCGGCTGGCCACCTATGCCGGCGGTGACTGGTGGTGGACGCTCGCCGTCGGTGTGCTGGCGCTGTGGACGGCGAGCGCGCTGGGGGTTCTCGTCGGCCGGCTCATATCGCTCCGGGTGGCCGCCCCGATCGCCGGCCTGGCCACGTATCTCGGGCTCGCCGTCGCCACCTACGCGCCGCTCGGCACGATCACCTGGCTGTCTCCGGTCCATGCCGGTTGGGGCGTGGAGCGGCTGGTGCCCGACGGGACGCATCTGCGGCAGGCGGCCTGGTTCGTGGCCCTGACCGCGCTGCTGCTGGCGGTCGCCGCGCGGCGGATCCGGGTGGCGCTGGTCTGCGGTGTGCTGGCCGCCGCGTCTGTCGTACCGATCGTTACCGGGCCGCTCCCCTGGCGTCTGCCGGCCGATCCGGCGGCGGTCGAGCCGGTGTGCACTGTGGAGGGCCCGCAGGTGTGCGTGGCCCGGATCAACGCCTATCTGCTCGACGACGTGGCGGCGGTCGTGCAGCCGGTGCTGCGCCGTGTCGACGGCATTCCAGGCGCGCCGTCGCGGGCCGCCGACGAGGTGACGGCACCGCCCGGATACTCGACGGTCGACGACGACGGCACGATCTGGTTCAGCCTGCTCGGCCAGTCGAAGGCGCTCGGCGGACTCGAACGCCTGGACTGGCTGCGGGCCAGCACCGACAGCTTCCTCGCCCGGTGGGTGGAGTGCAAAAACGGTCGCCACGAGCAGGGGGTATTCCACGCGAACATGCTGGCCCGCTCCTGGCTGCACGAGGAGCCTCCGCACGGCCGCGTCCCCATCGACCGACTGCTGGCCCTGCCGATGCCGCAACAGCGGGCCTGGCTCGCCGACTACCTCGCCGCCGCCCGCGCGTGCGACACCACCCGCCTGATCGAACTGGCGCGGGTGCCGTGACCGGCCGGCTGCTCCTGCTGCACCTGCGGGCCCGCGGCGGCCCGGCGTTCGCCGCCGGCCTGGTCGTCGTCACGGCACTGGCCTGGGCCGGCGGCAGCTGGCTGATCAGCCGGCCGTATTTCGACGGGCCGGCCGCCCGGATACCGGTGGTCGCCCTCACCCCGCTGCTCGGCGCGCTGCTGCTCGCCCCGACCCTCGCCGGTGCCGGCGACGAACTCGAACGCGGCACCCCGGCACCGTGGCGGCACTGGCGGGCCGGCCACGTGCTGGCGGCCGTCGCCGCGATCGGCACCCCGCTGGCGCTGACCGGGCTGCACGCGCCCGAGGTGTTCGGCGCGTACGCGCTGCTGCGCAACACCCTCGGCTGTGTCGGGCTGGTCGCCGGGGCCGCCGTGCTGCTCGGGGCCCGGCTGGCCTGGCTGCCGGCGTTCGGATACGTCTGCGCGGTCTACGGGGCGATGCCGCGCCAGGTCGGCGGGGCGGCCGGAATCTGGGCCTGGCCGGTGCAGCCGTCCGGCGTCGAGGCGTCCTGGGCGGTCGCCGTCGCCCTGTTCGTCGCCGGCGCCGCGAGCTACCTGTGGTACGGGGCCCGGCCCCGGTTCGGCGGCGACTGACCTCTCGGTCAGGGTGCTTCGAGGCCGAGAAGGTCGCGCAGTGCCGCCCGGCCGGGGTCGGTGACCCGCAGCGCCCGGCCGGTGCCGATCCGTACCGCCCAGCCCTGGTCGAGCACGTGCCGGCACAGGGCCGCGCCGGCCACCCCGCCCAGGTGCGGCCGACGCTCGGTGTGGTCGAGGCAGGCCCGGACCAGCGGGCGTCGGCCGGCCGGCAGTTCGCCGACCAGGTCGGTCAGCTGGCGCAGCCCGGCGTCGGTCAGCGCGAACCCGGTCTGCTGCTGCAACCAGCCGGCGTCGAGCAGCGCGTCGGTGACCGCCACCCCGAGCCGGCCGGCGAGGTGGTCGTAGCAGGTGCGGGCCTTCGCACTGGCCCGCTCGCGGGCCGCCGCCTTGAGGGTGCGGGGCGGCGGGGCCGGGGCGGCGTACGCGGCCAGGTCCTCGATCAACTGGGCGGCGGCCGGGTCGGCGAGCCGTACGTAGCGGTGCCGGCCCTGCCGCTCCTGCACCAGTAGCCCGCCGTCGACGAGCAGGGTCAGGTGGGCACTCGCCGTGGACGGGGCCACGCCGGCGTGGCGGGCGAGTTCGCCGGCGGTCCAGGCCCGGCCGTCGAGCAGCGCCAGGCAGAAGGTCGCCCGGGTCGCGTCGGCGAGCAGGCCGGCCAGCGCGGCCAGCGGCGGGTCCGTGGTCATCACCCCATCCTGCGGGTACGACGTTTCGGCCGGCACCGAACCGTCCCGGTTCTAGCCTCGGCGCGTGGGTCCTCGGCCGGCCGGTGCGGCCGGCGTGCCGGAAAGGGGTGCGCGGATGAACTTCCACGAACTGCATCGGCCCGGTGCGCCGCTGCTGCTGCCGAACGCCTGGGACGTCGCGTCGGCGAAGCTGTTCGCGGCGGCCGGTCATCCGGCGATCGGCACGACCAGCCTCGGCGTGGCGGCCGCAGCCGGGCAGCCGGACGGGGTCGGCGCGACCCGGGCGGAGACACTCGCGCTCGCCCGGTTGCTGGCGGCGCTGCCCTGCCCGGTCACGGTGGACATCGAAGGCGGATTCAGCGACGACCCGGCGGAGGTCGCCGGGGTCGCGGCGACGCTGGCCGGCTACGGGATCGCCGGAATCAACGTCGAGGATGCCGGCGGCCCGCTGAACGTGCAGGTCGCGAAGATCGCCGCGATCAAGGAGGCGGCGCCGGGGCTGTTCGTCAACGCCCGCACCGACACGTACTGGCTGGGACGGGGCTCGTACGACGAGACGGTGCGGCGGCTCGAGGCGTACGTGGCGGCGGGTGCCGACGGGGTGTTCGTGCCCGGTCTGCGGACGCCGGACACTATCCGGGCCCTGGTCGGTGCGGTCGACGCCCCGCTCAACGTGCTGATCGCGCCGGACGGGCCGACGGTCACCGAACTGGCCGGGCTCGGCGTCGCACGGATCAGTTGCGGGTCGCTGCTCTACCGGGCGGCGCTGACGGCGGCGGTCGGTGTGCTCGGCGCCGTCGCCTCGGCCGGGCCGATCCCCACCGACGTGCTCGGCTACGCCGAGGTGGCGCGCCTGTAGCCGTCCTTCCCCACAGCAAGATACTTGCACGATCATTCTAGTTGTACGATCGTGCAAGTAGTTTGCCTGTGGCGGGAGGACGGATGCACACGACCGGGAAACCACGCGCCGGAGCGCGGGAATGGGCCGGCCTGGGCCTGCTGGCCCTGCCGACCGTCCTGCTGGGACTGGACGTCACCGTGCTGTACCTCGTGCTGCCGAGCCTGGCCGCCGACCTGCACCCCTCCGCCACCCAGACGCTGTGGATCATGGATGCCTACGGGTTCTTCATCGCCGGATTCCTGATCACCATGGGCACCCTCGGCGACCGGATCGGCCGGCGACGCCTGCTGATGATCGGCGTCGCGGCATTCGGCGCGGTCTCGGTGTTCGCGGCATTCGCACCCAGCCCCACCCTGCTCGTCATCGCCCGCGCACTGCTGGGAATCGCCGGAGCCACCCTCATGCCGTCCACGCTGTCGCTGATCAGCAACATGTTCGCCGACGTACGCCAGCGGGCGGTAGCGATCGGCGTCTGGGCGACGATGTTCGCGCTCGGCATGGCCGCCGGCCCCGTCGTCGGCGGAGCCCTCGTCGCCCACTTCTGGTGGGGAGCGGCCTTCCTCCTCGCCGTACCGATCGCCGTCGTCGTGCTGGCCGGCGCCCCGGTTCTCCTACCGGAATACACCGCCCCACATCGGGGCCGGATCGACCTACCGAGCGTGGCCCTGTCACTGGCCGCACTGCTGCCGCTCGTCTACGCGGTCAAGCACATCGCCGCGTACGGCATCGACGCGCACGCCGTCGCCATACTCCCCGCGATCCTGGCCGCGACCGCGTTCGTCCGCCGGCAGCGGCGACTTCCGGCCCCGCTGCTGGACATGACGCTGTTCCGCAGCCGGGCCTTCTCCGCCGCACTGACGGTGCTGCTGATCGGGCTGGTCGGCGTCGGCGGAGCCATGTTCCTCGTCACGCAATACCTGCAACTCGTCGACGGTCTCTCCCCCGCCGTCGCCGGCCTGTGGATGGGACCACCCGCGCTGGCGATGTTCGCCGCCGCGATCGGCGCGCCGATCCTGGCCAGGCATGTACGACCCGGCACCGTCATGGCCGCCACACTCGGCGTCTCGCTGGCCGGATACGGACTCCTCGCCACCGCCGGCACCGACAGCAGAACGGCCGTCGTGACCGGGTTCGCCTTCGTCTACCTCGGCCTCGGCGCCATCGCGGCCCTCGGCACCGACATCGTCGTCGGTGCCGCACCACCGGCGAACTCAGGCTCCGCGGCGGCCATGTCCGAAACCGTCCAGGAACTCGGCATCGCCGTCGGCGTGGCGGTGCTCGGCAGCCTCACCACCGCGGTCTACCGCGCCCGGGTCGACGTACCGCCGGACACGGCCCCGGACGTCGCCGGGGCGGTGACGGACAGTCTGGCCGGCGCCCTGTCCGTCGCTGACCAGGTGCCCGCGGCGACCATCACGCAGGCGCAGGCCGCGTTCACCGGTGGGCTGAACTCCGCCGCCCTCGTCGCCGGTCTGGCCATCGCCGCGATCACCATCGTGTGTGCCGTCACGCTGCGGCACATCGCGCCCATCGGCGAATCCGAGCATTAGCGGTGGGTAGCCTGAATGCCCGGGAGGAAGCATGGGCGACGAGGAACCCACCACGGACGGGCGCCGGGCCAGGGGCCAGAAGCGCCGGGCCGACATCATCGACGCGACCCTGACCGTGGTGCAGCGCGACGGCGCCGCCGGGGTGACCCACCGTACGGTCGCCCGGGAAGCCGGCATCCCCACGAGCCTGACCACCTACTACTTCGCCAGCCTCGACGACCTGCTGGTGGCGGCGCTGACCAGCGTGGCCGACGCCTACACCGAACGCATCCGGCACATCATCGACCACGACGGCGACAAGCTGCGCGGACTGGCCGAACTCATCGCCGAGACCGCCGGCCCGGGGCGGGAACGCGCCCTCGCCGAACGGGAGCTGTCCACGCTGGCGGCGAGGCGACCGGCCCTACGGCCGGCGGCCCGCCGGTGGCGGGACAACGTCGCCGAGCTGGCGAGGACGCGTACCAGCGATCCCGAGGCCGCGGAGGCACTGGTCGCGGTCGCCGACGGCCTGTGTGCGGCCATCCTGCTCGGCGACGACAAAGCCGATCCCGGCCGCATCCACGCCGTGCTGATCCGGACCCTCGACGGCAAGCCGCCAGCGGGCTGACGGATCAGAAGAGGGTCAGCGGCTCGACCGGGATCGGCTCGGGCAGCGGCTCCAGTTCCGGAATTCGCGCCCGTACGTCGTCGTGGAAACGGCGGGCCAGCACCGGCGCGTCGACGTTGTCCGGAGTGTGGACGAACATCGTCGGCGAGCGGCCCTCGCGCAGCCATCCGGCGACAATGTCGATCCAGCGCTGCCAGCCCTCGACCGTGAGCGCGGAGTCGTCGCGGCCGATATACCGCACGATCGGCCGGTCGGTCAGCGCGGCGGTCCGCAGCGGCATTCTCGGTTTCCGGGTCCACGCCTCCCGCTCCGCGTCGGTGGTCGGCGGGCTCTGGAAGAACGCGGTGGTGTCGAACGGAACCCATTCGGCGGACACTGCGGTGAGCACTTCTTCGAGTGCGGCTATCGGGTGGGAATCGTCGAAGAACGCCGGGTGGCGGACCTCGACCGCATACCGGTGCGACGCCGGAAGCCGGCGCAGAAAGCGGCCGAGAGCGGGCACGTCGGCGGGGCCGAACGACCCCGGCAACTGGATCCAGAGGGCGTCGGCGCGCGGGCCGAGTGGCTCGATCGCGTGCAGGAACTCCCGGAGCGGCTCCTCGACGTCACCGAGCCGGCGTTCGTGCGTGATCACCTTCGGTAGTTTGACAACAAACCGGAAGTCGGGGTCGGTCTGCCGCGCCCACGAGGCCACGGTCTCCCGGGTCGGGGTGGCATAGAACGTCGTGTTGCCCTCGACGGCGTTGCACCAGCCGGCGTAGTGCCGCAGGCGCTCGTGCGACGGGAGCGGATGCGCCACCAGGCGCCCCTGCCACGACTTGTGGGTCCACATCGCACAGCCGACGTGCAGACGCACTATCCCACTTCCTCCCACGTGTGCCCTGCTTTCAGCACCCACCGTATACGGGGGTGCCCGGCGCGGCCTCGTCGCTCTAATACTCCAACGTCACTTGGCTTTGGCGTTGGGCGTGGCGCGGGTATGAGGACGGCCACCGCGGCGATCATCGATGGTTTGTGAGGACAACCGAAGATCGTGCGGTGGCCGCGTGCCACAGCGTAGACCCCGCCAGGTGGCGGGTCGTCCTAAACGAGGCCGTGACGCGTGTCGCCGGCAGGTTCGCCCGGGCGCAACCGCGGGCGACCACGGCGCGGTTCGTGGAAGGGCTGCTGTCCGGTGTGGAACGCAAGACCTGCTGGTCGCTTGCCGAACACGCGGGTGACGCCGATCCGCAGGCGATGCAGCGACTGCTGCGTACCGCGGTGTGGGACGCCGACGCCGTCCGCGACGACGTACGTGACTGGCTGGTCGAACAGCTCGGTCACCCCGACGCCGTGCTCGTCGCCGACGAGACCGGCTTCCTGAAGAAGGGCGCGTGTTCGGTCGGGGTGCAGCGCCAGTACACCGGCACCGCCGGGCGTGTGGAGAACAGCCAGGTCGGGGTGTTCCTGGCCTACGTGTCACCGGCGGGCCGCGCGATGATCGACCGTCGGCTCTACCTGCCGGAGACGACCTGGTGCGACCAGCCCGAACGCCTCACCGCCGCCGGCGTCCCCGACCAGGTCGGCTTCGCCACGAAACCGGCCCTGGCCCGACAGATGATCACCGCCGCGATCGACGCCGGTGTCCCGGTCGGATGGGTGACCGCCGACGAGGTCTACGGCGCCGACCCCGGCCTACGCACCGACCTGGAAACCTACGGGATCGGCTACGTCCTGGCAGTCGGCTGCGACCGGCGCGTGGCGGTCAACGACGGCCGCACCCTCGTGCGCGGCGACACCCTCGCCGAACGGATCCCCACCACCGGATGGCAGCCACGCAGTTGCGGACCGGGAGCCAAAGGACACCGCGACTACCTGTGGGCCTGGATCACCACCGCCACCCGACCCGGCGAACACCGGTGGCTACTCATCCGCCGCAACCGCACCACCGGCGACCTCGCCTTCTACCTGTGCTGGTCACCCCGGTAGTTGTCAAGTCAAACTGAGACGGTCTGTTCCTTCTGGGTCGGCTGGTTGATCCAGGCCTGGTCGGGCAGTTTCGGTGCGCGCGGCCGGCGGTTGAACCGGTCCGGGTGGGCGGCGTGGGCCGCGTCGAGGGCGCGTTGGCGTTGCTCACGGATTTGCTCGGCGGTGCCGTAGTGCACCGACGCCGAAGTGTGCCAGCCGATCCCGGAATGCCGATGCTCGTGATTGTAGGCGGTGAAGAAGGCGTCACAGAAGGCTCTCGCGTCAGCGAGGGATCCGAACCTATCCGGGAAGTCCGGCACGTATTTCATCGTCTTGAACTGAGCTTCGGAGTACGGGTTGTCGTTCGAGGTCCGAGGCCGGGAATGCGAACGTAGGACTCCGAGGTCGACGAGCATTTCCGATACCGGCTTCGACACCATGGCGCCGCCACGGTCGGCGTGGATGGTGTGCGGCTCGATCCCGTTACGGCTGATCGCGTCGGCCAGGAAGTCACGGGCCACGATCGCGTCCTCACCGGCGGCGACGAGCCAGCCGGTGACGTAACGTGAGTAGATGTCAATAACGACGTAACATCTGTACCAGACGCCTTTGACGGGTCCTTTCAACGCGGTGATGTCCCAGGACCACACCCAGGGCCCCGGCAAAGTCGTTAGATGATGCCGAGTAGTGCCAGGGGGCGGGTGCTGTCGCGGGCGTGGTGTCGGTTGGCGGCGGCGATGTTGGTGACGCCGGCGGTGCGGAGCGCGCTGATGGCGGTGTTGCGTAGGACGGCCATGACTTGGGGTCCGGTGCCGGTACGGATTTGGGAGCGGTCTTCGTCGTAGGTGACGTCGCGGACCCAGTGGACGGCGTTTTCGATGGACCAGTGGCCGCGGATCCAGGTGGCGAGTTGTTCGGGTTTTGCCTGGTGGACGTGTAGGTCGGTGATGGCGTAGACGGTCTCGGTGGTGAAGCGTCTCGGTTGGTCGAGGCGGCGTCTGCGGCGGCGGATCTGCAGGGCCTGGGCAGCGTTCGGGAACGCGATGCCGGTGGAGACCGAGAGGATCTTCAGGGTGCGGATTTCTCGACGGCCGTGCCCGCGATCGTCATGGCGGGTGGCGTCCGGGACCTGCCGCCAGGGCAGGTCGGCGAGCTGTTTGTGCAGGTGAGGTTGGTTGCCTTTGACTGTCAGGATCCAGTGGGCGCCGCGTTTGGCGAGGTAGGTTACGTGATCGCGCTGGCAGTGCAGAGCGTCGACGGTGATCACCGTGTTGGTCAGGTCGCCGATCTGGTCGAGCAGGGGCTCGAACCGGGTGATCTCGTTCGTTTTGCCGTCGACGTCGGTGCTGGCCAGCACGACGCCGGTGTTCTGATCGCAGGCGGCCAGGACGTGCTGGGCCGTGCTGTCGGCGGTGCGTGATCCTCGCAGGGTTTTGCCGTCGACGGCGATCGCCTGCCGGTTCACTGGGGTGCTGGCCGGGGCTCTGCCGGCGAGCCAGGTGCCGATGGCGGTGGTGAGCAGGTCTGGGTCCAGGGCCTGCAACAGTCGGCGGATCATGGCCTCGGACGGTCGTCGGTCCGGGGCGATACCGACGGCCAGGACGGTCGTGTCCGGAACGTCGGCGATCCACTCGGCGATGGCGGTGTAGGAGCGGTAGCCGGCCACCACGGCGCATACCGCCGCGGTCACCACGACCGTCAGCGGGTGCCGTACGCCTCGCCGGGCACGCGGATCGGGCACATCGGCGAGTGCTGCGGGCAGCCCGCCCGCGGTTTCGGGCACGGTCAGAGCCGGTGCGCGGGACAGGGACGAGATCAGCGATGATGGCAGCGCGGGCATGACTCACTTCGGATAGATCATCGTGGCGTAGGAACCTTGATGATCTTCTGAACCGTCATGCCCGTCTTGCTGCCACCAACTGCGGCGCTTCTACTCCAAGCGATCCAAGTCGGGCACCATCACGACTTTGCCGGGGCCCTGGGACCACACCTGACCGGGCCCGGTCGCGACCAGCTCTGGACGCACCCGGGGTGGATGAGTCGCCAGCCGGCGTCGTTCCCGGCTCTGCCCGGCCGCCCGGGCGATGCGATACATCGTGGACATCGAGCAGTGGTACCTGCCCGCATCGAGTTCCCGGGCCCAGACCTGCGGGATCGCCAGGTCGGCGTATACCGGCGAGTTCAACACCGCCAGCACCCGGTCACGTTCGGCCGTGCTGAGCGCTTGCGGCGGCGGGGTCCGCGGCAGCCACGGCCCGTGCCGCGGTCCGACCGGCTTCGCCCGCCGATAGTAGGTCGCCCGCGAGGTCCCAGTCAGCGCGCACGCCCGCTGCACCGAGATATCCGCGTCGCGCAACTCGCCGAACACGGCGGTCAGGATCTCTTCGGCGGGCTGTCGTCGTCCGCGCTCTCGGAGAGTTCTTCCAAGAGCGCGTGCGCTTTTCCCATAATATCCAACGCCATACGGGTCTTCTTCAGATCCGCCTGCAGTTTCTCGTTCTGCCGGCGCAGCTTCTCCAATTCGATCTGTTCCGCGGACTTCTTCACTCGCGCCCCGGCCACAGTCGTGGCGGCGTCCGTTTTCTCGGCGCCTCCGTTGCCGAGTTGCCCGGCGTCGCGGGCTCGCGTCCATTCAATGATGTGCGATGAGTACAAGCCCTCCCGGCGCAGGATCGCGCCTTTCTCCCCGTTCGCGGCGCTCTCGTACTCGGCGACCATCGCGAGCTTGTACTCCGGGCTGAAAACCCGCCGCGACGGCTTCGGCGCCGGATCAGCCCCGCCACCGGACGCCGACTCCTTGCCAGATGAAGTGGACACGTACACAAGGATCTCCGATCCCCGCCCTCAGGTCAGCACCCCACTCACACGGGGTGTCTCACACCATCTTGACCAAGTGGGCCCCGCCCCGTACCGCTACACACCCTCGTACGAGTGGCCGGCTCCCGCTGGAGCATCGAGGAACTGTTCCAGACCGGCAAGGGCCAGGTCGGACTGGACCACTACCAGGTCCGCGGCTGGACCGGCTGGCACCGGTTCATCACCCTCGCAATGCTCGCCCTGGCCGTCCTGACCACCCTCGCCGCCACCGTCCGACAGCCCGACCCCGACCCGCAGGTCATCGCGTTGACCGTCGCCGAGATCCGCCGACTCCTCAACGCCCTCGTCCTCACCCATCCACTCCCACCAGCACACACCATGCACTGGTCCATCTGGCGACGAACATCCCAAGCCCGAGCCCGACGATCCCACTACCAGCGCAGACAGGCGAACTGACGTTGGAGTACTAATCTCCTTGCCGCTCCTTGCGGACGGCGATTAGCGTCATGGACGCACCTCCTGTGCGAAGACCGGGGCTACTTCTTTTTGGGTAAAGACCTGTCGCCTCGGTCGTTCGGTTCTCGGAGGGGCACGTACGGGGCGCGCTGGCGGCCAGCCTGTGCGCAGGGTGGGGTTACTTCCAATTAATGAGGCGGTTGCGAGTTCGAGTCTCGCCGATCTGACCTCGGTCAGGCGTAGCTCAAGTGGTAGAGCTCCTCCGGAGCAACATGTCACCTCGCCCGCCTGGTTCTCGGCTGGCTCCCAGTGCGCCCCCGTACGACGCCTCTCCGCTGCGAAGGAAAGGGGCGTTCCCATGGCGAAGTTCAACACCACCGCGACAACGACCGCTGTCGGCCGCGGCCCGATCACCGCGTCGCCGACCGCCGACATCCGTACCCACGAAGGCGCGCCCGGCCACAGCCGTGACCTGAAGTCCGAACTTTTCCTGCTCGCGGTGGCAAACTTCGTCAGCGAGGACACCTTCTACGAGCAGGCCGGCGACCGGGACAACCGGTACGCCACCCTCGTCCGCCAGGTCGCCGTCACCGACGTCGAGTGGCTGACCGGGTTCGTCCGCTGGCTGCGCCGCGACGCGAACATGCGGTCGGCGCCGCTGGTCGCCGCCGCCGAGGCGGTCAAGGCCCGGCTCGACGCCGGCCTGCACGGCGCCAACCGGCCCCTGGTCGACGCCGCCCTGAACCGGGCCGACGAGCCCGGCGAGTTCCTGGCCTACTGGCGGTCCCGGTTCGGCCGCCGGGTGCCGGGTCCGGTCAAGAACGGGCTCGCCGACGCTGTACGGCGCCTGTACAACGACCGGTCGATGCTGAAGTACGACACCGACAGCAAGGGCTACCGGTTCGCCGACGTCATCGACACCGTCCACCCGACACCGGCCACCGACCGGCAGTCGGCGCTGTTCCGGCACGCCCTCGACCGGCGCCACGACCACGTCGACGCCATCCCCGACGAGCTGACGGTCATCCGCCGGCGGGCCGAACTGTGGGCGCTGCCGGTCGAGCAGCGTCGGGCCGTACTCGACGACCCGCAGCGGCTCGCCGACGCCGGCATGACGTGGGAGGCGCTCGCGGGCTGGCTCGACGGCCCCATGGACCGGCGGGCGTGGGAGGCGATGATTCCGTCGATGGGTGTCATGGCAGTGAGCCGCAACCTGCGCAACTTCGACGAGGCCGGCGTCAGCGACGAGGTGGCGGCACGGATCGCCGCCCGGTTCGCCGACCCCGCCGAGGTCGCCCGCTCGCGGATGTTCCCGTTCCGGTGGCTGTCCGCGTACGAGCAGGCGCCGTCGCTGCGGTGGGGGCACGCCCTCGACCAGGCGCTCCAGGCATCGCTGGCCAACCTGCCGGCGCTACCCGGCCGCTCGCTGGTGCTCGTCGACACGTCGGCCTCGATGACCAACCGGGCGATCTCGGCGAAGTCGAAGGTCACGCCGCTGAAGGCCGCCGCCGTGTTCGGGGTGGCGCTGGCGGCCAAGGGCGAACAGGTGCACCTGTACGGCTTCGCCGACGGTGTGTTTCGGCACGAGGTCCGCAAGGGCGCGTCGGTGCTCCGCGAGGTCGACGCGTTCTGTCGCCGGGTCGGCGAGGTCGGTCACGGTACGCAGATCGCCGCCTCGCTGCAGGCCACGTACAAGCGGCACGACCGGGTGTTCCTGATCTCGGACATGCAGACGATGGACGGCTTGTACGGCCGGGGTGTCGGTGAGCAGGTGCCAGCGACCGTACCGCTGTACGGGTTCAACCTGAACGGATACAAGGCGGCGGCGTTCGCGGCCGGCAGCCCGAACCGGCTCGAGTTCGGTGGCCTGACCGACGCGACGTTCCGCATGATCCCGCTGATCGAGGCCGGCCGGGACGAGTCCTGGCCCTGGCTGGCGCGATAGCCGAGGTGGCGCCCTCCCTGGAGGGCGCCACCTCGCCTGCGGTCAGGCTGCCCGCCACCGGAGTTTCGGATCCTCCGCCGTCTTCTTGCACTGCATGAGCTTGCCGGTCTTGGTCTTCCCCATCGCGCCGGCCGTCTTGCAGAACGCGCCGGGATGGACACCCTGCTGGACACTGTCGGTCGGCTTGGTCGTACGGGGTGCGGCGGTCGTCCGCTTCGGCTGCGGCGTCGTCTTCGTCGGCCGTGGCGTGGTCTGGGTCGGACGGGGTGTCGTCTTCACCTGGCCGGCTGCCGTGGTCGGTGCGGCCGTCGTCGGAGTGGCGCCGGCCGGGGCGGACGTGCCGTCCGTCGGGGTGGAGGAAGCGGCATCCGCCGCTGTCGGGGAGTCGGCCGGAGCCGCCGGTGCGCTGGTGCTGGCCGAAGCGAGCGGTTTCGGATCGTCGCCGGAATCGAGGGCGGCGCCGACCGCTCCGATACCGCAACAACTGATCAGAAGGACGCCGAAGGTGATGCCGATGATGCCGGCGACGCCGAGCCGCCTCCGGCGCGGCGGTGGGCTTCCGTACATCGCGGGCTGAACGGGCGGCATGGGCTGGGTGTGGTGGGGGTACGGGGGCCGCTGCTGCCCCCACGGCTGGTTCGTCATCAGTGGCTACGGCGCGGGACCGACCGACGGTGGCCGGCTGAGAGCGCCGCTCCCCCTTTCTTGAAGACGTGCGGAACCGCGGGCGCGGCCGAATCCCCTGGTCCAGATAGGAGCGGGCCGCCCGCCGAAGTGTGTCGTGGTGATGACGACTTCGTTACCGGCCGGGCGGCTGATGTCGATGGTTTGATCGGCGACTCAGCGTCCGCTTACCGGCGGGTACGTCGGAAACACGATCGAGCAGACACGAAAGGGGACCGGAACGGGGCCACGGAAATCGTCCGCGACCTCTACCCTGCGCCGGCGGAAACCAGACGCGCCGTCTGGGCTGAGATCGCGGTTGCCGCCTGACCACGGCTGCTGGAAGGCATACCCGCGTAGAAGGACGACTGCGACTCCGTCGGGCGGACCGGTCGATGTAGAGCTTCGGCCAGTTGCCTTCCTCTGGAAGCCCACTAGCCTCGACCCGCAACGGACGGCGTTGGGATGGAATCAAATGCAACGGGGTCACTGGCGAGAGGACAACGGGGCACAGGTACCCCGGGCCGAGGCATGGAAAATCTGGGCCGACCATGCCTACCCGCTACTGGCGAAGGTGGCCGGTACCTACCAGGGCTTGATCGTGTACGGCGATCTCGCGGAAGAAGTCCAGCGGGCATCCGGCATCCGCACTTCGGCCCCCTTCCGCCACTGGATCGGCAGAGTCCTCTACCTCGTCGTGCTGGAAGGGCACCGGCGCCGCGAGCCGCCGCTGACGGCTTTGGTGGTCCACCGTCAGGACGGCATGGTCGGCGAGGGCTACAAGTCCGTGCTCGAAGTTGCCGGCGAGCCCCCGATCGTGAACGACCTCGAGCGCGAGTATCACGCCGCCGCTGCCCGTCTCGACTGCTACCGGCACTTCGGCGCCGTGCTACCTCCTGATGGCGGTTCGTCGGCGCTTGCTCCCGCATTGCAGGAACGCGTCAACCGGCGGCGTACTCCAGCTCCGACGGCTCGCCCGTCGTGCCGGAACTGCTTTGTGCAACTTCCCCTGACGGGTGTCTGCGACTCCTGCAGTTGACCGCCTGCCGGAAGCGATGGTGCGTATCGAGCGGCAATGCGCCAAGAAGACCGGCCCGAGGGCTTAACGGAGCAGGCGGTTACGGGCCGCCGCCAAGGTCTCGCTTCCCACGCCCACCGTGGCCAGATAGTCCGCGATCCCGCCGTAGCGACGATCGAGGTGCGCCAGCGTCTCACGCATCGTGCCCTCGAGGGACGAGTCCGATCGGGCGTAGTCCCGGGCTGTCACGGCGGCGTCCACCCCTGCCGCCGTCAGCAGCAGCGCCACCAGCACCCCGGTCCGATCCTTACCGGCCCGGCAATGGACGAGAACACCACCAGGCGGCGCTTCGGCCACAGCCCGGAAGGCAGCGCCGATCCGCTCCTGATTGTGGTCGAGCATCGGGCCGTACGAATCCGGTGGCGGGGTGTAGGTCAGTACATCGTTCAGCAGCGGCATGTGCCGGTAGATCTCGTCTTCGGCAAACGGGCTGGGGTGCGTCCGGCACTCCTTCGCCCAACGCAGGTCCACTATGCGGCTTACCATGCGACTGCCGCGAATTGCCCGGATTGCCGCCGGCGGGAGCTGGTTGTGACAACCTGAGCGGAGCAGGGCACCGGCTTGGATCTCGCCGCCGTCAACGGTGGGAAGACCGCCAAGATCACGGAAGTTGATGAATTCCGACCAGTCCAACGCCGTGATCTCCCCGCCCCAAGAACCACTTACCGCCGGCAAGGGCGTCGCTCCGCCCCATGACCCATCGATCATGCCAAGCGTCCTTCGGTTTTGTGACGTGTCCCCGGCAGGATTCGAACCTGCGACACACGGTTACCGAACGTCACGGCGTCCAGCTTGTCATCGCCGGCCAAAATCCGGCATTCAGCTGCGGATATGCCACCAAGCGATGGTGATCGCTTGTCGCTGTCTGTCAAGGCTTGGATGCCGTTTTCGGGGGTAAACGGGGGCACTGATCCGTAGTTCGGTATCGGCATCCGGTGCCGGGTCGGCGCGGGACGCTGTCGCCTGCCGTCCCGCCGGGGTGCTCCACGCGACTGCGACAACGCAACCTCTGTCGATCGGCTCCTGACAGCAAAGCCGCCTTCACGATTGCGTAGACCGACGGCGGGAGGCCGGACAGCGTACGACCTCCCGCAAGATGGACATTTTGGATCATCTTGCCGCTGATTCCAACGGCGACAGTTGCTCAGGGCTCGTTGGCCGGACTCGAAAACGGTCACCCGCGAGATGAACGTGCCCGTGCGGGTCGCTTTCCACCGCCATCCAAGAGTTGCAATTTTTCTGCCGCCGTGACTACAGGCGAGAGGTAAGAGCCTTGGCCAGGGGCAGAACTTGTTGCGAGTTGACTATCGAGCAGGCTTCTATCGGGTCACTCCCGGCGGCCAAGGCTCTCGCCCTGCGCGCTGCCCTGGAAGTCAAACCTAAGTCGACATCCTGACTTGATTCACTTAACGAATCTGGGAACGATTACAGTTGATGGACATTCCGCTTCGACATTACGGGGCGACAATGGGCGCCTTCAGGGAGTTTGTCTAATTTCTCGATCCACCCCGGGAAAGGGCCAAATTTGTCCGAGAAAAGCCTGGTCAAGGTGTACAGCGCCCGCGATTACCTGCACACCACGATGCTCCGGCACCAGGGCGTGACGGTGGCGTTCGCGATGGACAAGGACCGACGCATTCATTACTCCGTCCTGAATTTCGATCCGGGTGCCGGGCGAGGTGAACTCGACGCGGCATACTGGCACGACGACCCGGCTGAGCTTCGCTTTCCCAGCGAGATCACGCAGGTGGGGTACGCGATGGCCGGGGCCACTCGACTGCCGACGGTAAGGCGTGGGGGGCGGGTCGAGGCCAGCGCCAAGGATGTCCTCGCCGCGAAGGAGATTGATCCGTTCCTGTCGAGCACGGCTCGACTCACCGCAGCGGCGCCGTTCCGGGTGGTGTCCGACGGCACCCATCTTGTGGTGTTCCGGCAATCCATCGACGCCGGGCACGCCGACGCGGTGTGGAAGCTCACCAAGGGTGGCTCCAGCGCCGCTGCTGACGGGGACTTCGTGAAGCCTAACGGCGCAAAGGTGCCGCTGGTGGACAGCACCCTGCTGTGTGACCGGTTCGTGCTGGTCGGCACGGAGCTGAAGCCGGTCATGGAGGTCCGCTACCAGCGCAGTGGGCACCGCACGTGGCCGGCGTCGGCGAAGGACACCCCGGGCACGAAGGACATGCAGGGGCGTCCGTTCTACGAGCCGACTCAGGAGTTGACGTTCGTCCGGGACCTTACCGGCGGCGCGTTCAGCGTGTTGCTGCTCCCCACCGAGGTGCAGGGCAGCCGACGCTGGCAGATCTTCGCGGTCAACAGCCGGACGAAGCGGATCGATTCGTTCAACGTCGCGCAGGCGAGCAGCGGGCTGTTCGACACCCAGGGCGCCAGGCACCGTCCCACCTCTGGCTCCGCCGGGACCGCCCTGCAATTCGACGGTACGGGCAGCTACGTCGATCTGGGCAACCCGGCCGCGCTTCAGCTCGCCGGGAAGACGTACACGCTGGAGGCGTGGATCAATCCGGCGGCGCACAACGGAACCATCCTGGCCAAGTTCGACCAAGGCGTGCAGGGCGACTTCATCTTCGCTGTCGAGGCAGCCGGGCACCTCGCGCTGTCGCAGCTCGGCTCGCCGTCGACGGTGCAGTCGACCCGACCAGTGGCCATCGGCCGGTACACACACGTCGCCGCGGTCGTCGAAGCTGGCCAGGTTCGGCTCTACCTCGACGGCGAACCCGCCGGTGAGGGAAGCCTCGGGGCCACTCCCGGCCTCGCCACGAAGGTGCTCATCGGCGCTCAACTCCGCAACGGTCAACCCGGCGACTTCTTCTCCGGGGAGATCGACGAGATCCGCATCTGGAGCCGGGCTCGCAGCAAGAAGGAGCTGGCCGATGAGCGTGGTCGCCGGCTTGTCGGCGACGAGCCCGGGCTGCTCGCCTACTACCGATTCGACGAGGGTAACGGCACGAAGCTGCACGATCAGACCGGCAACGGGCGGGATGGCGCGCTCGTCGGTGGGCCGGCCTGGGTCACCTCCAAGGCACCGGTCGACGAGCACTCCGGCCTGCACCGCAGCAGCTTCGCCTTCACCGGCCGCGACGTGGTCTCCGGTCCTGCCGCGACCCTCTACTCGCAGCAGGAGAACATCGCGCCCCCGAGCGGCCCGCGCTCGCTGGTGAAGCGGCAGGCCCGGGTGCTGCTCGCCGTGGCCACAGCCGACTCCGCGCCAGGGGGCACGGCAGCCAGGCCCCATGTCGCCACGCTCGACCTCGCCGTCGGCCGCGACGGCCGCCTGGCCCAAGCGCCGGACCAGATCACCCTGCCGGTGCTGAACCAGCCCCAGTCCGCCGCTGATCCCGACCGGATCAGCGCACTGGAACAGTTGATCGCCGCCTTGAAGAACCAGATCAAGGCGGACGAGGCGCTGGTCGCGAACCCGGGCACCGACCCGGCGACCGTCGCCGGCTGGGATCGGGATCTGGTGACCGCCAGGGCCGAATTTGCCCGGCTGGAGGCGGAGCGGGATCTCCCGACCAGCTGGGTCCACCGCATACAAAACCTGCAGGAGAACCTCTACGTCAAGTGGTCGACGAAGCCCAGCAGCGTGGATAATCGGGTGCACTCCACGAAGGACCAGAGCGATCCCAGAACCTTGTGGAAGCTGACACATGTAAATTCCATGTACGGCTCTGGCTCCTACTACAACATTAGAGCTTTCATTCCGTCCTCGATGGCACCCGACGCTGACGGCGAGCAGAACGTCCCCGCCATGCTCAGCAGAGGCCCAACCGGCTACGTCCGGTTGATCGCCGCAGGCGAAGCTCCTGCCACTGGCACAGTGATGTTCGATCCTCAAGGCATCAGCGGTAGCGGAACTGGCCGCATCCTGGCCCCGGTCGATAATGGGGCCCGGCATCTGCTCGTCGCGTTCCGCAAGTTGACCGGCACGGACTACGACCGGTACGGCGGCACCTATGCTCTTGTCGAACAGACGCCCGGAGCGAACGCCGACCAGTTCCGGTGGGAGAAGGTCAAGCCGCTACCGGAGTTCGAGGCGGACCTGAACGCGGCGAGGCTTCGCCGTGACGACCTCGTCACGAAGCTGGACCGGGAACGTACCAGGCAGGCGCTGATCACCGAGGCCGAGGGCCGGCTGCGGGCCGCGCGGGTCGAGTTGGCCGCCAAGGAAGGCGAACTCTCCCGGCTCACCGGAGGCCTGGCGGGCACCGGGACCGTGTCGCTGGCCATGCCGCACCTGCACACCGACCGCGCCGGGCTCAGCGTCACGGGAGCGTTGCTCGGGTTCGGGTGGACCCTGGACACGCCGTTCCTGCTGGACAGCACCATCGGGCAGGTCTCGTTGTACTTCCGCGGGGGTGACGGCCAGTTCTTCGCCACGTACTACGACACCGAGGTGTCCCGGGCGGAGAAACGGCTCGCCGTGGGAACGCGGCGAGTCCGATTCGTCAGCCGCGATCCGCTGATCGACCTGGCCGGCACCACCATCGAGGTGAGCGACGGACAACTGGCGCAACTGTGCACCGTCACGATCCGCAACAGCTCAAGCTCCGAGACCTTCAACTCGGTGCCCCGTCAGGTCGAACGGTTCGCCGATGTCCTCAACGGCCGAGGCATGGCCGAGCCTTGGCATCTCGGCAAGGTGGCCGAGATCAGAGACGCCGGCAAGACCGTACGACTCACCGAGCCGCTCACCACGCGCGTGCCGGCCGGTGCCATCATCACCGTGGCCGGCACGGCGGTCCTGGTCCGGTTGGACGCCCAGCGGGGCACCGACACGCTGACCGTGGTCGGCGGCGCCGGCACCGCCACACCGGGCGAACCGGTAACCGGGATGCTCTACCACTACGACCTGGCGACCTCCAGCCGGCCCGGCGCCTGGCTGACCGCCGGGTCACAGGTCGTCCGGGTGGAGACGGACGAAACCACCGGCAACGTCCCGAACGGATCCGCGACCGACCTGGTGGCAGGGCGCGGCTCACAGTGGCACGGGGCGATCCCCGGCCGGGCGTTCCGCTTCGACGCCAAGACGCACCGGCTGGTCCTACCGGACGATCGGCTCGCGCAGGTGGGTACCGCCGGGAACGTCACCGTCGAGGCGTGGGTTCTGCCGGATGCCCTGCCGGGCCCCGGCCGGGTGCTGAACGCCCACACCCAGTCGGGTCGGTACCTGCTCGGCCTGGACCCGGCGCCACTGAAGTCGGCGCTGGCCCTCAACGGCGTCAACGACAAGGTGGACTGCGGACCGGTGGGCCTGGTCGGCACCGACTTCACCATCGAGTTCTGGGCCAAGCGAGAGCGTGCCGGCCGCGACGACTTCGTGGTTTCACACGGTTCCACCACTCAGACCGTCAATAGTGCACTCCATGTGGGCTTCCGCACCGACAACACGTTCACCCTGGCCTTCTGGGGTAACGACCTGAACACCACGGCCACCTACGACGACCTGGAGTGGCACCACTGGGCAGCGGTGTTCAACCGGGCCACCAACGAGCAGCTCCTCTATCGCGACGGCGCCGAGGTGGGTCGGCGCTCCGTCACCACCCCGTACGCGGGCGTCGGCGACCTTCGGCTCGGATTCTCACCCGCGAACGGCTCCTGGGCCAACGTCCGGCTGGACGAGGTGCGGGTCTGGGGCCGGGTGCGTACCCTCTCGGAGCTGGTCGTGGAGCGCGGTCACCGGCTGACCGGCCGGGAGCCGGGGCTGCTCGGCTACTGGAGCTTCACCGGAGCGAACACCACCGACCTGTCCGGCAACGGCCACGACGGCGCGGTCACCGGTACCCCGGCCGTGACCGAGTCACCGCTTCCGGGCTATCAGATCACCGCGGGCAAGGGCGACACCCTAGTCCGCAGCCGGGATGCCTTCCCGTGCCGGGAATGGGCTCACCTGGCCGCCACGATGGAACAGTCCTGGGCGGTCTCCCTCGACGGCCGGGGGCACCTCGACGCCGGCAGTGACGGCGCCCTCGACGTCACCGGCGAACTCACCGTTGAGGTGTTCGTCATGCTCGACCGGCTCGGCTGGGCGCACGGCCTGGTTGGCTACGGAGTGCCTGACGACGGCGCCGGTGGATGCGCACCCTACCACCTCTGGGTGCGCCCTGACGGCAAGCTCGAGTTCCGCTTCGAGGAGCCAGGGCACAAATCCTTCACGTACGTGTCGACCACGGCGCTGCGCGCGGCCACCTTCCACCGGGTGGCGGTGGTCCGCAAGGCCAGCCCGCCGTCCGAGCCGGACCGGTGGCATGACATATCGTTCTTCATCGACGGTGCGCCCGCTGGCACGCACCGTTACCGGGGAGAGGGACCGAAGGGTAGTGCCGGCCCGCTGGAGTTCGGGCGCGTCCGGGTCGGCTCGCTCACGCTCCCACTACGGGGTGTTCTCGCCGAGGTGCGGTTGTGGCGGGTCGCCCGCGCCCCGGACCAGGTGTGCCGCCCAGTCGGGCCGCGCGAACGGGGCCTGGTCGGCTGGTGGCGGATGGAGGAGAACGCCGGCAACGTCGCGGGCGACGCCACAGGCTCCCATCCGGCCCGGCTACGGGGGGCCGGATGGACCAAGAACCCCGACCCGCAGGGCAGCCCGATCCGGCTCTACCGCAACGGCACCCCCGTGCTCACGACACCGGTCACCATGGCGGCCAACCAGATGCTCGTCTACTACGGCTACAACACCTACCAGTTTGCGCTGGGCGGGGCTTCCGTCAACAACAACCCGATACATCCCTATTCGGGTGTCCTGGAAGAAGTGCGCGTGTGGCGGGGAGTGCGTACCCAGGAACAAATCCTGGACAACGCCTTCGGCCGGATCAAGGGCGACCTGGCGGACCTCATCGCGTGTTACCCGTTCGACGCCGACTCCACCAGCGCCGGCGCGAGCGAGGTTCACGACGCCGGGCCCGCCGGCAACCACCTGCTCCTGCCTGCGAATCAGCGCCCGCAGGTCGTCCTCTCCACCGCACCGGTCTCCACCGACGCCGCCATCGTGCGCCCGGCGCCGGCCAGCGTACGGACCCGCTTCCATGCCTTGACCGACAGCACGCCCTCGGCCAGCGAGTACGCCGACGCGCAGGTCGACGCCCGGGGGGTCCCCAACGGCGTCATGAAACGCTGTTACAGCTACCTGCGCGGCCGTGCCTGGTACCTCGTCACGGGGTACAAGGTGGGCAGCCTGGTCAGCGAATGGGTCGGTCAGGCACAGTACGACCCGCAGATCGTCGGGTACATCGAGGGCGCCCCACCGGTCCCCGCCGAGAACCTGACCAACCCGTCAACCGATCGCGCGCCGGGTCAGTTCAACAACGCGTCCACGGTGGAGTTCAAACAGGCCGACGAAGTCAGCCGCAGCCACGGCACCGACACCGAGAACAGCCGCACCGCGGGCTTCGCGGCGACCCGCTCCCTCGGCGCCGAAGCCGACATCAATACCGTCATCGCACCACTCGGCGCCGGTATCACCGTCCCAATCGACGTAGCGGCAACCCTGGAACGCAAGACCAGCTACGACTTCACGAACACGTCGAGCCGACAAAGCGAGGTCTCCCGAGGGGAGACCACCACCCGCCGGTTGAAGGTGGGGCTGCGCGGCCGGTGGGAGGACCCCGGCCAGGTGGTGAACGCCGCGACCGGTCCGCGGTACCTGCCAGCGAACACCGGATTCGCGGTGGTGCGCTCGTCCACCGCCGACATCTTCGCGCTGCGGCTGAGTCAGACCGGCGCCCTGGTGTCGTACCACGTCACGCCGAGTCCGGATATTCCAGAAGACTGGAACATCATCTCGTTCCCGATCAACCCTCGATACACCAAGCAGGGCACGCTCGACGGCGCCGTCGGCGCCACAGCCCACGGCAAGGTACTCGACCCGGACTATCCGCAGGCCCGGGACCACGGCGAGTACAGCTACTTCAAACCCCGCGAGACGTACGCCCTGATCCGGCGAATCCAGCACGAGCGGCAACAGCTGCGGAGCTTCTTCGAGGCGCTCTCCACCGAGCCGCCTGATTTCAAGCCGATGCTGGGGCAGGCCGCGCTGCACACCCTCAAGCAGGTTGGCACCGAGGCAGCCGGGTTCGTGGCGGGCGCCCTTGTTCCCGGGTTGGGTGCCATCGGCGGGATCGCCGCCATGCTGGGCACCGGAGGGCACGGGATGATCAATCCCACACTCGGCGAACTCTCGCTGCCCGGCGCCAAGGCGCTGGTCGACGGCTTCTCCCGACGTAACCTAGTCAACACCTACGTCTGGACGGCGGAGGGCGGATTCTTCGCCGAGACCACCGAGACCACCGATGCCGTCACCGAGGCCACCGCGGGCAGCTTCCAGGTAACCAAGAGCGAGAACACCGGGATGTCGCTGTCGGCGTCAACCATGGGCGTGAGCGTCGGCCTTGGTCTGGACCTGAGCGGCGGCATCGGCTACACCTCGACCCGGAGCAAGAAGAGGGAGTCGAAGACCACCTTCTCCCTCGATGTGACCTGCGAGCCGGGCAGCGATCTCCAGCGGTACAAGGACGGGAAACCGGTCCTCGGCGGCGACGGCAAACCGGAGCTGCTGCCCGGAAAGGTCGACGCCTACCGGTTCGTTACGTTCTATCTTGACGCCACAAGCGAGAACTTCGAGGAGTTCTACCGCACCATCGTCGATCCGATCTGGCTGGAGCAGAGCCCCGACCGCAACGCGGTCGCGCTGCGCCAAGCCCGCCAGGCAGCGAAGAAGCCACCGTGCTGGCGCATCATGCACCGGGTCACCTACATCAGCCGAGTGCTCCAGCCGATCCCGACGGACACCACACCACCGCTCGAGAAGGTGATGCGGGCGCAACACATCGACAGCAACTACGAGTTGATCAGGAAGCTCGAACCGTACGTGCGGGACGCCACCACCAGCGTCAGCCGCCTGGCCGAGGCGACCCGCGATGCCCTGGACCGCCATCTGCCCGAACTGTCGCCACACGCACCCGAGATCGCCGAGTACCTGGCTCTCTACTACGGCGTGGATCGGTAACGCCCCGTGGGGCGATCCAGGAGCCCTGGATCGCCCCACGCCGTTCTTATGCGTTGAATTTGTCAACACCTCGGAAACATCCCGCCCGCCGAACACGAAGCCCAACACGCGATGACCCACCCGGTCACCACTGGAAAAGCCACCCTGATCGATAAGGAGGCCGGCGCCAAGCACGCCGCAGCCCAGCTCGGGCACGCCACCGAGCACGTTGCCGCGTACCACCTCGATCTGCTGCCGGGCATTTTCAGGGGGCGATTCAAAACTACATAGATAGACATCAAAGCCCTGGCCGGCTTCTTGCTGGTCAGGGCCTCGTGTTGGTGCCCCCGGCAGGATTCGAACCTGCGACACACGGTTTAGGAAACCGTTGCTCTATCCCCTGAGCTACGGGGGCGCGATGATCCAGACTAGCTAGCAGCGGCTGTCAGCGTACCGCAGGGAGCCGCAGGCGCGATCGACGCCGGCACCGCCACCAGCGGATCGCACGACGACCACACGTACCCCGTCTGGACGGGCGACCTTCAGGGGGCGGGCACGGTCGGTCAGCGTCGGTCACGGCTGGTCACCGCTGCCGGAGCACACAACGGGCACACACGCGAACGCCATCGATGCCCGTTCACGCCGACCGGTCTCGACGAGGTGGCGCCGCCGACGCGGGGTTGCCCGAGCCAGCATCTGGCCACCCGCCCGACCGGCTCCTCAGCAAGGCTCGGGTGGCGTGGGGTTGGATCGACCCACGGTGGGCACGCAGTGGCACTCCGGGCCGGGTGCGATTCGGCGGCATCCGTACACGCCCTCGTTCGACCCATCCCGACGAACGGGTACACCGGCTGGTCGTGGCCACGACCAGCCTGCCGCCTACGGCAGCCGTGCCGCCGACGATCCAGGCCGCACGGTCAGTTACGAATTCGACATCCGCTTCGCAAGCCAGTACGCGCTCTTCTGCTCATGAGCGGTCACCCGATCTTGTGCGCGGGATCCACACACATCGTTGGCGTGGGTTGATGCCCGGCCGGACTATGATGCTCCACGATGATCCCAGGCGGGTACCTGCATTGGCTTCCGGTTGTGGCGACTACGGTGGCTCTCGTCATGGCCAGCCTGGTCGGCACGCGTCACCTCGTGGCCTGTTACCGGCAGCGCGGCGTCCCAGCGGGGCTGGCGGCCCGGCGGGCATTGGCCACGACGGCCATGGCGGTCTGGACGCTGCCGTGGCTGATGGTGGTCCTCACCCCACTCGACGCACCCCGAGAGGTTCGGCTGGTGCCGCTGCGCGACCTTGTGGAGATCCTCGCCGACCATCCGCTGACCGCGTTCTTCCAGATCGTGGGCAATCTGCTGGTGTTCGCGGCGGTTGGGTTCGGTCTGGGCATGGGGTGGCAGGTCCGGTTCGCATATGTGATCGTAGCGGCTGCAGGCATGTCGACCGCGGTGGAAGCGCTGCAGTACGCCCTGGCACTCGGACGCGTCTCGTCGATCGACGACGTGCTGTTGAATACGACGGGTGCAGGCTTGGCCGTCCTCGCGGCGCATCGGCTGCCGGTTCCCGATCGTCTGCTGTCCTTACCGCCGTCGCGATGAGCCCCTCCCGGTCACGGCGCCGGACACCCACCACCGCGTGGCCAACCGCTTCCACCGCTGGTCGCGTCGTAGCCGGGCTGGAGTAGCTGCAGCGACTAAGTGCCTCTCGTCGTTAATTCGTCGGGGGTTACGCGGCGGCAGGTAGGAACTCGTGCGCGGCGAGTCGTTTGAGTAGGGCGTCGAGGTCTCTCTTGGTGTATCGCCAGTTGAACGGACGGGCGCCGAGGTTGTAGTGCTCCTGGAAGGCGATGAGCCGGTCCTGGACATCGGCCAGGTCGTAGAAGTCGTTCGGCGTGACGACCTTGCGCTGCACGATCGAGAAATACAGCTCAACCTGGTTCAACCACGACGCGTGGATCGGTAGGTGGACCAGCGTCGCGGTGGGCCACGCCTCGGTCAGGCGATCGATAGAGGCCTGCCCGCGGTGGGAGGATCCGTTGTCCACGATCCAGAACACCCGATCCGCTGAGGCGTAGGGCTGGCTGGTCATGACCTGCTCGACCAGGCGGGCGAACGGGACCAGCCCGGTGGAGGGCTCACAGCGGCCGAACACCTTGCCGTGATGCACGTCCAACGCGGCCAAGTACGCCAAGGCGCCGCCGCGTTCGTACTCGTGCTCGACACGCATCAGCCTCGACCGGCCCGGCGGCAGGCTGGGATGGCAGCGGCACCGCGCCTGGATCGAGGTCTTCTCATCCGCGCTGATGACGAACTCGCCCCCGCCCAGCGGGCTCCCATCCCATATGCGGGCGTACAGGTCCAGCACCCTGCTGGCCTTGACGGCGAACTGTGGGTCCCGGGGGAAGATCCACGACCGGTGCCGCCAGGGCTTGATCGCATCGGCGGCCAGCCAGCGCGTCACCGTCGCCGCCGAGATGTCCTCCACGACACCGGCGGCCACCGCTTCGTCGGCCAGATCAGCGGCGCTCCACCGGGACAGTGGCACGCCACGCTCGGCCGGCAACTCACACGCGAGGGCTTTGACCTGCGCGGCCTGCACGTCGCTGAACCTGCGCGGCCGGCCAGGACGCGGCGCGTCGGCCAACCCGTCCAGCCGCCGCTGGTAGAACCGCACCCGCCATTTACGCACCGTATCCACGTGCACCCGCTGATCGGCGGCGATCACAGTGTTGCTGGCACCATCGGCTGCGGCCAGCACGATACGAGCCCGCACCACCAGCCGGTAGGAGGTCGTAGGCCGGCGGGCCAGCGCCTGCAGGACGACACGCTCGGCAGCGTCGAGCATGATCGGGTACGGGGATGACGGAGGCACCGCAACGTTGTGCCACCCGCACCGCCACGGCGCCAGCACCGACACGACGGCACAGGGGGTGGGGCAGGATGGCAGTCGTGGCCAAGCCCCCACCCGAGTCGACCAAGACCAGCCTGCGTCAACGCCTGAGCGCACACGCCCGCACCCGCTGGCCCGCCCTCACAGCCGTGCCCGTGCGGTATCACGGCATCTTCGCCTACGTCGACGGGCGGCTCGCCGACGGCACCACCCTGCCGCTGTGCCGGCTCCGCTACGGCGGCTCCGCCAGCAGGTGGGGCTTCGCGATCTACCTCGCCAGCCGCGACGCCTACCAAGACTTCGTCCTGCCCAACGGACTGCACGCCGGCAGCCCCGAAGAAGCCCTCGACTGCGCCTGCGGCCTCTACCTCAACGACCCCACCGCCTGGACACAACCCCCGACGAATTAACGACGAGAGGCACTAAGGCGTGTTTCGTAAGTCGGGCTGTCCCCACGAAGTTGCGGCGTGGCGGTGGTCGATAACTGAAGAGGTCTCCGGTATCTGGTTCTGCGACCAAGCAAGAACTTCATACCGGAGACCTCGTGCCCAGCGTAGCGGTGACGAGGCGGCATGACCTGACCGACAGGCAGTGGGCTGTTCTGGCCCCGCTGCTGCCTGCCGCGCCTGCGACGGGTCGTCCGCCGAAGTGGGACAAACGACAGCTCATCGACGGGATCCGGTGGCGGATCCGGATCGGCGCCCCGTGGCGTGACGTCCCGGCCGACTACGGGCCCTGGCCCACCGTCTACGGCCTGTTCCGCCGCTGGCAGCGTGACGGGACCTGGGACCAGATCCTGTCCGCGTTGCAGGCCGCCGGCGACGCACAGAACCGGATCGCGTGGACGGTGAGCGTGGACTCGATGACCAGCCGCGCCCACCAGCACGCCGCGGGTGCCCGCAAGGACGGGCATCTGCAGAAGGAACCACCCGGCGGCGTGCACGACGAGCCGGCCGACCACGCGCTGGGCCGATCGAGGGGTGGGCTGACCACCAAAACCCACCTGGCCTGCGAGCAGGGACAGAAGGTCCTCTCCCTGATCGTGACCGCCGGGCACCGTGGCGACAGCCCGCAGTTCATCCCCGTCCTGCGCCGCATCCGCGTGACCCGCCTGGGCGTGGGACGGCCCCGCACCTGCCCCGACCTGGTCCTGGCCGACAAGGCCTACACCAGCCGCGGCAACCGCCGATACCTGCGTTCCCGCGGGATCAAGGCCTGCATCCCGAGCAAGAAGGACCAGGACGCCCACCGCAAGGCCAAAGGCTCCCGCGGTGGCCGTCCGCCCGCGTTCGACCGGCAGCTTTACCGGCTACGCCACGCCGTCGAGAACAGCATCAACCGACTCAAACGCCACCGCGGCGTCGCCACCAGGTACGACAAGCTCGCGGTCCGCTTCCAAGCCGTCCTTACCATCGCCATCATCACCGAATGGCTCTGACCGACTTATGAAACACGCCTTAGAGGTCCGCGGGGAACCACAACATCGCGTTATGATCGTGGTGCCCGGGTTTGCCGCCGACAACGCGCTGCACCATGTCACTTCGCCGCACTCGGTATATCGGTTCTGCGGCGCACCTGGGGGCGGTCCTGACCCGGACCGTGTGCCGAACCCGACGATGCTCAGGCACCCGTGTCTGCGGGTGTTTGATCGATCATGACCGCAGATCGTGTTCTCTGGGCTGGCGCTATGTCGGCGGAGCGCGGAGTGATTGACCTGGGCGGCCACGATCACCAGTCGATGTCCTCGGGCGGGTCGGCCCCCTGACAGCGTCATGACCAGACGGAAGATGAACGTACGGCTCATCGCTGCCTTTGTGGTCGGCGTGGTGCTGGGCGGTGTTGCGGTCAGCCAGCTGCGGGATTCGCGGGAGGAACGGGAGCAGAACTCTTCGATCTCGCTCGTGGCCTTCGTTGCGTCCGGCGGTAGCGGGGGTGGGGACGCCAGGGGCGTCTACCAGATGGCAGGACAACTGGCAGTGATCAATGCTGGGCCAGCACCGATCACTGTCCGTGCGGCTACCGGCGAACTGCCGGGTGTCCGGGTCCGAGGTATCGGACAGTCTCGGTTGCTGCGTCCCGGCGGTACCGGCTGGATCGAAGTCGAGGTGCGTATCGACTGCTCGATCCGGTTCGGGAGCGAGCCGTTGTCGATGGGGTTTGCGGTAGAGACCGCTGATGGGAGGGTCAGGGAGATCAGCCGCCCCGTCGCTGTGCTCGGTAGCGCCTGGCACCGTGACGTCGAGCGGCCATGTGCGCACCTTGCTGATCTGGTGAAGCGCGACGGCTAAAGGGCAGCCGCAGACGCATCAGCGACCTGAAATCAGCGCCACAAGCGGATTCTGCCCAAGACCACGTACACGGACATGCCGCCGATCGTGCGCACTGGGGCCTCGGCACGCCGGTCACGATGCGTCAAGTCAGCCTCGGTGCGGTTCCTTGCGGACATGCCGATGAGCGCGCACCCCTGGCTCCCGGAGAGGCGTCACGTGGCAAGCACGGCGGTGAGCATCGAGAGGTACGACTCGTGGGCGAGACGCAGGCTGTCAAGGTCGGACGTCTCGAACCACGCCACAGCGTCGTGTTCGTCCGGCGCGGCGTTGACTGGTGTTCCGGTCCACCTGTCGACCAACCAGATCTGCATGTCGAACGTCGCGGTCCGGATCTCATGCATCGGCGGGCTGGACGGCTCCAGCGCCGTGATCCCCAACTCCTCCCGAAGCTCGCGGACAAGGCTCTCCTTCGGATCCTCTCCCTCGTCAACATGACCGCCCGGCAGGTCCCACACATCGGGATACCAACGGCGTCCGGCGCTTCGATGACACAGCAACACCCGATCGCCGTCGCGAAGAACGGCCGCAACAATCCGGACCGGACCGGAGTCGTCAGCGGAGATCGTCATCGGCACATTCTGACCCATGCGGGATCTGCCGTAGAGCACGCGCGGCGGGTGGCTGCGCACGGGTCACAGAGCGTGGCGGCGTACGGCTGGCGCGCGCCGTCCAATCACGTCGATCGAGAGTGCAGCCGACGGAGGACAGTCCCGTACCTCGCCCATCATTCGGACGGCACGCTCCAGATCCTGAGCTTTCATGCCGCGCATTCTGGCAGACCGGGCAGGCACCCAGACCGCCAAGAAGAACATCCGAATATGCCGATGAGCGGACGTATTGACTCAGGGCTGTGAAGGAGTTTCGTTCGCTCTGGGCGGCGGAACCGCGGGGATCGCCATCTGCGGGTCGACGCCGGCGAACGCGAGCGCGATGACGAACCCGGCGACCTCCTCCAGTTGGCGCGCCCGGTCCAGCCCGCCGAGTACGGCAGGGACACCTCCGATGTCGCGTACGAGCGATCCGACGATCTCCAGCGCTCGCGGATCGTCTCCGCACATTGCGACCGTAACTGGTGACGACGTAGGTGTCGTCCACCGCGTCGATGGGAATAGATGGAGCGCCTTGACGACATGGGCACCGGGAGCGAGTTCGGCGACATGCTGCGCAAACGCGCGTCCGGATTGTGTCCGCAGCACGCCGATGCCATGCTCGACCGCGTTCGTCGGATCAATGAGCGGTTTACCGGCGAGCGACCCGCCGGGTGCACCGGCCGCCGTAAGGATGTCGGCGACGCCCTCCCAGTGAACGGAGAGCAGGACGGCGTCGGCGTCCACGGCGACCTCGGGTAGCCGCCGGGCACGAACTCCAGACGCCTTCGCCGCGATTTCAGCGCGCTCGGGCGAGCGGCCGCCGATGCTGATGTCATGTCCGGCCCGGGTCCAGCCGGTGGCGAGTGCCGTGGCGAGGGTTCCGGTGCCGAGGATTCCGATACGCATGGCGTCAGACCCTAGAAAGTCCGATGCGAACCGATCGAATCGTTACGCACCAGCAGGTGTGCATCGGCCATGACACGATGACCGGATGTCTCGTGATTCGGACAGCAGCTGCGTGAATTTCGTGGCGGACTGCCGGCTGCGGATGGGAACGGACCTGTTCACGCATGTATGGGATCCGGTGGTCCTGGCCGCTCTCGCCGCCGGCCCGCAACGTCGCCGCGCACTTCGCGCGAACATCGGCGGCATCAGTGACAAGGCTCTCACCGAGGCACTCCACCGGCTCATCATCAACGGCCTGACCGAACGGAGGTCGTATGCCGAGGCACCCCCTCGAGTCGACTACGCGTTGACACCCCTCGGCCAGACCTTCGCCGAGGGGCCGATGCGCGCACTCGCGGAATGGATCATCCGGTACGGTGACGAGCTTTTCGAGGCGCAGGAACGAACGCGCTCGGCCTACGCCTGACGCCTCCATCCGGCTGCCCTCCCCGCCCGTGGTCCGATTCTCCTCGGCGGACCGGGCCGCCATCCGGATCTGCCGCGGGTCGTGCGCGTCGGCGCCGAGGCACCCCGTCACTCGGTAGCCGTCAGCGGTGGTACGTCCAGGTACGAGGACGTCCGGTCACGCCGAGATCAGTAAGTCGGTCTCAGTCGGCTCGACACATCCGATGGCGCGGGATTCACGGGCTCGTCGAGGCGCAGGATCGTTTCCTCGATCTCCGTGTTCCGACCGTTGGCGAACGAGATCTCCGTGCCTGTGATCGCAAACCCCGCCTTCTGCAGCACCTTGAGCGATCCCACGTTGTCACTCGCGACACGGGCGAACAGCGGCCGCACCGGAACCGTTTCCAGAAGCAGTGCGAGTGCTCGGCTGGCGATGCCCTGCCCCCAGAAGGACCTGTCGATCCAGTACGTGACCTCGGTGTCGCCCTCGATGACGAAGCTGGCGATGCTGCCGACGAGTCGTCCATCGAGCGTGATAGCGAGGTTGGTGGTCTCAGGCGACGTCCTGACCTTTGCCATGTGGGCATCGAATGCGGCGCGGTCGTCAGGATCCTCGGCAGTGAAGGCGGCCATCCGGACCGACTCCGGATCCCGCATCTGTTCGAACAAGGCATCGAGGTCGGAGTCGTCGACCGGCCGCAGCGCCACCTCAGCCACCAGTGCCCCCAAACCTGATCCGGCAGCGATCAGCGGGCCAAACATACCAGCAGCATTAGACAGTCGGTGCAGGATCGACATCCGCATCTGCCGCTGATGGCGCTCACCCGATCCCCCACCCACGTGCCGATGTGGTAGCGGCGTTACAACCACTGCTCATCGGTTGCATGGCGGTCAGGTCGAGCTGGCCGACGGCCGAACCGGTCAGCCTGGTGACCGTGTCCGCGACGTCCATCGCCGCGTAGGCCAGAGGCAGGGCCTCAACCCAGCCGTCGATGCTGCGATGCAACGGGACCCACTGCCCATCGTCGCCACCGGCGATACCGAACGTGCCGTCCGGACCGATGACCCGATCGCGGCGATCGAACGAACGACCATGACTCTGTCCTCGTGCACGCAACGGTCCCGCCCGCGGAGCTGAGTGGTCCGCGGGCGTGCCCGATCATCTGAGCATCGCGGCTCTGAGCCGGGCCAGGGCACGCTTCAGCAGCCGGGAGACGTGCATCTGTGACAACCCGACCCGGGTGGCGATCTGCGCCTGGGTCAGGTCGCCGAAGAACCGCATGGTCAGGATTCGACGGTCACGTGCGGGAAGCGCCGCGAAGAGCGGCCGGAGCGTGAGGTGGTCGTCAACGGCCGCGTATCCTGGATCAACGTCGCCGACGAGCGCGAGGAGCTCGACGCCATCGGTCCCGGGCTTCGGCTCGTTCAGTGACGGCAGGCGGTAGACCTCGGCAGCGGCGGCGGCGGCCAGGACTTCGGCGACGGTCACCCCCAAGTGGTCAGCGAGCTCTCCGGAAGTCGGTTGCCGGCCCTGTCGCTGGACAAGTTCGCCTCGGGCGCTGGGCGCCCGGGCATTCAGTTCCTGGGCTGTGCGCGGCACCCGGATCGACCAAGTCGTGTCGCGGAAGTGCCGCCGGAGGGCGCCGAGAATGGTGGGGATGGCGTAGCTGGCGAACATCGGCCCTCGGTCGGGGTCGTATCCGTCGACAGCCTTGATCAGGGCGACGGCGCAGACCTGTGCCAAGTCCTCGTACGGTTCTCCGCGGCCGGTGTAGCGGCGGGCCAGTCGACCGGCCATCGGCAGGTTGGACTCGATGATCCGGGCTCGCAGCCGCGCACGGTCGGGATCGTCGGCGCTCAGGGCCGCGCGTCGACGCAACAGTTGCTCGGTGCTCCCGGTCTCAACAGTCAGAGTCGGAGGAGGAAAAACGACCGTCGCTTTCGCTAGGTGGGTGACCACTGTTCAACACCCCTTACGGGCCGGTGGCGGCGAGTCTGGCGGCCACCGGGGACCCGGGCGACATGGCAACCGTACGCCTCATCCCGCGGAATCGGCACCCCCCACCGGCAGCACTTTCGAAAGGTCGCTGTCCCATCTGGGCCGCGTTGGTGGGCGACCGGGCCGGTTGGTGGGCGGTCCCGGCGACAGTTGCTCGGAGCCGTCGACGATCGCCTGAGACAGTTCGGACAGCCGCCGGTTCCGGCTGCGGGCGTCGTGGCGCAGCAGCGCGAAGGCTTCGCCCACGTCCACCTGAAGGCGTTCAGCCAGGACCCCCTTGGCCTGCTCGATCAGGACGCGGCTGTGCAGGGCGGTCTGCAACTGTTCGGTGAGGATGTCACGTCGCTGGATGGCACGCTGTTGCAGCAGTCCGATGGTTGCCACGTCGGCGAGCGCCTGACCGATGCGGAGCTTGCCCTCATCGAGGGCTCCTGGCCGGACGTCGAAAAGGCTCAGTGTGCCGATGACCTCGGAGCGCAGGCACATGGGCAGGGCGTGCACCGCAGCGAAGCCGACCTCGGCCGCCGCGGCAGCGAATCTCGGCCAGCGACCGGCATTGGGCAGGTCTGCGACCGAAATCGGTTGACCGCTACGGAAGCAGTCCACGCAGGGACCCTGGTCGGTCTGGAGCTGGAACATCTCCAACAGCCGAGTACGTTCCGACGAGGCAGCCAGCACCTGCAGCGTGTCCCGCTGGTCGGTCAGGAGCAGCCCGACCCCCGAGACACCCAGCAGCTCGACACACCTCTCGGTCAGCACGTGCAGGAACTCGATCACGTCGAAATCGTCGACCAGAGTGTCAGCCATCTCCACGAAGACGTCGGCTAGCTGGGCATCAACCATCTCATTCACCTCGTCAGTCAGTGGTCGCGCCGGTCACCCGACCACATGATTCACCGCGCCGCCCTCTTCCCCATCCGACTCCGGGCGTCACTGCCGGCCCGAGACGGCAGCGCCAGCTGCCACATTCCGGAGGCGCCATCTCCGGGACCACGCGTATTCGCGCAACCGGATGAGCGCCAACGCTATGGTCACTGCCTACCAGGCCGCGCTCACGCGGTCACCTGGTCCACCTCGGGATGTGGCAGGCGACTTGCGAGCCACGACCGTCTCGGCCCTCCCGTGGCGCGTAGCAGCACCGCACACGCAGTGTTCACCAAACCATACGCCACCGCGAGAAAGTGGCGCCTCGCGCTGGACATGCTCGACGAAATGACCGACGAATGGAGACTGCCGAAACTGCCGGTCACGGCGGACTCCGGCTACGGCGACTGCACCCTGTTCCGGCTCGGACTCACCGAACGCAGTCTGTCCTACGTGGTCCAGGTCGACCCGACCGCGACCGCCCACCCCGGCGACGCGACCCCTGCCACCCCACCCACCCCGGTCGGGGCCGTCCACCCCGACCATGCCGGAGATCGTCGACGAAGGCGTGGCGGGATATCTCGTCACCACCGTGGATCAGGCCGTCGTCGCCGTCACCGAGATCGCCGCCCGCAACCGGGCGAACTGCCGGGAGCGGGCCCGCCAGCGCTTCGACGCGGACCGGATGGTCACCGACTACCTGGCTGTGTACGACAAGCACCCACCCGCCGACCCAGTGCGGTCTGGCCACCTTCAACTCGGCCCTCGCCACCCTGGTCGACGCACACCTCGGCCGGATGGCGGGACGTCGCCGTCCTGAACACCTTCGTCATCCCGCACTGCGCCGCGGAGCACGTCGGGGTACCCGCCGACCGCCGTACCCGCCCGCGCCGCACCAACGCCGCCAGCTACGCCACGGCTTTCCCCGCCGATACGGCACTGCACCAGCGGGTGCTCTGGCCCGCCACACCGAAGGAGAGCAACGGCCTGGAGGACGCCCGCTTCGTTCGGTTCACCCACGAGTCCGGATCGGTGTACCGGGCCACCTACACCGCCTACGAGGACGGCGCGCCGTCACCCGCGCGCTGGCAAGCCACGACCTGCGCCGCTTCGAGATCACCCCGATGCGCGGACCCGGCGCCCGCAACAAGGGCGTCGCGCTGTTCCCCCGTACCGTCGGCGGCCGGCACCTTGCCCTCTGCCGCACCGACGGCGAGACCATCGGCCTGACCCGTTTGGACACCAACAACCGGGGGCAGGCCCCGGTTCCGTTGCACGCCCCCCGCGACAGCTGGAACTCATCCAGGTCGGCAACTGCGGATCCCCAATCGAGACCGACGCCGGTTGGCTCGTGCTCACCCACGGGTCGGCCCGATGCGCCGGTACGCCATCGGCGCGCTCCTACTTGACCTGCATCGACCGGAACGGGTCGTCGCGCGGCTGATCCCCGAGGAAGCCGACCGGGACGGGTACGTGCCCAACGTCGTCTACTTTTGCGGCGGGCTGATCCACGACGGCGATCCGTGGCTGCCGTACGGGGCGAGCGACGCGCGGGTCGGGTTCGCCACCGTGCCGGTGACCGACCTCCTCGCGGCGATGGCGGCGCCACCGCCGCTCGAGGACGGACCGGCCTGATCCGCGTCCCACCTGGTGGCGCTGCGGACCTCTCGTAGCGATGCTCCTGGCTCCCCTATCACGTCGGCGGGCGGCACGGCGGGCATCGGTCCCCCGTCACCGCCGCGGTTGCCGGCTGTGACGCCGGTGGGTCGTGGCCTGCTCGGGTACCGGACTGGCGTCGGACCCGGTGGTCGGTTCGGCCGGGTCGGTGCTTCGGTCGTCGGTGGATTGCGGTGAACGGGGTCGCACGGCGAGGTCGGTGACGTGGCCGGTGGCGCTGGTGGCGGTCAGCGCCGCCGCGAACAGGATGAGCTGGTTGACGACGTTGAGGAAGACCAGCAGCCCGACGGTGCCGGCGACGACGTGGTACGTCGGGTTGGCCTCGGTGCGCTGTATGTAGAAGCCGCCGACGGTCTTGAGCAGTTCCAGACCGACGGCGACGAGCAGCGCGGGTAGGCCCACCCGGCGCGGCGGCATGCGTAGCCGTGGCAGTCCGGTGAGCACCGCGGTCGACATCAGCGTGTTCACGGCGATGCCGAGCAGGAGCCCGACCGCGGCCAGCAGCCACCGGGCCGGGGCACCCTCCGTACCGGTGGGCTCGACCAGCCGGTTGGCCCCGGCGGTGGTGACGAATGCTGTGGCCAGGGAGGCGGCCAGCAGCAGGCCGAGCCCAATCAGCACAAGCAGGTCGACCAGCAGGCGGACAACAAAGCTACCCGGGTATTCAGGCAGTTGCCAGACCTTGCGGATCGAGGACCGGAGCGAATCCACCCAGAACCAGCCGGTGATCGGCAGGCCGAGAAACGCGATCACCCCGATGGTGCTGCGGGCGGTGCGTAGTGCCTGCACGTCGAGGCTGGGCAGGTCCTGGGCGAGGTATCGCTGCACAGAGCGCTGCACGGCCGGATCGTCGAGGACAAATCCGAAGACCGCGAAGCCCAGCAGGGCCAGCGCGAACGTGGCGAAGAACGCGTAGTAGGTGACAGCGGCGGCGAGCCGGCCGCCGTCGGCTTCGCGGTAGCGCACTACTGCCCGGGTGAGGTGGTCCAGCCAGCCGTGGCGGCGGCGGGCGCGCCGCCACAGCGCGGCGACCCGCCGCGCCATGCTCGGGGTTGTCATGTCGCCGTCGTACCCTGTGGTGACCGCTGTCACGCTCCGGACAGCCACGCTGGAGATGCGTACCCGTGCTGCCGTATCCGGTCGTGTCTTGGGGAGTCATGTGCCGGTTGCGGCACCGCCGGCCGGCGTCCTCGGATCGGGATTGACGGAGGTCGGCATCGGCGGCGGGTTATCCTGCTCGATACGGGTTTCGCTCTGGCGGGCGGTCTGCTCGGCTTCGGCCTGCTCGTCGTCGGTGGGTCGGGTGCCGGGTAGTTCCCGGTCGGGGTGGGCTCGCCCTGCGGGGGTGCGGCCAGGTACCGCACGGCGGTGTTGGTCACGGCCAGCAGTGGTACGGCCACGAGCGTGCCGACGACGCCGGCGACGATCGACGCCGGTGGCGATCGCGAGGATGACGGCGAGCGGGTGCAGGCCACGGCGCGTCCCATGACGAGCGGCTGCAGCACGTGGCCTTCCAGTTGTTGCACGCCGATGACGACGCCGAGCACGATGAGCGCGGTGACCGGGCCCTGGGTGACCAGCGCGACCAGCGCGGCGACCGTGCCGGACAAGGTGGCGTTGATGACCGGGATGAAGGCGCCCAGGAACGCCAGCGCGGCCAGCGGCAGCGCGAGCGGGACCCGCAGCATGGCCAGCCCGATGCCGATGCCGACGGCGTCGGCAAACGCCACCAGCACGGTGGCGCGGACGTACGAGCCGAGGGTGTGCCAGGAGTAGTGGCCGGCCGGAGCTACCGGGATGCGGGCCGGGTGTGGCAGCAGGCGGCAGAGGAACCGCCAGATCTGGGCGCCGTCGCGCAGGTCACGTCCCGGCCCGTCGTGCCTGCCGCCGCGTAGCTCGCGGACACGTGCGAGGGCAGGTGAGGGCTCAGGACCGCGCCGCCCGGGCCAGGTACCGGGCTTGGGTGACCCGCGCAACCACGATCGTGCAGGTCATCCTCGCCCTGCACCACGTGGAGAACCCGATCTATCCAGTTGGAAAGCGCTCAGTGAGCCGGTCCGTGGAAGCGTCCGTCAGGCGGCAGCCACCACGCCGGGTGGCTCCGCCGCAGCCACAGGGGCGGGCCTCGACCGGGGCGGATATTCCGATCTTGCAGGAAGACGTTGCGGCTGCTCGATGGGTGCGGTGAAGATCCCGAGCAGCCCGGTCACTTCCAAGACGCGGCGGACGAAGGGTTGCGGGTAGGCGATCCAAATCTGGCATCCAGTCTCGCCAGCGGCGTTGCGCACGCCGATGAGCGCGCTGATGCCGGCGCAGTCCAGGAAGGTAACTCCGGCGAGGTCCACGATGAGAACCGCGGGACGCTGATCATGCAACAGGGTGAGCAGCCTGTCGCGGAGTGCCGGTGCGGTTGCCAGGTCGATCTCTCCGGCCACGCCGAGCCGGGCCGTCGCTGGCGACGGGCAACTTGTGTCGATGGGTAGCTGCGCGAGGGGGTTCAGAGGCGAAGAATTGGGAGCCATTGTGTTCCTCCAGCCCAACCGAAGACAGAAATCGCTTGAAGGGCGGGCGAGGGCTGGGCCCGGGGGCGGGAAGCAACACCCCTGTCGGATGCAGTGGCCGTTGCAGGCTCGACAGGCAGCGCACGTCCGTGCCGTGCGACTACCCTGAAGGCTACCCGCAAAGTTCCCCTTCGGAGCCGACCAGCTTCCGCCAAATCAAACCGCCGCTGGCTACTGTTCCGAGTCAGCGACACCGGCCGGGGCATCGGCCGGGAGTGCCCAGGTGGATCCGCCCGCCTCGCACATCTCCGGACGCCGAGGGCTATGGCTGGTCGAACAGTTCACGACGGTCAGCCCTGCTGAGCAGGCTATCCACATCAGGACGGCCACCTGTCCCACCGGAGCGGTGACGGCGGCTGTGACTGAGCCTTATGGGGCGGACTGTCTCTTGGTGGGCCGGTGGTGGGGGCGGCCTGTGGCGGTGTTACCACCCTCGTTGTCCCATACCGCGTTCGGGTCGATGCCCGCTATCGGCGACGGCGGCGCGGATGCGGCGGTGAGGATCTCGGGCGCGTGCATCGTATTGGTCGGGTCGGCTGCGGTGGTCATCGCCTGCTCTGCCGCCGCAGCTGTGCTGGCCGGTGGCACGACGAGCAGGTCGAGTTGGTCTCCGCGATCGGTGGTGGCGATCAACAAGGCGGTATCCAGCGAGGCGAACCAGCCCACCCGGACCACGTCCGTGCCGACTACCAGTCGGCGGAAGCGGCTGTCCCAGGCGCCGTTGTTGAGTATCACGTTCCGGATCCGTCCGTAACGGTCGGACAGGGCCAGGACGAGCCCGGGGAGTTCGGCCACCGGGTCCCAGGAGCGGGGCCACCACCCGCCGTCCAGGATCGCCCGGCTGGCTCGGACAGGGGCGAGCACCAGTCGAGGTCGCGAGGGCGGTGACGACGGGATCACGGTGGCCCGCTGCATGGCGGTAAGCATGGTTAGCCCTCCTGTGTGCGGGGCGTGGGGTCGGCGGTTGGGCGTCCGACCTGGTGCAGGTGGCGTAGGACCTGCCGGTACGAGGCGAACAGGCCGGTCTCGGCGTAGCTGACGCCGTGATCGGCGCAGAACCGGTGGACCAGGTGTTGCGAGCGGCGCAGGTTGGGCCGCGGCATGCTCGGGAATAGGTGGTGTTCAATCTGGTAGTTCAGCCCGCCGAGGAAAAAGTCCACCAGTCGGCCGCCGCGGACGTTGCGGGAGGTGAGCACCTGTCGACGCAGGTAGTCCAGGTCGTCGTCGGCGGCCAGCACGGGCATGCCCTTGTGGTTGGGTGCGAACGAGCAGCCCATGTAGAAGCCGAACAGGGCCTGATGGACCGCGATGAAGGCGATCGCCTGCCAGGGTGGGAGCACCAGGAACACCACGGCCAGGTAGGCCACGGTGTGCACGGCGAACAGGGTGATCTCCAACGCCCGGTAGCCGCAGGACCGGACCGTCGGCCCAGCGAGTGCCCGCACGCTGGCAACGTGCAGGTTCAGCCCTTCCAACAGCAGTAGTGGGAAGAACATGTACACCTGTAGCCGCCGCCAGAGTCGGAGCGCCCTGCTGCGGAGTGGGGCATGCCACCCGGTGAAGACCAGGACACCTGGTTCGATGTCGGGATCACTGCCGACTTCGTTCGGGTGGGCATGGTGACGGTTGTGCTTGTCGATCCACCACCCGTAGCTCAGCCCGACGCCCAAGTTGCCCAGCGCCACGCCGAGCAGGTAGTTCGCGCGCCGGGTCCGGAAGATCTGCTTGTGGCCGGCGTCGTGGCCGATGAACGCGACCTGGGTGTACAGCACCGCCAGCAGCACGGCGATACCCAGTTGCCACCAGGACGGACCGATCACCACGAACGCCACCCATGCCCCGGCGAACGCCAGCACGGTGAGCGTGACCTTGAGTGTGTAGTAGCCCGGTCTCCTGTCCAACAGGCCAGCGTCCCTGACGCGCTTTAGAAGCTTCCCGTAGTCGCTACCGCGCGCCGCGCTGGTAGGCCGGTCGTCGACCGAACCGACGGTTGCCATGATTCCTCCTTCCGGTCATTCACCGGTGGCGTAACAGTTGTCACGTAGCGTCACCAGCCCTTGTCCATATCAGAACGATGTACCCACCACTCCCGCCGCAACACCTGCCCAGTCACCCGCTTGCCGCGACGTAGATCGGACGCGTGCTCGACGATGCCGAGCCGAACGACGACGTAGCCGAGCTGCTGACAGCGAACAACGCGCTGATCAAGCTGGACACCGGCCATTGGCCGGTGTTCTCCTTCCACGTGGACTGGCGCGCATCCTTCTCGACCCTGGACGGTGTTTGACGTCGTGGTGTGAGTCCGGAAGAGATCGAGCGGGCGCGGCCACGGCTGGTCGAGTCCTGCCGTGGATGTTGCTGGGTGCGGTTGGGCGGTCGATACGATCGACCCGGCCACGAACTCAAGACCGGCCTCGGTATCGACCACTTCGAAGGCCGCGGCTACGTCGGCTGGAACCGCCAGTTGAAGCGGTGAGGCCAGAACGGGTTCCTACGAACAGGGTCGAGGCCCTCCTGGTTGGGGGTGGGCGTTGGCTCCGAGGGCTGGGCTTGGCGTGGTCAGCCGGCAGAGGTGGACTGGCGGGCGCGTTCCTGCGAGCGTCTGATCTCCGCCTCGGCTTCGGTCCGGCCGGCCCAGATCCCGCGTTCGACGTCGACGCTCTTGCCCGGTTCCAGGTCTTTGTACACGTCGAAGAAGTGTTGGATCTCCCGCCTGTGGAAGTGCTCCAGATCCGTGATGTCGCCCAGGTACGCGAGGCGGGGGTCGGCCGTGGGCACGCACAGCACCTTTGGGTCGGGCCCCTTCTCGTCCCGCATCCGGAACATGCCGATGGCCCGGCATCGGATGAGGCAGCCGGGGAAGGTCGGTTCCTGTACCAGTACCAGCGCGTCAAGGGGGTCGGTGTCTTCGCCGAGGGTGTGTTCGATGAAGCCGTAATCGGCCGGGTACTGGGTAGCGGTGAACAGGGTGCGGTCCAGTCGGATCCGGCCGGTTTGGCGATCCATTTCGTATTTGTTGCGTGTTCCCTTGGGGATCTCGATGGTGACGTCGAACTCCATGCGGTTGCTCCGCTCTTCGGACCTTCAGGCGGTGACCGGCTACCGGCCTGGTCGGTGATGAACACGGCGGTCTCGCTGCCGTGCGAGTGCTGAACACCGACCACGGCGCGACCGGCCGGTAGCTGTAGCGCTGGCTCGGCGAGGCGAATGCGGGCACCCCTGAGAGCGGATAAGGGGAGCCGGGCGCGTCCGGGCGTCCGCATGTCCCCGATTCTGCCTATCCCGCGTCTGGCGGGAATGCGTCAGTGGTGGCTTCGGGGCAGGGACCTCGAACCGAGGTTTTGGCCCCGCGTCTCCCGGCCCGGGCCGGTTGCAGCCTTCAGGTCCGGGCCGGCGCTGTGGGTTGGCGATCGGGCTGAAGGTGGCGTCTTCGGCCTCCCAGGCGGCTTCGTCGTTGGCGTTTCGCGCCTACCGTTGTGAGCGAGGGCTGGGCCGTATAGACGATGTCGGCGGCGCGGGTGGTGTTGGCGGGTCGCGAAGCCGCGATCGTGATCCTCACCGGCCAGTGGGACCTGCTGACATAGGGCTTCTCACGGGTGCGCGCCCACGTCATGCGGTCCTCGGCAGAGCGGATCATGAGCTCCGTCCCTCCGGCGCGTCGTTGTCCGGATCGGTGCCGGCGGGGTCTGGACGGGCGACGATGGCGCCGCGGTGTCTGCGGGGCAGCGGTCGCAGCTGGATGATGCGCCGCATGATGGCTTGAATGGTCACCAGCAGCACGCCGAACACCGCGGCGAGCAGTAGCGCGACTCCCATCGGCAGTTGCGCCTGCGCGCCGAAGAAGTGCACCTCCGTACGCTGACCGTTCTGCAGGATGAAGATCAGTAGCAGGAGCAGCACCACAGCGGATACCGTGAACGCGCCCAGCGAACCCCCGGCGCGGATACGCGGCACAGGGCGGGACCGGTCGTTGATCTCAGGGCCGGACTGCATGTTGGCGGAGTGTGCGGAGCCGGTGAACCTGGTCATTGTGGACCTCATTTCGACGGTGGTGCGCGAGGTACGCGAACCGAGGGCCGTCGGGGTCCGGGACGACATCCTCAGCCTACTCTCCGTCTGGCCTGATTGGTACGCCCGAGATGTCGGTTTTGCTAAGCCGTGCCGAGCCGGAGAGATCCGGAGATAGGGCAAGCGGAGATATTCGAGCTCCCTGCGGCGCTGTTCGGGGTCAGCCGGTCGACGGTGCACCGCCGCATTACCGCATGGACCGAAGATGGGTTGTGGGTACGGCTGCACCAGCGGTTCCTGCATCGTCAGCGAGATTGACTGGTCCCGTGCTGTCGTCGACTCGATCAGCGTGTGGGCGCAACCCGGGTTCCGCAGTTTGTAGTTCAACGATCATCGGAATCTGGATGTGGAGCAGCGAAGATTGACGTGCGTCGAACAAGAGGCGTGTGTCTACGCCCTCTTGCCAGGATCTGATCTTGGCTACTGGGGGTCGAAGGCGGTGACCCGGGCCGGCGGCTGGACGGAAAGTGCCTGGTAGATGGCCTTGTGTTCGGGTCTCAGCGGGGTGGTCTGCACGACGGTGCCGGCGGGCCCGGCGAGGGTGACCTGGCTGATTCGTCCGAGTTGCCGGTTGATGTTTCGCCAGGTCTGGCCGGTGGCGCGTTCGGCGACGCGGATCAGCAGCAGGGCCAGCCAGCAGATGAGGACGTGGGCGCGGATGCGGTGCTCGAGGCGGTGGAACACCGGCCGCAGCAGCAGTTGCGACTTCAGGTCGCGGAACCCGCGCTCGGCCTCGAGGAGGTTCTTGTAGCCCAGCGCGACGTCCTCGGCGCTGATGTGCGGGTCGGAGGTGGCGATGAGGTACTTGCCATCGAGGCGTTCCTCGGCCTTGACCTTGGCCTTGTTGACCTTCAGTCGTCCGTTGGGCTGCTGGACGAGCCACCGGCCCAGGGTCGGGTGGTCGCGCAGGGCGCACTCGGCGCGGGCGTGCGCCGCCTCGTTCTTCTTACGGGCCTTGTCTGCGACGGGTCGTCTGGCGTCGCGTTCGCGCTGGTCACGGATGCGTTCGAGTTCGGCTTCGACGCGGGCGATCGCGTCGTCGCGGTGCTGCTTGTCACGCATCGCCTGGTCGGGGTTGTGGCAGATGACGAACCGCACGTCGGATCCGTCGATGCGTACTTCCTTGACGCGCAGGTTGTCCTTGACCTGCTGGTAGCGGCCCTGGCGGGCCAGGACCCGCTCGACGAGGGGGTTGCCGTCACGCATGCGCATCCCGGCGATGTAGTGCCCGCCGGCGCGGCGCAGGTAGGCCAGGTTGTCCGCGCTGGAGAACCCGCGGTCGACCACGGTGATCACGCGTCCGAGCTTCCAGTCGCGCATGTCGTCGCGAACCTCGGCCAGCACGGCCTGGTCATTGCTGTTGCCGGGCCAGCACCAGCACCGCACCGGGATGCCTTCCTTGGTCACGGCCAGGCCGATGACGATCTGCGGCAGATCCGAGCGGTGGTCCTTGGAGTGCCCGAACCGGCGAAACGCATCGTCGCCGTCGTCTTCGGTGTCGCGTTCGAAGTAGGTGCTGGTGGTGTCGAAGAACAACAGGTCGACTTCAAGGTTGAACAGGTTGGCCACGGCGAAGAACACCGCCTCCTGCACCCGGCCGCAGGTATCGGCGTCGATGAGCAGGTCCATCGCCCGGTACGCGTGGTCGTCGTCCATACCGGTCAGGCCCGGGATGACCGTGTCCTGCCCGGCCCACTCGGCGGCCGACAGCTTGCTCATCGGCGCCACAGCTCGGTTGGCGACCAGCGCGAACAGCACCCGTTCCATGTTCGTGGTGAACCTACGCGCGTCCGCAGCCGCCCGCACCGCCGCGCCGACGTCGAGGCGCCGCCACAACCCGTCGAGCAGCCATGTCGACCCGATCGACCGTGCGTCGACGACGTCGAGAGGTCCCGCTCCGGCCGCCAGGCCCGCTTCCGCACCCGCGCCGTCTTCGCCGAAGTGCTTGTCGATCGACGCGGCGAGCCGGCGCAGCCCTTCGACGTCGACCCGGTCGACGCGGCCCAGATTCATAAGCACATCAGGCTTGATCTTGCCGTCCACGCGCCGGTTGTGTGCCAACGCGACGTAGCGCACCACGCTGCCGTCGGCGTTGGTCCGCGAGGTGAACCGCAGATACATGACTACGAAGAAACCACATCACCACTGGCAGAACAAGATGTGAATCTCAGGTCGTGTTACTACACTTTCGGATCCGCCGGCCCAGTCCGAGGCATCTGCGAGCCCGTGACCAGCATCGACCCCGACCCGATCATGCTTGTGTTCCTACGAACTGCGGAACTCGGGGAGAACAGTCGGTGCTCGACCTTGTTCCACTTGGATGTTCCCGGTGGGAAGTGGCACACGGTGATCCGTAGCCCGGTCTGTGCGGCCAGGGCCGCGAGTTCGGCCTTCCACGCCCGGGTGCGGTAGCCGTTGGAGCCGCCGGAGTCGGCGGTGATCAGCAGGCGGTTGGCGTGTGGGTAGTCGTCGTGGCCGGTCGCGGTCCACCACCGGCGGATCGACTCGACCGCGAAGGTGGCCGTGTCGTGGTCGGTGCCGACATTGACCCAGCCGGTGTTGGCGGCCAGGTCGTAGATGCCGTAAGGGACCGCCTTGCCCTGGCTGTCACCGGGAAAGTCGTGGGTCAGCGTGGTAACCGGCTCGCCCTTCGGCCGCCATTGCCGACCGGGGTTGCTGAACTGCCCGACCAGCTCCTTCTTCTTGGTGTCCACGCTGATCACCGGATCGCCGCTGTGGTTGTGGGTTTTGACCTGCTCGTTGATGTACCGGAACTGCGTGTCGCGGTCCGGGTGCCGCCTGCCTTCGATGGTCTTGGTGTTGGCCTGCAGGCTGAACCCCTCCCGACGCAACAGGTCGGCCACCGTGTCCGGCCCGACACGATGCCCCTGGCGGGTCAGTTCCGCGGCCAGCGTGCGGGTGGACTTCGTCGTCCACCGCAGCGGCGACATCGGATCCCCGCGCTCGTCCGGCTCGACCAGGGCCAGCAACGCCGAACGCAGTCCCGGGTCCAGGTCCGCCAGACGCTTACGGCCACCACCGGGCCGGCGCGTCCTGCCCGACGGTGGCCCACCAGCGTCCAGGTCGGACACTCCGCGCGCCACCGTGTTCTCCGCGACTCCTGCCGCCCGGGACACCGCTCGGATCCCGCCACGGCCCCATGCCCGGGCTTCGGCTCCCATCAGCAGCCGACGCTGCCGCTCATCCAGATGCGGAAACAGCACCCCGAACTTCGCCGCCAGCATCTGCTCGGTCTCCACCGTCACGCTCATACCACATCGGACACCATCCCGCGGCGAAACCGCAAGTTATTCGCCGGCAATCCCTAGTGCCTCGTCATGCAGCCCTTGAACGGGTAATCGGGGTGGCGGATCTTGGATCCGGTGGCGAATCCGGATTTTGGTCTGGCGCGTTGGTTGCGCCAGCGGATGTAGTCGCCGATGGCGGTGTCCTGTTCGGTGTGGGTGCGGTGGTCGGTGCCGTTGAGTGCGAAGTACCGCACGGCGGCGAACTCGACTTCGATCCAGTTCAGCCAGGGCGCGTAGGTCGGTAGGAACACCAACTCGACGCGGTTGGTCGCGCACCAGGCGCGGACGCCGGGGTGCTTGTGCGGGGAGAAGTTGTCCACGATCAGGTGGAGGTGTTGGTCGGGCCAGCGGCGGCGCAGGGTCTTGAGGAAGCCGAGAAACTCGCGCCATCGTTTGCGGTCGCGGATGCGGTAGTGCAGGCGTTTGGTGGTCAGGTCCAGTGCGGCGATCATGTGCCGGACCCCTTGGTCACGGGTGTAGGTGGCTCGTAGTCGTACCGGCTGGCTTTCGGGGCGCCAGGCGCGGCCGGGGCGGGGTTGCAGGTTCAGCGGCCCGAACTCGTCGATGCAGAGCACCCGGCCGTCGGCGGGTGGGTGGTCGTACAGGTCGAGGATCCGGCGCATCTTGGTGGTGAAGTCGGGGTCGGTGCTGGCCTTCCAGGAACTCGCCACGTCGCTGCCGCTTGGTCCGATTGCCGAGGAGAGCTTTCCACTGCTGGAACCGGGCATTGCGGCCACTCACTCGCAGAACCACTGCCAACCCCGCCTCCGACGCACGTAGCCCGCCCTGCCGTGCCTGCCAACCGGCCTCTGGCTCCCCGAGGTTTCCGACAAGACCTTGGCCAAGCGCTCAGGAACGGACGGAGCAAGTCGCCCCGGCGCCGCGGTCGGTGCGGTCCCCGTCCGGACCGAGGGCATCCTGTCCGAGACCCCGACGGATCGCGATCTCTACGGGTGAGTATGCGCTGTCGGCCCGCTCCAGTTCGTACGGTGCGGCTGGCATCAGCGGCGGTTGGGCCATGAGGCGAGGCCGCGTTCCGTGGTGCGGTTGCGCCGCGTGCACCAGGAACGGGTGGCACAGGAAGACGTCGCCCGGAGATCCGGTGGCGAGGGCGAGCGGCCGGTGCTCGGACGCCGCCACCAGGTCGGGCGCAAGGGCCAGTCCGCTCGCTCCATCTTCCCCATACTTCTCCAGCACCTTCGGCACGTCGAGGTGGGAGCCGACCCGGATCCGGGTCGGGGCGTCCTTCTCACCGACCTCACTGAACAGGAACAGCATCAGCAGTGCCCTGCCGCGGGAGCGCACATTGGTGAAGTACCAACTCTCGCCCTCCGGCAGATAGCTACCCTCGATGTGCCAGCCCGCGTCGTCCGGCTCCTCTTCGTGCGGGAAGCGCAGCGGGAACGTGCCCAGCGAGTAGCGCGGCTCCCAGCGTCCCGCGCCGACGAGCAGGTCGTACGCGTGATGGAGGAACGGGGAGTTTGGAGCAGCGGCGAACGGCCCCTGCGCCATGCCGGGCACCCAGTGCACGGGCTGCGTCCACGTCGCTGGATCGTCCGGGTCGCAGCCCGTCTCCCGCCACAGCAGCCGCGCGCAGTCCGCTGCCACGCGCGGCGCAACGGCGCCCTCCAGCTTTACGAAGCCGTCGCGAAGAAAGCGGGATACCAAGGTCGTGTCATCCATGCCCCCCATCGTGCGGCGGTGCCGGTCTCGATCACCCGACATTCTCCGCGCCGCTTTTGTCGGGTGCCACCGGTGCTGCGACCAAGGTTGACGTCGGACGGAGGCCTGATGATCTCGGCACTCCGTCTGACCGTCGAATGGAGCAAACACGTGGACACCGGCATCGTCGACCATCCCGAGTTCCGGCTCGTGGGGCACGCGGCCCGCGTCCGGCTTGTCCATCAAGGCATCACGAAGCCGCCCGGTGCCACATGGACCTGCCGCACCATGGCGGAACCGCCTGCCCGCTCGCGCCACCGTCGGTCGTGGGTGACGGTGATTACGGCGCCGGTGTAGTCGCGCAAGGCTTCCTCCATCTGCTCGAGAAGTTCGGGAGCCAGGTGGTTGGTGGGCTCGTCGAGCAGGAGGACGTCGCTGGGACGGGTGACGGCGAGCGCGACTTCAAGGCGTCGGCGCTGCCCGACCGACAGCTGTGCCACCTGCCGTTGCAGGTCGTCGGGGTGGAACAGGCCGAGCCGCAGCAGTTCGTCGGCGGCGTCCCGGTATGCGCCGGTGGCGGCGGCGAAGGCGTCGAGGAGCGTCGCTCGAGAGCCGTGTGTGATGTCCTGCCGCAGCCAGGCGATGCGGATGCCGGGTCGCTGCCAGAGGTTTCCCCGCTGCGGTGCGAGCTCGCCCGCCAGCACGTGCAGCAGCGTCGTCTTCCCGGCGCCGTTGGGTCCCGAGATCAGCAGCCGATCCCCCGCCGACACTTCGAGCGCGTCCAGCCGCAGCCTCGGCCCGTCGTCGTCCAGGCGGACACCTTCCGCACGGATCAGGACGGCCTTCTCGTCGGCGGCGCCGGCCGCCGGCTCGGTGAACGCTGGTGTGAACCGGAGAGGATCGGCGGGTCGTGGTGCGGGGTCCGTGCGCAGCCGGGCGATCCGCTCCTTTGCCATCCGGATACGCCCCATCGCGCCGTGGTCCCGGCCGCGTGCCCGGAACGCTCCGTGGCCGAAGGACGCACGTTCCAGTTTTCGCGGTATGGCGTCGAGCCGGAAGGCGTTGGCGGTGACGAGGGCCTCCTGACGTGCGAGGTCTTGTCGCCATGCCTCGTACTCCTCCAGCAGTCGGCGCCGTTCGCTCGCGCGTGCGGTGAGGTATCCGGTGTAGCCGTCGCCGTATCGGCGCAGCGCGCCGCCCTCGACGTGCACGATGTCGGTCGCGAGACGGTCCAGGAGTACGCGGTCGTGGGTTACGACCACCAGCGCGCCGCGGTGCACGGCCAGGCGTTCCTCCAGCCAGGCGATGCCGGCGTCGTCGAGATCGTTGGTCGGTTCGTCGAGCAGCAGCAGCTCCGCCTCGGACGCCAGTGCCGCGGCGAGCGCCAGTCGCGCCCGCTCGCCGCCGGAGAGCGTGTGTACGGGCCGGGAATGGTCGAGGCCGCCCAGCCCCAGCCGATCGAGGCCGGCATCGACTCTTCGGTCGAGTTGATACCCGTCGCGGGCCTCGAACCGGTCCATGGCGGTACTGAGCTGCGCGAGCAGCACGGTTCGCTGGTCGGGGCCCGCCTGCGCGAGCCGCTCAGCGGTGCGCTGAATCTCGGCCTCGAGTTCACGGATGTCGGCGAGCAGGTCGTCGAGTGCGTCCGTGACGGTCGCGCTGGGCCGGAACCGGGGTTGCTGTTCGGCGAACGCGATGCCGCCGGGCAGTTCGACCGCCCGCTCACCGGCGGTCAACTGCACGGTGCCCGCGAGTACGCGCAGCAGCGTCGACTTACCGGCGCCGTTGTCGCCGATCACGGCGATCCGCTCGGCCGGGCCGACCACGAGATCGATCTCGGCCAGGACGACCTGCTCGGCGAACCGGACGGCCCCGCCGCGAATCGCACACACCCGGTGCTGCCGGGACGGGGAAGGGGAAGTGTGGGTCACGAGAGCTCCTCCCCGCGACGCGCAGGCGAGAATGGCTGCCGTCGCGGAAGACGCGCTTGATCGAGCGCGCGAATGTACGGGAACCTCGCGCGGCCAGCGATGTGGCTGGGCAGCGCGCATAGGACCCACCCCGGAGGAGGCTCGACGCGGCGTCCCGTACTAGAGCTTCAGCGTACCCACGATCATTACGGTAGCAGAGCCGGCCGTGCCACGAACGGATTAGCGGTGGCGGCCGGGACGTCCACGGCCAGGCCCGTTCTGCCCCGATGTCAGGCTATGCGCGGACGGGTGGCTGCCGGTCTTTACCCAACCTGGACTACCACCCAGCCGGGTCGTGTGCCCCTCGTGATACCCCCGGAGTCAGGCGTCGTGACCTGCTGTCGACCGCCTGTCACGGGACACAGCCGCTGCCTGGCCACAGGTGGCGGCGCAGTGCGCCGAATGGTTGCCGACGACGATGCCGCTCAACGTGCAGCGGCGTCAGCGACGATCGCCTGAAGTCGGGCTCGGCATTCGGCGACGAACGCGGGATACGTCTGCCAGTAGTAGGAGATTCCGCTCACGCCGACCGCAATGGCCCAGGCCCTGGCGCGAGCCCAGGTCCGATCGTCAAGGTTCAAGGCGTTCCAGTAGGCCTGCCGTGCCTGGTGCGGCAGGTCCCAGACGGTGGAGTGCTCGGCGTCGGGATAACCGACCGACAGTCCCCCGAAATCGATGACCGCGTGAAGTGCGCCCTCCTGTACGAGGAGGTTGGTGGGCTTGAGGTCGCCGTGGAGCCATACGTGTGGCACGGAGGGCTCGGGCAGGGCGAGCGCGTCGTCCCACAGCCGTTTCAGGGCGTCGACATCGAGTTCTTCACCGATCATGGTCCGGCAGTCTTCGAAACACGTGCTGATCCACTGGTCGCAGGCCTGCAGGCTGCCGCCGCGGTACCAGCTGAGATCGCCTGTGTGAGTGGCTCCCATCAGGTCGATGGTGTGGAGTTCCCGTACGAATGCCGCCAGGTCGGTTCCGAAGGTGGCCCAGTCCTGGACGGTGTCCGGCTGGGTCTCGTTCCCGTCGAGCCAGCGGTAGACCGACCAGGACAGCGGGAATGCCGTGGTGGGCGTGCCGGCATGGACCGGCTCCGGGATCGGACACGCGAGCAGCGGCGCCAGACGGGGAAGCCATTCCTGCTCCTTCCGTACGGACCGCGCCTTGTCAGCCGTTCGCGGAAGTCGCACGAGCAGATCGTCACCCAGCCGGTACATCACGTTGTCCGTACCCGCGCCCGCCCTCGCCAGCGACAGGCCGGTCCACTCCGGGCACTGCGCCTCCAGCAGCGACCTGACAACCGCCTCGTCGATCGGAACCTCGTTGTCGTGCAGCGTCACGTCGGGGATCTTTCCGATGAATGTCATGGCAGGCCAGTGATTTCGCGTACTCGACATGTCGGTACCGGTAGCGCAGCATGTGCCCATGGGTTTCGATCTTGTCGTGCTCGCCGTCGACCAGTGCGCGACCGATGCCGAGATACGGGCTACGGCGGACCGCTGTCGCAGCCCGCACCACCCCGAGGGCGACTTGGACGAGCGCATCGTCGGGTTCTACGAGACCCTCCGCGTCCGGTACCCGGACTTCTCGCCCCACGATCAGGACTCTCCATGGATGACGACTCCCCTTGACGTCGGCATCGATCACGTCAGCATGTGCCTGAGCTTCGGCGAACGCAGCGACCCGGCATTGCGGCTGGTCGACGAACTCGCCCAACGGCACGAACTCACCGTCTACGACCCTCAGGACGGGAAGGTGACGCGTCCGGCAGACGTACGAGAGCCCCTGGATCCAGCGATCCTGATCTTTGATCGATGAATTGCGGCCGTAGCCATCACACACCCGGCGACAGGGCTCGGATGCATCGGAATCAGCGGCGGAGCCCCGCAGGCCGCGGCCGGTGAGCGCCGCTGACAAGGGGCGGGCCCGACGATCCGGCCAGCGGGACGCGAGCCAGGCGCTGCCCGGCGTGGGTCGGGGCACTATCGTTCTGGCGTGCACATCCGTTTCGACGTCCCGGCGGATCCCGCCTACCCAGGCCGCGTGGCCGCTGCCCTCAGCAGTGTTCGGCTGCGCAAGTACGGATATATCGGCGCAGTGCTGGCGGCGGTCGGGGCGATCGGTCTCGCCGTCTCGCGGGGGTCCGCGTGGGGCGACCAGGTCTCGCTGCTGTGCATGCCGATGGTCATGGGTGGCCTGCTGTCGATGCTGTACGCGCCGTGGGTACGGTGGCGCGCCCAGCGCCGTTCCAGTGGCTACGCCGTCGAGGGCGCCTACGACATCACCGACGACAACATCATGATGCGCAGCGGCTCGGAGTCCGGCGGCATTGCCTGGGACGGGGTTGCCCAGGTAACGGATACCCCTGAGTTCTGGATCGTGTATGTCGGCCGGATGCCGGCGACCGTGATCCCACGCCGCTTGATGTCCGCCGAGGATGACGAGGCGTTGCGAGCCTTCATGGCCAAACGTGGGCTGCTCCAGTCTCGATGAACTCGTTGCCCCACGTCGAGCGTGTGGGCTCTCGCTGCCGAGCCCAGCGACCAGGAAGGCCGCGGCTCGGCTCCTCGACCGACGTGGCGACCACCCCGCCGACCGCTCTGGTGCCGGCGTACGTCATCGTCAGCCAGCGGCGCAGGCCAGCCGGTCAAGGTACGGGTCGGCCTTCAGTAGATCGATAGCGGCCACTCAGGGGATCATCCGGCATCGCAGCCCTGACGGCAGCCGCGAAGCGTGCAGGTCCACCTGTTAAAAGCCGGCTTCGGTATCCGCATCTGCCTGGATGACGTGCGGCGTCTGCCCACGGCGGAATGTCTTGAATTCGGAGGCGACGGTTGGCGAGGCTCAGGGTGTGCCTGAGCTGATGGACATCGCAGTCGGGGAACTGCACTTCTCCCTGCGAGTATGGCAAGCCGCCGACATGGACAAGACGCCCACCGTACTGCTCCATGCCACCGGAAAGACCGCCTGCGACTGGGACGTGATCGCCTCGGGCCTTTGTGCTCAGCGGACGGTGTACGCCGTCGACCTGCGCGGCCACGGTGCCAGCGGCTGGCCCGGCACGTACAGCCTGAAATTGTTCACGCAAGACGTCATCGGCATCCTGGACCAGCTACACATCGGCGCGGTGGACCTGGTCGGCCATTCCCTCGGCGGTCTGGTGGCTTGCGGGGTCGCCGCCGAACGGCAGGCACACGTCCGCAGACTCGTGCTTGAGGACATCGGTTACCCGCACCCTCGACCGCCGGGGCTTCCCGACCGTCCCGCAGGGGATCTGCCCTTCGACTGGCACATGGTGGAGCAGATCCGACCCGAGATCGACGATCCAGATCCGGGGTGGGCCGACATCGTCGCCCGGATCACGGCACCCGCCCTGCTCATCGGGGGAGGAACAGCGAGCCCAATCCCCCAGGAGCACCTCGCCGAACTCGCCGATCGCTTGGCCGACGCCCGGCTGACGACGATCGCGGCCGGCCATCTGGTTCACCAGACTGCTCCGGACGAGTACCTCAGGGCCCTGATCGCATTCCTCACGGAGTGATCGGCGCCCATCCGCTATTGCCGGCGACGGGCTGGCTCCACGTGTCGGTCAGCCGACGAGCTGGTCGCGGCGGCGGGTGAGGTAGGCCCGCTCCGCAGGGTTGCCGGCGAGACCGATGGCCCGGTCGTACGCCGCCCGCGACTCGCCGCCGCGTCCGAGGCGCCGCAGCAGGTCGGCGCGCGCGGCGTGGAAGGCGTGGTAGCCGTCGAGGACCTCGGCGAGCCGGTCGATCTCGGCGAGCCCGACCCCGGGGCCGTCGACCTCGGCGACCGCGACCGCCCGGTTGAGCCGCACGATCGGCGAGGGGTCGAGCAGCACCATGCGGCCGTAGAGGGCGACGATGGCGGACCAGTCGGTGTCTCGGGAGGTCGGGGCGTTCGTGTGGACCGCGTTGATGGCGGCCTGGAGCTGGTAGCGCCCGGGTGGGTCACCGCCGGCCGCCACCGCCTCGATCCGCTCGCGGACCAGGGCGTTGCCTTCGGCGATGAGGGTGCGGTTCCATGCGCCGCGGTCCTGCTCGTCGAGGGTCACCAGCTCGCCGGTGCGGGACACGCGCGCCAGCCGCCGGGCGTCGGTGAGGAGCATCAGGGCGAGCAGGCCGGCCACCTCGCCGTTGTCCGGAAGGAGAGCTCGGAGCAGGCGGCCGAGGCGGATCGCCTCGTCGGTGAGGTCGACGCGCGTCGGGTCGTCCCCCTCGCTGGCGAGGTAGCCCTCGTTGAAGACGAGGTAGACGACGGCGAGCACCCCGGCGAGCCGCTCGCGGATGTCGTTGGCCGAGGGCACCCGGTACGGGATGTGTGCCGCCTTGATCTTTGCCTTGGCTCGGGTGATCCGTCGCGCCATCGCGGTCTCCTGCACCAGAAAGGCGCGGGCGATCTCGGAGACGGTGAGGCCGCCGAGCAGGCGCAGGGTGAGCGCCACCCGGGCCTCCATCGCGAGCGCGGGGTGGCAGCAGGTGAAGACCAGCCTGAGCCGGTCGTCTTCGACCGGGCCGGTCGGCTCGGGAGGGGTGTCGTCGTACACCATCCGGGCCGCCTGGTGCTTGGCGTCGCGCTGCGACTCGCGACGGAGCTGATCGATCGCCTTGCGGGTCGCGGTGGTGGCGAGCCAACCGCCGGGATTGGGCGGTACGCCCTCGTGCGGCCACCGCTCCGCGGCCGCTACGAATGCCTCGGCGGTCGCTTCCTCGGCGACGTCGAGGTCGCCGAAGCGACGCGCGAGGCTGGCGACCAGCCGCGCCCACTCCTCGTGGTGGACGCGGATGATCGCCTGCTCGACGGTGGGACCGGTCACGGCTCCAGCAGCGTTCGGACGGATTCCCCGGTTCGGAAGGGGCGCACCTCGACCGTGCCGCGGCACGCTTTCGACCCTTCGGCGGCAAGCGCCAGGGCCACGTCGAGGTCGGGCGCCTCGATGACCCAGAAGCCGCCGAGGTGTTCCTTCGTCTCCAGGTAGGGCCCGTCGGTGAAGGTCGGCTTCGCGCCCTGGCCGTCAACGGTGGTGGCGGTCTCTCCGGGCTCCAGGCCGTCGGCGAAGACGAGGTGACCGTCTCTCTTGAGCCTCTCGTTGAAGGCGCCGGTGTCGGCGAACGCCTGCAGCATGGCCTCCTTCGAGGGGTAGGTGCCGAACTCGGTGTGCTCGGCCGGTCCGTAGACGGACAGCAGGTATCTGGGCACCGTGCTCACCTCTCCCCGGAGTCGTTACGCCGGGTCTGCCCGGGACCTCGGAACCGGTGCACCTCCTGCGGCCAGTCGAGCACGGTCGCGAGCCTGCCGGCCCAGTATCGCGCCGCCGCGTCGTCGGGCACGTCCACGACGACGAAGCCGCCGAGGTGCTCCTTGGTTTCGACGTACGGGCCGTCGGTGAAGACGGGCTTGCCGTCGACCGGCTCGACACTGCAGACCGCGGTGGACCGGTCGAGTCCGCCGTTGGTGAAGATCAGGACACCGTCGACCTGCATCTCCTCGACCACGGCCCGGACGGCCGTGGCCTTCTCGCGCAACTCCTCCGCCGTGTGCTCGGGCACCCACTCATCGTTGAAGGTGATCATGTACTCCGTCATGGTCGTCTCCTCTCGGTCCCCGGACGAGGGCCTTTCCCGACTCCTCGCGTGCGGCCCGGCCGACCGCCGCACCAATTCCACGAGCGGCTGCGCCTTGATACGACACCTTCCCGGAAATTTCTTCTCAAGACAGTCCCCGCGTAGTGACCGAGGACAGGATCGACCTCCGCACTTCGACCGGTACGCGGTCGCACGCGATAACCCGGTGACGTCGCTGGTCGTTTCCGCGAAACTGCCCACGTGGAAGAGGTCGAGGTCGTCGTCGCTCATCACGAGTGCGCGACCCTGCGTGTCGGTGACGTGTTCCTGAAGATCGACGCCGATCAGACGCGCACCGACGTCGAGGTCGAGGCGATGGCTCTGGCGCCGATCCCGACTCCGCAGATCCTGTGGCGGAAGCCGCCCGTGCTCGCGCTCGCCGCCCTCCCAGGGAGGGCACTCGGCCGCCTCGGCGAGCCGTCGGCCACGTCGTCGGCGGCTTGGGCCGCGGCCGGTGCCGCCGTACGGATGCTGCACGACGCGCCGCTGCCACCGTGGCCCGGTCGGAGCCTCGACGAGCTCACATCGCGCCTCGACGGCGAATGCGAGTGGCTCGTCACGAACGGTGTCCTACCCGCCGACCTGGTCACCCGCAACCGCGAGGTTGCCGAGGCCGCGCTCCGGCCGTACAAACCGGTGTTCACGCACGGCGACCTGCAGGTCACCCACGTGTTCGTCGACGGTGACGAGATCACCGGCGTGATCGACTGGTCCGAGGCGGCGCAGGGCGATGCCCTGCACGACCTCGCCATCTTGACGCTCGGACACGAGGAGCACCTTGGCGACGTCGTGGCCGGCTACGGCACCGACGTCGACCTCGACGTGATCCGCGCATGGTGGTCGTTGCGGAGCCTGCTGGCGGTCCGCTGGCTGGTCGAGCACGGCTTCGACCCGTCCTCGCCCGGCTGCGAGGTCGACGTGCTGAGGTCCCGAATGTGAGGCCGCACCAGCCCGGCGCCCACGAGCGCCGTTCTGCCGCATCGAGCGGGTCATCTCCTCCAGCGCCTCGTCATCCGGCCGGGCGTGTGCTGGCGGGCGCCGATGTGCTGCTCGTGGGCCTGTTCTCGGCGAAGGACAGGGAGTTCGGTGCGAAGCTCGATCGGCTGGCGGCTTCGGTGACGGCACATGGTGGGCGGGTCGTGGGCCGGCACGTCCAGCGGCGGGGCGTTTCGCACGGCGGCGCGGCCAGGACGACCGAGCCATTCTCGCGGCGGACGCTGGTCAGCCCCGGCAAAGCGCGCGAGATCGCGCAAGCGGTGCGGGTTGCGGATGTTGGTGTTGCGGTGTTCGTGAACCCGCTCACGGAACACCAACGAACTGTCCTCGGCGACATGTTCAGATGCCTCGTGATCAGCGGCGAGGACCTTCCCACCGTAGATCGGTGAGCCGCCGACGTATGCCGCCGGGCGGGCTCACCGACTCGGTCACGGGTTGACTCACGGTGTGAGTGCTGGTCGTTGCGCGGTACGGGGCCAGTACCGCCGCGTCGGTCAGGTGATGTCGCGGCGCATGGAGACGATCACGGCGATCGCCGAGGCGGTCAGCGCGTACGCGGTGAGTAGGAGGGCGCCGGCGGCCGGTGAGAGGAGTTGGACGACGTCACTGCCGACTTGTTCGGACATGGCGTCGGCGAGGTAGGTGAAGTCGGTCAACGCGGCGGTGGCTCCGCCGGGCAGGACCGGGTAGAGCGTGTTGACGCCGGGAATCATCATGAACACCGGCTCACCCAGGTACAGATAGCCGATCACGACGCACAGGGCCGCGACCTGGTTGCGGATGAGGGCGCCCATGCCAACGCCAATGAGGAGATACACCACCATCGCGAGGGCGATGCGGGCGAGTAGCGTCAACACGGTGGTGGCTGGCAGACCGAGTGGAACGCCGCGAACGGTGGCGACGGTGAACAGGGCCAATGCGCCCGTACCCGCGAGGATGAGCCCGTAGGCGAGGCCGACGACCGTGTAGGTGGCCAGTTTGGCGGCGAGTACCTGACCTCGGCGCGGCGCGAACATGAAGGTGACAGCGGCCGTGCGGTGCCGGTACTCGGAGGTGACCGCGAGGGTGCCGGCGGCGGCCGGCACGAATGCCGTGTAGCCGAGGATGCCGAGGATCGAGCGGAGGCCGGCCTCGGTGTCCAGCCCGGGCATCGGTGGGTCGAAGTTCTCCGGGCCGACCAGCGCCATGGTGCCGAGCAGGCCGCCGCCGAGCAGTGCGGCGGCGAGCAGCAGCCCGCCCCACATCCGGGTGGCCAGCAGCCGGCGAAACTCCGCTTTGATCAGAAGCTTCATCGGGTGGCCGCCTTGCCGGTGGTCAGGTGGAGGAAGAGTTGTTCGAGGCTGGGGTTCTCGGTGACCAACTCGTGGACCCGTAGGCGGTGCGCGGCGGCGAGGTCGGCGATGCTCGGCGCGTCCAGCCCACGCACCCGCAGCCGGCCAGGCCCGACGGCTTCGACGGACGAGGCGGTGCCGCCGCTGGCCGGGCTGGTCGCCAAGGCGACGGCGAGGACGTCGGCGTCGGGTGAGGTGATCAGTACCGCTGGCGGGCCGGCGAGCCGGGACCACGGCCCCGTGGCGACGAGTTCGCCGTGCCGGATCACCACCACATCATCCACGAGCTGCTGGATCTCGCTGAGCACGTGGCTGGAGATCAGGACGGTGCGGCCCTGGTCGGCCAGCCGGCGCAGTAGGCCGCGTAGCCACGACAGGCCTTCGGGGTCCAGGCCGTTGCCGGGTTCGTCGAGCAGCAGTACGCGGGGGTCGCCGAGCAGCGCCGTGGCGAGGTTGAGCCGTTGCCGCATGCCGGTGGAGAACCCGCGGGTACGACGGTCGGCGGCCTCGGCGAGGCCGAGCAGGTCCAGCAGTTCGGTGATCCGGCTGTCCGGATAGCCGCCCATCGCGGCGTAGACGCGCAGGTGGTCGCGGGCGGAATGGCCGGGGTGGAACGCGTTGGTGTCGAACACCGCACCGACCGTGCGCGACGGGCTGGCCAACCGGTCGTACCGCTGCCCGCCGATCGTGGCAGTGCCGCTGGTAGGCGACACCAGCCCGGTCATCATGCGCATCGTGGTGGTTTTGCCGGCGCCGTTCGGGCCGAGAAACCCGGTGACCACACCGGGCTCCACGGTGAAGCTCAGATCGCGCACGGCGGTGACATCACCGTAGCGCTTCGTCAGGCGCGACACCTCGATCGTCAGACGGTCGCCGGTCATCCGCAGGCCGCCAGCGCACGCCCGATCGTCTCCGCCAGGACCGGCGCGGCCGGGGTGGAGAGTACGACCTCGTCGAACTCACCGCCCGCCGCGGCCCGGTCCAGAACCAGGTGCAGCCCGGGCTCGCCTCGGCGGGCCGCCACGAGCTGCCGGGGACCACCGAACAAACCCCAGACACCGACCTTGGCGAAGCCCGACACCACGTACCCCCGCCGGGCGCCTCGGGCCAGACGGAGAGGGTTGTCCACCGGGGCGACGTGCCGCACCGCGGTGAGACGCAGTGCAAGCCGCTCCCGCCCGATCCACAGCCGCTCCCATCCGGTGAAGCGGATGTCGATCACATCGCCGATTACCGTGACGGATGCCATCAGTCATTCCCCCTTCGTCGTACCGGAGTCGTTCACCGGCCCCGGTACCTGCTTGTCGTCGCCGGTGGCCGCCGGCCGGTCGGCCGGCATCAGCACGGTCGCCAACAGCCGTGGTGTCCGCCCGTTGCCGGGCCCATTGCCGAGCAACGGCCCGACCAGCGCGTTGAAGCCGGCGGCGAACTCGCCCAGCTCGGCATCCGTCAGGTGCAGCACGAGTTGCTGGTATCCGACCCCGTCGGCGGTGAAGTCGATCCGCTCCCGGGCGAGGTAGCGGGAGAACTCCGACAGCAGACTCGACACGAACGCCGTGAAGTAGCGCGCATGGTCCTCCGGCGTGGCCGTGGCCAGGGCCGCGGCGTCCAGCGTCGCGCCGTGTTCGGGCAGCGCGTACACCCGCTCGACGGCGCCGCGTATCTTGCGTTCCTCGACCACGTCGAGCAGCCCTGCCTTGACCAACATCGCCACGTGCCGGTACAGGGTGGCCTGCGGGACATCGGGCAGCAGCTCCACCAGGTCATGCGTGGTCAGCCGGGCGCCCGCGACCGCCCGCAGGATCCGGATCCGCACCGGGTGTAGCGCCAGCTCGGCCCAACGCTCTCTCGACATCTCCACGAGAGCAACGTTATCACTCTCGATAATGAGAATCCACGTCGCTGCCGCACACAGATCGTTACCGCGGGTCCGGTCGTACCCGCCGCGGTCAGCCGATCGTGGCGATGAGGCGTTGCAGGGCGGCGTGGGCGGGTGGGCCCCAGGTGGGCTTGCCGCCCGGGCGGCCGTGAACGCCGGCGTCGCCGATGAGGATGCCGCCGAGGGCGCGCGCCATCGCCCAACCTCGGGCGCGGCGCATGGTGGCGGCGTCCGGGGTCGGCTGGTAGGCCGCGTAGAAATGCTCGGTGGCCTCATCCGGCAGCAGGAGCCACGCGGCGGCGAGGTCGTATGCCGGATCGCCCGCGCAGAGGTCACCGAAGTCGATCACACCGCAGAACGTGCCGTCGGCGGTGAGGACGTTGGCCGGGTGCAGGTCGGCATGGATCCACAGCGCCGGGCCCGTCCATTGCGGCGCGGTCACCGCGTCGTGCCAGACGGCGCGGACCGCATCCGGGTCGTTGATCAGTCCCCGCTCGGTGGCGGCTGTCAGCCCTCCGGCGAATCCCTCGGCTCGGTCGGTCAACGGCCCCCCACGGTCGCGGCCCGCGGGCGCGCCACTGGGCGCGGGTTGATGAAGAGCCGTCAGGAAAGTGGCCAGGGATTCGGCGGCGTCTGCGGCCCGACTGGCCGGGGCACGGTCGGCAGGCGTGCCCGGAACCCAGGTGGTGACGAGCCACGGCCGGGGGAAGCGTTCGGAGGGCTCGCCGAATCGCTGCGGGACGGGGACCGGCAGCGGAAGGCGCGGGGCCAGCGTGGGCATCCAGGCGTGCTCGTTACGCAGCAGCGCGTCCGCGGACCCGGTCGCCCAGGGAAGCCGGACGGCCAGGTCGTCACCGAGCCGCCACAGTTGGTTGTCCCATCCACGCGCGCCCAGTCGGACCGGTCGATCGGCGAGGTCGGGGTGCTGGTCGCGTACCAGGTCCCGGACCAGCTCCGCGGTGATCTCGATCTCGGCATGGGTCATGCGGAGCAACAGTAGTCTCGCGGCGCTGCCTGCCTACCTGGCAGCGGATCGCGCGCTCTAGGCTTGCCCGCATGTCGCGCCCGACGCCCGACCCGCGTTCGACCCGCAAGCTGGTATGGGCCTCCGACGAGGTGATCGCCCGCATCGGACAACAGGTCCAGCCGCAGCCCAGTCTGCCGAGAAGAGTCGCACTGGCAGCGGCGGCCGCCGCTGTCTTCACCTGGCCGCCGGCTTTCATCGTGTTCGCAGTTACGACCGTCGCCGCGCCGTCGGTGACCAGTGACGCCAGCGTCGGGATGACCGCCTTCTGGGCGTTGCAGTTTGCCGTCCTGATCGCGGTCGCGGCGATGGTCAAGACAATGAGGCTGCGTACCGCCGAGCCCGACGCGGACATGTCGACGCGCGGGACCGCGCGGCGTGTCGCACTGAACGCGCTGCTCAGCGGCGCATGCGCGGGGTTGGTGCTGGCGCTGCAAGGACTCTCGATCGGCCAGATCGCCACGCTGACGATCGTCCTCATTGTCGTGCTGCATCTGCTACCCGTGATCCTGGCCAGGCTGCTGCGGCGAGTTCGTGCGCGTCGTCAGGCAAGCCTGTCGGATCCACTCGACAGCCCGCGGCCATGACCGGTCTCCCGGAGACGTGGAGTGTTCCCGTCGTCCGCGCGGATTTCGACCACGATCGTGCCTGGCAGTGGATCGTGAGGGAAATCGGTGCCGCGACGGAGGAAGGATTCGGCGCCGATGTCGAATTCGTCGAGAACCGAACGCTCGCGGGGTTGGATGGGTTAGCCATCGCGGCGCGGTACCTCCCGGCCTACCCATGGGAGTACAGACATCCGGTCCTGTTCGTCGCCGATCTCGTGGCCATGGCGGCGCCCGACCACGCTCTTCTCGTTGTCAATCTCAACACCGGAGTCGACGCCGGACCGTTCAGAACGGTGCCCCGCCAGGTGCAGGCGATCCAGAACAACCTGTCGCTCGCGAACATGGACTACGTCGAGTTCGAGCGGGCAGCGAACCCGGACGGGGTATTTCGAGGGTTCTGATCTCTCGGAGGCTCTCGCAGGGATCCCGGATCACGGCAGACGGCCCCGGACCTGGATCCACGCAGCGAGTTCGTCCTTGGTCGCGCCTGGTGGCAGATAGCTGATCAGCCGGTCAAGGTGTGCGGTCAGATTCTTGTACCGGCGTAGCCGTCCGATCTCCTCGACGGGAAGCCCGCGCCAGTCGACGGCTGGGACCTCGGCAGGGTCGGCGCCGAGCGCCAGGAGAGTGTCCGTAGCCAGGGTCTCCGGATCCCACGTCGGGTCGGTGCCCGGGTCGAAGTGCTCGATGACCCAGGTACGGAGCGTGAAGGCATGACCCAGCATCCTGGCTTTCGCCCACGGGCTGTCGTCATGCAGCCGCTGGTTGGCGTTCAGGGCAAGCAGTGCCCAGCGTAGGCGGGTGTCCCGGTCCTCGGCGGAGTGGTAAACCTTGGATTGGGCGACGATTCGAACCGCTTCCAACGCAGGGTCGCCGCTGCGCAATGCGCGCGTATGTGCCTCGAGCCGGTTGATCGCCCAGGTGCTCAGGTCGGCGTCGCTCAACAGTCCACGCTCCTGATGCGGATCGGGATCGACCGGGGGCGTTCCCTGGTCATGGTTGGCGTGTCGGCCAGGTTCCCCGCCGGACGAGGCGGTCCAAATGGTCGAGCAGCCTGACCTCGCTTCGCGTGAGCCGCTCACGTTCCGGGGCCGGCAGGTCGGCAAGGGGGTCCGGAAGGGTTTCCCCGCGCGGTACGAACACCATGGCGCCGGAGTATTCGCGGCACATCGAGCACCAGGCCAAGCCGACGCAGCGCTCGTAGAAGCTGTCGGACGGCAAGTAGGAGCGGTAACGGTAGGAATGGATCTGGCCGTCACACGCGACAGCATCCGTCGTGTCATCGTCTCGGTGAATCGTGTCGACCTTCGACCACGTCCAGTCGGCAGTTCTGCGCCCCATGTCCTTGATCTTCCCCCCCCCGGCAACCTTGACGTACGTCGATTAATATTTTACTGTTCTCCCGCGACGGTTCCGGGCACCCGTAGCAAGGCACACCACCTTGTGATCTGACGACCCGGGAGCCCATGGTGACGCCGTCCGAGATCCATCCTCCTCGCCCTCTCCGCCACCTCGCGCCCACTGAGGGTCTGATGTGGACGGATGGCAGCCCGGTCCGGGCAGCCGACGGCCGTACCGGTGGCTCCCGGCCTTGGCACCCTCCCCGCAGGGCCGGCGGTCGTCCCGCCCGCGCCCGTCGTCGCGATGGCCGTGGCCATACCGCTGAACCGCGGGGTTCCCGACCGGCCGGCCGCGACGGTGGTCCCTCAGCTCTGGGCCCGTCAGCCGTGACCCGACTGGCCGGGTCGCGGGGCGAACCTCGGCACTTCCACAAGGCGCATTGGCGGTTGGAGATGCCACCGGCTTCGTGACGGGTGCGGTCACCGCCCCCCGTCGCACTTTCTCTCGTCCCCCCGGGCGCTGCTTCAGCGCAGCAGTGGCGCTCACCGACATCAGGAAACCGAGGTTCGACATGAGACGTGCCATCATGCCCGCGGTGCTCGTTCTGCTCGCCTCCCTGCTGATCGCGACACCGGCCCACGCCGTCGGCACGGCCACCGTGGTCGACAGGTTCGGCCGAACCGTCAACGACTACGGCGTCAAACTCGTCGACTGGGAGGGCTACCTGGCCAACCCGTACATCGAACTGACCGTGCGGCCACCGACGGACGTCCCGTTTCCGGTGACGATCGATCTCAAGGCCGAGGGCACCTCCCGGCTGATGATGGATCTACCGAGTCAGCTCACGGCGACCGGAGCGACGAAGCGGCTGACCTTTGCCAACTCCGCCGAGCAGAAGACCTTCAAGCTGGCGATCCACTCCAAACGTGGCCCGGGGCAGGACGAGCTCTACACACTGCGGCTGACGGTCCGGGCCGGAAACAACACGACGTACACCCAGGCCATGCCGATCCGGGTCCAGCAGGACCAGAAGACCGCGCTCGAGCCGACCATCCCGATCGTCTTCGACTACCGGTACGACAACATCACCGGCTATTTCAACAACCCGGCCTTCCGGACCGCCGCCGAGGAGGGGGTGAAGGACTGGTTCCGGTTCTTCGACCTGCAACCCTTCGACACCGTGGCGTCCGGGGCGGAGCCCAACCATCTGCCCGGAAACGACTGGCAGAACACGGTCAACGTCACCAACAACGCGGCCTACAACGGCATGTGGGTGTATTTCCGCGGGATCCAGACGCCGTACTCGACCGGCTATCCGGCCCGCAACGGCCGTTACCACACCCGTAACGGGCAGCAGCTGCCCGGCCCGATCCACCGTTCCACCGCGATGATCTTCGAGTACGACGAGGCCGGCAAGCAGTTGTTCACCTCGCTGGCCGACGAGGACTGGTACCGCACCGAGATCCAGGGCTCGGTGCTCGACGTCCACGGCCTGGTGATGCACGAGTACGGTCACGCGGTCGCCTTCCACAGCGACTGGGCCGGCATGCGCAACTACGTCAACACCAGTGGCGCCAACGACCAGGAGGTCATCGCATACCAGGGCCGGACCGTGCCGCTGGACAGCAGCTACCACGTCCCCGGCGGCTCCGCGTACTGGGACCGGCTCAGCGGCCAGAGCGGCGGCTGGACCCACCTGTTCCCGACCCGCCGGTGGATGCTGACCAAGCTGGCGCTGCTGATCGCCGAGAACGCCGGGTGGCCGTTGAACCGCAACCTCACGCCGTTCCTCGCTCCCTCCATCGTGACCACGAGCCTGCCCAACGCCCCGACCGGGCAGGCGTATCAGCAGACGCTGGTGGCCAAGGGTGGTGTGCCCTTCTACGACTGGCGGGTCGTCGGCGGCGCGCTGCCGGCCGGCCTGAGCCTCGACCGTTTCACCGGCGCGATCAGCGGCACCGCGAGCACGGCCGGCACCTACTCGTTCACCGTGGAGCTGCGCGACTACGACAGTCTCAGCACCCCGGTGACCCGTACGTTCCAGCTCACCGTCGGTGGCGGTAGTGGCGGCGGGAACCTCGCCCCGCAGGCGACCGCCTCGTGCTCGTTCACCTCGTCGTGGGAGAGCTGCGCGGCCATCAACACCGGTGGTGACCCGACCAGTTCCAACAGCGGCGCCCCCAACCAGGGCAACCGCTGGGGCACCTGGCCGGAGCAGGGTCAGCAGTGGGCCGAACTCACCTGGTCGTCGGCGCAGACGCTCCGCCAGGCCCAGGTGTACTTCTTCGACGACAACCAGGGAGTCGACCTGCCCGCGTCGTGGCGGTTGCAGTACTGGAACGGCAGTTCCTACGTCGACGTGCCCGGTGCCAGCGGATACCCGGTGGCCGCTGACCAGTACAACACCGTCACGTTCCCGGCGGTGAACACCACCCGGTTGCGGGTGTCGCTGCAGAGTGCGCCGAACCTTTCGGTGGGCCTGCTAGAGGTGAAGGCCTTCAGCTGACGGGGGTGCGGCGCCGTCCCGGCCGGGTACCTCGAACGCGGTGGTCCAGCGGACCACCGCGTTTCGGGTATGTGGGTCAGTCCCGGGTGGCGAGGCGGCGGGTTTCGAGCATCGCGGCGATGGCGTAGGCGCCGCCGCCGGCGATCGCGAGAATCCAGAAGGGGCCCGGCGTGCCGAGGAAGAGCGACGCGGTGGAGATCAGCGCGAGCCAGCTGCCGAGGGTGAGGAAGAGCGACGCGGTGGAGATCAGCGCGAGCCAGCTGCCGAGGGTGTAGTGCAGTACGTTCCGGCGGGCGGCGCCCTCGGCGAGGTAGATCAGCCCGACCACGAACGCGGAGCCGGTCGGCCAGAGGACGGTTTGCAGTTCGGGCATGTCGAGGGTGTTCGCCAGGCCGGTTATGGCGAGGAAGAGGGCGGTGAAGCCGGTAACCCAGGCGATGCCGAGGAGCTTGCCGGACAGGGCCTCGGCTGCGGGGGCGCTCCGTTGGGCGCGGGTGGAGGCGACGGTGGCGGCGACCGAGCCGGCCACGATGCCGGTGGCGAGGAGGGTCATCGGCAGCCAGCCGGGCAGGTTCACCAGTGGGTCGGTTCCCTGGGAGAGGGCGGCGGCACCGTGTCCGACCAGGTACGCGAGGGCGAAGCTGGCGTAGACGAAGCGGTTGTCGATCTGACCGGTACGGCGGTGGCTCGTGGTGCCGGCGACGACGGTGGGGACGATGGTGGCGGTGGACATGGTGAACCTCCGGTGAGGGCTCGGCATGGGCGTTGGGCGGAGCCGGACCGCGCCGGGTGACGTCCGGGGCAGGTGTCGTCGGCGCGGGGGGGTCAGGCGGTGGCCGGGCGGGCTTGCGGAGTTCCGGTGGTCGTGCCGGGGATGCCGCCGAGCAGGGTGGCCGCCTCGCGCAGTGCCTCGTCGAGTGGTTGGTGGCGCAGGCCGAAGGTGGTGGTGGCCGCGGTGGAGTCCATGACGAACGGCCGCGCGAACTGGTACGCCGTGGTCCGGAGCTCGCGCAGCATCGGGGAGAGGAAGCCGGTGGCGCGGAAGATCGGGTCGGGGATCGTGGTGAGCTTCGGCGCGGGCGCCCCGATCGCGCCGGTGAAGCGGGTGGCGAGTTCCCGGATCGTCAGCGGTGGCGCGCTGGGTACGTGCCAGGCGCGGTTCCAGGCCCGCTGGTCGGTGGCGGCGGTGACGAGCATCGCCGCCATGTCGTTGATCGAGGTCCAGGTGTGCGGCACGTCGAGCGGGGCGGGGACGAAGGCGCGGCGTCCGGCGAGCAGTGGCTTACCCATCACGAAGCTGAAGATCGACTGTGCCTGGAGGTAGTCGCTGCCGCGTACCTCGGTGACGGCGTGGATCCGTCCGGCCCGCTGGGCGGCGAGGGCGTCACCCCACATGTCGGCGCGCATCTTCAGTTTGGGATGGGTGGCGGCGAGCGGGTTGTTCTCGGTCATCGGGCCGGTGACCTCGCCGTAGCCGTAGAGGCAGCCGGCGATCACGAGGGGGGCGCCGGAGCGCTCGGCGGCGGTGAGCAGCGCGGCGGCCATCGGCGGCCAGTCGGTGAGCCAGCGGTGGTAGGCCGGGTTGAGACAGTTGTAGATCGCGGCGGCGCCCTGTGCGAGTTCGCCGAGCCGGTCGGCGTCGGTGGCGTCGGCGGCGATCCGCTCGACCAGGGGGTGGGTCGGGCCTCGGCCCGAGCGGCTGACGATTCGGACCTGCTCGCCGCGTTCGGCGAGCTGTCGCGCGGTGGTCGAGCCGACCATGCCTGCGCCGACGATCAGGTATACGGCCATTGGAGGTCTCCCTTCAGCATTTGAGAGCAGTGCTCTCTAACGAGACCAATGCTCACCCATGCACGCCCCAGCCGTCAAGAGCAGTGCTCTCGAATGTGTGCGACACTCTCTGACATGCCTGCCGCCAGCATCCGGGCCAGGGCCCGGGCCGAGATGATCAACGAGATCAAGACGATCGCCCGCCGCCACCTCGCCGCGGAGGGGGCGAACCTCTCGCTGCGCGCCGTCGCCCGCGACATGGGGATGGTGTCGTCGGCGATCTACCGCTACTTCCCCAGCCGGGACGAACTGCTCACCGCCCTGATCGTCGACGGCTACCACGCACTCGGCGATGCCGCGGCGGCCGGCGACGCCGGGGTCACCGACCGCGCCGACCTGCGCGGCCGATGGCTCGCCGTCTGCCACGCCGTACGCCGCTGGGCGCTGGCCCACCCCGCCGAGTACGCCCTGCTCTTCGGCAGCCCGGTTCCCGGCTACGCCGCTCCACGGGAGACCACCGTGGCGGCCGCCCGGACCCCGGCCACCTTGATCGGGATCCTCGTCGACGGCTTCGCCGTCGGCGCCCTGGCCGATCCCGGCCCCGATGGACTGCCCGGCCCGGTCCACGCCGACCTGGCCGCCGTCCGCGACGGCCTCTTCGCCGGACTTCCCGAGGCCCTGCTGGCCCGGGGCGCCACCGGCTGGATCCACTGCTTCGGCGCCGTCAGCTTCGAACTCTTCGGCCAGCTCGACGGCGTGATCGGGGCCCGGGAGGAGTACTTCGACCACCAGATGCGCCGGATGTGCGACCTGATCGGCCTACCCTGACCCTGATCCGCAACCCGCGGCGACAACGGCCGATCCGGCCGCGGCCACAGCCGAAGGTGCCGGCACGTCTCCCCGATCATCCACTGTGGGCGAATCGGCGGATCGTCGCGTCCGCCCCTCGTTGACAGCCCCGACAACCGGTGTTTGTCTGGATGCGGGCGGGGCTCATCACGATCAACCCTCGGGGTGCGGCGATGAATGACTTCGAAGTAGAGAACATCGTCAAGAGTCCATCGCTGTACGTCGTCAGAATCAGGGCCAAGTCCGCGGCCCCCGACGCGACGCCGCTGACCTTCTCCATCTCGGCCGCCGGCTCATCCGGCGCCCAGGTCAACGGCCAGTCCGTCAAGAAATCCATGGGCTGGGACACCGCGAACTACCGCTTCCCGTTCGCACTGAACGGCGTGACCCACAAGTGGGAATTCAAGATCAGGTCCAGCGGCACGTTCAGCCTCAAGCTGACCCAGGTGGAAATCTACTGCGACAAGGTCCTCATCCACGGCGACATCGTGTCCTGACGCTGAGCACTGTCACACGACCGACGGCTTACGCCAGACCATGATCTCGGTATCCGGCAACCGCTCGGCGAAGACCCCGTCGGGCGACGCGTCACGCAGCACCCCACGCAGGTCGTGTTCGAACTCGTCGCGCCGGTCGCCGAACAGGTGCGGTGCCGAGTCCGATCGGGAGAACACCCATGCGACGACGTCGTCCGCGCCGCGCTCGACAACCTCGCCGGCCGGCACGATCAACCGCTGGAACCCTTCGAATCCGGCCCGCGCCAGCACCAGATCCTCCCGGCCCGGCGTGCCGTTGACGAGCACACCCTGGCCGGCGCGGCGCACCTCGCCCAGGTAGTCGCGCACCAGCGCGCGGATCCGCTCGAACGGCGGCGCCGGGTGCGGCAGCGGCACCGGCCGCGACGGCGGCTCCTTGTGGTCGCTCATGTGCACGAACGCCCCGCCAGGCACCAGCATGTCGAGCACGGTCGCGGCCACCCGGTCGCGGTCGGTCCAGTGGAACGACTGCGCGAAGAGCACCGCCCGGAACACACCGAGATCCGCCGGCAGATCCTCGGCGCGGGCCTCGACCCAGCGCACGTTGTCGACGCCGATCCGCCGCGCACGGCGGCGCGCCTCGGCCAGCATGTCGGGGTCCGGATCGACGCCGACGACCGCGGCGAAGTGTCCGGCAAGCGCCAGGGTGACCGTGCCAGGACCGCAACCGACATCGAGAAGCCGGCCCCTCCTGTCCAGCCCGAGCGTGTCGGCGAGCCGGTCGGCGAACCCTGGCGCGTACGGCAGACGGCCCTGGTCGTAGTAGGCGGCACTGCCACGGAACAGGGTCCGGTCCCATTGCCAGCCGTCGGGCATGTGCACTCCACTCGGGAAGGGTTGATTGTCCGCACCCTATGCCGTGGCGGCGCGGTAGCCGGCCGCCTGGAGGGTGAACAGTTCGGCGTAGTGTCCGCCGGCGGCGAGGAGTTGGTCGTGGGTGCCGGACTCGATCAGGGTGCCGTGGTCCAGGACGTAGATGTGGTCGGCGTGGCGGACGTTGGCCAGCCGGTGGGTGATCAGGATCGTGGTCGCCTTACCCTGCCGGTGCCGGATGGCCTGGAAAAGGGCGTCCTCGGCGCGTGGGTCGAGGGCGGACGACGGCTCGTCCATGATCAGCAGTTCGGCGTCGCGCATGAAGCCGCGGGCGGCGGTGATCCGCTGCCACTGGCCGCCGGAGAGGTCCTGGCCGCCGGCGAAGGTCCGGTCGAGCAGGGTCTCGTAGCCGTGCGGCAGGTCGCGGACCATGTCGTGGGCGACCGCCCGTACGGCCGCGGCCTCGATCCGGGCCTGGTCCGGCGCGGTGCCGGTGTCGCCGATGGCGATGTTGGTGGCGGCGGTGAACGGCCACTTGTGGTACTCCTGCGTGACCACGGCGATCCTGGCCCGCAGCGCTTCCGGATCCCAGCCGTGCAGCGGGGTGCCGTTCCATTCGACACCGCCGCCGGTCGGGGCGCGGAGTCCCGCGATCACGGCGGCGAGGCTGGTCTTGCCGGAGCCGTTCTCACCGACGAACGCGACCGTCTGCCCGGCCCGGACGGTCAGGGTGACGTCGTCGACGGCGGGCTCGTCCCGGTCGGGGTAGGACAGGCTGACGCCCCGGATGGTGAGTTGTTCCAGCGGGCCGGGTTCGGGCCGGCCGGCGTCGGCGGGGTCGGGCAGGTGGTGGGCGGCCCGGTCCATGAAGCCGGTGTAGTCACCGAAATGCCGGCCCTCGGTGTAGATCCGGTCGACCTGGAACGTGACCGTGGCCAGCGCCCGCTGTGCCGCCTGGACCGCGATCACACACGTCGCCGCGGCCGCCAGTGGGACCCGGCCGTTTAGCAGCAGCACCGCGAGCAGGACGTAGACGCCACCGGTCGCGATCCCGCCGACCACCGCACCGACGGCGGTGGTCGTGGTGACCCGGCGGGCCAGGGCGAGCTGGATCTGGGTCTCGACCCCCATGACCCGGTCGTACTGGTCGAGCAGGAACCCGCGCAGGCCGTACGAACGCAACTCCGGCGCCGTCGCCCGCTCGGCCATCAGCCGGTGCAGGAGCCACAACCGGCGGCGGCGCACCGACCCGGCCAGGAACGTCTGGTAGCGCAGATGGCCGGCCCGCAACGCCGCGTACCCGCCCGGCACGGTGGCCACCAGCAGTGCGACCAGCAGCAACGGATGAATGATCACGACCGCGACCGCCACCGCGAGTAGGCCGACGACTCCGGCGAGCAGGCTCATCACTCCCTGCACCAGCGAGATCGCCGAGTCCGTGCCGCGCGAGGCGCGCTCCATCTCGTCGGCGAACGCGTCCGCGTCGAAGGCGTCCAGCCGCACCGCCGTCGTCACCTCGAACAGGCCCCGCTCGACCTCCCGGTCCACCCTCGGCGTCAACCCGTTCTGCGCGTACCCGGTCGCGATCCCCAGCCCGGACCGCACCGCGGTCGCGGCCGCCAGCGCCGCCAGGGCCGGCAACGCCGCCGCGACCCGGTCCGGGGTCGGGCCGCCGGTGAACAACTCCACCAGCACCCGCTGGGTGGCCAGCAGCCCGAAGGCCGCCATCACCCCCGCCCCCACGGTCGCGACACCGACCACCGACGTACGGAACCGGTCCGCCCGCCACGCGACCGCCAACGCCGTCACCACCAGCCGCGGCAGCTCCGCGAACACCGCGAACACCCCGGCATCGGCGCGGGCCCGTATCCCGGACTCCCACCACATCTCCCGCAGCTCCGGCAACACCGACACCTGCGAATCTCCGCCGCCCGTATCCGGCCCCCCGTCACTGTGGATCTTCGCCTTGGTCGTCGGTGCCGTCACATGAACCCCCTCATCGCGATCCCACCTCGGAGACTGTCGATGCGGTCCAGGATTGGGAAGACCGGGATGTAGGGATGTCGAGCAGGCGCCAGAACCGTCCAACGTCCCAAACCATGCTTGCCACGGAGCGTCCCCGGCGACCGGTCGCGGTTCGCGGGCGGGCCCTCGGCCCTGGACTCTGAACCGGAATTCGCACGGTCCCGTCGACGATGGGCACTGGTACGATCCCCATCGGTCGGGATGGATGGCCGACCCGGTGTTGTCCGCTTCCGGCCCGCTCGCCGCAGCCATGCTGCCAGAGATGCGCCGCCCTTGACGGACGGTGTGCGAGGGAGTGCGGCGGTGCGGAACGGCGAGGCTGCTACCGAGGCGCTCGTCGTCGCCGCCCAGGCCGGCGACCGGTCCGCCGTCGCGGAGCTGGTCACCGCCCATCTTCCGCTGGTCTACAACGTGATCGGTCGCGCGCTGAACGGCCACGCCGACGTCGACGACGTGGTCCAGGAGTGCATGCTGCGGGTCGTCCGTGGCCTGCCCGACCTGCGTGACCCCGACCGGTTCAGGCCGTGGGTGGTGTCGATCGCCTACCGGCAGGTCCAGGAATACTGGCGCGGGCGCCGGGGGGTCGAGTTGCCCCTCCAGGACTCGGCCGACGACGTTCCGGATCCGGCCGGCGACTTCGTCGACCGGACGGTCTCCGAACTCGTGCTGGGCGGGCAGCGCCGGCAGCTGGCCGAGGCGACCCGCTGGCTCGATGCCGAGGACCGCCATCTGCTCGCCCTGTGGTGGCAGGAGGCGACCGGTGAGCTGAGCCGGGGCGAGGTGGTGACCGCACTCGGGCTGACGGAGCGGCATGCCGCCGTACGGCTGCACCGGATGAAGGCTCAGCTCGCGGCCGTACGTACGGTGGTGGCGGCGTTGCGGCACCGACCCCGCTGCCCGGAACTGGACGCGCTCGCCCGGTCCTGGGACGACTCGTTGTCGCCGTTGTGGCGCAAGCGGTTCGTCCGGCACGTACGCGACTGCCAGCTCTGCGCGGGGATCGGCGGTGGGCTGGTCCCGCCGGAGCAACTGCTGTACGGCCTGGCACCGTTGCCGCTGTCGGTCGCGGCCGCTGCGGCTGTGCGGGCGGCGGTGGAGGCACACCTGGCGACACCTGTCGCGCTGGCGTCCGGGACGGGTGGCGGCTCCGGTGTGCAGGCTGCCCTGTCGAAGAAGGTTGTGGTCGGGGCGGGCGCGGTCGTCGCGCTGGCGGTCGGCGCCATCATGTTCGCCGTCCACGTCTCCCCCACCGGGCCCGGTGACGATGTCGTGGGTGCCGCGCCCGGCGGGCCGGGCCCGGTGGTGGCCGCGCCGGCGCCGACCCCGACGCCGGGATCCGCCGGGCCGTCGGCGGGCGCGACGCCGGCGACACCTGGGCCGGGAGGTGTGGTCACCGGGGTGACCAGCGCCGACATCTACGTCGCGCCGGACGGCAGCGACGGCGGCGACGGCAGCCTGGAGCGGCCCTTCGCCACCCTGAACCGGGCGGTCGAGGTCGTCCGGCCCGGGCAGACGATCGCGATGCGCGGCGGTACGTACCGTCTCACCCGGCCGGTGGAGATCCGCACGAGTGGTGCCGCCGCCCGGCGGATCGTGTTGAGCGCCTACCGGGACGAGCGGCCGATACTGGACGCGACCGGGGTGCCCGCCGACAAGTGGGCGGTGACCCAGCAGACGGGTTTCTGGACCGTGCAGGATCTGGAGGTCCACGGTTCGCGCAGTCATGCCTGGGTGTGCAGTGCCTGCTCGCACACCACCTTCCAGCGGCTGTCGATGCACGACAATGCCAGGTCGGGGCTGCTGCTGCGTGATCCCGGCACCGTCGGCAACCAGGTGCTCGACAGCGACTTCTTCCGTAACCACGAGCCGGGCGGCACCGGCAGCGTCGGCATCGGACTGGGGGTGAAGTTCGGCGCCGGCGAGGGCAACGTGCTGCGCGGCAACCGGGCGTTCCACAACGCCGACGACGGCTTCGACTTCGGTGCCTTCGACAGCCCGCTGACCGTCGAACGCAACTGGTCGTACGGCAACGGCCAGAACCGTTGGGGCGTGTCGGGCTGGCGGAGCAACGGGTACGGCTTCTCCCTGGGCGGCGGCGAGCTGACATCGTCGTCGGGGCACCGGGTCCACGGCAATGCGGCGTGGGGCAACCGGGGACACGGCTTCGGTGTCGAGGCCAATCGGGGAAACCTGAGCCTGATCGGCAACACGGCCTTCGACAACGACGGAACCGGTTTCGACCTCACCGACGCCACCGGCACGGCACGCCGGAATCTGGCGGTCGACAACGAGCGTGCGGTGCGGGTCGGGTCCGGTGTGACGCCGGACGGCAACTCCTGGGACGGTGGGCAGTGGACCCGGTCGGAGTTCCGGTCGACGGACGCGTCCGCGGCCGAGGGCGCCCGGCCACCGGACGGGAAGCTGCCGCCGACCAGCTATCTGAGCAGCCGTAGCGGCATCGGGGCGGACATGTCCGCCTCCTGAGGGCCGGCTGCTGTTTCTTTACAGGTTCCCGATCCATGTGCACTCCTATGGAAACGCTCCCACAGCGGCCTCCTGCCGCCGGGAGCGCCTCGGGCCACGAGATCTGCCACGGCCTGGTCGATGGTGGACGCCCAGGCGTACGGCGGTGCCGCGCCACGCCGTGCCGCCCAGCACGGCCACTGGACGCGATCAGGGACGATCGAGGCTGGCGAGCCTGTCGCGCAGGGTGCAGGCCAGCCGTTCGGGACGATGACCTTGCACGGCTTCCCGCCGCGTCGTCGCACACTCAGGGGGATCCAGACAGTGACGTTCACCGAGGAAGCCCTTGCCCGGCTGACCGAACTGGGGCTGCGCCTTCCCACGGATCCGCCGCCGCCGGCCGGGGCGTACCTGCCGTACCGGCTGCACAACGGCATGGGGTTTCTGGCCGCCCAGGTCTCCGGGTCGGGACCTGACGCCTTGACCGGACGCGTCGGTGCGGAGTTGAGCACCCGGCACGGCCAGCAGGCCGCCCGCGCCGCCGGGCTGAACGCCCTGGCCCGCCTGTATCAGGCCCTCGACGGCTTCGAACGGCTGGAATGCCTGCTGCACGTGGCCGGGCATGTGGCCTCCGCCGACACGTTCTGGGATCAGCCCATGGTCCTCGACGGGGCCTCCCTGCTGTTCACCGACGTCCTCGGCGAGCGCGGTGGGCATACCCGGACGGCCTTCTCACACCCTCGACTGCCGCACAACATCTGCGTCGAACTGGAGATCACATTCGCCTACCATGACTGACTCGTGGTCGGAAAGGCGGCGATGGGGTACGGCCGGAGCCGACGGCACGCGGCCGGATGCCGTGGTGCCGCCCGGCCGTGCCCGACCGTACGTCGGCCCGGCGGGCGGCACCCGTGGTCGGTCGCTACGGCCCTTCGCGCAGGAGCTGGGCCTCGGTCTTGGTGATGGCGGGCAGGTCCTGCGGGGTGTCGCGCAGGGTGGCCGGCAGGGACCCGCTGGCCACGTCGACCTTCTGGAACGCGGTGGCGCCGGTCGTCTTGGCGTAGACGCCCGCCGGGCCGCCGACCACGACGTAGCCGCGGGCAGGGTCGTCGGGGCCGTACATGGCGGGGGTGACAAAGAGCAGGAAGGGGCCGCCGGAGAGCAGGCCGAGGTCGCCGGTGGTCTGGTCGACTCCGGGGCTGACGAGGTCGATCTCGCGGGCGTCGAGGGTGCCCTGGACGACCTTGGTGACGGTCATCTTGACGTAGCGGGTCGGCGCCGAGTCGGGCTCGCCGTGCTCGGGCGGTAGTGGCCGGCTGTGTGACTTGCCCGTGGGTGTGGCGACGATGATCGCGCTGGCCTTGTCGGCGAGTTCCTGGACGGACGTGTACATGTGCGCCCGGGTGCCTTCGATGTCGAACCGGGGCAGTTGGGAGTCCGCCCGCTCCGGGGTGCCGCAGGCCGTGAGGGAGGCGGCGATCAGTACGGCGGTGGCGAGTACGCCGATTCGCGGCCGGTCAGTAGAGCGCATTGATGCCTGCCCTGTCGTCGCTTTGCGGGGTCGTGACGCCGGCACTGTGCCGGTTGCTGTCGTACGGGTACATGAGCTTGACCGGCAGCGTCGTCGTGTGGGCCAGGCCGAGCGCGTGTCCGAACTCATGGGCGGCCACGCCCTGCTTCTGGGCGTTGCTGTAGCCGCTGATCGCCGTCCAGTTGAGGACGACCTCGACCTGGCCGGTGGTGAAGATGCCGCCGGGGCAGGGCGGCGGGTCCTGCACGGTGCCCCGGTTGCGGGTCACGCCGGTCCAGACGACGGTGTTGCCGCGGCTCTCGTTCGTCGCGTGGATGTGCACGTTCGAGTTGATCCAGGTCAGTGTCGCATCGAGGCCGGCCCAGGAGTCGCCGGCGTTGAGCCAGGTCGGGAACGACAACAGGGGTGACGGTACGTAGTACCGGACCGCGGAGGTGTTCCACTTGCATCCGATGAACGCGTAGGCGTTCGCGCTCTGCTGGGTGGCCACGATCGACAGGGCCCCCAGCAGCGCCGCGGTGGCCAGGCCGACCACCCGCCGCCAGGTCTTGGGTCTCGTGGCGGCCCTGTTCGGGCCTGGACCGGTTGGACTGATTCGCATTCCGCCTGCCTCCTTCGTTTCGGAGCAGTCAGTCTTTTGTCGCCAGCAGGTCTGGCGGCACCCGCACTGACCGAAGGTAGGGAGCCCACACCCCTCCGTCAACATAGACGTTTGACGATATCTGCACGGAGATCGCCACGACGGCGCCCGGTGCTCGATTGCGGGCCACGACGAGGATTGCAAGCGATCTCCGTTGGCGGGGCGAACGACCGTACCGTCGGCCTTGGCCCACATCGACGGCCCCGAGGAGAAGCGATGAACCGCAGACTGCTGGCGGCCATTCTCGCCGGCCTACTCATGAGCATCGGCATCGCCGTCCCGGCGCAGGCGGCGCTGTGTCACCAGTCCAGCTGCAACGGCCAGGATCCCGGCGCCAAACAGTGCAACGACACGTCGTCGGGGAATCTCGCCTCGTTCTACTACAACGGTTCCGACCCGTACCTCGCCGGCGTGCTGCTGGAGCTGCGCCGGTCGAGGAACTGCGACGCCGCCTGGGCCCGGACCACCGGCCTCGACTGCCTGCCGATGTGGCGGCCGTGCGGCTTCGTGCTCCAGGTGCAGGGTGGCACCGAACAGCTCGGCGGCGGTCCGGGCGGCGGGCAGAAGTGGACCAACATGTGGTCCTTCCGGCAGTACGTACGGGCCTGCTTCATCATCTGGACCACGGACGACAGTTACCGCACCGACGGATGCACGGGCTGGCACTGATCGCCGGCCATCGCCCGGCCTCGAGACGGGCCGTACCCCCGGCGGGTCATCCGCTGGACCGCTGGCGCCGCTCGACGTCGACGCGTTCGATGTCGGCCGGCGTCCCGGCCATGATGGTGCGGGCGTGCTCGGTGACGAGCTCGACGGGCCAGTCCCACCAGGCGGCGCGCCGCAACCGGTCGATGTCGGCGTCGTCGAAGCGTTGCCGGATCGTCCGGGCCGGGTTGCCGCCGACGATCGTGTACGGCGGCACGTCGGCGGTGACCACGGCACCGGCCGCGACGATCGCCCCGTCGCCGATCCGCACACCCGGCATGACGATGGCCTGGTAACCGATCCAGACGTCGTTGCCGACCACGGTGTCGCCCCGGCTGGGCATGCCGGTGATGATGTCGAGGGTCTTCTCGGCCCACTCGCCGCCGAACATGGTGAACGGGAAGGTGGAAACGCCGATCGTGGGATGTTCGGCTCCGGCCATCAGGAACCGGGTGCCGGCGGCGATCGCGCAGTATTTCCCGATGACCAGCCTCTCCGGCCCGTAGCCGTACAGCACGTTGCGGTGCTCGAACTCCGTCGCACCGTCCGGGTCGTCGTAGTACGTGAACTCCCCCACGACGATCTTCGGTGTGGTGACCAGCGGCTTGAGGAACACGACACGTTGGTGCGCCGGGAGCGGGTGGACGGTCGTCGGGTCGGGCATCACCGGTACGTCTCCTTCGCGGTCCATGCTCTGCCGGCCGCCCGGCCGGGTCAGGGCGTACATCACGTACCCGTGCGGCCGGGGGCACAACCAGCATCCGCTGCCCCGGCGGGTGGATCAACGCCGTTTCCGGTGGCCGGGGCGAGGTCTGGGGCGACATCGGGCTGGCGGCCCGCATTCCGGATGCGACTGGTGGACGGGTAGTGGCTGCCATAGGATCGGCGCCAATCCTGCGAATGCGGAGAGTCCGGGGACCGTCCCAAACCCGGCGATAGCTTCCCATATGACAGCCGGCCGACGAGCCGGCTTTTGGCATTTCAGCCAATTCAATGCAACAAAGCTGCAAATGGTACCCATTGACGGCTTTGAGTATGCCTTTCTATGTTGACGGGAAAGCGCATTCCATCGCAGGGAGGCTCACAGTGCAGGAAGCGCGACACACACCCCACCGACCGGGTAGGCGTACCCGGATCGCCCTGGCGGCGGGCGCCAGCGCCGCCGTCACGGCACTCGTCCTGACCGTCAGCGCGACCGCGAACGCGGCCACCCTGTTGTCGGACAACTTCGACGACGGCAACGCCAACGGCTGGAGCACCTCGGGCGGAACCTGGTCCGTATCGTCCGGCGCCTACTCGCAGTCCAGCACCAGCGCCAGCGCCAAGGCGCTGAGCGGCTCCACCTCGTGGTCGACCGCCACGGTGACGGCCAACGTCCGGGCCAACACCTTCGGCGGCGCGACCTCACGCGGGATCGGCGTGGCGGCCCGCGTACAGAGCGCGTCGAACTTCTACGCGCTCGTGCTCACCCCCAACTCCGTTCAGATCCGCAAGGGAGCGGCAACCACGTTGGCCTCGGCGTCGTTCCCGACGTCCACCGGCGCCTGGTACACGCTGTCACTGAGCGCGACCGGCGGTTCGCTGGTCGGGTCGGTCAACGGAACCCCGGTCGTGTCCGCATCGGACGGTTCCTACTCCACGGGGCGGGCCGGGCTCGTCGCCAACTACGCCGCAGGTTCCTTCGACGACGTACTGGCGACCGATGCGGCCGGACCAAGCCCGACCACCTCGCCCACGACCGTCCCGCCGACGACCCCGCCACCCACGACGCCACCACCCACGACGCCACCACCCACCACCCCACCGCCGACCACCCCGCCGCCTTCGCCCAGCGGAATCATCGGATGGGCCACACAGGCTGGTGGCACCACCGGCGGAGCGGGCGGCCCCACCGTCACCGTGAGCACCTTCGCCGACTTCCGGACCCAGGCACAGACCGAGGGCACCAGGACCATCCTCGTCAACGGAATGCTCACCGGCTCGGGCACCGTCGAGATCACCGCCAACAAGACGATCCGGGGCGTCGGCGCCAACTCCGGCATCTCCGGAACCACCCTCGCCATCGAGGACATGTCCCCGGCGAACGTGATCATTCAGAACATGAACATCCGCGGGGTACCCGGCCGCGACGCGATCGGGATCGAAACCGCCACCCACGTCTGGATCGACCACAACACCCTGTCCAGCACCATCGAGAACCACCCCGACTTCTACGACGGAATGATCGACATCACCCGGGGCAGCGACTACATCACCGTCTCGTGGAACGTCATCCGCGACCACTGGAAGACCTCACTGGTTGGCCACTCCGACGGCAACGGCGGCCAGGACATCGGCCACCTGCGGGTCACGTACCACCACAACTGGTTCGACCGGACCTTCGAACGCAGCCCCCGGGTACGGTTCGGCGAGACCGTCCACGTCTTCAACAACTACTACTCGAACGTCAACAACAACGCCGACTCGTACGCCATCGCCTCGCTCGAGAACGCCGGACTGCTCGTCGAGGCGAACGTCTTCGAGAACGTGCGGCAAGCGTGCTGGTCGGCGAGCGGATACGCGGATTCCGACCCGGGACGGTTGGTCGCGCGCGGCAACTCGCTCACCAACTCCGGACCGTGCGAGACCAACGGCTCCGTCGCCGCTCTCCCGTACGGCTACACCGCCGACAACGTCGAAACCGTGAAGGCATCCGTCACCGCGGGCGCGGGGGCAGGGAGGCTCTGACTCCGCAGCAGATGAAGACGAGGCGGAGGCCGTTGACCGACTTCGGTCGACGGCCTCCTCCAGCATGTCGCTGTGACGGTTCCGCGCCATCCGCCCGCCAGTGGTGGACGCGGATTGCCCTATTCGAAGGCCGGAGGTCGTGTCTGCGGGCGCGAAAGGCTCGATTCGGGCGCCGATCAAGCTATGAAGATTTCATCTCATAGATGAGGCGCACGCGGTCACCAGGGGTCACTACACGGCTTGTGCGAACAGCATGAGCACCGTCATAGGCCGTCCTTAGCTGCACAAGGACCGGAGTGCCGACAGCAAGTGCAAGTATGCGGGCCTCATCGACAGTAGGCATTCTCGCGCTCAGTTCATCCTTGTTTAAAGTTACTCTCTGCCCCAAGTTGGCGAGATAGCGAACAACTCCTTCTTCGATATTGACCGGCTCCAAGATGCGCGTCCCCGCCACAAGATCGAGAGGGAAGTATGTCTCACTGAGTCGCCACGGGTCTCCATCGACTGTTTGAATCCGACGCCGCACCACAACCGGCTCCCCCGTCGAAACTTGGAGCCGTTGAGCGATTTCGTCGGTTGCCACGAGAAGGTGAACTTCAATTACCTGCCCCGGAATGCGCCCTTGCGCACTCACGTCCTCAGTCCATTTATCAACCAATCCAGCGTCGGACTCGCGTCCCGAATCCCGGACACGAGCACCCCACACCCTGAGAACATCGGGCTGGCGCACGTATCGACCTTTACCCTGCCGCCCCGCGACCAAGCCTACCGCCGCGAGTTCGGACACTGCAGCACGCACGGTATTTCGACCCACTCCGTACTGAGCCATCAGATCACTCTCGCTCGGAATGACTTGCCCTGGTGCGAGCTCTCCCGATTCGATCTTGGCTCGGAGGTCGGCTGCCACGCGGCGATACTCAGGCTCCCTCATGCCGCCATGGTTACACACTTGGTGGACTAAGTCCACTTAGGGGTTGACCTGACTCGCCCCCGCGGGCATCATGGTCGATATGGCGGACCAAGTGGACTTGGTGGCCTAGGTGCTCCCTTGCTGACGGGTTGAAGTGGAGTGGCTCCATGTTTGAGTCCGCCGACGCTACAGGTCCGATCGCCCCTAACTCAGTCGAGATCTGGTCCCAGGATGCAGTAAGCCGCCTTCTTGATGGCTCTTCGAAATTAAGCGGGGTTGAGGTGTCCGCGGTGTCGGCGGGTGGTGGCGGTGCGGGTCCGTAGGCGCTGGTTCTCGGGGTTGCGGAAGCCGTAGGCATCGCGGGCGACGGTCTTGATAACCCGATTGGTTCCTTCCGAGCCGGCATTGGTGATGCCGGTGGTCAGGAACGCCAGTATTTGTGGCCACCAGGTCTCGATCGTGGTGGCGAGCCGGTGGAGTTCGGGCAGGTCAGAGGCGGCGCAGCGGGCGTAGAAGCGGTACAGCAGCCGGTGGACGTGTTCCCTGTTCGGCTGGGTGCGGGCGGTCGCGAGCAGGTCGAGCAGGTCCTCTTTCGCGTTCCACGCGGCCAGGATCGGAGCACCGATCGCCGCCGGGAGGGCATCGAGGGTGTCGACGAGGCGGTCGACGTGCTTGCCGGGCATACGGGCGGCCGAGCGGGTCAGCCGGTTCCGCATCCGCCATTCCGGGTCGCTGCCGCGACCGCGGCGCCCCCGCTGGATCAGGGTCATGCGGCGGCGGACCTCGGTGACCGCCCGGTTGGCCAGCTGCACGACGTGAAAGTGATCGACGACCAGCACCGCGTGCGGCAACACCTGCCGGATCGCGGACTTGAACACGGTGCACATGTCGATCGCCACCGCCTGGACCCGCTCACGCCAAGCCGGCGGGCGAGCGGTCAGCCAGCCGGTCACCGCCGCCGTAGTGCGGCCTTCGACCTGCGCGAGTAGTCCCTGACCGCCAGACAGATCGCAGAAGCCGACGTGCCAGCGGTCCGCAGTCACGGTCCACGAACCAGCGGGAGTGTCCCAGATCCAGCGCGGCTTGCCGCGGCGAACTTCATCGATACCCAGCACCGCGACCGGCTCCGGCTCGGCCGGCAACACCCGCTTCGCGTGGGCAGTGAACGCGGCAGCCACGACCGGCCAGGAGATCCCGTGGTCCCGGGCGGCCTGCACGATCGTGCGACCCGCATCGGCGACCGCCGCCCCGGCCGCCTGCCGCAGCCGGCTGGTCAGCCGGACACGGGCCGGGACCTGTGCCACCTGCTCGGTGAACGACTTACGCGGACAGCCTGACGTCGAGCAGTACCAGCGACGTTTGCGCCAGCGCAGCCGTACCGCCCGGCCACCTACCGGCAGGTCCCGCGGCCGGGTCGTGGTCCACTGCTTCACCCGCACTGCCCGCTGCCCGCACTGCGGGCAGCATCGTGCCTGCTCACAACCGGTGGACAGGTCCACCACCGGAACACCGGTGACATCCAGCTCGACCCGCTCGACGACCAGGCCGTCCAGGCCCAGCAGCCGGGTCGTATCGTTGACCATGCTCGCAGCTCTTCACTTGTGACCATCCGAACTAGACACTCAGATGATCACCGATGAGCTGCGAGCCCCTCACGCTCGGGTCGGCTCAGCCACGAACCCCGCCCAAGTTCGAAGAGCCTTCTTGATCTAGGCGTAGAGCACTTCGGGCCCACCAGTGGCCTTGTTGCTGGAGCCACCTTTCTACTGCTTGCCCTGTGGGAACGACGGCGCCAACGGATTGAGCATCACTCTGACACAACCATCGAATGTTCGAACGTTGCCGAGGGAAACAGCACATGCCGGCGAGGCCGGCATGTGCTCCCTCGCACGGTCGATGCCGCACCAACGGCAACAGAGGCACCCGAACGCCTACATGTTCAGGTGGAAATTTCAGCGTCTAGTGGAGCACTGAGCAGTAACCCATGCTTAGCCGAGCAGACCGACTCTCTTACTATTCGGCTAGTTATTGAATAATAGTTCGGGTACGTGTTCGGTGGCGGCGTCGAAGACCGTACGGGCAAGTGCCGGTGGCAGCCCCGCCCGCGCCGCCAGGCTCTCGGCCGAGACCTTCTGCCGTTCGAGCAGCTCGACGGCTCTGCCGAGCAGTGACGGCTGTTCGCGGGGGCCGAGGTCGCCCGGCTCGGGATATCCCCACTGGGCGAGCAGGCCCATCCCCCGCCGGTAGGTGTGCTCCCGGTACACGCCCAGGTCGTGCCCCCGGTAGACCAGCGCCTTCAGACTGATCCCCCAGCGGCGCTTCAGCTCGTGCAGCCGGTCGAAGTCGAGCCGGGCCGGCAGTTCCTCCGCCAGCACCTGGCTCGGGGCCAGGAACTCCGAGGCGAACGCGGTCGCCTCCCGTTCCAGAATCTGGCTGCCCGGCTCGGCGTCATGGTGCAGCAGCAGGTGTCCCAGTTCGTGCGCGGCGTCCATCCTGGACCGAGCCTTGTCGTTCTTCGCCGGATTGAGGAAGACGAACGGCCGCTGGCCGTACCAGTGCGAGAAAGCGTCGACGCGTTCGGACACGTCCGGCAGGGCCAGCACGATCACCCCGTACGCCTCCAGCAGCCGGACCACGTGCGGCACCGGCGCGGCACCGAGGTCGAACGCCTCCCGGGCCGCCGCGGCCGCCGCCCGTACGTCCTCCGCCCGCGTCGGCTCCGGCAGGTCCAGGTGCGGCAGCCGCAGCGGGGGCAGCCGCAGGTGCCGGCCGACGACCTCGACGACGCGCCAGGCGATCTCGCCGAACGCCTCCGCCTGATCCCGCTCCGCCTGGCTGGTCGCCCGCAGGCTGCGGAAGTGCGCGTGCCCGGCCGTGGCCGGCGTCGGGATGCCGGCGGCGAAGAACTCGACCGGCATCCCCAGCGCCAGGGCCAGCCGGGCCAGCACCGCCGACGACGGGCGGGCCTGGCCGAGTTCGTACTGGCTGACCGCGGCCGCGGTGACGCCGATCTGCCGGGCCAGTTCGTTCTTGCGCATCCGTCGCCAGCGGCGGGCCAGCCCGAGGGCGTGCGGCTCGAACGCCGCGACGGCCACGGTGGCGGGTACCGGTGGTCGCGGTCCGTCCGTCACGCCAGCCGACCGGCGGTACGGCCGGCCACGCCGGCCGGCCGCAGGGCCTCGATCGACAGCTCAGGGAGCGGCAGCTCGTCGTAGCTCTGCCCCGGCACCGCGTCCTGCGCGACGACGAGCGGCAGCGGGGTGCCGACGGTCGGGGCCTCGCCGAACCAGAGCGTCACCTCGAACCACGGCGAACCGCCGTCCCGGTTGTCTCTCGGCAGCCCGATGTACGCGGTCGCCTCTCCGGTCGTGATGTCCCCGGTGTGTGCGATGCGGATGTGCCGCTTCGGCGGGACCACCCCGGCGAACACCTCCGGGTTCTGTCCCTCGTCGTCGAAGGCGAGCTGCCGGTCGCGGCTGTTCTCCACCGCGCCGCCGAGCCGGACCTCGCTGCCCTCCCAGCGGATCGACTCGATCCCGCCCTGCATGGAGTAGAGCCGGACGACGTATCCGGCGCAGAGGATCTCCAGCGAGTTGTCCTCCAGCCGGACCCGTACGCCGTCGACGCCGTCGAAGGTGGCCTTGCCGAGGTTGGCCAGGTTCCGCCATACGGTGGTGCCGAAGCTCATCGCGTCGTCGCCGAGTTCCGGCTCGTGCCGGTCGGCGGCTCGCCGGTACACCTGGCGGATCAGTTCACCCAGTGGCTTGAGCACGCCCCTGTCGTCCAGTACCGCAACCGCGTCGCAAAGCAGACCCATGGCGAGAAATCTAGCCGATTCCCCAGTTGATGTTCCAGAAATCAAGCGGGCGACACGCCGTTCAGGAGGTCGTGGTGAGCAGCCGCTCGACGATGTCGGCCAGTTCCGTGACGGGACGGCGGCCGTCGAGTTCCATGCTGGCACCACGACGGAGCAAAGGCTCCACCTCACCCACGTAACGCTCGATCTCCGCCCGCTGCTCGGCCGTCTTCCCGTACGGATTGCTCGCACGCGCCGCGACGCGGTCGAGAAGGACCTCGAGTGGTGCGGTCAGCAGGATGACGTGGTCGAACCGGTCGTAGAAGCGGCCCTGGTTCGCCACGGTTCCCGACACGACGACCTCGGCCCGCCCCGCGAGCAGAGCTGCCATACGCGGCTCGTCCCAGTCGCCGTCCGGCAGTGTCCAGTCGCTGTAGTCGGTGTCGACAACCTCGTGGCCGCGCCGCGACAGCTCAGCCAGCAGCGTGCTCTTGCCTGCGCCCGACATCCCTGTCACCAGCACCCGCGCCACCCGGTGACTCTACTGAGCCGCCGGCGGCGGCGCCCGGACCGTGGGCCCGGGTTCCGACCAGGGCGGCGACGGCAAGCATCAGCGCCGCACCGGCGACGAACGGCCCCGGCGCCCACACGAATGTCCGGACGGTTCCGGCGACGAGCGGGCCGGCGACCGAACCGATGCCGGCGAGCATCGCCGCCGCCCCCATGGCCAGCCCGACCGAGTCGGGGCCGGCGAGCCGGCTCATCTCGGCGACCGCGCACGGGAACAGGACCGAGGCACCCAGCGCCCAGGTCAGCGGCAGCACCGGAACCGCCCACCCGGCCGGCACCACCGGTGCCAGCAGCATCGACGCGGCGATCAGCGCCGCGCCGCCGACCATCAGCCGGGTTTCGCCGAACGTCCTGACCAGGCGGCCGAGCAGCAGGCCACGGACGACGACCGCGACCACGCCGCTGATCGCGATGATCACCCCGTACGTAACGGCGGTGATCGCCAGCCGGTCGGCGAGTTCGACCGGCAGGACCGTGGCGTATCCGGTGAAGCAGAGCCACCCGACGAGGATCGCGGTGGCGGTCCGGCGCAGCCGCCGCTGGCGCAGGGCCGTGACCATGGCGGTCAGCCGGCGCTGCCGGCCGGGTCGGGCGGTCAGCCGGCGCTGCCGGCCGGGTCGGGCGGCCGGCCGGCCGGGGCTCGGCGGCCGGCAGCAGGAAGACGGTGAGCAGCCAGGCGACCAGCGGTCCGGCCGCGGCCGTGAGCCCGACGGCGATGGTTCCGTACGACAGGACGAGGCCGCCCAGCGCCGGGCCGACGATGTTGCCGACGCCCTGTGCGGCGGTAACCCGTCCGATGACGCCGGCCCGGTCGGCGTCGGCGACGATCCGGGCGGCGTGCGTCTGCGCGAGCAGCGCCACCGCCGCGCCGAGGCCGGCGACGACCCGGCCGACGAACAGGGTCGGATAGTTGGTGGAGAAGGCGAAGACGACATGGCCGGCGGCGGCGACGAGTGGTGCGACCAGGAGCAGCCGTCGGGTGCCGTACCGGTCGGCGAGGGCGCCCCAGACCGGGGCGGCGACCAGGGTGGCGACGCTGGCGGCGGCGAGCAGTGTGCCGAGCCCGAACGCGCCGCCGTGCATCGCGATGACGATGAACGGCAGGGCGGGCAGGATCACGCCGATCGCGACGGCGTCGGCACCGGCGGCGGTGACAAGGACGCCGATGCCGGCCCGGCCGCGCCGCTCCGAGGTCGTCGCCGGCCCCCGGCCGCCGTGGCGGGCCGGTGCCGGCGGGGCGGCCACCTCGTCGGTCACGGACGCCTCCTGCGGGTCGAGGGTGGGCACGGCATCGAGCGACGTCACCAGGATCGCGGGCCCGGTGCGGCCGCGCCACCCGGTTTGTCGCGATCACGGAAGCTAAAGTGCCGGCATGGGAGAACTGAGAACCCAACGACTGCTGCTACGGCACTGGCGCGACTCCGACCTGGACCCGTGGGCGGAAATGAACGCCGACCCGCAGGTGCGTGAGTTCTTCCCGAACGTGGAGACCCGCGAGAAGAGCACGGCCGCGGTGGCCCTCTTCCAGGCCGGCCTGGAAGAGCGCGGCTGGGGCTGGTGGGCGGTCGAGGTCGCCGCGACCGGTGAGTTCATCGGGTTCACCGGCCTGAACCCGATCCGTGCCAACATGCCGTTCACCGGCGTCGAGACCGGCTGGCGGCTGCGCCGTACGGCGTGGGGACACGGATACGCCAGCGAGGCCGCCCGTGCCTGCCTGGCGTACGGGTTCGAGACCCTGGCCCTGCCGGAGATCGTGGCGTTCACCGCGGTCGGCAACCAGCGGTCGGAGGCCGTCATGCGGCGGATCGGGATGACCCGCGACCCCGACGGGGACTTCGACCACCCGAACATTCCCGACGGCCCGGTACGCCGCCACGTCCTCTACCGGATCGCCGCACCGGCCGGCTGACGGCACTCCGGCCGGTCACGGCCTATGTGGTCGGCTCGTCGGGCAGGCATCCGGCCCGGTCACAGCCTATGTGGCCGACTCGTCGGGCAGGCACAGGAAAGCGTCGAGGCGGGCGGCGGCGGTCAGCATCGCCCGGCCCCGGCCGGCGAGCCGTCGCCGCCAGTCCGCGAGCGAACTGGCCAGCGGTTCGGCGCCACCGGCGCCGCGTACGTGTTCCAGCACCGTGGCGATGTGGGCCAGCGGATAGCCGCCCCGCCGCAACAGGTGGGCGAGCTCGGCGTCGCGTACGTCGTCGGCCTGGTACACCCGGTGCCGGGTGGCCCGGTCCCGCTGCGGGGTGAGGATGCCGGCGCGTTCCCACTTGCGCAGGGTCGCCGCGGTGACCCCGAGCCGGTGCGCGACCGCGCCGACCGGAAGCGGCCGGTCCGGGCGCCGCGCGGCCGGGGTGCCGACGAGTACGTCGATGGCGGCCTCGACTGAGTCGAGCGTTTCCCGGTCCCCAGCCAGCTGGGCGTGGCCGGCGTCGATCACCTGGAAGGCGGCGTCGAGGTCATCCCGGAGGACCGCCCGCATGATCGTTCCGGCGGTCGCGTACCCGTACGCCGGAATCAGCGCCAGATAGGCGCCGAGCGCGCCGGCGTGCACGGGCGTGTAGACGCGGTAGCCGCTCGGGGTACGGCGCGCGGCCGGGATCACCCCGGCGTGCTCGTAGTTGCGGACCGTCTGGGCCGAGATGCCGTACGCCCGCCCCAGATCGGCCGGGCGGCCGTGCCCCACGTTTTGAGACTTCAGCGGATCTCCCAAGCCTGAGTCATCGGAAAAGTCTCGACAGCAGGTTCAAGGATACGGTCGAAGTCATGGCTACCGACCTCCGGTCCTTCCTCGAATCCCGTACCCGCCCCGTCGAACTGCTCGCCCTGGGCGAGCCGACCCACGGGGAACCGGCCTTCCCACGCCTGCGCAACGGGGCGGTCAAGGTCCTCGCCGAGCTGGGTTTCCGATCCGTCGCCGTCGAATCCGACCGGGTCGCCGCGCTGGCCGTCGACGCCTACGTCCGGGGTGCCGGCGGGACCATCGACGACGTACTCGCCGACGGCTTCACCCACGGCCTGGGCGCCTGCGCCGCCACCCGCGAACTCGTGGAGTGGATGCGGACGTACAACGGGTCGGTGCCGGCGGCGGAGCGGCTGGCGTTCCACGGCTTCGATCCGCCCCTGGAGATGACCCACGCCGTCGGGCCCGGCCCCTACCTGCGGCATCTTTGCGACTATCTCGTCAACCACCTCGGCACCGAGCCGCTGCCGGCCGGCGTCGACGACCTGGAGCGGCTGCTGGGCGACGACACCCGGTGGAGCGATCCGGCCGCGCTGATGGAGGCTGCGAAGTCGATCGGCCGGTCCGAGGCGGCCGGCACGCTGCGGATCCTCACCGACGACCTGCTCACCGCCCTGTACGCGCACGCGCCCCGGCTGGTCGCCGCCTCGACCCGCGACGACTGGCGGTGTGCCCGGCTGCACGGCACGACCGCCCTCGGCCTGCTGCGCTACCACGCCGTCGCCGCCGACCCGGCACCAGCCGCCGACCGCACCTCCCGGCTGCTCGCCGTACGGGACGCCCTGATGGCCGAGAACCTGCTCGACATCCGTACGACGGAACAGGGCCGCGGCCCGACCCTGGTCTTCGCCAACAACCGCCACCTTCAACGGCACCCCAGCAGGTGGCGGCTCGCCGACATGGATCTCGAATGGTCCAGCGCCGGCTCGATCGTGTCGGCGCTGCGCGGCGACCGCTACGCCGTCGTCCTGGGCAGCCTCGGCGCCAGCGTCGCCCTGGGACTCGACGCACCGGCCGAGGACACGTACGAGGGCAGGATCGGCGCCGCCACCGGGCAGGGTCCGCTCTTCGCCGCCGCCCCGCTGGCCGCGCTCGTCGAAGGCGCGCGGGTCCGCACCGACGTGACGCCCGAGCAGGGATACTTCCCGCTCGACGCCGAGACGGTCTCGCACTGCGACGCGGTGTGGCACGTCGAGCGGTTCTCGCCGGCCGCGGCGGCCCTCGCCGCCCGGATCCTGGAGCTGCCCGACGTCGCCGAGACGCGGGCCGGCCCGGACCTCGGCGCACCCGAACTCGGCTGGGACGACCGGTTCTTCTTCGCCGGACCGGACCGGCACCGGCCGTTCGCCACCATCGTCGCCCACGACATCCCCGGCTTCGACGACCGGTCGCGGCTGGACCGCGCCGGAGTGTTCCGGCTCAACATCGAGGCGGGCCGCGACGAGTTCCGGCGGCTGTTCGGCTACGGACCCGAGCAGTTCACCGAACACCGGGACGCCATCGACTTCACCGCCGTGGACGTGATCGTGCCGCACCCGGCGTACGCGGTACAGGGCTGGGTGAGCGTCAGCAACCCCGGCCCCGGGACGTGGGCGGAGGTGGAACGGCTGCTGGCGTACGCCCACCGGCGCTCGGCCGAACGGAAACGGCGGCCCTGATCACGCCCACCGGGTGCGGCGGGCGCCCGGTCACAGCGGGGCGCCGCCGAACCCGATCTCGTTGCCGTCGGGGTCATGGAAGGTCGTCTTCCGTACGCCGTTGTCGTAGGTTTCCCGCTTCGCCGGCTCCAGTCCCCGCCCCTCTATCTCCGCCACGCGGGTGTCGAAGTCGTCGACGAAGAGGGTGTGCATGGCGTGGCCGGCGTGGTCGGGCCGCTGCTCGATGTACACGTACCGGTGTTCCGCGAGTTCCCAGACTGCTTCGATGTCATTGGGGAGGAATGTCGGTGGGGAGCCGAGCAGGCGCTCGTACCAGGCCAGCGACGCCGCGTAGTCGCTGACCGGTATTCCCGCGAACAAATCGACGGCCATGCCGGCATGCTAACCGCTGCGTCCGACACGCACCCGCGTACCGGTTCGGCCGGACCGGACCCCGACCCGGCTGTCAGCGGAATCCCGCGACCAGGAACGCCCCGAACCCGATCACGGCCAAGGGCACAGCTGTGGCCAGGGCGACCGCCCCCCGCCGGTTCGTCCCGCCGACCAGGACGACGACCAAGACCCGAGTACGACGTTGATCAGGGCGTTCCACAGCGGATCGATTCCGTAGCTCGGGTGTCCGATGTCCTTGGCCAGCAGTCCCGCCTCGGCGAAGAGCACCGCGCCCGGCAGCGCGGTCCCCACCAGCTGCCGCCAACCCGACCCGCGCGCCCACGTCCCAGCGAGGCCGAAGACGACCCCCGCGACGACACCGAAGGACATCCAGAGCAGCGACGTCGGCGCCCACAGCATGGCCAGGTCGTCGCCCTGGATCAGAGTCGCCGCAAGGTAGTAGCTGGGCACCGCGACGACGAGCCCGACGGCGGCGCCCAGCGCCGCGCGCAGCCAGCCCGACCGCACCCAGTAGCCGAAGCCGAAGGCCGCCACCGCCCACGCAGCGCTGGAGTTGCCCAGGTCGGCGAACGGGTACGGCACCCACTTGATCCACACGAAGTCGAGGAACCCCAGCAGGAAGCCGCCCACCACCGCGGTGAGCGCCACACGACGATGATCAGGCCCCATAACCGGGGAGCATACCGGGTATGCATCGCTGGTCAACGCGCGGTGCGGCGGCCGCCCCCTACCGGTGTCGGTCACATGCCTCGGCGATCACCGCTGGCGACGCTCGCTGCCAGGGGCCGAGATGGCAGGATGGCAGCCCATGGCGAAGCGACGCACCACCCGGGCCGAGAACACCGGCGACATGGATGCCGCCAGCGGGACGGCCGACGAGGTCGGCCTGCTGCGGCAGGCACTGGCGGCAGCCGGCGCCCCAGACGAGGTGCTACGGATGCTGGACACCGGTGGCCCGGATGAGATCTTCGCCCGCCTGGCCGAGGCCGACGTGCTGCCGGCTCCCGCCGATGCGCTACCCAATCTGATCGCTCAGTGGACGCCGCTGCTGGCACGTGGCGTCGACCCCTTGACCGCCGAGATATCCGGGCTGGAGTTCGTCGCCGCCTTCCGCTCCGCGGAACCCGACCCGGACCGGTTTGCCGAAATGCTGACCGCACTCGTCGAAGACACGGCCGCGTACGGCGGCGCCGCCGCGTTGGCGTTCCTGCGAGCGATGGCGGCGGTCGGGCCGGCAACGGTACGGCCCACAGCCGCTGAGGCCGCCGACCGGCTCGTCGCCAGCGGGTTGACCGACCGGCCGTGGGCGAAGGATCTCGGGACACCGAAGGTCGGAACCTGCTTCGGCTACAAGGACGACCTGGGGGCACAGGAGACGGTCGCGGTCACGTTCCGCTACGGGCGACGCGAGCATGCCATCGCCGTACTGATCGACCATGACCTCGGCGGCGGGGTCAAGGACTGCTGGCCCACCGACGAACCCGACCAGATCCGTGCCGCCTACCGCATCTCCGCAGCAGAAGAGGGACTCCGCTTCGCGGACTACCAGCCGGCCGAAGCTCGGGCGATCCTGCACCAGGCGCTGGAGCAACCGCCCTGCCCGGTGGAACCCGATCAGATCGAGGACGTCGACATGTTCCTGGACCTGCTCCGTAGCCGGACCGCACTGCTGCCCGACACCGGCCCGGACAGGAACGTGTCAACACGGCAGCGCGTATCCCGAAAAGCGTCGTCGGCCGCAACGGTGCACCGGCTGAAGGTGTCGCTGCGCGGAGCCAGGCCACCGATCTGGCGACGGGTCGAGGTGCCCTCCGACACCAGCCTGCACGAGTTGCATCTGGTGATCCAGGCCGCTTTCGGCTGGGAGAACTACCACATGTGGATGTTCGAGAACGGCGCCGGCCGGTACGGGATCCCGGATCGCGAACTCGACATCAGGTCCGCCGCAGTCAGGAAGCTGCACGATGTCGCACCCCGTAAGGGCAGCCGCCTGAACTACACCTACGACTTCGGCGACAACTGGGAACACAGCATCGTGGTGGAAGAGGTCCGCGCCGCAGAGGCGGATATCAGCTATCCCCGCTGTGTCGCCGGCCGCCGGACCGCGCCGCCGGAGGACTGCGGCGGCGTCTGGGGCTACGAGGACCTCATCGAGATCCTGGCCGACCCGACCCACGAGGAACACGCCGAACGCCTCGAATGGCTCGGGCTGTCCTCAACGGCTGACTTCGACCCCGCCCACTTCGACCTCGAGGGGATCAACCAGGAACTCGCGCAGGTCGCAGCCGGCTGGCGGTGAGTCGCTCCCCGACGCCTCAGCCTGGCGGAATCACCGACCCGCAACGCGACAGCCCGGCCCGGATTGCTGTCGCGGCGGAGCACTACGAGCCGACCGCGGCCCGGTAGCGGGCGAGGTAGTCCCGTACCGGCGGCGACAGGGCGTCCCAGTCCCGTTCCTGGCTGACCACCTCGAACCAGGCCAGGTTCTCCACCCAGAACCGGTAGACGAACCGTTCGAAGTCCGGCGCCACCTCCACCAGATCGCCGGCCGCGTCCACCTCGTCGACGCCGTCCTCGACCCAGGTGTCGTAGTTGATCCCGCCGGCCACCACCCGGTGTCCGCCGTCCGGTTCCAGGTACAGGTACCAGAACAGGCAGTCCTGCTGGTCGTTGAGGAACCGCAGGAGCCTCGCGCCGGCACCGACCGGGCTCGGCACCGGCGGCGCCGGTGGCTGCCACCAGCAAGCCGTGCACGACGGCACCGCGCCCGACAGCTCCGGCCGCCTCATGAACTCCACGAACGGATCCGGCAACCCCGTACCGAGAAACGCCCCGTCCGCCCGCACGTCGATCGGCCGCATGTACGCGACCCGCGGATCGCGGGCCCCGGCCAGCCAGGCGAACCGGCCGTCGAACAGCGGCTCCGGCAGCGGTGGCAGGCTGTCGGGCGGGAAGTAGTCGTACGTCCCGTCGTCGCGCCGGTACGGCCCGAGATCCGTACCGAACCATCCCGTCGTCAGCACCATCGGACCACTGTAGACATCGTGTCGGTCACGTCGTGTCGAACCGGCGTGGCGACGCCCCGTCGACAGCGCCCGGAACGACTCAGGCCGGCGGGATCACGGTCACGCCCGGCCACCGCTGTGCGGGCCGGTGCCGGGCGAGCCTGGCCAGCGAACGGTCCACTATGACCTGTCGCGGATTGTGTCGCCACACTCCGTCGAGGAGATCCGCCACCCCGTACGGGGCACACACCTCGATCCGGTCGTCGCGGTCGAGTCGCACCACGACGGCGGTGGCCGTCTCGGGCCAGGTGCCGATCGCGTCCGCGATCGACGTCAGCGGCTCGACCGGGTCGCCGCCGAACTTGGTGGCGTACCAGGTGTGGACCGCGGCCTGGTTGCGGGCCTCCCACGGGACGCCGGGCATCCGCTCACCCAGGCGGGCGGTCACCCGGTCGTCGTACTCACGGCTGAGGTCGCTTTCGTCGAAGAACGCGACGTCGACGTCGCGCACGTCGGCGGGGCGGAACCCGGACCCGTACCGTTCGCCCCAGACCAGGTCGCGCAGCGCCCCCGCGCCGACCCAGGCGTCCGGGATCCGTTCGTCGCGGACGACGGTGAGCACCCGCATCAGCCAGTCGTTCGACCGGATCAGTGTCTCCAGGGTGTCGGTCATGTCCCGAGGTGCCTCCTGAACGTGGCGTAGACCGGGGTGCCCGGAAGGTTGTCGTGGATGGCGAAGACGACGTGGTCGAACCGGTCGACGGCCCGCAGCGCGGTGGCGAACGCGTCGGCGACCGTCGCCGGGTCGTTGCGGAACACCCCGCAGCCCCACGCGCCCAGCACGAGCGTCCGGTGCCCGTGGGCGGCGGCGACCTCGAGTACCCGGCGGGCGCGGGCGGCCAGCACCGTCGGCACGTCGCCGACGTGTCCGGGCTGGTTGCGCGCGATCGCGCCGAGGTTCGGTGCCGCCGCCGTCAGGAACGACGTCCGGTAGGGCTGGTCGAGCAGGTTGCCCTTGTCGTCGCGGAACACCGGCACGCCGGGGCTGTAAATGACCCGGTCGCTGTAGCGCAGGTCGCGCTGGTCGCGGTGGAAGGCGTAGAAGTCCGGCGCGGTGAGCAGGCACGGGTACAGCGCGGACGAGCGGGCGATGCTCTCCTCCTGTGCCTTCGCCCCGCCGAGGAAGCCGCCACCGGGGTTTTTCGCCGACGCGAACACCAGGCACGCCGCCGCGGGTCCGAGGCGGCGGGCGGCGGCCAGGGTCGACTCGTGCGTCACCTCGACCGAGCCTTCACCGGGCTTGCCGTCGGCGACAGGCAGGGCGGCGTCGGGCGGGTAGTGGCGGGTTCCGGCGACGGCGGCCCGTACGGCATCGGCGATGACGACCTCGCCGCCGGCGCTGTCGAGGTAGCGGCCGGCTTCGGCGATCTCGACCGTCTGTCGGGCAATCTCCCGTAGCCGGCTGCTCACGAACGGACCTGAAGATCACAGCGTTGCACGAAGGGCAGGCTAGGCAGTCCGGGCGCCGACTGGCAACGCAATAGCCGACGACCGCGTGTCCGGTGCTATCTGCCGCGGCGGATGCTCCGTACGCCGAACGTGACCGCCCCGACGACGAACGCGACGCCGAGGATCTGCAGGCCCGGCGAGTCGTCGGCCTCCCCGTGCACGATGCCGGCGACCCCGATCACGACGGCGACGACGGCAAGGAGCCGTTTCATCACTCGTCGACCCACTCGAGCAGGTCGCCGGGCTGGCAGTCGAGCACCCGGCACATCGCCTCCAGGGTGCTGAACCGGACGGCCTTGGCCCGCCCGTTCTTCAGCACGGCCACGTTCGCCGGGGTGAGCCCCACCCGCTCGGCGAACTCGCCGACGCTCATCTTGCGCTTGGCCAACTCGACGTCGATGCGGACGACGATGGGCATCAGATCACCGCTTCCATGTCGGTCCGCAGGGTGGTCGCCTGGCGCAGCAGCGCACGCATCACGATCATCAGCAGCCCCACGACGGCGACCCCTACCGACGTCAGGAACAGCAGCATCGGCAGCCCCGGGTCGTCCCCGGTGAATCCGACGTAGAGGAGAAGTCCCACGAGCACCACCCACGCGGCGACGATGGCCCACACGATCGTGTCGACCCACACCAGGGACGCCTCGGTGAAGATGCGGTCGTTCTTGACCAGGCTGAGCAACTTCCAGGTGGCCACGATCACCACCTGGACGCACAGCACCAGGAAGACCGCGATGGCGGTCATCGGCCACCGCAGGTAGGCGTCCTCGGGGGCCTCCTGCGCCATGTGCCTGAACTGTCCGGGCAGCGAGAGGGTCTGGAAGACGACCAGGATCCCGAACAACAACACGAGGAAGACTCTGAGTGGGGCTACGGCCCGATGCTCCGCCAACATGCATCGACTATCACTCGCTACCTATCGAAAGTCAATCGATTCGGCGACTTTCGACGGTATGCGGACCTGATGACGGCGCGGCGGACGAAGCACGGTCACGAACCACGGTGTGGCAGTCGCCGGCCAGCCGGACGGGTAGAGGGCATGACGGTGAACGAGAATCCCCGGTGAGCGCGGATCGACGGCCGCCGCCGTACGGCTGGATCTGGTCCGGGCCTGGCGGACGCTGAGCGCCGGTGACCGCGAGGTGCTGGCGCTGGTCGCCTTCGACGGCCTGCCGCCCCTCGGCGTCATCCCGGTGTCATCTGATCGACCGATGCCGGGGCCCGGGGTGGGCGCCGTACCGTTGCAGCCACGTGTCGGCCGGGCAGGTCCCCCGTCTTGTCCGGCCCACACACTCCGGGCTACTTCGACAGGGCCTTTTCGAGTTGGGCCTTGGTCATCGTGGAGCGGCCCTTGATGTTGCGCTGTCTGGCCTCATTGTAGAGCTGTTCCTTGGTGCGTCCCTTGGCGCCACTGTGCGACCGCAGCCCGCCCCGGCGTCCGGACGAGATGTCCTTGACCGAGGACCGGCTCGCGGTCCTGGATTCGCCGGCGCGGGCGCGTTCCTTGTTCACCGTACGGGCGGCGATCTCCTCGGCGCGTGACTCGGAGACGCCCCGCCGCTTCGCGCTGGCCTTGATGTGCTTGTACTGACGTTCCCTCTTCGGGCTGGATCCCGCGGGCATGACCGGCTCCCCTCCGTCAGGGCTTGTCACAGCGAGGCTGTCCACCCATCGGTTCGGCAGCCCCATATCGGCCTACATCAGGACAGATGCCCAGCACGGTCGACCGGCAAACGCTGCCGCCCGACCGGACCGGTGTCAGCGGGACGTGTCCCGGTTGTAGAGCCGCTTGGCCCAGACGTAGCTGACCACGGTGATCACGATGGTCCAGGCGAGCGCGATCCAGCCGTCGTTGCCGATTCCGGTGCCCATCAGCAGGCCGCGCAGCGTCTCCATGATCGGGGTGAAGGGCTGGTGGTCGGCGAACCAGCGCACCCCCGCCGGCATCGACTCGGTCGGGACGAAGCCGCTGCCGAGGAACGGCAGCAGGATCAGCGGCATCGGCAGGTTACTGGCCGTCTCGACGCTCTTGCTGACCAGGCCGCAGGCGACCGACAGCCAGGTGACGGCGAAGGTGACGGCGACGAGCAGCCCGATCGCGGCGAGCCACTCGACCGGGTTCGCGGTGGGCCGGAAGCCGACCAGCAGGGCGACCCCGGTGACGGCCGCCAGGCCGAGCATCGTCTGGATCATGCTGCCGAGGACGTGGCCGGCCAGCACCGACGGCCGGAAGATCGACAGGGTACGGAACCGGTCGATGATGCCCTCGGTCATGTCCATCGCGACCGAGATCGCCGTTCCCTGCGCGGTGCCGGCGATCGCTATCAGCAGGATGCCGGGGGTGATGTAGTTGGCGTATTCGGCCCGGCCGCCGGCCCCGCCCAGCCCGGCCCCCATCGTGCCGCCGAAGACGTAGACGAACAGCAGCAGGAGGATTACCGGGATGCCGACCAGCATCAGGGTCAACCCCGGATACCGCTGCATCCGCCGCAGGTTGCGCCGCAGCATGGTGGTCGAGTCGCGTACGGCGTAGGTGAGGGTGCTCATCGCACGGATTCCCTTTCGGGGCGGCCGGTGAGGGCGAGGAAGACGTCGTCGAGGTCGGGGGTGCGCACGTCGAGGCCGTCGACCTCGATCGAGGCGCGGTCGAGCCGGTCGAGCAGGGCACGCAGTGAGGAAACCCCGCCGTCGCCGGGCACCCGCAGGGTCAGGGTCTCGTCGTCGCGGGTCGCGCCGGGGAAGGTGCGGGCGGCGGACTCCAGCCCGGACAGGTCGGCGAACCGTAGGCTGACGTGGCCGCCGGGGACGAGGCGCTTGAGTTCGTCGGGGGTGCCTTCGGCGATCAGCCGGCCGTGGTCGAGCAGCGCGATCCGGTCGGCGAGTTCGTCGGCCTCGGCGAGGTACTGGGTGGTGAGGAAGAGCGTCACCCCGGACCGGACGAGACCGCGGATGATCTCCCACATGGTGCGCCGGCTGCGCGGGTCGAGGCCGGTGGTCGGCTCGTCGAGGAAGATGATGCTCGGCTCACCGACCAGGGTCATCGCCAGGTCGAGGCGGCGCCGCATCCCGCCGGAGTACGTGGCCACCGGCTTGCCGGCCGCGTCGACGAGATCGAAGCGGTCGAGCAGTTCGGCGGTCCGGCGCCGGGCGGTGGCCCGGTCCAGGTGCCGCAGGTCCGCCATGAGGCGCAGGTTCTCCTCGCCGGTGAGCAGGTTGTCGACGGCGGAGAACTGCCCGGTGACGCCGATCGCGTCACGTACGGCGTCGGGTTCGCGGGCCAGGTCCCGACCGGCGATCCGGATTTCGCCGGCGTCGGCGCGGACCAGGGTGGACAGGATCTTCACGGTGGTGGTCTTGCCTGCGCCGTTCGGCCCGAGCAGCGCGAAGACGGTGCCGGCCGGCACGGTCAGGTCCACGCCGTCGAGCACCACCTTGCCGCCGTACGCCTTGCGCAGGCCGGTGGCCGTGATCGCGGGAATGGGCATCGCCTTCTCCTTCAGGTCTTCGAGGTCACGCTGCGGCGGACGGTGATGTCGCCGACGGAGGTGCTCGCCCGCACCCGGACGGTGTCGTCGGTGGTGTCCGGCGCGGGCGACGACGCCAGTTCGTTGTGGACGCGTCCGTAGGTGGTGTCGAGGTCGAGCCAGGCGGCGGTGCCGGCGCGGATGCCGATGCCGACGGCCCCGGCCGCCGTCTCCAGCACCACCGTGCCGCGGATCACCTCGCCGACGTGTATGCCGCCGTTCGCGGTCCTCGCGGTGACGTCGGCGTGCGCCCGGTCGACGGTGATCGACCCGTTGGCCGCCCTGAGTCGCAGGTCGCCACCGGCCTCGCCGATCCAGCTGTCGCCGTTGGAGTTCTTGACCGTCGCCAGCCCGTCGATGCGGCGGATCCGCACCGACCCGTTGCCGGCGGTGACCTCGCCGCCTTCGACGTGGTCGGCGATGACGGCGCCGCTGCCGCTGTTGAGGCGTACCGGGCCGGCCCGGTCGAGCTGGATGTCGCCGTATCCGTTCTTGAAGCGGCACTCGCCGAGGCGGCCTTCGAGCCGCACCTCGCCCATGCCGGTCTCGCCGTCGAGGTGGGAGCCCTCGGGCAGTTCGATCGTGAGGTCGACCGCGCCGCTACGGGTGAACAGCGTCCCGAGCCGGGGGCCGCGGACCAGCAGCTTCCCGTCGGCGTACTCGACGCGGGTCTGTTCGGCGACCTTCCGGTCGGCCTTGCTCGACGGGTCGACGGGGCGTACGTCGACGGTCGTGTCGGTGCGAGGGCCGGCGACGAGTCGCACGTTGCCGACGACGAAGCCGAGGTTCACGGTGACGGAGATCGGTTGCGGTGTGTCGAAGGTCGGCATGGTTGGTCCCCTACCTGGTGGGTGGACTGGTCCGAACGGAAAGGGCCGGCGGGTCAGCGCACCCAGCCGGTGAACCGCTGGCCGTGACCGGTGGCGCGGTGCCCGGATGTCGCGTTGCGGCCGGGTTCGAGCGCGGCGGCGGCGGCCCGGACGAGCCAGGCGTTGACCGAGAGCCGTTCCTGCCCCGCGGCCTCCTCGATCCGGGCCTTCAGCTCGTCGGGCAGGCGGACGTTGATCCGGGACGTCCCGCCGCCGCCGCTTTCGTCGAAGGTGGGCGCCGGCGGGGCGGGCACGGGCTCCTCCGGCGCCTCGGGGGCGGGGCGGGCCGGCGTGACGACGAAGTCCGGGTCCCGGCCGCGCAGCCGCAGGTGGACCGAGCCCGGCGCGAGGTCGCGGGTGATCTCGGCGGTGGCGGCGGACAGCGCTTCCAGCAGGGTGAGCCGGATCGCGGATTCGAGCGGGGCGGTGAGGCGTTCGGCAAGGGCGCGCGCGTCGTCACCGCCGGCGTCGGCGGCGACCGCGAGTTCCCGCCGGAGCAGGTCGACGTACGGCGTGAGTTCCATGTGAGCCACTATGGCATCACTCTGGCTCAGCCTGCAAGCAGATTGGCTCAACGCGGCACACGCTGAGCCACGCGCGTCGTCCCCCACTACCCGGACGCATATGTCCGGGCGGGACGGGCAGTCGGCGGTATGGCCAAGGAGATGGAAGGCGACAACCAGAAGCGACGCGCGCTCGCCGCCGCCGCCCGCGAACAGGGCCGCACCGCCAGCGGGGCCGGGGCCAGCCTCGGCGGCTCCAAGCAGCGTGAACACGCCAGACGCAAGGAACGGGCCGGCCCGCAGCCGGCCGGCGCCCGCAAGCCCGGCCCCCAGGCACCGAGGCCGGACCTGCCGCCGGGCCCGCAGACACCCCGCCCGCCGCACTCACCGCCGTACGGCGACACGGTCGCCGACCCCGGCGTCCTGCGCCTGCGCTACCGCGAACTCGTCAGCGAGGTCGGCGACCGCACCGGCGTCGGGTTCGACCAGGCCAAGGGTGCCGCCCGCGCCACCGTGGGCGTGCTCGCCCGCGCGCTGCCCGAGGACGACAAGCAGCGACTGCTCGACGCCCTACCGGCCGAACTGACCGAGGGACAGGACGTCAGCGAGCCGTACTACGGCCGTGGCCTGTCCGGGTTCGTCCAGCAGGTCGCCGGCCTCGCCCAACGCCCGCCCGAACAGGCCCTGCTCCAGACGCAGGCGGTGCTCGGCGCCATCGCCGCCCAGGACGGACACCTGCTCGACTCGCTCGAACTGCCGGACTTCCTCACCGACCTCACCCACCCACCGGCACCCGGCGGCGGGCTGGTCGGCACGAACCGGCACACCGCACCGCTCGACGAGGACGAACTGATCGCCGCGCTGCGCCGGCTACCCGGCTGGACCGGCAACGTCAGTGCGCTGACCCGCACCCTGACCCTGCCACCCGACCAGCTCGACCGGGTCCTGGCCCGCCTCGACCAGCTCAAGATCGACAGTGGGCGCGGCCCACGGATCAGCCGGCCCGACGACTGGACCGCCCAGTTGGTCGTACAGACCACGAACGCCCGCGCGGTGACCGCGCTCGACGTCGACCTCGCGGCGCTGATCAACGACGCCATCGACGAGGCCGCCGCCGGCCTGGCGTAGCCCACGCCGACACACGAGAGGTGGTGCCATGGAACTGGTCGAGGAGTCGCCGTACCGGTTCCGCATCGACCCGCACGGCGACATGCGGGTACCCGGCGTCGTCTTCGCCTCCCGGTCCCTGCTGCCCGACGTCACCGCCGACAAGGCGATCGAACAGGTCGCCAACGTCGCGACGCTGCCGGGCATCGTGGAGGCGTCGTACGCCATGCCCGACGTGCACTGGGGCTACGGGTTCCCGATCGGCGGGGTCGCCGCGACCGACGTCGCGGCGGACGGCGTCGTGTCGCCCGGCGGCGTCGGGTTCGACATCTCCTGCGGCGTACGGCTGCTCGCCGCCGACCTCGACCGCGCCGAGCTGCCCCGGGTGCGGGAACGACTGATGGACGGCCTCGACACGGCCGTCCCGCGCGGCATGGCCAGGGGCGCCGTCTGGAAGATCGACGACCGCGCCCAACTGAACGAGGTGCTGCTCGGCGGTTCGCGGTACGCCGTCGAGCAGGGCCACGGCGTCGAACGCGACCTCACCCGCTGCGAGGACCACGGCGCCGTGTCGGACGCCGACCCCGACCAGGTCAGCGACCGGGCCGTACAGCGCGGGCAGGGCCAGGTCGGCAGCCTCGGCTCCGGCAACCACTTCCTGGAGGTGCAGGCGGTCGACCACGTCTACGACGACGACGCGGCGGAGGCGTTCGGGCTGCGGCCCGGCCAGATCTGCGTCATGGTCCACAGCGGTTCGCGCGGCATGGGACACCAGATCTGCACCGACCACGTACGGGTCATGGAGCGGGTGATGCCCCGCTACGGGATCGACGTACCGGACCGACAGCTCGCCTGCGCGCCGGTCTTCTCGCCCGAGGGCCGCGCCTACCTGGGTGCGATGGCCGCCGCCGCCAACTACGCGCGGGCCAACCGGCAGTTGCTCGGCGAGGCCGCCCGCCGGGTGTTCGAACGGACCGTCGGCCGCCGCCTCGACCTGGTGTACGACGTCTCGCACAACCTCGCCAAGATCGAGTCGCATCGGGTCGACGGCGCCGACAGGCAGCTCTGCGTACACCGCAAGGGCGCCACCCGGGCCCTGCCGCCCGGCCACCCCGACCTGCCCGCCGACCTGGCCGGGGTCGGGCAGCCGGTGCTCATCCCCGGCTCGATGGGCACCCCGTCCTACGTGCTGACCGGGGTCGCGGGCGCCCCGGCGTTCGCCTCCACCTGTCACGGCGCCGGCCGGGCGCAGAGCCGCACACAGGCCGCCAAATCGGTGCGCGGCAAGGACCTGCGCGACCAACTGGAGGCCCAGAACATCTCGGTACGCGGCGCGTCGATGCGCGGACTCGCCGAGGAGACGCCGCAGGCGTACAAGGACGTGTCGGCGGTCGTCGGGTCGGCCGAGGGCGGCGGCCTGTGCCGGCGGGTCGCCCGGCTGGTCCCGGTCGGCGTGGTGAAGGGCTGACGGCACAAGTCGTGCCGTCGGTGGCCAGCCGGCCGCCGTCACACGTCGAGGGTCACCGCGCACGACCAGCCGTCGGCGCCCGGGGCGAACCTCAGTTCGTGCAGCGACACCGCCTTCGGCACCGCGCCCACCACCTCGATCCGGTCGGGGTCGGCCATCCGCAGCCGTACCTCGAACCCGCCGTCGACGGCGGCCACGTCGGCGGACGCCGGCAGCCGGCCCTCGGTGTCCATCCGGAAGATCACCTCGTCGAGTACGGCGACCAGCATGTCCTCGTCGGTGCCCGGGTCGACCCGGAACTCCACGGTCTGCCCCGCCGAATCCGCCGGCACCTCGGCGAAGCTGCCGACCAGGCCGGCCACGGCCTCCGCCACGCAGCGCTCGCGGGCCGGCGCCCACGCCTCGACGCGTACGTCGGCGGTGTGCGGCACGCTGCGGTGGCCCACCGGTCCCAACTGCCGCCCCCTCCGCGTAGCCCTTCGCCGCCCATTCTCGCCGCCGTCCGCGCGCCCGGGCAGGCGAACGGCGGGCTACCCGTCCGGCAGCGCCTGGGCCGGCAGCCCGTACGGCCCGAGCACGCCCTCGACGTAGCCGAGGTTCTCGGCCCGTTCCGGCGGGTCGAGGGTCGGGTCGAGGGCGACCATGGCCAGATCGGCGACGTCTTCGAGGGCGCGGGTGCAGCGGTAGTAGGCCAGCAGGTCCGCATCGGGCTCCACGGCCCCGTAGCCGTCGAGGAACCAGCCCTGCTGCGCGGCCGTGGTGGGCGCGAACGGCAGCACTCCCCCGCCGAGCACGAACATCAGGTCACGTTCCGGCGGGGCGAGTACGGCGTCGTCGAAGTCGATCAGGACGACGGACTGGTCCCCGGTCGCGATGAGGTTGCCGAGGTGCGGGTCGGCGTGGCACGGCACCGGCGCCGGCAGGTCGGGGCGGCGACGCAGCACGGCGGCCAACCGCACGGCCCGGTCCCGCACCTCGACCAGCTTGCCGCGACCGGCCGCCCACCCCTCGGCCAGCCGTTCCTGGATCTCGTCGGCTCCCCGTCCGACGCCGGTCACGGCGTGGTCGGCGGCGTCGAAGGCACGCACCCAGCGGCTCGGGTCGTACGTCTCCGCCGGCACCGCCGCCCGGAGACCGTCGTCGACCGGGAGCCGGTGCAGGCGGGCGAGCAACCGGCCGTACGCGGTCCACTGCTCCCGTCGCAGCGGACCTTGCAGGGCCGGCGTGCCGGTGACCCAGCGGGTGACCGACAGGCGCCGTCCGGCGACATCGGTCCACAGTCGACCGTCGCGGGTACGCACGACGTCGGCGACCGTGCCGGGTGCCACGCCCGCGAGCCGTCCCGGGATCACCAGGCCGGCCGCGGAGTCGTTCGCCGACCACTTCACGGCGAAGTCGGTCCCGGCGCCGTCGGTGCCCCGGAAGAGGTCGGCGGCCCGGTCGGCACCGGTCTCGACGGCGCGGACGTCGGTCAGCTCGATCCCGAAGTGTTCGGCGACCCGGTCGGCCACGCTCATCGCGCCCCCTGGGTTCGTCGGACGGTGGGAGCCACCGGTCAGGCCGGGGTTTCCTGGCGACCGGCGGTCAGTGCGGTCAGGCCGAAGGTGCCGGACTGCCGGTGGGCCGACAGTGCCGGATCGGCGGAGGCGGTCAGGCACAGGACGTCCGGGCGGAAGACGAGGCGCCCGGTGGCCACGGCGTACGGCCCCGCCGCGTAGAGCTGGCAGTCGATCACCAGTAGTGGCGCCCCGACCGCGACGTCCAGTTCCCCGGCGAGGGTTTCGGTCGCCGCCTCGGCGGTGATGGTGTGATCGCTGCGGGTCAGGCGGATGTTCTCCGTCTCCCGCAGGAACGTGGTGATGCCGTCGGTCAGCGCGTTTATCCGCACCTGCTGCCCGTCGAACGCCCCGGGCAGCCGGTGTTCGAGCCGGGCGGCGGCCCGCCCCTCGACCTCGTAGAGGCGCACCGCCCGGTAGACCGCTTCGCCGCGGGCCACGCCGAGCAGGGCGGCGTCGTCATCGTCGGCGGTCTCCCGCGCGATGTTGACCGCCCGTACGGCGTAGTCGGCGCCGGCCTCGGCGAGGAAGTCGGACAGGGACAGGATGAGGTCGACCGGATAGGCCAGCGAACCGGCGTGGGCGGCCCGGGCCGGCGCGGTGATGAGGGTGCCGACGCGGCGTCGGCGCACGATCTCACCGGCGGCCTCCAGCCGGCTGAGGGCGTCGCGCAGGGTGCTGCGGGACGCGCCGACCAGTTCGCAGAGCCGCTGTTCGGGCGGCAGGCGGGTGACCCCGGTGCGCTGGTACTCCGCGATCAGCGCCCGCAGCTTCACCTCGGCTTCGTCCACCCGGCTCCGTCGGCCCGGAGTGTCCACTTCGGTCGACCGCGTCTGCATAGGCCCTCCCTCGAATGGTCATACCTTATCGGCGCAGACCCGCCGCCCGCAATCCACCCAACGAGCAGGGAAAACGCGACCCTTGACACTGGGCCAGCATTGGTCATATCTTACCGCCTAATTGATCGGACTTAACGCGACGGAAACACGTACGCGCAGGTCGGGGGCGAGGAGGTGCCAGATGACCGAGGTCCTGCTGGGCATCGACATCGGCACGTCGAGCGCCAAGGGCGTACTCGCCCACCCCGACGGAACCGTGCTCGCCACCGCCGTCCGCCCCCACCGCACCTCGATGCCGCGCCCCGGCTGGGTCGAGCACGACGCCGAACACGACTGGTGGCAGGCCGTCGTCGATCTCTCCCACCGGCTGCTCACCGACCGCCCCGAACGGCCGGCCGCCGTCTGCGTGAGCGGGATCGGCCCCTGCGTCCTGGCCACCGACGAGGCGTACCGGCCACTGCGCCCGGCGATCCTCTACGGCGTCGACACCCGGGCCACCGCCGAGGTGCGGGAACTCACCGACCGGCTCGGTACGGCGGCCCTGCTCGACCGCGCCGGCTCGCTGCTGACCAGCCAGTCAGCCGGCCCGAAACTGTCGTGGCTGAGCCGGCACGAGCCCGACGTCTGGGCCCGGACACGCCACTTCCTGATGGCCAGTTCACTCGCCGTCGCCCGGCTCACCGGCGAGTACGTGCTCGACCACCACTCCGCCAGCCAGTGCCAGCCCATGTACGACCTCGCCGCGAGCCGGTGGTACGAGCCGTGGTGCGACATCGTGGCCCCCGGACTGGCACTGCCCCGGCTCGCCTGGCCCGGCGAGATCGTCGGCGTGACCACCCCCGGCGCCGCCGCGCAGACCGGCATCCCCGCCGGCACCCCGGTCGCTGCCGGCACCATCGACGCCTGGGCCGAGGCGCTCAGCGTCGGCGTACGCGAACCCGGCGACACCATGCTCATGTACGGCACCACCATGTTCCTGGTCCAGATGCTGGCCCGGCCGCTCACCGACGCCCGCCTGTGGGCCACCCGGGGCGTCACCCCGGGCAGCGCCAGCCTGGCCGGCGGCACGGCCACCTCCGGCGCCGTCACCGACTGGTGGCGCCGCATCACCGGCGAGGACGGCTTCGACCAGCTCGTCGCCGACGCGGCGGCGACCCCGCCCGGCGCCGACGGCCTGGTGACGCTCCCCTACTTCGCCGGCGAACGGACCCCGCTGTTCGACCCGGACGCCCGCGGCACGATCCTCGGCCTGACCCTGCGCCACGGGCGCGGCCACCTCTACCGGGCCGCGCTGGAGGCGACCGCCTACGCCGTCCGGCACCACCTCGACGCCTTCACCGAGGCCGGTGCCGCGCCCGGCCGCCTGGTCGCCGTCGGCGGCGGCGTACGCGGCGGACTGTGGACCCAGATCGTCTCCGACGTCACCGGCCGCCCCCAGGAACTGCCCGAGCAGACGATCGGCGCCAGCTACGGCGACGCGCGCCTGGCCGGCGAGGCGGCCGGCCTCGTCGACCCCGACGCCCCCTGGGCCCGTACCGCGCGGGTGGTGGCGCCCCGGGCCGAGCACGCCGAGGTCTACGACCGCCTCTACCGCGTCTACCGCGCCGCCTACCCGGCCACCCGTGACCTCGCGCACGAACTGGCCGCGCTGCAAAAAGCCACGAGTTGAGTTCCGGACCCCCACCTGCCTCGCTGGTGACAGGAGAGAACATGCCCGAAGTCGTCATCGCCTCCGGCCGGCAACGACCGGACACCGGACCACCGCCACCGCCGCGGCCGCCCGCCGGCCCGGCGAAGCGCGGCGGCCCACGCCGGGGCCTGGCCCGGCTGCGCGGCGGCCTGCTCGGCCTCGCCGGCTTCCTCGGCCTCGTCCTGGTCTGGCAGATCACCGCCGCCGCCGAGGTCGTCGGCAACGGCCTGCTGCCCACCCCCGGCACGGTGTTCGAGGTCATCTGGACCGGGCTGGGCAACGGCCTCGCCAACGACGTGCTCATCAGCAGCCGCCGGGTCGTCGTGTGGGTATCCGTCGGCATCGCCGCCGCCGTACCGGTCGGCTTCCTGCTCGGCTGGTTCCCCATCGCCCGCGCCGCGCTCAACCCGCTGGTCAACTTCTTCCGGGCGCTGCCACCGATCGCCCTCGTACCGCTGGTCATCGTCTACTTCGGCATCGGCGAACTGGCCCGCGGCATCATCCTGATGTACGCCGCGTTCTTCGCCACCGTCGTCATCGTGTTCGAGGGCATCGCCGGCATCGAGGACAAGTACGTACGGGCCGCACAGACCCTCGGCGCCAACCGCATCGAGGTGCTGACCCGGGTCGTACTGCCGTTCTCCGTACCGCACATCCTCACCGCCGCCCGGGTCTCGCTCGGCATCGGCTGGGCGTCGCTGGTCGCCGCCGAACTCGTCGCCGCCCAGGACGGCCTCGGCGCCGTCATCCAGAACGCCGGCAACTTCCTCGACATCCCCCGGGTCTACGCCGGGATCATCCTGATCGGCCTGTGCGCGCTGGTCATGGACGCGGTACTGCGGTTCATCTCGGTACGGCTCGTGCGCTGGCAGGACAGGGGGACCCGGTGACGACAACGGTCAACAGCGGCGGACTGACCCTCGACCGGGTCAGCAAACGCTTCGGACGCGGCGCGGCGGCGGTCACCGTACTCGACGACGTCGCCTTCGACGTACCGGAGGGCGAGTTCGTCGCCGTCGTCGGCCCGAGCGGCTCCGGCAAGACGACGCTGCTCAACACCGTCGCCGGCTTCGTCGACCCCGACGCCGGCCAGATCCTGGTCAACGGCAAGCCGGTCACCGGCCCCGGCCCGTCGCGGTGCGTGGTCTTCCAGGAGTACGCGATCTTCCCCTGGCTGACCGTACGCAAGAACATCGAGTTCGGGATGCGACTGCGGGCCCGTCGCCGCCCCGCCGCGCAGCGCCGCGAGATCACCGACCGGTACCTCGAACTCATGGGCCTGGCCGCCTTCGCCGACGCGCTGCCGAAGACCCTCTCCGGCGGCATGCGCCAGCGGGTCGCGCTCGCCCGCGCCTACGCGGTCGACCCCGAGATCCTGCTCATGGACGAACCCTTCGCGGCACTCGACGCGCAGACCCGCGAAACCATGCAGGAAGCCCTCCTGGAGATCAACCAGAAGGAGCGGCGCACCGTCCTGTTCGTCACCCACCAGGTGGAAGAGGCGATCTTCCTCGCCGACCGGGTCGTGGTCATGTCCGCCCGCCCGGCCCGCGTGCAGGAGATCGTGCCGGTGCCCTGGCGCGGCCCGCGCAACCACGAACTGAAGACCAACCCGGAATTCATCGAACTACGCCGGCACATCGAGACGATGCTGCGCGGCGGCACCCCCACACCCCGGAAAGAGACGACATGAACCGACGAATTCTCGCGGCGGTGACCGGACTCGCGCTCGCCCTGTCCATCACCGCGTGCGGAACCGACGACGACGCCACCGGTGACGGCGGCACCCAGAAGGTGAAGGTCGGCTACATCGCCGGCCCCGCCCCCGGCATGCACCTGCTGCTCGCCAGGGAACGCGGCTACTTCGCCGAGGCCGGCCTCGACGTCGAGACGGTGCCGTTCCAGACCGGCATCTCACTGTCGAACGCGCTCACCGGTGGCAGTGTCGACGTCGGTGTGATGGGTGCCGTCATCGCCAACTTCCCGGCCCGCGGCCAGGGCAAGGTCTTCCTGCTCAACAACCTCGAAGCCAACATCCAGCAGATCTGGGCGGCTCCGGACAGCGGCATCAACTCCATCGCCGACCTGCGCGGCAAGAAGGTGGCCACCACCACCGGCACCGCCGCCCACCTGCTGCTCCACGTCGCGCTCGCCGAGAACGGCATGACCACCGACGACATCGAACTGGTCAACCTGGACATGCCGGCCGTCGCCAACACGTTCGTCACCGGCGGCGTACCGGCCGCCGCGCTGTGGGCCCCGTTCGACAACCAGATCAAGGAACGCCTGCCCCAGGCCCGCATGATCGGCACCGCCGAGCAGTTCCAGCCGAAGTCCGCGATCACCGGCGGCTGGGTCGCCAACAACAGGTTCCACGCCGAGAACCGCGACGCCCTGGTCAAGATCGCCCAGGCCTGGCTGAAGGCCAACGACGACATCGTCACCGACCAGGCCGGCGCCCTGGCCGCCGGCTGCCCCAGTCTGTCGGAGTTCATGACCACCGAGGTCTGCACCCAGATCTACCAGCAGGCCCGCAGCTACCCCAACGCCGAATGGGCCACCTACTACGCCGACGGCACCGTCGCCGACTGGGTCGGCCGGATGGAACAGGTCTTCGTCGACATCGGCGCGCTGCCGGCCTTCGTCGACCCCGACCAGTTCCTCGACACCACCGTCTTCACCGACGCCAACAAGTAGGCGCCCACCGGCGCCCCTCGCCTAGGAGACAGCTTGACCACGCCCGGCAGCCGGCCCAACATCCTCCTGCTCATGGCCGACCAGCTCAGCGCGTTCGGCACCGGACCGTACGGCAACGAGGACGTCCTGACCCCCAACCTCGACGCCCTCGCCGCCCGCGGCACGGTACTGGCCAACGCCTACTGCAACGCGCCGCTGTGCGTGCCGTCGCGGGCCGCGATGATGACCGGCCGGCTGCCGAGCGAGGTCCCCTCCAACGACAACGCCGAGGAGTTCCCGGCCTCGGTGCCCACCTTCGCCCACACGCTGCGCCGGGCCGGCTACCGCACCATCCTCGCCGGCAAGATGCACTTCGTCGGCCCCGACCAGTTGCACGGCTTCGAGGAACGGCTCACCACCGACATCTTCCCGCCCGACCTGACCTGGACCCGGCCCTGGGAAGAGCAGGGCGACCCGCCGCGGCTCTCCGGCGAGCAGCAGAACGGCGGCCGGGAATACCTCGACATCCTGCGTTCCTCCGGCCCGCTGCCGTGGACGTACCAGATGCACTACGACGAAGAGGTCCGGTTCAACGCGCTGCAACGGATCCGGGAACTGGCGCTGGCCACCGACGACCGCGCCGACGAGCCGTGGCTCATGGTGGCCTCGTTCACCCAGCCCCACGACCCGTACGTCGCACCGCCGGAGTACTGGAACCGGTACGAGGGCCGGCACATCGGCCTGCCCGAACCCGTACCCGCCGGCACGGCACCCCACCCGCTCGACCGCTGGGTCAACTCGTTCCACGGCGTCGACCGGGGCACCGTCACCGACGAGACCACCTACCTGGCCCGGCGCGGCTACTACGCGATGACCAGCTACATCGACGACGTCGTCGGCTCGTTCACCGCCGAACTGGAACGCTTCGGCCTGCTGGACGACACCGTCGTCGTCTTCACCAGCGACCACGGCGACCAGCTCGGCGAGCACGGCATGTACTTCAAACGCACGCTGCGCGAGTGGTCGGTCCGGGTGCCGTTGCTCATGGCCGGCGCCGGCATACCGGCCGGACACCGCATCGACACCCCGGTCTCCCTCGTCGACCTGCATCCCACCTTCGCCGACCTGGCGCAGGCCCGGCTGCCCGACTGGGTCACCGGACGGTTCGCCGGCGCCAGCCTGGCCGGGGCGCTGCGCGACCGCACCGACGAGGTGGCCGGGCATCCGGGCGTCATCATCGAGAACTCCGCCGAGGGCACGCTGCGCCCGGTACGCGCCGCCGTCGACGGCCGGCACAAGCTCGTCTACGCCCGCGACCTGCCCGACCAGCTCTACGACCTGGAAAAGGACCCCCGGGAACTGCACAACCTCGCCACCGAGCCGGAACACGGGTCGACCCGGACCCGGCTGCGGCAGCGGGTGCTGGACGGCTGGGACCCCGACCACGCCGAGCGGGAGATCGTGACGAGCCAGCGGATGCGGGCGTTCCTCGGCGAGGCGCTGGGCAAGGGCCGGCACACCTCGTGGGCGTACGAGCCGCCCGTCGACGCCGCCAACCGCTGGATCCGCGGCACGCAGGACGACCCCTGGGACCCGTTGTGCGGTTTCTGAACCGGCGCCCGGGAGCCGGCCACGGTGCGTGAACCGGCCTGGTACCGCGCGGGCGACGAACCCGACTACCGGTTCTCGCTGGCCAACGAGCGGACCTTCCTCGCCTGGATCCGGACCGCGCTGGCCCTGCTCGCCGGCTCCGTCGCCGTGGTCCAGTTCCTGCCACCGTCGGCCCTGTCCGGGATGCGGGACCTGCTGGCGGCGGTACTCGCCGCCGCCGGCAGTGCCCTGCCGGCGGCGGCCTACCTGCGATGGGTACGGGTGCAGAAGGCGATGCGGCTGGGCCGGGGGCTGCCGTTCACCCCGCTGCTGGCCGTCATGGCGGTCGGGGCCGCCGTCGTCGGCGTCGGCGTCATCCTGCTGGCCGTCCTACCGTGAGCGAGCGCAGCGAGCGAACGGGCAGCTCCGTGAGCGAGGCGGGACCGTGACCGACGCGGGTTTGCAGGCCGAGCGTACGGCGCTGGCCTGGGCGCGTACGGGCGCGGTCGCGGCGGTCAACGCGGCCCTGCTGCTACGGGCGGCGGCGGGTTCCGGCGCCACCGTCCTCTTCGGAGCGGCGGCCCTGCTGATGCTGCTGACCGTCGGGTTGTGGGGCTACCGGCGGCACCGGTTCGCATCGGCTTCCACGGCGCGGCAACGGCGGCCACCGGCCCCACAACTGCGCCTGCTCGCCGGGCTCGTCATGCTCTGCGGGCTGCTGGTCCTCGCCGGCCTGCTCGGCTGAGTCACCGGCTTCCGGCCGGCTCCGGGTCGGCGGCGCAGCGGAAGCCGAGGTGCCCGGTGGTGCTGTCCGGCGGGCTCATGGTCCGGGCCGCAACCCGGTAGCGGTTGCAGTAGGAGTGGTGGCACAGGTACGAGCCGCCGCGCATGACCCGGCCGGTGCCCTCCGCCGGCCCGCGCGGATCGTTCCTCGTCTCGGGACGTTCGGCCGCGTGCCAGTCCCGGCTGAACCAGTCGGCACACCACTCCCACACGTTGCCCGAGGTGTTGAAGATGCCGTAGGCGTTGGGGCGGTAGGCGTCCACCGGCGCGGTGCCGACGTAGCCGTCCGCCGCGGTGTTCGACGTCGGGAAGGTGCCCTGCCAGATGTTGCAGCGGTGCTGCCCACGCGGGGTCAGTTCGTCGCCCCACGGATACTGCGCCCGGTCCAGCCCGCCCCGGGCGGCCTTCTCCCATTCGGCCTCGGTCGGCAGCCGCTTACCGGCCCACTCGGCGTACGCGGAGGCATCGTTCCAGGACACGTGGACGACCGGGTGGTTCTGCCGGTCGCCGATCGACGACCCCGGCCCCTCCGGGGTACGCCACGCCGCCCCCCGTACCGGCAGCCACCAGGGTGCCTGCGGCACGACGCCGTCGAGAAGATGTGCCCGCGCGGCGCCCGAGACGAACAGGTGGAAGACGTACGACCAGCCGTGGTGCTCGGCCTCGGTGACGTGTCCCGTCGCCTTGACGAACGCGGCGAACTGGGCGTTCGTCACCGCCTTCGGGTCGATGAGGAAGGTCGGTACGTCGACCCGGCGGACCGGCCCCTCACCGTCGTCGGCGAAGGCGTCGGGGTGGTCGCTGCCCATCCAGAATTCGCCGCCGGGCACCGTGACCATGCCACGCCGTACCTGGCGGGCCTCGCGGGCCGGCGCCTGCGGTGGGCGGCTGCTTGGTAGCCCGACCACCGGCGGGGCCGTACTGCGACCCGGTGCGCAGCACGCGCTCTCGGAATCCGGCACCGCCCCTCCTCGAAATCCGGATCTCTACACCGGCACCAGACTAACCCGCAGGTCAGAGAGGGGGTGAAGGCGTCGGGGCGCTGCTGGTCGGTCAACTGCCGGGCGGGAAGACCCGGCGGCCGTCCCAATAGGGCTTGATGTCGTGCACCCGGCACAGTTCGACGTCGCCCGGCTCGATCCGGCTCGCCGACACGGTGCAGCGGTGATCTCCGTGGGCGGTGGTGGCGACCCAGCCCTGGGGCAACTGCCAGACCTGGAAGCGGGTCGGTGCGCCCTCGACCGGGATGACCACCTCGTCCGGGTCGTCGGCCAGCAGTTCACGGTCGATCCGCCGGAAGGTCTCCTCGTCGCGCGGCGGTTCGGTCTCGTACCGGACCTCGCGGCGACGGTGGAGGGCCAGGTCCGCCCCGCTCGCGGCGTTGACCAGCACCTCGGCGTAGGGCCCGGGGCCGGGGGAAGTGCCGTGGCCGAGGCCGACAATCTCCAGCCCGCCGTCGCGGGTCTGCCAGCGGCTGACCGTCCGGAGACCGGTCCAGTTCGCCAGCCCGTAGAGCGGAAAGCCGTCGATGAGGGCGCGGATCTGTTCGAGTTCCCTGGCGGCCCGAGCGTGGAACTGTCGCGGATCGGCCGCCGCCGGACCGGTCGCTCCGTGATCTGCCACGGCCGACTCCCCTCCCCGGGTGAAAGAGCCGGGCCCACCGTATCAACGGGAAGCCCTGCGGCCGGTTCTCACCGAACCGGATCTTTCCTAGACTTCCGGCCATGGAGTTCCAGGATGTCGTTCGGCGCCGGCGCATGGTCCGCACCTACACCGACCGGCCGGTCCCGCCCGATGTCGTCGACCGGATCGTGCACAACGCGCTCCGGGCACCGTCGGCCGGCTTCTCCCAGGGCTGGGGTTTCCTGGTGCTCGACACTCCGGAAGACATCGCGCGCTTCCGGGACGCGGCCCGGCCGGAGCAGGACCCGGAGAACTGGTTCGCGGCCAACGTCGAGGCGCCGTTGCTGATCGTGGCGCACTCCAACAAGGACGCCTACCTCGACCGGTACGCCAAGCCGGACAAGGGACAGACCGACCGGTCGGAGGCCTGGTGGCCGGCGCCGTACTGGGACATCGACACCGGCATGGCCTCGCTGATGATGCTGCTGACCGCGGTCGACGCCGGCCTCGGCGCCTGCTTCTTCGGCATCGCGGCCGCCCGCATCGACGCGTACCGCGAGGCGTTCGGGGTGCCCGCGCACTACGCGCCGATCGGAGCGGTCTCGATCGGCTACAGCGAGGAGCCGCCCCGCGACCTGCGCGGCCGGCGTCGGCCGACCGCCGATGTCGTGCATCGGGGCAGGTGGAGCCAGCCGGCCGGATAGCGGCTATTCGTACGGGTCGCCGGGCTCGTTCTGCTTCCGCTTCCAGTGCAGGTATCGGCGGTGCAACTCCTGCTCCCTGCGCAGCTTCCGACGGTGCAGCACGATCCAGGCGACGAGCAGTACCAGTCCCAGCAGGATCAGCCAGAGCCCGACCCGGCGGTCCTCGGGAGTGGTCACCAAGAGGCCGCCGGTGAACAGCGCCGCGCCGCCCAGGTAGAGGGCGATGCCGGGCAGGGTGTTGCGGTATTCGAGCGCGTGCCGGGCAGCGAAGGTCCGGAACTCGTCCGGAACCTCCTCCAACTCCTCGTACTCCTTACCGCTACCCATCCGCCCGCTCCCCGGAGCCCAGGTTCGCCAGTAGCGCGAGCGACCGGCGGAGTCGGGCCGGCTCCCCGGGGCCGAGAAGCTCCTCGTACTCCCGCTCGAGACTCGCCTTCACCGCCTCACCGTCCGCGCCGAAGCCGTACCCCTGAGCGGTGAGAGTCACCACCACCGCGCGTTGGTCGTCGGGGTCGGTCCGGGTCGTGACGTACCCCAACTCCTCCAGTTCGCGTACCAGACGGCCCATCATCTGGCGGGTCATGTCGGCCCGGGCGGCAAGGTCGGTGATGCGGGTGCCTGCGTCGTCGATGTAGCCGAAGACCGGCAAGTGCCCGGTACGGATGCCGGGGTGGCCGCGTGCGTGGAGTCTGGCGACCGCGTTGGCCTGGACCTGGCGCAGCGCCCGCAACAGGAGCCGGCCGAGGTGTGCGGTGCCGACGTCGTCGGCCGGATCCCAATCCGACATGCGAAACCTCGTTTACAATCTACGAAACCTGGTTTAGCTTATGCCGGGTGGAGCCTGCGAGCGAGTGTTGTTGACCAGCCCCTATCGGGGACTCTTCGCCCTGCCGGGCGCCGCCGCCTTCGTCGCGGCCGGGCTCGCGGCCCGCCTGGCCCACCTGACGACCGTCCTGGGCATCGTCTTCCTCGTCTCGGAACTCAGCGGCTCCTACGGCCTCGGCGGGCTGGTCTCCGGTGCGTACGCCCTCGCGTATTCGCTCGTCGCCCCACTGGTCGGTCGCCTCGCCGACCGCCACCGGCAGGGCCCGGTTCTCATGGCGGCCGCCATCGCCACCACCATCACCAGGACCGGGTTTCTCGTCGCGGCCGCGTCCGGTGCGCCGGCCTGGGTCCTCGTCGTCCTGTCCGCGACCAGTGGTGCCAGCATGCCGGCGATCGGGCCGTTCGTCAGGGCCCGCTGGGCCCATCTGCTGACCGGCACACCACGGCTGCACGCGGCGACGTCCTTCGAGTCGGTCGTGGACGAACTGCTTCTGGTCATCGGCCCGATCGTGGTGTCCACAGTGGTCGTGTACCTGCATCCCGCGGCCGCCCTGATCCTGTCGGTTCCGCTCGCCGCCGGGGGCTCGATCGCGCTCGCGCTGCAGCACCGCACCGAACCCCCGGGCGCCCCCACCGGTCGGCCCGCCTCCGGAACCGCCCTGCGCACGCCCGGACTTCCCCTGCTGCTGCTCACATTCGCGCTGGTCAGCATGGTGCTCATCGTGCTGGACGTCGCCGTCGTCGCCTACGCCCGACAGCACGACGCCGAAGCCCTCAGCGGCTGGATACTGGCGACGATCGCCGCCGGCAGTGCCGTGTCCGGGCTCTGGTACGGCGCCCGCGACTGGTCCCGCCCACCGCACCGACGCCTGGCCGTCGTATTGCCGCTGCTGACGGTGGGCACCGTGCCGTTCATCGCCGTACCAGCGACCGGATGGCTGTTCCCGGCCGCGTTCACGCTCGGCTTGACGCTGGCACCGGCCTTCATCGACGGCTTCTCGATCGCCGCGCGAGCCGTTGCCGCCCGCCACCGTACCGAGGGCCTGACCTGGCTCACGACGGCCGCCGGCATCGGCATCTCGGTCGGCTCGGCCACGGCCGGGGCGCTGGTCGACAGCCGAGGCACGACGGCGGCCTTCGCCCTGGCCACCGGCTGCGCAGCCACGGCGGCCCTCGCCGGCCACACCGCGAGCCGGCGGCTGACCGGCCCGTAACGGCCGGCCCGCCGGGCGGACGCCAGCCCGATGGCCAGCGAAGTCCGAAGTAGAACTGGGACAAGTTGCCGCACGAGATCAGCCCATGACGACCAGCAGCACGGTGGCCGCCGCGAGGCTGCCGACACCGGCACCGGCAAGGAACGGCAACGTCCGCAGACCGTTCCAGACAACGACGGCGAGCGTGACCCCGAGCAGCAGGTTCACCAGGCCCCAGCCGATGTTCGCGGCCGGCGACCAGGCCACCTCGAACGGGGTCGGAAACGGCTGGCCCAGGCCGCCGTGCACGAGGTGCGGCAGGGCGTTGACGAGCAACGCACCGGCGAGCAGCCCCGCCAGCGCGTAACCGACGGCCCGCGGGTTCACGGCCCGGTCCCGGCGTCTCGCAGCACCCGGGCGACCCGGACCAGGACCACCAGGACCAGCGCGAGCAGGATCCGCTCGAGCAGTCCGATGTACGGCAGCGAGTCGGCGTCGAGCAGGATCGTCGGCCCGTGGGCGGCGGCGAACCCGACACCCGCCACCGCGGTGACCACTGCCGCCGCCCTGAGCTGCCGGGCATCGTCGTCCCGGCCCGCGCCGGCGACGACGAGTCCGAGCAGCGGGGGTACGGCGACCGCGACAGCGGCCCCGTACCGGTGCAGCACCCCGGCGTACGTGGTCGGCTCCCCGGACAGGTCCATCGGGAACACGGCCAGCGCCACCAGTCCCGCCGCCCACAACGCGAGCAGCAGGGTGAGCGGTCCGCTCCGGCGCAGCCCGGCCCGCCGGATGCCGATCCCCAGGCAGGCGGCGGCGGTGACGAGTGCGGCGGCCGCGACACCGAGCAGCAGTACGCCCGTCGGCGAGGCGACGGTCTCGCTCAGCATCTGGTGTAGTGGGTGGACCCCGTCGACCGCGTGCAGTGCCAGTCCGGCGACCAGTGCGACGGTGACCGCACCGAGCGCGTACCGGTACCAGCCGGGAGCCGGGGTCGACGGTCCGCCGGGCCGCTGCCCGGCGGGAGCGTCGACGGTGACGGGAGGGCGGGTGTCGGCCAGCAGGCCGCTTCCGGTCGTCACGCCGACACCCGCAGCGCCGGGACCGTGGCAGCCGGGACCGTCGGCCGCTGGCCGCCGACCCGGGCGTAGATCTCGTCGAAGGCGGCGATGGTGCGGGCCTCGTCGTGTTCCTCGGCGAGGATCCGGCTCCGCCGGCCCATGGCCGCCGCCCGGGCGGGGTCGGCCAGGATCGCCAGCAGCCGGTCGGCCAGCGCCGCGTCGTCACCGGGCGGGAAGAGCAGGCCGTTGTCGCCGGGCCGCACCAGGTGCGGCAGCGCGGACGCGTCCGCGCCGACGACCGGTACGCCGCACGCCATCGCCTCCAGCGTCACCAGGCTCTGCAGTTCGGCGGTGCCGGCGTTGACGAAGACGTCGGTGGCGGCGTACGCGGCGGGCAGGTCGGCGTCGGCGACGAATCCGGTGAAGACGAGTGCGTCGGCGACGCCGAGGTCGGCGGCCAGGGCCGCCAGCCGGCCGCGCTCGGCCCCGGTGCCGACGAGCATGAGCTGGGCGTCGACGTGCCGGCGTACCCGGGCCAGGGCGCGGACCACGACGTCGATGTTCTTCTCCTTGTCGAGCCGGCCGACGTAGCCGATCGTCGGGCGGGCCGGCACCCCGTAGCGCAGCCGGAACCCGGCGGAGTTGTGGCCGGTGCCGAAGCGGGACAGGTCCATCCCGCACGAGATCGGCAGGACCGGCCCGGGCACCCCGGCCCGCTCGGCGAGTGCCGCCGCGTACGGCGTCGGCGCGGTCACCACCGCGGCCCGGCCGTAGACGCCGGCCAGGTCCCGCCACGCCCACTCGTGCAGCCGGCGCCGGCCGAGGTCGCCGACCGGCACGTAGTGGGTCAGGTTCTCCGGCATGAAGTGGTTGGTGGCGACGACCGGGATGCCGAGCCCGGCCGCGGCCCCGATCAGCGCCCGGCAGAGCGGGAAGTGGCTCTGCACGTGCACCACGTCGGGGCGTACCTCGGTGAGGATCCGGCGGGCGGCGGCGACCAGGCGCACCGGGGCGCAGAACCGGAAACCTCTTCGGCGCAGTACGGGCAGCGACCGGACCCGGTGCTCGACGATCCCCGGTTCGGTGGCGGTGCTGCGGCTGGCGTACCCGGTCGACGGGCAGACGACGTGCACCTCGTGCCGGCCGGCCAGGGCGGTCGCCAGCCGCTGTGCGAAGTACGACGCGCCGTTGACGTCGGGCGCGTACGTGTCGGCACCGATGAGGATCTTCATGGTTTCTCCTTGACGGGATCGAATCGGGTTCCGGCGAGCCGCCGGGTGATCAGGTGGGTGGCCACGACCGCCAGGGCCAGCCCGGCGGCGACGGCGAGCCCGGTGCCGGGCGAGGTGAGCAGGTGCGCGACCTCCTGGCCGAAGAGCACGCCGGCGCCGATCAGCAGTGCGGCGCGTACCGTGCTGGCCCCGGCCACCCAGGCCAGGAACCTGCGGTACGGGGCCCGGGCCAGCCCGGCGGCCAGGAACGCGGGTACGGCGGCGACGTCGACGACCTTCGCGCCGAGCACGACGCGGGGCAGGGCCCGGCGGACCGCCGTGGTGAGCCGTTGCCGCCGGTGTGGCGGCAGTCCGAGCCGGCCCAGCAGCGGCGCCACCCGCCGGTGGTTGCCGAACCGGCCGAGCAGGTAGAGGCTGCTGTCGGCGAGCACGTCGGCGACGACGACGATCAGCCAGATCGGCCAGAACCGGGCCATTCCGGCACCGACCAGTGCCCCGGCGACGACCGTCGCCGCCGGCCCCTCGATCAGCACCAACGGCCCGAGCAGCAGGTACGGGTGGTCGGTCACCCCCGTCCACAGCACCTGCGCCGGATCCATGGCCGCCCCCTCCGCACCGCCGTCTCCGGCGGCGGTTCCGCCGGCGACGGGAGAAAACTAGGTACGGGACACCGCGCCGGTCGTCGCCCCGCGGAGGCGTTCCGGCCCGGACGGTCGAGGTAGTTCGCCGGCCCCGCGCGTACCTCCGCGGTAGGGGGTGGCGTACCGCCACGGCCTGACGTCACCCTGACTCCGACCCCGGTACCGTCGCCCTGAGCAGGGCACGGGGAGGGATCGTGGAAACCAGGCTGTGGGCGCCGGTACGCCCGGCCGAGCCGCTCGGACCGTGGTCGTGGCTGGTGGCCGGCGCGCTGGCCATCGTGTTGATGGCGGTCAACATTCCGGTCGCGGCCGAGATATACGAGGTGCCGCTGGTCGTGGCGTTCGGCGCCGGCATCGCGCAGGGGGTGGCCCTGCCGCTGACCCTGTGGTGGCCGGTCCAGGCGACCGCGGTGCAGTTCGCCGGGGTGACCGCCCTGGCGGTCATGCTGTCCTTCGACGCCGGCCCGACCTGGCCGCTGACGATTCCGGGCCTGATCGCCCTGATCGCCCACGTGGCCCTGGTCGGCCTGTTCCACGAGTGGCGGGCGGCGGCGACGGCCTGGTGGGCGAGCGTGCTGCTGTGCGTCCTGCTGGTGGTGCTCGACCTGCGGGCCGGCCATACGTTCGCCGAGGCCGAGCCGTTGCTCGTCATCTACGCCACGAACTCGGCCCTGATCACGCTCGGTGCGATCGCCTTCCGGCAGCGGGCCGTGATCCGGCGCCAGCTCGTCGACGCCCGCCGCGACGTGGCCCTCGAACAGGCGCAGCGGGCGGTGGTCGAGGAACGGACCCGGATCGCCCGGGAGCTGCACGACGTCGTCGCGCACAGCATGTCGGTGATCCACATGCAGGCGACGTCGGCGGCGTACCGGATCAAGAACATCGACGACGAGTCGCGGGACGAGTTCGCGCAGATCGCCGCCGGTGCCCGGGGTGCGCTGCGCGAGATGCGGCAACTGCTGGCCGTGCTCCGCGACGAGGACGCCGCCGTCGACCTGCGGCCGGTACCCAACCTGGACCGGCTCGACGAACTGGCCGAGTCGGTACGCCGTGGCGGCGTACCCGTCGACCTGTGGGTCTCCGACGCCGTACGCGCCACGGCGGTGTCGGACGCGATCGCCCTGGCCGCGTACCGGATCGTGCAGGAGTCGCTGAGCAACGTCGTCCGGCACGCGGCCGGCGCCCCTACCGTCGTACGGGTCGACCTCGAACCCGGCGACGTGCTCGCCGTCGTCGTCACCAACGACGCCCCGACCGGCCCCACCGGCCCGCCCGAGGAGGTCGGCCGGGCCGGCCACGGGCTGCACGGGATGCGGGAACGGGTCCGCCTGGTCGGCGGCACCCTGGAGACGGCTCCGCTCGCGGACGGCGGCTACCGGGTCGCCGCCCGGCTGCCGATACGGTGGGACCAGGCAGCCGACGGGAGCAACGGGTGATCCGGATTCTGATCGTGGACGACCAGTCGATGATCCGGGTCGGCATCCGGGCGATCCTCGACTCGCAGGACGACATGACCGTGGTCGGCGAGGCCGAGAACGGGCGCGCCGGCGTCGACCGCTGCCGCAGCCTGCGCCCCGACGTCGTGCTGATGGACGTACGGATGCCGGTGCTGGACGGGCTCGCCGCCACCCGGGCGATCCTCGGCCCGGAACGCACCGAGGGACACCACCCCCGGGTGCTGATGCTGACCACGTTCGACATCGACGACTACATCTACGAGGCGCTGCGGATCGGGGCCAGCGGCTTCCTGCTCAAGGACAGCGAACCCGACGAGCTGATGCGCGCCGTACGGGTGGTGGCCGGTGGCGAGGCGCTGCTGGCGCCGAGCATCACCCGCCGGCTCATCGAGAACTTCGTCGACGCGCAGCCGAAGCGGCCGGCGGGCACCACGGCGCTCAACGCGCTGACCGACCGGGAACGGGAGGTGTTGCGGCTGGTGGCGCTCGGCATGTCCAACGCCGAGATCGCCGCGTCGCTGTTCATCGCCGAGCAGACCACCAAGACCCACGTCAGCCGCATCCTGCAGAAGCTGGGGCTGCGTGACCGGGTGCAGGCGGTGGTGTTCGGCTACGAGACCGGCCTGGTCACCCCGGGCGGCTGACCTTCGCTGATCCGGGCGATGCGCGCCGCCCCGCTGCCCGCACCATCGTTGATCTGAGCGTCAGCGACCTTATCCGGCGCGGGTAGGGTCTCTGGTGCTCAGATCAACTTTGTCGGGTCCGCCGGCAGTCCGGCGTGGAAGCGCAGCAGCCTGACCCGATGCTCGCCGAGTACCGGTCGGGCCCGCTCGATCAGCCGGTCGAGTTCGGCGGCGAGGCGCGGTCCCGGCTGGTCGTAGGTGGTCGCCGCCTGCCGCTGGAGCCACATCGCGAGGTCGGCCCGGGCGGCACCACGCAGCCGTTCGTCGGCGTCGTCGAGCAGGCGCAGGTCGGTGGCGACCCGCTGCCACGCGCCGCCCGAGATCAGCAGGCGGTAGCCGGCGAAGCGGACGTGCGGCGGGTTGCCCGGGTCGGTCAGTCCGGTGACCATCACCGGGTCCAGGCTCCCGGCCTCGTGCCGCAGGGTCGTCACGACCCCGCAGCAGATCGAGGTCGGGCAGTTCCGGCAGGTAGTCAAGTTCCACCGGTACGGCCCTGGTCATCCCCCGCAGACGGCTCCACAGATCCACGTCCACCACCGCCCCCGTATCCGGTCCCGCTATTCGTATCCCACGATCCACCACGACCGCCCGTGCATTACGGCGGCTATCCGCCGAGGCGGACCCGGCGCAGGAGTTGGGCGTTGAGGGCCACCACGATGGTCGAGGCCGACATCAGCAGGGCTCCGGCGGCCGGGCTGAGCGCCACCCCGGCCCAGGCCAGCACCCCGGCGGCCAGTGGCAGCGCCACCACGTTGTAGCCGGCCGCCCAGCCCAGGTTCTGGATCATCTTGCGGTAGGAGGCACGGGACAGCCGGATCACTCCGGTCACGCCACGCGGGTCCGACGAGGCCAGTACGACACCGGCGGACTCGATGGCGACGTCGGTGCCGGCCCCGATGGCGATGCCGACGTCGGCCCGGGCCAGGGCGGGCGCGTCGTTGACGCCGTCGCCGACCATCGCCACCCGTAGGCCGCGCCGCTGCAACTCGCCCACGGCGTCGTCCTTGTCGGCCGGCAGGACCTCGGCGAAGACCTCGTCGAGCCCGAGTTCGGCGGCGACCGCGTCGGCGACCGGGCGGGCGTCCCCGGTGATCATCACGATCTTCGAGATGCCCTGCCCACGAAGGTCGGCGATGGCCTGCCGGGCTTCGGGGCGTACCTCGTCGGCCAGGGCGAGCGCGCCGACGACCTGGGCCGGCCCTGCCTCGTCGAGGCGGAGCAGGTGCAGCACGGCGGCTCCCCGCCGCGCCCAGTCCGCCGTCTCGGCCGCCAGTTCGGCCGGTACGTCGGCGTCCAGCTCCCGCAGCAGCGCCGGCCCGCCGACGGCGTACCCGGTGCCGTCGATGCTGGCCCGCACGCCGCGCCCGGTCAGCGACCGGAAGCCGGTGGCCGGTGCCGGCCGCCCCCGATCGGTGGCGGCGGCGACGATGGCCCGGGCGAGCGGATGCTCGCTGTCGGCCTCGACGCCGGCCGCCAGGCGCAGCACCTCGTCGCCCTCGGTGCCGGGGGTGCCGGCGATGGCGGTGACGACGTGCTCGCCCCGGGTGAGGGTGCCGGTCTTGTCGAAGAGCACCGCGTCGACCGTACGCATCCGCTCCAGCGCCAGCCGGTCCTTGACCAGGATTCCGGCCTTGGCCGCGACGGCGGTGGACAGCGCGATCACCAGGGGGATGGCGAGCCCGAGGGCGTGCGGGCAGGCGATCACCAGCACGGTGACCGTACGCACCACCGCCTCGTCGACGTTGCCGAGCAGCGCCCACGCCGTGAAGGTGGCCACGGCGGTCGCGATCGCGATGTAGAACAGCCAGGCGGCGAACCGGTCGGCCAGCACCTGGGCGCGGCCGCTGGACCGCTGCGCCTGTGCCACGAGCCGCTGGATTCCGGCCAGGGCGGTGTCGTCGCCGACGGCTTCGACGCGTACCCGGATCGCGGAGTCGGTGGCGACGGTGCCGGCGACGACCCGGTCGCCGACCGACCGGGCGACCGGCCGGGACTCGCCGGTGATCATCGATTCGTCGAGTTCGGCGCCGCCGTCGACGATCCGGCCGTCGGCCGGCACCCGCGCGCCCGGCCGGACCAGCACCACGTCGTCGACGTGCAGTTCGGCCACCGGGACCCGCTCGGTACCGCCGTCGCCGACCCGTTCGGCGTCGTCGGGCAGCAGCGCGGCGAGGGCGGAGAGGGCGCCCTGCGCCTGACCGATCGCCTTCATCTCCTGCCAGTGCCCGAGCAGCATGATGGTGACCAGGGCCGCCAGTTCCCACCAGAAGTCGAGGTCGAACGCGCCGAAGGTGGTGGCGAGCGAGGCGGCGTACGCGACCGTGATCGCCATCGCGATCAGCAGCATCATGCCCGGGGCCCGGTCGCGGACCTCGTGTACGGCGCCGGCCAGGAACGGCCAGCCGCCGTAGAGGAACACCACCGAGCCGAGCACCGGCCCGATCAGGGGCATGCCGGGGAAGTCCAGCGTGTAGCCGAACCAGTCCATCACCATGTGGCTGGTCACGACGATCGGCACGGTCAGTGCCAGGCTGAGCCAGAACTTGCGGCGGAAGATCTCCGGGTCGTGTCCGGCGTGCTTGTCGTGCCCCTGGTGACCGCCGTGGCCGTCGTGCTGCTCGTGCCCGGCGTGTTCGTCGTGCGCTGTCGTGTCGTGTCGCATGTCGGCACCTCCCACCCTCACCATATACCCCCCAGGGGTACCCGCAACCCTCGCGTGACCACCACCTCACCCTCGCGCAACCCGACCCACACCGCCGCCGGTTCGGAAACCGTCGGAGATGCGTGATTGTCAATACATGAATGGACTGGACGCGCCCTGCCCATTTTCCGAATACCGCGTTTTCCGTCGGTCGAGTTGACCTCTTTCAGCACGTAATCATTGGTGCACACGGGCCACGGCAGGCCCATCCCATTCCCGTGGAGACTCGATGCTCCGTAGGTCGAACGCCCCTGCCCCGACCGCCCCCGCCAAGAGGATCCGGACGAGAATCGTCGCCACGATCGCCGGCCTGCCGGCCAACACCACCTTCCAGTACGTGGTCGGAATCGGCGCCCCCACGACCTACGTACTCACTCCCCCGAAACACAGCAGCAGTTACGAACTGACCGTCACCTACACCTATTGACGGCCCGCCCGGCCCCCGACCACCACGCGGGGCCCGGGCAACCCGGCCGGGTCAGCGGACCCGCAGATTGACCAGCGAACCGGCCGGCGGCCAGCCGGCCGGCGGAATCTCGCCGAGCCAGACGTACTCCAGGGAATCCACGCCGGCTTCGGACGCGAAGAGCAGCACGACGTCGCCTTCGGTTCCGGCCACCTCCGCCTCGGCGACCAATTCGGTGCCGGCGACGGGGCCGGCGGTGAAGTAGACGGTGGGGCAGCCGCAGCCGCACACCGCCCGCACCCGGAGCCGGGTCGCCTCGGCCCGCAACCGCCACCCGTGCCGGATCGGCAGCTCCAGCATCGCCCCGAGGATCTCCCGCTCCGCATCGCCCAGCGCCCGGCCCGTGTCGTCGGTCATGAGAGAAGCATGCCTCGGCACCGTCGTCCGATGCCCGGCCGGACCTCGGCAGGCATACCTCGATTCCGCCACCCTGCGCAAACTCTGAGGTAACGCCAGTGGCAACCGTTGGAAGATCCGTAGAGACCGCCACGCGAGGACGCCTCCGCGGGCACCCCTAGGGGCACGGCATCACCAACCCCTAGGTGGCGACCCCTGCTCGTCCCCTGCCGATAGGGGGCGGATACGGGTTTCACATTCGCCGCCCCCGCCACCATGATCGTTAGCGTCCGACAGGTTCTTCGCCCTTCCGGTGGACGAGGTCATCACCACACGTGATCGCCGCTTACCGCGCCATGGAGAGGAAACGAGTTCGCGTGTCACAGGCATTGATGGACCTTGCGCCGCAGGAGATCGTCGACCGGGCCCGGCTCGCACAGCTGCACAGGCACGCGGACGCCTACCGGTCACTGCTCGAGCGGTCCGGGATCTGCATGGCCAGTGTCGACCTCACACTCAAGATCCAGGAAGCGAACGAACAGTTCCGCCGCGATCTCGGCGGTTCCGGCGACGTCGTCGGCCGCGACCTCTTCGACTTCCTGCGGCTGGGCCCCCAGACCCAACTACGCCGCCAGTTCGTCCGCCTCATCGAAGGCCGCAGCGAACGGGTCAGCGAACGGATCGTCGGCGTACGGGCCGATGACCACCTCTTCCCCGGCCAGCTCACCGCCGTCCCCGTACGCGGCCGGTCGCCGCTGATGGCCAGCATCGTCGTGACGCTGCAGTGGGACGAGTCGGCCGCCGAGACGGCGATCCGTACCGCCCGGCACAAGGTCCTCACCGAACTCGACGCCCGGATCCTGCAGGGCGTCGCGATGGGCATGTCGACGGTCAACCTGGCGGGCGAGCTCTACCTGAGCCGGCAGGGCGTCGAATACCACGTGGCGACGATGATGAAGAAGCTGAAGGCGCCCAACCGGGCCGCGCTGGTGTCCCGGGCGTACTCGATGGGTGTGCTGAACGCCGGCACCTGGCCGCCGCAGGTCTCACCCGACTTCGTCAAGTGACCTCGTCGTCATCGTCGGACTCCAGGAACTGACCCAGCAGCCCCGGCACGGCGGTGTCGGCGAACGCGAGCCCCCGGTAACGGATCCACGGCACGACCAGGGCGTAGAAGAGCGTCACGACACCGATCAACGCGGCGGCCAGCAGTAGCCACTGCCGTGCCGGCCGGACCAGCAGCCCGACGATCACCAGAGGGGCCAGGACCGGGATGGAGACGACGACCGCCTGCACCGCCCACCAACCGATCGCCCGGCGTTCGACCGGATTACGAGGCGGCCGCAGCCGCAGGGTGCGATTCACGTCCGTCACGTACACAGTTGATCAGTCACCGCGACCGGGGCGCCAGCGCCGGTTCGGGCACGGGGCGTGCGCTACGCGGTGTTGCGTAGATCCCCGGCCAGGCTGAACGGCAGATCCGAGCGGCGGTTGATCCGCAGCTTCCGGTAGACCCGGGTCAGGTGCTGCTCGACGGTGCTGACCGTGATGAAGAGCTTGCGGGCGATCTGCTGGTTGGTGTGCCCCCGGGCGGCGAGCGCCGCCACCCGCCGCTCGGCGTCGCTCAACTCCTCGATCATGGAATCGCCGGCCGGCTCGGCCCTCAGGTGGCTCACCGGCCGGGCGGGGACCAGGTCGCTGAGATCGTGTTTGGTCGCCACCTGCTGCGCCCGGCGATGGGTCGTCCTGGCCTTGGTGTGCTCGCCGAGCGCGCGCTGCGCCGCGCCGAGTTCGGTCAACGCCTCGATCAGTTCCGTCTGGTCACCGCCGGCCTGTAGCTCGTCGACGGCCTCACGCAGGATCGGGACCCGTTGCGCCGGGTCGGTCGCCGCCGCCAGGACGCGCAGGGTTATCCCCCGGGTACGACGGTTGGCCGGGCCCAGCCGGGCGAGTTGGTCGGTGACCAGGTCCTCGCCCGGCAGCCCGAGGGCGAGGCGCGCCTGCGCCAGGTCGGTGCGCCACGGCAGGATCGCCGGCAGGTCGCCGCCCCATTTGGCGACCAGTTCTCCGCACGTTCCGAAGTCCTCCATCGCGGCCTTGTAGCTGCCCCGGGCCAGGTGGAAACGACCCCGGGCGCGCAGGTACTGCAATCCGAAAGGGGTCCGGAACATGACGTCCGGCACCGGCACGGCAAACAACCGGAGGGCTTTCTCGAATTGCCCACGACGGGTCGCCGAAAGCAGGAGCACCGACAACGGAATGCCGATGAAGATGCCCAGTCCACCGGGCTGGACGCGACACATCGCGGTGCTGGCGTGCCGTTCCGCTTCCAGCATGTCGCCCTGCCGGAAACTGATTACCGCCCGTATCGAGGAGAGCAGGGCGCTCCAGGTCGGAATGTGCCGCTCGTCGGCCTGGGTCAGCAACGAGTCGCACCAGAACGCCGCCGTCTCCAGGTGTTCGGCGGCGACCAGGATCTCCAGCGCGGCGAGGACCCCGTCGTAGGTGTGGTCGTCGATCCGGTACTGCTGCAGGATCGCCTGGGCGTCGTCCACCGCGTCCTCGGTGATCCGGCCGTGCCGGAGCGCGTCGATGATCCCGGCCGTCTGGATCCGCAGCTTGCCGGTCGACGTGGCCAGCGCCACCGCCGGTGGACGGATCATCCGGTCGCACGGTAGCTGCCCGGCCAGTTCGGGATAGACGTACGCGAACCGTGACTCGACCGGGTAGAGGGTGATCGCCGCTTCGGGGTCGTCGGGGTCGACAGCGTCGACGGCGGCGGCCAGGACCGCTGCCGCCTGCGCCGGCCGGCCGAACCACATCAGGTGGTTGACCAGCATCGCCGCCGCCATGACCGGCAACTCTCCGGCCAGCCCGGCCTTGAGCAGGGACGGGGTGTAGCGCTCGGCGGTGGCCGGGTCGAGGCGCCAACTGGTCCGCAACAGGGCGGCCTGGGTCCGTACGCACTCGGTGATTCCGTCCCGGCCGCGCTCGGCGAGCCGGAGGCAGTCCAGCGCCACGGTGGTGTCGTCGGCGGCGAGGGCCTGCTCGGCGGCCTCGTGCAGCAACGGCACCGACCACGGTGCACCGGCCCGGCGGGCGGCGAGCTTGTGCCGGGCGACCGTCAGCGCCGGCGCGCCGTTGCGGTACAGCAGCTTCGCGACCCGCTCGTGCAGGTCGGCCCGGTCGTCCGGGCTCATGGCGTCGAGTACGGCGGCGGCGGCGCGCGGATGCCGGAACCGGCCGTCGGCCAGGATCCCGACCTCGGTGATCGCGGTCAGTCCACCGGTCGGCGCGGCGCAGATGTCGCGGACCAGTTCGTCGAGCAGTCTGGGGGTCGCCGGCCCGTCGAGCACGGCCAGCCCGCGGGCGACCGGCAGCATCGACTCGTCGCCCCGGTAGAGGCAGGTCAGCACGGCCTGCGCGTACGCCTCGCCGGCCGCCGGTTCCGGCGTGCCGGGGCGGCCGACCCGGTGGTCTTCGATCAGGGCGTTGAGCAGCAGTGGGTTCCCGCCACTGACCCGGTGCCAGGCGGGCGGGCTGACCGCGCCCAGGTCCGGGTGCCGGGCCAGGGCGGTGGCCACGCCGGCCGGCGAGAGCAGGTTGAGCCGCAGTTGCCGGGAGTTCGCCTGGCTCTGCAACTCCGCGGCCAGCATGGGCCACGAGCGGCGCAGTCCCCCGGACTCGTTGATCACGATGAGCATCCGGGCCCGGTCGATGCGGCGCAGGAGGTAGAGCAGGTATTGCATGGATTCGGTGTCGGCGAGGTGGGCGTCGTCGATACCGATCAGGAGCGGCGTACGGTCGGCGAGTTCGAGCAGGACCCGGGTCAGCCCGCGCCAGGCCCGCACGTCGGGGTGTTCGGCGACCGGCCCGTCCCCCGTCCCGGGGGTCGTCGCCTGGGAGTCGAGCAGTCGGGCGATCTCGGTCGTGGCGTCCTCAGGCAGGCCGGCCCCGGCGAAGACCTGGCCCATCAGTCCCATCGGAAGGTCACGCTCGGCCCGGGAGCCCTTGCCGATCAGGAACGTGAAGCCGGCGTCCACGGCCCGCTGGGCAACCAGCCGCAGCAGCGCGGTCTTGCCGGAACCGACCGGCCCGGTGATCGTGACCGCGCCGCCGTTTCCGCTCGCGCATTCGGTCAGGGCCCCGTCCAGAAGCGCCGATTCCATATCACGCTCGACCAGCATTCGCCCCCCAATAGCGCAATGACAGACCCGAGGTCGTCGGCACCGGCATCCGTGCCACCCGCCGTCACCATCGGTGCCGCGGTGGCCGCATACCGCCGACCGGACGCCGGCGAAGCCGGAAATGAAGACCTTTCACTACGTCAAAGCGTGAACGAGCCGCTACACCAGGCTTTCGGCGTCCAAGTGGGCGTCCGAAAGACGACCACCGGCTTATAAAACGCCATGCGGTCAAGGCCAGCAAGCCGACTTAGATCACGCGGCGGTAACAGCGGCGACCGGCAACAACACTGGAAACGAGCAAGCGACCAGACATTCAACTTGTCGTTAATTTTGTGACAATCGAAGCAATGTCAGCCGATGCGGCTTTCGCCCGCTGATGTGATCACTTCTCGGATTATCACCGCGGGGAAACCACGCCGCCGACACGCTCCGCACCCGCAGCCCCGCACATGGTTGCCGAAAAGGCAATGGTCACCGGCCGGCCCGCCGCGACCGGCGCCCCCGACCGACGCGTTCACGCCGCCCGCTCATGATCTTTATCACCGCCTGCACCAGCAGACGGAAACGAGGCTAGAGCCGGCGGCGACCCGCCCGAACCCCTATCGGTCCCCTACCCACTCTGCGCGCCGGACCGGTGTCAGACGGCAAGATCCTCGCTGTTGAGCTTGGCCATCCAACCCTCGTTCTGGATGGAGATCACCCGCTCGCAACCGGCCACGAGCGCGTCGTCGGCGTCGTCGCCTCCCGGCCCGTCGGCGTACCGCGCGAGCAGATCCTCCAGGCCGTCCGCCGTACGGGTGAACTCGATCTGCTGGTATTCGTAGCGTTCCGCGGCGGCGTGCGCGACGACGGCGGTGCTGACCGTGGTGACCAGGCCGACCCAGGCGGTCAGCCCGGCGCCCGGCACGAATCCGGCGACGGCGGCGAGAACGGCCCCGAGCATGGCGAGACCGAACTCGATCCGCCGCACCAGGCTGACCCGGCGCCGCAGCTCGGCCGCCCGGCGCCGGTAGTAACCGTCGATCTGGGCCCGGGCCCGGCCCTGGACGTACGAGTCGACGTCGTGCACGTCGGGCAGGGAACGTGGCACCGGGTCGATCCCCGCCACGTACTGCTCCAGGTCCTCGGTGCCGGTCAGCAGGGCGTCCAGGCGGTCGACGAGGACGGTGGCGCGGTCGTCTCCCCGGTAGGGCGCGACCCCGGCGAGATAGGTGTAGATCTCGGTCTTGAGCGCCTCGGAGACCGAGCGCGCCCGGGTCCAGTCCCGGACCACTGTGGATCCGGCGCCCCTGCCGAGCACCGGCACCAGCCCCAGCGACACCGCGGCGAGGCCGGCGAAGACCTTGGCACCGGTCGGCACCGAGCTGATCAACTGGACGGAGACGGCACTGAACAGGGCGCCGCCGACGGTCAGGAGCATGGCCCCGAGCCGGGCCCGTTGGATCTGCGTCTTGAGCTGGTTGGCGCCCTGGGACCAGACGCTCTGCCGCCGCCAGCGAACGGCGAGCACCTCGGCCGACGTCGTTGCCGTCATAACGAGAATTCTCGATACTCACCACCAACATCGGAAGTGGCCGATCGGCCCGCAGGTCCGTCGCGAGCCGGTCGACCGTCGGCACCGTGGCCCGGCCGCGGTGGTCAACCGGCACCACGACCCGGCAGTACGGTCTGGACGAAATCTGGGGGATGGAACCTCATGTCGGACGTACGCGAGCCCCGACAGGTGCGAGAATCACGCCTCGTGACGGCACCCGCGTCCGGCCCGCAAACCAGGGTTTCCCTCGCGACCGATCTCGCCCGGCTGGGCGTGACGCGCGGCGAAACGGTCCTGGTACACACGTCGTTGAGTGCGCTGGGCTGGGTCTGCGGGGGCGCCACCACCGTCGTGCACGCCCTGCTCGACGTGCTCGGACCAACCGGCAACCTCGTGGTCACCGCCCAGTCGCCGGACAACCGCGACCCGTCGACCTGGACCGACAATCCGGTTCCGGAGTCGTGGTGGCAGACCATCCGGGACCACCTGCCCGGGTTCGACGCCGCGCTCACGCCCAGCACCGCCGTCGGCGTGGTCCCCGAGCGGGTACGGACCTGGCCGGGTGCCGTACGCAGCAACCACCCACAGACCTCCTTCGCCGCCATCGGCCCGCGCGCCGCCGAACTGATGGAGCACCACCTGCTCGAATCGCCGCTGGGCGACGAGTCGCCACTGGCCCGGCTGGAGAAGGCCGACGCCAACATCCTGCTGCTCGGCGTCGGCTTCAACCGCTGCACCGCCTTCCACCTCGCCGAATACCGGCTGCCGTCGCCGCCGCGCCGGATCGCCGCGTGCGCGGTGGCCGACGGTGCCGGCCGACGTTGGATCGAGTATCCGACCGTCGCGCTCGACGACGGCGACTTCGGCCGGCTCGGTGCGGCCTTCGAGGGCACGTCCGGGCAGGTCACCGTCGGCCGGGTCGGCGCGGCGGAATGCCGGTTCCTGCCGATGCGGCCGGCGGTCGAGTTCGCGACATCATGGCTCACGTTCAACCGGAACTGACACCGACGCGGTCGGCCCGCGAAGCCGACAACGCCGCACCTTTTTGCCCAGAGGGGTTGTTGTGGAAGACCACAGGCAGGACATCGACACCGACGTCATCCAGCTTGCCGATTTGCCGCTGCACCTGTTGCTGACCATGGAGGACACCGTTCTCGGACACTCGCTGCGCCGCGTTGCCGAGGAGGCGATGGCCGGTGCCGGGTCCGACGCGGTCTCTGCCTTCAACTCCAGCATCTGATCCGGCCGTCCGTGCCCTGCGCCTGACGGCGGCCCAGTTCGGTACCCTGGCCGCCGGCTACGGCGACCCGACCGCCGTCGCGGTCCTGCGCGACGGGCAGCTCGCCAAACGCCGCCTGCTGCTGCGGGCGCTCGCCGACACGGCCGGGGCGGCGGGAAGCGCCGCGCTCGACCTGCTGTCGGCCGCCGACCGGCGGGCTCCGGAGGCGGTCCGGACGGTGCTCGCGCAGCCGCACCTCGACGCGGCGGCGGCCGCCCGGCTCCGCCGTGGCAGCCCCGACGACCTGCTGTGCCGGTACGCCGCCGCCGGCGCCGCCCGGGCCGGGCTGCGGTTCACCATCCGGGTCCCCACCGACGCCGGACACCTGCACCTGCCGACGCTCGGCACGGCCGTCGGGGTCGGCCCCGGGCCGGCCACCGTACGCGGGACGGATGCCGGGGTCACCGTCACCGGCAGCACCGGCACGGTGTCCGTACCGGCGCCGTTCGACACCGGTACGCCGGACTGGTGGCCACTGCGCCGGCTGGCCGTCGAGGCGTCCGGGCAGCGGCTCACCATCGCCGTCGACGACGTGGACCCGGAGCGGGACTGCTACCAGTGGCCGCCCGCCGGCCGGCTCGACGACGGCGGTCTGGCCGACCTCGCCGCGCTGCTCGGCGACGCCTGGCGGCTGATCGTGGCGGATCATCCCCGCCATGCCGAGGCCATGAGATGTCTACTGTGGTCGGTGGTGCCGCTGTCGCCGGCCGCCGGCAACGTCAGCGCGGCGTCCCGCCGGGCGGGTGGCTCGATCGCCCTCGCGACACCTCCCGACGCGGCCGGCCTCGCCCTGCTGATGTTGCACGAGTTCCAGCACATGAAGCTGAACGCGCTGCTCGACCTCGTCGACCTGCATTCCGCCGGCGGCCCGGCGAGACACCGCGCCCCCTGGCGGATCGACCCGCGGCCGGTCGGAGCCCTGCTCCAGGGAACGTACGCCCATCTCGCCGTGGCGGACTTCTGGCGACGGCACCGGCACCGGGCCGCCGGACCCGCCGCGCACCTGGAGTACGCGTACTGGCTCGCGCAGAGCCGCCAGTCGGCCGCCACGCTGGCCGCCTCCGGCGAACTGACCGGCCCCGGCGCCACCTTCGTCGCCGGGCTCGCCGAAACGCTCGACGGCTGGCACGCCACCGAGAAGGTGCCGTCCGGGGTGGGGCAGGCGGTGGCCGACCTGTCGGTCGCCGCCGCCGTCTCGTGGCACCTGCGCAACCTGCGCCCGACGGGCACGGCGGTGGACGCGCTCGTCGCGCAGTGGGTGGCCGGAGACCGCCACCCGGACCTGCCGGCCGCGCACTGGGGGCCGGTGCCGCCCGCCGGCCCGGCACCGGTTTCCGGGATCGAGTCGACGATCCGCGACCACGTGCTCAACGAGCACAGTGGACCACCCGGCGCCGACGACTGGTCGCGGCGGCTGGCCACCGACCCCGACGACGTCGAGGCCTGGATCGGACTCGCGGTCGCGCTGCGCCCGGTGGACCCGGTCGCCGTTCGCGGTCTGACCACCCGCCCGGACCTGGTCCGGGCGCTGCTCGCCCACCCGGACACCGGTCCCGCCGGACCGCCCGGGCTGGCCGCCTGGATCGGCGCCGGCCTCCCCGGCTGAGTACGCCGCGAAGCGGCGCCGGTCCCGTGCGCGGCCCACCCATGGGACCCGGCTCAGAGCAGCGGCGGCTCCAGATCGGAGCTGAGCCGCTCGCCGGCCCGCACCACCTTCGTCGTCGGATGCTCGTGGCCGAGCAGCGCGCCGAACTTGGCCAGCACCGACTCACCGACCCGGCGCCCCTGCTCGACCTCCCCGACCGCACCCAGCGACAGGGCCAGGTTGGCCTCCGCGGTGAGCGTCTCCGGATGCCCCGGCCCGAACACGTCGGCCAGCCGGCGGTGCACGTCCTCGTCGATCTCCCGGGCTCGCGTCACGTCACCGAGGGAGAACAGGCTGTTGGCGAGATTGAGCCGGGCCGTCAGCGTGTACGGGTGGTTGTCGTTGAGCCGGGCACCGAACTCGTCGGCCACCTCCGCGGACAGCGCCCGGGCCCGCTCGTGGTCACCGAGCGCACGGGTGAACACGGCGATGTTGTTGGTGCAGATCAGGCTGAACGTGCGGTTGGCGGGAATGATCCGCTGGTATTCCGCCCGGGCCTCCTCGGCCCGGTCCAGCGCCGACCGCAGGTCACGGACCGCCCAGTCGTCACTGGCCAGGTTGAGCAGGCAGGTGACGGTGTCCGGGTGGTTGCGGCCGGGGCCGTGCAGGTAGTGCTGCAACGAGCTGTCGGTGAGCCGGCGGGCGGCCGCGTAGTCGCCGAGCTTGCGCAGTGTCACGGCCAGGCTCTTCGCCGTACGCAGCGTCTCGGTGTGGCTCTCGCCGAGCACCTCCTCGTAGGTCCGCAGGGTCCGTTCCAGGGTCCGCCGGGCGGCCGGGAAGTCACCGATCTCCCGCAGGTCACGGCCGTAGTTGCCGGCGGAGAACAGGGTGTACGGGTGACGTTCGCCGAGCACCCGCCGCCGCTTCTCCAGGGTGTCCAGGTCGAGTGCGGCGGCCGCCTGGTAGTCGCCGACCAGGCGCAGCGACACGGCCAGGTTGTTGGCGACCATCAGGCTGTGCGGGTGCTCGTCGGACAGCGTCGAGCGCAACTGCCGCAGGGTGCGTTCGTCGAGTTCCCGGGCGCCGACGTAGTCGCCGGTCATCCGGTGGTCGGCGGCGAGGCTGCGGGCGGCCATCAGCGTGTACGGGTTGGTCTCGCCGACGGTGGCCTTGAACCGGTCATACACGTCGTGGTTCTCGTCGTGCGCGTCGCGGTCGTGCCCCTGGGCCCGCAGCACGTTGGCCCGGTGGAACCGCACCAGCAGGGTCAACCGGTCGTCGGCGCCGAAGACCTCCTCCCACCTGGCCCGGGCCCGCTCCGCGAGCAGCCGGCTGCCCGCGTAGTCGTTGCGCTTGTGCAGGTAGCGGACGACGTCGATGATGAGTTGCCGGACCTCGGTGGACCTGGACTCGACGGCCTTCGACGGCAGCAGGTGCGGCCAGAGTTCGGCGTAGCGGGACCAGTTGTCGGGGTTGTCGGGGTCCTTCGGGCTGGGCTGCGCGCCGGCCAGGATCTCGTGCACGTGGCGCCGGTTCTCGTCACGCTTCTCCGGCGACAACTCCTCGCGGATCATCAACTGGATCAGCCGGTGCACCTGGATGCTGCTCTGCCCCGGACCGACCTGGGCCAGCGCGTACCGGTTGATCTCGCGGATCACCGGTCCCATCATCAGCGGGTCGGTCAGCGACGGGTCGTACTCGGTGAGCACCTGGAGACACCGGTCGCTGTAGATCAGCGACGTCGGGATCGGTTCGGCCGAGAAGAACGCGCACAGCTCCATCAGCCGGGCGGCGGCCGGCTGGCGCTCGCGCACCTTCTCCAGGGCGAGCTGCCACATCGCGGCGACGGTCTTGGAATAGCCGCCGGGCACCGGCGCGGACAGCACGCGGACGAGCTGGCGCTCGATCTGGCGGAGCAGTTCCGGCACCGGGATCAGCGTCTCGGCCAGCCAGGCCGCGGCCTGTTCCAGGGCCAGCGGAAGATCGCCCATCTTCTCCGCGACCAGTTCCGCGTCGTCGTCCGTGATCGACTCGACGTGCCGGCGCAGCAGCGCGATGCTCTCCTCGCGGTGGAAGACGCCGACCGACACCCCCTCCGCCCGGGTCGCCCACGCCGGGTCACGGGACGTCAGCAGCACGTGCCCCGGCCCGTGCGGGATCAGCCCGTCGACGCTGGCCGGGTCGTCGACATTGTCGTAGATGATCAGCCAGCGGGCGTACGGCCGGCCCTGCTGCAGCGCGGTCAGCACGGTGCGTACGGCCTCGTCGGCGTCGTTGCCGGCCGGCAGCCCGAGTTCCCGGCCCAGCTCGACGAGCCGGTCCCGCACGACGCTCTCCTGCTCCGCCGAGATCCACCAGACCACGTCGTAGTCGGCGGCGAACCGGTTGGCGTACTCGCGGGCGACCTGGGTCTTGCCGACGCCGGCCATGCCGTGCAACGCCTGCGGCAGGGTGCGGCTGGCCCTGGTCGCGAGCCGGTCCCGCAGGTCGTCGAGGATGCCGACCCGGCCGGTGAACGTGCTGTAGCGGGGCTGGATGTTGCGTACCCGGGGCTGCCCGGTCGGGAACCGGGGCCGCCGGCCGCCGGCCGACTCGGCGCGCGGGTCACCGTCCGGGGGCACGGCCTCCAGGCCCAGCGCGTCCAGCAGGAGTTCGCTGGCCTGCTGCTCGGTGCGGTCGGACAGGTCGACCTGGGTGCGGTCCAGGTAGGGCGCCGGCGGCCGGGTGGCGTCGAGCCGGGCCACCACGACCGAACGGGGCACCGGCCCGGAGCCGGCCCCGACCAGCCGCTTCCACAGGTCGGTGGCGCCCGGCGCGGCCAGGAAGTCGCGGGAGAGCAGCACCAGGGCGGCGCTGGTCGTACGCACCAGCCGCTCGGCCTCGGCCATCCGGCCGCCGCCCGGCCGGGCGTCGATCTCGTGCAGCACCGCCTGCATGCCCGCGTCGGCGAGTTCGGCGGCGATCCACTCGGCCCACAGCCGGTCCACCGCCGAGTAGGTGAGGAACACCTCGGAGATCTCCGACGGGCGCAGCCGCTGCCGCTCGAAGTCGGCCAGCCGCCGCAGCCGCTCCCGCTCCTCGATCGAGCCGTTGTGCTGCACCTCTCCGTTCGTCAGCACCGTGGTCAGCCGCTCGTACGCCCCGAGCAGCGAGTTGTCCTGGTAGGGCCGGTCACCGAAGGTGGAAAGGATCTCCTCGTACGCGTAGTACGCCCGGTAGGGGATCTCGACGTTGCCCCAGTAGCGGTCGGCCTGGGCCGCGTCGAGGTGGGCGAGCATCGGCCGGAACCGCAGCCGGGCGAAGTCCCGGCCGGCCTCGACCTTGCCCTGCTCGCCGTCCTCGACCCGCATCGGCGCCGGCAGCATCCGCACCGGCCGGTCGCCCCGCTGGGTCTGGATCGAGTACGCCACCGCCGCCGCGCCCTCGATGCTCTGGGTGTTCATCGTGAAACAGTTGACGACGGTGTCGGGCAGCAGCACCGTGCAGATGCCGGCGGCGTCGCTGAGGCCGGTGCGGCTGTCGATGAGCACGTAGTCGTAGTTGGCCTTCAGGTCGTCGCGCAGTGCCTGGAGGAAGACCCCGCCGTGCAGCCGCTCGAAGAAGCCGTTCCAGTCGAAGGTGGTCACCGCCCGCGAGTAGTGCCGGTCCTGGCGGCCGGCGGGGACGAAGTCGAGCATGCCGTCGTCGGGGAAGTGGTCCCACTCGATGGTCGACGCGTAGTCGAGGATCCGGGCGTGGTCCCGGTGCCAGCCCGGCTGGCTGGGGCCGTTGGGATCCAGGGTCGCCTCGGAGAACGACCGGATCATGTCGATGATGCCGGGCGAGGACCGCAGTTGCTTGTCGACCAGGAACGGGTGCAGGTAGCGGTGCAGGCCCGGTGACTCCAGGTCCCAGTCGATGACCAGGACCCGCTTGCCGTTGCTGGCGAGGATCCACGCGACGTTCGCCACCGCCATCGTGCGACCGGTGCCACCCTTGTACGAGTAGAACGTGATGATCTCGCCGCCGGGCTCGGGACCGGCGGCGGGTTCCGCCCCGGTGGCCGGCGCGGGCTCGATTGCCGGTGCGGCCCCGGTGGCCGGGGTGGCCGTACTCGTGGGCGTCTGTCTGACCGTCATGGTCCGCTCCTGATCCGGTCGTGACGTCGGGCGTCCGTACCCGGTTACGGGTTTTCGAGGAAGGGACGGTCGAACCGGATCTCCCCCTGCGGAATCCGGTAGATGTGCCCCCTGGTGATGACCCGGCTCCACGCTTCTTCGAGCACCTCTTCCAGGCACTGGCCGAAGCTTTCCGGGCTGGGAATGCCGAGCCGGAACATCTCCTGGTCGGGCCGGGTGACGTTTCGGGGCAGCAGACGTCTGCACTCCAGGTCGAGCTGCGCCCAGTGCGACTGGTTCTCGGCGATGGCCGGGTTCCAGGGCGCGAGCACGGCCGTGGTCGGGCCGCTGTTCTCGTCGTAGCGCTGCAGGGCCAGGCGCTGGTCCTGGAGCTGGCTGGACCAGGCGTCGAGGAGCAGCACCACGATCTGGTTGTTGCGCACCGCCGATTCCAGCCGGTCGGTGATGCCGTCGGTGGAGGCCACCTCGGCCCCGAAGTCACGCTGCATCGCCAGGCCGCTGGCCAGGTCGGAGACCGACGTCCGCGGATCGGGATGGTACGGCGCCCAGGAGTGGTCGTGGTTGCCGTAGGCGCCGAGTTCGGACCGGACCGGCGACATCTCCTCCCGGTTGCCGGCGGAGACCACGAAGTGCACGTGCTTGACCGCCTGCCGGACCTCCACCGACTCACGTGGGGTCGGCGCCACCGCGACGGCGAACGCGTTGGGCACCAGGCGCAGGACCGGCTTCTCGACCGGGGGCGGCAGCGGATGGTCGTCGTGCAACGACACGATCGTGCGGGCCAGTTCGGCGATGAACTGGTATTTCCGGTCCCGGTAGCGGCCCTGCCGCATCAGGTCCCGCAATCCGATCGGACGGTCGTTCTGGTCGAGACCGATCTGCGGGTATTGCAGCCTGGCGGCGACCGGGTGCACCTCGGTGCCGGCCATCCACATGACCGGGATCAGCGACGGCGGGCGGCTGCCCTGCGCGGTCCGGTGCTGGTCGAGCCGGCCGTCGAAGACCGACCATTCCTGGCCGCAGTTGACGCTCTTGAAGTATCGCGGCGCCATCAGCGCGATGAAGGTGTGCGCCTGGGACAGTGCGGTCGCCAGCTCGTCGGGCCATTCGGTGCCCGGCTCGATCGTGCTGGTGTCGAAGAAGCCGACGCGTTCGTGGCGGCCCAGTCCGGCGTGGGCGCGTACCTCGGCGCTGAGAAGGTCGAAGAACTTCTTCTTCCACGGGTCGTCGTCGCCACGGGCGTAACTGAGAAAGAAATACTGTCCCACCACGTCCTCCGACCCGCCGAAAGGCATTCAGACAGCCGGTAACACGCATGCTGTGCAGCGAGTATATCCACGCGCTTCCAGGCGGAATGGGTCCCGATCTTCCGGGATAGCCGATTGGGATAAATTGGACCGACAATTGTCGATCATCACTCGATGGAGGGAACCGCCGGCACCCGTTGCCGAAGATCTACCGACAGCCGTCGCCGTACGTGGTCGATCAACCGATAGAGATCGACACAGTAGACGGACGGGTTACGGAACCCAAAGCCGGCGCGATAGCGGTGCGGGAAACAGCCGCCGCCACAGGTGCGTACGACGTCGCACCGGCCACACTCGTCGGACAGGGCAGCCGCCCCCAACTGGCGGGCCACGACCGCGGGATGCCAGAGTGCCGCGTCGAACGCGTCGGTGTCGACGTTGCGGCCGGTCGCGGGCGCCCCCGGGTAAGCCGACTTGAGCGTGTCCACCTGCTCGACCGCCCCGTCGGTGTCGACGACCGCGGTCACGTACGGGCTCAGACCGACCGACTCCGACCGGCCCGGACCACCCAGCAGCAGGTGGATGATCTCCTCGAAGAGCCGGATCCCGGTCTCCCGCCGCGGCGCGCCGTACCACCGGTCGAAGACCGCGATCAGCCAGTCGGCGTACGGGGTGGCGCCGGTCGGCGGCCGGCCCGGCGGCGGATCCGACCAGTTGCCGTGCGGCAGCAGCAGGTCGATCGTCGGTGGCGCGAAGGACAGCAGCGCCTCGTACGTGCCGACCGGATCGTTGGCCAGGTCGACCGTACACAGCAGACCGGCGAACATCTCCCGGAAGTCAGCGCCGGTGAGCAGGTCGAGACCGGCCCGGACCTGCGCGTAACTGCCGCGCCCGTCGGCGAACCGGCGGTGCCGGTCGTTGCCGACCGCGTCACCGTCCAGGCTCACCCCGACCCGGTAGCCGTGCCGACGCAACGCCGACAGCATCGGCCGGTCGAGCAGGATGCCGTTGGTCTGCACGCTCAACGACAACGTGGTGCCCGCCGGCAACAGCGTCCGCAGGAGTTCGGCGGTGCGCTCCACCGCCCCGGTGCCGGCGAGCAACGGCTCCCCGCCGTGCAGCACCACGGCCACCTCGGCGAGGGCGTGGGTCCGGGCGTGCTCGGCGATCCGCTCGCAGACCCGGGAGTGCACCGCCGCCGACATGACCTTCGGCCGCGACCGCCAACTCTGGTCGGCCATCGTGTAGACGTAGCAGTAGTCGCAGGCCAGGTTGCAGCGGGCGTGCACCTTGACGACGAACTGCCGGAACGGCGCCGGCCGGAAGCCGGTCCGGCGCAGCGCCGCCAGATCGAGGTCTTCGGGCCACCGCGCCGGCCGGCTCACTCGATGCCGCCCGCCCCGAGCAACACCTTGATCTCGGAACGGAACGCGACGTCGTTGGCCACCTTGATCTCCGCGCCGAGAGCCAGGCGGAGGTCTGCGCCGGCACCGGCCGGCTTGCGCAGCCGCATCTGCACCGGTACGTCGCCGGGGTGGGCGAGCAGCACCCGCCTCAACTCCTGCGCGAACTCGGCGGTCACCTTGTCCATGGTGGTGACCAGCACGATCGGCGGCTCGCCGCCCTCGACCACACTGGACACGTCGAGGATCGCCATGTCCTGGCCGAACACGCTGACCTCACCGTCGCGCCGGCTGACGTGCCCGGAGATCTTCACAACAGTGTCCTCGATCATGTACTGCCCGAGCACTTCGTAGGACTTGGGGAAGAACAGCACCTCGACGCTACCGCTGAGGTCCTCCAGGTGCACGATCGCCCAGGAGGCGCCCTGCTTGGTGATCTTCCGGGTGACGCCGGAGATCATGCCGGCGAGCACCACCGGCTTGCGGTCCGGGGTGTCCTCGCCGAGGATCTCGCTGATCATCTGCTCGCTGTTGGCCTTGAGAATCCGCTCGGTGCCGGCCAGCGGGTGGTCGGAGACGTACAGGCCGAGCATGTCGCGCTCGAAGGCGAGCTTCTCCTTCTTGTGCCACTCCTGCCCGCTGAAGGTCAGGTCGAGACCGACGACCGACGACTCGCTCGGCGTCTCGGTCAGCCCGCCGAACAGGTCGAACTGGCCGGCGGCCTCCTGCCGCTTGAGGCCGACGACGGCGTCGATCGCCGTCTCGTGGTGGATCACCAGATCACGCCGGGTGTGCCCCATCTCGTCGAAGCCGCCCGCCTTGATCAGCGATTCCACCGTCCGCTTGTTGCAGACGACCAGCTCGACCTTTGACAGGAAGTCGGAGAACGACGTGTACGCCCCCTTCTCCTGCCGGGACTTCACGATCGACGCCACCACGTTCGCGCCGACATTGCGTACGGCGCCGAGGCCGAAACGGATGTCACGACCGACCGGGGTGAAGGCCAGGGCCGACTCGTTGACGTCCGGCGGCAGCACCTTGATCCCCATGCTGCGGCACTCGGCCAGGTAGAGCGCCATGGTGTCCTTCTTGTCGCCGACCGAGGTCAGCAGGCCCGCCATGTACTCGGCCGGATAGTTCGCCTTCAGGTATGCGGTCCAGTAGCTGATCAGGCCGTACGCGGCGGAGTGCGCCTTGTTGAAGGCGTAGCCGGCGAACGGCACCAGCACGTCCCAGACCGCCTGGCACGCCTCCTTGGAATAGTCGCGTTCCAGCATGCCCTGCTGGAACGGCACGAACTCCTTGTCGAGGATCTCCTTCTTCTTCTTGCCCATCGCGCGGCGGAGCAGGTCGGCCTGGCCGAGCGTGTAGCCGGCCAGCTTCTGCGCGACACGCTGCACCTGCTCCTGGTAGACGATCAGACCGTAGGTGTCGGCCAGGATCTCCTTGAGCGGTTCGGCCAGCTCCGGGTGGATCGGGGTGATCTCCTGCTGGCCGTTCTTGCGCAGCGCGTAGTTGATGTGCGAGTTGACGCCCATCGGGCCGGGGCGGTAAAGGGCGCCGACGGCGGAGATGTCCTCGAAGTTGTCCGGCTTCATCAGCCGCAGCAGGGACCGCATCGGCCCGCCGTCGAACTGGAAGACGCCGAGCGTGTCGCCCCGGCCGAGCAGGTCGAAGGTCGGCTTGTCGTCGAGCGGCAGCTTGAGCAGGTCGATCTTGAGCCCGGCGGTCGCCTCGATGTTCTTCAGCGCGTCGTCGATGATCGTCAGGTTGCGCAGGCCGAGGAAGTCCATCTTCAGCAGCCCGAGCGACTCGCAGGTCGGATAGTCGAACTGCGTGATGATGGTGCCGTCGGCGTCACGCTGGACCAGCGGCACGTGGTCGATCAGCGGCTCGGCCGACATGATGACGCCGGCGGCGTGCACGCCGAGCTGGCGGACCAGTCCTTCGAGGCCCTTGGCGACCTCCATCACCTTGGCGACGTCAGCTTCGTTGGCGGTCAGCTCACGGACCGCGGCGGCCTCGGCGTACCGGGGGTGCTTCGGGTCGAAGATGCCGGACAGCGGGATGTCCTTGCCCAGCACCGCCGGCGGCATCGCCTTGGTGATCTTGTCGCCGAGGGCGTACGGGAACCCGAGCACCCGGCAGCCGTCCTTGATGGCGGCCTTCGCCTTGATGGTGCCGAAGGTGGCGATCTGCGCGACCCGGTCCGACCCCCACTTCTCCGTGACGTAGCGGATCACGTCACCGCGCCCACGCTCGTCGAAGTCGATGTCGATGTCGGGCATCTGGACGCGTTCGGGGTTGAGGAACCGCTCGAAGATCAGGCCGTGCTGGAGCGGGTCCAGGTCGGTGATGCCGAGCGCGTACGCGACGATGCTGCCCGCCGCCGAGCCACGCCCCGGTCCGACCGAGATGCCGTTGTTCTTCGCCCACATGATGAAGTCGGAGACCACGAGGAAGTAGGCCGGGAAGCCCATCTCGCAGATGACGTCCAGTTCGTACTCGGCCTGCTTGCGGCGGGCCTCGTCGTAGCCGTCCGGCCACCGGCGGTCCATGCCGGCCCAGACCTCCTTGCGGAACCAGGTCGACTCGGTCTCGCCCTCGGGGACCGGGAACTTCGGCATCAGGTTCCGGAACTTGAACATCCCGTCGGTCTCGACCCGGGAGGCGATGAGCAGCGTGTTGCGGCAGCCCTCCTGCCACGCCTCGGACAGGTCGACGGCGTACATCTCCTCGGCGGACTTGATGTAGTAGCCGCCGCCGTCGAACCGGAACCGGTTGGGATCGGACAGGTTGCTGCCGGTCTGTACGCAGAGCAGGGCGTCGTGCGCCTCGACCTGGGAGGCGAAGGTGTAGTGCGAGTCGTTGGTGACCACCGGGGGGATGCCGAGCCGGCGGCCGATCTCCAGGAGTCCGTCACGGACCCGCTTCTCGATCTCCAGACCGTGGTCCATGAGTTCGAGGAAGAAGTTTTCCTTGCCGAAGATGTCCTGGTATTTGGCGGCCGCCGCCTCGGCCTCCTTGACGTGCCCCAGCCGCAGCCGGGTCTGCACCTCGCCGGACGGGCAGCCGGTGGTGGCCATGATGCCAGCGGAGTGCTCGGAGATCAGGTCGGCGTCCATCCGGCCCTTGACGTAGTGCCCCTCGATCGACCCCCGCGAGTTGAGCCGGAAGAGGTTGTGGAGGCCCTCGGCGTTACGGGCCCACATCGTCATGTGGGTGAAGGCGCCGTTACCGGAGACGTCGTCGCGCTTCTGGTCCGGGTTACCCCAGTTGATCCGCTTCTTGTCGAACCGGGAGGCCGGTGCGAGATACGCCTCGATCCCGATGACCGGGGTGATGCCGGTCGCCTTGGCCTGCTGGAAGAAGTCGTACGCCCCGTGCATGTTGCCGTGGTCGGTGACGGCCACCGCGGGCATCCCGAGCCGGGCCGCTTCGCCGAACATCTCCTTGAGGCGGGCCGCTCCGTCCAGCATCGAGTACTCGGAATGCACATGCAGATGGACGAACTGGTCAGCCACAGGTTTCTCCCCCCACGTGAGATGCCGGCCGGTACGGCGGCGCGAAGCCCACCTGACCCTAGCGCTGTCCCGACGCGGGCGTGGACAGGGCGTCCGGCGCGTCCCGCCGGCCGCCGGAGGCCGATTGCCCAAGCAAGTTACCAGCAAGTAACATGCTGCCATGTCCATCGACTCGCGGCAGGTGGCCGCCGGAATGCTGCAGGCCGTCCCGTTCGCCCGCACCCTCGGAATCGAGTTCATCGACGTGGCGGAAGACTCCGAGGGGCTGCACGCGATCGTGCGCCTGCCGGACTCCGGAGCGACCCACAACCACGTCGGCGGGCCGCACGCCGGCGCCATGTTCACCCTCGGGGAGACCGCCTCCGGCGCGGTCGTCCTCGCCGGCTTCGGGCACCTGCTCGACCGCGCCGTGCCGCTGGCCGTACGCGCCGAGATCGCGTACAAGAAGCTCGCCATGGGTCCGGTACGGGCGACGGCCCGCCTCGGCCGGCCGGTCGCCGAGGTCGAGGCCGAACTCGCCGCCGGCACCCGACCGGAGTTCCCGGTCCTGGTGGAGATCTCCACCGAGGGCGAGAGCGCGCGGGTCACGGCCCTGTTGACCGTGGTCTGGACGCTGCGCCCGCAGTGATCCCCGGGTCTTCCCTGATCCGCCCCTGAATCCGGCCGGCGGACCTGGACACCTCCTCGATAGGAAGACACGCTACATGTAGCTGTCAGACCTATCGAGGAGGTTCTCGGTGACCACCACCGGTCCCCGTCCCCGCCGACCGCTCCGCCTGCTCGTCGGCATACTCGTCGCGGTCGTCGTGCTCTGCTGCTGCGGCAGCGCCGGGATCACCGGGTGGCTGCTGCTGCGGCCGGGGATCGACACCGCCGGAAAGGTCGACTTCCGTAACCCGCTCGCCGTACCACCGCTGGCCCCGTCCCGCATCGACGACGAGGGACGACGGGTGTTCGACCTGCGGGCGCAGGCCGGCCAGCGCGACTTCGGCCGGGGCACGGCCACCCGGACCTGGGGCTTCGAGGGCGACTACCTCGGACCGACCCTGCGCGCCACGCGCGGCGAACGGGTCGTCGTCGACGTCGTCAACGGGCTGCCCGAGCCGACCAGCGTGCACTGGCACGGCATGCGCCTGCCCGCGGTCATGGACGGCGGCCCGCACCAGGAGGTACGCCCCGGCGCCACCTGGTCACCCACCTGGACGGTCGACCAGCCGGCGGCCACCCTCTGGTACCACCCGCACCCGCACGGCAAGACCGAGGAGCACGTCTACCGCGGCCTCGCCGGCATGTTCATCATCGACGACGAGCGGGAATCGGCACTACCGCTCCCCCGCGACTACGGCGTCGACGACTTCCCGGTGATCGTCCAGGACAAGAACTTCGACCGGGACGGACAACTGCGGGTCACCCGCAACATGTTCTCCGGCATCGGGACGCTGGGCGACACCCTGCTGGTCAACGGCACCGTCGCGCCCTACCTGGACGTCACCACCGAACGGGTACGGCTCCGGCTGCTCAACGGCTCCACCGCCCGGACGTACGACTTCGGCCTCGCCGACGACCGGCCGTTCGCGCTCATCGGCACCGACGGCGGTCTGCTGCCCGCCCCGCACACCACCCGGCGGATCACCCTGTCGCCAGGTGAACGGGCCGAGATCGTCGTCGGGATGCGGGCCGGCGAGCGGGTCGCCGTACGCAGCTTCCCGCCCGCGCTCGGCAACGTCTTCTCCGACCGGTTCACGGGCGGCGAGGACACCTTCGACGTGCTCGAACTGCGGGCCGCCGGCACCCTCGCGGCAGCACCCGACCTGCCCAACCAGCTCGTTCCGGTCAAGCGCATCGATCCGGCGTCGGCCGTCACGACCCGGTCGCTCGACTTCGCCGGCCGGGGGATCAACGGCAAGAGCATGGACATGGGCCGGATCGACGCCGCCGTCGTCCGGGGCAGCGTCGAGATCTGGGAGGTCACCAAGCTCGACGGCACCCCGCACAACCTGCACGTGCACGATGTGCAGTTCCAGGTGCTGACGATCGGCGGCGAGCCGCCACCGCCGCACCTCGCCGGCTGGAAGGACACCATCCTCCTGCCCGACGACGACACCGTACGGATCATCATGCGGTTCGGTGACCACGCCGACCCGAACGTGCCGTACATGTACCACTGTCATCTGCTCTATCACGAGGACCAGGGGATGATGGGCCAGTTCGTGGTGGTCGAACCGGGCCAGTCGGCGGGCACCCCGCCGCGCGGCGGGGCGGGACACTCACACGGACAGTGACCGCGGCGCTCCGCGCGGCAGGGTTTCAGCAGCCTTCGGCGCGGTTAGATTGACCTGGTGCTCGGTCTACCCGCTGACGTCACCGCCTGCCTGTTCGACCTCGACGGTGTCCTGACCCAGACCGCACGGGTGCACAACGCGGCCTGGGCGGAGACCTTCGACGCCTACCTGCGCCGCCGATCGGCCGCCACCGGCGAGCCGTTCCGGCCGTTCGACCCCGGCCCCGACTACCACCTGTACGTCGACGGCCGGCCCCGCCTCGACGGCGTACGCAACTTCCTCGCCTCGCGCGGCATCACGCTGCCGGAGGGGACGCCGGACGACCCGCCGACCGCCGACACGGTCAACGGGATCGGCAACAGCAAGAACGCCATCGTGCTGCGCCGGATCGCCGCCGGTGACGTAGAGGTCTTCGACGGATCGGTCGCCTACCTGCACGCGGTCGCCCGGGCCGGAATCCGCCGGGCGGTCGTCTCCGCCAGCGCGAACTGCCGCCAGGTGCTCGCCGCCGCCGGCATCGAGGACCTGTTCGAGGTACGCGTCGACGGCATCGTCGCACGCGAACAGGGACTGCCCGGCAAACCGGCCCCGGACACCTTCCTGGCCGCGGCCCGGATGCTGGGGGTCGAACCGGCCCGGGCCGCGGTCTTCGAAGACGCGCTCGCCGGGGTCGAGGCCGGCCGGGCCGGCGGGTTCGGCCTGGTGGTCGGCGTCGACCGGGCCGGCCAGGCCGAGGCGCTGCGCGTCCACGGCGCCGACGTCGTCGTCACCGACCTGTCCGAACTACTCACCGCGCAAGAGGCCGTGAGCGAGCGCAGCGAGCGAACCAACAAGCTCAGTACCAATCATGACGACGGCGAGCGAAGCGAGGCGGTGTCATGATCCGTGAGCGGGCCTATCCGGTCGAGCCGTGGCACGTGCGGGAGACCGGCCTCGACCTGGACATCCTGGCCCAGTCGGAGTCGGTGTTCGCGCTGGCCAACGGGCATGTCGGGCTGCGCGGCAACCTCGACGAGGGTGAGCCGCACGGACTGCCCGGCAGCTACCTCAACTCCTTCTACGAGCTGCGTCCGCTGCCGTACGCCGAGGCCGGGTTCGGTTTTCCCGAGTCGGGCCAGACGATCGTCAACATCACGAACGGCAAGCTGATCCGGCTGCTGGTCGACGACGAACCGTTCGACGTCCGCTACGGCGAACTGCTCGCCCACGAGCGGGTGCTCGACCTGCGCGCCGGCACCCTGGAACGCAACGTGCACTGGCGTTCACCGGCCGGCGACGAGGTCCGGATCCGCAGCACCCGGCTGGTGTCGTTCACCCAACGGGCGGTCGCGGCGATCTGCTACGAGATCGAACCGGTCGACGAACCGGTGCGGCTGATCGTGCAGTCCGAACTGGTCGCCAACGAGGAACTGCCGGCGCAGGCGAAGGACCCGCGGGTCGCCGCCGTACTGGAGTCGCCGTTGCAGGCCGAGGAGCGGCTGGTCTACGAGGACGGTGGCCTGCTGATCCACCGGACCAAGCGGAGCGGGCTGCGGCTGGCCGCCGCGATGGGGCACGAGGTCGACGGGCCGGAACGCACCAAGGTGACCACCGAGGCGTACGAGGACTGGGCCCGTACGACGGTCGCGGTGGCGCTCCGTCCGGGCCAGCGGCTGCGGATGGTCAAGTACCTGACGTACGGCTGGTCCAGCCGGCGGTCCCGGCCCGCGCTGCGGGACCAGGTCGGCGGTGCGCTGGCCGGGGCCCGCTACTCCGGTTGGGAGGGGCTGGTCCGCGAGCAGCGCGAATACCTCGACGACTTCTGGGACGCGTCCGACGTGCGGGTCGAGGGTGATCCCGAGGTGCAGCAGGCGGTGCGGTTCGGGCTGTTCCACGTGTTGCAGGCCGGCGCGCGGGCCGAGTCGCGGCCGATCGCCGCGAAGGGCCTGACCGGTCCGGGCTACGACGGCCACGTCTTCTGGGACACCGAGACGTTCGTGCTGCCGGTGCTGACGTACACCCAGCCGGCCGCGGTGGCGCACGCCCTGCGCTGGCGGCACGCCACCCTGGACCTGGCCCGGGACCGGGCCCGGACCCTCGACCTGCACGGGGCGGCGTTCCCGTGGCGGACGATCCGGGGCCACGAGTGTTCGGCGTACTGGCCGGCGGGCACCGCCGGCTTCCACATCGGCGCCGACATCGCCGACGCCGTCCGCCGCTACGTGCAGGCGACCGGGGACACCGAGTTCGAGCGCGAGATCGGCCTGGAGCTGCTGGTGGAGACGGCGCGGTTGTGGCGGTCGCTGGGCCACCACGACCGGCACGGCCGGTTCCACATCGACGGGGTCACCGGGCCGGACGAGTACACGGCGGTGAAGGACGACAACGTCTACACGAACCTGATGGCGCAGCGGAACCTGCTGGCCGCCGCGGAGGCGGTGCAGCGGCACAGCGAGGAGGCGTGGCGGCTCGGCGTCGACGACGAGGAGACCGCCGCGTGGCGGGACGCGGCCGGGTCGATGTACGTGCCGTACGACGAGGAGCTGGGCGTGCACCCGCAGGTGGAGGGCTTCACCCGCTACCAGGAGTGGGACTTCGCCGCGACCCCGCCGGACAAGTACCCGCTGCTGCTCAACCACCCGTACTTCGACCTCTACCGCAAGCAGGTGGTCAAGCAGGCCGACCTGGTGATGGCGATGCACCTGCGCGGCGACGCGTTCACCGCCGAGGAGAAGGCGCGCAACTTCGTCTACTACGAGCGTCGTACGGTTCGCGACTCGTCGCTGTCGGCGTGCACCCAGTCGGTGCTGGCCGCCGAGACGGGCCATCTCGAACTCGCCCACGACTATCTGGGCGAGGCCGCCCTGATGGATCTGCACGACATCCACCAGAACACCCGCGACGGGGTGCATGTGGCGTCGCTGGCGGGGGCGTGGATCGCGCTGGTGGCCGGGCTCGGCGGGATGCGTGACCACGACGGCCGGTTGTCGTTCGCGCCCCGGCTGCCGAGCCGGATCGGCCGGCTGGAGTTCTCGTTGATGTGGCACGGCCGGCGGCTGCGGGTCGACGTGCGGCCGCACGAGGTGACGTACGCGCTGCGGGACGGCGACGACGACACCCGGCTGGAGTTGCGGCACCACGGTGAGGAGGTCACGGTGACCTGTGACGATCCGGTGACCCTGCCGATCCCGGCGGCTCCGCCGGCGGGGCCGCCGCCCCGCCAGCCGCCGGGGCGTGCCCCGGCCCGCCGGTCGGCGCTGGGCGAGCTGTGACGGATACGCCGGAGCCGGGTCGCGCAGGCGACCCGGCTCCGGCGTGAGTGTCCCTACAGCAGGGACAGGTGCACGTGGTTCGTGTGGTCGGTGTTCGGGTCGCCGTAGGCGCCGCTGTACGACTTCCAGCCGATCGCCGGTAGCCAGACCTGTTTGAACCAGATGACGTAGAGGATGCCGAGCCGGTCGGCGTTGCGGACCAGGAACGCGGCCAGGTTGTTGCCGTACAACCTGTTCTCACCCTGCGCGACGCCGCCGAAGCCCTTCTTCTGGGAAGAGAAGTCGCAGGCGCGTCCCTTGGGGTGCTCGTACGGCCCACCGGGGCGGTAGCAGGAGACGTACCAGTTGAACCCGGCCTTCTGGGTCTCCTTGAGCGCGTGCAGGGTACGCGCGGTGATGCATCCCGAGGTCGTCGGGTCGTTCTGGTTGCACGACTGTGCCGGCCACGATCCATCGCGGTTGCGCGGGGCCTGCGCGGCGATCGGCGAGGTCGCGTTGACGAACCCGCCGGTCGAGGCGCCGCCGGCCAGCCGGAGCGCCTTCTCGGTCTCGGCCTTTTTCTTCGCCATGACCTCGAGTTGCTGCTGCTCCTCGGTGACGGCCTGGTCGATCGCGGCCTTGGCCCGGTTGGCCTGGTCGAGCGCGGCGTTGAGTTCGCGCATCTTCCGGTTGTCGTGCTGGGCGAGGGCGTCGAGGCTCTCGGCGCGGTCGAGGAAGTCCTCGGGCGACGCGCTGTTGAGCAGCATCATCATCGGCCCGATGCGGCCCATCCGGTAGGCGTTGGCCGCCACCTGGCCGATCTCGGGCTGGAGCATCTCGATCTGCTTTTCGACCTTCTGCAGTTCGAGGGTGAGCTGCAGCTGGCGCTTGCGTGAGTTGTCGACCGCCGTCTTCGCCTCGACGTAGCCACGGCTGGTGGCTTCCATCACGTCGCGCAGCAACGGGTTCTCACCCTCGTCGCCGGGCGTCGTCGGTGCGGAAGTTGGCTCGGCGTGTGCCGTGCCGGGGGCGACCGCCAAGCCGATGAGCACGGCTACGGCGGTCACGAGCGTGACGGGCAGCGACTGCCGCCGACGCTGGAATGACGTCATCTACCGTTCCTCCCATCTGCCGCCGACCGGGTTAGCTGACGGGTTCGGGACGGAAGGATCCCTACCGCTGGCGCGGATTCACCCCGGGACACCTGGTTCCCCGGCTCGCCTCGCGGCGATTGGGCGGCGGTCACCACCGGCGCCGATGGGCGCCGCCGGGCGGAGACCGCGGGCCAGCCTACCGGATGGTTCGGGTCCGTCGCTCCGGAACCACCGAGCCACTACCAGGGCGGATGCGTTACAGGACAACGACTTTCGGTGATGTCTGTTGGTCGGTCGAGCCGGCCGCCGGCGGCTGCCGGGCGGTGACTTGCCAGCTTGCTGACAGGTTCCACATGGCCGGCGCCCAGCGGCACGACTCATGGTGAATCCCGGTAAACCGTCCAACCGTTACCAATCGGAGGAAAGTGATCATGCAGATCGTCCCCAGGAAGGCGGCACTCGTCGGCCTCGGTGCGGCCGGGGTGCTCGCTCTGGCGGTGGCCGTACCGACCGTGGCCCTCGCCGAGGATCCGACACCCGCGCCGTCGACGTCGTCCTCCAGCGCGCCGTCCCGGACGGAGCAGCACGAGGAACGGCGGGCCGAGCACAACCGGCAGCTCGCCGAGGGGCTGGCCGCCGAACTCGGCGTCGACGTGGAGAAGGTCAGCGCCGCGCTGGAGAAGGTGCAGGGTGACCTGCGCACCGGGGCCGAGCAGGAGCGGCAGGCGAAGCTCAAGGAGCGGCTCGACGCGGCGGTCGAGGAAGGCAAGCTGACCCGGGAGCAGGCCGACGCGATCATCGCGGGCGCCGAGGCCGGCGTGTTCGGGGGCAAGGGCGGCGGGTTCGGGCCGGGGCCGGGACGCGGCGGACGCTGACCGGAGCCCGGCACCCACCGGATCGCGGGCCGGCGGCGGACCTGTCCGCCGCCGGCCCGCGCGGTCTCAGCAGTAGAGGTTGTTGCCGGGCGTGGTGCCGAGGATCTGGACGAACCGCTGGTAGGCGTTCACCCGACTCTGCACCGTGGCCGGGTTGCGGCCGTTGCACTCCAGCGCGCCGTTGATGCTGCGGATCGTCTCACCGAAACCGATCCCGTTGACCATCGCGTGGTGCGGGGTCATCGTGCCCGGACCCGACTGGGTGTTCCAGTACCACAGCGCCGTCTTCCAGGCCACGGCCGCGTCGTTCTGCACCAGCCACGGGTTGGTGAGCAGCGGCAGGCCAAGCGCGTCGCCGGCCGCCTTGTAGTTGAAGTTCCAGCTCAACTGCACGGGGCCGCGGCCGTAGTAGGCGGCCTGGCCGGCCGGGCAGCCGTACGGCTGGCTGGTGTCGCAGTAGTGCGGGTAGTTGGCCTGGTTCTGCTCGACGATGTGGACCAGCCCGCCGGTCTCATGGTTGACGTTGGCCAGGAAGGCCGCCGCCTCGCGCCGCCGGGTGGTCTCGTCACCGGTCTTGGCGAAGCCCGGGTACGCGCTCAGCGCGGCGGTCAGCCCGCTGTAGGTGTAGAAGCCGTTCCGGCTCGGGAACATCTGGTTGAACTGCGCCTGGCTGACCACGAAGCCGGTGTTGCCGCCCGGCGGGGTGGTGGGCGGCTGCCCGCCGCAGGAGTAGGGCTCCCAGTACCAGGTGCTGATGATCGGGTCGTACCCGGGATTCTCGTGCTTGGCCCGGTAGTACTGGCCGTTGGTGTAGCGGACGATCGAGCCGGCCGGGTACCACTGGCCGGCGACCCAGGCGGGGTGGTTGCAGTTGGTGCCCGGCGGCGGCTGGGTGCCGCCTCCGCAGGTGCCCTGGTCGGCCCAGACGCCGGAGCCACCGGTGCTGGGCGCCTCGCCCTGCGTCCACCACTTGGCCTGCCAGTTACGGCCGTTGTGGGAGGCGGTCATGCCTCCGGTGTAGACCGCCGAGGAGTTCCAGGCGGTCGCGCAGGTCGCGGCGGACGCGGACGACATCGGTACGACGACGGCCAGGGCGACCGCGACCGCGAGTGCGGCCAGCGACGCGATCGTGCGTTTTCTGGACACGTAATCACTCTCCTCGTTACAGCAGACTTAGACAGCCATCTTTTAATAAACTTTACTAACCTATTCCGTCGGCCAACGCAAGGGGATCGAGCCCCGGGCATACGCGGGGCGCACGACGGCACCGGCCGAGGTCATCCGGCGAGGAGACGCCACCGGGCCGCACCGCACGGCCGGTTGCGGGGCGAACCGGATGGACCGACCGAGCTGCCCAACGGCCGAGATGATCTAGATAAATACTCTTCGCCGCACGGTGCCCAATACGGTCGAACGACCCCGAGCACGAGGAGCCACCCATGTCACCGCTGGCCGACGGAGCCAGCACAGCACTCACGCCGACCCGGGTACGGCTCGTGCCGAGTTGGACCGCCGGCGCCGGCGTACCCGACGTGGACGCGTCCGCGCTCCTGGTGACCGCGGCCGGCAGGGTCCACGGCGACAAGGACCCCGTGTTCTACGACCAGCAGCACCACCCGAGCGGCGCGGTCGTCCACTCCGGAAAGCGGACCGGTCCGGCCGGTCCCCTCAACGGCTGCAGGTGAGGCGTCAGCGCCAGCCCACGTCGATCCGGTCGCCGCGCTCGTCGAAGAAGTGCAGGGCGTCCAGGCGTACCGAGATCGCCAGCGGATGGCCCGCCGACACCCCCGGGTACGGCGCCAGCCGTACGGCCAGTTCCGCCGGCCGCCGGTGGTGCCGGCCGGGGTCGCTGAGCACACTGGTCCGGCCGCCGGCCTGCCGCTGCCGCGGGATCGAGCGGCCGGCGTCCGCGCCGCGCCCGGTCAGCCGCTGGACGGCATTACCGAGCCGCTTGATCGGCCCCGGTTCGGCGGCCTGGCCGGGGACCGCGCCGCTGATGTCGTCGACGACCACGGCGGTCGCCCCGATGTCGAGGTAGGCCAGCGACTCGTGGCCGTGGTGCTCCAGGTAGCGGATCCGGCCCTGGAGCACGTCGCCCTGGGTGTCGGGTGCGACCGGGGTCAGCGCCTCGGCCCGCATCCCGACGACGATCCGCTCACCGTGGTAGTGCGCGACGGCCCGCGCCCGGATGTCGTCCCATGGCAGGTAGAGCGCCTGGTCACCGAGGTTGAGCGTGACGTAGCGGTCCAGGTGCACGTAGACCGACGCCTCGAGCAGGTTCATCCGGGGGCTGCCGAGGAAGGCGGCGACGTAGAGGGTCGCCGGCCGCCCGTAGACCTGGGTGGGGGTGCCGACGTCCTGGAGCACCCCCTTACGCATGATCGCCACCCGGTCGGCCATGGTCAGCGCCTCGGCCTGGTCGTGGGTGACGTAGATGGTGCTGACCTTCAGCTCGCGCACCAGTCCGGAGATCTCGGCCCGCAGCTCCGCCCGCAGACCGCTGTCCAGGTTGGACAGCGGTTCGTCCATCAGGAACAGTCCGGGGCGGCGTACGATCGCGCGTCCCATCGCGACCCGCTGACGCTGGCCACCGGAGAGCTGGTTCGGTTTACGGCCGAGCACGTCGCCGATGCCGAGGGCGCTGGCGACGTCGGCCACCCGCTCACCGCGCGGAGCGGGCTCCACCCCGGACAGCCGCAGCGGGAAGGCGATGTTGTCGCCGACCGTCATGTGCGGATAGAGGGCGAAGTCCTGGAAGACCATGGCGATCCGGCGGTCGCGAGGTGGCAGGTCGTTGGCCAGCTCACCGTCGAGCAGGATGGCCCCCGAACTCGGGTCCTCCAGCCCGGCGACCATCCGCAGCACGGTGGACTTGCCGCAGCCCGACGGGCCGAGCAGCACCATGAACTCGCCGTCGTTAACGTCCAGATTGACGTTGTCGACCGCGATCGTGCCGTCGTGGAACACCTTTGTGACGTCTTTGAGCGCGACGGTTGTCACCGCCACCTCCCCAAGCCTCGATGCCGGCCTCCGAATGACTGTGACGAGCGTCATCAGGTCCGACTATCGGGTAAACGTTCCATGTTCGTCGTGTGACAGGCCAGTTACCTGGCCTGTTCGACCTTCAGGAGCCGCGATCCGCCGGGTCCTTCGGCGACGGCCGAGGCGTATCCGTCGGCCCAGCCGTAGCTGCCGTCCGGGTCGAATATCCAGTCCACGCCGTACGCGACCAGCAGCTCACGGCGGCGCGGCTCGGGGGTCTCGGGGTCCACCAGCTCGGCCTGTTCCGCCCGGCGGCGCTCCTCGTCGTCGAGCAACGGGTCGGGCCAGGGCGGTGCCACCGACCGGATCTCGTACGCCAGCAGGGCCCGGCCGACGGACACGTTCCCGGTCAGCACCACGGCACCGGGTTCGACCGCCCGGCCCACCCAGCCGAGATCGGGCCGGTTGGTGACCCCGTGCGCCGCCCGCCGGGGCGCGCTGAGCTGGTCGGCGGGCAGCACGAGCAGCAGGTTGCCGTACTGGGTGGCGAATCCGGCCAGGCAGGCGACCGCGGCGACCGTCGCCCACAGCCCGGCCAGCAGCCGGGCGCCGTTTCCGGGCCGCCGAGGTGCCGGGCCGCCCGAGCCGGTTCCGACCTTCACCGCATCGCCCGGCGGCTGTCCGGCGACCGGTCGCCGACCGAACGCCGTGGCCACGGCCGTGGCGAGTTCGACCGCGGCGGCGACCTGGAGGCCGAGCAGCAAGACCGGCCACACCCGGCCGAGCGCGTACGCACCGGTGAGCCAGCCGGCGAGCACCACCGCACCGGACAACCCGCAGAGCAGCACCAGCGGGTCGAGCCGGTCCCGGCGCAGCCGCAGCACCAGGGCCGGCACTCCGACGAGGAACGCCAGCCCGTAGCGGCCGGCCACGTCGAGGTAGAGCGTCTCGTGGATGGCGTTCAGGTCGGATGCCGACGAGGCGATGGCGGTGACCCGGAAGTAGGGCCAGCCGAAGACCGGCAGCAAAGCGGCGGCGGCACCGACCAGCACGCCGAGCGGGCGGGCCCGGACGAGCCAGATCGCCCGCCCCGCGACAAGGGCGACCACGCCGATCGCCGTGTTGACCGCGGTGAACGGGTGGATCAGGATCACCAGGCCGCCAAGCAGGCCGGCGCCGAGCCAGCGCGACCATGACGGCGTACGCAGCGCGCCGGCCACCGCGACCCAGCAGAGCAGCATCAGACCGAACGCGAGCGTGCTGGGGTACGGCAGGATGAGCACCAGCCCGCGCAGGGCCGGAAAGCCGCCCCACTGGGGGACGGCCGGCCCCCACAGCAGCGGCACGAACAGCAGTGCCAGCACCGGCGCCCACCGGTTGGCGGTGAACACGCGGACGAAGCGCCACAGGCCGTAGAGCAGCAGGGCCAGGTTGACCGGGGCGGCGGCGCTGACCACGGTCGCCGGCCCGAGCCCGGTCACCTTGGCGATCACGGCGAGCAGCAGCGGGTACGGCGTGAAATAGGGGCTGGGCGCGGCAGCCTCGACCATCGGATCGGCCGGGTGCCACAGGTCGTCCCGCAGCCGGCCGACCACGGCCGCGTGCAGCCCGAAGTCGGCACCCCACGGCTGACGTACGACCAGCGCGACCGCGAACAGCACGGCGAGCGTCGACAGGACGAGGTAGAGCAACGGGGCGCGGCCGGGTCGGGACGGCGGGACGGGATCGGGGGCTGGCCCGGCGCCGGTCTCAGGAACGGAACCGCCGGTCACCGCCCCGGATCCACCGCCCGCCACCCGCACGCAAGGCTCTCCTTCTCCCGGGCATGGCCGGTGGCCTCAGATCTGCGCGAGCGGTGCCTCCGAGTCGCCGGTCATCCCGGCGGACCGCTGGACCTGGCCGGGCGGCACGGGTGCCGGGCGCTCCTCCTCGGCGGCGGCCCGCTCGGCGACCGACCCGCTTCCGACGAGCGCGTCCAGCAGGACCGCCCCGGTCGGGGCGAGGGTGCCGAACTCGCTGTGCCGGGGCAGCCCCGACCACTGCATACCGTTACCGCGTAGGAAATATTCTAGGCCCGGATCCCAGGTGTGGCCCCCCGAACGGCGGTGGTAGACGTAGCCGAGCGGGTGGGTGCGATAGACCAGTCCCCCGGCCCGGCGCACCCGGTCGATCAGGCCGCGGTCGATCGACCTCGGCACCGGCCGCCAGCCGCCGACCTGCTCCAGGTCGCCCCGGCTGATCAGCATCGTGCCACCGGCGACCACGGCCGCGAACGCCTCGACCTGGCCGGCCTCCCGGCGCACGGTCATGTCGAGGGTCTCCAGGTGGACGAACTCGGCGCCCTTGCCGACCATCGTCGCCCCGGAGTAGTGCCGGGCCAGGACGAGGTCCCAGACGTGCTCGGGCCCGTACGTGTCGTCGTCGTCGATCTTGGTGACCAGGCTGCCCCGGGCGTGCGCGGTGGCCGCGCCGATCGCCTCGCCGAAGCCGTGCTCGGCGGGTACGGCCAGCGTCTCGATCGGCCGGTGCGAGCGGGCCAGCCGGGCCTTGTACTCGGCCGGCAGCTCGATGCCGTGCGTGCAGAGCACGATCTCCAGGTTGGGATAGGTCTGCGCCTCGAGCGCGGCGATCACGGTCGGCAGGTGCTCGAGCCGCTTGGTGACCAGCAGTGCGCTCACCGACGGCAGGGCCGGCAGGGCCGGGAAGGTCGCCGAGACGATCTTCGGCAGGGCGAACGGGGTGGCGTGCTGGCGCAGTGCCGCCCGGCGCTGGCGTACGGTGCGCACCTCCCACTCCAGCTCGCTCTCGGCGCGGCCGGGCAGGGGCGCGGTGATCAGGTCGGCCAGTTCGTCGGCGAGCACCGACCGGCAGGCCGGCGGCAGGGTCGGCGCGTGCAGCAGCACTCCCGCCATGGCCAGGTGCACCAGGAGCGCGGCTTCCTCCATCGGATGCCGGGCCGGGACGGTGGGGCACTCCACGACGCCGAGTTGGGCAAGTGCCTCCAGCGCGTCCTCCGACAGCCACGGCCGGTCGACCCGGCCGCTCCAGATCGGTCCCTGCGGGCCGACGATCCGCCAGCCCCGGCCGTCGCTGCCCCCGCCGAAGCGCAACTCCGCCCGCGACACGTCGGGGCCGAACGGGCCGTACCTGCCGGTGACGACGGTCCGTTCGAGGTCGACCAGTACGGTGTCGGGCCGGGTGCCGGCACCGGACCCGGCGCTGTCGGCGGCGAGAACGGTGGCGTAGAGGTCGGCCGGTGCGGTGCTGCTCTGTTCGGTCTCGGCCGGCAGGTCGGGTTCGACCGGCGGCTCCGGCACACCGGTCGTGGTGAGCAGCACGTCGTGGGCCCGGATGTCGTCGTTGCCGGGCAGGTCGCCGGTGAGCACCGTGACGTTGGGGCCGGCACCGACCCAGGCCGGGAAGACGTTCTGGGCCGTGATGTCGGCGCTGGCCGGGGCCGGGATCGGGCGGATCGGGGAGAGGACCGGCAGCACCGCGGCGACCGCGTCGCGCAGCGACACCGGGTGGCGCAGCCGAAGTTCGATCACCGCCTTGCCCTTGCCGGAGCGCGGTACGCGGATCTGGTGCGACAGCAGGTGCGGCAGCGGGCCGACCCGCCCGGACCAGCCGCTGGCCGGCACCTGCCAGGAATCGACGACGACCGTGACCCGGCGCACCCGCAGCAGCGACGCGGGGTCGTCGAGCAGGTGCCGCAACCAGCCGACCGAACGGGCGGCGACCATCACCCGGCCGATGTGCGAGCCCTGGTCGGGGACGAAGACGTCCTCGCCGTCCCTCGGTAGCTGGGTGATCGGCGATCCCCACTGGCTGGCCGGCCACTGCCGACGCCGTGGTCCCTGTCGCTCGCCTACGGATATCCGCCAGCGTAGGTATCTGTGCGGCGTGCCTTCGCTGGACAAAGCCAGTCCCTCCCGCGCCGTCGACGCGTCGTCGGTCGTCACCACAGGTTATGCCTGCGTCACTTAACTCACCGTGAAGCCGCGCCGGGCGACCCAGACCTAATCAATACCGCCGCCGACCGCTCCACGCCAAACGCGAACGGGGGCCTCTCCCAGTGACGGTCGTTAGACTGTCGGTCGTGTCGAGCCGCAATCGCGCCAACGCCCACGCCCACGACCAGCAGCACATCAGACTCTTCCGCAACGACTGGAGTGCCCTGACGCCGCCGCAGGTCGGCAACTGGCGGCCGACGAAATCGGTGTCGGTGGTCATCCCGGCCTACAACTGCCAGGAGTCGCTCGACCTCACCCTGGCGTCACTCCGTCACCAAACGTATCCGGAAGAGCTGCTGGAGGTGATCGTCGCCGACGACGGCAGCGAGCCGCCGCTGGAGCTTCCCAAGATCCGGCCGACCAACTGCCGCATCGTGCGGGTCCCGGACCACTCCACCGGGTGGGGCCGGGCCAACGCCCTGCACGTCGGGGCCACGCAGAGCACCGGCGAGATCATCCACTGGCTCGACGCCGACATGGTGGTCTTCCACGAGCACGTCGAGGCCCAGGTCCGCTGGCACCACGTGTCCGACGAGGTGGTCACCCTCGGCTACAAGCGGTTCGTCACCGGCTGGGCGACCCCGGAGGAGGTGTCGGAGCAGGCGGCCGAAGGCCGGCTGGACCGGCTCTTCCGGCTCGAGGAGACCGAGCCGCACGACTACGTCGAGAAGCTGATCAACGAGACCGACCGGCTCCGCGCCGGCGACCACCTCAACTTCCGCGCCCACGTCGGCGCCACCGCGGCCCTGACCCGCTCGCTCTACGAGCGGTCCGGCGGCCTCAACACCGAGCTTCGGCTCGGCGAGGACACCGAGTTCGGCTACCGGCTCACCCAGACCGGCGCGGTCTACATCCCCGAGCCGCTGGCCCGAAGCTGGCACATGGGCCCGACCCACATGATGACCAAGGGCGACGCGCTGCGCCGCTACAACCACCCCCACCTCGCCGAACTCATGCCGCACCCGCGCTACCTGCGTCCGGCCGGCAACCGGACGTGGGCGGTGCCGCTGGTCACCGCGGTGGTGGAGGCCGAGGGCAGCTTCGAGATGGTCCGCACCTGCGTCGACCGGCTGCTGGCCAGCGACCAGACCGATCTGAAGGTCCTGCTCGTCGCCGACTGGGCGGCCGTCACCGACGAGCGCCGGTCGATCCTCGCCGACCCGCTGCTCGACCGTCGGCTGATCATGGTGACCTACCGGTCGGACGCCCGCGTGGAGCTGGTGCAGGAGGTGCCCGAGACGGTCTTCCCGTCGCCCTACCTGCTGCACGTACCGGCCCATCTCGGCGTCGACCCGCCAACCGTCCGCCGCATGATCAAGATGGCCGACGACTGGCAGGTCGGTCTGGTCCGGCTGCTGCCGACCGGCGCCCGGTCGTCGGACGGCGCGGTCGCGCTGTGGCGCACCTCCGCGCTCAGCCGCGCGCTGCGGGTACGCCGGCCCGACGAGCAACTCGACAAGGTCGTCGCCGAGGTCGCCGGCGAACGCTGGGCCAGCGGCAAGGAGTTCACCCTGAGCGACCTGTCGACGCTGCCGCCGACCAAGCTGGTCTCCCCCGCGCCGCGCCTGGTCACCGGCTCCGACAAGGGCCGGGCCAGCGCCAGCGACGTCGAGGTGATCCCGGTCGGCGGGGTGCGCTCACTGGCCGCCGCCACCAAACTGGTCGGCAACCGGGTCGCCCGCGAGGCGGCCCAGCAGGTCAAGCTACGCCTCAAGCGGCCCTCCCGACCGGCCCACTAGCCCGGCCGGCTGGCCCGGCGGCGGAGTCAGCCGGGCGGGCGAGCCCGCCCGGAGTCGAGGAACACCCGCCGGACCACCCGCTCGGCGGCCCGGCCGTCCTCCAGAGCACAGAACCGCGCACGGAACGCGGCCCGCGCCGAGCGGGCCGCGGCGCCGTCCAGCGCGTCGGCGCGTACCAGGTCGAGCAGTTCGGCGAAGGTGTCCGCCACCACCCCGGGCGGCTCCGCCGTGACGTCGAAGTAGACGCCGCGCTCGGCCCGGTAGGCCGGCCAGTCCGGGGCGTACAGCACGATCGGCCGGTCCAGCACGGCATAGTCGAACATCACCGACGAGTAGTCGGTCACCAGCACGTCGGCGGCCAGGCAGAGCTCCTCGACGCTCGGATGGGCCGACACGTCGCGTACCCGGTCGGCGTGGTCCGGCCCGGCGGTGGGTGCCGACCGGTCGTGGAAGTAGTGGCCGCGGACCAGCAGCCGGCCCGTGGGGCCCAGGGCCTCGACGAACGTCTCCGGTTCGAAGTACGGCTCCCGGCCCGGCCGGTGCTCACGGTGGGTCGGCGCGTAGAGGACCACCCGGTCGGCGGCGGTCAGGCCGAGCGCGGCGCGGGCCCGCGCGACGTCACCGGCGGTCGCGGTGGCGAGCCGGTCGTTCCGCGGATACCCGGTTTCCAGCGTCGTGTGCCGGCACGGATAGGCGGTCCGCCACATCCGGGTGGTGTGCGGGTTGGCGGTGACGCTGAAGTCCCACCGCCCGGCGCGTCGCATCTGCGCGTCGAAATCGGGGTCCTGCACGCCGTCGGGGTAGGCGCGCTGGTCGAGTCCCATCACCTTCAGCGGCGTGCCGTGGTGGGTCATCACGTGCACCGCGCCGGGTCGTTTCACCACCGGGTTCGGCCAGTTGACATTGTTGATCAGCCACTTTGCGCGGGCCAGCGCGCGGTAGTAGCCGGGCGAGCCGGCCACCACGTGCTCGACCCCGGCCGGCAGGGTCCCGGCCCGGTCCCGGCGCACCACCCACACCCCGCGTACGGCGGGAGCCAGTTCGCGGGCCTTCTCGTAGACCGCGGCCGGGTTGCAGGCGTACCCGCGATACCAGTACGCCGCGTAGACGGCCAGCGCCGGGTCGACCGGCCGGCGCAACTGGAGCCGGTAGTAGCCGGCCAGGGCCAGGTCCCGCAGGCGCCGGGCGGCGTCGGCGAGGGCGGCGACGCCACGCCGGCCCCCTCGGCGGACCATCCGGACGCCCCGGAGCGTACGGCGCAGTGCCAGGAACGTGCCGTGCCGGCCACCGGCCACGAGGCGGTGCCTGATCCCCTCCAGGCCGCCCGGCACCGGATAGCCGCCGGGCGGCAGGTAGCGGTGGTACATGGCGGTCATCTCGGTGAAGAAGCCGGGCCGCAACGCGGACTCCAGCCGGTCGTCGTTGCCGCGTACCCGGATGAAGTGCCACACCATCCGGCGGAACAGCAGCGGGCGCAGCCGCGCGGTTTCCGGCCGGGAGTCGTCGAGGCTGTCGAAGACCCGCGCCCAGTTGGGGAAGATCCCGAAGTGACCGCCGCCGGCGGTGGCGGTCGCCGCCCCGGCCCGCTGCCGGTAGAACACACAGACCCGGTCCAGGGTCGAGATCCGGTCGGCGGCCAGCAGCAGCGCGTACGTGAACGGGACGTCCTCGTACCAGCCGGGCCGGAAGCGGAAGTCGAGCCGGTCGAGCAGCGACCGGCGGACGACCTTGTTCCACGGCACGTGCAGTACGTCGATCGCCGCCGGCCAGTCCCGCAGCGCGAACACCTCCGGTGCGCCGTGCAGGGCCGGCCCGCGCCCGACCCGCCAGGTGGCGCCGTCCGGGGCGGCGTCGGCGTGGCCGACGATCAGCACCTCGGCGGCGGTGTGCCGCAGCCGGTCGGCGACCGCCCGCACCGCGCCGGGAGCCAGCCAGTCGTCACCGTCGAGGAACCAGACATGGTCGCCGGTGGCGGCGGCGAGGCCGCGTTCCCGGGCCGGCCCCGGCCCCTCGTTACCGGCCGACCGGATCACCCGGACCCGCGGATCGCGGGCGGCGTAGCCGGCCAGGATCGTGCCGCTGTCGTCGGGCGAACAGTCGTCGACCGCTATCACCTCGACGTCGGTGTACGACTGTTCGAGGATCGAGTCCAGGCACCGCCGCAGGTAGTCCTGCACCTGGTAGACCGGTACGACGAAACTGATCAGATCAGCGGCTCCGTTCCTCGGTTGCCCGGCCCACGGTGGCCAGGGCCGGGATCACGTCGATGTCACCGCCCCGCGTCCTGCCGGGCCGGTTTCCGGTCGAGGTCCAGCCGATGACCGCGCTCAGTACGAAGATCAGGAAGAGCAGGCCGGCGAGCACACCGACCACGGTGGTGGCCGCCCCGAGGGCGGTGCCGGCGGCGAGCACGACGACCCGACCGTCCCAGCCGAGGTTGAGCGTGTGCAGCGGTGGAGCCGCGGCCCGCTTCTCCAGCCGCGCCGTCAGGTCGTAGTGGTGCATCGCCAGCGCGAAGAGCAGCGCGAACGTCAGCGGTGGCGGCACGTCGCCGACCAGCCCGACGGCGACGACGAAAAGGTATTCGGCGGCCCGCAGCGCGGCCGGGACGAGCCAGTCCAGCGCGCCCGCGTGCGGTCGGGCCGAGGGCAGGGCGGCGAGCAGCACGACGAGCGCCACCGGCAGGACCGTCCAGCGGGCCGGACCGCCGAACACGGCGGCACCGAGCAGGCCGAGCGCGGCGAGGCCGGCCAGCACCGCCGCCGGGAGGGCGGGAACCGGCAGCCGGGCGGTGAACCGGCCCAGCGGGCGGGCCAGCAACCCGTCGTCGCGGTGCAGGACCGCGTCGACCGTCGACAGCACCGGCACCCGCATCGAAGCCGACCGCAGGGTACGCAGCGCCAGCGTGTACGCCGCGGCGAGCCCGCCCCAGACCAGGACGGCGATCAGGCTGACCAGCGGGTTGAACAGCGCGACCGTCAGTGCGATCAGCGCCCACCGCTCCCCGATCGGGAAGACCACGGTCCGCTTCAGCCAGTACGACACCGAGCCGGTGTCGGCCTGCACCCGGGTCGACGCCTGGCTGAGCCGGGCGCCGAGCCCGCCTGCCGCCGCCGGCTTCGGGCGGCGGGCCGCCTCGTCGTGCAGGGCGCCGTACCAGGTGTCGGTCATGTGCCGGACGGTCTGCAACAGGATCGCGGCGATCGCCAGCGCCCACCCGTTGCCGAGTCCGGCCCGCTCGGCGCCGACGGCGAGACCGGCGTAGACGAGGTATTCCTTGGCCCGGTCGGCCATCGTGTCGAGCCAGCCGCCCCAGGCACTGAAGTTACGGGTGTAGCGGGCGAGCTGACCGTCGACGCAGTCGAGTACGAAGCCGAGGTAGAGCAGGAGTGCCCCGGCGACGAGGGCGATCCGGTTGCCGCCGAAGGCGAAGAGCGCGGCGGCACCGGCCGCGAAGACGATCGACAGTACGGTGACGCCGGTCGGGCTGAGACCGAGCCGGGCGGCCAGCCGGGTCACGTACGGCGACCAGGTGCTGACCGCGTAGGTGGTGAAGAGGTCGTCCCGCTCCTTGACCGCCAGCCGCAGTTCGGCCCGGTCGGAGTCGACCGCGGCCACCGTCCGGGCCGCCGCGTCGGCGGCCGGCTGGCTGGTCACCCGCCGGGCCACCAGCAACCGGGCCCGGTGCGCGAGGATCATGGTCGGCCGGGCGGTGAGCCGGGTGAGCAGCCGGTCGAGCGGCGGGACCGCCCGGTCCGGGCCGGCCTCGGCGGCCTCGTCCCGGCCCGCTTCGGCCAGCGCGGACTCGGCCAGGGCGGGCAGGTCGGCCGGGCCGACCCGCAGGACGGCGCCGAAGACGCCGATCGGGTCGCTGGCGGCGCCGTCGAGCCGGGTGATCCCCTCCAGCCCGGCCGCGACGACCTGGCCCCGGTCTTCGATCACCGTGGCGCGTGGCCCGGCGTCGGGCTCGTCGGTGAGGACGAGCGCGACGCTTGCGGTGCCCGGCACGGTGGCCACGTGCCGGAGGACGGCGGTGTGCGCGACGACGTCGTCGCCGACCAGCAGCACCGGCTCGCGCGTCGACCGGGCAAGCTCGGCCAGGTGCACCAGGCTGGTCACCGATACGACCTCACGCGCACCGGCCGCCCGTAGCTGGTCGAGCAGGTGTGTGGTGAGCCGGCGGCCGCCGGCAACGGCCAGCGGCGCCTCGTCAGTGGGTTGGGTGAGCAGGATCGCCAGCGTCACGTCCGTACCACGTTGTTGTATCCGTCAAGCGCTTCCCGGACTGTGCCGTCCACCGTGAGCAGGCCGTTGTTGAAGTAGAGGCCACGGGTGCAGAACCGGGTGAGATCGTTCTCGTTATGTGAAACTAGCACCAGGGTCCGGCCCTCGGCGAGAAGTCGCTCGATCGTGGCGTAGCACTTCTTCTTGAACTCGGCGTCGCCGACCGCCAGCACCTCGTCGACCAGCAGGATCGGGTGCGGGAGCTGGGCGATGACGGAGAAGCCGAGCCGGACCTTCATACCGGACGAGAAGTGCCGCACCGGGGTGTCGATCCCCTTCTGCACCTGCTCGCCGGCGAAGTCCAGAATCTCATCGAACTTCTGCTTCATCGTCCGGGCGCTCAGCCCGTGCAGGGAGCCCACCAGGTGCACGTTCTCCCGGCCGGTGAGGTCGTTGGAGAACCCGGCCGACAGCTCCAGCAGCGGGGCGACCGCCCCGCGCACGGTGATCGAGCCCTCGTCGGGGATCAGTACGCCCGCGATCAGCCGCAGCAGGGTGCTCTTGCCGGTGCCGTTCTTCCCGATGATGCCGACCGCCTCGCCCGGCTGCACCGCGAAGGACACGTCACGAAGCGGCCAGAAGACCCCGGACTCCGGCGACCGCCCGCCCTTGTAGATGAACATCTCGCGCAGCCGGAGCTGTCGACGGCGGTTGCGAACGAACTCGATACCAAGCTTGTTCGCCTCGATGATCGGCTGAACCACTACAGCTCCTTGAGGACGGCGGGCTCGAGACGGCGGAACACCCACCAGCCACCGAGGAAGACCACGAGGCTGCCGCCGATGGACGTGCTGAGCAGGAACGCGTCGGGGAACTCGTCGGGGTACCAGGCCGCGTGGTGCAGCTGGAAGATGCCGACGAGCGGGTTGATTTCGTAGAGCACCTTGACCCAGGACGGCATGTCCGAGTCCTTGACCAACGACAGCGGGTAGATGATCGGCGTCGCGTAGAACAGGATCCGGGTGACCAGCCGCATGAAGCGCTCCACGTCGCGCATCAGCACGTTCATCGACGAGAGCAGCAGCGAGAGGCCGACCAGCAGGACGGCCTGGATCAGCACGGCGAGCGGCAACGCGAGCAGGTTGAATCCGAACGTCACGCCGTCGGTGGTCAAGGCGAAGAAGATCGCGAGCCCGAACAGGATCGGCAGACCGGCCAGGTATTCGGCGAACCGGCCGGTCACCCGACCGATCGGGAACACCTCGCGCGGCATCCGCATCGTCGTGATCAGCCGGGCCTGGCCGGTGAGCGCGTTGGTCGCCTCACCGATCGCCGAGTTGGTCCACATCCAGGCGAAGATGCCGGTGACCAGGAACAGCGGGTAGGAACTCGACGCGTCGCCCAGGTGCCGGTTGGTGTCGGTGCCGTAGAGCAGGCCGAACACGAACCAGTAGATGGCCCCCATGCCGAGCGGTTCGATCAACGACCACAGATAGCCCAGGAACGACTGCTGGTACTTGACGGCAAGATCCCGCCGGACCAACAGCCGCAACGCGTTGCGACTGGACCACACCGCGTGGACGCTCGACGTCAAAGCCGCCTCCAGCTATCAGGGAGAGGAATCAGTAACCGGGTGCGTCGATGGCCGGCACCACCCGTGAGCAACCCCGGCGGCGCGCACGCGGTGGCGGCTAGATCGCCGGCGCGGGGCCGCTGACGCGCCATAGGTTAGCAGTCCGTAATAGGCGGGGGTAGGCGGCCGAGGCAGCCACGTTCAGCACTCGATTACATTGACGGCCAACCCACCTCGCGCCGTTTCCTTGTACTTGACTTTCATGTCGGCACCCGTCTCGCGCATCGTTTTGATCACCTTGTCCAACGACACCGCGTGTTCGCCGTCGCCGCGCAGCGCGAGCCGGGCCGCGGTGATCGCCTTTATGCTGGCCACGGCGTTGCGTTCGATGCACGGGATCTGCACGAGGCCACCGACCGGGTCGCAGGTGAGGCCGAGATTGTGCTCCATCCCGATCTCGGCGGCGTTCTCCACCTGGGCCGGCGTGCCGCCGAGCGCCTCGGCGAGCCCGGCCGCGGCCATCGAGCAGGCCGAGCCGACCTCGCCCTGGCAGCCGACCTCGGCGCCGGAGATCGAGGCGTTCTCCTTGAAGAGCACACCGATCGCACCCGCCGCAAGAAGAAAGCGGACGATACCGTCATCTGAAGCTGATGGAACAAAGCGGTGGTAATAGTGCAAAACTGCCGGAATGATTCCGGCGGCTCCATTCGTGGGTGCTGTCACCACCCGGCCGCCGGCCGCGTTCTCCTCGTTCACTGCGAGCGCGAACAGCGTGACCCAGTCCATGACCCGCAACGGGTCGGCGGAGGCGTCCGGATCGCCCTCCAGGCTCCGCAACAGCTCCGCCGCGCGCCGCCGGACCCGCAGCCCGCCGGGCAGCACCCCGGTGCGCGTACAGCCGGCCGTCACGCACTCGCGCATCACCCGCCAGATCTCCAGCAGGCCGGCCCGGATGTCCGCCTCGGACCGCCAGGCGCGCTCGTTGGCGAGCATCACCTCACTGACCGACAGACCGGTCGACCGGGTCACCGCCAGCAGTTCCGCACCGGTGCCGAACGGGTGCGCCACCGTAGTGGTGTCCGGCTTGATCCGGTCCGCCCCGGCCGCCGCTTCGTCGACGACGAACCCGCCGCCCACCGAGTAGTACGTCCTGGCCCGGATCGACCGGCCGGTTCCGTCGTACGCGGTGAACGTCATGCCGTTCGGGTGGTACGGCAACGAGCGCCGGCGGTGCAGCACCAGGTCACCGTCGACGGCGAAGTCGATCGGGTGCGCGCCGAGCAACGCCAGGCGGCCGGTGCCGCGCACCTCCTCGACGAGCGGCCCGACCTGGTCGGTGTCGACGGTCTCCGGCGACTCGCCACTGAGCCCGAGCAGCACCGCCCGGTCGCTGCCGTGGCCGTGCCCGGTGGCCCCCAGCGAGCCGAACAGCTCCGCATGGACCCGTGCCGTGTCCGACAGCAGCCCGTCGGCCTTGAGGCCGGACACGAAGGTACGCGCGGCGCGCATCGGGCCGACCGTGTGCGAACTGGAGGGGCCGATCCCGATGCTGAAGAGGTCGAAGACGCTGATCACGGTTCCACAGTGCGCCCGCCGGGTAGCAACTGTCCATCCCAACGCACAGCCAGAAGCAGACAATCAGCATTTTCGGCATGGACCGTTACCCGGGGTCCCCGCGCGAGCGGGCGTAAGGGTTGACCACCTACGGGAGCGGCGGCCGGAATCCACCTCCCGACGGAGGGTGCCGACATCGGCCGTTCGTACCGTTGGATGTGGAGCGGCGCATCGCCGCCCGGAGAGGAAGCAGACGACCATGAGTCGCAAACTCGTACGTCCCCGCGACAACCGCATGTTGGCCGGCGTGTGCGCCGGACTCGCCCGCCGCTTCGGCATGTCGACCGGACTGGTCCGGCTGCTCTTCCTCCTGTCGCTGCTGCTGCCGGGCACCCAGGTGATCATCTACCTGGCACTGTGGATCATCATGCCGAACGAGGACCGGCAACTCGCCTACTGACCCTCATCCTGACCGCCACGAAGGCCCGGACGGCAGCGCCGTCCGGGCCTTCCGATCAGCCGGCGGTCACCTGCGGACCGCCACCACCACGCCGTTCGGCAGCCCTTCGACGACGGTGAAGTGCTCCGGCGCGAACTGCTCCGGACTGAACGACACCCCGCGCAGCCACGACCACTGACCGTCGTTGGTCCGCAGGACGAAGATGTCGATCGGCCCGAACGCCGTGCTCCGCGACGCCGCGGCGAACTCGGCCGGGTCGGTCACGTCGGCGATCCGCTGCACCTCGGCGAACCTCTGGTCCCACCGGGACAGGGTGCTGCCGGCGGTACGGTCGTTGTCGAGATATCCGGGCCAGGGCAGGTAGGAGAAGAGCCGGTCGTCGACCGCCAGCGTCGGTCGCTGCGGATCCGGTCCGGTCACCCGCTCGACCGCGTCCTCGACCGCGGCCACCGGGAACCAGTTCCGGCGCAGCTCGGTGTCCTTGGGGGCCCACCGGGTGTAGCGACCGTCGGGCAACGGCTCGGTGTGCGCCGCCACCGCGTACGTGCCCCCCGTCTCCGGCATCCAGGTCAGCGTGAAGCTCGTGCTGACCCAGGCGAGAACCACCGCGAGCAGGGCCGCGCCGGCCAGCCGCGGTGGGGTCACCCGTAGCCGGTGCAGGATGATCGGCGCCACGTGGACCAGCACCAGGATGCCGGCGATGGCGAAGAGGACGCCGTACAGGCGCACGGTGTAGTGCATGAAGCCGGTGTGCCCGGTCGCGACGAACCTCAGCATCGACACGAACCGGTAGGCGTAGGTGCCGAGGATCAGCAACAGCAGCGGCTGCGCCCACCACGTCGAACGCCACAACCAGATCAGGCCGACCAGCCCGATCAACTGGAGCACCCCCATCGGGGTCCACTCCAGGAACGGGAACAGGCCGTCGTTGATCGACTCGGTCAGGAAGAGGTCGGAGATCGACTCGCCGCCCCTGGTCAGGGTCAACCACACGAACGGCACGACGTACCAGGCGGACACCGCGAACGCCACCGCGATGATCAGCCCGATCCGGCCCAGGTATGCCGCCCGCCGCTTCTCCCGACGCAGGGTCACCACACCGAGCACGATCATGCCGGCGGCGGCATAGACGATCCACGCCTGATAGGTCATCACGATGAAGCCGCCGATGAGTCCGGCCCACAGCCAGTGCATCCGCTTGCGGGCCGGACGCGCGAAGACCTCGAGCGCCCAGGGTACGAACAGCGCCAGGGTGATGACCTCGAACGCCTTGCGCGGGTCGGACCAGGCGATCAGCGACACCGCCGAGATGGCCAGCGCCACCCACGGGTTGACGTGTCGGCGCCACATGAGGAACGCGGCGAGCACCGAGGCCGACATGAACAGCACCTGGGCGCTGCCGAGCAGGGTCCAGGCCGGCTGGTCGAGCAGCACCGCCACCCGGCCGACGAGCCACGCAAAGAACGGCGGGTATTCCGACGGCAGGCTGGGAACGAGCGTGTCGGAACTGGTGACCGTGGTCGTGTAACGGGTGATCGAGGCCGACATCCGCCCCATGTCGCCCACCAGACCGCCGAACCCGAACGGCGTACCCGAGAGCGCGGTCCGCAGCATCAGGACCGGCCAGGCGGCGGCCAGGCCCGCGGCCACCCCGGCGACCACTTCCCCCGACCACCGGGACGCGACCGCGAAGGCAAGAATGATCAACACGAACGCGCCCGCGATCGGCGCTATCGACGCACCGATGGCGAACGGGTCGGGATCGGCCCAGGCGGGGATGTAGTAGGCGACCGGCGTCGCCACCAGCCAGGTGAGCAACGCGATCGTGCCGCTGTTGGTCAGCCACCGGCGCGGGGCGCGCCGGTCCCGTGGCGTCGGTGCCGCCTTCCCGGGCGACGCCGGCTGGTCGCCGGGTGCCGGCGCCTCGGCATCCGCCGACGGTTCGTCGGCGCCGGTGGCTGGGCCGTCGGTGGCCGTGACCGGCCGGTCGGCGCCGGTGACCGGGCCGTCAGTGCCGGTGACCGGCCCGTCGGTGGCCCGGTCACTCTCCGCGACCGGCTCCCCGGCACCGGCGTCGGCAACGCCCGAGTGGCGCGGTTCGGTGGTCGTGGTCCCGTCCTGCTCGGCGCCGTCGCGTACCACGGCAACCGGGTCAGCCACGGGTGGCCGTCAGCTCGTCGGTCGGGACCGGGCTCGCCGAGACCGGCGTGCTGATCCGGCGCAGGCTCAGCAGGCTGGCGAACAGCCCGGAGAAGAGCACGGTGATCCCGACCCCGATGGCGGTCGAGGACGGCAGCACGACGCGCAACGTCTCACCGAGTTCCTGCGGGCCGAAGCCGGTACGGCCCCAGGCGGTCACGGCGAGGATCGTTCCGGCGAGGCCGACCAGGGTCAGCAGTACCCCGGCCGCGGTGCAGGTCTCGAACCGTACGAAGCGACTCCACCGGGCGACCTGACGCTGGTCGGTGATGCCCTCGTTGTGGCCGTAGAGCAGGGCGAACACCCCGAAGAGCAACAGTTGGGCACCGACCAGCATGGCCAGGCACGTGTAGACCATGGTGCTGATGTCGAACCCGACCCCGGCGATCCGGACCTGCCCGAACGACAGGATCGTGGTGCCGATCACGCCCAGCACGAACATCGTCAGGCCGGGCCAGATCAGCGTCTTGCGTGGCGCGAAGACCAGCAGGAAGCGCAGGTGCCGCCAGCCGTCGCGCCAGGTGCGCAGGTGCGGCGGCCGGCTCCGGCCGTCGGGCTGCAGGGTGGTCGGCACCTCGACGATGTCGTAACCGTTCAGCGCGGCGCGGACCACCAGCTCGGACGCGAACTCCATGCCCGGCATGCACAGCTCTAGATCACGGATCCGGTCGCGGTTGAAGCCGCGCAGACCGCAGTGGAAGTCACCGACGTTGCGCAGGCCGAAGAGGCGACGGCCGAGCCAGGAAAGCACGGGGTTGCCGAGGTAGCGGTGCAGCGGCGGCATGGCGCCCGGGGCGATCCCGCCCTTGAAGCGGTTGCCCATCACGACGTCGTGCCCGGCACGCAGTGCCTCGACGAACGGCCCGAGGTTGGACAGGTCGTACGAGTCGTCCGCGTCCCCCATGATCACGTAGCGGCCGCGCGCGTGCGCGATGCCGTTGAGCAGGGCACCGCCGTAGCCGCGGATCGGCGCGTGCACCACCCGGGCACCGGCCCGGGTGGCGATCTCCTGGGATCCGTCGGTCGAGCCGTTGTCGCTGACGAGTACCTCGCCGACCACCCCGAGCTCTTCCATCGCCCGGAGGGCCTTTGTGACACAGATTTCCAGAGTCTCGGCCTCGTTGAGGCAAGGCAGCAGGACGGTCAGCTCGACGTCGTCACTGGCGACAAGGTCTGACACAGGCGTATCTCCCGGATTCGGCGATCACGAGGCCCGGGTCGTCGCGGAGGAAGCTGTAGCCGGGCCAGCCGTAGACTGTGATGATGCGTACCGTCGAACTGTAGCGACGGCACGATCGAGGAGCGTACCCGGTCGATGACGCTGTCGCGCTCCCTCTGCGCGTACGAGGACACTGTCAACCAGCCGTATAGGTGACCGTCACCGTTTCGTAGCCCAACGATCGCAGCAGGCCCTCGAGCATCTTCCGGGTGTTCTCCTGTGCCCGTTCGGCCAGCCCGGTGTCGCGGGCGGCCGCGGCGATCCGCTCTTCGGCCAGTTGGTAGACCTCGCGCTGCCGGTTGGGGTCGCCCCCGAACACCTCACCGAGCCGGTTGAGCAGGCCGCGCTCCTCGGCGAACACGTAGCTGTTCTCAAGATCGAGGTTGGTCTTGCCGAGTTGCGGCGCGGGCAGCCTGATCTCGACCGTCCGGCCGTCGTCCGACGCCACCACGGCGCCTTCGGAGATCTGCGCGAAATCGACGTATGCCTCGACGCTGCCGGCACCCACGAACAGGGTCCGCTCGCGCAGCAGGAAGTCCGGCACGTATTTGCGGTCACGCTCAAGATCGATAACGACCTGGAAGTTGCCCTCGGCGGCGACGTAGCGGCTCAGGTCCTGGATCGACTTGAGCAGCGCCGGCTGGCTGCGGTCGGTCTTCTCCTCGGCGAAGGGGTTCCGCCAACTGGGCAGCAGGCCGGTCGCCTGCACCCCCAGGAAGAGCAGAAGCACCACGCCGGCGATGCCGGCGAACCAGAGCAGCCCCCGGTTGCGGCCGGCTGGCGAGGTGGGGCCGGCGGCCGGCGACGTGGGGCCGGCGGCCGGCGGTTCGCCGGTCGGACCGCGCTCGCCCGGCTCGACCGCCTCGGCCGAGTCGTCGGACCACGGCGACGGGGCTTCGGGCGCTGCCGCCCGGCCTTTCGGGTATTCCGGGAACTCCCGGGTGGGCTGGTGCGTGTCTCCGTTGCTGGACATCGACTCACCGTCCTAAGCAGACCTGCCGCCCTGAGCGGACCCGCCGCCGGATCGAACGTGATCAGAATCCGCCGGGAGTCCACTCCCTACCGCAGACGGTACGGCTCCGGTACGACACCCGCGACTCGGGCCGGATCCGACCGCGCCGACCAGCGAAATCGCCCACCGCGAGGAGCCGGCCGGCGGTCAGGCGAACGCCGACAGCCCGGTGAGCTTCTGCCCGATGACGAGCTGGTGGATCTCCGAGGTGCCCTCGTACGTCAGCACGCTCTCCAGGTTGTTGGCGTGCCGGAGCACCGGATACTCGCCGCTGACCCCGTTGGCGCCGAGGATGGTCCGGCACTGGCGGGCGATGCCCAGCGCCTCCCGTACGTTGTTGAGCTTGCCCACGCTCACCTGCTCCGGCCGCAGTGTGCCGGCGTCGGCCAGCCGGGCCAGGTGCAGTGCGAGCAGGTAGCCCTTCTGCAGCTCGACGGCCATGTCGGCGAACTTCGCCTGGGTGAGCTGGAAGCCGGCGATCGGCCGGCCGAACTGCGTCCGGCTGCCGGCGTAGTCGATCGCCGTCTGGAGGCAGTCGCGGGCCGCGCCGAGGCTGCCCCAGGCGATCCCCTGCCGGGCCTCGGTGAGGCAGGACAGCGGCGCCTTCAGCCCGATCGCGAGCGGGAGCCGGGCGTCGGCCGGCAGCCGTACGTCGTCGAGCACGACCTCACCGGTCGAGGAGGCGCGCAGTGACATCTTGTTGCGGATCTCGGTGGCGGTGACACCGGGCGTGTCCATCGGCACGACGAAGCCCCGGACTCCCTCGTCGGTCCGGGCCCAGACCACGGCGACATCCGCGACCGGCGCGTTGGTGATCCACATCTTTCCGCCGGTGAGCACCCAGTCGTCGCCGTCCCGCCGGGCCCGGGTCCGCATCGACGACGGGTCCGAGCCGTGGTCAGGTTCGGTCAGGCCGAAGCAGCCGATCACCTCGCCGGCGGCCATCGCCGGCAGCCAGCGCTGTTTCTGCTCCTCGCCGCCGTAGCGCCAGATGGCGAACATCGCCAGCGAGCCCTGGACCGACACCAGGGACCGTACGCCGGAGTCGCCGGCCTCCAGTTCCAGGCAGGCCAGCCCGTAGGCGACCGCGGAGGAGCCGGCGCAGCCGTAGCCGGTGAGGTGCATGCCGAGCAGGCCGAGCCGGCCGAACTCGGTGGCCAGTTCGCGGACCGGGGCACTGCCGCGCTCGTACCAGCCGGCCACGTGCGGCCGGACCCGGTCGTCGACGACCTGGCGCACGACGGCCCGGATCTGCCGCTCCTCGTCGGTGAGCGACGCGTCCAGGTCGAGCAGGTCGAGCGGGGCGACCCGACTCATGACAGCTTCTCGCTCATTGGTGCACCCTTGTCTCACTCGAGCTGATGTTGGTTCGAGTGCACCGGTGACCGTCGGGCCATCGCCCAGCTCGCTCGACCTTCGAGGTCCAGCGTGAGTTCTGCGAGGCCCGGCGGCCCGGGACACCCCGACTGGCAACAGGGCTATGCGCCATCGAGCGCCGCTCAATGAGCGACCGGCAGTGGTGTCCCGAAACCACCAGGTGCTTCCCCACTGGTAGCGCAGCGGAGAGGCAACCATGAGTGTGACCGACACCGCCGCGCCGGCGCGAGGGAACTCGGCCGGGGTGGACTGGGCCAAGGACGACTACGCGGTCTGCGTGGTCGACGCCGACGGTGAGCCGTTGGAGCGGCTGACGCTGAAATACACCAAGACTGGCCTGAGACGGCTGATCGACCTGCTCGACCGGCATCGGGTGGACGCGGTCGGCATCGAACGCCCGGACGGGCCGATCGTAGATGCGTTGCTGGCCGCAGACACGACCGTGTACGTGATCCCACCCTCGCAGGTCAAAGCACTGCGCCGACGTTACGGCTCGGCCGGGAACAAGGACGACCGGTTCGACGCCCATGTCCTGGCCGACACGGTACGCACCGACCGACGCCGGCTGACCCCGCTCGTGCTGGACAGCGAGACAACCACCGGGCTGCGTAAGCTGTGCCGCGCTCGCAAAGACCTGGTCGCCCACCGCATCGCGGTCGCCAACCAGCTGCGCGCTCACCTGACCACAGCGCTGCCGGCCACCGTCCAGCTGTTCAACGAGATCGACTCGTCGATCAGCCGGCAGTTCCTGACCCGGTTCACCACCCAGGACGCCCTGGACTGGCTGTCGCCCAAGCGCCTGGCCGCCTGGCTGAAGAGCGTGAGCTACTGCGGCCGCGCCCACCCAGCCGTGCTGCACGCCCGCACCAACGCCGCGCCTCGCGGCGCCACCGGTGACCACGGACAGACCCTGGCCGGCATCACCCGCGCCTACCTCGCCACCCTGGCCGCCATCGTGACCCAGATCGACACCCTCAACCAGCAGATCACCGCTGCCCTCGACCTGCACCCCGACCGGGACATCTTCACCAGCCTGCCCCGCTCCGGCACCGTCCGCGCCGCCCGGCTGCTCGCCGAGATCGGCGACGCCCGCGGCCGGTTCCCCACCCCAGCGTCCCTGGCCTGCCTCGCCGGCGTCGCACCCTCGACCCGCGAATCCGGCAAAGTCCGCATCGTGGCCTTCCGCTGGGCCGTGGACAAACAACTGCACGACGCCGTCTGCGACTTCGCCGGCGACAGCCGCCACGCCAACCCCTGGGCAGCCAACCTCTACACCCAAGCCCGCGCCCGCGGCCACGACCACCCCCACGCGGTCCGCATCCTGGCCCGCGCCTGGCTGGACATCATCTGGAAGTGCTGGACCACCAACACCCCCTACGACCCGGACCGCCACCGAGCCCTCCAACACCTGCTCACACAAGATCATCAAGTGGCGGCTTGACACAGGGCAACTCACGCCGCCACCCTAACGGTCGATCAGCCGGCCAGCACCAGGACCCGGGCGTGGATCTGGTTGCGCTGTTGCAGCGCCGCCCGCAGCGCGCGGTGCAGGCCGTCCTCCAGGAAGAGCGAGTTCTGCCACTGCACGACGTGCGGGAAGAGGTCGCCGTAGAAGGTGGAGTCCTCGGCGAGCAGCTTGTCGAGCGCCAGCTCACGCTTCGTGGTCACCAGTTGGTCGAGCCGCAACGGCCGGGGCGGGATCTCGGCCCACTGTTTCAGGGTGAGTCCGTGATCCGGGTAGGGACGCCCGTCCCGAACCGCTTTGAAGATCACGGTGCGCTCCCCCCATCTCGGAACAAATCCATCGGATCAGGCCCGCGAACCGACCCACCGATACCGCTGCCAGCGTAGCGAGCATCGCTGACATCGCGGTTTGTTACCCGATGTCAGTTTCATTGCTCTCCCGCATCAGATGATGATCCTTTAGCCTCCCACCGGCCACGATGCACCACCTGGTCGACCGGTCGGCGGCCGCGCCGCAGCGACGGGGAGCGGCGGTCCGGCGCCGGATACCCGATGCTTAGCGCACCGATCGGGGTAAATTCATCGGGTACGCCGAAAGCATCCCGATAACTGGCGGTGCGTTCCGGTGGAATTCCGAAGAAACAGGCACCAAGGTCTTCGTCGACGACGGTCAGCAACATCAACATCGCGGCGAATCCGGTGTCGATGTGCCAGTACGGCACCGGCCAGCGCGCCTCGTCCCGATCCGCCCAGCCCTTGTCCGGCTCGGCGTACCGGTCGAGATAGACCGACCGGTTGGAGTGCGGTACGACGATCAGCGGCGCCCGGCGCATCCCGGTCAGCCAGCTACTCTCCGGAGCCCCCTCCGGCGTGGTCGACGCCCAGAACCGCTCCCGGTCCGCCGGGCTCTCGAGCACCAGGAACCCCCAACCCTGCGAGAACCCGGCCGACGGGGCGCGTACGGCATGGTCGAGCAGCCGGTCCACCACCGCCGCCGGCACCGGCCGGTCGGGGTCGAAGCTGCGTACCATCCGGCGCCGCCGGACGACGTCACGGAACTCCATCACGTACTCCGATCCGGTGGATCAGGCCGGGCGGATGCCCCAGCTCGCGGTGAACGTCTCCCCCGGGGCGAGGACGACCAGGCCGTGCCCGGACCGGAACGCGTCCGGCGGGCAGGTCATCGGCTCGATCGCCACCGAGCGACGGTGCCGCTCGCCGGACAGGGTGTCCCCGGTGAACACCTGCCACCAGCCGAAGGACCGGTCGGCCCAGATCGTCACCGACGCCGTACCGGCGGGGCCGGCGAGCGTGACCGCCGACCCGCCGTCGGCCTCGGTCGCAAGGTCGCCGAACGCGGTGTCGAGCTGCGCCGACCCGATCCGCCGGGGCGCGGTGAAGTCGTACTCGCCGCCGGCCACCTTCGCCGCGCCGATCGGCAGCAGCCGGCCGTCGACCAGCACCTGGGTGCGGGCCGGCACCCGCAGCAGCATGTCGTCCACGGCGACCCCGGGCAGCCGCAGGTAGGGGTGTGTGGCCAGGCCGAACGGCGCGTTCCCGGCACCGAGGTTGGTCGCCTCGTGGGTGGCCCGCAGCCCGTCGGCGCCGACCTGCCAGCGGGTACGCAGCAGCAGCGGCCACGGATAGCCCGGCTGGGCGGGCAGCTCGTACTCCACGGTCACCGCGCCGGGCGCCTCGTCGACCCGCCGCCACCGGGCCCAGTTGGCCAGGCCGTGCAGGGCGTTGTGCCGCACCGGTTCGGTGATCGGAAGCTGGTGGACCACGCCGTCGAAGGTGTAGCGGCCGTCCCGGATCCGGTTCGGCCAGGGGGCCAGCACCTGCCCGGCCCCGCCGACGCACAGCTCGTCGACGGCGTACCCGTCCAGGTGGTCCACCCCGGCGGACCGGTAGGCGCGCAGGCCGCCGCCCACCTCGACCACGACCGCCTCGTGCCCGTCCGCAGCGATCGTCCACTGTGCACCCGACGGTGGCCGCGGGCCGGTATCGACGTTTTCCATGCCGGGACGATAGCCGCCCGCGGCCGGTGCTGCCGGCACCACCGGCCGCGGGCGGCCCGTCACCCGGTGGTCCGGTAGCGCAGCAACGTCGGGAACACCAGCGCCAGCGCGAGGGCCAGCACCGCCGCCAGCACTCCGCCGGCCACCCAGGAGAAGCTGACCCCGAACGCGGCGGCCATCATTCCGGCCCGCAGGTCGCCCAGGCGCGGGCCGCCGGCGACCACCACCGTGTTGACCCCCTGGAGCCGGCCGCGCAGCCTGTCCGGCGCGTAGACCTGGAGCATCGACTGCCGGAAGACGGCACTGACCAGGTCGGCGGCCCCGGCGACGGCCAGCAGCAGCACCATCAGCCACAACTGCCCGGCCAGCCCGGCCAGGGCCACGGCCACGCCCCAACCGACCACGGCGACCACGAGGGCGACGCCCTGGCGGCGTACCCGGCCGATCCAGCCGGAGGTGAGCCCGCCGAGGACCGATCCGATGGCGATGGCGGCGAAGAGCCAGCCGATGGCCGCGCCGCCACCGAACCGCACCTCGGCGATCTCCGGGAACAGTGCCCGTGGCATGGCCAGCATCATCGCGATGACGTCGATCGCGAAGGAGAGCAGTAGTACCGGCGTGGTGGCCAGGTATCTGATCCCGACGGCGATGCTGCGCAGTCCGGCCGTACGCGGCCCCGGGCTGTCGTCGGGCTCCGGAGGCACCGGTGGCAGCCGCAGGGTGGCCCACATGGAGACGGTGAAGAGCACCGCGTCGACGGCGTACGCGATCGGAAGCGCGAGGTCGGCGTCCCAGCTCGCGAAGATCACGCCGGCGGTGAGCGGGCCGAGGACCATCGTGGCCTGGAAGGTGGTGAAGTGCAGCGTGTTGGCGGCCGGCACCAGCGACTTCGCCACCAGCCGCGGCACGATCGCCTGCCGGGTCGGCGAGCTGACCGCGAAGGCACTGGTCTGCAACGCGACCAGGACCAGCAGCAGGACCGGGCTGCCGACCCCGAGCAGCGCCTGACCGAACAGCCCGAGCGTCGACAGCCACATCAGCGCCGAGCTGGCCAGCAGCAGCTTGCGGCGGTCGACCACGTCGGCGACCGCACCGCCCCACAGGCCGAAGACCAGCAGCGGCACCAGGCCGGCGACGCCCAGCAGCCCCACCCAGAACGATCCGCCGGTGAGCGCGAACATCTCCACCGGGACGGCGACCGCGGTGAACTGGAAGCCGAACATCGAGACGGCGTTGCCGACCCACATCCGGCGGTAGGCCGGGATGCGCAGCGGCCGGATGTCGATCGCCCACCGGGACGGCGGCGGACCGTCGTCGGCGTCCTTGACCGGCCGGTCGTCGTCGACGCTGGTCATCGCCGGGCCCCGCGCCGCCCGTCCCGCCCGGTCCGGGTCACGGCGCGAGCCGTTCGACGGTCCACGACCCGCCCTCGGTACGCCGGTAGCGCAGCCGGTCGTGCAGCCGGCTGGCCCGGCCCTGCCAGAACTCCACGCTGTCGGGCACCACCCGCAGTCCGCCCCAGTGCGGTGGCGGCGGCACCGGACCGGCGCCGAAGCGGTCGGCGACCGCGGCGTAGCCGGCGTCCAGCTCGGCCCGGTCGGCCAGCACCCGCGACTGTGGGCTGGCCCACGCGCCGAGCTGCGACCCGCGCGGCCGGGCGGCGAAATACTCCTCGGTCTCGGCCCGGGCGACCGGCTCGACCCGCCCGCAGACGATCACCTGCCGCTGCATGGCGAACCACGGGAAGAGCAGACTCGCGTACGGGTTGGCGAGCGCCTCGACGCCCTTGCGCGACTCGTAGTTGGTGTAGAAGACCAGTCCGGCCGCGTCGTACGCCTTGAGCAGCACCGTACGGGCACTCGGCCGGGCCGCCGGATCGGCGGTGGCGACCACCATCGCGTTCGGTTCGGGCAGGCCGTACGCGACCGCGTCGGCGAACCAGCGGGCGAACTGGGTGTGCCAGTCGGCGGCCAGATCCGCACGGGAAAGGCCTGTCTCGGCCGCGTACTCCTGCCGCATCCCGGCCGGCAATACTGTGTCGCCCGTCACGTCCACCTTCTCCCGAAGCCCGACTGAGCTGCCTGGATGGTCCCCCATCGGCCGACAGATCCCGCCAACCACCCCACCACGACACGGTGAGCAGCGAGGATGTCGCACACAGCACACCATCGGTGGGTCGCGCCGAAGTTACCCGCCAGGCAAGATGTCACGAACCACATCGCCGAGGGTCGACGTGACCCCACCGGACACCGCCGGAAGAGCGCCGCACCCGCTCGCACAGACAGATCAGGAGAAACGAAATGTCTGACTTCAAGCCGGGTCTGGAGGGCGTGATCGCCTTCGAGACCGAGATCGCCGAGCCCGACAAGGAAGGCGGGGCGCTGCGCTACCGGGGCGTCGACATCGAGGACCTGATCGGGCAGGTCTCCTTCGGCAACGTGTGGGCACTCCTGGTCGACGGCCGGTTCGGTCCGGGCCTGCCGCCGGCCGAACCGTTCCCCGTACCGGTGCACTCCGGCGACATCCGGGTCGACGTGCAGTCGGCGGTCGCCATGCTCGCCCCGTACTGGGGGCTCTCCCAGCTTCTCGACATCTCCGACGAGCAGGCCCGCACCGACCTCGCCCGGGTCTCCGTCACCGCGCTGTCGTTCGTCGCCCAGTCGGCCCGCGGCCTCGGCCTACCGGCGGTGCCGCAGAAGGAGATCGACAAGGCGTCCACGATCGTCGAGCGGTTCATGAAGCGCTGGCGGGGCGAGCCCGACCCCCGCCACGTCAAGGCGGTCGACGCCTACTTCATCTCCGCCGCCGAGCACGGCATGAACGCCTCCACGTTCACCACCCGGGTGGTCGCCTCCACCGGCGCCGACGCCGCCGCCTGCATCTCGTCGGGCATCGGCGCGCTGTCCGGCCCGCTGCACGGCGGCGCGCCGTCGCGCGTACTGCACATGATCGAGGGCGTCGAGCGCAGCGGCGACGCCGCCGGCTACGTCAAGGGCGTGCTCGACCGCGGCGAGCGGCTGATGGGCTTCGGCCACCGGGTCTACCGGGCCGAGGACCCCCGGGCGCGCGTCCTGCGGCGGACCGCGAAGGAGCTGGGCGCCCCCCGCTACGAGGTGGCCGAGGCGCTGGAGAAGGCCGCCCTGGAGGAACTGCACAACCGCAAGCCCGACCGGGTGCTCGCCACCAACGTCGAGTTCTGGTCGGCCGTCGTGCTCGACTTCGCCGAGGTGCCGGCGCACATGTTCACCTCCATGTTCACCTGCGCCCGGATGGGCGGCTGGAGCGCGCACATCCTGGAGCAGAAGGCACTCGGCCGGCTGGTCCGCCCGTCGGCCACGTACGTCGGCCCGGGGCCGCGCAAGCCCGCCGACGTCGAGGGCTGGGACGCCATCCCGCACGGCGTCTGACCGTATCCGTCGCATCGGGGCGTCCCTGCCCGGCCACCGGCCGGGCGGCAGGCGCCCCGACCCGTGTTCACCGGATGTGTTGGACGACTCACCTCCACCGGCGGGATCACACCTGGCCGGCACCTGTGAAGGTGGAAGGATGGGGGCTCGGCAACGCCGCCGGGTATTCCCGCCAGACCGACTGGCCCGCGCCAGCTCGACAGGCTTCTGCCAGCTCAAATGGGGCTAGCCGCCCACCCGAGAGGATCTTCGATAACCGTGGCTGACGTTTCGACCATCCGGATCCCCGACGAGATCAAGCCCGCCGACGGCCGGTTCGGCTGCGGGCCGTCCAAGGTGCGTCCCGAGGCAGTTTCGGCGCTCGCCGACGTGGCCACGACGTACCTCGGCACCTCCCACCGGCAGAAGACGGTCCGGGACCAGGTCGCCCGCCTTCGGCGCGGCCTCACCGACTTCTTCGGCCTGCCCGAGGGCTACGAGGTGGTCCTCGGCAACGGCGGCACCACCGCGTTCTGGGAGGTCGCGGCGTTCGGACTGGTCCGCGACCGGGCCCAGTTCGCGAGCTTCGGCGAGTTCGGGGCCAAGTTCGTCAAGGCGGTCAAGGACGCGCCGTTCCTCGGTGACCCGTCGGTCCACAAGGCCGAGCCGGGCTCGGCCCCGGCACTGACCGCCGAGGCGGGCGTCGACGTCTACGCGACCCCGCACAACGAGACCTCCACCGGCGTGGCGGTGCCGATCCGGCGGGTGGCCGGTGCCGACGACGACGCGCTGCTGCTGGTCGACGCCACGTCCGGCGCCGGCGGTCTCGACGTCGACGTCGCCGAGACCGACGTCTACTACTTCGCCCCACAGAAGTGCTTCGGCTCCGACGGCGGCATCTGGATCGCGCTGATGTCGCCGGCCGCGCTCGCCCGGGCCACCGAGATCAAGGAATCCGGCCGCTACATTCCGGCCTTCCTCGACCTGGTCACCGCGATCGACAACTCGCGGCTGGAGCAGACGTACAACACCCCCGCGCTGGCGACGATCTTCCTGGCCGCGGAGCAGACCGACTGGATGAACGCACAGGGCGGGTTGTCCTGGGCGGCCAAGCGCACCGCCGAGAGCGCGGCGACCGTCTACGGCTGGGCCGAGCGGTCGTCGGTGGCCACCCCGTTCGTCACCGACCCGGGTCTGCGCTCCAACGTCGTGGCCACGATCGACTTCGCCGAGGGCGTCGACGCGGCGGCGGTGGCCAAGGCACTGCGGGCCAACGGCATCGTCGACACCGAGCCCTACCGCAAGCTGGGCCGCAACCAGCTCCGGGTGGCGCTCTTCCCGGCCGTCGACCCGGCCGACGTCGAGGCGCTGACCAAGAGCATCGACTACGTCGTCGAGCGGCTCTGACCCGCTTCCCGCACCGGAACGACGCCGTACGCGGCGGTGGGAGCACCCGCGCTGGTGCCCCCACCGCCCGTCGGCTCTGACGGAAACCCAGCTCACATCGGTCGGCGTGGCCTACTCCCATCGGGTGACCGACCGGCGTACCTTGTTTCAAGGACGCTCGGGCGTGGCTGGCCCGGGGCGTCGGTGACCGGGGCGACGGCCCGGGTCGCAGCGGCCAGCGCAGCGGGACGGAGGCAACGCGATGCGCCCAGTACGCTTCGTCGCCCTCTCCGAGGACGGCCAGGCCATGGTGCTCGCCGACGAGGTGGGTCGCCTTCTTGCGCTACCCATCGACGAGCGGGTGTCCACGGTCCTACATGCCGACTCGGGCAGTGGCGGCGCCAGTCTCACCGTGGCGATGCCGCCGAGCGACCTGACGCCCTCGCTGTCGCCACGCGACATCCAGGCCCGGATCCGGTCCGGTGAGTCCGCCGACGACGTCGCCCGCATCGCCGGGGTGCCGGTCGACCGGGTGCTGCGCTACGCCGGCCCGGTGCTCCAGGAGCGGGCGATGCTGGCCCAGCACGCGCGCCGCACCCGGCTGAAGAACTCCGACAAGAACGCCCCGCTCGCCGAGGTCGTCGACAGCCGGCTGGCCCAGCACGGCATCGACACCGAGAAGATCTCCTGGGACGCCTACCGCCGCGACGACGGCACCTGGCGGATCGTCGCCACCTGGCCGTCGGGCAAGGCGACCGCCCAGGCGATCTGGGAGCTCGACAAGACCCGCCAGGTCGTCGCACCACACGACGACATGGCGCAATACCTGTGTGCCGAGCGGCCCACCCAGATCCTGGGGCACGAGCCGACCACCGAGCGGGGCGGTCACGCGCTGCCCGGCCCGTCGCGCGGCGAGCCGAGCCGGGGCGGGCATGGCCTGCCGACCGCGGCGCCCGCCGACCACACCCGCCCGACCCGGGACCCGATCCGGGCCGGACGCGACGCGCTGCTCGCCTCCCTGGACCGCCCGCTCAGCCCCAGCCCGGGGCGCGGGCTCGACCCGGCGGCCGCCACCGACCAGCCCCGCCAACGGCCGGTGGCCGGCGGTGCCGCGGCGCTGCTCGGTGGCGGCGGTGCCGGCTCCGCCTTCGACGACGACGCCGACCTGCCGAAGGAGGTGCCCGCGGTGCCGTCGCTGGCGGTGCTGCGGCCACGTCGCACCACGGGCGGTGCCGCCGCGGCGAGCGAGGCCACCGACGCTCCGGGCAAGTCGCGCAAGCGCCTGCCGAGCTGGGACGACGTCCTGTTCGGCAGCGGCCCGGCAGCCCGCGAAAGCTCCTGACCACCGCGCTGCGGCGCGCCCCGGACTCGCGGCGCCCGGGCCGCGCCGATCAGCCCAGGTCCGCGCTGATCAAGGGGATACTTCGGGCATCTCGCCCCGCCTCAGCCACGATTGGGCCTTGATCGGCGCCGAGCCTGGAGCGCTAGGCACTCGAAGTCCACCCGTGACAGGGTGAGTGACATGGACTACACCAACCTCGGACGCACCGGCCTGTCCGTGAGCCGGCTCTGCCTCGGCACGATGAACTTCGGACCGCAGACCACCGAACCCGACAGCTTCGCCATCATGGACCGGGCGCTGGAGCACGGGCTCAACTTCTACGACACCGCCAACGTCTACGGCTGGAAGACCGGCGAGGGCATCACCGAGCAGATCATCGGCCGCTGGTTGGCCCAGGGCGGCGGGCGGCGCGAGAAGGTCGTGCTGGCCACCAAGGTGTACGGCCGGATGGGCGACTGGCCCAACGAGCAGGGACTGTCCGCCCGACACATCATCCGGGCCTGCGAAGACTCGCTGCGCCGGCTGCAGACCGACACCATCGACCTCTACCAGATGCACCACGTCTCCCGCAGCACGCCGTGGGAGGAGATCTGGCAGGCCATGCAGACCCTGGTCGACCAGGGCAAGGTGCTCTACGTCGGTTCGTCCAACTTCGCCGGCTGGCACCTCGCCGCCGCCCAGGAGTCGGCCACCCGCCGCAACTTCCTCGGTCTGGTCTCCGAGCAGGCGATCTACAACCTGTTCACCCGGCACATCGAGCTGGAGGTGATCCCGGCGGCCCAGCACTACGGCATCGGCATCATCCCGTGGTCGCCGCTGCACGGCGGACTGCTCGGCGGTGCAATCCGCAAGCTGGCCGAGGGTGGGGCGGAGCGGGCCAAGAGCGGCCGGGCGGCCGAGACACTGGCCGAGCACCGGCCCACCGTCGAGGCGTACGAGAAGCTCTGCGCCGACCTCGGCCACGACCCCGCCGACGTGGCCCTGGCCTGGCTGCTCTCCCGCCCCGGCGTCACCGCACCGATCATCGGGCCGCGTACGGTCGAGCAGCTCGACAAGTCACTCGGCGCGCTCGACGTCAGCCTCTCCGACGACGTGCTGGCCCGGCTCGACGAACTCTTCCCGCCGGTCGGCAAGGGCGGCCCCGGCCCGGAGGCGTGGGCCTGGTAGTCACACCGCCCGGCCGCCGGTCACAGCGGCCACGAACCGAGCCGGTCGTACGTCGGTCGCGGGCCGAGATGGCTAGCCACCAGCACCATCTCGGCCAGCGGCCACCACGGGCCGACGTATCCGGCCAGGTCGGCGAGGTCGGCGTCGACGGCCGCCCGGGGCAGCCACTCCCCCGGCCGGGCCAGGGTCAGGTGCGGCCGCAGCAGCCGCCGGTCGTACGGCAGCCGGGACCGCCTGAGTTCGCTCCGGACCGCGCCGCTGACCAGGTACAACGCATCGACGTCCCCGTCCAGCCCGGCCCACAGCACGGTGAATCGGCCACGGCCGAAGCGGCCACCGCCGGCCAGCCGCAGTCGCGCCACCGGCCCACCGGCCACCGCCGCCACACCACCCGCCGGCACCGGCCCCACCGCCAGGTCGGACTCGGGCACCGGCTCCGGTGGGTGGCGCCAGCGGTCGGACCGGTCCGGCCGGCGGGCTCCACGCCGGCGGGACGGCTCACGCCAGCCCGGTGCCGCCCGGTCCAGCGCCGCCCGTACGTCCGGTAGCCGCCCCTCGTCGACATCGCCGAGGAAGGCAAGGGTGACGTGCAGGTTGTCGGCGTTGGCGAGGCGTACGTTCACCCCGTCGGCGGTGGCCCGGCCGATCCGCAGCCCGTCGACGTACGCGCCGATGTGCCTGACCACGTCGGGCGGTGGGTAGAGGGCGACGAAGAGTCTCACCTCGGCTCACGCCGCTGCCAGGTGGTGGCGGCCGGCAGCATCAGGCCGGCGGCCGCCAGTTCGCCCTCCACCCGGATCCGCTCGATGTCGAGATCGAAGCCAGCGAGTTCGTCGAGGTGCTGGGCGATGCCGAGGCTCTGGCTCGCCATCCGCAGCCGGTCGTCGTATGCCTGCGCGAACGCGCTGCGCCACAGCAGGCTCTCGCTGCCCAGGTAGCGCCGCTGCACCGCGAGCCGGCGCAGGTCGGCCGCGAGCTGCTCGATGGGCACCTGCCGGAAGGGGCCGGCGACCGCCCGGGCGGATGTGATCGCGCCCGGGCCGGCATCCTGTTCGAGCCGGGCGACCGTACGTCGCTCGCGCCGGGCCCGGCGGCGCGCGACGAGCCGGGCGGTCAGCCGGTCGATCATCTCGTCGGCGCAGATGAGCGCCGCCACGACCGCCGGCAGGCACAGCACGGAGAGCAGCGCCAGTGGCAACACCAGGGCGTCCACGAGGGGCCACAACCTTCGGCACGGGACGGCGGAGCGGACGTCCACCGTCGGATCGGCTTCATCCGTTACAGGGTGGCGACTCCGAGAAGCTGACGGAGCCGGACGACCAGGTCCTTTTCACCTTCGATCCGGACGGCGTCGTCGTCGACCCGTCGCCACAACCACCGTAGGACGGCGTCGGGATCGCCGCTGACCCGGGCGTCCGCCTCGTCGGTGCTCGCCGGCCGCACCGTGACGACGTCACGGTCGAAGCGGACCAGCCACCTGCTCCCGCCACCTGCCACGACCACCCCACGCCCGTCGTTACCCACCATCAGTTCGGTGAAGTATTCCGGCCAGCTGCGGGTGGCGTAGGCCAGGCAAACCTCGAGCACCTCGTCGATGCCGTCGACGGCGAGATCGTCGGGGACGGTCGCGGACGGCACGCCGGCCGCCAGTTCGGCGTCGATCCGGTGCACGACCGTCTCCTGCGCCATCCGGCGGATCCAGAAGCCGACGGTCGGGTCCGGCTCGTACCAGCCGGCGGCCGGAGCGTCCGGCGACCGGCTGGTGAGCTCGTGGGTCAGCGCGGCGTAGGCCCGGTCGAGCAGGGCGACCGGCTCCTCGCCGGCGAGGTCCGGCGGCCACGACTCGGGCTCGACCCCGTGCCGCATGCACTCGGTCTTGTGCAGGTAGACCTGCGCGACGTGCCGGGCGAGATCGGCCATCGACCAGTCGGGGCAGCTCGGTACGACCGCGTCGAGCGGCCCGCCGGTGACGACCTGGCGCAGCCGGCGGTAGTCGCTCGCCAGGCACTCCAGGTAGCGGGTGTTCTGCATCGGGACAGACAATCAGACGGGTGTGACAGCCGGCTCGGATTTTGCCGCCGGCACCACGTAGAACGCGGGCAGCGGGCGGATCCGCAGCCGGAGGCGGGCGCCGGTCCGGTGCAGCTGCCAGGCGAGCGCCAGCAGCGCCACGGCCAGGGAGATCAGGCCGCCGAGCCAGATGCTCGCCGCCGCGCCGTACGTCTCGGCGACCCAACCGATCAGCGGGGCGCCGACCGGGTTGGTGCCCAGGAAGACCAGCACCCACAGGGCCATGACCCGGCCCCGGAAGGCGGCGTCGACGCCGAGCTGGACCCGCTGGTTGGACGCCTGCGCGAAGAAGATCATGAAGAAGCCGGCGGGCAGCAGCAGGAGCACGACCAGCCAGTACGTCGGCGCCAGGCCGACCAGGGTGCCGAAGATCGCACAGCCGACCGCGGCGCCGAGCACCAGCCACACCGACGGCCGCTCCCGGCGGGTGCTGCCGGCCAGGGCGCCGGCCAGCGAGCCGAGCGCGAGCATGGTGGTGAACACGCCGAAGGTGGCCGCACCGGTGTTGAAGACGGTCTTGGCGAGGGCGGCCAGGGTGATCTGGAAGTTGAAGAGGACCATCCCGATGATCGACATGAGCGCCATCGGCAGCAGCAGGTCGGGTCGCCGGGCGACGTACCGCAGCCCGTCGACCACCTTGGCGTTGTCACGTTCGCCGATCGGCAGCAGGTCGGCGCGGTGCAGCTCGGCGCTGCGCATCCGCAGCAGGCCGACGAGCGGGGCGACGGTGGCGACCGCGCTCACCAGGAAGACCGGGCCGACGTCGAAGACCGCGATGGCCACGCCGGCCAGCGCCGGTCCGAGGACCCGGGCCGAGTTGAACGTGGCCGACGAGAGGGCGAGGGCGTTCGGCAGCAGGGTGGTGCCGACGAGTTCGGACACGAACGCCTGGCGGACCGGGGTCTCCACCGCGTTGGCCACACCGAGCAGGCCGGCGAAGACGAAGACGTGCCAGAGCTGGACGACCCCGGTGACCACCAGCAGGCTCATCGCCAGGGCGAGTACCGTCCAGGTCGCGTTGGCCACCAGGAGCAGCATCCGCTTGTCGTAACGGTCGGCGAGCCGCCCGGAGAGCAGCGTCAGCAGGAGTACCGGCGCGAACTGGAGGGCGACCACGACACCGAGGGCGGTCGCCGAATCGCCGGAGAGTTCGAGGACCAGCCAGTCCTGGGCGATGAACATCACCCAGACGCCGATCAGCTTGATCAGTTGACCGATCGCGAAGAGCCGGTAGTTGCGGACCGTCAGGGACTGGAACGTGCTGCTCAGCTTTGCCCGCACTCGGGGTGCGCCTCCTCAGATCGTACGCGTCATCCACAGTGGACGAAGCAGATCCGAGGCCCCGACGCGCCGTCAGGCGCGCGCGATCCTCCGCAGGATCTCGGCGGCGCTCGACAGCGTCTCGCGCTCGGCCGCGGTCAGTTCCGCGAGCCTGCTGGCGAGCCACTCGTCGCGGGCCCGCTCGATCTGGTCGAGCATCTCCCGCCCGGCCTCGGTCACCGCGAGGATGACCTGCCGGCCGTCGGTCGGGTGAGGGGTGCGGCCGACGAGGCCGCGCTCCTCCAGCTTGGCGACGATCCTGGTCATCGTCGGCGGCTGGACCCGTTCGATGTCGGCCAGTTCACGCGGGGTCAGCGCGCCCCCCAGTTCGAGACTGATGAGGGCGGAGAGCTGGGTCGCGGTGAGGTCGCCGACCGGGCGGGTCTGCCGGACCCGTCGGTTGAGCCGGGTGATCGCGTCGCGCAGGAGAGTCGCCAACTGCGCCGGCGGCAAACGCTTCGCCATCACCGTCCGCTCCGTCACGATCGTTAGCCTAACTAATGAGCGATGCTAACGACCACTCGATATGACAGCCGTCACCGTACCGTGCCCGGCGGAGGCCGCCGGGCACGGTACGTCGGAAAACCCGCTAGTAGATCAGCGCCTCGACCGGGCCACGCATGAAGTACACGACGAACAGCACGGCCACCCCGTACAGCAGCGGATGCACCTCGCGGGCCTTACCACGGACGACCTTGAGCAGGACGTACGTGATCACGCCAGCGCCGATGCCGTTGGAGATCGAGTATGTGAACGGCATCAGCACGATGGTCAGGAACGCCGGGATCGCGATCTCGTAGTCGGACCAGTCGATCGTGCGGATCGTCGTCATCATCAGGAAGCCGACCACGATCAGCGCGGTCGACGCCGCCTCGAACGGCACGACCACCACCAGCGGCGCGAAGAACATCGCCAGCAGGAACAGCCCGCCGGTGACCAGGTTGGCGGCCCCGGTCCGGGCCCCCTCCGCGACACCGGCCGCACTCTCGATGTACGACGTGTTGCTCGACACGCTCGCCGCGCCACCGGCCGCCGCGGCGACCGAGTCGACCAGCAGGATCTCCCGGGTACGCGGTGGCATGCCCTTGTCGTCGAGCAGGTTGCCCTCCTGCCCCACCGCGACCATCGTCCCCATCGTGTCGAAGAAGTCCGTGATGAGGAGGGTGAAGACGAACATCAGGGCGACCAGCCAGCCGGCCCGTTCCCACGAGCCGAGCACGTTGAAGTGCCCCAGCAGCGACAGGTCCGGAACGTCGACCACGGTCTCCGGCACCGCCGGCACGTTCAGCGACCAGCCCTTCGGGTTCGGTACGCCGTTCACGACCGACGGGCCCACCTTCGCCACGGCCTCGACGACGATCGCCAGCAGGGTCGTGGCGAAGATGCCGATCAGGATCGCGCCCTTGACCCGGCGTACGACCAGCACCAGGGTCAGCAGCAGGCCGAGGACGAACACCAGCGCCGGCCAGCTCACCAACCTGCCGTTGATGCCGAGGCCGACCGGGACGGTGGTGTTCGCGATATCGGGAACACGCCGGACGAAACCGGAGTCGACCAGGCCGATGATGGTCAGGAACAGGCCGATGCCGACCCCGATGGCGGTCTTCAGCTGGACCGGAACCGACCGGAACACCGCCGTACGCAGGCCGGTCAGCACCAGGATGCCGATCAGCACCCCCTCGATGACCACCAGCCCCATCGCGTCGGCCCAGGTCATCTGCGGCGCGATCTCGTACGCGACCAGCGCGTTGACGCCGAGACCGGCGGCCAGTGCCAGTGGGAAGCGGGCGGCGACCCCCATCAGGATCGTCATCACCCCGGCGACCAGGGCAGTCGCCGCCGCGATCGCCGCCATGGCGAGCCGCCGGCCGTCGCCGTCGACCGCGTTGCCGAGGATCAACGGGTTGAGTACGACGATGTACCCCATCGTGAAGAAGGTCGCCAGACCGCCACGGACCTCCCGGCTCAGCGTCGAGCCACGCGCGGAGATCTCGAAAAAGCGGTCGAAGCGGTTACGGGCAACGGTCGTCCCGGTGCCCGTCGGGCGTTTGTCCATCTGGTCCTCACCGCACTGGTCACATGATGCCGCGCGCATAATCGCAGATCAGGCGTTTCCAGGGAAATTCGCGCCCGTTACGATCTTCGATATTCGCGCGGCGACCAGGGAGCCGGGAGCCGGCGCAGTAGGCTGGCCCTCGTGTCCGACCGCCCCAAGCCCGAGCCGCTCGACCCGCCGATGGTCCCCTTCGCGGTGGCCGGCATCGTGGCGTGGGCGGTCGCCGGCCTGGTCCTGCTGGTCTTCTTCCGCGGCTGGCTGGCCGATCAGGGGCACACCGACTGGCTCTGGACCTGCCTCGCCGGCTTCCTGATGGGCTTTCCCGGCCTGGCGGTGATGATGAAACACGACGCCAACCGGCGGCGCCGCCGCGCCGCGGCCGGCTGACCCGGCCTGCCGGCTCCGGTCAGCCGTGCCCGTACGGCTCGGCCGGCTCGTCCTCGGCGACCGGACCGCCGGTCGTGGCCGGAGCGGCGGCCACGTACACCGGCACCGCCTCGACCTCGCTGTCGTCGTAGACGGTCGGCAGTTCGTCGACCGGCGTCGGGGCGACGTCGGTCAGCGTCTCCGAGTGGGCACCGCAGCCGTGGTCGGCGCTGACCACCCGGCCGTCGTCGGGGGCGTAGACGTTGGCGCAGGCCCCGAACAGCAGCCGCATCGCACCGGCCAGCGGCAGGTAGAACCCGCACGACCCACAGCGGGCGGTGCGGGGCGCGGCGACCGAGATCGGCGCTTCCGGCCCGGGGTCGCCCTCGTACCAGCGCTGACCGGTGTCGGCGCGGCCCTCGCGGGACAGCACCCGCGCCCGGCCGAGGCCCAGCTCCCAGGAGACCTCCTCGACCGCGGGGTCGTCCGACTCCAGATAGCCCGGGGCCAGCCGCTCGTCGTCGGGCGCGGTCGGCAGCAGGTCACCGACGCCCAGGTCGCCGGGCTGGAGCCGCTCGTGCCAGGGCAGCCAGCCGGGGGCGAGCAGCGCGTCGGCACCGGGCAGCAGCACGGTGTCGCAGACCGTCACGTGCTTGCTGCGGGCCACCCGGGTGACGGTGACCGCCCAGCGCCAGCCCCGGTAACCGGGCAGCAGGCACTCGAACAGGTGGGTGACCAGCCGATCACCCTCGACGACCGCCTCCAGGTGGACGCCGACCCCCTCCGGCTCGACCTCGGTGATGGCGGCGCGGGCCACGTCGACGGCAGAGGCACAGACCTGGTCGAGGCGGGCGGCGCGGGTGGTCGTCCTGGTCACACAGACATTGTTCCTCATGCCGGCCGATCGTCGACAGGCACTCCCCGATCCGATCCGCTGCCGGATGGGACGAAGACCCATCGGATGGGCGAGGATGGGAGGCATGCCGCTCTTCCCGTCGCTCGGGCGCACCATCGGTTCCGCGTTCCGCGGCACCCGCGTGCTCGCCAGAGGTTCGGTCAGCGGCGGGCGCTGGGCGACCCGCCGGGTCGGCCGGATACGCGAGAAGGGCGCCGGCGGCGAACCCGGGATGGTCCGCCTCTTCGACCTGCACGCCGTGTCCTGCGCCGGCGACACGCTCATCGCGATCGGACTGGCCGGCACGATCTTCTTCAACGCGCCGCTCGGCGAGGCCCGCAGCAAGGTCGCCCTCTACCTGCTGGTCACCATGGTCCCGTTCGCGCTGCTCGCCCCGGTGGTCGGTCCGCTGCTCGACCACTTCCGGCACGGCCGGCGCTACGCGCTGGCGGCGACCATGCTCGGTCGGGCGTTCCTCGCCTGGTTGATCTCCGACTACATCCACGGCTTCGGGCTCTATCCGGCCGCCTTCGGGGTGCTCGCCCTGTCCCGGGCCTACGGCGTCGCCCGGTCGGCGGCCGTGCCCCGGCTGCTGCCGGAGAAGCTCGGCCTGTCCCAGGCCGGCGCCCGGGCCAGCGTCTACGGCACGATCGCGGGCGCCGTGGTGGCCCCGCTCGGCCTGGCCGCGTTCTGGTTCGGTCCACAATGGCCACTGCGAGTCGCCTCGGTGATCTTCCTCGTCGGCATGGTGATCGCGCTGCGGCTACCGCCGCGCGCCGACTCCGATCCCCCGGAGACGGTGCCCCGGGCCTGGCAGATCCTCGGCTTCCGCCGGGGTCGAGGCGAACGGGTGCTGTCCGGCCGGCTGGTCCTCGCCGCACTGATCGGCAGCGCCAGCCTGCGTGCCCTCTACGGTTTCCTGCTCCTCTTCCTGGCCTTCGCGATCAAGGCCGGTGACCTGACCACGGTGGTGTTCGGCCGCGACCTCGGCGACGAGGCCGCCCTCGGCCTGGTCGGTGCCGCGCTCGCCGCCGGCACCTTCCTGGCCACCGCGATTGGCACCCGGCTACGCATCCACCACCCGCTCGCGCTGCAGTCGAGCGGGCTGGTCATCGTCGCCGGTGTCGCGATCCTCGCCACGATCAAGTTCTCGCTGCTGATGGTCGCCCTGCTGTGCCTGACCAGCGCCGTGATGAGCGGTATCGCCAAGCTCGCCGTCGACGCCTCGATCCAGGAACGGGTCCGGGAACGGATGCGGGCCAGCGCCTTCGCCCACTCCGAAACCGTGCTCATGCTCGCCTTCGTCGCCGGTGGCGCGGTCGGCCTGATCCCGTTCGACGGCCGGGTCGGCATCGGCGTGGTCGCCGGGATCGGTGTACTCGCCGCCGCCCGCGCCGTGTTCGTCGCCGGCCGGCTGCGGGCCGAGAGGCTGCAGGGCCGGCCGACGGCCGACGCCGAAGATCCGGCCGACACCGCGGACCCGCCGACGCCACCCACCCCCGACCGTGACGCCGAGAAGCCGGCCCCGGCCGCCCCCGCGGCCGGGAAGGAGCCGGACAGCCCCGGGCCGAACCGGGAAGCCAGCGGCATCAGGAGGATGTTCATCCGCAAGAAGGCCGCCGCCAGGGAACCGGCGAAGACCGCGCCCGACGATCCGCCCACCCGGCTCGAGAAGACGCCCCGAACGCCGACCCAGTCCGCCGGCGACCGGCCGACCACCCCCGTCGAGCGGCCCGAGGCCACCGCCCCGCCCGGCTACCACATCTACCGCCCCTCGTCGGCCGTCCCCCGGCCCGGCACCGGCGACGACGAGACCAGCCGCGAATCACGGGGGCCGGCATGATCGCCGACCACCTGCTGGTGGTCACCGCCGTCGAGGCCGAGGCCGCCGCCGTACGCGCCGGGCTGGGCGACGCCGCCGTGACCGTCACCCCGGTCGGGGTCGGGCCGGCGGCCGCCGCCGCGGGCACCGCCCGGCTGCTCGCCCTCGCCGAGGGCGCCGGACGGCCGTACACGGCGGTGATCTGCGCCGGGATCGCGGGCGGGTTCACCGACCGGGTCGAGGTCGGCGGCACCGTACTGGCCGACCGCAGCATCGCCGCCGACCTCGGCGCCGAGTCGCCCGACGGCTTCATCCCCCTCGACGAGCTGGGCTTCGGCGAGACCGTCGCGGCGGTCCACCCGCCGCTGCTGGCGGCGCTGCGCCGGGCGCTGCCCGCCGCCGCCGTCGGCGCGGTACTCACCGTCGGGACCGTCACCGGCAGCGCCGACTCGGCAAAAGCCCTGGCCGCCCGGCACCCCGACGCCGTGGCCGAGGCCATGGAGGGGTACGGCGTCGCGTGTGCCGCCGCCGGTGCCGGTGTTCCCTTCGCCGAGCTGCGTACGGTCTCGAACCCGATCGGGCCGCGCGACCGGGCCGCGTGGCGGATGCGGGAGGCGTTCGACGCCCTCACCACCGCCGCCACCCGGCTCGCCTGACAACCGCCGCGCCGGGCCGGCCAGCCGCTGGATACGGTGGGGGGCGTGACGATCTCGCTGGCCATCTCGCCGTGCCCCAACGACACCTTCGTCTTCCACGCGCTCGTCCACGGCCTGGTGCCCGGGGCGCCGGCGGTCGACGTCACCTACGCCGACGTCGACGTGACCAACACCGCCGCCGAGCGGGGTGCGTACGACATCGTCAAGGTCAGCTACGCCGCGCTGCCCTGGCTGCTCGACGACTACGAGCTGCTGCCCTGCGGCGGTGCCCTCGGCCGGGGCTGCGGCCCGCTCCTGCTCGCCCGGACCGACGCCGCCACCACCGACCTGACCGGGGCGACCGTCGCCGTACCCGGCGACCGGACGACGGCGTACCTGCTCTTCCGGCTCTGGGCGGCGGACCACCCGCCGGCCCGGATCGAGGTCGTGCCCTTCCACGAGATCATGCCGGGCGTGGCCGCCGGCCGGTACGACGCCGGCCTCGTCATCCACGAGGCCCGCTTCACCTATCCCCGCTACGGCCTGACCGCCCTGGTCGACCTCGGCGAATGGTGGGAGAACGACACCGGGCTACCGATCCCGCTCGGCGCGATCCTGGCCCGGCGGGGGGCCGTCGACCCGGTCGCCGCCGCCGGCTGGATCCGCGAGTCGGTGCGCCAGGCGTGGGCCGACCCGGCGGCCAGCCGCGACTACGTGATGGCGCACGCCCAGGAGATGGAGCCGGACGTCGCCGACCGACACATCGCGCTGTATGTCAACGACTTCACCGCCGACCTGGGCCGCGACGGGCACGCGGCGGTCGACGCGCTGCTGCGCCGGGCCGCCGACGCCGGTCTGACGCCTCAGATCTCCAGCTCGCGGGCCACCGCGTGGACGAGCTGAGCGACGTTCTGGGCGGTCTTGCGGTCGGGGAACCGGCCGCGCCGCAGGTCGGGCTGCACCTTGGCCTCGAGCACCTTGATCATGTCCTCGACCAGCCCGTGCAGTTCCTCGGCCGGACGCCGGCGAAGTTCCGCCATGGACGGTGGGGCGTCGAGCAGCTTCACGCCGTGCGCCTGCGCACCCCGACGGCTGTCCATCAGCCCGAACTCGATCCGCTGGCCACCCTTGAGTTCCGTCACACCCGCCGGCAGCGCGCCCTTCGGCAGGAAGACGTCGCCACCCTCGTCACTGGTGACGAACCCGTAGCCCTTGGCCGCGTCGTACCACTTAACTCGCCCCGTCGGCACCGATGACCCCTGCTTCGTCGAAATTACGGACCTGACAAGGCTATCCGTAGGAACCCGTCGAGTGCGCCCGAGAATCCGCCCGGGCCGGCCGAAGCCCCACCGGTCGCCGCCCGCACCGGGACAGATGCTTCCCGGACCGGCCAGGGGACGTGACGACAATCACTCCCCCGCCGGACTCAGCGACTGACGTGCGTGTAGTTCAGGTCTTCCACCGGCAGCGGAAACTGCACGTCGTCGCCGAACGGGGAGGGACCACCCGGTCGGGAGAAGGTGATTTCGGTGACCGCCAGGTGTCCCTGCTTCACCGGCTTGACCCTGGTGTCCCGCGCCGTCCCCGCCGCGCCACGCTCCGGCACCCGCCGTCCGCCGTCCCGAGCCATGCTGAAACTCCCTCCCCGCCGTTCCTTACCTGATCATCGTCGCACGCCACCCGCACGAGCGACCGAGGCCCATCATCCACGTCCGGCCGGATAGCGTGGAAAGACGATGACCACCACCCTCGCCGACCAACTCCGGGCGCTGCCCGACGAAGCGCTCGGCGCCCTGCTGCGCCTGCGCCCCGACCTCGTCGTACCCGTGCCGACCGACATCGGCGCGCTGGCCGCACGCGCCCAGTCGCGGGTCTCGGTGGCCCGGGCGCTCGACGGGCTCGACCGGTTCACGCTGCAGGTCCTGGACGCCGTACGCCTCGCCCGCACCGCCGACGAGGGCACCACCTCGGTCGAGTCCGTGCTGGCGCTGGCCGCCGTACCGGCGCAGGGCGTCGACGCGGCCACCGCCCGGGCCGCCCTCGACCGGCTCCGGGCCCGGTTCATCGTCTACGGCCCGGAAACCACGCTGCGGCTCGTCGACGCCGTCGACGAGGTCTGTTCGCCGTACCCGGCGGGGTTGGGGCGACCGGCCGCCGACCTCGACTCGCGCACGGCGGCCCTGGTCGCCGACCCGGCGCGGCTGCGCCGCACGGTGCTGGCCGCCCCGCAGCCGGCCCGGGCGGTCCTCGACCGGCTCGCCGCCGGCCCGCCGGTCGGCTCGCCCGCCACCGGTGCCGCCGTCGGCTGGCTGCTCGACAACGGGCTTCTCGTCACGATCACCGACGGGGCGTTCTCGGTCGACGCCGACGCCGTCGAACTGCCCCGCGAGGTCGGGCTGCTGCTGCGCCGCGACACCGGGGCGCTCGGGCCGCTGCATCCCCGGCCACCCGTCCCGGTCCCCGCCGGCCGGGAACCCAAGGCCGTCGACTCGGCCGGCGCCGGCCAGGCCATGGAGGTCATCCGGCACGTCGAGGCACTGGCCGAGGCGTTGGCCGCCGAGCCGGCACCGGTGTTGCGGTCCGGCGGGATCGGCGTACGCGAACTGCGCCGGCTGGCGAAGGCCGCCGGCCTCGACGACGCGCCGGCCGCGCTGCTGATCGAGGTCGGATACGCGGCCGGGCTGCTCGGCCCGGCCGACGTGCCCGGAGCGGGTGGTCGGGCCGGCGGCGACAGCCAGATCCTGCCGACCACCGGCTACGACGTGTGGCGGGTGCTGCCCCTGTCGGCCCGCTGGGAGCAGCTGGCCCGTGGCTGGCTCGGGATGCCCCGCCAGGCCGGCCTGGTGGGCCAGCGCGACGACCGGGACCGGCCGATCGCCGTACTGTCCACCGAGGTCGGGCGTGGTTCGGCACCGGCCGCCCGGCGGGCCGCGCTCGGTGTGCTCGCCGACCTCGCCCCCGGTGCCGCGCCGACCGCCGGCGAGGTGCTGGACCTGCTCGCCTGGGAAGCACCACGCCGTGGGCGCGGCCGCGAGTCGGCCTACCGGGACGCGCTGGCCGAGGCCGCCCAGCTCGGCGTGACCGGGCTCGGCGCGCTCACCAGCTTCGGGCGGGTGCTGCTCGCCGAGACGGCACCGGACCGGACGTCCACCGTCGAGGAGGACCCGCTGGGCGTACGGTCGACCGTCGGCAGCCCGGCCGACCTGCCGGCGGTGGCCCGGGCGCTCGACGGGCTGCTGCCCGCCCCGGTCGACCACCTGCTGGTGCAGGCCGACCTGACCGTGGTCGTACCCGGTCCGCCGGAACCGGCGCTCGCCGCCGAACTGGACGCCGTCGCCGAGCCCGAGTCAGCCGGCGGGGCCAGCGTCTACCGGGTCACCCCGGCCAGCGTCCGCCGTGCCCTCGACGCCGGATACTCCGCCGACGACCTGCACGCACTGTTCGGCCGCCGGTCGCGTACTCCGGTGCCGCAGGCGCTGCGTTACCTCGTCGACGACACCGCCCGCAAGCACGGCGGGCTGCGGGCCGGGCCGGCCGGGTCATACCTGCGCAGCGACGACGAGGCGCTGCTCACCCAGGCACTCGCCGACCGGCGGCTGACGGTGCTGGCGCTGCGCCGGTTGGCCCCGACCGTGCTGGTGACCCCGCACCAGGCCGGTCGGCTGCTGGCCACGCTCCGGGAGGCCGGCTACGCACCCGTGCCCGAGGACGCGAGCGGCGCCGCCGTGCTGTCCCGACCGAAGGTCCGCCGGGCACCGCTGCGTACGCCCGACCGGGGCGCCGACCCGCTGGCCGCGCCGGCCCTCACCCAGCCCCGGGTGCTGGGCATCGTCGAACAGCTCCGCCGCGGCGACGCCGCCGCCCGGGCGGCCCGCCGGGCGCCGGCGACGATGCGGACAGCGGGTGGGCGCAACGGCGAGCGGCTGACCACCGTGCAGGCCCACACCCAGGCGCTGGCGGTGCTGCAGCAGGCGGTCCGGGACCGGTCCCAGGTCTGGGTCGGATACGTCGACGCGCACGGCGGCACCACGTCGCGGCTGCTGCGACCGGTGTCGATCGGTGGCGGTTACCTGCGCGCGGAGGACGACCGGACGGAGACGTTGCACACGTTCGCCCTGCACCGGATCACCGCGGCGGTCGTCGAGGAGTGACCTGACCCGCTCATCGTCGGTGGCGGCGTGCCATCCCGACGATCGACACCAGCAGGAGCAGGGCGGATGCGGTGCCCAGCGCCTCGCCGACCGAGTCGACGAAGCCCTGCTGCTGGACCAGCCAGCCGAAGAGGAACCAGCCGAAGAGCAGTGCGGCGGCACAGCCGTACGCGACGATCGTGGCGCGCGACACCGGCGCCGGATCGTCGGACGTGGCGTACCCCGGCTCGGTTCGGCGGGCCGTCTCACCATCCACTGACATGCGCCCTCCCCGTCTCCACCAGCCGGTTTTATCCAGACTGGCAGCCGCACGGCGCTTCTGACAGGGTTTTCGCCCCGGAGTCCGCTCCGGGTTCGCCCCGTCAGGGCAGGTCGGACGGCCGGTGGGCGGCCGCCGCGGACCGGCACCGAACCGTCCCGTGCGTGCAACACTGGAGGGTCCTTTCCGCGCGGTCGAGGGGGAAAACCGGCGTGAACAGCGGTCCGCTGATCGTCCAGTCCGACAAGACTCTTCTGCTGGAGGTCGACCACCCCGACGCGCAGGCCTGCCGCATCGCGATCGCGCCGTTCGCCGAACTGGAGCGCTCGCCGGAGCACGTGCACACCTACCGGCTCACGCCGCTCGGGCTGTGGAACGCGCGGGCCGCCGGCCACGACGCCGAGGGCGTGGTCGACGCCCTGATCAAGTTCTCCCGCTATCCGGTACCGCACGCGTTGCTGGTGGACGTCGCCGAGACGATGGACCGGTACGGCCGGCTGCAACTGGTCAACCACCCCACCCACGGTCTGGTGCTGCGTGCCCTGGACCGGATGGTGCTGATCGAGGTGGCCAAGAGCAAGAAGCTTGCCGGCATGCTCGGTGCCAAGGTCGACGACGACACCCTGGTCGTGCACCCGTCCGAACGCGGACGGCTCAAGCAGGCACTGCTCAAGCTCGGCTGGCCGGCGGAGGACCTGGCCGGTTACGTCGACGGCGAGGCGCATCCGATCGACCTCGCCGAGGCCGGCAAGGACGGCCGGCCGGCCTGGACGCTGCGGTCCTACCAGCGTGAGGCGGTCGACACCTTCTGGGCCGGCGGCTCCGGCGTGGTCGTACTCCCCTGTGGCGCCGGCAAGACGCTGGTCGGGGCGGCGGCGATGGCCGAGGCGAAGGCGACCACGCTGATCCTGGTCACCAACACCGTCGCCGGCCGGCAGTGGAAGCGGGAACTGGTCGCCCGGACGTCGCTGACCGAGGACGAGATCGGCGAGTACTCCGGGGAACGCAAGGAGATCCGGCCGGTCACCATCGCGACGTACCAGGTGCTGACCTCGCGGCGTGGCGGCGCCTTCACCCACCTCGACCTCTTCAACGCCCGCGACTGGGGGCTGGTCGTCTACGACGAGGTGCACCTGCTGCCGGCGCCGATCTTCCGGTTCACCGCCGACCTGCAGGCCCGCCGCCGGCTCGGCCTGACCGCGACCCTGGTCCGCGAGGACGGCCGCGAGGGCGACGTCTTCTCCCTGATCGGGCCGAAGCGCTACGACGCGCCCTGGAAGGACATCGAGGCACAGGGCTGGATCGCCCCGGCCGAGTGCACCGAGGTACGGGTCACGCTGACCGACGCCGAACGGATGGCGTACGCGGTCGCCGAGCCGGAGGAGCGCTACCGGGTGGCGGCGACGGCGCGTACGAAGCTGCCCGTGGTCCGCCGCCTGGTCGAGCGGCACCACGGCGAGCAGGTGCTGGTCATCGGCGCCTACATCGAGCAGTTGCACCAGCTCGGCGAGTTCCTCGACGCGCCGATCGTGCAGGGGTCGACGACCAACAAGGAGCGGGAACGGCTCTTCGACGCGTTCCGCTCCGGCGAGGTGTCGACCCTGGTGATCTCCAAGGTGGGCAACTTCTCCATCGACCTGCCGGAGGCGGCGGTGGCGATCCAGGTCTCCGGCACGTTCGGGTCCCGGCAGGAAGAGGCACAGCGGCTCGGCCGGGTGCTGCGGCCAAAGTCCGACGGACGGCAGGCGCACTTCTACACGGTGGTGTCCCGGGACACGATTGACACCGAGTACGCCGCACACCGGCAGCGGTTCCTCGCCGAGCAGGGGTACGCGTACACGATCGTCGACGCCGACGACGTGCTCGGCCCGCCGCTGCCGTCGACAGACTGATCCGGGGATCGCCGAGGCGGGCGTGCGCGACGGGTGGCCGTGTCGGCGGCCGTGACTCGCGGATGGCCGTGGCGGGCGTTCGTGACTCGCGGATGGCCGTAGCGGGCCGCCGGCGCTGAGGGTGGGTGTCAGGCGCCGAGCACTCTGGCGCGGCGCGCGACGCGGTCGAGTTGCGGGTCGTCGCGGAGGACGTCGAGCAGCGGCCGGACCGGCACCTCTTCCGCCCCAGCGACCACCGGGACCGGCGTCGGCCGGGTCTCCAGCAGCCGTACCCGCAGCTCGGCCAGTGGTGTCCACCAGCGCAGCGGGCCGGGCCGGTTCGGGTCCCGGTCGGCGCCGACGAAGTCCCGCCACCGCTCGTTCCACCGCTCGCAGTTCGGCAAGGTGAAGATCCAGTCGGTCAACCGGGGCAGGTCGGCCGCGGCGACCGCGACGTCGGCGCGGGTCACCCGGACCGGCACGCCCTGCAACGCGGCGGCCAGTTCGCCGTCGATGACGTAGTCGAGGCCGCCGGACCAGCGCAGCAGGCTCCCGAGGTTGCCCAGCATGAACCGGATGTCGTCGTCCCGTTCCCGGCGGGCCACCGCGATGCTCTCGTCGAGATCGGCGTCGAGCGCTTCGACATCGGCCCGCACCTGGCAGCCGAGCGCCTCGAAGAGCCGTTCGACGACGGCCGTCGTCGGGGCGTAGAAGCCGGTCTCGAAACGGGAGACGCACTGCTGGGAGGTGCCGGCACGGGCCGCCAGCGCCCGCTGTGAAAGCCGCGCCCGCTCCCGTTCGAGGCGGAGCAGTTGCCCCAGCCGAAGATTGAGTCGCCCGGCCGGCGCCGCGGCGACGGCTCGGTCGTCACTCACCGCCTGATCGTGGCGCGGTCCGCCGTCGCGCGCCACCCTGCCTGCCCACCCTGTGGAAAACGCTGTGGATAACTCCAGCCGCTGGGGATTCGAGGCCTCGAAGGGGCTGGGTGCAGGCCTGTGGTGCGGGGCCGGGCTCGACCGGGCCGACGATCGACGGCGCCAGGGCCCGGGGGCGCACGGACCGGGCCGGGCCGGGACGCACGGGCCGGGCCGGGACGCACGGGCCGGGCCGGGACGCACGGGCCGGGCCGGGGCAGGTACTGCTGTTGCGGGCGACAGCGAATTCACTGTTTTAACACTGAATTCGCTGTGGACTCGGACAGCAGTGTTGGGCCCGGCCGGACAGCCGCCCGGGCAGGCTGCCGCCGGGGGGGTCCGGCGGCTCGGACAGCTATGTCCGCCCGGCCGAGAGCGCAACCGCGGAGGGCCGGGCTCCGGCTCCGCAAACTCAGGCGACCACCTGCGCCCGGGCCGGGGCCGCCGCCGGCTGCCGCTGCGTCGACCCTCCGCCGGTCGGTGGCGTCAGGTGGGGAGGGCGGGGCCGGGGGTGACGAGGTCGGCCATCAGATCGCCGTACCGGTCGACGCGGTCCAGGACCTCGGCGGCGGTGAACGGGCGGACGGCCCGGGCGTCGCCGTCGGCCGCCGCCTCGACCTCGGTCCAGGTCAGCGGGGTGGAGACGAAGGGTTGCGGTTCGGCGCGCAGCGAGTACGGTGCCACGGTCGTCTTGGCCGCGTTGTTCTGACTCCAGTCGATGAACACCTTGCCGGGGCGCAGGTTGCGGGCCATCTTCGAGGTGATCGACTTCGGTGCCGTCCGTTCCAGTTCCTCCGCGATCCGCCGGGCGTAGTCGCTGACCACCTCGGCGGACTGCCCGGCGGAGATCGGGCAGCACAGTTGCATGCCCTTCTTGCCCGACGTCTTGGGCTGGCTGACCAGGCCGTCGGCGGCTAGGCGTTCGCGCAGCAACAGCGCGACGCCGCAGCACTCGCGCAGGCCGGCCGGGCGACCCGGGTCGAGGTCGACCACCATCAGGTCGGGGTGGGTGCCGATCCGCCACTGCGGGGTGTGCAACTCCAGGGCGGCCAGGTTGGCGAGCCAGACCAGGGTCGGCAGGTCGTCGGCGACCACGTAGTCGATTTTCTCCCGGTTCTTGGTTGAACCGGGTGCCGGCAGGCGCTCGGTCCGCACCCAGTCCGGAGTGCTCGCCGGGGCGTTCTTCTCGAAGAAGAACTGCTGGTCGACGCCGTTGGGATAGCGGATGCGGGTCAGTGCGCGGTCGCGCAGGTGTGGCAGCAGGACCGGCGCGACGCGGGTGTAGTAGTCGATCACCTCACCCTTGGTGAACCCGCTCGCCGGGTAGAGCACCTTGTCGAGGTTGGACAGGTCGAGTTCGCGGTCGCCGACCTCGACCCTGATCCGGTCACCACTCGCCATCGACGTCCTCCGGTCGCAGGTCGGGGCGGCGCCGCAGGAAGCGGGGGAAGCGCAGCCGGCCGTCGGGGGTGCGCTGGCCGTACTTCACCTCCACGACCACCTCGGGGCGTACCCAGTGGGCGCCCCGGGCGTCCTCGCGCGACACTCCAGGGGCGAACGGTGAGGCGTCGGCGCGGCGCGGTTCGAGTTCGGCGAGCAGGTCGCGCTCGGCGGCCGCCCCGATGCCGCCGCCGACCCGGCCCCGGTAGGTGAGCCGCCCGTCCGGGCCGGGCACCCCGACCAGCAGCCCGCCGAGCCGGCGGGCGCCGGGTCGCCAGCCGCCGACGACGAAGTCGGCGGTCACCTCGACCTTGGTCTTGACCCAGTCGGGGGTACGCACCCCCGCACGGTAGGCGGAGTCGAGCCGTTTGGCGACGACTCCCTCCAGGCCGTGTTCGCGGGCGGCGGCGTAGGTCGCGGGGCCGTCGGTGAACGTCGGAGGTACCGCCCAGCGTGGTCCTGCGAGGTCCAGCCCGTCCAGTTCCGCGCGCCGCTCCCGATAGGTCCGTCCGGTCAGGTCCACGCCCCGCAGCCGGAGCAGGTCGAAGATCATGTACATCGCCGGAACGGTCGCCGCCAGCCGCGCCGCGCGGCCCGGGTCGCGTACGTGCATCCGCTCGGCCAGCGCGGTGAACGACGGCACGCCACCCTCGTCGAGCACGACGATCTCGCCGTCGAACTGGACGTCGTCGAACAGCCTGGTCAGGGCGGTGAACTCGGGGTAGGCGACGGTGATCTCGACCCCGGACCGGGCGAAGAACCGGCCGCCGCCGGCGGCGACGTCGGCCAGCGCCCGGACGCCGTCCCACTTGAACTCGTAGCCCCAGCCGGGGCCGGTGGGCAGGTCGCCGGTGACGGCGAGCATCGGCTTACGCGGCGGGGCCGGCACCTGCCCATCGTAGGACGAATCCGGCCTGGCCAGGCCACACATCCGCCAGCCGTCGGAGGGAAACCCTCCCGCTCGGCGCCCCCCGGTGCGATCCTGGTCTATACCGGGCTGCTCCGGCCCCGGTACGGCGGATTTCCACAGGTCAGGCCGGGTATCTCCAGCGGTGGAGCCGGGTAAGGAGCGACATGCGGGCTATCTGGAAGGGTGCCGTCTCGTTCGGTCTTGTCTCGATCGCGGTCAAGCTCTACTCGGCCACCGAGGAAAAGGACATCCGCTTCCATCAGGTGCACCGCGAGGACGGCGGCCGGATCCGCTACAAGCGCACCTGCTCGATCTGCGGGGAAGAGGTCAAGTACGACGACATCGCCAAGGGCTACGACATCGGCGGTGGCGAGATGGTGATCCTCACCGACGAGGACTTCGCCGACCTGCCGCTGACCACCTCGCACGCCATCGACGTCATGGAGTTCGTGCCCGCCGAGCAGGTCGACCCGATCCTCTACAACAAGGCGTACTTCCTGGAACCCGAGGGTGCGGCCACCAAGCCGTACGTGCTGCTGCGCGACGCGCTGACCGACTCCGACCGGGTCGCGATCGTCAAGGTGGCGCTGCGGCAGCGCGAACAGCTCGCCACGCTACGGGTCCGCGAAGGCGTACTGCTGCTCAACACGATGTTGTGGCCGGACGAGATCCGTAAGCCGTCGTTCGGTTTCCTCGACGACGACATCCAGGTCCGCCCGCCGGAACTGGCGATGGCCAGTTCGCTGATCGACTCGATGGCCGGCGACTTCGAACCCGACGCGTTCACCGACGACTACCGCGCCGCGTTGCAGGAGGTCATCGACGCCAAGGTGGAAGGCCGCGAGGTCGTACAGCCCGAAGAGGTGGAGGAGGCGCCGGCGGCCGCCGTCGACCTGATGGCGGCGCTGCGGGCCTCGGTCGAGCGGGCCAGGGTCGCCCGGGGCGAACCCGCCGAGGAGGCGCCGAAGAAGGCCCCGGCCAAGAAGGCGGCGAAGAAGGCGGCGCCCCGGAAGGCCGCGAAGAAGACGGCGGCCAAGAAGGCGGGGTCCGCCCGGACCCCGACCCGCAAGACCGCCTGACCGCCGTCCCGGCCCGGAGGGCTCAGCCCTGACCGAGGCGCTCGGTCGGCGTGATCCGTACGATCACCCGCTGCTCGCCCGGCTTCCGCATCGGATACGTCGGCTGGCCCAGGTATTTCTGTGCCATCTTGTCGATGTGCTCGTCGGCACCCTCGTCGACGAACTCGGCCGTCCCCTTCACCCACAGCGTCCGGTAGTCGTTGTTCTTGTCCACCACCGACACCGCCACCCGCGGGTCGCGCAGGATGTTGTCGTATTTCACCCGGCCCTTGGCCGTGTTGAAGATGATCCGTTCCCCGTCGGTGTCCACCCACACCGGCGTGACGTGCGGCGAGCCGTCGGCCTCGATGGTGGCGACGTGGGCGAGGTGTGGCTCGTTGAGCAGGGCGACATCGGCCTCGGTCAGAATCGACATGGACCCGAATCTACAGCGACCGCGAGAAGGGCGACGGCGGTTGACGGATCAGCCGATCAAGGTCACCCGGTCGCGGGTGCTCGCCTACCGGGTGGCGGCGCAGCAGCTCGACCGGGCCGGCGGCGGCGACCCGGCCGCACTCGCCGTGCTCGACCTCGGCGTGCAGGACACGCCGTACGGGTCGGCCCGCCAGGCCCGGGACCGCGAACTGCTGCTGCCCGACCGGCAACGGCAGCGGCAGGTCTGGCGGGCGGTCGCGGCACCGGGCGCGTTGCTCGTCGACGGCGAGATCGCCGGCACCTGGCGGGCCCGGCTGGCCAACCGCAAGCGCCTCGACGTCACCGTGACCCCGTTCGAACCGCTGTCGGCCAAGGTGCGCCGGAAAGCCGAGGTGGAGGCCGAGCGGCTGGCCGCCGTACGTGGCGTGCCCGACGTGCTCCTGACCGTCGACTGAGCGGGCGCGGCCCGGTCAGGGGCAGGCGGTGGCTCGCAGCGGGCCCGGTGCCGGCTGGCCGTCCAGCGAGGTCGGGTCGACGCTCCAGGCCCGGGCCAGCCGCATGACGTCGTCCTCGGCGACGAGGATGTCGGTGTCGGTGTCGACCTCCGGTGGCAGGCCGATCGCCCGTTCGGCGTCGTCGGGGTCGCCGCGCCACTCGGTGACCTCGCCGGTCTCGCCGATGTAGCCGAACGCCCGGACCGACACGCCGTCGACGGCACGTTCCCAGCGGTGCACCTCGGACACCCGGTAGGTGGCGAAGAACTGCACCTCGGTCTGCATGATCGCGGACAGTTCGATGACGTCGACGGCGGAGCGCGGGCCGAGCAGCCAGCGTCCGGTGGCCAGCAGCCAGTGTGAGACACGGGCGCCGGGCAGCGGCGGGGTGAGCACCAGCCGGTCGTCGGTCAGGTAGGCCAGGTCGATGCCGTCCCGCCAGGGCACGGTGCCCAGGTCACGCAGTCCGAGTACGGTGACCACCGCCGCCGGGTCGCCGTCCCGGACCGCGAGCCACGCCTGCTTGTAACCGAACCCGACCATGGTCTCACCCATGCCCCGCACGTTACCGATCGCGCACCCCGCCCACTGCCCAGTCCGGCGGGCCGCCGCGCGGTCATCGGCCGCCTCTAAGGTGATCTGATGGCGTACCTTCCGTGGGCGGAGTCCTACCTGGGGCAGCTTCGCGCGCTTGCCGGCGACCGCACCCTGATGTTCGTCGGGTCGCGGGCCGTGGTCCGTGACGACGGTGGCCGGGTGCTGCTGATCGAGCGCTCGGACAACGGGATCTGGGCGTTGCCGGCCGGGGCGATGGAGCTGGGCGAGTCGATTTCGGACTGCGTGATACGTGAGGTGTGGGAAGAGACCGGGCTGACCGCGACCGAGGTGACGCCGTTCGCGTTCTACACCGGCCCGGACTACACCCACACCAACATGTACGGCCACAACTACCAGCTCTTCGTGGTCGCCTTCCGGGTCGACCGATGGGCGGGCGAGCTGGCCCGGATGACGACGGAGAGCACCGACGCCGGCTTCTTCGCCGCCGACGCCGTACCCGCGCCGATCTCCCCGGTGGTGGCCGAGGTCCTCGCCGACCTGGCGACGTTCGAGGAGACGGGCCAACTGCTGATGAAGTGAGCGGCCAGCGTGAGCGAGCGAAGCGAGTAGGCGTCAGATCATCGTCTGCGACTTGGCTTCCATCTCGGCGGCGGCGTCGTCGTGCGGCTCCTTGCGCAGGGCGTCGTCGCTGGCCGCGGGCATGGCGCCGCGCAGTTCGTGGTCGGGCAGCAGGACGGTGACCGCGACGGCGACGATGGCGATCAGCCCGGCGACCAGGAAGACGACGTGCAGCGAGTCGACGAACGACTCCTGGACGGCGGCCCGGATCGGGTCCGGTAGGGCGAGGATCACCGAGGGCTCGTTGACCGAGAAGCTCGTGCTGGAGGCGCCGGCGAAGGCCGCCGCCTGCTCGGGCGGGAGCTGGGCGATCGCCCCCGGCATCCGGTCGGCCAGTTCGGTGGTGAGCCGGGCGGACAGCACCGCGCCGAGGATCGCGACGCCGAACGAGCCGCCGAGCGAGCGGAAGAAGGTGACCGCGGACGTGCCGGCGCCGAGGTCGCGGGGTGGTACGCCGTTCTGTACGGCGAGGACCAGCGACTGCATGCACAGGCCCAGGCCGACGCCGATGACGACCATGAACCCGAAGGCGAGCCAGAGTGAGGTGTCGACCTCCAGGCGGGTGAAGAGCAGCATGCCGACCAGCAGTACGACGGAGCCGGCCACCGGGAACCACTTGTAGCGGCCCCGGCGGCTCATCGCCCGGCCGGAGAGCACCGAGGTGACGATGACGCCGGCCATCATCGGCAGCATCAGCAGGCCGCTGCGGGTGGGTGAGGCGCCCTTGACGATCTGGAGATAGAGCGGGATGAAGATGATCGACCCGAACATCACCAGGCCGAGCACGAAGCCGGCGGCGTTGGCCAGGGCGAAGGTCGGGATGCGGAAGAACCGCAACGAGAGGATGGGTTCGGCGACCCGGGATTCCTGGAACAGGAACAGCAGCGACAGCACGCCACCGGCGACGAACAGGCCGATGATGACCGGCGAACCCCAGGCGTACTCGTTGCCGCCCCAGCTCAGGGCGAGCAGCAGGCAGCTCACGGCGGCGACCATGAGGGCCGCGCCGAGCCAGTCGACCGCGTGGTCCCGGCGCTGGAACGGGACCAACTTCATGACCTGATAGCAGACGAGGATGGCGACCACGCCGAGCGGAACGTTGATGAAGAAGATCCACCGCCAGTCGGTCTCGGCGAAGTACCCGCCGACCAGCGGGCCGGCGACCGAGGAGACGCCGAAGACCGCGCCGAACAGCCCCTGGTAGCGGCCGCGCTCCCGGGGCGACACCACGTCGGAGATGATCGTGAAGGCGAGTGTCATCAGGCCGCCGGCGCCGATGCCCTGGATGCCCCGGGTGACGATGAGCTGGGTCATGTCCTGGGCGAAGCCGGCGAGCAGCGAGCCGAGGACAAAGGTGCCGATGGAGAAGAGGAAGACCGGCCGGCGGCCGTAGAGGTCGGCCATCTTGCCGTAGAGCGGGGTGGAGGCGGTGGATGCCAGCAGGTAGGCGGTCACCACCCAGGAGTAGTGGTTGATCCCGCCCAGCTCGCCGACGATGGTCGGCAGGGCGGTGCCGACGATGGTCTGGTCGAGCGCGGCGAGCAGCATGCCGGTCATCAGCCCGACCATCAGCAGCAGGATCTGCCGGTGGGTCAGCCGCGGCGTGGCGGTCTGGTCGACGGTGGTCATGGTGCGTTCTCCCCGTTGTTCGCCGGTGCCGGCACGGCGGGCGGTACGGCTATCGATTCGTTGAGGCGGGCGAACAGGCGGGCGAACTCGTCGCGCTCGTCCGGTGTCCAGTCGGCGAGGGCGTCGCGCAGGGCGGCCACCCACTGTGCGCGGTAGCGCCGGTAGGACTCGACGCCGGTGGCGGTGGCGGTGATGACGCTCGCCCGGCGGTCGGCGGGATCGGGGCTACGGGTCACCAGTCCTCTGGTCTCCAGGGCGGTGACCTGACGGCTGACCGTCGACAGGTCGAGTTCGAGGTCTTCGGCGAGCGCGGTGAGCCGGGCGGGGCCGGCGGAGCCGAGCCGGCTCAGCAGCGTGTAGGCGGACCGCTCCAGGCCCTGGTCGGGACGCAGCCGCTGGTAGAGCAGGTTGACCCGCCGGTAGAACAGCCCGATCGACCGGCCGAGTTCAACGTATCCGGCGTCCGGGTCGTGTGTCGTCTGCATCGCCACCCCAAAAGCTTGCTTGCTACAAGCACTCTGCCATCAGCGACGCTGGCTTACCCACGGAACCGGTTGTGATACGGCCCATGGAAAACCCGCTCGACACGGCGCCCGGCGGTCGGTCAACATCTCGTGCGTGAAATGGGGACTGTTCCGGCGCGTGGCGCTGGACGTCACCCCGCTGAAGACCTCACGCGACTACCGGTTCCAGTTCGCCGCCAGCGGAATCTCCGCGTTCGGGGCGTTCATCGCCTACGTCACGATCCCCTACCAGGTCTTCCTGATCACCGACGATCCGCTGTTGGTGGGCCTGATCGGCGTCTTCGAACTCGTACCGCTGCTCTTCATGGCCTTCGTCGGCGGCGCGCTCGCCGACTACCTCGACCGGCGGCTGATCGTCATCGGCGGCGAGGTCGCCTTCACCGCGCTCTGCGGGGTGCTGCTGCTCAACTCGCTGTCCGACGAGCCGCACCTGTGGCTGCTCTACCTGGTCGCCGCGCTGACCGCGGCGGTCGACGGCGTACAGCGCCCGGCGATGGAGAGCCTGACGCCGCGGCTGGTCAAGCCCGAGGAGATCCCGGCCGCCAGCTCGCTCAACGCGCTACGGATGCAGGTGGCCCAACTCGGCGGACCGGGTGTCGCCGGCATTCTCATCGCCTCGGTCGACCTGACCTGGGTGTACGCCATCACCATGGGCACCCTGGCCGTGTCACTGGTCTTCCTGACCCTGATCAGGGCGGTGCCGCCGCCACCGGACGCCGACCGGCCGTCGCTGCGGTCGGTGGTGACCGGCCTGCGGTACGCCCGCAGCCGCCCCGAACTGCTCGGCACCTACCTGGTCGACATCAACGCGATGTTCTTCGGCATGCCGCAGGCGCTGTATCCGTTCATGGCGGAGAAGTTCGGCGGCCCGGCGGTGCTCGGCCTGCTCTACGCGGCCCCGGCGGTGGGCTCGCTGGTCGCCACGGTCAGCTCGGGCTGGACCAGGTACGTGCACCGGCACGGGCTGATGGTCGTGCTCGCGGCCGGGGCGTGGGGTCTGGCGATCATCGGCTTCGGGGTGGTCGACACGCTCTGGCTGGCGGTGCTCTTCCTCGCCCTGGCCGGTGCCGCCGACATGATCTCCGGCCTCTTCCGCATGATCATCTGGAACCAGACCATCCCCGACCACCTGCGCGGCCGGCTCGCCGGCATCGAGATGCTGTCGTACACGACCGGCCCACTGCTGGGGCAGCTCCGCTCCGGCCTGTCCGCCCGCTGGCTCGGCATCAACGGCTCGATCGTCTCCGGCGGGGTGCTCTGCGTGCTCGGCACCGTGGCCCTGGCCGCCCTGATGCCGTCGTTCCTGCGCTACGACGGGCGCGAGGGACGGGCCCGCAAGGAGGCCGAGGACGCGGCCTGGGCGGCAAAGGCGGGCAGCGGCCCAGCCCCGTCCTGACCCGGCGGGGCCGCCCCGGGAGCCGACCGGCGCCCGGGACGGCCCCACGGCAGGCTCAGCTACGTGCCCCGGCGAACTCCTTGACGATCGTGCGGCAGAAGGCCGGCAGGTCGTCCGGCTTCCGGCTGGTCACCAGCCCCCGGTCGACGAAACACTCCTCGTCCACCCAGGTGGCCCCGGCGTTCGTCAGATCCGTACGCAGGGTCGGCCACGAGGTCAGCGTGCGCCCCTCGACCACCCCGGCGTCGATGAGCGTCCACGGCGCGTGGCAGATGGCGGCGACGGGTTTGCCCGCGTCGAAGAACCCCCGGACGAACCGCCGTACGTCGGTGTCCGTACGCAGGAAGTCCGGGTTCGCCACGCCGCCGGGCAGCACCAGGGCGTCGTAGTCGGCGACATCGGCGTCGGCCACCACCCGGTCGACCCCGTGGGTGCCGCCCTTGTCGAGGTGCTCGAACGCCTGGATGGTGCCGGAACTCAACGAGATCAGGTCGGCCGTCGCACCGGCCTCCTCGACCGCCGCCCGCGGCTCGGTCAGTTCGATCTCCTCGACGCCGTCGGTGGCGAGGAAGGCGATCCGGCGGCCCTGAAGTGTCGTACCCATGGTTGATCTCCCGTCTCGTCGGTGGCTCCCTTTTTCAATCTCCGCAGGTCGGTGGCCCAAACACCGGCCCGCGTCGTCCGCCTCACGTTTGACCCGCGGCACCGGCGGGGATGCGCAGCGGCATGTCAGAGGTCGCCGCCGTCGTCGACAACTGGGTTGACCGGGAGGTGCTGGTCGTCGGCGACGCCATGCTCGACGAGTGGCGGTTCGCCGACACCGACCGGCTCTGCCGCGAGGCGCCCGCCCCCGTACTCACCCTGCGGCACCGGCTGGCGAGCGCCGGCGGGGCGGCGAACACGGCCGTCAACGTCGCCGCGCTCGGCGCCCGGGCCACCCTGGTCGCGCCGGTCGGCGCGGACACCGCCGGCGGCGAGGTCCGCGCCTGCCTGGACCGGGCCGGGGTACGTGACCACACCCTGCTCCGCCCCGGCCACCCCACCCCGGTCAAGCGCCGCCTGCTCGCCGCCGACCAGATCCTGGTACGGGAGGACGAGGGCGGGCCGACCGGGCCGCTGCCGGACGACGCCGTACGGCTGCTCCTCGACGCGCTGGCCGATACCGTCGACGAGGTCACCGGCCCCGGCGCCGCCCTGGTGATCTGCGACTACGGGCTGGGCGCGCTGCCCGGGCCGGTACGCGCCTGGCTGCTCGCCCACCGGCACCGCTTCGACACCGTCGCGCTCGACGCGCACGACCTGACCCCCTGGGGCGGCCTCGCCCCGACGGTGGTGACCCCGAGCCTCGGCGAGGCACACGCGGCGCTGCGGCCCGGTTCCGGGCCACCCCCCGGCAGCCCGCCGGGGCCGGCCGCCGGGTCGGCGGAGCGGGTGGCGCTGGCCGAGTCGTACCTGCCGGAGTTGCGCCGACGGACCGGGGCCGACGTCGTCGCGCTCACCCTCGACGTCGACGGGGCCGTGGTCAGCGACGGGGTCGGGAGCCCGTACCGCAGCCATGCCGACCCGGTGCCGGCGAGCCACGCGGTCGGTGCCGGCGACGTCTACCTGGCCGCGATCACCCTGGCCCTGACCACCGGGGTGCCGGCCGGGGTCGCCGCCGGGATCGCGCAGTCGGCCGCCAGCCGCACCCTGGACGGTCCCGGCACCTGCGTCTGCGACCGGGACCGGCTGGTCGCCGCGCCCGGCCCGACCGGCACCACCCGGCGTCCGGTCGTCGACGCCGCCGCCCTGGTCGCCGCGGTCGACCGGCGGCGGACGGCCGGCGCCCGGATCGTCTTCACCAACGGCTGCTTCGACATGCTGCACCGCGGCCACGTCCGGTTCCTCGAACAGGCGGCCGAACTCGGCGACGTGCTCGTGGTGGCGGTCAACTCCGACGACAGCGTCCGCCGGCTGAAGGGGCGCGACCGGCCGGTGAACGCGGTCGAGGACCGGGTCGCCGTGCTCGCCGCGCTGTCGTGTGTGGACCACGTGGTGACCTTCGCCGCGGACTCGCCGGCCGACCTGCTGCGCGCGGTCCGGCCCGAGGTGTACGTCAAGGGCGGCGACTACCCGCCCGATCTGGTCCCCGAGGCTCCCCTGGTCCGTGGGCTCGGCGGCGAGGTACGGATCCTCGGGTACGTACCGGACCGCTCCACCTCGGCGATCATCGAGCGGATCCGGTCCAGGAGCAGGGTTGGCAGCCTTGACCCGGCCGATTGACCCCGGCGAGCCGGCCGCCTTCCGGGCCGGCCGGCTGCTCGACGTGCTCATCCCGACCCGGAACCGGCCCGCCGAACTGGCCACCACGCTGTCCGGGCTGGCCGGACAGCCCGGCCCGGCCGGATTCGGGGTGCTGGTCAGCGACCAGTCCGACGGCGAGCCGTCATGGGCGCATCCGGCAGCCGCCGCGATGGCCCGGGTGCTGCGCCACCGTGGCCATCCGGTGCTGCTGGCCCGGCATCTGCCGGCGCGGGGCATGGCCGAGCAGCGGGCCTTCCTGCTCGCCGGTTCGGCGGCCCGCTACGTGCTCTTCCTCGACGACGACGTGTGGCTCGAACCCGGGGCGGTGGACCGGCTGGTCACCGCCATCGGGCGGCTCGGCTGCGGCTTCGTCGGCAACGCCGTACAGGGACTGTCCTATCTGGATGACCTGCGGCCGGCGGAACAGGCGGCGTACGAGGAGTGGCCCGGCCGGCCGGAACCCGAACGGATCCGTTCCGGCGGGCCCGGCTGGGACCGGTGGCGGCTGCATTCCGCCGCCAACCTGCTGCACATCGCCGACCGGCTCGGCCTCGGCCCCGGGCAGTGGCGGGCCTACAAGGTCGCCTGGATCGGCGGCTGCGTCCTCTTCGACCGGGCCGGGCTCGTCCGCGCCGGCGGGTTCGACTTCTGGCCCCGGGTGCCCGCCGACCATCAGGGCGAGGACGTGGCCGCGCAGCTACGGGTGATGGAGCGCGACGGCGCGGCGGGCGTGCTGCCCAGCGGCGCCTTCCACCTGGAGTCGCCGACCACGCTCACCGACCGGGGCGTGGAGTGCTGGCAGGTGGTGCTCGGCGACGGGGCCGGCGCGGACTACCCGCCGGCGACCGGGCCGGCCGGCCTGCCGGCGACCGGGCCGGGCGTGCCGAGCCGCGCCGGCTGAGTCCGGGCGTGCCGGAGCAGGTCCTCCACGGCGTCGAGGACCTCGCGCACCGTTATCTCGGCGACGAACGACTCCCGGTGGTCGCAGGTGCTGCCGCCGCCGGGCCGGTCCGGGTAGAGGTCCCGGGTGCAGTCCAGCCCGCAGACCGGGCAGTGGACGGTCCACGACTCCAGCGCCCGGTGCCGGCCACGCACCCCCGCCGCACAGTTGATCAGGTTGCCGATCCAGTAGATCCCGACCGTCGGCGTCCCCACCGCCGCCGCCAGGTGCACCGGGCCGGTGTCGTTGGAGACCACCACCGCACAGTCCGCGAAGAGGCCGGCGAGGCCGCCCAGCGACAGCACGCCGACCAGCGGGCGGACCGGGGCACGCGCGGCGGCGCGGACCGCCTCGACCACGTCGCGTTCGGCCGGCGTACCGGTGACCAGCACCTCGAACCCGTCGGCCGCGAGCCGGTCGGCGATCTGCGCGAACCGGTCCGGCGGCCAGCGGCGCCGGGAATCGCTGGCACCCGGATGCAACACGGCCCGCGGGGCGGCCGGAACGCCGACGACCGCCGCCGCCTCCTCCCGGTCGGCGGTGGTGACCCCGATCGACGGGGTCAGCGTGACCGGCTCCGCGCCGACCAGGGCGACCGCCTCCAGATAGCGGACGACCTCCGGTTGGTAGTAGACGTAGCGGAGCCAGCGGTCCAGCGGCGGCGCGTCGGGGGCGCGCAGGCCGGCGGTCAGCCCGGCGCCGAGCCGGCGGACGAACGGGTTGCTGTTGCGCCCGCCGCCATGCAGTTGCAGCACCAGGTCGAAACCCTCCCGCCGGGTGAGGGCCGCGAAGCGCGCCTCCTGCCCGGCCGGATCGGGTTCACCGGGGACCGGCCCGCGTACGCCGCCGGTCGGCGGCACGACGACCACCCGGTCCACCGGACCGGGCCGGCCGGTGAGCCAGTCCGCGTGCCAGGGGGCGCCGAGCAGCACCAGCTCCGCCCCCGGGTACGCGGCCCGCAGCGCCTCCAGGGCCGGCAGCACGAAGATGAAGTCGCCGAGGGCGTTGGCCCGCAGTACGCCGATCCGGCGTACCCCCTCGACGAGGCCGGTGCCGGTCACCAGCCGATCTGCCCGCCGGCGGTGGGAAACGACACGTCCGGCCGGTGCATCTCCCGGTCGGCGACCGGATCGGGGATCGTGACCGGACCGGGTGGGGACTTCGGCTCGGGTGGTGGTGTCCGCGCCGCCGGCTCCGGTCGCGCCCCGGCGGGCCGCTCCGGGTCGTACTGCCGGCGGCCGACGACGATCGTACGGCGCAGCACCCGGGTGCCCCGGGGCAGCGTGACGGTGAGCAGCCCGTGGTCCATCACCGCGTCGACCCGGGACAGGTCCACGTCGGCGGGCAGGTCGATCCGGTGCTCGAAGGCCCGGCTGGAACCGGCGCCGTCCGGAATGCCGTTGTCGGCGTCGACCTCCTCCGGCGTCCGGGCGCGAACGCACAGTTCCCGGTCGTCGAGTTCGACGGCGACCTCCTCGGGCGCGACACCGGGCAGCCGTACGACCACCGTGTAGCCGCCGTCGGTCGGGGTCATCTCCGCGTCCGAGCGGCCGATCCGGCCACCGGTCAGCGTCGCCAGCACCCGGTTCAGCCCGGTCCGCAGCGTCCGCAGGTCCTCGACCGGATTCCAGCCCCACTCGGGGCGCGCCTTCAGCAACGACTGGTTCACCGGTCGCCCCCTGCGCGACCGAGCCGGGTGGCGGACAGCGAGTTGGGGGCGTTCAGGTCGGCCGCCCGGTCGACGCCGACGCCGAGCCGGTCGACGAGTTCGCCGCCCAGCCACGCGGCCACCCCGGTGCCGGCGATGGCCACGATCTCGATGGCCAGCAGCCCGCCGCCGGCCACCCGCTGGTCGGCGGCCGTCCGGACCACCCAGACGCCCGCGAACAGCAGGATCATCGCCGTGTTGACCAGGGCGTGCATGACCCCGATCCGTTTGGCCCGGGTGTTGCGCGGGATGGCCCGCAGGTCGACCGCCCCGGCGCCGGCGGCGAGGATGCCGCCGATCAGGCCGACACTGATGTTCCAGTACGCGACCTCGCCGAGGATCCGTGGTCCGCCAGCGACGTCGATGACATCGAAGATCACGGCGGTGACGAACAGCCCGACCGGCAGTGTCACCAGCATTGGATGGACCGGATGGCCCAGCACCTTGAGACGGCTTTCCATTGGTCGTTCTCCCAGCCTCGGCCGGCGCGGCCGCGACAGCCCCGGCGTGGGCCACTGCCGTACCCGTCGAGGGGAGACACAAACGCGGAGGTGGCCCGCTCTCCGGTCGGAGAGCGGGCCACCCGCGTGTCGAAACGGTCGTTCGGCCCTCGGGGAGGTCAGTCCTCGGGGGTGGTGAGCACGACCCGCCGGCGCCGGGCGAAGTACGCCGCGACGACGCCACCGATCAGCAGGAGCAGGCCGACGGTCACGATGCCCGTCGTGGCGGCACCGGTGACCGGCAGGCCCGGGTCGTCGCCGCCACCGCCGCCACCGGCCGGGGGCGCGTCGTCGACGTGCACGGCCCGCTTGGCGGTGTCTGCGGTGATCGGGCTGTTCGCCTCGAAGTAGGCGACCAGCATGGTCAGGTCGTTGTCACCGGTGGTGGTCCGGTTGGTGCCCTCGCCCAGCGCGGCGAAGTTGTCACCGCCGGACGCCAGGAACGAGTTGATCGTCACCCGGTAGGTGCCGGCCGGGTCGATGGCGGTGCCGTTCAGCGTCATCCGGACGATCCGGCTGCCGGCGGCGGCGTCCGGGTCGAAGACGTAGCTGAAGCCCTTCGAGACGCCGAGGTGCAGGTAGGGGCGGCTGGAGCCGGCCGGCTGCCACTGCTGCTCCAGCGCCGACTTGATCTGCGCGCCGGTCAGGGTCACCGTGACCAGGTCGTTGGCGAACGGCTGGACGGCCGCCAGATCGGCGTACGTGACCACGCCGTCGTCGCCCTTGAGCAGGTCGTCCCGCAGGCCGCCCGGGTTCATGAAGGCGATCTGGGCGCCACCACGGCCGTCGGCCTTGGTCTGCTCGAACTGCACGTCGGCGATGAAGTTGCCGAGCGTCGACTCGGCGCCACGGTTCTCCGAGCCGTCGGCGTTCTTGGCCCGGGTGATGTCGGCGGTGATCTCGCCGACCTCGACCAGCCCGATCACGTCGGCCTCGGCCTTGGCCTTGGCGACCAGTTCGGCGACCGCCGGGTCCGGGGTGATGCCGCTGACCGGCACGTTCTCGGCCTCGATCGCGGTGACCGCACCGTCGGTGACGGTGATGTTGAGCTGGCCGAGCAGCGCACCGTACTGGCCGGACTGCAGGACCACCCGCTCGTGCCCCAGCCCGGTGACCGGGTAGGAGCAGTTGTACTCCCGGTGGGTGTGCGCCGAGACGATGGCGTTGATGTTCGCGCTCGCGCCCTTCACGATCTTGCCGAAGTCGGTGGCCTCATTGGCGACCCCGGCGCAGTCGGTGGCCTCGGAGCCCTCGTGGGCGAGCAGCACGACGAGGGCGGCACCCTCGGCCTTGAGCTTCGCGGCGACCCGGTTGGCCTCGGTCGTCGGGTCCTTGAACTCGATGCCGGCGATCCCGTCCGGAGACACCAGCGACGCGGTCTCCTCGGTCACCACGCCGACGAAGCCGACCTTGACCCCGTCGACCGTCTTGACGAACGACTCCTCCAGCGCCGGCGAGCCGCCCTTGTAGACGTTCGCCCCGAGGTAGGGGAAGTTCGCCAGGTCGTTCACCCGGCCGTCGAGGTCGGCGAAGCCCTTGTCGAACTCGTGGTTGCCGACCGCCGACACGTCGAGGTCGATCGCGTTGAGGAATTCGAGCGTCGGCTTGTCCTGCTGCACGGCGGAGATGAACGGCGAGGCGCCGATGTTGTCGCCGGCGGAGACCACGAGCGTGTTCGGGTTCTCCGTACGCAGCGAATTGATCAGGCCGGCAAGCTGGGCGGCACCGCCGACGGGCGGGGTGGCGGTGGTGGCCTCCAGGCGGCCGTGAAAGTCGTTGAAGCCGAGAATCTGGATCTCGGTCGTGGCCGGGGCGGCACTCGCGGGTGTCGCCATCGCACCCATGGCGAGCAGCGCGGCGCCGGTCGCCGCGCCGAACGCGCGCAGGGGTGACTTGCGCATGAATCCTCCTGTTGCCGCGCCGGTCCACCGGATCGACAGCCGCCGGTGCCGACGCGTGACGCGGCCCCGATGGTGCGGGGCCGGGAGTCGCGGGTGAAGACGTCGACCGTCACGATCGGGAATCTCGGCGCGCACGTCAAGACGGAGCGCTGTTACGGCTGGTTGCGATACTCGACCAAAGCCTTCAAGGCTGACAGAGCCGACATAGCGCACCAATGACCATTTAGGAGGTTCCATCCGACCGGAAAGCCGGACCAACCGGTAGCGTCGCGCCCGATCCGCGCTCAACCAGTGACCTTCATAACTAACTGGTAACAAGAATGGATGGCCGGCAAGCGCGATGAACGATACGCCAACGCGCCGTGAACCGGGTGCCCGGTGGCATCAAAAAGCGCCCCACCGACCGGTGGGGCGCTTCATCTGGAGCCGCCTAACGGAATCGAACCGTTGACCCCGATATTACGAGTATCGTGCTCTACCGACTGAGCTAAGGCGGCACGCGCGCATGCTGGTGCACCGCGCCGGACCAGTGTACGCGACCCGACGACCGACGGGCGCACCGCACCCCGCACAGCGGCTAGGCTGCCGATCCGTGACGGATGACCGCGCCACACCACCCCCACCGGTCGAACCGAACCACGACGGGCGCCCCCGGCCGCGCAGCCTCGACCCGCACGAACTCGGCTTCACCCCACGCGGGCCGGTCCCCTGGCTCGGCCCGTTCCTGCTGCTCAGCACCGGTCTGCGTACGCTGCTGGCGATCCTGTTCGGCGCCTATCTCGACAAGCGCGAACTCCAGAACGCGTTGCCCGGCGACGTGCTCGAAGAGGCCGGCACCGACGGCGAACTCTGGCTCGACTACGTCGCCGACCTCGGTGACGGCTTCGACGCCACCTATTCGGTGGCGTACCTGCTGGGCCGCCCCGAGCTGGAGATCGACGGGCGGCAACTGCCGCGCGGCCAGGTGCTGCTGATGGGCGGCGACCAGGTCTATCCGACCGCGAGCGGGTCGGCGTACGAGGACCGCTGCAAGGGGCCGTACCAGGCAGCGCTGCCCGGCAGCGCCGAGCCCCGGCCGAGCCTCTACGCGGTGCCCGGCAACCACGACTGGTACGACGGGCTGACCGCCTTCCTGCGCCTGTTCACCCGGCACCGCGACGCCAGCATCGGCGGCTGGCGGACCAAGCAGTCCCGCTCGTACTTCGCCGTCGAACTGCCGGCCAACTGGTGGCTGTTCGCCATCGACGAGCAGTTCGGGGCATACCTCGACGATCCGCAGCTCAGCTATTTCGAGAAGGCCGCCACCCGGCTCGGCCCCGACGACCGGGTCATCCTCGCCGTACCGGCACCGACCTGGGTCAAGGCCGTCGAGGAACCGCAGGCGTACGACGCGGTCGACTACTTCATCCGTACCGTCATCAAGCCGACCGGGGCGCAGGTCCGCCTGATCGTCTCCGGCGACCTGCACCACTACGCCCGCTACTCCGGCCCGGACCGCGAGCTGGTCACCTGCGGCGGCGGTGGCGCCTACCTCTACCCCACCCACAAGCTGCCGGAACGGATCGAGGTGCCGCCGCGCCGCACGCTCGCCCGCCGGTCCAGCACCACGCAGGAGTACGACCTCGCCGCCCGCTACCCGACCGCGCGGAAGTCCCGCCGGCTCGGCTGGGGCATCTTCGGCAAGCTGCCGCTGCGCAACCCCGGCTTCACCACGTTGCTCGGCGGACTCCACGCCCTGCTGCTGCTCGCCATGACCAGCTTCGCGGAAGAGCGGGTCAGCGGCACCGAACAGCGGCTCTTCAGCATCCCGCTGGCCCTGGTGCTGATCACGACCCTGCTCGGCGCGGCCCTGTTCGCCAAGCCGCCGAGCGCGTCCGGCAGCCGCCGTACGCCGCACTGGATCCTCGGCACCGCCCACGGCCTGGCGCACATCGCGCTCGCCATCGGCGGCACCCTGGTCTGGCTGCGGCTGCCGTTCCACGACTGGGCATGGCCGCTGCCACTGCTCGTCGCCGCCCTGCTCTACGCGCCGGTGGCCGGGCTGGTGGCCAGCCAGGTGACGGCCGCGTACCTGCTGGTCGCCAGCAAGTTCAAGGTCAACCTGAACGAACTCTTCGCCGGGCAGGGCATCGAGGACGCCAAGAGCTTCCTGCGGCTGCACATCGCGGCCGACGGCACGCTGACCGGCTATCCGGTCGCCGTCGACAAGGTCTGCCGCCGCTGGCGGCCCAACCCCGACGGCCCGTACGACGCGCCGTGGCTGGAGCCGGAAACCCCGCTGACCGTACGGCTCGCCGAGGAGCCGTTCACGATCCGCTGACGCGGCCGGGCGCCCGGTTCAGCCGTAGTGCTCGTCGTGGGCCTTTCGAGGACCGCAGACCGAGGCGCGGCTGCACGAGCAGCGGGAGCCGTCGGCGTCCAGCCGGACCGTGACCGAGTCGCGCGGGACGCTGTGCGCGACCACCCGCCCGTCGCCCTCCGGCGTCGAAACCCGGGATCCGATCGACGGTGCGGAAGCCTGGAACTGCTGGTAGAGCGGGTGTTCGTACTTCAGGCAGCACATCAGCCGGCCACAGGCGCCGGAGATCCGCAGCGGGTTGAGCGGCAGGTCCTGGTCCTTCGCCATCCGGATGGTCACCGGCTCGAAGTCGTTGAGGAAGGTGGCGCAGCACAGGTCGCGCCCGCAGGACCCGATGCCGCCCTGGACCCGGGCCGAGTCGCGGGCGGAGAGCTGCCGCAGTTCCACCCGGCAGTGCAGGGTGGCGCCGAGGTCGCGGACCAGGGACCGGAAGTCGACCCGGTGCGGCGCGGTGAAGTAGATCGTGGTGCGGGCGCCGCCACCCGCCGACGGGCCGCCGGCCTGGTCGAGCGTGTGGTCGACCGCCACCACCTTCATCGGCAGCCCGTGCTCGCGGATCAGCCGCTTCGCGGCGACCTTGGCCTCGGCCTTCCGCTTGCGCTGCGTCTCGTCGCGGCGCAGGTCGCTCTCGGTGGCCATGCCGGCCAGCCTGGGAAAACCGGTGGTCTCCTCGTCGACCCACTGGGCGGCCCAGACGCACTCGGCGACCTCGGTGCCGTCGTCGGTGGGGACCAGCACCTTGTCACCGACGACGGGGTGCAGGTCGCCGGGGTCGAGGTAGTAGAGGCGCCCGTATCGGTTGAAGCTGACGGCGCAGAGCATCCCCATGCACCACACCCTACGACGGACACGGGCAACCGGAGAACACTGACCATTCGGACGATCCGCGCTGACCGTATGAATGGGACTTACTTTTTGTCCGCAACCCGAGGGCGGGGCCGTCGTTGGGATCGATCAGTAGACACCGTCTGACGCGGTGCCGACGGCATACCGCCGTATGCCGTCGCCCCCTGGTTCCCGGTCACCGGAGGATGTCGATGACGGACGCCCAGTCCGCCCGTACCACCCTGCCCAAGCGCAGCCGGCGCCTCGCCGGACTCACTGTCGCCGGTCTCGCCGGCGCCCTGGTCAGCCCCGCCCTGGCGATAACGCCCGCGGCCGCGGACCCCGTGTGCGCCAATCCCGCCGCGTACGGCGCCCTCGCCAGCGCCGAACTGGTCAAGCTCGGCCTGCTCGACCTGCGTCCGCTCGGCCTGCCTCTCGGCCCGGTCGCCGACGTACGGCTGGCTTCGGCCAACTCCGGGCTCAACGCCCAGGCCGAAGTCAACTCGGGTGCCGCGGCCCGACTGCTCGAAGCCGACCTGCTCGGCATCGACCTGCCGCTCGGCCCGCTGACCCGGCCGCTGCACCAGCAGGCCCCGCCGACCAACGCCGAGCCGGCCACCCGCTCACTGGCCCGAGCCGACCTCGGCGTGCTGTCGCTCGGCGTCGGCGAACTCAAGGCCCACGCCCAGTGGGACGAGGCGATGGCCTGCGGAAAGAAGGTCGGCCAGACGACACTGTCGTCGGCCAGCATCGCCAGCGCCAAGGTGCTGCCCGGCCCGTTCGGTCGGGCACTGGTCAGCGTGCCGAACAACCTGTCGAGCACCAGCACCACCGGCCTGGCCGAAGAGGGCGGCGCGGTCCGCTCGGTCGGCGCCGCCTCGATCGGGGTCAGCGAGGTGCGGCTCTTCGCCGGCTCGTCGTCCGAGATCGTGGTCAAGGTGATCAAGCCGCCTACGCTGCGGGTCACCACCGCCGGTACGCGGGACAGCGCCACCGTGCAGTACGACGCGCCGATCCTGGAGATCTCCGCCGCCGGCATCGCCTCGGCCCGGATCGAGTCGCCCGGCGAGTACGTCGACCTGGCCCTGCCGGCCCGCGCCCTCGGACTGCCCGGGGCACGGGCGGCCGCCGAATCCGGTGACGTGCCGCTGGTCGGCAGCAACCCGCTCGACGGCCTGCTGAAGGAACTCGACCCCGACCAGGCCCGCACCGGCGCCGCCGCCGGACCGCTCGCCCTGCCCGGCGTACCCGGGCTGCCCGGCCTGCCGGACCTGCCCCCCGCCGGAGAGATCATCGGTGGCATTCCGGAGCGGCTGCCCGTGCTCGGCGGCGACCTCGCGCTCGTCCGCCTGTCCGTCGGCAAGCTCGAACAGCGGATCACCGACCAGGCCGTACACGCGAACGCCGCCTCGCTGCGCCTGCAGGTGCTGAGCGGCCCACCGAGCCGGGACACGAACGGAAACACCGAACGGCGCAGCGTCGTCGACGTCGGAGTTGGCCTGCTCCAGGCCGCGGCCGTGGCCCCCGTACCGGCGGCCAGCCCGAGCCCGTCCACGCCCCCGCCGAACGCCGGTGGTGGCGGCGGCCTGCCGGTCACCGGCGTGAACGTCGGGGTGGTGGCGGGCGCCGGCCTGCTGCTGCTCGCCGGTGGCGGCGGTCTGCTGGTCGCCAGCCGGCGGCGCCGTACGACCTGATTCCTTCCCCCGCCTTCGGGCCGCACACGTCCCCGGTGTGCGGCCCGAAGGGCTTACTCGAGGTGCGACCCGAAGGGCTTACTCGAGGTCAGTACGCGGACCGCCAAATAGTTGGCACCTCAGCCGGTACCGCACGGTACCATTCATCGTATGGCGACCATTTCTCTGCGCGAATTCCGGGACGGCGCGGGGCGCATCCTGGAAAGCCTCGAACGCAACCAAGAGCCGGTGATCATCACGAAGTACGAGCGGCCGGTGGCCGTCCTGATCGGCATTGAGGAGTGGGAGGAACTGGAAGCGTTCCGGGACCGGAAGGACTCCGAGGCGATCGCCCGGTCCCGTGCGGACGGCGAGTTCGTCCCGCTGGCCGCCGCTCTGGAGTCGCTCGGTGTCGACCCCGAAGAGGTACAGGCGTTACTCGCCGACCGGGGGCGCGCGGCCGCATGAAGGTCGAGGTCGATCGCGAAGTGCTCGTCTGGCTCCACAAGCAGCCACGCAATGTCTTCTTGACCGTGCTCGGCGCGATGCTCGAACTCGTCGCCGACCCGCAACCGCCGAACTCGACCGCCATGCGGGACGGGTCGGGCCGGCGGCTCCGGGTGGGTGACTACCGGATCGTCTACCGGATCGACGGCGACACGCTCACCGTGCACGCGGTCGGGCACCGCAAGGATGTCTACAACTGATCCGCCGTGGCACCGGCTCCCGCCGTCCGGTCAGAGCGGGAGGCGGAGGTCGGTGTGGTGGCCGGGCGGCGGGTCCGCAGGGGCCCGGTAGGGCACTTCGGCCAGGCCGGACGCGTGCCGCCGGAGCAGGGCCTCGCCGCTTTCGTACACGTCGGCCACGGCCTGGAGCAGGACTGTGCCGACGCGCGCCGCGGCGAGCGCGTCGTCGCTGTCCGGGCCGGCTCCGGCCGGAGCCGCCGCCGTCAGGGTGACCGCTTCGGCGCAGGTCAGCACGGTAGCCAGGGTACGGGCCAGCGTGGCCCTGCTCCCCGCCAGCCATTCAGCGACCGCTTCGGCGTACGTCGCCGTCGCCGCCAGCCGGCCGGTCAGCCCGTCCGGGTCGTCGGACAGGTGGGTGGCGAGCGCCGTACGGTGCGCCTCGAAGCTGTCGGCACCGCCGCCCGTCCAGTCGACGCCGCGGGCGACGGCGGCGTGGCCGCGGGCGTAGCCGGGGCGCAGGTCGTGCAGCGCGGACCCGGCGGTGGCCAGCGGTGCCGGGTCGAACGCGGCGACCGCGCGGACCGCCTCGCCGGGCAGGGCCCGTAGGCGGCGCAGCAGTGGCCAGACCGGGTCGCCGTCCGGGGCACCGGATCGGGCGAGGATGTCGTCGACCCGGACGAGCAGTCCGGCGCCGGCCCGGACGAGCTGGTCGAGCGCGTCCATCAGGTCTCCTCGGGCTGCCGCCGGCGGGCGGCGTCGTCGGTGTCCGTGTAGTGGCCGGCGAGTTGGCGCAGGGTGTCGGCGACCTCGGCGAGGCGGGTGGCGGCGGTGGTGGCCTCGTCGCAGCGGGCGCCGGCCGCGACGAGCCACTGGTCGCGCAGGTCACGGGTGAGGTCGCCGAGCCGGCCGGGGCCGGGCGGGCCGAGGTCGGCGCCGGCGGCTCCGGTGACGGCGATGCGGCGGGCCGCGTCGGTCAGGTTGCCGGCCGCCGCGTCGAACCGGTCGGCGGCCTGCTGCAGGCTGTCCATTCAGGACCTCCCGAGCGGCGGGTAGTCGGTGAACGTCTCGGCGTGCAGCTTCTCGCGGGCCCAGCGGGCGGCGTCGGCCGCGGCGGTGACCGCCGCGTGGATCGAGCGGGCGACCTCGGTGTTGGCCCGGTTGTGGAGCGTGCCGGGGATGCGGACATCGGTGATGACGCCGGCGGCGGTGACGACGACCTCGATCAGCCCGTCGGGCGAGCGCACGGTCACCTCGACGCCCTGCACCGCCTTGTCGAACTCGGCCCGGAGTGACTCGATGCGGCGGTGCCGCTCGACCGCCTCCTCGATCCATGCCTCGTCGATCTCGCGCGCCATGCACAGGCTCCTCACCCGATGTGCCGCTCCGGTTGCGGTACGGCACCGAACCGTACCGGTCGGGCTGCGGTTGCGATACCCCGTGGCCGTCGAGCCCGGGATGGCCGGTGGACGGTCAGCCGCGCCAGAGGGCGAGCATCATCGCCTCGACGGCGATGCGGGGTTTCACGTTGGCCCCGATCGCCTCCCGGCAGGCGAGCACCGCCTCCAGGCGGCGCAGCGTGCTCTCCGGGGTCCACTTCTCGGCGGCCGCCTCGGCAAGCGGTGCGGTGTCGGTGTGCACCGGGGCGACCGGGGCGCGCAGCAGGGTGGTGAGCACGTCGCGGTAGAAACCGGCCAGGTCGACCAGGGCCCGGTCGAGGGCGTCGCGCTGGGCCCGGGTGGCCCGCGACTTCTGCCGGCGTTCGAGTTCCTTGATCTGTCCGGCGGAGCCACGGGCCGCGCCGGCGGCGCCCCGGCCGGTGCCACCGGCACCGAGCGCGGTCTCCAGTGCGGCCCGCTCGGCGGCGTCGGACTCGGCGACCGAGGCGGCCGCCTCGGCCTCGGTGGCCTCGATGAGTGCCGAGGCGGCGTCGAAGCAGGCGCCGACGCTGCTGAGCCGGCGGGGTACGGCGAGCACGGCGTCGCGGCGCTTGCGGGCCTCCGGGTCGCGGGCCAGCAGCCGGGCCCGGCCCACGTCGCCCTGGGCCGCCGCGGCGGCCCACCGCGCGACCTCGGCGTCGATCCCGTCGCGGGCCCCGAGGACCGCGGCGACCGCTTCGGCGGGAGGCTGGCGCAGCGGGACCAGCCGGCACCGGGAGCGGATGGTGACGGAGATGTCGTCGGGGTGGGTGGACGGCGTGCAGAGCAGGAACACCGTCCGTGGTGGCGGCTCCTCGACCGCTTTGAGCAGGGCGTTGCCGGCCGCTTCGGTGAGCCGGTCGGCGTCGGTGACGACGACCACCTGCCAGCGGCCGCCGGCCGGGGTGCTCGCGGCGCGCAGCACCAGGGCGCGCATCTCGCCGACACCGATCGACAGCCCCTCGGGCACCACGAACCGTACGTCGGCGTGGGTGCCGGCGAGCGTGGTGTGGCAGCCGGTGCAGTCGCCGCAGCCGGTGCCGTGGACGCATTCGAGGGCGGCGGCGAAGGCCCGGGCGGCGACTGTGCGGCCCGAACCGGGCGGCCCGGTGAAGATCCAGGCATGGGTCATCGCGCCGGTGCCCGGGCCGGCCGCGCCGTTTCCGTCGGCACCGTCCTCGTGGGCGGCCCGGACGATGCCGGCCGCGTCGGCGGCGGCCCGGCGCAGGGTTTCGACGGCCTCGTCCTGGCCGACGAGTTCGGCGAACACGCCGAGGCTCATCGGCCCGCCTCCACCGCGTTGTCCGCCATCGACATCCGATCGTCCTGGGGCGGCTTCGGCGGCCGGACGGGCTCGGTCTCGCCGTCCGCGCGGGTCCGGTCGCCGGGATCGGTCCCGTGACCGGCGAGCAGTTCGGTGACCCGGGCGGCGACCGCCCGGGCGATGTCGTCGGCCGGCAGTGCGGCGTCGAGCACCAGGTAGCGCTTCGGGTCGGCGGCGGCCAGGTCGAGGAAGGCGTACCGGACCCGCTCGTGGAAGGCGACCGACTCGCTCTCCAGGCGGTCGGCGGCCGTGCCCCGCCCGGCGGCCCGGGCCAGCCCCACCGCCGGGTCGACGTCGAGCAGGACGACCAGGTCGGGCTTGAGCCCGCCGGTCGCCCACGACGACAGCCAGGAGACCTCGTCGACCGGCAGGGTACGGCCGGCCCCCTGGTAGGCCAGTGACGAGTCGACGTACCGGTCGCTGACGACGACGGCGCCCCGGGCGAGGGCGGGCCGTACGACGGTGGCGACGTGGTGGGCCCGGTCGGCGGCGTAGAGCAGCGCCTCGGCGCGGGGCGAGGGGGCCGACGGGCCGCTCCCGTCGGAGAGCAGCAGGGTACGGATGCGCACGCCGATGTCGGTGGCACCGGGTTCCCGGGTCACCACGACCTCGTGCCCCTGCTCGCCCACGGCGGCGGCCAGCCGGTTGACCTGGGTCGACTTGCCGGCGCCCTCGCCGCCCTCGAAGACGACGAACAGGCCGCTGCGGGCGAACGACTCGCCGACCGACAGCGGCCGCCCCCGGACCGAACCCCACAGGTCGGGCAGCACCGGCACCCCGGGCTTGTCGTCCATCTGCCGGAAGGCGCTGATGCCGGCGAAGATGCCGAAGACACCGGCGGCGAGCAGGAGCAGGCGGGTCGACGAGATCGAGATCCCGAGATCGGCGATCCGCAGCTCGCGGGAGCCGCCGACCCCGACGAGCAGGCTGCTGAGCGAGATGGCGAGCATCAGCACGATCCGGGTACCGGTCTGCACGACGGCGAAGACGCGCCCCCGGACCTCGTCGGCGATCTCGCCGCCGAGCAGGGTGGTCCCGGCCAGGAACGCCATGCCGGCGCCGGCGCCGACCAGGATCGCGCCGAGGATGGCCATCGACAGGTGGATCGCCGCGGCGAGCAGGAGCACCGAGGCGCTGGCGAGCACGATGCTCATGCCGAACCAGCGGCGCCGGGACAGCTCCCGGATGACCATCGGGCCGAGGCCGATGCCGATCGCCAGGCCGACGAAGATCGAGCCGAAGAGCAGGTAGAAGGCGGCGTCACCGGCGCTGAGCGAGTTGGTGAAGAAGCGGGCGGTGCCGATGACGATGCCGCCGCCGGCGAAGGCGCCGAAGATGCCGAGGACGAGGCCGCGGACCAGCGGGGTCTTGCCGATGAACCGCCAGCCCTCGACGAACTGCTTCATCACGCTCTGGCCGGGGCCGTCCGGCCGACCGCCCCGGCCGCTGATCTCCTTGATGCCGAAGAAGACGACGAGCGCGGTGGCGAGCCGGGACAGCGAGTTGAAGTAGAGGGCCAGCTGTGCGGGTTCGACCCAGGCCGGCGGCTCGCCGGAGGAGATGCCCCGGACCGTCCGGTCGAGGGCGGCCAGGACGGCGGCGGCCAGGACCGGGGTGATGCCGTACGTGGTGATCAGGGTGAGCTGGTTGGAGACCTCCAGCCGGGCCCGCGGGATCAGGTTGGGGACCGCGGCCTCCTTGGCCGGGATCCAGATCAGCGTGACCGCCTCGATCAGGAAGGTGGCGACGGCCGCCCAGGTGACGGTGACGCCGCCGCTCGCGCCCAGGAGCGCCACCAGCGGGATGGAGGCGAACAGCACGAACCGCAGCAGGTCACAGATGACCATCGTGTAGCGGCGGTCGAAGCGGTCGGCGAGGATGCCGGCGATCGGGCCGAGGACGAGGGCCGGCAGCAGGCGTACGGCGATGACGCCGCCGAACGCGAGGCCCTTGGCGGCGTCGCTCTCGACCTGGGTGGCGGCGAAGACCGAGGTGGCGAGCAGGCCGAGCCAGTCGCCCAGGGAGGCGACCCCCAGCACGGCCCAGAGCCGGCGGAACGGGCGAATCCGCAGCACGGACCGTAACGCCGGCAGACCGGACATCTCCATCCCGGCCGAGGACTTCGCCTTCCCGGTGGATGCCGACCTGTTGTCTCCGGTCTGATCGCCGTCTGCCGAGCCGCTCGCCTGCGTGTCGATGGCCGTACCTCCGCGTGCCGGCCCATCGCTGGGCTCCCCCGGATGACACTCTAACGGCGGGGCCCATCAGGCCGGTCCCCGACATTCCCCTGATCGGCCGGCCGAAGCGGCGCAACGATGATTAATACACGAAGGTATTTCGCATTGATCGGCGGCCCGCTAGCGTGCTGTCGTGCCCACCGAACGTGACCTGCTGCGCGACCGGCTCGACCGGGCGACCGCGCACCTCGACCCGCCGATCGCGGTGATCGACCTATCGGCCTTCGACGCCAACGCCGCCACGCTCGCCCGGCAGGCCGGCAAGCCGCTACGGGTGGCCAGCAAGTCCGTACGCAGCCGGGCCCTGCTCAGCCGCGCGCTGGCCACGCCCGGCTGGCAGACGGTGATGGCGTACACGGTGGCGGAGGCGATCTGGCTGGTCCGCACCGGCGTCACCAGGGACGTGCTGGTGGCGTACCCGAGCGCGGACCGGCAGGCGCTCGCCGAACTGGCCGCCGACGGCGACCTCGCCGCCGCCGTCACGATCACCGTCGACAGTGTCGAGCAACTCGACGCGGTCGACGCCGCCGCTCCCCCGGCCCGCCGGCCGGAGATCCGGGTCTGCCTCGAACTCGACGCCTCCTGGCGGCCGCTCGGTGGGCGGCTGCACCTGGGGGTACGCCGTTCGCCGGTGCACACGCCCGCGGCGGCCGGCACGCTCGCCGCGCTGATCACCGCCCGCCCCGGGTTCCGGCTGGTCGGGCTGATGGCGTACGAGGCGCAGATCGCCGGGCTGGGCGACATGCCGCCGGGGCAGGCCCTGCGCGGTACGGCGATCCGGGCGGTGCAGCGCCGGTCGTACCGGGAACTGGTGCGGCGCCGGGCCGCCGCGGTGGCGGCGGTACGCGACCACGCCGACCTGGAGTTCGTCAACGGCGGTGGCACCGGCAGCGTCGCCGCGACCGGCGCCGACAGCTCGGTCACCGAGGTCGCCGCCGGCTCCGGCCTCTTCGGGCCCACGCTGTTCGACGCCTACCGGGCGTGGCGGCCGGCGCCCGCCGCGTTCTTCGCCCTGCCGGTCGTACGCCGCCCGGCGCCACGGGTGGCGACCGTGCTCGGCGGCGGCTGGATCGCGTCCGGGCCGGCCGAGGCGAGCCGGCTGCCGACACCGTGGCTGCCGGCCGGGCTGCGGCTGACCGGCACCGAGGGGGCGGGCGAGGTGCAGACCCCGCTGACCGGGGCGGCCGCCGACTCGCTGCGGGTGGGCGACCGGGTGTGGTTCCGCCACGCCAAAGCCGGTGAGCTGAGTGAGCACGTACGCGAGCTGCACCTGGTCGACGGCGACCGGATCGTGGACACGGTGCCGACCTACCGGGGCGAGGACCAGGCGTTCCTCTAGCGGGTGGCCGGGCGGGCGGCACGGCCCGCCGGCCGGTCAGGTGGTGCTGACGTCGACGTGCCGGTGCAGGTATTCCCGGATCAGTGCCTTGGCCTCGCCGAGCACCTCGTCGTCGCCCTCGGGGTCGCGCCGGAACGCCAGCTTGATCAGGGCGTCGGCGGACTCGACCGCGATCTCCAGCGCGAAGCGCAGACGCGGCTCGTCGGCCACCCCGAACTGCTCGACCAGCACCCGGGCCAACTCCTCGGCGATGACCGCGTTGTTGTCGCGCTCGTCGTCGAGCAGGTGCACGTCGACGATGTCGCCGAAGTGCAGGGTACGGAAGCCGGGCAGCGACCGGTGCATCGAGATGTATTCGTCGATGCCGGCGTCGACGCCGTCCCACCAGTTCTCGAGGTCGCCCTGGCCGAATCTGGCGGACAGCCGCTGGAGGTACGCCTCCATGTTGCGCAGGGTCAGCGCCTGCACGATGGCCCGCTTGTCGGGGAAGAACTGGTAGACCGACCCGATCGCGACCCCGGCCCGCTCGGCGAGCAGGGTCGTGGTCAGGCCGTCGTAGCCGACCTCGTCGACCAGGACGGCGCAGGCGTCGAGCATCCGCTGGACCCGGGCCACGCTGCGTCCCTGCACCGGCACCCGGCGCAGGGGTCCGGCGGTGACGGTAGATGTCGCCACTCGTCGCCACTCCCTTTCAAAGATCGGTCGTCGGTCGTTCCGGATGAGAACGTCACCAGGATCAACGAACGACCCGCATCGACGGTGTTTACTCATATCAGTGGGCCTGATATGAAGGCTACTCACGTTCTCTGGGCGGACTCCGGAGGGTCCCATGCGAGGCACCGTCACAACGGGGTCCACGACCGGCAACACCTGGTCGAACTGGGCCGGCAACCAGCACGCCACCGCCGCCTCGGTACTCATACCGGGCAGCGTCGATGATGTAGTCGCCGCCGTCAATGCCGCCGCCGTCGCCGGCCAGCGGATCAAGCCGGTGGGCTCCGGACACTCGTTCACCGACATCGCCCGCACCGACGCACACCGCATCGACCTCACCCGGCTCGCCGGCCTGGTCGGGGTCGACCGGTCGGCCCGGCTGGTCACCGTACGGGCCGGCACCCGACTGCGGGCGCTCAACGAACTGCTCGCCGAGCACGGGCTCGCCATGCCCAACCTCGGCGACATCGACGAACAGACGATAGCCGGCGCGCTGGCCACCGGCACCCACGGCACCGGCGCCGGCTACGGCTGCCTGTCCACCTTCGTCGAGGCGCTGACCCTGGTCACCGGCACCGGCGCGGTGCTGCGCTGCTCGACGGCGGAGAACCCGGACGTCTTCGCCGCCGCCCGGGTCGGCCTCGGCGCCGTCGGGGTGCTGGTCGAGGTCACCCTGCGCTGCGCCGACGCGTTCGTGCTCCGGGCCCACGAACGGCCCGCACCGCTGCCGGCCGTACTCGCCGAACTCGAGACGTACGTCGCCGGCAACGACCACTTCGAGATGTACTGGTTCCCGTACACCGACCGGGTCCAGGTCAAGACGAACAACCGGGTGCCCGCCGACGACCAGCCGCTGCCCCGGCTGCGTGGCTGGCTCGACGACGAGTTCCTGTCCAACACCGTGTTCGCCGGCGTCTGCCGGCTCGGCCGTGCCGTGCCCCACCTCGCGCCGACGCTCAGCTCCGTCTCGGCCCGGGCGCTGACCGCCCGCACCTACACCGCCCGCTCCGACCGGGTCTTCTGCACCCCGCGCCGGGTCCGGTTCACCGAGATGGAGTACGGCCTGCCCCGCGCCGCCCTGCCCGAGGCCCTGGCCGCCCTCCGGAAGATCGTCGACGGGCTGCCGTTCAAGGTGCTCTTCCCGGTGGAGGTGCGGTTCACCGCCGCCGACGACATCTGGCTGTCGCACGGCTACGGACGCGAGTCGGCGTACGTCGCCGTGCACCAGTACGTCGGCATGCCGTACGAGCCGTACTTCCGGGCCTTCGAACAGGTCGCGCAGGCACTCGGCGGTCGGCCGCACTGGGGCAAACTGCACTACCGCGACGCCGCGTCGCTGCGGCCGGCGTATCCCCGTTTCGACGACTTCCTGGCCGTACGCGACCGGCTCGACCCGCGCCGCATCTTCGCCAACGACTACACGGCACGGGTGCTGGGCGCCTGACGGCGCCCGGTCACTCCGCCGCTGGCTGCCCGGCGGCCGCCTTCTTCGGCGCCGCCTTCTTGGCCGGTGCCGCCTTTGCCGTCGCCTTCTTCGCCGCCGTCTTCTTTGCCGCCTTGCGCGGTGCCGCCTTCTTCGCCGGCGTGCCGCCGTCGGCCGCCGCCTTCTTCGCGGCCGTCTTCTTCGCCGTGGCCTTCTTCGGCGCCGGCCCCTTCGCCCGCTTCTCCGACAGCATCTCCGACGCCTGCTCGATGGTCAGCGCCTCCGGCGTCTGCCCCCGGCGCAGCGAGGCGTTGGTCTCGCCATCGGTCACGTAAGGGCCGAACCGGCCGTCCTTGATGACCAGCGGCTTGTCGGTCAGCGGGTCGGCGCCCATCTCCCGCAACGGCGGGGCGGCCGCCCGGCGCTGCCGGGTCTTCGGCGCGGCCAGCAGGGCCAGCGCCTCGTCGAGGCTGACCGTGAAGATCTTGTCTTCGGAGTCCAGCGACCGGTAGTCGTCGCCGCGCTTGACGTACGGGCCGTAGCGACCGGACGCGGCGAACACCTCCGCCCCCTCCGGGTCTGCCCCGACGAGCCGGGGCAGGCTCAGCAGGCGCAGCGCTTCGTCGAGCGTCAGCGCGTCCGGCGACTGCGTCTTGAACAGCGAGGCCTTGCGGTCCCCGCTGGCGACGTACGGCCCGAACCGGCCGGACTTGAGCACGATCGGCTCACCGGTGTCGGGGTGCTCGCCCAGCTTCCGCTCGCCGCCCCCGCCGAGGAACAGCTCGTTGACCTTCTCCGGGGTCAGCTCGTCCGGTGCCACCCCCTCGGGGATGGACGCCCGGTCACCGGTCGGCCCCTCGCCGCCCTCGCCCTCGACGACCGGCGCCGCCTCCGCACCCGGCAACGCCCGCTGCAGGTACGGCCCGTAGCGGCCGACCCGGACCACGACGTCGCGGCCCTCGTCGTCGCGGAACAGCGGGATCGAGTTGACGCTGCGCGCGTCGATCTCGCTGAGGTTCTCGGTGACCAGCCGCTTCAGGCCGCCGGCCCGGGCGATCGAGTCGTCGCCGGCCACCTCGCTGCCGAAGTAGAACGACGTGAGGAAGTCGACCGCCGCCGAGTCGCCGCCGGCGATCTCGTCGAGCTGGTTCTCCATCGCCGCGGTGAAGTTGTAGTCGACCAGCCGCGGGTAGTGCCGCTCCAGCAACCCGACCACGGCGAACGCCAGGAACGACGGGATCAGTGCCTGGCCGCGCTTGAAGACGTAACCGCGGTCCTGGATCGTCTGCATGATCGACGCGTATGTCGAGGGCCGGCCGATGCCCAGCTCCTCCAGCGACTTGACCAGCGACGCCTCGGTGTAGCGCGACGGCGGCGAGGTGTGGTGCCCGGTCGGGGCCAGTTCGTCGGCGGTTAGCGGCTGGTCCTTGGCCAGCTTCGGCAGCCGGCGCTCGGCGTCCTCGGCCTCGGCGCTCTCGTCGTCGCTTGACTCGACGTATGCCTTCAGGAAGCCCGGCTCGGTGATCGTCTTGCCGGTGGCGCCGAAGTCGGCCTCCTCGCCGGCCGTCGACACCGCGCGGATCCGCACCGACACCGACATGCCGACCGCGTCGGTCATCTGCGAGGCGATCGTCCGCCGCCAGATCAGCTCGTAGAGCTTTCGCTCCTCGGTCGACAGCTCGTTCGCCACCTCACCCGGGGTGCGGAAGTTGTCGCCGGCCGGGCGGATCGCCTCGTGCGCCTCCTGGGCGTTCTTGACCTTGCCCGTGTAGCGGCGCGGCTCCGGCGGGACGCTGCCGGCGCCGTACAGCTCGGTGATCTGCCGGCGGGCCGCGGCGATCGCGGTCTCCGACAGGTTGACCGAGTCGGTACGCATGTAGGTGATGTAGCCGTTCTCGTAGAGCCGCTGCGCCGTACGCATCGTCTGCTGTGACGAGAACCTCAGCTTGCGGGCCGCCTCCTGTTGGAGGGTGGAGGTGATGAACGGCGCGTACGGCCGGCGCCGGTAGGGCTTCTCCTCGACCCGGGTGACGGTGAACGGGCGGCCGTCGAGGCGGGCGGCCAGCCCGCGGGCGCCGTCGCCGTCGAGGTGCACCACGGACGCGCCGGGCTTGACCCGGCCGGTGGTCGGCTCGAAGTCCTTGCCGGTGGCGATCCGGTCGCCGCCGAGAGCGACGAGGGTGGCGTGGAAGGTGCGCGGGCCCTCACCGACGTCCTTCGCGTCGACCGCCAGGGTGGCCAGGATGTCCCAGTATTCCGCGGTGCGGAACGCCATCCGCTGGCGCTCCCGCTCGACCACGATCCGGGTCGCCACGGACTGCACCCGGCCGGCCGACAGCCGCGGCATGACCTTCTTCCACAGGACCGGGGAGACCTCGTATCCGTACAGCCGATCAAGGATTCGGCGGGCCTCCTGGGCGTCGACCAGGTGGCGGTCGATCTCCCTCGGGTTGGCCACGGCCGCCTGGATGGCCGGCTTGGTGATCTCGTGGAAGACCATCCGCTTGACCGGCACCTTGGGCTTGAGGGTCTCGACCAGGTGCCAGGCGATCGCCTCGCCCTCGCGGTCCTCATCGGTGGCGAGGAAGACCTCGTCGACCTCCTTGGCCAGCTTGGTCAGCTTCGCGATCTGCTGGCGCCGGTCGGCGGAGACGACGTAGAGCGCGGTGAAGCCGTTGTCGACGTCGACGCCGAGCCGCGCCCACGGCTCCTTCTTGAACCTGGCGGGCACGTCGGCGGCGTTGCGGGGCAGGTCACGGACGTGGCCCAGGCTGGCCTCGACGACATACCCCGGGCCCAGGTAGCCCGAGATCGTCTTGGCCTTCGCCGGGGACTCGACGATGACCAGACGGTTGCTCCTGTCGTTACTCGGCACGTCTCTCCCTGACCTCGACCTCGTGTGCCGCCCGGCTGACCCGCCGTGCAGGCAGACGTCCAACGTAACCCGCGTTCCGGCCCGAGGCCGCGCGGGCGGTCAAACCTCCCTCACAAACCGCCCCTGACCGGGTGTGGAGCGCCGCCCGTGGCTCATCCGACGGACGGCGACACCGTACACCTATGAACAACGTGACGGCGCCCACCGCACCGGAGATAGGCCGATCTCACCAGGCTACGGAAAGCCACCGTACGGATGCGGTTGGTGTTCGAGGACCGCCCGCGATCAGGGCAGATGACTGCGAATCCCGCGCAACCGCACCCCGACCCGCAACAACCATCTACTGTCGTGAATTAGACAGTTGGGTCGGGCCACTCGGCCACCGGGGCGGCTGGCGGGCGGTCACCGACCATCTCCGCCAGCCGGCGCAGGCGCCGACGCCCGGTGATCCGGTATGCCGGACCGCCGCCCCCGCCACCGATCAGGGCCGCCGGCAGGCCGACCGCCGCCAGCGCACCTCCCACCGGCTCCCAGCAGCCCTCGTCACCGGCACCCAGACGCAGCACGAACCCGGTCGGCTCGACCGCGCCGGCCGCCGCGACCCACAGCCGCAGCCGCCGCCCGTTGAGATGCAGGCCACCCGGCGGCTGCTTCACCGCACCCCGCAGCCAGGCCCGCCCGAGCGGAGCGAGAGTCGTCGCGTACGACGTACGCACGACGAGCCGATCGTCCGGCGCCGGCTCCCAGGTCGCCGCCAGCCCACGGGCCGCGAACTCGGCGACCAGCACGTGCACCCGCCAGGCCGCGTCGACGGCGACCGACACCCGCGCCGTGCCACCCATCCGCACCACCTCACCCGGCCCGGCCAGCAGGCCGGCCAGGTCGGCCGGCGACGGCTCCGCCGCCTCCACCCCGAACAGCGAGAGCTGCCGAACCGGGTCCGACGACCCCGGCATCCCCGCGGGAGGAGGCGTCAGCGACACTCCGGGACCTCGTCGAAGGCCCGCGTCAGCTCCTCGGAGTTGAGCCTGCTGGTGTCCAGCGCGCTCTCGTCGTACTCCTTGTTGAGCACGTCGACGGCGGCCCGGACACCGGCGTAGAAGGTCTCCGGCGCCCCGGTGGTGGCCAGTGCGTCGATCGTCGTCCTGGCCCGGCCGTAGGCGTCGCGAACCGCGGTGAGCGACGTGACGAAGCCCCGGGCGACCACCTCGCCCTGCTCCACGTCGGGCACCCCGGCCTGCTCGACCTTGGACCGGGCGGTCTCGCTCGCCTGCTCGGCGCCGCCGAGCAGGCGTACCAGGTTCTCTTTGGCCTGTGCCGGCGTGGTCATCGCGGTCATCTGCTGCTGGGTCCGGCTGGTGAGGTTGTGGATCTCCGTTCGCCACGGGCCGAGCGCGTCGCAGACGGCGGCCGCCCAGGCCCTGGGCGCCGGAGCGGAGGAGCAGCCGGCCAGGACCGCGAACGCGGCCACCACCGCCGTGAAGACACCGACGGTCGTCGCCCGGGACCTACGCATGCGAAGCAGCGTACGGCCTGACGGCCAGCCAGGAGCAGTGTGATCACGGCCGGACGACGACCGGGTGCCGTCCGGGCGAGACGACAGGACCCCCTGCCGGCATCCGGCAGGGGGTCCCGCAACCGTCGATCCGTTCAGGCGGTGACCGTCTCCGGCTCCTGGTCCGGAGCACCGTCACCGGTGCTGCCCGGCCCACCCGGGTTGTCGCCGATGGCGATCGGCTTGCGCTTGCTGAACACCACGGCCGCCCCGATGACCAGCACGGCGACCGCGGCGATGGCGATCCGCGCCGGGTGGTTGGCGTCGTCACCGATGCTGAGGGTCACGACCGCCGGGGCGATCAGCAGCGAGACCAGGTTCATCACCTTGATCAGCGGGTTGATCGCCGGGCCGGCGGTGTCCTTGAACGGGTCACCCACGGTGTCGCCGATGACCGTCGCGGAGTGCGACTCCGAACCCTTGCCGCCGTACGCACCGTCCTCGACCAGCTTCTTCGCGTTGTCCCAGGCGCCACCGGAGTTGGCCAGGAACACCGCCATCAGCACGCCGGCACCGATCGCGCCGGCCAGGTAGGCCGCCAACGCGCCGGCACCGAGACCGAAGCCGACCGCGATGGGCGCCATGATCGCCAACAGACCGGGGGTCAACAGCTCACGCTGGGCGTCCCGCGTGCAGATGTCGACGACCCGCCCGTACTCCGGACGCTGGGTGCGGTCCATGATGCCGGGGAACTCGCGGAACTGCCGGCGGACCTCCATGACCACCGCGCCCGCCGACCGGGACACCGCGTTGATGGCCAGCCCGGAGAAGAGGAAGACCACGGCCGCGCCGACGATCAGCCCGACCAGGTTGCCCGGGTTGGCCACGTTGAGCAGGTCGGAGACGAAGGCGTCCAACTCCTCCTGGGTCGGGAAGTCCAACGCCGTCCGCACGCTGCTGGTGTAGGAGCCGAAGAGCGCGGTCGCCGCCAGCACGGCCGTCGCGATCGCGATGCCCTTCGTGATGGCCTTCGTCGTGTTGCCCACCGCGTCGAGCTCGGTGAGCGTACGGGCCCCCTGCTCGTCGATGTCGCCGGACATCTCCGCGATCCCCTGCGCGTTGTCGGAGATCGGGCCGAAGGTGTCCATCGCCACGATGACGCCGACGGTGGTCAGCAGGCCGGTGCCGGCCAGCGCCACCGCGAAGAGCGACAGGGTCAGCGAGCCGCCGCCGAGCAGGAACGCGCCGTAGACGCCGGCGCCGACCAGCAGCGCCGAGTAGACGGCCGACTCCAGCCCGACGCTGATGCCGGCCAGCACGACGGTCGCCGGCCCGGTCAGCGAGCTCTTGCCGATGTCCTGCACCGGACGCCGGTGCGTCTCGGTGAAGTAGCCGGTGAGCGCCTGGATCGCCGCCGCCAGCACGATGCCGATGACGACCGCCCCGATGGCCACCAGCGGCGGGCTCAACGGAAGGCTCTCGTCGGCGTCGAGGTCCAGCACCGACCGCCAGTCGTCGCCGAGCAGCGCCGGCCAGGTCGACGGGAGGTAGAGCCACGACACGATCGCGACCAGCACCGCCGACAGCACCGCCGAGGCATAGAACGCCCGGTTGATCGCCACCATCCCGTTGCGGTCGGACGCCCGCAGGCGGGTGATGAAGACGCCGATGATCGCGATGATCACACCGACGGTGGACACGATGAGCGGGAACACCAGCCCCTGCTCGCCGAACGCGGCCCGGCCCAGGATCAGCGCGGCGACCAGGGTCACCGCGTACGACTCGAACAGGTCGGCGGCCATGCCGGCGCAGTCGCCGACGTTGTCGCCCACGTTGTCGGCGATCGTCGCCGGGTTACGCGCGTCGTCCTCGGGGATGCCCTGCTCGACCTTGCCCACCAGGTCGGCGCCGACGTCGGCCGCCTTGGTGAAGATGCCGCCGCCGACCCGCATGAACATGGCCAGCAGCGCGGCACCGAAGCCGAAGCCCTCCAGCACGGTCGCCGCGTCGGCCTTGAAGATCAGCACGACCACCGCGGCACCGAGCAGGCCCAGGCCGACGGTGAGGAAGCCGACCACACCGCCGGTGCGGAACGCGATCTGCATGGCCGCCTCGCGGCCACCGCTGCTCTCCCGCGCCGCCGCGGCCACCCGCAGGTTGGCCCGGGTCGCCAGCGCCATACCGGCCCCACCGATGAAGGCGCTGAACGCCGCACCGACGACGAAGAAGGCCGACCGGCCGATCTTCACCAGGGTCTCGTTGTCGCCCGCGCCGTGCACCGGCAGCAGGAAAAGCAGCACCACGGCGATGACGACGAAAATGCCGAGGGTTTTGAACTGGCGGAACAGGTATGCCGAGGCGCCCTCCTGGACGGCCCCAGCGATCTCCTGCATGTTGGTGGTGCCCCTACCGGTCGCCAGAACCGCCTTGACGAGCGCACCGGCAAAGCCGAGCGCCACCAACGCGATTACCGCGGCGACAATTACGTACGAGAGATTCTCGCCGGTAAGGGACAACCCGCCGCCCTCGGCGGCCAAGGTCCCGGACATCTATGTCCTCCTGTACCGAACGCTCGCGCCGACCCGGCGGACGAACCGGCCCGGCGACTCCACGCGTGGAGCATCGACTCACCCGGCATCGCGGGCTGCGGGCCAGGCTGTTGCTGATAACCCCGGGTACTGTAGCGGCAGACCGTGGTGGAGGTCACACCGTCCACCCACTGTGACACGGTGATGTTTTTCGCTGTAGTACCGGTTGCGAGAAGCGGCGCCATCGGCTTCGGCTTCCGAGGCGGTCGGTCGGAGGGTCCCGCGTTACCGCCCCACCGGCCACACCATCCGGACCTCGGTGCCGATCCCTTCGTCGACCGGACGCACCTGAAGGTCCTCGACAAAGCCCGCCAGCAGGGCGAATCCCACTCCGACGGTGAGCGCCTCGTCGGTCAGCGACTCGTCGGCGAGTTCGTCCGGCGGTAGCGCGGCCAGCCCCAGCCCAGCCTCGATCGGCGCTCGGTCGATCACCCGCACGGTGTAGGAGACGTCGTCGGACATCTCCATCAACACCAGGTCGGGCAGCCCGTACTGGCGGTGCAGGGCGACCGCCCGGGTGCACGCCTCGCCGATCGCGAGACGTACCTCGTCGAGCAGTTCCTCGGCCACCCCGGCCCGACGGGCGACGGCCACACCGACCAGCCGCGCGGTCCGCACGTGCACCGGGGCCGGCGAGAACGAGAGTCGAACCGTCGACATCACGCCGCCGGACCGGCCTGACCGGCGCTGAGGGCCTCCTCCGCAGTGGCGAAGATCGGGAAGACCTGGTCGAGGGCGGTGATCCGGAAGATCTTGAGCAGCGGCTCCTTGTCACAGACCAGGCTGAACGTGCCCCCGACGGCACGCAGCCGCTTCAGGCCGCCGAGCAGCACCCCCAACCCGGTGGAGTCGATGAACGTCACCCCACCCAGGTCGACCACGATGCTGCGTGACCCGCCGTCGATCAGCTGGAGGAACCGCTCCCGCAGCCGGGTGCCGGAGACAAGATCGACCTCGCCGCCGACCTCCAGCACCGTGTGCCCGTCGACGGTGCGGGTCGTGAGCGACATCGCATCTCTGGACTGCCCCTCGCTGTCCATCGGCCTGTCCATGGATCCTCCTCCGCCAGGAACGCTCCTGGCATCTAACCATCGGGTGGGCGGACGGGTCCGCACGAGGTTCAACCCGGTGCCGTCGCGTCATATACCCCGCGCGACCATTTCCCATATCCGCACACCAGTGCGAGAGTGCAGGGCGTGACCTCCGCAGCCACACTATCCGCGGCGGGCGGCCCGGATCGGCCGCCGGTCACGGCCGCCGTGACGCCACCCGACCTGCTGCGGCACCTGCGACCGCGGGCCGACAGTGGCACCGGGGACTCCGCCGTCACCCATGTCGAGCGGATGCCGGCCCGGGCCGGCGTCACCGCCGAATGGCCCCGGTGGGTGCCGGAGGAACTGCGGGACACCCTCACCCGGCGGGGCGTCGCCGCACCCTGGCAGCACCAGGCGCGGGCGGCCGAACTCGCGTACGACGGCCACCACGTCGTCGTCGCCACCGGCACCGCGTCGGGTAAGTCACTGGCCTACCAGCTGCCGGCCCTGTCCCGGCTGCTCGCCGACCCGCGGGCCACCGTGCTCTACCTCGCACCGACCAAGGCGCTGGCCGCCGACCAGTTGCGCGCCGTCGACGGCCTGGCCCTTCCCGGGGTACGCCCGGCGGCGTACGACGGCGACACGCCGCGCACCGAACGGGAGTGGATCCGGCAGCACTCCCGGTTCGTGCTGACCAACCCGGACATGCTGCACCACAGCATCCTGCCCGGCCACGCCCGCTGGGCCGGCTTCCTGCGCCGGCTGGCGTTCGTCGTCGTCGACGAGTGCCACACCTACCGCGGTGTCTTCGGCTCGCACGTCGCACACGTGCTGCGCCGGCTGCGCCGCCAGGTCGCCCGGTACGGACGTACCCCGGTCTTCGTGCTGGCGTCGGCGACCTCGGGCGATCCGGCCGCGGCGGCGGGGCGGCTCATCGGCCTGCCCGTCGAGGCCGTCGTCGAGGACACCTCGCCCCGTGGCGGGGTGACCTTCGCGCTGTGGGAACCGCCACTCCTGCCCGCCGACCGGCCGGACGGGGAGGCGGTCGTGGTGCCGGCGACCCGGCGGCCGGCCCTGCGGGAGGGGGACGGGCGGCCCGCCGACGGCGACGAACCAGCCCCGGACGCCGTACGCCGGTCGGCGCTGCGGGAGACGGCCGACCTGCTCGCCGACGCGGTCGCCGCCGGGGTACGCACGCTGGCCTTCGTCCGCTCGCGCAAGGGCGCCGAGGTGGTGGCGACGATGGCGCGGCGATCGCTCGACGAGGCGGTCCCGGGCCTCGGCGACAGGGTGGCGGCCTACCGGGCCGGCTATCTCAAGGAAGAGCGGCGGTCGCTGGAACGCGCCCTGCTCGACGGCGAACTGCTCGGCCTGGCCTCGACGAACGCGCTGGAGCTGGGCGTCGACCTGATCGGCCTCGACGCCGTGCTGATCTGCGGCTATCCGGGCACCAGGGCCTCGCTGTGGCAGCAGGCCGGGCGGGCCGGGCGGGCCGGTGGTGAGGCGCTGGCCGTGCTGGTCGCCCGTGACGACCCGCTCGACACCTACCTGGTGCACCACCCCGAGGCGGTGTTCGGCCGCCCGGTCGAGTCGACCGTGCTGGACCCGTCCAACCCGTACGTCCTCGGCCCGCAGCTCTGCTGCGCCGCGGTCGAGGCCCCGTTGACACCGGCCGACCTGGAACTCTTCGGCCCCGGCGCGAACGACGCGGTGGCGGCGCTCGTCGAGGCCGGCGCCCTGCGGCAGCGGCCCACGGGCTGGTACTGGCGGCACAGCGGGCGGCCCGAAGTCGACCTGCGCGGCACCGGGGGCGCACCGCTGTGCGTGGTCGAGTCGGCGACCGGACGGCTGCTCGGCACCGTCGACCCGGCGTCGGCGCACTTCCTGGTCCACCCCGGCGCGGTCTATCTGCACCAGGGCGTGTCGTACGTCGTCGACGAACTCGACCTCGACGACGCCTGCGCGCTGGTGCACGCCGAGGAGCCCGACTGGTCCACCCATGCCCGCGACGTCACCTCCCTCTCCGTGGTCTCGGTCCGGTCCTACGTGGACGCCGGACCGGTCGGGCTGTTCCTCGGCGAGGTCGACGTGACCAGCCAGGTCGTGTCGTACCAGCGCCGGCGCATCGGCTCGGGCGAGGTCATCGACACCCGCCCGCTGGATCTGCCGACCCGCGAGCTGCGGACCGTCGCGGTGTGGTTCACCCTCTCCCCGCCGGCCCTGGCGGCGGCCGGTGTCGACGTGGCCGACATACCGGGTGCGCTGCACGCCGCCGAGCACGCCGCCATCGGCCTGCTTCCGCTGGTGGCCACCTGCGACCGGTGGGACATCGGTGGGTTGTCGACCGCGGCGCACGCCGACACCGAGGCTCCGACCGTGTTCGTCTACGACGGACACCCGGGCGGTGCCGGGTTCGCCGAGCGGGCGTACGGGACGGCGGCCTCGTGGCTGCGGGCGACCCGGGACGCGATCGCCGGATGCCGCTGCGAGACTGGCTGCCCGTCGTGCGTCCAGTCGCCGAAGTGCGGCAACGGCAACAACCCGCTGGCGAAGGCCGAGGCGGTGAAGGTCCTCGACGTGGTGCTGGCGCACCTTCCGGAGTAGACCGTCGGGCCGCCGCAGTCGGCCGTCCCGTGGCCGGGTCGTCCCGCACCTCATGGCGGACCGCCCGGGCCGGCGCGGACCGGGCCGGCCCGGGTCGTGGCACGGGCGGTCCGGGCCAGGCCGGGCATCGGATGCACGACCACGTCGGCGGTGACGAGGAGGTCGAGGCCGTCGGGCGTGCACGAGACGAGTCGGGCGCCGTTCGCCTCGACGATCATCGCGGCCCGGGCACAGGCCGGACCGGCTCCGTCGAGAGTCCGGGCGGCCCCGGCCAGCGCCCCCAGGTCGGCCGCCACCTTCGCCTGTCGGCCGGCGACCCGGGCCGCGCCGACCGCGGCACCGGCGATGCCGGCCGCCACGAGCAGCAGGCCGACGGCCAGCACCCACAGCGACGCACTGCCCCGGTCGGATGGGGCCGCGTACGTCGGCGGACCGGCGGCGGTCATGGGGCCGGCTCCGGCAGGTCGGGCTCGACAGCGGCGACAGCGGTGGCGGTCACCGTCAGGCGTGGCAGGCGCGCGCCGAGGGTGCGTACCGGCGCCCGCACCGTCGCCACGACCGTGTCGCCCCGGACGGACACCGAGACCGCTCCGCCCGGCGGGGCGGCCCGTTCCCCCGCCGCCGTTCCCGGCTCGCCGCGGGAGGCGGCCAGCGCCGCCTCCCGCGCCGCGTCGACGCATTGCGCCTTCGCGGTCACCGCGTCTACCGCGGTGAGTCCGACCAGCAGCAACAGCAGGAGCGCCGGCAGCCCGGCCGCGGCCTCGACGGTGAACGAGCCTCGGTCGCGGCCACCTGACCGGCGCCGGATCACTTGAGCGCCCGGTCGATCACGGCGGTGAGCGCGGACTGGACGTTGCCGGAGGTCAGCACCTTGAGCAGGATGCCGGCGAAGGCCACGGCGGCGAGAGTGCCGACGGCGTACTCGGCGGTGTTCATTCCGGCGTCGCCCTGGAGCCGGGCGATGAGTTTGCGCATGACGGGTTCCCTTTCCTCGGTCGGGTTACAGCACGTCGTCGAGCACGGCGACGATCACCGGCACCAGGCCGGCGAGAATGAAGGCGGGCAGGAAGCACAGCCCGAGCGGCAACACGATGAGCACGCCCGCCCGCCGGGCCGCCGCCTCGGCGGCGACCGCCCGGTCTGCCCGCAGGTCGTCGGCGAGCCGGGTCAGCGCGCCGGCCAGGGCGCCGCCGCTGCCCGCCGATCGCACCGCCGCGGCGGCCAGCCGCTCGGCACCGGCCACGGGGGCGAGGTGCGCCCACGCCTCTTCCGGTTCGGCACCGAGCCGCAGCGATCGGGCGACCGCCGTCAGCCGGACGCCGAGCGGACCGTCCAGGGCCTGCGCCACGGCGCTGACCGCCCGGTCCACCGGCGCACCGGATCGCAGCGCCGCGGCGAGGAGATCGGCGGCCAGCGGCAGGTCCGCCAGCTCGCGCAGCCGTCTCGCCCGCTGCGCGGCCGGTTCGAGGCGGCGCAGCGACCGGTCGAGCCCGACGGCGACGGCGACGCCGGCCGCGAGTCCGCCCCAGCCACCGAGTACGACCGCCGTGGCCAGCCCACCAAGCACGGCACCGGCGCGGACGACATCGGGGCGTCGTGGAGCCCGTGGGTGAAGATCGCCGAGCACCTGGACGAGCCGGCGCCTGGTCGCCGTACGGGCCGGACGGCCGGGGAACACGACCAGGAGGGCGATCACGAGGAAACAGCCGGCGGCGACGATCGGTGCCGACATCAGGGCACCCGGCCGGGAATGCCGTCACGGGTGGTCGGGCGTGCCGCCGCGCCGGCCGTTGCCCGGACCGGGGTGTCGTGGGCACCGCCCGGTGCGGACGCGGCGGCGGTGCCGCTCTGCGCCACGGTGGCGGGGCCGCCTGTCCGGTCCAGGATGCCGGGGCCGCTGGTCCGGTCCGGTGCGTTCACCAGCCGGTCCGTCCAGGTCAGTCCGGCGAACTGGAGCGCGACCGCGCCGAGTGCGCAGGCGGCGCCGATCGGGCTGTGCAGAAGGACGGCGAGCGGGTCCACGCCGATGCCGTAGCCGAGAGCGATACCGCCGACGGGTAACCCGGCCAGGAGGTAGCCGGTGGCCCGGGCACCCGCCGCCTGCGCCGCCGCGGCGGCCCGGGCACGATCCATGGCCCGCGCGTCCGCCTCGATCCGTTCGACCAGCTCGGCCAGGGGCGCACCGGTCTGCTCGGCGAGCCGGGCCGCGGCACCGGTCAGCCGGGCGAGCCGGTCGTCGCTGCGGGTGGCCCGCTCACGGGAGGTGGCGGGCGCGGCCGTGCGGGTGGGTGGGGTGGTCGGGGCCAGCAGGGTGGCGGCCGGCAGTCCGGCACGCAGGTCGGCGGCCAGCCCGCACAGGTCGTCGAGGGCTTCCCGGTGCCGCCGGGCGGTTTCGCGGGCGGCCCGGCCGCGCAGCACGGTGCGTGCGGCAAGCCAGCCGTAGACCGCCGCGACCGTCGCGGCGACCGGCCCGCCGGCGAGCCCGCCCGGCACCGCCACCACCACCGCGGCGAGCAGGGCCGCCCGACCCGGCGGCAGGGCGTCGAGGGTCAGGTGGCGGCCGAGCCGCCGGGCCGCAGGGGCTGCCCGGTGACCGACCAGTCCGGCCCAGCGGACCCGCCCCTGCCTGGCGGGCCAGCCGACCACGGTCGCGGCCGCGAGGAGGCTGGCGGCGGTGAGCCATCCGTTCATGCGCGGCCACCGTCGATGGTGGCGGGAACGGCGACGCCACGCTGGGCGAACAGCCGGGCCAGCATGGGTGCGCCCGGACCTGCGCCCGGCCCGTTGCGCCAGGCCGGTACGGCGGTCACCAGCCGGTCCGGCCCCGCTGGCAGGAGCAGGCAGATCGCCTCCAGCACCCGGCCGTCGCGGGTACGGCGTACCTGGATCAGCACCTGGAGCGCGGCGGCGACCTGGGCGTGCAAAGCCACTCTGGGCAGGCCGCCGAGCAGGCCGAGTGCCTCCAGTCGGGCGGGTACGTCGGCGGGTGCGTTGGCGTGCAGGGTGCCCGCTCCGCCGTCGTGCCCGGTGTTCAACGCGGCGAGCAGGTCCACGATTTCGGCGCCCCGGCACTCGCCGACGACCAGCCGGTCGGGGCGCATCCGCAGGGCCTGACGTACGAGGTCGCTGAGGCCGACCGACCCGACTCCCTCCACGTTGGACGTACGGGCTTGGAGCGCGACCACGTGCGGATGGACCGGACGCAGCTCGGCGGCGTCTTCGACCAGGACGATCCGCTCGTGCGACGGCACCATGCCGAGCAGCGTGTTCAGCAGCGTCGTCTTGCCCGAGCCGGTCCCGCCGGTCACCAGGTAGGCGAGCCGGGCGGCCACGATCCCGGCGAGCAGCGGCTCGGCCTCGGCGGGCACCGTGCCGCAGCCGACGAGTTCGGCGAGGGTGAAGGGGCGCTGCCGGAAGGTACGCAGCGACAGGTACGGCCCGGCGACGGCCACCGGCGGCAGCACGGCGTGCAGCCGGGTGCCGTCGGGCAGCCGCGCGTCGGCGTACGGCGCCCCGTCGTCGAGGCGGCGCCCGCAGGCGGCGGCGAGGCGCTGGGCCAGCCGCCGTACGTCGTCGACCCCGCCGAGCGGCACCGCCACCCGGCGCAGTCCTCGCCCCCGGTCGACCCAGACGTCGATTCCGTTCACGAGAATGTCGGTGACCTCGGCATCGGCCAGCAGCGGGGCGAGTGGACCGGCACCGACGAGATCGTCGTGCACCCTGGTGGCCAGGCGCAGCAGCGCGTTGTCGCCGAGGACCGCCGCACCGCCGTCCTCGCGTACGGCGGTGACGACGGCGGCGGGTGTCACGTCGGCGCCCCGGGTGACGAAGTGCCGCCGGACCCGTACGGCGAGGTCGGTGCCCTGGGCGGACGGCCGGGCGGGCCGGATGCCGGTCATGCCGCCGCCGCGTCGGTGCCGGTGACCTCGGCGACGAGCCGCTGGCACAGTTCGGCCAGCGGGCCGCGTCCGGTGGCGGCGGGGGCCTCGCCGCGTTCGAGCCCCCGGCACAGGCCGGGCTCGGGGCGCAGCGTCCCGGCCAGCGGCATCCCGAGGGCGCGGGCGATCTCCCGGCCCTTCAGGCGGCCGGGTGCCGGGCCGCGCACGATGGCGGCAAGGTTGGCACTGTGCACGGCCGCGGCGGCGGCGACCCGGGCCGCGGCGGCGGTGGCCCGCAGTTCGGCGGGCACGATCACGAAGGCGTGGTCGGCGGCCTGGAGCGCGACGACCGCCGCGTCGTCGAACTGCCTGGGCAGGTCGACCACGACGATGTCGCGACCCCGCCGGCCGGCGTCGATGGTGGCGGCCATCGCCTCGGCGGGCAGGTCCAGCAGGTCGCCGCGGTCCCAGGAGAGCATCACCAGGTCACCCCGGCTCGGCAGGGCCCGGACCAGGGCGGGCACGTCGACCCGGCCGTCGGCACGGGTGAGCGCCGGCCAGCGCAGTCCCTCCAGTTGCTCCCAGCCGAGCACCAGGTCGAGGCCGCCGCCGAGGGGGTCGGCGTCGACGAGGAGGGTGCGCAGGCCGGCCCGGGAGGCGGTGATCGCCAGGCCGCCGGCGAGCACGCTGGCACCCGCGCCACCGCGGCCGCCGACCACGGCGACGATCCGGCCGGCGGCGGCGCGTTCGACGACGGGCTCGGCGAACCGGTCGACCAGCCAGGGTTCGGCCGCCGGGAGCAGTGCCACGTGCTCGGCGCCGATCAGTTGGGCGATCTCGAAGACCGTGTTGTCGGCGCCGGAGCGGCCGACGAGCACCAACCGGGGGCGGCTGGGCAGCCGGGCGCGCAGGCAGGGCTGAACCTGGTCACTGCCGACGAACACCAGCGGGGCGGTGCTCCAGCGCGACCGGGCGGCGGCGGGATCGGTGGCCACGTCGACCTCGCGGCCGCCGGCTGCGGCGAGCCGGAGCAGGTCGTCGAGAAGGTCGGTGTCGGAGGTCACCACGAGCGGGAGCCGCGGCGCGGGGCGGACGGACGTACGGGGTGGCATCGCGCTCCTCCAACGGTCGAGTGCGGTAGGGCACAACCGTGGCGGAGCGGGGGCGGCCGGTGCAGCCTGCGATGGCGTACCTGTGGATAACCGACCCGCCTGTGGACAACGCTGAGGGTCGATGGTGGATCTGCTATCGGAGCGGTGACGAAGTACCCTTCGGGGGACGCACCAGACTCATGATCGACAATGTGGCGCTACCCGATTCGGCACCTCGCCAGGCGGCGTGGGAGCGCTACCCCGGGAAATGGGACGACCCCCGTCGGGGGGAGACGGGGGTCGTCTTGAGGTTCGGCTCCGGGGGGGTCGAGCCGAACCCACTCAGCGGTCACGGGGGGTGCAACCGCTGAGGGTCAGTCGGACGAGCCGATCACACAGAACTCTGTCGCGATTACAAGCATGCCTGAGTGGACCGGTGCGCGTCGAGTGGCGTTTACCCCAACACGCGGCACCGGCTGACACCGGGCCCGGGATCGACGGCCGCCACATCGCTGACCTGCGTATCAGGATTCGCAGGCCGACGGGGCGACGACCATGCCCCCCGTGCACCCGCAGACCATAGACCATCCGGCTAGACTTGCGCGCCGTGGGCCGAAGTGCCGCGTTTTTCGATCTCGACAAGACCGTGATCGCCAAGTCCAGTGCCTTGGCGTTCGGTCGGCCGTTCTACCGCGACGGCCTGATCACGCGACGAGACGTGGTCAAGTCCGCGTACGCCCAGTTGATGTTCCGGTTGGGCGGCACGGACGAGCAGACGATGGCGCGCACCCGCGACTACCTGGCGACCCTCTGCAAGGGGTGGCAGGTCGACCAGGTCCGGCAGATCGTCGCGGAGACCCTGCACGAGCTGATCAACCCCTACGTTTACGCCGAGGCGGCCGCGCTGATCGAGGAACACCAGGCGGCCGGCCGGGATGTCGTCCTCGTGTCCGCCTCCGGCGAGGAGATGGTCCGGCCGATCGGCGAGCTGCTCGGGGTGCCGGACGTCATCGCCACCCGGATGATGATCTCCGAGGGGCGTTACACCGGCGAGGTCGAGTTCTACGCGGCCGGCCCGGCCAAGGTCGACGCGGTCGGTGCGCTGGCCAAGGCGCGCGGCTACGACCTGGCCGAGTGCTTCGCCTATTCCGACTCGTCGAGCGACATTCCGCTGCTGGAGTGCGTGGGCCATCCGACCGCGGTCAACCCCGACCGGACGCTGCGCAAGCTCGCGTCGGAGAACTCGTGGCCGGTGCTGGAGTTCCGCCACCCGATCCCGCTGCACCGCCGGTTGCGTGAGCGGCCGGCCGTACCGGTCGCCGCGGCGGCGATCGGGGTCGGCGTCGGGGTGGCGATCGGTATCGCCTGGTACGGCCGCCACCGCCGGACCCGCACCGCCTCGGCCTGACCCCGTCCGGGGCGCCGCACACCGCCCGCTATCCGGCGGCGAGCACCTCGTCGCCGACGGCGGTGAGCTGGTCGGCCCCGACCTCGATCGCCGCGGTGTAGTGCCGCAGCCACGCGCGCACCCCGTCCGGCGTTCCGGTGGCGAACGCGCCGGCCGCGCCGGCGTACTCGGGTTCCCGCTCGCGGTGGCCGACGTCGACGGCGACCAGTCCACGCGGGTCGAAGCCGGTGGACAGCAGGGTCAGGCGCGCGGCGGCCCGGGCGACCACGCCGGACGGGCCGGCGAACGGCCGCAGCGCGAGCAGTTCCCCGTGCACGACGGCGGCCAGCACCAGCGGGGAAACCGAGGTGCCGCCGGTGACCAGGGCGGACAGGGCGTCGAGCCGGGCCGCCGCCGGCTCGTCGGGGGCGCCGCCCGCTGGGCGGCCGAGGGCGTCCTCGGCCACGGCGCCGCGGGCCGCGAGCACGTGCAGGCGGGCGAGCACCTGCCGGGGCGCCTTCGGCCAGAGGTCGGCGAGGCCGGGCAGGGCGCCGGCGACCCGGAGCGCCCCCTGCGCCACGGGATCGGTGACGGTGCCGGCGCGAACGGCCTCCCGCTCGTGGACGTACCCCTCCAGAGCGGCGCTGGCGACCGCGGACCGCAGGCTGATCTCGGCGGCGACCTGGCCGCCGTGGCGGCGTAGGGCGCGGTGCCGCAGAGCCTGGTCGACCCGCTCGCGGGCCCGGTCGACGGCCGGCGCGACGTCGGCCAGGGCGAGAAGCGGGGCGAGCGGGTCGGCGGTCACGCTGCCACGCTAACCGGGTCCGTCGGTGGCCAGCGGTTCGGGTACGAAACAAGGGCTGCGTGATTGCGCTCGTAAGTGGCAAGATTCGATCAGGTGTGGCCAACCGGCGCGCAGCACCCGCGCATCGGCCCGGCCCCGCCCACATCGACCACCGCGACGACCACGCCCACCCCGCCCCACGTCGGCGGCAGCGGCGGACCGGCCGGCGCGCGGCAGCGGCCACTCGGCGCGCCGTCCCGCCTCCGGCCCCGCCTGCTGTCGCACCGGTCCGGACATCGCAACTAACCTCGCGATGGAGACGCAAATCACGTGACGCACGAGGAGCCTTACGCATGAGCGAGACTCTCGAGAACCTGCTTCAGGAGACGCGGCAGTTCGAACCCCCCGCGGCACTCGCCGACGCCGCAAACGTCACCGCCGCCGCCTACGACGAGGCGGCCGAGGACCGGCTCGCGTTCTGGGCCCGCCAGGCCGGTCGGCTCGACTGGGCGAAACAGTGGGACGAGATCCTCGACTGGTCGAACCCACCGTTCGCGAAGTGGTTCGTCGGCGGGCAACTCAACGTCGCCTACAACTGCCTCGACCGGCACGTCGAGGCCGGCCGGGGCGACCGGGTCGCGATCCACTGGGAGGGCGAGCCGGGCGACACCCGCACCATCACGTACGCCGAACTGCACCGGCTGACCAGCCAGGCCGCCAACGCGCTGACCGACCTGGGCGTCACCGCCGGCGACCGGGTGGCGATCTACATGCCGATGGTCCCCGAGGCAGCGGTCGCGATGCTGGCCTGCGCCCGGATCGGGGCGACCCACAGTGTCGTCTTCGGCGGCTTCTCGGTCGACGCGCTGTCCAGCCGGATCGCCGACGCCAGCGCCAAGGTCGTCATCACCGCCGACGGCGGCTACCGCCGGGGCAAGCCGTCGGCGCTGAAGCCGACCGTCGACGAGGCGGTCGCCAAGTCGCCGACGGTGGAGCACGTGCTGGTCGTACGCCGTACCGGACAGGACGTGGCCTGGACGGACAAGGACCTGTGGTGGCACGAGACCGTCGAGACGGCCAGCGACCAGCACGAGGCGCAGCCGTTCGACGCCGAGCAGCCGCTGTTCATCCTCTACACCAGCGGCACGACGGCCAAGCCCAAGGGCATCCTGCACACCAGCGGCGGCTACCTGACCCAGGTGGCGTACACGCACCACGCGGTCTTCGACCTCAAGCCGGAGACCGACGTCTACTGGTGCACCGCCGACATCGGCTGGGTGACCGGCCACTCCTACATCGTCTACGGGCCGCTGGCCAACGGCGCCACCCAGATCATGTACGAGGGCACCCCGGACACCCCGTCGAAGGCCCGCTTCTGGGAGATCGTCGACCGTTACAAGGTCAGCATCCTCTACACCGCGCCGACCCTGATCCGCACGATGATGAAGTGGGGCGACGACATCCCGGCCGGCTTCGACCTGTCGTCGCTGCGGGTGCTCGGCAGCGTCGGTGAGCCGATCAACCCCGAGGCGTGGATGTGGTACCGGGAAAACATCGGCCGGGCCCGGACCCCGATCGTCGACACCTGGTGGCAGACCGAGACCGGCGCGATCATGATCTCGCCACTGCCCGGCGTCACCGCGACCAAGCCGGGCAGCGCGATGAGCCCGCTGCCGGGAATCGCCGCCGACGTGGTCGACGACCAGGGGCAGTCGGTGCCCAACGGGGGCGGCGGCTACCTGGTGCTGCGCGAGCCGTGGCCGTCGATGCTGCGCACCATCTGGGGCGACGACGACCGGTTCGTCGAGACGTACTGGTCGCGGTTCGAGGGGATGTACTTCGCCGGCGACGGGGCCAAGAAGGACAGTGACGGGCACCTGTGGCTGCTCGGCCGGGTCGACGACGTGATGCTGGTGTCCGGCCACAACATCTCCACGACGGAGGTCGAATCGGCGCTGGTCAGTCACCCCTCGGTCGCCGAGGCCGCGGTGGTCGGCGCGACCGACCCGACGACCGGTCAGGCGATCGTGGCCTTCACCATCCCGCGGGGCAGTGTGGACACCGCCGGCGACGCGGGCGAGGCCCTGATCCAGGAGTTGCGCAATCACGTCGCGAAGACCCTCGGCCCGATCGCGAAACCGCGCCAGATCATGCTCGTACCGGAACTGCCGAAAACCCGCTCCGGCAAGATCATGCGCCGGCTGCTGCGTGATGTGGCGGAAAACCGGTCACTCGGCGACGTCACCACGCTCCAGGACTCGGCGGTCATGGATCTGATTTCCTCCGGCATGCAGTCCGGAAAGTCCGACGAAGACTGATTTTCATCGTCGACGGTGAGTGGGTCCTGACTGAGGACTCACTCACCGTCGGTCTTTTGGCAGGCAGACACACCTCCGGGGGCCAGCCGCACGGGACTGAACATCCGATGGATGTGACATATGGGGCAGCGACTGCGAATTTCCTGCAACAAACTGACGTCGGTGACTTCCCACGATCCCCATCAGTGTTTAGGTTTCTCAATGGCCCCATAAAACAGGGCCGTCCCCCGACCCCTCTAACCCCCGTCGGGTCGGTTCCCTCAAACCGGAGGTACCACGTGCGCAGAGTCGCAGTGGGGCTGCTCGGGCTCACGCTGACGGCGACGTCGAGCTTCGCGCTCAGCTCGCCGGCCTATGCCGCGCCCCCGGCACAGACGCCGGACGCATCCCCGTCGGTTTCGGATCCCGCGCCCTTCCACGACGAGTTGCCCAACCCGCTCGAAGACAAGCGCCGTGAACTGCGCCAGCAGGGTCTCACGGACGTTCTGACCGGCCGCTCGACGCCGGAGAAGCGCAACGGCAGCACCGTCGTCAAGGTCGGCGAGACCACCGGCAACGGGCCGGCCGGCCGCAGCGCCGGCGCCCGCAAGGCCGGTGGAGCACAGACCACCGATCAGTACGTCGAACTGTCCCGTGAGAAGACCGACCGGATCTTCGTGATCCTGGCCGAGTTCGGCAACGACCGGCACCCCAGCTACCCCGACATCGACAGCAACCCCAACGTGCCGGGGCCGATCCGTTTCGACGGTCCACTCCACAACGAGATCCCCGCCCCCAACCGGGCGGTCGACAACTCGACCGTGTGGCGCTCCGACTTCAGTGCCGACTACTTCCGCGACCTCTACTTCGGCGAGGGCGCGGGCACCGAGTCGGTCAAGCAGTACTTCGAGGCGCAGTCCTCCGGCCGCTACAGCGTCGAAGGCACCGTGACCGACTGGGTCAAGGTCAACTACAACGAGGCCCGCTACGGCCGCGACCTGTGCGGCAGCAACGTCTGCTCCAACGTCTGGGCGCTGGTCAAGGACGCCGCCAACCAGTGGGTCGCCGACCAGAAGGCCGCCGGCCGCACCGACGCGCAGATCGCCGCGGACATGCGCGAGTTCGACAAGTGGGACCGTTACGACTTCGACGGCGACGGCGACTTCAACGAGCCCGACGGCTACATCGACCACTTCCAGATCGTCCACGCCGGTGGCGACGCCGCCGACGGTGACCCCTGGCAGGGCGAGGACGCCATCTGGAGCCACCGCTGGTACGCGTACAACAACCTCGTCGGCCTCGACGGCCCGGCGACGAACCCGCTCGGCGGCACCCAGATCGGCAGCACCGGGATCTGGATCGGCGACTACACGATCCAGCCGGAAAACGGTGGCCGCAGCGTCTTCTACCACGAATACGCGCACGACCTCGGCCTGCCGGACGACTACAACGTCCTCAGCGGCGGCGACAACAACAACGAGCACTGGACGCTGATGGCGCAGAGCCGTCTCGGCGCCCCGGGCGACGGCGGCATCGGCGAGCGCGGCGGTGACCTCGGCGCGTGGAACAAGCTCCAGCTCGGCTGGCTCGACTACGAGGTCGTGGTGGCCGGCCAGAAGCGCACGCTGGAACTCGGCCCACAGGCCTACAACACGAACAAGGCGCAGTCCGTCGTCGTGGTGCTCCCGCAGCGGGAATACTCCTTCGACCTCGGCGCACCGTTCGAGGGCACGAAGCAGTTCTTCTCGGGCAACGAGAACGACCGCAACGACTCGCTGGCGACCTCGATCGACCTGACCGGCAAGACGTCCGCGTCCGTGTCGCTCAAGGGCCGCTACGACATCGAGGCGGGCTACGACTACCTCTACTTCGAGGCCTCGTTCGACGGTGGCTCGACCTGGACGGCCCTGCCGTTCACGGTCAACGGCACGCCGGGCGGCACCGACGGCGGCAGCCGGCCGGCGCTCGACGGCAGTTCCGGCGGCGAGTGGGCGAACATCAACATCCCGCTGAACGAGGGTGCCGGCAAGGTCGTTCCGTTCCGGTTCCGCTACGTGACCGACGCCGCGGTGGCCGACGGTGGCTTCTTCGGTGACGCGATCACCGTGACCGCCGACGGCGCGACGCTGTCCACCGAGGGCGCCGAGAGCGGTGCCCCGGGCTGGACCCTGGGTGGCGAGTGGGCGATCGTCAGCGAGAGCGACACCCGCCTGTTCGACAACTTCTACATCGCCGGCCACCGGACGTACACCGGTTACGACAAGTACCTCGAAACCGGCCCGTACTTCTTCGGCTACGCCAACACCCGGCCGGACTACGTCGACCACTACGCGTACCAGGAAGGTCTCCTGATCTCGTACTGGAACACCCGGTGGGCCGACAACGACACCTTCGCCCACCCGGGTGAGGGTCGTAACCTCTACATCGACGCCCACCCGCGGCCGATCTACAACCTGACCGGCCAGCCGTGGCGGGCCCGGGTCCAGGTCTACGACGCGACGTTCAGCCTGCGGAAGGCCGACTCCTTCACGCTGCACCTGAACAGCCAGCCGCAGTACATCCGTGGCCAGGCCGCGGCCCCGCTGTTCGACGACACCAAGAAGTACTTCTACGACGAGCTGCCGAACCACGGCGTCAAGCTCCCGGCGACCGGTGTCAAGATCCGGGTCGTGGAAGAGAACGGCACTTCGATGAAGATCCGTATCTCCTGACCCACCTCGGTCCACCGGCGGCGCCCGGGAAGGTTCTCCTTCCCGGGCGCCGCCCCGTTTTCCGAGCCGGCCCGACCGGGAACCGTACGGCGGTCCGCCGAGTCCAAGTAGTGTGTCCACGATGCGTCGCACCGCTGCCCCGCTCGCCGCTGGACTGACCCTGTTCGCGCTGGTGGCGGCAGGTTGCGCGAACGATCCGGACGGAGGCTCCGTGACCGATCAGTCGCCGCCCCCGGCGGCCGCGGCGTCACCGCCGTCACCCGAACCGACACCGCAAGGCTCCCCGTCCGGCGTCGCGCCCTCCGGCCGGACCAGCCCACCACCGCTGTCCAGCACCGACCTCCCGACGCTGCGGCCGCCGAGCGGGCCACCGCAGAAACCGACCGACCAGCTACCGGACTCGATCGTCACCGGGCTGGTCGTCCGCGGCGGCAACGGACCGTGCTTCGGGGTGCAGAACGACGACGGCAAGCTGTACGCCCTGCACAGCTCCGAAGGTGTCCGGTTGCAGGAGGGCACGTTCGTCCGGGTCAAGGTCGAACCGCTCCTGCTCCGGATCAACTGCGGTCCCGGCGAGCACCACAGCATCGTCGAAGTGATGCCGGTGCGCTGACCCCGCGCCCCGGCCGGCAGTCGCCGTCAGTCCGCCGGCAGCAGCGCGGCCAGGTCGAGCCAGGTGTAGTCGTGCCCGCACGGCGGCCCGGCCGCCAGCCCGAACCGCCGCCCGTCGAGGTCGAGCAGCACCGAATAGACCGTCTCCGAACGGTCGAGCGGCGCGTCCCGCTCGTCGACGTGCCGGCAGATGCCCAGCGGGAAACTCGCGTGGTCGCGGAAGACCCCGATCAGGTCGTCGGCGCCCACCTTCCGAGTAGCCGCCGCGTCGGCGAGCAGGCGCCGGGCACGCGCCGACCGGAACAACGACGAGCCGCCCCACTCCTTGATCGTGTCGAAGACCGGCAGCCCGGTCTCGAAGTGGTTGGCGTGGGTCACCAGGCCGTCCACCGGATGCAGCCAGCCCGCCTCGCCCGGTGCGAGTTCCAGGTCGATCAGTTCACCGCCGTGGTCACCGGCCTGGCCGAGCACCATGTTGATGGAGGCGTTGCGCGGGCTGCGGCAGGCCGCCCGCAACGCCCAGGCCAGGCTGTCGGCCTCCAGCACCGAACGGAGCAGCACGTGGTAGGGCACACCGGGTGCTCCGCCGCCACGGGGCAGCCCGTCACGGTCGCAACCCAGCATGTTGATGCAGACCCCCACGCCGGCCGAATTGAGCCCGGCCTTCGCCAGCATGCCCGCCTCGGCCAGCGTCACGACCGCGTGGCCCCGCTCGTCCCGGGTCGCCAGCAGCACCGTGGCCTCCCGCTGGGCCGGATGCCAGTCCCAGTTCTGCCCGATCAGCAGGCTGCCGGTGGCGGTGTGCGTACCCAGCACACCAACCGCGGTGCAGCCTCCGTCACCACCGTCGGGGCGTACGCCGTAGATCAGTTCGGTACGCGCGTTCAGCGCGTAGATCTCCTCGACCGAGGCGCCCGCCCCCTCGGCGACGCCGTCGAGCATCTCGGCGACCCGCGGGTGGTGGTCGAGCGTCGTACGCCGGAACCCGGCACCGGCGACACGAACCGCGGCGGCGTCGAGACCGGCCTGCTCACGGAACCGGCGCAGGTAGAGGTCGAGGTTGGCGGCGACGAGCGCACGGGCGGCCCGCCCGTAGGCGGCACCGCACTCGGCGGGCGTGCCCTGGACGCTGACGACCGGCACCGGAAGGTCGGCGTACGTCGTGGCGGGGTCGACGGTCATTCGAGCACCGTAACCGCCGCCGGCCGCCGGGGAGAACCCGTATTCGCCGAGCCGGGCCGCGATCGAACGTAACCCGCTGATCAGGCCCTAGGCTGGCGCCGTGAGCGAGCGTAGCGAGCGAACCATCGGGCTCAGTCGAGAACACGGTGGGGCCGAGCGAAGCGAGGGAGCACCGTGAGCGAGCTTGAGCGGCGGGCCGGCATGACCCCGGCCGTCGACGAGTCGTGTGTGTTGGACGACGGTCCGTGGACCCATCGGTTCATCGGTGCCAACGGCACCCGGTTCCACGTGGTCGAGGCCGGCACCGGACCCCTCGTCCTCTTTCTGCATGGCTTTCCGGAGTTCTGGTACGCCTGGCACCACCTGTTGCCCGCCGTGGCCGATGCGGGATTCCGGGCGGTCGCGGTCGATCTGCGCGGGTACGGCGCCAGCGACAAGCCGCCCCGGGGATACGACGGCTACACGATGGCGGCCGACGTCACCGGCGTGATCCGGGCGCTGGGCGAGCGTCGGGCGAGCATCGTCGGTGCCGGGTTCGGTGGCATGGTGGGCTGGACGGCGGCGAGCTTCCACCCGAAGATGGTGCACCGCCTGGTGGTGCTCGGTGCACCGCATCCGCTGCGCCTGCGGGCGGCCATCTTCGCCGACCCCCGGGGCCAGTTCGCGGCGGCCACACCGACGCTGAGGTTCCAGATCCCTCGCTACGAGCACGTGCTGACCAGGAACAACGCCGCGATGGTGCGCGGGTTCCTGCGGGACTGGGGTGGTCCGGACTGGGTGAACGGCCCGTCGTTCGAGGCGTACGCCGACCGGTGCCGGGAGGCGATCCGCATCCCGCAGGCGTCGTTCTGCGCCCTGGAGGGTTACCGGTGGGCCTTCCGTTCCGTGCTGCGGCTGCACGGCTACCGGTTCGTGCGGCTGATGCAGAAGCCGCTGGTGACCCCGACGCTGCAACTGCACGGTGCACTCGACACGGCGTCGCTGCCCCGCACCGCACAGGGCTCCGGCCGGTACGTCATCGCACCCTACGAGTGGCGCCTGCTCGACGGGGTCGGGCACTTCCCGCATGTCGAGTCCCCCGACCTGGTGCTCGGCGAGGTCCTGCGGTGGGTCAAGTCCTGAGAGGCTGCCGGCCTTAGCACACCGGGCGGCGATCTGGGCGTTGTCCACAGGGCAGGTGGTTATCCACAGGCGAGCGGGATCGGGCTTCCCAGAACACCCGACAGGCGCGATCGTCACGACATGACCGACCTCTACGACGCCGCCGCCGCACTGCCCCGCCTCCTGCGCGCCGAGCACCGTCCCCACCCGGCACGGTCACTGCCGCGGCCGGCGGCCGTCCGGTGGACGGCGAGCACCGGGCACCTGCATCAGGCCCGACCGGATCCGCAGGCCCGGCCCGACCTTCTCGACGTCGTACGGGGCACGCTGCGGGTGGCGCCGCCGGCCGCCGTGGCGGCGTACCACACCGCCGCCCAACTGCACGGGTTCGGCGTGGTGCCGGTCCGCGCCGTCCATGTGGCCGTCCCCAGCGGCACCCCCGTGCCGCAACGGCGCGGTGTCACGGCACACGAGTCGAAGCTGCCGTTCGGCGAACTGACCGAGGTCTGCGGGCTGCCCTGCCTGCCGGCACCCCGGACAGCCGTCGATCTTGCCCGCACCCTGCCCCGTCCGGACGCGCTCGCCGTACTCGACGCGGCGCTGCGGTCCGGGGCGGTCACCGCCGAGACGCTGGGGGCCGAGCTCCTCCGGCACGACCGGCTGCGCGGCATCCGGCAGGCCCGGGAGCTGGCGGCCATCGCCAGCCCGCTGGCCGAATGCCGGCAGGAGACCCATCTGCGGCTCGTGCTGCACGACGGCCGGCTGCCGGCACCCACCCCACGACTGGGCGTCTCCGACGAGTGGGGCGTGGAGCGGCATCGGACGGATCTCGGCTACCAGCGGCAGCGGGTCGGGATCGAATACGACGGCATCGCGCACCTGGACCGCCGGGGTTCACGGCTCGACCCGCGTCGACACGACTGGCTCACCAGGCAGGGCTGGACCATCCGCTACGTCAGCGACGACGACCTCTACCGGCGCCCGGATCTGCTGGTCGCGGCCATACGCGCGACGCTGACCAGACGGTCCTGGTGGCGCCCACGCCGCTACACCGAAGCACCACACGCGGCGGCCGGGTAAGGGCACCGCCCGACCGGCGCGGTCAGGCCCGGTATTCGCGTAGTTCGACGACTTCGTTGGCCGGCGCCCAGCCCTGATACACGCCGAAATCGAAGGCTTCCAGCCCCATCGACTCGGCGACCGGTGAGCGTCCGCCGGTGTATTCGACCCGCAGCCAACTGTCGTGCTGGGCCAGCACGATGAACGGCTGTCCCTTCCACTCGCAGGTGGTGCGTACGTATGCGAGATCCTCGACCTCCGAGGCCGGCACGACGCGTACGAAGCGTCCCGGGCGCACCTCTTCGAAGCCGTCGCCGGCCTCGGGCTGGTAGATCCGGACCCGGTCGCCGTCGGGGCTGGCCTCATATTCCCGGCCCTCCCAGCGGGCGACGTAACCGTCACGCATCAGCTCTCCCCGGTCTTCTTCCAGGCAGGGGCGTCACTGTCCAGGGTCGCGACCAGGGTCTCGCCGTCGTCGGCGCCGATCCGCCAGATCTGTGCGCCGTGTGGAAGACGGATGCTGTCCACCTTGAACTCGGCGATCACGTCGCTGCTCTCGCCCGGGGCGAACCCGTTGCCCCGGAAGGGCGCACGCTCGATGACCCAGCCCTCCATCGCCCGCATGGCCGACTCCGTCTGCCCGCCGTACGGGATGCGGTAGAGGCTCGGCCGATAGGCCGGCCACCGCAGCACGTAGACCTCGTCCATGTCCCGGGTGAACGGCGATCCCTGATAGCCGAGCCCGAGCGCGGCGTGCAGCCGGGCCGGCGACGTCAGGTGGGCGATCTCGTTCGCCCGGTGCACGAAGCCGGAGACCCGGTCGTAGCCTCGGTCGAGGTAGTAGGCGACCTGGCTCGGGGCGATCGTCTTCTGCATCATCGTCGGGCTGCCGGGATCCTGCCGTGCCGGCGCATACGTCGAACGGGGCGCGGATTCCTCGGCCGCCGGCACCTCGGCCGGCTCGCCCTCGTCGGTGCCGAGTCCGACGTCGGCCGCCCAGCTCGCGAGAGCGATGATCTGGGCACCGGGCAGCTTGGCCCCGATCGGCGATCCCAGGTTGACCGCGAACGACCAGGCATCGTCCGGCCAACGTCGGATGAGCTGGATGAACTTGACCTCCACCGTCTCGATCGGATCGGTGGAATGCTCGGCCAGACGCTCCGGGGATGTGAAGACGACGATGTAGTCCTCGTCGTCGAGGCTTTCGGTGTGCCAGGTGAAGCCGTCCTGGCCCGGCTTCGATCCCGCGGCCGAGTCGGGCGCGGTGGGCAGGAGCACCTTCGCGAGCAGGAGGGTCGACAGGAACGAGTCGGTGTTTCCGGCTCGGGCGGCCTCGGCCAGGCTCTCCTCGACGGAGTTGGCCGCGACGAAGTCCCGGAGGGCAGGGTCGACCACGGGTGGGGTGGGTTCGGGCTCCGGCGCGACCGCCGACGGCTGGGATCGCGGTGGATCGGACTGCCGCTCGGGCCCGGGCGTGGCCGGGCCGGCCGGCGTGGTGTCGTCCCACCGCCGGGCGGCGAAGGCATCGGTGGGGGTTTCGTTACCGGTAGGGAACCCGGTGCCCGTGCCGGTCGTGATGGTTCCCGACGGCGGCGCGGCGGCGTTCCCGGTCGTCGCGACGGCGCTGGCGGCGCCGGACGCGGCTTCGGCAGCGTCCCAGGGGGTGGGGTTCGCACCGGTCCCCGAGCTGGCCGGCACGCTCGGACGTTCGACAGTCGCCGCCCGTTCGGTGAGCCAGCCGGCCGACGCCGGTTCGGCCGCCGGCCGTGCGGTGGCAGACTCCGATGTGGTCTGGGGCAGCCAGCCGCCGGCCGCCGGCCGGCTGGCGTGCGCCTGCGGGGTGGCGGCCGGTGCCTCCGGGGCGGCGGTGTCGCCTCCGGCCGGCCGTCCGGAAAGGACGGATCCGGGTCCGGTGTCGACTCTCTGCTGCTCCGACTGGGGCAGCCAACCACCGGACGACGTGGACGCCGGGTGGGAGACCGGCCCGCCCTGGTGGGGTGTCGACCAGTCGTCGCCGGCCTGTGCTGCGGGCCGGTCACCAGAAGGGCGGTCACCGGGAGGTTGGCCACCGGCGGAGGGGGCCGAAGGGCTGTTGCCTGCTGTCGAGGACCAGGCGCCGGGCCCCGGACGCCGGTCACCCCCCAGGGGCGCGGGCCGGGGCGGGTTGGCGAATCCGTCGCGCGGCGGCCGGGCGGGCTTTTCGAAGAAGGATGACGACGGGGCACCGCTCCCCGGTCTGGTCGGTGTCACCGGTCCCGCCGACACCGGAGCCGGGGAGACCGGGGCACCGGCCTGCGCCGGTGACACGGGTGCCGCAGAGACTGGGGCCGCGGAACCCGGGGCCGGAGGGACCGCCCCGGGCGGGACCGGCCCGGATGCGGTCGGTCGGGGCAGCGGCGCGACCGGGGGCTGCCCTGTCGAGGGTCCGACCTGGACAGGTGAGACAGGGGTCGGCGGGCCGGCCGGGGCCGAACCCGGCCCCGATGCGGCGGCGGCCGGGGAGACCGGGACGCCCGAGGTCGGCACACCGGAGGTCGGCACCCCCGACGTCGGGCCGCCGGAGGTCGGAACACCCGACACCGGCCCGGGCACGCCGGGCCAGCCGCCCGGCGGCGACACCGGCGCATCGGCCGTGGACGGCGGCTGGCCGGACGATCCGCCGGGAGGCACCTGGGAGGCCGGGTCGGCGGGACGCGGTACGGAGGCGGTGGCACGAGCCCGGGCCGCCTGCTCCACCCGCTCCAGTCGGGACCGGGCGCCGATGGTCCGGCCCGGCAACCGGACGTCGCCCCTCGCCAGTTGGGAGACGAACCAGGCCGGGAGGTATCCCTCGATCGGCAGGCCGGGATTTACGGCCAGCCACCATTCAAGATTGGGCCAGTTCTTGGCCAACTCGTGGTAAGGCACCCGGCGGGCCGAACTCGCGTTGTCGGCCAGGCACGCCTGGAGTGCGTCACTGGAGGAGAAGGCGAGGACGTGGGTCCGTCCACCCGTGCTCCAGGTGCCCCACCCCATCGTCGTACGGCCGGCCAGTGCGTCGGCGGAGACCGGCAGCAGGAGCTCGGTGCGTGCGAGGATCCGGAAGTAAAGTTCCTGGTCATTCGCGCGCAAAGCGTCCCGCATGGCGGCCTCGGCCTCGGTGGCCGGCTCCCATTCGGTCACGGCCACCTCCCTTCCAGCGAAGAGGCCACAGGCATCGCGTACAACCTACAAGGTAGGAACAAGATCAGGATGCATGGCCTGCGACGGATACCACGGTCGAGGGTCCGTCGATAACATCCGGTGCCGGACCCGACACGAATCGAAAGGTCTTGTCATGCCCGGCCACCCAGCCCGATTCGCACTGACCGGCACGGCCGTCGGGGCGGCCCTCGTCCTCATCGCCGGGCCGCCACCGGCCGCGGTCGCGGCACCGGCCTGCACCGCCCCGCCCGCCGGCCCGGTGGCGACGGAGGTGCCGTGGGCACAACAGCGATTCGGGCACGAACGCCTCGCGCCGCTGGCCACCGGAGCGGGTGTGATCGTCGCGGTCATCGACTCCGGCGTCGATCGCGATCATCCGCAGCTCGCGGACCGGGTACTGCGCGGCGTCGACCGACTCGACGCCGGCGGTGACGGCGGACGCGACTGCGTGGGGCACGGGACGGCCGTCGCCAGCATCATCGCGGCCGCCGCCCACGACGGCACACCGTTTCGCGGCCTGGCTCCCGGTGCGGCGATCCTGCCGGTACGCATCAGCGAGCAGCAGATCGTCCACGGTGAGGAGTCGGGTCGCACGGTCGACGGCGGGCAGTTCGCCGCCGCCATCCGGTGGGCGGCGGATCATGGTGCCGACGTGCTGAACCTGTCCGTCGTGCTCTACCGCGACGATCCCGCCGTACGCGCCGCGGTCGCCTACGCGGCCGCCCGGGACGTGGTGCTGGTCGCCGCCGCCGGCAACCTGCACGACGACGGTGACCCGCTCCCCTATCCGGCCGCCTACGACGGGGTGCTCGGGGTGGGCGCGATCGCGGCCGACGGGAGCCGCGCCCCGTTCTCCCAGACCGGCGCCTACGTCGACGTGGTCGCGCCGGGCGCCGGGGTGCTCGCCGCAGCGCCGGAACGCGGCCACCGGCGGCAGGACGGCACAAGCTACGCCGCACCGTTCGTCGCAGCCACCGCCGCACTGATTCGGGAGTACCGGCCGGACCTGTCGGCGGCCGAGGTGGCCGGGCGGATCGTCGCCACGGCCGACCCGGCACCGGCCGGCGGCACCGACGGCTACGGGGCCGGAGTCGTCAACCCCCACCGTGCGGTCACCGAGACCGGCGCGGTCGCGTGGGAGCAGTCCTCGGCCGCCCTGCCGGGGGCCGTGGTGGATCCGGCTACCGCCGGGCAGCGGGAGCGGCGCGACCGGGCCCGGGACCGGGCGGTGCTGTTCGCCGGAGCGGGCGCGGCGGCGGCGATCACGGCGGTGCTGTTGTCGGTGGTGCTGCCCCGCGGCCTCCGGCGGCGCTGGCGCCCGGCCGGGCCCCCCCTCCTGACCGGTCATCATCCTGGCCAGCCAGCCGGCCACCCACCTGACCGGCCCGGCCACGCACCGGAGCCGACGGTCCGCCCGCCGGACTGACGGGGCCAGCGGGCGGACCGGGTCAGCGGCTAGCTGAAGAGTTCGGCCGCCCGACGATCGGTTGCCAGGTAGTCGGCGGCGGAGTCGTCCAGGGCCACCTTGATCTCCCTGAGCATCGCCTGCAGCTCCGCGGACGACGCCCGCCACCGGTCCTGGCGCATCCGGTAGGCCTGGCTCGCCTCGCCGTCCCACTTGGCGACCAGCGGAGCGGCGTCACGTTCGAGCTGGTCGAGTTGTGCGCCCAGGGTGTTGAGCGCCTTCTGGATGTCGGCGCTGGCCTGCTGCATCTGGCCGAACCTGACCACCAGCACGTCATCGTTGCGCATCGGGGCTACCTCCGGTCAGAGCGGCAGGGTCAGGCCGCGGTTGGTGTTGGCGATCCGGCCCGCCGCCTCGGCGTCGGCGGCCTCGTATCGCTGGCCCGCGGTACGGATGCCGGCGGCGGTCTCCCGCAGAGCCCGCTGGAGGGCTTCCTGGTTCTGCGCCCACTGCTGCTTGACCTGCTCGAAGGAGCGTCCGCCGGCACCCTGCCAGGCGGTCTGCAGCACCTCCAGGTCTGCCTTCAGCCCGTTGAGCATGCTGCGTAGTGACTCCTCGACCTGCTCGAACCTGTCCGCGGTCTGTCGCATCACCGCGGCCTCTGCCTGTGTCTGCGTCACCCGTTTCCCCCGTTCCCGAACATCCAGCACGTCCCGCGCGATCCAGAGTGGACCGACGCGGCCGAATCGGTTCGTCGCTGACGGTAGCCGGACGGAAGCGGAGGCGGTACCCCTCACCGCTGGCCTGTGGATAACCCTGGAATCGACCCGCTAACGCGCGGCGGCCGCGCTCGCCGCCTCGGGATCGAGCGGTGCCCCGGCCGGCACCAGCGCGACCAGATTCGCCGGCAGTCGCTGCGGGCGCACCGCGCCGAAGCCGAGCATGGCCAGAGTGTCCGAACCGGACACAACGTGCCGGCGGCCGAGGTCGGTGACAACGGAGATCGCTCCGCCGGACGCGCCCGGCGCCGCCGTGGCCTCGACGACCGCGCCCCGGCCGGGCACCACCAGCACGTGGTCGGCGAGTGCGCCCCCGCGCTCCGACCGGCCGCTGGTGCGTACGGCTTCGTCCACGTCCGGAGCGGGGACGCCGACACGTACGTGGGTTCCGCCGGTCTCGTCGCGCACCGCGCCGCAGACGGCGCCGCTGCCGGCGTCAGCCAACCGGGGCGTGGTGGCCGGTGGCGCCGCGTCGCCGGTGGGCACCAGGTCGGGTATCCGCGGAAGGCTGGCGAACCGTCCCTGGGACAGTTCGGTCGGCCGGTTCTGTCCGGAGGCGGTGAGCAGCAGGTCGGCCTGGACCTGGGTGATGCCGGCGAGGCCGCCGCGGCCGGCGACCGCGTACTGCCGGCCACCGTCCTGGCTGGCGATCACGAACACCTCGCCGATTCGGGCGCCGGGCACTTCACCGGCCGACTGTCCATGATCGACGATCCGGATGCGCCCGAGGTCCGCCCCGACCGGCAGGGCGTTGAGCAGGGCCGGCGCCAGGGGTACGGGTCGGACGCCGGTCCAGCCGAGGGCGGTCAGCACCAGCATCTCGTCACGCACGAGGTGCCGCCGGTCACGCCGGACCAGGTGCAGCGAACCGTCCGGGTGCCGGCCGAGCACCGCACGCTCCTCCAGCGGCACACCGCCCGCCGGTTCGGCCCCGACCAGCAGCGTCGACCGGGCCACCCGTCCCCCGCCCGCACCGGTCGGCATCGAGCAGACGGTCCACGGCGCCGCCGACAGCCGGTCGGCGGCGGGCAGCGAATCCGGGGCGCCGGCGATCCCAAGTGGCGTCCCGCGCGGCACTCCCTCGATCGACCGGCGCGAGACGAGGACCGTCTTCGGCTCGGCCGAACCGACGATGAGCAGTGCGGAGGCGTAGTTGAGGACCAGGTGCAGCCGCTCCTCGCGGAAGACGTAGCGGGCGCCGGATTCCTTCTCCACGATCACCGCGGCCGGATCGCGCCAGTTGGCGCCGCTCCCGCCGGCGAGTACGCCGTACACGGCCATCCCGCCCAGCGCGATCAGTGCGATGAGGACACTGGCCAGCGTCGCGCCGGCGACCCTCCGGAACGGCGACTGTGCCGGATCGGTCTCCCGCATGACGAGCGCCGCAACGACCCGCTGGACCGCGAACTGGTGCGAGTGCAGTTGGTCCTGCCGCGACGACATCGGGCCCCTCCCGCTCGGTCCGGCCAATACGATAGGCCACCAAGCCACTACCGACCGCCCCCGTCCACATCGGAGTGCGGGCCACGGATACCGACGCACGGGAGGCCATCGCGGTGACCATGACCGTCGCGGGCGGCGGGCCCGTCCGCACACCCGCCGGCCGGAGGCACCGGCTGGGCGTACGCGCCGGGCAGGTGGTCGCGGTGCAGGCGGCAATCGCCTTGGCCGTCGCCGCGGCGGGGAGCGGCCCGGTGGCGCTCACCGGTGCCGTGCTGGCCGGCGCCGCACTCACCCTCGTCGCCTGGATACGGGTCGACGGCCGCTGGGCGTACGAATGGCTCCTGGTCGCCGCCCGCTACGCGACCCGGAGGCACGCCACCGGCAGCCCGCCCCGGCCGGGCGACCTGCTGGGGCTGGTCGCCCCGGGGGCCCAGGTGGTCGCCACCGACCTCGACGGCGACCGCATCGGGCTCGTCGCCGACACCGTCGGGCTCACCGCCGTCCTCGTCCTGGAGGATCCGGCATCCCTGCTCGCCGCTCCGCCCCGGCCGGTGCCCGACCTGGTGACCCTGTTGCCGCCGGCCGGCGGCGACGCCCCGCCGGTCCGGATCCAGGTGCTGGTCACCGTGTCACCGCCGGCAAGGGCCGGACCGGACGGGCCGGCGGCGTCCTACCGGCGACTCACCGGCGGCCGGGTGCCCGGCGCGGCGCGGACGGTCCTCGCGATACGGGTGCCGCGCACCGCGGGCTGGTCCGACGACGACCTGCGACGCACCCTGTCCAGCCAGATCCGCCGGCTCCGGCGGCGGCTCGCCCCGACGCCGGCCCGGCCGCTGCCCGCCGAGGCGGTGCCGCGCGTACTCGCCGAACTGGCCCACCTCGACGGCACCGCACCGGCACACGAGACCTGGCCGGCGGTGTCGACCGGCGAGCTGGTGCAGGCGACGTTCCGGCTGCGCCGCTGGCCCGCCCCGGACGAACCGGCCGCCCGCCGGCTGGTGCCCGCCCTGCTGGGCCTGCCGGTGGCGGCGACCACCGTCTCGGTCGCCACCGGGCCGCGCCCCACCGCCGGCTCCGACGCGGTCCCGGCCGAGCTTGCCGTACGGCTCGCCGCGAACTCCGCCACCGAACTGTCCACGGCGGCCCGGCTGCTGCACCAACTGCTCGCCGCCGCCGGGGCACGGGCCGACCGGCTCGACGGCGAGCAGTTGCCGGGCTTTGCCGCGACGCTGCCACTGGGCGGCTTCGGCCCGGGCCGGCCCGGTACACCGGTGGCGTCCGCCGTCCTCGCCGCCCTCGCCCCACCGGTCGGCGGCGCCGGGCTGGTGCTGGGTGCGGACCGTCACGGTGCCCCGCTGGTCGTCCGCGTCTTCCGGGCCGAACCGACCCTGGCGATGCTGGTCGGCGGGGTCACCGTGGCACAACTGATCACCCTGCGCGTGCTGGCGCTGGGCGCCCGGGTCGTCGTGCGGACCGACCGGCCCGGGACGTGGGAACCGTTCGTACGCGGGATGGGCGCCCGCGACGGGCTGCTGACGCTGGTCGCGCCGGGGCAGCCGGTCACCGGCCCACCGGCGGCACCGCTGCGCCCGGTCCTGGTCGTGGTCGACAGCGGTCCGGTCGACGCCGCGGCGGTGAACGGACCGTGGACGACCAGTCTGGTGGTCCGCGACGAGGTCGCCGCAGCGGACGCCGGCACACTGGCCGGCGCCGATCTCGTCCTGCTCCAACGGCTACCGCCGGACGGGGCAGCCCTGGTCGGATCAACGCTGGGCCTGGGTACGTCGGCGGACTGGCTGCCCCGGATCCGGGCCGACATGATCGGGGTCGTCAGCCGGAACCGGCTGCGTTGGGCACTGCTGTCCCCGACCTCGATCGAAACCGGACTGCTGTCATCGATCCCGGCCGAAGGCGGGCCGAGCCCGGCCGAAGGCGGGCCGCTGTCACCGCACCCGGTCGAGGCCGATCTGATCGGCCCGCCGGCCGGGCGGTGAACCCGCGACCTGGCGGGACCGACCGGACGCGGATCCCGACAAAGATCGACGACGTGGCACGATCCTGCGCATGTCTCTCCTGAAAGGCATCGTGATCCGGCTGGCCAGCACCGCCCTGGCCTTCTGGCTCGCCACGCTGCTGATCCCCGGCATCCATCTCTACACCGAGTCGATCGGCGAGGCGGTGGGTGCACTGCTGCTGGTCTCGGTCATCTTCGGCCTGGTCAACGCCGTCCTGCAACCGGTCATCAAGACCGTGGGCTGCGCCTTCTACCTGCTCACCCTCGGCCTCATCGCGCTCGTGGTGAACGGGTTGCTCTTCCTGTTCACCAGTTGGATCGCCGGCCAACTGGGGCTGCCGTTCCACGTCGACGGGTTCTGGCCCTCGGCCGTGCTCGGCGCGCTCCTCGTCGGCGTGGTCACCTGGGTCCTCGGGCTGATCCTGGACCGCGACTGACCTCCGACCAGCGCCGGTGATGCGACGGCCGGCGGGGACCGCGACCGGGGCCACAATCCGGTAATCGGCTCGCGCCGGCCCGCCCGGTGACGACTAGCGTCGGGGCGTGCTTACGATCACCCGGGGCGATGGTTACGAGCTTTCCGACGATCCCCGCCGGATCGACATCGACCGGGTCCACCGGTGGCTGTCCACCGAGTCCTACTGGGCCAAGGGCCGGTCCCGGGCCCTGGTCGCCCGCTCGATCATGGGATCGACGGTTTTCGCCGCCTACCGGACGACCGACGGGGCCCAGGTCGCGTTCGCCCGGGTGGTGACCGACGGCGCCACCTTCGCCTGGCTGTGCGACGTGTTCGTCGACCGCGCCGAGCGCGGGCATGGCCTCGGTACGTGGCTGGTTTCGACGGCTCGTGACGAGCTCGCCGCCCGGGGCGTACGCCGGATCCTGCTGGCCACCGCCGACGCGCACGGGGTCTACGCCAAGCTGGGTTTCGAGGCGCTGGTCGAGCCAGCCCGCTGGATGCAACTCGACCAGCGCGACCAGGGGTGACGGCAGTCACCTGCAAGGTTCAGAATCCGTTCGACCCCTTACGGTGAGGGGCATGACCGAGCGGAGCGAGGTGGGCGCATGACCGAGCGGAGCGAGGGCATCGACAAGCTCAGCCCAAGTCATGCGGCCACGAAGCGCAGCGGAGTGGACGCATGACCGAGATGCGCCGTGGCTACCTGTACGGCCTCGGGGCGTACCTGCTCTGGGGCTTCTTCCCGCTCTACATCAAGCTGTTGCGGCCGGCCGGTCCGGTGGAGATCCTGGCCCACCGGGTCGTCTGGTCGGTCCTGTTCGTCGCGCTGGTGCTGGCCGTACTCCGCAACTGGTCATTCGTGCTGCCCCTGCTGCGACGGCCGGCCGCGGTCGCCGGTGTCCTGCTCGCCGCCGCGTTGATCGCGGTCAACTGGGGCACGTACATCTACGGGGTCAACAGCGCGCGGGTCGTGGAGACGTCGCTCGGCTATTTCATCACCCCGCTGGTCGTCGTGCTGCTCGGCGTGACCGTGCTCGGTGAACGGCTGCGGGTGGCGCAGTGGGTGGCGCTCGGGCTCGGCACGGTCGCCGTGGCGGTGCTGACGTACGACTACGGCCGACTGCCGTACGTCGCACTGATCCTGGCCCTGTCGTTCGCCGCGTACAGCCTGACGAAGAAACGGCTGGCGCTGCCGGCCGCGGAGGGGATGTTCGTCGAGTCGGCGGTGCTCGCCCTGCCCGCCGTGACCTACCTGGCCTGGCTGAGCTGGCAGGGTACGGCGGCGTTCGGCCATGTCTCGGTGACCCACACGACGTTGCTGGTGCTCGCCGGTGCGGCCACCGCGATCCCGTTGCTGCTCTTCGCCGGGGCCGCCAACCGGCTGCCGCTGACCGCGCTGGGGATCCTCCAGTACATCGCGCCGATCCTCCAGTTCGCGATCGGCGTCCTGGTCTTCCACGAGCCGATGCCGCCGGCCCGGATCGGCGGGTTCGCCCTGGTGTGGTGTGCCCTGGTGCTCTTCACCTTCGACGGTCTGCGCAACGCCCGCCGTCGCCGGCAGGAGCGGGCGCGGGCCGCCGCGACCGACGAGCCGGTCGCCACGACCGCGCCACACTGACCCGACCGCGCCACACTGACCGGCCACGCCGGCACCGGCCGCGCCGGGCGGGCCGGAGCTACGGTACGTCGTACGCCAGCAGCGGCGTGCCGTCGTACCTCGTCAGCTCGATCCGGACCAGTTCCTCTGCGGAGAACCGGGTGGCCCCGGTGAACGTGACGTCGTCGCCTGGCGCCGCCTTCCACGAGCCGACCTGCTCCGACGCACCGTCCGGCCCGTACGCGACGAGCCGGAACGTGTACGCCTTCGCGTAGTCCTCGGTCTCGGCGTACGAGCACCGCATGATCACCTCGGTGCCCCAGGTCGCGCCGTTCAGGCCGATCTCGGCGGTCACCGGCACCGATCCCGCGACCGGCGCCATGGTCACCGTACGGATCTCGAAGTCGGTGCCGTCCGGCCCGACTGTGCGCAGCGAGCCGACGCCGAGGCCGACGAAGAGGGCGAGGCAGCCGGCGACGAGGGCGACGCCGGCGTACCGCCAGCGCCTGCGCAACCGGTCCCGGCGGCGCATCGTGGCGGCTCCGGCGAGCAGGTCCGTGACCTGCGGTCCGGTGGACGGCGGGCCGGCGACCCGGTCCAGGCCGGCCTGGTCGAGGCGGCCGAGCAGCCCCGGCAGTACGGCGATCTCGCCGACCGCCTCCCGGCAGGCCGGGCAGCCGGCGAGGTGGTGTTCGTAGCGCTCCCGTTCGGCGGGTGACATCGCCCCCAGCACGTACGCGCCGTCGTCGTGCGCGAACTCGCAGCTCATGTCACCACCCCGTGGGCCCGTACCGGGTGCCGCCCGCCGTGGCCGCTCACCGGGTCACTCCCATCTCTTCGAGTACCAGCCGCAACGAACGCAGTGCGTAGTGGGTGCGGGACTTGACCGTGCCCGGGGGGATGCCCAGCCGGGCGGCCGCCTCGTTCACCGAGCGCCCCTCGTAGAAGCACTCAACGAGCACTTCCCGGTGGGCCGGTGAGAGGCGGGCGAGGGCCTCGGCGACCGTCCATGCCTCGACGGCCCGGTCGGCTTCGTCGACGGTCGGTGGCGGCTCCGGCACGTCGTCGGTCACCACCTCACCGCCGCGGGCGGTTCGTCGCCGCCACGCGTCGATGGCGAGGTTGCGGGCGGTGGTGAACAGCCAGCCGCGGACCGGGCCGCGGCTGGGGTCGAGCGCCTCCGGATGCCGCCAGGCGCGCAGCAGCGTCTCCTGGACGAGGTCCTCGGCCCGCTGCCGGTCACCGCCGGTGAGTCGCAGGGCGTGCGCGAGCAGCGCGTCGGCGTGTTCATCGTGCAGCGCGCGCAGCAGTTGGGCGTCCCGGTCGGTGATCGCTCCCCCTCGGCTCGCTCGCGGAAAGGTCCTCCGTAATAGTGCACGCAAGCCCGCTACCAGCGGTTCATCGTGCGCCCGACGGTCGGGTCGGCGCGTCGACGCAGGTGTTCATCCGTGGTTCACCGAGCGGCCGGTCCCCGCTCACGGCGTGCTCCTAGCGTCCGGCACGCACGCATCCCCGTCCCGACCAGGCCCCACCCCCGACGGGATGTGTCCCGACCAGCTAGGAGGCCCATTTCCATGAGTGACCGACGCCGGCTCCTGCCGCTGCTCGGCCAGGCTGTCCACGGCAGCCGCAGCGCCATGACCTGTCTCTACCGCTGCGGAAACGCCTGTGACCACCCGGTGCCCAACGAATCGGACAACCCCTACTTCACGGATGTGGTGAACTCCGGCATGTCGCGCCGGGGCGTCGTACGGGCCAGCGCCGTCGGCGCCCTCGTGCTGGGCGTCGGTGGTGCGGCCGGTGGCGCGCTGCTGGGCGCGTCCCCGGCCGCCGCCACGCCGCCCGGGCCGGACCTGGCGGCGCTGACCCCGAGCCGGCCGAAGTCCGGCAACGGTGCGCTCACCTTCAAGCCGATCCCGCCGAACCGGCTGGACACGTTCGTCGTGCCCAACGGCTACGACCACTCGGTCGTCATCCGCTGGGGCGACCCGGTGGTGCCCGGCGCGCCCGCGTTCGACGTCAACGACCAGACGGCGGCCAAGCAGTCGGTGCAGTTCGGCTACAACAACGACTTCGTCGCGATCCTGCCGCTGCACCAGCACAACAAGCACGCCCTGCTGGTGGTCAACCACGAGTACACCAACGAGAACCTGATGTTCCCCGGGTTCACCACCTTCGACGCGATGACGCTGGAGCAGATCAGGGTCGCGATCGCGGCGCACGGCATGACCGTGATCGAGCTGGCGCGGGTCGAGCAGACCGGCGAGTGGGAGGTGGCGACCAAGGGCAAGCGGCCGTACAACCGGCGACTGACGGCGCTGGAGACGCCCTTCGCCTTCACCGGCCCGGCGGCCGGCTCCGACCTGCTCAAGACGGCGGCGGACCCGAAGGGCCGGACCGCGATCGGCACGCTGAACAACTGTGCCGGTGGCGTCACCCCGTGGGGCACCGTGCTCTCCGGCGAGGAGAACTTCAACCAGTACTTCGTCGGTGGCGACGGGGTGGCCGACGAGGTCAAGCCGAAGCTGGCCCGGTACGGCATCAGCACCACCGCCCGCTACCCGAGCGACAGCCGCAAGTGGGACCGGGTCGACGAGCGCTTCGACCTGACCCGGCACCCGAACGAGGCCAACCGCTTCGGCTGGATCGTCGAGGTCGACCCGTACGACCTCAAGGGTGGTCAGCGCAAGCACACGGCGCTGGGCCGGTTCAAGCACGAGGGCGCGAACGTCATCGTGGCCAAGAACGGCCACGTGGTCGCGTACATGGGTGACGACGAGCGGTTCGACTACCTCTACAAGTTCGTGTCGGACAAGAAGTTCATCGACGACAACTCGACGGTGGCGCGTAAGCACAACCTGACCCTGCTGGAGTCGGGCACGCTCTACGTGGCGAAGCTGGACTCCACCAGCGCCGACGAGATCGACGGCTCGGGCACGCTGCCGTCGGACGGGGCCTTCAACGGCACCGGTACGTGGATCAAGCTGGTCCGGGGCAACACGTCGTACGTGCCGGGGATGACCGCGGCCGAGGTGCTGACCTTCACCCGGCTCGCCGGTGACGCGGTCGGCGCGACCAAGATGGACCGGCCGGAGGACGTGGAGCCGAGCCTGCTGACCGGCAAGATCTACGTGGCGCTGACCAACAACACCAACCGGGGTGTGGGCAGCAACCCGAAGGCCGACGAGGCGAACCCGCGCAACGCCAACCGGCACGGCCACATCGTGGAGATGGTGGAGGACCGCGGCGACAACACGTCGGAGACCTTCACCTGGTCGATCCCGATCGTCTGCGGCGACCCGGCCGACCCGTCGACCTACTTCGCCGGGTACGACAAGTCGAAGGTGTCGCCGATCTCCTGCCCGGACAACGTGGCGTTCGACGGCGCCGGCAACCTCTGGATCTCGACCGACGGCAACGCGCTGGGCAGCAACGACGGCCTCTTCGCCACGGCGATCGAGGGCCCGGAGCGGGGTCACCTCAAGCAGTTCCTGACCGTGCCGCTCGGCGCGGAGACCTGCGGCCCGTTCATCACCACCGACAACCAGTCGGTGTTCGTGGCCGTCCAGCACCCGGGTGAGATCTCCGGCGCCTCGCTGGAGGAGCCGGCGTCGAACTGGCCGGACGGCGACTTCGCCAAGCCGGGCGTGGTGGTCACCTGGCGGCTCGACGGGGGCCCGATCGGTAGCTGACCACGCATTCCACGGCGCCCCGTACACCGCCGGTGTGCGGGGCGCCGTGCTGCGTCAGGTGTCGCTGTTGATGGCGTCGGCGATCGACCGGGCGGCGGCCAGCAGGCGGGTCCGGACCACCCGCGCGGAGGTCATCATCTCCGCGGCCGGCAGCGCGCAGGCGAGCACCACGCGGCGTTCCATGTCCTTGTCGGGGGTGACCAGCACCGCCGCGCAGGCGACGCCCTGGCGGAACTGCCCCATCTCCAACTGCATGCCCCGACGGTCACCGGCCGCGAGGTCGGCCTCGATCGCGTCGACCGCGACCAGGGTGTTGGGCGTGAACGGTCGCATGCCGTACTCACGGAGGTAGCGGAACCGCTGGTCGACGCTGAGGGTGGCGAGCAGGGCCTTGCCGAGCGCGGTCGCGTGCGCCCCCTCGTCGAACCCGGGCACCAGGTCTTCGAGGTACGGCGACCGGGCACCCTCGGCACCGGCGGTGATCGCCACCTGACCGCCGACGAACCGACCGAGGTAGTGGCTGTAGCCACTGTCGAGGGCGGTGCGCCGCAGCACCTCGCCGACGGTCGCCGGTCCGCGGAAGGCGGTCACCAGCTCGCGGTAACGGTCGGCGACTTCGAGGCCGACGATGTAGGTGCCGTCCTCACGCCTGATCACATAGCCCTCGTAGGCGAGCGTGCGCACCAGGTGGTAGGTGGTGGCCACGGTCAGCTCGCAGCGCCTCGCGATCTGTTTGACGGTCAGGCCCTTGGGGGCACGCCCGACCGCCTCCAGCACACGCAGCGCACGCGAGACGCTACGAATCAGATCTGACGGTTCTGCCAGGGGGTCGCGCACAACCACCTCCGCTAGCCAAGGAGTTACACCATATGAAAAAGACCAGTCCTGCGGAATGCCCATTCGGATCGAGCAACCCGGATGTAAAGAGACTTTAGGTAGTGCATCCGATACGTACGGTTCGTACGGCCGACATGCCGAGCCCGCTTCCCCGCCTCAGGATTCATCCAACGCGCCGCACGAGGCCGCACCCACGTACCGCAAGATCGGGCAAGCGGCCGAGTCACGGCGCCGAAAATCGGCCCGCGACGACCCGTTCCGCGACTCTCACACGGACCACATAAAGCCACTGTGAGCTGCGAGTTTCCGACCTACAGGAAGCGTGTCGACGCCGACGCGGCACCGCTTCGGCACACCCCCGGACAATGGCGCGGCCGGCCATACAGAGATCCCCGGCCGAGCACATGGGCCGTACGGCCAGCGAATCGGCCAGGCCATCGCTCATGCCATTGGCCCCATTTGCCCGTTCAATCGTCACACGAATGAAGAGACGATTTTCCTGGGCATCCGACAGTTCCGCGCCGACCGGCTGATCGCCGGACGAGATCACGAAAACCTAGCTGGTGCGATCAGCGATGAAATCGCAGAGCGATTCGAGTGCCCGGCGCGGCGAACCGTCGGGCAACGCCATCAGCCGGGTCCGCGCCTCCTCGGCGTACGTCCGCACCGTCTCCCGCGCCCGCTTGAGCGCCGGCGACTCGCGCAGCAGCCCCAGCGCCTCGGCGTGCAGGTCGTCGTCGGTCACCGCACCGGCGCTGAGAATCTCGCGCAGCCGCACCGAGGCGGCGTCACGGTCGTCGGAGCCCAACGCGTAGAGCACCGGCAGCGTCGGCACGCCCTCCCGCAGGTCGGTGCCGGGGGTCTTACCCGACTGGGCGGACTCCGACGCGATGTCGAGCAGGTCGTCGGAGAGCTGGAACGCGACCCCGATCGTCTCGCCGTAGCCGGCCAGAGCCTCGACGTATGCCGGCTGCGCGGTGCCGAACATCCCGCCGAACCGCGCGGACGTCGCGATCAACGAGCCGGTCTTCTCCGCGATCACGTGCAGGTGGTGGGCCACCGGGTCGACGCCGTCCCGCGGACCGGTGGTCTCGGCGATCTGCCCGTGCACCAGCCGGGCGAAGGTGTGCGCCTGGAGCTGGACGGCCTCGGTGCCCAGCCCGGCCGCGATGGCCGACGCCCGGGCGAAGAGGTAGTCACCGACCAGGATGGCGACCGAGTTGGTCCACCGGGAGTTCGCGCTGGGCGCGCCCCGGCGCACGGACGCCTCGTCCATCACGTCGTCGTGGTAGAGCGTCGCCAGGTGGGTCAGCTCCATCACCAGCGCCGCCGGCACCACCAGCGGGGCGTCGGGGTCACCGAAATGCGCCCCGAGCGACACCAGCAGCGGGCGGAAGCGCTTGCCGCCGGCCTCGACGAGGTGACTGGCAGCCTCCGTGACGAACGGATCGGCGCTCTCGACACTGGCCCGCAACTCGGACTCGACCGTCGCCAACGTACGGAGGACCGAAGCCTCGACCACCGGGTCGGCGAAGTCGACCCCGATCGAGGTCAGCGCCCCGCCGCCGGCCGTGCCCGATCGTCCGCCAACCGTCCTCACCACGCCCCCAACGATGCCACATGCATCGAGTTGGGCCTGGTGCGGGGCTGCTGGCTGCGACGATCGGGCCGGAACGGCGTCATTGCACGAATTCGGCGGCGCTGTTGGTCAGGTCGAGCAACGGTGCCGGCGCGATGCCGAGCACCAGGGTCGCGACCACGCCGATCATCAACGCGGCGGCGGTGAACGCACCGGGGATCGACACGGTCGGCGTCGACTCGCCCGGCTCGGACAGCCACATCATCACCACGACCCGCAGGTAGGGGAACGCGAGGATCATGCTGGTCAGCACCCCCGCGATCACCAGCCAGCTCTGGCCGCCGTCGAGGGCCGCCCCGAACACCGCGAACTTGCTGGTGAAGCCGCTGGTGAGCGGGATACCGGCGAAGGCCAGCAGGATGAACGTGAACGCACCGGCGAGCAGCGGCGAACGCCGGCCGAGCCCCGCCCAGCGGGACAGGTGGGTCGCCTCCCCGTCGGCGTCGCGGACCAGGGTCAGCAGGCCGAACGCGGCGATGACCGTGAAGCCGTACGCGACCAGGTAGAACATCGTGCTCGACAGCCCGTCCTTCGACAGCGCGAGCACCCCGACCAGCAGGTAACCGGCGTTGGCCACCGACGAGTAGGCGAGCAGCCGCTTGAGGTCGGTCTGGGTCACCGCGAGCACCGCGCCGACCAGCATGGTCAGGATCGCGATCGCGCCCAGAACCGGGGTGTAGTCCCAGGAGATCCCTTCGAGCGCCACGTACAGCACCCGCAGCAGACCACCGAAGGCCGCGACCTTGGTGCAGGCGGCCATGAACGCGGTGATCGAGGTCGGGGCGCCCTGGTAGACGTCCGGCGTCCACACGTGGAACGGGGCGGCGGCGGCCTTGAACAGCAGGCCGATGGCGACCATCGCGACACCGGCGAAGAGCAGCACCGGGCTCGCGGTCGAACTGCTCACCGCGGCGTGCACGGTGGCGAAGTCGACGCCGCCCGACGTGCCGTCCGGACCGGTGGCCACACCGGCGGTGAAGCCGTAGATCAGCGCGATGCCGAACAGGAAGAACCCGGAGGCGTACGCGCCGAGCATGAAGTACTTGAGCGCGGCCTCCTGGCTGAGCAGCCGCCGCCGGCGGGCGAGCGCACACAGCAGGTAGAGCGGCAGCGAGAAGACCTCGAGCGCGATGAACATCGTCAGCAGGTCGTTCGCGGCGACGAAGACCATCATGCCGGCGATGGCGAACAGCGCCAGCGGGTAGACCTCGGTGGCCCCACCCTCCCGGGCGGCCTGGCGGCGGTCGGCCTCCGAGCCGGCGGGGATCGCCGCCTGGGCGACGAACGGGCCGCCTTGGTCCAGCGAGCGCTCGGCCATCAACAGCAGCGCCATCAGCGCGAGGATGATGATCGCGCCCTGCAGGAACAGGGTCGGCCCGTCGATGGCCAGCGCCCCGCCCGCGGTGACGGTACGGGTGTCGAAGCCGACGATCACCATGACCAGCGCGCCGACGAGCGCGAGCAGCCCGACCCCGAACTGCACCCGGTGCCGGTGCTTACGCGGGAGGAACGCCTCGAGCAGCACGCTGAGGCACGCACCCGCGAACAGGACCAGGATCGGTGCGATCGCTCCATAGTCGATATCTGGGAGCTTGAGCTGATTCACCGGTCACACCTTTCGTTCGCGACTGCGGTGCTCCGCTTCGCTGCGCTCCTCGCGCTCACCGGAGTCGACCTTTCGTTCGCGACTGCGGGGCTCCGCTTCGCTGCACTCCTCGCGCTCACCGGCCGGCCTCCTGAACAGTGGCCACCGTCGGCGCCGGGTCGGTCTTGCCGACATCCTGCATCGTCGCCTGGATGGCGGGGTTGATGACGTCGGTGACCGGCTTCGGGTAGAAGCCGAGCAGCAGCAGGAGAAGGATCAGAGGCGTCACGACGACCTTCTCCCGCAGGTTCAGGTCACGGCGCATCCCCTCCACCCCGGACAGTGCCGGATTGAGGGTGCCCTGCGTCGTTCGTTGCACCATCCACAGCACGTACGCGGCGGCGAGGATGATGCCGGCCGTGGCGATGATGGCGACCGGCTTGTTGACCGTGAACGTGCCGATCAACACCAGGAACTCCGACACGAACGGTGCGGTGCCGGGCAGCGCCAGCGAGGCCAGACCGGCGAAGAACAGCACCCCGGCAAGCACCGGCACCAGTTTGCCCGCGCCGCCGAAGTCGCTGACCAGCGCCGACCCGCGCCGGGCGACCAGCATGCCGACGACCAGGAAGAGCAGGCCGGTGGCGAGGCCGTGGTTGACCATGTAGAGCACCGCGCCGGTGCCGGCCTGGGTGGTGAACGCGAAGATGCCGACCCCGATGAAGCCGAAGTGGGCGATCGACGTGTAGGAGACCAGCCGCTTGAGGTCGTTCTGCCCGATCGCGAGCAGTGCCGCGTAGATGATGCCGATCACCGCGAGGGTCAGGGCGTACGGCGCGAACCACTTCGACGCCTCGGGGAACAGCGGCAGGCAGTAGCGCAGGATGCCGAAGGTGCCGACCTTGTCGAGCACGCCGACGAGCAGCGCGGCGGCACCGGCCGGGGCGGCGCCACCGGCGTCCGGCAGCCAGGTGTGGAACGGGAAGAACGGTGCCTTGATCGCGAACGCGATGAAGAAGCCGAGGAACAGCCACCGTTCGGTGCCGGTCGTCATGTCGATCTGGGTCAGGCTCTCCCAGTCGAAGGTGCGCCCGCCGACCACCCACAGGCCGATCACCGCGGCGAGCATGAAGAGGCCGCCGACCAGCGAGTAGAGGAAGAACTTCACCGCCGCGTACTGCCGCTGGTGCCCACCGAAGCTGCCGATGAGGAAGTACATCGGCACCAGCATGACCTCGAAGAACACGTAGAACAGGAAGACGTCGGCGGCGGCGAAGACGCCGATCATCGTGCACTCGAGCAGGAGCAGCAGCGCGAAGTAGACCGGCACCGACCGCTTCGACTTGTCGGCGTCGTGCCAGCTCGCCAGGATCACCAGCGGCACGAGCAGGGCGATCAGCGCGAGCATCACCAGCGCGATGCCGTCGGCGGCGAAGGTGAAGTTGACGCCCCAGTTGGGGATCCAGGCGTACGACTCCCGGAACTGGAGCCGGTCGCCGCCCACCTCGAACGACACCCACATGAACACGGCGAGCACGAGCACGGCCAGCGACCAGCCGAGGGCCACCCGCTTGGCGAGCTCCGGCCGGCTGCGTGGCATGAGCGCCACCACCAGGGCGCCGACCAGCGGCGCCGCTGTCAGCACCGAGAGGAAGGGGAAGTCAGCGGACATTATTCGGCCTTACCTCCGTTGTGAACGCAAGGTCCGCCGACACTGGCGGGCTGTACCTGGTACGTCACGCCAACCACCCCAACTGCAGCGCGAGGAACGCCGCGACGACGACCACGGCGCCGGCGAGCATCGACATCGCGTACGACCGAACGAAGCCGGTCTGGAGCCGGCGCAGGCGGCCCGATCCGCCGCCGATGGCGGCGGCGAGGCCGTTGACCGCACCGTCGATGCCCTTGTTGTCGAAGTAGACCAGGGCACGGGTGAGGAAGATGCCCGGCTTCTCGAAGACGACCTCGTTGAAGGCGTCGGCGTAGAGGTTGCGGCGGGCGGCGCTGACCAGCGGGCCGGCAGGCTGCTCCTGCAGGGCGGTGCCGTTGCGGAAGAGCATCCACGCCAGGCCGACACCGAGCACCGTGACCACGAGGGACAGGATGTTGATGACGGCGTGCGAGAGCACTCCGTGCGACTCGCCGTGGTCGCTGCCGAGGACCGGGGTCAGCCAGTCCGGCACCGACGACGCGAGGAGCGCACCGGCACCGACCGAGCCGACGGCGAGCAGCACCAGCGGGACCGTCATGACCGGCGGGGACTCGTGCGGGTGCTCGATCTCGTCGGTCCAGCGCTTCGGCCCGTGAAAGGTGAGCACGAACAGGCGGGTCATGTAGAAGGCGGTGAGGCCGGCACCGAGCAGCGCGGCGCCGCCGAAGAGCCAGGATGTCCAGTCGCCGCGGTCGAACGCCGCCGCGATGATCGGCTCCTTGGAGAAGTAGCCGGACAGCGGCGGGAGGCCGATGATCGCCAGCCAGGCCAGCCCGAAGGTCGCCCAGGTGATCTTCATGTACTTCCACAGCCCGCCGAAGCGCCGGATGTCGGTCTGGTCGTGCATCCCGTGCATGACCGAGCCGGCACCGAGGAAGAGGCCGGCCTTGAAGAAGCCGTGCGCGAGCAGGTGGATGATCGCCAGCGCGTACGCCGCGCCGCCGAGCCCGACACCGAGGAACATGTAGCCGATCTGGGAGACCGTCGACCAGGCCAGGACCCGCTTGATGTCGTCCTTGGCGCAGCCGATGATGCAGCCGATCAGCAGGGTGAGCGCACCGATGCTGACCACCACCGTCTGGAGGGTGGTGTTGGCCGAGAAGATCGGGTTCGAGCGGGCGATCAGGTAGACGCCGGCGGTGACCATGGTGGCGGCGTGGATGAGCGCCGACACCGGGGTCGGGCCCTCCATCGCGTCCGGGAGCCAGGCCTGGAGCGGGAACTGGCCGGACTTTCCGGTCGCGCCGAGCAGGAGCAGCAGGCCCATCACCAGGACGGTGCCGGCGGCCAGGGCGCTGACGCCGTTGAAGACCTCGTCGTACTGGGTGGTGCCGAGGGTGGCGAACATGATGAAGATGGCGATGGCCAGACCGGCGTCACCGACCCGGTTCATCAGGAACGCCTTCTTGCCGGCGGTGGCCGCCGACGGCCGGTCGTACCAGAACGAGATCAGCAGGTACGACGCGACACCGACGCCTTCCCAACCGACGTACAGCATCACGTAGTTGTTGCCGAGCACCAGCAGCAGCATCGCGGCGACGAAGAGGTTGAAGAAGGCGAAGAACCGCCGCCGTCCCTCGTCGTGCGACATGTACCCGACCGCGTAGATGTGGATCAGGAAGCCGACGCCGGTGATCAGCAGTACGAACACCGCGGACAGCGGGTCGAAGAGCAGACCGAAGTCGACGTTGAAGCTGCCGACCGCGATGAAGTCCCACAGGCTCAGCTCGACCGACTTGTTGTCCAGGCCGCGGAGCTGGAAGAAATAGGTCAGCCCCAGCACGAAGGCGGCGCCGACGCTCGCCACACCGAGCCAATGCCCCCACCGGTCGGCCCGGCGGCCGAGCAGCAGGAGGATCGCCGCGCTCGCCAGCGGGATGGCCACCAGCAGCCACACGCTGCTCAACAGCCCCGTGGCTTGGGCGTACTCCACAGTCTCGTCCACTCGAGGGCCCCTTTAGTACTTCAGCAGGTTCGCGTCGTCGACGCTCGCCGAGCGTCGGGTACGGAAGATCGACATGATGATGGCCAACCCGACCACGACCTCGGCGGCGGCGACCACCATCACGAAGAACGCCATGATCTGGCCGTTGAGGTCGCCGTTGATCCGGCTGAACGTGACCAGGCTCAGATTGGCGGCGTTGAGCATGAGCTCGACACACATGAACAGGACGATGGCGTTGCGCCGGATCAGCACCCCCACCGCGCCGATGGTGAACAGCACCGCCGACAGGATCAGGTAGTGGTTCGGCGAGACGTCGAAGAAGCTCACTTCTCGGTCCCCTTCGGTGCGGTTTCGGAGGAGCTCAGCTCGCGCACCGGCAGGATCCGCGGGATGCTCCGCTCGCTGAGCGTCCCGTCGGGCAGCCGGGCCGGGGTGGTGACCGACGACGACGTGGCGAAGACACCGGGACCGGGCTTCGGGCCCGGGTCGTTGCCGGGGGCGAAGCGGGCCTTCATCCGCTCGACCTGGGTGAGCCGCTCGCCCTTGCGCCGCTCGATGTGCGCCAGCACCATCGCGCCGACCGTCGCGACGATCAACAGCCCGCCGGAAAGTTCGAAGACGACGACGTAGTCGGTGAAGAGCAGGGCGGCGATGCCCTGTACGTTGCCGTTCGCGTTCGCCTCGTCGAGGCCGACCGCCTGCACGCTGCCGAGTCCGCGGGCGAGGCCGGCACCGACGAGCGCGGCGAACCCGATGCCGAGCCCGACCGCGGCCAGCCGCTGCCCGCGCAGCGTCTCGATCAGCGAGTCGGACGAGTCCCGGCCGACGAGCATCAGCACGAAGAGGAACAGCATCATGATCGCGCCGGTGTAGACGATGATCTGCACCATGCCGATGAACGGCCCGGACTGGATGACGTAGAACGCACCCAGGCAGAGCATGGTGACGACCAGCCACAGCGCCGAGTGGACGGCGTTGCGGGCCAGCACCATGCCGAATGCCCCGACCAGCGCCAGCGGTGCCAGCACCCAGAACGCGATCTGCTCACCGGTGGACACTCCGCCGGACGCCGCGAGCACCACCTGTGCGCTCGTCATTTGACCTCTCCAGTCGCTCCGGACCCGTCGACCGTGCCCGACTCCGACCAGGGCGCCCGTTCGGCGCCCGCCGAGGTGCCGGGGTTGGTCAGCGCGCCGACGTAGTAGTCCTTCTCCGAGTCGCCGAGACGCATCGGGTGCGGCGGCTGCTCCATGCCGGGCAGGAGCGGCGCCAGGAGCTGTTCCTTGGTGAAGATCAGATCCTGGCGCGAGTCGCGCGCCAACTCGTATTCGTTGCTCATCGTCAGCGACCGGGTCGGGCACGCCTCGATGCACAGCCCGCAGAAGATGCAGCGGGCGTAGTTGATCTGGTAGATGCTGGCGTAGCGCTCACCCGGCGAGAAGCGCTGCTCCTCGGTGTTGTCGCCGCCCTCGACGTAGATCGCGTCGGCCGGGCAGGCCCAGGCGCACAGCTCGCAGCCGATGCACTTCTCCAGCCCGTCCGGGTGCCGGTTGAGGATGTGCCGGCCGTGGTAGCGCGGTGCCGAGACCGGCGGCTTGAACGGGTAGTCGGTGGTGATGACCTTCCGGAACATGTGGGAGAAGGTCACCCCGAAGCCCTTGATGGATCCGAAGGCCATCTCACACCTCCTTGTCGGCCGGGCCGTTGGGGCTGGACTGGTCGGTGGCGCCCGGTCCGGTTTCGCCGGTGGCCGCGGTGTCGCCGCGGGCGCCGGTCAGCGCGGGCTGCCGCTCGGCGACGTCGCGCCGGGCCCGCGGGCTCGGCGGGACCTGTAGATCCATCGGCGGCAACGGGAAGCTGCCCTTGGGGCGGGCGGCGATCTGTTCCTCGAGCGAGACGGTGGGTTCCTTCTTGCCGGACGGCCAGAGCAGCGCCAGCAGCAGCACGACCACGACAACGCTGCCGATGATCAGGTACTGGGCGGGGCCACCCTCCTGCCTCTGCAAGATCTTGATGCCGGCCAGAGCGAAGATCCAGAGCAGGCTGACCGGGATCAGGATCTTCCAGCCGAAGCGCATGAACTGGTCGTAGCGCAGCCGGGGCAGCGTGGCCCGCAGCCAGATGAAGCCGAAGAGCAGGAGCAGCACCTTGCCGAGGAACCACAGCATCGGCCACCAGCCGGAGTTGGCACCCTCCCAGAAGCTGATCGGCCACGGGGCCCGCCAGCCACCGAGGAACAGCGTGGTGCACAGCGCCGACACCGTGATCATGTTGATGTACTCGGCGAGGAAGAACATCGCGAACTTGAACGACGAGTATTCGGTGTGGAAGCCGCCGACCAGCTCGGACTCGGCCTCGGGCAGGTCGAACGGGGCCCGGTTGGTCTCACCGACCGCCGAGATGGCGTAGATGACGAAGCTCGGCGCGAGCAGTACGGCGTACCAGCCGGGCGCGGTCACCTCGAGGCCGAACAGGTTGATCGGGTTGCCGTGCTCCTGCGCCCGGATGATCTCGGAGGTCGACATCGTGCCGGCGGTCATGAAGACCGCGACGATGGACAGCCCCATCGCCACCTCGTACGAGATCACCTGAGCGGTCGACCGGAGGCCGCCGAGCAGCGGGTAGGTCGAGCCGGACGCCCAACCGGCGAGCACGATGCCGTAGACGCCGATGGAGGCGCAGGCGAGCACCAGCAGGACCGAGACGGGCGTGTCGGTCAGCTGGAGCGGGGTCCGCTGGCCGAAGATCGACACCATCGGGCCGAAGGGAATGACGGCGAACGCGGTGAACGCGCAGGTGGCCGAGATCACCGGCGCGAGGAAGTAGACGACCTTGTCGGCCGTCTTCGGGATGATCTCTTCCTTGAACGGCAGCTTCAGGCCGTCGGTGAGCGACTGGAACCAGCCGTTCGGCCCGACCTGGTTGGGGCCCGGCCGGACCGCCATCCGGGCCACGACCTTGCGCTCGTAGTTGATCGTGAAGAGGGTCAGCAGGAGCAGCATCACGAACACTGCGACGATCTTGAGCAGGACGAGCCACCAGACGTCCTTGCCGAAGTCTTCGAGTGTCGGACTCTGCGCCAGATAGGTGGTGATCACTGAACGGCTCCCTCAGTGCTCTGCTGCGCCAGGAGAGGTCCGCCGGCGCCGGCGGAGACCCGTACGACCGCGCCCGACGCCGCGCCGAGGCTGCGCCGTACGGTCGCGCCGGGCGAGTTGGTCGGCAGCCAGACCACACCGTCCGGCATCTCGGTGATCTCGGCCGGCAGGGTCAGCGCGCCACGGTCGGTGCCGACCGTGACCGCGTCGCCGTCGGCGACCCCGAGCGCCTCGGCGACCGCCTTGCCGATCCGGACCACCGGCACCCGGGCCGTACCGGCCAGCACCTCGTCGCCGTCGAGCAGGCTGCCCAGGTCGACCAGGTGGTGCCAGGTGGCGAGCACGGCCTCGCCGGCGCCGACCGCCGGCAGCGCGGCCGGGGCGACGGTCGGTACCTCGGCCGGGGCGGTCGAGGTGGCCGGCAGGGAACCCAGCTCCCGGCGGACGCTGTTGACATCGCCGGTTCCCAGCGTCACGTCGAGCTGGGCGGCGAGCGCGTCGAGCACCCGGGCGTCGGTCATCGCCGCGGTGTTGAGGACCGCCTCGAAGGTGCGCAGCCGGCCTTCCCAGTCGACGAAGCTGCCGGCCTTCTCGACCACCGGCGCGACCGGGAACACCACGTCGGCGCGGCGGCTGACCGCGCTCTTGCGCAGCTCCAGGCTGACCAGGAACGGCACCTTGTCGAGGGCTTCCTCGGCCAGCCGCGGGTCGGCCAGGTCGGCGGGGTCGACCCCGGCGACGAGGAGCGCGCCGAGTTCGCCCGCGGCCGCGGCGGCGACGATCCCGTCGGTGTCGCGGCCGGGCCGGCTGGGCAGGACGCCGGCGGCGAGGTCCCAGAGACCGGCCAGCTCCGAACGGGCGGCCGGGTCGGCGACCGGGCGGGCGCCGGGCAGCAGGTTGGGCAGGCAGCCGGCGTCGACCGCGCCCCGGTCCCCGGCGCGACGCGGCACCCAGGCCAGCTTCGCCCCGGTACGGGCCGCCAGCGCGGCGGCGGCCGACAACCCGCCGGGTACGGTGGCGAGCCGCTCACCGACCAGCAGCACGGCACCCTCGTGGCGCAGCGCGTCGGCGACCTTCGGGTCCTCGGCCAGCAGCCGCGCCTCGTCGCCCGGAACCGTGGCGGTGACCGTCGCGCCGATCTTCGCCAGCCCGCGGGTGACGTACGGCGCCAGCGCGTGCACCAGCAGCTTGCGCTTGGTGTACGCCTTGCGCAGCCGCAGGAAGAGAATCGGGCACTCCTCCTCCGGCTCCAGCCCGACGATCACGACCGCCGGCGCCTTCTCGACGTCGGCATACGTGACGGCGTTGGTGCCGACCACCGAGGAGGCGAGGAACTCGGTCTCCTCGGCCGACAGCGGCCGGGCCCGGAAGTCGATGTCGTTGGTGTTGAGCGCGATCCGGGCGAACTTGGCGTAGGCGTACGCGTCCTCGACGGTCAGCCGGCCACCGGTCAGCACGCCGACCCCCCGGCCACCGTCGCGGGCGGCACGCAGCCCCTCGGCGGCGACCGCGAACGCCTCGCTCCACGCCGCCTCGCGCAGTTCGCCGGTCTTGGCGTCCCGGACGAGCGGGGTGGTGAGCCGGTCGAAGGCGTTGGCGTACTGGAAGCCCCACCGACCCTTGTCGCAGTTCCACTCCTCGTTCACCGCCGCGTCGTCACCGGCGAGCCGGCGCAGCACCTTGCCGCGCCGCCAGTCGGTGCGCTGGGCGCAGCCGGCGGAGCAGTGCTCGCACACGCTCGGCGTCGAGACCAGGTCGAACGGGCGGGCCCGGAAGCGGTACTGGGCTCCGGTCAGCGCGCCGACCGGGCAGATCTGCACGGTGTTGCCGGAGAAGTACGAGTTGAACGGCACGTCGCCGGACTCGTCGTCCGTGGGCTCGGCGCCGTAGTAGTCGTCCCGGTAGACGTTGATCTCCTCGGCCGAGGAGCGGCCCATCAGGTCGATGAACTTGTCGCCCGCGATCTCCTCGGAGAAGCGGGTGCAGCGCTGGCAGAGCACACACCGCTCGCGGTCGAGCAGGACCTGCGACGAGATGTTGATCGGCTTCTCGTACTCGCGCTTGTGCTCGTGGAACCGCGACTCTGTGCGTCCGGTCGACATCGCCTGGTTCTGCAGCGGGCACTCGCCGCCCTTGTCGCACATCGGGCAGTCGAGCGGGTGGTTGACCAGGAGCAGCTCCATGATCCCCTCCTGTGCCTTCTTGGCGACCGGAGAGGTGAGCTGGGTACGGACGACCATGCCCTCGGCGACCGTCTGGGTGCAGGAGGCGACCGGCTTGCGCTGGCCCTCCACGTCGACCAGACACTGCCGGCAGGCCCCGGCGGGAGCCAGCAGCGGGTGGTCGCAGAACCGTGGGATCTCGATGCCCATCTGCTCGGCGACCCGGATGAGCAGCGCACCCTTGGGGGCCGTCACCTCGATGCCGTCGATGGTGAGCGTGACGGTGTCCGCGGCCTTGGCTACGTCAGTCATTAGTGCGCTCCGACCAGAGTCTTCTCGGACAACCTCGGCGCCCGGCGGCCTTCGATGTAGTCGAGGTAGTCCTGCTTGAAGTACTGCAGCGACGAGGTCACCGAGCTGGTGGCGCCGTCACCGAGACCGCAGAAGGAGCGGCCCAGGATGTTGTCGCAGGTGTCGAGCAGGGTGTCCAGGTCTTCGTGGGTGCCCTGGCCGGCCAGGATCCGGCGGTAGACCCGCACCATCCAGTAGTTGCCCTCGCGGCACGGGGTGCACTTGCCGCACGACTCGTGGTGGTAGAACTCCAGCCACCGGTACGTCGCGTAGACCGGGCAGTCCTGGTCGGAGAAGATCTGCGTCGCCGTCGTGCCGAGGATCGAGCCGGCGGCGGACACCCCCTCGAAGTCGAGGGGCACGTCGAGGTGGTCCGCGGTGAGCAGCGGGGTGGAGGAGCCACCCGGCGTCCAGAACCGCAGGTTGTGCCCGGGCTGCATGCCGCCGGCCAGCTCGATCAGCTCGCGCAGCGTGATGCCCATCGAGCACTCGTACTGGCCGGGGTTGGCGATCCGGCCGGACAGCGAGTAGATCATCGGGCCGGACGACTTCTCGGTGCCCATCGACTTCCACCAGGCACTGCCGCCGAGCACGATGTACGGCACGCTGGCGATGGTGCCGACGTTGTTGACCACCGTCGGGCTGGCGTAGAGGCCGTGGGTCGCCGGGAAGGGCGGGCGCAGCCGGGGCTGGCCACGGAAGCCCTCCAGCGAGTCGAGGAGCGCGGTCTCCTCGCCGCAGATGTACGCGCCGGCGCCGCTGTGCACGACCAGTTCCAGGTCGAAGCCGGAGCCGAGGATGTTGCGGCCGAGGTAGCCCGCCTTGTGCGCCTCGGCGACCGCGTGGCGCAGCCGGCGGGCGGCGTGCACCGCCTCGCCGCGGATGTAGATGTAGGCGCGGTTGGCCCGGATCGCGTACGAGGCGATGATGACGCCCTCGATCAGCGAGTGCGGGTCGTGGGTCATCAGGGGCAGGTCCTTGCAGGTGCCCGGCTCGCCCTCGTCGGCGTTGACCACGAGGTAGTGCGGCTTGCCGTCGTTCTGCGGGATGAAGCCCCACTTCAGACCGGTCGGGAAGCCGGCGCCGCCGCGGCCGCGCAGCCCCGAGTCCTTGATCAGTTGGATCAGGTCGTCCGGGTCGGCCTTGATCGCCTTGCGCAGCGCGGCGTACCCGTCGAGCCGCTCGTAGACGTCGAGCCGCCAGGCGTCCGGCGACAGCCAGCGCTTGGTCAGGACCGGGGTCAGCTTCTCCAGCGTCTCCCGCCGAGGCGTGGTCACTTCTCGGCCTCCGCTTCCTTCGATCCCTCGAGATTGGCCTGCCGGGCTCCGCCGTCGTCGCCGGCCGGCTTGGCGTCGCTGGCCGGCTTGTTGCTGGCGACACCGGCCGCCTCGGCTGCCTTCGCGTCCCCGGGCGCCGGCGGGGTGCCGTCGACCGGGGGCGTCGTGCCCGGCGCGTCGGGAACCGGCGTCGCGGCGTCCGGCGACCGGGTCTCGGCCGTACGCACCTGGGGCGACTTGCCGTCGGGCGCCTTCACGTCCGGGGCGGTGGTGGCGGTCGCGGCGGCGGGCCGGGTGGTCGGGGGCGCCGGCTTGTCGCCGGCGTCCTTGCTCCGGATCGGCGTGTTCGGGTCGAAGTCGCGGACCGCGATGCCGTGCTCCTGGGCCAGCCGCAGACCGCGCAGCGTCGCGTCGCCGGCCGGGCCGTCGGCGACCGCACCCTCGCGGGTGTCGGCGAAGCCGGCGAGCTGGAGCGACATCTCCTTGAGCGTGCAGAGCCGCGCACCCCGGGTCGGCATCGGCTGCTTGCCGGCCCGCAGTTCCTCGACGATGCCGGTGGCGACGTCGGGGTCGACCTTGTCGAAGAAGTCGTAGTTGACGGTCATGACCGGCCCGTAGTCGCAGGCGGCGAGGCACTCCGCGTGCTCCAGGGTGATGGTGCCGTCGGCGGTGGTCTGGTCGTGCCCGACCTCGAGCAGTTCGCTGAGGGTGTCGAAGACCTTCTGGCCACCGAGCACGTCGCACATGGTGTTGGTGCAGACGCTCACCAGGTAGTCGCCGGTCGGCCGGCGCTTGTACATGGTGTAGAACGTCGCCACCGCGCCGACCTGCGCCTTGTTGATGCCGAGCACCTCGGCACAGAACTCGACGCCGGCCGGGGAGACGTAGCCCTCCTCGGACTGCACCAGGTGCAGCAGCGGCAGCAGTGCGGAGCGGGACCGGTCGGCCGGGTAGCGGCTGATGATCTCAGCGGCCCGGGCCCGGGTCTGCTCGTCGAACGGCACACTCATCGGTCACACCCACCCATCACCGGGTCCAGCGAAGCGCCGCCCGCGATCACGTCGGCCAGCAGTGCGCCCTCGGACATGGCCGGGATCGCCTGGAGGTTGACGAAGCTCGGCTCCCGGAAGTGCACCCGGTAGGGCCGGGTGCCTCCGTCGGAGACGGCATGTGCTCCCAGCTCACCGCGGGGCCCTTCGATCGGGACGTAGACCTGTCCGGGCGGCACCCGGAAGCCCTCCGTCACCAGCTTGAAGTGGTGGATCAGCGACTCCATCGACTGACCCATGATCTTGGCGACGTGCTCCAGCGAGTTGCCCATGCCGTCGACGCCGATCGCGAGCTGCGCCGGCCAGGCGATCTTCTTGTCGGCGACCATGATCGGGCCCGGCCGGAGCCGGTCGACCGCCTGCCGAATGATCTTCATCGACTCGCGGGTCTCGGCCAGCCGTACCTGGTAGCGGCCCCACACGTCGGCGCTGGTCGCGGTCGGGACGTTGAAGTCGTACGTCTCGTAGCCGCAGTACGGCATCGTCTTGCGCAGGTCCCAGGCCAGGCCCGCGGAGCGCAGCACCGGACCGGTGACACCCATCGCGAGGCAACCGGTCACGTCGAGGACGCCGACGTTCTGGGTGCGTCCCTTCCAGATGACGTTGTCGCTCAGCATCGCCTCGTATTCGGCGAGGCGCTTGGGCAGGTAGTCGAGCAACTCGTCGATCTTCTTGATCGCCTCGTCCGGCACGTCCTGGGCGACGCCGCCCGGCCGTACGTAGGCCATGTTCATCCGCAGGCCGGAGCAGAGCTCGAAGATGTCCAGGACGTACTCGCGCTCGCGGAAGCCGTAGAGCATCAGCGAGATCGCACCCAGCTCCATGCCGGTCGTGGCGAACCAGACCATGTGCGAGGAGATCCGGTTGAGCTCCATCATCAGCACGCGGATGGTGGTGGCCCGCTCGGTGATCTGCTCCTCGATGCCGAGCAGCTTCTCCACCGCCAGCGAGTACGCGGTCTCGTTGAAGATCGGGGCCAGGTAGTCCATCCGGGTCACGAAGGTCGTGCCCTGCACCCAGTTGCGGTATTCGAGGTTCTTCTCGATACCGGTGTGCAGGTAGCCGACGATCGGCCGAACCTCGGTGACCGTCTCGCCCTCCAGCTCCAGCACCAGCCGGAGCACGCCGTGCGTCGACGGGTGCTGGGGACCCAGGTTGACCACGATCCGCTCGTCGCTGAGCGGGTCGACGCCCTCGACGACGGTGTCCCAGTCGCCGCCGGTGACGTTGAACACCTTGCCCTCGGTGGTCTCCCGCTCGGTCGCGTAACCGGGAGTGCTCATACCGCCACCTCGTTACGGTCGATCACTGGTAGGACCTCCGCTCGTCCGGAGGGGGAATCTCGGCGCCCTTGTACTCCACCGGCACGCCGCCGAGCGGGTAGTCCTTGCGCTGGGGGTGCCCCTCCCAGTCGTCCGGCATCAGGATCCGGGTGAGTCCCGGGTGGCCGTCGAAGAGGACCCCGAACATGTCGTACGCCTCCCGCTCCTGCCAGTTGGCGGTCGGGTAGACGGAGCAGACACTCGGCACGTGCGGGTGCTCGGCCGTCACCGCGACCTCCAGCCGCACGATCCGGCGGTAGGTCATCGAGGTCAGCTGGTAGACGACGTGCAGCCGACGCTCGTCGGAGCCGAGGTAGTCCACCCCCGACAGAGACGAGAGCAGCTCGAACCGCAGCGCCTCGTCGTCGCGCATCACCTGGCAGACCTCGACGATCCGCTCCGGGCGTACGTGGAGGGTCAGTTCGTTCCGGTCGACGACGACCTTCTCGATCGCGTCGGCGAACCCCGGGTACGCCTCTTCGAGGGCGTCGCGGACCTCGTCGAAGTAGCCGCCGTACGGCCGGGGGCTGTCGATGATCCCGACCTTGCGGCGGACCAGGCCGCCGAAGCCCGAGGTGTCACCGGAGCCGTGGATGCCGAACATGCCGCGGCCGGCACCGCTGGCCGGCGGGAACTCGGCCGGGGCGCCGCTGGTCGCGCCGACCGGTGGCGCCGCCACCGGTACGCCGCCGCCGGGCACCTCGCTGGTCTTGTTGGGCTCGCTCAACGGGCACCCCCGCGGATGTGGTTCTGCGCCTTCATCCAGTTCTCGATGCGGAGCTGTTCCTCACGGCCCTCGCGGACCGCCTGCTCCCACTCGGCCCGCCGGGCCTTGTCGGAGCGGTACGACGACGGCATGGCGCCGGGCGCCACGACCGGTACGTCCCCACGCGCCTCGCGGGCGGCCAGCATCTTGCGGCCGTTCGGGCCGAGCGGCTGGGCCATCACCTTCTCGCGCATCTTGAGGATGGCGTCGATCAGCATCTCCGGGCGCGGCGGGCAGCCGGGCAGGTACATGTCCACCGGGATGATGTGGTCGACGCCCTGCACGAGCGCGTAGTTGTTGAACATGCCGCCGGAGGAGGCGCACACGCCCATCGAGATGACCGAACGCGGCTCCGGCATCTGGTCGTAGATCTGCCGTACGACCGGGGCCATCTTCTGGCTCACCCGGCCGGCGACGATCATCAGGTCGGCCTGCCGGGGCGAGGCCCGGAAGACCTCCATGCCCCAGCGGCCCAGGTCGTAGTGAGGGCCGCCGGCGGCCATCATCTCGATGGCGCAGCAGGCAAGACCGAAGGTGGCGCCCCAGAAGGACGACTTACGCGCCCAGTTGGAAAGCTTCTCCACCGACGTGAGCAGGATGCCGCTCGGCAGCTTCTCCTCGATACCCATGGCGAACCTCAGTTCCAGTCCAGGCCGCCGCGCCGCCACTCGTAGGCGTACGCGATGGAGACCATGCCGATGAACAGGACCATCTCGACGAACCCGAACAGGCCGAGCGCGTCGAAGTGCACGGCCCACGGGAAGAGAAAGATGATCTCGATGTCGAAGATGATGAACAGCATCGCGGTCAGGTAGAACTTGATCGGGAACCGTCCACCACCGACCGGCTGTGGGGACGGCTCGATGCCGCACTCGTACGCCTCGAGCTTGGCCCGGTTGAACCGCTTGGGGCCGACGATCGGAGCGATGCCCACGGAGAAGAGTGCGAAGAGGGCACCGAGGGTCAGCAGACCCACGATTGGCACCCACACGGAGAGTGACATCGTCTCCTCCTGCCGTCCTCACTTTTGCCTGATCGGATTTCACACTATTCGTACTTGTTACAGCTGTTCCGGCCGGGGGCCGTGATCGCGGGTCACACGGCGGGAGCGACCCTGGTCATGGCGTTGATGACCCGGTCCATGGCGTCGCCGCCACGTGGATCGGTCAGGTTGGCGAGCAGCTTCAGCACGAATCGCATCAGTAGCGGGTGCGGCATGCCGTGCCGGGTGGCCATCTTCATGATCTCGGGCCGGCCGATCAGCTTCACGAAGATGCCGCCGAGGCGGTAGTAGCCGCCGTAGCGGCTCTTCAGCTCGGTCGGGTAGAAGGCGAGCGCCCGCTCCCGCTCGGGGCCGGCGGAGCGGGCCAGCGCCTGGACGGCGACCTCGGCGGCCAGTTCGCCGGACTCCATCGCGTAGGCGATGCCCTCGCCGTTGAACGGGTTGACCATGCCGCCCGAGTCGCCGACCAGCAGGACGCCGCGGGTGTAGTGCGGCACCCGGTTGAAGCCCATCGGCAGCGCCGCGCCGAGGATCGGGCCGTCGGCGTTGGCCTCGTCGGTCATCCCCCAGTCTTCCGGGGTGTTGGCGAGCCAGTCGGTCAGCAGCCGGCGGTAGTTGGTCTTGCCGAACGCCGAGGAGGAGTTGAGCACGCCGAGCCCGACGTTGACCCGGCCGTCGCCCATACCGAAGATCCAGCCGTAGCCGGGCAGCAGCTTGTCGGGGTTCTCCTTGCTGCGCAGCTCCAGCCAGGATTCGAGGTAGTTGTCGTCGTGCCGCAGCGGCGAGCGGTAGTAGCGGCGGACCGCGACACCGATCGGTCGGTCCTCGCGCTTGGCGAGGCCCATCGCCAGCGGGAACCGGCCGGACACGCCGTCGGCGGCGACGATCAGCGGGGCGTGGAAGGTGACCGGCGCCTTGTCGGGGCCGGACTCCGCGGTCACGCCGACCGCGCGCCCGGCGTCGTCGAGCACCGGGGCGAGGACGTTGACGTTGGTGCGCAGTTCGACGCCCGCGCCGACGGCCTGCCGGGCGAGCAGGTCGTCGAAGTCGAGGCGGGTGCGGACCAGGCCGTAGTTGGGGAAGCTGGCCAGGTCGGGCCAGTCGAGTTCGAGGCGTACGCCGCCACCGATGACCCGCAGCCCGCGGTTGTGCAGCCAGCCGGCCTCGGGCGAGGTGTCGATGCCCATCTTCACGAGCTGCTTGACGGCCCGCGGGGTCAGCCCGTCGCCGCAGACCTTCTCGCGCGGGAACTCGGTCTTCTCCAGCAGCAGCACCCGCAGCCCGTGGCGGGCGAGGTGGTAGGCCGTCGTCGAACCGCCCGGTCCGGCACCGACGACGATGACGTCCGCGTCGTGCTGAGTCGTGGCCATCTGCGCCTCCCTCCCGACCGCTCGTGAAACTCTTCACAAGCCTGATCCCGGGAGAGTCTAAGACCGAGCTGTACGCCCCTTACTGGTTAGGCATACCTAACCAAGCGAGGTGACAGCCCTGAACGGGCATCCGCCAGAAATCGACCAGCAATGGTCACGCAACGTACCCAAACCGCTCCGCTACGCTGCTTCCCGAGGTCAGACCCGGGTCGCCCGGTGCAGCGCCACCACGCCCCCGCTGAGGTTGCGCCAGGCCACCTTCGCCCAGCCCGAGTCCATGATCCGGGCCGAGAGTCCGGCCTGGTCCGGCCACGCCCGGATCGACTCGGCGAGGTAGACGTAGGCGTCCGGGTTGCTGGACACCGCGCGGGCCACCGCCGGCAGCGACCGCATCAGGTACGACAGGTAGACGGTGCGGAACGCCCGGCTCGTCGGGTGACTGAACTCGCACACCACGAGCCGGCCGCCCGGCCGGGTCACCCGGGCCAGTTCACGCAGGGCGGCACCGGTGTCGACCATGTTGCGCAGCGCGAACGAGATGGTCACCGCGTCGAAGGTCGCGTCGGCGAACGGCAGCCGCAGCGCGTCACCGGCCAGCAGCGGCACGTCGGGGCGTACCCGGCGACCGGCCAGCAGCATGCCGAGCGACAGGTCGACACCCACCGCGTACGCGCCGGAGCGGGCCAGTTCCTCGGTCGACACCCCGGTGCCGGCGCCGAGGTCGAGCACCCGGTCGCCGGGACGCAGCCCGAGCGCCGACCGGGTGGCCCGGCGCCAGCCGCGGTCCTGGCCGAACGAGAGGACGGTGTTGGTCAGGTCGTATCTCGAGGCGACGCCGTCGAACATCGCGGCGACCTCGTGCGGCTGCTTGTCTAGCTGAGCGCGGGACACGGGTCAACTCTGCCAGCACCGTGACCGGACCCGACAGCCGCCCCGGTACGGCCGCGGGCGCCGGCGGTCAGACCGCCGGCGCCCGTGAGTACCGTCCTGAGTGGGCGTACGCCCTACTTGTCCTCGGTCGGGGTGACCAGGACCACCCGGCGCCGCCGGGCGAGCACGAGCAGCACGCCGCCCACCACGGCGACCAGCAGGCCGGCGCCGCCGAGCACGGTCGCCTGCACACCGGTCACCGGCAGCCCGCCGCCACCGCCCGAACCGCCGCCCGGACCTTCACCCGGACCCGCGCCGGACGCGGTGATGCTGATCGGCGCGACGTTGTCCTCCGGTGCCGACTCCGGCGAAGCGAAGGTGTTGCCGACCGTGATCTGCCCGTCGGTGCCGACCTGCTCCGCGTCGATGCGGAACTTCAGCGCGAAGGACGTCGTCTCCCCGACCCCCAGTTCACCGTCGAGCCCGCAGACCAGGCCGCCGTCCTTCTCGACGCACGACGGAACGATGCCCTCCTCGGGCAGCAGTGCCGTGGTGCCCTCCGGGGCCCGTACCTCGAACAGCGGGCTGCTGGTCGCCGGACCCTTGTTCGTCGCCTCGAACTCGACCTCCACGGTGTCGCCGACCGCGCCGGTCGCCGGCGTGCTGGTGACCGACAGGTCGACCGGGTTGCGGCCGGTGACCACGGCGAACTGCACGGCGTTGTCGGACGGGTCGACGTCGCGGCGTACCTTCTCGTCGGCCGCCTCGACCACGGTGTCCTGGTCGGCGGACCGGGCGGCCAGCGGCCGCACGTTCGGGCTGGCCTTGCCGTTGGCGTAGCCGACGACCCAGCCGCCGGAGAGTCCGACCGGCCCGGGAGCGTCGGCGGCCACCTTGACCTTCATCGGCCGGACCATCATGAAGATCTCGCCGGGCGCCACGATGCGGGCGTCGCGCCGGCACGACGCGACGGTGTTCTCGTCGTTGTACTTGCAGCCGGGCCGCTGGTCGGCGAACGTCACGTACGGCGGCAGCGCGATCTCGAAGGTCACGCCCTGCACCGTGTCCCGGCCCGCGTTGTACAGCGCCCAGTGCAGGTCGCCGGTCCCGCCGGGAGCCACCGGGGTGTTGTCGGCGTAGTCGGCGTAGACGTCCCGGGCGACCGCCGTCAGGTCGAGGCCGCGGGGAACCGCCTCGACGTTGACGGTCTGGGTGTTGTTCGCCGCGTTCGGGTCGGCGGTCACCGCGTTCACCGTGACGGTGAACGAGCCCGCGGAACCCTTGTGCTTCGGGGTGGCGGCGAACAGGGCCGGGAAGTCCGTCACCGTCGTACCGTTGGCCAGCTCACCGAGTTCGCAGGTGACCTTGGTCGGCCCGTCCTCCTCGCAACCCGGCCCGGACGGCAGGCCGAAGAACAGCACGTTCTGGTCGATGTTGCCGGCGTCGATGGTGACCTTCACGCCCTGCGCGGCGTCGGGTCCGTCGTTCGACAGCCGTACGAAGAACTGTTTCACCGTGGCGTAGCTGACCACCCGCTCGCCGCTGACGGCGAGGTTGAGGTCGGCTGACGAGGTGTCTTCCGGGGCCGCGGCGGCCGGCGTGGCGGCGAGCGTGGCGGCCACGAGCGCCGCGGCCAGACCGGCGGCGGCACGCGGGATGCGGGGGTGCATGGGTCCTCCGGGAATCGGGGCGTTACCAGGGAGGGGGAGGTGGAGAGTCAACAGCCACGGGCGAGGTGGTTGCCCACCCCGCCCGTGACGCCCTGCTATCTATGTACGACCGTCAGGCGGTCGGCTTCTCGTCGCCGGGGGTCACCAGGACCACGCGGCGACGGCGGGAGATCAGGAACATCGCGCCACCGGCGGCGACCACGGCCAGGCCGATGCCGCTCAGGAGGCCGGCCTGCACACCGGTCACCGGCAGTCCGCCACCGCCGCCGTTACCGTCGGCGGCCTTGACGAACACGGTGAACTCGTCGGAGTTGTCGGTCCAGTCGGCGTCCTTGGCGAGCACGCCCTCGACGCCCTGCGGCAGTTCGACCGCCTGCGGGGCGCGGCGGGCCAGCATCCGCTCCGACATCTGGTAGCCCTCGACCACGGCGAGGCCGCCGGTCAGGTTGACACCGGCCTCGGCGTCGTCGGCGACCTTCACCGGCAGGGCGAAGGTGTACGCGGAGAAGACGTCGTCCTCGGTGGACTCGTCCTGGTCGACCGGGATGAGCGGCAGGTCCCGCCAGTCGCAGACCGCCTCGGAGGCGGTGAACTCGCAGCCGGCGAAGTCGTCCGGGAACTGCTCGACGATCACGCTGTCGAAGGTGGCGTTCTCGGGCAGGGTCGCGGTCACCGTGAAGCCGCCGGCGGCCCGGTCGCCCTGGTTGCCGACCTCGATCACCAGCGCACCGGTCTCGCCGGGCTGGAGCGTACCGGTGGTGCCGTCCTGGTTGACCGGTACGTCGGCGGCCCAGACATAGAGGTCGGGGCCGTTGCCGCCGATGGTCACCGGCGCGGTGACGGTGTTGTTCTTCAGGTTGGGGTCGGTGGTCTCGGTCTCGACCGAGATGGTGATCGAGCCCGCCGACTCCGACGATTCGGTGTTCTTGCGGACCAGGGCGACCGGGACGTCGAAGTCCTCGCCCGGCTTCAGCTCGTCCGGGGTGATGCCGCAGATGAGCTGGTTGTCCACCGGCTCGTTGCAGCCGCCACCGAAGTGCACGACGTCGACGAGGTTGGTGTCGAGGTCGGAGAAGTCGACCGTGATGGTCAGACCGGTGGCGGTGGTCGTCTTGCTGTTGTTGATCAGCGACGCGAACGCGGCCTTGCCGGACGCGCCGGCGGCGATGGTGGTGCCACTGAGCTTGACCTCGACGTCGGCCGTGTCGTCAGCGAAGGCGGGCGTGGCGAAGGCGCCCACCGCGACGAGGCCGAAAGCGCCTGCACCGACACGCGCGAGAGCGCGGTTTCGGAAGATCATGTTGGGGTGCCCCCATGGCGGTAGGGAAGATACGACCGGGGACGTTAGTGGTCACCGTCGGCCGGCGCTACCCCGTGATCCAGTGGCGATGACCAGGGCATCTAAGACAGACTTAAAAGAATGTCCAAATTGATGACTATTGCCACGAGAGATCCGCCGGCGATTCACCAGGGCAGCTCGAATGATCTACCGAATCGCCGGCCAACTACCACCCGAATGGCCGATCTCGAATATGACCGAGAGATCATTCTCCCATTACTGGGCGTCAACCAAAGGCAGCGTCTTCACACCGCCACCGGGCAACGCGATCGACGAGAAATGCGACACTACGCGCTTGTCCGACGGATCTTCGGCCGGCGTACGGTGCACCGCGAGGTGGTTGTAGAGGGTGTCCCGCTGCGCCGGGACACGACCGGCCGACCGGATCATCCAGATCAACTCGTGCAGGTTCGACCGGTGCCGGGCACCCGCCGACGAGATGACGTTCTCCTCCAGCATGATCGAACCGAGGTCGTCGACGCCCATGTGGAGGGCGAGCTGGCCGACGTCCTTGCCGGTGGTCAGCCACGACGCCTGCAGGTGCGGCACGGTCTCGAAGAAGAGCCGGGCCACCGCGATCAGCCGCAGGTATTCCAGGGTGGTCGCCTGGGTGCGGCCCTTGAGGTGGTTGTTCTCCGGCTGGTAGGTCCACGGGATGAAGGCCCGGAAACCCTTCGTACGGTCCTGCACGTCACGGATCATCCGCATGTGCTCGATCCGCTCGGCGTTGGTCTCACCGGTGCCCATCATCATCGTCGCGGTCGACTCGACACCCAGCGTGTGCGCCAACTCCATCACCTCGAGCCAGCGGGCGCCGGACTCCTTCAGCGGCGCGATCGCCTTACGGGGCCGGTCGGGCAGCATCTCGGCGCCGGCACCGGCGATCGAGTCGAGGCCCGCCGCCTTGATCCGGGTGATCGCCTCCTCCAGCGACACCCCCGACACCTTAGCCATGTGCAGGATCTCACTCGGCCCGATCGAGTGGATCGCCAACTGCGGGTAGGCGGTCTTGACCGAGGAGAACAGCTCCTCGTAGTACTCCACGCCGTAGTCCGGGTGGTGGCCGCCCTGGAGCATCACCTGCGTCGCGCCCAACTCGACGGCCTCGGCGCAGCGGCGCAGGATCTCCTCGGTCGGGTGGGTCCAGCCCTCGGCATGCTTCGGTGCCCGGTAGAAGGCGCAGAACTTGCACGCCGTCACGCAGACGTTCGTGTAGTTGATGTTGCGGTCGATCAGGTAGGTGACGATGTTGTCCGGGTAGCGGCGCCGGCGCACCGCGTCGGCCGCCTCACCGAGCGCGTGGAACGGCGCGTCGGTGTAGAGCAGCAACGCCTCCTCGGGCGTGATCCGCCCACCGTCGGCGCCGCGCTGCAGGATGCTCTCGATCTCCCGGCTCTCAGTCACAGGTCCGAGCCTACGTCGGCACCGCCCCCCACCGGCATCCAGCGCCCGCCGATGTGACCCGTGCTCCCCGGACCGGGCCGCCCGACCGCCGGACGGCCGGCCGGCCGGTCAGGCGTCGTAGTCGACGACGAGGCGGTCGGTCATAGGACTCGACTGGCAGGTGAGAACGTAACCGGCGGCAACCTCGTCGGGCTCCAGCGCGTAGTTGCGCGCCATCGACACCTCGCCCTCGACGACCTTCGCCCGGCAGGTCGAGCAGACCCCACCCTTGCACGCGTACGGCAGCTCGCCCCGGACCCGCAGCGCGGCGTCGAGGACCCGTTCGTCGGCCCCCATCCGCAGGCTCGACGCCCGCCCGTCGAGCACGATCGTCACCTCGGTGCCCCCCTCGGTGCCGGCCGGCCGGGCCGGTGGCGCCGGCACCTCGTCGACGTGGAACAACTCCGAGTGCACCGACCGCGCCGGCACCCCCCGCCCGGCCAGCACCGTCGTGGCCCCGGTGACCAGGCCGTACGGTCCGCACAGGAACCACTCGTCGATCCGCTCGACCGGCACGACCGAGTCGAGCAGCCGGTTCAGCCGGTCGTCGTCGATCCGACCGGACAGCAGCGGCGACTCGCCGGGCTCACGGGACAGCACGTGCACCAGGTGCAGCCGGGCCGGATAACGGTCCTTCAGGTCGGCCAGTTCCTCGGCGAACATCACGGTCCGGGCGTGCCGGTTGCCGTACACCAGGGTGAACCGGCTGCCGGGCTCGACCGCCAGGGCGGTCGCGACCAGGGACAGGACCGGGGTGATGCCGGAACCGGCGGCGACCGCGCCGTAGTGCCGGACCCGGCCCGGATCGAAGTCGGTGGTGAAATGCCCGAGCGGCGGCATCACGTCGATGGTGTCACCGGCCCGCAGCGCGCGGCTGGCGAAGCTGGAGAACGCACCCCCCGGGATCTCCTTGACCCCGATCCGCAGCCGGCCGTGGTCGGCCAGGTCGGCGGGCGTGGAGCAGATCGAGTACGACCGCCGCACGTCGGCGCCGTCCTCGACCCGGCGTACGGTCAGGTGCTGGCCGGCCCGGAAGGCGAAGAGCGGGCGCAGCTCCGGCGGCACGTCGAAGGTGATCGCCACCGCCTCGTCGGTGAGCCGGTCGACGGCCCCGACGGGCAGCGGATGGAAGGTCGGCCGGCGCCGCGCCGGCCTACTGATCGTCACGCTCACGCCGCCACCTCGCTCCGCTCGCTCACCACTGAACCAATCCGTTCGCTCGGCTCACAGCGCCTTCACCTGGTCGAAGGGTTCCCGGCAGGACCGGCACCGCCAGAGCGCCTTGCAGGCGGTGGAGCCGAACCGGCTGATCTGCTCGGTGTCGAGCGCACCGCAGTGCGGGCACCGTACGGCCAGCGGCACCGCGACCGGCCCCGCCGGCCGGGCCGGGCCGGGCGGGGCGATGCCGGCGGCGGCGAGCTTGGCCCGTCCCCCGACGGTGATCCAGTCGGTGCTCCACGGCGGCGCGAAGACGGTACGTACCTCACCGTCCGGGTGGCCGGCGGCGGCCATCGCCCGGCGGATGTCGGCGCGGATCACGTCCATGGCCGGGCAGCCGGTGTACGTCGGGGTGATGGTCACCGTGACCCGCCCGGTCGCCGGGTCGGTGCTGACGTCACGCAGGATGCCGAGTTCGGCGATGGTGACCACCCGGATCTCCGGGTCGACGACCGCGGCGACGGCGGCCCGGACGTCCGGGCCGGCTCCCGCGTCAGGGGTGGTGGCGGTGCGGCCGGTGGTGGCGGGTAAGGCGGTCACCAGCTCGCCCCCGGATGGGCGCGGTGCAGCACCTGCATCTCGGCCAGCAGGTAGGACAGGTGCTCGGTGTGCACACCGGTCCGCCCACCGGCCGGTCCCCAGCCGTCGGCCGGACGGCGCAACGTCGCCTCGGTCAGCACACCCTCGATCGTGGACAGCCAGGCGCCCCGCAGGTTGGCCGGATCGACCGGGGCGGCCGGATCGGCGGCGAACAGCTCGTGCGTGTACGGCCACAGTTCGTCGACGGCCGCCTGGACCCGGCGGTGCGACTCCTCGGTGCCGTCCCCCAGCCGTATCGTCCACTGTGAACTGTGGTCGAGGTGGTAGGCCGACTCCTTGCGTGCCTTGGCGCCGATCGCGGCGAGCCGCTCGTCGTCGCCCTCGGCGAGTGCGGCGTACAGCGGCAGTTGCCAGGCCGACAGGAACAACAGTTTGACGATCGTGACCGCGAAGTCGGCGTCCGGTAGCTCGACCAGCAGGCAGTTGCGGAACTCCCGGTCGTCGCGCAGGAAGGCGAGCGCGTCCTCGTCGCGGCCCGCCCCCTCCAGCTCCCCGGCGTACGTCAGCAGCAGCCGGGCGGCACCGAGCTGGTCGAGGGCGATGTTGGCCAGCGCCACGTCCTCTTCCATCTCCGGGGCGGCGGCGTACCACTCACCGAGCCGCTGCGCGGCGATCAGCGCGTCGTCGGCGATGGCCAGCACGTGGTCGACGGAGGGCTTCACAGGTGGTCCACCCCGTCGGGTACGTCGTAGAAGGTGGGATGGCGGTAGACCTTGTCGGCGGCGGGGTCGAAGAAGGCGTCCTTCTCGTCGGGGCTGGACGCGGTGATGGTGCTCGCCGGCACCACCCAGATCGACACCCCCTCCTGCCGCCGGGTGTAGAGATCACGGGCGTTACGCAGGGCCATCGACGCGTCGGGCGCGTGCAGGCTGCCGACGTGGGTGTGCGACAGCCCGCGCCGGGCACGTACGAAGACCTCCCACAACGGCCAACCGGCCTCGCTCCGCTCGGTCATGCGGCCATCTCCCGTACCCGTTGGCGTTCGGCCTGTTTGGCGGCGTAGGCCGCCGCCGCGTCGCGGACCCAGGCCCCGTCGGCGTGCGCCCGGCGCCGGTGGGCGATCCGGTCCCGGTTGCACGGCCCGTCCCCCTTGATCACCCGCATCAGCTCGGCGTAGTCGGGCTGGGTGTAGTCGTGCGCCTGCCGTTCGTCGCTCCAGCGCAGGTCGGGATCGGGCAGGGTGAGGCCGAGTACGCCGGCCTGCTGCACGCACATGTCGACGAACCGCTGGCGCAGTTCGTCGTTGGAGAAGCGCTTGATCTTCCAGGCCATGGACTGGGCGGTGTGTGGCGAGTCGGTGTCCGGCGGGCCGAACATCGCCAGCGAGGGATACCACCAGCGGTCGATGGCATCCTGCGCCATCGCCTTCTGGGCGGGCGTGCCGTGCGCGAGTACGTGCAGGATCTCGAAGCCCTGCCGCTGGTGGAACGACTCTTCCTTGCAGATGCGGATCATGGCGCGGGCGTACGGCCCGTACGAGCAGCGGCACAGCGGCACCTGGTTGACGATGGCCGCGCCGTCGACGAGCCAGCCGATCGCCCCCACGTCCGCCCACGACAGGGTGGGGTAGTTGAAGATCGAGCTGTACTTCTGCCGGCCCTCGATCAGCATCTCGACCAGTTCGTCCCGGTTGATCCCGAGCGTCTCCGCGGCCGCGTAGAGGTAGAGCCCGTGCCCGGCCTCGTCCTGGACCTTGGCCAGCAGGATCGCCTTGCGCTTGAGGGAGGGGGCGCGGCTGATCCAGTTGCCCTCCGGCTGCATCCCGATGATCTCGGAGTGGGCGTGCTGGGCGATCTGCCTGATCAGCGTCTTCCGGTAGGAGTCGGGCATCCAGTCCCGCGGCTCGATCTTCTGGTCGGCCGCGATCACCGAGGTGAAGTAGTCGTGCATGGTCGCCTCGTCGGCGCCCGCCGGGTCCGGAGCGTCGCCCCGGCCCGCGTGGAGGTCCCGCCGGGCGGCATCCCGTAGCGCCGCCTCGGCCGCCTCGACCTCGCCGAGCAGTCCCGCTGTCGGCCCCTGGCCGGGGCCGGGAAAGTCGTTGCCGTACACCCAGCAAGTGTTACAGCTGCAACGACTTCGGGCAACGCGGTGTCACACGGCCGAGACTCCGACAACCCTCGGTAGCGGATCGTGGACCGCCCGTGACGCCGCAATCCACTGTGGAGGAATGAAGCGGATCACATCGGGACCAATTTTCTGGATCTCTTGCCCCAAAAGGGTTTAATGCCGACGCACTTCATCGAGGCTTAAGAAACTCGGCCTCGGCCAGCCCCTGGTTGCCGACGTAGGCTCTGCACGTCCACCCCTCCGGCCTCGACCGCAGGCGCCGGCCCTACCACCCCCCGGCAGGGTCACGACCAATCCGGCAACACCGGTGGCGCACGGTCACGGCCTGTAACACAAGCCCTGGTTCGCCGTACCGCACCAACGGCCCCGACCCCTGGAGCCAACCCCTCATGCGTCCTCGCGTGGTCCTGATCCTCGCCGCCGCCGTGCTGGTTCTCACCGGCGTACTGCTGATCCCCACCGCGTCCGCCCGCCTCACCGGCACGTCGGGCGCGGACGCCAGCGCGCCCGCGACCATCGCGCCACCGGCACCCGCCCCGTTGACCCTGGCCGCGGGGCCGGTCGACGTGCAGATCGACGGCTTCCTCTCGTGGGCCCTGCTCGACCGGGCGACCGGCAACATCACCGGGTCGGACAACGTGACGGCGACCAACTCGGCCGAATCGATGATCAAGATCTGGTTCGCCGCCGACGTACTCCGGCTCGCGACCGAGAGCGGGGCCGAGCCCGACCAGGTTCTGCTCGATGCGGCCAGCGCCGCGATCCGGGACAGCGACGATCCGGCCACCAACATGCTCTACCGCCTGGCCGGCGGCCCGGCCTCCCTCCGGCGGATGATCGAGATGTGCGGGTTGACCGAGACCCGGCCGGTGATCCCACCCGGCGCCACCATCGTCTGGTGGAGCTACACCGAGATCTCGGCCCGGGACGCGGTACGCCTCGGCGAGTGTGTCGCGGACGGCACCGCCGCCGGCCCGCGGTGGACCCAGTGGGTGCTCGACGAGATGGCCCAGGTGCGCGGCACGACCGCCAGGCAGGATCAGCTCCCCACCCGGGGCGGCGGGCGCTGGGGGATCATCGACGGCCTGCCCGACGAGATCGTCGAGAACGGTTCGGTCGGCATGAAGAACGGCTGGACGCTGATCCACGCCGACGGGCTGTGGCACCTCAACTGCCTCGCCACCGCCGACGAATGGGTGCTCGCCGTGCTCATGCGCTATCCCGGCGGGCACGGCCTCGACTACGGGGCGAACGTCTGCCGCAACGTCACCAGCCAGCTCGTGGTCCCGGTACCGGGCGCGGCGCTCAAGATCCCACAACCACTCGTCGAAGGCTGACCGGTGCCGGAATCTTCCACATCGCCCGAAGCCACCACCGCACCCGGCGACCCGACCCGCCCACGCCGGCCGAAGTCCCCGTGGCGGGCCGTCGGTGTCGCGACCGCGCTCCTCGGGGTGCTGGCGACCGGCCTGCTGCTCCTGCCCGACTCGCCGCTGCGCGCCGACGCCGCCCCGAGCTGGCACGGTCCCGGCAGCCCGGTCACCACGTCACCCGCCACCCCGTCCGCCAGCCCCGAACCGCCGCCACTGGACGTACGACCCACCGACGTCGTGATCGAGACGACCGGTTGGTGGTCGTGGTCGATGATCGACCAACGGACCGGAGCCGTGTACGGCTCGGAGAACATGACCGAGACCAGCACGACCGCCTCGATGATCAAGTCGTGGGTCGCGGCGGACTACCTGCGCCGGGCCGCCGAGAAGGGCGAGACACCGGGCGAGAGCCGGATGGCGCAACTGACGGCAATGATCCGCGACAGCGACAACGAGGCGACCCAGATCGTCTACGACGAGCTGGGGCGGGCCACCTCGATCAAGCGGTTGATCGAGATCTGCGGCCTGACCGACAGCGAACCGGCCGAGGACGGCGCGTGGAGCCGTACCCAGCTGTCGGCGCGGGACACCGCCCGCATGGGTGTCTGCATCACCGACGGCCGGGCCGCCGGCTCGAAGTGGACCAAGTGGCTGCTCGACGAGATGCGCCTGGTACGCGGCACCGGCGACTTCGGCATCCGGGCCGCGTTCCCCACCGAGATCCGCAAGACCATCGCGATCAAGAACGGCTGGGTCGATCGGCAGGCCGAAGAGGAATACCACGTGAACTGCCTGGCGATCGGCGACGGCTGGACGGCCGGGGTGCTGACCGCGTATCCCATCCAGCTCGGCCAGAGCCACGGCGCCAAGATCTGCAAGCAGGTCGGCGAGCAACTTCGGGCGGACTGACCCGGCACCGGGTCAGCGACCCGGCGCCGGCCGACCGGCTCAGTTGGTGAAGAAGACCGGCCCCTCGTCGGGCAGTGCCGGCACGGCCCCCAGGGTGGCGGCCCGCCGGGCGAACTCCCGCAGCCCGGCCACCTGGCGGTCGCCGAGCGAGAAGTCCAGCGACCGGAAGTACGACGCCAGCGTCGCGGCGTCGTACGGCTCCCAGCGGGCGGCGGACTCGGCGACCTCGTCGAGTTCGGCGAGACACAGGTCGCGCGAGCGCAGGAACGCCTCGTGCACCTCCTTCACCAGGCCGGGATGGCCGGCGGCGAAGTCGCGCCGGGCCGCCCAGACGGCGAAAACCATCGGCAGGCCGGTCCAGTCCCGCCACTCCTGCCCGAGGTCGGTGACGGTGAGGCCCTGCCGGGGCGCCTCGTAGAGGGCCCGCAGCGCCGCGTCGCCGATCAGCACACCGGCGTCGGCCTCCAGCAGCATCTGGGTCAGGTCCGGCGGGCAGGTGAAGTATTCGGGGTGGGCGCCGTACCGCTCCCCGATCAGCATCCGGGCGAGCATCACACCGGTCCGCGAGGTGGAGCCGAGGGCGACCTTCGCGCCGTCGAGGTCGGCGAGCGGGCGGGTCGAGACGACGTTGACCGACAGCACCGGCCCGTCGCTGCCGACCGCGAGATCGGGCAGCAGCACCAGGTCCTGCGCGTGACGCAGGTATTCGACGACGGTGATCGGGCCGATGTCGAGGTCACCTTCGACCAGGGCGGCGCTGAGCCGTTCCGGGGTGTCCTTGTGCAGGTCGACGTCGATCAGGGCGCCGGACCGCATCAGCCCCCAGTAGATCGGCAGGCAGTTGAGGAACTGGATGTGCCCGACCCTGGGCCTCCGAAGATCACTCATGGTTGCCACCGTATCCGGCCGCGGTGGCCACCGGCCGGGCGACCTGCCCGGTTGTGGCGGACGGCGCAGCCTCGGCCCCCTCCCCGGCCGCCACCCGGTGGTCCGTAGGGGCGGCGTCGAGCCGCACCGCCCGGGTCGCCCGGACGGTCGACGGCACCAGCGCGAGGACGACCGCGACCCCGGCCAGCCCGGCAGCGGCGAACAGTGGCCGGATCGGCACCTGCTCGACCAGCACGCCGCCGGCGAAGAACCCGAACATCCCGGCCGCCTGGATGGTGCCGCCGAAGGTGGCGAACGCCCGGCCCCGACTTTCGGCCGGCACCCGGTTGGCCATCGCGACCCCGCTGAAGACGTTCATGCCGCCGTTGAACAGACCCGCCAGCACCCAGAGCGGGATCAGCCACAGGGCCGTGGCGACCACCGCGGCGACCGGCAGCAGCAGGCACACCACGCCGAGTTGGACCAGCACTCCCCACACCAGGAACCGGTCGTCGGCGGTGCGCCGGGCCAGCCGGGCGAACAGCCAGGCACCGACGAGCATGCCGGCCATCTCCACCGCCTCGATGATCCCGAAGACGGTCTCGGAGGCGCCGAGCGTCTCCCGTACCAGGAAGACGTGCGCGACGTTGATCGCGCCGACGGCGCCGACCACGGCGGCGATCGCGATCACCATCGCCCGCAGCAACGGGTCGTGCCACAACGACCAGGTCGCGGCCGGTCGCCCGCCGTCGCCGGTGCCGGCGGTCGCCGCGGCACCACCCCGCCGGGTACGCAGCAGCAGCCCGGCCGCCACCAGGGCGAGGTAGCTGACCGCGTCGATCAGCAGCGGGATGGTGGCGCCGAACTGGCCGACGAGCACCCCGGCCAGGGCGGGCCCGGCCATCATGCCGGCAGTGGCGGCGGTCTGGTTGACCGCGCCGGCCCGGGGCAGGTCCTCCTTGCGGACCATCGCCGGCACCAGCGCGGCGAGGGTCGGCTGGGTGACGGCGAGCCCGACGGAGAGCAGCGTCACCAGGGCGATCACCGCGACCGGATGGCTGACGAAGGCCAGTGCCGCGCAGGTCACCGCCTGACCGAGGCCGGCGATCACCAGCACCGTACGGCTGTCGACCCGGTCGGCGATCCGGCCGGCGACCGGGGCGAGCGCCGCCATCGGGATGGTCTTGGCCAGCAGCAGTGCGGCGACGGCGAACCCGCCCGCGCCGGAGCCCTGGAGGGCGAGCACGAGCGCGGTGGCGGCGAGGAAGTCGCCGCAGGTCGAGACGCCCCGCGCCACGGCCGCGAGGTAGACGTCGGACCAGCGCGAGGTTGGTTCGGGGGCAGCCGCGCCCGCAGACGTGAAGGACATACTTCGAAAATAATCCTTCACATCTGTCGAGGGCAAGCGGTGTCAGTCCATTGGCACCGTCGCGTAGTGGACAACCACCGGCCGGCTGCCGGCCGGCGGGTCGGCCTGCCGCTCGCGCCGCCGGTACGGCGCCAGCAGTTCGAACACCTTCGCGTTGACCTCCCGCAACTCCTCGGCAGTGAGCAGCAGGACCGGTCCGGCGATCACCGCGGCGTCGTACCACTCGGCCGGCTCGTCGTGCGACCGCCGCACCCAGTCCCGTAACCGCCCGAGATCCCGCTCCAGGAAGACGTTCACCAGGGTCTGTTCGGCCGCCTGCGCCTCGGCGTCGTGACCCGCGTCGATCGACCAACCCCGCATCGTCGCCCGCCACACCCGTTCCCGGGCGTCGCCCCGGCTCGGCGCGTGCTCCACCAGCCCGAACTTCGCCAGCTCACGCAGGTGGTAGCTGGTGGCGCTGGGCGACAGGCCGACCAGCTCGGCGACCTCGGTGGCGGTCACGTCCGACCCGGTGCTGCTCAGGTGCTCCATGATCTCCAGGCGGGCCGGATGTGCCAGCGCCCGCATCACCTTGGGATCACTGATCGTCAGCCGGCGCTGCTCGTCGTCACCGTCGCTCATCGTGAAATGATCCCGCGCCCACCCCGTACGCCGCGACCGAGGCCACGACGAACCGAACGGTCCGGTCGGGCCACCGCCCTCAGCCGGTCCCCAAGATGTCGGCGGGAGTGAAGGTACGTACTTCGGGATGTGCGGCAAGACTCTCGTCCGCACTGCCCCGCGCCCAGAACGCGAAGATCAGTCCTGCCTGCCCCGGCGACGGCAGATGCGCCGCCCGCCGCCGGAGATCAGCAAGATCTCGCTGCGTCAACGGTTTGGTCTGCCAGCGGCATTCACCGACCAAAGCCGGCTGATCCCCGGTGAGTCCGAGTACGTCGATCTCAACGGTTTCGTCTTTCCACCACCGGCCGATGATGGTATCGCCGGGCAGTGTTCCGTTGGCCACCAAACGCTGAGCATGTTCGCGCGCCGCCGACTCGAAAACCCGGGCGACGTGCGTCTGCCAGCGCCCCCACGTACGTTGCCGAACGGCGGCTCCCTGGCCGCCGTCGATCAGATCGGCGTCGTCCCGCAGTACGGCGAACCAGTAGGCGAGGTAGTCGTCGGCGATCTCATAGAGTGGATCGGTCGAGCCACTGGTGCCGAGCGCCCGGATCACCTGGACGTATCCCGCACGGCGCAAGCGGTCCAGGGTGTAGTCGATGCGCTGCTGCGCGCGGCCAGCGATCCTTGACCGCCGCCGAGCACCGCCAGCCATGGCCGTGAGAACCCGTTCGTAACCACCTCGCCAGTCAAGATCCTCAGAGAGGATGTCCGGCGCGTCACGGAGAAGAAGCCCACCCGGTGTGAAAGCCATCTCCTGAAGATTCTCCTCGGTGGACCGTTCCGCCGACCATCGCATGAGATGCAGCGGATAGCCGCCACAGGCGGCATACGCCTGGAGGAAATCTGCCGGGGGCAGGTCCGGCTGGAATGCCCGTGCGTCGAGCACGGGAAAGGGATCCATTCGACGCTCGACGCCAGCTCGACGGTGCAGGCCGCCCTGAGGGCCCAGCATCTGCTCCATCAGCGCCACCGCTGAACCCGACAGCACCAGCATCAACCGTTGGTCCCGGACGTGATTCTCCCAGACAGCGGAAACGGTGTCGGCGAAGTCGGCATGCCCTCCGGTGAGCCGAGGCGCTTCGTCGAGGACGATCAACAGCGGCTCGATACGGGCCAACCCCGCGAGGAATCGCAACGCCGCTTCCCAACTGGGAAAGGTCGACGGTGCCAGATCCGCCACCTCGCCGCCGAGTTGCTCGCGTACGGCCTCGGCGAACCGGCGAAGTTGCCGTTCGTCGGCGTCCTGCCGGGTCGCCGTGAAATAGACGGAGCGCTTGCCCTGCGCGAAATGGGTCAGGAGGTAGGTCTTGCCGACCCGGCGGCGCCCCCAGACCACCGCCAACTGGGGTTCACCAGCTTTGGCACGGTCCCAAGCTGCCGCCAGCTCCGCCAACTCGGCACCTCGACCCACGATCTGCACCGACCCAACGTACTACAAACTGTTTGTAGTACAAGCCGCTTGTAGTACAAACAGTTTGTAGTACGTCGGCCGCGTGATACGCGGCCTCGGGGCCGCATGTCCTGGGTCGGGCTCGGCCTAGCCGGTCAGCACGGTCGGCAGCGGCTCGGTGTGCAGCACACTCAGCCGGGAGACGGCCCGGGTCAGGCAGACGTAGAGCCGGTGCAGGCCGCGCGGCTCGGCGGCCACGATCGCGGCCGGTTCGGCGACGACGACGTGGTCGTACTCCAGGCCCTTCGCCAGCGTGGCGGGCACCACCGTGACCGCGCCGTCGTCCGGGTCGTCCAGGTCGGCGGTCTTCAGCCCGGCCGCGTCCAGCGCCGCCCGCAGCGCCGGGATCTGCCGGTCGGCCGCGATCAGGCCCACCGAACCCGGGTACGCGGTCGCGGCCCGCACCTCGGCGACGACGGCGGCCGGCAAGTCGGCCACGGCGCGTACGGCCAACTCGCCGTCCCGGCGCAGCGACACCGCCGGCGGCACGTCGACCTCCAGGGCCGGCAACAGCCGGTTGGCCAACGCGACCACCGCCTCCGGCACCCGGAAACCGGTCGTCAGCGGAATGACCGCGGCCTCGGGCTTGCCGAGGTGTCGCAGCGACTCGGCCCAGTCGGCGGCGGCCCACGGCGCGGTGCCCTGGGCCAGGTCGCCGAGCAGGGTGATCGAGCCGTGCGAGGTACGCCGGGCGATGGCCCGGCAGTGCATCGGGGAAAGGTCCTGCGCCTCGTCGAGCACGATGTGGCTGACGCTCGACTGGCGTTCGAGCAGCCCGGCGGCCTCGTCGAGGAGCACCAGGTCGGCCGTACTCCACTTAGCGCCGCGGACCGTACGCGGCGGCTTCGGCCAGACCAGCGCGGCCCGCTCCTCGGCGGTGAGCACCCCGTCGGCCGCCGCGGCGAGCAACTGTGGGTCGGTGAGCAGGTCGAAGACCAGCGTCTCCGGGGTCACCGCCGGCCAGCAGGCGTCGAGGAACTCCACCACCGGCCGGGCCTTGCCCATCCGGCGCTGCCAGGACTCCGGTGGCGACTCACCGCTGCGCGACTCGGCCTGCCGTTGCAGGAGCGCCACCGTACGGGCCCGGACCCGCTCCCGGCCCAGCGTGTACGGCAACTCCTCCCGCCGTACGTCGTCGACGAGCCGGCGCAGCACCCCCTCGTCGATCCGCCACCGGTAGGCGCCGTCGGAGATCTGGATCGGCCCGGCCGGGCGGCTCAGCCGCGCCCACAGCGCCCGGTGCAGCACGGTCGCCATCCGCGGATCGTGCTTGACCACCTCGGTCTCCACCGGGTCGGTGCCGCGTACCGGCACCCGGGCGATCAGGTCGTCGATCGTCGACTGCTTCACCTCCAGCTCGCCGAGCGCCGGCAGGACGGCGGCGATGTAGCCGAGGAACGCCTGGTTCGGCCCCACGATCAGCACACCGGACCTGCGCAGCCGTTCGCGGTGCAGATACAGCAGGTACGCCGCCCGGTGCAGCCCCACGGCGGTCTTCCCGGTGCCCGGCGCCCCCTGCACGCAGATCGACGTGTCGAGGTCGGCCCGGACCAGTTCGTCCTGCTCCGGCTGGATGGTGGCGACGATGTCACGCATCGGGCCGACGCGCGGCCGCTCGATCTCCTCGATCAGGATGCGGCTCGTGGTGCCCAGCTCCTCGCCCCGGTCCAGCCGCTCGTCCTCGAAGCTGGTCAACTCGCCACCGGCGAACCCGAACCGGCGCCGGACCCGTACGCCCTGCGGCTCGCGGGCACTGGCCCGGTAGAACGCCCGGCTGACCGGCGCCCGCCAGTCGAGTACGAGAGGTTCGCCGAGCGGGTCGGTGACATGCCTGCGCCCGATGTGGAACCGGCCGGTCGTGGCCGCGTCTTCCGGGGCGAGGTCCGGCCGGTCCCCGGAGCCGGCGTCCGGACGCCGCTCCGGGGCGAAGTCCAGGCGGCCGAAGAACAGCGGGGTGTTCGGGTCGTCGGCGAGTTCGGCGACCCGCCGGGCCAGTGCGATGCCGAGCGTCTCGGCGGCGAACGGGTCCCCGGCGATCGACGCGCCACTGGCGTAAAGCTGCTCGGCCCGCAGCCGCATCGCGTGCAACGCGGTGCGGGACGTGGCCAGGTGAGCCCGCTCGTCGGCGAGCTGACTGTCGAGATCGGTGGACGGCATCGGGTTCGGCACCTCCCGGGTCGATGTCTTGACCTGGGCCGCCCGGCCCCCCGCGCCAGCGGTACCGGCAGTGCCCGGCGCGGCGACGCCACGCACGAGCGAACCACTCTACGACCTGGTTCGCGTCCTGGTTAGTCCTTTTCAGCAACCCGGCCGGTCCACGACGCGGTTGCCGACCAGACCCACGCAAGTTAATAATATCCTTAACTACGGGGGTGGCCAGTGGAGTGGGAGATCCTGATGACCGGCGGGCAGAGGGCCTTCGATGCGGCGGTCGGCGAGATGCTTGACCAGGCTCGCGGCTGGCGACTCGCCGAGTTGCGGAAACACCGTGGGATGACCCAGGAGCAGGTTGCTTCTCGCATGGGAGTCTCCGTCGCACGGGTGTCGCAGATCGAGGCCGGAAACGTCTCCACCCAGGAAGTGCTGGGTCGCTACATCGCCGCACTCGGCGGCACGCTCAAGCTGATCGCCGATTTCGGCGACGAGCAACTCAAGGTCGCCTGACCCAGGGCCTCGCCGGTCGGAACCGAGCGTTCTCCCACCTGGGTAGGACCGAATGATCGATAGGTGGTAGGAGTCGCGCCGCCCCGGGTAACGGAAAGATGGATGATGTCGGATCCGTCGTCCACTGGGGAGGACATGTGGGAAATCCGTACCGGAAGATCTTCGCCGCGGCGTGCGCGGCGACCCTGAGTGTGGTGCTCGTCGCCACCGGCTCGCCGGCCGTGGCCGCGCCGGCCGACGACCTGCAGGCCGGGCTGGACCGGATCACCGCGGCCGGCATGGTCGGCACGTTCGCGGAGGTCCGGGACGGCAACGGCCGCTGGTCGCGGGCCAGCGGGGTCGCCGACATCGACACCAACCGCAAGATCCGCCCCACCTACCAGCACCGGGTGGGCAGCATCACCAAGACGTTCACCGCCGTCGCGCTGCTCCAGCTCGTCGGCGAGGGCCGGCTCGACCTCGACGCGCCGGTCGGCCGTTACCTGCCCGACCTCGGGCGCGAGGGCGTCACGGTACGGATGCTGCTCAACCACACCAGCGGCATCGGCAACTACACCAACGCCATCTTCGCCACACCCGAGCAGCTCGTGGCGGCCCAGAGCAAGACGTTCCAGCCCCGTGAGCTGGCCCGCGTCGGCCTGGACATGCCGGCGACGAACGCACCAGGCGAGCGCTTCAGCTACTCGAACACCAACTACATCCTCGCCGGGCTGATCCTGGAAAAGATCACCAGGCTGCCGGCCGCGCTGGAGATCAGCCGTCGGGTGATCTGGCCGACCGGGCTGTGGCAGACGTACTTCCCGGGCCGGACGCCACGCATCCTGCTGCCGCACGCGAAGGCGTACGTCCCGTGGACCGAGACCGAACTGCGGGACTTCAGCGTCTTCAACATGTCGTGGGGCTGGATGGTCGGTGACCTGGTCTCGACCACCAGTGACCTGAACAAGTTCTACCGGGCTCTGCTCACCGGCAAGTTGCTGCGTCCGGCGGAACTCGCCGAGATGCAGAAGACGGTTCCGTTCGTCCCGGAGTTCCCCGAGGCAGGTGGCTACGGCCTGGGCCTCTACAGCAATGCGCTGCCGTGCGGCACGGTGTGGGGTCACGACGGGCAGGTGTTCGGCCACAACGCGATCTCACTGCACTCCCCGGACGGGACCAGGCAGTTCACGTTGATGCAGAACATGACGCACTATCAACTGCCCGGCCAGCCGGATCCGATCTCGCAGGCACTGGTGGAAACACTGATCACCGCCCTGTGTGGCGCGGACTCCGCCGGCCCGGCCACGCTGCGGTCGGAGCAGCCGGTACGGCTGTTCACCCCGGCGACGGACGCGGCACCGAAGCTCACACCGGCAACGAACTGACCGTTCGCCGTCGGAATCCGGGGTGCCCGCCGTGGCGGGCACCCCGGTTCTCGTCGATCTAGGTCTTGTGGTGGCCCAGGCCGACCGAAATGCCGGAAGCATCCCCTTGATCGGCGCCCGCGCCGCCATCTGCGCGTGCCACGATCCGCGGTCGGACCGGTACGACCAGGGGACCGTGGTCGCCGAGGATGACCCGTACCCGGGCCCGGTAGTGGGTGGCGAGCAACTCCTCGGTGAGCACGTCCTGCGGTGGACCGGCCGCGACGACCCGGCCGTCGGCGAGCAGCACCATCCGGTCGGCGTACTCGCCGGCCAGCGACAGGTCGTGCATGGTGGCGAGCACGGTGAGACCGTGGTCGCGGCGAAGCTGGTCGACGAGTTCGAGCACCTCCTGCTGGTGCCCGATGTCGAGCGCGCTGGTCGGTTCGTCGAGCAGCAGCAGGGTGGCCCCCTGGGCCAGCGCCCGGGCCAGGAAGACCCGCTGGCGCTCACCGCCGGACAGGGTGGCGAGCTGCCGGTCGGCGAACCGGTCGAGATCAAGTTGCCCGAGTACGTCCCGGACCGCCGCCAGGTCGGCGGCCGACTCCCGCCCGAGCGGCGCGATGTACGGCGTACGGCCGAGCAGCGTGTAGTCGAAGACGGTCATGCCCGGCGGTACGGCCGGCATCTGCACCACGGTCGCGACGATCCGGGCCCGGTCCCGGCGGCGGAGCGCGCCGGCCGGCGTACCGAAGAGGGAGATGGCGCCGGTGGCGGGCAGCAGGCCGCCGACGGCGCGCAGCAGGGTCGACTTGCCGGCCCCGTTGGGGCCGATGACGGTGACCCATTCGCCGGCGTGGACGGTGAGGTCGACGTGGTCGACGATCCGGTTTCCGGAGAGGTCGACGCAGAGCCCGGCCACCTCGACGGCGGCCGGTCCCGGCGGCGGCGCCGGCACACCCGCCGTCACACCGACACCCGCTTGGCACGGCGCAGGACGAGCACGAAGAACGGCGCGCCGAAGAACGCGGTGACCACCCCGATCGGGATCTCGGCGGGGGCGGCGGCGGTACGGGCCACCAGGTCGGTCAGCGCGAGGAAGGCGCCGCCGAAGAGCATCGACAGCGGCAGGATGGCCCGGTAGCTGGTGCCGGCGAGCAGCCGTACGGCGTGCGGGACGATGATCCCGACGAAGCCGATCAGACCGGAGACCGAGACGGCGGCGGCGGTGCCCAGCGAGGCGGCGGCGAGCAGCAGGTAGCGGGAGCGCTGCGGGTGCAGGCCGAGGCTGGCGGCCTCCTCGTCGCCGACCGACAGTACGTCGAGTTCGCGCCGGTGCAGGAGCACGATCGCCGCGGTGACGGCGGCGTACGGCAGCACGATGAGCACGTCGTGCCAGCCGGCGGTGGCGACCCGGCCGAGCAGCCAGGAGTAGACCTCGCGGATGTTGTCGACGTTCTGCTGGAGCAGGTAGGTCTGGCCGGCGGCGAGGAACGCGGAGACGGCGACGCCGGCGAGGATCAGGGTGGCCGGGCTACGGTCGCGGCCGCCCGCGACACCGAGCAGGTAGGTGAGCAGGACCGCGCCGACGGCGCCGACGAAGGCGGCGAGCGGCACGGTGACCGGCAGGCCGGCGGTGGCGTCGCCGGCCGTGGCGGGGCGCAGCGCGATGACGGCGGTGACGGCGAGGCCGGCGCCGGCCGCGACGCCCAGCAGGTGCGGATCGGCCAGCGGGTTGCGGAACACACCCTGGTAGCAGCCGCCGGCGAGGGCGAGCATGCCGCCGACGAGCAGGCCGAGGACGACCCGGGGCAGCCGGAGTTCGGTGACGATGGCGGCTTCCCGGGCGGTCAGTCCACTGTCGATGTCGACACCCGGAATGAGGTTGAGCAGTTCGGCGGCGACGCTCAGCGGGGGCAGGCTGATCGGCCCGAGCGCGAGGCCGGCGACGGCGGCGACCAGCACGGCGCCGAACCCGGCGATCAGCCAGCCCGGACGCAGCCCCGCCGGGCGCGGGCCGGATGCCGGGGAGCCGGGCCGGGCCACACCCGATGCCCGGTCGGGGCCGGCGCGCCCCATCCGAATGGACTTCGCCCGGCCCGCGGTCGCGGGCCGGGCGGAATCCGCCGGAGGGCGCAACGTCACGCGGGGACCTTGCTGACCGCGTCGACGATGGCGCGTACGAGGTCGACGACGCGCGGGCCCCAGCGGGACGCGATGTCGTCGTCGAGGGCGACGATCTGGTTGTTCTTGACCGCGGTCAGGTCGGCCCAGCCGGGCCGCGCCTTGACCGTCTCGGCCGACTGCTGGCAGCACTTGACGTCGGCGAGGAAGACGAAGTCGGGGTCGGCGCTGAAGAGCGCTTCGAGGCCGAGCTGCGGGTAGCCGCCGTTGGCGCCGTCCGGGTCGGCCGGATCGGCGACGTTGTCCAGACCGACGAGGCCGAACAGCGAGCCGATGAAGGTCTTGCTGGTCACCGTGTAGTAGGTCGGGTCGAGCTCGTAGTAGTAGGTCAGCTTCTCCGACCGCTGCGGTACGTCCTTGACCAGCTTGGCGATCTCGTCGGCGATCCGGGTGGCCAGGTCGTCGGCGGCGTCCGGGTGTCCGGTGAGCGTGCCGAGTTCGCGGATCTGCCGGTACGTGTCGTCGAGGGTGGTCGCGGCCGCCGCGACGTACACCGGAATCTGGAGCCGGGTGAGCTGGTCCACGATCTTGTTGGTGTCGTTGGAGAGCACCACCAGGTCGGGCGCCTCGGCGGCGATCGCCTCGGCGTTGGGGTTGAATCCGGACAGTTCGCTCTTGGGTACCTCGGGCGGGTAGTTCGAGTTGTCGTCGACGGCGGTCACCTGCGACCCGGCGCCGATCCCGTAGAGCATCTCGGTGGCCGAGGGCGACAGCGAGACGATCTTCTCCGGCCGCTGGTCGAGGGTGACGGTGCCTACGGTGACCGGGTAGGTGGCGCTTTCGCTCGGCTGGCCGGCGGGCTCGTCGGCACCGGAGCCGCCGGCGCAGGCGCCGAGGGTCACGGCGACCGCGGCGGCGAACGCCGTGGCCAACATCCGGGTACGTCTGGACATCGTTCCTCCTGTCGGTCGAGGTTGTGTTGCATCGCCGACAGGGTTCGTTGGGCGCCCCGCCCGCGAGGCACCCTTCCTCGAGAGCGCGGTTCGCGACCGGCGCAGGCGACCTGGCTCGTCCCCGCGTAGGGGGCATCACAGTTGCGGGACAGCGCCGGAATCACACCGGCTTCGCTGCGGACGGTCGCTAGCACGGTAGCGCAAACCCCTTGACCCGCCCCAGAACCGTGTCCAGCAACTCACCCCCACAGACCGGAAACCCACCCACGACCAGGGCAACCACCCAAAAACCGATCCCGACCACGCTGACAAGCCAAGACCGGCCCCAACCACGCTGACAAGGCCAAAGCCGATCCCAACCACAGTGACAAGGCCGAAGCCGATCCCAACCACAGTGACAAGGCAAAACCGATCCCGACCACGGTGACAAGGCAAAGCCGATCCCGACCAGGGTGACAAGGCCAGAGGGAGTTCGCGCGGGCGCCCTTTGCCCGCGCGAACTCCCCAAGGGCTGGGTGGGCGGGGTATGCCCGCCCTGCCCGTCCGGGTTTTGACCTGAGGTGGTGCCGGCGGGCGAAGCCCTCCGGCACCACCTCCTCATGAAGCAGTAACAGTCACGTTGTCGACCGCCGCCTCGACGAGGCTGGCGCCGGAGGCGTCGGCGGCCTGGACCAGGATCCGCACCGACTGTCCGGCGTACGGGGTCAGGTTGAGGTTGGCCGCCGTCCAGGTGCCGTTGCGGTTGCTGGCCGCCCCGTTGACGTTGAGGAGTTGGGTGGTGCCGCCGTTGTGCACGACGCTGATCCGGAAGTAGTCGGCCGACGACGAGTTGGAGCCGTGCGCCAGGTACCAGTTGAGCCGCAGGCTCAGCGTCCCGCTGGCGGGCAGCGTGATCGCCGGGGACCGGGCGCTGGTCACCCCGCCGTCGATGTCGTAGTCACCGGCGGCGGTGCCGGCGAGCCGTCCGGTGACGAGGTCGTTGCTGCCGGCGAACGGGGCGAGCTGCTTGGCGCCGGAGGAGTTGGTCGGCTGGGCCGTGCCGCGTTCCCACTGCCCGGAGGTGGCGGTGTCGGTGCCGTCCGGGTTGATGGTCCAGCCGGTCGCGGTCTCGAAGGTGTCGGACCAGACCGTGGTGCCGCCGCCTCCGCCGCAGTACTGGTCCTGCTTGCCGGTGGCCCGGTACGGGCAGTCGGCGTACTCGGCGAGGATCAGCACCGCTTCCCGGTTACGGGAGGTCTGGGCGGGGATGACCTCGTCGGGCGGGTAGAAGCCGCCGCCGCCGGCCGAGCCGGGGTACATCTCGAAGGTGTACGCCCAGATGCCGTGCTGTCCCCACATCCAGTCGATGCTGTCGCCGTCGGTGATGTAGAGGTCGGACGACTGTTCGGGGGTGTAGCCGTTGGTGGCCGCCATCTGCTGGCCGATGGTCTGGAAGACGGCCTGCTGGTCGGCGTTGAGGCCGGGTGCGGTGTTGGCGGTGGTGTAGCCGAACGGCCAGAGGACGAGTTCCGAGTAGGTGTGGAAGTCGATGTTGGCCTTGAGTTGCTGGACGCCGCCGACGACCCGGCTGTTGACGAAGTTGCGCAGGGCCGCGGTCTCGGGCGCGGAGAACGCGGACGGGCCGCGGTAGGTGTCCGACGACGTGGAGCCGGACGAGCCGCCGCAGCAGCCCCAGTTGTAGCCCCAGTTGCGGTTGAGGTCGGTGCCGACGTACGAGGATCCGCTGTTGGGTTGGCGGTTCTTGCGCCACGAGCGGTAGGAGCCGGTGGCGATGTCGTACTCGCTGCCGTCGGGGTTGACGGTCGGGACGATCCAGATCTCCCGGCTGTTGACGATGTTGGTGATCCGCGAGTCGGTGCCGTAGTTGTCGGTGAAGAGGTTGAGCAGGTAGATCGCCATCTCGACGGTCAGGTGCTCGCGGGCGTGCTGCTGGGAGTTGAAGAGGATCTCCGGCTCGTTCTCGTCGGTGGCGACGTTGTCGGAGATCTTGATCACCGGCAGGTCCCGGCCCTCGTACGAGGTACCGATGCTGCTCTTGCGGGCGATGGTCGGGTGGTCGGCGACCACCTTGTTCACGACGGCGATGAGTTCGGCGTAGTCGTGGTAGTTGGAGTCGGCCGGCGGGAAGGCGTTGGTGCTGGCCCCGGTGCCCCGCGCGGGTGGTGCCGGTACGGCTTCGAGCTTGAAGCCGAGGGCGGCGATGGCCTCGGCCTCGGCGGGGGTGGCCGACACGTGGAGCCGGCCGTGCTCGACGTAGTCGATCGAGGCGCCGGTACGCGCGACCGCGTTGCGGTCGGCGAGGTCGTGCGGGCCGGTGACCCGGTATTCGGTGGTGCCGCCGGTGGCGGCATCGGGTCGGGGATCGGCCGACACCGGGCTGACCACCGCGAACAGGCCGACCGCGAGGGCGGTGGCGAGGGTGGTGGCCCGCCGGGTCGATCCGGGGGTGCGCAACGGCATACAAACCTCCTGAGAGTGCGGAGGATCCCGCTTGTCGATGCATCACTGCACCACCCTTCACATGGTCATATCAACATGACTCACTCTCCGTTCCATGCCAGAGTGATCGTCACGCCGGCAAAGACTTTCCGACCATTGGGGTCTGGCGAAAAATCTCTCCAAGCGGGATAGTGGCGGGCAGATATCGACCCCCGACAAAATGCGGAGCCCTCATGGTCAGACCACGTCTCCGCGCGGTCGCCGTCGCCGGCGTCACCGCGTCCGCCCTCCTCGTCCCGGCCGCCCCCGCGCTGGCCACCGGGCCCCCCACCAGCCACGACGAGCAGATCACCTACCAGGAGTGGTCCAGCTTCCGCGACTGGCGCGGCGGCACCCACCGCGGCACCGTCGCCCTGCCCGGCCCGCGCACCGGCATCACGATGCTCAACCCCGCCGGCACCACCGAATACGCCGATCCGCACAGCGGCGAGACCCGGACCTGGAAATACTCCACCTGGACCTCACCGGTGACCCAGGTCGGCTTCGCGGCCAGCGAACTCGTTCCGTCCTGGAACGCCGTCACCCCCGAGGGCACCTGGATCCAGATCGAACTGCAGGGCACCTACAACACCGGAAACCAGACCCCCTGGTACGTGATGGGCCGCTGGGCCTCCGGCGACGAGGACATCAAGCGGACCAGCGTCAACCGCCAGGGCGACCCCTGGTCGACGATCTGGACCGACACGTTCTCGATCGACGACGTCGCGAACGGCGTGATGCTGACCGCCTACCAGTTCCGGCTGACCCTCTACCGGGCGCCGGGCCAGTGGCAGTCGCCGCGGGTGTTCATGCTCGGCGCGATGAGCTCGTACGTTCCCGACCGGTTCACCGTCACGCCGAGCGCCGGCGGCATCGCCTGGGGCCGGGAACTCGCCGTGCCACCCCGGTCGCAGATGATCCACCGGGGCAACTACCCGGAGTGGGGTGGCGGCGGGCAGGTCTGGTGCAGCCCCACGTCCACCACGATGGTGCTGGAATACCACGGCCGCGGACCGTCCACCTCGGACATGTCCTGGATCACGCCCGGCTACACCGACCCGCAGGTCGCCCACGCCGCCCGGATGACCTGGGACTACGCGTACGGCGGCGCCGGCAACTGGCCGTTCAACACCGCGTACGCGGCGACCTTCCCCGGCATCGACGCCCGGGTCACCCGGCTGCACTCCCTCGACGAGGTCGAACACTTCATCAAGGCGGGCCTGCCGGTGGTCACCTCGCAGTCGTTCCTCGCGAACGAACTCGACGGCTCCAACTACGGCACGTCGGGCCACCTGTTCACCATCGTCGGCTTCACCGCCGACGGCGACGTGATCGTCAACGACCCCGCGTCGTCGACGAACGCGGAGGTACGCAACGTCTACCAGCGCGAGCAGTTCGAGCAGATCTGGCTGCGCACCAAGCGGATCAACGCCAGCGGTGGCGTCTCCGGCGGCTCCGGCGGCATCGCCTACCTGATCAAGCCCTGGTGGAAGCCCTGGCCGAAGGTCGCCGGCTCGACCAACTGGTGAGCCCGGTGGGTCCGGCGCGGTCGACGATGCCCGCGCCGGACCCGCCGTACGTCAGCGGTCCGCGTCCGGCGACCGCTTGCCGGCGGCCGCGTCGTCGGTCGAGGCGTCGCCGGTCGCGGACGTGCTGCCGGCCGCCTGGTCGTCACCGGCCAGCGCCGAACGCAACTTCTCCTTCTCGGTACGACGCCGGGTGACGCTGTCGGACAACTGCTCCGCCATCTGGTCGCGCAGCCCGCGCAGCAGGAAGAAGGCCAGCGCCGCCGAGATGATCACCGCCAGCATGAGCTTGACGAAGAGGTTCAGGGGAACCGGCCACAGCACCAGCGCGACCGCCAGGAACAACCCGAGCCGGCCCAGCGTGTACTTAACCCCGGGACTCATGACCACTCCTCGCTTCGCTCACATTTGCCATGAGTCACCCTGCGCCAGTCGATTCGCTCGCCACGCTCACTCATGACAACTCCTCGCCTCGCTCACATTTGCCATGAGTCACCCTGCGCCAGCCGATTCGCTCGCCACGCTCACTCATGACAACTCCTCGCCTCGCGCCCGCTCATGACAACTTCGATCAGCCGACCCGGTGGGCCAGCCACCGGATGCCGTAGAACCAGATCAACGAGTAGACCAGCGCGAACACCCCGGCCGCGAGCGAACCCGACGCCAGTGCCGGCAACTCCTCGGCGAGGCCGGCGGCCAGCAGCCCGGCGGTGATCGACACGGCGGCGGCGACCAGGGCCGCCGCGATCCGGGCCGGCCCGTACGACCATGCCCGGAACTCCTCGACGAAGATCCACGCCGGCAGGATGATCGCCAGCCAGCCGTTGGCCCGACCGAACTCGCCCAGCCCCATCAGCGCGAACCCGGCGTCGAAGACCACCAGCGCGAGCACGCCGATGACCAGGCCCGCCAGGGCCACCCCGAGCAGGTCGGGTAGATGCTCTATGCGGCCCTCGGCGTCCCGCCGGGGATAGGTGGTCTTCTCCTCGGTCATGACGGCCGCCCGCAGCCGTCACGGACGAGCCTGGGCCGACCGATTCGCTCACTCATGACCAGTCGAGGGTAGCCGGGCCGGGGCGGCGTCCGGTCACCCGCCCGGACCGGCAGGTCACGGGCGGGTGGGACGGTGCGTCAGGCCCAGACCTGCTGCGGCTCGGCCCGCCGTTCGGCGAGCGACGGCGGGGCGTCGTACTCGTGGACCACGTTGTAGCGGGTGTCCCGCTCGACCGGCCGGAAGCCGGCGTCCCAGATCAGGTGCAGCAGGTCGTCGCGGTGCATGGTGTTGGGCGTGCCGTACGAGTCGGCGTCGTGGGTGATCTTGTATTCGACCACCGAACCGTCCAGGTCGTCGACGCCGAAGTTGAGCGACAACTGGGCCACCGACAGGCCGTGCATCACCCAGAAGCATTTGAGGTGCGGGATGTTGTCGAGCATCAGCCGGGACACGGCGAAGGTCTTCAGCGACTCGGCCGGGGACGCCATCGTCGTACGGGCCTGGATCCGGTTGCGGATCTTGCCATCGGCGGAGTCGACGAAGTCGTGCTGGTAGCGCAACGGGATGAAGACCGTGAAGCCGCCCGTCTCGTCCTGCAGCTCACGCAGCCGCAGCACGTGGTCGACCCGGTGGCGCGGCTCCTCGATGTGGCCGTAGAGCATCGTCGACGGCGTACGCAGCCCCTTCTCGTGGGCCAGCCGGTGGATCCGCGACCAGTCCTCCCAGTGGCAGGCGTGGTCGACGATGTGCTGCCGGACCTCCCAGTCGAAGATCTCGGCACCGCCACCGGTCAGCGACTCCAGCCCGGCGTCCATCAACTCGTCGAGGATCTCGCTGGCCGGCAGGCCGCTGATCTTCTCGAACCACTGGACCTCGGTCGCCGTGAACGCCTTGAGCTTGACCTTCGGCAGGGCGGCCTTCAGCTCGCGCAGCACCTTCGGGTAGTAGCGCCAGGGCAGGGTCGGGTGCAGGCCGTTGACGATGTGCAGCTCGGTGAGCTGCTCGTCCTCCATCTCCTTGGCCTTGCGGACCGCCTCCTCGATACGCATCGTGTACGCATCCTTCTCGCCCGGTTTGCGCTGGAAAGAGCAATAGGCGCAGGAGGCACTGCAGACGTTCGTCAGGTTGAGGTGCCGGTTGACGTTGAACATCACCCGATCGCCGTTCAACTCCGTACGTCGGTGGTGCGCCAGCCGGCCGAGCCAGGCCAGGTCGTCGCTGTCGTAGAGCGCCTCGCCGTCCTCGCGGGTCAGTCGCTCCCCCGCGTAGACCTTCTCCTCCAGCTCGCGCTTTCGTCCGACATCCATGCCCGCAACGCCCCTTCCGGCCAACTTCCCGGTCAGAGCCTACGTCCCGACGGGGGATCCGCCGACCGTCGGCCGGTGAGCAGCGACCCACTTCACCAACTTCTCAGGTACCTGTTACCCGTGACCCAATCGACAGGAGTGGCGCCGGTGCGGTAAGAAAAATTGGGACGCCACGACCGCGCGGCGTCACACCTCGCCCCGCTACCAGCGGGGCGGTTACCCACCGGACGGGGCAGGGATGGCCAAGAAGAACTCCAGGCGGCACCGCCGACAGGACGGCACGATCAGCTTCGTTCTGCGACCGGTGGCCTGGTCCGCTCTTCTCGCCGCCGCCGCGACGATGGCGCTCGCCGCACCCGCGTACGCCGATCCGCCCCTGCCGACGACGATCCCGGACAGCGGCAGCCGGCCGCTGCCGACCGGCCCCTTCCAACTGCCCGGCACCACGACCCCGAGCGGCGGCACGGGCACCCCGACGGTGCCGACCGTCAACGGTCCGCTGGCCGCCGACATCATGGCCAAGCAGATCGAATACGGCCGGATCAGCGACCAGCTCCTCAAGCTCCAGATCGACCGGGACGCCGCGACCACCACGCTGACCAATGCCGAAGCCACCCTGCGCACCGCCCGCGAAGACCTCGCCAGGGCCGAGGGGCTGGCCGACCAGAGCGCGACCGACGCGCTCAAGGACGCGGCCGCCATGCCGCCCGGCACCTTCGGCACCGACCTGCACGGCCTCGGCGCGCTCTCCCGGATCCAGAAGGGCGCCCAGACCGGCGCCGACACCGGCGCCGCGGCCCGCGAGGTCGCCCGCGCCCGCGCCGCCGAGCAGGCCGCCAATCAGGCCTACCTGGCCGCCAACACCGTCGCGCAGGGCCTGGTCGGGCAATACAACACCCTCGCGACGACCCACCGCCAGCAGGAATCCACGCTGCAGTCGTTGATGCAGCAGAACCAGGCCCAGGTCCTGCTCGCCGAACAGCAGCGGGACGCCCAGGAGCAGCAGCTCGCACCCGGCTACGACGGCAGCGGAAGCGTCGCGGGCAAGGTCGCCAACCCCAAGGCGGTCGGCGCCGTGAACTACGCCCTGGCCCAGCGCGGCAAGCCGTACGAGTGGGCGGCCGAGGGGCCGCACCGCTTCGACTGCTCCGGGCTGATGTGGGCCGCCTACCGGTCGGTCGGCCACACGCTGAACCGGGTCGCCAAGGACCAGTACTACGGCACCCGTAACAAGCCGGTGGCCCGCACCCAGCTCCTCCCCGGCGACATGCTCTTCTTCTCCAGCAGCAACAGGTGGCAGGACATCCACCACGTCGGCATGTACATCGGCGGCGGCAAGATGGTCCATTCGCCGACCACCGGCGACGTGGTCAAGGTCTCGACCGTCTGGTGGTCGCGCTTCTTCGGCGCCACCCGGGTCTTCGACGCGCTGCCGGCACCGAACAAGCCCCCGACGTCGCCGAGTCCGACTCCGCGCCCGACGACGCCCACCCCGGGTCCGACCACGCCGACGCCACGGCCGACCACCCCGACCCCGGGTCCGACCACCCCGACCCCGGGTCCGACCACCCCGACGCCGAACCCGACCACGCCGAGCCCGTCCACGCCGCCCAGCCCGACCGAGCCCGCCGAGCCGACGACCCACCCGGGACCGACTACCAACCCGGAGCCGACCGCCGGCACCTCGGCCTCGGCCAGCGCGGGAACGTCCGCGTCGGCGAGCACCAGCGCCTCGGCCAGCGGCAGCGCCTCGGCGACCGCTTCGGCGAGCCAGCGGGTCAGCGCGGCGCCGTCCGGCGGCTCGCCGACGCCGAGTTCGACGTCGGGTCGCTGACAGGTCCGTCGCACTCCGGCTGTGCTCGTTCGCCGTGATGTGGCACGGTGGACGGTGAGGTTCGCTCTGCTGCCGGCGTCTGGAGCTGGGCAGGGCGTGGGCGCGGGAGGCACTGATGGACGAAGAGCGGGTTCCGCCGTACGCGGACCGGCCCCGCCCGGCGGCGGCCGACGCCCCTGAGCAACCGGCGGCCACACCAGCCGCCGACCTGCCGCCCCTGCCCCCACCGCCGCCGGTCGGCACCGCGCTGCCCGACGCACCGGCCGAAGAGCTGCCCGACCTGTACGAGCCGCCACCGCCGCCCCCGACGGGCGCGCTGTGGCCGGGCCTCGCCGCACCGGAGCCGGTCCCGTCGCAGGTCACCGCCGTGCCGCCACCGGTTTCGGGTCCGCCGGCGGTATCCACGCCGCCCGTCGCCGCAGTGCCCCCGGTCTCCGCACCCCCCGTCACTTCCGCACCGCCCGTCGTTACCGCGCCACCGGTCATTCCCGCACCGCCCGTCACTTCCGCGCCACCGGTCGCTTCCGCACCCCCCGTTGTCTCCGCACCCCCCGCTGTCTCCGCGCCGCCCGTCACCTCCGCTCCGGCGGCTCCGGTGGCGACGCCCCAGCCCGCAGAACCCGTACCCGCGACCGCCGAACGGCCGATGGTCGAGCGGTCCGCCGGCCGGGCCGTCGTCGGGCGGGCCACCGTCTCGGCCGGCACCGCCGCGTCGGCCGAAGAGGTCGCCCGGCTGGCCACACCGGTCCAGCCCGGACGCACCTACCGTGCCGGCGACCTGCGGCCGGCCGCCGCCGAAAGCCGGGCCGAGCCCGCCGCCCCGCCGACGGGAGCGAGCCTGCCGCCACAGCCGGCCGCGGCCAGCACCCCGCCGGCGGCCGACCCGGCCCCAGCGGCTCCGGAGGCCGGCCCGTCGGCTCTGCCACCGTTGCAGCGCCGGCAGCCGAAAGCCCCCGAAGCCGACTCGCCGTGGTCGGCGTTCGCCAGCGGCTGGTCCGAGTCGGCGAACCCGGCGGAAACACCACCGGCAACCGGTCCGGCGCCGGCGGCCGCATCGGCGGCACCCGCGACGGCGACCGGATCGGGCACGCCGCCGTTCGAGAGCTCGTTCAGCTCGGCTCCGCCGCTCGTGCCGGCGCAGCGGGCACCGGAGTCCGGTGACGCCGCGCGCGCCCGGGTCTCCGTTCCGGGCCTGCAACGCGTCAGCGCCGCGGAGGTCGAGGCGGCCGTCGCGACCAACCGGGCCAGGGCGGGGGTCTACCGGGCGGCCCCCGACCGCACCGATCCGCCGGCCCGGCCCCACGATCCGGCGCAACCGTCCACCCCCGGCGAACCGTCCCAGCCGTCCCCGCCGCCCCGGCCGGATCCCGAGCACCCCGGCCCGGCGCCCACGCCACCGGTGCCGGCACCGCCGCCCGGCCCGCTGCCGGGGCCGGTCCCGCCGGGGCCGGGGCCCGTTCCACCCGGTCCGGTCCCGGGGCCCGTCCCACCCGCACCGGAACCCGGTCCCATCCCACCCACGCCCCCGACACCGCAGCCGGGTCCCAACCCGGCCCCGCCCTTCCCACCCCCGCCGGCCGCCGCCGCGGGTGGCACGCCGGCGTGGCCGACGCCAGGTGCCGGGCCCGCGTCGCCGCCGGTGGTCGTACCTGCCCCGGCGTTGCCGGCCTGGCCCGCGCCGACCAACCCGACCGACCCGAACCGCCGGGCCGCCAGCCCGCCCGATCCGGCCAGCCGGGCCGCCGCACCGCCGGCAGCGGTCTACCCGCCACCGCCGTCACTGCCGGCGTACACGCTTCCGCCGACCACACCGACGAGCGGGCCACCGGCCGCCGCCCCCTTCACCGCCCCGCCGGTCGGCACTCCGACAAGCGGCGGGCCGTACGGCCCGCCGACCGGTGGCGCACCCCACGGCCCGCCACCCACGAGCGGTGCGCCGTACGGTGCGACCGCCCCGCCGCACCTGCCGGCCGTTGGCACGCCGTACGGCGTACCCGGGGCGGGCGGCCCGCCCGGCGGCCCGGCACCGACCAGCGGTGCGCCGGCCGGTCCCGCCCCCAGGACCGAGGTGCCCACCTCGCCGGAGTACGGCCAGTGGGCCCGTGGGCAGCGGGCCGGCGGCACGGTGTACGGCGGCGACGGTCCGGGCGCCGGCCAGATGACGGTCGCGGTTCCCGGCGGCCAGTCGATCGAGCAGACCGGGTCGCTCACCGGCCACATCCTCGCTCAGGGGCGGCTGGACGAGCCGGTCACGAGGGGCAACACCGCGAAGGTCGTCGTCGTACTGGTGATCGGGTTGGGGATCCTGATCGCCGTCGGGCTGATCGTGGCGCTCGGGGCCGGTGACATCTTCGGCACCCTCTTCGACGGGCTTCTGGTCGGCTGACCGTGACCGGGCGATGCTCTCCGGGTGAGCCAGCCCACCCCTGGGAGCGCCGCGCGGCACGGTGCGGCAACTGGTCGTACACTTGTTGACGATTACTGACCTGGCATGCCCACGAGCATGTCCATGGGCGATCTTGCGGGCAGTTCAACGGCACTCTGACAGCCGTGGCGGGCCATTCGCGAAGAAGCGCCCCGCTCTGAGAGGTTTTCTTGACAGTCTTCGCTGATCCCAGCACGTTTCCATCCGTCTTCGAAACCCCGGTCGAGCCGGTCGAGACCACTTCCGCCGGCACCCCGACGCAGATCCGCGACTTCGCCGCACTCGGCCTGCCCGAGCCGCTCGTGCGCGCGCTGCACCGGGAGGGCATCACCACCCCGTTCGAAATCCAGCAGGCGACCGTTCCCGACGCGCTCGCCGGCCGGGACGTGCTCGGCCGTGGTCAGACCGGCTCGGGCAAGACCCTGGCCTTCGGCCTGCCGATGCTGGCCCGGGTCGCCGCCGGCGGCCGGGCCCGGCCGCTGCACCCCCGGGCCCTCGTCCTGGTGCCGACCCGTGAGCTGGCGATGCAGGTCAACGACGCGTTGATGCCGCTCGGCCGGGCTCTCGGGGTGTTCCTGAAGACCGCCGTCGGCGGGGTGCCGTACGACCGCCAGATCGACTCGCTGCGTCGGGGCGTGGAGATCGTCGTGGCCACGCCCGGCCGGCTCGGTGACCTGATCTCGCGCGGGGTCTGCAACCTCGACGAGGTCGAGATCACCGTGCTCGACGAGGCCGACCAGATGGCCGACATGGGCTTCCTGCCCGAGGTGACCGAACTGCTGGCCAAGACCCCGGCCCACGCCCAGCGGCTGCTGTTCTCGGCCACCCTGGACGGCGACGTCGACGCGCTGGTCAAGCGCTTCATGACCGACCCGGTCACCCACTCGACCGCGCCGCCCACCGCTGCGGTGTCCACGATGGACCATCACCTGCTGCTGATCCCGCCGCACGACAAGTTCGCCGTTGCCGCGTCGATCGCCGCCCGCGCCGGCCGGACCATGATGTTCGCCCGCACACAGATGGGGGTGGACCGGCTCGTCGGCCAGCTCGCCGCGGTCGGCGTACGGGCCGGCGCCCTGCACGGCGGCAAGACCCAGCGGGTACGCACCCGTACGCTCGCCGAGTTCAAAGAGGGCCGGATGAACGTGCTGGTCGCCACCGACGTGGCGGCCCGTGGCATCCACGTCGACGGCGTCTCGCTGGTCGTGCACGTCGACCCGCCGAAGGACCCGAAGGACTACCTGCACCGGGCCGGGCGCACCGCCCGGGCCGGCGAGTCCGGTGCGGTGGTCACGCTGGTGCTGCCCAAGCAGCGGCGGACGACGCTGGCGATGCTGACCAAGGCGGGCGTCGAGCCGGTCGAGACCCGTACCCGCGCCGGTGAGCCGGCACTGGCGGAGCTGACCGGGGCGCGCGAGCCCAGTGGCGTACCCGTGGTCGACGAGCCGGCGCCGCGCCGGCCCGAGCGTTCCCGTGGTGACCGGCCGGCCGGTGGCTACCGCCGGTTCGGCGACCGCCCCGAGGGCGAGCGGCGCTTCCGCGGCGGCGACCGGCCCGCCTCGGACCGGCCGGGCGGCGAACGCCGGTTCGGTGACGGCGCGGGCCGCGCCGAGCGGGGCAGCGACTGGCGGGCCACCGACCGACGTGGCGGGTTCCGGCACGACGGCCGCCCCCGGGACGACCGTCCCCACGACGGTCGCCCGCGCGACGACCGGCCGTACCGGGACGACCGGCCGCGCGACGACCGCCGGCAGGGCGACCGCCGGTTCGGCCGTCCGAGCCGTACCCACTGATCCCACACGTCCGACGGGCCGGCGGTGTCGACACCGCCGGCCCGCGCCGTGTCCGGCGTACGGGCGGCGGCGGACGGCGGTAACGTCCGGTCCATGTCGACGATGCCGAAGTCGCTGTACTGGACCCGTACCGACGTGCCGGGCGCCGAACACGCCCTGGTCGACGACCGGCGTGGCCTGGCCGTCAAAGGGGTGGCGTTGGCGGTCGATCCGATCGCCTACACCTGCCAATACGAGCTGTCGACCGACGAGGCGTGGCGGACCGGCCGGCTGGAACTGACCGTCGAGGGCAGCGGCTGGCGGCGTACGCTGCGGCTGGAGCGGGCGGCCGGACGGTGGCGGGCGGCAACGGGTGAGCAGGGCGATCTCGACTCGGTGTTGCGGGCCGGTGGCCACCCGGGCGCAGGGCTGCCCGGCACCGAGGACCCGGACAGTCTCGAGTCGGCGCTCGACGTCGACGTCAGCGGAAATCCGCTGTTCAACACGTTGCCGATCCGGCGGCTAGGCCTGCTGACCGCGGCCCCCGGCACCACGTACGAGGTCACCGTGGCCTGGGTGCTGCTGCCGGGTCTGGAGGTGATCCCGGCCGAGCAGTCGTACACGGCGCTCGGTGGTGGCCGGGTGCGCTTCGAGAGCGAGGGGTTCACTGCCGAGATCGACGTCGACGCGGACGGGTACGTGACCCGCTATCCGGGCCTGGCCAGCCGTCCCTGAGACGGCCGGCCCCACACAGCCCGGCCGGGCCGCGCCGCGCCGGCGCGGGTCAGGACGGCCAGGTGCCGGTGGCCAGGAAGCGCTCGACCGTCGCCCGGTACGGCGCCAGGTCGAGTCCCTGCGCGGCGACCCAGTCGTCGGCGTAGTAGGTGTCGGCGTACCGTTCGCCGCCGTCGCAGAGCAGGGTCACCACCGAGCCGGTCTCCCCGGCGGCGCGCATCCCGGCGATCAGTCCGAACGCACCCCAGAGGTTGGTGCCCGTCGATCCGCCGACCCGGCGGCCGAGGACGGTACAGGCGGCCCGCATCGCGGCGAGCGATGCCGCGTCCGGCACGCTCACCATCCGGTCGACGACCGACGGCTGGAACGACGCCTCGACCGTGGGCCGGCCGATCCCCTCGATGCGGGAGCCGCGGCCGGTCCGGACCGTCCAGTCCGCCGCCTGCCACGCCGGGTAGAAGGCGGAGTTCTCCGGGTCGACGACGCAGATCTTGGTGGGGTGCCGCTGGTAGCGGACGTACCGGCCGATGGTCGCGCTGGTGCCGCCGGTGCCGGCGCCGATCACGATCCAGGCGGGTACGGGGTGCCGCTCCAGGGCCAACTGGGTGAAGATCGATTCGGCGATGTTGTTGTTGCCGCGCCAGTCGGTGGCCCGTTCGGCATAGGTGAACTGGTCCATGAAGTGGCCGCCGAGGTCGTCCGCCAGCCAGCGGGCCTCGACCACCACGGCGGCGGGATCGGCGACCAGGTGGCACTTGCCGCCCTGGAACTCGATCAGCGCGATCTTCTCCGGTGATGTCGACGCCGGCATCACCGCGATGAACTGCAGCCCGAGCATCCGGGCGAAGTACGCCTCCGACACGGCGGTCGAGCCCGACGACGCTTCGACGATCGTGGTACGCGGCCCGATCCAGCCGTTGCACAGGCCGTAGAGGAACAGCGACCTGGCCAGCCGGTGCTTGAGCGAGCCGGTCGGGTGGACGGACTCGTCCTTCAGGTAGAGGTCGACGCCCCACTCGCGGGGCAGCGGGAACGGCAGCAGGTGGGTGTCGGCGGAGCGGTTGGCGTCGGCCTCGACCATCGCGACCGCTTCGGTGACCCAGGCCCGGTCGGCGGCGTCGCATCGGTCCAGGTGTTCCATCCGCCGACGGTAACAGGGCCGGCCACCGCCCCCACTCTCCCGTCGATCAAGGACAAGCCGCGCCCGCTTCGCGCCGATTGTCCGCCAACTTCTCCATGATCAGCGCTCGCCGGGGATTGGCTGGGGGCGGTTCTCCCACTTGGTCGACAGCGCGATCGCGGTACGGGTGGACGCGACGCCCGGCGTCCGATTCACCCGGACGATCAGTTGCTCCAGTTCGGCGATGGTGCCGACCCGCGCCTTCAACAGGAATGACTCGACACCGGCCAGGAAATAGCACGACTCGATCGCCGGAATGGCACGGAACGCCGCGAGCAGGTCGTCGGTGTCGCCGCCGGAGTCCTCGACGACCCCGATGAGTGCGGTCACCCCCAGCCCGACCGCCTCCGGCTCGACGTCGGCCCGGTAGCCGCGGATCACGCCACTGGCCTCCAGCTTGCCGATCCGCTCGTGCACCGCCGGCGCCGACAGCCCCACCTGTCGGGCGAGTTCGGCGAACGAGAGCCGGGCATTGCCCCGCAGCAGTTCGACCAGGCTCAGATCAATGGCGTCCACGGCATCAGACCCTAATCGGAGCACCCGCGGTCCGAGACATCCGGTCGAAAGAAATCGACCAAAACAAACTTAGTTCGCAAATACTACCTGCTAACTTCCCACACAGTGCGTTTTCCGCGTTTCCCGGACACGGCACGCTAGCGGTGCTCTAATGACCGTACGTCCCTATCAAAGGCTCCGGCCCACGCCCCGCGGGGGTGGCGTGAGCTGCCCGGAGACTCTGTCGACGCGAGGAGGGGGCCGTGGACACTGGAGACCGTCTGCTGACGCCGGGCGAGGTGGCTGCGCTTTTCCGCGTCGACCCGAAAACCGTGACCCGATGGGCCGCGGCCGGCCGGATCGGCAGCATCCGCACGCCCGGCGGACACCGGCGCTTCCGCGAGTCGGAGGTCCGGGCCCTGCTGGAGGGTGAGGGCGTCCTCGACGAACTCGAAGAGGGCCCCGAGAACCGGCCCCGTAACGCCGGCCCGGCGAACCCGCCCGGCGGCGGCCCGGCCGGCGCCGGCAACATGGGCATGCACTGACCGACCCGGCCGGTGCTCAGGAGCCCTCGGCCCGGGCGGCACCCAACTCACCCGCCCAGCGCCGGAAGAGGGTGTGCTCCACACCGAGCGCGTCCAGCACCTTGCCGGCCACGAAGTCGACCAGTTGCCCGGCGGAGGCCGCCGCGCCCGCACCGTAGAACCCCGGGCTGGCCGGCAGCACCACCGCGCCGGCGTCGTACAGGGTGATCAGGTGTTCGAGGTGGCTGCGGGTCACCGGCGTCTCCCGGGGCACCACGACCACCGGTCGGCGCTCCTTGAGATTGACCTCCGCCGCCCGCTGCAGCAGGTCCTTGGACAGGCCGATCGCGATGCCGGCGCAGGCCGCCGTGCTCGCCGGCACCACCGCCATGCCCCGCACCGCATAGGACCCGCTGCTCGGGCCGGCCGCCAGGTCGCCGGCCGCCCAGTGCACGATGTCGGCGGTGGCCAGGTCGCGTCCCAGCCACCGGGCCAGGTCGTCCTTCCAGCGCCCGTCCCGGAACGGCAGCCCGGTCTCGTCGAGGATCGTGAGCCGGGCGGCCCGGGAGACCACCAGATCGACGGCCTCACCCGCGTCGAGAAGCGCGCGCAGCACGGCCGCCGCGTACGGCGTACCGGACGCGCCTGAGACACCGATCACCCACGGCCTTCGCATAGCGTTTAGCCTCTCGTGAGACGACGGCCGGCTGATCACCGACCCACCCGGCTATTCGCCCCCGATGCCGGTCTTCCCATCGGGCGTGCGATGCCGGACGGTCGTGACGAGACAGCGGGCAGGTACGCGCGAAGGGCAGGGCATTGAGTATCGATCATGCACGACCGATGTACGCGGCGTGCCCGATCCCGCCACGAATCTCCCCGTACGCCGAGGAGGTTCAGCGCTGGCTGGTCGACTGGGTGCGCGGCACCGGCCTGCCCCTGGACGAGACCGGTGCCCGACGGCTGGCCTCCGGCGGCTTCGCCCGCTACGCCGGCCGTCTCTACCCGACGGCGACGGCCGCCGACCTGCGCACCCTGACCGCGCTGTTCACCTGGTTCTTTCTGATCGACGACGCCTGGGACGGACCGGCGGTGCCCGGTCAGCAGCACCTGCGGGCCGTACGCGACGAGATCCTGACGGTGCTGCGGACCGGGGCCGCCACCCCGCCCGGCCCCGGCGCGCTGTTCACCGGACCGCTGCGCCGGATGCTGGTCGACGCCTGGCGGGAGCCGTACGGACGGCTGACGGCGACGGCCCGGAGCCGGTTCGTCGACGCGGTCGCCCATCATCTCGACGGGGTGCTGGTCGAGGCCGCCAACAAGGCCACCGGCCGCCGTCCCGGGATCGCCGAATACGTCGAACTGCGCCGGGCCACGTCCGCGGCGTACGTCTCGTACACCTTGATCGAGTTTGCGACCGGCTCGGCGCTGCCGGACCGGATCCACCGGCACCCGCTGGTGCACGAGATCGCCACCACCGCCAACGACCTGCTGTCCTGGTTCAACGACGTGGTCTCGCTCGAGCACGACACGGCGGTGGCCGGCGGCCACAATCTGGTGCTGGCGGTGGCCGCCGAGGAGCGGCTGCCGGTGGCCGAGGCGATCGGGGCGGTGGAGACGCGGTGGCGCACGACGATGCGCCGGTTCACCGAGCTGCGGGCGGCACTGCCACGGTTCGGCCGGGCGGTCGACGGGCCGCTGGCGGAGTATCTCGACGGGGTGGCCAACTCGGTGCGCGGCACCATCGACTGGTCGCTGGAGTCGGCCCGCTACCGGGGGCACGATGCCGGCAAGCCGGCCCCGTGCGCCCCGGACCCCAAGGCCGGCTGACACCGGCCCGACCGACCCGACCCCATCAGGGATGCGGGCCCGGCCGGCCCGTCCCCGTCAGGGGCGCAGGCCGAGCCGCACGACCAGGTCGAGCAGCGCGAAGAAGAAGAGCGCGATGCCGACGAAGCCGTTGGCGGTGAAGAAGGCGCGGTTGACCCGGGACAGGTCGGTCGGCGTGACCACCACGTGCTGGTAGGCGAAGGCGGCCGCCGTCAGCACCAGCCCGATCCACCACGGCCAGCCGAAGCCGACCAGCGCACCGAACCAGACGAAGAGCGCGAACGTCACCACGTGGGCGACGGTGGAGGCGTGCAGCGCCCAGCCGATGCCGTACCGGGCCGGCACCGACCGGACCCCGATCTCCCGGTCGACCGCGGTGTCCTGGCAGGCGTAGATCAGGTCGAAGCCGCCGATCCACAGCCCGACGGCCGCACCGAGCAGCCAGGCCGGCCCCGAGCCCTCGAACGTGCCGGTGACGGCGAGCCAGGCGCCGACGGGTCCGACCGCCTGCGCGACCGCCAGGATCGCGTGCGGCCAGTCGGTGAACCGCTTGCCGTACGGGTAGACGACCAGCGGCACCACGGCGAGCGGCGCGAGTGCCAGGCAGAGCGGGTTGAGCGCCGCCGCCGCGGCCAGGAAGACGACGATCGCGACGCCCGCGCCGGTCCAGGCCGTCCGGACGCTCACCGCCCCGGTCACCAGTTCCCGGCCCGCCGTACGCGGGTTCCGGGCGTCGATCCGCCGGTCGATGATCCGGTTGGCGGCCATGGCGAAGGTACGCGCCCCGACCATCGCGATCGTGATCAGCAACAGGTCGAGCCAGCGGATCCGGCCGCCGTCGACCTGCATGGCGGTCAGTGCGGAGAGGAAGGCGAACGGGAGCGCGAAGACCGAGTGTTCGATGGCGACCAGCCGCAGGAACGCCTTCACCCGACCGGGTGCGGGGGCGGTGGTGGTCACGAGATGCCGTATTCCTTCCAGCGCTTGTCGACCAGCGAGGTCACCTCCGGCGACATCGTCATCCGCTCCGGCCAGCCCCGGGTGTAACCCTCGGTCGGCAGCTTGCGGGTCGCGTCGACACCCGCCTTGCCGCCCCAGAACTGCTGGTAGGACGAGTGGTCGAGGTGGTCGACGGGGCCTTCGGTGAGCAGCAGGTCGCGGGAGTAGTCGACGTTGCCGAAGGCCCGGAAGGCGACCTCGTTGTAGTCGTGGACGTCGCAGTCCTCGTCGACGACGATGATCAGCTTGGTCAGCGACATCAGGTGGGCGCCCCAGATCGCGTTCATGACCTTCTGGGCGTGCTTCGGGTAGCGCTTGCGGATCGAGACGATCGCGCAGTTGTGGAAGACGCCGGCGGCGGGCAGGTCGTAGTCGACGATGTCCGGGATCAGCAGCTTGAGCAGCGGCTGGAAGATCCGCTCGGTGGCCTTGCCCAGGCCGTGGTCCTCCTGCGGCGGCTGGGAGGTGACGATCGAGTGGTAGACGGGGTCGCGCTGCATCGTCATGCACTCGACGTGCATCACCGGGAACGGCTCGACCGGCGTGTAGAAACCGGTGTGGTCGCCGAAGGGGCCCTCCGGCAGCCGCTCGCCCGGCTCGATGTAGCCCTCCAGCACGATCTGGGCGTGCGCCGGCACCTGGATCGGGACGGTGAGGCAGTCGACCATCTCGACCCGCTCGCCGCGCAGGTAGCCGGCGAACAGGTATTCGTCGATGTCACCGGGGAGTGGCGCCGACGCCGAGTAGCAGACGACCGGGTCGGCGCCGATCGCGATGGCGACCGGCAGCCGCTCGCCGCGCCGCTCGGCGACGGCGTGGTGCGCGGTGGAGTCCTTGTGGATCTGCCAGTGCATGCCGAGCGTGTTGTGCGAGTGCTGCTGGAGCCGGTAGAGGCCGAGGTTGCGCTTGCCGCTCTCCGGGTGCTTGGTGTGGGTCAGCCCGTAGTTGTGGAAGATGCCGCCGTCGCCGGGCCACACCTGCAGGCCCGGCAGCCGGTTCAGGTCGACGTCCTTGCCCTTGTAGACGACCTGCTGGCAGGGGGCGGTCTTGACCTTTCTCGGCGGCAGCGACTTGAGTTGCAGCACCTTGCCGAGTCCTTCGCGGATGCCGGACCAGCCGACCGGCAGCTCCGGCTTGATCATCGCGCCGATCCGGGCGCCGACCTCGTTCAGATCGTCGACGCCGAGCGCCATCGACATCCGCTTCTCGGTGCCGAAGAGGTTGATCGCGACCGGCATCTCGCCCCGGGTGGGCCGCTCGAAGAGCAGCGCCGGGCCGTCGGCCCGGACCGTACGGGTGACGATCTCGCTGATCTCCAGCGTCGGATCGACCGGTACGCCCACCCGGCGCAGCTCACCGGCGCTCTCCAGCGCCGCGAGAAAGTCCTTCAGGTCCTGGTACGGGAACCCACGTGCCGCCATGCTTCGCAGACTTTCCTTCCGGTCGACGTACGGCCGCGGGGTCGGTTGGCCCGACCCGGTCAGGCGTACGAGTGCAGGCCCTCGAAGAACAGGTTCACGCCGAAGAGGTTCATCAGCATGCTGAGGAAGCCGATGATCGCGATCCAGGTGGCGACCTTCCGCTTCACGCTCGGGGTGGCCCGGGCGTGCAGGTAGCCGGCGTAGATCACCCAGGAGATGAACGACCAGGTCTCCTTGGGGTCCCAGCCCCAGTAGCGGCCCCACGACGCCTCGGCCCAGATCGCCCCGCCGATGACACCCATCGTCCACAGCGGGAAGGCGAAGGCGTGGATCCGGAAGGTGAGCCGTTCGAGTACGTCGGCGGCCGGCACCCGCTCGGCGAGGCTGTACGGGAAGCCGCGCTTGCCCTGGTCGTAGCCGTTGCGCAGCAGGTAGAGCACCGCCGGCACGATGCCGAGCACGAACGCGCCGGAGGCGAGCCCGATCGCCGAGATGTGCACGTAGAACCAGTAGGAGTCCAGTGCCGGGACCAGCGGGCCGACCGGGGTGTAGATGACCAGGCCGGTCACGCCGAGCAGGAGCACCATGACGAGGGTCATGAACAGGCCGAGGTGCCGCAGGCCGGGCCGGCGCAGCAGCAGGCCGAGCCAGGCGGCGATGCCCACGAAGGTGACCGCGAGCACGAACTCGTACATGTTGCCCCACGGCATGCGCTCGGCCGCGATGCCCCGGGTGACCAGGGTGCCGAGGTGCAGTACGGCGGCGACGACGGTGAGGACGACGGCGATGCGACCGGCGAGCGCGGCCCGGCCGGACGACGGCGGGTCGAGCCGGTCGGCGGCCGGTTCGTCGACGGCCGGTGGCTCGAAGGCCGGCTGGTCGCCGCCGGCACCGGCACCGACCAGGGCCGGTTCGCGGGCCGGCCGGACGGCGGCCCGACCCACCAGGCTGCGGTCGCCGAACGCGAACTCGACGGCGTGACAGATCATGGCGACCAGGTAGGCCATGATCGAGACCACCAGAAGCTGGTCGGACAGAGCGGCCATCAGCTTTTCCCTTCGCTGCGCTCGACCGCCGCCACGAGTTGCTTGAACTCGTCGGCGAACCCGGAGTAGTCGGTGCGCGGCAACCCACCGGCCTCCATCAAGCTACTACCGCCCGTCGTGGAAGCGGTCGCGGGGGGCTCCGTACCGGCCACGGCCGGCGTGGCGGGCCGCGCCGGCCCGGTCCGGAACCAGATCCGGCGACGCTTCCCGAAGATCGACATCATCAGGCCGGCGAGCATGACGATCGAGCTGACCAGCACGATCCGCTCACCCGGGTCGTACCGGACCGACAGCGTGATGAACTCGCGGGTGCCGACGAACTCGACCGTCGAACCGTCGTCGAGCGTCCAGCTCTCGCCGGGGCGCATCAGCTTCGCCTCGCCGATCTGCTTGAGCTTGCCGGCCTCCACCTGACGCTGGTCGAGGACGTAGACCGAGCTGGGGATGCCGGCGTCGAGACCCAGGTTGCCCCGGTAGGCGATCAGCATCAGCGCCGGCGACCGCTCGGCCGGGAACACCGAGCGGACGTACGGCGGCGCGTCCGGAGCGGTCGGCAGGTAGATGCCCTCGAAGGCCATCTGCTGGTCGGGGTCACGGTCCCCGGTCGCCGGGTCGATGTTGACGTCGGGGAACGCGGCGACACCCTCGCCGGTGAGGTTGCCGTCGGTGGTCAGGAACGGCGCCACCGAGGTCTGCACCCGGCCGAGCCGGTCGGTGTAGCGGATCACCGGGGCGTAGCCGTGGCCGAGCAGGTAGGCGCTGGCGCCGTCGAGACGTAGCGGCGAGTTGACCGAGAACTCGACGTCGCGCGGTTCACCGCCGGCCTCGTCGACCTTCGCGCTGGCCTGGAAGTACGACGGCTGGCCGGTATCCAGGAAACGGGCGTCGAAGTCGGTCAGTTCGAGGCAGAACGGCGGCAGGTCGGCGGCGTCGACCCGGGGGCCGAGCCCGGTTTCGGCGTACTGCTGGAGGTTGTTGCAGAAGGCGGTGTCCGGACCGGCGACCAGCAGGCGGTTGCCGTGCCAGCCGTACCAGGAGCCGAACGCGACGCCGAACAGCACGCCGATCAGCGCGAAGTGGAAGATCAGGTTGCCGGTTTCCTTGAGGTAGCCCTTCTCCGCCGACACCTCACCGTCGCGGACCACCACCCGCCAGCGGCGCTTGCGCAGCACGGCGGCGATCCGCGCCGGGTCGGCGGCCGGCGCGGCCAGGACCGCGTGCTGCGGCAGCCGGTCGAGCCGGCGCGGCGCCGCGGGCGGCGCGGCCCGCAGGGCGCGTACGTGGTCGCGCAGGCGGGGCACGATGCAGCCGATCAGCGAGACGAAGAGCAGCACGTAGATCGCCGAGAACCACGGCGACGCGAAGACGTCGAACCCGCCGAGCCGGTCGATGATCGGATAGAGGTCGGGGTTCGCCCGCCGGTACGCCTCGACGTTCTCGATGTTGACGTCACGCTGCGGCAGGATCGAACCCGGGATCGCCGCGACGGCGAGCAGGAAGAGCAGGACCAGCGCGGTACGCATGCTGGTGAGCTGCCGCCACGAGTTGCGCAGCAGGGCCAGCACCCGGTTGGGCCGGCGCGGCGGCGGGGCGGCGGGCGGTGCGACCCGGTCCTCGACGACGGACATCAGATCACCACCGTCACGTCACCGACGTTGAAGGTGGTCTGCAGCCAGATCACGAAGTCCTGCCAGCCGCCGGTGAGCAGGGCCAGCCCGATGACGATCAGCAGCGCGCCGCCGATCCGGGTCACCCAGCGGCTGTTGCGCCGCACCGCCCGGAAGACCCCGAGCAGCCGCTGGAAGAACAACCCGAACGCGACGAACGGCAACCCCAGCCCCAGGCAGTACGCGACCGCGAGCACCACCGCCCGGTCGGTCTGCCCGCTGACCGCGGCCATCGTCGTCACCGCGCCGAGGGTCGGGCCGACGCAGGGCACCCAGGAAAGGGCGAAGACCGCACCGAAGACCGGCGCGCCGAGCAGCCCGGCGGACGGCAGCCGCCGGATGCGGAACTCGCGCTGCATGCCCGGAACGAGGCCGAGAAAGGCCAGGCCGAGCACGATCACGATCAGCCCGGCGGCGATCTCCAGGGCCCGCTCGTACTCGAACAGCACCCGCCCGATGCTGGCGAACAGGATCGCGGTGGCGGTGAAGACCACGGTGAACCCGGTGATGAACAGCAGCGTCCCGGCCAGCATCCGGCCCCGGACCGCGGTCGGCGTACGGGTCGCCACGGCGACCCCGCCGCCGGTGCCGTCGGGTTCGCCGGTCGGTGGAACGGCCGGCGCCGGCCGCCGCGCGTCGAGGTCGGCGCCGGCCAGCCCGGTCACGTAGGACAGGTAACCCGGCACCAGCGGAAGCACGCACGGGGAGAGGAAGCTGACCAGGCCGGCCAGGGCGGCCGCGCCGATCGCCAGCAACAACGGGCCGCCCTGGGCGATCTCCGCGAAGGTCTCACCCATCAGCGGTCCCGCGGCCGTTCCGCGGCGATCCGGGCGACGATCGGTTCCAGCGTCTCCTGCCGTACCGCCTTGCGGATCACCACCGCGATCCGGCCGTCGCGGTCGAGGACCACGGTGGCCGGAACGGTGTTGGGCGGCAGCACCTCGAACTCCAGCGCGAGCCGGCTCGCCGGGTCGAAGAGGCTCGGGTAGCTGACCCGGCCCTCCTCGAAGGCGATGGCCTTGTCGCGAGCGTCCTGCACGTTGATGCCGATGAAGCGCACCCCGCTGTCCTTGGTCGCCTGGTAGGTGGCTTCCAGGTCGGCGGCCTCGGCCCGGCACGGCGGGCACCACGAACCCCAGAAGTTGACCACCACGACCTGGCCCCGGTCCTGGGTGAGGTCGTAGCGGCCGCCGTCGAGCAGCTCACCGGCAACTTCGGGGGGCCCCGGCCGGCTTTCCGGCGCACACTCGATCACGCCGTCCGGCGTGGTGTCGCAGTCCTGCTCCAGGCCACTGTCGCGGGTGCAGCCGGCCAGCGCGACGGCCGCGAAGAGGACCACCAGCAGCGCCAGGCGGCCGGGCCGGCTCGCACCCGCCCTTTTCACCGCGCTCGCGGCTGCACTCGACCTGGTCGCCGCGTTCGCGGCTGCGATCTGCACGGCCGTCACGCGCCCTTGGCCGTACGGGCCCCTGGCGACATGGCGACCAGGTGCGCGGCCGGCTCCGAGTAGCCGATTCCGACGACCTTGGCCCCGTCGAAGTGGAAGGACGTGAGGCTGGCCAGCCCGCACTGCCGCTTGCGCGGGTCGTGCCACAGGCGCTTGCGCTCGACGTGCCGGCGCAGCGTCCAGATCGGCAACTGGTGGGAGACGCAGACCGCTTCGCGGCCCTCGGCGGCGACCCGGGCGGCGTGCACGGCGGCGAACATACGCTCGGCGATGACGGTGTACGCCTCACCCCACGACGGCGTCATCGGGTCCCGCAGCACCCACCAGTTGCGGGGGTCACGGAAGGAGCCGTCGCCGGGCGACACCCGCTTGCCCTCGAACCAGTTCGCGCTCTCGATCAGCCGCTCGTCGACGGCGACCTGGAGGCCGAACTGCGCGGCGATGGGTTCGGCGGTGTCCTGGGCCCGTTCCAGCGGGCTCGCCACGACGTAGGAGATGTCCCGGTCGGCCAGCGCCTGCGCGGCCGCCTTGGCCATCTGCGTGCCCAGTTCGGACAGGCGGTAGCCGGGTAGTCGCCCGTAGAGGATCTTCTCCGGGTTGTATACCTCACCGTGCCGCAGCACATGGACGACCGTCTCAGCCACCGTTCACCCCCGCCTGTCAACCACCGTGCGTCCGCGCGGCCGCGGCCGCGTCGGCGGCAGCCGGAAGGGCCGCCGCGATCTGCTCCAGTGCGGCGTCGTCCAACGCCGCCGAGACGAACCACGACTCGAACGCGCTCGGCGGCAGGTAGACCCCGGCCGAGAGCATCGCGTGGAAAAAGGCCCGGAACGCGGCGGTGTCCTGGGTGCGCGCGCTGTCGTAGTCGACGACGTCGGCCTCGGTGAAAAAGATCGAGAACATGTTGCCGGCGTACGACAGCCGGTGCGGGACACCGGCGGCGGCCAGCGTGTCAGACGCGAGCTTGCCCACGGTGGCGGACAGTTCGTCGAGCCGGGTGTAGAGCGCCGCGTCGGCCAGCCGCAGGGTGGCCAGGCCGGCGGCGCAGGCCAGCGGGTTTCCGGACAGCGTGCCGGCCTGGTAGACCGGGCCGGCGGGGGCGAGCCGGGCCATGATCTCGGCCCGGCCGCCGAAGGCGGCGGCGGGCAGCCCGCCACCCATGACCTTGCCGAACGTGAACAGGTCGGCGTCGACCGGGTCGAGCCCGGCCCAGCCGCCGGCGGAGACCCGGAAGCCGGTCATGACCTCGTCGACGATCAGCAGCGCGCCGTGTTCGTGCGCGATCCGGGCCAGTTCCTGGTTGAAGCCGTCGCGGGGGGCGACCACGCCCATGTTGCCCGGGGCCGCCTCGGTGATGACGGCCGCGATGTGCTCGCCGTCGGCCGCGAACGCCGCCGCGACCGCGGCCGGGTCGTTGTAGGGCAGCACGATCGTCTCGCTGGCCGCGGCGCCGGTGACGCCGGGCGAGTCGGGCAGGCCGAGGGTGGCGACGCCGGAGCCGGCGGCGGCGAGCAGCGCGTCGACGTGGCCGTGGTAGCAGCCGGAGAACTTCACGATCCGGGACCGCCCGGTGAAGCCGCGGGCCAGCCGGATGGCCGACATGGTCGCCTCGGTGCCGGAGTTGACCAGGCGGACCTGCTCGACCGGGGTACGGGCGACGATCTCGGCCGCCAGCTCGACCTCGCCGGCGGTCGGGGTGCCGAAGCTGGTGCCCCGCGCGGCGGCCTCCTGCACGGCGGCGACCACCTCCGGGTGGGCGTGCCCGAGGATCAGTGGGCCCCAGGAGCTGACCAGGTCGACGTAGCGGCGGCCGTCGGCGTCGAAGAGCCACGGGCCGGCGCCGCGGGCCATGAACCTCGGCGTGCCGCCGACCGCCTGGAAGGCGCGCACGGGAGAATTGACCCCGCCCGGGATGATGCGTCGGGCGCGGTCGAACAGGGCCTCGGAGGCGGGCGCGTCAGCCGGGAATCGGCTGGCACCGGCGGTATGCGTTTCGGTCACGGTGCTGCCATTCTGACAGCGCTGCGGCGCTGGCTGGCAGCCACCCCTGCCGAGGGCAGTCAACGTCACCCGGTGGAACCCACCGGTCACCGGCGCCGTCCGGTCGACGGGCCGGGTGGGCGAGAGCGCGATAAGGTGGCCTTGTGGAGCGTCCGGAGCTGTCGATCGCGGTGCAGCGTACGGCCGACGAGGCGGTGGTGACCCTGGTCGGCGAGATCGACATGCTCACCGCGGCACGCCTGTCGAGCACGGTGAACGAACTGTTGATCGATCCACCGGCCCGGATCGTCCTGGACCTGGCCGGTGTGACGTTCTGCGACTCCCAGGGGCTGGGCACCCTTGTCGTGCTCAGCCGTAAGGCGAGCCACTCACGCAGCCCGCTGATCCTCACCAACGTGGGCGACTTCCTGCTGCGGGTGCTCGACATCACCGGCCTGCGTTCGGCGCTGATGGTGCGAAACGAGCAGTCCGCCGGCTGATCCGGGCGCGGTCGTCGCGGCTGGCGTCGTCGTCGGTGCTGGCGCGGTCTTCGCGGCTGGCGCGGTCGCCCGGCCGCTCAGCGGTCCCCGGCGTCGACCGTGGCCAGCGCTCCGAGCACCGCGGATCCGGTGGCGAACCCGACCACCACGAAGACGGCGGCCTGCAGCCAGCCGCTGGCGCCGGCCAGCAGCGAGTGGGCCAGCAGCACGCAGAGCAGACCGGCGATCGGGCCGCTGAGCAGCGCCAGCAGGATCGCCGTACGCCGCCGGCCGGGGCTCGGCCGCGGAAGCGTGTGGAACCGGTACAGCGGGTCGAGGTGACCGGGCGCGGGGAACGTCTCACGCTGCGACATGCCCCGACAACTACCCGCATCGACAGCGCTGGAAACGGCACCCGGCCGGCTCCGCGGTGCGGCGAGCCGTCAGGCGCCGGTTCCCCAGCGGGCCTGCTCCAGCAGTTCGACGGCGCGCTCGCGGGCCGACGGGTCGTCGGAGCGCAGTTGGGCCGTTGCCGCGTCGACGGCCTCGGTCAGCGACCGCCACTGCGCCTCGCGGGCGCGTACGGCCTCGGACTGCGCCGCCAGCTGGCGGCTCTTGGTCCACAGGTCGACAAAAATCGACACCTTGGCCCGGAGCACCCACGGGTCGAACGGCTTGGTGAGGTAGTCGACCGCGCCGACCGCGTAGCCGCGCAGGGCGAGCTGCGCGTCGCGGTCGGCGGCGGTCAGGAAGATGATCGGCACGTGCCGGGTACGTTCCCGGCGCTTGATGTGGCTCGCCGTCTCGAAACCGTCCATGTCGGGCATCTGGGCGTCGAGCAGGATCACCGCGAAGTCGTCGACCAGCAGCCGCTTCAGGGCGGCCTCACCGCTCTCGACGGCGACCGACTGCACCGGCAGTCCCTGGAGGATCGCCTCCAGGGCGAGCAGATTGTCCTTCCGGTCGTCGACGAGCAGCGCTTTCGCCATTTCGGTCACTGGGTGGGGCCCTTCGTCGTGGTGCCGGCTGCGTACGCGTCCGTCCCGGACGCCCGGACGGTCACGCCTTTACCTCCCGCCCCCCGCCGTTGACCCAGTCCGCCATCAGGGCGATCAGGTCGTCGAGGTCGACGGGTTTGGTGATGTAGTCGCTGGCCCCGGCCGCCAGGGCGGACTCCCGGTCACCCGGCATCGCCTTGGCGGTCAGGAACACCACCGGCAGGTCCGCGAACCGGTGATTGCGCCGGATCGCCCTGGTCGTCTCGTATCCGTCCTGGTCAGGCATCATCGCGTCCATCAACACGATATCGACCTCGGGATGCTCGGCGAGCAGGCGTACCCCTTCGGCGCCGTTGTCGGAATAGAGCACCGTCATCCCGTGCAGTTCGAGCGCGCTGGTCAGGGCGAAGACGTTCCGTACGTCGTCGTCGATGATCAGCACGGTGGTGCCGTCGAGCTGGCGGGTGACCGGCGCGGCCGGCAGCTCCTCGGCGGCCGGCAGCACCAGCGACGGGCTGACGCGGGCCGGCGGCAGCGGGGTCGGCCCCGGCGTCACCACCGCGTCCGGCGCGAGCACGTCCGGCAGGAACAGCGTGAACGTCGACCCCTGCCCGGGCGCGGACGAGACGACGATCGTGCCGCCGAGCAACTGGGCGATGTCCCGGCTGATCGACAGGCCCAGGCCGGTTCCGCCGTACCGGCGGCTGGTGGTGCCGTCGGCCTGCTGGAACGCCTCGAAGATCAGCGACAGCTTGTCGTCGGAGATCCCGATCCCGGTGTCGATCACCGCGAAGGCCACCACCTGGCGGGCGGTCGCCAGCGCCGGTACGTCGAAGTACATCCCCTCCGGAGCCTGGCCGATCTGGAGCCGTACCGCCCCGGTGTCGGTGAACTTGACCGCGTTGGAGAGCAGGTTGCGCAGGATCTGCTGGAGGCGCTGCGCGTCGGTGACGACCACCGGCGGCAGGTCCCGGGTGATCTGCACCTGGAACTCGAGGTTCTTCTCCTCGGCCTGCGGGGCGAACGCCTGCTCGACGTAGGCCTGGATGTCGGCGAAGCCGACCTCGGTCGGCTCGACGTCCATCCGGCCGGCCTCGATCTTCGACAGGTCGAGGATGTCGTCGATCAGGGAGAGCAGGTCGGACCCAGCGCTGTGGATCGTGCGGGCGAACTCGATCTGCTTCGGGCTGAGGTTCTGCTCGGTGTTGTCGGCCAGCAGCCGGGCGAGCAGGAGCAGCGAGTTCAGCGGCGTACGCAGCTCGTGGCTCATGTTGGCGAGGAACTCCGACTTGTACGCCGACGCCCGGGACAGCTGCTGGGCCTTCTCCTCCAGACCGATCCGGGCCATCTCGATCTCGCGGTTCTTGGTCTCGATGTTGCCCTTCTGCTCCGACAGCAGTTGCGCCTTGTCCTCCAGTTCGGCGTTGGTGCGCTGCAGTTCCGCCGACTGCTCCTGCAACTCGTGGGCCAGTCGCTGGGACTGGGCGAGCAGTTCCTCCGTACGCCGGTTGGCCTGGATCGTGTTGAGCGCGATCCCGATCGTGGCGACGAGCCGTTCGAGGAAGGTCAGGTGCAGTTCGGAGAAGGCGGCGACGCAGGCGAACTCGATGACGCCGAGCAGTTCGCCCTCGAAGAGGACCGGCAGGACGACCAGGTCGCGTGGGGTGGCTTCGAGCAGGCCGGAGCGCAGGGTGAGCTGGCCGGCCGGCGCGGTGGCGCCGACCCGGATGATCCGCCGGGACACCGCGACCTGGCCGACGAGCCCTTCGCTGGGCCCGAAGGTGACGTCGTGGTTGCGGGCGACGTAGCCGTACGACGCGGTCAGCCGCAGCCGGGTGACAGCCTCGTCGTTGTCGGCGAGGAAGAAGGCGCCGAGTTGCGCGTCGACGAGCGGTGTCACCTCGGTCATGATCATCCGGCAGACCTCGCCGAGGTCCCGCTGGCCCTGGAGCAGCCCGCCGATCCGGGCCAGGTTGGAGTCGAGCCAACCCTGCTCGGCGTTCTTCTTGGTCGTCTCGCGGAGCGTGACGATCATCTGGTTGATGTTGTCCTTCAGCTCCGCGACCTCGCCCTGCGCCTCGACCGCGATTCGCTGGGTCAGGTCACCGCGGGTCACCGCAGTCGAAACCTGGGAGATCGCCCGCAGCTGGGTGGTCAGGGTGGAGGCGAGCTGGTTGACGTTGTCGGTCAGGTCACGCCAGGTGCCGGCGACGCCACGCACCTGGGCCTGGCCGCCGAGCTTGCCCTCGATGCCGACCTCGCGGCCGACCCGGGTCACCTCGTCGGCGAACGACGACAACTGGTCCACCATCGTGTTGACGGTCGACTTCAGCTCCAGGATCTCGCCCTGCGCGTCGACGGTGATCTTCTGACCGAGGTCGCCGCGGGCCACCGCCGTGGTGACCGAGGCGATGTTCCGCACCTGGGCGGTCAGGTTCGACGCCATCGAGTTGACGTTGTCGGTCAGGTCTCGCCAGGTGCCCGAGACGCCGCGCACCTGGGCCTGACCACCGAGCTTGCCCTCGATGCCGACCTCGCGGGCCACCCGGGTCACCTCGTCGGCGAACGACGACAACTGGTCCACCATCGTGTTCACCGTCGACTTCAGCTCCAGGATCTCGCCCTGCGCGTCGACGGTGATCTTCTGCGAGAGGTCGCCGCGCGCGACCGCGGTGGAGACCTGGGCGATGTTGCGGACCTGGGCGGTCAGGTTCGACGCCATGAAGTTGACGTTGTCCGTGAGGTCGCGCCAGGTGCCGGCCACACCGCGCACCTGGGCCTGACCGCCGAGCTTGCCCTCGGTGCCCACCTCGCGGGCCACCCGGGTCACCTCGTCGGCGAACGACGACAACTGGTCCACCATCGTGTTCACCGTCGACTTCAGCTCCAGGATCTCGCCCCGGGCGTCGACCGTGATCTTCTGCGACAGGTCGCCCTTGGCGACGGCCGTGGTGACCGAGGCGATGTTCCGCACCTGCGAGGTCAGGTTCGACGCCATCGAGTTGACGTTGTCCGTGAGGTCGCGCCACGTGCCGGAGACGCCCTTGACCTGGGCCTGGCCGCCGAGCTTGCCCTCGGTGCCCACCTCGCGGGCCACCCGGGTCACCTCGTCGGCGAACGACGACAACTGGTCCACCATCGTGTTCACCGTCGACTTCAGCTCCAGGATCTCGCCCCGGGCGTCGACCGTGATCTTCTGCGACAGGTCGCCCTTGGCCACCGCTGTCGACACCTGCGAGATGTTCCGGACCTGTGAGGTGAGGTTGCCGGCGAGCTGGTTGACGTTCTCGGTGAGGTCGCGCCACGTGCCGGACAGGCCACGCACCTGGGCCTGACCACCGAGCTTGCCCTCGATACCGACCTCGCGGGCCACCCGGGTGACCTCGTCGGCGAACGACGACAACTGGTCGACCATCGTGTTGACGGTGTCCTTGAGTTCCAGGATCTCGCCCTGGGCGGCCACGGTGATCTTCTGCGACAGGTCGCCGTTGGCCACCGCCGTCGACACCTGGGCGATGTTCCGCACCTGGGCGGTCAGGTTCGACGCCATCGAGTTGACGCTGTCGGTGAGGTCCTTCCACGTGCCGGCGACGTTGGGCACCTCGGCCTGGCCGCCCAGCTTGCCCTCGGTGCCCACCTCGCGGGCCACCCGGGTCACCTGCTCGGCGAAGAGCCGCAGCGTGTCGGTCAGCGAGTTCATCGTGTCGGCCAGCTCGGCGACCTCGCCGCGCGCCGACACGGTGATCTTCTGCGACAGGTCGCCCCGGGCCACCGCGGTCGCCACCTGCGAGATCGACCGCACCTGGTGGGTCAGGTTGGAGGCCATCGTGTTGACCGAGTCGGTCAGGTCCTTCCACGTGCCGGCGACGCCGCGTACGTCGGCCTGGCCGCCCAGCTCGCCCTCGGTGCCCACCTCGCGGGCCACCCGGGTCACCTCGTCGGCGAACGACGAGAGCTGGTCGACCATCGTGTTGACGGTGCGGCCGATGCGCAGGAACTCGCCGCGCAGCGGCCGGCCGTCGATCTCCAGGTGCATGTGCTGGGAGAGGTCGCCGTCGGCGACCGCGACGATGACCCGGGCGATCTCGGTGGTCGGCCGACCGAGGTCGTCGATCAGGGAGTTGATCGCCCGCTGGCCGTCTGCCCACGCGCCGTCGAAGCCCTCCTCGTCCAGCCGCTCGGTGAGCCGGCCGTCCCGCCCGACGATCCGGCTGATCCGCCGTACGTCGAGGTTCTGCCGCTCTTGCAGCCCGACCACCTCGTTGAAGGCGTCGACGACCTCGCTGCCGACACCGGTGCGCCGGGGCAGCCTCGTCTTCAGCTCGCCCCGGCGGACCCTGCGCAGCGCCTCGGCCAACTCGTCGAGCAGGACAGCTTCCTCGGACCGGGTCGGGTCGGCGGCCGGGGCCTGCTGTTTCGCCGTCGTCATCGCGCCTCGCTCAGTTCTGGGACAGGGCAGCACGTCCACCGGCCGTTTCTTGCCGGCCGGTACCTCATCATTGCTCCTTTGCGGCGCCGAGTGCGAGCGTGACCATGCTTGGGGCGTACCCGGTCGGGTGCCCGGCTTGGAGGATCAGGGGCCGCCGGTGGAGGATGCAGGGGTGTCAGCGGAGACCGGACAGGGCCCGATGGGCGCGGACGAGCACGTCCGCAGGGTTCGGCTCCCCGCCGACCGGCGTACGCCGGCGGCCGCGCGGGCCGTGGTGCGATCGGTGCTCGCCGACGCCGACCTCGACGAACTGCTCAACGAGGCGTTGCTGCTGACCACCGAACTCTCGACCAACGCGGTCATGCACGCCAAGACCGAACTGGACATCGAGGTGGTCGCCGACCCCGCCGGGCTGACCGTGACGGTCACCGACTTCGCGGCCGGACCCCTGGAAACAGTACGGGTCACTCCGAAAAATGACCATACGGACATATCCGAAGTGTCGGAGCGGGGACGTGGCCTGCTGCTCGTCGACCACTTCTCCAGCCGGTGGGGCACCACCCACCTGCCGACCGGCAAGGGCGTGTGGTTCCGGCTCGACCGCAAGGGTGGTCCGGCGGCCGATCCGCCGCCGGCCGACCACCGGCACAATCCCGGCCCGTCACCCACCCCGACGATCACCACCGCCGCGGAACCGAGCGACGCCCCGAGCGCCGGCGCGATGAACGCGCTGATGCACGTCGCCCCCGACGCCTACGCCGACGACACGCTGTCCGACTTCGCCGGCGCGCTGCTCGCCCGAGTCGCCGAGATGGTCGGTGCCGCCGGTGGGGCGGTCCGCCTCGACCGTGGCGACGGCGCGGGCGCCCAACTGCTCGCCCGGTACGGCCGGCACCCGCGTCCCGAGGACGACCTGGTGCGCGTCCCGCTCGCGGTCAACCGGCCGTACTCCGGCGAACTGGAACTCGACGCCGCGCCCTCCGGGTATGCCCGGCCGCTGGCCGCGCTCGTCGCCGAACGGCTCTCCCTGCACCTGGAGAACGACCGGCTGCGCCGGGCCGACGTACGCCGGCAGACCTGGTTGACGTTCCTCGCCGAGGCCAGCGAACTGCTCGCCCAGTCGCTCGACGTCGAGCTGACCATGGCCCTCATCCCGCAGCTCGTGGTGCCGCGGCTGGGGCAGTGGTGCGCGGTGCACACCACCGACGAGTGGGGACGGCTGCACCTGGCGGCCGCCAGCCACGCCGACGAATCTGTCCTGCCCCAACTGCACGACCTGCTCAAGGAGAACGGCTCCGACTCGCTGCACGGGCGGCTGCGCGAGGCGTCGCGGTCCGGTTCGCAGGTGCCGCTCGGCGCGCCGATGGACGGGATCGCCGTACCGCTGATCGCCCGGGGCCAGCGGCTCGGCACCCTCGCGGTCGGCCGGCACCAGCGGCACCGGCACGACCCCGACGAGGTGGCCGTCCTCGAAGACGTGGCCCGGCGGGCCGCGCTGGCCATCGACAACGCGCGGATCCACGACGAGCGTCGCCGCATCGCGCACACCCTGCAACAGTCGCTGCTGCCGCCGGTGCTGCCGGTGGTCGAGGGCATCGGCTTCGCCGCCGAATACGTCCCGACCGGCGACACCGCCGCCGTCGGCGGCGACTTCTACGACGTCGTACCGCTGCCCGACGGTCGCTGGCTGGTGGTCATCGGCGACGTGTCCGGCAAGGGCGTACAGGCCGCTGCGGTGACCGGGCTCGTCCGGGACGTCATCCGGGTGCTCGTCGGCGACGGCAAGCCGCTGCCCGAGGCGCTGGCCCGGCTCAACAAGACCCTGGTCGAGCGCGGCGGCGGACGCTACTGCACGCTCGCCCTCGCGGCGGTCGGCCGGGCCGGCGACGGACTGCTCGACGTGTCGCTGCACCTGGCCGGTCACGACCGGCCGGTGCTCGTACGCACCGACGGCCGGGCCTCGTTCGTCGGCACCGGCGGCACCGCCCTCGGGCTGCTCGACACGATCGCCTCGCCGTCGGTCGGAGTGCCGCTGCGCCCCGGCGACGCGCTGGTGTTCTACACCGACGGGGTGACCGAGCGGCGGCGCGGCCGGGAACTGTTCGGCACCGAACGGCTGCGCGACGCCGCCGGGCCGCTCGCCGGATACTCCGCCGACGTGGTGGCGGCCCGGCTGCGCAGTGCGACGCTCGGCTTCTCGGTCGAGTCGCCGCGTGACGACATCGCGATCCTGGTCATCCGCAACGACGGCACCGCCTGATCCGTCGGCCGGTCGGCCGGATGATTCGAAACCCTCGACCGTTCGCGGGATTCGGGTTCAGTGCCGTCGGGTCGCGGCGGGTGGGTCCTCGGGCTGACGCCGGCGCCGTCGGACGCTGCCCGGGGCTGGTCGACGGCCTGCGCGAGCAGGAGACAGGCGAAAGCCGCCAGCGCCAACACCGTCCGGACCAGATGCAGGGACCACCAGCGGTCGCGCAGGTCCGACCAGGTGCCGGGAGGCTCGTCGGGGTGCCACGAGTCCGCGATGTCGTTGAGCGGTTCCAGCCAGGTCACGGTCAGGACGATGACGCCGATCGTCAACCCGGTGGCGGCGAGGCTCAGGACGAAGGTGAGCCCGCCGCGCCGGTAGGACAGGGCGGAGGTCGCCACCAGCAGGGCGACGCAGGTCAGCAGCAGCACCGGCATGGCCCTGCCGTAGTCGCCGTTGAGTGCCTGCCAGTACCTGACGTACGCGGGTCCGGGCAGCTCGCGCAGGGACGGGGCGAGCACGGCGAAGATCAGGCCGCCTGCGAACAGGCCGAGTAGCAGTGCCGCCGCGGTGCGCGCGATGGCCAACAGGCTCACGGGTTCCGCCCTCCACCCACCAATTAACAGGAACAACATACTTTCATTAGAGGTAGATCTAATCAACTCTTTGACAGGATGGGGCGGTGCGCAAGGAGACGAAGCGGCGCTACACCAGCGACCTGCGCCAGGAGCAGGCCGCCGCGACCCGGCAGCGAATCGCCGAAGCGGCCCGCGAGTTGATGCTGGAGCACGGATACGCCGGCACGACCATGGCGGACGTGGCCCGCGCCGCCGGCGTGGCCGTGCAGACGCTGTACTCGTCCTGCCCGGGCGGAAAGCCGGGCCTGGCCCGGCTCGTCTACGACGTCACCCTGGCCGGTGACGCCCAGCCGGTGCCACAGAGTGACCGACCGCAGGTGCACGCGATCATCGCCGAGCCCGACCCGAGCCGGAAGCTGGAGCTCTATGCCGCCATGGCGACGGCCATCTTCCAGCGGATCGGGGCGGTGCACCGCGTGCTGCGGGCGGCCGCGGGTGCCGGGCCGGGCGACGCCGGCATCGACGAGTTGCTGACCGACACCGAGCGGCAGAGGCTGGTCGGCAGCCGGGGGCCGGCCGACCACCTGTCCCAGGTGGGCGCTCTCCGCGAGGGGCTGACCGTCGACCGCGCGGCCGCCCACATCTACGCGCTGACCTCGATCGAGGTTTTCGAGCGCCTCACCGGGATCTGCGACTGGAGCGCCGCCGAATACGAGAGATGGCTGGCCCGGACGTTGATCGACACCCTGCTGGCCCCGCGGGACGGGTGCGCCCCGGCGCACGGGACGAGCCCGCCGCCGCCCGGCTAGCCGGCAACCTCCCGATCAGCGGCTGCCGGGGAAGCGGCCGGGGGCGAGCCGGGCGTGCGGGTCGAAGCGGTGCTTGATCCGTCGCAGCAGGGGCAGGGTGGCCAGGTCGCCCCACAGGTCGACGGCTTCCCTGATCGGCGTCGGCGCGGCGACCACCACGCAGGTGCCACCCCGGCCGAGCAGCACTCCGCGCACCGCGGCCAGGATCGCGCTCACCCGTTCCGGCGGCAGCCGGCCGGGCAGGGCCGCGTGCACGACCCCGACCCCGGCCGAACCGCGTACGGGCACGGCGGAGCCGGCGGCGTCGCGCAGCGCGTAGATGGCGGCGTGGAGGTCGCCGACCGGCACGTCGAGTTGCAGCGCCACGTCGCCCGGACCGAACGGGTAGCGCCGCCACCAGTCGGGCGGCCCACCGTAGGCCTGCGCGTCCCCACCGGCGACCGCGACCAACTCGGCGACCCGCTCGGCCACCTCGGCGGGGCCGCCTTCGACCAGCATCGACAGGGTGCCGGGGCCGGCCGGCGGGTGGGCCGGCCGGTTTCCGGCGCCGAGCGCGGGCGTGGCCGGGCGCAGGTCGACCTCGATCGCGGCCGGCGCCAGCCCGGCCTCCCGTACGTCGCGCACCACGTCGTGCATCTCCAGCGGTGTCCAGACCGAACGGGACACCCAGACCCGGCTGGCCGGGGTCGGCTGGACCCGCAGGGTGGCCGACACCACGACGCCGAGCGCGCCGAGGGAACCGCAGAGCAGCCGGGCCGGGTCGGGCCCCGGCGTCCACGCCGCCGACCAGCCCTCCGAGCGGGTGACCGCGCCGGACGCGTCCACATAGCTGAGTCCGACCAACTGGTCGGCCGGGGTGCCGTGCAGTTGGCGCAGCGGGCCGGCCTCGTCGGCGGCGACCACGCCGCCGACCGTCGCGCCGGGTGACGGCGGGTCGAGCGGCAGTCGCTGGCCGACCCGGTCGAGTGCGGCCTGCACCGCCCGCAGCGGGGTGCCGGCGCCGATCTCGGCGACCAGTTCGTCGGGGGTGCCGTGCCGGATGCCGGCGAGCCGGCCGGTGTCGAGGACGATGTCGACCGGAGCGGCCGGCGCTCCCCAGTCGATCTTCGAACCGGCCCCGCGGGCGACCACGGACAGGTCTTCCTGCGCCGCGATCCGCAGCACGGCGGCCACGTCGTCGACCGATCCGGGTGCCGCCACCCACCGGGCCGGGGCACCGGCCACCAGATCGGCCGGTCCGGCCGGCCGGGCGAACCGGGCTCCGCAGATGTCGCCCAACCGCCGCACCAGATCGGGACCGCTCGCCGGTGTCATCGTGACCTCATCCCCGTAACGCCTCGTCATCCCCCGCAACGCCTCGTCAGCCCGCACACCGGTGGCACGTGACGTGGACCGGGAGTGGGTGGCGGGACGACCGAATCAACCACCACCGATCGTACACATGTTCGAACGAGTCGCAACGGACGTGCGTCCGCCGGGGCGAACGCGTGGGGCCCGCGTGCGCGGCACGTGTGGTGGCGACGGCGGGCGGTAACGTGGCCGTCGTGACGACTGAGACGCCCGCCACCGCCGCCCCCGTCGCCAAGCGGGTGCCCACCGAGCGCACCCACCACGACGACACCGTCATCGACGAATACGCCTGGCTCGCCCGCAAGGACGATCCGGAGACGATCGCCTACCTGAAGGCGGAGAACGAGTTCACCGAGGCCAGCACCGCCCACCTGGCGGCCCTGCGCGAGACGCTGTTCGCCGAGATCAGGCAGCGCACCCAGGAGACCGACCTGTCGGTGCCGACCCGCAAGGGCGGGTACTGGTACTACACCCGCACCGTCGAGGGCCAGCAGTACGGCATCCAGTGCCGCCGGGCGATCCGCGACGGCGAAACCGATCCGCCGATGCCCGACGACGGGGCGCCGCTCGACGGCGAGGAGATCCTGGTCGACGGCAACGCCCTCGCCGAAGGCCACGACTTCTTCGCGCTCGGCACCTTCGACCTCAGCCCCGACGGCAACCTGCTCGCATACTCGACGGACTTCGCCGGCGACGAGCGGTTCACCTTGCGGATCAAGGATCTGCGGACCGGCGAGGTGCTGCCCGACGAGGTGCCCGACACGTTCTACGGCAGCGCCTGGTCGGCCGACGGCTCCACGCTGTTCTACATCACCGTCGACGACGCGTGGCGGCCGCACCGGGTCTGGCGGCACGCGGTCGGCAGTCCCGCCGCCGACGACGTCGTCGTCTACGAGGAGACCGACGAGCGCTTCTGGGTCGGCATCGAACTGACCCGCTCGGAGAAGTTCGTCGTCATCGACGTACACAGCAAGCTCACCAGCGAGGTACGGGTCATCCCGGCGAGCGACCCGACCGGCGAGCCGATCGTCGTCGCGCCGCGCCGGCAGGGCGTCGAATACTCCGTCGAGCACCACGGGCACCGGTTCCTGATCCTGCACAACGACGGCGCCGAGGACTTCGCGCTGGCCTACACCTCGGCCGACGCGCCCGGCGACTGGGCGCCCATGATCGAGCACTCCCCCGGCACCCGGCTGGAGTCGGTCGACGCCTTCGCCAACCACCTGGTCGTCTCGATGCGCAAGGACGGCCTCACCGGGCTGCGGGTGCTGCCGATCGGCAGCACCGACACCTTCGACATCGACTTCCCCGAGCCGCTCTACAGCGTCGGGCTGTCCGCCAACCCGGAATACGACACCAACTCCGTCCGGCTGTCGTACACCTCGCTGGTCTCCCCCGATTCGATCTACGACTACGACCTGGTGACCCGCCGGCTGACCCTGCGCCGGCGCAAGCCGGTGCTGCCGGGCCCGGACGGGCGGCCGTACGACCCGGCCGACTACGAGCAGCACCGCGAGTGGGCCCTCGCCGACGACGGCACCCGGATCCCGGTCTCGCTGGTCTGCCGGGCCGGCACCCCGCGCGACGGGTCCGCGCCGTGCGTGATCTACGGCTACGGCTCGTACGAGGCGAGCATGGACCCGTGGTTCTCGGTGGCCCGGCTGTCGTTGCTCGACCGTGGGGTCATCTTCGCGGTGGCGCACGTGCGCGGCGGCGGCGAGATGGGCCGTCGCTGGTACGAGGACGGCAAGATGCTGACCAAGAAGAACACCTTCACCGACTTCGTGGCGGCGGCCCGGCACCTGGTGAAGAGCGACTGGACGTCGAGCGCCCGACTGGTGGCGCGGGGCGGTTCGGCCGGTGGGCTGTTGATGGGCGCGATCGCCAACCTGGCGCCGGACGCCTTCGCCGGCATCGTCGCGCAGGTGCCCTTCGTCGACGCGCTCAACACCATCCTGGACCCGTCGCTGCCGCTCACCGTCACCGAGTGGGAGGAGTGGGGCAACCCGCTGCGGGACCCGGAGGTCTACGCCTACATGAAGTCCTACACGCCGTACGAGAACGTGGCGGCGGTGGACTATCCGGCGATCCTGGCGGTCACCAGCCTCAACGACACCCGGGTGCTCTACCACGAGCCGGCCAAGTGGGTGGCCCGGCTGCGGGCGGTCGCGCCGGAAGGCTCCTACCTGCTGAAGACCGAGATGGGTGCCGGTCACGGCGGCCCGAGCGGCCGCTACGACGCGTGGAAGGAAGAGGCGTTCGTCAACGCCTGGATCCTCGACCACCTGCTCCCGCCGGCCTGACGGTTCCCCCGCGATCTTGCACTTGTCTCCCCCGTTCGCCCTGTTTGTCGGGCGACAAGTGCAAGATCGCGGGGCGTTCAGAGGGTGGCCAGGGTGGCCAGAAGAGCGGGGTCGATGTTGCCGCCGCTGACCACCGCGACCGTACGGCCACCGGGCAGTTCGTCCGCCCGGAACATCCGGGCCGCCGTGGTCACCGCCCCGCTCGGCTCCACCACCAGGCGCGCCTCGCGCACCAGCCGGGCGTTGGCCGTCCGGATCTCGTCCTCGGTGACGGTCACGATCCCGTCGAGATGCCGGCTCAGGTGGGCGAGGGTGAGTTCGGACAGGTTGGTACGCAGCCCGTCGGCGCTGGTCCGGTAGGTGTCCGCGAGGTCCCAGACGACGACCTCGCCGGCGGCGAGCGAGTCGCGGGCGTCCGCCGCGTACTCGGGTTCGACGCCGACCACGGCGACGTGCGGGGCCAGCGCCTTGACGGCGGTGGCGACCCCGGAGGCCAGCCCGCCGCCGCCGACCGGCACGAGCACCACCTCCACGTCGGGCGCCTGCTCGAGGATCTCCAGCCCGACGGTCCCCTGGCCGGCGATGACCGACCGGTCGTCGAAGGGCGGGACGAGCGTCAGCCCGCCCTCCGCCGCGAGCCGCCGGGCCTCGGTGAGCCGCTCGGCCGGCGGGACGATCACCACGGTGGCGCCGAGGGCGCGCACCTGGTCGATCTTGATCGCCGGGGCGCCGTCGGGGATGACGACGGTGCAGGGTGCCCCGGCGGCCCGGGCGGCATAGGCGAGGGCCTGGCCGTGGTTGCCGGACGAGTGGGTGACCACCCCGCGGGCACGGGCGTCGGGGGTCAGCGAGGCGACGGCGTGGGTCGCGCCCCGTAGCTTGAACGACCCGACCGGCTGCAAGCTCTCGGCCTTCAGCGCCAGGCCGTCGTCCCACCGGCAGGGCACGAGCGGGGTACGCAGGGTCACGCCGTCGACCGACGTGGCCGCGGCTCTGATCTCGTCGAGGGTCACCAGTCGCATGCCCACCACTATGCGGGCGCCCGCCGGGCCGGCGCGCGGTCCAGTCCGGCCCGCGTGGACCGTGCCGCCGCCTTGGAACCGTTTCACGGGATAGCCGGACCACCTGAGCCTAGAATCGGGCAAAGCGCGCGATTCGGGGGACCGCGATGAGCAGGCACGATCCGGCCGGCAGCGACCCGACCGACCCGGGGCAGGCCAGCCGTCCCGGGCCAGGCGACCAATCCCGGCCCGCCGACGGGCCGGGGCCGACCACCCCGTCCGGCCCCGCCCCCGGCCAGCCCGGCCCGTCCGCGACCGGCCAGCCCGGCCCCGGCCCGACCGGCGGCAGCCCGTCCGGGCCCGTACCCGGTCCGGCCGGACCGAACCGGCCACCGGACTGGTCCACACCGGAGACCGCGGCCACCGCACCACCACTCGGCGGCGGCCCGCCCCCGCTCCCGCCGCCCGACCTTCCCCCACCCCCCGACCTGCCACCCCCGTACGGCCAACCCCACCAGCCGCCCCCGGAACGCCGCGGCCGGCTCGCCCTGATCATCACGATCGTGGCCGTCGTACTCCTCTGCTGCTGTGTCGGGGTGGTGGTGAGCGCGCTGATCTGGGGACGCGACATCTACGACGACGCGCGCGACCGTGGCGGGCGTACGGTCGGCATCAACCAGCCGGTACGCGACGGCGACCTGGAGTTCCGGGTGACCGGCCTGGAATGCGGCATCGGGCGGATCGGCGACCTGTTCGTCAGCCAGAGCGCCGCAGGCCAGTTCTGCCTCGTCGACCTGGTGGTACGCAACGTCGGCGACCGCCCGGCCACGTTCTCCGACAGCCTCCAGAAGGCGTACGGTCCGACGGACAAGCAGTTCGGCGCGGACAGTAGTGCCGGCGCGCTCGCCAGCATCGACCAGCAGGTCCTCCCCGGCCCGCTGAATCCCGGCAACCAGGTCACCGGCGTGCTCGTCTACGACATCCCGCCGGACGCCCGGATCGTCCGCCTCCGGCTGCACAGCTCGAAGGATTCGCCCGGGGTCACGGTCCGTACCGAGTGACGTCAGTGCCGGCGGACGGCGACGACCGCGATGTCGTCGTGGATCTCGGGAGCGGCCAGCTCGACCAGCAGGCGGTCGCAGAACCGGTCGAGGTCCGGCTCGACCGTCGTCGCGCAGGCCGCCAACGCCCGCATCCCCTCGTCGATGTCGGCGTCGCGCCGCTCGACGAGCCCGTCGGTGTAGAGCACCAGGGTCGCCCCGGGCGGCAGGGTGAACTCCAGGTCGTCGGGGCGTCCGGCCCGTACGCCGAGCAGCGGCGCCCGCCGCTCCAGGTAGTCGACGCCCCCGTCGGTCACCAGCAGCGGCGGGAGGTGACCGGCGCTGGCCATCCGGATCCGCCCGGTCTCCGGGTCGAGCAGCAGCAGGCAGATCGTGGCCAGTTCGCCCGGCAGCAGGGTACGTAGCAACTCGTCGACGCGTTCGAGGACGGCCCCCGGCTGGTGTCCCTCCACCGCGTACGCCCGGACGGCGTGCCGTACCTCGGCCATGACCGTGGCGGCGTGCAGGGAGTGTCCGGCGACGTCGCCGATCGCGACGAGCAACTGCCCGCCGATCATCGCCAGTTCGTAGAAGTCGCCACCGATCTCGGTCTGCGCGCTCGCCGGCTCGTACCGTACGGCGAGGTCCAGGCCGGCGATCTCGGGGATGTGGCGGGGCAGGAGGCTGCGCTGGAGGGTGATCGCGATGCGGTGTTCCTCGTCGTACGACCGCTGCGCCTCGACCGCGGCCGCGACGGCCTGCGCCAGCTGGCCGAGCACCGGCACACCGGGCAACGGCCCGCTCGCCGGCACCACGACGTACAGCGGGGGTCGGTCGGCCCGCAGCCGCGCCGAGGCGACCGCCACCTTCTCCTCCGGCCAGTCCAGCACCGCCCACCGGTCGCACGGCTCCTCGCGCACGCTGGAGCCGACCGCGATGTCCGGTTCCTGAACCTTCCAGGGACGCACCCACGGCTCCGAGCCGGGTCCGGTGGTGACTGCGGCCAGGCATTCCCCGTCGCCGCTCTCGGCGGCGACCAGTGCCGGCGAGCCGTAGATCCGGGCGGCCCCGGCGGCGGCCGCCTCCAGCAGTTGGAGCAGCGTGGACGCGGAGTTGACCGCGAGCGTCGTGTCGGCGAGCAGGCTGAGCCGGCGGACGAGCAGTTCGGCCCGCTGCCGGGCCCGGTAGTAGCGCAGCACCGCCTGGGCGGTGGCGACCAGTTCCTCGGGCTCGATCGGTTCGGCGAGATAGGCGTCGGCGCCCCGGGTCAGCCCCTGCGCCCGGTCGGCGACGTCGACGGCGTGCGCGGACACGTGGATGACCGGCAGGGCGGCATGCCGCGGATCAGACTTGATCTTCTCGCAGACGTCGAGCCCGTTCATGTCCGGCAGCCGTACGTCGAGCACGACGAGGTCGATCGGTAGCTCGCCGACCATGGCCAGCGCCTGGCCGCCGGTTTCCGCCTCGACGACCTGGTAGCCGGCCCGGGTCAGCCAGTTGACCAGCAGGTAGCGCTTGGTGACGCTGTCGTCGACCACCAGCACGGTCGCCGCTTCGGTGTCCACCGGTCAGGCCCCGTCGCCGACGGTGGGCAGGAAGAGGGTGAAGGTGCTGCCGTGCCCCGGTTCGCTGGTCAGCTCCAGCGATCCGCCGAGCAGGGTCGCCAACCGCCGCGCGTACGGCAGGCCGAGGCCTGTTCCCGGCTTCGCAGTGCCCGGCACCTGGTAGAACTCCTCGAAGATCCGCTGGTGCAGCTCGGCAGGGATGCCCGGGCCGGTGTCGACGACCGACACCCGCCAGCCGCCGGCCACCGTCTCGGCACACATCCGGACCTCGCCACGCTCGGTGAACTTCAGCCCATTGTGCAGCAGATTCCGCAGTACGCGGGTGAGTAGCACCTCGTCGGAGCGGATGACCGACGGTGCCGGCGGGTCCTCGACCTCCAGCCGTACGTCCGGGGTGGTCAGTGCCCGCAGGGTGCCGCGCAACTGGCCGAACACCATCCGCAGGTCGATGTCGGACCAGTTGGGCTCGATCCGGCCGGACTCGGCCTTGGCGAGGTCGAGCAGGTCGTTGACGAGCGACAGCAGGTCTGCCGCCGACGACCGGATCAGTTCCACGTGGGTCGCCTGCTGCGGGGTCAGCGGGTCCGAGGCCGGATCGGCCATCAGCCGCCCGAGCCCGATGATCGCGGTGACCGGTGCCCGCAGTTCGTGGCTGACGTTGGCCAGGAACCGGCTCTTCGCCTCGCTGGCGGCCCGCAGTTGCGACGACTTCTCGTCCAGTTCGGCGTAGAGCGCGACGACGCCGCGGTTGGTCTCCTCCAGCTCTTCGGAGAGCTGCCCGTACAGCGCCATCACGCCCCGGTTGGTCTCCTCCAGTTCCTCGTTGAGCCGGGCCAGGTGGTCGCGGTGGGTGCGTACCTGCTCGAGCGCGGCAAGCAACTGCTCGTTCTGTACGGCCAGTTCGTCGAGCGGGGTCCCCGGCAGGCTGCCCTCGAGTTCGGCACGCAACTCCGCGATCCGCTCCGGGGTCGGCGGCGGCGCGGTGGTCGGGAAGCGGCGCGACATCCGTACGACCGCGGTCGTCTCGTCGTCGTCCATCTCCAACGTGTCCACCAATCGTCCGACCGCGGCGAGGTGCCCGCCGGGCAGGTCGCCGACCCGTACCGTCGCGGCCGATCGCACCTCGATCCGCAGTACCGGTCGAAGATCTCCTGTCTGGGCGAAGAATGCCACGTCGGCGGGACTGCCGCACGACAACAGGAGCCGGCCCACCTCGCTGAGCGCGGTGGCGATCCGGATCTGGTCCTGGTGTTCGAATCCAACGGCGTCGGCCACCTCACGGCCGCGCTGACGTACGACGAAGATGTCCTGCTCGACCCGGAGTGTCATCGACAGGATCAGCGTGGCGTCGGCCCCGGGCGACCCCGCGCTGTCCGGGCCGTTCGTCCAGGCGTCCGGGCCGCTCATCAGGGTGTCCGGGCGACGAGTACGCAGGCGTCGTCCCGCCGTACGCCGGCGTCGCGCAGCATGGTCGCGGCGATGAGCTGCGGGGCCCGGGTGAGCAGGCCGGGATAGTCGTCCACCCGCCACCGGTCGGCGACCCCGTCGGAGTGCATGATCACCACCCCGGTGGGCGGCAGCGGGTACTCGTATTCACGGACGACGCGGCGCTGGTGACCGGCGATGCCGGGCATCGACACCATCCCCCGGCGGCTGCTCCCGTCGATGACCACACCGGCGATGTTGCCCAGCCCGGCGTAGCGGACGACGGCGGTCGGGGCGTCGAGTTCGGCGACGGCGACCGCGGCGCCACGGGTGTGCCCGATCGCCCGGTGCAGATGCTCGACGAGCGCGGCCGGCGGCACCGCCGGTGCGGTGTGGAAGGCGGAGATCGCGGCGGCGGTGGCGGCCGCGGCGAGCGGCCCGTGCCCGAGCCCGTCGCAGACCAGGAGCTGGTGCCGCCCCTGTATGACCCGGACGGCGAAGCCGTCTCCGCTGACCGTCTCGCCGGTCAGCGGCCGGATGACGCCACCGGCCCAGGCGGGGGTCGGCACCGGCCCGGGCCACACCTGTACGGCGAGTACCGTGCCGCGCCCGGGCACGCTGTGGGCGTCGAACCAGCTCGCCTGGCGGGCGATCGAACCGAGGCCGATGCCGAGCGTGCCGGCGGTGGAGTGGCCGTCGCGGGCGGAGTGGGCCAGGTCGGCCATGCCCGGCCCGGAGTCCACCGCGATGATCTCGATCCCGGCGGCGTCGTCGGCGCGTACCGGGCGCAGCAGCAGCACACCCTCGTCGGCGTGCTTCACCAGGTTGCTGGTCAGTTCGGCGGCGGCGATGGCCAGCGCGGCGGTAGGGCCGGCGCCGAGGCCGATCTGGCCGGCGAGCCGTTCGGCGGCCCGCCGTACGGCGCTGGCGCTGCTGGCCTCCTCGACGCGGAACCAGACACCCTCGTCGCCCAGTCTCTCCGGGTTCGCCACGGTTGCTCCGATCAGCGGGACCATTTGGTCACCGTGACGCGGGTGCCTCGGCCCACCGCGGTCTCGATGTCGAACTCGTCGACCAGCCGGCGGGCGCCGCTGAGGCCCAGGCCCAGCCCGCCGCCGGTGGTGTAGCCGTCGGTCAGTGCCAGGTCGAGGTCGGTGATTCCCGGCCCCTCGTCGGCGAAGGCGATCTGGATTCCACGCCGGCGGCCGTTGTCGACCACGGTGACCGACACCGCGCCGCCGCCACCGTAGACCAGGGTGTTGCGGGCGAGTTCGCTCGCCGCGGTGACCAGCTTGGTCTGGTCGACCAGGGAGAGTTTGACCGCCACCGCGACCGTACGCACCAACTGCCGGACACGTACGACGTCCTCGTCCGCGGCGATCGTCTGCGTCTGGGTCTGGCCGGTCTCGAGCCCGGCGGTCATGGCGACTTCGCCACCGGCTCGGCCTCGGTCGAGTCGATGTCCTCGTCGTCGTACTCGAGTTCGTCGTCGGACCGGGCGAGCAGTTCGATGCCGCGCTCGACGTTGAGCGCGGTGCGGATCCCGTTCAGCGACAGGCCCAGCTCGACGAGGGTGATCGCCACGGCGGGCCGCATACCGACCACGACCGTCTCGGCGTCGAGCACCTTGGAGATCGACGCGATCGTGGCGAGCATCCGGCCGACGAACGAGTCGACGATGTCCAGGGCGGTGATGTCGATGATCACGCCGTGGCAGCCGGTCTGCACGATCCGCTCGGCCAGGTCTTCCTGGAGCTGGACGGCGGTCTGGTCCTGCATGTCGATCTGGATCGAGACCAGCAGGATGTCGCCGATCTTCAGAACCGGTACGCGTTCCACGTCAGTGTGCCTTCCGCGCCGCACGGCGGCCGGCTTCGATCCCGGTCAGCCGGAGCACGTGTCGCAGGGCGTCGGCGAGGGTGGCCTTGGTGGCGATGTCGCCGAACTCGATGCCCAGGGCCACGATCGTCTGGGCGATCTGCGGGCGGATGCCGGAGATGATGCAGTCCGCGCCCATCAGCCGGGCGGCGACGACGGTCTTGAGGATGTGCTGGGCGACCTGGGTGTCGACGGCCGGAACGCCGGTGATGTCGATGATCGCGTACGGCGAGCCGGTGTCGACCAGCGTCTGGAGCAGCCGCTCCATCACCACCTGGGCCCGGGCCGAGTCGAGGGTGCCGACCAGCGGTACCGCGACGACGCCCTCCCAGAGCTTGACGACCGGGGTGGACAGTTCGAGCAACTGTTCGGCCTGGTCGGCGATCAGTTCCTCGCGCGCCTTGGCGTACGTCTCGAAGGTGAACAGCCCCATCTGGTCGACGAAGGTGCCGAACGCGACGTAGTCCCGCAGGTTGGTCGGATCCGCGTTCTGGACGTCGATCAGGTCGAGCAGGACCTCCTTCAGCGCGAAGACGCTGACCGCCGTCTCCGTGGCGCTGAAGCCCTGGCGGGCCCGGCTGCGGGACAGGTCGGCGAGCACGGCCCGCAGTTCGCCGGCGGATTCGGCGCCGAGGTCGACGCCGCCGGCGCCGAGCGTGGTCTGGAGGCCTCGGTGCAGATCCTCCACCTGCCGATGGAGTTCGGCCCGGCTCTGCCGCCCGCGCAGCGAGGCGGACACCAGTTCGGTCCAGCGGTTGACGATCTGCTCGGTGTGCTGCGTGAGCAGGGCGGCCAGCCGGCCACTCGCGTCCGCGTCCAGTGCCATCGGTGCCTCCCTCGCTCCCTGGGTCACCCGCCGACGAACGGCCGGGTCGGACCGGGCGGACTCTATCACCGCACCCTGCGGCGTTAGTTGCTACACATCAATGATTTTGCGGACGTGATCACCGGTCACTTCCGCCCCGCCGGACGCCCCGCCCCATCTGGGACGGATGGCCGATCGTGGAGTAACGTTCGGACGATAAGCGGGAGGTCGCGGATGTCGTTGACGGTGCACACGGAGCAACAGGGCAATCTGGTCGTCGTGTCGGTCGCGGGCGAACTCGACATGGCGACGGCGCCGCAACTGCAGGACCAGATCACCGATCTGCTCGACAAGGGCCGTAACCGGCTGGTCTTCGACCTCGCCGAGGTCTCGTTCTGCGATTCGACCGGCCTGTCGGTCTTCGTTCGGGCGAAGAACAGTTGCGACGAGACCGGTGGGGTGGTGCGGCTGGCCGCGCCGCAGCGCGGCGTGCTGCGCATCCTCGAGGTCAGTGGCCTGGTCGAGGTGCTCCAGACCTATCCGACGGTGGCCGAGGCGGTCGCCGACGGCAGCACCGCCAAGCCCGCCGCCGGCTGACCGCCGCTCACCGCGGTCGGGCGGCCACGGCGCCGGGCTCGTCCTCCAGGAAGCGGGGCCGGGCCAGCGCCAGCCCGGCAAGCGTCTGCACGACCACCGCGACCAGCAGAAGTGCGATCGGCAGGTGCCAGCCGCCGGTCGCCGCGTAGAGCATGCCGACCAGCAGCGGGCCGAGCGCCGCGATGGCGTACCCGGTGCTCTGCGCGAACGCGGACAGCGCGACCGTGCCCTCGGCCGTCCGTGCCCGCAGGCCGATCGTCGCCAGCACCAACGGGAACGCCCCGTGTCCGATGGCGAGCAGGGCCACCCAGAGCAGGGCGCCCTCGTACGGCAGGAACGCCAGCCCCAGGTAGCCGGCCGCCATCGCCGTCGACAGCAGCAGGACCGCCGGTCGCAGCGCCCCCGGCCGGGTGGCCACCGAGGGCATGATCAGCGCCACCGGGATACCGAAGGCGGTGACCAGCGCCAGCAGCAGACCGGCGTACTGCGCCGAGTAGCCGGCGTCCCGGAACATCTGCGCCAGCCAGCCCATCGCCGCGTACCCGCCCAGCGACTGCACCCCGAAGTAGAGCGCCATGGCCCAGCCGAGCCGGGTCCGGGCCGGCCGGATCCGGCCGGTGGGGGCCGCGCCGGTCGCGGCCGGTGGCCGGGTACGCCGCAACGCGGCCGGCAGCCAGGGCAGAAGCGCGACCGCGGCGAGGAGCGCCCAGGCGCCGAGCCCGACCCGCCAGGAGCCGAACGCGTGCGCGACCGGCACGGCGGCCGCGGCCGCGGTCGCGGTGCCGACGGTCAGCGACATCGAGTACGCCCCGGTGACCAGCCCGGCCCGGGCCGGGAAGTACTGCTTCACCAGCATCGGCAACAGGATGTTGGCGATGGCGACACCGGCCAGCGCGACGGCGGTCAGCACCACGAAGGCGTACGGGTTGCCGGTGAGGACCCGCAGCACCTGCCCGGCGGCGAGGACGGCCATCGCGACGGCCAGCAGCCGGGCCGGCGAGATCCGGCGGACCAGCCACGGGGTCGTCGCGCCGAGGACGGAGAAGGCGATCGCCGGCATGGTGGTGATCAGGCCGGCCATCGCCCCGGACGCGCCGAGTCCGACCCGGACCTCGTCGAGGAGCGCGCCCAGGCTGGTCACCGCCGTACGCAGGTTGAGCGCGACGAGCAGGATGCCGACCAGGATCACCAGACCGCCCCGGACCGCCGGCCCGCTCCCGGTGCTGCCGTCGGCGGGCGGGCCGGCGACGGCGGTCGGCGGCGGTTCCACGCGAGGGGCGGCCGGCACGGCGAGCGAGGTGGGTGGCGGGGTCATACCGGCGACCATACAATCATGGGATGATTTTCGGCCGAGGCTGTAACCGATGACACTGCCGCCGGCGGGGCCGCGTGCCGGCGCCCGGCAGACCCTCGTCCGCCAGGTCATCGACCAGCTCAACGAGCAGGTGACCAGCGGCGCGTGGCCACTCGGCAGCAAGATCCCGACCGAGCCACAGCTCGTGGAGTCGCTCGGCGTGGGCCGCAACACGGTCCGCGAGGCGGTCCGGGCCCTCGTGCACGCCGGCGTTCTGGAGTGCCGGCAGGGCTCGGGGACCTACGTCACCTCGACCGACGAACTGTCCGGTGTGGTCGCCCGCCGGCTGGCCCCCACCGCGGCCCCGGAGGTCGTCCGGGCCGCCCGGGCCGCCGAGGCCGTCGAGGTACGCCGGGCGTTCGAGGTCGAGGCGGCCCGGCTCGCGGCGCTACGACGTACGCCGGAAGACCTTGCCGCACTCGACGCCGCGCTGACGGCGCGGGAGGCCGCGTGGGAGTCCGGCCGGCCGGAGGTCTTCGTGGCCGCCGACGCGGCCCTGCACACGACGATCGTGGCCGCGGCACACAACACGATGCTGGCCGAGCTGTACGCCTCGTTCGGTACGGCGATGCGCGCCACGCTGACCGAGGCGATCGGGCCGGAGCTGCACCCCGACCGGTACGTCGACCACTCCGCACTGGTCGAGGCGATCCGGGCCGGCGACACCGAAGGGGCGACGCGCGAGGCGGGTGCTTTCCTGGAGACCCCACTGCGGGCATAGGTTGTCGATCGACAGCGGCAATCTTCCCCGGAGGTTGGGAATGCTCAAGGGCTTCAAGGACTTCATCCTGCGCGGCAATGTCGTCGACCTTGCGGTCGGTATCGTGATCGGCGCCGCGTTCACCGCGGTGGTGACGCAGTTCACGAAGTCGTTCCTCGAACCACTGATCCGGGTGGTCACCCTGCTGGTCACCGGCGGGGACGGGTTGGAACAGACCGCGCCCGAGTTCCGGGGCATCCCGTTCGACTGGCCGGCGTTCATCAACGCGGCGATCACCCTGTTCCTCACCGCCGCGGTGCTCTACTTCCTGGTGGTCATGCCGATGAACAAGCTCGCCGAGCGGCGCAAGCGGGGCGAGGAGCCGCCGCCCGCGGCGCCGAGCGAGGAGGTCAAGCTCCTCACCGAGATCCGCGACGCCCTGGTCGCCGCCGGCCGGGTGCCGGGCCGCGACGGCGACGCCCTCGACCGCCTGATCAACCGGGAGCAGCCGCCGGCCCAGCGCTGACGCCGGGGCGCCGACCATTGTCGAACACCTGTTCGATAGGGTCCGCGCATGGAGCAGCGAAAGCACTGGTGGAACGGCAAGTGGGGACGACTTGCCCGGCGTGACGTCTACCTTCGCGCCGACGGCGACCGGTGGCACGTGGAGCAGCGCGCGGGGGGCGCCGAGGGCGTCTCCCGCTTCTACGAGTTCGACAGCGAGGACGACGCCCTCGACGCCGTACGCGCCCTGCTCGACGGTCCCGGCACCTGGCGGGAACTCTCCGCCCGCCCGACCGCCTGGTGAACGGGACGGCTCGGTGAAGGGAATGGCCCGGCGGGCGCGGCCGCCGGGTTTGGCGGCATCCGCCCGGGGTACCGAGGCGCCATGCGAGCACCAGTCGATCCGCCGTTCGCCGAGGTCGAGTCCGGAATGCGCGTCGTCGACGCGACCGGGGCGGAGATCGGCCGGGTCGCCGCGTCCCGGCCCGGCGACCCCAACGCGGTGACGGTGCAGGCGCCGCCGGACGGCGCCGGTGAGGGCCTGTCCGAGGTCGAGACACCGGCGGCGCCGGATGTGCCGCCGGATGCCGCCGCCCGCCTGCTCCGGGCCGGATACCTGCGCGTCGACGGCACTCCCGACCACTACGTGGCGGCCGACCAGATCGCCGAGGTGACCGGCGACGTCGTACTGCTCAAGGTCAGGACGGATCAGCTGACGTCCGGACGCTGAGCGGCTGCGGTTCGGTGCGCTCCGGCGTCGTGGTCGGCGTCGGCGCGGGCGGCTCGGCGGCGACGCGGTTGCGGCTACGCATCAGCAACAGCATGAACCCACCGGCGACCAGCCCCCAGAACGCCGCCCCGATCCCCAGCACCGACAGGCCGGACGCGGTCACCACGAAGGTCACCGCCGCCGCCTCCCGCCCCTCGGGCGCGGCCACCGCCGCGGCGAGGGCGGAGGCCAACGCACCCAGCAGCGCGAGCCCGGCCACCGCCTCGACCAGCACCGGCGGGGAGAGCAGCACGAACGCCGTGGCCAGCCCGGCCGTCAGCCCGAGTACGACGTAGCCGACGCCCGACGTCATCGCGGCGATCCACCGGCGGTCCCGGTCGGGGTGGGCGTCCGGGCCGGCCACCAGGGCGGCGGTGATCGCGGCGAGGTTGATGACGTGACCACCGGCGGGCGCCGTCAGGCCGCTGGCGATCCCGGTGCCGACCAGGATCGGGCGCAGCGGCGCCCGGTAGCCGTAGTTGGACAGGACCGCCATGCCGGGCACGTTCTGCGAGGCCATCGTGACGACGAAGAGCGGCAGGGCGACGCTGACCAGGGCGGACACGTTCCAGGTCGGCGCGGTGAACTCGAGGACCGGCAGCAGGGCCGCCCCGGTCAGGCCGCCGGGCGGGCCGGACACCGCGATCGCGGCGACGGCCACGACGAGCGCGGCGGGCACCGCCCACCGGCGGGCGAACCGGGTCAGCAGCGCCCAGGTGAGGATCACCGGCGCCGCCATCAGCGGTACGTCGATCAGCGCCCGGACCGGGGCGATGCAGAGGCTGAGGAGTACGCCGGCCAGCATGGCACTGGCGATCGGCTGCGGGATGGCGGCGATCCAGCGCCCGAGTGCCGGGAACAGGCCCGCCGCCACGATGAGCAGCGCCGAGACCAGGAACGCGCCCACGGCCGCCGGGAACCCGCCCTCGACCGCCCCGGTCGACACCAGCAGGGCGGCCCCCGGGGTGGACCAGGCGACGCTGATCGGCAGCCGGTGGCGCAGGCTCAACCAGATCGCCACCAGCCCCATCACCACACAGAGGGCGAAGAGACCGGAGGCGGCCTGTCGCTCGGTGGCGCCCACGGCGCGCAGCCCGGCGAGCACCACCGCGAAAGAGCTGGCGAAGCCGACGAGGGCGGTCACCACACCGGCCAGCACCGGTTGCGCCAGGCGTTCCATCGACGGTCCTCCCCATGACCAGGCCGTTCCGCAAACGGAACGCTCCGGTCATGCACCATAGCCGGATGGATTCGCGTCGTACAAGCCGCCGACCGGCGGTCGACGGAGGCGGCGAGGGCGCCGAGGTCGGCCGGCGGGTCCGCGAACTCCGGGAGGCGCGGGGCGTCTCCCTCTCCGCCCTGTCCCGACGCGCCGGCGTCGGCAAGGCGACCCTGTCCGGCCTGGAAAACGGCACCCGCAACCCGACCCTGGAGACGCTCTACGCGGTGACGGCCGAACTCGGGGTTCCGCTGGCCGCCGTACTCGCCGCCCCCGGCACGGATGCCGCGACGATCCGCGGTACGGCGGTCGAGGCGACCCTGCTCCAGGTCTTCGACGAGGGCGACGTCACCTTCGAGCTCTACCGGATGCGGGTGCCGCCCGGACCACCCCAGACCTCACCGGCACACCAGCGGGGTGTGACCGAACACGTCACCGTCTTCAGTGGACTGCTCCGGGCCGGCCCCGTCGGCGCGCCCGCCCTCGCCGGCACCGGCCAGCACATCACCTGGATCTCCGACGTACCCCACGTCTACGGCGCGGTCGGCGACGACGAGGTGCACGCGAGCCTGCTGATCCGCTACCCCGGCCGGTCGCGACGCCCGTAGCCGGGCCACCCGGTCTCACGGCTCGTACCCGGCCCGCGGGCTGGATACGATGTCGGCAGTGACACGGGGTGCCCGCCCTTCGAGCGGGCTGAGATCACACCCGTCGAACCTGATCTAGTTCGTACTAGCGAAGGGATGTCCGGGTGAGCCCACGCCTGTCCGCCATTGCCCGGTGCGCCGCCGCTCCCTTCAGGAAGGCGTGCGGCCATGCACCCGACTGACCCGACCGACCACCGGCAGACACCACGCGTCCTCTCCATCGCGGGTACGGACCCGACCGGCGGCGCCGGAATCCAGGCGGACCTGAAGAGCATCGCCGCCAACGGCGGATACGGCATGGCGGTGGTCACCGCCCTGGTCGCCCAGAACACCATGGGGGTCCGCTCGGTGCACATCCCGCCGGTCGAGTTCCTCACCGAACAACTCGACTCGGTCAGCGACGACGTCGAGATCGACGCCGTGAAGATCGGAATGCTCGCCAACTCGACCATCATCGAGGCGGTCGCCGACTGGCTCCGCCGGCAGCGGCCGCCGGTCGTGGTCCTCGACCCCGTCATGGTCGCCACCAGCGGCGACCGGCTGCTCGACGAGCGCGCGGTCGACGCGATCCGGAACCTCGTCCGGCACGCCGACCTCGTCACGCCCAACATCCCCGAACTCGCCGTCCTCGCCGACGAGCCCGCGGTCTCCCGGTGGGACGACGTACTCGAGCAGGCACACCGGGTGTCCGCCACGTACGGCGTCACCGTCCTGGCCAAGGGCGGGCATCTCGCCGACGGGTCGGCCTCCGACGCCCTGGTCGACGCCGGCGGGCGGCTGTCCGGCGGCCGGGACCTCTTCGAGTTCCCCGGTGAGCGGATCGAGACGACCAACACCCACGGCACCGGCTGCTCGCTGTCGTCGGCGCTGGCGACCCTGCGCCCGCAGGCACCCGGCTGGGAGCATGCCGTCGACCGGGCGAAGCGCTGGCTGACCGAGAGCATCACCCACGGCGCGGCCCTGCGGGTCGGCCACGGCAACGGCCCGATCAGCCACTTCGCCGGCCTGTGGGCCGGCCAAGACGGAGCGTGGTCCTAGCCCGTACCGGCCACACCACGCTCACCGAGCAGCGCGAGCAACCTGTCGTGCGGGACGGCATACCTGACGTGGCCGTTGAACCCGACCGTGGTCGTCGCCATGAACAGCGAGTTCAGCAGCGCCTCCTCGGTCGCCTCGAGGACGGCGGTGAACAACGGATCCACATCGGACTCCGGCAGCACCGGCAGCACCGGCAGCACCGGTTCGGCCGTGGCGAACGCCAGCGCGTAGTCCCCGCTGCCGCTGGTGAAGTCCGACCCGACCCGGCCCATCGCGAAGATGGCGCGCCGGGCGAGGCGGCCGAGCTGGCGCGCGTCCAGGCGGGCGTCGGTCGCGACCACGATGACGCAGGAGTTGCCCGGATGCTCCGCGGCCGCCCCAGGCGCCGCTCCTGGCGTCACCGGTGCCACCGGTACGCCCATCCGCTCGCGCGACACCGGCACCCCGCACACCCGCAGTACGCCGGAGAAGTTCGACTGGACGAGGACACCGACGGTCGCCGCTCCGCGCGAGGTCGTGGTCACCCGTGACGACGTACCGATTCCGGCCTTGAACCCCAGGGCGCCGGTGCCGGTGCCGGCGCCGACACACCCCTCGCCCGGCAGCCCACCGGTGGCACCGTGCAGGGCGGCGAGCACGTGTTCCTCGGTCACCGGCCGCGCCCGGATGTCGGAGAGGAAGCCGTCGTTGGTTTCGGCGACCACCGGGTTCACCGACTGCGCGTCCTCCCGCCCGGGCAACCCCAGGAGGTACGTCACCAACGCGTCCGCGACCCGGAACGTCGACAGGGTCGCGGTCAGCAACACCGGTGTCTCGATCTCGCCCAGCTCGGCTACCTGGGTCGAGCCCACGATCTTGCCGTACCCGTTCCCGACCGACAGCCCGGCCGGCAGCGCCGCCCAGGTGAACAACTGCTCCGGTACGACCGCGGTCACCCCGGTACGGATGCTGTCGCCGGCCACGATCGTGGTGTGACCGACCCGTACGCCGCTCACGTCGGTGATGGCGTTGTGGGCGCCCGTCGGCAGCACACCGATCTCGATACCGAGCTGTCGGGCCCTACGCGGTTCCTGCACGGCTGGACGCCTCCCGAATCATGGGTACTGTCGGCGAGCTCCCACACGACGACCGGATGCTCCCGACCAGGTCAGGAAGGCTCCGCCGCGAGGTGGTCGCGTAAACGTTCGACGAACACCGTCACCGCTCGTGGATCAGGCGTCTGTCCGGCCTGGAACATCGCCATCTGCAGTGCCGGCCCGAACCGGTCGTGGCCGTCCATGTCCTCGCGCCGTACCGGCTGGACGACGAAGTGGATGTGCCCGGGCCTGCCGTCGGCGTGCGACCACAGGCACACGTAGACCTGCTCCGGGCTCGTCAACGCCGTCACCGCGGCGGCCATCCGCCGCAGCAGTGGGCCGAGTTCCGAGCTCTCGCCATCGGTCAGCTCGGCGACCTGCACGACGTGCCGCAACGGCTTGACGATCAGGGTGCCCACACCGAGCGGACCGACGCAGTGCTCGACCACCCAGTGCGCCGTCCGGTGGATGCGACCCCCCGGTACGGATGTCCGGCCTGCGGTGAGGTCGCAGGCCAGACATCCGACGACGTCGTCCATCCGAGCCTCCAGACCGGCGCCGGCGGACGGTCGCCATGGATCCCGAGTGGGCCGCCAGGGACTCGAACCCTGAACCTATGGATTAAAAGTCCACAGCTCTGCCTATTGAGCTAGCAGCCCGCGCCGACCAGGCTACCTGACCGGCGCCCAGCGGTCGCACAGTTACTTCCCCCACGGGTTCACGGTGGCTCGGATGAGGGGTTGTGCCTACCGACCGTGGCAGCCTGCCGGTGTGCGGTCGCCGGCCTGCCGACGTGTCGAGGTGGCTAGACGTGCTGGTCCGGCGGAAAGCCGGTCCAGCGTAGTGCGGCGGGAAGGTGCCCCATGTCGTTGAAGAGCACCAGTGCCGGCGGGCGATCCGGGCGGTACAGGATCGTGGTCAGGGCGCAGTTGCCCTGGTTGAGGCCCAGCCACCGCCACTCGGGGGCGTCGAGGGCGTGCCGGATGAACCAGCCGATCAGGAAGTTGTGGGTGACGATCAGCTCATGGCTGGCCGGGTCGGCGCCGCCGGCCGTGGCTGGTACGCCGTACCGCTGGATGGCGGCGTTCGCCAGCTCCGCTCCCGTCGCGTAGTCCTCGGTAGAGAGCCCGTCGAGAAACCTGGCGTACACATCGGGCAGAGCCTGCGGATCCGGAACTGGCGGGATGTAGTCGCCCACCAGTTCAGAGGATTCGACCGGGACGCCAGGCAGGTGCTCGCAGATCACCCGTGTCGTCTCCACCGCGCGAAGCAGCGGACTGTGATGGATGGCGCTGATCGGGAGTGACGCCAACCGCTGCCCCAACATCGCGGCCTGCTGCCGGCCGCGATCGGTCAGCGGGCCGTCGGCCAGGGCCTCACCGTGTCGCGCCAGATGTAGAAAGCGATCTGCCATGCCGCCTCCCCCGATCGCACCGTTGTCCCCTGATCATCTACGGTCCGACCATTCGAAAGCAAAAATGGTTGTGGGCCACCCGAAATCGGATGGCCCACAACCATGAAGAAGTCCGGCGGTGTCCTACTCTCCCACACCCTCACGAGTGCAGTACCATCGGCGCTGGAGGGCTTAGCTTCCGGGTTCGGAATGTAACCGGGCGTTTCCCCTCCGCCATAACCGCCGTAACACTATCGACTTATCAAACACCACCCACAACCACCCACATTCCCTTGGGCGGGGGGTCGGGTGTTCGTTTGTCGGGAATCACACAGTGGACGCGTAGCAGCTTAGTAGTCAAGTCCTCGGCCTATTAGTACCGGTCAACTCAACACGTTACCGTGCTTACATCTCCGGCCTATCAACCCAGTCGTCTAACTGGGAGCCTTACCCCACCAAGGTGGGTGGGATACCTCATCTTGAAGCGAGCTTCCCGCTTAGATGCTTTCAGCGGTTATCCCTTCCGAACGTAGCCAACCAGCCATGCTCCTGGCGGAACAACTGGCACACCAGAGGTTCGTCCGTCCCGGTCCTCTCGTACTAGGGACAGCCCTTCTCAAGTATCCTACGCGCACGGCGGATAGGGACCGAACTGTCTCACGACGTTCTAAACCCAGCTCGCGTACCGCTTTAATGGGCGAACAGCCCAACCCTTGGGACCTGCTACAGCCCCAGGATGCGACGAGCCGACATCGAGGTGCCAAACCATCCCGTCGATATGGACTCTTGGGGAAGATCAGCCTGTTATCCCCGGGGTACCTTTTATCCGTTGAGCGACACCGCTTCCACACGCAAGTGCCGGATCACTAGTCCCGACTTTCGTCCCTGCTCGACCCGTCAGTCTCACAGTCAAGCTCCCTTGTGCACTTACACTCAACACCTGATTGCCAACCAGGATGAGGGAACCTTTGGGCGCCTCCGTTACCCTTTAGGAGGCAACCGCCCCAGTTAAACTACCCACCAGACACTGTCCCTGAACCGGATCACGGCCCCAAGTTAGATACCCAAATCAACCAGAGTGGTATTTCAAGATTGCCTCCACCTGTACTGGCGTACAAGCTTCACCGGCTCCCACCTATCCTACACAAGCTAATTCAGATACCAATGTCAAGCTATAGTAAAGGTCCCGGGGTCTTTCCGTCCTGCCGCGCGTAACGAGCATCTTTACTCGTAATGCAATTTCGCCGGGCCTGTGGTTGAGACAGTGGGGAAGTCGTTACGCCATTCGTGCAGGTCGGAACTTACCCGACAAGGAATTTCGCTACCTTAGGATGGTTATAGTTACCACCGCCGTTTACTGGCGCTTAAGTTCTCAGCTTCGCCCCGAAGAGCTAACCGGTCCCCTTAACGTTCCAGCACCGGGCAGGCGTCAGTCCATATACATCGAATTACTTCTTCGCATGGACCTGTGTTTTTAGTAAACAGTCGCTTCCCCTGCTCTCTGCGGCCATACCACGCTCCAGGAGCAAGTCCCTTCACGCGTCCGGCCCCCCTTCTCCCTAAGTTACGGGGGCAATTTGCCGAGTTCCTTAACCACAGTTCGCCCGATCGCCTCGGTATTCTCTACCTGACCACCTGTGTCGGTTTGGGGTACGGGCCGCTAAGAACTCGCTAGAGGCTTTTCTCGGCAGCATAGGATCACTGACTTCACCTGAATCGGCTCGGCATCACGTCTCAGCCACAAGGTGTGCGGATTTGCCTACACACCGGCCTACACGCTTACCCCGGCACAACCACCGGCCGGGATCAGCTACCTTCCTGCGTCACCCCATCGCTTGACTACTACCCACCAGGTTCCCAGGCTCACCAGCATCAGTCCGAAGACCTCCACCAGATCACGTGGTTAGCACAACGAGGTTCATCATGGGCGCTCTTTCGCGGGTACGGGAATATCAACCCGTTGTCCATCGACTACGCCTCTCGGCCTCGCCTTAGGTCCCGACTCACCCAGGGCGGATTAACCTAGCCCTGGAACCCTTGGTCATCCGGCGGAAGGGTTTCTCACCCTTCATTCGCTACTCATGCCTGCATTCTCACTCGTGCCGCGTCCACAGCTGGGTCACCCCGCTGCTTCACCCCCGGCACGACGCTCCCCTACCCATCCACACACCTGCACCCACACCCAAAGGCATAGGCGAAGTAAAAATGTGAATGCCACAGCTTCGGCGGTGTACTTGAGCCCCGCTACATTGTCGGCGCGGAACCACTTGACCAGTGAGCTATTACGCACTCTTTAAAGGATGGCTGCTTCTAAGCCAACCTCCTGGTTGTCTATGCGACCCCACATCCTTTTCCACTTAGCACACGCTTAGGGGCCTTAGCTGGTGATCTGGGCTGTTTCCCTCTCGACTACGAAGCTTATCCCCCGCAGTCTCACTGCCACGCTCTCACTTACCGGCATTCGGAGTTTAGCTGATTTCGGTAAGCTTGTAGGCCCCCTAGACCATCCAGTGCTCTACCTCCGGCAAGAAACACGCAACGCTGCACCTAAATGCATTTCGGGGAGAACCAGCTATCACGGAGTTTGATTGGCCTTTCACCCCTAACCACAGGTCATCCCCCAACTTTTCAACGTTGGTGGGTTCGGCCCTCCACACGGTCTTACCCGCGCTTCAGCCTGCCCATGGCTAGATCACTCCGCTTCGGGTCTAGAACATGCGACTAAACGCCCTATTAAGACTCGCTTTCGCTACGGCTACCCCACACGGGTTAACCTCGCCACATGCCACTAACTCGCAGGCTCATTCTTCAAAAGGCACGCCGTCACCCCTAAAGGCTCCGACGGATTGTAGGCGAACGGTTTCAGGTACTATTTCACTCCCCTCCCGGGGTACTTTTCACCATTCCCTCACGGTACTAGTCCGCTATCGGTCACCAGGAAGTATTCAGGCTTACCAGGTGGTCCTGGCAGATTCACGGCAGATTACAGGGGTCCGCCGCTACTCGGGAACATCCACAGAAGACCAGCCACTTTCACCTACCGGACTATCACCGACTACGGTTGGCTTTCCCACACCATTCGGCTAGCAACTGGCTTTATAACTTCTCGAACAAGTGTCAGCTTGTCCAGCAGAGTCCCACAACCCCGACCACGCAACCCCTGACAGGTATCACACGCAACCGGTTTAGCCTAAATCCGCTTTCGCTCGCCACTACTCACGGAATCACTATTGTTTTCTCTTCCTACGGGTACTGAGATGTTTCACTTCCCCGCGTTCCCTCCACACACCCTATGCATTCAGGTGCGGGTGACATCACATGACTGATGCCAGGTTTCCCCATTCGGACACCCTGGGATCACAGCTTGGTTGACAGCTCCCCCAGGCCTATCGCGGCCTCCCACGTCCTTCATCGGCTCCTGGTGCCAAGGCATCCACCGTCCGCCCTTGACAACTTGACCACAAAGATGCTCGCGTCCACTGTGTAATTCTCAACAAACGACCAACCCACAACCCACAGCACCACACCAAACCCCGAACCCCCACCCAACAGGGCAAGACTCCGACCGGTATGCGGCACCAGGCCATGCCTGGACAACCCGAAACAACAACCCACAACATGCGGCTTGTTCTTTCAGGACCCAACAGGATGCTCACATTCACCACCAGCCGCACCAACCATCCGTTCCTGTCCCCACAGGGATGTACTAAGACAGCCAGCCGTTGCCGGCAGAAAACTCACCAGTGTCTCCGCCAATCGAGCAACCCCGACCCAACATCCGCGGGCCGCGGGCTCCTAGCCGACCTTCGCCGGCAGGTGCTCCTTAGAAAGGAGGTGATCCAGCCGCACCTTCCGGTACGGCTACCTTGTTACGACTTCGTCCCAATCGCCAGCCCCACCTTCGACGGCTCCCTCCCACAAGGGGTTAGGCCACCGGCTTCGGGTGTTGCCGACTTTCGTGACGTGACGGGCGGTGTGTACAAGGCCCGGGAACGTATTCACCGCAGCGTTGCTGATCTGCGATTACTAGCGACTCCGACTTCACGGGGTCGAGTTGCAGACCCCGATCCGAACTGAGACCGGCTTTTTGGGATTCGCTCCACCTCACGGTATCGCAGCCCATTGTACCAGCCATTGTAGCATGCGTGAAGCCCTGGACATAAGGGGCATGATGACTTGACGTCATCCCCACCTTCCTCCGAGTTGACCCCGGCAGTCTTCGATGAGTCCCCGGCATAACCCGCTGGCAACATCGAACGAGGGTTGCGCTCGTTGCGGGACTTAACCCAACATCTCACGACACGAGCTGACGACAGCCATGCACCACCTGTGAACGGCCCCGAAGGACCCGACATCTCTGCCGGATTTCCGCCCATGTCAAACCCAGGTAAGGTTCTTCGCGTTGCATCGAATTAATCCGCATGCTCCGCCGCTTGTGCGGGCCCCCGTCAATTCCTTTGAGTTTTAGCCTTGCGGCCGTACTCCCCAGGCGGGGCGCTTAATGCGTTAGCTGCGGCACAGAGAACCGGAGAGGCCCCCCACACCTAGCGCCCAACGTTTACAGCGTGGACTACCAGGGTATCTAATCCTGTTCGCTCCCCACGCTTTCGCTCCTCAGCGTCAGTATCGGCCCAGAGACCCGCCTTCGCCACCGGTGTTCCTCCTGATATCTGCGCATTTCACCGCTACACCAGGAATTCCAGTCTCCCCTACCGAACTCTAGCCTGCCCGTATCGGCTGCAAGCCCGCAGTTGAGCTGCGGGTTTTCACAGTCGACGCGACAAGCCGCCTACGAGCTCTTTACGCCCAATAAATCCGGACAACGCTCGCGCCCTACGTCTTACCGCGGCTGCTGGCACGTAGTTGGCCGGCGCTTCTTCTGCAGGTACCGTCACTTGCGCTTCGTCCCTGCTGAAAGAGGTTTACAACCCGAAGGCCGTCATCCCTCACGCGGCGTCGCTGCATCAGGCTTCCGCCCATTGTGCAATATTCCCCACTGCTGCCTCCCGTAGGAGTCTGGGCCGTGTCTCAGTCCCAGTGTGGCCGGTCGCCCTCTCAGGCCGGCTACCCGTCGTCGCCTTGGTAGGCCATCACCCCACCAACAAGCTGATAGGCCGCGAGCCCATCCCAAGCCGAAAAACTTTCCACCCCCAACCATGCGGTCAGAAGTCATATCCGGTATTAGCCCCCGTTTCCGAGGGTTATCCCAAAGCCTGGGGCAGGTTACTCACGTGTTACTCACCCGTTCGCCGCTCGAGTACCCCGAAGGGCCTTTCCGCTCGACTTGCATGTGTTAAGCACGCCGCCAGCGTTCGTCCTGAGCCAGGATCAAACTCTCCAACAAAAACCTGTCGAAAAATCCATCCCGGCAATCAAAGATTGCCAAAGGAATCCAAACCCAACCCACCCCAACAAACCGTTGAAGCAGACCAAGCCCGGGAAATAATCATTCTTGGCACTGGCTTACAAGCACCCTGTTGAGTTCTCAAAGAACAAACACACACCAAACCCGAACCCCACCAACAAGCAGGACCCGAACCCGGGGCAACTCCTCTACGCTACCCGTCTCACTTGCCCGCGTCAACTCAGTGTTTCAAGTTGGTCAAGGTTTGCTTGACGGACCCCACGCTCACGCTCACCATGACCTGGCGCTCGTTTCGAGTCGAAGGAAGATCCTGCAGCCCGGCCGAAGATCGCCTTCGCGTTTTCTCCGTCCGGCTCGCTGCCGGCCCCGCCACGCTACCTGGCCTCTGTTGCCGCGTCAAGCCCTGACTTTCTGGCCTTCTTCGACTCCATCTGACCCTCCCCACAGTGGCTCCCACCGGTAATTCCGGTGCTCCTCACTACGGGGAACCTGCAGAACCGGCCGGACCACCACTTTCGCGGTGTTCCCGCCCGGCTCCCTGCCGGCCCGCAGAACATTACCGAAGGCCCACGTGATCACAAAATCGGGGGGTGACCGTCGGCGGGCCAACAGTCCACATAGGTCCGGCTGGAGGCCGCGACCTTGCCCAGAAGGCTCATCCGACCCCGCCGTGCACGACGATCGCCGCGAAGGTCCCGAGCACGATGAACGGTCCGAAGGGCAGGTGTCCCGACCAACGCACCCTGCCGGCCGCCATCATGGCCAGCGCGCATACGGCCGACGCCATGAACGTGAGCAGAAGACCACCGACGAGAACACCCCAGCCGAGCCAGCCGAGCACCGCCCCGCTGCTCAGGACGAGCTTCGCGTCCCCAAGTCCGAATCCGCGTCGGCCGAGAAGGAGAGTGGACGCGGCGAACAGCGCCGCTAGGGCCGTACCCGCTATCAGTGCTCGCACCCATCGGGTCGGCTCCTCCCCCAGGAGCGCGGCAAGGGCCAGCAGGGCCCAGGTTCCCGCGGTGGCGGTCCAGGTGAGCCGGTCCGGCAGCCGGTGCACGGCGACATCGACGAAGGTGAGTGCTACGGCGCAGCCCGCCCACCAGGCGAAGGCGAGCGTGGTCAGGATCGGTTGCCCGGCGAGGACGAGGCCCACCCCCGCGACGACGACAGCCAGCTCGACCAGCAGGGCAGGTGCGCCCACCCTCGTTCCGCAGCGGTCGCATCGACCTCTCGGCAGGAGTACACCGGTCCCGCCGTCCAGGCCGACCGGCGCGGCGCAGCTCGGGCAGTCCTGGCGTCGTGGCTGACCTGGCGGTACGGATTCGGTGGCCACCACGGCCCGGAGCAGCGGTGTCAGGGTGAGGATCCGGAGCAGACGTACGGACCAGCGGGGCGCGTCGAGGGGGCCGGCCTCGGACACCTCGGTGCGTTCCGGAGGTGGCCCCACCTGCGGAACAGTCCTCGATCGACGTACGGAACGATCACCATCAGTAGTTGGCCCATTGCGCTCCTGCGGCACCACGGGACCGCCGCCCGCAACCCCCGGCTCATCTTCGGAAAACGGCCACATCATGACTCTCCCTTGCATATCCCACCGTCACCACCGGCAGAGTGGCCGCTTTGCGAATCTCGAAGATCATGAAAAAGTGACCGTGGGTAATACCCGGCGGATTCAGCACAACTTTTCATGATCGTCACAGTACGTATTCCTCGTTTGTGACCTCTTCTGCACAAGCGTCGACCAGCCTATGCTGCCCCCTTGGGTGATGAGCTACCGCCGGGAAACATCTGCCGAACCCGGCGTTAGCGCGAAAAGGGTGGGGGAACGTGCGCCGCGTGGAGGGCGGCGGCACGCGATTCGGGCTATCGTCCGTAACGCGTAACAGGTAATCCAAGACGACAAATGTGCAACGCGGAGACGCCTTGGCCCCCGAGCTGGCCGGAAGGCGACTTCCGCCGTACCCACTGAGTCGACGATACGTCTCTGACCAGCCCTTATCCGGGCCGGACGGCTCATCCGAGCTGTCCGACCGGCGATGGTTCAGAGGAGGGAAAGGCCTTTGCGTAGACCGCATGCGGGTCGGCTTCGAGTCGGTCTCACCGCTGTCGTCGCCGTCTTCACGCTTGCCTCTTGCGGGTCGGCCGGCGAATCTGCCGATACTCCGGAAACCCGTGGTGACACCGGCGCCGCGCCTACTACGGACCCACGTAAAGAGCAGGCCGCTGAATCCGCCCTGACCGCGTACGCCGGTTATCTCGCCGCCTCGAAGGCGGCCGAGTCGGTGCCCGATTACCAACACCCCGACCTGAGGAAGTATCTGGCCGATCCGTTGCTGACCCGGGTACGGCTTGCCATTCGCGACGTGAAGGACAACGGTGCCATGCGAACCGGCTCTCTTGTCTCCGATCCCACGGTGACCTTCGTCGACCTGGACGCGGTACCCCCGACCGTGTCCATCCAGGACTGTCTGGACGGCACCGGCTACAAGCTGGTGTACGCCAAGAACCGCAAGGAGGTTCCGGGCACCGCGAGCGCGCGATACGTCGCCACCGCGACCGCCAACCTCTACCCCGACGGACGCTGGCTGATCAGCACCGGTGCCGCACACCCGGACCAGCCGTGCTGACCCGGCGGTTGCTCGCGATCGGGGCGGGCCTCGCCCTGCTACTGGTCGGCACGCCGGTGCTCGCGGCGAACCCGAACGGTGGTGCGGAATGCCCACCCGGCCAGACCACCTGCCACGCGTGGGGCGGAGGTCCGGGCACCCCGGGAAATCCGGGTGGCGGCGGGAACACCGGCGGCGGCAACAGCGGTGGCGGTGGCAACCGGAAGTGTTACGACCAGGGGCAGGAGATTCCCTGCTACGACGACGTCCTCGGCTGGTGGAACCCGTCGGACGGCTGCCGCTACAAGCTTGCCGAGCCGCAGGGGTCGGATGTGCCGGCAGGCAAGACTCGCTACTGGCGCAGTTGTGCCGGCGGTGGCATGGGCAGCTTCGAGCCGGTGCTACGCGACTCGCCGCCAGCCGGCTTCGAGGCTCCGCCGTCGCCGGGCGACGTCGCCCGACGACTGCTCACGACCATTGAGATGAAGCGTCCGGTCATTTCCACCGCCCCCAGCGCCACCGGCGCGGGCTTGGTCGGTCTGCCGGTCTGGCTCTGGATTGATCCTGGGCAGGCCTACTGGGGACCGATCGTCGCAGAAGCTGAAGAACAGGGCGTATACGTCAGGCTCGAAACAAAGGCGCACAAAATCGTTTGGGACCTTGGTGACGGCAGCGATCCGGTCGTCTGCACGAACCCCGGTGAGCGCTACACCCCGGCCAAGGCATCGCAACGGCCTCCCTGTGGCCGCTCGTCCGGTTACCAGAAGTCGAGTCGCAACCAGCCTGGCGGCCGGTTCACAGTAACCGCGACGACGTACTGGGACGTGCAGTGGTGGAGCGGCACCATGACGGACACCTTCGAGGACCAGGAACGTACGAACTCGGTCAGCGTCCAGATCGACGAGTTGCAGGTGGTCACCGGATGACGCTCACGACGACGCGCAACGAACCGCTCGACGCCCCGATCGCGCCACCCCGGGTGGTTCGCCAGCGCCGGATGCGGCCCGGCCTGCTCGGCCTGGCGGTGCTCCTGGTCGCGCTCGGCGGCCTCGGCTCGGCCTTCGCCGTGACGTCGGTACGCGCGACCGGCTCCTACCTCGCCATCGCGCGGCCGGTCACGGTCGGATCGGCGCTCAGTGCCGACGATCTGGTCACCGTGCAGGTGGCGGGCGGCCAGGGCCTCGTTCCGGTGCCGGCCGGCCGGATCGACGACGTGATCGGCAAGCGGGCTGTCGTGGGTCTGGCCGCCGGCACGCTGCTCACCATGTCGCAGCTCACGGATCAGCCGATGCTCGGTCCCGACCAGCAGCAGATCGCGCTGGGCCTCGCCGCGAGTGAGGTGCCGGCCCGGAAGCTGAACCCCGGCGACCGGCTGCTGCTGGTGAGCACGCCGGCGAAGAACAGCGAGGGAAACGCCCCGAGCACCCGCTTCGAGGCGACTGTGATCGACATGGCCGCCGACCGGAACAACGTGGTGCTCTACATCGCGCTGGCGAACCGTGACGTGGCCGCCGTGGTGGCGCTCGACGCCAGCGACCGAATCGCGGTCGTACTGACCGGGGCAGCCTGAGCATGGCTGTCATCGCCCTCGTCTCGGCCAAGGGGTCGCCCGGCGTGACGACGGCCGCGCTCGCCTGCGCGCTGTCGTGGCATCGCCGGATGGTCCTCGCCGAATGTGACCCGGCCGGCGGCTCGATCATGGCGGGTTACCTTGCCGGCGCCGTCGAGGGCCCCCGGGGTATCGGCGAACTCGCCGTCGCCGAGCTTCGTGACGGCAACCTGGAGACCGACTTCTGGTCGCAGCTCATCGACCTGGACGCGCCCCGCCGGGAGCGGCTGCTGCTGCCCGGGGTCGTCGATCCGGCCCAGGCGGGCAGTGTCATCCCGCTGTGGCAGCGGTTCGCCGACTTCTTCACGGATCTGGAGAAGGGCGATCCGGCGTACGACGTGATCGTGGACTGTGGGCGGTTGCAGGTCGTCGGGCCGCCGTGGCCGGTGTTGCGGGCCGCCACGGTGGTCATGGTCGTCACCGGGGCACACCTGCCTGAGCTGTCCAGCGCCCGCGCCACGGTGAAGGCGATCCAGCGTGACTTCGCCGAGCATCGGGTGCCGCCCGGTTCACTGCGGCTGCTGCTGGTCGGCGCCGGGCACAGCCGGGGCGAGATCAGCAAGGCGTTGCAGTTGCCGGTCATCGGGGAGCTGCCGCGTGATCCGCGTACCGCGGAGGTGCTCAGCCACGGCGGCACGGTGCGGGCCGGACGACCGCTGATGCGCGCGGCCGGGGCGCTGGAGGTCCCGGTACGGGCGTTGCTGGACCGGCGGCGGGCCCGGCTGTCCTGGCCGGCGGCCATCGGGGAGGCACCGCATGCGGTTTGAGCCGGTTTCACATGATCCACGCAACGGCTCGCACGGTGCGACCTCGACGGTGCCGCCGGTCGCGAACGGACGGCACCACCCGCCGTCACCGATAGCGCCCGTCCTGCCCTCGCCACCGCCCGTCGCGGCGCCGCCGCCCCGGCCGCGACTGGACTTCGCCGTGGTGCGTGAGCTGCGTCGCGAGCTGAGCGAACGGCTCACCCTGTGGCAGCGCGGACGCGAGTTCACCGTCGACGAGGAGGACGTCGAGCGGGCCCGGTTGGCGGTGGCGGTCGTCGCCGAGTACGCCGACGCCGTCCGGCGGGCCGGCACCCCGATGCCGGCCGCCGAGGAGCGGGTGCTGCTCGACCAGGTCACCGCGGAACTCGTCGGGCTGGGCCGGTTGCAGACGTTGCTCGTCGACGACTCCATCGAGGAGGTGCACATCCTCGGCTGCGACCAGGTGCGGATCACCCGGCGGGGCGGTGGCGTCGACTGGGGTGACCCGATCGCCGACAGCGACGACGAGATGGTGGAGATCCTGCAGGCCGCGGCGCGGCGGGCGGGAGCCACCGAGCGGTCGCTGTCGACGTCGAAGCCGACCCTCGACCTGCAACTCCCGGACGGCAGCCGGCTGGCCGCGGTCTACCTGGTCAGCCACCGCCCCTACGCGGTGATCCGGAAGCACAACACCCTGGACGTGTCCCTCGACGACCTCGCCGGCGGCCGGTCCGACCTGGACGAGATGGTCGACGTACTGGTCCGCGACTTCCTGCGGGCGTCGATGCGGGCCGGGCTGAACATCATGGTCGCCGGGTTGGCCGGGGCGGGGAAGACGACGGTGGTCCGGGCTCTGATGAACGAGATCCCGCCGGACGAGCCGTACGTGCTGCTGGAGGAGAGCCGGGAGTTGCTGCCGGCCCGGCGGCTGGCCAAGCACCGGGCGGTGATGAGCTTCGAGTCCCGGGAGGGGCACGGCGAACGCGGACTGGACGGGCGGCCGGCCGGCGAGGTCACGATCGCCGACCTGATCCCGGTGGCGTTGCGGATGGGTGTGCTGCGGATCGTCGTCGGCGAGGTCCGGTCGCGGGAGATCGTGCCGATGCTCCAGGCGATGACCACCAGCCGGGGGTCGATGTGCACCATCCACGCCCGTACGCCGGCCGGGGTGAGCGAGCGGATCGTCGAGCTGGCGCTCGCGCACGGCCGGGAGATGACGGTCGACCAGGCCCGGCGGATGGCGGGCAACGCCCTCGACCTGATCGTCTACGTCACCGTCGAGGACGAGACCGCGATCGGTGGACGCAAGCACCGCTTCGTCTCGCACGTCGAAGAGGTCATCGGCGCTGCCGAGGGGAGCCGGATCAGCACGACCAGAGTCTTCGGTCCCGGCCCGGACGGGCGTGCCGTGCCGCAGCACCTGCCGGAACGGATCCGCGAGCAGTTGCTGCGGATCGGCTACGACGCACGGATGCTGAGCCGTTACATCGAGGCCGGCACGGGGGCCTGGCGGCGGCCCCGGCACACCAGGGTGAGGCGGTCGTCGTGACGCTGCCCGCCAACATCGAACTGATCGCGGTGATCTCCGGTGCGGCCTGCGCCGGTGGTCTGGTGCTGGCCGTGGTCGCGCTGGTCGGCACCAGCCGGCCGGCCGCTCCCCGGACCGGCAACGAGTGGCTGCACCGGCTCTGGCTCGGTTCGAGCAGCAACCGCCGTGACCAGCGCCGTCACCAGGCATTGCTGGCCGGCGCGCTGGTCGCCGGCGCGGTCGCGTTCCTGCTGACCGGCCTGCCGATCGTCGGTGTGCTGGTCGCGATCGCGGTGCCGGGTGCCCCGTGGCTGTTCACCGTGGGGAAGGCGGAACAGCGAACCATCGCCCGGATCGAGGCCGTCGGCGAATGGACCCGCCGGCTCAAGGACGTCTCCAGCACCGGCCAAGGCCTCCAGCAGGCGATCGTCGGCACGGTCACCAGTGCGCCGGAGGAGATCGAGGAGGAGGTGCGGCTGCTCGCCGCCCGCCTCCAGGCCGGCTGGTTGGGGCGTACCGCGTTGCTGGCCTTCGCCGACGACATCGGCGACCCGGTCGGTGACCAGGTGGTCGCGGCGCTGATCCTGCACCTGACCGACCGGGGCGAGCGGCTCGGCGACGTACTCGGCTCGATCGCCTCGGCGGCGGCCGCCGAGGTGGCGACGCGCCGCGAGGTGGAGGCCAAACGTACCCAGCCGCGGTTCGCGGTGCGCTTCCTGACCGGGATGACGCTGCTGGTGCTCGGCTACGGCCTGCTCAACCCCGAATACATGCAGCCGTACGGCACGGCGGGTGGACAGCTCGTCATGGTCGTCCTGGGCGGGCTGTTCGTCGCGCTGCTCGCCTGGGTGCGGTCGATGAGCCTGCCGCCGAAGCCGGCCCGGTTCCTCGCCGCCCCGAGCGTCGACGAGGTGTTGCGATGATCCTCAACCTGCACCTCACGATCGCGGTCGTCGGGGGCGCCCTCGTCGGTCTCGGCATCTTCCTGGTGATCCGCGAAGCGCTGCCGGCCACTCCCGCGCTCGCCCCGGCTCTGCGCCGGCTGCATCAGCCGGCGACCGGCGGCCGGCAGTCGGTGAAGGGCGGCCGTGACCTGGAATGGCTCGGCGGGCTGACCCGTTGGGTCCGACCGCCGGTCCGGGATCTGGCCCTGCTCGGCCGTACGCCCGAGCAGTACACCCTGTCGCTGCTGCTCTCCGCCCTCATCGGGCTGGCCACCCCGGCGCTCGGCGCGGTGCTGCTGACCGCCGGCGGGGTCGAACTGCCGGTCACCGTCCCGGTCCTGGCTAGCCTCGGCGTCGCCGGTGCGATGGCGCTGATCGCCCACCGGGACGTGCTCGCCAAGGCGGAACGGGCGCGGCGGGAATTCAGCCGGGCGGTCTGCACCTATCTCGACCTGGTCGCGTTGCAACTGTCCGCCGCCCACGGGCCGGTGCAGGCCCTGGAACAGGCGGCGGCGGTCTGTGACGGCTGGGTCTTCGAACGGATCCGCGAAGCACTGCGGATGGCCCAGCTCCAGATGCACTCGCCGTGGGAGGAGTTGCGCGACCTCGCCGACGAGATCGGCGTACCGGAACTCGGCGACGTCGGCTCGATCATGCAGATGTCCGGCGCCGAGGGCGCCCAGGTGCACGAGACTCTCCGGCAGCGGGCCGACTCGCTGCGTGACCAGATCCGCACCGACAACCTCGCCCGGGCCGAGGCGGTCACCAGCCAGCTCGACATCCCTGGCGCGCTGCTGGTCTTCGTCCTCATCGGATTCGTCCTCTACCCGTTCATCACCCGGATCTGACCACTGCCCCGAAACCCTCGAACCCCCGAACTCGAAACTGGAGGAAGACGATGGCCGTCCTCTACTACCTGCAGGCCAGGCTCGCCCAGCGGCTGGCCGAGCTGCGCCGCCCCGAGGAAAGCGACCGGGGTGACGGACCGGTGCCGACCGCGATCATCATCGCCGGACTCGCGGTGCTCGGCGTCGCGGTACTCATCTGGGCCACCGGCCTGGTCCAGCAGTACATGGAAACCGATGTCCCCAACATGCCGGGCGTCCCCGGTGTCGGAGACGGCGCCTGAGCCGTGCTTCCACCGTCACGCAGCGGTCCGCGCCGGGGCGCCACCACGCCCCGGCGCGGACCCGCCACGCCCCGGCACCGGACCGGGATGCCGATCCGGCGTCCGGCCACGGGGCAAGACCGAAACCGGGCCTGGAGTCGGCTTCGGCAGCGGCTGACGGACTCGGGCGGCGACCGGGGTGCCAGCCCCATCGAGCTGGCCATCCTGGTGCCGGCGATCCTCGTACTGCTCTTCGCCTCGATCCAGGTGGCGGCGATCTTCCTCGCCCGGTCGGCGGCGCTGGCCGCCGCCCAGCAGGCGGTCACCGCGCAGCGCATGCTCGACGCCGAACCGGGCGCCGGCCAGGAACGTGCCGCCCAGTTCCTGGCCCAGCCGTCCGGTGAGTGGCTGGTCGACGCGGTCATCGAGCCGCCGGTGATCACGTACGACGACGGCGACCCGGCCGGGGTGGAGTTCACCGTACGGGGACGGGCGCTCTCGCTCGTGCCGTGGCTCGATCTGACTGTCGTGGAGACCGCCCACGGCACCGTCGAACGGTTCACCGACGAATGACGCCCGTACGGCCCGCCCGCCGCAGACCGGACCGCGGATCGGTCTCGGTCGAGGTCGCCATCCTCACTCCGGCCTTTCTGCTGCTCATGGTGTTGGCCGCGATCGCCGGGCGGACCGCCGTCGCACAGAGCACCCTGCAGATGGCGGCGCACGACGCGGCGCGGGCGGCGTCGATCTCGCGGACCGCCGGGGTGGCCGCCGACCGGTCCCGGGACGCGGTTCTGCAGCGGATGAACTGGGAAGGACTGCGCTGCGTGGGCCAGCCCGACGTGCAGCTGTCGGGTTGGATCGCCGGCCGGGGCACGGTCGGGTTCGCCGAGGTGTTCGACGAGGAGACCGTCGGCGAGGCGGCGTCGGTGACCGTAAGGATCTCGTGCGAGGTGACGTTCGCCGACCTGGCCCGGCCCGCCGACGTACCCGGATCGCGGGTGGTCGAGGCGACCTTCACCTCCGCCGTGGACCGTTACCGGGGGCGCGGATGAGTGGGATGCGGGCCGACAGCGGGCGGGTGAGCGTGTTCGTCGCCGTCGCCATCGGTGCCGTGCTGCTGATCGTGGGCCTCGTCGTCGACGGCGTCGGCCGGCTCCGGACCCAGCAGCTCGCCGACAACATCGCCGCCGAGGCGGCCCGCACCGGTGGGCAGCAGATCGACCGGGCGGCGGCGGTGGGCGGCGGTGCCAAGGTCGTCGACGTCGACGAGGCCGTCGCGGCCGCCGAGGCGTACGTCGACGGGTTCGTCCTGCCCGACAACATCACCGCCACCGGGACGGCGGAGCCGGTGGCGGGTGACGGCACCCGGCTGCGGGTGATCGTGACGCTCACCTACCAGCCGGTGATGCTCACCTTCCTCGGCGCCGACGTGGGGACGGTCACCGGCCAGGCCACCGCCGTGCTTCTGACCGAGGAACCGTAGGGAGGCAGTACCGTGACCGAGCGCAGCGAGAAGATTCCATGAGCGGCCGCCGAGTCTCCGCGCCGCGCCGGATCGGCCAGGTGGTGACCGGCCTGGGGGCGTTCGTCGTCCTGATCGCCTTACTCTTCGGGGCACCGGCGGCGCTGATCGCCGTCGCCGGCAACCCGCTGCCCGACCATCTGCCGACGTTCGCCGAGGTTTCCAACGCCCTCACCAGCCGCGACGACGGCCAGTTGTTCCTGCGGGCGCTGGCGGTGGTGGGCTGGCTGGGGTGGGCGACCTTCGCCCTGTCCGTGCTCGTCGAACTGCCGGCCCGGGCGTTGCGCCGGCCCGCGCCCAGGTTGCCCGGCATGCGGCGGCAGCAGCGGATCGCCGCCGCGCTGGTCGGCTCGGTGGCCATGGTCGTCGTGGCCGCACCTGCGGCGACGGCGGCGACCGTCGGCCCCACGACCACCAGCGCCACGGTGACCACCGCCGCTCCACAGTGGATGGTTCCGCCGCCGGTCACCACGCCCGGCCCGGCAGTGGTCGAGACGGCCGGAAACGACCGGTCGGCCGCGGTCTACCGGGTGGAGCGCGGCGACTACCTGGGGCACATCGCCGACCGCTACCTCGGCGACTTCGCCGACTACCGGGAGATCGCGGCGCTCAACGAGGTCCGCGACCCGGACCGGATCCGGCCCGGCCAGACGCTGCGGCTGCCGGACCACGCCGTCGACCGGGGGGCCCGTACGCATGCGACCGGAGCGGTGGCCGTTCCGGCGACGCCGCCCCCGGCCGCCGCCCCGACCCCGGCGTCACCGCCAGCGCCGGAGCAGGCCGAATCCGAGCAGCCGCCAGCGGCCGAAAACCCGACGAAGCGGCCGACCACCAGCTTCGCGGGTGGCGCGGCGGGCCGCCCGGGTGGGCTGGACACGGCGAACAGGCCGCTCGCGGTGACCGCGGTGATCGCCGCGGCCAGCATCGTCGGCGCCCAGATCGGCATGCTGATGGGGCTACGCCGCCGGCCGGCCAAGGCCCACTCGACGGACAGCGGACGGCATCGCCGCGACTGACCGCCCGGACGGGGCCGGGATGGTCAGGGCAGTTGCGCCTCGACCCTGCCGTCGACCACCCGGGAGCGCAGCACCTGCTGGTCGGTCGCGGCCGGCCCGTGCACGGCCTCGCCGTTGGCGAGTTCGAAGGTGCTGCCGTGCCAGGGGCAGACGACGCAGGCCCGCCCCTCGATCCGGGTCAGGCTGCCCTCGCTGAGCGGCCCGTTCTGGTGCGGGCAGTGTTCGAGCATGACGGTGATGTCGTCGCCGTCGCGGTAGACGAGCACCCGTACGTCGTCGATGAGCCGGCTGACCAACTGGTCCTCGGGCAGCGACGAAAGGTCGGCGACCGGATGCCAGCCGTCGCTGATCAGGTGCAGCTGCGGAACCGCCTGGTTGACCCCGGCCGCCTGCTTGTAGGCCAGGTGCCCGCCGAGGTACGCGCCGCCACTGGCGGAGGCGAACCCGAGGTATGCCAGGGCCCGGCCGACGTTGTGCCGGCCGGTGAGCCGGGCCGCGAACGAACCCGCGTAGAGCACCAGGGCGATCTGGTTGGCGACCGCGTGGACCAGGCCGACCCGGCGCTGTTCGGGTGACAGGGAGGCCCAGTCGTTGAGCCCGGTGACCACGGCCGGCAGCGCGCCGCCGACGCCGACCCCGGTCAGGATGGTGGCGGCGCGGCGCTGGCCCCGCAGCAGATCGAGTACCGCAACACTCGTCCACGCCCCGATCGGCACCTGGACCAGGGCCGGGTGCAGAGGGTGGCCGAGCCAGACCCCGTGTAGCGCGTCGCGCAAGCGGCGGGGCCGCAGGATCGACAGGACCCGCTCCTGGATGGGGTCGGCCAGCCGGTCCAGCCGGGACGCCCGCTCGATTCTGCTCAAGAGTTCTCGCACAGGTGGCGGCTTCCCCTCGCCGACCAGCCCAAACCCCTGGCCGACCGGCCCGCGCCCGGAGAGTCCCGGCATGGCGAGGGGCCGCCGGGGTACGTGAGGGACATGCGAGTCGCGATCACCGGAGCCACCGGAAACGTCGGAACCGCTCTCTTGCGCCGCCTGGCGGCAGAACCGGACATCGAGGTCGTCGGCCTGGCCCGCCGCCCACCGAAGCCGGGATCGGGTACGCCGTACGACGGTGTCGACTGGCACGCCGTGGACCTCGGCGACAGCTCGGCCGCGGACCGGCTCGCCCCGCGGCTGGAGGGGGTGGACGCGGTCGTACACCTGGCCTGGCAGATCCAGCCGAGCCACGACCGGCGGCGGTTGCGGCGTACGAACATCACCGGCAGCCGGCACGTGGTGGAGGCGATGCTGCGCGCGGGGGTGACGAAGCTGGTGTACGCGTCGTCGGTCGGCGCCTACGCGCCGGGTCCGAAGGACCGTGGTGTCGACGAGACGTGGCCGACCACCGGGGTGCGCCGGTCGTCGTACAGCACCGACAAGGTGGCGGTCGAACGGATGCTCGACCAGTTCGAGCGGGAACGGTCGCGGCTGCGGGTGGTACGGATGCGTACCGCACTGGTCTTCCAGGGCGAGGCCGGCCCGGAGATCGGCCGGTTCTTCGTCGGGCCGCTGGTGCCACGGGGGCTGCTGCGCCCGGGGCGGGTGCCGGTCGTACCCCGTAACGGCCGCCTGCGCGCGCAGACGGTGCATGCCGACGACGCCGCGCAGGCGTACCTGATGGCTCTTCGCCGGGAGGTGACCGGGGCGTTCAACATCGCGGGTGAGCCGCCGCTCGACGGCAAGGTGCTCGCCACGGAGATGGGCGCCCGTACGGTGCCGGTGCCGCTGCCGGTGCTGCGTACGGCGGCCGCGCTGACCTGGTACGCCCGGTTGCAGCCGACCGAGCCGGGTTGGATCGACCTGGCCGCCGGGGCGCCGCTGATGGACTGTTCCCGGGCCGGCGACCTGCTGGGCTGGACGCCGCGGCACGACGCGCGGGCGACGTTGCGCGAGTTGCTGGCGGGGATGGCGTCGGGTGCGGGTATGCCGAGCGCCGCGCTGCGGCCGGCGGGCCGGCGGCTGGCGACGGGGCTGCCCGGCCACGGCAACCCGGCGTGACCGAAGCCCCGTGACCAAAGCCCGCTGGCCGCAGCCCGCTGGCCGCAGCCCGCTGGCCGCAAGATCCCCGTGATCAGGGGACTTGTCGCAAGACACACCGACGACACGCCCGACTTGATCCCTGATCACGGGGATCTTGCGGGTCTGCCGTGGTCGGCGGCACCTGACCGGGTCCCTTCGGCGAGTGCCGCCGACCACGGCTCGTCGCCCCCGGCGGCGACGGGTCTGCGGCCGGCGCGGCCGGCTCAGTCGATCCGCAGCCAGACGGCCGTGTCCGGTGGCAGCAGTTCGCCGTCCAGCGGACCGCTGGCCAGCAGGCACGAGCGGTGCTCGGGCAGCACGACCGAGCCGGTGGATAGGTTGACCACGCAGGCGAATCCGGGGTCGCGGGCGAAGGCGAGCACGCCATCGGGCGACGGCAGCCAGCGCAGGCCGCCGTCACCGAGGCTGGGCTCGGCGCGCCGGATCCGGATCGCGTCGCGGTAGAGCTCCAGCATCGAGTGCGGGTCGCCGGTCTGGGCCTGCACGGTGCGGTCCTTCCAGTCCGCCGGTTGCGGCAGCCAGGGCGGACTGGTGGCGCCGGCCGGGCTGAACCCGAACGGCGCGGCGTCGCCGGACCACGGCAGCGGCACCCGGCAGCCGTCGCGCCCGTGCCCGGACCGGGCCCACATCGGGTCCTGGCGCAGCGCCTCCGGAATGTCCTCGACCTCCCACAGCCCCAACTCCTCGCCCTGGTAGACGTAGGTGGCGCCGGGCAGCGACAGGGTCAGCAGCGCGCCGGCGCGGGCCCGGCGGGTGCCGAGTTCGAGGTCGGTGACCACGCCGTGGCGTTTGGTGGCGAAGCTGAACGTGGTGTCCTCCCGGCCGTAACGGGTGACGTGCCTGGTCACGTCGTGGTTGGACAGCACCCAGGTGGCGGGCGCGCCGACCAGGGCGTGCGCGTCCAGGGTGGCGTCGACACAGGCACGCAGGAGGTCCGGGTCCCAGGCGCAGCCGAGGAACTCGAAGTTGAACGCGGTGTGAAGTTCGTCGGGGCGCAGGTAGTTGGCGAACCGGCGGGTGTCGGGCAGCCACACCTCGCCGATCAGGATCCGGTCACCGGGGTACTCGTCGGTGATCCGCCGCCAGGACCGGTAGACGTCGTGGACCTCGTCGAGGTCGACGTACGGGCTGGGTCGGTCGGCGTGGTGGTCGGGCAGGGCCGGGTCCTTGAGCAGCAGGGCGGCCGAGTCGATCCGGACGCCGTCGACCCCGCGGTCGAGCCAGAAGCGCAGGATGCTCTCGAATTCGGCCCGGACCTTCGGGTGGTCCCAGTTGAGGTCCGGCTGTTCGGGGCTGAAGAGGTGCAGGTACCAGTCGCCGGGGCTGCCGTCGGGGTCCGTGGTGCGGGTCCAGGTGCCACCGCCGAACTCCGAGCGCCAGTTGTTGGGCGGCTCGTCGCCGTTAGGGCCGCGCCCTGGCCGGAACCAGAAGAGGTCACGCTCGGGTGCGTCCGGCCCGCCGGCGAGCGCCGCCTGGAACCACGGGTGCGCGTCGGAGCAGTGGTTGGGCACCACGTCGACGATGATCCGGATGTTCGCGGCGTGTGCTTCCCTGATGAGCGCCTCGGCCTCGGCCAGGGTGCCGAAGATCGGGTCGATGTCGCGGTAGTCCGACACGTCGTAGCCGGCGTCGGCCATCGGTGACGGATACCACGGGCTCAGCCAGATCGCGTCGACGCCGAGCGCGGACAGGTGGTCCAGGTGGGCACGGATGCCGGCGATGTCGCCGACACCGTCGCCACCGCCATCGGCGAAGCTGCGCGGATAGACCTGGTAGATCACCGCGCCGCGCCACCACGGGTCGCCGTCTGCTGTGGACACGGGCACCTGCTTTCTCAGTTCGGCGGTACGGTCGCCGGGCTCGTCCGAGCACGGTCGGCCAGGCGGTCGTCGGCGACCGCCACGGATGGGGGTCTTGCTCAGCCCTTCATCGATCCGGCGGAGAGTCCGCCGATGATGCTGCGCTGGAAGATCAGGAAGATGACGATCATCGGAATGCTGGCGATCACCAGGCCGGCCATCATCTCGGTGGGCGGCACCTGGCTGGTGTTGGACAGCCGGCTGAGCGCGACGCTGATGGTCTGGACCTCGGTGTCCTGCAGGACCAGCAGCGGCCAGAGGAAGTCCTTCCAGATGCCGATGATCGCGAAGATCGACACGACCCCGAGCACCGGTCGGGACAGCGGCAGCACGATGTGCCACAGCACCCGTAGCCGGCCGGCGCCGTCGAGGCTGGCCGAGTCGAGCAGGTCGTTCGGGATCTGGTCGAAGAACCGCTTGAGTACGTAGATGTTGAACGCGTTCGCGGCCGCCGGCAGCCAGAGCGCCCACGGGGTGTTGAGCAGGTTGACCCCGAAGATCGGTACGTCGGTGACGGTCAGGTAGGCGGGGATGAGCAGCGCCGCCGCCGGCAGCATCAGGCTGGCCAGCATCAGCCCGAGCACCAGCTTGCCGAAGATCGGCCGCAGCTTCGACAGCGCGTACGCCACGCCGACGTCGACGACGAGCTGGATCAGCCAGCCGCCGACGGCGTAGAAGACGGTGTTGCCGAAGTAGCGGGCGATGTTCATCCGGTCCCACGCCAGCGCGTAGTTCTGCGGCTCGAACGTCTCGGGGACGAACGTGGGCGGGGTGAGGGCGAACTCGGCCGGTTCCTTCACCGCCCCGGTGACCATCCAGTAGAGCGGGAACAGGAAGACCAGGCTGAACAGGATGGTGACGACGGTCAGGACGCTGAAGTAGACGACCTTGCCGCGCGTCCGGCGCAGCTCGGTGTCGGAGATCAGGGTCCGGCCTGCGCCGCGGTCGCCGGCCGGGCGGGACGGTCGCCGGCCCGGCGCCGGGCCGGCGAGCTTCGGCAGCGGTGGCCGGGACGGAGCGGTGATCGTCATGGCGGGCCCCTCATTCCGCGGTACGGGTGAGCCGGAGGTAGAGCGCGGAGAAGGCGCCCAGTACGACGAAGAGCAGCACGCTCATGGCCGCGGCCAGCCCGAAGTCGTTGTTGACGGTGAAGGCGTAGCGGTAGATCAGCACCATCACCGTGACGGTGTCGGGGTTGGTGGTGCCGGTGAGCTGGAACGGTTCGATGAAGACCTGCATCGTCGCGATGATCTGCATCAGCAGCAGGACGAGCATGATGAACCGCAACTGCGGGATGGTGATGTGGCGCAGCCGCTGCCAGATGGTGGCGCCATCGAGTTCGGCGGCCTCGTAGAGTTCGCCGGGGATGCCCTGTAGCGCGGCGAGGTACATCAGCGTGGCGCCGCCCAGGTTGGCCCAGGTCGACACCAGGACCAGCGAGATCATGGCGGTGCTCGACGACTGGGTCCACTGCGATTCGGGCAGGCCGACGCCGCGCAGGATGGTGTTGAACAGGCCGTTGCCGGGGTCGTAGAAGTACTTGAAGAGCAGTACGACGACGATCGGCGGCAGCATCACCGGGAGGTAGACGGCCACCCGGAAGAAGCCTTTGAAGTGCCGCAACTCGTTGAGCAGCACCGCGATCGCCAGCGGTACGAGATACCCGAAGACCAGCGCCAGGCCGGTGAAGACGATGGTGTTCTTCCAGGCCGTCCAGAAGAGCGGGTCGGCGAACAGGGCCTCGAAGTTGTCCAGCCCCACCCAGTACGGGTCGGTGACGAAGTTGACCTGCTGGAAGCTGAGCACCACGCCCCGTACCAGCGGGTACCACGAGAAGAGCGCGAAGCAGGCGATGCCGGCCGCCATGAAGGCGTACGCCAGGAGGTTGTCCTGGACCTTCCGGCGGAGCCGGGCGCGTCGCGAGTCGCGGAGTCCGGCCTCGATGACCGCCATCGGACGACCTTTCGTTGATTGTCGGTGCCGTCGGTTCGCCGGTGGGGCCGCCGCCACGGCGGTTCGTGGCGGCGGCCCGGGGCCTACTGGACCGTGGCGAGAATCGTGTTGACCTGCTTCTCGGCGTCGGTGAGCAGCGCGTTGATGTCGGCGTTGGCGTCGGTGAGGACCTTCTGCATCGCGACGTCGAGCACCGCGTAGATCTGCTGCGCGTTCGGCGGTTCGAGCTTGACCGGGACGCCCGGCGCGGCGCTGATGAACGGCGCGTAGTTCTCCTGCGGGACGTTGGCGTACTGCTTGTCGGCCTCGGCCTGCTTCTGGGCGGCGGCGCCGGTCCAGATCGCCGGCTCGGGCAGGCCGACGACGTTCTTGTTCTCCGCGGCCCACTGGTTCTCCGCCGCGATCCGGTCGGGGTTGTTGAACCAGAAGGTCAGCCACTTCAGGCCGGCGCGGATCTTCTCCGGGGTGGCCTTGGCGTTGAACATGTAGCCTTCGCCGCCGCCGAGGGTGCCCTTCCCGTCCGGGATCGGGCCGAGGCCGTAGTCGGCGAAGTTGCCCTTGTACTGGTTGACGATCGTGGGGATGTTGTCGGCGGTCGCGACGTACATGCCGAGCTTGCCGGCGCCCATCATCTGGAGCAGGTCGGCCCATTCCAGAAGCTGCCGCTCGCCCATGCTCTTGTCGGTCCAGCGCATGTCCTTGAGCTGCTGGAGAACCTGCCGCCCCTGGTCGTTGTTGAACGCGGCCTTCCAGGTGCCGCCCTCGTTGACGGCGACGTCACCGCCGACGGAGTAGATCTCGGCGGTGAAGTGCCAGCCGCCGGTGTTGCTCTTGCTGTAGTCGCCGTAGCCGACGTGCCCGTCGCCGAGGGCGGCGATCTTCTGGGCGGCGGTGCGGACCTCGGCCCAGGTCTTCGGCGGGTTGTCGGGGTCGAGGCCGGCCTTGGTGAACAGAGCCCGGTTGTAGAGCAGGCCCAGCGAATAGTTCTTGTAGGGCAGTCCGTAGACCTTGCCGTCCGCGTCCGAGAAGATCTTCATCAGCTCGGGCTTGATCTGGGCGACGGCCGGGAACTCCCCGGTGTACTTCGAGATGTCGGCGACCTGGCGCTTGGCGATCAGGTTGGCCGGGTCGGTGAAGTAGACGTAGAAGACGTCTTCGAGCTGGCCGCCGGCGAGCTTCGCGGAGAACGTCTGCGGGTCCATCTTGCCCTCGCGGGCGTCGATGTCGATGTCGGGGTTCTGCTTCTCGAACTCGGCGACCATTTCGAGGAACCGGGCGTGGTTGGCGGCTTCGGTGGCCGGGGGCAGGCCGTTGACCGTGATGGTGACCTTGCCGTCGGCCGGCTTGTCGTCGTCGCCGCCGCAGGCCGCGGCGGACAGTCCGACCCCGGCGACGAGCAGCAGCCCGACGGCGCTGCGCAGCCTGGATCTGTTCATGGACGGACACCCTTCCTGGGGTTGGGCATGCGGAATCGGTGGTGGGTGTGACGCGGCTCTCGGAAGTGCCGTGTTTCGTGGCGATGACGATACAAAGGCGTACTCACTAGCGCAAGAAGTCGACTGTGTTCAGAAAATCTGCGACTGATCTTGGGAGCGTCGGCCCAGGCACGCAAAGAGGGGCGGACCGTAGCGGTCCGCCCCTCTTCGTCCAGATATTCAGTCCTGCGGCAACCTCACCGGCCGGGCACCGGCGCGGTCGAGCCGCGTACCACCAGTTCCGGCTCGAACAGCAGCTCGTCGGTGGTCACCCCGACCCCCTCGATCTGGGTGACGAGCAGGTCCACCGCGGCCTGCCCCATCGTCTCGATCGGCTGGCGCACGGTGGTCAGCGGCGGGTCGGTGCAGGTCATGAACGCCGAGTCGTCGAACCCGACCACCGAGACGTCCTCCGGCACCCGGCGGCCCATCCGGCGCGCGGCGCGGATCGTGCCGAGTGCCAGCACGTCACTGGCACAGACGATTCCGGTCACCCCACGGTCGATGAGTTTCGACGCGGCGACCCGGGCCCCCTCCATCGAGAAGCTCGACCGGGCCACGTTCTCGGTCTCCTCCGGCTGCCCGGCCCAGCCGGCCGCCGCGACCATCGCGGCGAGCTTGCGCCGGGACGGCACGTGGTCCTCGGGACCGAGGACGAGACCCACCCGCTCGTGCCCGAGCGAGCGCAGGTGCCCGTACGCCTGCTCGACCGCGACCGCGTCGTCGGTCGAGACGGTCGGGAAGCCCAGTTCGTCGACCCCGGCGTTGACCAGCACTACCGGCAGGCCACGGTCGGTCAGCCGGCGGTAGTGGTCGTGTTTCGCGTCGGCCAGCGCGTAGAGACCACCGGCGAAGATCACCCCGGACACCTGGTGGTCCAGCAGCATCTCGACATAGTCCATCTCGGACACGCCGCCGATGGTGCGGGCGCAGAGCGCCGGGGTGAAGCCGCGCTGGGCCAGCGAGCCGGTCACCACCTCGGCCAGCGCCGGGAAGATCGGGTTCTGCAGCTCGGGCAGTACCAGGCCGACCAGCCGGGCGCGCTCGCCGCGCAGCTTGGTCGGCCGTTCGTAGCCGAGGACGTCCAGCGCGGTCAGCACCGCCGTACGGGTGGCGTCGGACACGCCCTCGCGACCGTTGAGCACACGGCTCACCGTCGCCTCGCTGACCCGGGCTTTCTTGGCAACCTCGGTGAGTCGTCTCGTCACGGCCGCAATCGTACGTCAATCTTTTGCAAAAATTGCACCGGGTGTTGTCGAGCTGCGCAAGAAGCGACGCGCAAGCGACAAATCCGCGCAGTCCCCGTCACCGACCGAGGTCCGGCAGCGCCCCCTCGATGGCCCGATGGAAGGTCGGATAGGTGTAGATCATGCTACGCAGCCGCTCCACCGGCACCTCGCCGTGCACGGCCACGAGCAGCCCGCTGAGCACCTCACCACCCGACGGGCCGGCGGACGTGCCGCCGACCAGCACCCCCCGCTCCGCGTCGGCGACCAGCTTGACGAAGCCGTCCGACCGGTTGATCCAGCCGCGCGTCGAGTTCGACAGCGGATTGAACCCCACCCGTACGTCGATCCCCCGCTCGCGGGCCTGCGCCTCGGTGAGGCCGACCGCGCCGACCTCCGGGTCGGTGAACGTGACCCGGGGCAGCGCCCGGTAGTCGGCCGGCGGGCCGTCCTGGCCGAGGATGTCGCGGATCGCGATCCCCGCCCCGTACATCGCCATGTGGGTGAACGCCCCGTGGCCGGCGACATCGCCGACCGCCCAGATGCCCTCGCCAACCCGCATCCGGTCGTCGACGGTCAGGAAGCGCGCGTCCGGGTCGAGCCCCACCGCGGGCAGCCCCAGTTCGCCCAGTCGCGCCTGGCGGCCCGTCGCCACCAGCAACCTCTCCCCGGTCACCGGCTCCGCCCCGGCCAGGTGCACGGTGAACCCGTCGGCGCCGTGACCGACCCGCTCGACGCGTACCCCGGTGCGGATCTCGACGCCGTCGCGCCGCAACGCGTCCGCCAGGAGTTCCGACGACTCCGGCTCCTCCACCGCGAGCAGCCGCGGGTTCGCCTCGACCACGGTGACCCGTACGCCGAACCGGGCGAAGACCTGGGCGAGTTCCAGCCCGATCGCCCCGCCGCCGAGCACGATCAGCGAGCCCGGCAGCCGCTCGACCTCGATCGCCTCCCGGTTGGTCCAGTACGGCGTGTCCCGAAGCCCTTCGATCGGCGGCACCGAGGCGGCGGTGCCGGTGGCGATCACGATTCCCCGGGTGGCCCGGAAGACGTCGTCGCCGACCGTCACCTGGCCGGGACCGGTCAGCGTGCCCCGGCCACGGACCAGCCGTACGCCCTTGCCGGTCAGCCGGTCGGCGGCCGCCGCGTCGTTCCAGTGGTCGGTCGCGTCCTCGCGGATCCGCCGGGCCACCGGCGCCCAGTCGGGGGTCACCGTCGCCCGGCCGGCCAGGTCGTCGACCCGCCGCGCCTCGGCGAGCGCGTTGGCGGCCCGGATCATCATCTTGCTCGGCACGCAGCCCCAGTAGGGACACTCCCCGCCGACGAGCCGGCTTTCGACGCCGACGACGGACAGCCCGGCCCCGGCCAGCCGGCCGGCCACTTCCTCGCCACCGACACCGAGCCCGAGTACAACGACGTCCACGACTGCCGGTTCACCCATCCGGCCAGCATCCCACCCCGCCAAGATCCCCGTGATCAGGGATCATGTCGCGCGTGTCGTCGGCGGGTCGTGGTCCGTACTCCCTGATCACCACGATCTTGCGACGCGGACCGGGACCGGCGCCCGGGGGCGGCGGGCCCGGCCGGCGGGGAAATGGCGTGGCCGGCCGGTACGTCCGGTCGTAGCGTCTGCCGGATGGACGGACGGGTGGATCAGCGGTTCGCCGCGGTGCGGGACGTGTTCGCCGGCCTGCTCGAATCGGGCGCGGAAACGGGTGCCGGCGTCGCCGTGTGGCACGACGGCCGGCTGGTGGTCGACCTCACCGGCGGCTGGCGCGACCCCGGGCGCGGGCAGCCCTGGACCGCCGACACCCTGGTCAACGTCTATTCGGTCAGCAAGCCGTTCGCCGCGCTCTGCCTGCTGCTGCTCGTCGACCGAGGGCTGGTCGGGCTCGACGACCCGGTCGCCCGGCACTGGTCGGAGTTCACCGCCGGGGCGACCGTCCGGCACGTGCTCGCGCACACCGCCGGCCTGCCGGCGTTCCCGGTGCCCAGGCCGGCGGAGGCGTACGCCGACTGGGCGCTGCTCACCGCCGACCTGGCCGCCGCCGAGCCCCGCTGGGTTCCGGGTACGGCCGCGGCCGAGCACGCGTTGACGTACGGGCATCTGGTCGGTGAGCTGGTACGTCGCGTCGACGGCCGGTCGGTCGGCCGGTTCCTGGCCGACGAGATCGCCGGGCCGTGGCGGCTCGACCTGGCCTTCGGCCTGTCCCCGACCGACCAGCGGCGGTGCGCCGACGTCGGGTACGGCCGGCCGGACTGGGCGGCGACGGTGCTCGGTGCGCCGGGTTCGCTGCGGCGGCTCGGGTTGGGCAACCCGGCCGGCGCCCTCGATCCGGGGGTGGTGAACAGTCCACTGTGGCGGGCCGCCGAGGTGCCGGCGGTCAACCTGCACGCGACGGCGGCGGGGGTCGCCCGGTGCTACGCCGGGCTGCTGGCCGGCGGCACGCTGGACGGCGTACGGCTGTTCGGCCCGGACACCGTCGCGGAGCTGCTCCGGGTCCAGTACGACGGTCCGGACCTGCTGCTCGGCCGGCCGGTGCGCTGGTCGCTGGGGATGCAGGTCGACGACGGCGAGTGGGGCATGGGTGGTGTCGGCGGGAGTGTCGGCTTCGCCGATCCGGGGCACGGGTTCGCCTTCGCCTACGTCACCCGCCACCTGGCCGACTTCGACCGGGTCGACGCCCTGGCCGAGGCGGTGATCGGCTGCCTGTGACCACCGCAAGATCCGCGTGATCAGGGAGTTTGGCGGCCGACACGCCGGCGACCCGCGCGATTCAGTCCCTGATCACGCGGATCTTGGGGGGCCCAGCTCGGGGACCCAGCGGCGGACTCCCCGGCGGGCAGGGCGGGCAGCCGACCGACCGCGACCCCGGACGGGAGCGGCACCGTCGCCGGCGTGGCCACCTCGTCGCGCCACCGGCTGGCCGCCCAGGCGCGGAAGTACGGCGTGAAGACCTTGTAGTGGTCGCCGCCGGCCGGGGTGACCGCCCCGGGGTCGACGACGGTCAGTCCGGGGAAGAGCCGCAGCGACAGCCGGTGCCGCTCGGCCTCGGCGCGCAGCCGGCTCTCCCGGCGCCGGGCACAGCGGCTGACGTCGGCGGAGACGGCGATGCCCTCGGCGCCGGTCTCGGCGGCCAGCCGGATCGTCTCGGCGACCGGGTCACCGTGCCGCAGGACCAGGTCACCGCCCCGCTCGCGCAGCGAGCCGCGCAGGTCGGCGAGGCTCTGCGCGAGGAACCGGTCCCGGTTGGGCGAGCGGCCGGCGAGGGTCGGGTCGAGCACGAAGAGCGGCACCACCCGCTCGGCGTTGGCGCAGGCGGCGGCCAGCGCCGGTTGGTCGTGGACCCGGAGGTCGCGGGTGAAAAGGACGATCGCCGTACGCATCGACCTCACCGCGGCGACGGACCGGGTACGGCGACCGGGGTGCCCGGCCGGGCCAGCAGCGACCGGGCGGCGACGGCGGCCCGACGGCGGCCCGGGACGGTCGCCCGGCGGACGAAGGGGTCGTAACCGGCGGCGGCGATCTCGTCGAGGATGCCCCCGTAGAGAGCGAACGCGGTGCGCACGCACGCCTGGGAGGCGGGGGCCAGCATCGCCACCCCGGGGGCGGCGGCGGCGTAGTGCGCCTGGGCGCGGGTGACGGCGTACTCGATCAGCTCCCTGGTCCGGGCGGTGCCGCGGCCGTCGCGGGCGGCGGTGACCAGGTCGGCGCGGCCGACCCCGAACTTGTCGAGGTCCTCGTCGGGCAGGTAGGTGCGGCCGCGGGCCAGGTCCTCGCCGACGTCGCGGATGAAGTTGGTGAGCTGGAAGGCGAAGCCGAGCTGGCGGGCCGGCTCGCGGGCGGCGGCGGGGTCGGCCGCGCCGAGGATCGGCAGCATCATCGTGCCGATCACGGCCGCCGACCCCTCCATGTAGTCGAGCAGGTCGTCGTAGCTGGCGTACGAGGTGATGGTGAGGTCCATCGCCATGCTGCGCAGGAACGACGCGAAGTCGGCCCGGTCGAGCTGGAAGACCGCGATGGTGTGCAGCACGGCGGGCAGCAGCGGGTCGTCGACGGGCTCGCCGTGCAGGCCGGCGAGGAACCGGGCGGACCAGGCGTCGAGCCGGGCGGTCCGCTCGGCGACCGACGCGTCGCCGGTCCGGTCGACGATCTCGTCGGCGTAGCGGGTGAACCCGTACAGCGCATGGACATGCCGACGTTTCCAGGCCGGCAGCAGCCGGGTCGCGAGATAGTAGGTGCGTCCGTGCCGTTTGTGCAGCTCACGGCAGCGTTCATAGGCCGCGGCAAGATCTGTCTCCATGGGACCTCCTCGGATAGATCGACGCAGCAATCGACGCAACTCGCAACTCTAGGGTACGCTCGGCGTCGTGGCCAACGACACACTCCCGACGTTCCCGGGTGATGCCCGCCCCGTTGCGCCCCCGCCCGCTCCGTCTCCCAGCGAGCTGATCGGGCTGATCGAGCAGACCCTGATCGACTTCCTGGACTCCGAGGTGGCCGCGATCGAGGAGATCGACCCCGCCCTCGGCGACCTCGCCCGCACCGCCCGCGACTGCGTACTCGCCGGCGGCAAGCGGCTGCGCCCGGTCTTCGCCCACTGGGGCTGGCGCGGGGTCCGCGCGCACCAGCCGGTCGCGTCCACCCTTCCGGCGCTGGCCGCGCTGGAGCTGCTGCACGCGTTCGCCCTCGTGCACGACGACGTCATGGACCGCTCCGCCACCCGGCGCGGCCGGCCCACCGCGCACCGGGTGCTCGCCGACCAGCACGTCGCGGCCGGGCGCACCGGCGACCCGGACCACTTCGGCACGGCCGGCGCCGTGCTCGTCGGCGACCTCTGCCTGGTGTGGGCCGACCGGCTGCTCGCCGGGGCCGGCCTGCCGGCCGCCTCGGTGCTGGCCGCCCGCCGCTGCTACGACCAGATGCGGATCGAGGCGATCGCCGGGCAGTACCTCGACATCCTCGGCGACACCGACGCCGCCAACTGGTCGGTCGACCGGGCGCTGCGGGTGGCCCGGCACAAGACCGCCAGCTACACCGTGCAGCGCCCGCTGCTGTTCGGCGCGGCACTCGCCGGCGGTGCCGCCGGGCCGGCCGGGCCGGTCACCGCCGCCTACAGCCGGTACGGAATCGCCGTCGGCGAGGCGTTCCAGCTCCGCGACGACCTCCTCGGCGTGTACGGCGACCCGCGGCGCACCGGCAAGCCGGCCGGCGACGACCTGCGTACCGGCAAGCCGACGGTGCTGCTGCTGCTCGCCGACCAGTTCGCCACCGCCGCGCAACGGGCCGAGCTGGCCCGGGGGCGGGCGGGCACGGTCGGGGTCGGCAGGCTCGCCGAGGTGGTCACCGCCACCGGCGCCACCGCCCGGGTCGAGCAGATGATCGAGGCGCGGGTCGCCGACGCGCTCGACTCGATCGGAACCGCGCCGATCGACCCGGTCGCCCGTCGGGCACTGGCCGACCTCGCCGTACGGGCCACGGATCGGCGGGCATGATGGAGGCCCGGAGAGGGGTGGCCCAATGCGCAAGGTGAGCGGACCGACCGATCGGGTGGTCGTCGTCGGTGCCGGGCTCGGCGGCCTCGCCGCGGCCCTGCACCTGGCCGGCAGCGGTCGTCAGGTCACCGTCCTGGAGCGGGAGCCGGTGCCCGGCGGGCGGGCCGGCCGGCTCAGCGTCGACGGCTACGAGTTCGACACCGGGCCGACCGTGCTGACCATGCCCGACCTGATCGCCGAGCCGCTCGCCGCCGTCGGCGAGGAGCTGACCGACTGGCTCGACCTCGCCCCGGTCGACCCCGCCTACCGGGCCTACTACCCCGACGGCTCCACCCTCGACGTGATCACCGACACCGCCCGGATGGCGGCCGAGATCTCGCGGGTGTGCGGTCCCCGGGAGGCCGACGGCTACCTGCGGTTCGTCGATTTCGCCCGCGACCTGTGGCAGCTGGAGCGGACCGACTTCATCGACCGCAACTTCGACAGCCCCCGCGACCTGCTGACCGCCAACCTGCTCCGGCTGCTTTCGACCGGCGCGTTCCGCCGGCTGCAAACCAAGATCAACCAGTTCTTCACCGATCCCCGGACCCGGCGGATCTTCTCGTTCCAGGCCATGTACGCCGGCCTGGCCCCGCACGACGCGCTCGCCATCTACGCGGTGATCGCCTACCTCGACTCGGTCGCCGGGGTCTACTACCCGCGTGGCGGGATGCACGCCGTACCCCGGGCCCTGGCCGGGGCGGCGGAGAAGCACGGCGTACAGATTCGCTACGGCACCACGGTCACCCGGGTGGAGACCTCGGCCGGCCGGGCCAGCGCGGTGATCACCGCCGACGGCGAGCGGGTCCCCGCCGACGTCGTCGTACTCAACCCCGACCTGCCGGTCGCCTACCGCGACCTACTGCCGGCCGCCCGCTACCGGCGGCTGCGCCACTCGCCGTCCTGCGTGGTGCTGCACATCGGTTCCCGGCAGCCCTACTCGAAGATCGCCCACCACAACATCCACTTCGGCCGGCCGTGGAAGGGCACCTTCGACGAGATCATCAAGCGGGGCGAGCTGATGTCCGACCCGTCACTGCTGGTCACCAACCCGAGCCGGGCCGACCCGTCGGTCGCGCCCGCCGGGCGGCAGACCTACTACGTGCTGGCGCCGGTGCCGAACCTCGACCGGGGCCGGCTCGACTGGCGCGGCGACCTGCCCACGCGCTACGCGGACGAGTTGATGCGTACGCTCGAGGCGCGCGGCTACCGCGACTTCCGGGCCGGCGTCGAGGTGTCCCGGGTGGTCACCCCCGCCGACTGGGCCGACCAGGGCATGGCGGCGGGCACCCCGTTCGCCGCCGCGCACAGCCTCTTCCAGACCGGCCCCTTCCGCCCGAACAACCTGCACCCCACGCTGTCCAACGTGGTCTTCGTAGGATCTGGGACACAACCCGGTGTGGGCGTGCCGATGGTGCTGATCTCCGGCAAGCTCGCCGCCGGCCGAGTGACGGGAGGCACCCGGTGACCCTCTCCCGCGAGGCACACCTGGTCGAGTTGGTCAACGACACCGGCAACCCGATCGGCGAGTGCACCGTCGACGACGCCCACCGTCCGCCGGGCCGGCTGCACCGGGCGTTCTCGGTCTTCCTGGTCGACCCGACCGGCCGGGTCCTGCTCCAGCAGCGGGCCGCCGTCAAGACCAGGTTCCCGCTGCGCTGGGCCAACAGCTGCTGCGGGCACCCGGCGCCGGGCCAGTCGTTGGCCGAGGCCGCCAACCGGCGGCTCGGCGAGGAACTGGGCATACCGCCGGTCGACCTCACCGAGGTCGGCGTCTACGTCTACTACGCCGAGGACCCCGCCACCGGCCGGGTCGAGTTCGAGTACGACCACGTGCTGCGGGCCGAACTTCCCCCCGGCACGACCCTGGCCCCGGCTCCCGAAGAGGTGGCCGACGTGCGTTGGGTGACCCGCGAGGAGTTGCTGACCGGGCTCGCCGAACAGCCGCGGCAGCACGCGCCGTGGCTCGCCGGCGTCACCGACCGGCTCTTCAGCCCCGGGCGGGCGGGAGCGGACGGCATCGTCGTACCGGGTTCCGGCGCCACCATCGACGAAGCGCCGGAGCGGTCAGGTGGGCGATGACGCCCTGAGCGCGGGCGCCGTCGCGCGCCGGCTCGGCGTCGCCGTGACGACGCTACGCACCTGGCACCAGCGGTACGGCCTGGGGCCGAGCCAGCACGTGCCCGGGCACCACCGGCGCTACACCGCCGAGGACCTCGCCCGGCTGGAGGTCATGCGGCGGCTGACCGCCGAGGGTGTCACGCCGGCCGAAGCGGCCGGCTGGGCGCGCCGTACCACGGTCGCGCCCAGGCCCGACACCTCTCGCAACGCGGCCCCCCGCCAGGGGGCCGCCGGCCGGGCCGGCGGTGGCTTCGCCATCCCGGTCGGCCGGGCCGGTCCGGCCGCCCGCGGCCTGGCCCGCGCCGCCATGCGGCTCGACTCGACCGCCATGCGGGAGCTCATCGAACGGCAGGTGGCCGCCCACGGCGTCGTCCGGACCTGGGACGAGATGCTGCGGCCCGTCCTGGTCGGGATCGGCGAGCGGTACGCGACCACGTCCCGCCTGATCGAGGTCGAGCACCTGCTGTCCCGCTGCGTGTCGGAGGTCCTCGGCGCCGTACGCCGGCCGGCCGAAGCAGCCCGCATCCTGCTGTCCTGTGCCGACGAGGAGCAACACAGCCTGCCGCTGGAGGCGCTCGCCGCCGCGCTGGCGCAGGCCGGCGTCGGCTGCCGGCTGCTCGGCGCACGGGTGCCGACCGTCGCCCTGGTGGACGCCGTGGACCGGACCGGGCCGGCGGTGGTCGTCGTGTGGTCGCACGCCCCCGCCACCGCGCGTACCGAGCAACTGGCGGCCGTACTGTCCGTGCCCCGCCGCCCGCTGCTGGTGATGGCGGCCGGTCCCGGTTGGGCGGCCGGCCCGCTTCCCGCCGGGGTGCGGTCCCCGGCAGACCTCACCGAGGCGGTCGTTCTCGCCGGCGCGGTGGCCGTGCCGGATCGCCCGGTAACCGGCTGATCGGAGTCGTCTATCCGGTATCGCACGCCGTCGGCGGTGGGCTAGCGTGAGCCCGACGTCCTGCCCGAATTTCCCCTCGGGAGCCGACGATGAAGCAACGTGCCGCCCTCGGGTCCGGCGTGGTCGTACTCGCGCTGCTGCTCGGCGCGGGCTGGATAGCCTCCCGCCCGACCAGCCACCCCACCTTCCGGACGGCGCCACCGGCGACCGGAATCCCGGCGCCCGACGGCACACCGTCCCGGCCGGCGACACCGTCGAGTGCACCGCCGACCGGTACGCCGGCCGCCACCCGGTCGGCGGCGGCCACGCCCGGACCGACCGCGACCACGAGCACGACTCCGGCGCCACTGCCGGTACGGCGCACGACCGGACGCAAGGGAGTGGCGCTGACGTTCGACGACGGGCCGCACCCGGTCTGGACACCGAAGGTGCTCGACCGGCTGCGGGCGGCCCGGGTCAGGGCGACGTTCTGCGTCGTCGGCTCACAGGTACACCGCCACCCCGCTCTTGTCGCCCGGATCGTCCGCGAGGGGCACACCCTGTGCAACCACACCTGGCATCACGAACTCGACCTCGGCAACCGCCCACCGGCGGAGATCCGGGCCAACCTGGAGCGCACCAACCGGGAGATCCGGCGGGCGGTACCGGACGCCCGGATCCCCTTCTTCCGGCACCCGGGTGGCCGGTGGACCGAGGCGGCGATCTCGGTCGCCGAGGAGTTGGGGATGGCCTCCATCGACTGGGACGTCGACCCACGGGACTGGGAGAAGAAGACCAGAGCATCCGAGATCACCGAACGGGTGCTCAAGAAGGCCCGGCCCGGCTCCATCGTGCTGCTGCACGACGGGGGTGGCGACCGGGCGGCGACGCTGGACGCCTGTGCCGGGCTGATCGGCAAACTCCAGGACCGGTACGAGATCATCCTGCTCGACACTTGATCACGGTGTTTCCGCAGGTCAGCGGCATGATCGCGAGATGAGCGGTATCGGTTTGGTTCTGGGGCGGGGCATCACGTATGCTTTCCAAGCCTCCGGCGCCGCCGGATGGGAGCTCTACCGCTGGAGTCGCGATGTGCGATGATGGCGGGGCCGCCCTCATCGTCTAGCGGCCCAGGACGCCGCCCTTTCAAGGCGGTAGCACGGGTTCGAATCCCGTTGGGGGCACATTCCGGCCTAGCCGGAGCAGCAAGGTCCTGTGGAGCAGTTGGAGTGCTCGCCGCCCTGTCAAGGCGGAGGTCGCGGGTTCAAGTCCCGTCAGGACCGCCAGCGCCGCTCGCCGCGCGTGTCTACGCGCGGCGTTCTGCGTTTCGGAGACTGGCACCCGCCGCGCGGTCACACCACGAGACGGGTACCATGAACCGAGCAACACGGCCAGATAGCTCAGTTGGTACGAGCGTCCGACTGAAAATCGGAAGGTCGGCGGTTCGACCCCGCCTCTGGCCACATAGCCTTTCGCCGGGCTACAGCAACGCCGACCAGCGGAAACGCCGGTCGGCGCTTTGCTTTGTCAGCACCGCAAACCTTCCGATTTTCAGCTGGACGGTCCGTTGCCCCTGCCGCTGCGATGGACATCGGAGGTGCCGGCGGGTGCGACAATCGGGACCCCGTCCTGACATCCGGTAGCGAGGCCGTCGCGATGACGTACCAGCAGTTCCCCGAGCAGCCGCAGTACTCCGCGCCCCCAGCCAACCTGCCCATCCCCCAACCGCCGCACTGGTCGCCGCCGAACTCCGCGCCGCCCACGTTGCCGTACGGCGTGATCCCGGTCGTCCCGATCGCCGCCAAGTCGGCCGGCGCCGCCGTCGCGCTCGAACTCGTGCTCGGCATCTTCGGCATCTTCGGGGTGGGCAACCTCTACGCCCGGCAGATCGGGCTGGGGATCGCGTTGATGGTGTCCTACTGGGTCTTCTTCTGGATCAACATCTTCCTCATCGGCATCGTGATCGGCCTCGTGACGCTGCCCCTGACCTGGGTCGTCTACATGGTCGTCGGCCCGCTGACGGCGGCCCGCGGGGTCACCCGGCACAACATGGGCATGCTCCGCTGACGGCTCTGCCGCAGCGCTGACGTCTCAACCGCGCCGCCGGCCCGCGAGCGGTGCCGGCCGCCCCCGGTCCAGCCGGGTGCCACCCAGGTCGGCGGCCCGGCCGGCGGCGGCGCCCTGACTCATGCCGCTGCCGGCAAGACGGCGCCGGCCGGCGGTCCGCAGCCTGGGATAGACCTCGGCGATCCGCCGGTCCACCCGGTCGGAGCGGTCGGCGAGCACAAGCGCCACCGACGGGCCGGAGTCGGTGACGGTCGACGCGGCCGCGGCGGCCTCGGCGTCGCGCAGCCGCTCGGCTACCACGGCGGCGAACCCCGCGAGCCACGACCGCCGGAACGCCGCCGGCTGCTCCCCGGCCGGTACGTCGGCGGCGGCCAGCCCGTGGGCGGCCTGCACCAGCAGCGAGGTGAAGAGCAGGTCGACGCGTTCGAGGTCGCTGCCGAAGCCGAAGAGGTGCATGGCGAACCCGCTGCCGACCCGGCGGCGTACGCACCGGCAGCGCAGCGCGGTGGCGACCGCGGCGAGCAGGCCGGCCTTGTCGAGGGCGTACGGGGCGAGCAGGTCGAGCACCCGGTCGCCGACCGGGTCGGTGGCGGGGTCACGGGCGGCGAGCAGGGCCCGGTCGACGCCGTACCGCGCGATCAACTCGGTGGCCTTGGCGGTGAACGCCTCCGCCTCGGCGGCCGTACAGGCCGGGTCTTCGGCCTTGGCCAGCAGTTTGCGCACCTTGGCGAGGATCGCGTCGGACATGCACAACAGCTACCACAGGCCCGGGCCGCCGGTCCGGGGTGAGCATCGTCGGCACCACGCCCGGCCGGTGCGTCCGGGCCGGGTCCGGGGCATGCGACGGGGCAGCGGACATGGACCACGGTAACTACGATCGTCGCCACAGGAAGTCTGTCCATGACAGACGGTGACCCTCGACCCCGGAGACGTGGATGCCCAAGAAGGTCAAGCACCTGCTCGCCTGCGTGACGCTGTCAGTTCTCACCGCGGTCGGGCTCGGCAGCCCACCGGCGTACGCCGAACCGATCCCCCGCACAGCCGGCGAGGCCTCGCTGCTGGCCACCTGCTACGGCGGCGCGGTCCGCTCGAAGTTCTCGATCGGCGCCTGGGGTGGCGAGGTGGGCACCTACCGGACCACCAACCGCTGTGTCGACGTCAACATCCGCAACTTCAGCACGTACGGCACCAACGCCTGCGTGATCTTCGTGAACACGACGAGCGGGTGCAACTACTGGACCTACATCCCGGCCAAGTCGGGCTGGTTCACGGTCGCGACCAACGTGCGTGACGGGGTGCCGTTCCGGGTGCGGCTCTCGAACAACTTCTACCAGTACACCCCGCTGGAGGTTCAGGTCGCGTTCTGATCCACCGCCGCGCGATCGCGGGTGGCCGCCGTCAGGCCACCCGCTTGCGCAGCGTGGCGACCGCCGAGCCGGCCAGGGTGAGCAGACAGTCCGGCAGTTGGCCGTCGGCCAGGGCGGCGCCGAAGAGCGCCTCGCCCGTCGAGACGTCGCCGTTGGCGTACGCGCTGAGGAAACGGGCGACCCAGCGGGCGTCGTACGCCGCCTCGTCGATGTCGGGGAACTCCAGCGTCCACCGGCCGAGCCGGAGGTCGTCGCCGACCATCGAGGCCGCCAGGCACCACGCGACGTCGTAGGCACCGACCACGCCGGCCCGGTCGACGACCGCGTCGAGCGTGCCGACGACGGCGTCGGTGTCGCCGTCCAGGGCAAGGTGCAGCACCTTGGCGGCGTCGTCGAGCGCCTCCTGGGGTACTTCCGTCACGCCGTCACCTCGCTTCATGTCCGACGCCGTGAGCGGCGATTTCGACCTGCCCCGCCCGCGCTGATGCCGCTCTCCGGCACCTCGGGCGATGACTTCGCCCGTGCTCAGTCACATGCGGAAGGGTATGACGCACCGTCAAGGCGGCACTCCCGGACGGTGAGCCTCAGGCCGAAACGTGGAGACAGGTCAGCCGGGCGGTGCAGACCCGGTTCCCCTTGTCGTCGCTGATGACCACCTCGTACGTCGAGACGGTGCGGCCACGGCGGAGCGGGACGGCGACGCCGGTGACCGTACCGGCGCTGACCGCCCGGTGGTGGGTGGCGTTGATGTCGACACCGACGACGGCGGGCCGGCCGATGGTGGCGCCGTGCAGTGCGGCTCCCACCGATCCGAGGGTCTCGGCGAGGACGCACGACGCCCCGCCGTGCAGCAGACCCATCGGCTGGGTGTTCCCCTCGACCGGCATCGAGCCGACCACCCGCTCCGGGGTCAGTTCGACCAGCGTGATGCCCATCCGCTCGGCGAGTGCGCCGGGCGCGGCGGCGAGTTCGGCCGCGAGTTGACTGTCGGCGTCCACGCCGGAAGGTTACCCGCAGGTAAAGCGCTGACCTGCGACCACGGTCACAGTTCCGGCCGCTGGCACGCTAGTGTGCCCACGGAGCTTCGCCGAGGGGAGGACGATCCGATGCCCGTGTCACGCGGCAGGCGCAGTGGCGCCCTGGCCGTCTGCGCCGCGTTCCTGTTGGGCGCCACCGGCTGTGGTACGGCCGAGCCCGAGGAAACGACGGAATCCCTGGTCAGGCTATACGGCTCCGACGGCAATATGATCAATTCGTTCGCCACGGAATTCGAGGGACAGCCGGGAATCCTGGCCGGCATGAAGGGGACCAAGCCCCTCACGCCGCTGTCCGCCGACTTCATCGAACGACTCGCATCCGTCGACCCCGACCTCGACGACTACATCTACTCCGGTGAGACGTACGACGCGGTCGTGATCAGTGCGCTCGCCACCCAGCTCGCCGGCACGACCGCCCCGGCCGAGATCGCCAAGCAGATCAACGGGGTCACCACCGGCGGCGAGATCTGCGACACCGTCGCCGAGTGCCTGAAGCTCGCCCGGGCCGGCACCGACATCCAGTACAGGGGCGTATCGCTGAAGCGGGGCGGATTCACCGACGCCGGGGAGCCGTCGACCGCGAGCTACGCCACCGTGCACTTCGGTTCGGACAACGAACTCGACGACGGCAAGACGGAGTTCATCGGTGCCGGCGACGAAACCACCACCAGCACTGTCGCGCCGCCGCCGCCGAAGCGGGAAAGCTCCGGCGGGAACCAGCGGGCCGGCGCTCCGCTGAAGATCGGCGGCCTGCTGCCGCGCACCGGTGACCTGGCCCTCGCCTATCCGCCACTGGCCGCCGGCGCGGCCCTGGCGATCCGTGAGATCAACGCCGCCGACGGGGTGCTCGGCACGGACGTGGAGTGGCTCGACGGCGACGACGGCACCAACGTCGACAAGGCCCGGCAGACCGTTCGGGGGCATGTCGCCAAGGGTGCCCATGTCATCATCGGCGCCGGTGCCTCCGGAATCTCACGGGCCGTACTGCCCGACGTCGTCGCCGCCGGCCTGATCCTCTTCTCGCCGTGCAACACCGACGCCGGCCTGAGCACCGTGGACGACAAGGGCCTCTACTTCCGTACCGCGCCTTCGGACATCCTCCAGGGGCGGGCGCTGGCCGACGTCATCCTGCGGGACGGCCCGAACCGGATCGTGATCGTGGCCCGCAAGGACTCGTACGGCCAGGGGTTGCAGGAGAACGTCCGGGCCGAACTGGAGCGGACCGGAGTGGCGCCGGACCGGATCCGGCTGCTGACCTACGATCCGCCCGCGGGTGCCGACGGACCACCGGTGGATTTCTCCGCCGGGGCACAGGAGATCAAGGAATTCGCGCCGGAGGCCGCCCTGGTCATCGGGTTCGCGGAGTCAGCCGAAGTCATCAAGGCGCTTGCCGCAGCGGACGTACCGCTGCGGCACTGACGGCCACCCGGTAGTGGCACGTTTCCGTGATTCCTCGGCTGGTCCGGGCACCGTACGGTTTCATCAACACCGCGAGAGATGATGATCGAAAGGGCAAGACAATGAGCGAGTACAGCGACCCGGGCCTCGACCTCGAAGAGCCGACCACCGACACCGAAGGCTTCGGCTCGGAGACCGACGCGGGGCAGGAGCCGCTGTCCTACGAGCCCAACTCCATCGTGATCCAGAACGTCGACGGTTCGACCGAGACCATCACCGACACCGACGGCGACGGCGTCGCCGACATGGTGACCCAGGACTTCGACGGCGACGGGAACGCCGACGCGGTCCTGGTCGACACCGACGGTGACGGCCACCTGGACACGATCCTGCGTGACTACGACGACAACGGCACGGTCGACGCGGTCGGTATCGACAGCAACGCCGACGGCATGATCGACATCGTCGGCACCGACACCAACGCCGACGGCTACGTCGACCACGTGGTCGCCGACACCAACTTCAACGGCACGCCGGACATGGTCGTGCAGGACACCAACTTCGACGGCCGGGTCGACGTGGTCGCCACCGACACCAACGAGAACGGTGTGACCGACCAGGTCATCCGCGACACCAACTTCGACGGTGTCGCCGACCAGGTCAACTACATCGACCCGACCACCAACCCGTACGCGGCCAGCTGACCGGCGTAACGACGCGGCGGAAAGCCGGTGGGCCAGCTTTGGCTCACCGGCTTTTCCGTTCCAGGAAGTCGGTCATCCGGCGGCGCTTCTCCTCGTCTTCGAAGAGCACCGCCTGACCGACCAGGTCGACGTGCGGGTGGGCGGCCGGCGGCGCGTCGACGGCGAGCTTGGTCAGCCGCAACGCCAGCGGCGAGCCTTTCACGATCTCGTCGAGCAGGCCGTGGGCCGCGGCAAGCAGCTCGCCGGGCTCGTCGACGACGAGGTTGACCAGCCCGATCCGGGCCGCCTCCTCGGCACCCACCCGCCGGCCGGTGAAGAGCATCTCCTTGGCCCGGGCCTCACCGACCAGGGCCGGCAGCCGGTGGGTCGCCCCGGCGCCGGCCATGATTCCCAGCCGTACCTCGGGCTGGCCGAAGAACGCCCGGGCCGTGCAGACCCGCAGGTCACAGGCGTACGCCAGCTCGGCGCCGCCGCCCAGCGCCGGCCCGTCGACGGCGGCGACGGTCGGCAGGGGCAGGGCCCGGATGCGGGCGAAGACACCAGCGTTGATCGCCGCGAGCGCGTCCAGCCGGCCCCGTTCGCGCAGTTGCGCGATGTCGGCCCCACCGGCGAAGACGCCGTCGGCGCCGCCGGTGAGCAGCAGCGGTTTCGGCTCCCGTTCCAGCCGGGCGCAGACGCCGTGCAGCGCGTCGACCATGTCGGCGTCGATAGCGTTGCGCTTCTCCGGCCGGTCCAGGGTGACCACGACCCGGTCGGCGCGTTCCTCGACGGCGATGCTCATGCCCGCCTCCCGTTCTCCCAGTCGTAGAAGCCCTGTCCGGTCTTCTTGCCCAGCCGGCCGGCGGCGACCATCTCGACGAGCAGCGGGGGCGGGACGAACCGGTCGCCGTACGCCCGCTGGAGGGTGCGCGCGATGTCCAGCCGTACGTCGAGCCCGACGAGGTCGGTGAGTTCGAGAGGGCCGACCGGGTGCCGGTAGCCGAGCACCATCGCCTTGTCGATGTCGGCCGGGCTGGCGACCCCGTCGGCGACCATCCGGATCGCCTCCAGCCCGAGGGCGACGCCGAGCCGGGAGGTGGCGAAGCCGGGCAGGTCGCGTACGACGACGGGGTCCTTGCCGAGCCGGCCGGCGAGCGCGACGGCAGCCGCGGTGGTCCCGTCGGCGGTGGCCGGGCCGACCACGATCTCCAGCAGTGTCATCGCCCAGACCGGGTTGAAGAAGTGCAGCCCGGCGAAGCGTTCGGGCCGGGCCAGCCCCTCGGCGAGGCTGCCGATGGAGATGCTGGACGTGTTGCTGGCGAGCAGCGCGGACTGCCGGGCCTCGGCGGCGGCGAGCACCGACCGCTTGAGGTCGAGGCGTTCGGGCACGGCCTCGACGACCACGTCGGGCCCGTCGGCCACCTCGGCGAGGTCGCCGCGCGGCACCACCCGGGTACGGCCGGCGTCCGCCTGCGCCGCCGTGAGCTTGCCGCGCTCGACCGCCCGCTGCCACAGCCCGCCCAGCTTCGCCATGGCCGCGTCGGCCCGGTCCCGGTCGACCTCGACGAGTTCGACGTGGAAGCCGGCGCCGGCGGCGACGTAGGCGATGCCGAGCCCCATGGTGCCGGCGCCGACGACGACAAAACGATCGTTCATGCCAGCGACCCTATGCAGCCCGGGTCGCGTACGCCAGGACGGGGCCCTAGCGTGAACGGGTATCCGTACCGAGAAAGATCGTCTGATGGAGGTCCGTTGATGAGCGAACCGCAGGAAACCGTCGAGACGCGCGGCGACGAGCGCATCGAACTGTTGGCGGCGGACACCAACAACGACGGCAAGGCCGACGTCTGGGTGGTGGACACCGACGGTGACGGCAAGGCGGACCTCTTCCAGTTCGACACCGACGGTGACGGCAAGGTCGACATCACCATGGTCGACATCGACGAGGACGGCACGCCCGAGGAGGTGGTCGACGGCGACGGCGGTCATCCCCCGGTGACGGTCTGACGACCGCGACAGGCGTCGCCCGCCGGGCCGGGCACCAGGCGGGGCCGGGCAGGCGGCACCGGCGGGGCCGGGTAGGCGTCAGGGGGGCTGGGCAGGCGTCAGGCGGCGCCGAGCCAGCTGAGGGCCGCCCATGCCACGGCCAGGACGAGCACCGCCAGCCCGACCGCCGCACCGATCCGCCGGCCGGGTCCCTGGGCCGGTCCGGGTGCCACCGCCTCCGGGTGGCCCAACTCCCGGAGCTGATCACGCTGGGTCAGCACCTCTGCGCGCCACCGGTCGACGGCGGCCGGCAGCCCGGCCGGGTCCGGCACCGCTACGTCGGGCGTCCGGGCCACGGCCGCGCCGGCCCGGCTGAGTTCGACCGCCAGCCGGGCCTGGGCGTGCTGTAGCCGCCGTACGGCCGTGCGGGCCGGATGGCCGGCCCGCTGCTGCGCGTGCCGCCGGGCGTCGGCGCGCAGGTGTCCCAGGGCCAGCGCGCGCAGCTCGCCGGGCGTGGCGATCCGTGGATCGTCGAGCGCGGCGAGCTGCGCCGTGTAGTAGTCGGCCTCGCGGTGCCGGGCCACCCGGACCAGCAGCAGGATCAGGACCAGCGACGGCACGCCCTTGGCGAGCAGCACCAGCAGCAGCCCGAAGCCGCCGGTGCCCGGCCCGTCGGCGAGCAGCGGCGAGTTCCACAGGAAGTGACAGGCCCACGCGCCGGCCAGGGCCAGCCCGGCCATCGCGCAGCGGGCCGGGCGGGAGCGGTCCCGCCGGACGACGGCGTAGCCGATGCCGGCGCCGGCCAGGGCACCGAACAGTGTGTGGCTCCACAGTCCGGCGAGGAAGCCGCGGACGAAGAAGGTGGCCACCACCGGGGTCACCTCGTCGCCGCGGCCGGCGATGACGACCGCGTTCACGGCGTAGATGACGTCTTCGACGACCTGGAAACCGAGCCCGACCAGGGCGCCGTAGACGACCCCGTCGAGAACGCTGTTGACCTGGGTACGGGCCACGAGCACGATCGCGACGACGCCGAGGGTCTTGACCAGTTCCTCGACGGTCGGGCCGGCCACCGCCGCTCCCCAGGCGGCGGTGAACTCGGTGGAGTGCAGCTTGGCCAGCAGGTTGTGCAGGGCGGCGCTGCCGGGGATGGCCGCGCTGGTCGCCACCAGGCCGCCCCACGCGAACGCCGCGACGAGCAGCACCGGCGGTTCGCGTTCGAAGTAGTCCAGGGCTCGTACGCAGATCCAGAACGGTACGGCGTAGAGGGCGAACAGCCCGACGGCGACCGAGGTCGCGACGGGATGTTCGGTGAACGCCGCCCACAGCAGGGTGCCGATCCGGACCAGGCCGGCCAGCAGCAGGACGACCAACAGCCAGAAGGCGGGCAGCGGTACGGCCTGCCGGAGGTCGAAACCGGACGGTGCGGGGTGGACGGACTGGACGGCGCGGGGCGGTGGCGGTCCGAGGGTCACGCGGCCTCCACGACGGTGATCGACCGGGTGCTGGCCTCGACGGCGGCGGCCAGGCCGCCGAACTCGGGATGGCTGCCGGCGACCGTCACCTCGATGGAGAGTCCGCCGGTGAGGAAGACGGCGTAGCGACCGCCCCGGCCGGGCGCCATGTAGCCGCCCTGGATGCCGTGCAGCCCGCCGACGGTGGAGACACCGAGCTGGGTGCCGGTGATCTGGTAGCCGCGTACTTCGGTGATCTTCCGTTCGAGCCGGGCGGCCGCCGCGGCGAGATCGCCGTCGAAGGGGGTGACGACGATCGCGTAGCGGACCGGGCCGATGAGGAACAGGGCGGTGCCGCGTTCCCCGGAGGGCCGGGTCTGCGTGACGTCGACCATGGCACCGGGCGGCGGTACGACGGTGACACCGGCGCCGACCGGATAGGGCACCCCGGCGGCGACCGGACGCACGGCGGGAATGGCGCGGTCGATCGCAGGCAGCCCCACGGTGACGATGCCGAGCGCGCCCAGGATTCCCAGGCTGCCGGCGAGGTTACGCAGTAGCCGCCGCGCCACCTTCATACATTGACGCTAGCGCCTGTCAGCCGCGATCCGGAGGAAAGTGTCCGCCAGGATACGAAGGAAAAGTATCGGCCGGGACACGGACAGCGGCGGCCGGTCCGGATTCAGTTGATCATGATCGGCCGTGCCACCATGTGGACATGACGACGTCTCCCGGCTCCGGCCTGCCGCCGAGCCGTCGCGAGCGGCGTAAACAGGAGACCCGTACGGCGCTGGAGGAGGCGGCCCTCGCCCTGTTCGCGGCGAAGGGCTACGAGCAGACCACGGTCGAGGAGATCGCCGAGGCGGCCGGGGTCGCCGTACGCACCTTCTTCCGTTACTTCTCGTCCAAGCAGCACGTGCTCTTCGGCGACGTCGCCCACCAGCGGCTGGCCCGGCTGCGTACCGAACTCGCCGCGACCGCGGTCGACCAGCCGCCGCTGGAGGCCGTCGCGGCGGTGCTCGACGCCCTCGACCTGGACGCCGCCGAGCAACGCCAGATCACCCGGCGGATCCGGCTGATGGACGAGCAGCCGTCGCTGATCGGCATGTACCTCACCCTGATGAACGACCTGCGGCAGGTGGTCGTCGACTTCGTCGCCGAACGCACCGGCCTGCCACCGCACCATCCGTACCCGCTGCTGGTGGCGGGGGCGGCCGTCACCTCGTGGGACGTCGCGCTGTGCGCCGGGCTCGCCGAGCCGGAGCCGGCCGACGCCGGACCGGTCGGACCGGCGTCCAGAATCCGCCGGGCCGCGTTCGCGGCCCTGACCGCCGGCATCCCGGCCACCCCGCCGCCACGCTGACCGCCTGTCGGCCCTCTCGGCCCTGTCAGCACCTGCCGGCCGGCCGCCGGTTCAGTTCCCCAACCGCAGCGTGGCCAGGTAGTACGGGGCGTCGGTGATGTCGACGTCGACCAGCCGCCACGCGGTGCCGTGCACGATCCCGGCCAACTCGTCGGGGGTGCAGACCAGGTAGTCGAACCAGGGCGTGCTCAACTCCCGGTAGCGCACCCGCAGCCGCAACTGCCCGCCCAGCCGGCCCCGGGCCCGGTTGGCCTCGTGGTAGGAGGTGTGCACCGGATCGCTGGTGCCGTACGGATTCGTGCCGTGGGCGATCACCTGCGCGCCGGGCCGGGCCATCGCCGCCAGCGCGGCGAGGAACCCCGGTGCCCGTTCGCGCCCCTCCAGCAGGCCCAGGTTGTTGCCGAGCAGCAGGAACGTGTCGTAGCGGCGGCCGTCCGAGGCGTGCCGGTCGACGGTGCCGTGCACCAGGCTGCGTACGCCCCGCTTCCGGCACACCGCCAGCGCCCCCGCGGAGACGTCCAGGCCGGTGACCGCGACGCCGCGGTCCTGTAACCGCAGGGCGATCCGGCCGGCGCCGACCCCGATGTCGAGCGTCTCGCCGTGGACCCGGTCGACCGCCCGGTGGTCGTACGGCTGCCACTCGTCCGGTCCGGCCAGGTAGTGGGCGGCCGGCGCGCCGTTGATCAGGCCGTCGTCGCGCTCGATGATCTCGATGACGGGGCGGGGCAGCCGCCCGCCGACCAGCGGGCGCGGCCCGATGCCGGTGGCCACCGCCAGCGCGTCCCGGACGACTTCGCCGAACGCGTCGCCGATCGTCGGCTCACCCTTCACCAGCTTGACACTACCGACGGTACGGGCGATCGATGGGACGTACCCTTGCTGTCGTGACCGACCTCGAAAGCCTCGGCGACGAGAAGTACGTCCTGCTGACCACGTTCCGCAAGGACGGCCGGGCGGTGGCGACTCCGGTGTGGGCGGTGCGGGACGGCGACAGCCTCGCCGTCTGGACGGTCGCCGACTCGGGCAAGGTGAAGCGGATCCGGCGCAGCGGCGAGGCCACCGTCGCGGCCTGCGACGTCCGGGGGAAGCCACACGGCCCGCAGGTGCCCGCGCGGGCGAGTCTGATCGACCCGGCCAGCACCGAGCGGGTGCGTGGACTGCTGAAGAAGAAGTACGGGGTCTTCGGCCGGCTGGTCATGCTCGGCAGCCGGATCCGCCGGGGCGCGCACGGCACGGTCGGCATCCGGATCGTGCTGGTCCCCTGAGAGCTGGCGACGTGGAGCCGGTCGGTGATCCGACACGGAGAAGGGACGGCACCCGCATCTTCCCCGTGCGGGTTCCGTCCCTTACCGACGATCGATCGACCGAGTTTTTCAGTCGCCCTGGCGTTGCTGGGGGATCTGGCCTTGCAGCAGGGCGCGAACCTCCGACTCGCGGTAGCGACGGTGGCCGCCCAACGTGCGGATTGCGCTGAGCTTGCCCGCCTTCGCCCACCGGGTCACGGTCTTCGGGTCGACACGGAACATCGACGCGACCTCGGCCGGTGTGAGTAGCGGCTCTGGTTCATGCGTACGCGACGCCATCGGTCACTCCTCCACAGGTACCTAAGAACATCGGCCGGGGTCCCGCCGGCCGACGCGTATCCCATGGTCCGGCTAGTCCCCGATGTCCGACATGGGCCGAACGGCCGAAGGTCCCTGGATAGACGGACGAACAATGACCGATTTATCCAAATTTTATATACCAGAAACCGCCTTATTGGGACAGTTGCTCACCGTTGGTAGCGTACCCACTACGAGCGATCCTCGCTTTGGGAGCGCTCTCAGCGCGGACGATTGGGGCATTTTCGGACTAGTTGCGGCGCTCCCTGAGCTGGACGTCCCGCCACCGCGCGACCAGGGTCTCGTAAGCCTTCGTGGCCGCCTCGCTGTTGCCCCGGGACAGCCCGGCGAGCCCGGCCGCCACCAGTTGGGGCGAGTCGTCACCCTCCAGCGCCTCATCGTCGAGCAGGTCGACGAGGCCGCCGTAGTCGAGTTCGACGACCGAACGCGGGTGGAACTCCTCCAGCCACCGGGCCCCCTCCTCCACCGCCTGGGTGATCGGCGCGTCACCCACCGACTTGCGCAACACCGACAGGCCCCGGGACGCCCGCCGCCGAGCCTTCGAGATCTCGGTGCGGTAGCGCAGCGCCCGGCCGCCCGCCCGCAACGTCAACTCCCGCTCCTCGGCGTCGACGAAGACGAACCACCGCAGCGGCACGCCCCAGGTGGAGATCTGCTCGTGCACCCGGGGCACCCCGTGCTCCAGCACCCGGGCACCGCTGCGCCAGTCGTCGATCACCGCCTTGGCCTGGCCGGCCAGGATCGGCGGGACGAACGCGTCGGCCAGCACCGACGGGACGCCGTCCCGGGCACTGAGCGCCGCCTCGGCCACCCGTACCCGCAGGTTCCACGGGCAGACCAGGAGGGTGTCGTCGGTCTCCAGCACGTAAGCCTCTTCGGGCAGGTCGGGCAGCCTGCTCCAGCCGGCACCGAGCGCCTCGATCACCGCCGTACGCTGTCGCACCGGGCCGTCCAGCGGCGCCACCGCCCGCCCCTGTCTGACGTACCGGCGCCAGAAGACCTGGCGCTCCCGATCGAAGGCGGTCAGCGGCTCGTAGACCCGGAGATACGAAGCGAAGAGCGACGGCACGGCGCGATCCTCCCACGAAACGGAACTTCGCTGCTTACAGCACCACCGATCGGTTCGAATGGCCCAGGGCGCCTGGCGGGCCCTCCCGACCGGGCCTAGGCTCGGCGGCACCGGCAACACCCCGCCGGGCACCACCCCGAGGTCCGTGCCCCACAAGGGCACACACCGTCACCAGGAGCAAGCATGGGCGTATTCACCAGCACCGGCGGCCAGGATCCGGCCGGGCACGAGCAGGTCGTCTTCTGCCAGGATCGGCACACCGGTCTCAAGGCGATCATCGGCATCTACTCCACCGCGCTCGGCCCCGCGCTGGGCGGCACACGTTTCTACCCCTATACGAACGAAGACGCGGCACTGAACGACGTGCTCGACCTCTCGCGCGGGATGGCGTACAAGAACGCCCTCGCCGGCCTCGACCTCGGCGGCGGCAAGGCCGTCATCTGGGGCGACCCCGAGCTGGACAAGTCCGAGGCGCTGCTGCGCGCGTACGGTCGGTTCGTGCAGTCGCTCGGCGGCCGCTACTACACCGCCTGCGACGTCGGCACCTACGTCGCCGACATGGACGTGATCGCCCGCGAGACCCGGTTCGTGACCGGCCGCAGTGTCGAACACGGCGGCGCCGGCGACTCGTCGGTCCTCACCGCCTGGGGTGTCTTCCAGGGGATGCGGGCCGCCGCGGAGCACGTGTGGGGCAGCCCGACGCTGGCCGGCCGCCGGGTCGGCGTGGCCGGGCTGGGCAAGGTCGGCAAGCACCTGACCGCCCACCTCCTGGACGACGGCGCGTCGGTCGTGGCGACCGACGTCAGCGAATCCGCCCTGCGCTGGGCGCGCGAGACGTACCCGCAGGTCGACCTGGTCGCGGACACCGCGGCGCTGGTCGCCGCCGACATCGACGTGTACGCCCCCTGCGCGCTCGGCGGTGCGCTCGACGACGACACCGTGGCGACCCTGCGGGCCAGGGTGGTCACCGGTGGTGCGAACAACCAGCTCGCCCACCCGGGGATCGACAAGCTGCTCGCCGACCGGGGCATCCTCTACACCCCGGACTACGTGGTGAACGCGGGCGGAGTGATCCAGGTCGCCGACGAGATCGAGGGGTTCAACTTCGAACGGGCGAAACTGCGGGCGACCCGGATCTTCGACACCACCCGGGAGATCCTCCGGCTGGCCGACGCCGAGGGGGTGCCGCCGGCGGCGGCCGCCGACCGGCTCGCGGAGCGCCGGATGGCCGAGGTGGGCAGGCTGCGTACGATCCACCTGTCCTGACCGTCGTGGGAGCGGCCGGAAGCCCGTCCGGTCATGACTGACTTCCCATGCCGCTCCTTACAGGTCGAAATCAGGCGCACCGTGACCATCTGCGAGGACGCGCGGAGACTCCGGTAGGTAACCCGAGGTGCCGAACCTGGCCATCCCCATGTACCGTAAGAGCCACGAGAGATGCCTGACGTCATCGGGGCCCGCCTTCGGGCTGCCCCGAATTCTGTGCGAGGGGGTCGAGCCATGGGGCGCGGCCGTGCTAAGGCCAAGCAGACGAAGGTGGCCCGGGAGTTGAAGTACCACTCCCCGAACACCGACCTCACTGCACTGCAGCGTGAACTGGCGGGCAGTGGGAAGTCTGACCGCGACTTCGACGACGACTACAAAGAGTATGTCGACGACGATGACGAGGACGACACGGACGACGACCGTAACTGGTCGCCGCCGGCCCGCTGATCTCCGGTCGCATCTGAGCACGCGGTAACGCCCGCGTGCTCACGTATGTCCGTGGGCACAGCAGGTTTCGTCCAGCCCGGTTTCCGACGTGATCGAGGGCTTGCCACGGTGGGCGTCCCGCCCAGACCGTGACAAGCCCTCGTTCGGCTGCACCGAAAGTGTCTGACAAACCAGCTCAGCGCGGCCGGTTGTTCCAGTTGTAGAACGTCGGGATGTTCTCGAAGTGGTTCCACGCACAGACCGCGCTGGACCCCTCGGCAGCACCCGGTGCTGTCACCTCGGCACGGCGGACGCGTGCCTCCTCCGCCTCGCGCAGCAGCGCGGTGAGTCCCGCCCGGGTTCCGTGCACCCGTTCGGCGACCGGGTCGAAAACCTCGTCCTCGACGTGATCAGGCTGCCGAACGCTCGTGGTCTCGGGCATGGTCCAACACTCCCTCCAGTAGACGGATCTTGCTGTTGCGGCAGTGGTTGGTCTGCGTACCGTCGAAACGCCCGTGCTCGAAGAAACGGTTGGCAGCGTGGGCGCCTCCGCAGAACCCGAAATAGGGACAACTGGACCGGCAGGCTTCCACCCCGTCGAGAAACTCCCGGATCCAGCCGAGCCGGTGCGCCGTGGCCAGGATCTCCGGCAGCGGCGTCGCCAGAACGTTTCCGCTGGTGAAGTCACCGTAGCGAGGGTCGGAGAACCCGGCCAGCTCGGGCGAGAGCAGCACCACCGAGCCGTCGTACCCGATGGTGGGAATCGGGTCCAACTGGCGCGGCAGGACGGCGTCGGCGGTGCCGTCGAGCACCGCGGCCGCGTACCGCAGCGACCACTCGACCTCGCGCAGGTGGATCCGCGGATCGCGGCGCCACGCGGCGACCAGCTCGGCCCAGAAGGCACGGACCGCCGCCGCGGGATGATCGTTCGTACGGAGATTCACTCCCTCGGTCTCCTCGATGTTGATGCCGAGCACCTCACAGCCGAGGTCGAGGAAGTAGTCGTACAGTTCGGTCGCCAGCCCCGGCGCGGGCCGGTTGACCACACACAGCGCGGAGAACGGGATGCCGTGCCGGCGCAGCGCCTCGATGCCGCGCCGGATCCGGTCGTACGACGGCCGGCCGCCCCGCGTCACCCGGTCGGCGTTGCGGGCCCGTGGCCCGTCGACGCTCACGCTGACCCGGATGTCGTTGGCCGCGAAGAACTCGCACCAGGCGTCGTCGATCAGGGTCGCGTTGGTCTGGAGATGGTGTTCGACGTCCGGGGCGAACGGCCGCAGCAGTTCCGTGAGGTGCTCACGGCCGGCCGCGAGCGGCTCGCCGCCGTGCCAGACGACGGAGAACCGGGAATCGCGGGACCACCCGTTGACCGGGCCGGCGACCGCGGCGGCGACCGCCGGCGACATCTTCCGGTCGTCGGCGCGGAACGGCAGGTAGCAGTAGGCGCAGTCGAGGTTGCACAGGGTGGTCGGCTGCATCACCACGTAGGTCGGAACCGTGGCGATGCCGCGCATCCCCGTGAACACCTGCCGTTGGCCGGTCAAGATCCCTCCTCCCGCCTGAGGCGCACCTCAGGCTAGGTGGAGATGGCCGGCCAGGTGAACCCCTGGGCAGCTATCCAGCCGGCCATTGATCGATGATCGCCTCAGCCTCGGGTGTGGTGACCGATCATCTGCACGGTCCCGGTGCCCTCGATGATCTCCCCGGCCTGCCATGCGTCGAGTCCACGGCCGGCCAGCAGCGCCAGCGCCCGGTCGGCGTCCTCGGCCGAGACGATGGCGAACATGCCGATCCCCATGTTGAAGGTCGACTCCATCTCCGGGTCCTCGATGCGCCCCTTGGCCTGCACCAGGTCGAAGATCGGCTGCGGCCGCCAGGTCGACCGGTTGACCACGGCGTCGACGTGCTCGGGCAGAATGCGTACGAGGTTGCCGGGAATGCCGCCGCCGGTCACGTGGGCCAGGGCGCGCACCTCGCACTCCTCGATCAGCTTGAGGCAGTCCTGCGCGTAGATCTTGGTCGGGGTGAGAAGCTCCTCGCCCAGCGTGCGCTGCGGGCCGAAGTCGTCGATCACCGTGTCGAGCCGCATCCGCCCGGCCCCGAGCAGCACGTGGCGCACGAGCGAGAAGCCGTTGGAGTGCAGACCGGACGACCGCATGGCGATGACCACGTCGCCGACCTCGACCCGGTCCCGGCCGAGGATCTCACTCTCCTCCACCACGCCGACCCCGGTCGCCGACACGTCGTACTCGTCGGGACGCAGCACCCCGGGGTGCTCGGCGGTCTCGCCACCGAGCAGGGCGCAGCCCGCGTAACGGCAGCCGTCGGCGATGCCCGCGCCGATCTCGGCCACCTTGTCCGGCACGACCTCGCCGCAGGCGATGTAGTCGAGCAGGAACAGCGGCTCGGCCCCACAGGCCACCAGGTCGTCGACGACCATCGCGACCAGGTCGATGCCGACGGTGTCGTGGATGTCGAGCTGCTGGGCGATGACCAGCTTGGTGCCGACGCCGTCGGTCGACGACGCCAGGATCGGGTTCTGGTATTTCTGCGTGTTGAGCCGGAAGAGCCCGGCGAACCCGCCGAGATCGCCCATCACCTCGGGGCGCATCGTGCGCTTGACCTTCGACTTCAGCAGCTCGACGGCGCGGTCCCCGGCGTGGATCGAGACCCCCGCGTCCGCGTACGTCACGGTGCGCTTGCGGCCGGTGCGGCCGGTTCCCGCGGTCCAGACCTGCTTGTCGCCGCCGTCGGCGCCACCGTTCGGTCCGCTTTCTACGCCGCCGCGCTCAGTCACGTGCGTCACGGTTCTTCCCCTCAGTGCTTCTCGCGGCGAACCGCGTCGGGTGCCTGTCGAGGATCACTCGACTGTGTGTCTCACCGGCCCGGACGGCAGTTGGCCGGACCGGCTACGTCCTACGGACGCTGCGGTGCCTCAGCGCCGCCGGGCACGGCGACGAGTGGCAGTGTGCCGGGACGATCCGTCCCGGGGTCTTCGGGTTGCGCTCCGGTGCCCGGCCGCGGGCCGGCGTCGCCGGACACCCGCCGGCCCACACCCTCGAGCACGTGCTTGCCGATCAGGTTGCCCGCGGGCAGCTCGATCGGATACTCACCGTCGAAGCAGGCCCGGCACAGCCTGGTCTTCGGCTGCTCGGTCGCCGCGATCAGCCCGGACAGCGAGACGTAGCCGAGCGTGTCGGCCCCGATCGAACGCCGGATGCCCTCGTTGTCGAGTCCGTTGGCCAGCAGCTCGGCGCGCGTGGCGAAGTCGATGCCGTAGAAGCACGGCCAGTTGACCGGCGGCGACGAGATGCGTACGTGCACCTCCAGCGCCCCTGCCTCGCGCAGCATCCGGACGATGGCCCGCTGGGTGTTGCCCCGCACGATCGAGTCGTCGACCACGACCACCCGCTTGCCGCGGACGTTTTCGCGCAGCGGGTTGAGCTTCAGCCGGATGCCGAGCTGGCGCAGGGTCTGGGACGGTTGGATGAAGGTGCGCCCGACATACGGGTTCTTCATCAGACCGGCGCCGTAGGTGATGCCGGAACCCTCGGCGTAGCCGATCGCCGCAGGCGTGCCCGACTCGGGCACCGGAATGACCAGGTCGGCCTCGACCGGGTGCTCCTTGGCCAACTGACGGCCGATCGCGACCCGGGCGGAGTAGACGTTGCGGCCGGCGATCGTGGTGTCCGGCCGGGCGATGTATACGTATTCGAACAGGCAGCCCTTGGGCTCCGGGGCGGCGAACCGGGCCGACCGCAGGCCGTGCTCGTCGATCGCGATCAACTCACCGGGCTCGACCTCGCGGACCACGCTCGCACCCACGATGTCGAGCGCCGCGGTCTCGCTGGCGACCACCCAGCCGCGCTCCATCCGGCCGAGCACGAGCGGCCGGACCCCGTACGGGTCACGGGCGGCGTAGAGGGTGTTGTCGTCCATGAAGACGAGGCTGAAAGCCCCACGCAGGGTCGGCAGCACCTCCAGCGCGGCCGCCTCGACCGACAGGTCCGGCCGGCTGGCCAGCAGCATCGTCATCAGCGCGGTGTCGGTGGTCGAGCCGTCGGAGTCCAGGCCCCGTTGGGCGGCCTCGACGGCGAGCCGGGCGGTGTTGACCAGATTGCCGTTGTGGGCCAGCGCGATCGTGGTGCCGGCGGCGTTGGACCGGATCGTCGGCTGGGCGTTTTCCCAGGTGGAGCCGCCGGTCGTGGAGTAGCGGGTGTGCCCGATCGCAAGGTGGCCGCGCAGGCTGGCCAGCGTGGGCTCGTCGAACACCTGGGCCACCAGGCCGAGATCCTTGTAGACCACGATCCCGGAGCCGTCGCTGACGGCCATGCCGGCCGCCTCCTGGCCGCGGTGCTGCAGCGCATAAAGGCCGAAATAGGTGAGTTTGGCGATCTCCTCACCCGGCGCCCAGACCCCGAATACTCCGCACTCGTCCTGCGGGCCGGGCTTTTGGGGGTCGAGGTCCTGAGTCAACCGGCCGTCGCCTCGGGGCACCTGCCGCTCCCTCTCGAAATTCTGGTGAGCTGTGTCCGGGATACCGTCGCCAGACAGTGTACGCGAGCCAGCGGTGATGACAGACGGCTACGAATAAGCTCCGTTCTGCTACGATGCCTCGCGTCGCCTCGCCGATCAGATCGGGAGGTATCCGGAGATATCAGCTCGATTACCGCTGAGCTGCACACTCCCGTCCGCCGTCGCATCGGACCACGCCAATCGACCGGTGGCCAGCCGGACCCAGGTGATCGGGTCGGTCTCGACCACGTTCGGTGGGGTTCCCCGGGTGTGGCGGGGGCCCGCACCGCACTGAACTGCGCCGTAAGGTGGGACCCGCACCTCCACCGATCGGCCCGGTGCGGATCTTGAAAGCTCGGACAGCAGCGCACGGACGGCATCACGGAGCACCGCTTTCTCCAGCGGTCGCCCAGCTTCGATGGCCGCCAGAGCCGCCGCCACCGCGGCAGACTTAAAGTGCGCAGAGGACACGACGGGACGATACGACCTTTCGCCGGAGCACATCATGCTGCCCCTGGGTCGCGCTGATCCCGCCAGACAAGGCATAGTGGCCGACGGTGTATTCGTGCGGGGCGAGCCGGACCGGAAGGCGGTGGACGTGACAACACACCGACGAGCCTGGATGCTGCGGGCGGGTGTGGTCGTGGCGCTGGCCACCAGCGCCCTCATCACCGTACCGGCCTCACCGGCCCTGGCTGCCGAGATGCGGGTCACCACCGATTCGGTGAACATGCGGGCGGGCGGTGATGCGACCGTCCGAGTCGAAATCTCTGGCGCCGAACCCGGAACCAACTTCGCCATCAGTATGACCAACCTGCCGGGCGGCGTGAGTTGCACCGGCGGTTGTGCTCAGGTAACCGTAGGCGAGAACGACCCACACGTGCATCTTTTGACCGTCAAGGCGAACGCCAACGCCCAAGCGGCAAACGAGACCGTGACAGTCAGGGGCGAGGGTAGCGACCCCGTCGTGGCTCAGTTCTCGCTCCGGGTCACCGCCCCGACACCGGCACAGCGGCCGACGGTCCGGGAGGTCTCGGGCACGGTCACCGACCAGACCACCGGCAACCCGGTCGCCGGCGCGACGGTGGCGATCGCCGACTCGCAGAACAACCGCTACGACACCGTCACCGGCGAGAACGGCCGCTTCCGCTTCGCCGGCACGGCCCAGAACCCGATCGCTCCGGGCAGCATCGAACTCGGTGCCAGCAAGGACAGCGCGATCAAGACCATCACGATCACCGGCGCGGCCAACCAGTCGGTGACCAACCAGCGGCTCGCTCTCGCGCTCCAGCCGTCGCCGTCGCCCAGCGCCAGCCCGTCCGACGAGGCGAGTGCCGAACCGACCCCGAGCGAGGGCGAGGTAAGCGGCGAGCCCACTCCCGGGGCAGCGACCCAGCCGGCCGCCAACGACAGTTCCGGCGGCTTCGGCTCGTGGGCCCTGATCCTCGGTGGTGGCCTGCTCGTCGCACTGGGCGTCGGCGCGATCGTGCTGCTTCTCGTACGACGCAAAGAGGCCGACGACGACGCCGAGGACGGTGCGGCCGGGCGGGGGGGCCGGGCGGCCCGTCCCGCCGCCGCCGCTGCCGCCGGCGGATACGGCGGGATGGACGACGCGACGCGGATCACGCCCCGGGCCGGCGCCGGACCCGACCCGACCATGGTCAGCCGCCCCGCACTGGGTGACCAGCCGACCATGCTTCAGGCCCGGCCGGTCGTCGACGAGTTCCCCGACCCGTACGGCGCACCGCTGCCGACCACCCAGGACAAGCAGAGCTGGGGCAACGACTACGACGGCGGCCAGCCCACCCAGGCAGGTTACGGCTACGGCAACGCCCCCGCCTCGGGCGCCGGATACGGCAACGCCCCCGCCTCGGGCGCCGGATACGGCAACGCCCCCGCCTCGGGCGCCGGATACGGCAACGCCCCGGCCTCCGGCGCGGGCTACGGCAACGCCCCGGCCTCGGGTGCCGGGTACGGGACCGCCCCGGCATCGGGTGCCGGCTACGGCAATGCCCCCTCTTCCGGCAGCGGCTACGGCTACGGCGACTCCCCCGGCTCGGGTGCCGGCTACGGTGCGGGCGGTGGTCGGGGCGACGGTTACGGCGGGCGCGACTACGGCAGCCCGGCGGACCGGCCCGCGCCGGGCGGCGGCTACGGCGACCGTTACGACGAGCCCACCGGCCGCTACGAGCCCGGTGGCAACACCGGCAACGCGGTCGCGGGCGGCTACGCCCCCGCCGTCGACCCGTACGACTCGGATTCCTCCTCGTACGGGCAGGGCCGTGGCTACGGCGGCCAGGACCAGGGCTACCGGCAACCGTCCGGGCAGCAGTACGGCGGCCGGGGTGGCGGCGACCACGAGCAGCCGACCGGTGGCTACGAGCCCTCGACCGGCGGCTACGAGCGGGGGAACCGCTACGACGCGCCCGCTACCGGCGGCGGCTACGGCCAGCAGGACCACCGTTCCGGCGCGGCTGGCGGATACGAGCAGACCGGTGGATACGACCGCGACGGCTACGACCAGCGCGGCCAGGATCCCCGGGGCGGCTACGACCAGCGCGGCGGTTACGACCGGGGCGGCTACGACCAGCAGCCCGGTGGATACGACCAGCGCGGTGGCGGATACGACCGGACGCCGGAACAGCGGGGTGGCTACGACCGGGGCGGCTACGACCAGCCCGGCGACTACCCGTCCGACCGGGGTGGTCAGGGCGACCAGTCCCGGCGGGGCGGCCCGCAGCAGCCCGGCCGGCCGGATCGTGGTTCGCTGGACTGGCTGGACGGCTGAGCCCGGCGCCTCGTCAGGCGGCGGTGAAGACCCCGTTGCGCAGCACCGGCACCACCGACGAGACACCCGTTTCGACGGCGATCTCGACGTCGGCGCCGTAGCCGCGGCTCCGCAGTTCGCGCCCTGACACGGAGCCGCGTACGGCCGCCGGCACATCGGGCACGCTGGCCAACGCGGCCAGCGCCACCGCCGCCTCGACCGAGAGCCCGCCCGGCACCGTCGCCAGCGCGTCGAGGACCGCGGCCGCACCGAGCTGATCCTCGACGCCGGGGCGCAGCGTCAGGTCGGGCCACCGTTCGCCGGCGGCGATCACCCCGACCGGGGCGTCGGTCGAGCCGTACCCGTGCTCGGTGAGCCAGCGCCCGACGGCGGGTGCGTTGCGCAGGCAGCCGGCGACGACCGGGACACCGGTGGTCGCGGCGGCGGCGCAGATGGCCGAGCCGTTCGGTGACGGCAGGACCAGGTCGGGTACGGCAGGAGCACGCCGCAGCGCCGCCGGTGACAGCGACCACGGGTTGACGTCGTCGACCGAGTCCCGCCCGACGGCGACGACCGCGCCGATCCGGGTGGCGTATTCGGCGGCCTGGTCGTTCCAGGGGAACGGGTGCACCCGCATCCCCCGGGAGACCGCTACCTCGACCGACGTCGTGAACGAAAGGACGTCGACGACGACCAGGGCCGCGCAGACCCGCCCGAGTTCGGCGGCGCCGGCGAGACCCCAGTCGAAGCGTGCCCCGCTGCCCGGCTGGGCGAATACCACCAGGTCAGGGCGTGTCGGTAGGCCCGGCCGGGGCTGCGGTGCCGGGATCGCCGGTTTCGGCGACTTCGGCGGGTGCGGTGGTGTCGACGGTTCCGGCGACCACGGCCGCGGCGGGCGGCGCCCCGGACACGGCCGGCTCGGCGGGACCGCCGGCCACCCGCGCGGCGGGCGCGGGCGGCTCGCCGGTGGCAGGTTCGGCGGCGGCGGGCTCGCCGTCCGTGGTGGCGGGCTCCGGCGTGGCAGCCTCGGTCATGCCGCCGAAGAGCCGGGGCAGGGTCGAGGTGAACGCCGCGCGCAGCTCGTCGAAGCCGATCGAGAACTGGTCCCGGATGTCGATGCCGTCCTGGTTGGGATCGGTCACGCCGAGCGCCGTCGCCGGTACGCCGTATTCGACGCACAGGCCGGCGAACGCCTTCTCTTGACCCCGGGGCACCGCGACGAGGGCGCGGCCGGCCGACTCGCTGAAGAGATACACGAACGGCATCGAGCCGGTGCCGAACTCCTCGGGCAGTGCGATCCGGGCGCCGACCCCGTGCCGCAGCGACGACTCGACCAGGGCCTGCGCGAGGCCCCCGTCGGAGAGGTCGTGCGCGGAGCTGAGGTGCCCGACCCGGGCGGCTTCGGCGACGAGGTCGGCGAGCAGCTTCTCCTGGGCCAGGTCGACCCGGGGCGGTACGCCGCCCAGGTGCTCGTGGGCCACCCAGGCCCACTCGGAGCCGGACAGCTCCAGGCGGGTCTCACCGAGCAGGAAGATCACGTCGCCGTCGGCGTGGGCGGGCCGGGAGAAGCCCATCGGCACCCGCTGGGTCACGTCGTCGAGCACCCCGAGCACCCCGACGACCGGGGTGGGGTGGATGGCGACCGATCCGGTCTGGTTGTAGAAGCTGACGTTGCCGCCGGTGACCGGGATGCCGAGCTCGGCGCAGCCGTCGGCCAGTCCGCGTACGGCCTCGGCGAACTGCCACATCACACCCGGGTCCTCGGGCGAGCCGAAGTTGAGGCAGTTGGTGACGGCGATCGGGCGGGCACCGGTGACGGCCACGTTGCGGTAGGACTCGGCGAGTGCGAGCCGGGCGCCCTGGTAGGGGTCGAGGCGGGCGTAGCGGCCGTTGCCGTCGACCGAGAGCGCCACCCCGAGCCCGGACTGCTCGTCGATCCGGATGACGCCGGAGTCTTCGGGCTGGGCGAGCACGGTGTTGCCGAGGACGTAGCGGTCGTACTGCTCGGTCACCCAGGTCTTGTCGCACAGGTTGGGCGACGCGATCATGCGCAGCACGGTCTCCCGCAGCGCGTCGGGGTTGGCCGGGCGCGGCAGCGTCTCGGCGCGGTCGGCCTGGATCAGGATCAGGTCGGACGGCTCGCGCATCGGCCGGGCGTAGACCGGGCCGTCGTCGGCGAGCGAACCCGGCGGTACGTCGACGACGGTGTGCCCGTTCCAGGTGATGACCAGCCGGCCGGGCTGCCCGTCCGGCGCCGCCGGGGTGACCTCGCCGATCGCGGTGGCGAGGACGCCCCACTTGTCGGCGGTCTTGAGCACCGCTTCGAGCTTCTCCGGAGCGACGATGAGCAGCATCCGCTCCTGGGACTCGCTGGCCAGGATCTCCTGCGGCTCCATCGACTGCTCGCGCAGCGGAACCCGCTCCAGCCAGACCCGCATGCCGGTGCCGGCGGCGGCGGCGGTCTCGGTGAGCGCGCAGGTCAGGCCGGCGCCGCCGAGGTCCTGGATGCCGACGACGAGTTGGGCGTCGTAGAGCTCCAGGCAGGCTTCGATGAGCAGCTTCTCGGTGAACGGGTCACCGACCTGCACCGACGGGCGGCGCTTGGCGCTGCCGGCGTCGAAGGTGGCGCTGGCCAGCACGGACACGCCGCCGATGCCGTCCCGGCCGGTCTTGGCGCCCATGAGGACGACCACGTTGCCGGCGCCGGCCGCCGCCTTGTTCTGGAGACGGTCGGCCGGGAGCACGCCCAGGCAGAGCGCGTTGACCAGCGGGTTGCCCTGGTAGCAGGGGTCGAAGACGACCTCGCCGCCGATGTTGGGCAGGCCGAGGCTGTTGCCGTAGCCGCCGACCCCGGCGACGACGCCGGGCAGCACCCGGGCGGTGTCCTCGTGGTCGGCCGCGCCGAACCGCAGCGGATCCATGACCGCGACCGGGCGGGCGCCCATGGCCAGGATGTCGCGGACGATGCCACCGACCCCGGTGGCCGCGCCCTGGTAGGGCTCGACGAAGCTCGGGTGGTTGTGCGACTCGACCTTGAAGGTCACGGCGAGGTTGTCGGAGATCCGGATGACGCCGGCGTTCTCCCCGATGCCGGCGAGCAGCCGGTCGCTCGGCGGCGCCTTCTCGCTGAACTGGCGCAGGTGGACCTTGCTCGACTTGTAGGAGCAGTGCTCGCTCCACATGATCGAGTACATGGCCAGCTCGGACTGGGTCGGCCGGCGGCCCAGGATCTGCCGGATCCGGTCGTATTCGTCGTCGCGCAGGCCGAGTTCGCCGTACGGCTGGGGCACCTCGGGGGTGGCCACGGCCACATCGACGGTGTCCGGGTCCTCGGCGGACGGTGCCGCGCCTGGCCGGACGTCTGACTGGGTGGTCATGCAGGTGCTCCCGCGAGGTGCTTGAGGATCGAGGTGAAGAAGCCCAGCCCGTCGAGGGACGGACCGGTCAGCGCCTCGACCGCGTGCTCCGGGTGGGGCATGAGGCCGACCACGTTGCCGGCCGCGTTGCTGATGCCGGCGATGTCACGCAGTGAGCCGTTGGGGTTGCCGCCCACGTAGCGGGCGACGATCCGGCCGGTCGCCTCGAGTTCGTCGAGGGTGCGCTCGTCGGCGACGTAGCAGCCCTCACCGTTCTTGACCGGGATCAGGATCTCCTGCCCCGCGGCGAAGGTGTTGGTCCAGGCGGTGGCCGGCGACTCGATCCGCAGGATCTGGTCGCGGTTGCGGAAGTGCAGGTGCTGGTTGCGGGTCAGCGCGCCGGGCAGCAGGTGGGCCTCGCAGAGGATCTGGAAGCCGTTGCAGATACCGAGCACCGGCAGGCCGCCGGCCGCGGCGGCGACGATGCTCTCCATCACCGGCGCGAAGCGGGCGATGGCGCCGCACCGCAGGTAGTCGCCGTACGAGAAGCCGCCGGGCAGCACCACCGCGTCGACGCCGTGCAGGTCGGGGTCGGCGTGCCAGAGGCGTACGGCCTCGCCACCGGCGAGACGGACGGCACGGGCCGCGTCACCGTCGTCGAGGGAGCCCGGGAAGGTGACGACGCCTACGCGCGCTGTCACGGTCGGACTTCCTCGGTCTCGGCCAGCCGGACCTCGAAGTCCTCGATCACCGGGTTGGCGAGCAGCTTGTCGGCGATCTCACGGGCCCGGTCGAGGTCCGCCTCACCGGCGAACTCGATCTCTATGCGCCGGCCGATGCGCACGGAGGAGACATCGTCGACCCCGAGGCGAGGTAGGGCGTTTACGACCGCCTGACCCTGGGGATCGAGAATCTCCGGCTTGAGCATGACGTCGACGACGACGCGAGCCACTGGGCACTCCTGACTGTGTACGCAGTTGGGTGCCGACCCCAATGGGGCGAGCGGAGCCAGCCTACCTGGTAGATGGACCGGTCGACGCACCGCCCGGCGGCGTACACGGGCCGGCGGAGGTCGCCTGTGGCCTGCGGCGGGGCAGGCACGACGGGACATAGTTCGCACCGGGGCGGACCGGCACCCGGCCGGCCCCGGCGGATCACCGTCCGCCGGGGGCAGCAGCAGGGATTTCCTCAGATCAGCGAGTTGATGGCGGTGACGGCGGTCACCACGGCGAGGATGGCGCACACCCCGGAGGCGACGTAGCTCACCAGCGACAGCCGGATCTTCTTGAGCAGCCAGCGGCCGAGCAGGACGGCGAGTCCGGACACGGTGGCCAGCGCCGCCCAGGAGCCGAAGAAGACCGGAATGGCGGGCTGCCCGCTGGCCACCAGGCCGGCGACGAGCAACTGCGACAGGTCGCCCCATTCGGCGGTGAACAGGACGAGGAAGCTGGCGCCGAAGGCCCGCCAGCCCCGCTTCCCCTCGCCGACCTTGCTCGCGAAGGCCTGCTCCTGTTCGGCGCCCTCGGCGTCGGCCCGCCGTGCCCCGCGCAGTAGCAGCAGTGCGCCGACCGCGAAGAGTCCGGCCGAGACCAGCGCCACCGGCGCCTGCGGCAACTGGGCGAGCAGGCTGCCGGCCGCCACCGCGACCAGGCACTGCACGCCGAAGGCGGCCACCACGCCGAGCCACACCGGCAGCGGCGGATAGCGGGTGGTGAGCACCAGGGTGGCGACGAACGTCTTGTCCGGCAGTTCGACCGGCGCGATGAGCACGAAAGCGGTCAGCGCGACGAGAACGTATTCCAACGGAGGATTCCTTCCCGGCCGGACCGGGAGCGGGATGCCCTCGACCCGGCCATACGGCCTGGGTCGAAGGTCTCGCCCACCGCACCGGATCGGGTGCGGTCCACGTGGCCGGGCGCCGGGCGCCAGTGTGTCGACCGCGTGATTGGGGGCTACTCCCCTTCGCTGGTGGCGAGCGTATCCCACCGCCGCGCCGCCGCCCACCAGGGCCATAACATCGTGTTATGTCGATTCGACCATTGTGAATCAATGGCGGACGTCCTAGCGTGTCCGTCGGAAGGATCAGACCCCCGAGTTCATTGATCCATTTCGAAACAGCCGTACGGCGGACGACCAGTCCACCGACGGCGGCTCACCCCGACCCGGCCGACCCCCGCCGGGCAAACCCCCTCGGAAGGAGCCCGTCCATGCGCGCTCGTCTCGCCCTGGCCACGCTGGCCACCGCCCTCGTCGGCGTGGTGGCCGCCCCGTCGGTCGCCACGGCCGCCCCCGCCGGCCCGGACCCGATCATCGGCGGCGGCACCGTCTCGTCCGCCCCGTGGGCCGCCGCCGTCTTCAGCAACGGCTCGTTCACCTGCTCCGGCTCGGTCATCGCGGCCAACTGGGTGCTCACCGCCCGGCACTGCGTCAGCGGCACCATGTCGGTGCGGATCGGCAGCGTCAACCGCACCTCGGGCGGCGTGACCCGCAGCGTCACCGCCTCGTACGGTCAGTACGACCTCGCGCTGCTGCGCCTGAGCAGCCCGGTCACCAGCGGGGCCGTCACGCTGTCCAACAGCTACCCGCCGGTCAACTCCACCAACACCATCTACGGCTGGGGCATGACCTGCTACAGCGGCTGCTCGGCGTCGACCGTGCTCAAGACCGCCTCGGTCCGGGTCACCAGCACCAGCGTCACCGACGCGTACGGCGGCCGGGCGATCCGCAGCACGCGGATCAACGGCAACGCCTGGCGCGGTGACTCCGGCGGCCCGCAGTTCTACAACGGTGCCCAGGTCGGTGTCGCCTCGACCGCCGACGGCGTCAACATCCAGAACTACGGCAGCGTCGCGTACAACCGCGCCTGGATCACCTCGGTGGCCGGCGTCTGACGACCTGTCCCGCGTGCGGCGCGGATGCTCGGATGACCCGGGCGTCCGCGCCGCACCGTTTCGCAGACTGCGGTCAGCTGAACAGAACCTCGCTATTGGGATACATCCGACATGCCTAGCATCGCAGCATGATGGTGGTTACCACGGATTCATTACCCGGTTACGAGGTACGGCACGTCATCGGACAGGTGATCGTCTCGGTGCCGCGTACCCGCAACCCGTTCTCGGAAGGCGTGAAGACCCTTCGTGGCAACTTCCTCCACCCCAGGGCATCGGACCACCTCCAGCGCTGGCGGGTCAGTGCGCTGACGAAACTCGGCGCCTCGGCCGAACTCATGGGCGCCAACGCCGTACTCGCGATGCGGTTCGAACACCGCGAGGTCGGCCTGATGTGGATGGAGATGTGCGCGTACGGCACCGCCGTCGTCGTCGCCCGTCTACCGCACGACTCCGGCCCGGTCGACCGCTGGGAACGGGAGGGGCGTGGACCGGACGTGGACGACGACGAGGAGGACACCGCGCCGATCGAGGGGCTGCCGGTCCGCGAGGGCTGACCCTCCGGCGGACCCGACCGGGCCCGCCGAACGGCCGGACCGGTCAGAGGATCGGTGCCGGGTCGTACGCCGCCGCGTCGGGGTGCGCGGCGACCACCGTCGCGACCCGGTCCGCGACCGCCCGCACCTGGGCGGCGGCCGCCCCGACGAAGGCACCCCGGTCGGACACCAGCGCGTCGATCTCGGCCCGGCCGAGTCCGAGCCGGCCGTCCGCGGCGAGCCGGTCGAAGAGGTCGTTCTCGGCGATCCCCTTCTCCCGCATCGCCAGCGCCACCGCCACCGCGTGCTCCTTGATCACCTCGTGGGCGACCTCCCGACCCACCCCGCGACGTACGGCCGCCACCAGAATTCTGGTCGTGGCCAGGAACGGCAGGTAGCGGTCGAGTTCCCGGGCGATCACCGCCGGGTAGGCCCCGAACTCGTCGAGCACGGTCAGGAAGGTCTGGAAGAGCCCGTCGGCGGCGAAGAACGCGTCGGGCAGGGCCACCCGGCGGACCACCGAGCAGGAGACGTCGCCCTCGTTCCACTGGTCGCCGGCCAGCTCGCCGACCATCGACAGGTAGCCGCGCAGGATCACGGCGAAGCCGTTGACCCGCTCGCTGGAGCGGGTGTTCATCTTGTGCGGCATGGCGCTGGACCCGACCTGGCCGGGCTTGAAGCCCTCGGTCGCCAGCTCCTGACCGACCATCAGCCGGATGGTGAGGGCCAGCGACGACGGCGCCGCGGCCGTCTGCGCGAGCGCGGCGACCACGTCGAAGTCGAGCGACCGCGGATAGACCTGGCCGACGCTGTCGAGCACCCGGCTGAACCCGAGGTGCGCGGCCACCCGGCGCTCCAGCTCGGCCACCCGCCCCGCGTCGCCGTCGAAGAGGTCGAGCTGGTCGGCGGCGGTGCCGACCGGCCCCTTGATGCCACGCAACGGGTAGCGCCCGATCAGGTCTTCGATCCGCTCGTAGGCGATCAGGAGTTCCTCGGCCGCGGACGCGAACCGCTTGCCGAGCGTGGTGGCCTGGGCGGCGACGTTGTGCGAGCGCCCGGCGAGCACCAGGTCGGAATGCTCGACCGCGAGCCGGGCCAGCCGGGCCAGGGTGGCGACGACGCGGTCGCGTACGAGTTCCAGCGAGGCCCGGATCTGGAGCTGCTCGACGTTCTCGGTCAGGTCGCGGGAGGTCATTCCCTTGTGGATGTGCTCGTGCCCGGCCAGCGCGCTGAACTCCTCGATCCGCGCCTTCACGTCGTGCCGGGTCAGCCGCTCGCGGGCCGCGATCGACTCTAGGTCGACGTCGTCGACGACCGCCTCGTACGCCTCGACCACCCCGTCGGGCAGCTCGATGCCGAGGTCCCGCTGGGCCCGGAGTACGGCCAGCCAGAGCCGCCGCTCCATCCGGATCTTCTCCTCGGGCGACCAGAGTCGAACGAGTTCGGGAGAGGCGTAGCGGCCGGCGAGAACGTTGGGCACCTGCGGTTTCGTCACGTACCGCAGTCTTTCACGCCCCCGGTCCCGCTCAGCCGCTCCTACCGAGCCTCCCGCGATCTTGCGGCTGTCTCCCCCATTTGCCGGAAATGGAGGGCGACAACCGCAAGATCGCGGGGGTGAGGCTCAGCGACGGCCGACGCGGATGGCCAGGCGATCCAGGTAGGTGATCTGCGCCGCCACCAGGACGAGGAGGAACAGCAGCATCATCGGCAACGGCAGCACCAGTGCCAGCGCGGCGTCGTCGGTGGCGATCCGCCGGTACAGCACCTGCTGGGCGACCAGGCCGGCGGTCCAGCTGCCGGGCCCCTGACCGATCAGCCACGGCCAGAGCAGCTGCTGCGCGCTGATCAGCCACGACACCACCACGGCGAGCGGAAGCAACGGCAGCGCCGGAAGCAGGACCGTACGGGCGAACCCGCCGCCCGCCCGCCAGCGCGGCTCCAGGCCACGGAACAGCAACGTGAACGCGACCAGCGCGGGAATCGAGACCCAGCCGGGCGGGATCAGCCCGATCAGGGAGTCGATCTGGTCAAGGTCGCGGGCGCGCAGGTAGTTGGCGATGGCCAGCGGACCGGTGCCGACGAAGAGCCACGGAGCGAAGAGCAGCAGCAGGATCTCGCTCCACCGGCCGAGCGGGCGGAGGCCGCCGATCGCGAAGCCGCCGACGGCGGCCAGGGTGACCGAGACCACCGCACCGATCAGCGGCGGGAGCCAGGTATTGACGAAGATCCCGCCGCTGGTGGCACCCATCGGCAACTCGCCGTCGCTGAAGGCGGCCCGCACCCACGGGAACAGGACGGCGTAGGCGGTCACCGCCAGGAAGCCGACCAACGCGACCACCAGCAGGACCAGGAAGAGCGGGCGACCGGCACGCTCCGGTGGGATTCCGGACGGCGCCGGCGGGATTCCAGGGGACGCGGGCCGGTCGCGCCAGCCGTCCCACTCGATCCTCGCCCGGGTGATCAGCAACAGCCCGACGGTGGTCAGGCCCAGCACGCCGAGCACCGCGAGCAGGATGGTGGAGATCGCCGAACCTGGCCCCAGGTCCATCCGGATCAGGCTGTTCTGCATCGCGTCGAGCACCGGCGTCGCCGTGCGGCGGGCCGGCCCGCCGCCGGTGAGCAGCGCCGGCACCGTGTAGGTCTGCAGGGCCGCCGCGACGACGCCGAGGGCGAGCACGGCACCGGTGACCAGCATCGCCGGCCCCGGGCGGCCACCGGCCCGCCGGCCGCGCAACGCACTCAGGAAGAACGTCGCGGCGACGCCGACGACCAGCCCGAACGACGTGATGCCGACGATCCAGATCAGGGTGAGCCGAGGGCTCTCGCTCAGCACCCGCGGGTCGGACCGGTGCATCATCCAGAACACCAGGACGGCCACCGGGGCGTATCCGGCCAGGGGCAGGGCGAGCAGGCCCCGGGTGACCAGGCGGGCGGCCCGACCGGCACGGTCGGCGACGACAGCCAGCAGCGGTGCGACCAGGAGTGCGCACAGCAGCGGCACCAGCGCGAGCCCCAGCGCGAAGCTGAACGCCCCGAGGAACCCCATCTCGAGGATCCGCTCGTAGTTGGCGCCGCCGACCTGCTCGACGGTGCCGATCAGCGGATCCCGCTGGAAGCTCTTGACCAGTGTGGACACCGACGGCAGGACGTAGGACCACAGCAGGGCGAGGAGCGCGGGCAGCAGCAGGAGCAGCCCGACGACGGTACGGACGGGTCGGCTCGGACCGGCGGACCGGCCCGGATCGGCGGACAGATGTGCCGGTGGGGCCGGGAACGGCTGCTCAGACGTCATGCGTCGACACCTCGACAATCATGCTGCTGGATGCTAGCAACGCCCATCCAGTCGATGCCCCGGTCAGGACTTCGTCAGCAGGTCACCCGGGTCGGCCGCGGCGGCCGGGGCACCGGCCACCGGATCGGCGGTCACCGGGACGGCGGGTGGATCCAGGCGGTGTTCGAGCCGGCGTACGTCGCGGCTGGCCAGCATGCCGAGCACCGCTATCAGGACCAGCGCGGCGGCCCCGAGCATGGTGACCCGGGTGCCGAGGGCCTCGGCCAGCGGACCGACCGCGACCTGACCGATCGGGATGGCCAGGAAGGAGCCGAGCATGTCGTAGGAGTAGACCCGGGCGAGTTTGTCGCCGGGCACGTGCTCCTGCATCGTCGTCTCCCAGGCGATGCCGAACTGCTCCATGGCGAGCCCGGTCAGGAACGCCGCGCCCACCAGCACGATCAGATACGGCGCCAGCGCCAGGCCGCCGAGCAGCAGGGCCGGTGCGGCCATGCAGGCCACCCCGAAGAACAGGAAACGGCGGATCCGCAGCCGCAGGGCGACCAGCGCACCGACGATCATGCCGACGGTCTTCACGGCCAGCACCAGGCCCCACCCGGCCCGGCCGAAGCTCTCGTCGGCGATGACCGGCCCGAGCACGTTGACCCCACCGACGTAGGCGGCGTTGAGCAGGCAGAAGCCGAGCACCACCGCCCAGAGCCAGGTCCGCGAACTGAACTCGACCCAGCCCTCACGCAGTTCGCGGAAGACGTTCGGGGCCGGCCCGGTCCGCTCGGCGGCGCTGGCCCTGGGCACCCGGACCATCACGAAGAGCCCGGCCGCGACGGCGAAGGCGGCGGCGTCGACGGCCAGTCCCCAGCCGGGGCCGATGGCGGCGACGAGCAGACCGCCGAGCGAGGCGCCGAAGATGGCCGCGCTGGCGAACCCGAGCCGGTTGAGCGCGTTGGCCTGCTGTCGGGACTCCTGCGGCACGATCTGGCCGATCACCGCGGCGGTGGCCGGCTGGGCCAGCGCGGCGGTGATCCCGTTGACCACGGAGAGGCCGAGCAGCAGCGGGATCGTCGCGGTGCCGGTGAGCACGGCCGCCGCGATGGCGGCCTGGGTCCCGGCCGCCAGCAGGTTGGCGCCGACCATCACCAGGTGCCGGGGAAACCGGTCGGCGATCACCCCGCCGATCAGCAGGAACAGGACGTTGGCCAGGGACCGCGCGCCGACGACGAGCCCGAGGTCGCGGGCCGACCCGGTCAGGTCGAGCACGGCGAAGGCGAGCGCGATCGGGGCGACGGCGTTGCCCAGCACGCTGACCGTGCGGCCGGCGACCAGGTAGCGGAACGCCCGGTTGCGCAGCGGGGCGAACGTCTGTGACCAGTTCACGTGCACAGACCCTAGGGTTCGGCCGGACGCCGGGCGACCCCGGTTCCACCGATCAGGGTCAGCGTTCGAGGATGGCGACCACTCCCTGGCCGCCGGCCGCGCAGATGGAGATCAGACCGCGTCCGGAACCCTTCTCGGCGAGCAGCTTGGCCAGCGTGGCGACGATCCGGCCGCCGGTCGCGGCGAACGGGTGTCCGGCGGCCAGCGACGAACCGTTGACGTTGAGCCGATCCCGGTCGATCGCGCCGAGCGGGGCGTCGAGCCCGAGCCGGTCCTTGCAGAACTCCGGCGATTCCCAGGCGGCCAGGGTGGCCAGCACCTGCGACGCGAACGCCTCGTGGATCTCGTAGTAGTCGAAGTCCCGCAACGTCAGCCCGGTCCGGGCCAGCAGTCGCGGTACGGCGTACGCCGGGGCCATCAGCAGCCCCTCGTCGCCGTGCACGAAGTCGACGGCGGCCACCTCGGACGGTCCGAGGTAGGCGAGCACCGGCAGCTTGTGCGCGGCGGCCCACTCCTCGGAGGCGAGCAGGACCGTCGACGCGCCGTCGGTCAGCGGCGACGAGTTGCCGGCGGTCATGGTGGCCCGGTCGGCGTCCGGCCCCCGGGTGCCGAAGACCGGCCTGAGCTTGCCGAGCTTCTCCAGCGAGGTGTCCGGCCGCAGGTTCTGGTCGCGGGTCAGCCCCTGGTAGGGCGTGACGAGATCGTCGAAGAAGCCCTTGTCGTACGCTGCCGCGAGCCGCTGGTGCGACTCCAGCGCGAGGGCGTCCTGCTCGGCCCGGCCGATGTCCCACCTGACGGCGGTGATCGCCGCGTGCTCGCCCATCGACAGTCCGGTGCGCGGCTCGGCGTTGCGCGGCAACTCGGGCCGGAACGGCTGGTGCGGGCGCAGCCGGCTGGCGGCCCGCAGCCGGGCGCCGAGGGTCCGCGCCGAGTTGATCTCCAGCAGGGTGCGCCGCATCTCCTCGTTGAGCTGCAAGGGAGCGTCGGAGGTGGTGTCCACACCGCCGGCCACACCGACCTCGATCTGCCCGAGGGCGATCTTGTTGGCGACCAGGATCGCGGCCTCCAGGCCGGTGCCGCAAGCCTGCTGGATGTCGTACGCCGGGGTGCGCGGGTCGAGCTTCGAGCCGAGCACAACCTCGCGGGTGAGGTTGAAGTCGCGGGCGTGCTTGAGCACCGCACCGGCGACGACCTCGCCGAGCCGCTGGCCGGCGAGCCCGAACCGGGCCACCAGCCCGTCCAGGGCGGCGGTGAGCATGTCCTGGTTGGTGGCGGTCGCGTAGCGCCCGTTGGACCGGGCGAAGGGGATGCGGTTGCCACCGATCACCGCGACCCGCCGGATGGTCTGCACGATCCCGCCTCCTGCACGTTCTGGACTTGCCGCCAACCTACCCGCCAGTACGCTCTATTCGCATGAGCGACAGGTACGCGAGCTTCGCCAACTCGGGCCCCGGCAAGGCGCTGGTCAAGCGGCTCGGCCTGCCCGACCCGCCCCGGTTGCGCCGCTACCGCCCCGGCGATCCGCTGGTCACCGGACCGGTGGTGCTCGACGCCGCGCCGGGCGGGCGGCTGCGCGAACCGGTCGCCAAGTTGCTCACCGCCGCCGGTGTCGACGTACGCGACCCGGGCACGACCGCGCAGCCGGGCGGCCGTACGGACGCCGCCCTGGTCTACGACGCCACCGGCATCACCGACTCGACCGGCCTGCGCCGGCTCTACGACTTCTTCCACCCGCACGCCCGGGCGTTGAAGGGCTCGGGGCGGGTGATCGTGTTCGGCACCCCGCCGGAGCTCTGTGCCACCCCGCGCGAGGCCACCGCCCAGCGCGCCCTGGAGGGACTGACCCGCAGCATCGGCAAGGAGTTCGGCCGGGGCAGCACGGCCCAGCTCGTCTACGTCGCCCCCGGCGCCGAGACGGCGGTGGAGAGCACCGTCCGGTTCCTGCTCTCCGGGCGTTCCGCGTACGTCTCCGGCCAGGTGGTCAGGATCGGCACCGGTGGCGCCGGGACGGTGCCGGCCGACTGGGAACGGCCGCTGGACGGCAAGGTCGCCCTGGTCACCGGCGCGGCGCGGGGCATCGGTGCGGCCATTGCCCGGGTGCTGGCCCGTGACGGGGCCCATGTCGTGGCGCTCGACGTACCGGCGGCCGGTGACGCGCTCGCCGACGTCGCGAACTCGATCGGCGGCACCGCGTTGCAGCTCGACCTGACCGTCCCCGACGCGCCCGCCCGGCTCGCCGACCACCTCGCGGCCCGGCACGGCCGGGTCGACGTCGTCGTGCACAACGCCGGCATCACCCGGGACAAGACGCTCGGCCGGATGGACGCCGCCCGCTGGGACGCCGTACTCGACGTCAACCTGTCCAGCCAGGAGCGAATCAACGACGTACTGCTGGAACGTGACCTGCTGCCCGAGGGTGGCCGGCTGATCGGGGTGGCGTCGATCGCCGGGATCGCCGGCAACCGGGGGCAGACCAACTACGCGACCTCGAAGGCCGGGGTGATCGGGCTGGTCGAGTCGATGGCGCCGGTCCTGGCCGAGCGGGGCGTGACCGTCAACGCCGTCGCTCCCGGCTTCATCGAGACGAAGATGACCGCGAAGATGCCGCTGGCGCTGCGCGAGGCCGGGCGGCGGATGAACAGCATGGCCCAGGGCGGCCTGCCGGTCGACGTGGCCGAGACGATCGCCTGGTACGCCTCGCCGGGCTCGGGCGGGGTGACCGGCAACGTGGTCCGGGTCTGCGGCCAGAGCCTGCTGGGGGCGTGATGAGCGAGGACCCGACGACCGACCCCGCTGACGGCACCGCCGGTACGAAGGACGGCGCGCCCCGGCCCGCCGGCACGCTGGTGCTGACCAGTCCACCCGCCGTCGGCGCGCTCTACCGGCAGGCGGCGATCGGGCTGGTGCCCGGCCTCGGCGGCCGGCGCGGCGGCGACAGCCTGCCCGGGCTGGAGTTGCGGCTGCGCGGGGTCACCGTCGACCGCGGCCACCTGGCCGCGTACGACCGGGTGTGCGGGTTCCGGCTCACCGACACGCTGCCGGCCACCTATCCGCACGTCCTCGCCTTTCCCCTGGCGATGCGGCTGATGTCGGCGCCGGACTTCCCGTTTCCGCTGGTCGGGCTCGTGCACGTGGCCAACCGGGTCACCGTCGAACGCCCGGTCGACGCGAACGAGCCACTCGACCTGTCGGTCCGGGCCGCCGACCTGCGGCCGCATCCACGGGGCCGGCAGTTCGACGTACTCGCCACCGCGTCGGTCGCCGGCGAGGTGGTGTGGCGCGGCGTGTCGACGTACCTGCGGCGGGAGCGCACCAGCGGCGACCGGGACGGGCGCGGCCCGGGTGAGCGTCCCGCGCCGCCGGCCGCTTCCGGCCGATTCCGGGTCGAGCCCCGGGTGGGTACGGAGTACGCGCGATTGTCCGGCGACCACAACCCGATCCACACGTCCCGGATCGGGGCGCGGCTGTTCGGTTTCGCCCGCCCGATCGCGCACGGCATGTGGAGCAAGGCCCGCTGCCTGGCCGCGTTGGAGGGCCGACTGCCGGACGCCTACACCGTGGAGGCGGCCTTCAAGCTGCCGATCCTGCTGCCGGCGACGGTCGCCTTCAGCGCCAGTCCGGCCTGGAGTTTCGCGCTGCACGACGCGCGGTCGGGCCGGCCGCACCTGACCGGTACCGTCACGCCCGGCTAGCCGGCGTGGCCGGCTTGCCGCCGTTCCTGCTCCTGCATAAGGTTACTTGTCAGTAAGTTTCTCGACCGGCGGAAGGTATCAGCGATGACCGACTTCGACCCGGCCACGTTCGCCTCGGTAGAGCCCCAGGAGTTCGCCAGGCTCGTCAAGGCCACCCCGGACGCGCAGATCGCGCAGGTGATGCAGAGCGACGTACGCGGCAAGGTCCTCGACGAGGTGTTCAACCGGATGCCTTCGCTCTTCCGCGCCGACAAGGGCGCCAACACCAACACGGTGCTGCACTGGGTCATCACCGGCGCCCTGGACGGCGGCTCCGACACGTACGAGGTCGTGATCGAGAACGGCACCTGCACCACCGCGAAGCCGCCGCAGCGCGAGCCGAAGCTGACCCTGACCGTCGGCCCGGTCGAGTTCCTGAAGATCATCTCAGGCGGCGCCAACCCGGTCATGCTCTTCATGACCGGCAAGGTGAAGGCGAAGGGCGACATGGCGCTGGCCGCCAGCATCCCGAACCTCTTCGACATCCCGAAGGCGTAGCCGGGCGCGGCGGTCGGGTCGGCGCCGGTGGCGCCGACCCGGTCGTCGTTCAGCTCTGCGGCACCCGCAACGAGACGTTGATGGTCTTCGACCGCTGCGGGCCGTCGCCGATCGTGTGGATCGTGTAGGTGTGCGTCTCGGTGTTGCCCTTGTCCGCGCACGAGAACGAGAACTCCTGCGAACCCTCGTTGCCGTGGTAGGTGCCGTAGCTGCCCACCATGCCGGGGTTGTCGGCCGACAACGCGACCGCCGTCGCGCCGGTGGTCTTCCACCCGACGATCAGCGACCGGCCCGGGTCGGTGCCGCTCGGGCAGGTCGGCTTCTGGACGACCTTGAAGTAGACGATCGACGTGCCGCCGGCCGGCGGCTTCGTCGGGTGCCCGCCGCCCTGGGTCGGGTGGCCGCCCCCCGGAGCGCCCTTGGTCGGCAGGCCGCCGGGCATCCCGCCGGGTAGCCCGGCCGGCGTGGCGCTGACCACGGGCGAGGCTTCACCGGTCGGCTGGGCCGGTGCGGTCGACTCGACCGGCGCGGCGCTTGGAGTGCCCGGCGCCGGAGTCACCTGCACACTGCAGCCGGTGGCCAGCAGGGCGAGCGCACCCCCGGCGAAGACGAGTGCGGCCCGGCCGGTGACGGACCCGGTCACCCGGCGGGTCGTGGTGGACAGCTTCATGATTCGCTCCTAGCGGGAATCACCCCGGCCGCACGACCGGTGATGTGTTCCACGCTAGGAACGCAGCGACATCCGCGAATCCCGCTTTCGTGCCGGCAGCGTCAGCCGGGCAGCGTCACCCGGCCCTCGGCGGCGGCGAGCGCGATGTCGCCGCGGTGGTGCGAGCCGTCCAGCCGTACGCCGTCGACCAGGGCGTACGCGGTCTCCCGGGCGGCGGCCAGGTCGGCGCCGGTCGCCGTGGCGCAGAGCACCCGGCCGCCGGCCGACAGCAGTGCGCCGTCGTCGGCCCGGCGGGTGCCGGCGTGGATGATGCCCGGCCGGTCGGCACCGGTGATCACGTCCCCGGTGCGCGGCGCCGCCGGGTAGCCGTCCGACGCGACGACCACGGTCACCCCGGCACCGGGGCGCCAGCGCAGCGGCGGGTGCCCGGCCAGCGTGCCGGTCGCCGCCGCGTGCAGCAGGCCGGCCAGCGGCGTCTCCAGCAGGGCGAGCACCACCTGCGTCTCCGGGTCGCCGAAGCGGGCGTTGAACTCGATCACCCGGGGACCGTCGGCGGTGATCGCCAGGCCGACGTAGAGCAGGCCGGCGAACGGGTTCCCGGCCCGGCGCAGCTCCGCCAGGGTCGGGTGCACCACCTTGGCCATCACCTCGTCGACCAGGCCGGGGGGCGCCCACGGCAGCGGCGCGTACGCCCCCATGCCGCCGGTGTTCGGCCCGGTGTCGCCGTCGCCGACCCGCTTGAAGTCCTGGGCCGGCAGCAGCGGCACCGCCGCCTCGCCGTCGGTGACCACGAAGAGCGAGACCTCGGGGCCGGACAGGTACTCCTCGATCACCACCCGGCCGCACTCGGCGGCGTGCCGCAGCGCGGCCTCCCGGTCGTCGGTGACCACGACCCCCTTGCCGGCGGCGAGGCCGTCGTCCTTCACCACGTACGGGGCACCGAAGTCGTCGAGCGCCCGAGCCGCCGCGTCCGGGTCGGTGCAGGTGTGGGCGCGGGCGGTCGGCACCCCGGCCGCCGCCATGATCTCCTTCGCGTACGTCTTCGAGCCCTCCAGCCGCGCGGCGGCGGCGGACGGGCCGAACACGGCGACCCCCTTGGCGCGTACGGCGTCGGCGACCCCGGCCACCAGCGGCGCCTCCGGGCCGATCACCACCAGGTCGGCGTTGGTCTCGACGGCGAGCGCCGCGACCGCGTCGGGATCGGTCGGGGTGACCGTCCGCAGCTCGGCGACCTCGGCGATACCCGGGTTGCCGGGTGCGGCGATCAGGTGGTCGACGGACGGGTCGGCGGCGAGCCCGAGCGCGAGGGCGTGCTCACGCCCGCCACCACCGATGAGAAGTACGCGCACTGTTTTCCTTGGGGAAGAGTGGGATTTCCTTGGGGGGAAGAGTGGGGACGGAGGTCCTACGGCAGCAGCGGGTGGCGGACGACGTTCTCTTCACGGCCGGGGCCGACGCCGACCACGGACACCTTCGTGCCGCAGAGTTCCTCGATCCGGGCGATGTAGCGGCGGGCGTTCTCCGGCAGGTCCGCCTCGGTGCGGGCCTTGGAGATGTCCTCCCACCAGCCGTCGTGCTCCTCGTAGACGGGCACGGCGTGGTGGAAGTCGGTCTGCGTCATCGGCATGTCGTCGAACCGCTCGCCGTTGATCTCGTAGCCGACGCAGATCGGCACCTTCTCCAGGCCGGTCAGCACGTCGAGCTTGGTCACCACCAGGTCGGTGATGCCGTTGAGGCGGGTGGCGTAGCGGGCCACCACCGCGTCGAACCAGCCGCACCGGCGCTCGCGACCGGTCGTGGTGCCGTACTCGGCACCGATCTTGCGCAGGTGTACGCCGTTGTCGTCGAACAGTTCGGTCGGGAACGGCCCCGACCCGACCCGCGTGGTGTACGCCTTCGTCACGCCGATGACCTTGGAGATGGCGGTCGGCGGAATCCCGGCGCCGACACACGCCCCGCCGGCGGTCGGGTTGGACGACGTCACGAAGGGATAGGTGCCGTGGTCCATGTCGAGCATGGTCGCCTGGGCGCCCTCCATCAGCACGGTCTCACCCCGGTCGAGGGCGTCCCAGAGCATCGTGCGGGTCTCCGCGATGTACGGCCGCAGCCGCTCGGCGTACTCCAGGTATTCCTCGGCGACTGTGTCCGCCTCCAGGCCCTTGCGGTTGTAGACCTTGAACAGGATCTGGTTCTTCTCCCGCAGCACCAGGTCCAGCTTCTTGCGCAGGATGCCCGGGTCGAGCAGGTCCTGCAGCCGGATGCCCATCCGGGCGACCTTGTCGCCGTACGCCGGGCCGATGCCCCGGCCGGTGGTGCCGATCCGCGACGAGCCGAGGTAGCGCTCGACCACCCGGTCCATCGCCCGGTGGTGCGGCATGATCAGGTGCGCGTCGCCGGAGATCCGCAGCCGGGACACGTCGACGCCGCGCTCGGCGAGGCCGTCGATCTCGGCGAGCAGCACTTTCGGGTCGACCACGACACCGTTGCCGATGACGATCATCGCGTTGGGTGACAGTGCCCCGGAGGGCATCAGGTGCAGGGCGTACTTCTGGCCGTCGGGGGTGATCACCGTGTGGCCGGCGTTGTTGCCGCCCGAGTAGCGCACCACGTAGTCGACCCGCTCGCCCAGCAGGTCGGTAACCTTGCCCTTGCCCTCGTCGCCCCACTGAGCGCCGATGAGCACGATCGCTGGCATCTAAATCCCGCCTCCGAAGGGCTCGGGTGCCAGGTGGCGACCGCGTGGCGAGCCCGAGGTGTCAGGCTAACAAGAAGTTACGGTACGGCCGGCAAAGGGCTGTATCTCGAGGCAGGAGGCCATCGGCGTGTACGACGTGGTGTTGCTCACGCTCGGCTCCGCCGACGACGGCGGGGCGGGTTGCGGCACCGGCGGCGGCTGTTGCGGCGGCGCGTCCGGACCGGCCGGCGACGAGTGCGCCGAGACACCCCGCGTACCGGTGCTGAACTGCGCGGACGCGCTCACCGCGGCCGGTGCCCGGGTGACGACGGTGACCGCGCACTCCGACGCCGAGATCGACTCGGTGCTGGCCCGGCTCGACGGCCCGGCCCGGCCGGACGGCCTCGACTGGCCCGACGAGGACGCGAAGACCCGGCTGGTGGTGGCTACGGCCAGCGACGGGCAGTTACGCGCCGTGATGCGCCGCATGGTCCGGCGGTACGCCCCGCCGCCCAGCCGCCGGCCCGCCGATCTCGCCGCCAACCGCACCCTGCCGGACCTGCCGGCGATCGGCATCCTGCCGCTCGACCCGGCCCGGGGCGCCGACCAGCGCGACCTGGCGGCCCAGCTCGGCCTGCCCCGCGACCCGGCGGCGGTCGCCGCGGCCGTGCTCGGCGACCGGGTCCGCCGCCTCGACCTGCTCCGCAACGACGGCGGTTCGGTCACTCTCGACGGTGCCCTTCTCGGTGGGGCCGACGAGGCCGGCCGGCCGCTGGCCTGGCGGGGCCGGGTCGAGGTCGACGACACGGTGCTCAGCAACGGCGACGAACCGTTGCTCGCCTGCGCGATCGGCAACGCCGGCGGCTACGCCGCACTGTCCGACGTGACCCTGCTGGCCCACGCCGACCCGGCCGACGGCCTGGTCGAGGTCGCGGTGGCGGTCCCGGTGACCGTCCGGTCACGGTGGCGCAGATCACGGGTACGCCTCGAGGTACGCCGCGCCCGGGGGCGGGCGACCGCGGTCGTTCCGCGCGACGGTGAGGTGCCGTACCTCGACGACGGGGTGGCCGGCGAACTGGGCCGGAAGCGGTCCTGGTGGACCGAGCCGGGTGCCTGGGCGGTCTACCCCGGTTGATGTCGGCAACGGGTGCGATCTGGCCGGCTTACCTATCCTCGTAGGGACGAGGGGAGGCCGCCGTGGCGAACGATCATGCAGACCGGCTGTACGTGCCGGGCGCGAGCGAGCCGAGGTGGACCGGTCCGGAGCCTCCACCGGGGCCCGCCGGGACCGGCCCGACCTGGTCCGAGGAGCCGTACTGGCCGCCGGAGGAGCCCGACGGAGAGGTACCGGAGAGCGGGCCGGTGCACGGCCGCCCGCACGCGGTCGCGTCGCGGACCCAGCTGGTCCCGATCCTCGGCGACCGGCGCGATCAGGCGCCCCGGCCGGCCGGAAGCCCCGAGCCGCCCGAAGGCCCGGGGGCGTCCTCCCTCGACCAGCCGGTCCCGCTCGACGGTCCGCCCGGACCGGATGCCGGCCTGACGCAGCCACCGGGTCCGGCGCCCACCACACAGCCCGAACCGGGCCCCGCCCCGACGGAGCAGCCCGATCCGGCGGTCCGGCCCGAGCCACCGGCCCGCCCCGAGCCCGTGGCGCGGCCGGCCTGGGCCGCCGCCCCGGCGTGGGGTGCGCCGCCGCCACCGGATCAGCAGCAGTCCCCGGTGCCACCGCAGCCCCCGGTGCCGGCGCAGCCCGGGCCGCCGCCGGGGCCACGCCCGGTCTCGCCCTGGTCGTACGGGCCGACGGCCCAACCCGGCACGCCGACCTGGCAGGAACAGCCCGGCCCAGCGTCGGGTCCGGCAGCACCCAGCGCGATGCCTTCCGGCCCGATGCCTTCCGGCCCGATGCCTTCCGGTGTGACGCCCTCCGGTCCCGAGCCCTCCGGCCCGACGCCTTCCGGCCCGGCGGCGCCCGGGGTGGCGGCGCCCCAACCGCACAAGGCGACCGGAATCCACCAGATGCCGCTTCGCGACGTGCCCCCGGCGGTCGCGCCCGACGAGCCCGGCCGTCCCGAGCCTCGTCCCGCCGGCCCGCCGCCGGACGGCACCTACCCCGCCCCGACCAGCGTCCCTCCCGGTGCCGGGCACCATTCCGGCAACGCGGGCCATCCCGATACCGGGGGCCATCCCGGTGTCGTGGGCCATTCCGGGGTTCCCACCGGGGTTCCCCGTTCGGCACCGCCGGCGGCGGAACACGGCGGCCCGCCCGGACCGGGCGCACCCACCGGGCCGGCCGCCCCATCGCCCGCCGGACCCGCTGCCCCGCCGTACGGCCATCCGGGTTCCGTCTACACCCCTGGCATGCCGCCGGGCCAGCCCGGCCCCGCGCTGCCACCGCCCGGTCACCCGGCCCCCGGTCACCCCGCACCCGGTCACCCGGCGCCCGGTCAGCCCGCGCCCGGTGCGCCCGGCGGGCCGTATGGCGGGCCCCCGAGTCCCGGCCGGCCGCCAACGGTCATCCCGACCGCCGAGGAGTTCGCCCGGCGGCGGGCGGTCCGGCCACCCGACCCGGTCGCCACGATGGGGGTCCGGGCGGCGGTCAACAAGACCACGCTCGGGCTGGTCAAGATGCGTCCCGGCCGCTACGAGCAGGAGATCAAGCACGACATCGAGATGGTCCGCCGCAACTTCGGCGGACTGCGTCAGGTGACCGTGGTCAACCCCAAGGGCGGTGCCGGCAAGACGGTGGCGATCCTGCTGCTCGCGATGACGTTCGGCCAGAAGCGCGGCGGATACGTGCTGGCCTGGGACAACAACGAGACGCAGGGCACCCTCGGCATGCGGGCGCAGCAGGACTTCCACTCGCGTACGGTCCGTGACCTGCTGCGCGACCTCGACCAGTTCCGGGGCACGCACGGCCGGGTCGGCGACCTGTCGCAGTACGTCCGCGCGCAGGGCGAGGGCATGTTCGACGTGCTCGCCTCGGACGAGTCGGCGACCGCGGGCGAGATGCTGACCCGGATGGCGTTCGGCGACATCCGCGAGGTGGTCAGCCGGTTCTACAAGTTGATCTTCGTGGACACCGGCAACAACGTACGGGCGGAGAACTGGCAGGCCGCCATCGACGCCACCGACCAGCTCGTGGTGACCATGTCGGCCCGCAACGACTCGGCCGAACCGGCCGCCCGGATGCTCGACCATCTGGAGCAGACCGGCCGGCAGCGGCTGGTCCGCCAGGCGATCACCGTCGTGTCGATGCCACCGTCCCGCAAGGAGATCGACCTGCCGGCGATCGAGCGCCACTTCTCGGCGCGTACCCGGGCGGTGCTGTTGGCGCCGTACGAGCGGCTCATCGACAGTGGCGAGCCGGTCCGTTACGGGCAGTTGTCGACGGCCACCCGCGACGCCTGGTTGAAGATCGCCGCGGCGGTGGCCGTCGGGTTGTGACGGGCTGGCGGCGGCTCAGGAACTCGCGAGCGCGTCGCCGGCCGCCGGGTCGCAGTCGCGCAGGAACTGGGCGCACCGGGCCGCCTCGTCGGATTCGCCGATCTGACCGGCGGCCTTCGACAGCACGTGCAGGCTGCGCAGGAAGCCGCGGTTGGGCGAGTGCGACCACGGCACGGGGCCGTGGCCCTTCCACCCGCTGCGGCGCAGCTGGTCGAGGCCCCGGTGGTAGCCGGTACGGGCGTAGGCGTACGCCGCGACGACCTGGTCGGCGTCGAACGCCCGGGCGCCGAGCGCGGCCCAGGCCCCGCTGTGGGTCGGGAAACGTGCGGCGACCGAGGCGTACGCCTCGTCGGTCTCCTCCTTCTCGGCGGCGGCGAGCGCCGCCTCGGCGTCGTCGTCGGCGGGCAGCAGGGTCGGCGGCGGCTCGGGCAACAGGTTCTGCATGAACCCATTCAACCCGCCGCACCGGACCGGGCCGATCCAGGGGCGGGGTACGCGTCCGTCCCGGTTGCCGGCACCGGGCAGGATGGCGGCGTGTCCACCCCACCGCCGATCGACGTCCTGCTCCCCCACGACAACTCGCCCGACGAGATCGAGTCGCGGGCCGAACTCGACCTGCACCTGCGGGCCGGCAGCCTCGCCGGCCTGACCGTCCAGGGGCTGCGGCTCGACGAGGAGCCGGTCCCCGACCTGGCCACGGTCGACCTGACCGACACCCTGTTCATCGGGTGCCGCTTCGCGTCCCGCGCCGTCGAGGCGGAGGTGGTGCTGCGCGGCGCCCACGTGGTCCCGCCGTTCCGGGCGCTACCGTACGCGATCCACCCGTCCCGGCTCTACACCCCGCCGGACCTGGCCGCCGGCTTCGGCGCCGCCGGGTTCGCCGGCATGTACGACACCGCCGTCTACGAGCACTTCCGGGCACACGGCGGGGCGCTGCCGGAGATCCGTGAGGCGCTGGCGCAGCGGCTGCACGACCACGCCATCGACAACGCCCTCGCCCACGTGACCGACGCCTGGCTGGCGACCCACGGCCCGGCCTCGGTGGTCGGGGTGATGGGTGGGCACGCGGTGCCCCGGGGTACGGCGACGTACCGGCTCGCCGCCGCGATCGGCTGGCGGCTGGCCCGCGCCGACCGGCTGGTCGTCACCGGTGGCGGCCCGGGGGTGATGGAGGCGGCGAACCTGGGCGCCTACCTCGCCAGCCGGACGGCCGACGAACTGGCGGCCGCGATCGACCTGCTGGCCGGCGCACCGGACTTCCACGACCACGACCCGTACACGGCCGCGGCACTCGACGTACGTGAACGGTTCGGGCCAACCGATCCGGACGACTGGGCCCGGTGCGGCGGGCTCGCCATCCCGACCTGGCTCTACGGCCACGAGCCGGCCAACCTGTTCGCCGGCCAGATCGCGAAGTACTTCTCCAACGCCATCCGCGAGGACACCATCCTGCGGCTGGCCCGGGGCGGGATCGTCTTCGCCGCCGGGCGGGCCGGCACCGTACAGGAGGTCTTCCAGGCGGCGACGAAGACCTTCTACCGCACCGACGGCGACAGCGGGCCGTACGTCTTCCTCGACCGGGCGTTCTGGACCGAGACCCTGCCGGTCGAGGCGCTGCTGCGACCGCTGCTGGCGCTGTCACCCGACGGCGACCTGTCCAAGACCGTCCACCTGGCCGACGATGTCGACGACGTCGTACGGCTGCTGACAGCCTGACCGGCGGGTCGCCCGGGTGCCCGCGGTCCGCTTCAGGCGACCGAGACCCGGCGCCAGAAGCCGATCGGCAGGGCCACCTCGGGCGAGTCGGTCAGTCCGTTCTCGTCGAGTGCGTTGTGGACTGCCAGCCGGGCGCCGTCGAAGAGGAACTCGACGGCGTGCAGCACCCGGGGGCGCCAGGGCGACGGCATGATCCGTTCGATCACGTTCACCGCCAGCAGCCGGCGGCCCCGGGCACCACGCAGCGCCTCGTGTCCGTCGGCCCGCCAGTCCAGGGTGACGCCGGGCCAGTCGAGCGGCATCGACATGTCGATCTGGTTCCAGGTGATCGCGCACTCGTCGAACTTGCGGTGGGTCACCTCGACGTTGACGTCGCCGAAGCCGAGGATCACCGGTCCGCCGGCGAACCAGGTCCGCTGGTCGACGTCCCACATCAGCCAGGCCCCGACGAGCGGCCGTCCGACGAGCCGGCTGAACCGGGCCCGGTGGGCGGCGGCGAGGGTACGGGCACTGTGGGTCCACTGCGGCTCGTAGCCCTCGATGCCGAGCACGACCGACCTCCACCGTCCGGGGGCAGGCCGGCGTGGGGCGTACGCCAACCTCCGAATCGGACAATTCTAGGCGGTGACCGGGGGTGACGGCGGACACGGCGACGGGCGCCACGAATTCGTGACGCCCGTCCGGTGACGCTGAAAGATCACTTGCTCAGCGAGGTGCCCGTCGAACGCAGGTGCTCGCACGCCTCGACGACCCGCTGCGCCAGGCCGGCCTCGGCCTCCTTGCCCCAGACCCGGGGGTCGTACATCTTCTTGTTGCCGACCTCGCCGTCCACCTTGAGCACGCCGTCGTAGTTGCGGTACATGTGGTCCGCGACCGGGCGGGTGAAGGCGTACTGGGTGTCGGTGTCGATGTTCATCTTGACCACGCCGTAGTCGAGCGCCTCACGGATCTCCGACAGCAGCGAGCCGGATCCGCCGTGGAAGACCAGGCTGAGCGGCTTCTCCTTGCCGTACTTGGCACCGACCGCGTCCTGGATCTCCTTGAGGATCTCCGGGCGGAGCTTGACGTTGCCGGGCTTGTAGACGCCGTGCACGTTGCCGAACGTCAGCGCCGCCATGTAGCGGCCCTTCTCGCCCAGCCCGAGCCGGTCGACCATCGCCATGCCGTCACTGACCGTGGTGTAGAGCTTGTTGTCGATGGCGCCGACGACGCCGTCCTCCTCGCCCCCGACGACGCCGACCTCGATCTCCAGCACGATCTTGGCGGCGGCGGCCTCGGCGAGCAGTTCCTCGGCGATCTGGAGGTTCTCCTCCAGCAGCACCGCCGAGCCGTCCCACATGTGCGACTGGAACAGCGGCTCGCCGCCCTTGGCGACCCGCTCCTTCGAGATGGCGAGCAGCGGGCGGACGAACCCGTCGAGCTTGTTCTTCGGGCAGTGGTCGGTGTGCAGCGCGATGTTCACCGGGTAGTTCTTCGCCACCTCGTGCGCGTACGCCGCGAACGCCACCGAGCCGGTGACCATGTCCTTCACGGTCGGGCCGGACAGGTATTCGGCGCCACCGGTCGACACCTGGATGATGCCGTCGCTGCCCGCGTCGGCGAAGCCGCGCAGGGCCGCGTTGAGGGTCTGCGAGGACGTCACGTTGATCGCGGGGTAGGCGAACGCGCCGGCCTTGGCGCGGTCGAGCATCTCGGCGTAGACCTCGGGGGAAGCGATGGGCATGACAAATGCTCCTTACTGACCGCTCACGGCCACGGGCCGCAGTGTCCTGGGTGTGTGCGCCGGACCGCGCTGTCCTCCGCCCGGCAGTATCCCGTAGTTGCTTCGCGGGCCGAGAATCGGCCCCGGCCGCCTCAGGCCCTGGTGCCCTCCCACCGGTCGGGCACCGCGAGGCTGATCGCCCAGCCGACGACGGCCATCACGATCGCGCCCCAGAACGCCGGCCAGAAGCCGTCCACGTGGAACGGAAGGTTGAGCGCGCTGGCGAGCCAGTCGGTCAGCAGGAACAACAGGGCGTTGACGACAAGGGCGATCAGACCGAGGGTCAGGATGTAGAAGATGCAGCCGACCACCTTGACGATCGGCTTGATCACCGCGTTGACGATGCCGAAGATCAAGGCGACCGCCAGCAGTGTCAGCACGTTACGGCCGGCCGACCCGCCGGTCACGTCGATCCCCGGCACCACGAGTGTGGTCACCCACAGCGCGACGGCGTTGACCACCAATCGGATCAGAATCCCCACGGTCCCATCGTGTCACCGCAGGACCAGTCGTGACACGGAAATGGATGACTCGTTTACCGACGGCGCCCGGCGGGCACGGATGTCAACCCGTACGGTGAGTTCAGCACCGCGAACCGCGAGGAGGCGGCGATGACCAGGCCAGACGAGGACTTCGCACCCGGCGACCACCTTGCTCCCGACGAGCGCGACCCGGAAACGCCGCAGGCCGACGCCGTCGAGCAGGCGACCGTCGCCGATCCGGCCGAGGACGAACCCGAGATGCACCGCGGCCTGGAAGTCACCGAATGGGACGCGGCCGAACAGTCCCGCATAGTCAACCTCGACGAGGACTACCGCTAGCCCGCGGCCCGGCGGGGTTTCCCGTTGATCAAGGACTAGTCGTGGGCAGGAACGGACAAAAGACCCACGATTACTCCTCGATCAACGCGTAGGGCGGGGTGGGCGTGCACGGCGGCGGCGGACCGCCGGTTATCCACAGGGCACCCGGTTGTCCACAGGTTCCGGGTACGGGGTGGCGGGCCGGGTCCGGCGATGGCCACGCTCTCGGGCATGACGACCTGGCGGTACGCCGATCTGCTCGCGCGCGGCCTCAGCCCGAACCAGATCCAGGACCGGGTACGCGCCGGCGCCCTGCACCGGATCTCGCGGGGAACATACGTGTCCGGCGGCCCGCCGTCCTTCACCGACCGCCTGCACGCGGTTCGGCAGGTGCTGCCACCCGACACCGTTTTCGGGTTCCACACCGCCGCCCGGTTGTACGGCTTCGACGTCGTGCCGACCGACCGAATCCACGTCGTCAGCCCGACCGGTCGTCCCGTCCCCCAGATCAACGGCGTCGTCGGCCACCAGGCCGTGTTGCCCCTGGTCCCGGTCGAGATGGCCGGACTGCCCTGCGCGGCACCCGAACGAGTGGTCGTCGACCTGGCCCGGACCTGTTCCCGGATCGACGCACTCGCCGTGGTCGACGCCGCGTTACGGGCGCAGGCCAGCACCCCGTCCGCCCTCGCCACCGAGGTGACGCGGCACGACGGGCTGCGCGGCGTACGGCAGGCCCGTGAGGTCGTACCGCTCGGTGATCCACGCCCGGAGTGCCGGCAGGAGACGGCCGCGGACACGTCGGGAAAGTACAAGACCCGGACCTCCCGGCGGACGATAGTGGCGGGATGACCGATCCTGATGTCCTGGTCGTCCCCGACGGCGCGGCGTGGCGGGCCTGGCTCGACGCCAACGAGGACAGTTCCGACGGTGTCTGGCTGCTGCTGGCCCGCAAAGGTGTCACCGATCCCACGTCGCTGAGCTACGCGCAGGCACTCGACGAGGCCCTGTGCAGCGGCTGGATCGACGGGCAGGCCAAGCGGGTCGACGAGCGCACCTACCGGCAACGCTTCACGCCCCGCCGCCAACGCAGCCTGTGGTCGGCCCGCAACGTACAGAACGTGGCCCGGCTGACCGCCGAGCGGCGGATGCGCCCGCGCGGGGTCGCCGAGGTCGAGCGGGCCAGGGCTGACGGCCGGTGGGAGCGGGCCTACCAGGGGCCGGCCGGTATCGAGATGCCGCCGGATCTGGCGAGGGCGCTGGACGACAGCCCGGCCGCCGCGGCGAAGTTCGCGACGCTGAACGGCCAGAACCGGTACGCGGTCCTGCACCGGGTCACCACCGCCGCGACCGACGCGACCAGGCAACGCCGGATCGCCAACCTGGTCGGGATGCTGGCGCGCGGGGAGACGCCGTACCCGCAGTAGACCCGGCACCGAAAAACCGGGGCGCCGGGCAGGGCCTCCGGCTGCCATCATCGCCGGTGTGCTGATCACCGTGTCCACCACCCACCAACCGGCGACGGATCTGGGCTATCTGCTGGTCAAGCATCCCGACCGGGCACATTCGTTCGAGATGCCGACCGGCACCGCGCACGTGCTGTTTCCGGAGGCGACGCCGCAGCGCTGCACGGCCGCGCTGCTGCTCGACGTCGATCCGCTGCGGCTGTCGGGTGCGAAGGGCAGGGGCGGCAAGGGTCAGCCGGGGGCGATGCCGGACGACTTCACCCTCGGCCGGTACGTCAACGACCGGTCCTACGCCGCGTCGAGCCTGCTCGCCGCCGCCCTGGCCAAGGTGTTCCGGTCGGCGCTGCGGGGCAGTTCGAAGGACCGCCCGGAGTTGGCGGCGACCGCGATCCCGCTGGAGGTGCGGGTGCCGGTGCTGCGTTGCCGGGGCGGTGCGGAACTGGCCGGCCGGCTGTTCGCCCCGTTGGGCTGGACGGTCACCGCGACCGCGATCCCGCTCGACGAGCGGTATCCGCAGTGGGGCGACAGCCGCTACGTCGACCTGACCCTGGCCGGCACCGTACAGCTGTCCGACGCCCTCAACCACCTGTACGTGCTGCTGCCGGTGCTCGACGACGCCAAGCACTACTGGGTGGCTCCCGACGAGATCGACAAGCTGTTGCGGGCCGGCACCGGCTGGCTCGCCGACCACCCGGAGCACGGGTTGATCACCCGGCGCTACCTGGCACACCGCCGCGCGCTGGCCGGGCAGGCGCTGGCCCGGCTGGCCGAGCAGCGGCTGGTCGAGGACGCGCCGGACCCGGACGCGGTGGAACCGGACGCCGCCGGCCCGGCCGCCGACGAGACGGTCCGCCGGCCGCTGGCGGTGCGGCGCCGGGCCGCGGTGCTGGCGGCGCTCGCCGAGGTCGGCGCCACCCGGGTGCTCGACCTCGGTTGCGGCGGCGGCGCGCTGCTCGGCGACCTGGCCCGGGACCGCCGGTTCACCGAGATCGTCGGCGTCGACGTATCGGCCCGGCTGCTGGAGATGGTCGAGCGGCGGCTGCGGCTCGACCGGCTGCCGGATCGGCAGCGTGGCCGGATCAAGCTGTGGCAGTCGGCGTTGACGTACCGGGACGACCGGTTGCGGGGGTTCGACGCGGCCGTACTGATGGAGGTCATCGAGCACGTCGACCCGCCGCGGCTGCCGGCGCTGGCGGACGCGGTCTTCGGCCACGCCCGGCCGGGGACGGTGGTGGTGACGACTCCGAACGTCGAATACAACGTGCGCTACGAGGGGCTGGCGCCGGGCGCGACGCGGCATCCCGACCACCGGTTCGAGTGGACCCGGGCCGAGTTCACCCGGTGGGCGACCGAGGTCGCCGACCGGTACGGCTACACGGTCGCGTTCTCCGGCGTCGGCGACGACGATCCGCAGGTCGGCCCCCCGACCCAGCTCGCCCTGTTCAACCGGGCCGAGACCACCCGACCGACGGAAGGACAGGCCCAGTGAGCGAGCGCAGCGAGCGAACCATCGGGCTCAGCCGAGAACACGGTGGCGCCGAGCGAAGCGAGGTGACGACGTGAGCGAGCTGGAGATCCCCGAGCTGGCGCTGGTGGCGCTCGTCGGGTTGTCCGGGTCCGGCAAGTCGACGTTCGCCCGGCGGCACTTCGCGGCGACCCAGGTGCTGTCGTCGGACACGTTCCGGGCGATGGTCGCCGACGACGAGAACGACCAGTCCGCCTCGTCGGACGCGTTCGACGTGCTGCACTACGTGGCCGGCAAGCGGCTGCGGGCCGGCCGGCTCACCGTGGTCGACGCGACGAACCTCCAGCCGCACGCCCGGGCCGGACTGGTGAAGGTGGCCCGCGAACACGACGTGCTGCCGGTGGCGATCGTGCTCGACGTGCCGGAGCAGGTGTGCTGGGAGCGTACGCGTGACCGGCCGGAACGTGACTTCGGCCGGCACGTGCTCGCCCGGATGCAGCGGGACCTGAAGCGCTCGCTCGGCCAGCTGGGCCGGGAGGGGTTCCGCAAGGTGCACGTGCTGCGCGGCGTCGACGAGGTCGAGGCGGCGCGGGTCCGGTACGAGCGGCTGTACAACGACCGTCGCGAGGTGACCGGTCCGTTCGACATCGTCGGTGACGTGCACGGCTGCCGGGCCGAACTGGAGGCGCTGCTGGAGAAGCTGGGCTGGGTGCTGCGCCGCGACGGGCTGGGCCGGCCGGTCGACGCGACGCATCCGGCGGGGCGTACCGCGGTCTTCGTCGGTGACCTGGTCGACCGCGGCCCGGACTCGCCCGGGGTGCTGCGCCTGGTGATGGGCATGGTGGCGGCCGGCAACGCGATCTGCGTACCGGGCAACCACGAGGAGAAGCTGCGTCGCAAGCTGCGCGGCCAGCAGGTACGGGTGACGCACGGGCTGGCCGAGACGCTGGAGCAGCTCGACGCCGAGGAGCCCGCGTTCGTCGCCGAGGCGAAGGAGTTCATCGAGGGCCTGGTCAGCCACTACGTGCTCGACGGCGGCAGGCTGGTGGTCGCGCACGCTGGGCTCAAGGAGGAATACCACGGGCGGGCTTCCGGCCGGGTGCGGGCGTTCGCGCTGTGGGGCGAGACGACCGGCGAGACCGACGAGTACGGCGCACCCGTGCGCTATCCGTGGGCGCGTGACTACCGGGGGTCGGCGACGGTCGTGTACGGCCACACCCCGACCCCGACACCCGAGTGGGTCAACAACACCATCTGTGTCGACACCGGTTGTGTCTTCGGCGGGCAGTTGACGGCGCTGCGCTATCCGGAGCGGGACCTGGTCTCGGTGCCGGCGGAGCGGGAACACTACCCGCCGGTCCGCCCGCTGGTTCCGGTCGAGCCGGTACGCGACCCGGGCGTGCTCGACCTCGCCGACGTGGCCGGGCGACGGCACCACGACTACGGATACGGCACCACGACGATCGCGGCGGAGAACGCCGCCGCCGCGCTGGAGGTGATGAGCCGGTTCGCGGTCGACCCGCGCTGGCTGCCGTGGCTGCCGCCGACGATGGCACCGTCGTCGACGTCGACGGTCGACGGCTTTCTGGAGCATCCGGCGCAGGCGTTCGGCGACTACCGGGCGGCCGGTGTCGACCGGGTGGTGTGCGAGGAGAAGCACATGGGGTCGCGGTGCGTCGTACTCGTCGTCCGAGAAGACGGGGGCGGGGTGACCGCCGGCTTCGGCGAGGGCGGCGGAGTCGTCTACACCCGTACGGGCCGGCCGTTCTTCGCCGACCCGGCGTTGAACGAGGCGCTGCTGGCCCGGGTCCGGGCGGCGGTGACGTCGGCCGGACTGTGGGACGAACTGGCCACCGGTTGGCTGCTGCTGGACTGCGAGTTGCTGCCGTGGTCGGCGAAGGCGACCGGCCTGATCCGCGAACAGTACGCCAGCGTCGGTGCGGCCGGACGGGCGGCGCTGCCGGCCGTACTGGACGTGCTCGCCGGGGCGGCGGCGCGCGGGCTCGCCGTCGACGAGTTGCGGGAGCGGACCATCGGCCGGGCCGCCGACCTGGCCCGCTACACCGACGCCTACCGGGCGTACGTCCGGCCGACGGACGGGCTGACCGGGGTGACGCTGGCGCCGTTCGCGGTGCTGGCCGGGGCGGGTACGGCGTACACCGACCGGGACCACGGCTGGCATCTGGCGCTGGCCGACCGGCTGTGTGCCGCCGATCCGCAGACGTTCACGCCGACCCGGCGTACGGTCGTCGACCTGGCCGACGAGGCGCAGGTCGCGGCGGCGACCGACTGGTGGTCGGAGCTGACCGCCGCCGGTGGCGAGGGCATGGTCGTCAAGCCGTACGCCGGACCGGCCGCACTGGACGGCAGGGGACGGCTGTTGCAGCCGGGGCTGAAGTGCCGGGGGCGCGACTATCTGCGGATCATCTACGGCCCGGAGTACACGGCACCGGAGCGGTTGGCCGCGTTGCGGCAGCGGTCGCTGGGCCGCAAGCGCGGGCTGGCGCTACGCGAGCACGGGCTGGGGCTGGCGGCTCTGGACCGCCTGACCGAGGGGGCGCCGCTGTGGCGCCGGCACGAATTGGTGTTCGCGATCCTGGCCTGCGAGTCGGAGCCGGTGGACCCCCGGCTGTGACGGTAGCCACCCGACTCTCAGGCAGGACGCCTAGACTGCTGTCGTCGCCGCCCGCCCGGGAAGGGCCGGGCCAATCGGATGGCAAGACTCGGAGGACTCTCTCGTGCCGCCAACCACGCCACTCGCCCTCGGCCCGGAATGGCTCGACCCGGAGTGGTTGATCCAGACGTTCGGGCTGATCGGCATCCTGGTCATCGTCTTCGCCGAGTCCGGCCTGCTGATCGGCTTCTTCCTGCCGGGAGACTCGCTGCTGTTCACCACCGGTCTGCTGGTGGCGGACGGTCAGTACCTGCCGTACCCGCTGTGGCTGGTGTGTCTGCTGATCACGCTCTCGGCGATCGCCGGTGACCAGGTCGGCTACATGTTCGGCCGCAAGGTGGGGCCGGCGCTGTTCCGGCGTCCGAACTCGCGGCTGTTCAAGCAGGAGAACCTGCTGAAGGCGCACGAGTTCTTCGAGAAGTACGGTCCCCGCTCGATCGTGCTGGCCCGCTTCGTGCCGATCGTCCGGACGTTCACGCCGATCGTGGCCGGCGTCAGCAAAATGAACTACCGCACGTTCGTCATCTACAACATCGTCGGCGGCATCCTGTGGGGCACCGGCGTGACGGTGCTCGGCTACTTCCTCGGCCAGATCCCGTTCGTGAAGGCCAACATCGAGTTCATCCTGATCCTGATCGTCTTCCTGTCGGTGCTGCCGATCATCATCGAGTTCGGCCGCGCCTGGCTGGCGGGACGCCGGCAACCGAAGCCGGCGGACCAGGCGGCGCTGGCCGAGGCGGAGCGGGACGCGATCGCCCACGCCGCCCAGGAGACGGCCCGCGAGCGATACGAGCGCGGCTGAACACGGCTACCGACACGAAACGGCTGCGGGCGGGGGATTCCTCGCCCGCAGCCGTGTTTGGCCCACCGGTGCCGAAGCAGCGGCGACCGGGACCAGGGACACGTCAGCCCGGCCTCGCACGGCGTCCGCCAGGGTGGCGGGGTCTGTGCGCAGCCGGGCAAAACCGGTGACTTGCGGGAAGTCACCGGCCGGCGGAACCGTCTGGCGTCACCTCACTGCGGAGGGACGCCAGACGAGGACCACTGTCTGATTCAGCGAGCCTTCTTGGTGGCCCGCTTACGCGGCGGAGTCAGCAGGTCCGCGATCGTAGCGATCGCGGTCGGCACCAGCCGGTAGTAAGCCCACACACCGCGCTTCTCCCGCTCCAGCAAGCCGGCTTCGGTGAGGATGCGCAAGTGGTGGCTCACGGTCGGCTGCGAGAGGCCGAGCGGTGCGGTCAGGTCACAGACGCAGGCTTCGCCCTCCGGCGCCGACTGAATGAGGCTGAGCAGCCGCAGTCGGGCAGGATCGGCGAGCGCCTTGAGGACTCCCGCGAGTCGCTCGGCGTCGGCACGTTCGATCGGCTCGCCGGCCAGCGGCGAGATCTGAGGCATTGTCATTTCAGCCAACGCAGTTCCCACGTAATCCATCCTTCCACCAAGAGCATTGACCTGCCTGCATATCGGCCGGTCCGAATCGGCAAACTTTTAGGCCACAAGGCCAAGGTCAGCCAACGAATAGGCCGCTCGGTACGGCAGACCAGCGGCCCGCACCGCTTCGCCCGCACCGCGATCGACGATCACTGCCACGCCGACCACCTCTGCCCCGGCCTCTTGCAGAGCCTCGACCGCGGTCAGCACACTGCTACCCGTGGTCGAGGTGTCTTCAACCGCCAGCACCCGACGGCCTTTCACGTCGGGTCCTTCGACCCGCCGTTGCAATCCGTGTGCCTTGCCGGTCTTGCGCACCACGAAGGCGTCGAGTCGCCGCTGCCTCGCCGAAGCGGCGTGCAGCATCGAAAGAGCCACCGGGTCCGCACCCAACGTCAGACCGCCAACCGCATCGAACTGCCAGTCCGCAGTGAGGTCTAGCAGCACACTACCCACCAGGGGGGCCGCCGCGTGGTGCAACGTGACTCGTCGCAGATCGACGTACCAATCCGCTTCACGCCCCGATGACAGCACCACCCGTCCGTGCACCACGGCAAGTTCAGTGATGAATTTACGCAGGTCGTCGTGGTCCCCCATGGCGCACAAGGGTACTGCTCAACTCTGTGAAGCAAACTGTCGGCCCGGGCACCGGGGCAAAGATTGACTCGTTAGATGAGTCTGCAGGTGGGCCAGTCGGCTGGCTGGTGACTCTGGACGGTTGCGATCATCGCTCCGCGCGGCCAATCCGACCGCGAGTGTCGCGCGTCACTGAGTTGATCAGTCCACGCGGGGCGTGACGCAGCGCGAACGTAGCGCTCTTGTAGCGCCAGTCCGGCACGCTCACCAGACGCCCCCGGCCGAGATCCCGCAGCGCGGCGTCGACCACGTTCTCGGCCCGCAACCAGAGCCAACCGGGCAGCCCCGACATGTCTATGCCGGCCCGGTCGTGGAACTCGGTTCGGGTGTATCCGGGGCACAGCGCCATCACCCGTACGTTGAACCGGCGCACCGACATGGCTATCGACTCGCTGAAATTGGTCACCCACGCCTTGCTGGCCGAGTACGTCGATCCCGGCATGACCGGACCGAACCCAGCGACCGAAGAGACATTTATCACTGCCCCGTGCCGCCGTTCGGTCATGCCGGCCACGGCGGCGAGGGTCAGCCGCATGACCGCGTGCACGTTCAGCCGCAACAGGCGGGTCTCCTCGGCGACGCTGGACCGCAGGAACGGCTTGTGCAGGCTGATCCCGGCGTTGTTGACGAGCAGGTCGACCGGCTCGTCGGTGGCCCGCAGCCGGTCCTCCACGAGCGTGCAGCCGTCGTCGGTGGACAGGTCGGCCGGCAGCGCGGTGGCGCGTATCCGGTGCCGTTCGGACAGGTCGGCGGCGGACACCGCCAGACGCTGCCCGTCCCGGGCGACCAGCACGAGGTCGTAGCCGTCGGCGGCGAGGCGTTCGGCGAAGGCCGCTCCGATCCCGGCGGTGGCGCCGGTGATCAGTGCGGTGCGACGGTGCTCCTTGGGTGCTGCCATCGTTCCTGTCCTCACTGGGCTCGGGTCGGGTTCGGGCCGGCCGGGGTTGCAAACGCGCGATCCCCGAACGGCTGAGCCGAACGGGGATCGCGGGTGGTCGTCGGGTCAGCGGGGCGGCGGGTTGCTCCCGGGCGCGGGCGGGTAGCCGGGATCCGACCCGGGCGCCTGCGGATAGCCCGGCTCGGCGCCCGGCGACTGCGGGTAGCCGGGGTAGGACCCTCCGGGCAGCGGCGGTTCGCCGCCGCCGTGGCCGGCCCGGCGGAAGTACTCGTTGGAGGCCGGAAGGGCCAGCAGGATCAGGGCCGCGAGCAGGGCCAGCAGGGCGATGACGCTCAGCGTCATGGACAGCGGGTTGTACCAGCCCGGCAGGGCCTCCATCGTCCGTTCCTGGATCTCGGCGGGATCCGGCAGGTCACCGGTCGTCGGCGCCCCGAAACTGCTGGTGGCGGACGAGCCGATCAGGCCGAAGCCGAGGCAGCAGACACCGAGGCCACCGACCACCCAGGTGATGATCCGGGCAACGTTCTTGCCTTTGAGGTTGAGGACGGCGAGGACGGCGAGCCCGATGGCGAGCAGGATGTTGACGACGAGGGTGGCGATGACGCCGACCACGACGAAGCTCTCCGTGCCCTCGAGTTCCGTACCGGCGTACGACTCGCTGTATACGTCGCTGATCGGACCGATCGTGACCAGCGACAGAAGCCCGGTGATCGCCAGAATGGCGGCCACCGCGTAGAGCAGATATCCGGAGATGGTGACCGTGCTCGGGCGCGCGGCTGGGCCCGGCCGGCCGGGATTCGTCGGAATCGACACGTTTCTCCCTTCCTAGATCCAGAAACCACCGTAGCGGTACCCTGCACCGTTGTTTCACCAAACCCGCGCGCGTCGTGCGACGGAAGAATCGCCTGGTCGACAAAAGTCGTAAAACAACCAGCCGCCCAGCTCCGGAAAGCGGTCAGTAGCCGCGCCACTCCGCCCGGGCGTACTCCAGCACCCTCGGTTGCAGCAGCGTCGAGGCCGGTACGTCGAGCCGGGCCCGGTCCGGCGGGAAGTTCGCGGCCAGCGCCAGCGTGTTGGCGTCGAGGAACCGCAGCGGCGGTGCCCCCGCCGGCAACTCCAGTGGCGGCGCCCCCGGGCCGGGCCCGGCGAGCAGGAAACCCCAGTCGCCGAACGACGGCACGTCCACGTGGTACGGCGTCACGGCGAAGCCGGCCGCCCGGATCGACGCCTCGATGCACCAGTACGACCGCGGCGCGAAGTACGGCGACCCGGCCTGCACGACGATGCGGGCCCCGGGGGCGAGCACCTGCCGCACCAGCGCGTAGAACTCGACGGAGTACAGCTTCGCGGTCGCCGTCTCGTCCGGGTCGGGCAGGTCGACGATCACCGCGTCGAACCGTTCCGCCGCCGTACGCAGCCAGCCGAAGGCGTCGGTGTGCAGCAGGCGTACCCGGGGGTCGGCGAACGCGTCGCCGTTCAGCGCCCGCAACGCGGGCTCGGCACGGGCCAGCGCCACCACCGCCGGGTCCAGCTCGACCACGGTCACCGCCGACACGTCGGGATAGCGCAGCACCTCGCGTACGGCGAGCCCGTCGCCGGCCCCGAGCACCAGCACCGAACCGCGCCGACCGGTGAGCACGGGGTGCACCAGCGCCTCGTGGTAGCGGTATTCGTCGAGCGAGCTGAACTGCAGGTCGCCGTTGAGGAACAGGCGCAGGTCGGGCTGGCCGCCACGGGCCACCGACCGGGTCAGCACGATCTCCTGGTAGCGGCTGCGCTCGGCGTGCACCACCGGATCCCGGTAGAGCTGCTGGCGGGCGGTCACCTCGAAGTCCTCGGCGACCAGATAGGCGTATCCGAGACAGAGGATGACCGCGACGGCCCCGGCGGTCAGCCCCGCCTTGGCCCGGGGCCCCAGGTCGCGCCGGAAGACGGTGAAGACCAGGGCGAGGCCGGCGACCGCGTTGACCGCCCCGACGACCAGCGCACCGCGCAACTGGCCGAAGACCGGGATCAGCAGGAACGGGAAGGCCAGCCCGCCGAGCAGCGCGCCGACGTAGTCGGCGGCGAACAGGTCGGCGACGGCACTGCCGGCCGACTGCTCCCGGATGCGTTGCAGGAGAACCATCAGCAGCGGGATCTCGGCACCGATCAGCAGGCCGAGTACGAACGCGGTCGCGACGAGCGCGGGTCCGTAGAGGTCCAGCCAGGCGAAGGCGGCGTAGAGCAGCAGCACCGACAACCCGCCGAGCAGGGCGAGCAGCAGTTCGACGGCGGCGAAGGCGGCGGCGGCGCGGGACTGCAGCGGTTTGGCGGCGAGTGCGCCGACCCCCATCGCGAAGACCATGACGCCCAGGACGATGGACGCCTGCCCGACCGTGTCACCGATCAGGTAGCTGCCGAGCGCCACCAGCGCCAGCTCGTAGACCAGGCCGCAGGCGGCGCAGACGAAGACGGCCGCCAGCACGGCGGCGCGGGCGAGCCGCCACCGGTGCCCGGCCACGCCGACCGCACCACCGTCCCTACCGGCCTGGTCCGTCCGGTCCGTGCCGGTGTCGGTGTCCGTACCGGCCTGGTCCGCGCCGATCGTGGCGGCGGGGTCCGCCGACGCGCTCACCGCGCGACGGGCGGCGACGCCGCCGGTGTCACAGGATCGCCGCCGCGATCACGCCGCCGGTGACCAGGTGCACGACCGCGTTGACCCAGACGGCCGGGTGCGGCTGCGCGTCGACCAGCAGCTCGCCGAGCTTGCCCGGGGTGACCGCGTCCAGCAGCAGGAACGACACCGCCATGATGACCAGACCGAGCAGGCCGTACGCCCCGGCGCTGATCAGGCCGTCGACGGGGTCGTCGGCGCTGGCCGTGATCGCGGCGATGACGATGATGCCGACGGCGGCCAGGTTGGACGCCAGCAGCAGGGCGGCGTTGCGGTTGCGCTCGGTCCAGATGAGGTCCCGCAGCCGGCCCGGCGTGGCGACGTCGACCAGGACGTAGCCGATCGCCATCAGCACGACGCCGACCCCGCCGTAGGCGAGTACGACCAGCAGGTCGGTGAACAGGTCTTCCAACATCTCTGCGGCTCCCGGAGGCAGGCGGTGGACGGAGGGGGTTACTTGCCGGCGCCGGGGCCGCCACCCCGGACGTTCGTGTCGCGTCCCCAGACCCACGCGGTGCCGACCGTGCTGTGGTAACGCGGATGGGCGGTCGACATCCGTTCCAGCAGGATCAGCGACCCGGCGGCCAGCGGCAGGATCACCACCGAGTCGTCGTCGTAGCGCAGGTAGACGCCGCTGTCGTCGACGTAGCGGTCGTCGGGGTTCCAGGAGTCGGTGATCTCGTCGGCGACCCGGGCGGGGGTCTGGTCGGACCGGTAGGCGGTCGCGTCCCGGCCGATGTCGTCGGCCACCGAGCGGGAGTAGCGGTCCTCGACCCAGGCGCGGGCGGAGAACGTGCCGAAGACGATCGCGGCCCCGGCCACCAGCGCGCCGACCAGCGCCATCGACACCCCGACCACGAGCCAGCCACGCCTGTTCACCGCACCGTCACCACCGTCTCGGTCTCCACCAGCTCACCGCTCTGCGGGTACGCGTGCCACGTGTGCCAGCCGACCGTCGGCCCGGCGGAGAAGGCGTGCAGGGCGGTGACCGCGTCGGCCCCGCCCGGAAACACCCCGACCAGCGCGTACGGGTCGTCGGCGAGCCGCCCGCGCAGCAGCCCGATCCGCTCCGACATGCCGGCCCGGTCGAGCCGGTGCACGCGGGAGGTGAACGAATAGCCGGCCGCCTCGTCGGCCACCGCCGCGGGCAGCGCCGGAGCGCGGCCGGGCAGGCAGGCCACCGTCTCGGTCAGCGGGCCGGCCGGGGTGTCGACGACCACCTGGTGCGAGGCGCCGAGCAGGCGCAGCCGCAGGCCGAGACGGGCGAGGTCGAGCACGTGCAGGGCGGGCTGCTCGGGCAGGCCGAGGGCGAAGCTCAGGTCGGTTGCGGTGGTGTCGGCGTACGGGGTGGCGAGGGTGACCAGCACGGTTCACCCGGCCTTCGCGGGTGGCCCGGCCTGTGGATAGACCAGCACCTCGGCGCGGTGCAGCTTCTCGCCCCGGGAAACCTCCCACTTCATGCTGTCGCCGTACGACTCGAACGACAGCAGGGCCCCGTCGGGGGAGGTGTAGTCGTGGTAGCGGACGCCGCCGGTCGGCTGGAGCCCGGTCGTGCCGGTGGCGGTGTAGCGGGCCAGGCCGGACTCGTCGGAGACGTAGCGCCGGCCGTCGAAGTCGATGGTCGGCAGGCCGGGGGTGACGGTCGCGGACGGCACCACGGTCCACAGCACGAGTTCGAGGTCCGGATCCTCCTCGACGGAGAGCCACAGCTTGGCCCCGCTGGCGTCGTCGATCAGGTGCTCGGTCCAGCTCCAGCCGCCCTCGTCGAAGCGCAGCGAGCCCCGGACCCCGTACGACGTGCCGCGGATCTCGACGATGTCGCCGGGCCTGAGGCGGCGCGGGTCGCCGCGTAGTGCGTCGGCGTCGTCGTCGTGGGACCGGAACGGGTCGGTGCCGCGGACCGGACCGGGCGGTGGGGCGGCCTTCCGTTTGGCGGACTGCACGGCCCACAGGGCGACGACGACGCCGGCGACGCCGAGCAGGCAGCCGAGTCCCGCCACGAGCCACGCCGTCGACCCGTTCAACACGCCCGCCTCCTTAGGCCACCCGGTGGTGGGCAACGACGGTAACAAGTGTCCGCAGGTGCCGCACGCTGGCGGTGATCCATGAGGGTTCGGGAAACGTCGGCGCGGCCGGACCGTCGACGGTCCGGCCGCGCCGTCGTCCCTGTGCGCGGGTCAGCCCGCGGCGACCGTGAGGCCGTCCTTGTCCTCGGCGAGGTCCACCCGGACGGTGTCGCCGTCGCGGACCTCGCCGGCAAGCAGCGCCTTGGCCAGCCGGTCGCCGATCGCCGACTGGACCAGTCGGCGCAGCGGCCGGGCGCCGTAGATGGGGTCGTAGCCGTGGTCGGCCAGCCAGGCCCGGGCGTCGTCGCTGACGTCCAGGGTGAGCCGGCGGTCGGCCAGCCGCCGCCGCATCCGGGCCAACTGGATGTCGACGATCGACCGCAGTTCCTCGCCGGTCAGCGAGGAGAAGACCACGATGTCGTCCAGCCGGTTGAGGAACTCCGGCTTGAAGTGCGTGCGGACGACCGCGAGCACCTCTTCGCGCCGCTGTTCCTCCGTCAAAGTCGGATCGGCGATCATGGCCGAGCCGAGGTTGGAGGTCAGGATCAGGATGGCGTTGCGGAAGTCGACCGTACGGCCCTGGCCGTCGGTGAGCCGGCCGTCGTCGAGCACCTGGAGCAGCACGTCGAAGACGTCCGGGTGGGCCTTCTCCACCTCGTCGAGCAGCACCACCGAGTACGGCCGGCGGCGCACCGCCTCGGTGAGCTGGCCGCCCTCCTCGTACCCGACGTAGCCGGGTGGGGCACCGACCAGGCGGGCCACCGAGTGCTTCTCGCCGTACTCGCTCATGTCGATGCGAACCATGGCCCGCTCGTCGTCGAAAAGGAACTCGGCGAGCGCCTTGCCCAGCTCGGTCTTGCCGACGCCGGTCGGGCCGAGGAAGAGGAAGCTACCGGTCGGCCGGTCCGGGTCGGCGATGCCGGTACGGGCCCGGCGGACCGCGTCGGAGACCGCGGTGACGGCCTCCCGCTGACCGATCACCCGTTCGCCGAGCGACTCCTCCATCCGCAGCAGCTTGGCGGTCTCGCCCTCCAGCAGCCGGCCGGCGGGGATGCCGGTCCAGGAGGCGACGACGGCGGCGATGTCGTCGGCGCCGACCTCCTCCTTGAGCATCGCGCCGTCGGCCTGCAGGCCGACCAGTTCGGTCTCGGCCCGCTTCAGTTCGCCCTGCAGGGTCGGGATACGGCCGTAGCGCAGCTCGGCGGCACGTTCCAGCTCGCCGTCGCGTTCGGCGCGTTCGGCCTCGCCACCGAGGCGTTCCAGCTCCTCCTTGGCGGTGGAGATCCGGGTGATGTGGTCCTTCTCCAGGTGCCAGCGGTCGCTGAGCGCGGTCAGCTGCTCGCGCCGGTCGGCCAGCTCCTTGCGCAGCCGTTCGAGCCGCTCGGCGGAGGCGATGTCGGGCTCCTTGGCCAGCGCCATCTCCTCGATCTCCAGCCGGCGGACGGCCCGCTCGATCTCGTCGACCTCGACCGGCCGCGAGTCGATCTCCATCCGCAGCCGGGAGGCGGACTCGTCGACCAGGTCGATCGCCTTGTCCGGCAGGAAGCGGTCGGTGATGTAGCGGTCGGACAGCGACGCGGCCGCGACCAGCGCGGCGTCGGTGATCCGTACGCCGTGGTGCACCTCGTAGCGCTCCTTGAGGCCGCGCAGGATGCCGATGGTGTCCTCGACGGTCGGCTCGCCGACCAGCACCGGCTGGAAGCGCCGCTCCAGCGCCGGGTCCTTCTCGATGTGCGCGCGGTATTCGTCGAGGGTGGTGGCGCCGACCATGCGCAGTTCGCCGCGGGCCAGCATCGGCTTGAGCATGTTGCCGGCGTCCATCGAGCCCTCGCCCTTGCCGGCGCCGACCACGGTGTGCAGCTCGTCCAGGAAGGTGATCACCTGGCCGTCGCTTCCCCGGATCTCCTCCAGCACCGACTTGAGCCGTTCCTCGAACTGGCCGCGGTACTGCGCGCCGGCGACCATCGCGCCGAGGTCGAGGGATACCAGTTTCTTGTCGCGCAGCGACTCGGGTACGTCCCCGGCGACGATCCGCTGGGCCAGGCCCTCCACGATCGCGGTCTTGCCGACGCCGGGCTCGCCGATCAGCACCGGGTTGTTCTTCGTACGCCGGGACAGCACCTGGATCACCCGGCGGATCTCGGAGTCGCGGCCGATCACCGGGTCGATCTTGCCGTCCCGGGCACTCGCGGTCAGGTCGACGCCGTACTTCTCCAGGGCCTGGTAGGTCTGCTCCGGATCGGCGGTGGTGACCCGGCGGTCCCCGCCACGGACGGCCGGGAAAGCGGCGACGAGGTTCTCTTCGGTGGCGCCGGCGGCCTTGAGCGCCTGGGCGACGGCTCCACCGACCTGGGCCAGCCCGGCCAGGAGGTGTTCGGTGGAGGTGTACTCGTCGCCGAGCGGGCGGGCGATCTGCTCGGCGGCGCCGATGGCGTTGGCGAACTCGCGGGCGAGGCTCGGTTCGGCGACGCTGGAGCCGCGCGCGGCCGGCATGTTCTCCACCGCCCGGGCGGCGGCCCGGCGCAGTTCTACGGGGTTGGCGCCGACCGCCCGCAGCAGTCCACCGGCGGTCGAGCCCGCGGTGTCGAGCAGCGACAGCAGCAGGTGCCACGGCTCGACGGTGGCGTGCCCGCGCTGGCTGGCGATGGCGACGGCGCCGGTGATTACTTCACGGCTCTTCGTGGTAAGACGTTCGGCGTTCATGGGCTCCCCTGTCAGGCGTGTCCACTGATCACGACACAACCAGACTTGAGTCTATTCCACTCAACTCTAGAGCAGTGACGCCGATCACATTTCGCCCGTATTTCACCGCCCCGGAGACCGTTGCGCCCGCGAGTACGGTGAGCGGCGTGCGAGTACGCGTGGAACAGACGACCCTGCCCGGAATCGGGGTACGCCACGACGTGGTGACCGAATCCGGCCGCCGGGTGGGTGTGGTCTCACACCGCACCGGCCGGCGTGACCTGGTCATCTACGACGAGGACGATCCCGACGCCTCGACCGAGGACATCCCGCTCACCGACGACGAGGCCGAGGCGCTGGCCGACATCCTGGGCGCGTCGCTGATGCTGGGACAGCTCGCCGGGCTCCGGCAGCAGGCCGCCGGGCTGCTGACCGAACAGATCGCCATCCCGGCCGGATCGACGTACGTCGGCCGCTCGCTCGGTGACACCAAGGCCCGGACCAGGACCAGCGCGTCGATCGTCGCGATCCTGCGCGACCGGGAGGTCATCGCGTCGCCCGGCCCGCAGTTCCGGTTCGAGGCCGGTGACGTGGTCGTGGTCGTCGGCACCCGCAAGGGGCTCGACGGCGTCACCGCGATCCTCGCCGACGGCGACCCGGACGGCTGACCGGATGCACCACACCACCACCCTTCTGATCGAGGTCGGCGCCCTCCTGCTGCTGCTCGGCCTGCTCGGCCGGATCAGCCGCCGGTTCGGCATCTCCCCCATCCCCCTCTACCTCTTCGCCGGGCTCGCCTTCGGGCACGGCGGCCTGCTGCCGCTGTCGGCGAGCGAGGAGTTCTTCGCCGTCGGCGCCGAGATCGGCGTGATCCTGCTGCTGGTCATGCTCGGCCTCGAATACACGGCGAGCGAACTGGTCGGCAACCTGCGCGCGGCCGCCCCGGCCGGGCTCGTCGACGGCGTACTCAACGCGCTGCCCGGCGCCGCCTTCGCGTTGCTGCTCGGCTGGGGCTGGGTGGCCGCCGTCGTACTGGCCGGAATCACCTGGGTCTCCTCGTCCGGCGTGATCGCCAAGGTGCTCGCCGACCTCGGCCGGCTCGGCAACCGGGAAACGCCGGTCATCCTCTCCGTCCTGGTCATCGAGGACCTGGCGATGGCGCTCTACCTGCCGCTGCTGACCGCCGTACTGGCCGGCACCGGCCTGATCGGCGGCGGGATCGCGCTCGCCGTCGCGGTCTTCACCGTCGTCGTCGTGCTCGTGGTGGCGATCCGGTACGGCAACCTCATCTCCACCATGTTCTCGGCCAAGGACCCCGAGGCGCTGCTGCTCGGCGTGCTCGGGCTGACCCTGCTGGTCGCCGGCATCGCCGCGCAGCTCAACGTCTCGGCGGCGGTCGGCGCGTTCCTGGTCGGGATCGCCCTGTCCGGCCCGGTCGCCCACAACGCGACCGAACTGCTGTCCCCGCTGCGTGACCTGTTCGCCGCCGTGTTCTTCGTCTTCTTCGGCCTGGCCACCGATCCGCGCGACATCCCGCCGGTCCTGCTGCCCGCGCTCGCGCTGGCCGTCATCACCATGGCGACCAAGGTGGTCACCGGCTACGTGGCCGCGAAACGGGTCGGGATCGCCATACCCGGCCGGTGGCGGGCCGGGCTCGGGCTGATGCCGCGCGGCGAGTTCTCGATCGTCATAGCCGGACTGGCGGTCGCCACACCGGGCATCGAACCGCAACTGGCCGCCCTCGCCACGGCGTACGTCCTGATCACCGTCGTCAGTGGACCGATGCTGGCCCGCATCCCCGACTATCCGTGGTTCAAGAAGTGGCTGGCCGAGCGCAGTGCCGCCCGCCGCCGGACGGCGCTGGCCGCACCCGACTGATCTTCGATCGCCGCGCACGGCCGGCCGCCCGGCCCGCGCGGCGCTACCGCAGTCTCCGTGCGGCGCGTTACCGTTGCGCCGCAACCACTGTGCTGTCCGCGGGGCATGCTCCCCGGTCGCGAGCGGAGGGTCGACCCGTGGGCGTGGAGCAGTCGGGCTTCACCGGTTTCGGCAATCCGGTCGACCCGTCCCCGGCCGAGTTGCGGGCCTGGGCCTACCGGCCCGACTCGGTCCCGTTGCAGTCGATGCCACAGGACTGGGATCTGCTGGTCTCCGGTGACCGGCTGGTCGGCACCCTCTTCGAGCTGGCGATGGACCGCAACTGCCCGGCCCGCCGGTTCGCCCTGCACTGCCTCTACATCTATGCCGCCGACGGCATCCGCACCAACTTCCGCGCCCACCCGAAGCGGCGGCTGCGCAAGCTGGTCGAGCAGGCCGAACGGGCCGGTGACGAACTGATGGTCAACTGGGCGCACAACTGCCGGATGCTGCTGGCCAAACCGCACCTGTTCGCCTACCCCGACTGGTGCGAGGGCGGCCTGGTCCGCAGCGGCCGCCGGCTGGCCTGAGGGCTGGTCCCGGCGGGGCGAGCGGGGGCGGAAACGACAGAGCCGGGACCCCCCGTGGGTCCCGGCCCCGTGTCGCCCTGGGTGCGCCCGGTTCAGGCGGTGCGGTCGTCCCGGTTCTGCTCCAGGTAGTCGCGGGCCATCTCCTGGCCCTTGTCGACGTGGCCGGCGTACTTGCCGCCGGTCCGCTCGTCCACCTTGTCGCCGGCGGTCTCGACGGCCTCCTTGGCCTTGTCGCTGCCACCGAGCTTGTCGACGGCCTTGTCCGCCATCTCCTTGAACGAGTCGGCGATCCCCATCGCAACCCCCTCCCTAGTCGACCTTTAGTCCGGATTGTGCCCTCCGAACTATTAGGGAGATTAGTCCAGAAGATCAGATCAGGTGACCGAACGGCTCAGTCCGTGCCACCCGACCTGCCCGGCCGCCAGACCACCAGCGCCGTCGTCGTACGGTTCGTCGGCACCAGGTCACGGCGCGGGTAGGGCCCGACCGCCTCCAGTTCGGCGATCCGCCGGTAGGCGGCGACCAACTCGGCCTCCATCGCCGCGACCCGCTCCTGCAACTGCTCGACGAGCTGCTCCAAGCCGATGATCCGCTTGATGCCGGCCAGGTTGACCCCGTCGTCCTGACTCAGCCGCTGCACCTCGCGCAGCAGCACCACGTCGCGCACGCTGTAGCGCCGGCCGCCGCCGGAGGCCCGGCCGGCCTGCACCAGCCCCAGGCGGTCGTACTGCCGCAGGGTCTGCGGGTGCATGCCGGCCATCCGCGCCGCCACAGAGATCATCAAGACCTTGGCGTCGGACGCCTCGGTGACCGAGATCACGAACTCCTCCGTCATGACAACCCCTCCCTCATGCCCGTCCCCTCCCGGAAACCGTCACTCAGACCGACGCACGCGGGCGTCGATATGTTCCCGATCAGGGGCCGGTGCCAGCTTGGCGAAGTTCTCCAGCGCCTCCCGGGCCTCCTCGGACAGGTCCTTCGGTATGACGACTTCGAGCGTCACCAGCAGGTCGCCCGGCTGACCGTCCCGCCGGACGACCCCCTTGCCCCGGGCCCGCAGCTTCCGCCCGCTCGGCGTGCCCGGCGGCACCCGCAGCGTCACCGCCCCGTCCAGGGTCGGGACCCGCAGGTCGGTGCCGGCCACCGCCTCGGCGTACGAGATCGGCACGGTCAGGGTCAGGTCGTCGCCCGTACGCCCGAACAGGTCGTCGCCACGGACCTTGACCAGCACGAACAGGTCGCCGGCCGGCCCACCGCGCTCACCGGGCTCACCGCGCCCGGCCAGCCTGATCCGCTGCCCGTCGGCCACCCCGGCGGGGAACCGGACGTTCAACGTACGGGTCTTGGTGACCCCGCCGGTGCCGTGGCACTCCGGGCACTTGTCCTCGACGATCGTCCCGACGCCCTGGCACTCCCGGCACGGCTCCGAGAAGCTGAACGCCCCCTGGTTGCGGGTCACCAGCCCGGAGCCCTGGCACTGCTGACAGGTGCGGGGCTGGGTGCCCGGCCGGGCGCCGTTGCCGTGGCAGGTGTCGCAGACGCCGGGCGCCCGCAGCGACAGCGGCAGGGTGATGCCGCGTACGGCGTCACCGAAGTCGAGCACGACCTCGGTCTCGACGTCGCGGCCCCGGCTCGGCCCCGTGCCGCGGCCCGGACCGGGTCCGCCGCCACCGGAGAAGATCGAGCTGAACAGGTCGGAGAACCCGGCGCCACCGAAGCGCCGGTCGCCGCCCTGCGCCGCCCCGCCGAAGAGATCGGAGGGGTCGAACGGGTAGCCGCCCGGCCCACCGGCCCGTGCACCGCGCCGGAACGCCCCCGAACCGAACAACGAGCGCATCTCGTCGTACTCGCCGCGCTTGCGCTCGTCGGAGAGCACGTCGTACGCCTCGGACGCGGACTTGAACCGCTCCTCGGCCTGCGCGTCGCCCGGGTTGTGGTCCGGGTGCGACTCCCGGGCGATCTTCCGGTACGCCTTCTTGATCTCGTCCGGGGAGGCGGACTTCGAGACACCGAGTACCGAGTAGAAGTCCTTCTCCAGCCAGTCCTTGGAACCCATCTAGTCCACCTCCCCTCGTACGCCCGTCGTCACCTGGTCACTCGGGATCGGCCACCGCTACCAGCGCCGGCCGGAGCAGACGCTCGCCGAGCAGGTAGCCCCGACGCATCACCTCGACACAGGTCGGCTCGGTGACCTCGGCCGAGGTCAGGTGCGCGACCGCCTCGTGCCGGGTCGGGTCGAACGGGTCGCCCTTCTCCCCGAAGCCGGTCAGCCCGAACTTCCCGAGTGCCGCGGTGAGCTTCTCGGCGACGGAGCCGAACGGCCCGACCAGGTCACCGTGGTCGCGGGCCCGGTCGAGGTCGTCGAGCACCGGCAGCAGCTCGGTGAGCACCGTGCCGGTCGTCTGCTCGGCGGCCACCCCGCGGTCCCGGTCGACCCGCTTGCGGTAGTTGGCGTATTCCGCCGACACCCGCTGGACGTCACGGGTCCGCTCGTCGAGCTCGGCCCGCAGTGCCTCCAGCTCGGCCCCGAGCGGCTTGGCCCCGGCGGCCGGCGTGGGCGCGTCGACGACGGGGGCGGTGGCCTCCTCGACGGTCTCCTCCACCTCGCCGACCAGGACCTCGCCCTCGGCGGCCGGGCGCTCGGCGTCGTCGCCGGGAGCCGGCTCCTCGCTCGCCGAGACCTCACCGCTCGCGGTGTCCTCGACGACCGATTCCTCGGCTGCCCGGGTGCCGTCGTCGCCCGCCGGCCCGGCCTTGGCCGCCGGCTTCGGCTCGCCGTCCGCCGGCTGCCCGGCGGCGGTCTCCTTGCCGCCGGTGGCGGCGGGTTGCCCCGCGCCACCGGTGGGGTCGATCTTGCGCTTGTCGCGGATGACGACGCGCTCGGCGGGACGGCCGTCGGCCGCGTCGCCGGACGCGGAGCCACCCGGCGCCGACCCGGATGCCGGGGCGGCGGCTCGTGGCTGGTCCGTCATTCGGTTACCTCACTCCGTTCGACATCGGGACGACGGGTCACTTCTTGCCCTTGTCCTCGTCGACGATCTCGGCGTCGAGCACGTCGTCGGCCCCCGCCGAGGGGCCACCGGTCGCACCGGTCGCACCGGCACCGCCCGGAGCCTCGCCGGCACCCGCCGAGGCGCCCTGCTCGGCCTGCTGCGCGTAGAGCAGCGAGCCGGCCTGCTGCGAGACCTGGGCCAGCTTCTCGTGCGCCGACTTGATCTTCTCCAGGTCGGAGCCGCCGAGGGCGCCGCGCAGGTCGCCGAGCGCGTCGTTGATCTGGTCGCGGGACTCGGCCGGAAGCTTGTCGCCGCTCTCGGCGAGGAACTTCTCGGTCTGCCACTGGAGCTGCTCGGCCAGGTTGCGGGTCTCCGCCTCCTCGCGCCGCCGCTTGTCCTCGTCGGCGTGGTCCTGGGCGTCGCGCATCATCCGCTCGATGTCGTCCTTCGGCAGCGCCGAGCCGCCGGTGATCGTCATCGACTGTTCCTTGCCGGTGCCGAGGTCCTTGGCGTTGACGTGGACGATGCCGTTGGCGTCGATGTCGAACGTCACCTCGACCTGCGGCACGCCGCGCGGCGCCGGCGGGAGGCCGGTCAGCTCGAAGGTGCCGAGCTTCTTGTTGTAGGCGGCGATGTCGCGCTCACCCTGGAAGACCTGGATCAGCACCGACGGCTGGTTGTCGTCGGCCGTGGTGAAGACCTCGGAGCGCTTGGTCGGGATGGTGGTGTTGCGCTCGATGAGCTTGGTGAAGATGCCGCCCTTGGTCTCGATGCCCAGGCTCAGCGGGGTCACGTCGAGCAGCAGGACGTCCTTGACCTCGCCCTTGAGCACGCCGGCCTGCAGCGCGGCACCGACGGCGACGACCTCGTCGGGGTTGACGCCCTTGTTGGGGTCGCGGCCGATGAGCTGCTTGACCAGGTCGGTGACGGCCGGCATCCGGGTCGAGCCGCCGACCAGGATGACGTGGTCGATGTCGGACACCTTGACGCCGGCGTCCTTGACGGCCTGCTCGAACGGGCCCTTGGTGCGGTCGAGCAGGTCCTGCGTCATGCGCTGGAACTCGGCGCGGGTCAGGGTGACGTCGAGGTGCAGCGGCGCGGACGGGGCACCGTCGGCGCCGGCCGGGCCGGCCGTGATGTACGGCAGGTTGATGTTGCTGGTCGACGCCGCGGACAGCTCGATCTTGGCCTTCTCGGCGGCCTCGCGCAGCCGCTGCATGGCCATCTTGTCCTGCGACAGGTCGACGCCGTGCTGGCCACGGAACGTCTTGACCAGGTGGTCGATGATCCGCTCGTCCCAGTCGTCGCCACCGAGGTGGTTGTCACCGCTGGTCGACTTGACCTCGATGACGCCCTCGGCCAACTCCAGCAGCGAGACGTCGAACGTGCCGCCGCCGAGGTCGAAGACCAGGACGGTCTGCTCCTTGGAGCCCTTGTCCAGGCCGTACGCCAGCGCCGCCGCGGTCGGCTCGTTGACGATCCGCAGGACGTTGAAGCCGGCGATCTCACCGGCCTCCTTGGTGGCCTGGCGCTGCGCGTCGTTGAAGTACGCCGGAACGGTGATCACCGCGTCGGTGATCTGCTCGCCCATGTACGCCTCGGCGTCCCGCTTGAGCTTCATCAGCGTGCGCGCCGAGATCTCCTGCGGGGTGTACTTCTTGCCGTCGATGTCGACGGACCAGCTGGAGCCGATCTCACGCTTGACCGAACGAATGGTCCGGTCCGGGTTGGTCACCGCCTGGCGCTTCGCGACCTCACCGACGAGCACCTCGCCGTTACGCGCGAACGCCACGATCGAGGGCGTGGTACGGGAGCCCTCGGCGTTGGCGATGACGGTGGGCTCACCACCCTCGAGAACGCTGACGCAGGAGTTCGTCGTGCCGAGGTCGATGCCGACCGCACGTGCCATCTTCGCTTCCTCGCTTCACTGGTTGTCACAAGTTGAGTGGACCGGACTCAATAGTGCCACGATCATCGGCAGCGTCAAGTTGGCATTGAGTCGGGTACACGCAACTCTGGGTCGACGGACCCACCCTGACCACCCCGTACACCGATCGCGGGCAGGGAGCCCCCAGGGCGGTTCATGTTGTGACTGGTGCACGGATCAGGCACCCTTTTACCCGTGACGACGCAGGGTGACCCGACCACCGATCCCGGCGTGTCCGTCGTTCCCGAGCCGCCCGAGGATGTCGTCGAGACGCCCGCCGACGATTCCAGCGTGAATAGTCCGGAAAAGTCCGACTCGCCGGCTGAGAAGCCCTCGACCGACGACCCGGATGCCGGCGCCGCCGAGCCCGCCGAGGCGGACGTGACCGAGGACACGTCGGCCCTCCCGGACGCCCTGCACCGACTCCGGACCGTGATCGATTCGTCGGCCTACCCGCTGGTGCTGCCCTCCGCCGACGACGCACGACGGGTCGGTGCCGCCCTCGTCGCGCAACTCGACGACTACCTGCTGCCCCGGCTGGCCCGGCTCGACGCGCCGTTGCTCGTCGTCGTCGGCGGCTCCACCGGCGCCGGCAAGTCGACCCTGGTCAACAGCATCGTCCAGGCCCGGGTCACGGCCTCCGGGGTGCTGCGGCCCACCACCCGGTCGCCGGTGCTCGTCGCCAACCCGGCCGACATCGGCTGGTTCCGCCAGGGCGACCTGCTGCCCGGCCTGACGCGTACCACCGAGCCCGGCGACGACCCCGGCACCCTGCAACTGGTCGCCGCGCCCGCGCTGCCCCCCGGCCTCGCGTTCCTCGACGCCCCCGACATCGACTCCGTCGTCGACGCCAACCGGGCCCTCGCCGGCCAGCTTCTCGCCGCCGCCGACCTGTGGCTGTTCGTCACCACCGCGGCCCGCTACGCCGACGCCGTCCCCTGGGAGCTGCTGCGCACCGCGCGGCTGCGCGGCACCGTGATCGCCCTCGTCCTCGACCGGGTGCCACCGGAGGCAAGTGACGAGGTGGCCGACCACCTGTCCGAGATGCTCGCCGCCCACGACCTCGCGGCGGCACCGCTGTTCGTGCTGCCGGAGACCGACGTCGACGGCCAGGGCCTGCTGCCGTACCAGGTCACCGAGCCGTTGCGGGACTGGTTCCAGCAGCTCGCCGGCGACGCCGCCGCCCGCGCCGCGGTGGTCCGGCAGACCCTCGACGGCGCCCTCGCCGCCCTCGCGCCGGCGGTCGCCACGCTGGCCGGTGCCGCCGACGACCAGGCGGCCGCCGCCGGGGTCCTCGACGAACGGGTACGCACCTCCTACCGCGCCGGCCGGCGCACCTTCGAGGAAGGTCTCCAGGACGGCCGGCTGCTCCGCGGCGAGGTACTCGCCCGCTGGCAGGAGTACATCGGCACCGGCGAGTTCTTCCGCACCCTGGAGGCGCGCGTCGGGCGGGTCCGGGACCGGCTGGTCGCCGCGCTGACCGGGCGCCCCGCCCCGGCGACCCAACTGCAGACCGCGATCGAGTCGCAGCTGGTGACCCTCGTACGCGGGGTGGCGGCCGACGCCGCCGAGCACGCGTACGGCGGCTGGCAGTCGCACCCGGCCGGGGCGGCGCTGCTCGAACCCGAACTGGGACGCCCCTCGGCCGATCTGCCGCAGCGCGCCGAGCGGCTGATCCGTGACTGGCAGCGCGGCGTGCTCGAACTGGTCCGCGCCGAGGGCGGCGACAAGCGGTTCGTCGCCCGTAGCGCGGCGTACGCGGTCAACGCCACCGGGCTCGCCGTCATGATCGCCGTGTTCGCGTCGACCGCCTTCATCCCGACCGGGCTGGAGGTGGCCGCCGGCGCCGGCACCACCGTCGCCGCCCAGAAGGTGCTCGAGGCGATCTTCGGCGACCAGGCCGTCCGCAACATGGCCAGCCGGTCCCGCGAGGACCTTCTGGAGCGGCTGGAGAAGCTGCTCGACGAGGAGGCGGCCCGCTACCTCGTCCGGATCCGCGCGGTCGGCCCCGACCCCGGCCAGGAACTGCGCCGGGCGGCGGCCGACGTCGAGGCCGCCCGCACCGCCGCCCGCCTGACCACCGACGCACCGTTCACGCTGCCCGGGGCCGCCCGGTGAGCGCAGCGACGGGCCGGTCGGTCGGCGACCTCGTCGGAAAGGTACGGGACCGGCTCCGCGGTGACCGGCGGGTCGACCCCGACGCCCTGCTGGCCCGGGTCGGTGCGGTCGAACGGTTCGTCCGGGCCACCACCGACCACGTGCCCGAGGACCGGCTCGGCGCCGCCCACACCCTGATCGAACGCGCCGGGGCCCGGCTCGCGCTGTCCCGCGACCACACGGTGGTGGCCCTGGCCGGCGCGACCGGCAGCGGCAAGTCCAGCCTCTTCAACGCCCTGGCCCGGCTCGACCTGTCGCCGGTCGGCGTACGCCGGCCGACCACCGGCGTCGCGCACGCCTGCGTCTGGGGTCCGCTCGACGGCGCCAACCGGCTGCTGGACTGGATCGGGGTGCTGCCCCGCCACCGGTTCGTCCGGGAGAGCGCGCTCGACGGCGACGACGAGGCCGCCCTGCACGGCCTGATCCTGCTCGACCTGCCCGACTTCGACTCCGTCGAACGGGCGCACCGGCTGGAGGTCGAACGCCTGCTCGGCCTGGTCGACCTGGTGATCTGGGTCGTCGACCCGCAGAAGTACGCCGACCGGGTGGTGCACACCGGGTACCTGCGCGGCTTCCAGCAGCACCGCGACGTCACACTCGTGGTGCTCAACCAGGCCGACCGGCTGCCCGCGGCGGACCTCCCCCTGGTCCTCGACGACCTGCGCCGGCTCCTCGACGCCGACGGCCTCGACGGGGTGCCGGTCCTCGCCACGTCGGCGGTCGACCCGGCGGCGATGACCGAACTGCGCGGAATCCTGGAGAACACCGTCGCCGAGCGGCAGGCCGCCCTGCGCCGGCTCGCCGGTGACGTCGACGCGGTGACCGCCGGGCTGGCCGACCTGATCGGTCCGCCGGCCGCCGAGGACGACGTCGACCGTACGACGGTCCGGGAACTGACCGACGCGCTCGCGGCGACGGCCGGCGTGCCGGCGGTCGCCGAGGCCACCGAGCGGGCATACCGGCACCGGGCCGCCGCCTCCACCGGCTGGCCGATCGTCCGGGGCTGGCGCCGGCTACGGCCCGACCCGTTGCGCCGCCTGCACCTGCCCGGCCCCGACGCGCCGAAGACGGCCGACGACGAGGCCGCACCGACCCCGCTGACCTCGGTACCCGACCCCACGGCCGCGCAGCGGTCCGCGGTCGGGCTCGCCGTACGTGCCGTCGCCGCGAAGTCCAGCGCGGCCCTTCCGGCGCCGTGGCCGGCGGCGGTCACCGTTGCCGCCCGGTCCCGGCTCGGCGACCTGCCCGACGCGCTCGACCGGGCGGTGGCCGGCACCGACCTCGGCGTCGGCGGTCGCCCGGTGTGGTGGCGGATCGTCGGCGGGCTCCAGTGGCTGGTCACCCTCGCCGCCGTCGCCGGCCTCGGCTGGCTCCTGCTGGGCTACGCCTTACGCGCCCTGCAACTGCCCGCCCTCGAACACCCGATGATCGGCGCGGTGCCGCTGCCGACCGCACTGCTGCTCGGCGGGTTGCTGCTCGGGCTGCTCCTCGCGCTGGCCGTCCGGCCGCTGACCTCGTTCGCCGCCCGGCGGGCCCGGGCCAGGGCGGAAAACCGGCTGCGGGCCGCCGTGGCCGAGGTCGGCCGGGAGCACGTGGTCGCGCCGGTCCGGTCGGTGCTCCAGGCGTACGCCCAGGCCCGGGAGGCGCTGGCCGCCGCGACGCCGCCGCGCTGACCCCCGTACGGGGGACATCGACGGTCCGCCGAGCCGTCGCTCCTGATACCCGGCGGGCGTCCGCGGGCGTAGGGTCGATCCATGGCCACGCCAAAGACCCCCTACGACGCGGTGCTCGCCGCGGCCCGCGACGTGACCAAGCTCGACTGCGCCCTCGACGCCGAGATGCTCGGCACGGCACTGCTCGGCAGCGTCTACGCGGTCGCCGAGGAGGACCGGGCCACCGCGATCCGCGACTTCGTCACCGGATTCCTCGCAGCCACCTCCCGCCGCCGGACCGCCGCGGCCACCACCATCCGCAACGTCTTCGCCACCCTGGTGCCCGACGCCGCCGGCGCGGCGACGGTGAAGCCGGGCACGCAGGCGCCGTCGTGGTCGCCGCACCTCGGCAAGGTACGGCTCACCGGCAGCTACGCCTACGGCGACGTGTACGGCGACCAGACGTCCTACCTGGCCACCTTCGCCTACGACGACGCCGAGGCGGGCGGCCCGGAGCACGCCGTCGTCGCCCTCGTCGACCACAACATCGGGATCACCAAGGACGTGTTCGTCGGCGGCCCGGCGGAACGGATCCTCGGCCAGGTCCGGCAGATGTGTGCCGACGACGAGTTGACCTGGTTCCGCGACGAGGATCCGCGCCGGCTGCGCGGCGAGGTCGCCCGGCACCTGGTGATCACCGACGACCTGGGCAACCTGCCCGAGGAGGGCTCGCTGGCCACCGACCGGGCACTGGTCGGCGCCCGGCTGGCGCTGCTGCCCACGCCCGCGCTCGCGGCGGTCGAGGAGATTCCGGAGATGTCCGCCGACGAGCGCACCACGCTCGTACGCGACTTTCTGAACTCACCTGAGGCGGCCCGCTTCGGGCTGCACGAGGTGCCCGAGGCCGACCTGGCGTCCCTGCACTTCTGCATCAGCCTGGTGCTCGACCACGGTGCGTCGTTCCCCGACGCCGACCCGATGCGGTGGAGCCCGGCGGTCGCCGGCCTCTTCCTGCTCGACTGGGTGCACCGGCGGGCCGTGCTCGACATGGACGACGCGGCGATGCTGCCCCGGGTGGTGCGTGCATGGGCGGCGTACGCGACCCGGCGGCGGGCCCTGCCGGCGCAGGCGGCGGCGCAGACCGACACCGCGATCGACGACATGATTCCGGAGTTCGTCCGGCTTTACACCACCGGCGAGCGGCGCAGCCCGGCCACCGCCGCGGTCGCGCAACTGATGGCCGAAGGCATCGATCCCGACGACCCGGACGCGCTCGACGCCTGGATCGAGGCGAACCGGCAGCGGCTCGGCGGCGACGAACCGGCCTGACCGGTCCGGCAGCCGCCCGGCTGCCGTTCTGGCTCGGGTCAGCCGACGCAGAACTCGTTGCCCTCCGGGTCGGCGAGGGTGATCCAGGTGTTCGGCCCCTGCCGGCCGTCCCACAGCCGGCGGGCACCGAGCTGGATCAGCCGCTCCACGACCTCCTCCCGGCGGTCCGGGCCGGGGCGCAGGTCGAGGTGCACCCGGTTCTTCGCGGTCTTGGCCTCGGGAACGGTCTGGAAGAGGAGCCGGCCACCGAGGCCGATCCCGCTCTTCTCGTCGACGGGCGCTGCCGGGTCGCGGATGGCGGCGGCACCACGCCAGCTCAGCACCCCGTCGACGGTGGTGGTGTCGGCGTCGGTGACCATGCCGCCGTCGAGCAGTCCACGGATCATGGCGGAGTTGTCCTCGACCACGTATTCGAGCGCCTCGGCCCAGAAGGCGGCCAGCCGGTGCGGATCCTCGGCGTCGAAGGAGATCTGGTAGCCCACAGTCATACCCGGACGCTATCGAGCACGCCCGACACATTCCCGGGACCTGCCGCTGACCGCTCGTTGATCAAGGGGATGTATCACCCGAACCGGCACAGCGATCACGCAACTACTCCTTGATCGACGTCCGCCAGCCGGCGTGCGACGCCGCACCTCAGGACGGTACGACCAGACGGAGGCGGCGGTCGGCCGTGCCCACGGTCACCCGCTGGCCCCAGGCCATCGTCAGGTGGTCGGTCTCGACCCCGTCGGCGAAGACGACCAGGCGTTCCCCCTCGGCGGTCAGCTCGATCGACTCGCCGGCCGCGAGCCGGCCGCCGGTCAGTTCGACCCCGGTCGCCGGCGACGGCCACGCCTCCCGCACGAACCAGCACAGCGCCTCGTCCACCGGGCCGGGCAGCGCCGGCGCTTCCGGCCGGTCCCGGACGATCGAGGCACACCAGCCGGTCGCCCCGGTGCCGGTGCCGACCACCACCCCCGACGACGACTGCCGCTCCCGCCGGCCGCCGGGGACGCCGACGACGTACCGGGCGGACTGGTGCGACGGATGCCCGACGTACACCTCGTTGAGGCCGACCAGGTCCTGACCGTCGTCGAGGACGGCCCGGACCATGGTCCGGGCCTGCACGGCGGCACGGCCGGCGGCGACCGCCGGCAGCAGCCGGGCGACGGCGGCCGGGGCGAACCGCACGAGTACGCCGGCGTTGCGGCCCGGCTCCGGGTCGACGCCGACGACGGGCTGCCGGTCGAGGTACTTGGCCACGTTGGCGACCAGCCCGTCCTGCCCGACCGCGACCACGATGTCCTCCGGCGCGAACAGGAACCGGGCCAGGTCGTCGCGGTCGACGTGACCGCGCCGCCAGTCGGCCGGGACGGCGGCGCCGACCGTGGTCAGCGCCGCCTGGAGCGCGTCGTGCCGGGCGGCGACCTCGTCCAGGTCCCGCCCCCGCTGCCGCAGGTAGAAGCCGGCCGCCGCCCGGGTGCCGTGCCGGACCAGCAGCTCGTCCAGTTCGCTGCGCCGGCTGACCACGACCACCCTGGGGGCGAGCGTGCCGCTCACCGGTCCACCCCGTCCCGGGCTGGGCAGCCGGTCACCCTCATCGTGGGCCGCCGAGGCGGGCGAGCAGGTCGGTGAGCATGTCCGGGGTAACCGTGAGCTGGCCGATCGCCGGCAACTGGCCGGCGAGTTCCTTCACCGCGAGGGCCTGGAGCACACCGGGCGGCAGGTCGGCGTACGCGGCCAGCTTCGCCGACTCGGCCTCGGCCTCGGCGAGCCCGACCGCCCGTACGCCGTCCGCCCGGGCGGCGGCGAGGGTACGTTCCTTGTCGGCCTCGGCGGCGGCGAGCACCCGGGCCCGCTCCGCGGCGGCGGTGTTGGCGACCTTCTCCCGCTCGGCCTTGCCCTGCGCGGCGGCGAGTTCGGCGTCGGCAGCCAACTCGATCTTGCGGCGGTCGTTGGCGCCCCGCTGCTCGACGAGTTGCTGCTCCCGGCGGGCCAGCTCGATCTTGTTCTGCATCTCGTTCTCGGCGATGGCCCGCTCCTGTTCGACCGCCTGCGCCCGCCGGGCGTACGTGGCCCGGTCCGACTCGACCTGCACCGCCTCGCGGGTCGGGGTCTGCAGGGCACGTTCCATCTCCGGCTCGGGCCGGACCGCGACGACCCGGGCGCTGACCACGGTCACCCCGATGTCGGCGAGCCGGGGTTCAGCGCGCAGGGCGGCCGAGACCGCCTCGCGGACCGGGGCGATGTTGGTCAGCGCCTCGGCGAGCGGCACCCGGGCGAGCAGGTCGAGCGCGGGCTGCTGGGCGAGTTCGGCGAGCAGGGTGGCGACCTGGTCGAGCGGTCGCGCCCGCGCGGTCCCGTTGCGCGGGTCGACCGAGAAGTCGAGCCGGCTGGCGGCCACCGCCGGGTCGGCGACCCGGTACGTGACGGTCGCCTGCACGGTCACGTCGGCGAAGTCGCCGGTCCGGGCGTGGAAGAGCAGAGGCAGTTCGCGGTCGTCGATCGGCACCTCGCTCAGCACCGACACGAGCGGGCGGTACCAGTAGGACTGGCCGACGCCCTCGTGCCGGATCTTGCCGTTGACGAGGTGCCGGACCCAGGAGGTGGGGGCGCCACGCAGGTGACGCAGGAACAGACGGGCAGTCACGTCGGCCATCTCGAACCTCTTTTCGTCGTACTGACGATAATCTCGATGGTAGATTCTCGTCAAGGTGGTGATAAATCACATGAGCGAGTACCCGCCGTTCGCCGTGACCGTCGACCTCGTCGTCCTGACCATCCGCGCCGACGGACTGGCCGTGCTGCTGATTCGGCGCGGCGTGCCGCCGTACGAGGACGCGCCGGCCCTGCCCGGCGGCTTCGTACGTGTCGACGAGGACCTGCCCCGGGCCGCCGAACGCGAACTCGCCGAGGAGACCGGGCTGACCGGTGCCGCCGCCCACCTGGAGCAGCTCGGCACGTACGGCACCCCGGACCGCGACCCGCGCGGCCGGGTCGTCACCGTCGCCTACCTGGCCCTGCTACCCGACCTGCCCGCCCCGGTCGCCGGCACCGACGCCGCGGGAGCGGAATGGCTGCCGGTGGCCCGGGCCCGCAACCTCGCCTTCGACCACGACCGGATCCTCGCCGACGGCCTCGAACGGGCCCGCGCCAAGCTCGAATACACCCCGCTCGCCACGGCCTTCTGCCCGCCGGAGTTCACCGTGGCGCAACTGCGGACGGTCTACGAAACGGTCTGGGAGACCCGCCTCGACCCGCGCAACTTCCACCGCAAGGTCACCGGTACGCCCGGATTCCTCGTGCCGGCCGGCCGGGCGACGGAGGGCGAACGTGGCCGGCCCGCCCAGGTCTTCCGCCGCGGCCCGGCAACCGCCCTGCATCCCCCGATAATCCGCCCCACCCCGGACCGCTGATTCCTGAATCAGCTGGGATCAAGACGACCCGAGGCTTTCATCCTCCGAATCTGATCCATTGCACCAAGTGCGTCATCCCGTACCGACGCGCCAACAAATCCAGAATCTCGCCCTCGGCCATCTCGACACCCATCCTGCCCGAGCGCCGGGCGATTGCGGACACCGCTCGACGCGCGCTCACCGGGTCGAGCGAGACGGTGGCCTCCGCGAATTCCACCGGGTCGAGCACCTGCAACCCCGTAGGCAGCCGCTCAGCCGGAAAGTCCTTGATGTTGTGGGTGACGATCGCGCCGGCACCCGCGACAACCGCCGCCGCCACGACATGCTCATCGTCGGGATCCGGCAGGCCGTACGTGCCGACCAGCGCTTCCCATCCCTGGACTTCGGCATCCAGAAACGCCTTGCGCATCTGCTCGACGAGCCAGCGCGCACGGCGCGCCGCTGCCCGGCGGTCCGTACCGCGCCGCATCAACTTACGCGTCTCATGAAACTCGAGCTCAGCAAGGATCGTGGAACTCCAGGCCGGCCGATATACGCCTTCGACCGCCAGTGAAAGCAGGAAGTCGCGCTGCAAACTTGGCCACAAAACACAGGTATCCAGCAGCACCAGGAACACCGCGGAATTCTGACATCAAACGGTGTAACAGACTAATCGCGTTTGGAACCCCGGTTCAATTTTGCCACCGCCCGGCGCGCCTCCCGCAATTCCCGCAGCGTGGTCTCAAGATCTTCTTCATCCTCGAGACCGACACTTGTCGCTTCGAGCGCCGCGTACTGCTCCTGCCTACGCCGTTCCCGGTATGCGAGCACGTCCTGGAGGGAAACGCGGCGGTGAGTACCCACCCTCTCGAACTGGATCCGTCCCTCGTCGAGCAGCTTGATCACGGTCGGCCGACTGACTCCGAGCAGATCCGCCGCCTGCTGCGTGGTGAGGGTCTGGGTGAACGGTGCGACGGTAACCGCGAGCCCCTCCCGCAGCGCGGCCACCACCTGACGAAGCACCTGGTAGACCTCGACCGGGAGTTCGACCCGGTCAGCCAGGGCCGGCCCCGCCAGGTAGTAGGAGGAAGGGGCATCTCGGCTCAGGTCCGCCGACTCGTGGGCCTCCATGAAGTCGTAGATCTGCGCGATCCCACCGTCCGGGTCCGGCAGATACGTCTCTCCTCGGACAGCAACTCCTCGCACGGCTCCCCCTTTCGCAAGTATCGTAGCCACTTTCGTTTCTTGCGGCTACGAACGGCCGAGGGTCAACCGGGCCTGTTACGGATTGGGTCCGAAGCTGCCGGCAGCCTGCGGTGGCATGTAGTTCGCCGGCGTTGGCGAGTACGCGGCGGACGCCGGGGCGTACCCGGGTGGGGCGGGTGCGGACGGCTCGTCGGACTCGGGGCCGGCCAACGCCTCCAGACCGCGACCGATGCCGATGCCGCCCAGGACCGCCAGCGCCGGCACCACGCCGTACGCGATCCACCGCGGCGCGCCCTCCAGCGTGAGATAGAAGTTGATCGCGACGAGGAGGACGACCGCGAGGGCGGTGCCGGCCACCCCGCCGCGCCGGCCGAAGACGCTGACGCCGCCGAGCAGCACCGCACCCACGACCAGGGCGAGCTGGCTCAGGTCGACAAGGCCGGTGACGACCCGGAGCTGGTTGGCGGCCACGATCCCGGCGAGGGCGGCGAGGACGCTCGATCCGGTGAAGCCGACGACGGCACCGAGCAGGCGGGTCAGTCGCCAGCCGGGCACCGGGTCGCCGGGGAACCGGTTGGCGGCGAGCAGGGTACGCACCTTCGGCACCAGCCAGAGCAGGCCGCCACCGATCGAGATGACGAGAAACAGCACCGCCCAGAGGATCGTCGTACCGGTGCCGGGCAGTCCGCCGGCGGGGATCGCGAGCGACCTTCCGTCGATCATGGCCAGGGCGATCGCCTGCACGAAGATCAGCCCGCCGAGCGAGACCGCCCACCCGGGTGCGGTGGTCAGGCCGGCGACCAGGCCGAGAAAGGCACCGGAGACGAGCAGCACGAGTATGGCGACCAGCCCTGCGGGGACCGCCGCCCACCCGCTGTCGGCCACCAGCTTCGCGTAGACCACCCCCGCCAGGGTGGCCTGGCCGACGACCGCCAGGTTGGGGGTGGCCGTCCGCAGCGAGAGGGCGAAGCCGGACGCGAGCAGCCCCAGCGTCGCGACGCCGTACCAGTAGTTGCCGCCGCGCAGCAGCGGCACCTGGAGGGCGATGACGCCGACGGCGATGACCGTGACGAGCAGCAGTACGGCCTCCCAGCCGACCGCGAAGATGGCGTAGGGCGGACGTCGTCGGGTGGCCGGGGCCATCGGGGGGATGCTCATGGTCCCTCCTGCACGCGGGGCTGGCGGACGGCGATCGGATCGACGCTAACCAACCGGTGCAAGCCCTGGACCGCGGGTCAGCGCCCGCCCGGCCAGGTGGCGGGCCGTCCGGCCGGCGCCCAGGAGGTCGCCCCCGATCCGGTACGGGACGACCGGCGGCCGGCCTCGTCGCGGCTGCCGGTGGGCCGGTGGCCGGGGGTACGGGCCTCGGTGTCCCGCGACCCGGTGCCGGTGGTGCGGGCCGGCGCCGGCGGCCGGCCAGGGCCACCGGACGAACCGGACGACGCGGTCGGCGTGGGTCGGGTCGTCGGCCGCCCGGTCCGCGTCGGCTCGGTCGTCGGCGACGGGCTCGACGTCGGCCCGACCGTCGGCGACGGGGTCGGGCCCGGCGTACCGGTCGGGTCGGGACTCGCGGTGGGCGTCGGGCTCGGGCACCCGGTCGGCGCCACCGACGGCGTGGGACCGGGCGTGGTGGGGCGGGTCGTCGGACGCGTCGTCGGCCGGGGCACCGTCGGCCGGGGGAAGAAGCTGGTCTTCTCCGGTGTCGGGCGCACCGTCGGGCGGGGCCGGACCCGTTCGAACGCCGTACGGCGGGGCTTCGCCTTGCCCGTGCGGTGCGGGCCGGACGCCCGGTGACGGCTGGTCGGGGCGACCGGGTCGCCGACCCCGACCAGCGGCGGCCGGCCCGGGTCGAGGGTGGGGGTCGGCAGCGGTACGACCACGACCGGGCCGACGGACGGGTGGCCGAGGAACGGGCCGCCACCGGGCTGTGCGGTCCCCCCGACGGTGGTGGGGCCGGCGCCGAGCGCGGCGATGATCGGGAGCGAGGCCATCACCCCGAGCGAGGCGACGATGAGCACGTAGCGGCGGGTCGGACCGGAGAGTCCTTCGGCGCGGTGCGCGCCCCGCAGCCATCGGTGGTTTCCGGGTATCCCGTCGAGACGACGGTGGCGCTGTGGCACGGGCGGCGGTTCGTCATGGTGGTCCGGCACAGCCGAACTCCTCGTCCGTAGGCGACATCCACCGAGCGGGCGAGGGAGGTCGCCCGGGACGGCCTTGCCAAGCAGAGTGACGAAGTCACGCACTGTCCGCCAGCCCTGCACGGTGTGTCAACGTGCCAAGTTCCGGGTCGGTTACCTACTCACGACGGGAAATGTGTGCATCTCCCCCGAACAGGCCCGGATAGTCAAGGTCATCGAGGCCGTACTGTAATCACGCTCACCTTCTCTGCGAATATGGACCCGACGGCAACGCGGCCGTGGCCTCCCGCACACCAGCGGTGGGCGCGGCCCGGTGTCGGCACTCCCGGGCCGGGTTCGCCAGAACCCGGCCCACGCCGCGCGGCAACCCCCACCGGGGCTAGGCGCGGCACGAGAGTCTGTTCCGGCACAAGTCGGCAGGCGCCACGGCTGCGCGGTCGGGTCACCCCCGTTGCCGACGCACTTATGACAGGGAGAGACCGATGGCGAAGGGCGAACGCGGGACCACCACCCGCGGGACCACCACCCGCGGCAGACAGGCCGCCTCCCGGCGGTCCGGTTCTACGGCTGCTCGGCCGGATCCTGAGCTGATCCAGTTGCTCACCCCCGAGGGGGAACGGATCGAGTCGGTGACCGGCCCGGACGGGGTCGAATACACGGTCGACTTCACCGACGCCGAATACCGCGACATCTATCGGGACCTGGTCGTCGTACGCAAGCTCGACGCCGAGGCCACGGCGCTGCAGCGCCAGGGCGAGTTGGGCCTGTGGGCGAGCCTGCTGGGGCAGGAGGCCGCACAGGTCGGCTCGGGGCGGGCGCTGCGCCCGCAGGACATGGCCTTCCCGACCTACCGCGAGCACGGCGTGCTCTACTGCCGCGGCATCGACCCGATCATGCCGCTGGGCCTGTTCCGCGGGGTCGACCAGGGCGGCTGGGACCCCAACGAGTTCAAGTTCAACATGTACACGATCGTGATCGGCGCCCAGACGCTGCACGCCACCGGCTACGCCATGGGCGTGACGATGGACGGCAAGACCGGCGGCGACGACGGCGAGGCGGTCATCGCGTACTTCGGCGACGGCGCCAGCTCGCAGGGCGACGTCAACGAGGCGTTCGTCTGGGCCAGCGTGTTCAACGCCCCGCTGGTCTTCTTCTGCCAGAACAACCAGTACGCGATCTCGCAGCCGCTGGAACGGCAGACCCGTATCCCGCTCTACAAGCGGGCCTCCGGCTTCGGGTTCCCCGGCATCCGGGTCGACGGCAACGACGTCCTGGCCAGCTATGCGGTGACCCGGGCGGCGCTCGACAACGCCCGGCACGGGCAGGGGCCGACCCTGATCGAGGCGTACACCTACCGGATGGGTGCCCACACCACCTCCGACGACCCGACCCGCTACCGGATCGCCAGCGAGGTCGAGGCGTGGCAGGCCAAGGACCCGATCGCCCGGGTACGCGCGTTCCTGGAGCGCCAGCAGATCGCCGACGCCGACTTCTTCGCCGAGGTCGACGAGGCGGCCCGGCGCGAGGCGGTGCACCTGCGCGAACGGGTGCTCTCGATGCCCGATCCACAGCCGCTGTCGCTCTTCGACCACGTCTATCCGGGCGGTTCCCCGGAACTGGACGAGCAGCGTGCGGAGTTCGGCCGTTACCTGGAGTCGTTCGAGGGGAGTGTGCACTGATGGCCACCGAGACCCTCAGCATGGGCAAGGCACTCAACGCCGGCCTGCGGCGGGCCCTCGACGACGACCCCAAGGTCGTCATCATGGGCGAGGACGTCGGCAAGCTCGGCGGCGTCTTCCGGATCACCGACGGGTTGCAGAAGGACTTCGGCGGCGACCGGGTCATCGACACCCCGCTCGCCGAGTCCGGCATCATCGGCACCGCCGTCGGCCTGGCGATCCGCGGCTACCGGCCGGTGTGCGAGATCCAGTTCGACGGCTTCGTCTACCCCGCGTACGACCAGATCGTGTCGCAGGTCGCGAAGATGCACTACCGGTCGCGGGGCAAGCTCTCCCTGCCGATCGTCATCCGGATCCCGTTCGGTGGCGGTATCGGCGCGGTCGAGCACCACTCCGAGTCCCCGGAGGCATATTTCGCCCACACCGCCGGCCTGAAGGTCGTCTCCTGCTCGTCACCGCAGGACGCCTACACGATGATCCGCCAGTCGATCGCCTCCGACGACCCGATCGTCTTCCTGGAGCCGAAGCGGCGCTACTGGGAGAAGGGGCCGGTCGACACCGAGGCGGACCATCCGCTGCACGCCTCCCGGGTGGTACGGCCCGGCACCGACGCCACGATCCTGGCGTACGGGCCGATGGTGCGTACCGCGCTCGACGCCGCCGCCGCGGCCGCCGAGGACGGTCGCGACCTGGAGGTCGTCGACCTGCGCACGCTGTCGCCGCTCGACCTGGCCGCGGTCTACGACTCGGTACGGCGCACCGGCCGCTGTGTGGTGGTGCACGAGGCGCCGTCCAACGTCGGCCTCGGCGCGGAGATCGCCGCCCGGGTCACCGAGAAGTGCTTCTACTCCCTGGAGGCGCCGGTGCTGCGGGTGGCCGGTTTCGACACCCCCTACCCGGCGAGCCGGGTGGAGGAGGACTACCTGCCCGACCTGGACCGGGTGCTCGACGCCGTCGACCGTACCTTCGGCTGGTGACCGCGATGACCAGGGTCAAGGAGTTCAACCTGCCCGACCTGGGCGAGGGGCTGACCGAGGGCGAGATCCTCAAGTGGCTGGTCGCGGTCGGCGACACGATCGAGCTGAACCAGCCGATCGTCGAGGTCGAGACGGCGAAGGCGGCCGTCGAGATCCCGGCCAAGTGGGCCGGCCAGGTGCGGGCGATCTTCCACGGCGAGGGCACCGTGGTCGAGGTCGGCACGCCGATCATCTCGATCGACACCGACCCGGGTGCCGGCGAGTTGCCGCCCGACGGGCTGCCGGCGCCGTCCGCCGCCTCGCTCGCGGCGGTGCAGGTGGCACCGGCCGAGGGCATGGTGGAGCCGGGGATGACCGGCGGCCACGGGCCGGGTGAGCGAACCGCCGTCCTGGTCGGCTACGGGCCGCGTACGTCGGCGGCCAAGCGGCGCCCGCGCAAGGCGACGGAGGCCCCGGCGGCGGCCGCGGCGAAGGCGGCCCCGGCCGCCGCCCCGACCATGCCGACGATGCCCGCGATGCCTGCCATGCCGGCGATGCCGACCGCACCGCCGGCGCCGAACGGGGCGTCGGTCACGGCGCCGGCTCGCGCCCCCGGCGCGCTCGCCAAGCCGCCGGTACGCAAGCTGGCCCGTGATCTCGGGGTCGACCTGGCCACGCTGACCGGGACCGGGCCGCAGGGCTCGATCACGCGGGACGACGTACACCTGGCGGCGGCCGGGGCGGCGGAGGCTCCGGCCGCGGCCGTCGGGGCTGCGCCGTCCTTCGGGCCGGACCGCGAACAGCGGATCCCGGTCAAGGGCGTGCGGAAGATCACAGCGGCCAACATGGTCGCGTCGGCGTTCACCGCGCCGCACGTCACGCTCTTCCACACCGTCGACATGACCCGCTCGATCAAGGCACTGGACCGGCTGCGGGCCCTGCCGCAGTGGCGGGACACCCGGGTCTCGCCACTGCTCCTGGTGGCCAAGGCGGTACTGCTCGCCACCGCCCGGCACCCGATGGTCAACTCGACCTGGGCGGGCGACGAGATCGTGGTCAAGGAGTACGTCAACCTCGGCATCGCGGCGGCCACCGACCGTGGCCTGATCGTGCCCAACATCAAGGACGCCGGGCGGCTGACCCTGCACGAGCTGGCCGAGGCGATGGCCGGGCTGGTACGGACCGCCAAGGCGGGAAAGACCAGCCCGGCGGACATGACCGGGGGCACCTTCACGATCACGAACGTGGGGGTGTTCGGGGTGGACACCGGCACCCCGATCCTGCCTCCGGGTGAATCCGCCATCCTGGCCTTCGGCGCGGTGCGGGAGACGCCCTGGATGCACAAGGGCAAGATCCGGCCGCGGCAGGTCACCACCCTCGGCCTGTCGTTCGACCACCGGATCATCGACGGGGAACTGGGCGCGTTGTTCATTCGTGACGTGGGCGCGTTCCTGGCCGATCCCGAGGCGACCCTGCTGGCCTGGACCTGACGGTCCGACCCGTCCGGCAATGCGGCCGGCGTACTTCCGGAAGTGACCGGGAGCACGCCGGCCGTGTCGCTTTGACGACTGGAAAGTTAACCAGGGACATCCTGACACCTTCGATTCTTAGGCAGGTGTCGCACCTCACCTAATAATCGATGGTCACGCGGCCCGCGATGCGCTTCAATGGACTCATCGACGGGCTGACAACCGAATAGCCAGGGGAGAGCTGAAATGTCCATGATCGAACGCTTCCGCAGCCGCCGCGACGCCAACCGCCGCGCACGGGCCATCGAGCACGCGCTGCGGTCCGCCAACTCGCCGGCCGTCCGCAAGGAGATCCTCGCGATCGCCCAGCGCTACTACGGCTGACCACACACTTTTCTCGTCGTCTGACGAAACCCGTGCCCCGTCCGGACCGCCCGGACGGGGCATCGTTGTATCCGGGTGCCCGGACACCGCCATTCCTCACCGCCGCAGCGCCCGGTACGGTTGGGAACGGCCGTCGTTCCGGCCACGAGGTGCCCGGGCACTATCGACCCGGGTCTACCCGTGCGGCTGGTGACGGTCAGGTGCTCCCGGCAGCACCGGTCCCGACCGGCTACCGTGCGGGGAGCTTGCACGGCCGATCCCACCGAGTCACCGCCGACCCTGCGGGTGACCCGTGTGGGGCCGGCACGGCCGACATGTGATGGAGGAGGCGCACATGACGTCCGAGGGTCAGCAGCACCCCGGTCGTGAGCCGCAGGAGGCTGCGCCGGGCACCGGTCACGGAGCACGTACGGACGAGCAGTCGACCGGCTACCCCGGCGAGCGCCAGTCAGCGCCGGGCAACAGTTGGGCCACGTTCGCCCCCGGCGTACGGCCGGAGCAGTCCGCCCCCTGGGCGCCGCCCGCCGCCCCACCCGTACCCGGCACCCCGCACGCCGGCGCCGAACAGGCGCCTCCCGCCGCCGGCTACCGCGGCGAGTGGAGCGACCGGCCGGCGGCATACCCGCCGCCCGGCGCGACCCCCGGAGCGCCGCCCACACACATCCCGCCGGGACCTCGCTCCGCGCATCCCGAGCCCGAGCCGTGGACGCCGGAGGAGGCGTGGGGCACCGGTTCCCGGGGTGCACCCGGCCGGCCCGCCGAGCAGTCGCCCCACCAGCGTCCGCTCGACGAGCCGCCCGCCGGCACCCCGTTCGCCCCGGCCCCCGAGCCGGCCACCCGGACGTGGGCCGCGCAGGAGCAGCCGCCCGCCGAGTGGGACACCGGCCAGCGCGAGCCGGGCCGCTTCGAGGCCGTCCGGGCCGCCTGGCGCGAGGACGCCCGCGAGCAGGACCCCCGCGCCGGCGGCGAGCCGGGCCAGCCCGCCTCGGCGTGGGCACCGGCCGAGCCGGGCCGTCAGCCGTGGCCGGCACCGGAGTCCGGCTCACCCTGGCCGCCCCCCGGATCGGTCCGGCCGCAGTCCGCTCCCCCGCAGTCCACCCAGCCGCAGGTCGCCTGGCACCAGCCGGCGCCGGCCGAGGCGGCCCGCGATCTTCCACCGTCCGGGCAGTTCCCCCCACCCGGGCAGGTTCCCCCGCTCGGCCAGGTTCCCCCGGCCGGGCCGGTTTCCGGTGCCCCGATGCCACCGGCCGGGGCCAGCCAGCACGCCCAACCACTCGGCCGCCCGGAGTCCGGCGGCTACCCGGCGCCGTCCGCCGGGTCGGACCGGTTCTCCCAGCCCCTGGAGTCCGGCGACGGCTGGCAGTCCGCGCCGGCCGCGAACGGTGGCTGGCAGCCTCCGCCGGCCGCCGGCCCGGATCCCGGCTGGCAGCCACCGCCCCCGGCCCCGGCCGAAAGTGCCTGGCAACCGCAGTCCGCGCCGACGAGCGGCGCCGGCTGGCGGCCCGCCGAGCCGGAGCCGGTCGGGCCCGACGCCCCCGCGCAGCGCGACCCCGGCTTCCAGCCGGGCGGTCCGGTGCCCGGCTTCGCCCCGTCCGGCGTGGTGCCGCTGCCGCCACAGGAGGTCCGGGTTCCCGGCGCCACGCTGGCCGCGTCGCCGCCCGCCGACTTCGAATCCCCGTCTGCGTACGGGCAGCCGCCCGTCTACGGTCAGCCACCCAGCTACGACCAGCCGTCGCCGTACGGGCAGCCGCCCCCGGCGGCCCAGCCCGGTCCGGGCGAGCCCGCCCAGCACCCCGCCGAGGACCCGCAGGTCGTCGCCCCGGTGCCGCATCCGCGCGGCGCCATCGACAACCCGCCGTCCGGCCGCGTGTCGGTGCCCCAGCCGGTCGCCGAGGAGCCGCCGGCCGACGAACCGGCGCAGCCGGGCCGGGCCGTGTCGGCGAGTGCGTCGGTGCCGATGTCGAGCCTGGTCACGCCGCCGGACCACGGCGTCACGCCCGGCCCGGCCCGGCCGTCGACGCCACGTGTCTACGGTCGGCCGGTCAGCGCCGATCCCGTCGAGGAGGAGCCGGCTCCGTCCGCCGGCACGCCGTTCGGCACCCCGGCGGGTGCCGCCACGGACGACGACCCGGGCCAGGGCGACGGCGGTGCCCCCGCCGGTGCCCCGTGGCCCGGCCCCAACCAGGCCTGGTCCGACGAACCACGCTGGCCCGGCACGCCGCCGGCCCGGGAGCACGCCAACGGCTTCTCCCACCACGGTCCGGCCGCCAGCGCCGGATCAGCCCGGGTCACGCCGCCCCCGTCGGCCCAGCCCGACCCGTACGCCGAACCGACCGGGCAGTTCCGGGGGACGAACGGGGCGCCGTACGGCGATCTGATCGGCTCCGGCCCGGACGGCGGCCAGCACGACGGTCCCGGTGGCCAGCCCGGTCCCTTCGGCGGCCCGGCCAACCAGTTCCCGTCCGGATTCGCGGGAGCGGCCTCGGCACCGCTCGCGCACCCGGGCGCCCCGACCGAGACGCCCGGCAACGGTTTCCCCGCCAGCCCGGTCTCGGGCGGCCCGACCTCGGGCGGCCCGGTATCCGGGGGTCCGGTGTCCGGCGGCCCGGTGTCCGGTGCGCCCGCCTCGGGCGGCCCCGGTGGTTTCGGCGCACCCGACCCGTACGGGCAGCCGTTCGGCGGCGGCTACGGCCAGCCGGCCGGTCCGCACGGCCACCAACCTGGCGGCCTCGACCAGCCCGGACCTTACGGCCAGCCGCTCGCGGCAGCCGGGCAGCCCGGCCCGGGGGCACCGCAGGACTGGCAGGAGCAGGACCGCTTCAACTCTTTCCGGCCGGACGCCGGCGCCGAGGCGAAGCCGCAGCAGCCCGCGGCCGAACCGGCCGCCGAGCCCGTGCCGCAGGTACGCAACGGACGGGTGCTGATCGCCGTACTCGCCGCCGCCGTGCTGCTGGTCGCGATCCCGCTGGGCCTGGTCTGGTTGCTCAAGCCCAGCGACGAGGCGTTCAACCCCAACGTCGGCGACTGCGTCGTGCAGTCCGGCGACCGGCCGACGTCGGCGAACTGCGGTGACGCCGGTGCCTTCAAGGTGGTGTCGAAGGTCGGCACCCTCCAGGAGTGCGCCAACCAGCAGCAGTGGATCGACGTACCGGCGGCCGGTGACCAGGGGCAGCAGGTGCTGTGTCTGGAGCCGGCGACCAGCGGGTAGCCGCCGAGCCCGGAACCCGGTTGGGGCAGGATCGTCGGTATGACGAAGGCACGCACCGACCGGGTCCGGGCTCCACAGCTGCGGGGTCGGGGATGGCTCAACACGGGTGGGCGCGAGCTCACCCTCGCCGACCTGCGCGGCAAGATCGTAATCCTCGACTTCTGGACCTTCTGCTGCATCAACTGCCTGCACGTACTCGACGAGCTGCGGCCGCTCGAGGACAAGTACGGCGACGTGCTCGTGGTCGTCGGCGTCCACTCGCCGAAGTTCGAGCACGAGCGTGACCCGGTGGCACTGGCCGCGGCGGTCGAACGGTACGGGGTCGCGCACCCGGTGCTCGACGACCCGGACCTGGACATGTGGCAGCAGTACGCGGCCAAGGCGTGGCCGACCCTGTCGGTCGTCGACCCGGAGGGTTACGTCGTCGCCTCGATGGCCGGCGAGGGGCACGCGGAAGGGCTGACCCGGCTGATCGAGGAGTTGATCGCCACCCACGACGCCAAGGGCACCCTGCACCGCGGCGACGGGCCGTACGTGCCGCCCGCCGAACCCGCGACGACGCTGCGGTTCCCCGGCAAGGCGGTCGAGCTGCCCGGCGGCGACCTGCTCGTCTCCGACTCGGCACGGCACCGGCTGGTGCGGTTCGCGCCCGACGGCGAGACGGTGGTCGGCGAGATCGGTTCCGGGTCCCGGGGTCGGGCCGACGGCACGCCGGCGACCGCCTCGTTCGCCGAGCCGCAGGGGCTGTGCCTGCTGCCGCCGCAGGTCGCGGAGGTGGCCGGCTTCGACGTGGTGGTGGCGGACACCGTCAACCACCTGCTGCGCGGCGTACGGCTCGACACCGGCGAGGTGGTCACGGTCGCCGGCACCGGCCGGCAGTGGCGGTCGACGGTCGACGACCTCCCGCACGACGCCGTGTCCGCCGACCTCTCCTCGCCGTGGGACGTCGCCTGGTACGACGGCCGGGTGGTGGTCGCGATGGCCGGCATCCACCAGCTGTGGTGGTACGACCCGATCAAGCGCACGACCGGTGTCTACGCGGGTACGACCGTCGAGGCGCTGCGCGACGGGCCGCTGCCGGACGTGTGGCTGGCGCAGCCGTCCGGTCTGTCGGTCTCGGCCGACGGGGCCCGGCTGTGGCTCGCCGACAGCGAGACCAGCGCGCTGCGCTACGTCGAGGACGGGGCGCTGCACACCGCGGTCGGTCAGGGGCTCTTCGACTTCGGCCACGTCGATGGTCCGGCCGGCGAGGCGCTGATGCAGCACCCGCTGGGTGTGTGTGCGCTGCCGGACGGTTCGGTGCTGGTCGCCGACACCTACAACGGGGCCGTACGCCGGTTCGACCCGGTGGCCGGCGTGATGTCGACGGTGGCCGACGGGCTGGCCGAGCCGAGTGACGTCGTGGTGACCGGCGGCGGTGACGTGCTGGTGGTGGAGTCGGCGGCGCACCGGCTGACCCGGCTGGCGCCCGGCACCCTGTCGGCGGCTGGTGCGAGCACGGTCGACGGGCCGCGACGGCGGGCCGAGCGGCCGCCGACCCGGCTGCGGGGCGGCGAGGTCGTTCTGGACGTCATCTTCACGCCGGCGCCGGGGCAGAAGCTGGACGACTCGTTCGGGCCGTCGACCCGGCTGGAGGTGTCGGCCTCGCCGCCGGAGCTGCTGGTCGAGGGGGCCGGGGTCGGCACCGACCTGAGCCGCCGGCTGGTGATCGATCCGGCCGTACCCGGTGGGGTACTGCAGGTGGTGGCGCAGGCCGCGACCTGCGACGCGGACGCCGAGCACGCCGCCTGCCACCTGACCCGCCAGGACTGGGGAGTTCCGGTCACCATCGCCGCCGACGCCGCCGCCCGCCTGCCGTTGATCCTCCGCGGTTTGGACACCTGACCCGCTCTGCTCATGATCCGCGTGATCAGGGAGTAAGTCTGGCGTGTCGCCGGCGCGCCGCCCGCCAAACTCCCTGATCACGCGGATCATGGCGGGCCGGGCCGGCGGGTCAGGTGAACGGGGCCAGCTCCAGGCCGGCTTCGGTCAGGGTCGTGCGGACCCGGCGGGCCAGGGCGACGGCGGCCGGGGTGTCGCCGTGCAGGCAGATCGACTCGACCGGGCACGCGACCGTACCGCCGTCCACCGCGACCACCACCTGCTCGACCGCCATCCGCAGCGCCCGGTCGGCCACCTCGGCCTCGGCCGTCACCAGCGCGCCGGGTGCCGACCGGGGCACCAGGGTGCCGGCCGGCAGGTAGCCGCGGTCGGCGAAGCCCTCGCCGACCACCCGTAGGCCGGCGCCGGCCGCGATCTGGGCGAGCACCGATCCGGGCTGGCAGAGCACCGGCAGCGTCGGGTCATAGTCGGTCACCGCCGACACGACCGCCGCCGCCTGCGGTTCGTCGACGGCGGCGGTGTTGTAAAGGGCGCCGTGCGGTTTGACGTACCGGACCCGGGTCCCGGCGATCCGGCACATGCCGTCGAGTGCGGCGATCTGGTAGATCACTTCGTCGCGGAGTTCGCCGGGGTCGTAGTCGATCCGGCGGCGCCCGAAGCCGGCGAGGTCGCGGTAGCCGACCTGGGCGCCGACGGCGACCCCACGGTCCGCCGCGGCGGCGCAGACCCGGCGCATCGTGGTCGGATCGCCGGCATGGAAGCCGCAGGCCACGTTCGCCGAGGTGACCACGTCGAGCAGGGCCAGGTCGTCGCCGAGCCGCCAGATGCCGAAGCCTTCGCCGAGGTCAGCGTTGAGGTCCATGGAACAGCACGGTAGTCCCCGGCCGGGCCTGGGCCAGCGGTGCGACGTCGGCGACGACCGCGATCACCGGGTAGCCGCCGGTGGTCGGATGGTCGGCGAGGAAGATCAGTGGTTGGCCGTCGGCGGGCACCTGGACGGCGCCGAGCACGATGCCCTCGCTGGGTAGTTCGCCGGCCCGCGCGCGGGCCAGGCCGGTGCCGGCCAGTCGCGCGCCGACCCGGTTGCTCAACGGGCTGACCGTGTACGGCGTGGAGAGCAGGTTCGCCACGGCGGCGGCGGTGAACCAGTCGTCGCGGGGGCCGAGCCGGACCGCGAGGTGTAGCACGTCCAGGGGCGGCTGCCCGGGTGTGAAGTGCACGGCCGACGGGGCTGGCACGGCGGCGCCGACCGGCAGTTCGTCCCCGTCGGCGAGCGGGGGCGGGCCGAGCCCGGACAGGGTGTCGGTGCTGCGGCTGCCGAGCACGGGCGGTACGGCGATGCCACCGCCGACGGCCAGGTAGCGGCGTACGCCGTGGCTGGCGGGTCCGATGTCGACGGTCGCCCCGGCCGGTACGGCGACCGGCTGTCCGAGGCCGGCCGGGCGCCCGTCGACCCGCAGTGGCCCGTACGCCCCGGTCACCGCCACGTTCGTGGCCCGGGTGATCCGCAGCCGGCAGCCGGTGAGGGTGGTCTCCAGCCCGGCGGCGGTCTCGGGGTTGCCGACGAGCCGGTTGGCCAGCCGCAGCGCCGGGCCGTCGAGCGCACCGGAGCGGGGTACGCCGAGGTGGGCCCAGCCGGGCCGGCCGAGGTCCTGCACGGTGGTGAGTGCCCCGGCGCGCAGCACCTGGATCATCTGGCGACCAGGCGTACCCGGGTGCCGGGCACGAGCAGCGCCGGCGGCTCCCGGTGTACGTCGAACAGCGTGGCGTCGGTGTGTCCGACGAGTTGCCAGCCGCCCGGTGAGGCGGTCGGATAGATCCCGGCGTACGGTCCGGCGAGGGCGACCGATCCGGCGGGTACGGCGGCACGGGGCGTGGGGAGCCGGGGCACCTCGCAGCCTTCGGGCAGCCCGCGCAGGTAGGCGAACCCGGGGGCGAAGCCGGCGAAGGCGACCTGGAACTCGGTGTCGATCAGGCGTCGTACGGCGTCGGCGGGCGGTATGCCCCAGTGGCCGGCGACGGCGGCGAGGTCGGGGCCGTCGTACCGGGTGGGTATCTCGACGAGGGGGCCGGTCGGGCCGGTGGCGGCTGGCGGCGGTGGCCAGCCGGCGATCAGTGCCGCCGTGGCGGCGGGGTCGGCGAGCCCGTCGAGGAGTACGGTCCGGGCGGCCGGCACGATTTCGGTGACGGCGAGCCGGCCGGCGTCGCGCTGCCGCCAGAGTTCGGCGCGCCAGGCTTCCACCTGGGCGCCGTCGTCGCATTCGAGGAGCAGCGCGCCCGCGCCCACCCGCCGGATCCGCATCGCGCCATCCTGGCAGACGGTGGAGTGAGTCGTTTCACTACCTACAAGTAACCTACGGTGCCGTAACCTGATGCCCGTGACCACTTCCACCCCGTTGCGGATGAAGCCGGTCGACATCGGCAAACCCCGGATGCGCGGCTGGCTGCACACGTACGCGTTCTTCGTCGCACTCGTGTGCGGCATCGTCCTCTGCGCGCTCGCCGCGGGCCGCCCGGGATGGGCGCCGCTGGTGAGCTGCGCGATCTACAGCCTCACCGTCTGCGGGCTGTTCGGCACCAGCGCGCTGTACCACCGTCGGGTGTGGTCGGAACGCGGCTACCAGGTGATGCGGCGGCTGGACCACTGCATGATCTTCGTCTTCATCGCCGGCACGTACACGCCGTTCTGCGTACTGCTGCTCACCGGCACCAAGTCGACGGTGCTGCTCGCCGTGGTGTGGGCGGGTGCCCTGCTCGGGGTGGCGCTCAAGATGGTCTGGCCGCACGCCCCGCGCTGGGTCTCCGCGCCGCTCTACCTGGCGCTGGGCTGGGTCGCGATCGCGGTGCTGCCCGACATCCTGGGCAACGGCGGGGTGACCACCCTGGTGCTGTTGATCGTCGGCGGGGCGGCGTACAGCGTCGGCGCGGTCTTCTACGCCCTGCGCCGGCCCAACCCGTGGCCGACCGTCTTCGGCCACCACGAGTTCTTCCACGCCTGCACACTGGTGGCCGCGCTCTGCCACCACATAGCCATCTACTTCGCCCTCTTCGCCTGACCCGCAAGATCCGCGTGATCAGGGAGTTGTTCGGGCGTGGCGCCGGCGTGGCGCGCTACCCAGCCCCTGATCACGCGGATCTCTGGACGGGGGACGGTCAGACGGTCGGGCCGGGATTGCGCACCTCGCGGTACTCGTGCACGACCCGGTCCTGCGGGATGGGCGCCACCTGACGCTCGGCCGGCGCGGTCTGCACGACGGCACGGCGGCGGCTCTGCCAGAACCAGGTGGTCAGGATGAGGCCGACGACACCGGCGACCATCAGTACCCAGCCGACCACGTTGATGTTCAGCCAACCGAGGTTGACGTCGAGCGCGAACGCGAAGATCGCGCCGATTGCGATGAGAAGGATGCTTCCACCGATACCCACTGTTGTCGCCCTCCTTGGCATACGGCGCGACCCCGATCCGGCGGGCCGCCGTCCCGGGCCGCGTGTGAGGTTGCGGCACCCATCCACTTACCCACGTGCTTCAGAACCGAATCAGGCAAGCTGTGAGACGGGATAGTCGGCCCTGGGCATGCGCCGACCGAGCGCAGCGGGAGCGAGGAGGGCACATGACCGAGCGGAGCATCGTGCTGTTGCGGCACTCGAAGGCGGAGCAGCCGGACGGGGTCGCCGACGTCGAGCGGCCGCTGACCGATCGGGGGCACGCCGACGCGGCCGCCGCCGGCGCCTGGCTCACCGGCAGCGACAACCTGCCCGACCTGGTGCTCTGTTCACCGGCGAAACGCACCCGCCAGACCTGGCACGGGGTCGCGGTCGCGATCGCCGGTACGGCGGGCGAGTCCGGCCCGGGCGCGGGCGCCCCTGAGGTCCGTTACGAACAGGCGCTTTACACCGGCTCGGTCGGGGATCTGCTGGCCGTGCTCCGCGATGCCGGGGACGCCTACGAGACGGTGCTCGTCGTCGGACACAATCCGGCGATCTCTGATCTGTCGGCGCTGCTCGACCCGAACAGCGGTGCCGACGAAGGGTTGCGGACCAGCGGTATCGCCGTACACCGGTTCACGGGTTCGTGGGGTGACCTGGCCGCCGATTCGGCGGCGGTGACCGACAGCCACACGGCCCGGGGCTGACTCCTACTTCTTCTCCGGTGGCAGCGGGTTGGCCGGCGGCGGAGACGCGGAGGGCAGCTCGGCCGGAGCCTGGTGGATCGAGGTCGAGTGGGAAAGGCGGTTCTCTTCGACGATCAACCGCCGGGTACGGCGCCTGCGGTCCGCCCAGTACCAGAGGGTGACCGTGATCATGGTTACCCCGGCGAGGACGAGTACCCAGCCGACTGCGCGAATGTCGATCCACCACACGTCCGCGCGTACGGCGAAAGCGAGGATCGCACCAATAGAGATCAGGAAGATTCCGCCACCAATGCCCATTTGCGCCACAACTCCTCGCGCTGTCTGGGACAGATTCGCGTTCCAGCGTGGCTACCCCCGGGGCATGGGACCAAACGCCACCGGAGCCGCAAATGATCTTGCCCCCGTCATCCTGACGGAGGCAAGATCATCGGGGGGAATCGGGTCAGAACGCTTCCTCCGGAAGGTCCATCACGTCGAGGTCGGTGGCCGCGATGATCCGCCGGTCGGCACCGACGCGGGGCAGCACCTCGCGGGCGAAGAACCGGGCGGCGGCCACCTTGCCCTGGTAGAACGCCTGATCACTGCCGGAGACCTCGCCCGCCAGGGCACGCAGCGCCACATCCGCCTGACGCTGGAGCAGCCAGCCGACGACGACGTCGCCGAGAGCGAGCAGGAAACGCCGGCTGCTCAGGCCGACCTTGTAGAGCGCCCGCGGCTCACCAGCCTGCGCCTCGCCGAGCCAACCGGTCATGACGCCCATGATGTTCTGCACCTCGGACAGCGCCCGGCCGAGCGCGAGCCGCTCCTCCTTGAGCTGACCGTTGCCGCCCTCGGCCTCGATGAACGCCTGGATCTCGCCGGCGACGGCCAGCAGGGACTTGCCGTTGTCCCGCACGATCTTGCGGAAGAACAGGTCGAGGCTCTGGATCGCGGTGGTGCCCTCGTACAGGGTGTCGATCTTCGCATCGCGGACGTACTGCTCGAGCGGGTAGTCCTGGAGGAAGCCGGAACCACCGAAGGTCTGCAGCGACTCGTGACCGAGCAGTTCGTACGCCCGCTCCGAGCCCACCCCCTTCACCAGGGGCAGCAGCAGGTCGTTGACCCGCTTGGCGACCTTCGCGCCCTGCTCGTCGCCGGCCGCCTCGGCAATGTTGATTTTGTCCTGCCAGCTGGCGGTGTAGAGCACCAGGGCGCGCAGCCCTTCGGCGTACGCCTTCTGCAGCATCAGCGAGCGGCGCACGTCCGGGTGATGGGTGATGGTGACCCGGGGCGCGGTCTTGTCGGCCATGTGCAGCAGGTCGGCGCCCTGCTCGCGGCTCTTGGCGTACTCGAGTGCGTTGAGGTAGCCGGTCGACAGGGTGGCGATCGCCTTGGTGCCGACCATCATCCGGGCGTACTCGATGATCAGGAACATCTGCCGGATGCCCTCGTGCACGTCACCGAGCAGCCAGCCCTTGGCCGGCACGCCGCCCTCGCCGAACGTCAGTTCGCACGTGTTGGAGACCTTCAGGCCCATCTTGTGCTCGACGTTGGTGGCGTAGACGCCGTTGCGCTCGCCGAGTTCGCCGGTCTCCTCGTCGAAGTGGAACTTCGGTACGACGAAGAGCGAAAGCCCCTTCGTGCCGGGGCCGCCGACGCCCTCGACGCCGACCGGGCGGGCGAGCACGTAGTGGATGATGTTCTCGGTCAGGTCGTGCTCACCCGAGGTGATGAACCGCTTCACGCCCTCGATGTGCCACGAGCCGTCCTCCTGGGGGATGGCCCGGGTACGACCGGCACCGACGTCGGAGCCGGCGTCCGGCTCGGTCAGCACCATGGTCGAGCCCCACCGCTTCTCGACGAAGAGCTTCGCCCACTTCTTCTGCCGCTCGGTGCCCTCCCGCTGCAGCGTGTGCGCGAAGGACGGGCCGGAGGCGTACATCCAGACCGGCGCGTTGGAGCCGAGGACCAGCTCGGCGAGTGCCCACCACAGCGCCCGCGGCGCGTTGGTGCCGTCGAGCTCCGGGGGCAGGTCGAGCCGCCAGAACTCGGCGTCCATGAACGCCTGGTAGGACTTCCGGAACGACTCGGGAACCGGTGCCGTGTGGGTCGCCGGGTCGAAGACCGGCGGATTGCGGTCGCTGTCGGTGTAGCTGGCCGCGAGGTCCTCGCGGGCGAGCCGGTCGACCTCGGCGATGAAGCTGCGAGCCGTTTCGACGTCCAGATCGGTGTACGGCTCCTGGCCGAACACCTGCTCCGCGCCGAACACCTCGAAGAGGTTGAACTCGAGGTCTCGGATGTTGCTCTTGTAGTGCGTCATGCTCGCTGGCCCCCGGTTTTCTCGGGCAGTGTTACCGGTCAGTAACCCCGACTGTATTACCCGCGGGTAGGAAGCGACAAGGTAATGGCTAAAGTGACGGACGCCACACTCGAAGGCCAGAGTGCTGGCCTCAGTGGTCGGCCGCGCCGACTTCCCAGCTCGGGACCGCAGTGGTGCTGACCGGTCGCGGACCCGCGTACTCCATCAGCACCAGCGCGATGTCGTCGTCGAGACGGCCGTGCACCCACTCGACCAGCGCCGTCTCCAGGGACGCCAGCCCGTCGCCGACCGTGCCGTGCCCCAGCAGCCGCCAGGCCCGGTCGGCGGTCGGAAAGAACTCGCCGTCCCGGCGCGCCTCGCCCAACCCGTCGGTGAAGAGCAGCAGCCGGTCACCGGGTTCGAGACGTTCCACCCGGGGCCGGACGACCGGCATGAACCCGAGCGGCGGCGCCGGCGCCGGCGGCTCCAGCGGGATCACCTGCCCACGACGCAACAGCAGCGGCGGCGGGTGACCGCAGTTCACGATGGTCAGCGTGCCGCCCCGCTCCTCGACCAGCGCCGCGGTGACGAAGTCCTCGTCGCCCACGCTGCGGGCCACCGCCCGGTCCAGGTCGGCGACGATCGCCCGCAGGTCCGACCGCTCGTACGCGACGTGCCGGTAGGAACCGAGCACGATGCTGGCCAGCCGTACCGCGTCCAGGCCCTTGCCCCGGACGTCTCCGATGATCATCCGGACGCCGTACGGGGTGTCGAGCGCCTCGTAGATGTCGCCGCCGATGTCGGCCGTGGCCGTCGCCGAGATGTAGCGGCCGGCGACCGCCAGGCTGCCGACCTGCGGGCCGATGGGGCGCAGCACGGCCTGCTGGGCGACGGCGGCGAGCTTGGACAACTCGGCGATCTGCTCGGCCTGCCGCTGGCGGATCGCCGCCACCCCGGCCGCGATCGCGGTGGCCAGCCCGATACCGATCACGTTGACCACCGCGGCCAACGAGACCACCTGGCCGGTCAGGGCGAACCCACCCGCGACGACGGTCGACAGCACACCGACGGCCAGCACCATCCGCCACGACGCGAACGCCGCCGCCAGGAACGGTGCCGCCGCCACCAGACCGACGTAGTTGACCATTCCGCCGTCGGCCAGCTCCACCGCGGACACGAGCGCGAGCAGCACAAGGGCCGCGCCGAGACCGGCGCGGGATCCTGGGCTGAGCGGGCGGCGGCCCGACGAGAAAAGTGGCATGGGTACGCCGAACAGCATGCCTGATCGACGGGCGCGACTGAACGAAGTTGTCCCCTCGGCTATCTGGTTTTGGCCACCCGGCCGCCCACCAGCCGTGCCCGAGCCACGCACGGGCACCATCGGGCGCGGTTCAGCCGGCCAGAACCTCGTACCGGACCTCGACCTCGCCCTGTTCCAGCGGCGCGATCGCACCGAACGCCGCCCGCGACAGATCGATGCAGCGCCCCTCGACGAACGGCCCACGATCGTTGATCCGTACGACGACGGATGCGCCGGTGGCCGGGTTGGTCACCCGTACCCGGGTGCCGAACGCCCAGGTCCGGTGGGCGGCGGTGAGGGCGTCCGGATCGAACTGCTCGCCGTTGGCCGTGAGTTGCCCCTCGGCGTAGAACGAGGCACCGCACGATCCGCTGTCCGTGACCTTGTCGTCAGCAGCGGGCCGGGTGGCCGACGGCGTCGGTCGCGGGCTGTTGGACGAGGGCCGCGCGGGCGACCGACTCGGCGCCGGCGCTGTCGAGGTCCTGGGCGCCGGGGGCCGGGTCGACTCCGGTGCCCGGGTCGTGGTCCCGGGGGCCGCGGTCGTCGGAGCGGGGGCCGGGACCACGGTGGTCGGCGGGGCGGTGGTCGGGGCCGGGTCGGTGGTCCGCGTCCCGGGCGGTGTGGGTACGGCGAGCGGAGAGCCGCTGCCCGGCATCGGCGCGTCGGCCGGCGCGGGCGCCCGGAACGGCGCCGGTACGTCGACCGCCGTCGGCGTGGCCGGGCCGGTCACCTGCCGTACGCCGGCGATCCCGCCACCGACCAGAAGGACGCCCGCCAAAATCGCCGCTCCCGCGATCCACGGCCGCCGGTCGGGTTTCCGTGAATGCCGTCCCGCCACGCCGCTGACCTCCCCAAACGCAGATCTCGTACGCCGCGAACCGTAGCCAGACCGGCACATCCGAAGTCAATATGATCATTGGCTTTGGCCCTGCTTTGTGGTGAAACGTCTGTCCGAACGTCCGACCCGGGCGGCCCCCCGGCTCGGCAGGATGGTGACGTGCACGCTGACCTGAGGAAACGCCTGGTCACCGGATTCCGGTGGCTCGACCCCGGCCCGCACAGCACCCACCTGGTCAGCGACATGTCCGGCTGGTGGCACGACCCCGAGATCCTGGCCGGAATCGGCCCGGCGCTCGCCGGCCTCTTCCCCGCCGACCGGCCAACCGTGGTCATCTCGCCCGAGGTCACCGGATACCTCGTCGGGCCACTCGTCGCCACCGCCGTCGGGGCCGGCTTCCTACCCGCAGTCAAACAGGCCGAAGGCCGGCAGGTGGCCGAGCCGGTGACCTGGGCGCACACCCCACCGGACTACCGCGACCGGACGCTGCGTCTCGGCGTACGCGACCGGCACCTCGGCCCCGCCGACCGGGTGCTCGTCGTCGACGACTGGGTGGCCACCGGAGCCCAGGTACGCGCCATCCACGAGATCGTCGACCAGCGCGGCGCCACGCTCATCGGTACGGCCGCCATCGTGGCCGACTGCCCGGCCGAACTCGCCCGCGACCTCGACCTACGCACCCTCCTCCAGGCCCATCACCTCAATTCCTAGCCACCGTCCCGGTGCACCTTTACACCACCCTGGTGTATAACTACACCAGGGTAAGCCCACGTGCATCCTTGCGAATGTCCCTGACCTATTGCGCTCAGTACCGCCGTCACGACTGCCTCAGTCGATCCGGTGCTCCGTCCCCTCCCGGAGGACCCCTGTGCTCGAAACCTGCCAGTTCCACCCTTCTGGAGTACACAATGATCAGCTCGGGCCGCCACCCGAAGAAAGAGATCGCCGATGCGTTACGCCGCGCTGACGGGGCTGGTCTTCTGGTCAAGCAGATCCACCGAGGCCACCGATGGGGTGAGGTGATATGCACCTACTGCCAGGCGCGTCGAAGCGTCTGGACCACGCCGCGCGATCCGGGCACGCACGCGAAGCAGATCGACCGTTTCGCACTCGATCACCGGCATCCGCTTCCGCTGGGAGAAGACGCACCATCGTGAAACAGGAGGGAGGCAGGTAGTGGCAATCCACGTATTCACGGTCGTGCTCGACCGGGAACCCACGGACGACGAGTTCGACGCGCTCGTGGTCGCCGGGCTCGATGACGCGACCTTCGGCACTGAGCAGGGACTCCCCATCGCGGAATTCGACCGAGAGGCACCCACCCTGGCCGATGCCATAGCCACCGCCGTACGAGCCATCGACTCCGTCGGCCTGGTTGCGCTGCGAGTGCTGGATCAGGATCTCGTGACCCTCGCCGACATCGCCGACCGCATCGGGCAGAGTCGGGAGTCGGTCCGCCGGTACTCCACGGGGGAGCGCGGGCCGGGAGGCTTCCCTCCACCTGCCAATCCGGTACGGGAGGGGACGATCTTCTACCGGTGGAGCGAGGTAGCACCCTGGATGAGCCGGAACCTGGGACTCGACATACCAGAAAACGACCTGGCATTGGTCGTCGCGAACCTGGTGCTCCAAGCCCGACAGCACCGTGACCGAGTAGCCCACATGGCCGCCCTGTCCGACCTGCTTGCCGCCTAAGAAATCTCCGCCCTGGCCAGCGGCCTCTGATCACTGTGGAGGTTGCGTCCGGATGGGCTGGTAGGCCAGGGCCCGTTCGACAACCTCGGCCGCCGACAAGGGCGTGGGCGGCCAGAAGATCAGGTCGGCGACGCTGGGGCAGACGAGATCGCGGGCGAGCCGGTCGAGCCAGCGGTCCAGTTCCTCGTCGTCCGCATACTCCCCGTTCATGATCCGTTCCACCAGCACGATCACCTGATCCCGGGTCAGTCCCTCACCCATCCCGCTCCGCCCGTCGTCACCTGTCTCCAGTCTGACCTCAACCATCGCCGGCACGGGAGACGTCTTACCGTGCGAGGGGGTGAGCATTGACCGAGACGTTCCACCAGTTCGTGGTGCACCGCTCGGCGGCGCGCGTACCCATGATCGCTGATCTGGAAAGGCCGAAGCCCTGGCTGAGACTTGCGTCCTGGCCAGGGCTTTGTCTGGAGCGGGTGACGGGAATCGAACCCGCACTGTCAGCTTGGGAAGCTGATGTTCTGCCATTGAACTACACCCGCGAGCGGACCTCACTGTACCTGGTCGGCTGCGCTGACGCACGGACCCCTCCCGATCCGCGTGACCAGGGGGTGGGCGCACGTTGGGCGGGCGCCGGCCCCTGGCCACGCGGATCTTCGGGGGATGGGGTGGGCTCAGGCGGCCAACTGGGTCGCCACGGCCGGCGACGTCGCGGGGTCCAGCCAGAGTCGGACTTCGGGACGGCCGGCCGGGTCCGCCGTCAGCGGGGTGGCGCCGGACTGGCCGTGGCGGGCGACCATCGCGACCTCGATGCTGAACTCGAAGAGGCGCCAGTCGACGTCGTCGGTGGCGCGCAGGGTGTCGGCCAGCCGGGCGACCCGTGCCTGGTCGGTCACGGGACGGGCGCGGCCGGCGACGTAGGCTTCGTCGTCGCTGTCCTCCGGGGGGAACGAGTGCAGGGCGTACCGGCCGTCGCGCTCCAGGTCGCGGCGTTTGGGTGAGTCGACGACGAAGCAGAAGAGGCCCTCGTCGGTGATCACCGGGGCGACGGGGTGTACGCGCGGCCCGCCGTCGGCCCGGACGGTGGCCAGGTAGCCCAGGCCGGGGCCGTACTGGTGCATCAGCGAACGGATCGCTTCGGCGAGTCGGGGCTCGTCGGCGGCGAACTCGGTCCAGGTAGCCATACCGGAATTCTATCGAACATCTGTACGACACGGGTAACGAACCGCGGATCTGACCAGCACAATCTGCCCGAACCGGCGGGGCGGGCCGCCGACCCACCCAGACCGGCTCGCTATGGTGTGACGATGCTGCTCTCCGACCGCGACCTCGTCAGTGAGATCAAGGCGGGCGCCCTGGCGCTGGAGCCGTTCGATCCGGCGCTGGTCCAGCCGTCGAGTATCGACGTACGGCTCGACCGGCTCTTCCGGGTGTTCAACAACCACCTCTACACGCACATCGACCCGTCGGTGCAGCAGGATGACCTGACCTCGGCTGTCGAGGTACCGGACGGGGAGCCGTTCGTGCTGCATCCGGGCGAGTTCGTGCTCGCGTCGACGCTCGAGGTGATCTCCCTCGGCGACCAGCTCGCCGGACGGTTGGAGGGCAAGTCGAGCCTCGGCCGGCTCGGCCTGCTGACGCATTCGACGGCCGGCTTCATCGATCCGGGCTTCTCCGGGCACGTGACGCTGGAGCTGTCCAACGTGGCCAACCTGCCGATCACGCTCTGGCCGGGGATGAAGATCGGCCAACTCTGCATCTTCCGGCTGTCGTCGCCGGCCGAGCACCCGTACGGGTCGGCGGTCTACGGTTCGCGCTACCAGGGGCAGCGTGGACCGACGCCGAGCCGCTCGTGGCAGAACTGGCGGACCTGGCCGGTCCGCTGAGGCACGAAGACAGCAAAAGGGGCGCCTCCCGTCGAGGGAGCCGCCCCTTTTGGCCTCGCCGTCACATCCTGGGGCGGCCGAAGCTGTGGATCGTGCCGTTGTCGTAGCGCTTCATCAGGACCGGTACGCCGGCCTGGGAGGCGTGCACCAGCCAGCCGTTGCCGACGTACATGCCGACGTGGCTGAGGTCGGAGTTGTAGAAGACGAAGTCACCGGGGCGCAGCTCGGAGCGGCTGATCGAGGGCATCGTCCGGCGCTGGGCGGCGGCGTTGTGCGGCAGTCGTACGCCGACCTTGCCCCAGGCGGCGAGCATCAGACCGGAGCAGTCGTAGCCGTTCGGCCCGGAGGCGCCCCAGACGTAGGGCTTGCCGATCTGGGAGCAGGCGAACTTCGCGACCGTGCTGGCCGGCCCACCCGGGTACGTCGCCGGACAGGGCGCCGGACGCAGCGAGCCGAGGCCGCCGGAGGTGCCGTACGCCTTGAGCCGCAGCTCCTGGAGCTTCTTGATGTCCGCGTTGATCTGCTTGGTCTTGGCTGCCAGCTCGGCCTCGGTCGTGGTGAGCTGGGCGACGAGGGTGTCGAGCGGGCCCTTCTGCGCCGTGTACTGCGCCTTGAGGTCGACCACGCTCTGGATGTCGCGGGCCTGCCGGCGGGCGAACTGGTCGAGCAGTTCTAGCTGGTCGGCGAGGGTCTGCGGCGAGCCGTTGGTGAGAATCGAGTTCAACGCCGACGTGTTGCCGCCCTTGTAGGCGCGGGTCGCGAACTGACCGACGCGTTCCATGGCCAGGTCGACCTGGAGCTGAAGCGGGGCGATCTTCGCGGCGAGGGCGTCGGCCTGCTTCTTCTTCGTCGCCAGTTGCTCGCGGGTGGCGTTGTGTTGCTCGATCACCGGCTCGAGCTGGCTCCACGACTTGTCGATCTGGGCTTCGATCTCGGCGACGGTCGGCTCGGCCTGGGCGGGTACCGCTCCGAAGAGGACGATGGCGACACTGGCGACGGCGACGAAGACGGTTGTCCTGGTCAACCGGCGGAGACGTGGCAGGGCCGGCGGTCGGCCGGCGGTCGCCGGCCGGAAGAGTCGGCGCCACGGTGCATGATCAGCCACCGGGGTCGGTGCTCCTTCTCCTTACGGACCGCCTACCGGGTTAGCTGACGGGTTCGGGCGGGAGAGTTGCGCCCTACCGCAAGTCTGCGGATTCACCCCGGTTACTTCTGGGTCCCCGGCTCACGACCTTGTTGTGACTCGGCGGTGTCGAGTCGACGCCATCCCTGGTGGATGGCCGGATCCCGCTCGACGGTTCATCACATTAGGCAGCGTCGTTATCAATGCGCAACCACCGGACCTGTGAAATCCGTTGCGTGTCAAGCCTGTCGCAGTCAGTCAGGCATGAAAGTTTCCTACAGTACGCAGACATCGTCCGGAATCCATTGACGGGAGCGGCCACACGGACGAAGGTGACGACATAGATCAATCCGACTGGAGGTTCGATGCAGCGTCTCACCAAGCCGACGGGCAGGCGGATCCTGCTCAGCGTCGCGGTCGTCGGCGCCGCGACGCTCGTGCCGGTCAGCCCGGCACCCGCCGTGCCAGCCCCGACCGATACCAGACAGCAGCAGTACGCCGCCGCGTCCGCCGAGTACGGCGTACCGGAGAGCATCCTGCTCGGCGTGTCGTACCTGCAGTCGCGCTGGGACACCAACGCCGGCACGCCGAGCACGAGCGGCGGGTACGGCCCGATGCACCTCACCGACGCCGCGCACGTGGCGAGCCTGCCGGTACCCGGTCACCACGGCACCCACGAGGACCCGCGCGGCGACACCTCCCGCGAGGCGATCGAACTCGAACACCCCGCGCCGAACCCGCCGGACGAGGCGGCGCTGCGTACCCTCGGCACCGCCGCCGGACTGACCGGGGCCGGAGCCGAGGCGCTGCGTACCGACCCGGTGGTCAACATCCGCGGCGGCGCCGCGCTGCTCGCCGCGTACCAGCGGGAACTGGGTGCCCCGCAGGGTGCCGGCAGCGACCCGGCCGACTGGTACGGCGCGGTCGCGCGCTACTCCGGCGCCGACACCCGTGACGCGGCGGCCGCCTTCGCCGACGAGGTCTACTCGACGATCCGTACCGGCGCGACCCGGCGGACCGACGACGGCCACCAGGTCAGTCTGGCCCGGCACGCCGGCCTCACCCCGGCGACGTCCTGGCTGGACCGGCTCGGCCTGCGCAAGCTGGCCCGCCCGGACGGGCTGGAGTGCCCGGACGACATCTCCTGCGAGTGGCTGCCGGCGCCGTACGAACTGCGCGGCGACGGAACGGTCCCGACCAGCTACGGCAACCACGACAAGGGCAACCGCCCGGCCCAGCAGAAGATCGAGTACATCGTCATCCACGACGCCGAGGGCTACTTCGCCGGCACGACCCGGCTGGCCCAGGACAAGAACTGGGTGAGCTGGCACTACACGCTGCGCTCGGTCGACGGGCACATCGCCCAGCACCTGAAGGCCAAGGACGTCGGCTGGCACGCCGGCAACTGGTTCGTCAACGCCAAGGCGATCGGCCTGGAACACGAGGGCTTCGCCGCCCAGGGCACCTGGTACACCGAGGCGATGTACCGCACCTCCGCCAAGCTGGTGCGGCACCTGGCGCTGCGGCTCGGCATCCCGCTCGACCGGCAGCACATCATCGGGCACGACAACGTGCCCGGCACGCTCGCCAGCAACATGGGCAGCATGCACTGGGACCCGGGCCCGTACTGGAACTGGTCGCACTACTTCGACCTGCTGAAGGCGCCGTTCTGGAGCACCGGCACGCACCGTACCGGCCTGGTCACGATCGACCCGGACTTCGCGACGAACCGGCCGGCGTTCACCGGCTGCGAGGTCGCGGGCGTACCGTGCCCGTCGCGCGGCTCGTCGTCGGTGATCCTGCGCAGCGCGCCGAGCCCGGACGCCCCGCTCGTCAACGACCTGGCGAAGCGCCCCGACGGTACGCCGAACACGATGCACATCTCCGACCACGGAGCGCGGGCGTCGGCAGGGCAGACGTACGCGATCGCCGAGCGGCGCGGCGACTGGACGGCGATCTGGTATCTCGGGCAGAAGGCGTGGTTCCACAATCCGCCGTCGGCGCCGAACGGCAAGTGGTCGATCGGCCTGGTCGCCACCCCGAAGCCCGGCAAGGACACCATCCCGCTGTACGGCCGTGCCTACCCCGAGGCGGCGGCGTACCCGGCGGGGGTGCCCTACCAGACGATCTCCCCGTTGCAGTACACGATGAAGGCCGGCGAACGGTACGCCGTCGGTGACGTGCTGGGCAGCGAGTACTACCGGGCCAGCACGTACGAGGGCAACTCGCCCGGCGACTGGACGGTGATCCGCGGCGAGAAGACGTACGTGCAGATCCAGTTCGGACACCGGTTCATGTACGTGGACCGGGAGGACGTACAGATCCTCATGTCACCAGTCGGCGCTCCGCGCTGACCCGTTCCAAAAGAATCGGCCCCCGCCGGGAGCGGGGGCCGATTCGTGGGAACAGGTGCCTATCCGGTTCCGACGCGCCGGAAGCCGACGACCGGCTTGCCCATCTGGTCGATGCTCGCCATCTGCACCGGTAGGCCGGCCCGGGGGGCGTGCACCGTGACCCCGTTGCCGAGATAGATGCCCACGTGGCTCAGGTCGCTACCGAAGAAGACCAGGTCTCCGGCTTTGGCATCGGCCCGGCTCACCGCGGTTCCGCGGTTCCACTGCGCGCCGGTGTAGTGCGGCAGGGACACGCCGGCCCGGGCCCACGCGTACTGGGTCAGGCCGGAGCAGTCGAAGGAGTTCGGACCGGCCGCGCCCCACACGTACGGCTTGCCGATCTGGGCGCAGGCGGTGGCCACGGCACGGTTCGGGTGGTTGGTCGGGCAGGTACCGATGCGGACCGGCGGGCCGATCGGGATGTTCATCTGGGCCTGCAGCCGCTCCAGGTTCTTGATCTCGGTGTCGATCTTCTTCTTCTTCGCCGCGAGATCGGCATCCTGCTTGCGCTGCTCGGTGATGACCGTCTCGAGGGTCATCTTCTCCGTCTCGTACTGCTCCTTCACGGTGACGACGCCGGCAACCTGCCGCTGCTCGTGGCGGGCCAGCATCCGGAGCATCGTCATCTGGTCGGCGAGGCTGTCCGGCGTGCCGACGGTGAGCAGCGCGTTGAGGCTCAACGACGGGCCGCCCTTGTACTGCCGGGTGGCGAGCAGGCCGATCCGCTCGGTCGCCATCTCGGTCTGCAACATCAGCGGCTGGATCTTCTTGTCGAGTTCGGCCGCCTTCTTCTCGTTGGCCTTCAACTCGACACGGACCTTGTTGTACTGCTCGATGATCGGTTCGAGTTCGTGCCACTTGTCGTTGATCTGCGCCTCGAGTTGGGCGGCGGTCGGCTGTGCCTGCGCCGGTATCCCGGGCAGCAGGGTCACGGCCAGCGCCGCGCTGAGGGCAAGGAGGACTCGCGCGCCGAGACTCGGCAATCGGTAACGGCTGGCCACCGGAGACCCCGACTCCTTAGTTGCGACCGCGGGCGCCTCTCGGGGGAAGAACGGAGGCCGACATCCACACACGGTCGGTGCCTCACCTTAGAGGTGTCTCCAAAGTGAATCAAGACGGCGCTCTGCCCTGACGCCTCCCTGGGCGCTCCCTGAACCCCGGCTGAGATCCGTTACAGGTACGTCAGTTGCCGGTCTTGGCCGGCGTGGTGTCGGGCTTGACCGAGCGCAGCAGGACGGTGGCGACGTCGACGACCTCGACGTTGTCCTCCTCGCCCTTGCCGGTCACCCCGTCGCCGAGCATCGTGTAGCAGAACGGGCAGCCGACCGCCACGGTCTTGGCCCCGGTGGACAGCGCCTCTTCGACCCGGTCGACGTTGATCCGCTTGCCGATCCGCTCTTCCATCCACATTCGAGCGCCGCCGGCACCGCAGCAGAACGACCGCTCGGAGTTGCGCGGCATCTCGGTGAGCCCGCCGTCGACCGCCGCCCCGAGCACCTCGCGCGGTGCGGCGAAGACCCGGTTGTGCCGACCGAGGTAGCACGGGTCGTGGTAGGTGACGCCGCCGTCGACCGGGGTGACCGGAGTCAGCTTGCCGCTGGCGACGAGATGGGCGAGCAACTGCGTGTGGTGTACGACCTCGAACTTGCCGCCGAGTTCGCCGTACTCGTTGCCGAGGGTGTTGAAGCAGTGCGGGCAGGTCGCGACGATCTTCTTGACGCCGGCCTCGTTGAGGGTCTCGACGTTCTGCTGGGCCAGCATCTGGAAGACGAACTCGTTGCCGATCCGGCGGGCCGGGTCGCCGGAGCACGTCTCGCCCTCGCCGAGGATGGCGAAGTTGACGCCGGCCTCGTGCAGCAGGGTGGCGACCGCACGGGTGGTCCGCTTCGCCCTGTCCTCGAACGCCCCGGCGCAGCCGACCCAGAAGAGGTATTCGAAGTCCTCGACCTCGCCGACACGGGGCACCTCGAAGTCGAGGCCCTTGGTCCAGTCCTCACGGGTGTTCTGCGGGGCGCCCCACGGGTTGCCCTTGTTCTCCAGGTTGCGCAGCATCACGCCGGCTTCGGACGGGAAGGACGACTCGATCAGCACCTGGTAGCGGCGCATGTCGACGATGTGGTCGACGTGCTCGATGTCGACCGGGCACTGCTCGACACAGGCGCCACAGGTGGTGCAGGACCACAGCACGTCGGGGTCGATGACGCCGCCGTCCTCGGCCCCCCCGATCAGCGGGCGCTCCGCCTCGGCCAGCGCCAGTACGTCCACGTGCGCGAGCTGGGCCGCGGTCGCCTTCTCCTCGCCGGTGAGGTCCTTGCCGCCGCCGGCGAGCAGGTAGGGCGCCTTGGCGTAGGCGTGGTCACGCAGGCTGAGCACCAGCAGCTTGGGCGAGAGCGGCTTGCCGGTGTTCCAGGCCGGGCACTGCGACTGGCAACGGCCGCACTCGGTGCAGGTGGTGAAGTCGAGCAGGCCCTTCCAGGTGAACTGCTCGACCTGGGCGACGCCGAACTGGTCCTTCTCCGGGTCGGCCTCCTCGAAGTCGAGCGGCTTGCCTTCGGACATCATCGGGCGCAGCGCGCCGAGCCCGGAGCCGGCGCTGCCGGGGTCGCGCTTGAAGAAGATGTTGAAGAAGGCCGAGAACCGGTGCCAGGCGACGCCCATGGTGACGTTCAGCGAGATCACGATCAGCCAGGTCATCGAGATGGCGATCTTGATCAGGGCGACGATGCTGAGGGCGGCCTCGGACGCCGGCAGCACCGACCCGAGGGCGTGCGACACCGGGGTGGCCCACACCGGGTAGTCGAAGTGGTCGGTGGCGACCTTGAACCCACGGATGAAAAAGCCGCAGATCAGGATCGTGAAGATGACCCATTCGACGAAGTAGGCCTGCCACATGGTGGAGCCGGTGAAGCGGGACAGCCCGCGGGCCCGGGTCGGACGGTTGATCAGTCGGATCACCATCAGGACCGCGATACCCACGAACCCGAGTACGCCGATCAGCTCGGTGAGCAGCCCGTACGGCAGCCAGCCGCTGAGCAGAGGCAGGCCGACCCTCGGGTTGACCACCTCGAAGTACGCCTCGAGCACCAGGGTCGACAGGGCGATGAAGGCGATCATCACGAACCAGTGCGCGGCCCCGACGACGCCCCACCGGAGCATCCGGGTGTGGCCGGCGATCTCGACCAGCATCGTCTTGAGGCGGGTGCCCCGGTCGGTCAGCCGCTCCGGAGCCGGCTGGCCGAGCCTGACGACCGCGACCATCCGGCGGACCGCACGGACCGCCAGCCATACCGCCACCGCGGTGATCGCGGCGGCGAGGACCGTAGTGACGATCTGGACTGTGCCCATGCCTGGCCTCCCGGTCTGCCTGGGTACGGCTGATGACCGGGGGGACGACCGGCCATGCGATGCAGCCTACGCGCCAGGTTACCCGTCAGTAACGTGAGAGTCCCAACAGGCGGGCCGCATCATCCTGCGGCCACCTTAAGGCTCGTTACGGCAACATGATCGGCGGCCGCCCCTGGGGACGGCCGCCAACTTTGTCACACGCCTGTGGAAAACCTGTGGATAACAGGGTCGCCGGTCAGCGCCAGCGGGACAGCAGGATCAGCGAGCTGACCATGGCCCCGAAGCCGACCGCCAGGTTCCAGTAACCCCAGGTGGCGACCGGGTAGGCCGTCTCGGACAGGTAGTAGACGACCAGCCAACCGATGCCGAAGACAATCAATGAAACCGCGGCGATCGGAAGCCAGATCGGGCTAGGCTTGCGGGTCGCGGCTGTCGAAGTCGGGCGCACGTCGGTCGGCGGGGTGTACACCTTCTTCTTGCGAACCTGGGACTTTGGCACGACGCTCTCCTGAGTGAGGGGTTGATCCTCGTCCGGCCTGACAACCGGACGCAGGGGCGACGGTCCATGGCCAATAATGTTCGAGAGCTAGCGTAGTCAAGACAACGCGCTCAGGCCACGTATGGGTTGAAGACAGGTACGTACAGCGTGCCGGCCCGATGCGGCCGGGCCGCGAACCAGCCGGGCCGGACGACGATCGATGCCGTCCGGAGCGGCGGAGGGAGGCAACGTGGAATACACCTCGGGCGCCGCCTCTTGGCGCCAGGTGTTCCGCCGCGTCGCCGCCGGACTCAGGTGGCGGCCCGCCAGGTCACGTCGCACCGGCTGGAGTGTCGGAGTGCCGCTGATCGCCCTCGCCGCCGGCCTGCTCTTCACCACGACCGCGACCACCGCCGACGGCACCGCCCTCCGCGAGGACCGCCGGCCCCAGCTCACCCAGCTGATCGAAGAGCGCCGCCAGCAGGTCACCGACAGCGAGGAACGGGCCGCGCGGCTGCGGGCACAGGTCACCGCTCAGGCCGAGGAGTTCGCCGGCTCGGACGCGCCGATCGCCGAGCAGCGCAACCGCGCCGAGTCGAGCCGGCAGGCAGCCGGATTCACCGCGATGCGCGGACCCGGTCTGGTCGTTGAACTCAACGACGCACCACAGGTCGGCGAGGGCAACCGGCCGGATGCCACGACCAACGACGACCTCGTGGTGCACCAGGGCGATGTCCAGGCCGTTGTCAACGCCCTCTGGGCCGGTGGAGCCGAAGCGATGTCGATCATGGATGTGCGCGTGCTGTCGACAAGCGCTGTACGCTGCGTAGGCAACACGCTGTTGCTCCACGGGCAGGTCTACTCGCCACCGTTCAAGATCGCTGCAATCGGGGATCCCGCCCACCTTCAGCGGGCGCTGACCGAGTCCGAGGGGGTCCAGTTGTTCAAGGACGCCGTTGACCACTACCAGCTCGGTTACCGAGAGTCGGTCGAGACCGATCTGAGTGTGCCAGCCTACGACGGTTCGAGTGCCCTGCGCTCGGCGAGGGTGCCAGAGTGAATCCCATGAGCGGCGATGGGCCCGAGAGGCGTAACGGTCGCCATCGCGCGACCGGCACAGACGACGCCACAGCGTTGATTCCCAGGGTCACCGACGCGACCCCCGAACAGTCACCGACCCCCGCTCCCCCTCCGACCGGCCCCGCCTACCCGCCGCCCCCGGCCAGCCCCGCGTACCCGCCACCCATGGCCGGCACCGGCTACCCCTCACCCACGGCCGGCACCGGCTATCCCTCGTCCCCGCCTGGCCCCGGCCACCCCTCACCCACGGCCGGCACCGGCTATCCCTCGTCCCCGCCTGGCCCCGGCCACCCCTCACCCACGGCCGGCACCGGCTATCCCTCGTCCCCGCCTGGCCCCGGCCACCCCTCGCCCACGGCCGGCACCGGCTACCCGCCGCACGCGGCCGTCCAGGCCACGCCCGGCCAGGTGGACCACCCGTCCGACCAGCGCGGCTACGACCAACCCCCGACGGCGGGCCAGCACCCGGTCGGCGCCGCCCGCCCCGACCCGTACGAGCCGCACCGGGCGGTCCCTCGGCCACCGGTCCCCGGCGAGCAGCCGTCGGCCGGAGCCCGACCGGCGGCCGGGGTCGCCGGACCGTCCACCGCCCACCGCTTCGCCGGCCGGCCGGAGGGAGGGCCGCCCCCCGGCCCGCCCACCGACGGCGGGTTCGGACCGCAGCCCGGGCCGCCTCCCGGCCCCGACCCCGGCCGCCCGCAGGCCGACGGTCCACAGATGCGTCCCCCGCTCGCCACCGGACCGCTCGACGACGGCCGGATGCCGGAACCCCGGCCACGGCCCCGGCCGGCGCCCACCCCGCGCGGCGGTCCGTTGTGGCCCGACAACCCGATACGGCGCGACCAGCCGGGCGACGGTCACCCCGGCCAGTCACCAGCGGCACCCGGACACCAGCCCTCTCCGCCCCGGCCGCCGCAGGTCGCGCCACCGCCCGGCCCGGCGGACGCTTCGACGGCGGTCATCCCACTCGACACCGCGTCGACCGCGGTCATCCCGCTCGACCTGTCGTCGACGGTGATCATCCCGCCGGTAAGGGGCCGGGATGACCGGTCGGTGGCATCGGCCGGCGCACCGTTGCCGGGCGACCAGACCGCTCCCCCGTCGCGGGCCGCGGCGGCCGGCGCGCGGACCGGCGACACCGACCTCCGTTCCGCGTCCGGAGTCACCGCTGCGGACAGTGCCCGCACCGGAGACGACGGTGACCGCGGCACGGCCCGGGTCGACCCGGTGGCGGCCGCCCAGGCCCGAGCCGCGAAGGCCGCTGCCGCCGGTGCCACCGCCGGCGGCGAATCCGGCGACGGCGCGGCCGACAAGCCCCGCCGGGGCGAGAAGGTCGTCCAGCTTCGCCCGCACCGCACCGACGAGGGATACAAGAGCGTCTACTCGGAACTGACCCGCCCGTCGTTCGGTTCCCGGCTGCGCGGCAGCGTGCGCGTCGCCGGCGAGGTTCTGATCACCTTCGGTCTCGTGGTGCTGCTCTTCGCCGGTTACGAGATCTGGGGCAAGGGCGTGGTGGTCGACGCCCATCAGAGCGACCTGAGCGAGCAACTGGCCCAGCAGTGGGACCAACCCACCGACCCGACGGTCGGCCCCACGCCGGCGGCCAGCGGCTCCCCGACCCCGGCGGTCACCGGCAAGCCGATCGCCGGCCTCTACATCCCGAAGTTCGGGCAGAACTGGATCGTGGTCGAGGGCGTCAGCCAGAAGGACATCCGGTACGCACCGGGCCACTATCCCAAGAGCGCCATGCCCGGTCAGATCGGAAACTTCTCGGTCGCCGGGCACCGCAACCGGGCCACGTTCTGGCGCCTCGACGAACTCCGGAACGGCGATCCGATCGTCCTGGAGGCGAAGAACGACTGGTACGTCTACCAGGTCACCCGCGTACACATCGTCAAGCCGTCGCAGGTCGAGGTGGTCGAGCCGGTACCGGGTCAGTTCGGTGCCAAGCCGACCAAGGCGATGCTGACCCTGACCACCTGCAACCCGAAGTTCGACAACTACGAACGCCTGATCGTGCATGCCGAACTGACCCGCAGCCAGCCCAAGTCCGACGGCCGGCCGGGCGAACTGGGAGGCTGATCGACGTGTACGCCTGGATCTGGCGGAAGCTGCCGTTCGGGCTGCCCGGCAAGCTCATCGGATCGCTGCTGATCACCATGAGCGTGCTGGCCCTCCTGTGGTTCTTCGTCTTCCCCTGGGCCGAGCCGTTGCTTCCCTTCGACGACGTGCAGGTCACCCAGGATGGTGGCGAACCGGGCGGCGGTACGCCCGGCGGCGACCCCGGCCCGGACACCGGTGAGCCCGGCAGCGGTGACGGCCACGACATCCCGTACGACACCGAGCAGAACAACCCCGCACCCACCCCCTCGGCGAGCAGGTGACGTCCGTGCGCGTTCTCGTGATCGACAACTACGACTCGTTCGTCTTCAACATCGTGCAATACCTGGGGCAACTCGGGGTCGAGTGCGACGTACGACGAAACGACGAGATCGACGTGGCCGAAATCGGGCAGCTCGGCGCCGCCGGCATCCTGCTCTCTCCCGGTCCGGGCGCACCCGAGCGTGCCGGCATCTGCCTCGACGTGATCCGGGAGTACGCCGGAAAGCTGCCGATCTTCGGCGTCTGTCTCGGCCACCAGGCCATCGGGGCGGCGTTCGGGGCGACCGTGACGCGGGCACCCGAACTCCTGCACGGCAAGACCTCGCAGGTGCACCACGAGGGCAGCGGCGTGCTGGCCGGCCTGCCCGACCCGTTCACCGCCACCCGCTACCACTCGCTCGCGGTGGTGCGGGAGACGCTGCCGGACGAGATCGAGGTGACCGGCTGGACCGGGTCCGGGGTGGTGATGGCGATGCGGCACCGCACGCTGCCGATCGAGGGCGTGCAGTTCCATCCCGAGTCGGTGCTGACTGAGGGCGGCCACATCATGCTCGCCAACTGGCTGGCCGCCTGCGGTCGGCCCGAGGCCCTCGACCGGGCTCCCGCCCTGGCCGCCGAGGTCGACACCCGTCGCCTGGCGGCCTTCGCCGGCGCCTGACCAGCACCGCGGCCGCCGCCCCGACGAACAGGCGCTCCGACCGCTGGGGTCGGAGCGCCGGGTCAGGGAACGGTCAGTTGTTGCCGCGCCCGTTGAAGGGCGGCAGAGACGGAATCACTCCCGCGCCGCCGCCGTCTCCACCTCCGTCACCGCCACTGGGCGTCGGCGTCGGGGTGGTCGGTGTCGGAGTGGGCGACTCGGTGGGTTCCGCGCGCGGCTGGGTCACCGTGATGGTGATCGTCGTACCGCGCTTCTCCTCCTGGTTCGCACCCGGGCTCTGAGCGCTGACCCGACCGGGGTCGTCGCTCTCCTGTCCCTCCCGGACGGCGACCTCGAAGCCGGCGTTCCGCAGGGTGGTGGTCGCCTCCGACTGGGTCGAGCCCACCACGTTCGGCACGCTTCGGAGCAGGCCGTTGGACAGCTCGACGACGACCTTGGTGCCCGGCTCCACGTCCTTGCCCGCGTCCGGAACTTTGACCACCTGGTCCTTGGACTGGCTGCTGTCGACGGGCTTCCACTCCGGCACCAGTTTGGCGTCCTCGAGCGCCTTCTGCGCGCCCGCCTTGGTGAAGCCGACCAACTCGGGAATCGTGACCAGTTCGGCGCCACCGCAGACCTGGAGGGTGACCTCCTGCCCGGGTTCGATCCGCTCGCCGGCGGCCGGGGCCTGGGTCAGGACGTTGTTGAGCACGCAGTCGTCCTGTTTGATCACGTTGCTGACGACCTTGAGGTTGGCTCCCTCGAGTTCCGCCGTGGCTGCGGCGACCGGCTTGTCGACCACCCCCGGCACGGTGACCAGATCGGGTTCGTCGTTTCCGGCCGCGATGAGCCCGGCGATCAACGCGATCACCGCGAGCACGCCCAGGGCGCTGAGCGCGGCCAGTACCCAGGCGGACGCCTTGCGACGGCGGGGATCGCCGACCCGGGCCGGCGCCGGTCCGCCGCCGGCCTGGCGGGTCGTCGCCGACGGCGCCATCGCCATCGTCTCGTCTTCCCGCATCACCGGGGTGGCCATGACGGGTCGGCCGTTGGCCGCCCGCAGCAGGTCGGCGCGCATCTCGCCGGCGCTCTGGTAGCGGTTGAGCGGGTTTTTCGACAGCGCCTTGAGCACGATCGCGTCGATCGCCGGGGTGACCTCGGGGTTGATCTCGCTCGGTGCCCGGGGGTCTTCCCGGACGTGCTGGTAAGCGACGCTCACCGGGCTGTCGCCGACGAACGGCGGGTGGCTGCACAGCAGTTCGAAGAGCACGCACCCGGCGGCGTAGACGTCGGAGCGGGCGTCGACGGCCTCGCCGCGGGCCTGCTCGGGTGACAGGTACTGGGCGGTGCCGATCACGGCGCTGGTCTGGGTCATCGTCGTCGCACCGCTGGCCAGCGCCCGCGCGATGCCGAAGTCCATGACCTTGACCGCGCCGTTCTGGGTGAGCATGACGTTGCCGGGCTTGATGTCCCGGTGGATGATCCCGTGCCGGTGACTGAACTCCAGCGCGGCGCACATGTCGGCGGTGAGTTCGAGCGCGCGGCGGGGCATCAGCCGCCCCTCGGCCGCGAGGACCTCCTTCAACGTACGGCCGTTGACGAACTCCATGACGATGAACGGGATCGTCTCGCCGGTCGCGGCGATCTCCTCGCCGGTGTCGTAGACGGCGACGATGGCGGGGTGGTTGAGCGAGGCGGCGTTCTGCGCCTCCCGGCGGAACCGCATCTGGAAGGTGGCGTCGCGGGCCAGGTCGGTCCGCAACATCTTGATCGCGACGTCGCGGCCCAACCGGAGGTCACGGCCGTGGTGCACCTCCGCCATGCCGCCGTAACCGAGCAGCTCGCCGACCTGGTACCTGCCACCCAGCAGGCGGGCCTGCGCAGTCATCTCGTCTCAAGTCCTTCGTTCATGTGGTCGTCGCCCCGCCCAGCAGGCGGGCGCTCTCCACTCGACGGTACGGCGCGTTCGGCGAGTCGTCGCGCTCGACAGCCATCTGAATACTTGTCGTGACGTTCGGTGACCGCAGTTCGGCACTGCCGAAGAGGTCGTTCTTCCGGCTCCAGTAGGCGGCGCCGAAGGAACAGACCAGGACCAGGAGGCCGAGCAGCACCGCCATCAGGAACAGGACCGGTCGACTGGCGCCCCGTTGCGGGTGGGCCGGAGCCGAGGGCTGCTGATAGCCGTACGTGTGGTCGGGCTGCTGCGGCCGGGCGGTGGGGATCGAGGCCGCACCCCGCGTGTAGCCGCCGGCGGCCGGGCTGGCGGGAGCGGCGTGCGGCGTGGCTCCGGTCGCCGGCGCGCCCTGTGCCGGTAGGGGCGGGCCGGCGTTGCCCGGCGGATATGCCGGCATCATCCGGGTGCCGCCCGGCCCGGAGGTCGGGGCGGTCGGTGGTGCCGAGGCCGGCTTGTTCATCGGGACGGCGGGGCTGCCGGGCGGACCGACGGGCCGGTTGGGCGCGGTCGGGGGGCCGCTCGGGCGGCCGGGACCGGACAGTTCCGCCGCGACCTGACGGGCCGCCACGGCGAGCGCCGCGGCGGACGGCCAGCGACCTCCGGGGTCCTTGGCCATCGCCCGTTCCACGATCGACCGGACCGGGGGCGGGATGTCGCCGGGCAGTGGCCGCGGGGTGTCCCGCACGTGCATCATCGCGATGGCCAGCGGGTTGTCGCCCTCGAACGGCCGGTGCCCGGACAGGCACTGGTAGGCGACCACACCGAGCGCGTAGACGTCGGACGCGGGAGTCGCGGTGCTGCCGGCCGCCTGCTCCGGGGAAATGTACGACGCGGTGCCGAGCACCGATCCGGCTGCGGTGAGCTGGGCGACCATCGCCGAGCGGGCGATACCGAAGTCGGTGAGGACCAGGGTGCCGTTGGGACGTACGAGGAGGTTGCCGGGCTTGACGTCCCGGTGCACGATGCCCTTGTCGTGGGCGGCCTGCAGCGCGTCGGCCGCCTGGGCGACCAGGGCCATGGTCCGTGCCGGGGTCAGCCGGCCGACCCGGCCGAGGGTCCGCGACAGCGCGTCGCCTTCGACGTACTCCATGACCAGGAAGGCGATCTGCTGGTCGCTGCCGTAGTCGTAGACGTCGACGACGCCCGGGTGGTTGATGGTCGCCATGGTCCGCGCCTCGCCACGGAACCGTTCGGCGAAGCCCGGCTCCTCCACCAGCGACGGCAGTAGGATCTTGACCGCGACGGTGCGACCGAGCACCTCGTCGGTGCCGCGCCAGACGTCACCCATCCCACCGCCGGCGATGCGCTCGTCGAGACGGTAGCGGTTGCCTAGCAGTACGCCAGGGCTGAGCATGTCACCTGCCTCCCGCGTCCGCGATGACGGCGCGCATGATCTGTGCGGTGATCCGGGCGGCCTCGCCACTGCCGCCGCTGCCGGCGTTTTCGAGGACGACCGCGACCGCCGAGAGCGGCTGCCCGTCCTTCATCACGTAACCGATGAACCAGCCGTGGTCGTCGTCGTTCTCGCCGGCCTGGGCGGTGCCCGTCTTGCCGCCCACCGTGTAGCCGTTGATCCGCGCGTTGCGCCCGCTTCCGTTCTCCACGACGCTGACCATCATGGCCTGAAGGTCGCCGGCGACCTGGGTGCTGACCGGCCGGCGCAGCTCCCGCGGGGCGGCGGTGTAGTAGTTGGTGGTGCGGTCCGGTCCGAGCAGCTGCTGCACCAGGTAGGGCCGCATCTGGGAGCCGTTGTTGGCGACCGCGGCCGCGATCAGGGCGCCTTCGAGCGGCGTCATCCGTACGTTGTTCTGCCCGATCGAGGACTGGGCCAGGGCCGCCTGGTCGTCGCTGCCGTCCGGGTTCTGGATGTCGCCGGTGCGGCTGGCCGCGACCGGCAGCCCGCCCTCGCCCAGCCGGCCGACGTTGAGTTCCTCGTCCTCGAAGCCGAACTGGGCCGCCTTCTCCTTCAGCTTGGCGGCGCCGAACTGGACGCCGAGCTTGGCGAAGCCCGTGTTGCACGACTCGGTGAGCGCCTCGATCAGCGTCACCTCGTCCTCGGGACAGATCGACGGGGCGGCGTTACGGATGTCGGTGCCGGACGTCGGCGGCCGGTAGACCGGGCCGGCGGGGATCCGGGTGTCCCGGGTGATTCCGTTCTCCAGGGCGACCGCGGCGCCGATCACCTTGAACGTCGAGCCGGGTGGCAGCACCTCGGCCAGCGCCCGGTTCTTCAGCGGGCCGTTCCGGTCGGCCTCGTACTTGTTGTAGGCGGCCTCGGCTGTCGACGAATCGTGGCTGGCCAGCGGGTTCGGGTCGAAGCTCGGCATCGAGACGAGAGCCTGGACGGCACCGGTGCGCGGATCGATGGCCACCGCCGCGCCCCTGGTGGCGCCGACCCGGTTGTTGGACAGTTCCTTGAAGGCCGTCTCCTGGGCCCGCTGGGACAGGCTGAGCAGCACGTTGCCACCCGCCGTCTGGTCGCCGGTGAACATGTCCTTCAGCCGGTCGGCGAAGAGCTGGTCGCTGGTGCCGGCGAGGAAGTCGTTCTCGATCCGCTCGATGCCGACGGCCGCGCCGTTGACCGGCTTGTAGCCGAGGACGTGGGCGTAGACCTCACCCTCGGGGTAGGTGCGCAGGAACCTGAGCTGCCCACCGGTGTCCTCGGTGCCGGCGAGCGCGCTGCCGCCGGCCTCGATGTTGCCGCGCTTGCGCTCGTATTCGGCGACCTGGACCCGGCCGTTGTAGTCGCTCGTCCGGTATTCGTCGGCCTTGTAGGCCTGCACCCAGTTGAGGTTCGCGAAGAGCAGGCCGAAAAGAATCATGACGACCACGCCGACGCGGCGCAGTGGGGCGTTCACGGCCGGATCACCTCCGTCGGGGCGCCGTGCAACTGCGCCGGTGGGGTGCCGGGGGTCCGGGCCGGTGCGGCACCGGTCACCGGGCTACGGGCGGCATGGGATATCCGCAACAGCATCGCCACGAGCAGCCAGTTGGCCATCAGCGAGGAACCACCGGCGGACATGAACGGCGTGGTCAGACCGGTGAGCGGGATCAGGCCGCTGATGCCGCCGACGATCACGAAGACCTGGAGGGCGATGGTGAACGCGAGCCCGCCGGCCATCAGCTTGCCGAACGAGTCGCGGACCGCCAGGCCGGCCCGCAGGCCGCGCTCGACGATGAGCAGGTAGATCACCAGCAGCGCGGAAAGGCCGAAGAGGCCGATCTCCTCGCCCATCCCGGCGAAGATGAAGTCGTTGTGCACCTCGGGCACCTGGGTCGGCTGCCCACCGCCGGGACCGGTGCCGAAGAGCCCGCCGGTGCCTAGGCCGAGTAACCCTTGGACCAGTTGGAAGCCGCTGTTGTACGGGTCGCCGAACGGGTCGAGCCAGATCTCGGCGCGCTGGTAGAAGTTGGCGAACGGGCCGCCGATCGCGCTGCCCAGGAAGTAGGCGAGGAAGGCACCGCCGAAGAACAGCAGCAAGCCGATGATCATCCAGCTCGCGCGTTCGGTGGCGATGTAGAGGGTCACCACGAACATGCCGAAGTAGAGCAGCGAGGTGCCCAGGTCCTTCTGGAAGACGAGGACCATCAGGCTGAAGAGCCAGACGACCACGACCGGCCCGAGGTCACGGCCGCGCGGGAAGTCGATGCCGAGGAAGCGGCGGCTCGCCAGCGAGAGTACTTCCCGTTTGCGGACCAGGTAGTAGGCGAAGAACACCAGCAGGGCCAGCTTGGCGAACTCGCCGGGCTGGATCGAGAAACCGCCGACCTTGATCCACAGCTTGGCGTTGTTGACCTCGGAGAACCGGGCCGGCAGCACCGCGGGGATCATCATCAGCACGAGCCCGGCCAGGCCGAGGGTGTAGGCGTAGCGGGACACCGCCCGGTGGTCCCGGATCACGATCAGCAGTCCGGCGGCGAGGATCAGCGAGGCGAGGGTCCAGGCCAGCTGCCGGCCACCGGTGCCGGCGAAGATCGGGAAATCGATGCGCTCGGCCGGGGCGACCTCGGCCAGGTCCAGCCGGCGCAGGAACCCGACACCCAAGCCGTTGAGCAGGGCGACCGCCGGCAACAGGACCGGATCGGCGTACGGGGCCAGAAACCGGACGACCACGTGCAGGGCCAGGTAGACGGCCGACAGGACCGCGGCCGGAACCCAGAAGTCCAGGGTCACGGTGTCGAGCATGTTGGCCTCGACGGTGGCCGAGTAGGCAGCCACCAGCACCATGGCGACCAGCAGTAGCGCCAACTCGGAGTTGCGCTTGGTGTTGGTCGCCGCGAAACGCGGCATCTCACCCGTCGCTGCGGGTGTGGCTGCCGGTCCGGCGGAGGCGGTCACGCGTGATCCCTCAACTCGTGGAAGTCGACGCTCAGTCGATCGGCCGGCAGCTTGCCGGGTCGACAGGCAGGACCGTTTCGGAGGGTGGGGTGTCCGGCGTCGAAGTGGGTGCGGTGGGCGTTGGGCTGGCGTCGGCGCTCGGCGAGCCGCTCGGGGACGGCGAGCCGCTGGGCGACGGGGAGCGGGTCGCCGAACTCGTCGGCTCGGTCGCCTCCGGGGTCGGGGACGGGGTGGGAGTGGGGGTCGGGCTGGGGCTGGGCGCGCACAGCGGCTTCAGGTTGGGGTTGCTCGGGACGTCGTCGGTCAGGTCGGCGAGCCGCCGCTGGGCGTCCGACTCGTTCGACGCCTGGATGCCCTGCTTGACCTGCTCCTGCGCGGCGGCGGTCAGTTCGTCGAGACCGGTGGTGCTGGTCTGGTGCACGCTGGAGAGGTTGAAGCCGGCGATCTGCCCGGGCACGCCCCGGAAGATCGCGAGTTGTCCCTCTTCGGTGGCACCGACGTAGTACTGCCGCTGCGTGTAGCTCCAGCCGAACCAGAGACCACCGCCGAGGATGCCGAGCAGCACGACCAGCAGTAGCGCGGTGCGTACCGGGTGCCGGCGGGGGCGTTCGGGATCGTCCTCCTGGCCCCCCTGCTCCGACCCGGAATCCGGGCTCGACGGGCGGGGGGCGGCGAGCGCGGCGGAGGCCCGGCCGGCCGGGGTGGAGACGTCGACCGGGGTCGCCATGCCACGGTCGCGGGCGGCGGCGCCGCCGACGATCGGTGCGGCCTCGAGGATGTCCTGGTCGGTGGCGTCGGCGATGATGACGGTGATGTTGTCCGGGCCACCACCACGCAGCGCGAGTTGGACCAGCCGCTCCACGCACTGGCCCGGGTCGACGTAGTCCCGCATCGTCTCGGCGATGGTGTCGGCGCTCACCACACCGGACAGGCCGTCGCTGCAGAGCAGATAGCGGTCGCCGGGAAGGACCTGGCGTACGGAGTATTCGGGGTCGATGTCGCGCCCGTCGAGCGCCCGGGTCAGCAGTGAGCGCTGGGGGTGGCTGCTCGCCTCTTCGAGGGTGATGCGTCCCTCGTCGACCAGCATCTGGACGTAGGTGTCGTCCTTGGTGATCTGGGCGAACTCGCCGTCGCGGAGGAGGTAGGCGCGGGAGTCGCCGATGTGGACCATGCCGATCTTGCTGCCCGAGAAGAGGGTCGCTGTCAGCGTGGTGCCCATGCCCTCCAACTGAGGGTTGGCATCGACTGTTCCCCGAAGCTGCTGGTTGGCGGTGTCGACGGCCGACCGAAGCGCGTCGACGAGGGCGTCACCGGGGACGTCCTCGTCGAGCGGGGCCATCGCACCGATGACGATGTTGCTGGCGACGTCACCGGCGGCCATGCCGCCCATGCCGTCGGCCACAGCGAGAAGCCGCGGGCCGGCGTAGACGGAATCCTGGTTTCCGTCTCGGATCAGACCGCGGTCGCTGTGTGCCGCATAACGCAGGGTCAGAGTCATGGCCGTAACTCGAGGGAAGTGCGGCCGATCCGAATCGGCACGCCGAGGGGGACGGGGGTTGGTCCGGTGACCTTATCGCGATCGAGGTAGGTCCCGTTAGTCGAGCCGAGGTCTTCGACGAACCACTGTCCGGCGCGCGGCACGAGGCGGGCGTGACGTGCGGAGGCATAGTCGTCGGTGATCACCAGGGTCGAATCCTCGGCACGGCCGATGGTGATCTGGGATTCACCCAGGGTTATTCGGGTGCCGGCAAGTTGGCCGGCGGTTACCACCAACTGGTGGGCGGCGCGCCCCCGTTTCACCTTCGCCGGCCTCGCGGCCGCCTGGCTGGTCGACGCGCCGACCCCCCGTGGCGCGGCGACCAGACGGCTGGACCGTGATCCGGCGAAGAGGTCCCGGCGGATCACCCCGACGACCGTGAACACGAAGATCCACAGAAGGATGATGAACCCGAACCGGGCGGTGGTGATGACAAAAGGGGGCAAGGTCCTTAGCCGTCCACTCGGAACGTGAGGGTGGTCGTTCCGAGCTGGATCATGTCACCCGGGTTGAGGGCAACGGCGGAAACCCGCTGGCCGTTGACCATCGTCCCGTTGGTCGATCCGAGATCGGTCAGGACCACCTGGCCGCCGTCGAAGTCGAGCCGGGCATGGCGGCGGGAGATGCCGACGTCGGGCAGCCGCAGGCTGGCCTGATCGCCCCGGCCGATCACGGTCGAGCCCATCTGCAGCGGATAGGTGCGGCCGTCACCGGACACCAGCCGGATGTTACGACCACCGGCCCCCTGCCCCGGCGGCTGGCCGTAGCCACCCCCCTGGTCGTACGGCGGGTAGCCCTGCTGCTGCGGTGGCGCGTCGTAGGACTGCGGCGGCACCGGAGCCACCTCGCCACCGGTGTAGACCTCTGCGGTCACCCGGAACATGCCGGTGTCGAGCCCGTCACCGCGCTCGATCTCGACGATCACGTCGCCGTAGACCGTCCATGCCTGCTCGCCGATGAACTCGGCCTGCGACTGCGCCAGTTCCTGGGCGAGCGCGGCAGCGTAGGGCGCGAGGCGGCTGTGGTCGTAGGGCGAGAGATCGATCACGTAGCGGTTGGGCACGAGGGCGCGCCCACCGGCCAGGATCGCCTTGTGCGCCTCAGCCTCCCGCTGCATGGCGTTGAGGATCTCCACGGGGTGGACGACCCCCTTGAACACCTTCGCGAAGGCCCCCTCAACCAGGCCTTCAAGACGCTTCTCGAAGCGTTGCAGCACGCTCACCGGCTCCTCCTCGGGTTCCGAGGACATGATGGTATCCGGCCGAGGCACATGGAGTCCGCATGCCGATCGACCGCTCGCAGCCGGCCTGTCCTTGGGGGCCGGATTTGCCGTGCTATTGTTCCCAGGCGCCGCGAGCGGGAACCAGCCGGGAACCCTCAGTTGTGAGGATCCACCCGGCTAGGGGAACTCTCTCGCGACGCACCATGGGACAGCGTAATATGTCTCGGCAGCCGCCGAAGGGCGGGTTCGGGACATAACTATGTCGTGTCCCGATGGGGAAGTGGCGGAATGGCAGACGCGCACGGTTCAGGTCCGTGTGCCCGAAAGGGCGTGGGGGTTCAACTCCCCCCTTCCCCACCATGACGAAGGGCTCCGCACCATGCGGAGCCCTTCCTTCGTACCGGGGTCGATCCGGGCGGCGTTATGCTCCGGTGACCTTCAACCATCCCACCCCCGAATTCTGGAGTGACGTGTGACTGTCGCGCTGGTGACCGGATCCGGCGGTCTGATCGGCTCGGAGGCGGTGCGGCACTTCGCCGGGCTGGGCCTCGACGTGGTCGGCATCGACAACGACATGCGCCGGGAGTTCTTCGGCGCCGAGGCGTCCACCGCCTGGAACGTGTCGCGGCTGACCAGCGAACTAGGTACGGCGTACACGCACCATGCCGCCGACATCCGCGACCGGGACGCGCTCGCGGAGATCTTCCGGCGCTACGGCCGCGACATCGCGGTCGTGATCCACACGGCGGCCCAGCCGTCGCACGACTGGGCGGTGCGCGACCCGTTCACCGACTTCGACGTCAACGCCGGCGGGACCCTCAACGTCCTGCAGAACGTGCGTGAGCACTGCGTCGAGGCGCCGTTCATCCACTGCTCCACCAACAAGGTGTACGGCGACCGGCCCAACTCGCTGCCGCTGGTCGAACTGGAGACCCGCTGGGAGATCGAGCCGGGTCACCCGTACGAGGCGGGGATCAAGGAGGACATGTCGATCGACGCGTGCCTGCACTCGGTCTTCGGGGCCTCCAAGGTCGCCGCCGACGTGATGGTGCAGGAGTACGGTCGCTACTTCGACATGAAGACCGCCTGTTTCCGAGGCGGCACGCTCACCGGCCCGGCGCACTCGGCGACCGAACTGCACGGTTTCCTCGGGTATGTCATGCGCTGCAACATGGAGCGCCGCACCTACAAGATCTTCGGCTACAAGGGCAAGATGGTCCGCGACGCGATCCACAGCCACGACGTGGTCGCCGCGTTCGAGGCGTTCTTCCGGGCGCCGCGGTCGGCGGCGGTCTACAACCTGGGCGGTGGCCGGCACTCCAACACATCGCATCTGGAGGCGTTCGCCATCGCCGAACGGATCACCGGAATCGGGATGGTCACCGAATACCACGAGGCCAACCGGATCGGCGACCACCAGTGGTGGATCGGCTCCAACGAGGCGTTCCAGGCCGACTACCCGGACTGGAAGCAGGTCTACGACGTCCCGATGATCCTTCAGGAGATCTACGAGGCGAACGTCGACAAGTGGGTGCCGAAGGCATGAGCGAGCGCAGCGAGCGAATCGGTCGGCTCAGGTTGCCGCATGGCGGCCGCGAGCGCAGCGAGCGGATGGCATGAGCGAGCGCAGCGAGCGAATCGGTCGGCTCAGGTTGCCGCATGGCGGCCGCGAGCGCAGCGAGCGGACGGCATGAGCGAGCGGAGTGGGCAGGGCCTCATGATTGCCAAGGGCAAGAAGAACGTGCTGGGCGTCCTGGTCGACGCCACCGACTACGCGGCGGCCACCGAGCAGGTGATCGCCGCCGCCCACGAGCGCCGGCCGCTGGCGCTGACCGCGCTGGCCGTGCACGGGGTCATGACCGGGGTGCTCGACAAGGCGCACAACGCCCGGCTGAACTCCTTCGACCTGGTGACCCCGGACGGCCAGCCGGTGCGCTGGGCGCTCAACCTGCTACACAAGGCCGGGCTGACCGACCGGGTCTACGGGCCGAACCTGACTCTGAAGGTGCTGGAGCGGTGCGCGGCCGACGGGCTGCCGGTCTATCTCTACGGCTCGACCGACGAGACGCTGGCCCGGCTGGTGCCAGCGCTGGAGCGGATGTTCCCGGCGCTGAAGCTGGCCGGTGTCGAGGCGTCGAAGTTCCGGGCGGTGGAGCCGGGTGAGGACGCGCGGATCGCCGACCGGATCCGGTCGTCGGGTGCCCGGCTGGTCCTGGTCGGCCTGGGGTGTCCCCGGCAGGAGGTCTTCGCCTACGCGATGCGGCCGCTGCTCGACATGCCGCTGATGGCGGTCGGGGCGGCGTTCGACTACCACGCCGGGCTGCTGCGCAATCCGCCGCCGTGGATGCAGCGGGTGGGCCTGGAGTGGCTGTGGCGGCTCGGCCTGGAGCCGAAGCGGCTGTGGCGTCGCTACGTCATCCTCAACCCGGCCTACCTGAGCCGGCTGGCCGCGCAGAAGACCGGGCTCTGGAAGGCCACCCCGCCGCCGCCGGCGACTGAGCGCCCGACCAGCTTCGCGGTCTGACTCCCGACCATCGCCCGGCCGGTGGATCAAACCGGCCGGGCGATGGGCTGGCGTGTAGGAATGCGCTTTCCTATGCTGTCCGCATGAGGATCGACGAGGCGCTCACTCCCGCTGCCCTGCTACCCAAGATCGAGAAATTGTGGGAGGCGTCCGCCCACAAGATCGACTCAATCGAGAAGACGTCCCCTCCGGGCTCGCCCTCGCCGGTCTTCACCGTCGCGGGGCGCTACACCGCGCGCGGCTGGACCGAATGGACCCAGGGTTTCCAGTACGGCTCCGCGGTGCTCCAGTTCGACGCCACCGGTGACCGGCGCTTCCTCGACTCCGCCCGGGAGTCGACCGTGGCTCTCATGGCCAGCCACGTCAGCCACATCGGCGTGCATGACCACGGCTTCAACAACGTCAGCACGTACGGCAACCTGTGGCGGCTGATGGCCGAGGGCCGGATCCCGCACGACCCCCGGGAACGCGACTTCTACGAACTCGCCCTCAAGCTGACCGGCGCCGTACAGGCCGCCCGCTGGCGCGACACGATCGACGGCACCGGCTACATCTACTCGTTCAACGGACCGCAGTCGCTCTTCGTCGACACGATCCGTTCCTGCCGCGCGCTGTCCGTGTCGCACCTGCTCGGCCACGCCCTGATGGGCGAACGCGACGAGCGGATCTCGCTGCTCGGCCGGCTGATCGAGCACGCCGTGAACACCGCCCGGTGGAACGTCTTCTACGGCGAGGGCCGGGACAGCTACGACGTACGGGGGCGGACCGCCCACGAGTCGGTCTTCAACGTCAACGACGGCAGCTTCCGCTGCCCCAGCTCCCAGCAGGGCTACTCGCCTTTCAGCACCTGGACCCGGGGCCTGGCCTGGGCGATGGTCGGGTTCCCCGAGCAACTGGAGTTCCTGGCCCTGATCGACGACGCCGAACTCGAGCCGTACGGCGGGCGTGAACAGGTCGAGCAGATCTTCCTCAAGGCGGCGCTGGCCACCTGCGACTTCTACCTGGAGAACACCCCGGTCGACGGCATCCCGTACTGGGACACCGGCGCGCCCGGCCTGGTCCACCTCGGTGACTACCTCGCCGCCCCGGCCGACCCGTACAACGCGCACGAGCCGGTCGACTCGTCGGCCGCCGCGATCGGCGCGCAGGGCCTGCTGCGGCTCGGCCGATACCTGACCGGTGCCGGCCGCGCGGCCGAGGGGCAGCGCTACTGGCAGGCCGGCCTGACCGTGGCCGACACCCTGTTCGGCGAGCCCTACCTGAGCACCGACCCCGACCACCAGGGCCTGATCCTGCACTCGGTCTACCACCGGCCGAACGGCTGGGACCACGTGCCGGCGGGTCAGCGGGTGCCGAACGGCGAGTCGAGCATGTGGGGCGACTACCACGCCCGCGAACTGGCCCTCTACCTCCAGCGGGTGGCCCGCGACGAGCCGTACTACACGTTCTTCGGGCCGGCCGGCGCGGCCGGGGGTGCCCGGTGAGCCGGGCGGCGATCGTCACCGGCGGCTCGCGCGGGATCGGGCGCGGCATCGTCCGGTCGCTGGCCGGCGCCGGCTACGACGTGGTGGTCAACTACGCCAGCAACGCCGACGCGGCCAAGGAGGTCGGTGCCGAGGTCGAGGCGCTCGGCCAGCGTGCCCACCTGGTGCAGGCCGACGTCTCGGTGACGGCCGACCGGCAGAAGCTGGTCGACGAGGCGATCGCCGCGTTCGGCCGGCTCGACCTGCTGGTCAGCAACGCCGGGGTGGCCCCGGACGTACGCGCCGACATGCTGGAGGCCAGCGAGGAGTCGTTCGACCGGCTGATCCGGATCAACCTCAAGGGCCCGTACTTCCTGGCCCAGGCCGCGGCCCGGAAGATGATCGAGCAGATCGAGGCCGGCATGGTCACCGCCCCGAAGATCGTGATCGTGTCGTCGATCAGCACCTACACGGCGAGCGTGAACCGGGGCGACTACTGCGTCTCGAAGGCCGGCCTGGGGATGGTCGCCCAGCTCTTCGCCGCCCGGCTGGCCGAGCACGGCATCAACGTCTACGAGATCCGGCCGGGCATCATCGAGACCGACATGACCGGCGGGGTCAAGGCGAAGTACGACGACCTGATCTTCAACCAGGGCATCACGCCGATCCGCCGCTGGGGGCAGCCGGAGGACGTGGGGCGCGCCGTCGTGGCCGTCGCGACCGACCTGCTGCCGTTCAGCACCGGCCAGGTCATCGACGTGGACGGCGGCTTCCACCTGCGTACGCTCTGACCGCGACGACAGGGCCCCGGCGCGTCCGCGCCGGGGCCCTCGCCGTGGAACCCGACTAGAGCGTCAGGGTCCAGGTGTTGATGTAGCCGGTGTCGGCCAGGTAGACGTCACGGACCTGGAGTCGCCAGGTGCCGTTGGCCGCCTCCGACGACAGGTTCACCGTGTACGTCGTGTTGACGTTGTCGGCGCTGTCCGAGGCGCTGCTGTTCTTCAGCCGGTACGACGTCCCGTCCGGAGCCAGCAGGTCGACGACCAGGTCACCGCGGTAGGTGTGGACGATGTTCACGGCCACCCGCGAGGTCGCCGAGGCGTTGCGGTTGCAGCCGCTGATCACGATGCTGCTGGTCACCGCCGAGCCGCCGTCCGGGATGGCCACGTCGGTGCCGTTGGTGCCGGAGCAGCCGCCACCGGTACCGGTCACCGTCAGGGTGTACGTCGCCGTCCGGGTGCCGGCCGCGCCGCTGCCGTTGACCGAGACGGTGTACGTCCCGGCCGCGGTGCTCGCCGTGGTGGCGATGGTCAGCGTCGAGGAGCCGCCCGAGGTGACGCTGGCCGGGCTGAACGAGGCGGTCGCCCCGCTCGGCAGGCCACTGGCCGACAGGCTGACCGCCTGCGGCGAGCCGGCCGTGGTGGCGGTGGAGACGGTGGCGGTCACCGAGCCGCCCGCCACGACCGAGCCGGAGGTCGGCGCGACGGAGACCGAGAAGTTGTTCGTCGGCGGGGGCGTGGTGCCGCCGACGAAGAGCAGCCGGTTCGGGGTGCCGGTGCCGACGTTGGTGACCACGTTCGGGGTGGACGTGTTCACCAGTTCGTCACGGACCTGCTGCGGCGTCCAGGTCGGGTTCTGCGACAGGACCAGCGCGGCGGCGCCCGCGACGTGCGGGGAGGCCATCGACGTACCGCTGATCGAGTTCGTGGCGCTGTCGTTGGTGTGCCACGCCGAGGGGATGCTCACGCCGGGCGCGAGGATGTCGACGCAGGTGCCGAAGTTGGAGAAGCTCGCGGCCGCGTCGTTGCTCTGGGTCGCACCGACGGTGATCGCGGCCGGGACCCGGGCCGGCGAGTAGTTGCAGGCGTTCTGGCGCTGGCCGAAGATGTTGCCGTTACCGGCGGCCACGACGTAGGTGATGCCCTCGTCGATCGAGTTCTGGACCGCCAGGTCGACCGAGCTGTCGGCGGGGCCGCCGAGGCTCATGTTCGCCACGGCCGGCAGGACCGCGTTCGCGGTCACCCAGTCGATGCCGTCGATGACCCCGGCGTAGGTGCCGTTGCCGCTGCAGTCGAGGACGCGTACGCCGACGATCTGCACGTCCTTGGCGACGCCGTACGAGGTGCCGCCGACGGTGCCGGCGACGTGGGTGCCGTGGCCGTTGCAGTCGTCGGCGGTTCCGCCGTCGACCGCGTCGTAGCCACTGCTCGCCTGGTTGAAGTCGTTGTGGCTGGTCCGCACCCCGGTGTCGATGACGTAGGCGCGGACGCCGCTGCCCTCGTTCGGGTAGGTGTACGAGCTGTTCAGCGGCAGGTTGGGCTGGTCGATGCGGTCGAGGCCCCAGGACGGCGGGTTGGGCTGGGTGCCGGCCAGCGAGACGGTGTGGTTCTGCTCGACGAACGCCACCGACGGGTGGGCCGCGAGGCGGGCCGCCGACCTGGCGTCGAGCCGGGCCTCGAAGCCGCGCAGCGCCGAGCTGTAGGTGCGGGCGATCGAGCCACCGTACTGGCCGGCCAGGCTGCTGGCCGTCGTGTCGACGCTGGCGCGGCTGACCGCGCTGTCCTTGAGCACGACGATGTAGCTGTCCGCGACCGCGGTGGCGCCGCCCGCGTTGCGGATGGTTCCGGTGGGTTCCGCGGCGAGCGCCGGGGTGGCGGCCGCGATGGCGGTCAGCGCGGCTACGCCGACCAGAACGGTTCTACGTGGGAGATTCATCTCCCGTCCTCCCCTCCGACCGGCCCGGACCGTCCGCTCGCTGGAGACGAGGGATCAGTGATGGCCGATCAAGGTGAGGTTATGGAACCAGGCAACCATAACGATAGATGTCGAAATTTATATATCACTTTGTGATGCCCCCTACGGGGCGTCCATGGGGGCCTTACCGGGACCATGCCCTGATTCCCCGGCGGCCGGGACGGGAAAGACTTGTCGTCGTGAACATCGAGCTCGCGACCCTGCTCGCGGTCGCCGCCGTCTGGCTCACCGCCGGCGTCGTCGCCGACGGTCTCCCGGCGGTCGGCACCGCCCGTGGCCTGCGCCGCCGTACCGCGTTGCTCGTGGCGCTGGCCGGAACCGGCCTCGCCGCGATGGCGGGCGTCGCGGCCGTCGCACTGGTCACCACGGACGTCGCCGCCGACCAGGCTCTCCGGGCACTGGCCCTGCCGGCCGTGCCGGCCGTCGTCGTGGCGGTGGCCACCACCCGCCGGCTCCTCCGGCTGCACCGCGGCGCGGGCGCCTTCGCCAGCGCGCCGCACACCCCGGCGCCACCGGCGCTGCGGGCCGCCGCGGCCCATCCCCTGCTCGCCATGCCGCTACAGGTCGCCGGGCTGCTCACGCTGCCCGCGACGGTAACCGCGGCCGGCCTGGCCGAGCTGACCGGGCCGACGATGCTCGGACTGGTGCTCACCGCGGCGGTGCTGGCCGGGGCCAGCATCGGGATACGCCACTCCCTGCGGCACAGCCGCCTCGCCGCGCATGCCGTGACGGTGCTGCGGGCCGGCCGCACCGCCCGCCGGGTCGGCCCGGCCCCCGCCGTCGCGGCCGTCAGCGCGGGCGGGCGGCGCCCTGCAGGTACAGCAGTTCGATGACCGAACGGGTGGCCTCGAACCAGCGGTCGAGCCACCCCGGATCCGGCAGGGTCCCCTTCGGTGGCAACTCCAGCAGCAGTCCGCGCAGCAACGGGTGGTCGGCCATCCGCTGACCGGCCGGCTCGTCCCAGCTCGGCAGCGGGAAGGCCGGGTCGGCGAGACCGTCGAGTTCGAGCCCGGGAAGCTTCGGCGCCCGGTCGACGGCGGACATGCCGTTACGCGGGGCGTCACCCTTCGCCGGCCCGTCCTCCGCCAGTCCGCCGTCGCGCCGGCCACCCCGGTACGGCCCGGGGAACCGCTCCTGCGTCGTCGCTCCGTTACCCAGGTTGTTCTGCCCTAACGTCATGATGTTTCGCCTGCCTAACTCGGTGGCGTCCCCACCGCGGGGGCAATCGGTGCTGCGGCGGGTGGCCCGGCATCCGCCGCGCCATCTTTTACAACGACGCGGCGGGAGGCAGGCGACGGTGGTGATCCGTTCGCCGCCGGCCGGGCTAGCTCGCGACGAACCCGCCGACCCGGGCGCCGCCGACGAAGGCGGCCCACTCGCGCGGGTCGAAGATCAGCGCCGGCCCCGTCGGGTCCTTGGAGTCCCGCACCGCCACCACGCCCGCCAACTGGGCGACCTCGACGCAGTTGTCGCAGTTGGGGCCGCTGCGTGAACTCTTCCGCCACACCGCCCGGGTCAGGTCCACCCGGAACTCTTCGGTCTCGATCTCCACAATGGCTCCTCTGCAAGCTTGGCGACGGCTGCCACGGACTCCTCCGGACGCAGTGCCGCCGCTCGGATGTGATCGAAGATGAAGACGTACTTGCGTAGTTCCTCGGCCTTCTCCAGGAAGAGTCCCCCGGTGGCGTTCTCGGCGTACACCACACCGGGGTCGCGTGCCTCGGCGAAGTCGAGAATGGTGAACGTACCGTCCATGCCGGCGTGCGCCCCCACCTCGAACGGCAGGATCTGCAACGTCACGTTCGGCAGGTCGGCGGCCTCGACGAGCCGCGCCAACTGGGCGCGCATCACCTCGTCGCCACCAACCGGGCGACTGACCACCGCCTCGTCCAGCACCACCCACACCTCGATCGGATCGTCCTGGGTCAATAACGACTGGCGCTGCAGTCGGACGCGCACCCGCCGCTCGACCTCCTCGGCGGTGATGTCCGGGCGGGCCGAACGGATCATCGCCTTCGCATAGTCACCGGTCTGCAACAGGCCGGGCACCACCTGCTGCTCGTACGCCCGCACCGAGCGGGCCGCGGCTTCGAGACCGACGTACGCACCGGTCAGGACGGTGCTGTACGGATGCCACCATCCCTTCTGCCGGGCCTCCCTGGCGATCTGCACCAGTTCCTCGCCCTCGGGGCCGACGACGCCGTAGATGCCCAGCATGTCCGCGACGTCGCGGGGCGTCGCGCTGGTGTGGCCGGTTTCGATCCGGGAGATCTTCGACGAGGAGCACCGCAGCCGCTCGGCGACCATCTCGATGGTGACCCCGGCATCTTCCCGGCGCCGCCGCAGCTCGGCGCCGAGCCGGCGGCGCCGGACGGTCGGACTCCGGCGCTCAGTCACCGGACACGATCTTCCACAGCACGCCCCAGTGTGTCGCCCGGCCGTATGTGACGGCAACCGGAGGACCTACCCCCCGATCGAGGCACGGGTGAATCAGGAACTGCAACTTGCATGAATCATGCCGTTCGTGCAGGCTGTCCGTACGGGTCGAATCACTCAGAGTTCCGACAGAAGATCGCTGAAGTCCCACGGCACTTAAACGATCAAGGTGCCGGCGGGCTGCGCGTCCATCACTACGGCAAAACGGCACCACCACATTCCGCGGTCAAAGCCTCGCCGCTGTAAGCCGAGCTGCCACGGCGGCGGGTGCGGGACCACGCGGATGAGCACTCGGCCGGGTCGGCGTGGATGCCGGCATCGACGGGACAGTTGCCCGACACTCAAGCGCCGATCCGGCCGGTGCTCCACCCGCCGCCACCCCGGCCGGGTGCCCCGACACCGCCACGAGCGCGGCGAGCAATTCGCGATGGTCCATAGTTGTCCCGGACCGGACATGTAGTCCTTTCCAGACAGGAGTCGATGTGCTTCCCCGCTCCGGCGACGTCCTCCATGTGACCCGTGCGGCAAGCGTCCAGTTCACCGAGCCCATCCTCTTCCGGGTGATCCGGGTGCACGACTGGACGACGTACGACGGCTGGGCCTGGCTCGACGGCTACGAACTGAACGCCGCGGGCGAGGCCGTCGACCGTCGATCGATCTTCGTCCAGTTGAGTGGGCTGCGCCAGCTGCGCCCCAACGCGGGACCGCGGGGACGGGTCGTCAAGCCGAGCCCGGTTCGCACCGGCTGACCGGAATCTCGCCGTTCGGCCCGGACGGCGGTTCGGCCGGCATAGACTCGGCACACCCACCCAGCACGTTTGATTCTTCGCCCGTGGCCCGGACCCCGAACCTGGGGGACCGCCATGCCCATCACCGTGCCGAGGCATCCACACCTGATCGGGTCGCCGGCCGGCCCACCGGACCGCCACCGTCCGACCAGGACACTCGTGGCCGTCGGCGCCGTGTTCGTCAGTCTGTCCGCGGCGGTCCTGGCCGGGACGGCGGCCGCTGGCCACGCCGGACCGGCCGGCCACGGCATGGCCGCGAACGCGGTGACCCCGACCTGGTCCGACCCGTCGACCGGCACCTCGCCGGGCGCCTCCGCGACGGTCGAGCCGACCCGGTCCATCGAGCCGACGCCGTCCACCGACCCGACCCCCGCCAGCCCGTCGCCGTCCGGCACCCCCACGCCGGCACCGACCCGGTCGACCCCGCCCAGCTCCGCACCGTCGGGGGCGGTACCGTCCGCCGACGGTCACGGCGGTGGCGCCGACGGGCCACGGCAGATCACCCCGATCACCCCGTCGGACGCGGCGTGGCGCGGTGCCGGCGCCGGCTTCGGCGGGCCGGCTCCGACCCGGTCGGCGCCGGCCGCGACGGCACGGCCGGACATGCCGGCCGCCGCACCGGTCGAAACCGTGCCGGTACGGTCCACCGCGGCGGACCGCCGGCCGGAAGACCACCGGCGCACGCTGGTCTACTCGGGAATCTTCGGCCTGGCCATCGCCACCACCGGACTGGCGATGGTCGGCTGGCGCCGCCAGCACTGGTGAGCGGGTGTCAGCCGCCCGGCGTCACCGACGGCGTCGGGCTCACCGTCGGGGTGACCGTCGGCGCCGGCGCCTGTGCGATAACGAGCGTGACCTGCTCGCCCGGTGGAACCTCGGTGCCGACCCCGGGCTGCACCTCGATGACGGTGCCCGGCAGCTCGTCGGAGTCGCGGAACTCCAGGCCGTAGGTCAGCCCGAACTGGTCGAGCAGACCTCGGGCGACATCCTCCGGCAGTCCCAGCACCGGCGGCACCTCGACGGTCTCCGACTCGCTCGGGCTGGGGCTGGCCGAGGCCGTGGTCGGCGCGGCCGAGGTGGGTGACGGCGACGGGGTCGGCGATCCGGTCGTCGCCGAGGGGGACGGGGTGACCGGTCCCCCGTCGTCACCCGTCGAGCCCACGATCAGCCAGATGCCGAAGCCGAGTACGGCCAGCAGCAGCAACGCCACGACACCCGCGACGATCGGCAGCCACCACCGACGGGGACCCCGGTCGACCTCGTCCCACTCCACCTGCTCGACCGTCGCGGGAGCCGGGGTACGTGGCGCGGCGCCGGGTGGTGGTACGCCGGCCCGGCCGGACCACACGTCGCCGCCCACCCGGTCGCCACCGCCGAACTGTGCGGTCCGGTCGTCGCCGAGCCGGGCGGTCCGGTCGTCACCGGCCGGCAAGGGTGCGGTCGAGTCGGCGTCGGGGCCGGCTCCGTGGACGGTGGTGGCATCGGGCCCACCGGGCCTCGCCGCCGCTGCCGGCCCTCCGGTGACGCCCGGCCCGTCGTCGTCGGTGACCGGGTCGAAGGGACGGGTCTGGTCCGGTGCGCCGTCCGACCGATCCGGCGGGTGCACACCGTCACGCGGCTCGTCGGCCATCACAGGTCCTCCCCACGTGGAACCCATCCACGTGGATCCAACCTATCCGGCCGACCGGGCGTCTGCCGTCGACCGTGATCACCGGGTGTGTCCGGATCCGGTCGCTCAGTCGTCGCCTTCGTCGCCGCCGTCACTCTCGGACGGGCTGGGACCGCCCGGCCGACCGTTGTCACAGGTGATGATCACCGGTTGCCCCTGCCGGACCTGGACGCCGGCATCCGGACTCTGCCGGTCCACCTTTCCCCGACCGATCAGCAGGGCCGGCGGCCGAAGACCGGCCTCCTTCAGCTCCTCGACCGCCTCTTCGCATTCCATGCCGAGCACATCCGGCATCGGCATCGACTCGGGCGGCGCGGACGAGCTGGCCGACGGCGAGGGCGTGGGGGACTTGGTCGGTTCGTCCTGCCGGTCCGGCGCCTGCTGGCTCGTCGTGACCGAGGGGGTCGGACCGCCCGGATTCGCGTTCGAGTCGCTCTCCGAGCCGGCGGCCGCCCAGCCGGCGGTCGCCCCGACCACGGCGAGCACGACCGTCAACACCGCCGCCCCGGCCAGCACGCCGGGCCGGGTCAGCTCCTGCCGCGTCCCGCCCGGTGCTCCCCAGGAACCGTTTCCGTCCGTCATGCCGACTTCCCGTCCATCATGCCGCCCACTGTCCCACCTGTCCGACGGCCTGCCGACCCGCCGCAACCATGATCCGACGCGATCGATGCTCCGCCAATCCAGAACCCGACCGGTTCGAGTCTGCAAGACGGGCGCGACCACGACCAACCACGCCAGCCTTTCGGGGTCGGTCGGCCCGGTGCCGCGCGTACGACGACTCGCCCGACTGGCGGCCGAACGATACGCTGCCCCGCATGGCCGTACGAGGCTGGGGAGGGCCGATCGCCACCGCGGTCGGCAGTGCAGCGGGTGCTGGCGCCGCGCAGCTGGGTCTGGGCTACGGCCTCGGCATCATCACCTGGCTTCCGGCGACCGGGGCCGGCGGCGACGCGGGCTGGGTCGCGAGCCTGGCCTGGGCGGCGTGGATCGCCGCGACTTCGACGATCATCGGCGCGATCTGTGCCGAACGGCTCAGCACGCCGGTCGGTGAGCGGCCCGCCGACGACGACCATGTGACCCTCGCCACCACCCTGTGGCGGATCGCGATCGCCGTCGCAGCCGCGGTCGGGGCGCTGGTCACGGTCGCGCTCGTGGCCGTACCGGCCCGGGCGGCCACCCGCGCCGACACCTTCTCGCCCCAGACCATCGCGGCCGGCTACGCCGTCGTCGGCGTCGTCGGGGGCCTGCTGGTGGCGATCTGGGCACTCGCCTCGCGGGCCGTGGCACGCAACGTCGTCGCCACCGTCGGCTGGCTGTGGCTGCTCGCCGTGATCGCCGTGGTCGACGGGGTCCTGTCGGGGCGCGGCCTGACCAGCGCCCAGCTCGGCGTGTGGCAGATCACCAACGACAGCGAGCGGTTCTGGATCCGCGACTACTTCTACTGGCCCGGCGCAGCACTGGCCCTCGGCTCCGCCCTGGTGATCGGGGTGCTCGCCGCCTGGCCGTCGGCGCGGCTGGCCCGCACCCGGGTCGGCACCGCCGTCTCCGGAGGTATCGGCCCGCTGCTGGTGGCCGCCGCCTACTTCCTCGCCGCACCCCGACTGGCCGGCATCCAGGCCGAGCAGCTTTCCGCGCACCTGCTGGCGCCGTACGCGGTGATCGCCGGTCTCGCCGGGTCGGTGCTGGTGACCGCCCTCGCCCAGCGGACCGAGAGCCGTAACCGGGCGGCGGCCGGGTCCGGGGACGACACCACCGAGCCGCCGGCCGACGGGGAGTCGGGTGCCGGGCCGGACACCACCGACGCCGACCAGGCCGATGCCCGCTCCGCGCCCCCGGTCCCGTCCACCCAGCCGATCCAGTCGCCCCAGCCGGTCGGGGGAGCCTCGGGCGCCGTGCCGGTCAAGGCCGGCGCCCCGGCTCCGGCCGATGCCGCGACGCCGACGAAGGCCACCGGACCGGACGGCACTCCCGAACTCACGAAATCACCCGCGCCAGCCAAGGTCACCGGATCGGCGAAGCCGGTAGCGCCGTCGCCCCGCGCGGCGAAGGCCGCCGGCACGAAACCCGCCGCTCCGAAACCCGCCGCCGCAAAGGCCGCCCCGAAGGCCGCGGCCAAGCCGGCCAAGACGCCCGCACCGGCTCAGCCCGCCCCGGTGGCGCCCGCCCCGGTGCAGCCCCCACCGGCAGCGCAGGAGGCGCCGGCCCGGCCGGACGCCGACCTGGCGGACGACGCGTACGCCCCGTCGCGGGCGTACGTCTCGGAGACGTCCGGTGCCGGGGCCACCGCGCCGACGGCCGGTGCTGCCGGCGCCGCCCCGCCGCAACCGCTGTGGCCGGCGGGCACCCTGCCCGGCGCCGAGCCGGACCCGGCGCCCGAGGAGTCGAAGGCGATGAGCAGGCTGCGCCGGCTCGGCCGCCGCTCCCGCTGAGCCGCGCCCGACGCGACCTGCCGACCGCCGGAGACGGCGTACGGATCAGTCGATCGGCCAGGTGTGGACGGGTTCGTTGGTGTGCTGGAGATCGCCGTAGCACTGGAGCATGTAGCGCAGCGCGGCCGGACGGTCCATTCCCCGCTGGTGTTCGGCGGCCCACACCGCCTCGGCCTGCCAGACCGCGCCGTTGCGGCCGGTGCGGCAGCGCTGCTCGATGATGCCGAGCAGCCGGTCGCGGTGCGCGCGGTCGACCCCGAACCGGTCGAGCCCGGCGTACGCCTTGGGTAGCAGGACCTCCAGCACCAGGTCGGTGACCGGCGTCTCGCCCAACCCGGGCCACTGGACGGTCGCCGCGATGCCCCGCCGGGCCGCGACGTGGAAGTTCTCCTCGGCGGTGGCGAACGGCATCTGGCTCCAGATCGGACGGTCGGCTTCGGCGAGTTCGCGGGAGAGCCCGAGGTAGAAGGCGGCGTTGGCGAGCATGTCGACGACGGTGGGTCCGGCCGGCAGCACCCGGTTCTCCACCCGCAGGTGCGGGCGGCCGTTCATGATGTCGTAGACCGGCCGGTTCCACCGGTAGATGGTGCCGTTGTGCAGCCGAAGCTCGCTGAGCAGCGGTACGCCGCCGTTGTGCAGCACCTCGACCGGGTCCTCGTCGTCGCAGATCGGCAGCAGCGGCGGGAAGTAGCGGACGTTCTCCTCGAAGAGGTCGAAGATCGAGGTGATCCACCGTTCGCCGAACCACACCCGTGGTCGTACGCCCTGGGCCTTGAGCTCGTCGGGCCGGGTGTCGGTGGCCTGCTCGAAGAGGGCGATGCGGGTCTCGGCCCAGAGTTGCCGGCCGTACAGGAACGGGGAGTTCGCCCCGATCGCGACCTGGACCCCGGCGATCGCCTGGGAGGCGTTCCAGTAGTTCGCGAAGCTGTCCGGCGCCACTTGCAGGTGGAACTGGACGCTGGTGCACGCCGCCTCCGGCGCGATCGAGTCGGTGTGGGTGCTCAGCCGCTCGACGCCACGGATGTCGAGTTGGAGGTCCTCGCCGCGGGCGGCGACGATCTGGTCGTTCAGCGCCCGGTAGCGCTCGTTGGTGGAGAGGTTGTCGAGCACGAGGTGCTGCGGGGTCAGGGTCGGCAGCATGCCGATCAGGATGATGGTGGAGTCGGCCTTGACCGCCCGGTCCTCGGCCCGGCCGAGGCTGTCCTGGAGGTCGGCCTCGTAGTCGGCGAAGCCGTCGCCCTCGATGAGCCGCGGTCGGGCGTTGAGTTCGAGGTTGAACTGCCCCAGTTCGGTCTGGAACGTGGGATCGGCGAGGTTGGCCAGGATCTCCGCGTTGCGCATGGCCGGGTCGGCGTTGGCGTCGACCAGGTTGAGTTCGATCTCCAGGCCGGTGGTGGGCCGGTCGGCGTCGAAGCCGAAGTCGTCGAGCATCAGCGCGAAGACGTCCAGACATCGGCGTACTTTTTGCCGATATCGGACGCGATCCTCGCGCGAGAATGCGTCCGGCGTGAGGTCCCTGCCCATGTTGCCCTCCCCGGCGCAGAGCTGTCCCAGCGCGATCACATGTCCGCATGCCCATCCAACCGCGCGACTAACCGATTCTGGTGAAGCCGCAACCGCGCAGAGTAGGGGACAAAACAGGCACACGTCACCCCTGCGTAAGCGGGGGGAAGCGCTACGTCCACCTTTTCATACGCCGATCCGGTCTCCTACCCAGAGAAGCGCCCCGGTGACCGTGGGCACGATCACCGGGGCGCTTCCGAGCGCTGCGCGAAGGTCAGGCCTGACGGATGGCCTCACCCTCGATCTCGATCTTGACCTTCTTGCCGACCATCACGCCACCGGACTCCAGCGCGACGTTCCAGGTCAGACCGAAGTCCTCCCGGTCGATCTCGGTGGTGGCGGAGAAGCCGAACACGTCGAAGCCGTACGGGCTGCGGCCGGCGCCCTCGAACTCGACGGCCAGCTCGACCTGGCGGGTGACGTCCTTGATGGTGAGGTCGCCGGTCAGGACGAACTCGTTGCCGCTGTGCGACTTCACGCCGGTACTGCGGAACTCCAGCGTCGGGTACTTGTCGGCCTCGAGGAAGTCGCCGGTGCGCAGGTGGTTGTCGCGGTCAGCCTGGCCGGTGCTGATGCTCGCGGCCTGGATCGTGGCGACGACGGACGACTGCAGCGGGTCCTCGCCGATCGTGACCGTCGCCGTCGCCTCGGTGAACTCACCACGAACCTTGCTCACCATGAGGTGCCGGGCGACGAAGCCGACCCGCTTGTGGGCCTGGTCGAGCTCGAAGGTGCCGGCGGTCGGGATGGTCAGGCCGTCCCAGGAGCGGGTGTTCGTGTCGGTGGTCATTGTCGTTGCCCTCCAGGAGCAGATCGTCTTGAGCCGTTGGCTGACTCAGCAACTATAGTCGTCTCAATATTCCGCGTGTCAAGTATTGCTAGGATGTGGCCGTGACCGAGAACCCGCTGGACGACTTCCGGCTGACCGCGATGGGCCTCTTCATGGAGGCGTACGCCGGTCTGGCCGCGCGGTTCGCGACCCAGTTCGAGGAACACGACCTCTCCCCGGTCGAGTTCGAGGTGCTCATGCGCCTCGCCCGGTCTCCCGGTCAGCAGCTCAGGATGACCGACCTCGCCGCCCAGACCACACTGTCCACCAGTGGCGTCACCCGGGTGGTCGACCGGATGGAACGCGACGGGCTGCTCTGCCGGCGGGCCTGCCCCTCCGACCGGCGCAGCTCCTATGCCGCGATCACCGACGCCGGGCTCGCCCGGCTGAGCGAGGTTCTCCCCGGTCACCTCGAACTGATCCGCCAGTGGTTCACCGGTCAACTCAGCCCGGAAGCGCTCGCCGGCATGCTCGATTCGCTGCGCGCCGTACGCGACGCGGTGCATCCCGGGGCGACGGCGGGCACGGCGGAACGGGGCCACTGCCCGGACTCCGCCGCCTAGATCCGGTCACCGGCAGAAAGACCGGCAGAACTGTTCGGGGCAGACCTCAAACGCCTAGCAATTGGACAGAACACCCGTATCAGCCAACTACAGTGCACCGAACACAGACAGCACGGGGGGTGCGACGCGGGCGCGGGAGCCGACGGCTCCGCTGGGGGGCGATCCCGCCCGCGTCAACCGGGGGCGCGTCGACGACCGGCGCCGGCCAGCCGAAAAGGCGGCCAGCGCCGGTCGTCCGCGCCGGGTCGACCACCGGTCACTGGGCGGGGGCGGCCGTACCGTTGCGGCGCGGGACCCCACCCGACGAGCGGATCAGCGCCCGCTCCCCCGGCAACAACGTGATCCCGCCCTCGACGCAGACCGCCGCCAGCCGGTCGCGCACCGCTGTCCGCTCCGGCGGGTCGTCCGTCGTGGCCACCAGTCCCACCAGGGCTTCCGCCACATCCCGAAGGTCGTGGCCGCTGGCGTACGTCCGCGCGGCCACCGCGTACCACTCGGCGGCGAGTTCCCGGTCGCCACGCCGCAGTGCGATGGTGGCCTCGATCGAGGCACAGGCGCCGTAGCCGGGCGGGAGTTCCCTGATCGCCGCCGGGTCCGGCCCGTCCGCCGGACCCGGCTCGGCCAGCGCGCCCGCCGGTCGGGCCCGTAACTCCGCCAGTACCGCCGACGCCTCGTCGAGCCGATCGTCCTGGGCCAGCGCCAACCCGACCGTGCCGAGCACCCGCCGCCGGTGTCCGGGGTCGCCGAGCTCGGCCAGGGCCGCGCTGGCCCGCCGGCCGAGGGTCACCGCGTCGGCGTACCGGCCGTCCAGCCGGGCGACCTCGGCGAGGTTCGCCACGGTCAACGCCCGCAGCCGGTCGTCGCCGCACTGGGCCGCCAACTGGTCTACGGCGGCCAGCCGGCGCCGGGCCGCCCGCAGGTCACCGACCCGGATCTCGTGCCAGGTCAGGTTGTTCTGCGCCACCGCCAGGTCCCGTACCCGGCCGCTGCGGTTGGCGAGCGCGAGCACCGCCTCGCCGTGCCGGCGGGCCCGGTCGTAACCGCCGGCGGCCGTCCACACCCGACAGAGGATCGTGTGGGCGGCCAGTTCCCCCGGCACGTCACCCACCTCCTGGAAGGTGGCCAGCGCCTCCTGGATCGCCGGCAGCTCCTGCCGGCCGGCGTGGTGCTCGGCGGCGAGCTGCCCGAGCCCGACCTTGGCCCAGGCGCGGGTCGTCGGGTCGGCGTCGGCCGTACGCGGATCGTCGAGGACCCGGCGCAGCCACTGCCGGCCGGCGACGTCGCGGCCCCGGAACCGCCACCAGCGGGGTAGCCGGGACGCGAGGAAGAGCGCGGTGTGCGGGTCGTCGTTCGCCGAGTGGGCGAGCGCGGCCGACAGGTCGCTGCTCACCTCATCGAGCCGCCCGACCCCGGCCGGCAGGTTCGCTCCGCTGAGTTCACCGGCGATCCGGCCGGCCAGCCGGGCGAAGATCGTCGCGTGCCGGCGCCGGATGGCCGTCGTCTCCCCCATCGCCGCCGCCTGTTCGACGGCGAAGTCCCGTACGACGTCGAGCAGCCGGAACCGGTACGGGCCGGAGCCCCGCACGCTGAGCAGGCCGAGCGCGACCAGCCGGTCGAGCAACGGCACCTGGTCGGCGGTGCCGACCGGCTGGCCGTCCGGGCCGGACACGTCGGCCAGCATCGCCTCGCCCAGTTCGACCGACCAGCGGTTACGGAACGCCGAGAGCCGGCGCAGCGCCGCCTGCTCCCCGGGTTCGAGCAGCCGGTAGCTGGCGGCCACCGCGTCACGCAGGCTGACGGCGACCGCCTCCCGGGTGGCCGGTCGACTGGCGAGGTCGAGCACCCGGTCGCCGTACCGGTCGAGCATTTCGTTCAGGTCGAGGACGCGGCCCCGGGCGGCGGCGAGTTCGAGGGCGAGCGGCAGGCCGCCGAGCCGTCGTACGAGGTCGGCCAGGGCTCTGACCTCACCGGGGTCGAGCGGGTCCCGGCGTACCTGGCGCAGCCGGGCCAGGAAGAGTACGGCCGCCGGGTAGCGGGCGACCGACGCGAGATCGGTGCCGGCCTCGACCGGTGGCACCTCCAGCGGGGCGACCGGCCAGACCCGCTCGCCGGGTACGCCGACCGGGTGCCGCCCGGTGGCGAGGATCCGCAGCGTGGGCGTTGACGTGGCGAGGGACCGCAGGGTCTCGGCGACCGCGTCGGGGGCCCGTTCGACGGCGTCGACGACCAACAACGCGGGCGCACCGGCGAGCCGGGCGGCGAGGTCCGCGGACCGGCCGACGCCGAAGACGGTCGCGATCGCGGCGAGCACCTCCCCGGGCGAGGACTCCTCGGTGACCACTATCCCGGCCACGCCGCCGGGGTGGGCAGCACCGAGCCGCTCGCCGACGGCCAGGGCCAGCCCGGTCTTGCCGACCCCGGCGAGCCCGACCAGGTTGACGATGCCCGCCGCCGGGCCGGCGGTGATCAGGTCGGCGAGTTCGGCCACGTCGGTGTCCCGGCCGATCAGTTTCACGGGAGCGGGCAGCCCGAAGGTGTGCGGTACGGGCTCGGGCGCCGGCGCGGTGGTCGGTCCGCCGTCCGCCGGCGCACCGGTGGCGGTCGGCGCCGGAAGCGCGGTGGCACCGCGGGCGGCGACCAGGAAGGTGTCCCGGTCGGCTCCGGTCAGGCCGAGCGCGGTGGCGAGCAGCGCGACGGTGGTCCGCTGGGGCCGGGACGACCGGCCGCGTTCGAGGTCGCGGACGGTGCGTACGCCGATGCCGGCACGGGCGGCCAGGTCGGCCTGGGTCAGTCCGGCCGCGAGACGGCGCTGGCGAAGCAACTCGTCGAAACCGGCCACGCCCTGGTCACGGCCCTGGGCGGACGGATCGGTCGACTGCCCGTTCGGGTCGCAGTCGTCATGATCCGGGAGGGTCATGGGTCGGAAGGGTACGCAGTGGCCGGACCCTGTGGAGCCGAGCGTCGCGGTGCCGACCGAGACTGACGCGGATACCCGACAGAAGGTTGACGGCGATGGCTGGGCGGGTCAGCGGTTGGCGCTCTCCTCGGCCGTGGCGCGGGCGCCGCCGCCGGTTTCCGCCCCGGCGGAACCCGGTGCCGCCGGGCCCCGGGGCGACGGCGGGGTGGCCCGACCGACCGCGGCTTTCCGGCCGGCGTCGCTTCCGGCCAGTGCCACCGCCGGGGTCACCGTACGGTCGGCGAACAGCCGCTCGTGCAGCCGGCGCAGCGGCGCGGGCGCCCACCAGTTCCACTCGCCGAGCAGGCTCATCAGCGCCGGCAGCAGCAGTCCCCGTACGACGGTGACGTCGAGGATCACGGCGACCGCCATGCCGAACCCGATCTCCTTGACCGCGGTCAGTTCGCCGAGCAGGAAGCCGAGGAACACGATCGTGATGCAGACCGCGGCCGCCGTCACCACCGGGCCGGTGTGCCGGATGCCGTCCAGCACGGCCCGGTCGCTGGCCTGGGCACGGGCCTGCGGCGTGTGCCGGCCGGACCAGCGGGTCCACTCTTCGCGGATCCGGCCGAGCAGGAACACCTCGTAGTCCATGGTCAGGCCGAACACGAAGACGAAGAGCAGGATCGGCGTGGTCAGGTCGATGGCCCCCCACGACTCGACGCCGATCAGCGGGGCGCCGATCCCCCACTGGAAGACGACGACCAGCAGGCCGAGGGTGGCGAGCAGGGTCAGCACGTTCATCAGCAGCGCCTTGACCGGGATCACCACGGAGCCGGTCAGGGCGAACATCAGTACGGCGGTGGCCAGCAGCAGCACCAGCACGGCCAGCGGCAGTCGGGACGTCACCGACGACTGGTAGTCGACCAGCTCGGCCGCCGGACCGCCGACCAGGATCGGGAACGGGGTGTCCAGTTCCCGGATCTGGCGGACGACCTCGCGGGACGCCGGGCCGCCGGTCTCCCCCTCCGGGGTCACGTCGATCACGGCGGCATTGCCCGGGACATCGGGCCGGGGCTGCATCCGGATCACGTTCGGCATGGTGTTGAGCTGGTTCAACAGGTCGCGTACCGCCGCGGTGGCCGGGTCGGTCTCGACGACCACGACGACCGGCGCGGCGCGGCCGGCCTGGAAGTCGCGCAACACCACGTCGTGCACCTGCCGGGCCTCCATCGACGCGGGCAGCGCGCGGGCGTCGGAGTTGGCGAGGTTGGCGCCGAACACGAAGGGGGCGGCGAGCAGGAGCAGCACCAGCGAGACGCCGATCGCCACCGGCTTCGGACGGCGCTGCGCGTAACCGGCGAGCCGGGCGAGCAGTCCGTCGGGCGTACCCGGGCCGCCCTGACCGGCGGCGGCCCGGCGGGCGGCACCGGCCGGAACGGGGTTACGGCGGGAGAGGAGCCGGCGCGCCGGGCCGGTGACGGTGGCGGCCACCCGGCTGATCCGGGTGTCGGCACCGGGAGCGGGGATACGCAGGTGGCCGACGGCGATCAGTGCCGGCACCGCGGTGAGCCCGACCAGGGTCGCGAGTACGACCACCAGCGCGCCGCCGAGCGCCATCGCGGCGAGCAGCGGCTCGGCGAAGGCGAAGAGCCCGACCATGGCGGCGCCGACGGCAAGGCCGGAGACGAGTACGGCCCGGCCGGCGGTGGCGGTCGTCCGGGCGAGCAGTTCGGCCGGTGGCGCGTCGGGGTCGGCGGTGCGTTCCTCGCGGAACCGGGCGATCAGCAGCAACGCGTAGTCGACGGCGAGCCCGATGCCGAGCAGCGTGACCACGTTGACGGCGAACTCGCTGACCTGCATGACGGTGGCCAGGCCGAGCAGGCCGAGCAGCGTGACGGCGACGGCGCCGAGCGCGGCGGCCAGCGGGATCACCCCGGCGACGAACCCGCCGAGGATGACGACCAGCGCGACGAGCAGCACGACGAGGGCGATCGACTCGCCGATCGTGGCGTCGCGGATCGCCTGGTCGGCGAAGGCCCGCTCGGCGAGCTTCTCACCGCCGACCAGCACCTCGGGGGCGTCGATGCCGCGCAGCAGGGTGACGACCCGGTCTTCGAGCCGCTCGCGTTCGGCGTCCGGCAGTTCGTCGGCGAGTTCGACGACGACCAGGCTGCTGGAGTTGTCAGCACCGATCTGGCCGCCGGCCGAGTTGTAGACGTCGTCGACCTCGATCACGCCGGGCAGGTCGCGGATCTCGTTCGTGATCCGGGTGACGCTCTCGACCAGCGGCGGGTCGTAGATCTCACGGTCGCGTACGACCGCGACGACGGTGGTGCCCTCGGGCAGCAGTTCCTTGACCCGCCGCTCGGCGCGCTGTGACTCGGCGTCGGCGCGCAGGTTGTCGGTCGTGCCGAGCCGGTCGAAGACCTGGCCGCCGAGGACGGCGCCGGCCAGCACGAGGACCAGCCAACCGCCCAGGACGGGCCAGCGCCAGCGCCACATCAACCGTCCGAGAGCAGCGAACATGACCGGGTTCCTCCGTGGCGAACACCGCGCCGGCGTACGTCGCCCGCGCACCCGGGGACGCGATGCCCGCGTCACCCCGGGTGATGGAAGCACCAAACCGGTCGGCTCCGCCAGTCAGCTTTCGGTCGAACCAGCCAGCTTTCGGCGGAAATTGCCACCCTGTTACAGCCCGAGGTCCCTCGCAATGATCATGCGCTGCACCTCGGACGTGCCCTCGCCGATCTCCAGGATCTTCGAGTCACGCCAGAACCGGGCGACCGGGAACTCGTTCATGAAGCCGTACCCGCCGTGGATCTGGGTCGCCTCCCGGGCGTTGTCGACGGCGGTTTCGCTGGAGAGCAGTTTGGCGATGGCGGCCTGACGCTTGAAGTCGGCGCCGGCCAGCATCCGGGCCGCCGCGTCGTAGTAGGCCAGCCGGGCGGTGTGCGCCCGCATCTCCATGTCGGCGATCTTGAACTGGATGGCCTGGAAGTTGCCGATCGGCCGGCCGAAGGCGTGCCGCTCCCTGGCGTACTTGATCGATTCGTCGACGCAGCCCTGGGCGAGGCCGACGCCGAGCGCGGCGATGGCGATGCGGCCCTCGTCGAGGATGCGCAGGAACTGGGCGAAGCCCCGGCCCCGCTCACCGAGCAGGTTCTCCGCCGGCACCCGGCAGTCGTCGAAGGACAGCTCGTGGGTGTCGGAGGCACACCAGCCGACCTTGGAATAGCCCGGCTGGACGGTGAAGCCGGGGGTGCCGGACGGCACGATGATGGTCGACAGCTCCTTGGACCCGTCGGGGTTGGTCCCGGTGACGGCGGTGACGGTCACCAGCGCGGTGATGTCGGTGCCGGAGTTGGTGATGAACGCCTTCGACCCGTTGATCACCCAGTGGTCGCCGTCGAGGACGGCGCGGGTCGCCGTACCGCCGGCGTCGGAGCCGAAGCCCGGCTCGGTGAGGCCGAAGGCGGCCAGCGCCTCGCCGCTGGTCAGCATCGGCAGCCAGCGGGCCTTCTGGGCGTCGGTGCCGAAGCGGTGGATGGGCATCGCGCCCAGCGAGACGGCGGCCTCCAGGGTGATCGCCACGCTCGAGTCGACCCGGGCCAGTTCCTCCAGGGCCAGGCAGAGGGCGAAGTAGTCACCGCCCATCCCGCCGTGCTCCTCGGGGAACGGCAGGCCGAACAGCCCCATCTTCCCCATCTGCCGGACGACCTCGTACGGGAAGGTGTGGTTCTCGTAGTGCTCGGCGATGACCGGCGCCACCACCTCGTGGGCGAACTCCCGAACGCTGCTCCGCAGTGCCTCGTGCTCCTCGGTGAGCCTGAAGTCCATCGGTTCCTCCTGGCGGGTGTTGCTGGGGAAACCGGCGCGGGGCTCGTGACGCCGCGCCGGGGGTCAGACGGGGGTGACGCCGTGCCGGCGCCGCGAGAAGCCGCGGTCCTTGTGTCGGGCGGCGGCGAACCGCCGGACGAGTTCGGCGCGCAGGTCGGCGGGTTCGACGATGGTGTCCACGACGAGTTCGCTCGCCAGCCGGACGATGTCGATGTCGCGCTCGTACTCCTCGCGCCGGGCGGCCACGAAGGCCGCCCGCTCGTCCGGGTCGGCGATCGCCGCGATCTTGTTGGCGTAGACGGCGTTGACGGCGGCCTCCGCGCCCATCACGGCGATCTTCGCGGTGGGCAGCGCGATGGTGGCGTCCGGCTCGAAGCCCGGGCCGGCCATCGCGTAGAGGCCGGCGCCGTACGCCTTGCGGACCACGACACAGATCTTGGGTACGGTCGCCTCGGAGATCGCGGTGATCATCTTGGCGCCGTGCCGGATGATGCCCTGCTTCTCCACGGCCGTGCCGACCATGAACCCGGGCACGTCGGACAGGAACAGCAGCGGCACGTTGAAGGCGTCGCAGAGCTGTACGAAGCGGGCCGCCTTGTCGGCGGAGTCGACGAAGAGCACGCCGCCCTTGAACATCGAGTTGTTGGCGACCACGCCGACCACCTCGCCGTCGAGGCGGCCGAACCCGATGGTCAGCTCCTTGGCCCACAGTGCCTGGATCTCCAGGAACGATCCCTCGTCGAGCAGGCCCTTGGCGTAGCGGCGCATGTCGAACGCCTGCCGCTCGCTGGCCGGCACCAGCGCGGCGAGGTCCACGTTGGACGGCGCGGGTACGGCGGTGGCGGCCGGCGGCCGCTGGGTCCAGTTGGCCGGCAGGTAGGACAGGTAGCGCCGGACGACGTCGAGCGCGTCGGCCTCGGTCTTGCACAGGAAGTGACCGACCCCGGACTCGGCACAGTGGACCTTCGCGCCGCCCATCGCCTCCAGTGTGGTCTTCTCCCCGGTGACCATCTCGACCATCCGGTCCGAACCGAGGTACATGCTGGCGTTGCCCTCGACCATGGCGACCACGTCGCAGAACGCCGGAATGTAGGCGCCGCCGGCGGCCGACGGGCCGAACAGTGCGCAGACCTGCGGGATGGAGCCGGAGGCGCGGACCTGGTTCCAGAAGATCTTGCCGGCGCCGCGCCGGCCGGGGAAGAGGTCGACCTGGTCGGTGATCCGGGCGCCGGCGGAGTCGACCAGGTAGACCATCGGCAGGCCGGCGTCGTACGCCCGCTCGATGATCCGGATGATCTTCTCGACCGTGCGGGCGCCCCAGCTTCCGGCCTTCACCGTGGAGTCGTTGGCCATCAGGCAGACCTGCCGGCCGTCGATCTCGGCCGTGCCGGTGACGACCCCGTCGGCGGGCAGCCCCTCGGCGCTGGCGTTGGCGTAGAGCCCGTCCTCGACGAAGGTGCCCTCGTCGACGAGCAGCGCGATCCGTTCGCGGGCGAAGAGCTTGCCCTTGGCCGCGTTCGCGGCGTGGTATTTCTCCGCGCCACCGGCCCGGACCCGCTTGCGGAGCTGCTCCAGTGCCTCGCCGTCGAGCGTCACGCCGACTCCCCTGCCCGCAGTGAACTGAACGATCGTTAGCGTACCCGACCGGGTACGACGGAAGGGGCCTCCGGTGGTACCGGAGGCCCCTTCGTCATACGTCAGGCCGGATCACCCTCGGTTCGGGTGAGTGCCCGGACGGCTCACTGCTCGGCCGAAGCCCCGCCCTCGCTCGCCGCGAACGCGACACCACCGGCGCCGGCAACCGCGTTGCCGCTCACGTCGGCCACGATCTGCACCGGGGCGAACACCTGGGTGCCGTTGCCGATCCCGTAGTTGCCCATGGTGATCAGGTCGACGCCACCGCCGTTGGAGCCGTAGCCCTCCTCGGCCGCGGCCGTGGTGCGGGCCGGCTTCTTGGTGCCCAGGTTGGTGTCGGCGACGGCCGGCACACCCTTGCCCAGGCTGCCGACGACCGGCAGGCCGGCGACGACGGGCAGGCTGTCCAGGATCGGCAGCGCCTCTTCCTTCGAGGTCGACTCCAGCTCGGCGGACGCGCCACCCTCGCTGCCCGCGAAGGCCACGCCACCGGCGGCCGAGACCGCGTTGCCGCTGAGCTCACCCACGAGCTGGATCGGCGTGTACGCCTGGGTGCCGTTGCCGATCCCGTAGTTGTCGCCGGTCAGCATCGTGGTGCCGCCACGGCTCTCGTTCTCGGCGCTCGCGCCGCCGTCGCAGGCCGCGAAGGAGACCCCGCCCAGCCCGGCGACGCTGTTGCCGCACACGTCGATCACGGTCTGCACCGGGGCGTACACCTGGGTGCCGTTGCCGATCCCGTAGTTGCCGGTCGAGACCAGGTTGGTGCCGCCGCCACGACGCCCCTCCAGCCGGGTGCTCTCCTGCTCGGCGCTCGCGCCACCGTCGCACTCGGCGAAGGCGACCCCGCCCAGCGCCGGGATGGCCAGGCCGCACACGTTGATCACGGTCTGGATCGGGGCGTAGACCTGGGTCCCGTTCAGGATGCCGTAGTTGCCGGAGGAGACGATGTTCGTCGCGGCCTTGTCCCAACGGCCCTCGGTCCGCTCGGTCGTGGCCTCGCGGGCGGAGTAGTAGCCGCCCCCGTTACCGTTCTCCTCGCCCATCGAGGCGTCCGCGCCACCGTCGCAGGCCGCGAAGGCCACGCCGCCCGCGCCCGACACGCCGTTGCCGCAGACGTCGGCCACGGCCTGGACCGGCGCGACGGCCTGGGTGCCGTTGCCGATCCCGTAGTTGTCGAAGCTGACGACGTCGCCGACGCCCTCGTTGGTGGCCGAGGCGCCGCCGTCGCAGGCCGCGAAGGAGACACCGGCCGCCCCGGCGACCCCGTTGCCGCAGACGTCGACCACGGCCTGGACCGGCGCGACGGCCTGGGTGCCGTTGCCGATGCCGAAGTTGTTGCCCGTGATCACGTCGGCCGACGCGGCGGTCTGGGTGAGGAGCAGACCACCCGCGGCCAGGACGCCAACGCTCAGGGACTTACGAACCCACGTCTTCATGGTGAGGTAAAAGCCTCTCGGTAATTTTCAGAAGAATGTCATTCGAATTCAGTTTTCGATTCCGGAATCGAGGCGAGCTCTACCCTTTTCCGGAGGTGTCGCATTTGTTTTCGGGCGCGGCGGTGCTGGCCCGGTTGTTGCCAACCGTCTGCCTTTGCCGCCTGTCGACGCGCGCCCTGCCGTGCTCGTGTTTCGTGGAGTTGCCGCATTCATCGGCGGCGGAATGTCGGGCCGGGCCGCTTGGGTGGGTCGTACGACCCGGGCGGCGCGGCGGCCGCACCCGTGCCCGTCGGACCGACGGGCCGGGGTGTCGCCCCTAGTCGGGCGAGAAGGTCGGGGACTCGGCGACGATGCCGAGCGCCTCGACCTCGGTCGAAACCGGGAGCCGGTGGAACGCCACCGGGTTGCCGGCGACCGCGGAGGGGATCACGGCGAAGGCGCCGCCCTCCGAGGGGGATCCGGCACCCGCCGGAATCCCGTGCCCTGCCGAACCGAGATAACCCCGGACCGGGACGGGCAGGTCAGGTGCCTGACCGGCACCCGTACGCGCGACCGCCGCAGCGGCCGGGCGCTGGTCCGTACCGGCATACTGCCGCAGTACGGAGTGGACGGTTCCGGTACCTGCCTTCGCCATGCCGTCGCCGGCGGCCGTTCCCGTTACGGGCGTACGGATGGCGTCGGAACCGGGAACCCCGGACCGTCCGGGCTCCTCCGCGACCCCGGAGAGGTCTCCGGTGCCGCCCGCCGGGAGTCCGCCCACCGCGTCGGCGACCGGCGCTGTCACGGCGGACAGCAGGGCGGTGACCGGGGCGAGGACGAAGTCGAGCGGGGCGACGACCGGGTCGATCGCCGAGGTGAGCGGGGTGAGCAGACCCGCCGGGCCGGTCAGCGCATCGGTGAGCCCGAGCGGAGCGACCAACCCGTCGACGACACCGATCACGCCGGTGACGCCACTGGCGCCCGACGCCGACCGGGTCGGTGCGGCGTCCCGCGCCGGTGCCGCGGTGGCAGAGCCGCCCGAGGCACCGGCGATGGTCGCCGGGTCGCCGGCCGGCACGCCACCCCCCGGCCCGCTGGCCGGGGAGTTCGTGACCGGGTCGGCGGTCGTGGCGGTCCCGCCGGGCAGGACCACCGAGGTCACGCCGTCCGCGGGAGCCAGCAGGTCGCCGGCGAGCGTCGACGTGGTCCCGAGCAGCGAGCCGGAGGCCGTGCCCAGGGTGTCGGTGACCGGGACGAGCGGCGTCGACTCCTCCGGCGCCCCGACGAGCGGGGTGAGCGAGACGAGCGACGACGCCTGGTCGTCCACGGAGTGGGTGTCCGCCTGCGCGGCGTGCGCGGCGGCACCGCAGAGCAGCCAGGCCGCTCCGGCGAATCCACCGACGACGAGCGCACGCAGCCCGGTCCGCGCCGCGGACCGGATGCGGTCGGTACGCCCCGTCCGGCTGGACGGTGCGGTCGAAGGAACACGCGTCGGCCGCGACGCCGTGCGCTGGTTGCGCTCGACCTCCGACCGGATCATGTTCCGCCTCTCGTCGTCGACCAAATTCTGTGGCGATCTGCCCGGATTAGATCCGTTATGACCGCCACTGCAATTGGTAACGAAGAGATCCCCGAGGGGTCACGCCGCCATTTGGAAAAACTCCGAACTACCCCAGACGTGTACGCGGACCGGCCCGCAACACCCCGGACGGCAACTGACGGCCGACGATCTCCTCGGCGTACGCCGCGACCTCGATCAGCCGGTCGAGATCGATCCCGGTGTCGACGCCCATGTCATGGAGCATGTGCACCACCTCCTCGGTGGCCACGTTCCCGCTGGCCCCGGGTGCGTACGGGCAGCCGCCCAGCCCGCCGACACTGGCATCGAACTCGGTCACCCCCAGCTCCAACGCGGCCAGCAGGTTCGCCAGGGCCGTACCCCGGGTGTTGTGGAAGTGCAGCAGCATCGGCACGTCGGGCTGCCGGTCGCGGACAGCGGTGACCAGCTCGCGGACCCGGCGCGGCGTGCCCATGCCGGTCGTGTCGCCGAACGCGACCCGGTCGGCCCCGTCGGCGACCACCCGGTCGACGATCCCGGCCACCCGGGCCGGGTCGACGTCTCCCTCGTACGGGCAGCCGAAGCTGGTCGCCACGATCACCTCGGCGGTGGCACCCGCGTCGTGCAGCAGCGCGATCAGTCCGGCGATGTCGTCGAGCGACTCGGCCGTCGACCGGTTGACATTGCGCCGGTTGTGCGTATCGCTGGCCGAGACCACCACCTCGACCTCGGTGAACCCGGCGGCCAGCGCACGCTGCGCGCCCCGCGAGTTCGGCACCAGTGCCGAGTAGCGGACCCCGTCGACCTGGGTGGCACCGGACCAGACCTCGTCGGCGTCGGCCATCTGCGGGATCGCCTTGGGGTGCACGAACGAGACCGCCTCGATCCGGCCCACCCCGGTGCCCGACAGTGCGTCCAGGAGCCGGATCTTGGCCCCGGTCGGCACCGGGTCCTCGTTCTGCAACCCGTCGCGCGGACCCACCTCGCGGATCGACACCTTCGCCGGCAACTCGCCCATCGACGCACCTCCCTGTGCTCACCGTCCATATAACCGCACCGTCCGCGTTACCCGCCCCCACCGGGGTACGGGACGGTCAGCGCATGCGGGCGACGATGCCGGTGTCGTAGTCGCCGGAGACGAACTCGGCGTTGTCGAGCAGTTCGGCGAAGAACGGCAGGTTGCACTTCGGGCCGGCCACCTCGAACCCGGCCACCGCCGCCCGGGCCCGCTCCAACGCCTGCGCCCGGTCGGCGCCATACACGATCAGCTTGGCCAGCAGGGAGTCGTAGAACGGGGTGACGGTGTTGCCCGCCACGTAGCCGGCGTCGACGCGTACGCCCTCGCCGACCGGCTCGATCCAGGTCTTCACCGCGCCCGGCCCGGGCAGGAACCGCTTCGGGTCCTCGGCGTTGATCCGCAGCTCGATCGCGTGTCCCCGGGCGGTCAGCGCGTCGGGGTCGAAGGTCGGCGGCAGTCCCGCCGCCACCCGCAGCTGCTCCTCGACCAGATCGACCCCGTAGACCAGTTCGGTCACCGGGTGCTCGACCTGGAGCCGGGTGTTCATCTCCAGGAAGAAGAACTCGCCGCTGGCCGGATCGAGCAGGCATTCGACCGTACCCGCGTTGCGGTAGCCGACCGCCTCGCCGGCCCGTACGGCCGCGGCCAGGAAGCGTTCGCGCAGCTGCGGGGTCACCGCCGGCGACGGCGACTCCTCGACCAGCTTCTGGTTGCGGCGCTGTACAGAGCACTCCCGCTCGCCGAGCGCCACCACCCGGCCGTCGGCCAGGCCGAGGATCTGCACCTCGACGTGGCGTACCCGGGGGAAGAAGCGCTCGATCAGCACCGAACCGTCGCCGAACATCCGCTCGGCGAAGCCGCGCACCTTCTCGTACTCGCCGCGCAGGGCGGCCTCGTCGACGGCGACGCCCATGCCCATGCCGCCCCCGCCGGCGGCGGCCTTGACCATGACGGGGTAGCCGATGGTGGTCGCCGCGTCGAGCGCCGCCTCGACCGTCCCGGCCGGATCGGTGGTGCCGGCGGCGACCGGGACGCCGGCCGCCGCCATCAGGTTGCGGGCATTGATCTTGTCGCCCATCGCGGTGATCGCGTCGGCGCCCGGGCCGACCCAGACCAGGCCGGCGTCGGAGACGGTACGGGCGAAGTCGGCGTTCTCCGACAGGAAGCCGTAGCCGGGGTGGATCGCCTGGGCACCGGTGTCCTTCGCCGCGGCCATGATCGCCTCGGTGTTGCGGTAGCTCAGCGCGGGGTTGGCCGGCCCGACGCAGACCGCCTCGTCGGCCTCGGTCACGAACGGCAGGTCCGCGTCGGCCTCCGAGTGCACCGCGATCGCCCGCACGCCCAGCCGGCGGGCGGTACGGATGATCCGGCGGGCGATCTCGCCCCGGTTGGCGACGAGCAGCGACTCGATCATTGATGCCCTTTCCTCGTTGAAACAGGCGTCCGGCAACGGATGATCAGAAGATCACGCCGAGGCCGTGGATCAAGAATCGCTGGCGGCACGCAGCGCGGCCAGTGTCGCGGCGCGCAGCAGGCTGGCCCGCCGCTGCCGGTCGACCTCGCCGCCGAGGAACGGCGTGGAGTTCATCAGACCGAACGCCGCGTGCGCGAGCACCCGGCTCTCCGCGGCGACCAGCCCGGGATGCAGCCCGGTCAGCACGGTCACCCACTCCTCCACGTAGAGCCGCTGCAACCGCCGGATCTGCCGGCGCGGTTCGTCGGGCAGGCGGTCCAGCTCGTGCAGGTGCAGGGCGATGACCGCCGGATTGGCCAGCGCGAAGTCGACGTGGAAGTTGACCAGGGACTGCAACGCCGCGTCCGGGTCGTCGGCATGCTCGGCGACCCGCTGGCGGCCGCCTTCGAGCAGGCTCTCGCTGACCGGGATGAGCGCGGCGACCAGCATCGCCTCCTTGCCGGCGAAGTGGTGATAGAGCGCCGGGCCGGTGACCCCGGCGGCCGAGCCGATGTCGTCCATCGAAACGCCGTGGTAGCCACGCGCGGCGAAGAGTCCGACCGCGATGTCCAGGATCTCGTCACGACGGGACCTGCGCCGGGCGGCGGGCTGGGCCGCCTCCCCTGCCCTGGCCGCGTCCGCGGCGCCGGCCGATGTCATCGGATGCTCCACCCTCACGCGGTCAGCGTAGCCCTTTGTCAATCCCTGGTTCACCCACGAATCCACCGTCGCTGGTCACACCCGGAAACTCAGTCGTCGGCCGTCAGACCGTGCTCGGCGCGCAGCGCGTCGGCCTCCGCCGAACGGTCCAACTGGTCGAGGGCCCGGGCGAGCAGCCACGCCGTACGGCGGGCCGGATCCGAGCCGGTCGGCAGCCCGCCGAGCACCCGCCGCAGCACCGGCTCGGCCTGCGCCGGGCGGCCGGAGTCGAGCAGCAGTTCGCCGCCGAACACCTCGACCTGGGCCGCCTCCCCGAACGCCTCGATCGAACGCAGCTTGTCGGGTACGCCGGCCAGCCGGTCGAGCGCCTCGTCAAGCTGGCCGGACTGGGCCAACACCCGGGCGGCGGTGTCGGCGAGCATCGACAGCTCCCACACCACTGCCGGCTCCACCGGCTCCCCCGCCGTAAGGCCGGCCGCCACCCGCTCGGCGCGACCGACGGCCGCCAGCGCGCCCGGGACGTCCGGCGACCAGAGCAGCGCCGCCGCCTCCCGGCGCCGGGCCCGCAGCTCGTGCTGGGGCAACCCGGCCAGCCGGTACGCCTCGGCGGCGGCGGCGAACCGCTGCGCGGCCAGGCTGTCCCGGTCGGTGTCGTAGAGGATGTCGCCGGCCTCCTCCAGCATCTGCCCCCGCCCTGGCAGGTTGTCCGGCCCGTCGAGGTTCTCGGCGAGCTGGTCGAGCAGGGCCAGGGCCGGCTCCGGTTCGTCGAGCCCCCGGTAGATGCCGGCCAGCAGGTAGCGGCTCTGGTCGGCGTCGGCCTGCCGCCCCGCCCGGTCCAGTCCGGCCACCGCCTCTTCCGCGACCTCGGCCGCCTCACCGAGCCGCCCGCCCAACCGGTAGGCGTTGGCCAGGTCGAAACGCAGGTAGTCGATGCCGTCGGCGTCCTGCTCGACGCAGAGCGCCACCGCTTCGACCAACTCGTCGACCGCCTCGGCGGGCCGGCCGGTGGCGAGCAGGGCCTGCCCCCGGGTGACCCGCAGCGGCAGCAGCGCCTCGGCCGGCGCCACCGGCAGCGCCTCGTCGCAGATCGCGACCCGTTCGGCCGGGTCGTCGACCGACTGCGCGTACCAGATCGCGGCGGGGACGAGATATTCGGAGATGCCCAGCTCGCGACTGACCCGGTAGGCGTGCTCCGCCGCCGGGCCGTACTCCTCCTGCCGGCCGAGCTGCCCGAGCAGCTGCGTACGGTGCAGGGCGGCCTGGACGGACAGGTACGGATCGTCGGCGGCGGCCAGGTCGACCCGGTCGATCAGTGCCAGCGCCTCCTCCCCCGCCTGCGTCCTCGACAGCAGCGCGGCCAACCGAAGGCTGGCCGCCGCCCGCTGCCGGGCGTTTCCGTGCCGGTCGAGGTGTTCGACCGCGCCCCGGCTCAACACCATGCCCTCGTCGGCGGAACCCGACTCGTGCAGTAGCGGGCCGAGGCGTCCGGCGACGACCTCGGCGAGCACGGTGTCGCCGAGGTCCCGGTAGCGGGCCATCGCCTCCCGGTTCGCGGCGATCGAACCGGCGCGATCGCCGGCACCGAACAGTTGCGCGGCCCGCATCTCCGACCGGCGGGCCAGGGCCCGCGCCGGCAGGTCGGTGTCGGCGAACCGGTCGTCGAAGGCGGCCAGCACCTCGGCCATTCCGGCCGGACGGTGCGTACGCCACAGCTCTTCGGCCAGGTCGAGCAGTTCGTCGACGGTGGCCTCGGCGGGCACCGGGACCGGCCCGTCGTACGGCGCGCGGGCCGGCGCCACGTCGCCGGTGCCGGGGTCGCTGGCGGCCGGGCCGGCGGCGGCCGGAGCCGGGCCGGTGCCCGGTGCCGATACCCGGCGGCGCAGGCTGGCCGACAGCGGTAGGTAGTCGACGACCGGCTCGGCGGTGAGCCAGCGCACCACCTGCTCGGACTGTTCGGTGGTGCCGTTGCGGGCGTCGAACTGGGCACCCAGTTCCTTCGCGGTGGCGGCGAGTTCGGCGGCGAGCACACCGACCGGGACGTCCGCCGCCGGCCGGTCGCCGTACGCCCGGCGGTGCACGGTCAGCTCTCCGGCGGCGCCGCCCGCCGGCCCGGCCGTCGCGAGGCGGCCCAGCAGCAGGGCACCGGCCGCCGCGAACCGCATGGCGGCCGCCGGTGACGGGGCCCGGTCGAGCCACTCCAGGTGCCGCTCGACGATCTCCAGCCCCCGGGTGTCGTTGCCGGTGAGGGCACAGAACTCGACGTGTTCGCCGATCTCGCCGAGGTCGGCGAGATGCCGCCGGTGTCGCCGGTAGGCCAGCCGGTGCGCGTCGCGGGCCTGCTCGGTCCGGCCGGTACGCAGGTAGGGCAGCATCAGTGCGGTCAGGATCGCCTGCGGCTGCTCGGAACAGGTCAGCCGGCCGGCCAGCACCGGCTCGGCCAGCGCCACCGCCTCCTCGTCGCGCCCCAACTGGGCCAGGTAACTCACCTGCGAGGTGGGGTCGCAGCCGGCGCAGTCGGAGAGCCGGTCGCGTGGCGCGGTCACCCACTGGCGGTACCACTCCTCGGCCTCGTCGGCCGCGCCGATGTGCCGGGCCACCCGGTGCCGGTACTTGTGCACCGCCTGGACGCTGTGCCCGCCGGCACGGTAGCGCCGCTCCATGTCGTCGAGGACCCCGTAGGTCCTGACCAGCGGCACCGCCGGGAAATTGACCAGCGCGTTGGCCATGTACTTGAAGTACCAGAACAGGGTGTGGGCGTGCCGCTCGTGGTAGGGCCGCGGTTCCCGGTCGAACTCGGTCAGACACCAGGAGAAGGTCACGAAGGACTTGGCCGGCTCACCGCCGTAGACGTAGGCGTTGGTGGCGAGCATCCGGGCCGCGAACGCCAGGTGCGGGTCGTCGGCGGCGTCGGCCCGCTGGACCAGTTGCTCGACCGCGGCGATCTGGCCGGCGCCCCACGGCATACCGGTGATCTGGTCGAGCATCCGCCAGAGATCGTCGGTGGAGGACACCATCACTCCTGTCCGGAGACGGCCCGGCCAAGAAGGCCGAGAAAGGAACTGTTGAGCAGTGCGGCGTCGGCCGGCCGGATCGGGTGGTGCCCGAGCAGCAGCGCCTGGCCGTAGAGCGCCTCCACGGCCAGGCCGACCAGGGCCGGATCGCCGAGCGTGGTGACCCGACGGACCAGCGGGTTGCGGTGGTTGAGCACCAGTTGCGGGCGCTCCGGCGGGCCGCTCGCCGCGAACGCGTCGAGCACCCCGGCCCACAGCTCGTCGGCCTTCTCCCGGGTCGCCTCGAGCTGGTCCTGGAAGGCGACGCTGCGGCTGACCAGGTAGAGCGCCGGCAGCGAAGCCGGGTCGTACGCCCGGACCACCACCTCGCAGCCGAGCCGGTCCAGCGACCGCTGGGCCGCGGTGACGAACGGCCGCAGCGCCAACTCGGCCGCCGGGTCCAGGGTGTCGAACCGGGTGGTCAGATCGCTGGGTTCGAGCCGTTCGATCAGCACGTCGCGGTCGAGCGCCGGCAGCCGCTCGACCAGTTCGGCGTCGTACGTGTATCCGGCGTTGACCACCGGCAGGTCCTGCGCCGCCGCGACGGCCGCGAGCTGGCGGAACTCGTCGACACTGGCGGCGTAGCGAACCAGGCCGTGCCGTTGCCGGAACTCGGCCAGGGTGAGCTGGCCGGTGTTGGTCTCCATCGGCCACCACTCGTCGACGAGCCGAAGCATCTCGTCGTCGTGCAGCGCGAGCGCCTTGACTCCGAGGTGGTGCACCCGCAGGAACTCGGCCAGCCGGTTCGGGTCGCTGCCGGCAAGCCGGACCAGCCAGCCGCGCAGCTGGTCGCCAAGCGCCTCCCGGGTGGCTTCGAGCAGGCTGTCCTCGTAAAGCGCCTCGCGGCTGGCCGTGGGCCGCAGCTCGCTGGCGTCGACGACGCACTGGGCGAAGAACGCCCAGTCCGGCAGCAGCCCGTCGGCGGCCTCGGTCAGCAGCATCCGCTTCAGGTAGACCCGGTGCCCGGCCCGCGCCGCCGGGTTGACCGGGACCGGAAGCACGAACGCGGCACCGGTCAGCCCGGCCTCGGGCACCGACAGCGGCACCACATCGAACGGAACGAAGCCGAGTGTCTCCTGGGCGTACCCGATCAGGGCCTGCCGGCGGGCGGCGGACGACCCGGTAAGCGCCCACGGCGGCGGGCCGGCGGTCGCCGGCACGTCACCGACGCGTACGTCGACCGGCAGCAGCGAGCCGAACAGCCGGGCCAGCTCGGTGACGGTCGGCACGCTGAACCACCGGTCGGTGTCCCGCCGGGGCACCAGCGTCACGGTCGTGCCCGGCTCGGCGCGGCCGGCGTCCGGCGCGGCCAACTCGACCGCGTAGCGGCCGTCGGCGTATCCGGTCCACAACACCGTGCGGTCGTCGCCGCACCTGGTCGTCACCCGGATCTCGTCGGCGACCAGGAAGCAGGAGAGCAGGCCGATGCCGAACTGGCCGAGGAACTCGTGCCGGGCGAAGCCCAGTTCGTCGCGTTTGGAGCTGCGGCCGATGGTGGCCAGCAGCTCGTGCACCTGCGCCTCGGTGAGCCCGATGCCGCTGTCGTGCACCCGCAGCGTGCCGTCGCCGGTCAGCGCGGGCGGCTCGAACCGCACCACGGCGGGCGCGTCGGGCTCGACCGCGCGGCGCGCGGTGATCGCGTCGACGGCGTTCTGCAGCAGTTCCCGGACGAACACCCGCGGGCTGCCGTAGAGATGATGACTGAGCAGGTCGACCACGCCTCGGAGGTCGACCTGGAAGGTGCGGTCCACGCCTGCTGCTCCCCGGTCCGGTGCCGGCGCCCACCGTACCGGGACGGGCCGACAACCCGCGTCCCCCTTTTCAGCCGCTGCCGTCGGCCCGCCGGTCCGGTCGCCCGGACCGACCGGGAAGGGCCGGATGGCCCGGCCGTTCCGGGTCTCCCCGCCGGACCGGAACCGGCGGCGGAACAAGGGCGCCGGAACCCCACCAGTGCCGGGCGACCAGCGCGGCCAGCATGGCACCCGCGCCGTTGACCAGCACGTCGTCCACCGCCGACACCCGGCCCAGGTCGAGCGCGTACTGAAGGGTCTCGACCAGGACCGAGCCGGCCGCGCCGACCGCGAGCAGCCGCAGCGCGCCGGACGCCGTACGGCGCAGCGGGCCGGCCGGACGGGACAGTGCGGCGAACCGGATGGGGGCGAAGAAGCCGAGTGCGGCGAAGACGAGCAGGTTGCCGCCGATCTGCACCACCGCGACCGCCGGGCTGCCGGCCAGCAGGTCGACGAGCCCGCGCAGCGGCACGAGGTCGAGCGTCCGGGGCGCCGGCCGCGGCGTGAGGATCATCCAGATCCAGGGCAGCGTGCCGGCCACCATGCCGACCTCCGCGACGCTGCGCCACGCGGCCACGCGGGCCGGCAGCCCGGACCGCCGCCGGAGCCGGGTCAGCAGTACGGCGAACAGCCCGGCCAGCGGCAGCGCGACCGCCGAGGCCACCAGCACCGGTCCCCAGTCCCGCCACACCTGCGCCATCCGCGCAGGCTAGCGGCGCCGGTCAGCCCATCAGCCCGCCGGGCTTGTCGCCGCGTACGACGGGAGCGCGGACCAGGTTGCCCCACTCGGTCCACGAGCCGTCGTAGTTGCGTACCTGCGGATAGCCGAGCAGGTGGCGGAGCACGAACCAGGTGTGGCTGGACCGCTCCCCGATCCGGCAGTACGCGATCACGTCGTCGGCCGACGACAGTCCCAGCTGGTCGGCGTAGATCGCCCGCAGTTCGTCGGCCGACCTGAACGTGCCGTCCTCGTTGGCCGCCGACTTCCACGGCTTGTTGACCGCGCCGGGGATGTGGCCGCCGCGCAGCGCGCCCTCCTGCGGGTAGTCCGGCATGTGCAGAAGTTCGCCGGTGTACTCCCCCGGCGACCGCACGTCGACCAGTGGCCGGCCGGCGGCGACGTGCCCGAGCACCTGGTCGCGGAAGGCGCGCAGGCTGGCGTCGTCACGGTCCGGCGCCGGGTAGCTGGCCGGCTTCGGGGTGGTGCGCTCGCGGGTCAGTTCCCGCCCCTCGGCGATCCACTTCTGCCGGCCGCCGTCGAGCAGCCGAAGGTCGCGGTGGCCGAAGAGGCTGAAGACCCAGAGCGCGTACGCCGCCCACCAGTTGAAGTTGTCGCCGTAGAAGACGATCGTGTCGTCGCGGCCGATGCCCTTGGCCTCGCACAGCGCGGCGAACTGTTCCGGGTGGAGGTAGTCGCGGCTGTCCTGGTCGTTGAGTTCGAGGTGCCAGTCGACCTTGACCGCGCCGGGGATGTGACCGCTCTCGTAGAGCAGCACGTCCTCGTCGGACTCGACGACCACGAGGCCGTCGGTGCCGAGGTGCTCGGCCAGCCACTCGGTGGTGACCAGGCGTCCGGGGTCGGCGTACGACTGCAGGCTGGGTGAGGGATCGTTCGGAACCGGCATCCCGTAAAGGTACGCCGGACGGCGGCCCGGCACCGGGTTACCGGCCCGACCGGTGCACCGGCCCGCCGGCTCCGGTGTCAGTCGGTGAACGGGGCCAGCAGGGGCCGCTTGGCGGTGACGGTGTCGCCGGACGAGCGGCCGGTCAGCCGCCGCCTGATCCATGGTGCGAGATGCTGCCCGGCCCAGCGCAGGTCGGCCCGCCGGGCGGCGAGCCACGGCGTGGGTGCCGGGGCGGGCGGCACGAGCAGCCAGTCCTCGTCGGCGTCAACGCCGAGCGCGGTCAGCACGTGGGCGGCCACCCGCCGGTGCCCGATCTCCGACAGGTGCAGCCGGTCGACGCTCCACATCAGCGGGTTGCGGAACTCGTCATCGGCGTAGAGGTCGACGAGCATCGCACCGTGCCGCTGCGCGGTCTCGCCGACGGCCCGGTTGACCAGTTGTACCCGGGGTGCCATGAGCCGCTGGCCGGGCAGGTGCGCCGTCAGGTCGGCGAACCGGAACAGCAGTACGTCGGCACCGGTGGCACGGAGTTCGCCGATCACCGCGTCGAAGCGGGATGCCAGCGTGACCGGGTCGAAGGACCGGCGCAGTACGTCGTTGCCGCCGGCGGCGAAGCTGATCAGGTCGGGTTTCATGTCGAGGACGACCGGCACCTGCTCGGCCACCACGGCGGGGAAGAGCCGACCCCGGATCGCGAGGTTGGCGTACCCGAAGTCCGGGCCGGCCTCGACGGCGAGCCGGGTGGCGACCAGATCCGCCCAGCCCCGGAACGTCCCGTCCGGGTACGGGTCGTCCATGCCCTCGGTGAAGCTGTCCCCGACCGCCACGTAACTGCGCCAGCGCACCGCGCCCCCCTACCGTCGTGCCTCGACCAGTTTTCTACACCCGATTCACGGCACATCGGTTAATCGGGTGCCGCATCGGTGACCGTTTCCATACGCTGCGCGGATGTTGCTGCGGATGTCCACCCTGTTCCTGCGCACGCTGCGCGAGGACCCGGCCGACGCCGAGGTGGCGAGCCACCGGCTGCTGGTCCGGGCCGGCTACGTCCGGCGGGCCGCGCCGGGCGGCTACACGTGGCTGCCGCTGGGCCGGCTGGTGCTCGACCGGGTGACCCGGGTCGTACGCGAGGAGATGACGGCGATCGGCGGCCAGGAGGTGCACTTCCCGGCACTGCTGCCGCGCGGGCCGTACGAGACCAGCGGCCGGTGGACCGAGTACGGCGACGACATCTTCACGTTGCGGGACCGGCGGGGCGCGGAGTTCCTGCTCGCGCCGACCCACGAGGAGATGGCGACGCTGCTGGTCCGGGACATGTTCGGCTCGCACCGGGACTATCCGGTGACGCTCTTCCAGGTGCAGACGAAGTTCCGCAACGAGGCCCGCCCACGCGCCGGACTGCTGCGCACCCGCGAGTTCCTGATGAAGGACGCGTACTCGTTCGACCTGTCCGAAGACGGCCTGCGGGCGGCGTACGACCGGCACCGGGCGGCGTACGAGCGGATCTTCACCCGGCTCGGGCTGGACTTCGCGGTGGTGGCGGCGACCTCGGGGGCGATGGGCGGTTCGGCGTCGGAGGAGTTCCTGGCCACTACCGCGGCCGGCGAGGACACCTACGTCGGCTGCCCGGCATGCGGTTACGCGGCGAACACCGAGGCGGTGGTCACGGCGGCACCGGCGCCCGGCGATCCGGCCCACCACCCGGCGATGACCGTCCACGACACGCCGGACACCCCGACGATCGCCGCCCTGGTCGCGATGGCCAACGAGCGGCGGCTCGGCGGGCGGACCGGCTGGACCGCCGCGGCGACGCTGAAGAACGTGGTGCTGGCCGTACGCCGCCCCGGCGCCGACACCGACGAGCTGCTGGTCGTCGGGATACCCGGGGACCGCGAGGTGGACCTGAAACGGCTCGCCGCCGCGCTCGAACCGGCGACCGTGACGATGTTCGACGGCTGGGCCGACCATCCGGAGCTGGCCCGCGGCTACATCGGCCCGCAGGTCCTGTCCGACCTGGGCATCCGTTATCTGGTCGACCCCCGGGTGGTGCCCGGCACCGGTTGGCTGACCGGCGCCAACCAGCCGGGCCGGCACGCGGTCGACGTGGTCTGCGGGCGCGACTTCGTGCCGGACGGCACGATCGAGGCGGCCGAGGTCCGCGCCGGCGACCCCTGCCCACGTTGCGGCACCGGGGCGCTGGCCATCCGGCGGGGCATCGAGATCGGCCACATCTTCCAGCTCGGCCGGCGCTACACGAACGCCTTCGAGGTCGACGCGCTCGGCGCGGACGGCAAGCCGGTACGACCCACGATGGGCTGCTACGGGATCGGCATCTCCCGTACGGTGGCCGCGATCGCCGAGCAGCACCACGACGAGCGGGGGCTGGTCTGGCCGGCGGCGGTCGCGCCGGCGGACGTACACGTGGTGGCCGCCGGCCGGGGCGACCAGGTCGCGGCGGCGCTCCACCTGGCCGGCCAGCTCGCCGACGCGGGCCTACGGGTGCTGGTCGACGACCGGCCGCAGGTGTCGCCGGGCGTGAAGTTCACCGACGCCGAGCTGATCGGTGTGCCGCGTGCCGTCGTCGTCGGCCGCCGGCTCGCCGAAGGGTACGTGGAGCTGCGGGTCCGGGCCGACGGCGAGCGGGTGGACGTGCCGCTCGCCGAGGTGGTGTCCCGGCTGGCCGGCTGACGCGGACGGGGTCCGCCGACCGGCCCGGGCGGGCGGGTCGGTCGGGTCAGGCTTCGCCGCGCACTGCCCGGTAGTGGGCGAGGCAGTCGGCGTAGTCGGGGAGCAGCCCGGCCGTGCGCAGCTCGGCGAGCCGTGGGCCGGCGGAGTCGCGCTCGGACAGGATCGGCGGTTCGATGGCGGGCCAGGGCAGGGCCAGGTCCTCGTCGAAGACGTTGACGATCCGCTCCCGGGCCGGGTTGTATCCGGTGCTGCACAGGTAGCTGAGCACGGTGTCGTCCTCAAGGGCGACGAAGCCGTGCCCGAGCCCTTCGGCAAGGTAGAGCGCCCGCCCCTCGGCCGCGTCCAGCCGGACGAACTCGTGCGCGCCGAAGGTGGGCGACCCGACCCGCAGGTCGACGACGACGTCGAGCAGCGAACCGCTCGGGCAGTAGACGTATTTCCCCTGGCCGGGTGGCACGTCGGCCCAGTGGATGCCGCGGATCACGCCGCGCCGGGAGATGCTGTGGTTGGTCTGGGCCACGGTCAGCTCGAAGCCGAGCGCGGCCGAGAAGACGGCGGCGTCGTACCAGACGTGGAAGCTGCCCCGTTCGTCGGCGAACTGCCGGGGTACGAACTCCCACGCGCCGGCGATCGACAGTTCGGTGGCCTTCACCCGTTCACCCCATTCGCGTCCTACGCACAACCCGGCAGCACGATACCGCCTCCGGGGACGTGTAACCGCGCACCCACCGGGTACGGGTAGCCATCGTCCATCTCACCGCGGAGGCTCTCATGACCAGGCACACGGTCGGTGCGGTAATGACCAAGGAGGTCCTGTACCTGCCGGCGGAAACCACACTGGACGAAGCGGCCCGGGCGATGCGTGACGCCGACATCGGCGACGTGGTCGTGACGGAGGGACCGACCCTGGCGGGGATGGTCACCGACCGGGACATCGTGGTCCGGGCGGTGGCCGAGAAGCTCGACCCGGCCAGCACCACCATCGGGGCCGTGGCGACCCGCGAGGTCGTCATGATCGAGCAGAACTCGACGGTCGCGGAGGCGGCGGCACTGATGCGGGAGCGGGCCGTACGCCGGGTGCTCGTCTGCGACCTCGACCGGCAACTGGTCGGCATCGTCTCGCTCGGCGATTTGGCGGTCCGCTTCGATCCCGACTCGGCACTGAGCGGGATAAGCGGCACCGCGCCGTCGCCCTGACGTACGACTCTGACGCCCGGACCGCCTCACCGGCCGGTCCGGGCGTCCCGCATGCTTGGGTACGGCCGGGACACCGGGTAGGGAGGACACGAGATGCCGATGCCGCCCAAGCTCGCCGAGATCGTCGACGAGTTCGCCGCCGCACCCCGCGAGGTGGTGCTGGAGATGTTGCTGGAGTTCTCCGACGCGGTCGCGCCGCTGCCGGAGTCGCTGGCCGGCCACGAGGGCATGGAGCAGGTGCCGGAGTGCCAGACGCAGTTCTTCCTGCGGGCGGCGGTCAACCCGGACCGCACCGTCGACGTGTGGTTCGACTGCCCGCCGGAGGCACCGACGACCCGTGCCTTCGCCGGCATCCTCACCGAGGGGCTGGCCGGCGCCACGGCCGACGAGATCCTCGCCGTACCGGACGACCTCTACCAGCGGATGGGGCTCGCCCAGGCGATCAGCCCGCTGCGGGTGCGCGGTGGCACCGCCGTACTCGCCCGGCTGAAGCGCCAGGTCCGGGAACAGATCTCCTGACCTGCCGCGTTACCACCGTTCGTGGAGATTGACATCTACTCGGACGTGGTCTGCCCGTGGTGCTACATCGGCAAGCGCAAGCTGGAGCAGGCCCTCGAGTCGCACAACGGTGACGTGACGATCCGCTACCGTCCGTTCCAACTCGACCCCCGACCGGTCGAGCAGCCGCAACCGCTGCTGACCGCGCTGGCCGGAAAGTTCGGCGGCCCGGACCGGGTACGGGAGATAGTCACCCGGGTCACCGGCGCGGCCGCCGGTGCGGGCCTGCACCTCGACTTCGACAGCGCACTGAGCGCCAACACCTTCGACGCCCACCGGCTGGTCTGGTTCGCCGACCAGCGCGGACGGGCGGCCGAGATGATCGAGGCGCTCTACCGGGCGCACTTCACGCAGGGCGTGGACATCGGATCGCCGGCCGCGCTGGCCACGGTCGCCGCCGGGGCCGGCCTCGACGAGGCCGAGGTCCGCGCCTTCCTCGACTCCCCCGCCGGCACCGCCGAGGTCCAGACGGACCTGGCCGAGGCCCGCGAGATCGGCGTGAGCAGCGTGCCGACGTTCGTCTTCGCCGGCAAGTACGCGGTCACCGGCGCCCAGGACCCGGACACCCTGCGCGGCGTGCTCGAAGAGGTACGCCGGCGGGAGGCCGCCGAGGCCGCACTGCGCCCGGTCGGCGTACCACCGACCGGTGACCGGGCCGACGGCTGCACCGACGACAGTTGCGCCGTCTGACGCATCCGCGCTGGTTTCACGTGGAACCACATCGACCGAGCTGAGTCGGCCCGGAATGTCGAGCATTCCGGGCCGGCCCGTGCTGTCGCCAGGCCGGTGCCGCCGGCAGCCGGCCCGTCAGGCGGCGGGTTTGGCCAGATCGGCGATGACCTGGGCGTTGGGCAGCACACCCACCGCCGGGCCGGGCAGTGCGATCTTGCTGTGCCGTACCCCCGAACCGATGATCACGTGCGGTACGGCGACCACCCGGGAGTCGACCAGGATCGGCCAGTCCGCCGGCAGCCCGATCGGCGTGATCCCGCCGTACTCCATGCCGGTCGACCGCACCGCGTCGTCCATCGGGGCGAAGCTGGCCTTGCGCGCGTCGAGCAGCCGGCGCACGGCGCCGTTGACGTCCGCGCGGGTGGTGGCCAGGATGACGCACGCCGCATAGCGGGTCTCGCCACCCCGCTTGCCGGCCACGATCACGCAGTTGGCCGACTCCTCGAGCCCCACCTCGTACGCGGCACAGAACGCGGCGGTGTCGGCCAGGGTCGCGTCGATCGGCGCGACCAGTACGTCGTCGACGTCGATCGGCGCCTCGGCCGGCCATGCCTCCAGGGCAGCCACGACGGGCGGTGCGAGCAGGTCGGGTCGGCCGCGGGCGGGCTCGGTCTTCAGGGTTCCCATCACGTTGCGATCCTCGCACCGCCGCTCCGGGCCCGCGCGGTCACGGGCCCCCTTGACAACAAAAGCTAATACTATTAGCTTTTACGTCATGCCTGTTAGCTACCTGGATCGCGGCGAGGGCCGCATCGCGTACGAGGTGACCGGCACCGGCCCGCTGGTGGTGTGCCTGCCCGGCATGGGTGACCTGCGCTCGGTCTACCGATTCACCGTCCCCACCCTGGTCGACGCCGCCTACCGGGTCGCCACCGTCGACCTGCGCGGCCACGGCGACAGCGACGACGGATTCAGCCGCCACGACGACGTCGCGCTCGGCACCGACCTGCTCGCCCTGATCGAGGAACTCGGCGGACCGGCCGTCGTGCTCGGCAACTCGATGGGCGCCGGCGCCGCCGTCTGGGCCGCCGCCGAAGCCCTCGACCGGATCACCGGGCTGGTGCTGCTCGGCCCCTTCGTCCGCGACCCCGACCTCGGTCCGGCGATGAACCTCGCCTTCCGGCTGCTGCTCGCCAAGCCCTGGGGCCCCGCCGCCTGGCACTGGTACTACCAGAAGTTCTACCCGGGCCGCCCGCCCGCCGACCTGACCGAGCACCGGGCCCGCATCCGCGAGAGCCTGCGCCGGGGCGACCACTGGCGCTCGTTCGTCAAGACCACCCGCACCAGTCACCGGCCGGCCGAGCAGCGCCTCGACTCGGTCCATGCCCCTACCCTCGTCGTCATGGGTACGAAAGATCCCGACTTCCCCGACCCGGTCGCCGAGGCCCGCTTCGTCGCCGAACGCCTCCACGGCGAACTACTGCTGGTTCCCGACGCTGGCCACTACCCGATGGCCGAATACCCGGAACTGGTCAACCCGGAACTGGTGCGGTTCCTCGGCACGGTGTACGCCGATGCCTAGGGCCGGGCTCACCCCCGCCATCGTGGTCGAGCAGGCCGCCCAGCTCGCCGACGAGATCGGACTCGACCGGCTCACCCTGGCCGGCGTCGCCCAACGGGTCGGCGTCGCCCTGCCCAGCCTCTACAAGCACGTACGCGGCGCCGACGCGCTCCACCAGCAGCTCGCCGTACGCGCGCTCGAACAGTTGACCACCGAGGCGACAACCGCCGTCGCGGGCCGGGCCGGCCGGCAGGCGCTGCACGCCCTCGCCGCAGCCTTCCGCACGTACGCCCAACGCCGGCCGGGCCGCTACGCGGCCACCGTACGCGCCCCCGACCCGACCGACCCGGCGCACATCGCCGCCGCCGAAGGTGCCGTGAACGTGATCTACGCCGTCCTCGACGGTTACGGCCTCAGCGGCGAGCGGGCCGTCGACGCGGCACGCTGCCTGCGCAGCGCCCTGCACGGGTTCATCGCCCTGCACGCCGCCGGCGGGTTCGGCCTGCCGCAGGACGTCGACCGCTCGTACGAGCGCATGATCGACGCTCTCGACCGCGCCCTCACCACCTGGCCGTAGTCTCCCGCCACGGCGGCCGTCTGCGATGCTGGTCGGCGATGACCAGCAGTTGGCGACACCTGCCCCCAGCCGCCCGTGAGATCGCCAGGGCGAGCACCGAAGCCGTGGCCGCGGCCCGGGCCCACGACGTCGAGGCGTACGGGTCGGCGGTGACCGACCTCGGCGCGGCCGACCGGTCCGGTGCCGTCCTCGGGGCGGTGGTCCGGCTCCTGCTCGAACAGACCCACCCGGACGGGCTCGACGGCGACGACGTGCGGCAGGTGCTCGAACGGTGCGTCCGGTCCGCCGCGACCTGGCAGACCGGGGTTGATCCGCACGTGGTGCTGGTCCTGCTGGCCGGTGCGCTCGGCGTCTACGACCCCGACGACGACACCACTCCGCCCGACGCGCAGGCCGTCGCCCGGCACGCACCGCTCCTCGTCGCCGACCTGCTGGCGGTGGGCGGCCGGCCGCTCGACGGCTATCTGACCGCCGCCTTCGCCGAGATCGAGCGGACCGAACTCCACGACTGACCACCGACAGGAAAGCGGGGAGGGATGGCCGCTGCCGGGCGTCCAGGTGATCGTCGCCCGCCATCTGCTGCCCAGCCGGCGAACCGTCACGGTGATCGGACAGCGAGCACGCCGGCCGCGATAGCGTAGGCCGATGGCCGAGCGGGTTTCGAAAGGCGACGTCATCGCGTTTCGCCTGAACGCCCACCACCTCACCGAACGGCTGGACGGACCCAAGCTGCTCGACGCGGCCGGCCGGTGCGGTATCCAGAACAGCCCACCCGGGTCGGCGCTGCTGGCGGTGCACGCCAGGGTGCGGGACCTCACCCGGGAACAGGTGTCGGAAGCGGTCGCCGACGAGAAGAGCCTGCTGCAGACCTGGAGCATGCGCGGCTCACCGTTCTACTTCCCGACCGTGGACGCACCGATCTTCACCACCGGCGTGCTGCCGCCGACCGAGAAGGCGATGCGGCATTTCGTCCCCGGCGTGGAACAGACGCTGACCAAGCTCGACATGAGCCTGACCGAGGCGGTCGGGCTGTCCGGCGCCGAGATCGACGACGTGCTGTCCGGGCGCCAACTCCCGATCAACGAGCTCGGTACGGAAGTCGCCGGGCGGATCGCCGGCAAGCTGCCGAACGAACAACGCCGCAGCTGGGAAGAAGAGGGTCCCTACGCCCCGGACCAGCCGCTCGGTGAGGGCGTCGTGCACTTCTGCATCCGCATCCTGACGTTGCAGGGGCTCGTCTGCTTCGCGCCACGGTCCGGGAACAAGGCACCGTTCGTCCTGGTCGACGAGTGGCTCGGCCATCCGATCCCGGACATCGACCCGGAGGCCGCCCGCGCCGAACTGCTTCGCCGCTACCTGCGCTGCTACGGACCGTCGACACGCGCAGACTTCGCCGCGTGGGTGGGAATCCAGGCCGGTGACACCGAGCCCTGGTGGAGCCTGGTCGAGGACGAGCTGACACAGGTCGAGTTCGGCGGCAAGTCGTGGATTCTCACCGAGGACGTCGACAGGTTGCGGTCGGCACCGACTCCGAAGGGCGTACGTCTACTCCCGCCGCGCGACCCGTACACCCAGCTGCGCGACCGCGAAACGATCGTCGACAAGAAGTACTGCGGTGAGGTGTGGAAGACGGTGGGCGAACCGGGGACGGTACTCGCCGATGGCAGGATCACCGGTATTTGGCGGCCACGGAAAAGCGGCCGGAAGCTGACCATCACCATCAAGACGTTCGGTTCGTTGCCGGCCCGGACCAAGAAGTCGCTCCAGGACGAGGCCGAGCAGGTAGCGCCGTTGCGAGACGCGTCGTCGGTGGACGTCGCCTTCGACACCTACTGAGGCGCCGCGCCGCAAGATCATCCTCAGCGGAGGCCGCGGCGTGCCTCGCGGGATACACCGGCGTCGAGAACATCCGGAAGAGGCAACGGCAGCTTCGATCGCGTCACCGGCCACGGTCGGTGATTCGGGCATCTTCGGTCTGGCCGGCTGCCACACTTTGCCCTGTGGTCAGCGAGGACAACGGGGTGTCCGATGGCAGGTCAGCGCGAGCGCCGCGCGGCATTCGACCGCTACGCGAGGGTGTCGGCGTAACCAGCGTGGAGCTCTTCTTCGATCTGGTGTTCGTCCTCGCGTTCATCCAGGTCGTTGCGCTGATGGAGGACGACTTCACCAATCACGGCGTGCTGAACGGGATGCTTGCGCTGGCCCTGTTGTGGTCGACGTGGTCCATCTATGCCTGGTTGGGCAACAGCCTCCAAGCTCGGATCGGGCTGATCCGGATCGCGCTGCTGTTTGTGGCAGTGGTCACCCTTGTAATGGCGGTAGCCGTCCGGCAGGCATTCACCGACATCCGGGGCGCGGCTGTCTCCGGTCCGGTGGTGTTCGTCGCGTGCTTCGTGGTCGTTCGGCTGGTGCATCTGGCGCTGCGCTGGTACGCCGTTCCAGACACGAGGCCGCACATCGTCCTGCTGATCGCCGTGCCACTGTTTGTCGCCTCCGTCCTTCTGTTCTCGGCCGCCGTCGTGCCGCAGCGACTGTTCGACGATCCGTGGCTGGTCAAGGCGAGCCAGACCGGGCTTTGGATGCTCGCCGTCATCATCGACTATGGCCCCGCCCTGGTGATTCGGTCGTGGGGGTGGCACATCACCTCGGCCCGGCACTGGGCCGAGCGGCATGGCCTCATCGTGCTCGTCGCCCTTGGCGAGTCGCTCATAGCGGTTGGCCTGACCAGCAGCGGCGTGCCGATGACCGGAGCGCTCATCGCGGCTCTCGTCTTCACCATCGTCACCGCCGCCGCATTGGGCTGGACCTATTTCGACGTCGTTGCGATCGCCGCCGAGCGGACGCTGATCCAGAACCCAGTCCAGCGCCGGGTTGCCTACGCCCGCGACGCCTACAGCTATCTACACCTGCCGATGATCGCCGGCATCATACTGCTCGCCCTCGGGCTGCACAAAGTGGTAACGATCATCAAAGACAACGAACTGCACCATTCGTCCCCGCAACTGGAGAGCCTGGGCCTGCACGCCCTCTATGGTGGAGCGGCCCTGTTCCTGCTCTCCCACGTCGGCTTCCAACTGCGGATCACGCGCCTGCTAAGACGGGTCATCTGGCCGCGACTGATTACCGCAGTGCTGCTGGTGGCGCTCATCCCGGCCGCTGGCCGGCTTTCGGCGGTGCTAGCGCTCGGCCTGCTGACGGCTGTCTGTGTCAGCCTGGTCATCACGGAGGTCCTCGTCGCCGGCGGGCGGCGCAAAGAACTGCGCGAGGCCGCTCTAGCCGAGGACCTTCGGCCAGAGGGCCCCTAGATCAGCACGGGACCTGGCACGCGCTACGGGCACTTCTCCGCCACAACGCTGATCACCAACCACGCTGGAAACCTACGCGCACTGGTGGCCGAAGCACGATCGTCGACGGGGGCGGCTCGGTTCCGCGTTCGGCAGCTCATCGCTTCGCCCCAACCCCGTAACCAAGATCAGATCTGGGTCGTGCCGATTCTGTGCCGGATGACCTTGGGTACCGCTGCGGCGCAGGTCAGGCGTGGTATCGAGTGGAGCCGAGGGGACTCGAACCCCTAACCCCTGCCTTGCAAAGGCAGTGCTCTGCCAGTTGAGCTACGGCCCCGCAGCGGCGGCGGGAGCCGCCAGATCGGGTCGAACCTCAGCGAAGATCAGGCGCGGTGGTGGCCTCGTGCCACAGGGCGCGCTCGTCGTTGGCGTCCTTGACCTTCTTCGCAACGAAGGCCGCGACGCCGATGACGCCGACTACGATCAGGATCTTCTTCAACATGGGGAGACCCCTTGACTGCTGTCGGACCGGATGTGGAGTGGGGCTAGCTGGAATCGAACCAGCGACCTCAGAGTTATCAGCTCTGCGCTCTAACCGACTGAGCTATAGCCCCCCGTGCGACGAGCAAGGTTACCGCACCGCCGGCGCTTCTTTCCAATCGGGGGGTGGGTGTCACGCCGGGGTCGAACCGGGCCGCCTGCCGTCCGTTCCGGATGGCCGCCGACCTGCCGTAACCGTAGGCGGATGCGCAACGCCGGGGCAACCGCGTTTCGCGGCGCCCCGGCGTCCGGGTCTTTTCCGAGCCTCAGTCGCGCTCGGCGAGGGTGAGTTCGACGCCGCCGACCAGGTCGGCGCAGACGTTGTAGACGAAGGCGCCCAGGGTGGCCAGAGCGGTGAAGAGCACCACGTTGACCAGGCCGATCAGGGCGGAGGTGCCGATGACGCCCTTGGCGGTGATCTGGAAGCCGCCGCTGTCCTGGCCACCGCCGGCGCTGATCAGCTCACCGAGGCTGGTGTTGACCGTCTCGAAGACGCCCATCGCGTCGAGCGCCAGGTATAGCACCGACGTCGCCACGATCACCACGATGAACAGCACCAGCGAGACAGCGAACGAGAACTTCATCACCGACCACGGGTCGATCCGCTTGACGTTCAGCCGGGCCCGCCGGGGGCCGCGCGACGCGGCGGAGCTGACCGTGTTGCGGGCGGCGCGTACGGCTTCGGTCACCCGGGCCGCGCCGACCGCTCCCGGGCCACCGGCACCGTTGCCTCCGGCCGTGGGCTGGCCTGTCGAACCGGGCGCGGCGCCGACGCCGGAGGGGCGGATCGTGGTGCCGCCGGCGGCCAGGCGCCCCTGCCCGGCGGCGCCCGGACGGGTGGCGGTTGCGGCCTGGTTGCCCCGGGCCCCGTCGCCGCCCGCGTCTCCGGGAGCCTTTGTCATCACGACGTGGCCCTGGCCGGCGCCGTCGTTGGGCGGCGCCGTGCCGTTGCCCTGGTCCGCGGGCTGGTCGGGCGGCGGCGCCATCCCGGGAGCCCGCGTGAACTTGGGTGACGGTGTATCGCCGGGGACTGTCGCCCGACCAACGGCCGCGCGACCGGTCGCTGGTGCGCCGCTCTTCGCGGCTTCCTCATCGACCGGGGTCGTCGGGGCCCCCGCAGTCCCCGACTTCGCCTGTGTCTCCGTCATCAACTAGTCCTGTTCGTCAGGCTCGTCGGCGTTGCGAGCGATGGCCACGATGGTTACGCCTTCTGGCAGGTCCATCAGCTTGACCCCCATTGTGTTCCGATCCCGCGTTCGCCGTACAGGCTTCACCGGAGTCCGGATGACCCCGCCGTTGCTCGTGATCGCGAACAACTCGTCATCCGGACTGATCACAACCGCTCCGACCAGCCCGCCCCGGCGTTCGGTGATCTTCGCGGTCAGCACACCCTTGCCACCCCGTCCCTGGACGGGATATTCCTCGATCGGCGTCCGCTTGGCGTACCCGCCGTTCGTGGCCACCAAAACATCCATTCCCTCGCGAACGACCTCCATCGCGAGGAGTACGTCGTCATCGGTGAACCGCATACCGATCACCCCGGAGGTCGCCCGGCCCATCGGCCGCAGCGCCTCGTCGGTGGCGTTGAACCGGATCGCCTGAGCCTGCTTCGACACCAACAGCAGGTCGTCCTCGGCGGCGACCAGGGCGGCGCCGACGAGTTCGTCCTCGTCACGCAGGTTGATGCCGATGATGCCGCCGCTGCGGTTGGAGTCGAACTCCTCCAGCCGGGTCTTCTTGACCAGGCCGTTCTTGGTGGCGAGCACCAGGTAGGGCGCGACCTGGTAGTTCGGGATCTCGATGATCTGCGCGATCTGCTCGTCGGGCTGGAACGCGAGCAGGTTGGCCACGTGCTGGCCCTTGGCGGTACGGCTGGCCTCGGGCAGTTCGTACGCCTTGGCGCGGTAGACCCGCCCCTTGTTGGTGAAGAAAAGGATCCAGTCGTGGGTCGAGCAGACGAAGAAGTGGCTGACGATGTCGTCCTGCCGCAGCGTGGCGCCGCTCACACCCTTGCCGCCGCGCCGCTGCGAGCGGTAGAGGTCGACCTTGGTGCGCTTGGCGTAGCCGGTCCGGGTGATGGTGACGACGACGTCCTCGCGGGCGATCAGGTCTTCCATCGAGACCTCGCCGTCGAACGGCAGGATCTTGGTACGCCGCTCGTCGCCCCACTTGGCGACGATCTCGCCGAGTTCCTCCGAGACGATCTTCCGCTGCCGTTCGGGCTTGGCCAGGATGTCCTTGAGGTCGAGGATCTCGAGTTCGAGCTTGGCCAGGTCGTCGAGGATCTTCTGGCGTTCCAGCGCGGCCAGCCGGCGAAGCTGCATGTCGAGAATCGCCGTGGCCTGGATCTCGTCGATGTCGAGAAGCTGGATGAGGCCCTGCCGGGCGTCCTCCACCGTCGGCGACCGCCGGATGAGGGCGATCACCTCGTCGAGCGCGTCGAGCGCCTTGACCAGGCCGCGCAGGATGTGGGCCCGCTCCTCGGCCTTGCGCAGCCGGTAGGCGGTCCGGCGCCGGATCACGTCGATCTGGTGGTCGACGTAGTGGCGGATGAACTGGGCCAGGTTGAGGGTGCGTGGTACGCCGTCGACCAGCGCCAGCATGTTGGCGCCGAACGTCTCCTGGAGTTGGGTGTGCTTGTAGAGGTTGTTGAGCACCACCTTGGCGACCGCGTCGCGCTTGAGCACCAGCACCAGGCGCATGCCGGTACGACCGGAGGACTCCTCGCGGATGTCGGCGATGCCGGCGAGCTTGCCCTCCTTGATCAGCTCGGCGATCCGTTCGGCGAGGTTGTCCGGGTTGACCTGGTAGGGCAGCTCGGTGACGACGAGGCTGGTCCGGCCCCGCTTGTCCTCCTCGACCTCCACGACGGCGCGCATCCTGATCGAACCGCGCCCGGTGCGGTAGGCGTCCTGGATCGCCTGGGTGCCGACGATCAGGCCGTACGTCGGGAAGTCGGGGCCCTTGACGATCTCGATGAGCGCGTCGAGGGTGGTCGGCTCGTCGGCCTCCGGGTGCTCCAGGCACCACTGGACGGCGGCGGCGATCTCCCGCAGGTTGTGCGGCGGGATCTTGGTCGCCATGCCGACCGCGATGCCCTCGGAGCCGTTGATCAGCAGGTTGGGGATCCGGGCTGGCAGGATGGTCGGCTCTTTGGCCCGGCCGTCGTAGTTGTCCTGGAAGTCGACGGTGTCCTCGTCGATGTCGCGGAGCAGCTCCATCGCGAGCGGGGACAGCTTCGACTCGGTGTAACGCATGGCCGCGGCCGGGTCGTTGCCGGGCGAGCCGAAGTTGCCGTTGCCGTCGATCAGCGGGTAGCGCAACGACCAGGGCTGGGCCATCCGCACCAGGGCGTCGTAGATCGACGCGTCACCGTGCGGGTGGTAGTTGCCCATGACGTCGCCGACGACGCGCGCGCACTTCACGTAGCCACGGTCCGGCCGGTAGCCGGAGTCGAACATGGCGTAGAGGATCTTGCGGTGGACGGGCTTGAGGCCGTCGCGCACGTCCGGCAGCGCCCGGCCCACGATGACGCTCATCGCGTAGTCGAGGTACGAGCGCTGCATCTCGATCTCGAGGCCGACCGGTTCGATGCGGTCGTGGACGATCGCACCACCGGCGGCGGCCGGAGCGCCCTCCGGCTCGCTCTCGAAGGACTCGGGATTATCCGTCACAGTCAACCCTTATCAGACTTAAAGCCGCATATCGCTGTGGATAACGGCTGTGGAAACCGTCGAAGCTGTGGATAACTCGGTGACTCAGCGCGGTGGTCAATGTTCCGGCCACCACTGATTCACCTAGATGTCCAGGAACCGAACGTCCTTGGCGTTGCGCTGGATGAAGGAACGGCGAGCCTCGACGTCCTCACCCATCAGAACGCTGAACAACTCGTCGGCGGTCGCCGCGTCGTCGAGAGTGACCTGACGCAGCGTACGCGTCGCCGGGTTCATCGTGGTCTCCCACAGCTCCGGGTAGTTCATCTCGCCCAGACCCTTGAACCGCTGGATGTCGTCGGGCCTGGCGTTCGGCTTCTTCTGCTGGCGCAGCGCGATCAGCCCGTCGCGCTCCCGGTCGGAGTAGGCGTACTGCGCGTCGTCGCCCTTCTTGTTCCACTTGATCTTGTAAAGCGGCGGGGCGGCCAGGTAGACGTGCCCCAACTCGACCAGTGGACGCATGAAGCGGAAGAGCAGGGTGAGCAGCAGCGTCTGGATGTGCTGGCCGTCGACATCGGCGTCCGCCATCAGCACGATCTTGTGGTAGCGCAGCTTCTCGATGTCGAAGTCGTCGTGGATGCCGGTGCCGAGCGCGGTGATCAGCGCCTGCACCTCGTTGTTCTTCAGCACCCGGTCGATCCGGGCCTTCTCCACGTTGAGGATCTTGCCGCGGATCGGCAGGATCGCCTGCGTACGCGGGTCGCGGCCCTGCTTCGCCGAACCACCGGCCGAGTCGCCCTCGACGATGAACACCTCGGATTCACGCGGATCGGTCGACTGGCAGTCGGCGAGCTTGCCCGGCATCGAACCCGACTCCAGCAGCGACTTGCGCCGGGCCAGCTTGCGCGCCTGCTGCGCCGCGATCCGGGCCCGGGAAGCCTGCGTCGCCTTGGTGATGATCTGCTTGACCTCGGCCGGGTTGCGGTCGAACCAGTCGACCAGCCACTCGTTGCAGACCCGCTGCACGAAGCTCTTGACCGGGGTGTTGCCGAGCTTGGTCTTCGTCTGGCCCTCGAACTGGGGGTTGGCCAGCTTCACCGAGATGATCGCGGCGAGCCCTTCGCGGATGTCCTCGCCGGTGAGCTTCTCGTCGCCCTTGAGCAGCTTCTTGTCCGCGCCGTACCGGTTGACCACGGTGGTCAGCGCGGCCCGGAAGCCCTCCTCGTGGGTGCCGCCCTCGTGGGTGTTGATGGTGTTGGCGAAGGTGTAGACCGACTCGCCGTACGACTCGTTCCACTGCATGGCGATCTCCACCGCCATGCCTTCCTCTTCCGCCCCGAACTCGATCACGCTCTTGTGGATGGGGCTCTTGGTGTTGTTGAGGTGCCGGACGAAGTCGGCGATACCGCCCCTGTAGAGGAAGGTCACCTCGCGGGCGTTGCCGTCCTCCTCCTGCACCCGTTCGTCGCGCAGCCGGATGGTCAGCCCACGGTTCAGGAAGGCCATCTCCTGGAGCCGCCGGTAGATCGTCTCGAAGTTGAAGTCGACCGTCTCGAAGACGTCCGGGTCGGGCCAGAACGACACCGAGGAACCGGTCTGGTCGGTGGTCTCGCCCTTCTCCAGCGGCGAGGGCACCGAGTTGGTGTAGTGCTGCCGCCACACGTGGCCGGACTTGTGGATCTCGACGAACATCCGTACGGACAGCGCGTTGACCACCGAGACACCGACGCCGTGCAGACCGCCGGAGACCGCGTACGCCTTGCCGTCGAACTTTCCGCCGGCGTGCAGCACGGTCAGCGCGACCTCGACACCCGGCTTCTTCAGCTTCGGGTGGAGGTCGACCGGGAAGCCACGGCCGTTGTCGACCACGCGCACACCGCCGTCGGCGAGCAGCACCACGTCGATCGTGTCGCAGTGACCGGCGAGCGCCTCGTCGACCGCGTTGTCCACGACCTCCCAGACAAGGTGGTGCAGACCACGCTCACCGGTCGACCCGATATACATACCGGGTCGCTTGCGGACCGCCTCCAAGCCCTCCAGCACGGTGATTGAATCGGCGCCGTACTCCTGCTTCTTCTGCGCTGACACCCTCGGCCACTTTCTCGCACCACCCGGACTGCGGCTCCGGGGGACACGGGGTTCGGCGGGCATTACGACGGCAGGCGCGCGGCCGACACCACGATCGCGGTCGGGGAACGACGGATCGCCAGAGGGCCGGACACACCGGTCGCCGCGGACTCCCGCGGATCGCGATCGGCTGGGACTCGTGTCGGCAACCCGGGCAGAACAAGCAGCCCGGGCCGTCGTGTCACGATGTTCCTCGTCTCCAACTGAATCCTACTGTGCCCGGGCGACCAAACGGGTACGCGGCACCCGCGAAGGCGCCTCAGACGTTCATAGCCGGCCGAACCTCTCTGTCCGCGACTCCCCCCACACGCCACGGTGCGATCAAGGCTTCGGTTTCGGACCCGCGCCGGCTCCGGCGACCGCGACACGCGGCGTACGGGGGTCGCGTAATCGGGTCAGGTGTCGTAATTTGGCGGCGCCGTGCCGGACGGGCGGTTTCGGCCGCCGGCCGGACCGCCCGTACGACGGCCGCGAGCCGGTCGGCGGACCGCCGCGGCCGACCCGACAGGACCGTGACCAGGAGAGGTGGAGCCCGATGGGGCTGGACAACGTCGCCGTACAGTGGCCCCGGACCGGCTCGTTCTACGAACCGGTCGGCCCGGCGGGGTTCCCCGAGTTCGGTGAACTGGTCGACGCGCCACGGATCCCGGCACCGACCGCCACGCTCGCCGGGCACATCGCCAAGACCGGAGCGGTCCACGCCACCCCGTACACCGAACTGGTCGACCTGCTCCTCGGACTGCAGGGTGTGCTGTACGCCACAGACGCCTCCGCCGAGGACGAGGACCCGGTGATCGACCCCGACGGCTGCGCCTGGATCGCCGGCGGCCTGGAGCGGTTCGTCGAGGCGCACCGGGCGTACGGCGACCTGGTCACCTTCGGCACCGTCGGGGCGGTGCTCCGGGCGGCCATCTCGGCCGGGCGCCTCGCCGAACAGCAACTGCGGTGGCTCGACGCCCGCCTCGACGGCCTGCGCGACGACACCGGCCAGGTGCCGCAGTGGAGCTTCCCGCACACGGAGCTGGTGGTCCTGACCCGCTTCTACCGCCGCTGCGCCGACCAGGGCTTCGCCGTCTACGCCGACTTCTGACCCGGTCAGCCGTACGTGTCGCGGGGACCACGACCGCGCACCCGGCGCGGCCCGCGTGACCACGACGGCGCCGCCGGGCCGTGGATGTGGAGCTTGCGCACCACGTTGTGGCCGACCTCGGCGGCGATCCGGCGCAGCAGCGAGGCGGCGAGCAGCCGGAGCTGGGTCGCCCACGCGGTCGACTCCGCCTCCACGGTCAGTTCGCCGTCCTCGAGCTTGACCGGCCGGCTGTGCTTGGCCACGTCCGGCCCGACGACCCGTTCCCAGGCCCCGAAGACGGTCGCCTCGGCGGCCGGCTGCTGCCAGCCCCGCGCCTTGACCAGCCGGGCCAGCACGTCACCGAACAATTGCGGGTCGCGCGGATCGGGGCCGGGGCCGGAATAGCCCCGCAGCCGCCGTCGCGGCTGGCCGTCGGTCCCGTCACCGCCGTCCCGGTCCCGGTCGCCGCCGGTACGTCGACGCGGACGGGCGGCCTCCCGTCGGGCCTTGGCGGCGTCGAGCACCGCGCGGGCCAGCTCCGGGCCGCTGGGTTGCGCCGCCTCGCCGCCCGTCCCCGCGGCCGCCGGCTGGTCGGCAGGTCGGGCCGGCGGCTCGCGCCCGGAGTCAGTCGGCACGGGCCACCGCGCCCTCGGTCACCGTGAACCGGGCACCGCGCAACGCCTCCGGTACGTCTTCGGCGACGGCGCAGGTGACCAGCATCTGGGTAGCGGAGCCGACCAGTTCGGCGAGCCGCTCCCGCCGGCCGCTGTCCAGTTCGGCGAAGACGTCGTCGAGCACGAGCACCGGTTCGATCCCGTCGGCCCGGAGCAGGTCGTACGCGGCCAGGCGCAGCGCGAGCGCGTACGACCAGGATTCACCGTGGCTGGCGTAGCCCTTGGCGGGCATCGGGCCGAGCGTCAGTGCGAGGTCGTCGCGGTGCGGGCCGACCAGCGTCATGCCCCGGTCGACCTCCGACTGCCGGGCGGCGGCCAGCGCAGCGGCGAGCCCCGCCTCCAGCTCGGCCCGGCCCGGGGCGGTCTCGGCGGTCTCGAGCGTGGAGCGGTAGGTGATACCGGCCGCCCCCCGACCGGCCGCGACGGCGTCGTACGCCTTGGTCACATGCGGGGCCAGCGCGGCGACCAGGGCGAGCCGGCCGGCCAGCAACTCGGCGCCGTGCCGGGCGAGGTGGGCGTCCCACACGTCGAGTGTCGAGAGGTCACCGCCTCGGGTGCCGCCGGTCTTGCGGGCCAGGTAGGCGCTGCGCAGCAGGGCGTTGCGCTGCTTGACAACCCGTTCGTAGTCGGCCCGTACGCCCGCGAAGCGGGGCAGCCGGGCGACCAGCAGGTCGTCGAGGTAGCTCCGCCGTTCGGCCGGATCGCCCCGGACCAGTTCGAGGTCCTCGGGTGCGAACAGCACCAGCCGGAGCGCGCCGAGGATGTCCCTCGACCGGCGTACGGGTGACCGGCCCAGCCGGGCCCGGTTGGCCTTGCCCGGCACGATCTCCAGTTCGACGAGCAGTTCACGCCCGCCGTGCACGATCTCGCAGCGGATCACCGCCGCGCCGGCCCCCATCCGGACCAGTGGGGCGTCGGTGGCGACCCGGTGGCTGCCCAGGGTCGCCACATAACCCAACGCCTCGACGAGGTTCGTCTTGCCGACCCCGTTCGGCCCGACGAGCACGCTGACCCCCGACTCGAGGTCGACCACGACCCGCTCGTACGAGCGGAAGTCGACCAGTTCGAGCCGGCGGACATGCATGCGTCGGTCAGTTCTTGTGGATCGCGTGACCGCCGAACTGCTGGCGCAGCGCGGCGATCGCCTTCATCGCGGGCGAGTCGTCCTGCCGGGAGGCGAACCGGGCGAACAGCGAGGCGGCGATGACGTTCATCGGCACCGCCAGCCGGATCGCCTCCTCGACCGTCCACCGGCCCTCGCCGGTGTCGTCGGCGTAGCCGCGCAGGCTGGTCAGCTCCGGGTCCTCCTCGAGCGCGATGTCGAGCAGGTCGAGCAGCCAGGAACGCACGACGGTGCCCTCCCGCCACGACTTGAACACGCCGGGGACGTTGGTCACCAGTTCCGACTTGCACAGCAGCTCGTAGCCCTCGGCGTACGCGTGCATGAGCCCGTACTCGATGCCGTTGTGCACCATCTTGGCGTAGTGGCCGGCGCCGACCGGACCGGCGTGGACAAAGCCGAACTCGCCCGCCGGCTTCAGCGACTCGAAGATCGGCATGAGCCGTTCGACGTGCTCCTCGGAGCCGCCGACCATAAGGGCGTAGCCGTTCTCCCGGCCCCAGACCCCACCGGAGACGCCGACGTCGATGTAGCCGACCCCGACCGCGTTCAGCCGCTCGGAGCGCGGCAGGTCGTCGCTGTAGCGCGAGTTGCCGCCATCGATGATGATGTCGCCGTCGGAGAGCAGCGCGGCCAGTTCGTCGACGGTCTGCTCGGTGACGCCGGCCGGCACCATGATCCAGACTGCGCGGGGCGTGGCCAGCTTCTCCACCATTTCGGCGAGGCTGGCGACGTCGGCCAGGTCGGGGTTGGGGTCGTAGCCGACAACCTCGTGACCGGCCGTGCGCAGACGCTCGCGCATGTTGCCGCCCATCCGGCCGAGACCAACGAGGCCAAGCTGCATTTTGTGCCTTTCCTTCCGGTTCAGCGCGATCAGCGGGTGACGCGGATCGGCATGATCAGGTAGCGGTAGCCCTCGATGATCTCGCCGTCCTCGGTGGCGGGCGAGATCACGGCCGACTTGAACGCGTCGACGAACGAGAGCACCGCGTGGGGCGACCCGAGGTTCTGCAACCCGTCGATCAGGTATTGCGGGTTGAAGCCGATGGTCAGCGGTTCGCCGGTGAAGGTCGCGTCCATCGCCTCGCTCGCCCGCGCCTCCTCGGTGCCGCCGGCCTCGACGACCAGGCCGTCGGAGCTGAAGCTCAGCAGAACCGGGGTGGTGCGCTCGGCGACCAGGGCGACCCGGCGGACCACCTCGACGAGGGCGGCCACGAGCACCCTGGCCTCGGCGTTGTGCGAGCTGGGGAAGAGCGATCGCACCGGCGGATAGTTGGCGCCGTCGAGAAGCCGGCTGGTGGTACGCCGGGTACCGCCGGCGAACCCGATCATGCCCTCGCCGGCCGATCCCTGGGCGAGGGCGACGGTCACCTCACCACCGAGCGGGCCGAGCGTCTTGGCGGTGTCGGCGAGGGTGCGGGCCGGCACGAGCGCGTTGATGCTGATGTCGGGGTCGTCGGGACGCCACTGCATCTCGCGCAGCGCGAGCCGGTAGCGGTCGGTGGCGAGCATGGCCAGCGTCGAACCGTTGAGCTCGACCCGGATGCCGGTCATCATCGGCAGCGTCTCGTCACGTCCGGCGGCGATGGCGACCTGGGCGACGGCGGCGGCGAACGCGGCGGCGTCGACACTGCCGGTGCTGGCCGGCATGTCCGGCAGCGCCGGGTAGTCCTCGACGGGCATCGTCGGCAGCGTGAACCGCGCGCTGCCGCAGACGAGTTCCAGATGTGCTCCGACCGCGGCGATGTCGACCGGCTTGGCGGGCAGCGCCTTGGTGATCTCGGCGAGCAGCCGACCGGAGACCAGGGCGGCACCGTCGGCGTCCCCCTGCACGTCGACGGTGACCTGGCTCGACACCTCGTAGTCGAACCCGGACACGTGAAGGAGTCCGTCGGTCACCCGCAGCATCACTCCGGCGAGAACCGGGACGGACGGCCGGCTGGGCAGGCTCTTGGCCGTCCACGCCACGGCGTCGGCGAGCGCGTCACGCTCGACTCTGAACTTCATGCCATGCCTCCGGGTCGACTGATGGACAAAGGTAGCTGCTGCCGCCAGTGGCTGCTGCCGGCAACGGTCCCGCTACCGGCAACGATGGGTTGCTCGCAGCGGCTCCGCTGTCGGCGGCTGTCCGGCCACCGGCGGTGGTGGTGTCGGCGGTCGTGCTGTCGGGGTGCGGCCGGCACACGTGGGTCCCCACCGAACCTTAAGGCGACGACCCACACGGCGTACGCCCGCCCCCGGTGCTTCGTCCGTTCGGATGTCTCTCGATGGGCCGGCCGTCGGCCGGTCCACAGAATCCACAACGCTGATGATTGGGTTTTGATCTCTATTAGAAAAATCTCTCATCGTCTTCATCGGTGTTGTGGATTCTGTGGAGAACTAGAGTTTTCCCAGCTCAGTCCCGTTATCCACCGGTGGGTTGCCTGGGGATAACCAGGGTTCAAACTGGCCGTTTCATCCACAGGCCCCGACTGTTGCCCGGTTGTCCACAACTGCTCACCGGCAATCCACAGGGTTTCCACAAGGTTTTTCCCCAAGGGTGTGGATCGTCGAGTGAAGATCGGGATTAGTTTTCCCCAGATCCTTCAACAGGTTTCCCACAGCTCGCCCTGGCCTGTGGGTAAGTTGCTTACCCTCCGTGTACGTCCACAGTCGTTTCCACAGGAGTTATCCACAGGTTGTGGGTAAGTGGCTGCTGGTCGTCGTCGCGTTGTCCACCGTCGTGGATAACGACCTGTGGACAGTGTGGACAACCGGTGGACAAGAAGCGCCCCGTCCACAGCTGGGACGGGGCGCTTCGGGCTCGGACTCCACCGACGGCGGTTATCCACACCTGGATCAGCGACTGATCCACTACCAGGGGTTACCGGGTGTCAGGAGTTCTGCTTGATCCGGTTGGTCAGCTCGGCGATCTGGTTGTAGAGCAGCCGGCGTTCGGCCATCTGTTGCCGGATCTTGCGGTCGGCGTGCATGACCGTGGTGTGGTCGCGGCCGCCGAACGCCTGGCCGATCCGGGGCAGCGACAGCTCGGTCAGCTCCCGGCACAGATACATGGCGACCTGACGGGCGTTGACCAGCACCCGGGAGCGGGAGTGCCCACGCAGGTCCTCCAGGCTCACCCCGAAGTAGTCGGCGGTCGCCGCCATGATCTGGTCGGCGGTGATCTCCGGACCCTGACCGTCGGGGATGAAGTCGCGTAGTACCTCTTCGGCCAGGGCCAGCTCGACCGCGGTGTGGGTCAGGCTGGCGAACGCGGTCACCCGGATCAGCGCGCCCTCGAGTTCACGGATCGAGTTCGACACCCGGGAGGCGATGAACTCCAGCACGTCCGGTGGGGCGTAGAGCCGCTCCTGGGCCGCCTTCTTCTGCAGGATCGCGATACGGGTCTCCAGGTCGGGCGGCTGGATGTCGGCCAGCAGCCCCCATTCGAACCGGGTACGCATCCGGTCCTCCAGCGTCGCCAACTGCCGCGGCGACCGGTCGGACGTGATCACGATCTGCTTGTTGGCGTTGTGCAGGGTGTTGAAGGTGTGGAAGAACTCCTCCTGCGTCCGTTCGCGGTTCTCCAGGAACTGGATGTCGTCGATCAGGAGGATGTCGACGTCGCGGTAGCGCCGCTGGAAGGCGCTGGTCTTGTCGTCGCGCAGTGAGTTGATGAAGTCGTTGGTGAATTCCTCGGTGGAGACGTACCGCACCGACCGGGCGTTGCCCAGGGTCTGCGCGTAGTGGCCGATGGCGTGGAGCAGGTGTGTCTTGCCCAGCCCCGAACTGCCGTAGATGAACAGCGGGTTGTACGCCTTGGCCGGCGATTCGGAGACGGCGACCGAGGCGGCGTGCGCGAACCGGTTCGACGAGCCGATGACGAACGTCTCGAACATGTACTTCGGGTTGAGCCGGTTGCCGCCGCTGTCGGGCGTGGCGCCCGGGCGGCGGTCGTCGCGGCCCGGCAGCCGCAGGTCGGCGTCGCGGTTCTGGGCGCGGCCAGGACCGCTGTCGGTCCCGCTGCCCAGATTGCGGATGGTCGGCTCGTCGATACGCAGCCCGGCCGCTTCGCCGCGGTAGGTGCGCTCCGGCGGGTCGGGCCGGGCGTCGCGCCGCTCGTGGTGCGGGGCGGGCGGCCCGGACAGGTGTGGAGCCGCGGGCGGCGGCCCGGGCTCCACGTACGGCTGCGGGTACGGCGCCGCGAACAGCGCGTCCTGTGTGCCGCCGCGGTCGGGGCCGGTGCCGGTCGGCGGCTTGGCGTGCTGGTCGGCGTCCGGCCGGCCGGACGCGGCGGGATGGTGGCCCGACCCGGCACCGGGGTGCTGCGCCGAACCGTTCGGCGGCATCGGCAACTCGACGTGTGGTGGCGGCCGGTCGACCTGCTCGGTCGGGAAGCGCGCGAGGACGGGCTGCACCGGGAAGGAGGTACTGTCCGGCACCGCGGCGCTGCCGTAGACCGTCCCGTTGGTGCGCGGTTGACCGTCTTCGGGTGCCCGTACGGTGACGGCAACCTGGATCGACCGGCCGAGCCGGCGGGACAGGGCCTCGGTGATGGCGGGCCGCAGGCGCGACTCGATGACATCCCGGGTGAAGGCGTCGGGTACGGCGAGCAGGGCGGTGTCCTCGACGATGGCGCGCAGCCGGGTCATGCGGAGATAGGCACGCTGCTGGGCTGAGACGATCTCGTCGGCGAGTTCGTCGGTAGCAGCAGTCCAGACCGCGGCAAGGTCGACCATGTCGGTCACCGTCGCGCCACCCCCATCGCATCTGAGTACCGGCTGCCGCTGGTCTGTGGACCTGGCCGCCCGGTGTTGGTCGGCCACCAGGCACGATGTCGTGCGGTGA